>NZ_FNAT01000001.1 GCF_900102015.1 Limimaricola pyoseonensis | reverse complement strand
GCTACCATTTTTTTGCCGCGACATCCCGCAGGATGGCGTTGTCCAGCATCTGCTCGGCCAGCAGCTTCTTGAGCTTGGCGTTCTCGTCCTCGAGCGCCCGCAGACGGCGCGCGTCCGACACCTCCAGCCCGCCGAAGCGCGCCTTGTATTTGTAGAAAGTGGCCTGGCTGACGCCGTGCTTGCGGCACACCTCGGCCGTCGACAGCCCAGCTTCCTGCTCTTTCAGCATTCCGATGATCTGTTCTTCTGTGAAACGCGATCGCTTCATGTCCGTCTCCAAAGTTGAACGGACTCTACCTCAAACTGGAGGAGGAACAGGGTCTCAGGTCACCGTCGACCGGAGGCCGACCATGCACTGACAATCAACCTAGAGCACTCAGGTGGGACAGCTCAGCACATCTCGCCGTGCTGCCAAACATCAGGACCTGAGGCCTGTCCCTCGGGAAGCGCAAAGATCTGCGCTTGGCGATTGGACGAAAGCCAAGTTCCTGTCGGTAGGGGGAGATGCTGCCGGACCTGACGGCGGCGATGACCGCATCAAGCCCGCGTTCCCGGCCGCATGCCAGCGCGTGGACCACCAGGCCAAGCCGAACCTTCCGGCTCAGCTCCCGGTCGAGTTGGGCACAGAACAGGCGCGAATGGTCCATGGCCGAGACGCAGTGCAACAGCCATTCGACCTCCTCCTCGAAGATCTCCGCGGTTGGGCTGATCGCGTCGGGGCCGCGGCAGATGTGACCCCGCAGCCCGCCCACGACTTGCCTGCGAAGCAGCGCGGCGACATGCACGACGTTGGCGCTGAAGTCGTGTGGATCCTCGACCCTGCCGGTGCGTCGTTTGGCTTCCCGATCGACCGAGAAGCGCACGTCCAGCACGGACCGAAGCAGTTGGTCGTCCTCCACGCGCAGGAAGCGAAGGGCACGTTCGGTCATGGTGCGTTTTTCCCGGTGACGAGATCGCAGTAGCCCCGGTAGACCGTCTCGCGCCCCGTCACCTCGAACCCGGCCGCTGCGACGTGTTGCGCCAGCTCATCGAGCGTGTGGGTCCAGTAGGTGCCCTCGGTCTGGCCCTGCCGAATGCGGCCGTTCTGCCGGCGGATCGGACGAGAGCGCCGGAGTACCTTCAGGCCTTCCATCGGTCCCGCCTGCAGGATCATGTGCGTGCCGAGGTAGAGGCTCCAATCCCACACGCTGACCCGTCGCCCAAGGTCGACGAGAAACAGGCGCCCTTCAGGCCGCAGCAGCTCATGCATCTGCGCCAGCCGCGTCGGCGGATCCGGCATCGCGAAGAGCGCGTTGGTGCAAATCACCAGGTCGAAGGTTCCGGCCTCGTCCCGGTAGGTCTCGAAGCCGGTCTCGTGGAATTCGGCGACCGACGATGGCAGCTTGGCGCGGGCCCTGCGCATCATGCCGGAATTCGGATCCACGAGCGCCAGGCGTTCGATGCGGCTCAGCGGCAGGCGCGAGGCGAAGTTGCCGGTCCCGGCGCCGGCGTCGAGGCACGCGGCCCCGTCGAGGTCGACCCCTTCGAGAAAGGTCTCGAACCGCGAGAGCAGCGCCCGGTAGGCCGGGTTGTAGTCGAGGAGCAGGTCGTAAGCCTCGGCGTAATCGCTCCAGTCCACCGGGGCGGCGGGGGCCGTCAACGAAAGCTGCTGCGTCATGGGAGCCTCCGAAGCAGGTCTCACACAGCTTACGCCGCTGCCGTACGCGCGCGTCCCCCATATGGGGGAGGCAGGACATCGAAGGCCGCCTCGTCGGGCGATGGGTTGTCGCCGATGGGCTGCGAAATGGTGCGTCGCGGCGGACGTCGGAGTAATCGCCGATCTCTGCTCGGCACAGGACCGCCCGGCGTGACGCACCGGGCGAGCACGGGCTCGTTGGAGCTGCTGCGGGTCCGAATGAGCGTCTGCCGGGTCGGTCGCTGCCAGTCGGTCTCAGCAGGCCAGGGCCATGAGCAGGCGCACGAGATCGGGCTGCCGGTGGGTCTCGGTCTTGGCGAAGAGCGCGCGCAGGTGACTGCGGGCAGTTTCGACCGTCACGCCTGCATCGGCCGCGATTTCGCTCAGCGACAGGCCGGCGAGCAGGCCCGTGGCCAGGCGAAGCTCGGCCGGCGTTAGGCCGTAGTGATGCGCCACCTCGGCGAGGTTGGCCGCGGGCCTCGCACCCGGCTCGACGAGGATCACGCATTCGGGGCCCCGGAAGTACTGCGCCCCGTCCGCCCAGGGCCGGGCCATCACCGTCACCTTGAGCGGCAGGCCGGGCGGTCTCGCGGTGAGGAACACCCGCGGGGCAGGGGCGGCCTGCCGGCTGCACAGCCATGCGAGGCAGAGATCGGCATGATCGGCGATGCGCCGATCCCTGAACTCCACCCGGCCCGCGCAGCTCACCGAGAGGGCCCGGCCGCGCTCGAGCTCGGTCCTCGCCAGTCCGCTCGCGCCGTGCAGCCGCCGCCGGGGGCCCAGCGCGAGGGCCCCCGGGAGCGCCGCACCCTCCACGTCCGGCCCGTCCGCCAGCAGCGGCACCCGCCGATGGAACTCGAAAGCGCGCCGCAGGTCCGGCACGAGGCTGCGCAGGATCGCGAGGATCTCGCGATGCTCCGCGGTCTCCGGCGTGTCCCCGAGCACGCTGAGGAAGAAGTTGCAGCTTTCCCGGCGGTCGATCGTGATGCCGACGGCTCCCTGCAGGTGATTGGGCCGGAGATAGTCGTTGTAGAACTCGGTGCGCTGCAGGGCCTGGCGGCAGAACATGGCGCTGTCCGGGGTGGCTAGGCCGATCGGCCGCCGGGTCGCGGCGGCCATCCACGGATTGAGCGCACTGTAGCGGCTCGAATAGGCACTGAGAGCCTCGTCGCTCAGCCCCGCCGCCAGGGAGAACGCGCCCCGGTCGGTCGCGCTGTCGTGGTAGAAGAGCGTCGCCGCACCGTTGGGCAGCACCAGGCGCAGTCGGTCGAGGAAGTCCTCCCATCGGGTCTCGCCGAGCAGCGCGGCCAGGGCGAGTCCGCGCAGATCGCTTGTCACTGCCTCGGGATCGAACACACGCACGACACCACCCCCGATCCTTACTCAGGGTAAGGCAAGTGACGTTTCCGATCAACGCGAGGGCGTGCAGGGCGCCGAAGCCGGCACCGGTGACCTCTGCGGCCCGGCGGAACAGGACGCAGGAGGCGAGGCGGCACGCGCGGCGCACCGCCCGGAGAGGCTGGATCTCGCCGGCGCTAGAGCGGCACCGAGGTCGCGTGCAGCCCGCCGGATGGTGTCACCTCCATGAACCCGCCCTCATAGGGGTAGACCAGGTGGCACTGCTTCCAGTCATCCTCGCCGGCGCAAAGCTGGTTGCCCTCGATGCTGACAGGCATGTCGTAGCTCCCGGTCTCGCCGTCGGCCGTGCGGTAGCTGCCGGTCAGCCGCATCGCCTCGAAGTCCCAGGTGCTGCGCCCGACCGTGCCGGCGAACTCGCCGTCGTAGATGCGCACGTCGTAGGGTCCCCCCTGCACCAGCGCGCGGATCTGCGCGGCGGCGAGCGGCTGGCCCTCGGGCACGCCAAGCGTTCCCAGAGTGGTGTTGCCGGTGTTCGTGTCGCAGGCGCCGAGCGCCAGGAGCCCCAGCAAGGGCAGGATCGAGATTCTCGACATGGTCTACTCCTCGGTCAGTCCTGGCCCGAGCGTGACACTATATTCGACAGGCGCGCCTCCCTCGAACGGGTGAGATCGACCCCCTGACCGGCTCGTCCTTCCATCGAGATGGCCACCGCACCCGGATTCGGTGGCGCACAACCTCCATATGGGGGATGCGCGAAACCGCGCATTCGAGGATCGTTGTAGCCATTGTCAACGATTTGCGTCTCGCCCGTTCCACAACGCAAGGAGGTTGGGCGGAGTGGTTGCTTGGTGCAGGTACGGCTGGCCGACTGCGGCCGGCCGTATCTTCTGCTTTTGGTCCGGGTCTGAGGAGAACTCCATCGGGCTCCTGCTGCACCCCGTTCCTGGTCCAAGGGCCATGCGACCTTTCGGGCTGGTCCGAGTTCAGCCGCGAAGGCGCTGGGGGGCTCTGTTGCACGGAACGCCTGAAGGCTGAGCTTTCCCTCACCCCGAGCGGCTCAGATGACAGGTTCCGTGACGGGAATGCCGAGTGCGGCGAAGCGGTTTGAGATCGCGATGCGGATCTGAAGCTCGGCGGTCCGGCGATCGAAGTTTCGAGCCATCGGTTTCCGGCCGAGCAGCTTCATGCCGTTCACCTTGGTCTCGGCGCGGCTTCGGAAGTAATAACCGGTCCAAAGCCGCCAAGTAGTCCTGCCGAGGTGCTTGTTGGCGCGCAAAGCCTCGTGCCTGTCTGCCGCTCCGGGGCTATCCGTCTTCGACGGCTTGGCGTTGCGCCTGGGCGGTATGACCGCGTCCGCGCCCCGGTTCGCGATGGTGTCCCGGCAGCCGCGAGTGTCGTAGGCGCCGTAAGCCGTGATCGAGGCGATCGCTCCGCCCTCTGGGATCTGGGCGAGCAGATCTGGCAAGACAGGCGCATCGCCCACGCCGCTGCCGGTGATCTCGACAGCACGCACCTCCAGGGTCGCCTCGCCCATGGCCAGATGGACCTTGCGCCAAACCCGCTTGCGCGAACCACCGTGCTTGCGCGCATGCACACAGTACGACTGCAAGGTTGTGCAACCGGGAAAGCGCATGGACCTTGCTCGGATTATTGCCTTCACTGCGTGCAGGCAGAAGGGGAAGACATCCATGAATCTGGCGAAGCTCTGTGCGGTGCGCGCGGCCGATGGGCGGCCCGTTACCGCTGGCCTGATCGGCGCGGGCAAGTTCGGCTCGATGTTCCTGGCGCAGGTGCCGCACGTCGAGGGGCTGGAGGTCGGGGCAATCGCCGATCTGGACCCCGAGCGCGCCCGCGCCGCCTGCCGCGGAGTGGGCTGGAGCGAGGCGCGGATCGCGGCCACCCGCTTCGTCGCCGACGGGGCCGAACTCGCCGCCATGGATGGGGTCGAGGTGGTGATCGAGGCCACCGGCCACCCCCGCGCGGGCATCCGCCACGCGCAGGCCGCGATCGCGGCGGGGCGGCACGTGGTGATGGTCAACGTCGAGGCCGACGTGCTGGCCGGGCCCGTACTGGCGCGCCGCGCCGCCGAGGCGGGCGTCGTCTACTCGATGGCCTTCGGCGACCAGCCGGCACTGGTCTGCGAAATGGTCGACTGGGCGCGCTCGAACGGGTTTCGCGTGGTCGCGGCGGGCAAGGGGACGAAATACCTTCCCGGCTACCACGAGGTGACGCCCGACGCGGTCTGGGAGCATTACGGGCTGACGGAGGCCGAGGCGACGAAAGCGGGCATGAACCCGCAGATGTTCAATTCCTTTCTCGACGGCACCAAGAGCGCGATCGAGGCGGCGGCGATCGCCAACGCCACCGGCCTTTCGGTACCCGATGACGGGCTGGCCTTCCCGCCCTGCGGCGCCGACGACCTCGCCCGGGTGCTGCGGCCGCGCGAGATCGGCGGCCTGCTGGACAGGCCCGGCATGGTCGAGGTGGTCTCCAGCCTCGAACGCGATGGACGGCCGGTGTTCCGCGACCTGCGCTGGGGCGTCTATGTGGTGATCGAGGCGCTGAGCGACTACGCCGCCGCCTGCTTCCGTCAATACGGCCTGCTGACCGACGCCACCGGGCGCTATGCCGCGATGTACCGCCCGTTTCACATGATCGGTCTGGAGCTCGCGACGTCGGTGCTGTCGGCGGCGCTCAGGGGCGAGGCCACCGGCGCGCCGCAGGGCTTCCACGCGACCGTCGCCGCCATTGCCAAACGCGACCTCGGCCCCGGCGACCGGCTCGACGGGGAGGGCGGCTACACCGTCTGGGGCCGGGTGATGCCGGCGGCGCGGGCGGCGCGTGACGACGTACTGCCGATCGGGCTGGCACAGGGGATCACGCTGCGCCGCGCGGTGGCCAAGGGCACGCCGTTGCGTTTCGCGGATGTCGAGATCGCCGAGGACGAGGCGGTGCTGCTCTACCGCGACTGCCTCGCCATCACCGTAGATTGTTGACGGCCTGTCACTCGGCCTTCGGCGGGGCCTCGTGCTCAACCCCCCCGCGCCATCGCGGCGCAACTCGAACCAGCTTGCAGGATCATATCGCGCCTGAATCAGGAACAGGGTGAGGCCGGGGGGAAGGCGGATGCTCCTCACGCCAACGGAGAGTCGGAGGGGAAGAATTTTCGATTGCAGAAAGCGATGTTGGTGATTGAGATCGGGCCGGCCATCTGGTCTGAATTGCGGTCACAACACAATCGCAGGGAGCATCTCATGAACCGGACCCTTACGGCCATTCTCGGCGTGGCGGCGATCGGCGCGGCCGGACTGGCGGCCGCGCAGGCGCCGTCCTTCTTCCGCATCGGCACCGGCGGAACCGCCGGGACGTACTACCCGATCGGCGGCCTGATCGCGAATGCGATCTCCAACCCGCCGGGCTCGCGGCCCTGCGAGGAGGGCGGCTCCTGCGGCGTGCCCGGGCTGATCGCCTCGGCGCTGTCGGCCAATGGCTCGGTCGCCAACGTCAACGCCATTTCCGGCGGGGCGCTGGAGTCGGGCTTCTCGCAATCGGACGTCGCGACCTGGGCACAGACCGGCACCGGCATCTGGGCCGACCGCGAGCCGGTCGAGACGCTGCGCGCGATCGCCAATCTCTACCCAGAGACGATCCATCTCGTGGCCTCCGCCGACAGCGGCATCGACAGCGTCGACGATCTCGCCGGCAAGACCGTTTCGCTCGACGAGCCGGGCTCGGGTACGCTGGTCGACGCGCGCATCATCCTCGAGGCCTACGGCCTGTCCGAGGACGACGTCGACGCGCAGTTCCTCAAGCCCGACCAGGCCGCCGAGCGGATGCGCGACGGCGCGATGGACGCGTTCTTCTTCGTGGGCGGCTTCCCGGCCGGGGCGATCGCCGAGCTGGCGAGCCAGGACGACATCGTGCTGGTGCCGATCGATGGCGAGCAGGCCGCGGAGATCACCGGCGAATACACCTTCTTCGCCGAGGATGTCGTGCCGGCGGGCACCTACGAGGGCGTGGCCGAGGATGTCACCACCCTGTCGGTCGGCGCGCAGTGGATCACCTCGGCCGACCAGCCCGATCAGCTGATCTACGACATCACCGCCGCGCTGTGGAACGACAACACCCGCAAGCTGCTGGATTCCGGGCACCAGAAGGGCCGCGAGATCACCGTCGAGACGGCGCTCGACGGCATCGGCATTCCGCTGCATCCCGGCGCGGCCCGCTTCTACGAGGAGCAGGGCATGGACATCTCGGGCATGAGCGCCGAGTGAGCGTGATCCCGGCATTGCCGGGCGGGCGGCGTTGCATGCCGCCCGCCCTTCTTCTCCTGCTGGCCGCGGCGTTGGCGCTGGGGGGCTGTGGCTTGCGCCCCGATCGCCGTGCCTCGGCGCAGGAATGCATGGAGCGGGCGATGTATTTCGAATCCTTCCGCTCCAGCCGCGACGGCCTGGTCGCGGTGGGCAGCGTTGTGATGAACCGCGTGGCCTCGCCCGCCTTCCCCGACACGGTTTGCGGTGTCGTTTCCCAGCCGAACCAGTTCGCGTCCGGTGTGATGCGCAACGAGATGCGGGACGCGCCGCTGGTGCGCGAGGCCGCGGCGGCGGTGCTGCGCGGCGAGCGCCATCCGCTGGTGGGCGGCGCCGAGTTCTTCCACGCCGCGAGCTACCGCGCCGGATACGACAACATGCACTACACCGTCACCACCGGTGGCAACGCCTTCTACGAGCGCCGCAGGCCCGAGCAGGTGACCCGGCCGGTGCCGCCGCCGCCGGTCGAGGGGCTGACCCCGGCCTGAACGCGCCGTCGGTCCCGTCACCTGCAGCCCGCACAGGATTTTTGGAGCCTTCCATGACCCAGACCCATGACCGGCAGGAGGGCCTGACCGACGCCCAGATGAAGGCGCTCGAGGAGCGCTACGACCCCGAGGTCCGCTTCCGCCCGCTGCCGCCGGCGCTCGGCTGGCTCACCGCCGCCGCGCTATTCGCGCTGTCATGCTATCACTTCTACACCGCCGGCTACGGCATTCCGCCCGCGACGCTGCATCGCGGCACGCATCTGGCCTTCACGCTGGCACTGGTCTTCCTCTCCTTCGTGGCCTGGGGGCGGGCCACCGCCCCGGCTGGCGGACCTCTCAAGCCGCTGGGTCTGCCGCTTGTCGACTGGATCCTTGCGATCTCGGGCGCGGTCGCGGCACTCTACGTGCCGTGGATCTTCGACGACTTGGCGTTCCGGGTGGGCGATCCGCTCGTGATCGACGTGGTGATGGGTACGGTGCTGATCGCGGTGCTGCTCGAGGCCACCCGCCGCGCCATGGGCTGGCCGCTGCCGGTGATCGCGCTGCTCTTCATCGCCTATGCCCGGTTCGGCCAATCCATGCCGGGGGTGCTGCAGCATCCCGGCGCGGATTGGGAAAACATCGTCAACCATCTCTACCTGACCAGCCAGGGGATCTACGGGACCGCGCTCGGCGTGATCTCGACCTACGTGTTCCACTTCGTGTTGTTCGGGGTGCTGGCGACGCGGATCGGCCTGGGGCAGCTGTTCATCGACCTGGCCTCCGCGCTCGCGGGCCGCTTCGCGGGCGGGCCGGCCAAGGTTTCGGTGATCTCCTCGGCCATGCTCGGCTCGATCTCGGGCTCATCGATCGCCAACACCGTGACCACCGGCTCGCTGACCATCCCGGCGATGATCCGCATCGGCTACCCGCGCCATTTCGCGGCCGCGGTCGAGGCGGCCTCCTCGACCGGCGGGCAGATCACGCCGCCGGTGATGGGCGCGGTGGCCTTCCTGATGATCGAGTATCTCGGCGTGCCCTTGACGACGATCCTCACCGCCGCGCTGGTGCCGGCCTTCATGCATTTCTTCGGCGTGCTGGTGCAGGTGCATCTCGAGGCCCGCCGCCGCGGCCTGCGCGGTCTCACGAAGGACGAGCTTCCCGTGGCCTGGACCGTGTTCAAGGCCGGCTGGCTGACCACCCTGCCGCTCTTCGTGCTCGTGACCATCCTGCTGTCGGGCTACACGCCCTATCTTGCCGCGTTCTACGGCATCGCGGCCTGCCTGCTGGTGCTGGTGATCCAGAACCTGCTGCGTCACGGCCCGAAAACTGCTCTTGTCGAGAGCGCGCGGGAGACCTGGGACGGCTTCGTGGTGGGCGCGAAATACTCGCTGTCGGTCACCGCCGCCGCGGCGCTGGTGGGCGTGATCATCGGCGTGGTGACGCTGACCGGCGTGGGCTTCAAGATTGCCTACATGGTGACCAGCGTGGCCGGGGAGTGGGCCGAAGACGTCTTCGCCTTCCTGTCCTTCCTTCCTTTCGAGATCATGGACGTGCCCGGCTGGACGCTGCTGTTCACGCTGATCCTGACCGCGCTCGTCTGCGTGCTGATGGGCTGCGGCATCCCGACCACGGCGAACTACCTGATCATGATCGCGGTGGCCGCGCCGATCCTGAGCCTGCTGGGCGTGCAGCCCATCGTCGCGCATTTCTTCGTGTTCTATTACGGCGTGCTCGCCGACATCACGCCGCCGGTGGCGCTGGCCGCCTATGCGGCAGCGGGGATCGCCGATGCCAACGCCTTCAAGGCCGGCAACACCGCCTTCCGTCTCGGCATGGGCAAGGCGCTGGTTCCCTTCGTCTTCGTGTTCTCGCCTTCGCTGCTGCTGGTGGTCGAAGGCTTCAGCTGGTCCGAGTTCTTTCTCGCGACGCTGGGTGCGATGGCGGGCATCTGGATGCTGTCGGCGGCCTTCGCGAACTGGCTGTTCGCGCCGATGCGCGGCTACGAGCGCGCGCTGCTGGCGGTGGCGGCCATACTGCTCGTGGCGCCCGACCTCGTGGCCACGCTGATCGGGGCGGCCTTGATCGCGCCGGTGGTGGTTCGGCAGCTCCCGGAGCTGCGCAGGGGCAACGCGCAGGCGCGTAGCCTGGAGCAGCATCAATGACACTTTGAACCTGGATCGGGTTGCAGGACGGCTTCACGCTTCGACCGCGCCTGGAAGGCTGGTTTTAGCTCCGGGTCCATTAAAAATCGCGGCCCCCATCGGTCATCGACCTTGGTGTGACCGATGGGCCCGCGCCCTTGCTCGTCGAGGTCGACTGCGTCTTCGTGGTCTGCCCCCACTGAAGTGCTCGGCCTGCCAAGATAGATTTGTTTCGTCGGGAGGGCGAAGCGATGGATGGAAAGCGCGAGAAGCCCGAGGACATTGTGCTGAAGCTGCGGCAGATCGAGGTGCTGCACGGACAAGGCATGCCGATTGCGGAATTCAGTATGCGAGTACGCCGTCCCCTTTGAGGATCAAACCTCGAGGCAATTTCACCGGCGGTACGATCTTGGAGATATCCTCCTCCCGCAACCGACTTCAGCGTCCGCGCCGCAGCCTCATGGCGCGCGGCGTTTTTGCTGTCCGTGGCACAAAGCATCGACGCCAGCTTGCCCTGAAGCTCGACCGCAAGCCCGTCTTGGCATCGCCCCGAACAGTGATGTGGCCGGTCTCGTGACCGACGCAGCCCGCCTCCAGCTCGCTCGACAGCACCTGCGCCAGCTTGTTCGCGTAGCCGCACGATGCGGCTCCGACAACCAAGTCCTTAGCAACGCATCAGATTCAGCCGTCAGATCAACATGTTGCGGGGGTCGGCGATGAGGGCCGCCAACCGCGTCACGAAGCGTGCGGCATCGGCGCCGTTGATGACCCGGTGGTCATAGCTAAGGTCCAGCGGCAGCATCGGCACCGGGCGCGGCGTGTCGCCGTTCCAGACGGTTTCGGTCTGGGTCCGGGTGATCCCGAGGATCGCCAGCTCGGGCGGGTTGACGATCGGCGTGAACGCCGTCCCGCCGAGCCCGCCGAGATTGGTGATGGTCATGGAGGCGCCGCCCATCTCGTCGGGGCGCAGCTTGCGCGCCTGGGCCCGCGCCGCGAGATCCGAGATCTCGGACGCGATCTGCCAGACGCCCTTGCGGTCGGCATCGCGGATCACCGGCACCGCGAGCCCGTGCGCAGTGTCGACGGCGATGCCGATATGGACGTAGTCCTTGAGAATGAGCGTGGCCCCGTCAGCCGACAGCGAAGCGTTGAACCGCGGGAAATCGCGCAGGCAGCGCGCCAGCGCCTTCACGTGGAAGGCCAGAGCCGTGAGCTTGACGCCGCGGGCGCGGGCTTCGTCCTTCAGCGAGGCGCGGAAGCTCTCGATCCGCGAGACGTCCGCGCGGTCGTGATGCGTCACCAGCGGGATCAGGCTCTGCGCGGCGGCGAGGTTGCGCGCGGACACTTGCGCGAAGCGGCTCATCGGCTCCTCGGTCACGGGGCCGTACTGCGCGTGATCGACCTCCCAGTAGGAGGTGTCCGCCGGAGCCGCCCCCTTGGTGGGTCTGGCGTCGAGATCCTCCATGGCGATCGTCCTGCGGCCGAGGGCCTGCGCATGCCGCTCGAGGTCGATCCCCTTCTCGAGCGCCGCCTTGCGCACCGAGGGGCTGGCGATGATGTCCGACATGAGTGCCCCCTTACCAGCTGGCCGAGATGTACTGGGTTTCCATGAATTCGAGCATGCCCTCATGGCCGCCTTCGCGCCCGAGACCGGACTGCTTGGTGCCGCCGAACGGCGCCGCCGGGTCGCTGACGAGGCCGCGGTTCAGGCCGACCATGCCGTAATCGAGGCGCTCGCAGACCTGCAGCGCGCGCTGCATGTCCGCGCTGAAGACATAGGCCACGAGCCCGTATTCCGTGTCGTTCGCGCGCCGGACGACGTCGTCCTGATCGCTGAAGGTCTGGATCGCCGCCACCGGGCCGAAGATCTCGTCATGGACGCATTCGGAGTCCTCGGACACGTTCGACAGGACGGTGGGCGGGTAGAAGTATCCGCGCCCCTCGGGCGCCTTGCCGCCCAGCTCGATCCTGGCGCCGCGGGCCACCGCGTCCTCGACGAAGGCGGCGACCTTGTCGCGGGTGCCGGCGTTCACGAGCGGCCCGACATCGACCGAAGGGTCGCTGCCGTCGCCCAGCTTCAGCCGGCTCATCGCCTCGGCCAGCCGGCGCGTGTAGTCCTCGGCGATGTCCCGATGGACGTAGATCCGGTTCGCGGCGGTGCAGGCCTCGCCGAGATTGCGCATCTTGGCCAGCATGGTGCCCTCCACCGCCTGCTCGATGTCGGCGTCCTCGAACACGATCAGCGGCGCGTTGCCGCCGAGCTCCATCGCCGGCTTCAGGACCTGGTCGGCGGCCGAGTGCAGCAGCTTGCGGCCGACGCCGGTCGAGCCGGTGAAGCTGACGACCCGGACCCTTGGATCATGCAGCATGTGGTCGACGAGCGCGCCGGTGCGCTTCGAGGGAAGGACGTTGACTAGCCCGGCCGGCACGCCGGCCTCCTCCAGAAGCGGCATCAGCGCCAGCATGGTCAGCGGGGTCTCGGAGGCGGGCTTGATGATGACGCCGCAGCCCGCGGCGAGGGCAGGGGCGATCTTGCGGGTGCCCATCGCGGCCGGGTAGTTCCACGGTGTCACCAGCACGGCGAGCCCGGCGGGCATGTGCTGCACCATGATCCGCGCGCCGGAGGACGGGGCGCGGGTGATCATGCCGTCGGCGCGGACCGCCTCCTCGGCGAACCAGCGGAAGAACTCCGCGGCGTAGGTCGCCTCGCCCATGGCGTCGCCGCGGGCCTTGCCGTTCTCCAGGGTGATCAGCCGGGCGAAATCCTCGAGCCTCGCGGTCATCAGCTCCCAGGCCCGGCGCAGCACCTCGGAGCGTTCGCGCGGGGTGCGCGCCGCCCAGTCCGCCATCGCGGCCTCGGCCGCGTCGAGAGCGGCGTCCGCGTCGGCGATCTCGGCCGAGGCGACCGAGGCCAGTACCTCTTCGGTGGCCGGGTTGATGACGTCGAACCGCTCCTGCGCCGCGCCGGCGCGCCAGGTGCCGTTGATGTAGAGATCGGTGTGTTCCATTGGTCTGTCTTCCCGGTCAGAGCAGGTGGCGGAGGGGCTCTTCGATCCGTCCCGCAAGGTCTGTGAGGAGGGCGAGCGCCCGGTCGGCCGAAAGCTGGTCGGCGGCGCATTCGAGCGTGAGCCGCAGGCCCGGCCCGGTTCCGGTGATCGTGACCACCGGCGCGTCCTCGGCCCCCATGGACACCGACGTCACGCGGGCCCGCCGCAGGTCGCGCAGGCGCAGATGCGGGACGCCGTCGGCCGCTTCGGCCGCGCTGGCGCCGAGCCTTGGCCTGTCGGGGTCGCGGTAGTGCCGCGAGGCACCGAAGGCGTCCACCGCGACGACGATCTCGGCGTCGTCCGACCTCAGGCTCGCGGCCGCGAACCCCGCCAGCAGGGCATGTTCGTCGAGGTCGCCCGCGGCGGCGGCCCATTCCATGAAGGCGGCGAGGCCGTCGCCGCCGGTCTCGGCGGTGAGCCTGAGCGGCCGGGCGACGGGCGACACCGTGGGCGAGGGCTGCTCCCTGCCCATGACCCGGAGCGCCTCCAGATCCCGCACATGGAAGGGCTGGGGATGCCCGGCCGAGACCAGCCTCTCAAGGTCCAGCCCCTGTTCGAGCGCGAGGCGTCGCGCCTTCGGGGATGCGAGGATGCGGCCGGCCGCGCGTGCCGGCTGCGGGGCCGGGGCAGGGCGGGCCCGAGGCTGCGCCGCACTTGCGGGCCTGGCCGGCTCGGTCTCCGGAGCGACCGGTTTCGCATCGGCCTTCGCGTTCGCCTTCGCGTCGGCCTTCGCGTCCGCCCTGCGCCGGACCGGCGCGTCGGGCTTCTCCGGGCTGATGATCGCCACGGCCTGTCCGACGGGCACCTCTTCGCCGGCCTCGGCCAGAAGGGCCGCGACATAGCCGTCGTGACCGGCCGGCACCTCCATCGTGCTCTTGTCGGTCTCGACCTCGAACAGGACGTCGTCTGCGGCGACGACATCGCCCGGGGGCTTCAACCAGCCGACCAGAAGGCCGGTATCCTGCGCCATGCCGAGCGCCGGCATGATGACGTCGTGGCCCTGCGGCAGCTCGGCTGGCGCGGCCTCCTCCGCGGGGGCAGCGTCGGCCTCTCCGTCCGCCGGGGCGGGCGCGTCGGCCGTGTCGGAGATCAGCGCGATCACCTTGCCGACCGGCACGTCGTCCCCGGCGGCGGCGGTCACGCGGGTCAGGAAGCCCGCGGCCTGCGCCTCGACCTCCATCGTCGCCTTGTCGGTCTCCACCTCGAACAGGGCATCGCCTTCGGCCACCGTGTCGCCCGGAGATTTCAGCCAGGTCACGATGACCCCGGAATCCTGGGCCATCCCGAGCGCCGGCATGATCACCTCACGCGGCATGGATCATCTCCCCGGCGCAAAGCCGGCGGGCCTGCACCGCGACGGCCTCGGGCGTCGGCACGGTGAGGTCCTCGAGCGCCGGGCTGAACGGCACCGGCACGTCCATCGCGCCCATCCGCAGCACGGGGGCGTCCAGATGGTAGAAGGCCTGCTCGTTGAGCCGGCTCGCGATCTCGCTCGTCACGCCGTAGCTCTGGTGGCCCTCGTCGATCACGATGGCCCGCGAGGTCTTCCTGACCGACGCGACCAGCGCCGCCTCGTCGAGCGGCACGATGGTGCGCGGGTCGATCACCTCGGCGCTGATGCCCTCCCGCGCGAGGATCTCGGCGGCGGCCTCGGCCACCTGCACCATCGACGAGGTGCCGATCAACGTGATGTCGGACCCCTCGCGCTTCACATTCGCGACGCCGAAGGGGATGAGGTAGTCCTCCTCGGGAACCGGCGCCTTGTCCTGGTACATCAGCTTGTCCTCGAAGATGACGACCGGGTTGTTGTCGCGGATCGCGGTCTTCATCAGGCCCTTGGCCTCGTAGGCCGACGAGGGCATCGCAACCTTGAGGCCCGGGATATGGGCGACGAGGGCCTGCAGGGACTGGCTGTGCTGCGCCGCCGATCGCCGCGTGGCGCCGAGATTGGTGCGCAGCACCAGAGGCACGTTGAGCTTGCCGCCGGACATGTAGTGCGTCTTGGCGGCCTGGTTGCAGAGCTGATCCATGATCAGGAAGATGAAGTCGCCGAACATCAGGTCGACGATCGGGCGCGAGCCGGTCATCGCCGCACCGACGGCGATGCCCATGAAGCCCGGCTCGGCGATCGGCGTGTCGATGACGCGGGCGGTGCCGAACTCCTCGACGAGGCCCGAGAGGACCTTGAAGGGGGTGCCGGCCTCGGCGACGTCCTCGCCGATCACGAACACGGTCTCGTCGCGCCGCATCTCCTCGGCGATGGCCTCGTTCACGGCCTTGGACAATGTGATCTCTCGCATGATCGTCTCCTCAGGCCGCGTAGACATGCATGTCGACTTCGGACGTGTCGGGGTACTTCGCCTCGAGCGCGTATTTCACCGCATTCTCGGCATCTTCCTTGATCTCGGCCTGCAGCGCCTCGAGGTCTTGCTCGCTCGCGATGCCCTGGTCGACCAGCCAGCCGCGGAACCGCAGGATCGGGTCGCGCTCGGTCTTCCAGAGCGTCTCCTCCTCCTTGGCCCGATAGTATTCGCGGTTGATGTCGCCGACGTGGTGCCCGTGGTAGCGATAGGTCATGAGCTCCACGAAGAACGGACCCTCGCCCCCGCGGCAGCGCCCGACCAGCTCGGTCGCCAGCTTGTTGACGGCGAGCACGTCCTGGCCGTCGACCTGGAACGCCTCGATGCCGAAGGCTTCGGCGCGAGCGGTGATCGACCCGGCGGCGATCTCCTCGGTCTTGGTGTATTCCGAGTAGCCGTTGTTCTCGCAGGCATAGATGACCGGCAGCCGCCAGAGCGCGGCCATGTTCATCACCTCGTACATCAGGCCCTGCGCGGTGGCGCCGTCGCCGAAGAAGCAGACGGTGACGTCGTCGCGCCCCTGCAGCTTCGCGGTCAGGGCCGCGCCGGTCGCGATCCCCATCGAGCCGCCGACGATCGCGTTGGCCCCGAGATTGCCGTTAGACTGGTCGGCGATGTGCATCGAGCCGCCCTTGCCGCGGCAGTAGCCCTCTTCCTTTCCCAGAAGCTCGCAGAACATCTGTTTGAACTCGGCGCCCTTGGCGACGCAGTGGCCGTGGCCGCGATGGGTCGAGGTGATCTTGTCGGTCGTCTTCAGGGCCTCGCAGATCCCGACGGCGACGGCCTCCTCGCCGGAATACATGTGGGTCAGCCCCGGCATCTTGGCCGACAGGTAGAGCTGGTTGGCGTTGTCCTCGAAGCTGCGGATCCGGACCATCTGCGAAAACATGCGCAGGTAGTCCTCGGTGTTGGTCTTTGCCTTGTCTGCCATGGATGTCTCCGCGGATGGGGTGGGGCCCCGGCGCGCCGGCCGGGGCGGGCAGGGTGTCAGTAGCGGTTCGCGATCGGCAGCTCCTCGGCCGGGAACAGGCTGATGACCTCGCAGCCGGTGTCGGTGACCACGACCTCCTCCTCGATGCGGGCGGCCGAGTAGCCGTCAGAGGCCGGGCAGTAGGTCTCGAGCGCGAAGACCATGCCGGTCTGGATCTCCATCGGGTTGTCGAGGCTGACGGCGCGGCTGATGATCGGCCGCTCGTGCAGCGCGAGGCCGAGGCCGTGGCCGAACTGCAGCCCGAAGGCCGACAGCTCGTCGGGAAAGCCGAACTCCTCGGCCTTGGGCCAGAGCTTGGCCACCTGGTCGGTGGTGACGCCCGGCCTGATCGCCTGGATCGAGGCGTCGATCCATTCGCGGGCCTTCACGTAGGCGTCGCGCTGCGACGGCGTGGAGCGGCCGATGTTGAAGGTCCTGTAATAGCAGGTGCGGTAGCCCTGGTAGCTTTGCAGGATGTCGAAGAAGGCCTGGTCGCCGGGCCGGAAATAACGGTCGGTGAAGTTGTGCGGATGCGGGTTGCAGCGCTCGCCCGAGATCGCGTTGATCGCCTCGACGTCGTCCGAGCCCATCTCGTAGAGCATCTTGTTGGACAGCGCGACGATGTCGTTCTCGCGCACCCCCGGCTTCAGCTCCTCGTAGATCATGTGGTAGACGCCATCGACCATGCTGGCGGCCTGCGTCAGCAGCTGGATCTCGTCCCAGTTCTTGATCTCGCGCGCCGAGAGCATGATCTGCTGGCCGTCGACGACGTTGAGACCGGCTTCCTTCAGCGCGTGGAACATCGCGGTCTCGGCGTAGTCGACGCCGACCGGCATGCCCTTCATGCCGGCATCCTCGATCAGCCCGGCGATCTCCTCGGCGTATTTCTTCATCAGGCCGAAGCTGGGCGGGATGGTGCCCCGCATCCCGACCACGCCGGCGCGGCAGTGGTCGGGGACCAGCCAGTCGGAATACTTCTTGTGGTGCACCGCGGCCGAGCCGAAATCCCACACATAGGGCGCATCGTCGCCGGTCAGCAGGCAGAAGCGGCACATCTTGTCGCGCTCCCACTCGCCGATCTTGGTGGCCGAGACGTAGCGGATGTTGTTCACGTCGAAGAGCAGCAGCGTGCCGCAATCGGAGGCCTTCAGCGCTTGGCGCGTGCGGCTGAGCCGGTAGCGGCGCAGGCGGTCGTGATCGATGCGGCGCTCGAAATCGGTGTTGGTGTGGCCCCAGGCGGGCAGGCGTCCTTCCCAGCGCCAGTTCGGCTCGAGATCGGCTGGGGACAGGACGTTGGGTGTGAGGGCGCGGGACATGGGACAAAGCTTTCCTGCTGGGTGCGCGGGGGGCACGCACCAGTGAATGTCGTTGGGCTTGTTGCTGTCGTCGGGCGGCGCCGGGCCGCCGGCGGGATCACTGCATGATCATGCCGCCGTCGATCATGATGAGCTGGCCGGTCATGTAGTCGGACTCGTCCGAGCAGAGGAAGGCGGCCGTGCCCTTGACGTCGTCGGGCGTGCTGAGCTGCTTCATCAGGATCATGGTCTTGGCGAGGTGGTCCATCGACTGGCCCTCCTCCTCGAACATGCCGATCTCCACGAGATCCTTGTCGAGCTGCTCCCAAAGCTCGGTCTTGACCACGCCGGGGCCGTAGCCGTTCACCGTGATCTTGTGCTCCCACAGCGCCTTGGCGCCGCCGATGATCATGGCGAGGGCGCAGTATTTCGAGCAGGAATAGGGGATCACGTCGAGAAAGGCGGTGCGCGACACGATCGAGCCGACATTGATGATCTTGTAGGGGTGATCCTCCATCGGACCCTGCGCGATCATCTTCTTCGCCGCCTCCTGCATGCCGAACAGCATGCCCTTGGCGTTGATGTCCATGATCTGGTCCCAGTTGTCCTCGTCGATGTCGAGGAACATGCGCGGCTTGTTGATGCCGGCATTGTTGAGCATGACGTTGATCGAGCCGAACTCCTCGGCGCAGGCATCGACCGCGGCCGCGTGATCGGCCCGCTTGGTGACGTTCATGCCCAGCGAGATCGCCTTGCCGTTCCCGGCCGCGTTGATCCGCCTGGCGACTTCGCCGACCCCATCGACATTGATGTCACCGAGGCAGACATTCGCGCCCTGGGCCGCGAAATACTCCGCGTTCGCCGCGCCCATGCCCTGGGCCGCGCCGGTGATGACGATGTTCTTCCCTCTGAGGCGATTGGGGTCCATGGTTTCCTCCCTAGGTGATCGGCTGTCTCAGCGCGTCCTCGGCCCGGGCCTGGGCCCGCGCCAGGGCGTTGCGCGGTGTCGTCAGTCCACGCAGCATGTCGTGGAATTCGTGGCCGCAGATCTGGATGATGTCCGAGATCTGCGGGATCGGCGGGCGCGGCCAGAACTGGAGTTCGTCGCGCCAAGCCATCTCCTCCACCGCCTCGAAGACGGGCGACAGCCGGCGCACTTCCGGATCGCTCCCGACCGAGTAGCGCGGCACGGTGCGGCTGCCGTTCTGCACGTAGAGCTTCTGTGCCTCCGGCGACGTGAAGGCGATCAGGGCCTCGGCCGCGTCGGGGATGCGCTCCTCGGCGAGGTTGGCCGGGATGCCGAGCACGTAGCCCCCGACCGGGGCGACCGGGCTGCCGCGCGGGCCGGCGGGGTGGGGCAGGTAGCCGGTGTTTTCGTAGGCGGGCGAACTCGGGTCCAGTTCGAAATAGGGCGCCAGCAAGGTGTAGCCGTAGGCCATGGCGACCTTGCCGGCGGCGTAGGGGCGCATCCGCTCGTACCAGGACATCGACAGGATGTCGGGCGGCGAGAATTCGAGCAGCGCCATGAGGTATTCGGCGGCCTCGAGCGCCCTCGGCGTGTCGATCGTCGCCTCGATGTCGCCGCGGCCCAGATTGCCGGCATCGAAACCCCCGGCGATGGCCGGCAGCTTGACGATCGGCTGGCCGAAATCGGCGCAGGTCATCATGAAGGTATGGCCGAGCGCCGTTCCCCGCGCCGCGTTCCAGGCGACGCCGTGGCGGCCGCGGGCCGGGTCATGCAGCGCGGCGGCGGCGCGGAGCACCGCGTCGGTGGTGTTCGGCGGCTCCAGCCCGGCCTCGGCGAACCAGTCCTTGCGGTAGAACATCAGCTCGGGCGTCGTCTGGCTCGGGACGCCGTAGGGCACGCCGTTCCAATGCGCCGCGCGCCAGCCCGCGGTATGGAAATCGCTGGGATCGAGGCGCTCGACATCGAGCGCGGACCCGAGCGGCCGCAGCACGCCCTTCTCGACGAATTCGCCCACCCAGGGCAGGTCGACGGCGATCAGGTCGTATTGGCTGTTCGGGCGCGCGGCGTTGCGCAGCGCCTCGTCGCGGAGGCGGTCGATCGAGAAGGCGCGCTGGCTGATCTTGGTACCGACAAGCTGTTCGAACTGGCGCTTGAGGTTGTCCATCACCATGAAGGTGGGATCGCCATGCACCAAGATGCGCAGCCCCCCGGCCAGCTTGAGCGGGCTCGCCAGCACCCGCGGCGGACGGATGAGCGACTGTCCGGGCTGGTAGGAGTCGCCGAAGTAGTAGTCGGAGGACCCCGAACCCGACGCATCGGCCGCGAATTTCGAGGCGGCCAGCCGCCGGATGCGGTCGGCGAGATGGGTCCAGGTCTCGATCAGCGCGTCGCTCGGGTGCAGCGAGAAGCTCTTGCCGGTCTTGGACCGGGGCCGCTGGACGATCAGGCCGGCCTTCTGCATCTCGGCGAGCTTGCGGGTCGCGGTGGCATAGGGCACGCGCGCCGCCGACACCATCGAGGACGCGGTCACCACCCGCCCCTCGGCGTGGCTGCGCAGCAGGTACAGGGACATGTTCAGGTAGGGGTTGGGCGCGGTCGGCTCGATCGCGCCTTCGATCTCGAGGCTCAGCTCGTCGAGGAAGGCGACCACGGATTCGAGCTCGGCCGTCGCGAAGCGGGGCGCGCCGGCGACGACGCCGATCCTGTCCTGGGCGTTCTCGAAACTATGCGCGGCCGGGCTCATCATCCTGGGTGTCTTGCCTGTGTCCGATCTGGATTTTCTGGCATCGCTCATGGCGGGCTCCCTGTAGGCTGTCCAAATCGCGGGCGGGGGAGTATCGCGACTTTGTTCATTGTGGATATCTTTTCATCCAAAATGAACAAATATGCGGGGGCGCGGCGCGGCGGATTGGGGCTGACTCAGGGTCAGATTGCATCGGGCAGGTCCCGGGCTGGGGGAACAGCCGCAATCACGAAGACACGGATCTTTGGGGAGGAGCCCAGACATGACCATTTCGATCAAAGCCCGTATTGCCGTGACCACCGCGCTGGTCGGCAGCGTCGCGGCCGGGGCCGCCGCGGCCGACACGATGAAGATCGGCATCACGCAGAACAATGTCGGCGTCGACAGCTACCAGACCACCTACGAGAAGGCGTTCATCGCGGCGGCCCAGGCCAACCCCGACATCGAGGCCGTCGTGCTCGACGCCGGCGGCGACGTCGCGCGCCAGATCGCGCAGGTCGAGGACCTGATCCAGCAGCAGGTCGACGCGATCATCATCTGGCCGACCAACGGCGAGGCGGTGGTGCCCGCCGTCCGCAAGGCCCACAGCGCCGGCATCCCGGTGATCGTGACCAACTCGAACATCGCCGAGCAGGGCTTCGAGTTCGCGGCCTCCTTCTCCGGCCCCGACAACATCACCCAGGGCGCCCGCGCCGCCGAGATCATGTGCGAGAAGTTCACCGAGATGGGCATCGAGACCGAGGCCCAGATCGTGCAGATCTCCGGCCAGCCGGGCTACACCACCGCGATCGAGCGGGCCAAGGGCTTCGAGGATCGCCTGCCGGAGGTCTGCCCCGACGTGACGCTGGTCGAGACCCAGCCCGGCGACTGGAACCGCGAGAAGTCGCAGAAGGTGATGGAGGCGTTCCTCGTCAAGTATGACGACATCGACGGGGTTTATGCCGGCGACGACAACATGGGCGTCGGCGCGCTGAACGCCGCCAAGGCGGCCGGCCGCGACGGCATCATCTTCGTGGGCGCGACGAACTTCTCGGTCGGCTACGAGGCGATGGAGCGCGGCGAGTACTGGGGCTCGATCTACCAGTCGCCGGTCGATGACGCCGAGGCCGCCCTGAAGACCGCCCTCGACGTCCTCTCGGGCGCAGAGGTGCCGTTCCTGAACTACTTCGACACGCCGAAGATCACTCAGGAAAACATGGATCAGTTCGACAAGCCCGTCTTCTGATCCCCTCCCGGGAATGCACGGGGCGGCAAGGCTCCGTGCATTCTCGCCGACAAAGCCAATTTCGCAGACGGGAGGGCACCATGGGACGTGTCTCGGGACGCTCGTGCATCGTCACGGGAGCCGCGCAGGGCATCGGCCGGGCCATCGGCGAGGCGCTGCTCGACGAGGGGGCGGATGTCTGCTTTGCCGACATCAACGCCGCCAAAGTGGCCGAGGTCGCGGCGGCCAACGAGGCGCGGGCCAAGCGCAATGGCGGCCTCGTGACCCACGCGGTGGTCGACGTGACCGACAGGAGCCAGGTCAGGGCGATGATCGCGCAGGCCGTCTCCGTCTTCGGCAAGCTCGACGTCAAGTTCAACAATGCCGGCGTCAACAAGCCCATGAACTTCCTGGACGTGACCGAGCAGAACTGGCGCTTCATCATGGACGTCAACGGCCTTGGGGCGCTGATCGGGATGCAGGAGGCGGCGCGCCAGATGATCGCGCAGGGCTCCGGCGGCAAGATCATCAACACGGCCTCCGTGGCCAGCCGGCAGGGCTTCGACAACGTCGCGCCCTACTGCGCGTCGAAATGGGCCGTGGTCTCGCTGACGCAGTCGGGCGCAAGGGACTTGGCCAAGCACGACATCACGGTGACCGGCTTCGCGCCCGGCGTCGTGGCCACGGAGATGTGGGAAGGGGTCGACCGCGACCTCATGAGCATCGGCGCGGCCGAGCGGCCGGGGCAGGCGATGGAGGAATTCTCCTCCGACATCCTGCGCGGCCGCGTGGCGACGCCGCAGGACATAACAGGGACGACGACGTTCCTGGCATCGCGGGACAGCGACTACATGACCGGCCAGATTGTCATGATCGACGGCGGAATGACGTTAGTCTGAGGCAATGGCACGGAAATTCGGGGAGGACGGCATGGCGGAGATGACCAAGAGGGACGTCGGACAGTTCCTGGCCCGGCAAGGCATACTCGTGGCCTTCGTGATATTCATCATCGGCTTCACATTGGCCAACCAGCGCTTCCTGGCGGTCGACAACGTGCTGGGCGTGATCCGGTCCTCGGCGATCCTCGGGGTGATGGCGCTCGGCGTCACCTTCGTCGTCATCAGCGGCAACCTCGACCTCTCTGTGGGGTCGATGATGTCGTTCTCGACCATCGTGGTGCTTGACCTGCACGACAAGATCGGCCCGTCGCTGGCCATCCCGGCGATGTTCGCGATGACGATGTGCCTCGGGGCGCTGATCGGGTTCCTCGTCGGCTACCTGAAGCTCAATTCGCTGATCGTCACGCTGGGCATGCTGTCGGCGATCCATGGCCTGACGCTGACCTATTCGGGCGGCAAGAACATGGACATCGCCGACAAGGAGGGGACCTGGTTCAGCCTGTTCGGCCAGGGCTCCGCGCTGGGCATCCCGGTGCCGATCCTGATGTTCGCGCTGCTGGCGGCGCTGCTGAGCCTGCTGCTGGCCAAGACCGCCTTCGGGCGCAAGGTCTACGCCGTCGGCGGAAACGGCGTCGCCGCCACCTTCTCCGGCATCCGGCGCGCCCGCGTCGTGTTCCTGACCTACGTCATCTCGTCCTTCTGCGTCGCCTGCGCGGGCCTTCTGCAGGCCAGCCGGTCGATGGGCAGCCAGAACACCGTCGGGCAGGGGCTCGAACTTGAGGTGCTGGCGGCGGTGATCCTCGGCGGCGCGTCGCTGCTGGGCGGCTCCGGCACCGTGTTCAAGACCGTGATCGGCGTGCTGATCCTCGGCTTCATCCAGAACGGGCTGCTCCTGGTCGGGCTCGAGTTCTACGTCCAGTATGTCGTGACCTGGGTGATCATCATCCTCGCGGTCTGGCTCGACATCGCGGCCAATCGCGGCCGTCTCTGGTCGCCGATCGCATAGGGGAGGCAATGATGAACACCCTCAACACCAACGACCTTCTGAAGCAGGGCGCGATCTGGGGCTTCATCGTCCTCGAGCTGGTCTTCTTCACCGTGGCCGGCAAGTACCTCTCGCTGTCGCAGAACGCCTTCATGGATCTCGACAACATGCTGCTGCTGTTCAAGCAGTCCGCCCCGATCGGGATCATCGCGCTGGGCATGACCGTGATCATGATCAACGGCAACATCGACCTCTCGGTCGGCGCCATCTTCGCGCTCTGCGCGGTCGTCCTTCTCGACAGCATGAGCTGGCCGTTCCTGACCGGCCTCGGCGACTGGGTGATCCCGGTGTCGTGGGGGCTCGCGCTGCTGACCGGTGTCGTGCTCGGGGCGATCAACGGCCTGATCGTCTGGAAGACCGGCGTCGACGCCTTCATCGTCACCCTCGGGGCCATGCTCGGCTATCGCGGGCTCGTCTTCATGTTCAACGGCGAGCAGCCGACCTCGCACCTGAACTGGACGTTGGTCGACTTCGCCGAGGCGCAGTTTTTGGGGCTGCACACGGCCACGTGGTTCCTGCTCGGTGTCGCCGTGGCGCTGTGGCTGCTGATGACCCGCACCGTGCACGGCCGCAACGCCTATGCCATCGGCGACAATCGCGAGGCGGCGGTGAACGCCGGTATCCGCGTCGGGCCGCACATGATGATCAACTTCATGATCATCGGCTTTCTCGCCGGTCTCAGCGCCGTGGTCTTCTACTCCGAAAGCGGCTCGGTGAATCCCAATGACGGCTCGCTCTACGAGCTCTGGGCGATCACCGCCGTAGTGCTGGGCGGGACCAAGCTGACCGGCGGCTCCGGCTCGATCATCTCGACATTGGGCGGCGTGCTGGCGATCCAGCTGCTGCGCAAGGGTCTCGGCCATATCGGCGCCGATACCGAGACGGTCAATTTGGTGATCGGCAGCATCCTGATCGCGGTCCTGTTCCTGGATCGCCAGCTGAACCGCAAGGCCAAGGGAGAGTTGAGGACATGACCAGTTTCACACCGGCCCTGCGCCTTCAGGACATCGTCAAGACGTTCCCCGGGGTCCGCGCGCTCGATGGCGTGTCGCTCACGGTGCTGCCGGGCGAGGTGCACGCGCTGATGGGCGAGAACGGCGCGGGCAAGTCGACGCTGATGCGGGTTCTCGGTGGGGTGCTGCAACCCAACAGCGGCAGGATCCTGATCGGGGAGGAGCCGACGATCATGGCCTCGCCGCTCGACGCGAAGTCGAAGGGCGTGGTGTTCATCCACCAGGAGCTGAGCCTGGCCGAGGAGCTGTCGGTCGCCGAGAACGTCTATCTGGGCGAGCTGCCGCGCAAATCCTTCGGTCGCGTCGACTGGGACCGTCTCCACGAGAAGACCGCGGCCATTCTCGACAAGCTCAAGGTCGGCTTCACGCCGCAGACCCGCGTCGGTGATCTTTCGCTCGCCAACCAGCAGATGGTCGAGATCGCCCGCGCGCTCACCGTGGACGCGAAGGCGGTGATCTTCGACGAGCCGACCGCCTCGCTGACCGATGCCGAGAAGGTCGTGCTGTTCGACGTGATCGCCGACCTGAAGGCGCGCGGCGTCGGGGTGATCTACATCTCGCACCGCATGGAAGAGATCTTCCACATGACCGACCGCATCAGCATCCTGCGGGACGGGCAGTATCGCGGGACGCTGCACACCGCCGAGACCAGCGAGGAAGAGCTGACGCAGCTGATGATCGGGCGCAAGCTCGACCTCAGCCGAAAGATCAACCACGCGGAGGTCGGGGCCGTGGCCCTCGAGGTCCGCGGATTGAGCTGCGGCCGGCTCTACAGCGACGTCAGCTTCGAGGTCCGCCGCGGCGAGGTGCTCGGCTTCTACGGGCTGGTCGGGGCCGGGCGCACCGAGGTCGCCGAGACCCTGTTCGGCCTGCGCGATCCCGACGCGGGGCAGATCCTGCTGGACGGCGAGGAGGTCCGCATCGGCTCTCCGGTCGAGGCGATCGCCAGGGGCATTTCGCTGGTCCCCGAAGACCGCAAGGGGCAGGGCCTGGTGCTCGGCATGAACTGCCGGGACAACATGACGCTGCCGCAGGTCGATGACCTGAAGGCCGGGCCGTTCGTCGCCGAAGGCGCCGAGATCGCGATCTTCGACCAGTACCGCGACAAGCTCGACATCCGGACGCCGGGCTGGCGGCAGAAGGTCGGCAACCTCTCGGGCGGCAACCAGCAGAAGATCGTCATCGCGAAATGGCTCTCGATGCACCCCAACGTCCTGATCGTGGACGAGCCCACGCGCGGCATCGATGTCGGCAGCAAGTCCGAGATCCACAACCTGATCCGGGATCTCGCGGCGAACGGCTTCGCGGTGATCGTGATCAGCTCCGAGATGCCGGAGGTGCTGCATGTCTCGGACAGGATCGTCGCCATGCATCATGGCAAGGTCATCCGGACCTTCACCTCCGAGGAGGTCACCGAGGAAAGCCTGGTCCAGGCGATTTCCGGCATCGTGGCCGAGACGGCCGCCTGATGCGGGGGCGCGCATCGCGCGCAGGCACATGATCCATGCCGTCGTGCGAGCAGTGCCGTCGCCATGCCGGCCCGTGCAGGGGTGCCCATGGTCAGGCCGCAAGACGGTCGCGACCGCAGGTCCACCGCCCCACCACCGGCGCGGCACCCGGGCCGCTCAACCGCGCGCCTCGATCGCCTCCGTGATCGCGTCGAGCATCCGGTCGGGCGCCTCCTCATGCGCCAGGTGGCCGAGATCCGGCAGGAGCCGCAGCGTGGCGTTCCGCATCCGGGCGATTGCCTCGCGCGCGACCTCGGGCGGGACCGCCGTGTCCCTTGCGCCGGCGATCAGGACGCAGCGCGCCTGCAGTTCGGGCAGCCGGTCGAGCAGCGGATCGATGTTCCACTGCGCCATCATCCGCAACGTGGCGCCGACATGCTGCGGGTCGCCGATGAGCCGCGCGTAGCAGGCGAGACCGGCCGCATCGATGCGCGAGCCCGTGCCCTCGATCAGCCGCCGCGCCAGCGCGTCCTTCGGCCCGCCGAGCGTCAGCAGGCGCGGCGCGAGCGGGTTGGCGGCGAGGGCCTTGGCCAGCAGCGGAAACAGCCAGCCCGCGATGCCCTCGAAGCGGCCGAGCGCGGCGTTGATGCCGACCACCACCGGCGGCCGGCCAGAGGGCGCACGCAGGTGCTCTGACAGCGCCAGCGCGATCGCGCCGCCGGCCGAATGGCCGATCAGCGCCGCGGGCCGCCAGCCCTGCGCCTCGGCGAGGCGCGCGATGTCGGCCGCCATCGGCTCCAGCCCGAACCGGTCGCGGCGGCCGGCCCGGGTGAAGCCCTGGCCCGGCAGGTCGATCGCCACCACGTGCCGGTCCCGCGCCAGCGCTGGCAGCAGGTCGCGCCAGCTGTGCACCGAGGCGCCGGCACCGTGGATCAGCAGCAGCGTCTCGCCCGTGCCGAGCTCCTGCACGTGCCAGTCATGCGGGGCGCAGCGCAGCCGGCGGGAATACGCGTGGTTGGGCCATGCGGGCAGGTCGCGCTGCCAGTCCACCGCGCTAGCCGGCGCGGCTTGCGGCGATCGCCGCGCCGATCGCATCGGCGCGGGCCCGGGGCAGGGCGAGGCGCCGCGCCCCCATCAGCCCGGCCAGCCGCTCGGTCTCGGGCGTGGCACGGGGGGCGGTGTCGATCACCAGCCCCGCGGGGGCCGCGTCCCGGGCCTGCCGCGCCATCGCCTCGGCATCGGCCATCGCGGCGCCGCGGCCGCCCGTGCCGTCGAGCCCGACATTGGCCCGGCCGTCGGTCAGCAGCACCAGCGTCGGGTCCATGCCGCGCCGGCGGCCGGCGGCGGCGACCTCGAGCGCCGCCCGCAGCCCGGAGGCCAGAGGCGTGCCGCCGCCGCCCGGCAGCGCCGCGAGCTGCCGCTTGGCCCGCACCAGCGCCCGCGTCGGCGGCAGCAGCAGCTCGGCCCCGGCGCCGCGAAACGACACCAGCGCCACCTGGTCCCGATGCGCGTAGGCTTCGGCCAGCAGGGAGACGACGGCGCCCTTGGCCTCCGCGAGCCGCGCCACGGCGGCCGATCCGGAGGCATCCACCACGAAGACCAGCAGCCGGTCGGCCCGGTCCTCGTGACGGCGCTGCCGCAGGTCCTCGGGGCGGATCAGCACCCGGTCGTCCGGCGCCATCCCGCGCCGCCGGAGCGCCTGCCACGGCGCGGCGGCGGTCAGCGTGGCGAAGAGGTCGATCCGCCCGTCGCCGGCGCGGCCGGCGCGGGCGGGCAGGGGGCGGCCGCGCCGCTGGCCCGGCATCCGCGCGCCGCTGCCCGAACTCGCGCCTTTGCCGGGCGCGGCGTGGCGGTCGGCCTGCGGCAGCGCGCCCGGCGGCAGGGCGGCACGGATCGCGGCCACCAGCCGGTCGGGCAGGGCGGTGCCGTCGGTGTCGGCCGACCGCTCGGGCCCTTGCTCCGGGCGGGCCTCCGGCTCGGACGGCGGCGTCTCCGACACGGGCCGCAGCGTGGCGCGCGGGGCCAGCACGAGGCGCGCCGCCACGGCGAGATCCTCGTCGCGGACCTCGGCCCGGCCGTGCAGCAGGGCGTGCGCCCGCGCGGCGCGCAACGCGAAAAGCGGCCCGCGCGGGCTCGCGATGCCGAAGGTCGCGGCGGCCAGCCCCATGGCACGGCAGGCTTCGGGCGGCATCGCGGGTTCGGCGGTCGGCGGATCCGGCACGGCCGCGACGGGCGCGACGTCCTGCCAGCGCACGGCGTGCAGGTCGATCGTGAAGGCGAGCCGGTCGACCAGCCCGCTCTGCGCGGTCTCGTCCTCCGCGCCCTCGTCGAGCAGGATCAGCGCCGCACCGCGCCTAGTGTCGAGCGCGCGGGCGAGGCGGCTCGCGAGCAGGGGCGCGGCGCGCTCCGCCATCGGCAGGAGCAGCAGCGCCGGCGCGGCGAGGCAGCCGTCGCGGCGGACGGGCCGCCGCTCGGCCAGCGTCGCGGCGACATCCAGCCCGCCGTCGAGCGCATCGGCGCCCATGCCGGGATGCAGCCGCCGCAGCGGCAGCGGCACGATCGCCAGCGCGTCCTCGAAGGCCTGCCGGACCGGCCCGGCCCGCGCCCGCAGATGCAGCCCGCCCAGGCCCGCGGGGTCGAGCGCCAGCAGCCGCAGTGCCAGCGCCGCGTCGGCCCAGCCCTCGCTCATGCCAACACCTCCGCCACGGCGCGGCCCACCCGCGCGGCCGAGCCCGCCTCGTCCAGCGGGTCGCGCCGCAAGCGGTGGCTCAGCGCCATGGCCGCGACCCGGCGCAGCTGCGCCCGGCCGAGCCGCGCCTCGCCCCGGTAGGCCGCGAGCGCCCGCGCGGCGCGCAGCAGCGTCAGCTCGCCGCGCAGCCCGTCGGCGCCGAGCGCGAGGCACAGCTCCGCGCAGTCGCGCAGCACCGCCTCGGGGGCCTCGACATCGCGCAGCCTCTCGCGCGCGGCGAGGATCGCGCGGCGCACCCGCAGGTCGTGCCGCCGCCAGCGGGCGGCGAATCCCTCCGGGTCGGTCTCGAGGGCGTCGCGGCGTCGCAGCACCTCGATCCGCTCCTCGATGTCGGTGGGCGAGCGCACCTCGACCGAGACCCCGAACCGGTCGAGCAGCTGCGGCCGCAGCTCGCCTTCCTCGGGGTTGCCCGAGCCCACCAGAACGAAGCGCGCCGCGTGGCGGATCGACAGCCCCTCGCGCTCGACCAGGTTCTCGCCCGACTGCGCGACGTCGAGCAGCAGGTCGACGATGTGGTCCTCGAGCAGGTTCACCTCGTCGATGTAGAGATAGCCGCGATTGGCGGCGGCGAGCAGGCCGGGCTGGAACGCCTTCTCGCCCTTGACCAGTGCCCGCTCGATGTCGAGCGCGCCGGTCACCCGGTCCTCGCTGACGCCGAGCGGCAGGTCGACCACCGGCGTCGGGCGGCTGGTCAGCCGCCCCGCCGGCCCCTCGACCCAGTCCGGCCGCTCTTGGGCGCTGGCCGAGTTCACCGGGCAGTTCGCCACCGCCCGGATCGGCGGCAGAAGCGCCGCGAGCCCGCGCACCGCGGTCGACTTGCCGGTGCCGCGATCGCCGAAGACCAGCACGCCGCCGAGCCGCGGCTCGATCGCGGTGAGGATCATCGCGAGCTTCATGTCGTCCTGCCCGACGATGGCCGAGAAGCTGAAGACCGGTCCGCTCATGCCGCGACCTCCCCTGTGGCGAGCGGTGCTGTGCCGCCCCAACTGCCGCGCGCCCCGACCACCCTGAGCCGGGCGTAGAGCTCCTCGCGGAACCAGCCGCCCGCGCGCACCGCCTGGACCGCGCCGGCATGCGCCGCGTCGCCGCGCGCGAAACGGATCATCGCGGCCGCGTCGGGCCAGATGGAAAACGTGACCTGGTGCAGGAACGGCACCTCGCCGATGCCGATGCGGAACAGCACGTCGGGGTTGCCGGCGATCCGCGCGTCGACCCCCGGCACGTGGCCCCAGAACCGCGGCAGCGCGCGCGGCCGCAGGCTGGCGCGGGTCAGAACGGCGAGGGGACCCCGGCCGGGGTCGGCCCCGGCGGCGAAGGGCTCGCGCCGGGCCCAGCGGCCGCGCGTCGAAAGCGGCTGCATGAACACCGTCCAGTTTTCGTCCGCGCGGGCGGCGTAGCGGGCGAAGACGCCGCTTTCGGTGCCGCGCGCGGCCGCCGCGGTGTCGGGCCAGACCGCGAGGATGGCGCAGATCTCCATGTTCGGGATCGGGGTGAAGCCGCCGCGCGTGCCGCCGCCGCAGAGCTTCCAGAAGCGCAGACCGGGCGTGCGCCACAGCCGGAGCCGCGCCTCGGCCATCATCCAGAAGGCCCAGAGCCGCGGTGGGCCGGGGGCGAACCGGTAGAGGCTGAGGCTGACGGTGGTGATGGCTCCGCTCCCCGCTGGCGGGGCCGCGGCGCACGCGGCCCGTGCTGCCAGTGAAGGCGCAAACTTCGCGATTGTCAACTTTTGTTGACACTACTACGCTGTCATCATGTTGACAAAAGCCGAGCCAGACCTGCTGCAGGCCGCCGGGGCGCGACTGCGGCCGCATGCCGTGGTCGTCGGCGCCGGGCTGGGCGGGCTGGCCGCGGCGATGCGGCTCGGTGCCAAGGGCTGGCGGGTCACGGTGATCGACCGTCTCGACATGCCCGGCGGGCGCGGCTCGGCGCTGCGGGTCGACGGGTTCCGCTTCGATCTCGGCCCGACCATCGTCACCGTGCCGCAGGTGTTCCGCGACCTCTGGCGCGCCTGCGGGCGCGACTTTCACGCCGAGGTCGAGCTGCGGCCGCTCGACCCGTTCTACGAGATCCGCTGGCCCGATGGCAGCCGGCTCGCGGTCCGCGCCGATCCGGACGCGATGCGCGCCGAGGTGGCGCGGCTCTCGCCCGGCGACGTCGCGGGATACGAGGCCTTCATGGTGGCGAGCGAACGCCGATACGGCATCGGCTTCGAGGATGTCGGCCGCCGCCCGATGCACCGCCTGCCGGCGTTCCTGCGGATCCTGCCGCAATTCGCGCGGCTGCGCGCCGACCGCTCGGTGCACGCCATGGCGGCGCGCTACGTCCGCGACCCGCGGCTGCGGATGGCGCTGTCCTTCCACCCGCTCTTCGTCGGCGGCAATCCGTTCTCCGTCACCTCGATCTATTCGCTCGTCGGCCATCTCGAGCGCAGCTTCGGCGTGCATTGCGCGACCGGCGGCGTGGCGGCGATCGCCGCCGCCATGGCGCAGGTCGTGCGCGATCAGGGCGGGCGGCTGGTGATGGGCGCCGAGGCCGACGAGATCCTGCTCGACCGCGGCCGGGCGCGCGGCGTGCGGCTGGTCTCGGGCGAGGTGATCCCCGGCGACATCGTCGTCTCCAACGCCGACTCGGGCCACACCTACGACCGGCTGCTGCGCGGCCATCGCCGCCGCCGCTGGACCGGGCCGCGCCTGAGGCGGGCGCGCTGGTCGATGGGGCTCTTCGTCTGGCATTTCGGCACGCGCGGCACGCGCGGCGACTGGCCCGATGTCGGCCACCACACCATCCTGAACGGCCCGCGCTACCGGGCGCTGCTCGACGACATCTTCGCGCGCGGGCGGCTGGCCGAGGACATGAGCCTCTATGTCCACCGCCCCGCCGTCACCGACCCGACCGCTGCGCCGGAGGGCTGCGATACGTGGTACGCGCTCAGCCCCGTGCCGCATCTCGGCCATGCCGGGACGGTCGACTGGCCAGCGATGGCCGAAACCTACCGGGCCCGCGTGCAGGCGGTGCTCGAAGACCAGCTCCTGCCGGGCCTCGGCCCGCGCGTCACCGCCTCGCGCGTCTTCACGCCCGAGACGTTCCGCGACCGCTATCTCAGCCCGCATGGCTGCGGTTTCTCTCTCGAGCCGCGCATGACCCAGAGCGCATGGTTCCGGCCGCACAATGTCAGCGAGGAGGCGCGCGGGCTCTACCTCGTGGGCGCGGGTACGCATCCGGGGGCGGGGCTGCCGGGCGTGGTGGCCAGCGCCGAGGTGCTGGCCCAGCTGGTGCCCGACGCGGCAAAGGTGCGCGCATGAGCGCCGCCACCGATCTCGAGGCCTGCTCTGACGCGATCCGCGCCGGCTCGCACTCCTTCCACGCCGCCTCGAAGCTCTTGCCGCGCGCGGTGCGCGACCCGGCGCTGGTGCTCTATGCCTTCTGCCGGCAAGCCGACGACGCGGTCGATCTCGGCGCGGGCAAGGCGGCCGCCGTGGCGCGGCTGCGCCGTCGGCTCGACCGCGCCTGTGCCGGGCGGCCGCTCGACACGCCCGTCGATCGCGCCTTCGCAGTGCTCGTCGAGAGCCAGGCCCTGCCGCGCGCGCTGCCGGAGGCGCTGATCGAGGGGCTGGAATGGGACGCCGAGGAACGGCGCTACGACGATCTCTCCGCCCTGCGCGGCTACTGCGCGCGGGTGGCGGCGACGGTCGGGGCGATGATGTGCGTGCTGATGGGCGTGCGCGACCGCGACGCGCTGGCGCGGGCCTGCGATCTCGGCGTGGCGATGCAGTTCACCAACATCGCGCGCGACGTGGCCGAGGACGCCGCCGCCGGGCGGCTCTACCTGCCGGGCGGCTGGATGCGCGAGGCCGGTCTCGACCCCGACCGCTTCCTCGCCGCGCCCGCCGCCGGCCCCGCGATCCGGTCGGTCGTCCGCCGGCTGCTGCGCGAGGCCGACACGCTCTACCATCGCTCGGAGGCGGGCATCGCGGCGCTGCCCTTCGCCTGCCGCCCCGGCATCCTCGCCGCGCGTCACGTCTATGCCGGGATCGGCACCGCTTTGACCCGCGCCGGCCACGACCCCTTCGCCGGGCGCGCCCGCACGACCCGGGCCGCCAAGGCCGCGCTCCTGGCCCGCGCCGCGCTGCAGGCCGGAACAACCGGCCTCCTGCCGCGTTCGCCCGTGCTCTACGCCCGCCCCTTGCCGGAGACCGCCTTCCTTGTCGACGCCGCCGCCCATGCCGACACCGCCCGCCCGCATTGGAGCGACCCCGTGCTGACCGCGCTCGCCGCGCCGATGGCGAGGCCGTCGTGAACTGGGCGATCGCGCTGATCCTGCTCGGGGCCTGTTTCGCCGCCGGCACCACCGGCGCGATGTTTCCGCCGGGCGAATGGTACCGCCGTCTGAACAAGCCGCGCTGGACCCCGCCAGACTGGCTCTTCCCGGTGGCCTGGACGACGCTCTACCTGCTGATGGCCGGGGCGGGCGGGCTGGTCGCGGGGCGGCCCGGGGCCGATTTCGCGCTGGCGCTCTGGGCGCTGCAGATCGCGCTCAACACGCTCTGGACGCCGGTGTTCTTCGGCCTGCGCCGCATCCGCGCCGGGATGCTGGTGCTGGCGCTCTTGTGGCTGGCCGTGGCCGCGACCCTCGTGGCGCTGTGGCGGGTCGAGCCCTGGGCGGGGGCGATGTTCATCCCCTATCTCGCCTGGGTCAGCGTCGCGGGGGCGCTGAACCTCGCGGTCTGGCGGCTCAACCCGGCCGAGGCGAAGGCCTAGGCCGTCCCGGCCCGGGGCCAGCGCGCCCGGCGCGGCACCCGCATCGCCAGCATCGGCTTCAGCCACGGCGCGCGGAAGCGGTTCAGGTCCAGCGTCTCGTGCACGCCGATCCGTTCGGCCCCGTCGATCCGGCTGGCCACCGCCGCCCGGCAGTAGAACGGCGAATCCAGCATCGAGAGATGCTGGCGCGGCGTGACGCCGGGCGCGGCCGGGATGCTGCGGCGCAGGCCCCAGAGCGTGCGGGGCAGGGGCGCGGGATCGGGCATGGCCATCTCCTGCGCCGCGCCGTCCGTGAAGCGGATCGCCGCGCCGCGCCGCTGCCCGTCGCGCCCCAGCGCCTCGTAATAGGCCACCGCGCCGCCGGGCACCGGAAAGCGCGCCCAGCTCCAATGCGAGAAATCGGTCTCGAGCGGGCGGGTGCCGAAATTCGAGTCGAGATAGCCGTGGCCGCGCCACGTGTTGCCGTCGCCCAGCTCGACCACGACCCGCGCCGCCGGGGCGAAGGGCCGCCAGACATGCGCGCCCTCGCCGTCGAGCACCATCTCGATGCCGGTCACGGCCGCGGGCTCCAGCAGGATGCGCCCCCGCAGCCGCCCGATCTGCGGCGGGGCCGCTACCTCGTCGACCTCGACCACCAGCCGCCCGCCGCTCCAGCGCATCCGCGACGGCCCGATCTCGAGCGCGTCGCGGCCGCGGCGTAGCGCCGAGCGGCCCCGGTCGGTCATGCAGAACCGCCCGCCCGGCCCGTAGGTGGCGACGTTCAGGCAGACGTGGTTCTCCGGGTCGCCGCGCCCCGACCAGCCGTACCAGGGCGAGAAGACCGAGCCTATGAAGCCGATCGCCGAGACGGCGCGGCCGCCGTCGTCGCTGATCGCGTCGAGATACCACCAGCCGTATCCCCCGGCCGGGACCGCGACCGAGAAGTCCGGTCGCTCAGCATCGCTTCGGCCGCGTGCCGGCCGGAGAGCGCCGCCATCGGCAGGCCCGGCCCCGGATGCACCCCGCCCCCCGCGAGGTAGAGCCCTGGCACCGCCGTGCGCGCCGTCGGCCGCCGGAACGCCGCCGTCAGCGCGTCCGGGCTCTGGCCGTAGAGCGCCCCGAGGCTCGCCGGGAACATCTCCGCGAAGTCGCCCGGCCGGGTCGGCGCCATCGGCCCCGGCGCCGGGTCGAGGCGCAGGCCGAAGCGGGCGAGGGTCTCGATGCTGCGTGTCGGACATGTCTGGCCCTCCCCGGGCGCTCTGGTGGCCCCGGCGGGCGGGGCGTTGGCGATGATCTCGAAGCGCTCCGGACCGGCGGGGGCGGGGCCCGTGCCGCGATCCTGCGCGCAGAGGTAGAGGCTGGGATCGGCCGGTGTGCGCCCGGCGGTGAGCGCGGCGAACTCGGCCCGGCCGTCGGCGGTGAAGAAGACGTTGTGACGGGCCAGCTCCGGCCCCGCCGCCCGTGCCGCGAAGCTCCAGACATGGGCCGAGAGGCTGCGCGAGCGCGCCGCCTCGGCCGCGAGATGCGCCACATTTGGCCCCAGCGCCCCGGTGGCGAGCGCGCGCGGGTCGCCGTTGAACAGCACGCTGCGCGCCGCGATCCGGGTGCCGTCGGCCAGCCGCAGGCCGGCGACGCCGTGGGCATCGGTCTCGATGGCGGCGACGTCCGTTTCGAAGCGGAACCGCACCCCGCGTGCCGCGAGCAGCTCGTGCAGCACCGCGGCGAGCCGCCAAAGCCCGCCCTCGACCGCCCAGACGCCCTCCGCCTCGGCGCGCCAGATCAGCGCCAGTAGGGCGGGGGCATGGAGAGGATTGCCGCCGACATAGGTGGCGTAGCGGCCGAAGAGCTGCACGAGGCGCGGGTCGTCGAAGCGGGCCTTGAGCCGTGCGTCGAGCGTCGCGCCGGGCGCGAGGTCGGCCAGCAGGCGGGGTGTGCGCGCGATGGCGGCCATGATGCGGGCGCGGTCGGGCCGGGGCGCGCGCATCACCGGCGCGTCGAAGGCGGCGTAGAGCCGGCGCGCGGCGGTATCGAAGGCGCGGAACTCGCGCGCGGCCTCGGACCCGGCGAAGCGTCCGATCGCCTCGGCGTCGCGGCCGGTGTCGCCGGTGAGGTCGAGCCGCCCGCCATCGGGCCAGAAATGCCGGGCGATCACCGGCAGCCGCGCAAGCGCGAGGTGCTTCTCGAGCCGGGTGCCGAGCGCGGCGAAGAGGTCGTCGAAGACGTCGCGCAGCGTCAGCACCGTCGGCCCGGCATCGACCGGGCCGGCAGGCGAGGGCAGGGCGCGCAGCTTGCCGCCCGGGTGGCCGTGCCGTTCGAACACCGTCACGTCGCGCCCGGCGGCCACGAGCCACCCGGCGGCCGCGAGACCGCCGATCCCGGCACCGATCAGCGCAACGTCCTGCCTGTCGTCCCGCGCCTGCATCGCCTCACTGACCAGTTGACAGGACAACCCTACATGTCCAGTGTGACTGACACAATGAATGTGTTCGCGGATTTACAGTCGGAGCCCCCGGGCGATCTGCGCCTTCGCATAGATCGCGCGGTGACGGACGCGCTGGCCCGGGCCGGGACACCTCCCGCGCCGCCTCGGCTGGCCCGGGCGCTCGCCCATGCGACGCAGCCCGGCGGCGCGCGGATCCGCCCGACCATCCTGCTCTCCGTGGCGCTGGCCTGCGGCGACGATCGCCCGGCGCTGGCCGACGCCGCCGCAGCGGCGCTGGAGCTGATCCATTGCGCCAGTCTCGTGCATGACGATCTTCCCTGCTTCGACGACGCCGCGACCCGGCGCGGCAAGCCCGCCGTGCACCGTGCCTTTTCCGAGCCGCTGGCGGTGCTGACCGGCGACGCGCTGATCGTGCTGGGGTTCGAACTGCTGGCCCGCGCGGCGGCCGAGGCGCCCGAGCGCTGCGCGCCGCTGGTCGCGACATTGGCGCGCCAGACCGGCATGCCGGACGGCATCTGCGCCGGCCAGGGCTGGGAGAGCGAGACGCAGGTCGACCTCTCGGCCTATCACCGCGCCAAGACCGGCGCGCTCTTCGTCGCCGCCACCCGCATGGGCGCCATCGCCGCCGGGCAGCCGCCGGACCCGTGGGACGAGCTCGGCGCCCGGATCGGCGAGGCGTTCCAGGTCGCCGACGACCTGCGCGACGCGGTGATGAGCGCCGAGGATCTCGGCAAGCCCGTCGGACAGGATCCGCTGCACGACCGGCCCAACGCCGTCACCGCGCTGGGAGTCGAGGGCGCGACGCAGCGGCTGAAGGACATCCTCGCCGGCGTCGTCGCCTCGATCCCCTCCTGCCCGGGCGAGGCGCGGCTGGCGGCGATGGTGCGCTGGCAGGCCGAGCGGCTGGTGCCGCAGCCGCACGCCCGCAGCCGGGCCTGATGGCCGCGCCCGACGCAGGGCTGCCGCCCCGGCCGCGCCGCTGGCCGGGCTTCCACCGCCTGCTGGCCACCCCCGGTTTCCAGAGCTTCGTCGAGCGCGTGCCGCTGCTGCGCCGCATCGCCCGGCGCGACGGCACGGCGCTGTTCGACCTCGTGCAGGGCTTCGTCGCCGCGCAGGTGCTCTCGGCGCTGGTCGAGCGCGGCGTGCTGGCGGCACTGCTCGACGGTCCGCGCGGGGCGGAGGATCTGGCCCGGGCGCAGGGTCTGCGGCCCGACCGGATGGCGGTGCTTCTGCAGGCCGGGGCGGCGCTGAAGCTGCTGCGCCGCCGCCGCGACGGGCGCTACGGCCTCGCGCGGCGCGGCGCGGCGACGCTGGGCGTGCCGGGGCTGGCCGAGATGCTGCGCCATCACCGCCTGTTCTACGCCGACATGGCCGATCCGCAGGCGCTGCTCTCGGGCGATGCGCCGACCCGCGTGTCGCGCCACTGGTCCTACCTCGCGAGCGACGAGCCCGATCCGGCCGAGGCCGCCGCCTATTCGCGGCTGATGGCAAGGACGCAGGCGCTGGTGGCCGAGGACACTCTGCGCCTCGCGCCGCTGGACGGGGTGCGCGCGCTGCTCGATGTCGGCGGCGGCTCGGGGGCCTTTCTCGCGGCGGCCGCGGCTCGCCATCCGGCGCTGCGGTTGATGCTGCTCGACCTGCCGCCGGTGCTGCCCGCCGCGCGCGCGCGGTTCGAGCGGCTGGGCCTCGGCGCCCGGACGGCGCTGCATCCCGGCTCCTTCCGCGACGGGCCGCTGCCGGCCGGCGCCGACGCGATCTCGCTGGTGCGGGTGCTCTATGACCACGACGACGCCACGGCGCGACGCCTGATCGCCAAGGCCCGTGCGGCGCTGCCGCCGGGCGGGCGGCTGGTGATCTCGGAGCCGATGTCGGGCGGCGACCGGCCGGCCCGCGCGGCCGATGTCTACTTCGCCTTCTACACGCTCGCCATGCGCTCGGGCCGGGTGCGCAGCAGCGCCGAGATCGCCGCGATGTGCCGCGAGGCGGGCTTTGCGACGGTGCGCGCGCCGCGCCCGCTGCGACCCTTCGTGACAAGTGTCGTCATCGCCACGACGGTCGATGTGTAAATCAAAGTTGACATATAGACATGTAACAACGAACATACGATTGGCCGGTATGCCCGCGCGACCCCGTCGCGCGACCCGGCCCGGAGGAGCGTAGCGATGCATGCCGACGCCATCCTGTTCGACGGACCCGGAGAGATCGGCGTCGCGACGCTGGGCCTGTCCGATCCCGCCGCGGACGACGTCGTGGTCGAGATCCGCCACTCCGGCATTTCCACCGGCACCGAGCGGCTTCTGCATGACGGCCGGATGCCCGCTTTCCCCGGCATGGGCTACCCGCTGGTGCCCGGCTACGAGGCGGTGGGCGAGGTGGTCGAGACCCGCGCCGCGACCGGCCCGCGCGTCGGCGACACCGTCTTCGTCCCCGGCGCGACCTGCTTCGAAGGCGCGCGCGGGCTGTTCGGCGCCTCGGCCAGGCGCCTCGTCGTGCCCGCCGCCCGTGTCGCCCGCCTCGACGCCGGGCTCGGCCGCGCCGCCACGCTCATGGCGCTGGCCGCGACCGCGCGGCACGCCATGGCCGCGCCGAACGCCCGGGCGCCGCAACTCATCGTCGGCCACGGCACGCTGGGCCGGCTGCTGGCGCGGCTGACCCTGGCCGCGGGGGTCGCGCCGCCGACCGTCTGGGAAACGGACCCGGCCCGCCACGACGGCGCCGCCGGCTACCCGGTCGTCGCGCCCGAGGACGACCCGCGCCGCGACTATGCCAGCATCTACGACGTCTCGGGCGACCCGGACCTGCTCGACACGCTGATCGGCCGGCTCGCGCCCGGCGGCGAGATCGTGCTCGCGGGCTTCTACGCCCGGCCGCTCGGCTTCGCCTTTCCGCCCGCCTTCCTGCGCGAGGCGCGGCTGCGCGTCTCGGCCGAATGGACGCGCCCCGACCTCGACGCCGTGCTGGCGCTGGTCGATCGTGGCGCGCTGCCGCTCGACGGGCTGATCTCGCACCATTTGCCCGCCGCGCGGGCGGCCGAGGCCTACCGCACCGCCTTCGGCGACCCCGCCTGCCGCAAGATGATCCTCGACTGGAAGGACAGCGCGTGACCGAGATCCCGAACCTGCGCGACTACGATTCCGGCCTGCGCGCCGAGGCCGCGACGCCGGACGAGGCCGTCCCCGTCTCGGAGCCTAAGAAGACCCAGATCATCGCGATCTACGGCAAGGGCGGCATCGGCAAGTCGTTCACGCTGGCCAATCTCAGCCACATGATGGCCGAGCAGGGCAAGCGCGTGCTGCTGATCGGCTGCGACCCGAAATCCGACACCACCTCGCTGCTGTTCGGCGGCAAGGCCTGCCCGACCATCATCGCCACCTCGACCGAGAAGAAGCTCGCGGGCGAGGAGGTCAGGATCGGCGACGTCTGCTTCAAGCGCGGCGGCGTCTTCGCGATGGAGCTCGGCGGCCCGGAGGTGGGCCGGGGCTGCGGCGGGCGCGGCATCATCCACGGCTTCGAGCTGCTTGAGAAGCTCGGCTTCCACGACTGGGACTTCGACTACGTGCTCTTGGACTTCCTCGGCGACGTGGTCTGCGGCGGCTTCGGCCTGCCGATCGCGCGCGACATGGCGCAGAAGGTGATCGTCGTCGCCTCGAACGACCTGCAGTCGCTCTACGTCGCCAACAACGTCTGCTCGGCGGTCGAGTATTTTCGCAAGCTCGGCGGCAATGTCGGCGTGGCCGGTCTGGTGATCAACAAGGATGACGGCACCGGCGAGGCCGCGGCCTTCGCCAAGGCCGTCGACATCCCGGTGCTGGCCTCGATCCCGGCGGACGAGGACCTGCGCCGCAAATCCGCGAACTACCGCATCGTCGGCACCGCCGCCGGCCCCTGGGGCGGCCTCTTCGCCGATCTTGCCCGCAACACCGCCGACGCCCCGCCGCGCCATCCCGTGCCGCTCGGGCCAGACGCGCTGCTGGGCCTGTTCTCGGCCGAGGCGACCGGCGCGGATTTCAAGCTCGAACCCGCCACCGATGCCGACATGCGCGGCAAGTACGGCGCGGCGAAACCGTCTCTGGAGGTGGTCTACGACGATGCCTGAGCGGCAGGGATACGAGGTCGGCCACGGGCCGGACGGCGCGATCGAGGTGATCGAGACCGGCACGGCCGCGCCTGCGCCCGAAGGCGCGGGCTGCCATGCCGGGGCCGAGCTGGCCGCCGCCACGCGCGCGGCCGGGCAGGGCGACCTGCTCGACCGGCTCGCCGCCGACTACCCGCGCGGCCCGCATGACAAGCCGCAATCGATGTGCCCGGCCTTCGGCAGCCTGCGGGTCGGGCTGCGGATGCGGCGCGTGGCGACGATCCTCTCGGGCTCGGCCTGCTGCGTCTACGGGCTGACCTTCACCAGCCATTTCTACGGCGCGCGGCGCTCGGTCGGCTACGTGCCGTTCTCCTCCGAGACGCTGGTGACCGGCAAGCTCTTCGAGGACATCCGCGACGCGGTGCGCGCCACCGCCGACCCGGACCGCTACGACGCGGTCGTCGTCACCAATCTCTGCGTGCCGACCGCCTCGGGCGTGCCGCTGCGGCTGTTGCCGAAGGAGATCGACGGCGTGCGGATCATCGGCATCGACGTGCCGGGCTTCGGCGTGCCGACCCATGCCGAGGCCAAGGACGTGCTGGCGGGCGCCATGCTCGCCTATGCCCGCGCCGAGGCCGAGGCGGGCCCGGTGCCGCGCCCCGAGGCCGGGCGCGAGGACCGCCCCTGCGTGGCGCTTCTGGGCGAGATGTTCCCCGCCGACCCGATGGTGATCGGCCGGATGCTGGCGCCGATGGGCCTTGCCGCAGGGCCCAATGTGCCCTGCCGCGAATGGCGCGAGCTCTACGCCGCGCTCGACTGCGGCGCGGCGGCGGCGATCCACCCGTTCTACGCGGCCTCCATGCGCGAGTTCCGCGCCGCCGGCCGCCCGGTGATCGGCTCCGCGCCCGTGGGCGTCGAGGGCAGCGCGGCCTGGCTCGCCGCCATCGGAGAGGCCTGTGGCCTTTCGGCCCGGAAGATCGCGGCGGCGCAGGAGGCGAGCCTGCCCGCGATCCGCGCCGCGCTTTCAGAGGCCCGGATCGACGGCACCATCACGCTCAGCGGCTACGAGGGCAGCGAGCTGATCGTGGCGCGGCTGCTGGTCGAGAGCGGCGCGCGGCTGCCCTACGTCGGCACAGCCTGCCCGAAGACCGAGGCTTCGCGCGCCGATGCCGAGTGGCTCGCCGCCCACGGCGTCACGGTGAAATTCCGCGCCGCGCTCGAGGACGATCTCGACGCGATGCAGGCGGTCCGGCCCGACCTCGCCATCGGCACCACGCCGGTGGTGCAGAAGGCCAAGGAGGCGGGCATCCCGGCGCTCTACTTCACCAACCTCGTCTCGGCCCGGCCGCTGATGGGCCCGGCGGGTGCCGGCAGCCTCGCGCAGGTGATCAACGCCGCGATCGGCAACCGCGACCGCATGGCGGCGATGCGCGCCTTCTTCGAGGGCGTCGGCGCGGGCGACACCGCCGGCGTCTGGGAGGGCGCGCCGAAGCTGCGCCCCGACTTCCGCGACCAGCAGCGCCGCAAGCTCGAGAAGCAGGCCCGCGCCGCCAAGTCCGGGGAGATGATCTGATGGCGGGCGCGTGGGCACATCGCCGGATCGAAGGCGGGCGCTGCCCGGACGCCCGGGGGCGGCCATGCTGATCCAGGATCACGACAGGGCCGGGGGCTACTGGGGCGCGGTCTACGCCTTCTGCGCCATCAAGGGGCTGCAGGTGGTGATCGATGGCCCCGTCGGCTGCGAGAACCTGCCCGTCACCTCGGTGCTGCACTACACCGACGCGCTGCCGCCGCACGAGCTGCCGATCGTCGTCACCGGCCTGGGCGAGGAGGAGCTGGGCCGCGACGGCACCGAGGGCGCGATGAAGCGGGCGTGGAAGACGCTAGACCCGGCGCTGCCGGCGGTCGTCGTCACCGGCTCGATCGCCGAGATGATCGGCGGCGGCGTGACGCCAGAGGACACCAACCTGCGCCGCTTCCTGCCGCGCACCATCGACGAGGACCAGTGGCAGGCCGCCGACCGGGCGATGACGTGGCTCTTCACAGAGTTCGGCCAGACCAAGGGCCGGATGCCGCCCGAGAAGACGCGCGAACCGGGCGCCAAGCCCCGCGTCAACATCCTCGGGCCGATCTATGGCAGCTTCAACATGCCCTCCGACCTCGCCGAGATCCGGCGGCTGGTCGAGGGGATCGGTGCCGAGGTCAACATGGTGATGCCCATGGGCAGCCACCTCGCCGAGATGCGCGACCTCGTGAACGCCGACGCCAACATCTGCCTCTACCGCGAGTTCGGCCACGGCCTCGCCGAGCTTCTGGGCAAGCCCTGGCTGCAGGCGCCGATCGGCATGGAGAGCACGACGCGCTTCCTGCGTAAGCTGGGCGAGATCCTCGGCCTCGACCCCGAGCCCTTCATCGAGACCGAGAAGCACTCGACCCTGAAGCCGCTGTGGGACCTCTGGCGCTCGGTCACGCAGGATTTCTTCGCCACCGCTTCCTTCGGCATCGTCGCGGGCGAGACCCATGCCCGCGGCATCCGGCATTTCCTCGAGCGCGATCTCGGGCTGCCCTGCGCCTTCGCGGTGGCGCGCCGCCCCGGCGAGAAGACCGACAACGACGCCGTGCGCGCGCTGGTCGCGAAGCACCGGCCGCTGGTGCTGTTCGGCTCGATCAACGAGAAGATCTACCTCGCCGAGACCCGCACCGGCCACGGCCCGCAGCCGGCCTTCATCCCGGCGGGCTTTCCAGGCGCGGCGATCCGGCGCCACACCGGCACGCCCTTCATGGGCTATGCCGGCGCGACCTACCTGCTGCAGGAGGTCTGCAACGGGTTGTTCGACGCGCTGTTCCACATCCTGCCGCTCGGCACCGAGATGGACGCGGCGGCGCGCACGCCGACGCCTTTGCGCCGCGCCCTGCCATGGGACGAGGCGGCGCGCGCCGAGCTCGACCGCATTCTCGCCGGCCACCCGGTCCTGACCCGCATCTCCGCCGCGCGCGGTCTGCGCGACGCGGCCGAGGCGGCGGCGCTGGCCGCGGGCGCGGAGCGCGTGGCGCTCGACGCGGTGCGCGGGCTGGCCCCCGATCCCACCCCAGAGGAGGAGCTGCGATGATCCACGCCACGAGAGCCGCGAAACCCGGCCGGCCCGGCCGTCGGCGCGGCCGGGAATACACCACCTACTTCACCGTCATCTACACGCTGGCGCTGCCCTTCGCGACGGCGGGCTGGCTGCGCGACGCGCTGCGCGGCGATCTCAGCGACACGCGCGGGCCGCTGTCGCGGGCGCGCGCGGCGGCCGACGAGGTGACGCCCACGATCTTCTCGGCATGAGCGCCGGGACCGTTGTCCGGCCGCCCTGAAGGGCGGGCAGGCTCCGGGGCGCCATCCGGCGTTTCGGAAACCCGGCCGCGGGGCACGCGGCATCAGCATAACCTTCCGGAGGAAGTTTCATGGCTGATAACACGGACCTGTCCTTCACAGGTCTAACGGACGAGCAGGCGGCAGAGCTGCACTCGGTCTACATGAGCGGATTCTGGCTGTTCACGGCAGTCGCGGTTCTGGCTCACCTGGCCGTGTTCATCTGGCGTCCATGGCTCTGAGGAGGGGGCGAGATGGCTAAGTTCTACAAGATCTGGCTGATCTTCGACCCGCGCCGCGTGTTCGTCGCGCAGGGCGTGTTTCTCTTCCTCCTGGCCGTGATGATCCATCTCGTCCTGTTGAGCACCGAGCGATACAACTGGTTCGAGGTCTCTGCCGAGAAATACGGCACGGGCACGGAATAGGCGGACGCTCGCGTCGCGGGCGGCCTCATCCGGTCGCCCGCGACACCCCCCGGATCTGCTGTGTCTCCCGCGGGGCGGGGCTTGCCCGTCGCCGTGCGCAAACGGAGAGTGACGATGGCCCTGCTGAGCTTCGAGAGAAAATACCGGGTCCGCGGCGGGACGCTGATCGGCGGCGACCTGTTCGACTTCTGGGTCGGCCCCTTCTACGTCGGCTTCTTCGGCGTCACCACGCTCTTCTTCTCGCTGGTCGGCACCGTGCTGATCTTCTGGGGAGCGAGCCAGCAGGGCACCTTCAACCCCTGGCTCATCAACATCGCACCGCCCGATCTCAGCTACGGCCTCGGCCTGGCGCCGCTGCTCGAGGGCGGGCTGTGGCAGATCATCACCATATGCGCGCTGGGCGCCTTCGTCTCATGGGCGCTGCGCGAGGTCGAGATCTGCCGCAAGCTCGGCATGGGCTACCACGTGCCCTTCGCCTTCGGCGTCGCGATCTTCGCCTACGCCACGCTGGTGGTGTTCCGCCCGCTCCTGATGGGCGCCTGGGGGCACGGCTTTCCCTACGGCATCTTCAGCCATCTCGACTGGGTGTCGAACACCGGCTACGCCTATCTGCACTTCCACTACAACCCGGCGCACATGCTGGCGGTGACCTTCTTCTTCACCACCACGCTGGCGCTGGCGCTGCATGGCGGGCTCGTGCTTTCGGCCGCCAATCCCGGCAAGGGCGAGCCGTCGAAGACGCCCGACCACGAGGACACCTTCTTTCGCGACTTCATCGGCTACTCGGTCGGCACGCTGGGCATCCACCGGGTCGGGCTGCTCCTGGCGCTCAACGCCGGTTTCTGGTCGGCGGTCTGCATCATCATCTCGGGCCCGGTCTGGACCGAGGGCTGGCCGTCCTGGTGGGACTGGTGGCTGGAGCTGCCGTTCTGGCCGTCGCAGCAGGCGGGGAGCTGAGCCATGATCGAGTACCAGAACATCTTCAGCCAGGTGCAGGTGCAGGGCGCGCCCGAGCGCGGGCTCGACCCGACCGGCGGCATGGGCCGCGAACGCACGGGCGGCATCACCTTCAGCAAGCTGGTCGGCTGGATCGGCAACGCCCAGCTCGGGCCGATCTATCTCGGCTGGGCCGGGCTCGTCTCGATCGCCACCGGCACGCTGTGGCTCAACATCATCGGCTTCAACATGCTGGCGCAGGTCGGCTGGTCGATCCCGGAATTCCTGCGCCAGCTGTTCTGGCTGGCGCTCGAGCCGCCGGGGCCGGAATGGGGGCTGCGCATCCCGCCGCTCGACCAGGGCGGCTGGTACATCATCTCCTCGTTCTTCCTGCTGATCTCGGTCTGCCTGTGGTGGCTGCGCTGCTACCAGCTGGCGGCGATGCACCGGATGGGCAAGCACGTCGCCTGGGCCTTCGCCAGCGCGATCTGGCTGTTTCTGGTGCTGGGCCTGTTCCGGCCGATCCTGATGGGCTCGTGGTCCGAGGCGGTGCCATACGGCATCTTCCCGCATCTCGACTGGACCACCGCCTTCTCGATCCGCTACGGCAACCTCTACTACAACCCGTTCCACTGCCTCTCGATCGTCTTCCTCTACGGCTCGGTGCTGCTCTTCGCGATGCACGGGGCGACGATCCTCGCCGTCAGCCGCTTCGGCGGCGACCGCGAGCTCGAGCAGATCTACGACCGCGGCACGGCGAGCGAGCGCGCGGCGCTGTTCTGGCGCTGGACCATGGGCTTCAACGCCACGATGGAGAGCATCCACCGCTGGGCCTGGTGGTTCGCGGTGCTGACCCCGATCACCGGCGGCATCGGCATCCTGCTCACCGGCACGGTCGTCGACAACTGGTTCATCTGGGCGCAGGAGCACAGCTTCGCGCCGATGTATGACGGCGCCTACGGCTACGAGGCCTACGGCACCTACGAAGCCTTCGTCGGCCAGGAGGAGTGAGATGTTTCCCAAGTGGTTCATGGACTGGAACCGGTCCAACCCCACCGACATCTACCGCCCCGGCATCGCCGTCGGCGTGGTCGGCGGCGCGATCTTCGTCACGGCGATGCTGCTCACATGGGGCTGGCCGTACCCGACCCAGAGCCTGCAGACCGGGCCGCGCGGCACTGGCATGTCGGTGACCGAGTTCCAGCGCCAGCTCGCCGTGCCCGACCCCGACCGCGCGCTGGTCTACGACAACCCGCCCTTCATCCCCGAGCCGGGCGAGCCGCTGGCCGGCGAGGTCTACGAGAACGTGCTGGTGCTCGACGACCTGACGGAGGCCAACTTCCTGCGGGTGATGACCGCGATCACCGACTGGGTCGCGCCGGAGCAGGGCTGCGCCTACTGCCACGGCGATGGCGGGGTCGAGACCTACGGCGAGGACAACCTCTACACCAAGGTCGTGGCGCGGCGGATGCTGCAGATGACCCGGCACATCAACGAAAGCTGGGATGCCCATGTCAACGCCAACAAGCAGGTCGGCGTCACCTGCCTCACCTGCCATCGCGGCGAGCCGGTGCCCTCGGGCACATGGTTCCTCTCGACCCCCACGGTCGAGGCGGCGAGCGGCTGGGCGGCGGTGCAGAACCGCGCCACCGAGGTCAGCCAGTCGACCTCGCTGCCCTCGGACGCGCTCGAGAAATACCTGCTCGAGGGCGAGATCATCGCCGTGCACGACCTCTCGTCGCGGGTCGAGAACCTGCCCGGAGATCCGCTGATCCAGCAGACCGAGCGGACCTACTCTCTGATGAACTACATCGACAATTCGCTCGGGGTGAACTGCCTGTTCTGCCACAACTCCCGCGCCTTCTACGACCCCGCGCAGGTGACGCCGCAATGGGCGACCGCCTCGCTCGGCATCATCATGGCGCTGGAGCTGAACACCGAGTACCTCGTGCCGCTGGGCGACCTCTACCCGCCCGAGCGGCTGGGCCCGCTGCATGCCGATGCGCCGAAGGTCGCCTGCCTGACCTGCCACAAGGGCTACCAGCAGCCGCTGCAGGGCCTGAACGTGATCGCCGACTACCCCGAACTCGCCACCACCGGCGCGCCGGTCTACGAGGCGGCCATGGAGGCGGAGGCACCGGCGGAGGACGCGGCGGCAGAGGACGAGCCCGTGCCCGCGGACGAGGTCGGGGACGAGGAGGCGGCGCCGGCAGACGCACCCCCGGCCGAGGATGCGGCGGCTGAAGATGCGGCGATCGAAGACGAGGCCGCCGAGGAAGAAGCGTCCGGGGAAGAGGCGGAGCCGGCGCAGTAGCGCCGGTCCCGTCCCGGGCCACCGCCCCACACCGGGCGCATCGCCGCCAGATCGCGTTCCACGAACCGCCCGGCCGGACGATCCCGGCCGGGCCATGACGTGGAAAGGGGGGGGCGCAGGAGTTGCCTCAGGCCACCGCCCGCGACAGCGCGCATTGCCGCCACAGCGCGTTCAGCGCCTCGACCAGGCGGTCGATCTCGGCGGGCCCATGCAGCGGCGAGGGGGTGAAGCGCAGCCGCTCGGTGCCCTTCGGCACGGTCGGGTAGTTGATCGGCTGCACGTAGATGCCCCAGTCGCGCATCAGGATGTCGGCCAGCATCCGGCACTTCACCGGGTCCTTGATCATCACCGGCACGATGTGGCTGTCGTTGTCGAGATGCGGGATGCCATGCGCGTCGAGCCCCGCGCGCAGCCGCCGCACCGCCGCGCGCTGCCGCGCCCGCTCCAGCCCCGAGCGCTTGAGATGCGCGATCGAGACCCGCGCGGCGGCGGCCACGGCCGGCGGCAGCGCGGTGGTGAAGATGAAGCCGCTCGCGAAGGAGCGCACGAAGTCGCACAGCGCCGCCGAGCCCGAGATGTAGCCGCCGACCACGCCATAGGCCTTGCCCAGCGTGCCCTCGATCAGCGTGATGCGCCGCGCCAGCCCCTCGCGCTCGGAGATGCCGCCGCCGCGCGGGCCGTAGAGCCCGACCGCGTGCACCTCGTCGAGATAGGTCATCGCGCCATGCGCCTCGGCCACCTCGACGATCTCGGCCATCGGGCAGATGTCGCCATCCATCGAGTAGACGCTCTCGAAGGCGACGATCTTCGGCGCCTCGGGCGGCAGTTCGGACAGGCGGCGGTCGAGATCCTCGGGGTCGTTGTGCCGCCAGATCACCTTTCGCGCGCGCGAATGCCGGATGCCCTCGATCATGCTGGCATGGTTCATCGCGTCCGACAGGATCACCGCGCCCGGAAGCCGCGCCCCCAGCGTCGACAGCGCCGCCCAGTTCGAGACGTAGCCGCTCGTGAACAGCAGCGCCGCCTCCTTGCCGTGCAGATCGGCGATCTCGGCCTCGAGCAGCAGGTGATGGTGGTTGGTGCCCGAGATGTTGCGCGTCCCGCCCGCGCCTGCGCCGCAATCGTCGATCGCGGCCTTCATCGCCGCGATCACCTGCGGGTGCTGGCCCATGCCGAGATAGTCGTTCGAGCACCAGACCGTGACCTCGTCGGGCCCGTCCGCGATGTAGGAGCGCGCCGCCGGAAAGGCGCCGCAGCGGCGCTCCAGCTCGGCGAAGACCCGGTAGTTGCCCTCGTCCCTGAGCGCCTGCAGTTGGGCGTCGAAGATGGCGTCAAAGTTCATGCGGTCTCTCCCTCGGGTCGGGCCGCCGCGCGGGCGGGTCGGGCAGCATCCAGCGCCAGAGCTTGGCGTCGGGCAGGGGCAGGACCATCAGCCAGTGCTCGACGAGCGCGAGCGCGGTGATGGCCGCGAGCAGCGAAAACCCGGTGGCCGCGCCGGGCGTGCCGGCGGCCATCAGCCGCTCCAGCCAGCATCCCGTCGCAAGGCCCAGGCCGGTCACCGAGACCGGGAAGAGCCAGCTCCACCCCGCGATGCGGAAATGGCTGGCGAGATGGCCGAGCCCGGCGGGCAGGAACTCGAGATTGACCCGTGGCACGCCGAGAAACAGGTTGAGCTGGGCCGAGATGCGGGCGGCGTAGAGCACCGCGAAGGTCCAGAAGCCGAAGGGGTTGGCCGCGCCCATGGCGGCCCAGCCGACCAGCAGCAGCGCCGCGGTCAGCGCCATGTCGTGATGCGCCACCGTGCCCCAGCCCCGCAGGAACCGCTCCCATCCCGGCAGGCCGGGCGGGCAGGGGCGGCGGTTGGGGCCGGTGACGAGCCCGGTCAGGAAGGCCAGCTCGATCCAGCCCCAGACCGCGACGGCCGAGACGAAGGCCACCAGCACGCCGGTCGGGTCGGCGCGCCCGAGGCTCGCCGCGAGGCCCCAGGCCCCGAGCCCCAGAAGCGGCAGCCCGCCCGAGGCCGCGAGCCACCGCCCGCGCGCCCCGTGCCGCTCGGCCCGCCGCACCGCGAGCAGGATCGCCCCGGTGGAGAACCACCACAGGAACAGCGCCAGCAAGGCGGCGGTGGCGGGGCCGGGGCCCGGCATCAGTAGGCCGGCTCGAGCCGCGAGGAGCGCGGCACCGCGTTGCGCCGCGCCGGGATCGTCATGAGCCCGAGGAAATGCGCCGCCGCCCGCGCCCGCGCGCCGAAGCGCCGCAGCGCCGCGCCGGGGCCGGTCGCGCCCGCGAGACCGGCGAGGTCGGCATTGGCGCGCTGCAGCCGCTCGAGGCCACGGGCCCAGCGCGGGCTGTCGATGTCGAGCGTGATCGGGAAGACCTGCCGCGAGATCTCTGAGGTCTTGCGGAACACCTCCTCGCCATACTCGGCCGGATCGACGCCGAGCGCCGCGTGGAAGGCCGGGCGCTGGTGGTCGCGGATCCACATCGTCGCGAAGACCGCCGTCAGGAAGAACTTGATCCACAGCACGTTGACGCCAGAGGTCAGCTTCGGGTCGGTGCGCATCAGGAGCGCGAAGGCCTCGCCGTGGTTGAACTCGTCGTTGCACCACTCCCTGAACCACTTGAAGATCGGGTGGAACCGATGCTCGGGATGCGCCTCGAGATGCCGGTAGATGGTGATGTAGCGGGCGTAGCCGATCTTCTCCGACAGGTAGGTGGCGTAGTAGATGAACTTGGGCCGGAAGAATGTGTATTTCTTCTTCTGGGTCAGGAAGCCGAGATTCACCGCCACGCCGGCCTCGCGCAGCGCGTCGTTGATGAAGCCCGCATGCCGCGCCTCGTCGCGCGCCATCAGCTGGAACAGCCCGGTGATGTCGCGGTTCCTGCCGCGGCGCTTCATCTCCTTGTAGAGCACGCAGCCCGAGAACTCGGCGGTGCAGGACGAAATGAGGAAGTCGATGAACTCCTTGCGAAGTTCAGGCTCCATGCCGTCCCAGTCGACATGGTCCCAGTCCTCGTTCTTCTTGAAGTGTCCCTTGTTCGGGTCGGCGGTCATCCGGGCGATCAGCGCGTCCCACTCGTCGCGGATCGGGCTCACGTCGATCGCGTCGAGCGCGTCGAAATCGGTGGTGTAGAAGCGCGGCGTCAGCAGGGTGTTCTGCATCGCGGCCTCGGTGGCGCTGGCGGTGTCGTGCACCGCCTGCGCGGCGAGCGCCTCCTCGACGGTGGCGGCGTCGGCGGAATGCATGTTCATAGTCTGGCCTCCTCGGAGAACGAGAACTCGCACAGCTCCATCACCTCGATGTCGCCGGTCATCCGGGTCCAGAGCCGCTCGAGCGTGCTGGCGCGGCGGATGATCGCCTCGCGCTGCTCGGTGACGACGGCGCCGAAGGGCGCCATGATCTCGGGGCCCTGCACCTGCACCTCGTCGCCGGGATGCACCACGGCGCCGTTGTCGAAGCGCAGATGCGCGTGCAGGCTGTCGAAGCGGTGCGAGATCTCGACCGTGCAGGGCGCGCGCTCGGTCTCGCGTGTCAGGAATCCCATGGCGATCTCCTATTCATGGTCCAGAAGCCGGGCGAAGGCCCGGGCGTTGTCGGCGCCGAAGCCCATCAGCTCGGCGCGCCATCCGGTCGAGGGGTCGAGAAGGCTCAGCCGCCCGGCGGTGTCGCGCATCAGGCTCACCGGCCCGTCGGGCGGCACCCGGTGCAGCGCCCGCTGGCGCTGCAGCACCCGCCAGACGCCGGAGACGAAGCCGCCCTCCTCGGGCGAAAGATCGGCGATCAGCCGGCCCCCGGCGTCGCGCACCGTGGCCGCGCCCGTCATGTCGCCCGACAGAAGCAGCACCCGGCTCGCGGCGATGCCCTCGGGCGCGGGGGCGTATTCCGGCGCGCGGCCCGACCAGACGCTGAGGCTCACCAGCGCCAGCACGGTCAGCACCAGCGCCAGCATCGCGCGGGTCAGCGCCCGCGGGATCATCTCGCGGTCGGGCCGGGCGGGGTGCGCGGAGTAGGCGGCGATCCGGTCCATCGCGCTCACTCCGCCGCCAGCGCCGGGCCCGGCGCGGTGCGGCCGAGCCGCGGCCGCGTCAGCCGCGCCTGCGCCGCGTCGGACAGAAGCCGCGCCACCCGCGCCGCGTCGGGGATGCAGCGCAGCGCCGGCTTGGGGTGGCGCAGGTGCCAGGGCCGGACATGCGGCCAGCAGATCAGGTAGCCTAGCCGGGTCGGCCCGGACATCTCGAGCGCAATGGTGCCGTGGCCGTCCCGGCGCAGCTGCAGGTCGGCGGAGGCGAGCTGCGCGTAGGGCAGGTTGAAGGTCACGGTGAGCGCCGCGCCGATCCGCATCGCCACCCGCGCGGTGGTGATCGTGTAGAGCGTGGCGCGCGCCTGCACCCATGCGATCGCCAGCAGCAGCGCGCAGACCGCGCCGCCGAGGATCAGGAAGGGCGAGGCGAGGCGCGCCGCCTCGACCGGGCCCTGCAGGTCGACGAGCGTGGCGAAGCGCCAGCCGAAGAGCAGCACGAACCAGCCCGCCACCCAGTGCAGCGCCAGCGCCTCGCGCGCCAGCGCCCATGTGCCGGGCCGGCCCTGCCACAGGATGTGCTCGCCGTTCGGCGGCCGCTCGGGCAGGCCGGGGATCGGCTCATGCGCGAAATCGTCATGGCTCATGTCGAACCCCCCTCATCCGAGCTGCGGCGCCAGCCGCGCGGGCGTGGCGTAGAGGATGCCGCCGGCGTAGTAGGCCGAGACCTTGTCCTCCTCGAGCAGCGTGATCTGGCTGTGCGAGGCGATGGTCGGCACCGAAGCGAACTGGTGCGCGTAGAGCGTGCGCACCCGCGCCCTGCGGCCCCAGAGCCGGACCAGCTGGATCGGCACCAGCCGCGCGCCTTCGCCGAACTCGGGCGAAAGCTCGTATTCGAGGTAGCGCACCTCCTGCTCGGGCTCGTCGATCCAGAGATCCGTGACCCGGCCCACCTCGACATTGTCGCCCGAGACCACCGGCAGGCCGCGCGGGTCGCGCCCGGCCGAGACGAAGAAGCCCTCGGCCGCCGCCATCGGCACGATCTTCGGGTGGCCCGTGCCGTCGAGTTCCGGCACGTCGCGGCGCGGCGCCCAGCTGGCGGGGCCGACGCCGCCCGTCAGAGGGTCGCCCACCGGCTCCATCGGGAAGCCCTGCGACACCGCGGTGCGCGCCAGCGGCAGCTCGCTCCGCTCGGCGATGTCGTCGGGCACGGTGCGCGGGCCGCGGCCATGCGGCAGGATGAAGGTCTTGCTGTCGGGGATCGGGAAGACCCCCTCGTTCGAGGACTTGGTGCCGTCGTCGTTCTCGAGCGGGTAGCCCTCGCGCATGTTCTCGCGCTGCAGGTAGACCACCAGCCCGATGAAGAAGATCAGGAACAGCCAGAGGCAGAGCTCGGCGAGGTCGGTGTTGCCGAAGAAGGGTTCCGTCATGGTCTGGCTCCTTTGCGAAGCGGGCGGGGGCGACGCGCGCGGTCAGGTCGGGAACTCGGCCAGCCCGAGGCGCGGCCCGGGCGTGTCGAGCGCGATGCTGCGGACCAGTGGCCCGAGCACCGCGAGGGTGAGGAAGAGAAGGCCGATCTCGGCGTGGTAGACGACGCTGTAGCCGGTGGCGGGATCGTCGAGCACGGGGCCGAAGCGGCCCGAGAGCGCCATCGCCCCGGCCCAGTCGCGCAAGCCCCCGCCCAGCGCGATGGCGAGCCCCGCGGCACTGGCCTGCGCCGCGCCCCAGGCGCCCAGCGCCAGCCCCCGCCCGGCCTGACCGGCGGCGGGCATCGCCATCGCGGCCGAGAGCATCGCCACGGCAAACAGCCCGGCGCCGAAGCCGATGACCGCGGCCCCGGCGAAGAACAGCGGCGGCGAGGCCATCGGCGCCGAGAAGATCACCAGCGAAAAGCCCCCGATGCCCGCCAGAAGCCCGCCGGCGGCCAGCCTGAGCGGGTCGGTGCCGCGCCCGAGCCGCCTTGCGGCCAGCGCGAAGCCCGCCAGCGCGCCGCCGGCCCAGAGCGCGGTCAGCGCCGTGGTGGCGGCGACCGGCAGGCCGAGGATCTCGCCGCCATAGGGTTCGAGCAGCACGTCCTGCATGTTGAAGGCCATGGTGCCGAGGAACACCACCGCCAGAAGCCGCCCGGCCTGGCCGCCGGCCAGCAGGTCGGCCCAGGCGTCGGCAAAGCGCGGCCGTGGCGCGGCGCGCTCGGCCGCGCTCATCGGGCGGACGCGCTCTTGCTTCCACAGCGCCACGAGGTTCAGCGCCAGCGTCGCCAGCGCCGCGCCCTGCACGACGCGGATCAGCCGCAGCGGCGAGAACTCGGCCAGAAGCCCGCCGATCAGCAGCGCCGAGACCGCCATGCCGGCAAGGAACATCACGTAGAGCAGCGCCACGACGCGCGGCCGGGTCTCGGGCGTCGCGCGGTCCGAGGCCAGCGCCAGCCCGGCGGTCTGGGTCATGTGCAGCCCGAGGCCGGTCATCAGGAAGGCCAGCGCCGCCAGCACCTCGCCGGCGAAGGGCACGTCGTGCACCGTGTCGCCGCCCAGCACCAAAAGCGCGAAGGGCATCAGGGCCAGACCGCCCATCTGCCACAGCGAGCCGAACCAGAGATAGGGGATGCGCTTCCAGCCGATCGCGCTGCGATAGGTGTCCGACCGAAAGCCCATCAGCGCCCGGAACGGCGCGATCAGCACCGGCAGCGCCACCATCGCCGCGACGAGGAAGGCCGCGATGCCCAGCTCGACGATCATCACCCGGTTCAGCGTGCCGAGCAGCATCACCGTCGCCATCCCGGCCGAGACCTGGAACAGCGACAGCCGCAAGAGCTGGCCCAGCGGCAGTCCGTCGCTCGCGGCATCCGCGAAGGGCAGCCAGCGCGCCGCCAGCCGCATGCGGCGCCGGGCGGTCATCGGCCCACCTCCAGCGCCTGGCTGATGTAGAAGCCCGAATTGACGCGGTCATGCACGCGCAGCCGCGCCGGGCGGTCGGCGAAGCGCAGCGCGGCGGCGAGCCGGGCCGGGGTATGCGGCACCATCAGCGGCGCCCGGTCGGCGCGCGGGAACAGCTGCCCGAGCTGCCACATCGCCATCAGGAGCGGCGTGCGCGGCGCGACGGTGAAGAGCACCTGCCCGGCGCGGCGCGAGAGCCCCGACAGCGCGCGGGCGAGGTCGTCCTCGCGGTAGTAGATCAGGCTGTCCATCGCCACGACGTGGTCGAAGCGGCCGAGACCGGGGTCGAGCATGTCGCCCGCAACGAAGCGGACCCGCCCGGCGCACGCCTCCGGCAGCCGCGCGGCGGCGATCTTCAGAAGCTCGGGCGACAGGTCGCAGGCCACCACCTCCGCGCCGCGCCGGGCCAGCTCGACCGTAAAGGGCCCGGCGCCGCAGCCGGCGTCGAGCACCCGCGCGCCGGTCAGGTCGTCGGGCATCTGCGCCAGCAGCGCCGCGCGCATCGCGTCGCGGCCCGAGCGCACGGTCTGCCGGATCCGGCTCACCGGCGCGTCCGAGGTCAGCCGCTCCCATGTGCGGGTGGCGCTGCGGTCGAAATAGTCGTGCACGCGGGCGCGGGTCCGGGCGTAGCCCGGCGCCTCTGGCGGGGCGTCGAGGGGCAGGGCCCCGGCGGGATATGTCGGCGTGCCGGCCATCAGTCGAAGCCCAGCAGTTCGAAGATGTCGCGATCGGCCATCGGCGCGGGGGCGAGCGGCTCCGTCCCGGCCCAGAGCGCCTCGGCGAGGCGGACATACTCGGCCCGCGCCGCGACGATGTCGGGCTCGTCCTCCATTTCGAACAGCGTGCGCTTCTTCAGCCGCGAGCGGCGGATCGCGTCGAGATCGGGCAGGTGCGACAGGCGGCGGAAGCCGACCCGGTCGCAGTAGCGGTCGATCTCGTCGGTCTCGCGCGAGCGGTTGGCGATGCAGCCCGCCAGCCGGACCTTGTAGTTGCGCGACTTGGCCTCGACCGCGGCGATGATCCGGTTCATCGCGTAGATCGAGTCGAAATCGTTGGCGGTGACGATCACCGCCCGGTCGGCATGCATCAATGGCGCGGCGAAGCCGCCGCAGACCACGTCGCCCAGCACGTCGAAGATCACCACGTCGGTGTCGTCGAGCAGGTGGTGCTGCTTCAAGAGCTTCACCGTCTGCCCGACCACGTAGCCGCCGCAGCCGGTGCCAGCGGGCGGGCCGCCCGCCTCGACGCAGCGCACGCCGCCCCAGCCCTCGAAGACGTAGTCCTCGGGGCGCAGCTCCTCGGCGTGGAACTCGACCTCCTTCAGGATGTCGATCACCGTCGGCACCAGAGACCCGGTCAGGGTGAAGGTGCTGTCATGCTTGGGGTCGCAGCCGATCTGCAGCACCCTTCGCCCGAGCGTGGCGAAGGCGGCCGAGAGGTTCGAGGAGGTGGTCGACTTGCCGATCCCGCCCTTGCCGTAGATCGAGAAGACCTTGGCGCCGTCGATCCGCTGCGACGGATCCTGATGCACCTGCACCGACCCCTCGCCGTCGCCGCCGCGCAGGTCGGGGATGTCGTCCTTCGGGCTCATGTCTCTCTCCCATGGGTCATTCGGCGGCCACCCCTTCCATCCGGTCCTCGAGCGTGTCGGCGGCGTCCCGCAGCGCGTCGAGCGTTGCGGCGTCGGGCTGCCAGTAGGCGCGGTCGGAGGCCTCGATCAGGCGGCTCGCCATGCGGTGCGAGGCGGCCGGGTTCAGCTCGGCCATGCGGGCGCGCATCGCGTCGTCGAGCACGAAGGTCTCCGACAGGCGCTGGTAGACCCAAGGGTCCACCTGGCCGGTGGTGGCCGACCAGCCGAAGGTGTTGGTCACATGCGCCTCGATCTGCCGCACGCCCTCGGCGCCGTGGTCGAGCAGCGCTTCGTGGAAGCGCGGGTTGAGCGCACGCGAGCGGGTCTCCAGCGCCACCTGGTCCGCCAGCGTCCTGATGCGGCCGCTGCCGCGCGTGGTGTCCGAGATGTAGACCGCCGCCGCCGCGCCGCCGCGGGCGCGGCGGATCGCGCGGGAAATGCCGCCCAGCGTGTCGAAGTAGTGGTCGACCGTGGTGACGCCCAGCTCGATCGACTCGAGGTTCTGGTAGGCGAGTTCCACCTCCTTCAGCGCCCGCGTCAGCAGGGCGGGCCGGGCCCGGGCGCGGCCGTCCGGGCCGTAGGCGAAGCTCTTGCGCGCCTCGTAGGCGTCGGCCAGCTCGTCCTCGGCGCCGAAGGCCGCGCCGTCGACCATCAGGTTGACGTTGGCCCCGTAGGACCCTTCGGCGTTGGAGAAGACCCGCAGCGCCGCCTCCGCCAGCGTGCAGCCCGTCGCCTTCACTGTCGCCAGCGCGTGGGCGCGGACGAAATTCCGCGCCACCGGCTCGTCGGCTTCGGCGGCCAGAAGCGCGGCCTCGGCCAGGAGCCGGGTCTGCAGCGGCAGCAGGTCGCGGAAGATGCCCGAGAGCGTCATCACCACGTCGATCCGCGGCCGCCCGAGCTCGTCGAGCGGGATCAGTTCGGCGCCGCAGAGCCGTCCGAAGCTGTCGAAGCGCGGCCGCGCGCCGATCAGCGCCAGCGCCTGCGCCAGCGGCGCGCCGTCGGACTTGATGTTGTCGGACCCCCAGAGCACCAGCGCCACGCTGCGCGGCAGGCCGTGTGACTGGCTGGCATGGGTGTCGAGCAGGAGCTGCGCCTGCCGCGCGCCTTCGCGGCAGGCGAAGGCGGTGGGCATGCGGAACGGGTCGAAGGCGTGGATATTGCGCCCGGTCGGCAGGATTTCGGGCGAGCGGACGAGGTCGCCGCCCGGCACCGGCGGGGTGAAGCGGCCCGCGAGCGCGCGCATCAGCCCCGGCGTCTCGTGATCCTCGGCCAGGAGCCTCGCGGCGCGGTCGCGCGCGGCAGGGTCCGAAAGATGCGACAGGTAGGCGTCGCGCCGCTCCGGCGAGAGCGCCCGACCCAGCACGTGCAGCCCCTCTGGCACCAGCGCCTGCTCGGTCTCCAGAAGCCGCAGCCACAGCGCGTCCGGCGCGAGGCCGCCGAGATCCACCGCCTCGGCCTGCTCTGCGATCAGCGCCTCCAGCTCGGCCCGCTCGGGCGCGCCCGCCGCCAAGCCGCGCCAGCGCGCGAGGCTGTCCTTCAGCTCCGCGAGCCCCTTGTAGAGCCCGGCCGCGGCCAGCGGCGGGGTCAGGTGCGTCACCGTCACCGCGTTGGCGCGGCGCTTGGCCAGCGTCGCCTCCGACGGGTTGTTGGCAGCGTAGAGATAGACGTTCGGCAGATCGCCGATCAGCCGGTCGGGCCAGTCCGCGCCCGAGAGCCCCGCCTGCTTGCCCGGCATGAATTCGAGCGCGCCATGCATCCCGAAATGCAGCACCGCGTCGGCGCGGAACGTCTCGCGCAGCCAGAGATAGAAGGCCGAGAAGGCGTGCGTCGGCGCGAAGCTGCGTTCGAACATCAGCCGCATCGGGTCGCCCTCGTGGCCGAAGGCGGGCTGCAGCCCGACGAAGACCTTGCCGAACTGGCGGCCGAGCACGAAGACGCCACGCCCGTCGCTCTGCAGTTGCCCCGGCGCAGGGCCCCATTGCGCCTCGATCTCCGAAAGCCACGGCGTGCCGGTGACGATCTCGGCCGCCGGCACCTGCGCGGCGATGTTCGCCTCCTGCCCGTATTGCCGGGCCGAGCCTTCGAGTATGGCCACGCGCAGCGCCGCGACGCTTTCGGGCGGGTCGATGTCGTAGCCCTCGGCCTTCAGTCGCCCCAGCAGGTGGTGCAGCGAGGCGAAGACGTCGAGATAGGCGGCGGTGCCGGCGGCGCCGGCATTGGGCGGAAAGCCGTGCAGCACGATCGCCAGCCGCCGCTCGGCGGCCTTCGAGCGGCGCAGCCGCGCCAGCTTCGCCACCCGCGCGGCCAGCATCTCGACCCGCTCGGGGCAGGGCGCCATCTCGCGCCCCGCATGCCCCGCGCCGGGCCGCCCAGCAAAGACGGTGGGCGTGGTCGCGCCGTCGATCTCGGGCAGGGCCACGAGCATCGTCGTCTCGACCGGTCCGAGCCCGCGCTCGGAGGCCGCCCATTGCGCCAGCGTCTGGAACTCCAGCGGATGCGCCGCGACATAGGGCACGTCGAGCGACTTGAGCGCCGCCACCGCCGCGTCGCTGTCGTTGTAGGCCGGGCCGCCGACCAGCGAGAAACCGGTGAGCGAGAGCAGCGCGTCGATCCGCGTGCCCTTGTCACCGCGGAAATAGCCGTCGATCGCCGGGCGCGCGTCGAGCCCGCCGGCGAAGGCCGGGATCACGTTCAGCCCGCGCGCCTCCAACGCCGCGATCACCGCGTCGTAATGCGCGGTGTCGCGCGCCAGCACGTAGGAACGCATCAGGAGCACGCCGACGGTCGGCGCGCCGTCGTGGCGCGGCAGGTGCCCGGCGCTCTCGGCGATGCGGTCGGGCAGGGCGGGGTGGTAGAGCCCGGTCTCGGGATACTCGACCGGCTCGGGCGCCGGCGTGCCGCGCCAGTCCGCGCGTCCGGCGTAACGCGAGACGAGAAAGCGCACCATCGCCTCGATGTTGTCGTCCGACGAGCCGAGCCAGTACTGCATGGTCAGGAACCACGCCCGCAGGTCCTGCGCCTTGCCGGGGATCATCCGCAGGATGCGTGGCAGCCGGCGCAGCATCCGCATCTTCGCGGCGCCGGAATCCGAGCCGGGCTTCGACGAGCCGCGCAGCCGCTTCAGCAGCGCCATGGCCGGGCTCGCCTGCGCCGACATGTCGAGCCGCCCCATCCGGGTCAGCCGCACGATCTTGGCGTCCGAGACGATCCCCGCCATCGCGTCGCAGGCGTCGCGCCGCGCCTCGAGCGCCGGGCGGATCGCCTCGACATGGTCCTCGAGGAACAGAAGGCTCGTGACGACGATGTCGGCCGTGGCGATGGCGGCGCGGGCGGCGTCGAGCGTCTGCGGCTGCTCGCCCCATTCGGCGGCGGCATGGACCGAGAGCGTCAGCCCGGGGAAATCGCGCGCGAGCCGCGCGCCCGCCCGCGCGCAGGGCCCGGCCGCATGGGCGTCGAGCGTCAGAAGGACGACGCGGTAGGGCGCGGGGGCGCGCCGGGTCTGGACCTCATCGCGCATAATGGGCCTTGGCCTCGTAGAGCGTCTCGACGTCGATCTCGGAGAGCCCGCGCTCCCCGGCATAGGTCTCGGTGTTGCGCCGCGCCTTGCCGCGCACGAAGAACGGCACCTTGCGCAGCTCGGCCTCGGCGGCGGGCCGCCACGTGATGCCGGTGGCCTGCGGCAGCCCGGCCTCCGGCGGCGCGGCGTGGGGGCCGAGATGGCTGGGGCCGGCGGCGTCGTGGAACTCCGGGTCCTCGCGGAACATCGCCAGCAGGTGCTCCTCGAGCCCCATCGCCAGCGGGTGCACCAGCGTGTCGAACAGCACGTTCGCGCCCTCGAACCCCATCAGCGGCGAGTGCCGCGCCGGGAAGTCCTGCACGTGCACCGGCGCCGAGATCACCGCGCAGGGAATGCCGAGCCGCTTGGCCACGTGGCGCTCCATCTGCGTGCCGAGGATCAGCTCGGGCTGGGCGGCGAGGATGGCCTCCTCCACCTCGAGGTGATCGTCGGTGACGAGCGGCGAAAGGCCGTGGTCGCGCGCCATGGCGCGCAGCGGCCGGGCCATCTCGCGGTTGTAGCAGCCCAGGCCCACCACCTCGAAGCCGATCTCGTCGCGCGCCACCCGCGCCGCGGCCATGGCATGGGTGCCGTCGCCGAAGACGAAGACCCGCTTGCCGGTCAGGTAGGTGGAATCGACCGAGGCCGCGTACCAGGGCAGCCGCAGCCGGCCCTCGTCGGGCCGGGCCGCGCAGCCGGTCATCTCCGCCAGCTCGGTGAGAAACTCGCGCGTCGCGCCGACGCCGATCGGCACGGTCTTGGTGTAGGGCAGGCCGAGGTGCTTCTCCATCCAGCGGCAGGCGCTCTCGCCGGTCTCGGGGTACATCAGCACGTTGCCATGCGCGGCGCCGAGCCGGGCGATATCGGCGGGGCGCGCGCCGTAGGGCGCGACGACGTTCACCGAAAGGCCCGTCTCCCCGATCAGCCGCGTCAGCTCGGCGATGTCGTCGCGGTGGCGAAAGCCCAGCGCGGTCGGGCCGATCAGGTTGACGCTCGGCCGTTCGGCCTTGGGCACCTCGCGCGCCAATGCCCGGACGATCTGCAGGAAGGTCTCGTCCGCGCCGAAATTCTCGCGCCGCTGGTAGGAGGGCAGGTCGAGCGGGATCACCGGCACCGGCAGGTCGAGCGCGCGGGCGATGCCGCCGGGGTCGTCCTGGATCAGCTCGGCGGTGCAGGACGCGCCGACGATCATCGCCTCGGGGCGGAAGCGCGCGTAGGCGTCGCGGCAGGCGCTTCGGAACAGCTCGGCCGTGTCGGCGCCGAGATCGCGGGCCTGGAAGGTGGTGTAGGTGACGGGCGGCCGTGCGCCGCGCCGCTCGATCATGGTGAAGAGAAGGTCGGCATAGGTGTCGCCTTGCGGCGCGTGCAGCACGAAGTGCAGCCCCTGCATCGCCGTGGCGACCCGCATCGCGCCCACATGCGGCGGCCCCTCATAGGTCCAGACCGCGAGCTTCATGGCGCGGGCTCCAGCCCAAGCACGGCGCGGCGGCGCAGCGGGCGCGCGAAGAGACCGGCGAGGTCGCCCGCCTGCTCGTAGAAATGCACCGGCGAGAAGACCAGCTCGATCGCCCATTTGGTGGCGAGCCCCTCCGCCTCGAGCGGGTTGGCGAGGCCGAGGCCGCAGACGGTGAGGTCGGGCCGCGCCGCGCGCAGCCTGTCGAGCTGGCGGTCGACGTCCTGCCCCTCCGAGAGCACTGGGCCCGGGGCAAGCAGGTCCAGCTCCGGCCCGAGCATCTCGCGGTGCAGGTAGGGCGTGCCGATCTCGACCGCGCGCATCCCGCATTCGCGCGTGAGAAACCGCGCCAACGGCAGCTCCAGCTGGCTGTCGGGCAGGAAGCTGATGGTCTTGCCCCGCAGCGCCTCGGCCGCCTGCGCCACCGCGCGGCGGGCGCGGGCGCGCGGCGCGGCGGTCACGGCCTCGAACCGCTCTGGCGCGACGCCGAACTCGCGCGCGAGCGCGGCGAGCCAGAGCGTCGTGCCCTCCTCGCCGAAGGGGAAGGGCGCGTCGATCACCCGCGCGCCGCGCCGCTCCAGCGCCGCCCGCGTGTCGCCGAGAAAGGGTTGCACCAGCGCCACCACGGTGCCGGGTCCGACCGCGCAGGCCGCATCGGCCCGGCGCGCGGGCAGGAGCGCCAGCGGCGCGATGCCGAGCCCGTCCAGCAGGCCGCGCATCTGGTCCTCGACCACGTCGGGCAGCGCGCCCGCGACCATGAGCTGCCGCACCGGCGTCTCGGGCAGGGCGGGCACCATGGCGGCGAGGCAGGCGTCCTCGCCTTGGGTGAAGGTCGTCTCGATGCCCGAGCCGGAATAGGACAGCACCCGGAGCGCGGGCCCGTGCGTCGCGCTCAGCCGCGCGGCGGCGCGGCCGAGATCGAGCTTGATCACCTCGGACGGGCAGGAGCCCACGAGGAACAGCCGCCTTATGTCGGGCCGCCGCGCCAGCAGCCGCGCGACCACGCGGTCGAGTTCCTCCTGTGCGTCGGCCATGCCGGCGAGGTCGGTCTCCTCGAGGATAGCGGTGGCGAAGCGCGGCTCCGCGAAGATCATCACCCCCGCCGCCGATTGCAGCAGATGCGCGCAGGTGCGCGAGCCGACCACGAGAAAGAAGGCGTCGGGCATCTTGCGGTGCAGCCAGACGATGCCGGTGAGCCCGCAGAACACCTCGCGCTGGCCGCGCTCGCGCAGCACCGGCGCGTCGCGGCAGCCGGGGGTGGGGTGCTCGTGCCGGGTCACGGCGCGGCCTCGCGGCGGGCGAGCCGCAGCTTGCGCAGGAACTGCCCGGCATTGACGAGGTAGGCGGCATAGGCCGCGAGCGCGAGGCCCATCTCCGTGCCGGGCCCGGCGGCCTGCAGGAGCGCGACCACATAGGCGGTGTGCAGCGCGATCACCGCGAAGCTGAACACGTCCTCCCAGAAGAAGGCCGGCGCGAAGAGGTACTGGCCGAAGACCCGCTTCTCCCAGATCGCGCCGGTCAGCATGATGGCGTAGAGCAGCCCGGTCTTCACCAGGATCGAGACCGTCGCCGCGCCGTAGCCCGCGCCGGTGGCGAGGTAGCGGCAGACCAGCATGAGGGAGACCAGGAAGGCGAGGAACTGCAGCGGCGCCAGCACGCCCTGCACCGGCGTCCAGATCGTGGCGTCGCGGCGGGCGCGTTGCTCGGCGCTGTAGATCGCCGCGGTCGCCCTGGCAGGTTTCGCCGGCACGATCGTCCTCCCGTCATGCAAAGCGGATGGCTGCCCCGATACTAGGAACGCGCCGGCCAAAGTGTCAACTTTGATTTACAGCCCAGCCCGTACCGCGAGCGGGGCGCCGCTGCGGGTCCGCGCGATTTGCCGCACCATAACCGTAAGGATTGCTGCGAATGAGAGAAGGCTTGGCGGCCGGGGCCCCGTACCCGACGTCGGCGTAAGTTTCCGCGCTCCGAGTGTCAGGAATGTTTGACAGATGCCCTTGCGTCACGCACCTTGGTCCCCATTGGGACGCTCGGATCGAAGGACGAGGCTCCTGGGTGGCGATCCCGACATCGGCATGGAGGATGCCATGTACGTCATCGACCACCGCAATCCCGATACCGCGCCGGACCGCCAGCACAAGGGCATATGCGTGCTCGTCGAGGCCGCGCTCAGCTCCATGGTCGCCGCGCGCTCGGGCCCCGTCCCGGCCCGCGTCGACGACTGGGTGCGCGAGCTGACCGAGGCGCTGATGGCCGAGTCCGAGACGCTGCATCTCAGGGTCGTGGCCGCGCTGCGCGCCAGCGGCGTCGGCGGCGACGAGCTGTTCGAGCGCTACGTCCCGGACGCGGCGCGCCTTCTGGGCGAGTACTGGGTGCAGGACCGCGCCAGCTTCGTCGAGGTCACGGTCGGCACCGGCCGGCTGCAGCGGCTGATCCGCGAACGCGGCGAGGCCGGGCACGGCACGCCCGACCGCACCGTGCCGCTGGGCCAGTCGGTGCTGATGGTGGTGCCGCGCTTCGAGGACCATTCGCTTGGCGCCTTCGTCGCCGCCGACCAGTTCCGCCGCCACGGAATCTGGGTGCATGTCGCGATCGGGCTGGGCGGGGCGGAGCTGTCGCAACAGGTGATGTCGCGCCGCTACGCGATGATCGGCCTGACCGGCGGCAGCCTGAAAGTGCTTGAAGAACTGGCGGGATTGGTGGATGCCCTTAGGACGGATGCGAGGCCCTCGGTGCCGATCGTGCTGGGCGGCTGCGTCGTGGCGCTGACGCGCGAGGCCGGCCGCATCACCGGGGTCGACCACGCGGTCTCGAGCGTGCGCGAGGCGATCGCGCGCTGCGGCCTCGTCACCGTCGCAGGAGCGCTGTCATCGGGGGCGGCGTGAGGTTCGGGGGCCGGGCCCCCAGAATAGGTATGACGTGACCGAACACAGCTCTCCCTACGATGCCCTGCTGACCGGCGTTCTGGCCGTGCCCGAGGGGCTCGACAGCATCGTGGCGGACGTCGCCGACATCGCGATCTCGATCGACGCGCAGAACGTGATCCGCGGCATCGCGGTCAACCCCGAGCGGCGCACGCTCGGCCGGCTCGACCACTGGGTCGGCCGCGACTTCGGCAGCTTCCTCACCGTCGAGAGCCGCGAGAAGTTCCAGCGCCGCATCCGCAGCCACCGCGCCGGCGAAGGCGGCGGCGCGCTGGAGCTGAACCATCTCGACAACGCCAGCTGGGGCTTTCCGGTGCGCTACAGCCTGCACGATGTCGGCGAGACGGTGCTGCTGCTCGGCCGCGACCTGCAGGCCATCGCCGAGCTGCAGCAGCGGCTGGTGCGCGAGCAGATCGCGCGCGAGCGCGACCAGGAGCGCGCGCGCGGCCGCGAGACCCGCTACCGCGTGGTGCTCGAGGCCTCCGAGACACCGATCCTGGTGATCGACCCCGAGGCCGGCCGGATCGAGGATCTGAACGGCGCCGCCGCGCTCCTGCTCGGGGCCCGGCGCGACGCGCTGCAGGGCAGCGCCGTGGCGCAGGCCTTCGAGGGCCGCCGCCGCGGCGAGTTCACCGAGGCGCTGCGCCGCGCCGCCGCCGACAAGGACGCGCCGCATCTCGAGGCGCTGGCCCGGCGCAGCGGCCGCGCCCTGCGGCTGGTGCCCGAGCTGTTCCGCGCCTCCGGCGACATGGCGATGCTGGTGCGGCTGCAACCGGTCGCCGACGAGGAACGCGGCGGCTCCGAGCTGTCCGACCGGCTGGCCGCGCTCTGGGAGGCCGGGCCCGACGCGGTCGTCTTCACCGACGTCAAGGGCGTGATCCGCGACGCCAACGAGGCCTTCCTGACGCTGGCCGACGCGGCGCAGCCGCGCGACGTGCAGGGCCGGCCGCTCTCGGATTTCCTCGCGCGCGGCGGCGTCGACCTGAAGCTCTTGCTCGACAACACGCTCGACGCGCGCAAGCTGCGCAACTACGCCGCCCAGCTCGAAGGCGTGGTCGGCACCCGCGTCGCGGTCGAGATCGCGGTCGCCCGGCTCGGCCGGCGCGGCGAGGACGGGCTCGGCTTCGTGATCCGCGACGTCTCGGCCCGCGAGGAGGCGACGCTCGACGAGGCCGGCGCGGCGATGAGCCCCGAGGCGATGAAGAACGTCATGGACCTCGTCGGCACCGCGCCGCTCAAGGATCTCGTCGCCGCCACCACCGACGTGGTCGAGAAGCTCTGCATCGAGACCGCGGTGCAGCTCACCAACAACAACCGCGTCGCCGCCGCCGAGATGCTCGGCCTGTCGCGCCAGAGCCTCTACGTGAAGCTGCGCAAGTACGGGCTGATCGACAGCTCCGGCGACAGCTGAACCGCACCGCGAGAAACGGCTTCCCTGAACCGACATGTCAGGCTAGATTGACACCATGTGTGTCAATCAAGTCATACGTGCCCGGACAGGCCGGACAGGCCGGACTGACCGGACATGGCCCGAACCGCGGGCGCTGCTGGAGCTGATCAAGCCGATCACCTGGTTCCCGCCGGTTTGGGCCTTTCTCTGCGGCACCGTCTCCTCCGGCGCGGACCCGCTGGCGCATTGGCCGATGGTGCTGCTCGGTCTCGCGCTGGCCGGGCCGGTGGTCTGCGGCATGAGCCAGGCCGCCAACGACTGGTGCGACCGCCATGTCGACGCGGTGAACGAGCCGGGCCGCCCGATCCCCTCGGGCCGCGTGCCGGCGCCGTGGGGCCTCGCCGTGGCGCTGGCGATGACCGTTCTGGCGCTGGCGCTCGGCCGGCTGCTGGGGCCATGGGGCTTCGGCGCGACGCTGCTCGCCGTGCTCGCCGCCTGGGCCTACTCGGCCGAGCCGCTGCGGCTCAAGCGCTCGGGCCTCTGGGGGCCGGGGCTGGTCGGGCTGTGCTACGAGGGGCTGCCATGGATCACCGGCGCCGCCATCCTGTCCGCCGGCGCGCCGCGGCCCGAGGTGCTGGCGCTGGCCGCGCTCTACGCGCTGGGCGCGCACGGCATCATGACGCTCAACGATTTCAAGGCGCTGGAGGGCGACCGCGCCTTCGGTGTCAACTCGCTGCCGGTGACGCTCGGGCCCGCGCGCGCCGCAAAGCTGGCCTGCTGGGTGATGGCGCTGCCGCAGCTCGCGGTGATCGCGCTCATGATGCTCTGGGACCGGCCATGGCACGCCGCGGCCCTCGTGGCGCTGCTCGCCGCGCAGGCGGCGGCGATGCGGGTGCTGCTGCGCGACCCGAAGGCGCGCGCGCCGTGGTACAACGGCACCGGCGTGCTGTTCTACGTCACCGGCATGATGATCGCCGCCTTCGCGCTCAGGGGCCTGGGCTGATGCTGGGCTGGGTCGCCATCATCCGGCTCGGTCTGGTGCAGATGTGCCTCGGCGCGATCGTCGTTCTGACCACCTCGACGCTGAACCGGCTGATGGTGGTCGAGCTGGCGCTGCCGGCGCTGCTGCCCGGCCTGCTCGTGGGGCTGCATTACGGCATCCAGATCACCCGGCCGCATTGGGGCTTCTTCTCCGACACGCAGGGCCGCCGCAGCCGCTGGATCACCGGCGGCATGGCGGTGCTGGCGCTGGGCGGCTTCGGCGCGGCGCTGGGCGTCGTCATAATGCAGCACAGCTTCGCCGCCGGCCTGGCGCTCTCGGTCGTAGCCTACGCCGCGATCGGCCTCGGCGTCGGCGCCTCGGGCACCTCGCTGCTGGCGCTTCTCGCGAGCGCCGCCGCGCCCGAGCGCCGCGCCGCCGCCGCGACCATCACATGGCTGATGATGGTGGCGGGCATCGCGGTCACCGCCGGCACGGTCGGCGCGCTGCTCGACCCCTATTCGCCGGGGCTGCTGCTGCGCATCGTGGCGGCGCTGGGCCTCGGCGCGGTGGCGCTGACCGGCCTCGCCATCGCCGGCATTGAGGCCAAGGTCGAGCCGCGCCCGCCCGAGCCCAAAGCGAAGCTGCGCGAGGGGCTGGCCGAGATCTGGGCCGAGCCCGCGGCGCGGCGCTTCACCGTCTTCGTCTTCCTGTCGATGACCGCCTATTTCATGCAGGAGCTGATCCTCGAGCCCTATGCCGGGCTGGTCTTCGGCTTCACGCCCGGCCAGTCCACATCGCTCAGCGGCGCGCAGAACGGCGGCGTGTTCCTCGGCATGCTGACCGTCGGCATCGCCGCCACCGGCTTCGGCCTCGGCAGGCTGCGCTCATGGGTGGTCGGCGGCTGCCTCGGCTCGGCGGCGAGCCTCGCCGCCGTCAGCCTCGTGGCGCAGACCGGCAGCGGGGCCGCGCTGATCGCCGCCGCCGTGGCGCTGGGCTTCTGCAACGGCGTCTTCGCCGTCGCCGCGATCGCCGCGATGATGGCGCTGGCCGGGCAGGGCCGCGACCGGCGCGAAGGCACGCGGATGGGGCTCTGGGGCGCGGCGCAGGCCATCGCCGCCGGGATCGGCGGGCTCGCGGGCGCGGGCCTTGCCGACCTCTTGCGCGGCCTCATGGGCAGCGATGCCGCGGGCTTCGGCGCGGTGTTCCTGATTGAGGCGATGTTGTTCGTTCTGGCCGCGGCGCTCGCCGTGCGGGCGGTCGCGCCCGGCACGCGCGCGCCCCGGCCGCTGGCGGGAGAGGGCTGATGTTCGACGTGGTGGTGGTGGGCGGCGGCCCGGCGGGGGCGACGGCGGCCGAAGACCTCGCCCGCGCGGGGCACGCGGTGGCGCTTCTCGACCGAGAGGGCCGGATCAAGCCCTGCGGCGGCGCGATCCCGCCGCGGCTGATCGCGGACTTCGCGATCCCGGACGAGCTGCTGGTGGCGAAGATCACCACCGCGCGCATGGTCTCGCCCACCGGCCGGCATGTCGACATCGCGATCGAGAACGGCTTCGTCGGCATGGTCGACCGCAAGGATTTCGACCCTTTCCTGCGCGCCCGCGCCGCGGCCGCCGGGGCGACGCGGCTGGCCGGCACCTATCTCGGGGTCGAGCGCGAGGGCGGCGTCACCCGGCTGCGCTACCGCGACAAGGCCAGCGGCGAAGAACGTGCCGTCGCCACGCGGCTGGTGATCGGCGCCGACGGCGCGCGTTCGCGCGTGGCGCGGGCCGAACTGCCGGGCGGTGACCGCATCCCTTACGTCATGGCCTATCACGAGATCGTCGCCGCGCCCTCGGGCGCGGGCTGGGACCCGTCGCGCTGCGACGTGGTTTATGACGGCCGCGTCTCGCCCGATTTCTACGGCTGGGTCTTCCCGCATGGCGCCTCGGCCAGCATCGGCATGGGCTCGGGGCAGGGGCGGGTCGACCTCAAGGCCGCGACCGCGACGCTGCGCGCGGCAAGCGGTCTCGCGGACTGCGAGACGCTGCGCCGCGAGGGCGCGCCGATCCCGCTGAAGCCGCTCGAGCGCTGGGACAACGGCCGCGACGTGGTGCTGGCGGGCGATGCCGCGGGCGTGGTCGCGCCCTCCTCGGGCGAGGGGATCTACTACGCCATGGTCGGCGGGAGGCTCGCCGCCGAGGCCGCCGCCGCCACGCTCGCCTCGGGCCGCGCCCGCGACCTGCGGCTGGCGCGCAGGCGCTTCCTGCGCGAGCACGGCACGGTGTTTCGGGTGCTGCGCTCGATGCAGTCGGCCTATTACCGCTCCGACGACCGGCGCGAGCGCTTCGTTTCGCTCTGCCACGACATCGACGTGCAGCGCCTGACCTTCGAGGCCTACATGACCAAGAGCCTCGTCCGGGCCCGTCCGATGGCGCATCTGAAGATCGCCGCCAAGAACCTCGCGCATCTGACCGGTCTGGTGGCCGCGACCCGCGGCTGACTGGATGGTGGCCGCGACCCGCGGCTGACCGCGCCGCCCGTCCCGGCATGGCAAGGGCAGGGCCGCCGGGGCCGCCGATCTCTCCAAGCCCGGTTTACAGCAATTCGATAATTCGAGTATTCCTGAACTATGGAATCGAACGCCGTCGAATCGCTGGCCGTGCTGGCCCATCCGCAACGCCTCGCGCTGTTTCGCCTGCTCATGCGCCGCTACCCCGACGCGGTGCCCGCCGGCGAGATCGCCGGGATGCTCGAGGTGCGGGCCAACACGCTGTCGGCCTATCTCTCGGCGCTGCGCCAGGCCGGGCTGATCGCGCAGCTGCGGCAGGGCCGCTCGCTGCTCTACCGCGCCGACATGGAGCGGGCCGGCGGCCTCCTGAGCTACCTGATCGAGGATTGCTGCCGCAGCCGCCCGGCGCTGCGCCCCGCCCAGCTGGACCCGACCGCCGCCAGAGGCTTCGCCATGACCCGCAGACCCTACAACGTGCTGTTCATCTGCACCGGCAACTCGGCCCGCTCGATCTTCGCGGAGGCGATCCTGCGCGACATCGGCGGCGAACGCTTCCGCGCCTTCTCGGCCGGCACCAGCCCGCGCTCCGAGCTCAACCCGATGGCCCTGCAGGTGCTCGAGGCGAACGGCCACGACACCGCCAGCCTGCGCGCCAAGACGGTGGAGGAGTTCCGCGGCGCCGAGGCGCCTGCGCTCGATTTCGTCTTCACCGTCTGCGACCGCGCCGCCAACGAGGAGTGCCCAGCCTGGCCCGGCCAGCCGATCTCGGGACATTGGGGCCAGCCCGACCCGGTGAAGGCCACCGGCACCGGGCCAGAGCGGCAGCTGGCCTTCCACCAGGTCTACGGCGCGCTGCGCCGGCGCATCGAACTCTTCACCACGCTCGACTTCGCGGCGCTCGACCGGATCGCGATCCAGCGCGCCGTCGACGGCCTCACGACCGGAAAGGATCCGCAATGACCACCTACGCGCTGAACGGCCTCGGCCGGATCGGAAAGCTCGCCCTGCGCCCGCTCATCGAGAGCGGCGCCGAGATCGCCTGGATCAACGACGCGGTGGGCGACCCGGCGATGCACGCCCACCTGCTGGAGTTCGACAGCGTGCATGGCCGCTGGCCCGCCGCGTTCTCGGCCGACGAGACCGCGGTCACCATCGACGGCACCCGCCTGCCGGTCCATGCCGAGAAGCGCATCGACGATCTGCCGCTCGACGGCGTCGACGTGGTGATCGACTGCACCGGCGTGTTCAAAACCGAGGCGAAGCTCGCCCCCTATTTCGCGGCCGGGGTGAAGAAGGTCGTGGTCAGCGCGCCGGTCAAGGACGGGCGCACCGCCAACATCGTCTACGGCGTCAACGACGAGAGCTACGACCCCGACGCCCACGACATCGTCACGGCGGCGAGCTGCACCACCAACTGCCTCGCCCCGGTGGTCAAGGTGATCCACGAGGCCTTGGGCATCCGCCACGGCGCGATCACCACGATCCACGACGTGACCAACACCCAGACCATCGTCGACCGGCCCGCCAAGGACCTGCGCCGCGCGCGCTCGGCGCTCAATTCGCTGATCCCGACCACCACCGGCTCGGCCACCGCGATCACGCTGATCTACCCGGAGCTGAAGGGCCGGCTGAACGGCCATGCCGTGCGGGTGCCGCTCCTGAACGCCTCGCTCACCGACTGCGTCTTCGAGGTGGAGCGCGAGACCGACGTGGACGAGGTGAACGCGCTGCTGCGCGCCGCCTCCGAGGGGCCGCTCGAGGGCATCCTCGGCTACGAGACCCGGCCGCTGGTCTCGGCCGACTACACCAACGACCCGCGCTCCGCGATCATCGACGCGCCCTCGACCATGGTGGTGAACGGCACTCAGGTGAAGATCTACGCCTGGTACGACAACGAGATGGGCTACGCGCACCGCCTCGTCGACGTGGCGCGCATGGTGGGGGGGCGGCTGTGACCGCCCGGCCCGAGGGGCTCTCGGCCTACATCGCCGTCACCGCCGCCTACTGGGCCTTCATGCTCACCGACGGCGCGCTCCGGATGCTGGTGCTGCTGTATTTCCATGGCCTCGGCTTCTCGCCGGTGCAGCTGGCCTACCTGTTCCTGCTCTACGAGGTCGCGGGCGTCGTCACCAACCTCTCGGCCGGCTGGATCGCGGCGCGCTTCGGCCTGACCTCGACGCTCTATGCCGGGCTCGGCCTGCAGGTCGCCGCGCTCCTGGCGCTGGCCGCGCTCGACCCGGGCTGGGGGCTCTGGGCCTCGGTCGCCTACGTGATGGCCGTGCAGGGTGCCTCCGGCGTCGCCAAGGACCTCTCGAAGATGAGCGCCAAGAGCGCGGTCAAGCTCTTGGCGCCATCGGGGCAGGGCGGCCTGTTCCGCTGGGTCGCGGTGCTGACCGGCTCGAAGAACGCGGTGAAGGGCATGGGCTTCCTTCTGGGCGCGGCGCTGCTGGCGCTCATAGGCTTCGTGCCTTCGGTGCTGGCGATGGCGGCGGTGCTGGCCGTGATCCTCGTGGCGATCCGGCTGCGGATGCCGCCGGGCCTGCCGCAGGGCCGCAAGGGCGCGAAGTTCCGCGAGGTGTTCTCGAAGGACCGCGACATCAACTGGCTCTCGGCGGCGCGGCTGTTTTTGTTCGGCGCGCGCGACGTGTGGTTCGTGGTCGGCATCCCGATCTACTTCTACGCGGTGCTCTCCGACGGCTCGGAGGCGGGCAACCGCGCGGCATTCTTCCTGATCGGCAGCTTCATGGCGGTCTGGACCATCCTCTACGGCGCGGTGCAGGCCTGGGCGCCGCGGCTGCTGCGCGCGGCCCACAGGCCCGAGGCAGAGCTCGCGGGCGCGGCGCGGCGCTGGGCCGGCGCCCTCTTCGTGGTGCCGGCCGCGCTCGCCGCGCTGGTCTGGCTCGCGGGCGAGCCGGCAACATGGCTGACGCTGGCGCTGGTGGCGGGGCTGATGCTCTTCGGCGCGCTCTTCGCGGTGAACTCCTCGCTGCACTCCTACCTGATCCTCGCCTTCTCGAGCGCGGAGCGGGTGACCATGGATGTCGGCTTCTACTACATGTCGAACGCCGCCGGCCGGCTGCTGGGCACGCTGCTGTCGGGCGTGACCTACCAGCTCGGCGGCCTGCCGGCCTGTCTCGGCACCGCGGCGGCGATGGTCGGGCTGAGCGCGCTGGCGGCGACCCGGCTCGGGGCCACGCGCCGGCCCGCCGCCGCCTGAGACTCCCGGGCGGTCAGCCCGCCGCCGGCACCGGCACGATCGTGCCCTGCAACAGCGCGACCGCGCGCTCCGCGCCGTCCTTGGCGACGGCGCGGACCTCGGCGGTGACGACGATCAGCCGCCGCCCGGCCCGGACCACCCGGCCCTCGGCCACGAGCCGCTCGCCCTGCGCCGGGGCGAGCAGGTTGATCTTCATCTCGGCCGTCACCACGTCCTCCTCCGGCCCGAGCCGGCTCAGCGCGGCGTAGCCGGCGGCGCTGTCGCCGATCGAGAAGGCCAGCCCGGCATGGGCGACGCCGTGCTGCTGACGCAGCCCCGGCGCGATCGCCGCGCCGATCCGGCAATAGCCCGGCGCCACCTCCTCGATCCCGGCGCCCAGCGTCGCCATCATGCTCTGCTGCGCAAAGCTCGCGCGGATGCGCGCCGCCACGGCGTCGAACTCGCTGCCGTCCATGCCCGTCCTCCCGGTCCTCGTCCCGCCGCGGATGCTGGCGCAGCGCGGCGGCGCGGGCAAGCCCGCTCAACGCAGCCCGGTGTCGAGCTCCATCTGCGCCGCCGTGTCGACCAGCGCGTCGATCGCCATCATCGCCGCCATGAAGGCGGCCATGCAGACCGCCGAGTTCAGCGCGCTCTGGATCAGCCGCTTGCGGCGGCTGTCGAGCCGGGAAAAGATCGGGATCTCGGGCCGCAGCATGAAGACCGAGAGCAGGTAGGCGAACAGCAGCGCCGAAAGCAGCCAGTCCAGCAGCCGGAAACCGGGCCAGCCGGTCTCCTGCGCCACCAGCCGGGTGAAGCCGACCACGAGGCTCCAGCGCACCATGTTGAAGGCGACCACGGCCAGCTCCTCGAGCCGCCGGCCGATGGCCGCGCGCACGGACGGATCCGTCAGTCGTTCGGCCCAGTCCAGCACCCGTGGCATCGCCCTGCCTCCCGCCTCCATTAGACAGGGTTTCGCACGATCGGGGAAGCCGCGGGCTCAGCCGCGCCAGCCGGCCTGCCCCAGAAGCGGCACGAAGCGCACCGCGCCGAGGTCGTCGAGACGCCCGCCTTCCGGCGCGCGGGTCAGCCGCAGCAGCCGCTGCACGCCTTCGGCCGGGCCGACCGGCAGCACCAGCCGCCCGCCGGGGGCGAGCTGGTCGTAAAGCGCGGGCGGCGGCTCGGGTACGGCGGCGGCGACGAGGATCGCGTCGAAGGGCGCGGCCCACGGCCAGCCGGCGCTGCCGTCGGCCACGTGCATCTCGACCGAAAGCCCCAGCGCCCGCAGCCGCGCCCCGGCGGCCTCGGCCAGCTCGGGCAGGCGTTCGATCGCGACGACCCGCAGCCCCATCTCGGCCATCACCGCCGCGGCGTAGCCCGACCCGGCGCCGATCTCGAGCACGCGGTCGCCGGGCCTGGGCCGGGCCGCCTCGATCATCCGCGCGACGATGTAGGGCTGCGAGATGGTCTGCCCGGCGCCGATCGGCAGCGGCCCGTCGGCATAGGCGAGCCGCACCAGCCCCTCGGGCACGAAGCGCTCTCGCGGGACATGGCCCATGGCGCGCAGCACCAGCGCGTCGCGGATGCCGCGCGCGACCAGTTGCCGCTCGACCATGGCGGCGCGGGCCTCGGCCGGATCCTGCATCCGCGCGCCCTCCCGCATCCACGATACACCCGCCGGCCGGTCGCGGAAACGGCAGGGGGCCGGGGCGCCGCGTGGCGCCCCGGCCCCCGGGGTCGTCTCGTCAGCCCCGGCTCAGAGCCGGATCACGAAGCGCGCGAAGCCGTCCGGCCCGTCGCCCGCCGGCGCGATCTGCACGCCCTTGACGTCGTTGAGGTATTCCGCCGCGCGCGGGCCGGTGTCGAACAGCACCGTGGTGCCGTCCATCGGCACGAAGCTCCAGTTCGCGTCGGCCGAGGGGCTGATCGTGCCCTGCTCGACGATGTAGCGCACGATCACGTCGCGGTTGGTGTCGGGCGCCTCGAACACGATGGTCGAGCCGTCCGCGCCGGGGAAGGAGCCGCCGCCGGTGGCGCGGTAGTTGTTCGTCGCGATGATGAACTCCTGCTCGGGGTCGATCGGCCGGCCTTCGAACTGCAGGTCCTGGATGCGGTTGGTGTCGGGGTTCACCACCGCGCCCTCGCGGTCGAACTTGGCGGGCTGCGACAGGTCGATGCGGTAGGTCACGCCGTCGATCACGTCGAAATTGTAGGAGGGGAAGTCGTCATTGAGCAGGACCTGCTCCTCCTCGCCCTTCTCGATGTGGTTGAACATGCCGGCCGAGCGCTCGAGCCAGTCCTTGACCTCGGCCCCGGTCACGCGCACCGCGCGCACCGTGTTGGGGTAGAGGTAGAGGTCGGCCACGTTCTTGATCGCCACGTCGCCGGTGGGCACGTCGGTGTAGTAGTCCGGCCCGCCGCGGCCGCCGGCCTTGAAGGGCGCCGCCGCCGAGAGGATCGGCAGCCCCTCGTGCTCGGTGCCCTTCAGCATCTGCTCGATGTACCAGCGCTGCGCGTTCGAGACGATCTGCACCGACGGGTCGTCCGCCACCAGCGCGAAGTAGCTGTGCAGCGGCGCGTCGGTCTTGCCCACCGCGCGGCGCACGTAGTCGAGCGTCTCCTGGTGCTCGTCAGCCACCGCCTGCAGCACCGGGTCGAAGCTCTCGACCAGCGGCGTGATCGAGCGATCCTCGCCGCGCTCGTAGATCGGCCGCGCCTCGACCTCGGAAGAGGCGACCTTCCAGCCCTCGCCGTCGCGCTCGAGCATCAGGTCGACGAGGCCCATGTGGCTGCCCCAGAAGCCCGCCATCACGCCCGGCTTGCCGCCGATCGTGCCGGCCTCGACGTCGACGCCGGGCGTCTCGGCGTAGTCGGGGCCGGGGAAGACGAGGTGGCTGTGCCCCGTGAGCACGACGTCGATCCCCTCGACGCCCGCGAGCGGGATCGCCGCGTTCTCCATGCCCTCGGTGTGCTCGACCGGGCCGATGCCGCTATGGGCCAGCGCCACGATGATCTGCGCGCCCTCTTCCTTCATCTTCGGCACGTAGGCCTCGGCGGCGCGCACGATGTCGCGCGGCTCGACCTTTCCCTCGAGGTGCTTGCGGTCCCAGTTCATGATCTGCGGCGGCACGAAGCCGATCACACCGATCCTGATGGCATGGGTCTCGCCCGCGCCGTCGGTGATCTCGCGCTCGAGGATGGTGTAGGGCGGCACCAGCGTCTCGTCCTCGGTGATGCTCGCGCCGGCCTTGGTCACCACGTTCGACGACACGATCGGGAAGGCCGCGCCGGAGACCGAGTTCATCAGGAAGTCGAGCCCGTAGTTGAACTCGTGGTTGCCGAGCGTCGAGGCGTCGAAGCCGAGCGTGTTCATCGCCTCGATCACCGGGTGCATCGCGCCCTCGGGCATGCCGCGCTCATAGGCGATGTAGTCGCCCATCGGGTTGCCCTGCAAAAAGTCGCCATTGTCGAACAGCACCGAGTTGGTGGCCTCGGACCGGATGTCCTCGATCAGTTTCGCGGTACGCGCGAGGCCGACCGTGTCGATCTCGCGGTCCGCGTAATAATCGTAGGGGTAGACGTGGACGTGCAGGTCCGTGGTTTCCATGATGCGCAGATGCGCCTGGTTGGACTGGGCGCGCACCGAGAAGGGGTGCAGCGCGATCATGGCGGAGCTTCCGGCGAGGAAGCCGCGACGGTTCAGGATCAAGGCCATGGGTCGTTTCCCTGTTGCTGTCGGGGGACGTGCGCCCCCGTGTCATGGCTCCGACCTTAACCAATGCGCGTGACGGTTGAATGATTATTTCCCGCATGCGGCGGGCTGCCGCCACGGCAGCGGCTTGCCGGGCGGGCCGCGCGGTGCTCCACTCGCGCCGCGAACCATCGGAGGACGAGATGCGCAGCGAGAAGGACAAGATGCTGGCGGGCGAGCTCTACCGCGCCGGCGACCCGGAGCTTCAGGCGCTGGTCGGCCGCGCCAAGAACTGGATGGCCGACTACAACGCCATGTCGACCGCCCCGGTGGCCGAGCGCCACGCCAAGCTTTCGGAGATCATGGCGCATGTCGGGCAGGGCGCGGTGATCCGGCCGCCCTTCTACTGCGATTACGGCATGAACATCCGGCTCGGCGAGGGCGTGTTCCTGAACTTCAACTGCGTGCTTCTCGACGTGGTGGAAATTTCGATCGGCGATCTGACGCAGATCGGCCCCGGCGTGCAGATCCTGACCCCCGACCACCCGCGCGACGCGCAGTCGCGCCGCGACGGGCTGGAGTTCGGGCGGCCCATCCGCATCGGCGCCAATGTCTGGATCGGCGGCGGCGCGCTGCTGATGCCCGGCGTCACGGTGGGCGACGACGCGATCATCGGCGCGGGCGCGGTGGTGACGCGCGACGTGGCCGCGGGCACGACGGTGGGCGGCAACCCGGCGCGGGTGCTCAGGCGCCGGAGCGAAGAGGTCTAGCTCGCCTCAGGCGTGACGACGCCCGGCACGCCTCAGGCGAGACGACGCCCGGCACGCCTCAGGCGTGACGCCTAACGCGCCGACAGCCCGCCATCCACCGCGAACTCGGCGCCGGTGACGAAGGCGGACTCGTCCGAGGCCAGCGTCACGCAGGCGGCGGCGACCTCCTCGGGCCGACCGAAGCGGGCGAGCGGCGTGTCGGCGGTGAGCGCGGCCATGCGCTCGGCGCGGTCTGGGCCCGAGCCCAGCATCGGCTCCCAGATGCCGGTCAGCACCGCGCCCGGCACCACGGCGTTGCAGCGCACCGGCGGCGACATCGCCGCGCCGTGCAGCGCCACGCTCTTCGTCAGGCTCAGCAGGCCGGCCTTGGAGGCGGCATAGGCCGCCGCGCCCGCCACGCCGGTCTGCCCCGATCGCGAGGCGATGTTGACGATCGCGCCGCCGCGGCCGCGCATCAGCCGCAGCGCGTGGCGGCAACCCAGCATCGCGCCGTCGAGATTGACGGCCATGACGCGGCGCCAGTCGGGCAGGGCGACCGCCTCGGGGTCGTGCGGCGCGGCGCCGGCCTCGAAGCCGGTGATGCCGGCATTGTTGACCAGCACGTCGAGCATCGGGTGCGCGCCGGCCAGCGCCTGCCAGCCCGCCTCGTCGGTGACGTCGAGGCCGCGGCCGGTGCCGCCGATCTCGCGCGCCAGCGCCTCGGCCGCGCCGGCGTCGCGGTCGGTGACGATCACATGCGCGCCCTCGGTGGCGAAGCGGCGGGCGATGGCGGCGCCGATGCCGCGCGCCGCGCCGGTGATCAGGCAGGTCCGGTCGGCAAGGCGGGGCATGGCGGTCTCCTGCGCGGGCGGGTCGTGTCGGCCGGTCCAGCATCGGCCCGGCGGCGGCCGCGGGCAAGACATGAAGAAAGGGCCGCGTCCTGCGACGCGGCCCTTTCCGTTTCCAAGCCTGGCGGGGCGATCAGCCCTGCTGGCCCTCGTCGTCATTGGCGGCGCCGCCGATGTCGTCGAACAGGCCCTGGATCTCGAACTCGGCAGCGGCTTCTTCTTCCGCGGCCAGGTCCTGGATCGACTTGCCCGACGCCTGCAGCTCGGCCTCTTCGGGCGAGCGGGCGACGTTGACCTCGATGGTGGCGTCCACCTCGGGGTGCAGCACCACGGTCACCTCGTAGAGGCCCAGCTCCTTGATCGGGCCGCGCAGCACGACCTGCTTGCGGTCGACGGTGAAGCCCGCCTCGGTGGCCGAGTCCGCGACGTCGCGGGTGGTGACCGAGCCGTAGAGCGAGCCGCCGTCGGAGGCCGAGCGGATCACGACGAACTGCTGCCCGTCGAGCTTCTCGGCCATCTTCTCGGCCTCTTTCTTCGACTCGAGGTTCTGCGCCTCGAGCTGGGCTTTCTGGTCCTCGAAGCGGGCCTTGTTGGCGTCGTTGGCGCGCAGCGCCTTGCCCTGGGGCAGAAGGAAGTTACGGGCGTAGCCGTCCTTGACCTTCACGATCTCGCCCATCTGGCCGAGCTTGGCCACACGTTCCAGAAGGATCACGTCCATGGTCGGTCTCCTTATTTCACGGCGTAGGGCAGCAGCGCCAGGAACCGCGCGCGCTTGATCGCCTGGGCGAGCTTGCGCTGGTTCTTGGAGCCGACGGCGGTGATGCGCGAGGGCACGATCTTGCCGCGCTCGGAGATGTAGCGCTGCAGGAGCTTGGTGTCCTTGTAGTCGATCTTCGGCGCGTTCTCGCCCTCGAAGGGGTCGGTCTTGCGGCGGCGGAAAAACGGTTTGGCGGCCATTCTCTTATCCTTTCCTGAAACCGATCAGCGGCGGTCGCGACGGCCGTCGCGCTCGTCACGCTTCTGCATCTGGACCGAGGGGCCTTCCTCGTGGGCGTCGACCTTGATGGTCAGGACGCGCATCACGTCGTCATGCAGGCGCATCAGACGCTCCATCTCCTGCACGGCGGCCGAGGGCGCGTCCGAGCGCAGGAAGGCGTAGTGCCCCTTGCGGTTCTTGTTGATCTTGTAGGCCATGGTCTTCACGCCCCAGTACTCGTTCTCGAGCACCTTGCCGCCATTGTCGGCGAGGACGGTCGAGAAGTGCTCGACGAGGCTTTCGGCCTGCGCGTTGGACAGGTCCTGACGCGCGATGAAGACATGCTCGTAAAGCGGCATGCGATCTCCAGTTCGGTTTCCGGGCGCATTTCATAGGGCGGGGCGAAGCTCCTTCCGCTCCCCGTCCACGAGAGTCTGCGCGGTTCATGCGAATGCGCGGAAGGATGCGGCCTTATACAGGTCTCGGGCCGGGGCGCAAGCCGGCTGGCGATGCTGCAACTCGGCCGCCGCGGCGCCGCATTGACGCCGTAAATCTCGCGAGAAATGGACCTGCCCGAAAGGACAGTTAACCAGATTGGGACGTGGTGATGGAACAGGCGCAGCCGGAGGCGCGGGCGATGGACGAGGCGGCCGTTGACACGGCCTACGCGCTGAACGGAGGCGACCGGCGTCGCCCGGTCATGGCCGTGGCGCTGACCCTGATGTGGGGGGCGGGCTTCGGCGCGGCGGGCGCGGCGCTTCTGATGTGGGGGCTGCCGGGCGGCGGCGCGGCCGAGGCGCGGCTGGCGCTGCGGATCCTGCTGGTGCTGGCGCTGGTCGGGCTGATGGTCTGGTTCGCCGGGCGCAGCGACCGGCGCGAGCTCTTGTTCGACCCGCGCGCGGGGCTTCTGCGCGAGGTGCGCCACCGGCCCTGCCGCCCGACGCAGGAGCTGGCGCGCTGGGACTTCTCCGAGATCCTGTCGACCGAGATCCGGCGCCAGCCCGGCCCGGCGGGGCTGGCGGGCGGGGCCGAGCTGCGTCTGCGGCTCCGGCGCGAGCTCTGCGCGCTCAAGGTGGCCGAAGGCGGGCTCGACGAGATGACCGAGCTTGCCGCGCGGATCGAGGCCGACCTCGCGGCCGCGCAGGGCCGCCCGCGCCGCCGCCAGCGGCTGTTCCGCGGCGCCGAGGCGGAGGGCGACGGCGCCGTCGCCTGAACCCTCTTCCCGAACCGCCCGCTACCGGCCCCGCGCTTGTCGCGCGGGCGTGCTGCCGTTAAAGCGGGTGCAAACGGATCGCGACATCGAGGAGCAGCGCCATGAAGGCATTCGTCTTTCCGGGACAGGGATCGCAGGCGATCGGCATGGGCCGCGCGCTGGCCGAGGCCTATCCCGCCGCCCGCGAGGTGTTCGACGAGGTCGACCACGCGCTCGGCGAGAAGCTCAGCACGCTGATCTTCGAGGGCGAGATCGAGGAGCTGACGCTGACCCGCAACGCCCAGCCGGCGCTGATGGCGACCTCGATCGCGGCGATGGCCGCGCTCAAGGCCGAGGGGATCTCCGTCACCGACGCGACCTACGTGGCCGGCCATTCGCTCGGCGAATACTCGGCGCTCTGCGCCGCGGGCGCGCTGCGTCTCGACGACACGGCGCGGCTGCTGCGGCTGCGCGGCGAGGCGATGCAGCAGGCGGTGCCGGTGGGCGAGGGCGCGATGGCGGCGCTTCTCGGCCTCGACCTCGCCACGGCCCGCGCCGTGGCCGAGGAGGCCGCCGAAGGGCAGGTCTGCCAGGCCGCCAACGACAACGACCCCTCACAGGTGGTGATCTCCGGCCACAAGGCGGCCGTCGAGCGCGCGCTCGACATCGCCAAGGCCAAGGGCGCCAAGCGGGCGCTGCTGCTGCCGGTCAGCGCGCCGTTCCACTGCGAGCTGATGGCGCCTGCCGCCCGCGCCATGGCCGAGGCGCTCGACGGCGTCGAGATCCGCGAGCCGGCGGTGCCGGTCGTGGCCAATGTCCGCGCCTCGGGCGTCTGCGACCCGGTGACGATCCGCTCGCTTCTGGTCGAGCAGGTGACCGGCGCGGTGCGCTGGCGCGAAAGCGTCGAGTACATGGCCGGGCAGGGCGTGACCGAGTTCTGGGAGATCGGCGCCGGCAAGGCGCTGTCGGGCATGATCCGCCGCATCGCCAAGGGCAGCGAGACCCGCGCCGTCGGCACGCCCGAGGACGTGGCCGCCGCCAAGGGCTGAGCCCGCGGCTCCTTCACTCTTCAAATACTCGACTCCCGCGCCGCCTCCGGGCCGCGCGGGCTGTGGTCCGGGCGCGGGCTTGCTGCTAGACCCGGGGCCAACGGATTACGCAGGAGACCACACATGTTCGATCTGACCGGGAAATGCGCCCTGATCACCGGCGCCTCTGGCGGCATCGGCGGCGCCATCGCCACCGCGCTGCACGGCGCCGGCGCCACGGTGGGGCTGTCGGGCACCCGCACCGCGCCGCTCGAGGAACTGGCCGGCAAACTGGGCGAGCGCGCCCATGTCCTGCCCTGCAACCTGTCGGACGCCGATGCGGTCAACGCGCTGCCCAAGCAGGCGGCCGAGGCGATGGGCTCTGTCGACATCCTCGTCAACAACGCCGGCATCACCCGCGACAACCTGTTCATGCGGATGTCGGAAGAGGACTGGGCCTCGGTGCTCGAGGTCAACCTCACCTCGACCATGCGGCTGTGCAAGGGCGTGGTGCGGCCGATGATGAAGTCGCGCTGGGGCCGGATCGTCAACATCTCCTCGGTGGTGGGCGCGACCGGCAACCCCGGCCAGACCAACTACGCCGCCGCCAAGGCGGGCATGGTCGGCATGTCGAAGTCGCTGGCCTACGAGGTGGCAAGCCGCGGCATCACGGTGAACTGCGTGGCGCCGGGCTTCATCGCCACGGCGATGACCGACAAGCTCAACGACGAGCAGAAGTCGGGCATCCTCGGCCAGATCCCGGCGGGCCGCATGGGCGACCCCGAGGAGATCGCGGCCGCCGTGCTCTACCTCGCCAGCGCCGAGGCCGGCTACGTGACCGGCGCGACGCTGCACGTCAACGGCGGCATGGCGATGCTCTGAGCCCCGCATTCCGTGCAGGGCAGCGGGGCGAAAGCGTTTGCGCGTCCCGCAAACTCTGATAAAGGACGACGAGATTTCCGGTCGGATCCGCCTCGGCGGTTTTCGTCGGTCAGCGGCCCGCTCGGGCTTGAACGGCCCCCAGCGGGCAAGCAGTGAAAAGGCCCTCAAGGGGCCGGAAAGACGTGAGGAACTGACATGAGCGACGTCGCCGATCGCGTGCGCAAGATCGTTGTTGAGCACCTGGGTGTCGAAGAGGACAAGGTCGTCGAGAACGCCTCCTTCATCGACGATCTGGGCGCCGACAGCCTCGACACCGTCGAGCTGGTCATGGCCTTCGAGGAAGAGTTCGGGATCGAGATCCCCGACGACGCCGCCGAGACCATCCAGACCTTCGGCGACGCGGTCCGCTTCATCAAGGAAGCGCAGTAATCCAGAACGGCCCGGCGCCGGAACATTCCGGCCCGGTCGTCTCAGGCGGCACCCCCAGCGGGTGCCGCCTTTTTTCGTTTCGCGGCCCCGCCTCTCGCGCAGGCCCGCGCCGCCCCCTCATCCTTGCAGCCAGTTCAGGATCGCCTCCGTGGTCTCGCGCGGCTTCTCCTGCTGGATCCAGTGGCCGCAATCGAGGCTGACCACCTCGACGCCGGGCACCAGCTCGGCCAGCGTGTCGGATTGCGGAATCGTGTCCTGCGCGCCGTAGATCATCAGTGCCGGCGTCCGGATGACCGGGTCGGCATCCGCCACGATCCGCCAGTTGCGGTCGAGGTTGCGATACCAGTTGATGCCGGGCTCGAATCCCGTCGCCTCGAAGGCGGAGACGAAGACGGCCAGCTCGTCCTCGTCCATCACCGGCTCGCCCAGTGGCGTCTCGGCCAGTGCGAGGCCGATCATCACGTTGCCGGGCGCGGGCGGGGCCGGGGGGAGGTTCGTGCGAAAGAGATTTCGCAGGAAGCGCGCGGCGTTGGCATCGAGCACCGCGTCCGCGACGCCCGGCTGCCGGTTGAAATGCACGAAGTAATGGTCGCCGCCGAAGACCTCCTCCATCAGCTCGATCCAGGGCCGCTCGGTGCGCGGCTGGTAGGGCAGCGCGAGGCTGACGATCCTGCGGACCCGCCCGGGGTGCAATAGCGCCATGTTCCACACCACGTTCGCGCCCCAGTCATGCCCGATGAAGACGGCGTCGTCGTAGCCGTAATGGTCGAGCAGCGCCGCGAGATCGCCGGTCAGATGCGCGATGTCGTAGGCCGTGACCTCGTCCGGCCGCGACGACCGGCCATAGCCCCGCTGGTTCGGGACGATGACGTGATAGCCCGCCGCGGCGAGGGCGGGGATCTGGTGGCGCCAGGAAAAGGCATGTTCCGGCCAGCCGTGGCAGAGCACGATCGGGTTTCCGGCGTTCTCGCGCCCGGCTTCGAAGACCTCGAGCCGTACGCCGTTGACGGCGATGAGGCGGGCCTGCGGAAAAACATGTGAATGGATCATGGCATTCGTCCCTTGCTGATGCGTCCGGGGCAGGCCTAGGGTCCAATGGTGCCAGAAACTGGCACCATTCCACGCAGGGTAGAAGGAATGAAGGCTCGTCTTAGGCAGGACGCCATGGTGCGCCACATGCGCCGCAACGGCATCGTCACCGTGGCCGAGCTGGCCCGCGAGGTCGGCGCGTCGCGCCGCACCGTGCTGCGCGATCTCGGCGCGCTGCGCGACGCAGGCTTCGTGATCGATTCCGAGCCGGGGCGCGGCGGCGGGCTGCAGCTCGACCCGCGATCGGTGCAGGCCACGGCGCGGCTCTCGGTGTCGGAGATCTTCGCGCTGCTGATCAGCGTCGCCTCGGTGCGCGCGGCCGGGGGGCTGCCCTTCTCGGGGCTCGCGGATGCCGGCCTCGCCAAGATCGAGCAGGCCCTGCCGTCCGAGAAGGTGCGCGACCTGCGGCTGTTCCTCGACTGCCTCTATGTCGGGCGGCTCGCCCCCGAGGTCGACATCTCGGACATGGGCGAGATGGACCCCGAGCTGCTGCCGGCCTTCGAGCCGGCCTTCCTGCAGCGGATGCGGCTGCGTTTCCGCTACCGCGACGCGAAGGGGGCGGTGACCTGCCGTGATGTCGAGCCGCAGGCCATGCTGATCCTGCCGCCGCTGTGGTATCTCGTGGCGTGGGATCCGTCGCGCGACGGCTTCCGGCACTTCCGGATGGACCGGATCAGCGCGCCCGAAAGCGTCGCGGGCCCGCCGTTCCGCAGGCGCCGCGTGACGTTCAAGGACGACGTGCAGCCGGTCCGGCCCCGCTGAGCCCCGCCGCGCGACGCCGCCCCGGCGTTCCCGGCCCTCACGCCGCCCGCGTCGCCGCCAGCAGCGGCGCCAGCGCGTCCTCCGCCAGCGGCCGGTCGAAGCTCACGCCGGCATAATGCGCGTTGCGCCAGCGAATCGTGGCCGCGAGCCGCGCCTCCCCGATCTCGATCTCGACCGCAGTGGCGGGCTCGCCCGGCACGTCCGGCGCCAGCCGCAGCTTGGCGCCGAGCCGGCTGAGGTCGAGCACCATGGCCGGCGCCTCGCGCCCGCCCGCGCGCATCAGCGCGGGCAGCCGCACCGGGTGGCGGCGGCTCAGGCGGCGGCGGCGCCGGCGCAGCCGCGCCTGCAGCCAGACCGCGCCCGCCGCCGCGGCAGTCAGCGCCAGCGCCGCGACGCCGGCGGCTGCCAGCCGCACCGGGTGCCAGCCCGCCCGGTCCTCGCGCCGCCGGGCCGCGCCGCCGGCCTCGCCGCCCGTGGCCGCGCCGCGCGCCCGCGCCTCGGCGCAGCCCGCGCCCTCGGCCAGCCGCGCCAGCCGCGCCGCCCCAGACCCGGCCTCGGCCGCCACCGGCCGCCCCGCGGCCATCGCCCCGGCGGCGGCGAAGAGCCCGCGCACCGCGCCGGCCTCGGCCCCGAGCGGGTGATCGCGCAGCGCCCAGAGCAGGCTCTCCGCGTCGTGGCGGCGCAGGAGCGGCGCCAGCGCCGCGGGCCGCCCCGCCTCCACCGCGCGCGCCACGGCCTCGAGCGCCGCCACCGCCGTGCAATCGGCCCCGGCCCGGGCGGGCAGGGCCAGCAGAAGCGCGAGCAGAAGCGGCGGCAGGCGCATGTCGGGACCCCCGGGACAACCCGTTCATCCTCGCCCGACAGGCTGAATCCCGCGTTAAGCCCGGCTCACGCCCCGGCAGGGGCGGGTTTTCGCCGGGCGGCGCTCTTGCCCCTGCGCAAGCGCCTGCGGTATCAGGGCGGCAAGATTTTGACCGAGAAGGATGGGCAGATGCGGCGTGTGGTCGTGACGGGGCTGGGGCTGGTGACGCCGCTGGCCGACAAGGTCGAACCGAGCTGGAAGGCGATCCTCGAGGGCAAGAGCGGCGCGGGCACCATCACCCGCTTCGACGCCGAGCACCTCGCGACGAACTATGCCTGCGAGGTGCCGCGCGGCGAGGACGCAGATCCGGCGATCCGCTTCGACGCCGACGCCTACATGGCGCCGAAGGAACAGCGCAAGGTCGACGACTTCATCCTCTACGGCATCGCCGCCGCGCAGCAGGCGGTCGAGGATTCGGGCTGGACGCCCGAGGACGAGGAAAGCCTCGAGCGCACCGGCGTGATGATCGGCTCGGGCATCGGCGGCCTGAACTCGATCGCCGAGACGGCCGTGCTGATCAAGGAGAAGGGCCCGCGCCGCGTCTCGCCCTTCTTCATCCCCGGCGCGCTGATCAACCTGATCTCGGGCCAGGTCTCGATCCGCTACGGCTTCAAGGGCCCGAACCACTCGGTCGTGACCGCCTGCTCGACCGGCGCGCACGCCATCGGCGATGCCGCGCGCCTCATCAAGTACGGCTCGGCCGACGTGATGGTCGCGGGCGGCGCGGAAGCCGCGATCTCCGAGATCGGCATCGCCGGATTCAACGCCTGCAAGGCGCTCTCGACCAAGCGCCGCGATGACCCGCAGGCCGCGAGCCGCCCCTATGACAGCGACCGCGACGGCTTCGTCATGGGCGAGGGCGCGGGCATCGTCGTGCTCGAGGAATACGAGCACGCCGTGGCGCGCGGCGCCAAGATCTACGCCGAGGTGCTGGGCTATGGCCTGTCGGGCGACGCCTACCACATCACCGCGCCCTCCGAGGACGGCGAGGGCGGCGAGCGCGCGATGCGCGCGGCGCTGAAGGATGCGGGCCTCAGCCCCGACAGGATCGACTACATCAACGCGCATGGCACCTCGACCATGGCCGACACGATCGAGCTCGGCGCGGTCGAGCGGATGATGGGCGAGGCCGCGAAGAAGGTGACGATGTCCTCGACCAAGTCGATGACCGGCCACCTTCTGGGCGCCGCCGGCGCGATCGAGGCGATCTTCTCGATCCTGGCGATCCGCGACCAGGTGGCACCGCCGACCATCAACCTCGACAACCCGGCGGTCGAGACCGTGGTCGACCTCGCGCCGAACGCCAAGCGCGAGCGCGAGATCAACGTGGCGCTGTCCAACAGCTTCGGCTTCGGCGGCACCAACGCCAGCGTGATCTTCGGGAAGGTCGCCTCCTGATGTGGCGTCACGTCGCCTCCAACACGATCACCTTCCTGATCGTCGGCCTGGTCGGCGCGGCGGGGGTCGTGGCCTGGGGCGTCAACGAGTATTCCGGTGACGGCCCGCTCGAGACTGCGATCTGCCTGCGCGTCGAGCCGGGCACGACCATGCGCTCGGTCAGCCGGCGGCTCGAGGATCAGGGCGCGGTCAGCTCGGGCGCGATCTACCGGATCGGCGCGGAATACGCGGAGAAGTCGGGCCAGCTCAAGGCGGGCAGCCACCTGATCCCCGAGCGCGCCTCGATGCAGCGGATCGTCGACATCGTCACCCGTGGCGGCGCCTCGACCTGCGGCACCGAGATCCTCTACAAGATCGGCGTCAACGCCGTCCTGGCCGAGGTGCGCGAGCTCGACCCCGCCACCTCAGAGTTCACGGAGCTTGCGGAGTTCGACCCGACCGCCGAGGGCGTCGAGATCCCCGAGGACTACACCGAGATGCGCGAGCGGGCCGACACCCGCTACCGCATCGCCATGGCCGAGGGCGTGACCTCGTGGCAGGTGGTGCAGGCGCTCAACGCGATCGACACGCTCGAGGGCGACGTCGAGGAGGTCCCGGCCGAGGGCAGCCTCGCGCCCGACAGCTACGAGATCGCGCCGGGCACGCAGGTCGAGGCGGTGCTGGCGCGGATGCAGGCGGCGCAGGAGCGGATCCTCGCGGAGGCCTGGGAGGCGCGCGCCGACGAGCTGCCGCTGGAGAGCCCGGAAGAGGCGCTGATCCTCGCCTCGATCGTCGAGAAGGAAACCGGCGTCGCCGAGGAGCGGCCGCAGGTGGCGAGCGTCTTCGTCAACCGGCTGCGGCAGGGCATGCCGCTGCAGACCGACCCGACCGTGATCTACGGCATCACCGAGGGCCAGGGCGTACTGGGCCGCGGCCTGCGGCAAAGCGAGCTGCGCGCCGAGACGCCGTGGAACACCTACGTGATCAACGGCCTGCCGCCGACGCCGATCGCCAACCCGGGCCGCGCCGCGATCCAGGCGGCGCTGAACCCGGCCGAGACGGACTACGTGTTCTTCGTGGCCGACGGCACCGGCGGCCACGCCTTCGCCAAGACGCTGGCCGAGCACAACAGCAACGTCGCCAAGTGGCGCGAGATCGAGGCGCAGCGCGCGGCGGGGAATTGATTTTTCGTAAACGCTGCGGGCGGTTACGCGTTGCACCTGATGCATCCGACCTTGACTTTCGGGACGGTGTGACGTAAGGTCAGAGACAAGCTGAGACAGCTGCGCGAAGGCGGCCCCGGGTGATCCGGGGCCGCCTTTTTCGTGCGCGGTCGCGGCTTGAGGCAACCATCCGGAGCAGAGCGATGAACGACCTGACCGGCCCCCCGGGGCTGACCGACGCGGCGCGCCGCAAGCAGTGGGAGGACGCCTGGGCCTATCTCGGCTCGGTGCGCTCGACGCTGGCCGACCTCCTGGCCGAGGCGCGCGAGGCCGACAGCGGCTCCATGCGCGAAACCATCAGCAAGATCAGCCAATTGGAGAGCGCTCTTAAGACCGCGTTCGAAACCGAGAGGAAATTCCATGACTGGCTCAGCAAGCAATCCGGCGATCTCGCCGCCGGCGAGATCGACCTCGACGCCGCCCGCCATCGCATCGGCTGCCGGCTGGATCGCCTGCGCGCCTGCTGCCGCGAGGGCTGAGTTCCTCGCCGGCCTCGACGCCCACGACCTCCTGGCGCTCGAACACCTGTTCGAGCTCTGGGCGCTCGAGCACCAGCTTCCGCCCGGTGGGGACTGGCGCACATGGGTGATCCTCGGCGGGCGCGGCGCGGGCAAGACGCGGGCCGGGGCGGAATGGGTGCGCGCGCAGGTCGAGGGCGCGCGCCCGCGCGATCCGGGGCGCGCCCGCCGCGTGGCGCTGGTGGGCGAGACGCTCGACCAGGCGCGCGAGGTGATGGTGTTCGGCGAAAGCGGGCTTCTGGCCTGCGCGCCGCCCGACCGCCGCCCCGACTGGAGCGCGACGCGGCGGCTGCTGACATGGCCCAACGGCGCGCAGGCGCAGCTCTTCTCGGCGCATGATTTCGAGGCGCTGCGCGGCCCGCAGTTCGACGCCGCGTGGTGCGACGAGCTGGCCAAGTGGAAGCGCGGCGCCGAGGCGTGGGACATGCTGCAGTTCGGTCTGCGGCTGGGTGACGACCCGCGCGCCTGCGTCACCACCACGCCGCGCAACGTGGCTGTGCTCAAGGACCTGATCGCCGCGCCCTCCACCGTCGTCACCCGCGCGGCCACCGAGGCCAACCGCGCGCATCTGGCAGAGGGCTTCCTCGACGAGATGCGCCGCCGCTACGCGGGCACGCGGCAGGGCCGGCAGGAGCTTGACGGGCTGCTGCTCGACGACGCCGATGGCGCGCTGTGGTCGGCGGCGCTCTTGGAGGGCTGCGTCACCGACGCGGCGCCGCCGCTCGACCGGGTGGTGGTGGCGGTCGACCCGGCCGTGAGCGCGCATTCGGGCTCGGACGCCTGCGGCATCGTGGTGGCGGGCGCGGTCACGCAAGGCCCGCCGCAGGACTGGCGGGCCTGGGTGCTGGAGGACGCGACCGTGCAGGGCGTCTCGCCGCTCGACTGGGCGCTCGAGGCCTGCGCGGCGGCCGAGCGGCACGGCGCGGACCGGCTGGTGGCCGAGGTGAACCAGGGCGGCGCGCTGGTCGAGAGCCTCGTCCGGCAGGTCGACCCGCTGGTGCCGTTCCGGGCGCTCAGGGCGAGCCGGGGCAAGGCACTGCGCGCCGAGCCGGTCGCCGCGCTCTACGAGCAGGGGCGCGTGCACCACCTGCGGGGCTTGGGCCCGCTCGAGGACCAGATGGCGCAGATGACCGTGCGCGGCTATGCGGGCCCCGGCTCGCCCGACCGGCTCGACGCGCTGGTCTGGGCGCTGCACGAGCTGATGATCGGCCCCGCGCAACAGTGGAAGCGGCCACGTCTGCGGGTGCTGTGATCCCTACTTTACTCTGCAAATACTCGCGGGGGTGGGGGGGCGGCCGCCCCCGCGCTTCGCCCCGTTGCGCGCAAGCGGGGGGCACCGCACGCCCCGCTGACGCCATGCCAACCCCCGCCTGTCATCTTTCTCTCCACGGCGCAGGAGGGACGAGATGTTCGAATTCCGGAAACGCAGGGCGACCCCAGAGGCCCCAGAGGCCAAGGCCTCGGCCACGGGGCGGCTCCTGGCCTGGCCCGGCGCGGGCCGCCCGGCCTGGAGCGCGCGCGACGCGGGCTCGCTGACGCGGGCGGGCTTCACCGGCAACCCGGTGGGCTTCCGCGCGGTGCGGCTGATCTGCGAGGCGGCCGCGGCGCTGCCGCTGGTGCTGCAGGACCGCGCCGCGCGCCATGACAGCCACCCGGCGCTCGACCTTCTGGCGCGCCCCAACCCAGGCCAGGGCCGGGCGGAACTGTTCGAGGCGCTGGTCGGCCAGCTCCTGCTCACCGGCAACGGCTATCTCGAAGCGGTGGGCCGCGACGGTCTGCCTTACGAGCTGCACGTGCTGCGCTCGGACCGGGTGGCGCTGGTGCCGGGCGCCGATGGCTGGCCCATGGCCTACGACTATTCCGCCAACGGCCGCACGCATCGCTTCGCGCTCGGCGACGGGCCTGCGCCGGTTTGCCATATCAAGAGCTTCCACCCGCAGGACGACCATTACGGCCTCTCGGCGCTCTCGGCCGCCGCCACGGCGATCGACGTTCACAACGCCGCCTCGGCCTGGTCCAAGGCGCTCTTGGACAACGCCGCGCGCCCCTCCGGCGCGATCGTCTATCGCGGCGCGGACGGGCAGGCGGGGCTGACGCCCGACCAGTACGAGCGCCTCGTCGAGGAGATGGAGAGCCAGCACCAGGGCGCGCGCAACGCCGGGCGGCCGATGCTGCTCGAAGGCGGGCTCGACTGGAAGCCGATGGGCTTCAGCCCGTCGGACATGGAGTTCCAGCAGACCAAGGAGGCCGCGGCGCGCGAGATCGCCACCGCCTTCGGCGTGCCGCCGATGCTGCTCGGCATCCCCGGCGACGCGACCTATGCCAACTACCAGGAGGCCAACCGCGCCTTCTACCGTCTGACCGTGCTGCCCTTGATGGCGCGGGTCGCGGGCGCGGTGGCCGACTGGCTGTCGGATTTCGCGGGCGAGCGGTTCGAGCTGCGCGTCGATCCCGACCGGGTGCCGGCGCTCAGCATGGAGCGCGACGGCCAGTGGCGGCGGGTGTCGGAGGCGACGTTCTTGACCGACGCGGAAAAGCGCGCGCTCCTCGGCCTGCCGGCACGGGAGATCGGCGATGGCTGACGAGGGCTGGCACCGGGACGGCTTCGCCTGCGCGCCGGGGCTGAAGATCGAGGCGCATGAGCGGCTGGTGGCGCTGCAATTCGCGCAGGTCGCGGCGACCTTGGAGCGGATCGAGGCGGTGATGGAGCGGCTGGAGCGGCGTCTCTGGCTCGCGGTCTACGGCGTCGTCGCGGCGATCGGCGCGCAGGCGGTGCAGCAGATCCTGCAGGCGGCATGAGGGAGAACGGCATGGAACTGGAACGCAAGTTCTGCGCGGAGGGCGGCGCGCTGGAGATCGCGGAGGGCGCGGTCATCGCCGGCTACGCCTCGCTCTTCGGCACGCCCGACCAAGGCGGCGACGTGGTGGCCAGGGGCGCCTACGCGGCCTCGCTGAAGCGGCTGGCCCAGGGCGGCGGGAGGGTGCGGATGCTCTGGCAGCACGACCCCGCGCGCCCGATCGGCGTCTGGGACGAGGTGGTCGAGGACGGCCGCGGCCTGCGGGTCAAGGGCCGCATCCTGACCGAGGTGGCGCAGGGCCGCGAGGCGGCGGCGCTGGTGGCGGCCGGCGCGATCGACGGCCTGTCGATCGGCTACCGCACCAAGCGCGCGACCAAGGCGGGCGCGGGCCGCAGCCTCGAGGAGATCGAGCTGTGGGAGGTGTCTCTGGTCACCTTCCCGATGCTGCGCGGGGCGCGGGTCGGCGCGAAGGCCGACGACGCGCTGGCCGCGAAGATACGCGCCGCGCGGGCGGCGCTGAGGCTGGCATGAGCGAGGGGGATCGCATGCAGGAACACGAAACGGGGCACGAAACGGGGCTCGGCCGCGAGATCGGCGGGCTGATGGACGAGCTGGGCCGCTTCGCGGCCGAGGTCAGGACGCAACTTCAGAAGCAGGACGACCGCATGACCAGACTGGACCGCAAGACCGCGCTCGGGGCCGCGCGCCCGGCGCTCGACGCCAAGGCCGAAGGCCACGCGCCGCATCGGGACGCCTTCGCAGCCTATCTCCGCTCGGGCGAGGACGGGGGCCTGCGCGGCCTCGGGCTCGAGGGCAAGGCGATGAGCAACACCGTCGCCGCCGATGGCGGCTACCTCGTCGATCCGCAGACCGCCGAGGCGGTGCGCGCGGTGTTGGGATCCACCGCCTCGCTGCGCGCCATCGCCAACGTGGTCGCGGTCGATGCCGGCTCCTACGACGTGCTGATCGACCATGCCGAGACCGGCGCCGGCTGGGCCGCCGAGACGGCCGAGCGGGCCGAGACCGGCACGCCGCAGATCGACCGCATCACCATCCCGCTGCACGAACTCTGCGCGCTGCCGAAAGCCTCGCAGCGGCTGCTCGACGACAGCGCCTTCGATATCGAGGGCTGGCTCGCCGGCCGCATCGCCGACACCTTCGCCCGGCGCGAGGCGGCGGCCTTCGTCACCGGCGACGGCGTCGACAAGCCGCGCGGCATCCTCGACTACCCGCAGGTGGACGACGATTCCTTCGCCTGGGGCAGCCTCGGCTACGTCGCCACCGGCACGGCCGGCGGCTTCGACGCCAACAACCCCGCCGACGCGGTGATCGACCTCGTCTACCGGCTCGGCGCGCCCTACCGCGCGGGCGCCCGCTTCGTGATGAACTCGCGCACCGCAGGCGCGCTGCGCAAGCTCAAGGACGCCGACGGTCGCTTCCTGTGGTCCGATGGCCTCTCGGCCGGCGAGCCGGCGCGGCTGCTGGGCTACCCGGTGCTGATCGCCGAGGACATGCCCGACATCGCCACCGACGCTTGCGCCGTCGCCTTCGGCAACTTCGCCGCCGGCTACACCATCGCCGAGCGGCCCGACCTGCGCGTGCTGCGCGACCCGTTCTCGGCCAAGCCGCACGTGCTGTTCTACGCGACCAAGCGGGTCGGCGGCGCGGTGAGCGACTTCGCGGCGATCAAGCTGCTGAAGTTCGGCATCGCCTGAGCAAGGACCGGGGCCGCCATGCGCGCGGCCCCGGCGCGGCAGCGAAAGGACAGGCGCGATGAGATGGAACGAGACGGCACCCGTGCCCGAGGCGGCGCTGCCCGTGGAGGGCCTGAGGGCGCATCTGCGGCTCGGCACCGGCTTTGCCGAGGACGGGCTGCAGGACGCCGCATTGGCGGGCTTCCTGCGCGCGGCGATGGCCGCGATCGAGGGGCGCTGCGGCAAGGCGCTCATGGCGCGCGGCTTCGAGCTGGAGCTGACGCGCTGGGCCGAGCCGGGCCGCCAGCCGCTGCCGGTGGCGCCCCTGCGCGCGGTGACGGGCTTCGACCTGGTCGACGCGACAGGCACCGTGACGCCCGTGGCCACCGGGCTCTGGCGCGCCGACAGGGACACCCAGCGCCCCGCCATCGCGGCGCTCTCGACCGCGCTGCCCGCCATCCCGACCGGCGGCCACGCCCGGATCGGCTTCGAGGCGGGCTTCGGCCCCGCCTGGCCCGACATCCCCGCCGACCTCGCGCAGGCGGTGATGATGCTCGCCGCCCACTACCACGAATACCGCCACGACACGGCGCTGGGCCCCGGCTGCATGCCCTTCGGCGTCACCGCGCTGATCGAACGCTTCCGCCCCATGCGCCTGACCCTCGGGGGCCGGACATGAGGCCGCCGCGCCTGAACCGGGCGCTCGTGCTCGAGGCGCCGACCCGCACGCCCGACGGCGCGGGCGGCGTCAGGGAGGGCTGGAGCGCGCTCGGCACGCTCTGGGCCGCGATCGACGCCCGCTCGGGCCGCGATCTCGAGGACATGGGCGCGGCGCTGAGCCGGGTACGGCTCAGGATTACCCTGCGCGCCGCGCCCCCGGGCTCGACCATGCGGCCCGAGGCCGGGCAGCGGCTGCGCGAGGCGACGCGGACCTATGCGATCCGCGCCGTGCGCGAACTGGACCCCGACGGGCGCTACCTCGCCTGCGAGGCCGAGGAGGAGGTGGCGCGATGAGCTACGCCCAATCCGCCGCGCTGCAGCAGGCGATCTACGCCGCGCTCACCGCCCACGCGCCGCTGACCGACCTGCTCGGCGACGCGATCCACGACGCGCTGCCCGACGGGCCGCTGCCGCCGCTCTACGCGACGCTCGGGCCGGAAACCGCCCGCGACCGCTCGGACGGCACGGGCGCGGGCGCGCGGCACGACTTCACCGTCTCGGTCGTCGCCACGGCCGCCGGCTTCCACGCGGCGAAGCGGGCGGCGGCGGCGATCTGCGACGCGCTCGCCGGGCCGATCCCGCCGCTGACGCGGGGCCGCCTCGTCGGGCTGTCCTTCGTCAGGGCCAAGGCCGCGCGCGACGCCGAAGGGGCGGCGCGGCGCATCGACCTCGTCTACCGCGCGCGGGTCGAGGACGGCTGAGGGCAGCCCCGGCCGAGACCGGGGATTTGCGTATTTGCAGAGAGAAGTGGGCCACGAGCCCGGAAAGGAGGACGCGATGGCGGCGCAGAATGGCAGGGACCTGCTGATCAGGATCGACATGACCGGCGACGGGCTCTTCGAGACCGTGGCCGGGCTCCGGGCGCAGCGGCTCTCGCTCAACGCCCAGAGCGTCGAGGTCACGCATCTCGGCTCGCAGGGCTGGCGCGAAATACTGGGCGGCGCAGGCGTCAAGAGCGCGGCCATCGCCGGCTCCGGCGTGTTCCGCGACGAGGGCACCGACGCCCGGATGCGGCAGGTCTTCTTCGACGGCGAGACGCCGCGCATGCAGGTGGTGATCCCCGGCTTCGGCACCATGGAGGGCACATTCCAGGTCACCGCGATCGACTACGCCGGCACCCATGACGGCGAGGCCGCCTTCGAGATCGCCATGGCCTCGGCCGGCCCGCTCGCCTTCACCCCGGAGGCGGTCTGATGGCCAACCCGCATGCGGGCGAGGTGGCGGTGACGCTCGACGGCGAACGCCACGCCTGCCGCCTGACGCTCGGCGCGCTGGCCGAGCTGGAGGAGGCGACGGGCGAGGGCATCGACGCGCTGCTGGCCCGCTTCGAGGCGGGCGGCGCGACCGGGCGAGACGTTCTGGCGGTGATCGTCGCGGGGCTGCGCGGCGGCGGCTGGCAAGGCGCGGCGGGCGACCTCGTCTCGGCCGAGATCGCGGGCGGCCCCGCAGGCGCGGCCCGCGCGGCGGCGGAGCTGCTGGCCCGCGCCTTCGCCGCGCCATGAGCGGGCTCGACTGGGGCGCGCTGATGCGCGCCGGGATCAAAGGGCTGGGGCTGCGCCCGCGCGAGTTCTGGGCGCTCACCCCCGCCGAGCTGGCGCTGATACTCGGGCCCCGGGGCCCCGCGCCGATGACCCGAGACAGGCTGGAGGCGCTGATGCGCGCCCATCCCGACCCGACCGGAAAGGACGAGACATGACCGAGGACGAGATCGAGGCGCTGGAACGCGCGCTGGGCGATGCGGGCGGCATGGCAGACCGCTTCGCCGCGGACCTCGCGCGGATGCGCCGCGAGATGGCCGCCACCTCGCGCGACGTCTCGGCGCTGCAGCGCGGCTTCTCGGGCGGCATCCGCCGCGCCGTCGATAGCGTGCTGCTGGGCGGGCAAGGCCCGGGCGAGGCGCTGCGCGGCCTCGCGGGCTCCGTCGCCCGCACCGCCTATGGCCGCGCCATGCGCCCCGTGACCGACCGGCTGGGCGGCGCGCTGGCCGAGGGCGTGGGCGCTCTGATGGGCTTCGCGAATGGTGCCGCCTTCGCGGGCGGGCGCGTGGTGACGGGGCCGACCCCGGTCGCGATGCGCGGGGGCGCGGGCGTCATGGGCGAGGCCGGGCCCGAGGCGGTGATGCCGCTCTCGCGCGGTCCCGACGGGCGGCTGGGCGTCGCGGCACAGGCGGGCCAGCCGGTCGCCGTCACCGTCCACATCGCCACGCCCGACGCCGAAAGCTTCCGCCGCTCGCGCGGGCAGGTGGCGGCCGGGATCGCCCGCGCCGTCGCGCGCGGCCAGCGCAACAGGTGAGGTGAGACATGGCCTTCCACGAGATCAGATTTCCCGCCGCGCTGAGCTTCGGCGCATCGGGCGGCCCCGAGCGGCGCACCGAGATCGTCACGCTCTCCAGCGGCCACGAGGAGCGCAACACCCCCTGGGCCCATTCGCGCCGCCGCTACGACGCGGGCCTTGGCCTGCGCTCGCTCGACGACGTGGCCGAGCTCCTGGCCTTCTTCGAGGCGCGGCGCGGTCCGCTGCACGGCTTTCGCTGGAAGGACTGGCTCGACTACCGCTCGGGCCTCCCCTCGCACCCCGTGACCCCGCTCGACCAGCCGATCGGCACCGGCGACGACGCCGCCACCTCCTTCCAGCTGGTGAAACGCTACGGCGAGGGCGCGACGGCCTACCTCCGGCCCATTCAGAAACCGGTCGCGGGCAGTGTCCGCGTCGCGGTGGGCGGCGACGAGATCGTCGAGGGCGAGGGCTTCACGCTCGACGCCGCGACCGGGCTCGTCACGCTCGACCTCGCCCCGCCGGTGGGCGTCGGCGTCACCGCGGGCTTCGAGTTCGACGTGCCCGCGCGCTTCGACACCGAGAGCGTCGTGGCCGCCGCTGCCGGCTTCGAGACCGGCTCGGTGCCCGAGATCCCGGTGGTGGAGATCCGGTTGTGAGCGGGCTGGCAGGCCACCTCGCCACCGGCGCGACGACGCTCTGCCGCTGCTGGGCGCTGAGGCGCGCGGACGGGCTGGTGCGGGGCTTCACCGACCACGACGGGCCGCTGGCCTTCGACGGCATGGAATTCCGCCCCAATAGCGGCATGAGCGCCAGCGCGTTGGCGCAGGGCACCGGCCTCGCCGTCGACAATGGCGAGGCGCTGGGCGCGCTGACAGATGACGGCATCACCGAGACCGAGATCGAGCAGGGCCGGCTCGACGGCGCCGAGGTCACGGTCTGGCGGGTGAACTGGGCCGACCCGGCCCAGCGCGAGGTCGAGTTTCGCGGGCATCTGGGCGAGATTTCGCGAGAGGGCGCGCTGTTCCGGGCCGAGCTGCGCGGGCTCGCGGACCTGCTGAACCAGCCCGTGGGCCGCGCCTACCAGGCGCGTTGCGACGCGGTGCTGGGCGACGCGCGCTGCGGTGTCGAGGCCGGGCAGGCGGGGTTCTCGTTCGAGCGGACGCTTCAGGCGGTCGAGGACGCGCGATTGCGGCTCGACTGGCCCGACGCGCCCGTGCCGGGCTGGTTCGCGCGCGGGCGGGTCGAGGTGCTGGACGGCGAGGCGGCGGGCCTCTCGGCCCCGATCCGAGACGACCGGCAGGAGGGGGCGCGACGGGTGCTCGACCTCTGGCGGGCGATCCCGGGGCTCGAGGCCGGGGACCGGCTGCGCGTCGTCGCGGGTTGCGACAAGCGGGCGGAGACCTGCCGCGCCAAGTTCGATAACCTGCTCAATTTCCGCGGCTTTCCGAACTTGCCGGGCGAGGACTGGCTGATGGCGGTGCCGAGCGCGGGGCAGGGCCGGTGAGCGCGCGGATCGTCGCGGAGGCGCGCGGCTGGATCGGCACGCCCTACCGCCACGGCACAAGCGCCAAGGGCGCGGGCTGCGACTGCCTCGGGCTGGTGCGCGGCGTCTGGCGGGCGCTGGAGGGGGCCGAGCCGGAAGCCGTGCCGCCCTATGCGCGGCATGAGCCCGGGGCGGGCGAGACGCTGCGCGATGCGGCGCTCAGGCACCTGCGGGAGATTCCCCCGCGAGAGGCCAAGCCGGGCGACCTGCTGCTGTTCCGGTTGCGCCCGAACACACCGGCCCGGCACCTCGGGCTGCTCTCGGGGCCCGCGAGCTTCATCCACGCCTATGAGGGCCACGGCGTGGTCGAGAGCCCGCTCGGGCCCCCCTGGCAGCGGCGCATCGTCGCCGCCTTCGCACTGACGGAAAGGATCGGCTGATGGCGACCATCGTTCTCGGAGCCGTGGGCGGCGCCATCGGCGGCGCGCTGGGCGGCGGCGTCTTGGGGCTCTCGGGCGCGGTGCTGGGCCGCGCGGCGGGCGCGGCGCTCGGGCAGGTGATCGACGCGCGGCTGCTGGGCGCCGGGGCCGAGCCGGTTGAGACCGGGCGGGTCGACCGCTTCCGGCTGATGGGCGCGGGCGAGGGCGCGGCGATCCCCCGGCTCTGGGGCCGGATGCGGATCGGCGGGCAGGTGATCTGGGCCTCCGACTTCGAGGAGCGGCGCAGCACCTCGGGCGGCGGAAAGGGCGGGCGGCCCGAGCCGCGCGTGACCGAATATTCCTACGCCGTCAGCCTCGCCATCGGGCTCTGCGAGGGGCCGGTGACGCGGGTGGCGCGGATCTGGGCCGACGGGATCGAACTCGGCCCCGACGAGATCGACCTGCGGCTGCATGAGGGGCGCGAGGACCAGCTGCCCGACCCGAAGATACAGGCCGTCGAGGGCGCGGCCCCGGCCTATCGCGGGCTGGCCTACGTGGTGATCGAGAGCCTCGATCTCGGCCGCTTCGGCAACCGCGTGCCGCAGTTCTCCTTCGAGGTGCTGCGCCCGGCGGACGAGAGCGACCCTGCGCAGGCCGAGGACATCGCGCGCCTCGTGCGCGGCGTCGCGGTGATCCCCGGCACCGGGGATTACGCGCTGGCCTCGGGGCCGGTGCATCTGCCCGGCGGCTTCGGGGAACGAACGCCGGCCAATCTGCATTCGCCGCAGGGACCGTCCGACGCCGAAGCCGCGCTCGATGCGCTGGTGGAGGAGCTGCCGGAATGCCGTGCCGCCTCGCTGGTGGTGTCGTGGTTCGGGGACGATCTGCGCGCGGGCCATTGCACGATCCGTCCCAAGGTCGAGCAGGACGAGAGCGACGGCGAGGAGATGGCGTGGCGCGTCTCGGGGCTCTCACGCGAGACCGCGCCGCCGGTGCCGCGCGTGGACGACCGGCCGGTCTATGGCGGCACGCCCTCGGATGCGGCGGTGATCGAGGCGGTGCGGGCGATGAACGCGCGCGGGCTGGACGTCACCTTCTACCCGTTCATCCTGATGGATCAGCTTGCGGGCAACGGCCTGCCCGACCCCCATGGCGGCGCGGAGCAGGCGCCGCTGCCGTGGCGCGGGCGGATCACGACCGAGCGCGCGCCGGGCGAGGACGGGACCACCGACCGCACGGCGCAGGCCACAAGCGAGGTGGCGGCGTTCTTCGGGGCGGCGACGGCGGGAGATTTCGACCTGTCTTCGGGGTTGCCGGTCTACACCGGCCCCGAGGACTGGGGCCTGAGACGCTTCATCCTGCACTGCGCGCATCTCTGCGCTCTGGCGGGCGGGGTTGAGGCGTTCTGCATCGGCTCGGAGCTGGTGGGCCTCACCACGATCCGCGACGGGGCCGACGGCTACCCGGCGGTCGCGGCGCTGCGCGACCTCGCCGCCGAGGTCCGCAAGGTGCTGGGGCCGGGGACGAAGCTCTCCTACGCCGCCGACTGGTCCGAGTATCACGGCCACCAGCCCGGCGGCGGCACCAAGCGGTTCCACCTCGACCCGCTCTGGGCCGACCCGGAGATCGATTTCGTCGGCATCGACAACTACATGCCGCTCTCGGACTGGCGCGACGGGCGGGACCATCTCGATGCCGCCGGACACCGCTCGATTTACGACCTCGACTACCTGACGGCCAACGTCGCGGGCGGCGAGGGGTATGACTGGTTCTACCACTCGCCCGAGGCCCGCGCCGCGCAGATCCGCACGCCGATCACCGATGGCGACGGCGAGCCTTGGGTGTGGCGCACCAAGGACCTGAAGGGTTGGTGGGGCAACCCGCATCACGAGCGGATCGACGGGGTGCGGCAGGCGCAGCCGACCGCGTGGCAGCCGGGGATGAAGCCGATCCGCTTCACGGAACTCGGCTGCGCGGCCGTGGACCGGGGCACCAACCAGCCGAACAAGTTCCTCGACCCGAAATCCTCGGAATCGGCGCTGCCTTACCACTCGCGCGGCCATCGCGACGAGCTGATCCAGATGCGCTACCTGCAGGCGGTGCACCGGCATTTCGCGACGCCCGGAGAGAACCCGGTCTCGGGCGTCTATGGCGGGCCGATGCTCGACACCGGACACATGCTGGTCTGGGCCTGGGATCTGCGGCCCTACCCGTGGTTCCCGGCGCTGTCGGAGGTCTGGTCCGACGGCGCGAACTGGGCGCGCGGGCACTGGATCACCGGGCGCACGGCGCATCGCGACCTCGCCTCGGTGGTGCGCGAGATCTGCGCACGGGCCGGGGTGGCGGAGATCGACACGACACGGCTGCACGGGCTGGTGCGCGGCTACCTCGTCGATACGACCGGCAGCGCGCGCTCTGCGCTGCAGCCGCTGATGCTGGCGCATGGCTTCGACGCGGTCGAGCGCGGCGGGGTGCTGGCGTTCCGCTCGCGCGACGGCCGGAGCGATCATGCGCTGGAGATGGACGGGCTTGCCGTCACCGGCGATGGCCCGGCGCTGGAGCGGGCGCGCGAGGCCGGGGCGGAGGTGCCCGAGCGGGTGCGGCTGGGCTACGTCTCGGACGCGGCCGAGGCGGGCGCGGCGAGCGTCGAGGCGGCGCTGCCGGGGACGGAGGCCGCGCTGGTGCAGGCGGCGGAATTGCCGCTGGTGCTGACACGGGCGGAGGCGTTGGGGCTCGCCGAGCGCTGGCTGGCCGAGATCCGCATGGCGCGCGAGACGGCGCGCTTCGCGCTGCCGCCCTCGGCGCATGGCATCGGCGCGGGCGAGGTGGTGACGCTGGATGGCGGTGACTGGCGCATCGACCGGGCCGAGACCGCCGGGGCGGTGACGGTCGAGGCCACGCGCACCGCGCCGGGGCTCTACCTGCCGCCGCGCCACGAGGTCGAGGTGACGAGCGTGGCGGGCTACCGGCCGCCGGTGCCGGTCGAGGGGCTGTTCCTCGACCTGCCGCTGATCACCGGCGAGGAGGCGCCGCACGCGCCGCATTTCGCGGCCTCCGCCCGGCCATGGCCGGGGCCGGTGGCGCTCATGCGCGGGGTGGAGGATGCCGACCCGGTGCTCGACCTCGTGCAGCGCGGGCCGGCGGCGATGGGGGTGACGCTGACCGCGCTTGCCGCCGCGCCGGCGGGGCTGTGGGATCGCGGCCCGGCGCTGCGGCTGCGGCTGGTGCAGGGCGAGCTGGCGAGTGCCAGCGCCGCGCGGGTGCTGGCGGGGGCGAACCTCATGGCGCTGGGCGATGGCGAGAGGTGGGAGCTGCTGCAGTTCGTGGAGGCCGAACCGGTGGGGCCTGACGAGTGGGACATACGGACGCGGCTCAGGGGGCAGGCGGGGACGGACGGGGTGATGCCGGCGGTCTGGCCGGCGGGCAGCTACGTCGTGGCGCTCGACGGCGTGCCGGGGCAGGTGGGTCTGCCGGCGGCGGCGCGGGGGCTTTCGCGGCACTGGCGCTGGGGGCCGGCGCGGCGGCCGGCGCAGGATGCGAGCTGGCGGCAGGTGGAGCGCGGCTTCGAGGGCGTGGGCCTCAGGCCCTACGCGCCGGCGCATCTGCGCGGCGAAGAGCGCGGCGGCGATCTGCGGCTGTCATGGGTCCGACGCACGCGGGTGGACGGCGACGGCTGGGAGCGCGAGGTGCCATTGGGCGAGGCGCGGGAGGTCTACGCGGTGCGGATCGCGCGGGGCGGCGTCGTGCTGCGCGAGGCGGAGACGGGCGAGCCGGGCTGGACCTACGCCGCCGCCGACCGCGCGGCGGATGCGGGCGCGGGGCCGCTGGTCGCGGAGGTGGCGCAGGTGTCGGATAGCTTCGGGCCGGGACCCTTCGCGCGGCTGGCGCTGGGCTGATGCGGCCGGTGCTGCCGGGCTGCCTCGACCGCGGCACGGCCGCGCTTCTGGCGGTGCCGGGGCCGGCGCGGGCGGGGCTGGCGCGGCGGCTGGTGGCCGAGGCGCGGGCGGCGGACAAGTGGCGGTTGCGCATGGGAAAGGCGCATCCGCTTTGGGGCGACGGGTCGCTGATGGCGGCGGCGCTGCGGCACCCGCGCGTGGCGCTGCCGCCGTCGCTGGGGCGCGAGGGCCGCGCCGCGCTCAGGCTCCTGCTCGACGCCCTTGACGAGGCGGGCGGGCTTTGATCTTGGCCGGGAGGCCCTAAATGGGGTAGGACGAAAGCCCGGAACGCGGAGCACGGCGATGGCGACACCACAGGCCCAGCTGGCCGAACTGGACCCGGTCTGGCACCGGATCCGCGAGGAGGCCGAGACGGCGATCGCGGCCGAGCCGCTGATGGGCGGGGCGATGCATTCGGGCATCCTGCATCATGGCAGCTTCGAGCGGGCGCTGGCCTACAGGCTGTCTCTCAAGCTCGCCTCCGACGAGATGGGCGCGCAGATCCTGCGCGAGATCGTCGATGCCGCCTACGACGCCGAGCCCGAGCTCGTGGCCTCGGCCCGCGCCGACCTCGTCGCCACCTATGAGCGCGACCCGGCCTGCCACCGCTTTCTGCAGCCCTTGATGTATTTCAAGGGCTACCAAGCGGTGCAGTGCTACCGGCTGGGTCACTGGCTCTGGCAGGAGGGACGCACCGACCTCGCCTATTTCGTGCAGATGCGGGTGTCGGAAACCTTCGGCGTCGACATCCACCCGGCCGCCCGGATCGGGCGCGGCGTGATGATCGACCACGCGCATTCGGTGGTGATCGGCGAGACGGCGGTGGTCGGCGACAACGTCTCGATGCTGCACTCGGTGACGCTGGGCGGCACCGGCAAGGAAGAGCAGGACCGCCACCCCAAGATCGACGACGGCGTGCTGATCGGCGCCGGCGCCAAGGTGCTAGGCAACATCCGGGTCGGGCATTGCTCGCGCATCGCCGCGGGCTCGGTCGTGCTGACCGACGTGCCGCCCTGCACCACGGTGGCGGGCGTGCCCGCGCGCATCGTCGGCGAGGCGGGCTGCGCCCAGCCCTCGGTCTCGATGGACCAGATCCTGAAGGGCGAGACGCCCGAGTGAGGGCGAAGGCGGCCCGTCCGGGCCGCCGGCTTCACGCCATTTTGACCTTGGGTCAATGCGGCCTAACTCTGGCGGGTTTGTACCGTCCAGAAAGGTTGTACCCATGCAGAGACGCTTCGCCCTCAAGGCCGTGCTCGCCACCGGCGCGCTGGCCGTCGTCACCGCCTGCGCCCCGGCCGAGCCGCAGGCGCCCGACATCGTGCAGATCGCCTCGACCAATGACGACTTCTCGACGCTGGTGACGGCGTTGCAGGCCGCCGACCTGGTCGAAACGCTGCAGGGCGAAGGGCCCTTCACCGTCTTCGCGCCGACCAACGCCGCCTTCGAGAAGCTGCCCGCCGGCACGGTCGAGACGCTGTTGATGCCCGAGAACCAGGCGCAGCTCGCCGAGATCCTGACCTACCACGTGGTGCCGGGCGCCGTGACCTCGGCGCAGCTCGCCGGGCAGCGGCTTTCGACCGCGACGGTGCAGGGCACGGAGGTGCATATCGACGGCACCGGCGAGATGGTCACGGTCGAGGGCGCGAACGTCATCCTCGCCGACATCGAGGCGTCGAACGGCGTGATCCACGTGATCGACAGCGTGATCATGCCCTGATGCGCGCCGGACGCCGCCGCGCCCGGCGCGGCGGCGTCACTCCGCCGCCTGCTCCGCCCCGTCGGGCAGGGCGAAGGTGATCAGCTGGTCGCCGACCTGCGGCTTGAGGATCGGGTTGCCGCCGGCGACGAAGGAGACGTATTGCCGACCCTCGTGCTCGTAGACCGCCGGGATCGCCACGGCCGGCGCCTCGACCCGCCATTTCCACAGCTCCTCGCCCGTCGCCGCCGACAGCGCGCGCACATGCGCGTCCATCGAGGCGCCGATGAAGATCACGCCGCCCGCGGTGACCGCCGGGCCGCCCAGCGTCGGGCTGCCCCAGCTTTCGGGGGCGTAGAAGCCCCATTGCTGCGTCATGCCGAAGGGCACCTCCCAGAGCCGCTCGCCGGTGTCGAGGTCGTAGGCCAGCATGGTGCCGAAGGGCGGCTTCCAGCAGGGCAGGCCGATCGGGTTGACGAAGTTCGACAGCTTGAAGCCGTAGGGCACGCCCTCCTGCGGGTAGTAGCCCTGCTCGGCGCCGCTTTCGCCGGCGATGCGCTCGTATTCCTCGCGCGGGATCATCTTCAGGATCTGCGCCACCTTCTGGGTGTTGACGTAGAAGATGTTGGTCTCGGGGTCGAGCGCGCCGCCGCCCCACTGCATGCCGCCGGCCGTGCCGGGGTAGAGCAGCGTGCCCTCGCCCTCGGCGGTGGGCGGCGTGAAGAGGCCCTCGTAGCGCAGCTCGTCCAGCATCCGCGAGCACCAGCCGAAGCTGGTCAGGTCGCCCAGCCACCAGATACCGGGCCACGTGTCATAGGTGTTGGTGGGCTGCGGCACGTCGTAGAAGGGCTGCGTCGGCGCGGCCTCCTCGCCCGGCAGGTCGGAGGCGGGCACCGGCCGCTCCTCCATGCCGAAGACCGGCTCGCCGGTCTCGCGGTTCAGCACGTAGAGCATGCCCTGCTTCGAGGTCTGGATCAGCGCCGGGATGGTCTCGCCGTCGCGCTGGATGTCCACGAGCGCCGGCGCGGCGCCGGTGTCGTAATCCCAGATGTCGTGATGCACGAGCTGGCGCGACCAGATGATCTCGCCCGTGTCGGTGTCGACGGCGGTGACGGAGGTGGCGAGGGGAAGCTCCTCGGTGCGGTTGCCGCCGTAGTAGTTGGGGCTGGGCGAGGAGACGGGCAGATAGAGGATGCCGCGCTCGGGGTCGACGGTCATGTGGGTCCAGACATTGGCGGTTCCGGTGCGGTCCCACAGCTCCTTGGGGATGAAGTTGACGGTCCAGTCGAGCTCGCCCGTTTCGGCATCGACGGCGAAGACGGTGCCCGGCGGCGCCTGCGCGCTTTCCCAGTCCTTGCCGGCCCATCCGATGAAGAGGCGGCCGCCATAGGCCACGGGCGGTTGCAAGAGCGACAGCGGCCAGCGGTCGTTGGTGTCGTTCCACTGGTTGACGTCGAGCACGCCGGCCTCGCCGAACTCCTCGCAGGGCAGGCCGGTGTCGGCATCGACCGAGTGCAGCTTGGCGTCCATCGTGCCGATATAGACGCGCTTGGCGCAGGGGCCCTCGGAGCCTTCGGTCTCCCAGTAGGCGACGCCGCGGTTCTTCAGCGCCGGCTGGGTCAGCGCCTCGAGCCGGGCCTGGCTGTCATAGGACCAGATCTCCTGCCCGGTCGCGGGGTCGAGCGCGAGGATGCGGTAGAAGGGCGTGCCGACATAGAGCGTGCCGTTGGCGTAGACCGGGGTGGCCGACCAGACGGTCTGCGGCAGATCGCCCGAGCCGTCCGAGACGTCGCCGGTCTCGACCTGCCAGGCGGGCTCCAGCTCGTGCACGTTCTGCGCGGTGATCTGCTGGAGCGGGCTGTACTTCTGCGCCTCGAGATTGCCGTGGAAGCCCGGCCAGTCCTGCGCGCGGGCATCCTGCGCGAAGGGCAGGGCCATGAGCGCCAGCGCCACGGCGGCGTGGTCGCGCCGGCCCTTGCGCGAGACGAGGTTCCAGACCGAGCCGGCGGTGGCCGCGACCATCGCCCATGTCAGCACGTCCTGCATCAGGAAGTAGCCGGCGAGCGCGGTGAGCGCGGCGCCGATCAGCACGAGGATCTTCAGCGTCAGGTTCAGCCCCGCGGGCAGGACCACGAAGAGCACCACCGCCGAGGCGGCGGCGACCGCGACCGCGCCGAACAGCGCGAGGCCCGCGCCGATCGTGCCGGCGACGCCGCTGTCCGGGGCCAGCAGGGCGATGGCCCCGGCGATGGCGGCGATGACCGCCCCGATCAGCGTGAGGCCCAGACCGGGCTGCCTGTCTCGATGCGTCATGCGGTTCCTCCCGATCACCGTTTCGAGAGGCCAACGCGAGGTCGGGCGGCGGGTTCCCGCCGAGGTGGCGCTCAGCCGAGGCGCTTGGCGAAGAACACCCGGTCGAAGCCGTCTTCGTGGCGGCGGCCGGTCTCGGCGTAGCCGAGGCGCGGGTAGATCGCGAGATTGTCGGCCATCCTGGCGTTGGTGTAGAGCCGGATCTCGGGCAGGCCAAGATCGCGCGCCGCCGCCTCGCAGCGGCCGATCAGCCGCCTGCCGAGGCCGCGCCCGGCCGCCTCGGGCCGCACCGCGACGTTCTCGAGCAGCATGTGGCCGTCATCTTCGCGGAACACCACGAAGCCCATGAGGCCGTCGGGGCCGGCGGCGACATGCACCTCGCCCGCGGCGATCAGCGCGGCGTAGTCGGCGGTCATCGGCGCGGGTTCGCGGCCGATGGCGGCGACATAGCGGGCATAGGCGCGCCGCGCGCAGTCGCGCACCTCCGCCGCGTCGGCGGCGGTGGCGGGGCGGATCGGGGTCTTGTCGGTCTGCGTCATGCCGCGATGGAAGCCGATCGCGGCGCGCCGCGCAACCGGCGGGCGGTCATTCGGCGCGGGTCACCAACATGATGGCCGGCTGCCCGGCGACCCCGGCCTCCTGCATGGCGGCCATCAGCGCCTCGGAGCTGAAGAAGGCATCGGCGGCCTCGAGCGTCTCGAAGCCGTGCAGCACCATGACGTTGTTGGGGTTCTCGGGGTCCTGGTAGACCTCTTCCATGATGACGCCGCCGGCCTCCTGTTCCTCGGCGAAGCCGTCATAGGCGCTGCGCCAGGCGGCGTAGTCCTCGACGGCATGGGTGACCACGGCGAGCACGGGGGCGTCCTGGGCGGTGGCCGCGGCGGGCAGGGCGAGAAGCGCGGCGGCGGCGAGGGCGGTCAGGCGATGGGTCATGTCATCCTCCATGGGTCCGGCATCGGGCGGCGGGGCCGCCACGCTCAGGCTGCGCCTCCGGGCGGGGCGTTCCTAGCTGACCGAACGGTTGCAGGAGGATTGGAGGGGATGACCGCCTTGGGCCCTTACTGCAAGGTGCCGGATGACGAGCTACTATCCGCTGCCGGCTATTTATACGAGAATGCGCCAAAGATTGACTTGGCTTAGCCAAGTACGCGAGATGTGCGAGGAACACGTCATTTCATGGCTTCATTGGGCCTAGCTGCAACAGCTGACACTGTGGCAAAGTTCTTATAGGGTGCGGCGTGGACAATGGTTTTTGCTTTGCAGGAACCGGACCCTGCGATTCACTTCTCCTCGGCTGCCAAATGCGGGGACAATGAGTGTCGAAAAATCCGGAAGGCGATGATCCTTCCGGTGCAGAGTGTATTTCTCTCGGATCACGTCAAAATGGAAACGTCCGCGATAGGAGATACAGACGTCAACCGTCTCAATGTCAAACATTTGGGGCTGCGCAGGAATATTTCCCGAGATCTTGTCATCGACACGGATAGCCGATCCTGGCTCCAGAAAATCATGCCAGATTGCATCGCCAGTACTTGAGCGGGCGACAAACGACACATGGACATTGCGAACCTCTAAGTCTGATACGTTTTCAACTTCCAGAACGAGATCCGTGTAGGCGATAGGAAACCGTCTACCCTTACCAATTGCCAAGCCGATCAGCGCTTCAGGCGAGCAGAGGTCTGGATTGGTTTTGCATTTTGCCTTCCGATTCAAAAAAGCTTCGGACTCCTTGAAGTCAGCAATAAACTCAGCAGACGATGCTTCGCTTGGCATTAGCATGAGCCGCACTTGCGCGCGCGGTGTTGGAAAGGTGTAATCCGCCGTGACAAGTCCCGTAATCGAGCTCACGAAGCCAACCACGCCCACCACGGACAGCCCTTTTAACCAGCTCCGCATGCCAAACCCTTGCAACTATAATGCCGAAGTATTGGATACGAACCTGCGTAATTGCAAGTGAATCCGAAATCGGATCTCCGTAACCACATAGCACTTCGCAACATTTTCATTTACGACAAGCGTCGAGCAGCGTCTGGCGGAGATGAAATTTGATTAGAAGTCATTGGCGAAGTGGCAGCGAACTGGTGCCTAGTCCGCGTAGCGGACCTTCGCCTCAGCAGCCTTCGCGAACATGAAAAGGGCCGCACCCTCAGGGTGCGGCCCTTCTTCGTTCGCGCCGATGCGTGGCCTCAGGCCAGCATCACCATCGGGTTTTCCAGCGCCTCGGCGATGTGCTTCAGCAGCTCCGCGCCGAGCGCGCCGTCGATCACCCGGTGATCGACCGAGAGCGTCACCGACATCACCGTGGCCACCTCGACCTCGCCCGCGTCGTTGACCACCGGCTTCTTCACGCCGGCGCCGACCGCGAGGATCGCGCCGTGGGGCGGGTTGATGACGGCGTCGAAGTTGTCGATGCCGAACATGCCGAGGTTGGAGATCGCGAAGCTACCGCCCTGGTATTCGTGCGGCGCGAGCTTACGCTCGCGGGCGCGCTTGGCGAGGTCCTTCATCTGCGCCGACAGCGAGGAGAGCGTGCGGCTCTCGGCGTCGCGCAGGACGGGAGTGAAGAGCCCGCCCTCGATGGCGACGGCGACGGCCACGTCGGAGGGCTTGAGCTTCAGCACCCGGTCGCCGGCCCAGACGGCGTTGGCGTCGGACACCGCCTGAAGGGCAAGGGCCGAGGCCTTGATGATGAAGTCGTTGACCGAGAGCTTCACGCCGCGGGACTCGAGCTGCTTGTTGAGCTGCGAGCGGAACTTCAGAAGCGCATCGAGCTTGATGTCGCGGCGCAGGTAGAAGTGCGGGATGGTCTGCTTGGCCTCGGTCAGGCGCGCCGCGATGGTGCGGCGCATGCCGTCGAGCTTCACTTCCTCGAACTCGCGATCCGCGTACATCTTGCGGATCTGCTCGGCCTGCACGCCAGGCGCCGCGGGCTCGGCCACGGGGGCCTTGCCGGCTTCGCCGGCGGGCGCCTGCGCGGCCTTCTCGGTGGCCGAGGCGGGCTTCTGGCCCGGCTGGGCGTTCTCGACATCGGCCTTGACGATGCGGCCGTTCGGGCCCGAGCCCTCGATCTGGCTCAGGTCGAGGCCGCGGTCCTTGGCGATGCGCCGCGCCAGCGGCGAGGCGAAGATGCGGCCGCCGTCGCGGGCCTGCGGCGCGGGCGTGCCCTGCGCCGCGGCGTCGGCCTGCGCGGCCTTGCCGTCGTCGCCATAGCCCTTGGCGGGCGCGGTGGCCTCCTCGGGATGGGGTGCGGCGTGGCTGTCGGCGTCGCGGTCCTTGGCGCCGCCGCCCGAGGCGTCGATGTCGTCCGCGCTCTCGCCATCCTCGAGCAGCACGGCGATCGGCGTGTTCACCTTCACGCCTTCCGTGCCCTCGGAGATGAGGATCTTGCCGACCGTGCCCTCGTCGACGGCCTCGAACTCCATCGTGGCCTTGTCGGTCTCGATCTCGGCCAGAAGGTCGCCGGAGGCGACGGTGTCGCCCTCCTTGACCAGCCATTTCGCGAGCGTGCCCTCCTCCATGGTGGGCGACAGCGCGGGCATCAGGATTTCCGTTGGCATGTCTCGCGCCCCCTTACTTGTAGGTCACTTTGCGCACCGCCTCGACGACCTCGTCGGTCGTGACCAGCGCGTGCTTCTCGAGGTTCGCCGCGTAGGGCATCGGCACGTCCTTGCCGGTGCAGTTGATCACCGGCGCGTCGAGATGGTCGAAGGCCTGCTGCATCAGCACGGTCGAGACGTAGCCGCCGACCGAGCCCTGCGGCCAGCCTTCCTCGACGGTGACGCAGCGGTTGGTCTTCTTGACGCTCTCGATCACGGTCTCGGTGTCCATCGGGCGGATGGTGCGCAGGTCGATCACCTCGGCCTCGATGCCGTCGGCCGCGAGCTTCTCCGCCGCCTCCAGCGCGTAGGTCATGCCGATGCCGAAGGACACGATGGTGACGTCCGTGCCCTCGCGCGCGATCTTCGCCTGGCCGAGCGGCACGGTGAAGTCGTCGAGCTGCGGCACCTCGAAGCTGCGGCCGTAGAGGATCTCGTTCTCGAGGAAGATCACCGGGTTCGGGTCGCGGATCGCGGATTTCAGCAGGCCCTTGGCGTCGGCGGCGGAGTAGGGGGCCACGACCTTGAGGCCGGGCACCTGCATGAACCAGGCGGTGTAGTCCTGGCTGTGCTGGGCCGCGACGCGGGCGGCGGCGCCGTTCGGGCCGCGGAACACGATCGGGCAGCCCATCTGGCCGCCGGCCATGTAGAGGGTCTTGGCGGCCGAGTTGATGATGTGGTCCATCGCCTGCATGGCGAAGTTGAAGGTCATGAACTCGACGATCGGGCGCAGACCGCCGAAGGCCGCGCCGACGGCGATGCCGGTGAAGCCGTGCTCGGTGATCGGGGTGTCGATCACCCGCTTGGCGCCGAACTCGTCCAGCAGGCCCTGGCTGATCTTGTAGGCGCCCTGGTACTCGGCCACCTCCTCGCCCATCAGGAAGACGTTTTCGGCGCGGCGCATCTCCTCGGCCATGGCGTCGCGCAGCGCCTCGCGGACCGTGGTGGTCTTGGTCTCGGTGCCCTCGGGCCAGTCGGGCTTGCGCGGCACGCGGGGCGCGGCGGCGGCGGGCGACGAGGCGGCGGGGGTGTCGGCCGGAACGGTGTCCTTGGCCTTGGTCTCTTCCTTGACCTCGGTCTTGGCGTCGGAGCCCTTGTTAGTGCCGATATTCTCGGCGGCGGAGGCGTCCTCGCCATCCTCGAGCAGCACGGCGATCGGGGTGTTCACCTTCACGCCCTCGGTGCCCTCATTGATGAGGATCTTGCCGACGGTGCCTTCGTCGACGGCCTCGAACTCCATCGTCGCCTTGTCGGTCTCGATCTCGGCCAGGATGTCGCCGGAGGAGACGGTGTCGCCCTCCTTGACGAGCCACTTGGCGAGCGTGCCTTCCTCCATGGTCGGCGAGAGGGCGGGCATCAGAATTTCGGTCGCCATGGATCAGGCCTCCTGCGGGGCTTCGTCAGCGTAGATGTCGGTCCAGAGTTCCTCGAGCGCGGGCTCGGGGCTCTCCTTCGAGAATTCGGCGGCCTCGTTGACGATCTCCTTGATCTCCTTGTCGATCGCCTTGAGGTCGTCCTCGGTGGCGTGCTGGCCCGACAGCAGCACCTTGCGGATCTGCTCGATCGGGTCGCGCTCCTCGCGCATCTTCTGCACCTCGTCGCGGCTCCGGTACTTGGCCGGGTCGGACATCGAGTGGCCGCGGTAGCGGTAGGTCTTGATCTCGAGGATGTAGGGGCCCTTGCCGGCGCGGCAGTGCTTGACCGCGCGCTCGCCGGCCTCCTTGACCGCGAGCACGTCCATGCCGTCGACTTCCTCGCCCTGGATGCCGTAGGCGGCACCGCGCTCCCACAGGGAGGGGGACTTGGTCGAACGCTGCACGCTCGTGCCCATGGCGTACTGGTTGTTCTCGATCACGAAGACCACCGGCAGGTCCCACAGCTGCGCCATGTTGTAGGTCTCGTAGACCTGGCCCTGGTTGGCGGCGCCGTCGCCGAAATAGGTGAAGGTGACGCGGTCGGTGCCGTTGTACTTGTCGGAGAAGGCGAGGCCGGCGCCGATCGGCACCTGCGCGCCGACGATGCCGTGGCCGCCGTAGAAGTGCTTCTCCTTCGAGAACATGTGCATGCTCCCGCCCTTGCCCTTCGAGTAGCCGCCCTCGCGGCCCGTGAGCTCGGCCATCACGCCCTTGGGGTCCATGCCGCAGGCCAGCATGTGGCCGTGGTCGCGGTAGGAGGTGACGCGCTTGTCGCCCTCTTCGGCCGCGGCCTCGAGCCCGACCACCACGGCCTCCTGGCCGATGTAGAGGTGGCAGAAGCCGCCGATCAGGCCCATGCCGTAGAGCTGGCCGGCCTTCTCCTCGAAGCGCCGGATCAGGAGCATCTCGCGGTAGTAGTGCTTGAGCTCTTCGGCGGGGATGTTGGAGCCCTTGGGGGCGGGGGTGTCGGTTCCCTTGGCGGGCGCCGCGTCGGAGGATTTCCGGGTCGCCATGGCGTCTCCCTTCGCGCTGTCACGGATAGTTTAGCCTTGAACTATCCCTTACAGAAACTCGCCGGGATGCAACAGGCCATTTTCCATGTCGCGAAATGGAGCGCGCCGCGCCCCGGGAAAGGGCGCGGCGCGTCAAAATCTGCGATCGCGGCGAAAAGCCGGGCTCAGCGGATGACGATCTCGTCGGCGCGGATCAGGCCCAGCACCTCGCGGGCACGCGCGTCGAGCAGGTCGAGATCGAGATACTCGTCGGAGAGCCTTCGCGTCAGGTTCTCCATCTCGGCCACCTCGACGCGCAGCTCGCGCAGCTCTGCCCGGAGCTTGCGCGCCTCGGCATCGACCTCGGCGCGGCGGAACACGCCGTAATCGCCCTGCACCGCGGCGAAGGTGAAGTAGAGCCCGATCAGCGCCATGCTTCCGATGTAGAGCAGGGGGCCGAGCGCGGGTTTGCGTCGCATCATGTCACTGCCTCTCGTGCCACCTCTTGTCCGGGCGGCTGCATAGAGGATCGCACGAAAACGGCGGCGGGAGAACAGCTCCCCGCCGCCGTGAGTGGGTTTTCGCCCGAGCGTGGCCGGAAGGCCGCGCGCGCGTGGCCTCAGGCCTTGCCGAGATAGATGTCCTGCAGCTTGCCGAGCATCTCGAGCGCCTCGGTGCGGGGGCGCTGGAACGAGTTGCGGCCGATGATCGAGCCGTTGCCGCCGCCGTCGCGGATGGCGCGGGCGTCGTCATAGACCGAATCCGCGCCCTTCTTGGCGCCGCCCGAGAACACCATCAGCCGGCGGCCGGCGAAGGCCGACTGCACGCAGTGGCGCACGCGCGCGGCCTGGCTCGAGATGTCGATGCCCTGCTCCTCGTAGACCTTGCGGGCCTCGGGCAGCGACAGGTGGTCGGTCGAGAGCTTGATCTTGATCACGTGGGCGCCGATCAGGGCGGCGATCTGCGCGGCGTAGGCGGCGATGTCGATCGCGGTCTCGCCGTCCTTGTCGAGGCTCTCGCCGCGCGGGTAGGACCAGATCACGGTGGCCACGCCCTTGGCGGCGGCTTCCTTGCGCATCTCGACGATCTCCTCGAACATGTCGAGCGCGCAGTCCGAGCCGGGGTAGATGGTGAAGCCGATCGCCGAGGCGCCGATGCGCAGCGCGTCGTCGACGCTGGCCGTGACGGCCTGGTTCTTGCCGGCGGTCGAGGACATCAGCGAGTTGGCGCTGTTGCATTTGAGGATGGTCGGGATCTGGCCGGCGAAGCTGTCGGCCCCGGCCTCGAGCATGCCGAGCGGCGCGGCGTAGGCGTTCAGCCCCGCATCGATCGCCAGCTGGTAGTGGTAATGCGGGTCGTAGCCCTCGGGGTTGGGCGCGAAGCTGCGGGCCGGGCCATGCTCGAAGCCCTGATCGACCGGCAGGATGATCATCTTGCCGGTGCCGCCCAGCTTGCCGGCCATCAGCATCCGGGCGAGGTTGGCCTTCACGCCGGGGGTCTCGCCCTCGTAGTTGCGCAGGATGTCGCGGACGGTGTCGGTGATCTGCATGGGAGGCCTTTCGCGTTGCGTTTGTCGCAATTGGTAGGCCCCGGCTTGGCGACACACAATCCTGTTAGCGCCATCACGGCGGATTGTTAGCGCCACCAAGCCGCAGATTTCATTCAGGCTTTCGCCTCAGGCGCTGCCATAGGCCTTGCCGGTGAGCCGCGCGCCCAGCCAGCGCGGCAGCACCCGCCCGGCGAGCGCGGCGATGCGGGTCATGCCGCCCGGCACCACGGTGTGACGGCCCGCCAGCATCGCCTCCCAGCCGGCCTGCGCCACGTCGCGGGCGCGCGCCGGCTTGATGCCGCCGCCCGGGCCGCTCGCCGGCATGCCGGCGGTCTCGAAGAAGCCGGTCTCGACCGGGCCGGGGCAGAGCGCGGTGATCGAGACCTCGCTGCCCTCCTGCTCGAGCTCGGCCGAGACCGCGTCTGAGAGCGACAGCAGGTAGGCCTTGGTGGCGTGGTAGACCGCCATCTTCGGCCCCGGCACGAAGGCCGCGACGGAGGCCACGTTCATGATCCGGCCGGCGCCGTTGGCGCGCATGTGGCCGACCGCGCCCTGCAGGAGCACCGTGGCGGCCGAGACGTTGACCGCGACCATCTGCTCGACCTGCTCGGTGCCGCCCTCGCCGAAGCGGCGCTTGAGGCCGAGGCCCGCGTTGTTGACGAGGATGTCGATGCGGCGGCCTTCCGAGGCCTCGCGCCAGAGCCGCTCGGCGCCGCCGGGGCGGGCGAGATCGGCGGGGATCACCACCACCTCGACGCGCTCGCGCAGCTCGGCGGCGAGCGCCTCGAGCTTGTCCTCGGAGCGGGCCGAGAGGATCAGGCGGCGGCCGCCACGGGCGGCGATTCGGGCGAATTCGACGCCGAGGCCGGAAGAGGCCCCGGTGATCAGGGTCCAGCCGCGGCTTTGGGGTACGAGATCCATCTTCGGCTCCTTCATGCGCCCAGCGCCTTCACGCCCGGCAGCACCTTGCCTTCCATCCATTCCAGAAACGCGCCGCCGGCGGTCGAGACGTAAGAGAAGTCCTGCGCCACGCCGGCGGCGTTGAGCGCGGCGACGGTGTCGCCACCGCCGGCGACCGAGACGAGCTTGCCGGCCTTCGTCAGCTCTGCCGCCTTCTTCGCCGCGGTCACGGTGCCGCGGTCGAAGGGCTCGATCTCGAAGGCGCCCAAGGGGCCGTTCCACACCAGCGTCTTGGCGTTCTCGAGCGCCATCTCGACATGGGCGACGCTGTCGGGGCCGGCGTCGAGGATCATCGCGTCGGCGGGCGTGTCCTCGGCCTTGACGGTCTCGCTCTCGGCGCCGGCCTTGAACTCGCGCGCCACGACGACGTCGCGCGGCAGGAGGATCGTGCAGCCCTTCTCGGCGGCCTTCTGCGCGATCTCCTTCGCGGTGCCGGTCAGGTCGTGCTCGCAGAGCGACTTGCCGACATCGAGGCCTTGGGCGGCGAGGAAGGTGTTGGCCATGCCGCCGCCGATCACCAGCGTGTCGACCTTCTCGACGAGGTTCGACAGGAGGTCGAGCTTGGTCGAGACCTTGGCGCCGCCGACCACGGCGACGACGGGCCGGTCGGGTGTGCCGAGCGCCTTTTCGAGGGCCTGCAGCTCCTCGGCCATCAGCCGGCCGGCGGCGCAGGGCAGGAGGCGGGCCAGCGCCTCGGTCGAGGCGTGGGCGCGGTGGGCGGCGGAGAAGGCGTCGTTGACGTAGGCGTCGCCGAGATGGGCGAGCGCCTGGGCGAAGTCGGGGTCGTTCTTCTCCTCGCCCGGGTGGAAGCGGGTGTTCTCGAGAAGCAGCACCTCGCCGTCCGAGAGCGCGTCGACCGCGGCCTGCGCGGCCTCGCCCACGCAATCCTCGGCGAAGGCCACCTTGCGGCCGAGCTTGTCCTCGAGCGCGGGCAGGATCTGGCGCAGCGACATTTCCGGGACGACCTTGCCCTTGGGCCGGTCGAAATGCGCGAGCAGGATCACCCGGCCGCCCTTGTCGGCGATGTCGGTGACGGTGGGCGCGATGCGGGCGATCCGGGTCGCGTCGGTGACGCGGCCGTTCTCGACCGGCACGTTCACGTCCACCCGCAGGAGGACCCGCTTGCCCGCGAGGTCCAACTCGTCGATCGTCTTCCAGCCCATGCGCCGTCCTTTCCGTTTCGCGTCGTGCGATAGGTAGCGCCGGGGGGCGCGGCTCTCAAGCCATTGGCTTATCCGGCGCGCGCGCATATGTCTTCGCACCAGACCAGCAGGAGGACCGGCCATGGCCGAGATCAAGGATCCCGAGAACACCATCATCATCGAGCTGAAGGACGGCCCGGTGACGATCGAGCTTCTGCCCGACGTGGCGCCGAAGCACGCCGAACGGATGAAGGAGCTGGCCCGCGCCGGCGCCTATGACAACGTCGCCTTCCACCGGGTGATCGACGGCTTCATGGCGCAGACCGGCGACGTGCAGCACGCCAACATGGAGAAGGACTACAACCCGCGCCGCGCCGGCACCGGCGGCTCGGAGCTGCCGGACCTGCCGGCGGAGTTCTCGAAGCTGCCGCATGACCGCGGCACGCTGGGGGCGGCGCGCTCGGCCAACCCGAACAGCGCCAACTCGCAGTTCTTCATCAACTTCAAGGACAACCACTTCCTCAACGGCCAGTACACCGTCTACGGCCGGGTGATCGAGGGGATGGAGCATGTCGACGCGATCGCCAAGGGCGAGCCGCCGGCGAACCCCGACCGGATGATCAGCGTCAAGGTGGCCGCCGATGCGTAAGCTTGCCGCCCTGCTGGCGCTGGCCGCCAGCCCCGCCGCCGCCACCGGGCTCGAGATCGACGTGGCCGGCGAGGCCAACGGCACGATCGTGATCGACCTGTTTGAGGAGGTCGCGCCGAACCATGTCGAGCAGATCACCGAGCTGGCGCGCGCCGGCGAGTATGACGACGTGGTGTTCCACCGGGTGATCGACGGCTTCATGGCGCAGACCGGTGACGTGGAGTTCGGCCGGACCGGCGGCGACATGTCGATGGCCGGCATGGGCGGCTCGGACCGCGACGACCTCGATGCCGAGTTCTCGGACCTGCCGTTCGAGCGCGGCGTGGTCGGCATGGCGCGGGCGCAGGACCCGAACTCGGCCAACAGCCAGTTCTTCATCATGTTCGCGCCCGGCGACTTCCTGAACGGCCAGTACACGGTCGTGGGCGAAGTGACCGAGGGGCTCGACGTGCTCGACGCGATCAAGCGCGGCGAGGGGCCGAACGGCGCGGTGATCGGCGCGCCCGACGTGATGCGCGAAGTGCGCGTCGTCGAGGGCGCGGCCGAGTAGGGACCGCGACAGGACAGGGGGCCGCGCGTTCCGGCGCGCGGCCCGTCAGAAGAGCCGGGTCGGAAACTCGACGCAGACCCGGGCGCCGGTCTCGTCGAGATCGCGCGTGACCGTGCCGCCGATGCGGCTGATCGAGGCGTCGATGATCTGCCGACCGAGACCCTTGGCCGCGCCCGGCTCGACCGGCGTGGCGGCGCTGCCGATGCCGTCGTCGGAGACGGTCAGGAAGGCACGGTCGCCCTGCGCCGACAGCTCGATCAGCACCCGGCCGGCGCGGTCGTCGGGGAAGGCGTGCTTGGCGGCGTTGGCGACCATCTCGTTCACCACCAGCGCCAGAGAGGCCGCGACCTGCGAGGCCACGGTCAGCGGCACGAGGCGATGCTCGAGCCGGACCTGCTCGGGCAGGGTGGTGGCGAGGTGGCGGATGATGTCGGGCAGGAAGTGGTCGAGCGCGATCTCGTTGCGGGCCGAGACCTTGTGCAGCTCGGCATGCAGCATCGAGATGGCCGAGAGCCGGTCGATCGTGCCCGAGAGCGCGTCGCGGGTCTCGTCGTGGCTGGCCTGCGAGCGCTGGATGCGGACCAGCGCGGTGACCATCTGCAGCGAGTTCTTGACCCGGTGGTCGACCTCGGCGGCGAGCGTCTCCTGCGCGGCCAGCGCGCGGCGCAGCTCCATCCGGCGGGTGACCTGCCGGGCGAGGATCTTCAACAGCCGCTTCTGGCCGTCGTCGAGCTTGCGGGGCTTGGTGTCCAGCACGCAGAGCGCGCCCACGGGCGTGCGGCCGTCGACCTGCATCACCGCGCCGCCGTAGTAGCGGATGGCGCGCTGGCCGGTGACCAGCGGGTTGTCCATGGTGCGCGGGTCGCGGGTGGTGTCCTCGATCTCGAGGAACTCGATGTCGCCGCCGAGGCCGTGGCGGCAGATCGACTCGCGCATGGTGAAGTCGCGCTGGTCGGTGCCGTGGGCGGCCTTGGCCCATTGCCGGTCGGCATCGACGAGGGTGACGAGCGCGATCGGCGCGCCGCAGATCTCGGCGGCGTATTCGGCGATCTCGTCGAAATCGACCTCGTTGCCGGAATCCATGATCCCGAGCGACCGGATGGCCTCGGCGCGCTCGCCGGTCCTCGAGTCGTACTCGTCTCGCACTCCCGTCATCCTCGGTCGGGGCGCCTCCTGGCGCTCATGAAAACTACACCGCTCGCTGGACCCTCGGGTCAGCGATCACCCTAGGTGCCGCAGAAGGTCCTGTCCACAAGTTCGCCCTCCCCGGGGGGTGCGGCGAATGGCTCGCGCGCGGCGTCGAGCGGGTCGAAGGGCCGGGTGACGGCTTCGAGCATGGCGTGGAACGGCGCGAGGTCGCCGGCCACGGCGGCGGTGATGGCCTGCTCGATCCGGTGCAGGCGGGGGATGACGCGCGGGCTGGCGGCGTCGGCCACGGCGAGGTCGGGGGCGCGGGCGCGCCAGTCGGCGATCCAGTCCTCTGGCGCGCCGGTCTCCTCGGGCCGGTCCTCGGCCAGCGCGCGGAAACCCAGCGTGAAGTCGGTGCCGTGCTCGGCCATGGCGGTGAGCAGCCGCTCGATCAGCGCGCGGTCGTCCTCGGCGGCCTGCGCGAGCCCGATCTTGGCGCCGAAACGTTCGAGCCAGGCGGCCTGGTAGAGATCGGCGAAGCGGTTGATGATCGCGGTGAACTCCTCGACCGCCTTGTCCTGGTCGGGCATGAGCGGCACCAGCGCGGTGGCGAACTGCGCGATGTTCCACAGCGCGATCTGCGGCTGGTTGCCATAGGCGTAGCGGCCGAACTGGTCGATCGAGGAGAAGACGCGGGCCGGGTGGTAGGCGTCCATCATGGCGCAGGGGCCGTAATCGATGGTCTCGCCGGCGATCGAGCAGTTGTCGGTGTTCATCACGCCGTGGATGAAGCCGAGGCTCATCCAGTGGGCCACGAGGTCGGCCTGCCGCGCGGTCATCTGCGCCAGCATCTCGGGCACGGTGCCGGCCTTCGGGTAGTGCCGCGCCATCGCATGGTCGGCCAGCGCGCGCAGCGCGTCGTGGTCGCCGCGGGCGGTGAGGATCTGGAAGGTGCCGACGCGGATGTGGCTTTGGGCGACGCGGGTGAGCACGGCGCCGGGCAGGGCGGTTTCGCGGATCACCTCCTCGCCGGTGGTGACGGCGGCGAGGGCGCGGGTGGTGGGCACGCCCATGGCGTGCATCGCCTCGCTCATCAGGTATTCGCGGATGACGGGGCCGACCCAGGCGCGGCCGTCGCCCATGCGGGAATAGGGCGTGCGGCCCGAGCCCTTGAGCTGGATGTCGCGGCGGGTGCCGTCGGGACCCACGACCTCGCCCAGAAGGATCGCGCGGCCGTCGCCGAGTTGCGGGTTCCAGCTGCCGAACTGGTGGCCGGCATAGAGCTGCGCGAGCGGCTCGGCGCCTTCGGGGACGGCATTGCCCGCGAAGACGCGCAGCGCCTCGTCCGTGCGCAGCGCGGCCGGATCGAGGCCGAGATCGCGGGCGAGGCCCTCGTTCAGCGCGATCCAGCCCGGCGCGGCCACCGGCACGGGCGCCTGCCGGGTGAACAGGCGGTCGGGCAGGCGGGCGTAGCTGTTGTCGAAGGGGATGTGCAGGCTCATGGGACCGATCTATGCCTTCGCGCGCGGGAACCAAGCGGGCACGCGGCGGAAACGGGCCTGCCTGCTACTTTTCTCCACAAATACGCATGACGACCGGGTGGCGGGGGCCGCGACGGCGGGTCAGAGCCGGCCGATGCGCTCGGTCAGCAGATCGAAGAAGCCGTCGCGGTCGACATCGCCGATGAAGAGCGCGTTCTTCGGCCGGTCGGTCACGCCCCACCAGTCGGCGACGGTCATGCCCAGCGTCAGATCGGAGCCGGTCTCGATCTCGACATTGATCTCGCGGCCCGAGAACAGCTCGGGCTTCAGCAGCCACGCGATCACGCAGGGGTCGTGCAGCGGCGCGCCTTGGCTTCCGTATTTCGCGACGTCGAAGCGTTCGAAGAAGTCGGTCCAGCTGGCGACGACCTCGCCGATGCGGCCCATGTCGCGCATGGTGGCGATCCACTCCTTCGAGGTCAGCGCCTTGTGGGTGGCGTCGAGCGGCAACACGGTGACGGGGCGGCCGCAGCCGAAGACCTCGGCCGCGGCCTCGGGGTCGACATAGATGTTGAACTCGGCCGCCGGGGTGATGTTGCCGCCCTCGAAATAGCCGCCGCCCATCAGCACGATGCGCTGCACGCGTCCGACGATGTCGGGGGCGCGGCGGAAGGCGGTGGCGATGTTGGTGAGCGGCCCGAGCGGGCAGAGGGTGACGCTGCCCGCGGGCTCGCGGCGCAGCGTGTCGATGATGAAGTCGACGGCGTGCTGCTCCTGCAGGGGGAGCTTCGGCTCGGGCAGGGTGATGCCGTCGAGGCCGGTCTTGCCGTGGACGTGCTCGGCGGTGACGAGCGGGCGGGCGAGCGGCGCGTCGCAGCCGGCGTAGACGGGGGTGTCGCGGCCCGCGAGTTCGACCACCTGCCGGGCGTTGCGCTGGGTGAGGTCCAAGGGCACGTTGCCGGCGACGGCGGTGAGGCCCAGCACCTCGAGCTCGGGCGAGGCCAGCGCCAGCAGGATGGCGACGGCGTCGTCCTGGCCGGGATCGGTGTCGATGATGATCTTCTGCGCCATGCGTCGGGCCTCCTGTTCGTCAGGATCGCACAAGAGCAGGTCGCGCGCGCGAGGGCCAGCCCCCGCGCGCGGTCGGTCACGCCCTCGGATCAGACCTTGGCGTCGGCGCCGCGCGACAGGGCGGCGACGCCGGTGCGGACCAGTTCCTTGAGCCCGAGCGGGCGCATCAGCTCGGCGAAGGCGTCGATCTTGTCGGGCGTGCCGGTGATCTCGAAGACGAAGCTCTCGAGCGTCGAGTCGACGACGCTGGCGCGGAAGATGTCGGCGAGGCGCAGCGCCTCGACCCGGTGCTCGCCCTCGCCCGCGACCTTGAAGAGCGCCAGTTCGCGCTCGACGGTCGGGCCCTCGACGGTGAGGTCGTGGACCTCGTGGACGGGCACGATGCGCCCCAGCTGGGCCTTGATCTGCTCGATCACCTGCGGCGTGCCGGAGGTGACGAGGGTGATGCGCGACATGTGGCCGGTGTGGTCGATCTCGGCCACGGTGAGGCTTTCGATGTTGTAGCCGCGGCCCGAGAACAGGCCGATGACGCGGGCGAGCACGCCGGGCTCGTTCTCGACGATGACGGCGAGGGTGTGGCGCTCCTCGACGTCGGAGTAGACCGAGCGCAGGTTGTAGGCGGAGTGGCTGGTCGAGCCGGCCTTGATGTTCAGCATGGGTTGCTCCCTGTCCGGCCAGTGGCCGGAAAATTCCAATTTTCCGGGTCGTTTCCTTGGAAGGAAACGGCGCTCACACCAGCACCGCGCCGCCGGCCTCGATGGCGTGGGCGGTCGAGACCTCGCCCATCAGCATCTCGTTGTGGGCTTTGCCGGAGGGGATCATCGGGAAGCAGTTCTCATGCTTCTCGACGAGGCAGTCGAACAGGACCGGGCCGTCATGCTCGATCATCTCCATGATCGCGTCGTCGAGATCGGCGGGGTCCGAGCATTGGATGCCCTTGGCCCCGAAGGCTTCGGCCAGCTTGACGAAATCGGGCAGCGCCTCGGACCAGCTCTGCGAGTAGCGCTCGCCATGCAAGAGCTCCTGCCACTGGCGCACCATGCCGAGGCGCTCGTTGTTGAGGATGAACTGCTTCACGGGCAGGCGGTACTGCGCAGCGGTGCCGAGTTCCTGCATGTTCATCAGCCACGACGCTTCGCCCGCGACGTTGATGACGAGGCTGTCGGGATGCGCCACCTGCACGCCGATCGAGGCCGGGAAGCCGTAGCCCATGGTGCCGAGGCCCCCGGAGGTCATCCAGCGGTTCGGCGCCTCGAAGCCGAGATACTGCGCCGCCCACATCTGGTGCTGGCCCACCTCGGTGGTGACGTAGCGGTCGCGGTCCTTGGTCAGCGCCTCGAGCCGCTGCATGGCGTATTGCGGCTTGATCACCTTGTCGGAGTTTCGGAAGGACAGGCACTTCTTCGACCGCCACTCGTCGATCTGGGCGTGCCACTGGGCCAGGCCTTCCTTGTCGGTCTTGCGGCCGCGCGCGCTCCACGCCGCCATCAGGTCGGTCAGCACGTTGCCGACGTCGCCGATCACCGCGATGTCGGTGCGGATCACCTTGTTCACCGAGGAGGGGTCGATGTCGATATGGGCGCGCACCGAGTCGGGCGAGAAGGCGTCGATGCGCCCGGTGATGCGGTCGTCGAAGCGGGCGCCGACGCAGATCAGGAGGTCGCAGCCATGCATCGCCATGTTGGCTTCGTAGAGCCCGTGCATGCCGAGCATGCCGAGCCAGTTCTCGCCCGAGGCGGGGTAGGCGCCGAGGCCCATCAGAGTCGAGGTGATCGGGAAGCCCGTGGCCTCGACCAGCTCGCGCAGGATGGCGCTTGCCTCGGGGCCGGAGTTGATGACGCCGCCGCCGGTGTAGAAGACGGGCTTCTTGGCGGTCTCCATGGCGCGGGCGAGCGCCTCGATCGCCGCCGGGTCGCCCTTGATGGGCGGGTCGTAGCGGGTGGAGCGGGTCTCGGGGCCGCCATATTCGCCGGTGGCGAACTGCACGTCCTTGGGGATGTCGACGAGCACCGGGCCGGGGCGGCCGGCGGTGGCGACGTGGAACGCCTCGTGCAGGGTCTGGCCGAGGCGGTCGGTCTCCTTCACCAGCCAGTTGTGCTTGGTGCAGGGGCGGGTGATGCCGACGGTGTCGGCCTCCTGGAAGGCGTCGGAGCCGATCATGAAGGTCGGCACCTGGCCCGAGAGCACGACGATCGGGATCGAGTCCAAAAGCGCGTCGGTCAGGCCGGTGACGGCGTTGGTGGCGCCGGGGCCGGAGGTGACGAGCGCGACGCCGGGCTTGCCGGTGGAGCGGGCATAGCCTTCGGCGGCGTGGATCGCGCCCTGCTCGTGGCGCACGAGGATGTGGCGGATGTCGTTCTGCTGGAACAGCTCGTCATAGATCGGCAGCACCGCGCCGCCCGGATAGCCGAACACCGTGTCGACGCCCTGATCCCTCAGCGCCTGCACCACCATCTTCGCGCCGGTCATCTGCCGTGTCATCGTGGAGTTCCCTGTCTGTGTCGCCGTGCGGATACGAAAAAGCCCCCGGGTTTTCCGGGGGCGCATGGGAGACCGTCATGGTCGTGCCGTCACCGGCCCACGCGCCCAACCTCACCGATTACAAGAAGGAGATCCATGGTCCCCAGTCCTTTCGCTTCGCCCGCGCAGATATGCACGCACGGGCGGGAGGGTCAACCGCAATGTCCGGAGAAAATGTCGTGTCCGCGCGCGGGAGGGCAACTTTGTTGCCCCTGCCGCGCGCGGCCTTGCCGATCCGCAAAGCTCATCCCCGGGCGGCGGGCTTGTCGGCGCCGGATTCGGCGTCATCGGCCAGCGGGTCGTCCTGCGCGTCCTCGGGCTGCGGGTCGTGCTTGGCCTGGCGCTCCATCTCGCTGTCGAACTCGGCACCGAGCAGGATGATGAAGGACGACAGCCACAGCCACATCAAGAGCACGATGACGCCGCCCAGCGCGCCGAAGGTCTCGTTGTAGCCGCCGAAGTTGCGGACGTAGAAGGCGAAGCCGAGCGAGCCCACCAGCCACAGCAGGCAGGCCAGCGCCGCGCCGGGGGTGATCCAGCGCCATTTCTTCTCGCCCCGGTCGGGGCCGTAGCGGTAGAGGATGGCGAGGCCCAGCGCCACCATCACCAGCAGGACGGGCCAGCGCAGCACGGTGATCAGCATCTCGGTCGTGCCCTCCCAGGGCAGCACGCCCAAGAGCGCGGGCAGGCCGGCGGCGACGGCGACGATCGCGAGGAAGCCCACGATCATGCCCAGCGTCAGCAGGATCGTGCGGATGTAGAGCGCCACCATGCCGCGGCTTTCCTCGGCCTCGAAGGCGACGTTGAGCCCCTCGATCAGCGATTGCACGCCCTTGGAGGCGGAGTAGATCGCGACCGCGATGCCGAACAGCGCGGCGAGGCCGAGCCCGCCCTCCTCGGAGCCCGCGACCTCCTGGGCCTGTCCCAGAACGATCTCGGCGGCCTGCTGCGGCAGGAAGCCCGCGAGGCTTTCGAGCTGGCCGACCACGGCCGAGGGGTCGAAGAACAGCCCGGCGATGGCCATGGCGGCGACGATGCCGGGGAAGATGGCCAGAAGCCCGTAGAAGGCGCAGCCGGCGGCGATCAGGCTGACATGGTCGTCGCCGATCTCGCCGTAGACGCGCTTGAGCGTGGCCATCCAGCCGGGCTTGTTGATGTCACCCGGATGGGCGTCGGTGGTCTTTTGCTGCGCCATGGGCGGGCCTCCGCTGACAGGTCTCGACGGGCCAACACGGCAGGCATCGGCTGCGTTCCCCCCGGGGGCATGGGCGGCAAGCCCGGCACCGGCCCGGCACCGGGGGGGCGGCGGCTTTACAAAACCCTCACATGCGTGTCGCACCGGTGTCACGGGCGGGGCCTAGCAGGGCCGCAGCAAGATCTGCTCAACGAGGGAACGAGCCATGAACCGCAAGGATATCGACGCACTCAGCTGGGACGAGTGGGACGAGCGCCGCCGCCCGACCGACGAGACCACCGATTTCGACCGCGTGGTCGCGGGCGCGATGTCGCGCCGCGGCTTCCTGTCGGGGCTCGTGGCCTTCGGCTCGGGCGCGGCCGTGATGGGCTCGGGGCTGATGGGAGCCACCAGCGCGCGGGCGCAGGCGGCCTCGCGCTTCGCCTTCACCCCGATCCCGGCCGCGACCGACTTCACCGTGCACGTGCCCGAGGGCTACGAGTGGAAGGTGCTGACCAGCTGGGGCGACCCGCTCTTCTCGGACGCGCCGGCCTTCGACCCCGTCACCGGCACCACCCATGAGGGGCAGGCCCGCGCGGTGGGCGAGAACACCGACGGCATGCATCTCTACGAGATCGACGGCCGCGAGGTGATCGCGGTGAACCACGAATACGCCAATCTCAACATCAACCTGCCGCAGAACGACGAGGGCCGCCCGGCCACGATCGAGGACATCCGGCAGGTGCAGGACAGCCAGGGCGTCGCGGTGTTCGAGGTGAAGGATGCGGGCCAGGGCTACGAGGTCGTGCTCGACAGCCCCTACAACCGCCGCATCACCCATCGCACGCCGATGCGGATCTCCGGCCCGGCGGCGGGGCACGCGCTGCTCCAGACCTCGACCGACCCGTCGGGCACCGAGGCGCTGGGCACCTTCAACAATTGCGGCGCCGGGCGCACGCCATGGGGCACCTACCTGACCTGCGAAGAGAACTTCAACGGCTACTTCGGCTCGACCGACGCCGACCTGGAGCTGCCCGAGGGCTTCGAGCGCTACGGCATCGGCCACGAGTCGCGCTATGCCTACGAGCAGTTCGACCCGCGCTTCGACCTCGCGGTCGAGCCGAACGAGCCGAACCGCGCCGGCTATGTCGTCGAGATCGACCCCTCGGACGCCGCCTCGACGCCGGTCAAGCGCACCGCGCTGGGCCGCTTCAAGCACGAGAACGCCGAGGTGACGCTGGCGGCCGACGGCCGTGTGGTGGTCTATCTGGGCGACGACGAGCGCGGCGAGTTCCTCTACCGCTACGTCTCGAACGGCACCTACACCGAGGGCGGCGACACCTCCGGCCTGCTCGACGACGGCCAGCTCTATGTCGCGAAGTTCCACGAGGACGGCCGCGGCGAGTGGCTGGCGCTGACGCCCGAGACCACCGGCATGGACCGCGCGATGATCCACATCCACACCCGCCAGGCCGGCTCGGCGGTGGGGGCGACCACGATGGACCGGCCCGAATGGGTGGCGGTCAACCCGGTCAGGGCCGAGGCCTACTGCGCGCTCACCAACAACAAGAACCGCGGCGTGAAGCCCAATGCCGGCGGCGACGAGACCCCGGTGGGCGGCCCCAACCCGCGCGCCGAGAACCATTACGGCCAGATCGTGCGCTGGCGGCCCGAGGGCGAGGATCACGCCGCCGATGCCTTCGCATGGGATCTCTATGTGATGGCGGGCAACCCGGAGGTGCATGCGGACGCCTATGCGGGCTCCGACAACGTCACGCCGGGCAACCTGTTCAACTCGCCCGACGGCATGGCCTTCGACAGCCGCGGCATGCTGTGGATCCAGACCGACGGCGACGACAGCAACGAGGGCGATTTCGCCGGGATGGGCAACAACCAGATGCTCTGCGGCGACCCCGAGACCGGCGAGATCGCGCGCTTCATGACCGGGCCGAAGGGCTCGGAGGTGACCGGCGCGACCTTCTCGGCGGACCGCAGGACGATGTTCGTGGGCATCCAGCACCCCGACAACTTCCCCGACCCGGAGGCGCTGCCGCGCTCCTCGATCGTGGCGATCCGCCGTCTCGACGGCGCCGAGATCGGCTGAAACCAAGGCGGTGTTTGACGAGTGCGGGGCGGGCCATCGGTCCGCCCCTTTTTCGCGTGCCGCCGTCTCGCCGCGCCCGCGCCGCGTCCTAGCTCGCCGGTCAGATGGCGGGGCAGATGGCGGGAAGGACGCGCGATGATGGATCTGTGGTACAAGAACGCGGTGATCTACTGCCTCGACGTCGAGACCTACATGGACGCGTCGGGCGACGGGGTGGGCGATTTCCGCGGGCTCGAGCACCGGCTCGATCATGTCGAGGGGCTGGGGGCCACGGCGGTCTGGCTCAACCCGTTCTACCCGACGCCGAACCGCGACAACGGCTACGACATCACCGATTTCTACGGCGTCGATCCGCGGCTCGGGAACCCGGGCGACTTCGTGGCCTTCAGCCGCGCCGCCGCCGACCGCGGGCTGAAGGTGATCGTGGACCTCGTCGTCAACCACACTTCGACCGACCACCCGTGGTTCCAAAGCGCCCGATCGGACCCCGACAGCCCCTATCGCGACTGGTATGTCTGGTCGGAGGAGAAGCCCGAGGACATCACGGAAGGGATCATCTTTCCCGGCGTGCAGGAGGCGGTCTGGACCTTCGACGAGACGGCCGGCGCGTGGTACATGCACCGCTTCTACGAGCACCAGGCCGATCTCAACATCGCCAACTCGGATGTGCGGGCCGAGATCCTGAAGATCATGGGCTACTGGCTGGAGCTCGGGGTCTCGGGCTTCCGGATCGACGCGGTGCCCTTCCTGATCGAGTACAAGGGGCTTAAGGAGGAGCCGGACCGCGACCCGCATCTGCTGTTGTCGGAGATGCGCGACTTCCTGAGCTGGCGGCGCGCCGGGGCGATCATGCTGGCGGAGGCCAACATCGAGCGCGAGAAGGCGCCCGAGTATTTCGGCGGGCGCGAGTTCGGCGCCGACGAGCGGATGCACCTGATCCTCGACTTCCCGCTGAACCAGGCGCTGTGGCTGGGCTTCGCGCGGGGGCAGGCCGAGCCGGTGATCCGGGCGCTGGGCACGCGGCCCGAGGGGCCGCCGGTGCAGGCGCAATGGGCGACCTTCCTGCGCAACCACGACGAGCTGTCGCTCGACAAGCTGTCGGAGGCGGAACGGCAGGAGGTGTTCGACGCCTTCGGCCCGGAGGAGGACATGCAGCTTTATGGGCGCGGCTTGCGCCGCCGCCTCGCGCCGATGCTGGGCGACACCGACCGGGTGGCGCTGGCGCAGTCGCTGCTGTTCGCGCTGCCGGGTACGCCGGTGATGTGGTATGGCGACGAGATCGGCATGGGCGAGGACCTGTCGCAGCCCGAGCGCGACGCGGTGCGCACGCCGATGCAATGGGCCGACGAGCATCGCGGCGGCTTTTCGCGCGCGGACTGCGACCCGGTGCGGCCGGTGGTCGAGGAGGGGCCGCTCGGCTTTCACGAGACCTCGGTGGCGGCGCAGCGCGGCCGGCCGGGCAGCCTGCTCAGCCGGGTGCAGCAGATGGTGCGGACGCGCCGCGCCTGCCCGGAGATCGGCTGGGGCGAGACGCGGGTGCTGGAGGGGCTGCCGGCAGAGGTGCTGGGGCTCGAGAGCCGCTGGCGCGGCGCGCGGGTGGTGACGCTGCACAACTTCTCCGGCGAGCCTGTGACCTGCGCGCCCGATCTCGGCGACGCGCATCACCTCGTGTCGCTGCTGGGCGGGCCGGACGAGGCGGCGCGCGACCCGATCCCGCCGGGCGCGGAGATCGCGCTGCCGGGTTACGGCTACCGCTGGTACCGGGTGGACGGCGAACGGGCCTGAGGCGCGGCCCCGGTCGGCCGGGCTGCGCCCCGGCCGGTCCGTCGCGAGCCTCGGGCCGGGATCGTGGCGAAGGTGCCCTTCAGCCCGGCACGGGCCGGGTGTCGGGCAGGGCGATCCGGGCCACCTGTTCGGAGATCGGCGCGACCGAGAGCGGGTGGGTCTCGGAATCGTAGCCCTTCGGGTCGCCCAGCGGCTGCCAGCGCCCGGCGCGGTAGATCTCGAGCCCCGAGAAGCGGGCCTTGTAGTCCATCTTCGGGCTGCCGGGCACCCAGTAGCCGAGATAGACGTAAGGCAGCTCCATCTCGCGCGCGATGCGGACATGGTCCAGGATCAGGTGGGTGCCGAGCGAGCGGCGCGGCTCTGACGGGTCGAAGAAGGAATAGACCATCGACAGCCCGTCATCGAGGATGTCGGTGAGGCAGACCGCGCGCAGCCCGCGCCGGTCGTCCTCGATGCGGTCGGGGTCGGTGTATTCCACCAGCCGCGAGCGCACCGGCGTCTCCTCGACCATGGCGGCGAACTCGAACATGTCCATGTCGGCCATGCCGCCCTCGGCGTGGCGGCTGTCGAGATAGTCGCGGAACAGCGCGTACTGCTCCTCGGTGGCCCAGGGCGAGGTGGCGCGGCGCGACAGGTCGCGGTTGCGCCGGAGCACGCGCGCCTGGCTGCGCGAGGGCGCGAATTTCGACACGTCGATCCGGGCCGAGAGGCAGGCGGTGCAATCGGCGCAGGAGGGGCGGTAGAGCACGTTCTGGCTGCGGCGGAAGCCCTGCTTGGAGAGCGCGTCGTTCAGCTTCTCGGCCTGTTCGCCCTGCAACGCGGTGAACAGCTTCCGCTCCATCCGGTCCGCGAGATACGGGCAGGGCTGCGGGGCCGTCACGTAGAATTGCGGCGCAAAGGGCAGTGTGTGGCGCATGGCGTCTGCTGTCCGTCGGCTGGTCCGCAACAGAGGCTAGCGCCCGGTCGGGGGTCTGCCAAGTCCCCGGCCGAACGCTTCGGCAGATCGCCGACGCAGCGTCAGCCGCGGCTGCGCCGCATCGCGGTGGTGGCGAGGATGCTGTCGGTCAACCCCTGGCCGTGCGGGGTGAGCAGCATCATCGCCATGGAGACGAGCTGCAGCGGCATCACCATGACCGACACCGCGTAGCCGGCCGTGTGCAGAAACGCCTGCGTGGTGTCGAGCGGCCGGTCGTCGCCGTCGCGCAGCTCGATCGCCATCATCCGCATGCCCCAGGTGGCCGAGCGCGCCGAGATCGTGGCCCAGCGGTAGAGAAAGCCCACCACGGCCAGCATCGCCGGGAAGACGAAGAGCCCCAGGAAGGCGGTGAAGGGCAGAAGCAGCAGGCTCGCCACGAAGATGACGGCGACGTCGATCAGCCAGGCCAGGGCCCGCTTCATCGGCACGCCCTCGTAGAATTCGGGCGCGGTCTCGGGGTCGGGCAGGCCGCGCAGTCGCGCGGCGAAGCTGGGAGCGGCGGTCATGGCGCGATCCTCTCATGCCGGTGGGGGGACGGGCAAGGGCGGCCCCGCGGGGCCGCCCGGTTCGGTCGGGCTCAGGCGGCGTCCTTGTCGCCGTTGCCGTTGCCGTTCTCGTCGTCGCCGCGCTCGGCCGCCTCGCGGGCCTTGCGGGCGCGGTCGTCCATGAACTGGTCGAACTCGGCCTTGTCCTTGGCCTCGCGCAGCCGCTCGAGGAAGGCCTCGAAGGCGTGCTGCTCGTCCTCGAGCCGGCGCAGCGTCTCGGCCTTGTAGGCGTCGAAGGCGCTGTTGCCCGAGGGCCGCATGGCGGCGAAGGGCGAGACGTGGCGGGTGCGGCTGCGGCCGCGGCAGGAGGCGGAGAACATGCGCTTGCTCCAGATCATGTAGGCGAGAAGGGCGAGACCCACGGGCCAGAAGGCGACGAAGCCGAGCACCATGGCGGCGATCCAGGCGGGCTTGCCGCGGGCGTCGAGCCAGGCTTCGCCGCGGCGCAGCCAGCCGCCGGGGCCGGTGCGGCCGTAGCGGGGAGGCAGGGACATGGTCGTGGACATCGGTGGGGCTCCTTGCAGAGAGGCCTTGGTCGGGCCGGTGGGCAGAGAGGCCCTTTCGGGGCCGGTGGACAGTGTGACCCCTTCGGGGTCGGTGGTAATGTGAATGTCTTTCACATCTCTCATCTGGGCGCGGCGGATCGCCGCTTCAAGGGGTCATGTGAAGGGTTTTCACATTTTTCGGTCGCAGGCCGCGCGACGGGCCCGTCAGGGGAGCGATTGACGCCGCCCGCGCCCGGCCGCAACGTGGCGCGCATGACCGATCTCGCCTCGCGCCTGCGCCGCGCCCCGCGCCCCTTCGACACCGATCGCGCCCATGAGGCCCGCGCCGAATGCGGCTGGGCCTCGGGCGGCCTTGCCGAGCTGATCGGCGGCACCGCCGGCTGCAGCCCCTTCCTCGCCGGGCTGATCGGCCGCGAGGCGGCCTGGCTGGAGGCGGCCTGCGCCGACCCGGAAGCCGCGGTTGAGGCCGAGCTGGCAAGCTTCGACGGGCTCGACGCGGCCGCGCTGGCGCCGCGGCTGCGGCAAGCCAAGCGGCGCGTGGCGCTCATTGCGGCGCTCGCCGACCTGGGCGGCGCATGGCCGCTCGAGGAGGTGACGGGCAGCCTGACGCGGCTCGCCGATGCCGGGCTGCAGGCCGGGCTCAGGGCGCTGCTCGCGCCGCAGGTGGCGCGCGGCAAGCTGCCGGGCATCACCGAGGCCGACCTCGAGACCGGCGCCGGAATGTGCGTCTTCGCGATGGGCAAGATGGGCGCCTTCGAGCTGAACTACAGTTCGGACATCGACCTGATCTGCCTCTACGACGAGACCCGCTACGACGAGGCCGACCGCCACGAGGCCCGCGCCATCCTCGTGCGCGTCACCCGCCAGCTCGCGGCGCTGATCGGGGATCTCACCGGCGAGGGCTACGTCTTCCGCACCGACCTGCGGCTCAGGCCCGACGCCGCCGTGACGCCGGTCTGCCTGTCGATGGGCGCGGCCGAGCAGTACTATGAAAGCGTCGGCCGCACTTGGGAGCGCGCCGCCTGGATCAAGGCGCGGCCCTGCGCGGGCGACCTCGCCGCCGGCGGGCAGTTCGTCTCGACGCTCAGGCCCTTCATCTGGCGGCGGCATCTCGACTTCCACGCGATCCGCGACGCCCACGACATGCGGCTGAAGATCCGTGACCACAAGGGGTTGGGCGGCGCGCTCAACCTCATGGGCCACGACATGAAGCTCGGCCGCGGCGGCATCCGCGAGATCGAGTTCTTCACCCAGACGCGGCAGCTCATCTCGGGCGGGCGCGATGCCTCGCTCAGGGTGCGCGGCACGGTCGAGGGGCTGGAGCGGCTGGCGCAGGCGGGCTGGATCGAGGCCGGCGTGGCCGAGGGGCTGACCACGCATTACCGCGCGCATCGCGAGGTCGAGCACCGGGTGCAGATGATCGCCGACCAGCAGACCCACATGCTGCCCTCCACGGAAGAGGGCTTCGCCCGGCTCGCGGCCTTCATGGACCGCGACGCCGCCGAGCTGGGAGCCGAGCTGACCGAGCGGCTGGAGGCGGTGCACGAGCTGACCGAGGACTTCTTCGCGCCGGGCGGCGCGGGCGAGGCGGTGCCGGATTTCGGCCGCGAGACCACGGCGCGCTGGCCCGGCTACCCGGCGCTGCGCTCGGACCGGGCGGTCGAGATCTTCGACCGGCTGCGCCCCGAGATCCTGAAGATGCTGTCGGAGGCCGCGCGCCCCGACGAGGCGCTGGCGCAGTTCGACGCCTTCCTCGCCGGGCTGCCGGCCGGGGTGCAGCTTTTCTCGCTGTTCGAGGCCAACCCGCAGCTCACGCGGCTCCTGGTGGACATCTGCGCCACCGCGCCGGGGTTGGCCAAGTACCTGTCGCGCAACGCCGGCGTGCTCGACGCGGTGATCGGCGGCGGCTTCTTCGCCGACTGGCCGGGATGTGAGGCGCTGCGCTCTGAGCTGTCGGACCGGCTGGCGCGCCAGCCCGACCACGAGGCGCGGCTCGACGCGGCGCGGGTCTGGGCCAAGGAGATCCATTTCCGCATCGGCGTGCACCACCTGCGCGGGCTGATCGACGCCGACCGCGCCGGGCAGGAATACGCGGAACTGGCCGAGGCCGCCGTCGCGGCGCTGGTGCCGGTGGTGATCGACGACATGGCCCGACGCCACGGCCCGCCGCCGGGGCGCGGGCTCACCGTGCTCGCCATGGGCTCGCTCGGGGCGGGACGGCTGGGCTCGTCATCGGATCTCGACCTGATCGTGATCTACGACGCCGACGGGCAGGACGCCTCCGACGGGCCGCGCCCGCTGGCCGCGCGGGCCTGGTATTCGCGCTTCACCCAGGGGCTGATCACCGCGCTGAGCGCGCCGACATCCGAGGGCAAGCTCTACGAGGTCGACATGCGGCTGCGCCCCTCGGGGCGGCAGGGGCCGGTGGCGACCGCGCTGCCGGCCTTCCGCGCCTACCAGCAGGACGAGGCATGGACCTGGGAGCACCTGGCGCTGACCCGCGCCCGGCCGATCGCCGGCGAGCCGGCGCTGCGCGAGGAGGTGGAGGCGTTCCGCCGCGAGCTGATCGCCGAGAAGGCGCGGGGCACCAGCGTGCGCGACGACCTCGCCGCGATGCGGGCGCGGCTGGCCGAGGCGCGGCCCGCGCAGGGCGGCTGGGCGCTGCGCGACGGGCCGGGGCGGCTGCAGGATGTCGAGCTGTTCGCGCAGAGCCTCGCGCTGCGCGCGGGCTCGCCCGCCCGCGAGGTGCCCGCCCAGATCGCGGCCGGGCGCGAGGCGGGGCTGATCGGCGAGGACGCGGCGGCCGATCTGACCGAGGCGGCGATGCTGATGCGCCGGGTGCAATGCGTGATCCGGCTTCTGACCGGCGGCGGCGCGCCGCCCGAGCGCTTCGCCGAAGGCGGCGAGCGCCTGATGCTGCGCGAAACCGGGGCCGAGGATCTCGACGCGCTGCGCCGCGCCCTTGACGCGCGCGCCGAAAGGGCCGAGGCGGTGATCGCGCAGGCGCTTCAGGGAGACGGCGAATGAAGGATGCGATCGACCCCAAGGGGCTGGTGCGGGAAGCCTACCGGATCGAGGGGATCGGGCCGGAGGAATGCCGCTCGATCTTTCTCGACTGGGCCTTGTCGCTGCCCGAGGACACCGACAGCGCCATGGCGATCCGGCGGCTGCTGGAGCGCCACGCCACCGCGCCGCAGGGCCACCCGATGACCGCGGTGCTGGTCGAGGGGCTGAACGGCAGCGCGCCGCCGAAGCGGCGCGGCGGACGCGCCGGGCGCCAGGGCTGACGGCCCGCCCGGTCCGGCGGGCGGGCCATCAGCAGTTCGGGCGTGAAGCAGCCCCGCTCAGCGCGACAGCGCGGCGGCCTCGGCGGCGAGCTTGGTGATCGCGTCCCAGTCGCCGGCCCGGACCTTGTCGGCCGGCGCGACCCAGCTGCCGCCGACGCAGAGCGTGTTGGGCAGCGACAGGTAGTCGTTCGCGTTCTTCAGGCTGACGCCGCCGGTCGGGCAGAAATGCACCTGCGGGATCGGCGCGCCGATCGCCTTGAGCGCAGGCGCGCCGCCATTGGCCTCGGCCGGGAAGAACTTCTGCACCGTGTAGCCGCGCTCATAGAGCCGCAGCACCTCGGAGGCGGTCGCCGCACCCGGCAGGAGCGGCAGGTCGTTGGCCTCGCAGGCGTCGAGCAGCCGGTCGGTTGCGCCGGGGCTGACGCCGAAGCTCGCGCCGGCGGCCTTGGCGTTCTCGACGTCGCGCGGCGTCAGCAGCGTGCCGGCGCCGACCACGCCGCCCTCGACCTGCGCCATCTCGCGGATCACGTCGAGCGCGGCCGGCGTGCGCAGCGTCACCTCCAGCGCCGGCAGCCCGCCGGCCACCAGCGCGCGGGCGAGATCGGCGGCGATCGCGGCATCCTCGACCACGAGAACCGGGATCACGGGGGCGAGGCCGCAGACCTCGGCGGTCAGTTCGGAGGCGTGTTCGGGGGTCATCTGTCTGTCCTGTTGACTGTGTCGGGGGTGGGACGACGCAATCGTCCCTGTCTTGTTAATATCCGGTTAACCATATCGCCGCACCCTGCGGCGGCGGGGTCGGGCTGGCGGCCGTCGGACGGAGCATGGTCGCGTTCACGGGGCCGGCCCGTGGCCTCCCCCGCACAATGCGGCGGCGTCGGTGCCAGGCCGGGGAGGGGCCGGCATCGACGCCGTCCGCGCCATGCGTCAGACCACCACCGCCGCGCCGTAGGCGGCGCCGCCGACGGTGTTGCGGAACACCTCGAACAGCTCGCGGCCGACGCCGTTGCCGTTGCCCGACAGATCCGCCGGCGCCGGCTCGCGACCCGACAGGTCCTCGAGCACCTCGAGCCGGCCCGAGGGCGCGTCGAGCCGCATCCGGTCGCCGTCGCGGATGAGCGCGATCGCGCCGCCATCGGCGGCCTCGGGGGTGACGTGGATCGCCGCCGGCACCTTGCCCGACGCGCCCGACATCCGGCCGTCGGTGACCAGCGCCACCTTCAGGCCGCGGTCCTGCAGCACCGCCAGCGTCGGCGTCAGGTTGTGCAGCTCGGGCATGCCGTTCGACTTCGGGCCCTGGTAGCGGACCACGACGATGGTGTCCTCGGTGAACTCGTCGTTGCGGAAGGCGGTCTTCACCGCCTCCTGGTCGTGGAAGACGCGGGCCTTGGCCTCGATCACCTGACGCTCGGGGGTGACGGCCGAGGTCTTGATCACCGCGCGGCCGAGATCGCCGTCGAGCTGGCGCAGGCCGCCGGTCGGCTGGAACGGGTCGGAGACCGGGCGCAGGATCTTGTCGTTGCGGGTCTTGCCGTCGGTCGCCTCCCATTCGAGCTTGCCGTCCCTGAGCTTCGGCTCGCGGGTGTAGAGCTCGAGCCCGTCGCCCGCCACGGTGCGGGTGTCGGGGTGCAGGAGACCGGCGTTCAGAAGCTCGCCGATCATGTAGCCCAAGCCCCCCGCGGCGTGGAAATGGTTCACGTCGGCGAGGCCGTTCGGGTAGACCTTGGCCATCAGCGGGGTGATCGTGGAGAGCTCCGCGAAGTCCTCGAGGTCGAGGATCACGCCGGCGGCCTTGGCCATCGCGGGCAGGTGCAGCACGAGGTTGGTGGAGCCGCCCGTCGCCATCAGCCCGACGATGCCGTTCACGAAGGCGCGCTCGTCGAGCACGTCGGAGACGGGGGTGAACTCGTTGCCAAGGGCCGTGATCTGTGCCGCGCGGGCGGTGCCGGCCTTGGTCAGCGCGTCGCGCAGCGGCGTGCCCGGGTTCACGAAGCTCGAACCCGGCAGGTGCAGGCCCATGAACTCCATCAGCATCTGGTTGGAGTTCGCGGTGCCGTAGAAGGTGCAGGTGCCCGGGCCGTGATAGCTTTCCATCTCGGCCTTCATCAGCGCGTCGCGGCCCACTTCGCCGGCGGCGAACTGCTGGCGCACGCGGGCCTTCTCGTCATTGGGCAGGCCCGAGACCATGGGACCTGCGGGCAGGAACACCGAGGGGATGTAGCCGAAGGTGGCGGCGGCCATGACGAGGCCGGGCACGATCTTGTCGCAGACGCCGAGATAGAGCGCCGAGTCGTAGGTGTTGTGCGACAGGCCCACCGCGGCGGCGAGCGCGATCACGTCGCGCGAGAACAGCGACAGCTCCATCCCGGTCTGACCCTGGGTGACGCCGTCGCACATCGCCGGCACGCCGCCCGCGACCTGCGCGGTGGCCCCGGCCGCGCGCGCGGCCTCGCGGATCAGCGCCGGGTAGGTCTCGAACGGCTGATGCGCCGAGAGCATGTCGTTGTAGGCGGTGATGATGCCGATGTTCGGGGCGCGGCCCTCGGCCAGCGCGTCCTTGTCGGGGCCGGTGGCGGCATAGGCATGGGCCTGGTTGCCGCAGGTCAGATGCGCGCGGCGCGGACCCTCGGCGGCGGCGGCGGCCATGGTGTCGAGATAGCGCCGGCGCGGGCCTTCGCTGCGGGCGCGGATCCGGTCGGTGACGGCTTCGAGCGTGCGGTTGAGGGCCATGAACAGCTCCTGCTGGCGAGAAATCGAGGTCGGCCCGGCCATAGCATGTATCGTTAGCGCTAACAACCACGGTCGCCGCAGCGCGGCACGACGCCGGGGCCATGCCGGGTCAACGCGCCGGGCGTGGTGCGGTTCGCCCCGTTCGTCCCTCTTTTCGCCGTAGCCCGGGCAGGGTAGGAGGGCGCATGACGCCATTCCCCCACCTCCCGCCCTATCCGACGGTCCGGCTGCTGCCCAAGGCCGACGCCCGCGCCGTGCGCCACGGCTTTCCCTGGGTCTTCGCCAACGAGATGGTGCTCGACCGCCGCACCAAGAAGCTCGCGCCCGGCAGCCTCGCCGTGCTCGAGGATGCCGAGCGGCGGCCGATGGCCGTGGTCACGGTGAACCCGGACTCGAAGATCGCCGCGCGGGTGCTCGACCGCGACCCGGAGGCGGTGATCGACGGCGACTGGATCGCCGCGAAGCTGGTGGCGGCGCTGCGCCACCGCGAGGCGCTGTTCGACCAGCCCTTCTACCGGCTCGTGCATGCCGAGGCCGACGGGCTGCCCGGCGTGGTGATCGACCGCTTCGGCGAGATCGCGGTGCTGCAGCCCAACGCCGCCTGGGCCGATGCCGGGGCCGAGACCATCGCCGACGCGCTGCTCTCGGCCACCGGCATCCGCCGCGTCGTGCTGAACGGCTCGGGCCGCGCGCGCGGTCTGGAAGGCCTGGGCGAAGAGCTGCGGATGCTGCGGGGCGAGGCGCCCGAGGGGCCGGTGCCGGTGCCGATGAACGGCGCGACCTACATGGCCGACCTGATGGGCGGCCAGAAGACCGGGCTGTTCTACGACCAGCGGCCGAACCACGCCTTCACGGCGGGGCTCGCCAAAGGCGCGCGGGTGCTCGACGTCTTCAGCCATGTCGGCGGCTTCGGCTTGGCCGCCCTGGCCGGCGGCGCGGAGAGCGCGCTGGCGGTGGACGGTTCCGCCCCGGCGCTGGAACTGGCGCGGGCGGGGGCCGAGGCCTCTGGCATGGCCGACCGCTTCGAGACCCGGCAGGGCGACGCCTTCGATACGCTGGCCGCGCTGGCCGCCGAGGGGCGGCGCTTCGACGTGGTGGTCTGCGACCCGCCGGCCTTCGCGCCCTCGAAGCAGGCGCTGGAGGCAGGGCTTCGCGCCTATGAGCGGATCGCGCGGCTGGCGGCGCCGCTGGTCGAGGAGGGGGGCTACCTCGTGCTCTGCTCCTGCAGCCACGCGGCGGATCTGTCGAAGTTCCGCGCGGCCTCGGCCCGCGGCATCGGCAAGGCCGGGCGGCGCGGCGCGATCTGCTACACCGGCTTTGCCGGGGCCGACCACCCGGTGCTGCCGCAGCTGGCCGAGGGCGGCTATCTCAAGGCGCTCGCGTTCCGGCTGTGAGGGTCCTGCTCGACGCCTGCGTGCTCTACCCGACGGTGATGCGCGAGCTCCTGCTCGGCTGCGCCGGCAAGGGGCTGTTCGAGCCGCGCTGGAGCGCGCGGATCTCGGAGGAATGGGCGCGCGCGGCGGCGCGGCTGGGGCCGGAGGGCGAGGCGATCGCGCGCGGCGAGATCGCCATGCTCGACGCCAAGTTCCCGCGCGGCCGCACCAAGCCCGCGCCGGACCTGGAGCGGCGGCTCTGGCTGCCCGACCCGGACGACGTCCATGTGCTGGCAAGCGCCGTGGCGGGCCATTGCGACGTGATCGTCACCATGAACGCCAAGGACTTCCCGCGCGACATCCTCGCCGAGGAGGGGCTCAGCCGCGCCGATCCGGACAACTTCCTGCTCGGCCTCTTCGAGGCCAGCCCCGGCCCGGTGGGCGAGGTGGTGGACGCGGTGGTGGCCGAGGCCTCGCGGCTGTCGGGCGAGGGGTGGGAGCCGCGCAGGCTTCTGAAGAAGGCGCGGCTCAACCGGTTCGGCAAGGCGGTCGAGCTCAGGCGTTGAGCCACTTCGCCTCGTTGGCGTCGATCGCGGCGATGCGCTGCGCGGTCTTGGGGTGGCTCAGAAGCCAGGCCGGGGTGGCGCTGCCGCCGGCGCCGGCGAGCTTCTCCAGCTTCGACAGCAGCGACTTCTGCGGCCCGGTGCCGAGACCGGCCTTGAGCATCAGCGCCGAGGCATAGGCGTCGGCCTCGTACTCGTCGCCCCGGCTGAGCCGGGCCGAGACCAGCCGCGCGAGGCCCGAGGCGATGAGGCCGCCGAGACCGGGAATGAGCCGCGACAGCACGGCGGCGAGCGCGGTGCGGAGCGCGTTCTGCGCCGAGAAATCGACCATCCGGCGGCGGGCATGGCCAAGCGCCACGTGGCCCAGCTCGTGCGCCACGACGCTGGCGATCTCCTCGGCCGTCACCTCGCCGCGCGCGTAACGGTCGAGAAAGCCGCGGGTCAGGAAGATCCGCCCATCGGGGGCGGCGAGCCCGTTGACCGGGGCGATCTCGTAGACATGCACCTTGATGCGCGGCAGGTCGAGCGCGCGCGCCAGCCGGTCGCACACCGCCTTCAGCCGCGGTTCGGCCAGCTCGGTCGAGCGCTGGTCCAGCTCGCGCCGGGTGCGCCACGCGGAAAAGTGATAGACCGCAAGGCCGTAGAGCAGGGCGATCAGGATCGGTGTGAGTTTGAGCATCGTGGCAGCATCATGGCGGCGATTGTCGGACGCCTCACAGGGTCTTGTGGGTCACATGCGCTGTGGACGCCACAGTTGGGGTCGAGCCGATTCACGCGGTTGGAACCGAATCGGGGGTATCTCTATTGAAAGCATAACAGGGGGGGTGGCATCCACCGAACGAGGCAGTCATGGATTTCGAGCGACACGACAAGCAGGTTCGCGCCGCATCGATGCGCAAGGCATTCCCCGTGGAGCGGGATCTGCCGGATCATCTGCGCGACCTGCTGGGCCGTCTGGCCGAGGCCGAGACGAAACCCGCCCCCGGGCCCGAGCCCGATCCGCGCCACTGAACTTGGATCGCGCCCCTCGCCGCTCAGGCGGCGAGGCGGCTGACCGCGATCAGCAGGAACAACCCCACCAGACCCAGCGCGATCGCATGTGCGGCGCCCCATTGCAGCATGTCCGCCACGCGCCCGCCGCGGCGGCGCGCGCGCCATGCACCGAGCATCGCCCCGAGCACGAGGCCGGCCAGAGGTAGGATCATCGCAGGCTCCATCGCAGCAGACGCGGTCGCAGTAGCCGCCGTGCGCCGGGCTGTCCAGCGTCCATGCCGCGTCGCGGCGTCGCGCCCACCCCTCGCGCGAGCGTGAAAAGGCCGTGACAATCACCGCTTGTCGCCCGTTCGAAGCAATCGATTGCTTTGCAAGGAGTCGCGCCGAAGTGACGCGCCGGCCACGGCAGCGCAGAAACAGGATGACATAAGGTGACGCAGGGAGTAGGAGGGCGGCATAATAAGGGTACGCCGGCTGCGGGGTGGATTTGGGGGCCCCGGCGCTGGCCCTTGAATGGGAGCAGACATGAAAGCCGAGGCCTTCCTGACCGACGACTACCGGCCCGCCGAGGACGAGCCGTTCATGAACGAGCGCCAGCTCGAATACTTCCGTCGCAAGCTGCTGCACTGGAAAGCCGAACTGCTCTCCGACAGCCGTGACACCATCGAGGGGATGAAGGACGCGACGCGCAACATTCCCGACATCGCCGACCGCGCCAGCGAGGAAACCGACCGGGCGCTGGAACTGCGCACCCGCGACCGCCAGCGCAAGCTCGTCTCCAAGATCGACGCCGCGCTGCGGCGGATCGACGAGGGCGAGTACGGCTATTGCGAGATCACCGGCGAGCCGATCTCGCTGCGCCGGCTCGACGCGCGCCCGATCGCGACGATGAGCCTCGAGGCGCAGGAGCGCCACGAGCGGCGCGAAAAGGTGCATCGGGACGACTGACCCGATGCGACCCGTCCCGCCGCGGCGCCGGATCATCGTCGCCGGCGGCGGGATCGGCGGCCTCACCGCTGCGCTCGGGCTGGCCCGGGCCGGCCGCGAGGTGACGCTGCTCGAACGCGCCGGCGATTTCGGCGCGGTCGGAGCCGGCCTGCAGATCACGCCCAACGGGGCCGCGGTGCTGTCCGCGCTCGGGCTCGGCCCGGCGCTCGACGCCGCGGGCCTGCGCGCCGCGGCCGTGGTGCCGACCGACGGGCTGACCGGCCGCCCGATCGCGCGCTTCGACCTGTCGGGGCGCGATTACCGCTTTCTCCACCGCGCCGACCTGATCGACCTCCTGGCCGAGGCCGTCCGGCGCGAGGGCGTCGAAATCCGGCACGGGACCGAGCTGGTCTCGGCCGGCGCCGATGGCCATGTCTCGACCGCCGATGGCCGCGACTTGCAGGCCGGCCTCGTGGTGGGGGCCGACGGCATCCGCTCGACCCTGCGCGGGCTGCTGCGGCCGGGCGAGGCGCCCTTCTTCACAGGACAGGTGGCGTGGCGCGCGGTGATCGACGCGCCCGACCAGCCGGCCGAGGCGCGGATCTGGATGCTGCCCGGCCGCCATGTCGTGACCTATCCGCTGCCCGGCGGCCGGCTCAACATCGTCGCGGTGCGCGAACAGGGGGGCTGGGCGCCCGAGGGCTGGGACCATCCCGACGACCCGGACAACCTGCGCTCGGCCTTCGCGGACGCCGCGCCCGAACTGCGCGGCTGGCTCGGGCGGATCGGCGCGGTGCGGCTGTGGGGGCTGTTCCGCCACGAGGTGGCGCCGCGCTGGCATGACGGCGCGCGGGTGCTTCTGGGAGATGCGGCCCATCCGACGCTGCCCTTTCTCGCGCAGGGCGCGAACCTCGCGATCGAGGATGGCTGGGTGCTGGCGGATTGCCTCGCGCGCGAGGCCGGGCATGAGGCGGCGCTGGCCCGCTACCAGGCGCTGCGGCGCCCGCGCGTGGTCCGCGCCATCGCCGCGGCCAACGCCAATGCGCGCAACTACCACCTGCGCGGGCCGGCCCGGCGGGTGGCGCATCTCGGCCTCGGGCTTCTGGGGCGGGTGGCGCCGGGGCGGTTCCTCGACCGGATGGATTGGCTCTACGGATACGACGCGACCCGCGACACGGGGGTCGCGGGTCGGGCCTGAGGCGGGCGGCGCGCCATGCCGGTGGAGTAGAGACAGGGAGGCATGGCGGCCGCCGCGCGCGTCGCGCGGGGGTGGGAGGTGCCCCGTTGCGATCAGTTGGTGTCGATGCGCTGGGTGGCGACGATCTCGCCCGAGGCGTCGCGCAGCACGGCCGTCATGAAGCGGACGGGCTGGCGCTCGAGCTGGACGCGCAGGTCGTTGTTGGCGCCTTCGCGGACCGCGACGCTGCCGATCACCGGGCCGAGCCCATGCGCGGTGGCGTCGACGATCTCGACGATGCCGTCGCCGTCGGCGCGCACGAGGTCGATCGTGAGATAGGTGGACTTGTCGGCGTGGCGCTGCAGCGCGAAGCCGTTGGTGTCGGCCGCGGCGGCGGTGCCGCCGAGCGCGAGGGCGAGCGCGAATGCGATGCTGGTTTTCATGATCCGTCCTTTCCGATGTCCCGCGGGGCGGGAGTGTGGGGCGCTTGGGGTGGGCGGCGGGCCGGGGTCCGCTGCCGCGAGGACAGGCATCTCAGCCTCGGGCGCCCGGCGCCATCGCGGGAGTGTCGCCGGATGTCGCAGGGCGGGGCCGCGCGACATTGGGCGACAAACTTCCGGCGCCGGGCCGGCCGCGATCAGTTGGTGTCGATGCGCTGGGTGGCGACGATCTCGCCGTTCACGTCGCGCAGCACGGCGGTCAGGAAGCGGACCGGCTGGCGCTTGAGGTGGATGCGGACGTCGTTGTTGGCGCCCGAGCGCACGTCGGCGGTGCCGATCACCGGGCCGATGCCGTTGGCGGTCGCGTCGAGGATCTCGACGGTGCCGGCGGTGTCGGCGCGCACGAGGTCGAGCGTGATGAAGTCGGCCTTCTCGATGCTGCGCTGGAAGCCGAAGCCGGCGTTCGAGGCGCTGGCAGCGGTGCCGGCGAGAGCGAGCGACAGGGCGATGGCGATGGTCTTTTTCATGGGTCGGTCCTTTCGGTGTGCCTGGCCGCCGAGCGGCGGGGTGTGAAAGGCATATGGCAATCCGATTTCCGAACTGAACAGTTCAGTTTGTGCGATTTCGCGAGGCCGGTTGTGCGGGCCGGATCGGCTTTGCATGGCGGGGTTGCGCGCGGCGCAACCCTCTGGGCGCGCGCAGAAAAAAAGCCCGCGCTGCCGGGGCAGGCGGGCTCCTGGGGTACGCGGGCGGCGCGCTCAGGCGTCGAGTTCGACCCAGACCGGAACGTGGTCCGACGGCTTCTCGCGGCCGCGCTGCTCGCGGTCGATCCAGCAGTCGCGCATCAGGTCGGCGGCCTGCGGGGTCAGCAGCACGTGGTCAATGCGGATGCCGTTGTTCCGCTCCCAGCTGTTGGCCTGGTAGTCCCAGAAGGAGTAGTGGCCGGGGCCCGGCTGGCGGGCGCGGAAGGCCTCGGTGTAGCCGAGGTTGCAGATCCGGCGGAAGGCGGCGCGGCTCTCGGGGCGGAACAGCGCGTCATCGACCCAGGCCTCGGGGCGGGCGGCGTCCTCGGCCTGCGGGATGACGTTGTAGTCGCCCGCCAGAAGCGCCGGCTCCTCGGCCTCGAGAAGCTCCCTGGCGCGCGCCTCGAGCCGCTGCATCCAGGCCAGCTTGTAGTCGAATTTCGGCCCCGGCGCCGGGTTGCCGTTGGGCAAATAGAGGCAGCCCACCCGCACCGCGCGGGCGTCGCCGATCACCGTCGCCTCGATGTAGCGCGCCTGTTCGTCGCTCTCGTCGCCCGGCAGGCCGCGGGTCACGTCCTCGAGCGGCAGGCGCGACAGGATCGCGACGCCGTTGAAGCCCTTCTGGCCGTGGGTCTCGACCGTGTAGCCCATGTCCTCGAAATGCTCGCGCGGGAAGCCCTCGTCGACGGACTTGATCTCCTGCAGGAGCGCCACGTCGGGCTTTTCCTCCTCGAGCCAGGCCGAGAGCGCACCGATCCGCGCCTTGACGCCGTTGATGTTGAACGTGGCGAGTTTCATGCGCGCATCCTGTCGAGGCTCTCCGGGCCGCTGTTGTACCAGCCGCGGCCCGCGCGGCAACCCGCCTAGCGGGTGCAGAGCTTGCGCGGGCCGGAATAGGGCTGGAAGGTGCAGTCCGAGGCGCGGAACGAGCGGTAGGCGCGCGAGCAGGCCCGCACGTTGCAGCTTTGCGCCGCCTGTGCGCCGGCCTGCTGGCGCAGCCGCTGGGCGTTCTGGCCCTGCTGCTGCGGCTGCGGCGCGGGCTGGGCCGGCTGCGCGGCCGGGGCAGCCTGCGCATTCGAGCCGCCCGAGGCCAGCGCCACCTCGCGCCAGATCTCGGCCGGCAGGCCGCCGCCCGTCACCTCCTGCATCGGCGAGTTGTCGTCGTTTCCGATCCAGACGCCGATCACCATGCTGTCGGTGAAGCCGATGAACCAGCCGTCGCGGCTGTTCTGGCTGGTGCCGGTCTTGCCGGCGGCGAAGCCCGGGATCTGCGCCCGCTTGCCGGTGCCGTCGGTCACCACCTGCCGCAGCATCCGCAGCATCGGCTCGCGGGTGCGGTTGAGCTTGACCGCGTTCGGGTCCGCCCCCGAGACCGAGAGCGCCACGCCGGTCTCGCCCAGCTTGAGGTTGGAGATGCCGGTGGCCCGGATCGGCGCGCGCCCCGCGAGGATCGCGGCATAGGCCTCGGTCATGTCGAGCAGCGTCACCTCGGAGGTGCCGAGCGCGAGGCTCGGCGTCTCGGTCAGCTTGCCCTCGATGCCGAGCTGGCGCGCCACGGTGATGACGTTGTCGATGCCCACTTCCTGGCCCAGCCGCACCGCGGCGGCGTTGAGCGAGCGCGAGAAGGCCTCGTTCAGCGGCACGTTGCCGGCATAGTTGCCGGTGAAGTTCTGCGGCTTGTAGCCGTCGATGTCGATCGGCTCGTCGGGCACCAGCATGTTCGGCTCGGCGCCCATCACCAGCGCGGCGAGGTAGACCGGCAGCTTGAAGGTCGAGCCGGGCTGGCGCAGCGCGTCGGTGGCGCGGTTGAACTGGCTGGCGCCGTAATCGACGCCGCCGACCATCGCCTTGATGTGGCCCTCGGGCGTCATCGCCACGATCGCGCCCTGCGACGCGCCCGCCGCGCCGCCGCGATCGGCGATGGCGTTCTGCAGGATCTGCTCGGCGCGGGCCTGCAGCTCGGGGTCGAGCGTCGCGGTCACGGTCATCGGCCCGTCCACCGCGCCCGCGAGTTCCTGCGCCTCGCTCAGCACCCAGTCGGCGAAGTAGCTGCCGGCGCGGGCGGGGGGCGGCGAGGGTTCGAGCGCGGCCAGCTCGCTGCGGGCCGCCTCGGCGGCGGCGGGCTCGACCATGCCGAGATCGGCCATGACGCCCAGTACCGTCGCGCCGCGTTCGCGGGCGCGGGCGAGGTCGGCCTCGGGGTTGATCACGGAGGGCGCGCGGATCGAGGCGGCGAGGATCGCGCTCTCCGCGAGGCTCAGCTCCTGCACCGGCTTGTCGAAGTAGATCTGCGCCGCCGCCGGCATGCCCCAGGCGCCGGAGCCGAGATAGGTGGAGTTGAGATAGAGCTCCATGATCCGCTCCTTGCCGAGCTGGCGCTCCAGCCCCAGCGCCAGCACCATCTCCTGCAGCTTGCGCTTGTAGGTGCGGTCGGGGTCGAGATAGAGCACCTTCACCAGCTGCTGGGTGATGGTCGAGCCGCCCTCGACCACCCCGCCGGAGCGCAGGTTGCGCCACGCGGCGCGGCCGATGCCCTCGATGTCGATGCCCGGATGGTCCCAGAAGCGCCGGTCCTCGATCGCCGAGACCGCCTGCGGCAGATGCGCGGGCATGTCGGCCAGCGCCACGTAGCCGGCGCGGTAGGCGCCGCGGCTGAACAGCGTCTCGCCCTGCTGGTTCTCGACCGTGAGCGTCGGCTCCTCGAGCGGCGGCAGCATGTCGGCCAAGGGCAGGTCGCGCACCGCCCAGACCAGCACGCCGCCCGCGAGCACGGCGAGGAACAGCAGCACGAAGCTCACCGCGAAGACGCTGCGCCAGACCCAGCGGGTGGCGCGCACGGCGGCGGCGGGGCGCAGGGTGCGCTGCTCGAGCCGGGCGCGGCGGCGCGCGCCCGCGGCGCGCCAGGCGTCGCCGATGCGGCGTTGGATCGGCACGCGCGGCGCGGCCGGGCGGGGGGCCTGCGGGGCCTCGCCCTCGGCCCCGGCTTCCGTGGCGTCGCGCGCCTCGTCGCGTGTCGCGCGCCGCGCGGCGGCGGCCTCGGCGGCCTTCTGTTTCAGCTTCGCCGCGTTCTCCGAGCCGCGCGCCGCCAACGTCTGGCCGCCGCGGCCCATCGCGCCCAGCGCGGCCGAGCCCTGCCGCCCGCTCCAGCCCGCGACACCGGCCGCGCCGCGCCCCAGACCGCGCGCCGCCCGCGCCAGCGCGCGCATCAGCGCCGCCCAGAACAGCTGGGCCGCCTGCGCGAGATCGGTCTCGCCGCGCTCGGGCGGGCGTTCAGGGGCGCTGGCCCCGGACGAGGGTGGCGTCGGGTCGGTCGGTCTTTGGTCTTCGGAGGTCATCTCGGTTCGCATCCGGTGGGCGTGCGACCGAGGGTAGGGGCCGCCCGCACCGCGTCAAGACGACGCGGGCCGGGGCGTGGCGTGAGCCGGAAACGGCGCGGGCCCGGGGGCTGCGCCGGGCCGGCGCCGGGGCCTTGATGCGCTCAGATCGAGAAGCTGGTGCCGCAGCCGCAGGAGCTGGTGGCGTTCGGGTTCTCGATCACGAAGCGCGCGCCGATCAGCTCGTCGGCAAAGTCGATCGTGGCGTCGGCGAGGAAGGGCAGCGACACGCTGTCGACCACCACCTTCTCGCCCGCGCCCTCGAGCACGAGGTCGTCCTCCTTCGGCTCGTCGAGCGCGATCTCGTACTGGAAGCCCGAGCAGCCGCCACCCTCGACCGCGACGCGCAGCGCCTTGCCCTGCGCCTGCGCGCCGATCTCGGCGAGGCGCTCCCAGGCGCGGGGGGTGACCTTCGGGGGCAGCGTCAGCATGGGGAACCTATCCTTCGCGTGGCCATTGGGCCGGGCGGTGCGGCGGATTTGCCTGTCCGCGCGGGCTATTGCCCCATATAGGTAAGGGAAGGAATGACCTCAAGTTGGCGAATGACATGACCGCTCCCTACGCCTCGGACCCGCGCGAGACCCGTGGCCGCCTCTACCCCGAGCAGGAGAGCGCCTTCCGCTCCCCCTTCCAGCGCGACCGCGACCGCATCATCCACGCCTCGGCCTTCCGCCGGCTCAAGCACAAGACGCAGGTCTTCATCGAGCACGAGGGCGACTATTTCCGCACCCGTCTCACCCATTCGATCGAGGTGGCGCAGGTGGCGCGCACGATCTCGGGCGTGCTCGGGCTCAACACCGAGCTGACCGAGGCGGTGGCGCTGGCGCACGACCTCGGGCACCCGCCCTTCGGCCATACCGGCGAGGACGCGCTGAACGCGCTGATGGCGCCCTATGGCGGCTTCGACCACAACGCGCAGGCGATCCGCATCGTCACCTCGCTCGAGCGGCACTACGCCGATTTCGACGGGCTGAACCTGACATGGGAGACGCTGGAGGGCATCGCCAAGCACAACGGGCCAGTGACAGGGGAGATCCCGCACGCGTTGGCGCGCTACAATGCGCGCCACGACCTCGAGCTGCACACCCATGCCAGCGCCGAGGCGCAGGTCGCGGCGCTGGCCGACGACATCGCCTACAGCCACCACGACCTGCATGACGGGCTCAGGGCCGAGCTGTTCTCGACCGACGAGCTGGCGGAGCTTCCGATCCTCGACGCCTGCTTCGCCGAGGTCGACAGGCTCTATCCCGGCCTCAACTACTACCGCCGCCGGCACGAGGCGCTCAGGCGCTTCTTCGGCGTTCTGGTCGAGGACGTGATCGCCGTGGCGCGGCGCAACCTCGACGAGGCCGACCCGCGATCGGCGCAGGAGGTGCGCGCGGCGGGGCGGATGATGGTGCGCTTCACCGACGCGCTCTGGTCCGACCTCAAGGTGCTGCGCGAGTTCCTGTTCCATCGAATGTACCGCGCCCCTTCGGTGGTCGAGATGCGCGAGCAGGTGACCGGCGTGGTGCACGACCTGTTCCCCTTCTTCATGGCCAACCCCGACCAGCTGCCCAAGCAGTGGCGCAAGGACGTAGCGGAAGCCCGTGACGAAACCGACTTGGCGCGGATCGTGGCGGACTACATCGCCGGGATGACCGACCGTTTCGCGTTGCAGCAGCATGCACGGCTCATCGGCTCGGACATCCTTGAGACGACCAACGTGGCGGGGGCCTGGAGTGGCAATTGAAACGGCGACCGAGAACGCGGCGGCTCTGAGCCCGATCATGGCCTTCGCGCTGGTCGGCGCGATCGGGGTCGGTTCGCAATGGCTGGCCTGGCGGCTCAGGATGCCCGCCATCGTGCTGATGCTGGCGGCGGGGCTGCTGATCGGCCCGGTGTTCGAGCTGTTCGACCCCGACCGCGACATCGGCCCGCTGGTCAAGCCGATGATCTCGATCGCGGTGGCGATCATCCTGTTCGAGGGCGGGCTCACGCTCAACGTCCGTTCCCTGCGCGATGTCGGGCGCGGGGTGGGGCGGCTGGTCTTCATCGGCGCGCCGCTGGGCTGGCTGCTCTCGACGCTGGCGCTGCGCTACGGCGCGGGGCTGAGCTGGGAAAGCTCGGCCGTGTTCGGCGGCATCATGATCGTCACCGGGCCGACCGTGATCGCGCCGCTTCTGCGCACGGCGCGGCTGTCGCGGCGGCCGGCGGCGCTGCTGCAATGGGAGGCGATCGTCAACGACCCGCTCGGCGCGCTGGCCGCGGTGCTGGCCTTCGAGGTGGTGCTGGTGCTGCGCACCGCCACCGCCGTCGGCAGCGCGGTGTGGGAGCTGGCGGTCGGCATCGCCGTGGCGCTGGTCTTGGGCATCGCCGGCGCGCTGATCGTGGCCTGGGGCTTCCGCAAGGGGCGGGTGCCCGAGTTCATGAAGGTGCCGGTGCTCTTCGCGCTGCTGCTCGCGGTCTTCGCGGTGTCAGACACCATGCTGCATGAAAGCGGGCTTCTGGCCGTCACCGTCATGGGCATCGGCATCGCCAATGCCGACCTCGCCTCCTACGCCGAGCTGCGCCGCTTCAAGGAACACGCGACGATCCTGCTGGTCTCGGGCGTGTTCATCCTGCTGGCCGCGGCGATCGAGTTCGAGACGCTGGCCGGGCTCGACTGGCGGGCGGTGGTCTTCGTGCTGGCGGTGGTGCTGGTGGTGCGGCCGCTCACGGTCTACCTGTCGCTCATGGGCGCGGGCGTGCCGTGGCGCGAGCAGCTCCTGGTGGCGCTGACCGGCCCGCGCGGCGTGGTGCTGGTGGCGGTGGCGGGCCTCTTCGGCGAACGGCTGGCCGCGCTCGGCGTGCCCGACGGCGACAAGATCGCGCCGCTGGCCTTCGTGCTGGTGGCCGTGACCGTGGTGGTGCACGGCTTCACGCTGGCGCCCTTCGCGCGCTCGCTCAGGCTGTCGGGAGCGACCGTGCCGGGCGTGCTGCTGATCGGCGGCTCGCGCTGGACCCGCGGCCTCGCCGAGGCGCTGCGGAAGGTCGACGTGCCGGTGCTGATCGCCGATCCGAACCACAACAACCTGCGCACCGCGCGCGGCGAGGGGCTGCCGACCTATTCGGGCGACATCCTGTCGGAATCGGCCGAGCACTGGCTGGAGCTTGTGAGCTACGACATCGTCGTCGCCGCCACCGAGAACGATGCCTACAACACGCTGGTGGCGACCGATCTCGGCCCCGAATTCGGCCGCGACAACGTCTACCAGATCGCCCGGCAGAAGGGCGAGAGCGCGCGCCACGCCCTGTCCAACAGCCTGACCGGCCGGCCCTTCGGCCCCGACGAGACCCATGACGGGCTGGAGCGGCTGATGCGCGAGGGCTGGACCTTCCGCGTCACCCGGCTGACCGAGGAATACACGCTGAAGGAATGGCGCGCCAAGCGGCCGCACGCCAAGGTCATCGCCCGCGTCGGCCCGCAGGGCAGCACCGAGTTCATCTGCAAGGACGAGGAGATCCGCGCCGCGCCGGGGGTGCGGATCGTGTCGATGCTGCCGCCGGGCGAGGAGAAGGGCACCGACCCGCAGACCGGCAAGGAGATGGCCAAGCAGGCGGCGAAGCGGGCCGCGACCTCCTGAGACCGCCCGAGACATCCGGGGGACGCCCGCGCGCGGGCGTCCCCGATGCGCCCGCGCGTTGACGCGCGGCCTTGCCGTGGTAAAGGGTCGCGGGCCGATCTCGCGGCACTGGACTGGCCGAAAGGACTGCGCATGAACCTCTTCACCGACATCCGGGCGCTGGTGCTCGACACGCTGGACGCGATGACGCGCGACGGCGCGCTGCCCGAGGGGCTGGACACCGCCGCGGTGACGGTGGAGCCGCCGCGCGATCCGGCGCATGGCGACATGGCGACCAACGCCGCGATGGTTCTGGCCAAGCCCGCGAAGAGCAAGCCGCGCGACATCGCCGAGGATCTCGCCGCGCGGCTCGGCGAAGACGACCGCGTCGCCACCGCCGAGGTGGCGGGCCCCGGCTTCATCAACATCCGCCTCGCGCCGCAGCTGTGGCAGGGCATCGTTCGCGCCGCGCTGCGCGACGCCGATTACGGCCGCTCGCAGATGGGCGCCGGCGAGAAGGTGAACGTCGAATACGTCTCCGCCAACCCGACCGGCCCGATGCATGTCGGCCATGCCCGCGGCGCGGTGTTCGGCGACGCGCTGGCGCGGCTGCTGGACTATGCCGGCCACGACGTCACCAAGGAATACTACGTCAATGACGGCGGCGCGCAGGTCGACGTCCTGGCGCGGTCGTCCTTCGAGCGCTACCGCGAGGCCTGCGGCCTGACGCCCGAGATCGGCGAGGGGCTCTACCCGGGCGACTACCTCGTGCCGGTGGGCGAGGCGCTGAAGGCGCGCTGGGGCGAGAGCAGGCTCGACGCCCCCGAGAGCGAATGGCTCGAGGAGGCGCGCGAGGTCGCGACCGCCGAGATGATGGAGATGATCCGCGCCGATCTCGCCGCCCTCGGCGTCACCATGGACGTGTTCTTCTCCGAGAAGTCGCTCTACGGCACCGGCCGGATCGAATCCGCGATCGAGAGCCTGCGCGACAAGGGGCTGATCTACCGCGGCACGCTCGAGCCGCCCAAGGGCAAGACCCCCGAGGACTGGGAGCCGCGCGAGCAGACGCTGTTCCGCTCGACCGCGCATGGCGACGACGTCGACCGGCCGATCATGAAGTCGGACGGCGCCTGGACCTATTTCGCGCCCGACATCGCCTATCACTACGACAAGATCGAGCGCGGCTTCACCCAGCTGATCGACGTGTTCGGCGCCGATCACGGCGGCTACGTCAAGCGGATGAAGGCCGCCGTCTCGGCGCTGTCCGAGGGCCGCGTGCCGCTCGACGTCAAGCTGATCCAGCTGGTGAAGCTGTGGAAGAACGGCGAGCCGTTCAAGATGTCGAAGCGCGCCGGCAACTTCGTCACGCTGCGCGACCTCGTCGACCAGGTCGGCGCCGATGCGGTGCGCTTCCACATGCTGACCCGCAAGAACGACGCGCCGCTCGACTTCGACTTCGACAAGGTGCTCGAGCAGTCGCGCGAGAACCCGGTCTTCTACGTGCAATACGCCAATGCCCGCATCAACTCGGTGCTGCGCAAGGCCGAAGGCATGGGGATCGCGGTGGACGACGCGGCGCTGGCCGAGGCCGACCTGTCGGTGCTCGACCACGAGGCCGAGCTGCAGCTGATCCGGGCGCTGGCCGAATGGCCGCGCCTCGTCGAGATCGCCGCGCGCGGCCACGAGCCGCATCGCGTGGCCTTCTACCTCTACGATCTGGCCTCGCAGTTCCACGCGCTCTACAACCGCGGCAACGACGAGACCTCCCTGCGCTTCCTGCAGGAGGACGCAACGGCCACGCAGCGGGGCAAGATTTCGCTGGCGCGCGCGGTCGGCGTTGTGATCGGGCAGGGGCTTGGTATCTTGGGCGTCACCCCGGTCGAGGAGATGCGCTGACCCTAGCCCCGGGGCGAGGCGAACAGGGCGACGGGGGCCCACCCCCGCGACGGAGAGCGACGATGTCACATCCCGAGGAGCCGGGTCTCGCGACCCGACTGGCCGGACGGGCCGCGCTGCTGCTGCGCCATGCGGGGGCGCTGACCTCGCTCGCGCTGGTCGTCGGCCTCGGCGTGTGGGGCTACAAGCTGTGGATGCGCGACGTCACCGGCATCCCGGTGGTGCGCGCCATGCAGGGCCCGATGCGCGAGGCGCCCAAGAACCCGGGCGGCGAGATCGCGCTGCACACCGGCCTCGCGGTCAACGACATCGCCGCGATGGGCGAGGCCGCGGGCCCCGAGGAACGCCTGGTTCTGGCGCCGCGCGCGCCCGGCCTGACCGAGGAGGACCTGATGGTGCAGCCCACCGCCGAGGCCGACGAGCGCCGCGCCGGCGAGGCGCCGAGCTTCGACCCGTCCAAGCCGATGACCGCCGAGGACATTGCCGTGCTGGCCGACCGGATCGCCGCCGGCGTCGAGGAACCGGCCGCCCCGGCCCCGAACGTGATCGCCGGGCCGTCGCCCGAGGTGATCGCCGCCGTCGATTCCGGCGTCGTGGCCGGTGCCGCGCCGAGCAGCGGCGCGCCGATGCGCCCGGCGCTGCGCCCGCGCGCGCTGCGGCCGGCCACCGCCATCGCCGCCGCCACCGCCACGGCCCCCGAGACCGAGGCCGCGCCGGTCGCGGTCTCGACCCGCGAGATCGCGCCGGGCACCAGCCTCGTGCAGCTCGGCGCCTTCGACAGCCCCGAGGTGGCGGGCCGCGAATGGGGCCGCCTGACCGGCCGCTTCGGCGAGCTGTTCAACGGCCGCGAGCGGCTGGTGCAGGAGGCGATGAGCGGCGGGCGCACCTTCTTCCGGCTGCGCGCCACCGGCTTCGAGGACCTCGCCGACGCCCGCCGCTTCTGCGCCGCCCTCGTGGCCGAGGACGCGGCCTGCATTCCCGTGGTGGTGCGATGACCTCTGCCTGCATTCTCGGCCCCTCCGGGCCGTCGCTCGACGCCTCCGAGGCGGCTTTCTTCCGCGAGGCCGACCCCTGGGGCTTCATCCTGTTCGCGCGCAACGTCGAGAGCCGCGCCCAGCTGCGCCGGCTGACCGGGGCGCTGCGCGACGCGCTCGGGCGCGAGGCGCCGATCCTGATCGACCAGGAGGGCGGCCGCGTGCAGCGGATGCGCGCGCCGCACTGGCAGGAATTCCTGCCGGCGCTGGAGCAGATGCGCCGCGCGAAGGACCCGATGCGCGCGCAATGGGTGCGCCACCGGCTGATCGCGCAGCAGCTCAACGAGGTCGGCATCGACGTGAACTGCGCGCCGCTCGCCGATCTGGTCGAGCCCGAGACGCATCACATCCTGCGCAACCGCCTCTATGGCGGCGAGGTCGCGGAGGTGGTCGAAGCCGCCCGCACCGCCGCCGAGGCGATGCTGGCGGGCGGCGTGCTGCCGGTGCTGAAGCACATCCCCGGCTACGGCCGGGCGCGGGTCGACAGCCACAAGGCGCTGCCGCGCGTTTCGGTGCCGCTCGAGGCGCTGCGCGCGCGCGACTTCGCGCCCTTCAAGGCGCTCAATGACATGGCGATGGGCATGACCGCGCATATCGTGCTCGAGGCGGTGGACCCGGAGCTGCCGGCCACCACCAGCGCCGAGGCGATGAAGCTGATCCGCGACGAGATCGGCTTCGACGGGCTGCTGATGACCGACGACCTGTCGATGGAGGCGCTGTCGGGCCGGATCGGCGCGCGCGCCGCCGACAGCCTCGAGGCGGGCTGCGATCTCGTGCTGCACTGCAACGGCGACCGGGACGAGATGGCGGAGGTCGTCGCCGCCTCCGGCCGGATGACAGAGGCCGCGCGCCGCCGCGGCGACGCGGCGCTGGCGCAGCGCCGCGCGCCGGAGGCCGCCGACATCGCCGCGCTCGAGGCGGAGCTGGCCGAACTGACCGGGGAGACCGCGTGATGGATGGCGGGCAGGATTTCACCCCCACGGTCGAGGAACGTCGCGCCGCCGAGGCGCTGATCGTCGACGTCGCGGGCTTCGAGGGGCCGCTCGACCTGCTGCTGACGCTGTCGCGCAGCCAGAAGGTCGACCTGCGGCAGGTCTCGATCCTGGCGCTGGCCGAGCAGTACCTCGCCTTCGTCGAGCGCGCCCGCAAGCTGCGGATCGAGCTGGCGGCGGATTACCTCGTGATGGCGGCCTGGCTCGCCTTCCTGAAGTCGCGGCTGCTGCTGCCGCCCGACCCGGAGGCCGAGGGCCCCTCGGGCGAGGAGATGGCCGCGCATCTGGCCTTCCAGCTGGAGCGGCTGCAGGCGATGCGCGAGGCGGCGGGCCAGCTGATGGCGCGGCCGCGGCTCGGGCAGGACGTGTTTGCCCGCGGCGCCACAGAGGAGGTCGAGGTGCACCGCTCGACCGTGCATCACGCGGGGCTGCTGGACCTCTTGCAGGCCTATGCCCGCGTCCGCACCCGCGACGAGTTCCGGCCCTTCGTGATGGACCGCTCCAAGCTGATGACCATGGAGCAGGCGCTCGACCGGCTGCGCGCGGTGATCGGCGAGGCGGCCGACTGGGCCGACATCTCGGCCTATCTGCCCGAGGAGTGGCACGCCGAGCCGGAAAAGCGCCGATCGGCCACCGCCGCGACCTTCGCCGCCTCGCTGGAACTCGCGAAGGAAGGCCGCATCGAAATCCGACAGGGCGAGAGCTTCGCCCCGATCCAGATCCGCCGGAAGGACCGCGCATGACCGAAGCGCCGCAGCAAAGCCAGTTCGACGCCCCGCCGCTCGCCGAGGCCGAGCGCATGGTCGAGGCCATGCTCTTTGCCTCGGCCGAACCGCTGAGCCGGTCTGACATGGAAAAGCGCCTGCCCGAGGGCACCGATATCGACGCGGCCCTGGCCGCGCTGAGGACGCGTTACGAGGGGCGCGGCGTGACGCTGACGCGGGCGGGCGAAGCTTGGGCCTTCCGCACCGCGCCCGATCTCGGCCACCTGCTGCAGCGCCACGCGGTCGAGACGCGCAGGCTCAGCCGCGCGGCGACCGAGACTCTGGCGATCATCGCCTACCACCAGCCGGTGACCCGCGCCGAGATCGAGGAGATCCGCGGCGTCTCGGTCAGCCGCGGCACGATCGACCAGCTCGTCGATATGGGCTGGGTGCGGCTGGGGCGGCGCAAGATGACGCCGGGCCGGCCCGCCACCTTCGTGGTCACGGGCGACTTCCTCGACCATTTCGGGCTGGAGAGCCCGCGCGACCTGCCGGGGCTGAAGGAGCTGCGCGCCTCGGGCCTTTTGGAGAATCGCCCGCCGCCGGGCTTCGGCGAAGGCGGCGATGAGCCGGAGGGCGAATCGCAGGAAAGCCTGTTCGAAGGCTAAGCCCCGCGGCCCGACGTGGCGTCGTGCGGCGGCGAAATGATGACAATTCCGTCGTATCAAGGGCTTCTTAAGCCAAGCCGGTGATCCTGCCGACGATCCGCCCCGCCTGCGCGGTGGGGCCCGTCCCGTACAGGAACGCCGCCATGCCGCTCGAGCAGGCCAGACAACTGTCCACCCGCAGCTTCGGCGAGGTGCGCGCGGCGATCCGGCTGGTGCGCCGGGTGCAACGGGTCAGGCCGTGGCTCGCGGCGGCGGCCGGGGTGCTCTGCCTCGCCTCGGCCGCGGGCCATGTCCTTGACATCCGCTGGCTCTACCTGCCGGTCGCCGATGGCGGCGGCACGCATCTGCTGACGGCGCTTATCGGGCTCCTGCTGGCGCTGTCGCGGCTGTCGGTGCGCAACGGGGGCAGGGACGGGCGGCTGCCGCGCCTGCTGGCGTCGGCGGCGCTGACTCTGGTGGCGCTGCGCGCGACGGAGCTGACGCTGGCGCCGGGGCCCGTGCCGCTCGGCGCCTGGATCGACGCCTGGATCGGCGCGGGCCCGCTCCGACCCGAGATCGGCACCGGGCCCTATGCCGCCACGGCGCTGGGGGCGATCGCCGCCGCGATCCTGATATGGCCGCGCGCCTCGGCCGGCATGGCGGCGCTGCTGGCCGCCATCGGCCTGTGCGGCACCGTGCTTGTCGCCTACAGCTACGCGCTGTCCTCCGGGGTCGGTGGCATGTCGCCGGTCACCATGCTGATCTGCCTGCTGCTGGCCTGCGCCACGGCCGACCGGCATCTCGACCCGCTCGCGCTGAGGGTGCTGATCTCGGACGGGGCGGTCTCGACCCTGCTGCGCCGGCAGCTCCTGCTGGCGCTATCGGGCCTGTGGCTGGGCGGGCTGATGCTGCTGCAGGTCCGCCCCGGCCACTGGGAAGATGCGGCGCCGCTCTTCGTGACGGCGATGCTGGTGCTCGCCGCCGCCGGGCTGATCTCGACCATGGCGATCCTGGCGCAGGCCGAGAACGCCCGGCAGCGGCATCTCGCGGCGCTGGAGCGGGCCTCGGTCACCGATGCGCTGACGGGCCTCGCCAACCGCCGGGCGAGCGACCTCTTCGCGCGCCGATCCGTGGCCGCGGCGGTGCGGCAGGGCACCGGCCTTGCCGTGGTGCTGCTCGACATCGACCAGTTCAAGGCGATCAACGACCGCTTCGGCCATGCCCAGGGCGACCGGGTGCTGCGCGAGGTGGGGCGGCTGCTGCCGGGCTGGCTGCGCCGCTCGGACCTCGCGGTGCGCTGGGGCGGCGAGGAATTCCTGCTGATCCTGACAACGACCCGGCTGGTCGGGGCGATGGCGCTGGCGGAACGGGTGCGGCACTGCTTCGAGACGCGGCTGCGGCTGCCCGACGGCTCGGCCCCGGTCACGGTGTCCCTCGGCTGTGCCGAGCTTCTGCCGGGGGAGGAGACGCTCGAGGCGGCGCTGAGCCGCGCCGACGCGGCGCTCTACCGTGCCAAGCAGGCCGGGCGGAACCGGGTCGAGCCGCCGCTGCCGCCGGAGGGGGGCGCGACGCGGCCCTCCGAAACCGAGAGCGAGGCCGAGGATGAGAGCGAGGTCAGGGTTGGACGGCGGGCCGGCGACCGCGCCCACCACGGGGCGGACGAGGGGCGGGTAGGCGAGTGATGGCGGGCCCGGACCGTGCTTCTGGCGTGGGCCGGTGCCGTTTTGGTGGGTGCGTGGCCGGCGCGGCCGCGCCGCCGGCTCAGACGTCCCGGAACTGCTTGGAGAGCTTGAGCCCCTGGCCCTGGTAGTTCGACGCGATGCCGCGGCCGTAGAGCGTGTCGGGCCGCTCGGCCATGCGCTCGTAGACCAGACGGCCGACCACCTGCCCGTGCTCGAGCACGAAGGGCGCCTCGTGGCAGCGCACCTCGAGCACCCCGCGCGAGCCGCGCCCACCGGCGGCGTCATGGCCGAAGCCCGGATCGAAGAAGCCCGCGTAATGCACCCGGAACTCGCCCACCATGGCGAGGTAGGGCGACATCTCGGCGGCGTAGTCGGGCGGGATCACCACGGATTCGCGGCTAACGAGGATGTAGAAGGCGCCCGGGTCGAGCACGATGCCGCCATTCGAGACCGGCACGCTTTCCCAGAACTCGGACGGGTCGTAATGGCCGATCCGGTCGAGATCGATCACCCCGGCATGCGGCTTGGCGCGCCAGCCGGCGCGGGGGCCGAGCTCGGGCGAGAGATCGACCGAGAAGCCGAGGCCCTCCGAGATCACCGGCTCGCCGTCGACCAGCGGCTCGCGCGCATGCAGCGCGGCGAGCTCGGCGTCGTCGAGCACGGCCTGCCCGTCGCGGAAGCGGATCTGGTTGAGCCGCATCCCCGGCCGCACCAGCACCGAGAAGCTGCGCGGGCAGATCTCGGCATAGAGCGGGCCGGAATGGCCGGGGCCGATGCGGTCGAACTCGGTGCCGCCATCGGTGATGAGGCGGGTGAGCAGGTCGAGCCGGCCGGTCGAGCTCTTGGCATTGGCGACGGCCTGGATGTCCCGGGGCAGGTCGAGCCGTTCCATCAGGGGCACGACGTAGACGCAGCCCTTCTCCAGCACCGCGCCGTCGGTCAGGTCGATGCGGTGCATCTCGAACTCCGACAGACGCTCGGCGACGCTGCGGCCCTGGCCCGCGAGGAAGGAGGCGCGGACGCGGTAGGCCACGGGGCCGAGCCGGAGGTCGAGGCTGGCGGGCTGGATCTGGGCCGCGGCGATGGCCGGCTCGGCCGAGATCGCGCCGCTCTCGATCAGCGCGGCGATGCGCTGTCTGGGCAGAACTCCGGTCATTTTCCCTCCCCTGAAACGACGACGCCCGCCGCTTTTGGGGCGGCGGGCGGTCGTGTGTTGGTCGGGCTAGCAGGACTCGAACCTGCGACCTTCCGTCCCCCAGACGGACGCGCTACCAGGCTGCGCTATAGCCCGACTGACGCCCTGATGCCCCATTCACCGGGGGAGGGCAAGCCGAAAAGCGGGAAAAATCCACCCGCTCAGAGGCTGACGTCGCGGGCCCCGGCCATGCGTTCGCGCAGCGCGGCGAGCCGCGCCACGAGCGGCGCGATCCGCGCCGCCTGCGCCTTCATGCGGGCCGGATCGGCACGGCCGAGCCAGACCAGCGGCCCGGCGGAATGGGCCGTATCCGCCGCCGCCGCGTGGTCGCGCGGGGCCTGCCGGCCGGCCTCCGGGTAGTGCTCGGGCGCGGGGCGCGCGGCGAGGTGCGGCACCTCGGCCGCCTCCGGCTCGGGCCCGCGGGCGACGGGGTTCGGGGCGGGGCTCGAGGCGGGGCTGGGGGCGGCGTCGATCTGGTCTTCGGAGACGGTGGGCAGGGTCGACATGTCGGCGACGTGGCGCACGCCCTTCTCGCGCAGGAGCTTCTGCACGCCCTTGATGGTCATGCCCTGCTCGTGCAGCAGAAGCTTGATGCCGCCCAGAAGCGCGAGATCCTCGGGCCGGTAGTAGCGCCGGCCGCCGGCGCGCTTGACCGGCTTCACCTGCGGGAACTTGCTTTCCCAGAAACGGAGCACGTGGGCCGGGGTGTCGAGCGCGCTCGACACCTCGCCGATGGTGCGGAAGGCGTGGGCGGATTTGGCCATGCGCGGCTCAGCTCCGGTTGCCAGCTGCGACCCGGTCCTTCATCAGATGCGAGGAGCGGAAGGTGAGCACCCGCCGGGGGTGAATCGGCACTTCCTCGCCGGTCTTGGGGTTGCGGCCGATCCGCGCCGCCTTTTCGCGCACCGAGAAGGTGCCGAAGGAGCTGATCTTGACCTGTTCGCCGGCGACGAGCGCATCGGAGATGTGGCTCAGCACCGCTTCGACCAGTTCGGCGCTGTCATTGCGCGAAAGGCCGACCTCCTCATGCACCGCCTCGGCAAGATCCATGCGAGTCAATGTCTTGTCCGCCATCGCGCCCTCCTAACTCTGGCGTCAGCATAGCGGTGACGGCGATTTCAAGTCAACGTTTCGAGACGGTGTCAGATCGCCCGCGCGGTGTGTCGCGCAATCCGCACCATGCCGGTCCTACCAGCGCAGCACCACCGAGCCCCAGGCCAGCCCGCCGCCGATCGCCTCGGTGACGATCAGGTCGCCTTCCTTGATCTGGCCACGCTGCCGGCCGACCGACAGCGCCAGCGGAATCGAGGCCGCCGAGGTGTTGCCGTGGTCCTGCACGGTGACCACCACCTTGTCCATCGGCAGGCCCAGCTTCTTGGCCGTGGCCTGGATGATCCGGATGTTGGCCTGGTGTGGCACCACCCAGTCGATGTCCTCTGGCGTCAGCCCGGCCTGGTCGAGCGACAGATGCGCGGTCTGCGCCAGTTTTTCGACGGCGTGGCGGAACACCTCGCGCCCCTCCATCCTGAGATGGCCGGTGGCGCCGGTCGAGACGCCGCCGTCGACATAAAGGATCTCGCGGTGCCGGCCGTCGGAGTTGAGATCGGCGGCGAGGATGCCGCGATCGCTCGACAGGCCCTCGGATTCGACCGCCTCGAGCACCAGCGCGCCCGCGCCGTCGCCGAACAGCACGCAGGTCGAGCGGTCGGTCCAGTCGATGATCCGGCTGAAGGTCTCGGCGCCGATCACCAGCACGCGGCGGGCCTGGCCGGCCAGCATCAGCGCGTTGGCGGTGGAGAGCGCGTAGACGAAGCCCGCGCAGACCGCCTGCACGTCGAAGGCGAAGCCATGCGTCAGGCCGAGCGCGTGCTGCACCATGGTCGCGGCGGAGGGGAAGGTGAGGTCGGGGGTCGAGGTGGCGACGATGATCGCGTCGATCTCGTCGGCCTGCATCCCGGCGTCGCGCAGCGCCGCCTCGGCGGCACGGGTGGCGAGGCTCGACGTGGTCTCGTTCTCGGCGGCGATGTGCCGCCGCTCGATCCCCGAGCGCGAGCGGATCCACTCGTCGCTGGTGTCGACCAGGCCTTCGAACTCGGCGTTCTCCATCACCCGTTCGGGCAGGTGATGGCCGACGCCCCTGACTACCGCGCGCAGCGTCATGCCCGCACCTCCTCGCCCGCATCGGGCTGCATGGTGGCGATCGTCGCCATGCGGCCGGCGAGTCGATCGGAGAAATCGGAGCGCGCCAGCCGCGCCGCGAGCGCCATCGCCGCGGCGACGCCGGTGGCGTCGGCCGAGCCGTGGCTCTTGACCACGGTGCCGTTCAGCCCGAGGAACACGCCGCCATTGACCTGGCGCGGGTCGATCCGCGTCTTCAGCCGCTTCAGCGAGCCGGTCGCGAGCAGCGCCGCGAGCTTGGACAGGGCGGTCTTCATGAGGGCCTCGCGCAACAATCCCGATATCAATGTGGCGGTGCCTTCGCCGGTCTTCAACGCCACGTTGCCGGTAAAGCCGTCGGTGACCACCACGTCGACCCGGTCGGAGGGGATGTCGCCGCCCTCGATGAAGCCGACATAGTCGAAGGCGCCGCGCTCGGCGGCGCGGGCGATCAGCTCGCCCGCGACCTTCAGCTCGGCCCGGCCCTTGTGCTCCTCGGTGCCGACATTGAGCAGGCCGATGCGCGGCCGCTCGAGCCCGAGCCCGTTGCGGGCATAGGAGGCGCCCATCATGGCGTAGGCCAAGAGATCGTCCTGGTCGGCGCGGATGTCGGCGCCGGCATCGAGCATGACGTTGAAGCCCTGCGGGTTGCGCGAGGGCCAGAGCGCGGCGATGGCCGGGCGGTTGACGCCCTCGACCTTCCTGAGCCGCAGCATCGCCACCGCCATCAGCGCGCCGGTGTTGCCGCAGCTGACGCAGGCGCCGGCCCGGCGCTCGCGCACCGCCTCGATGGCGGACCACATGGAGGTGGATTTGCCGTGCCGCATCACGTGGCTCGGCTTGTCGGTCATCGCCACCGCGTCGGGGGCGTGCACCAGCTGCAGCCGGTCACCGAAGCCCGACTGGGCGAGCAGCGGCTCGAGCCGCTGCCGCGGTCCGTGCAGCAGCACGGAGGCGGCGGGGTCGGCCTGCAGGAAGCGTTTCAGCCCCTCGGCCACAATTTCCGGCCCCTGGTCGCCGCCCATGGCGTCGACCGAGAGCGTGATGGCTTTGTCTTGGGACATGCCCGTCATCGCGGCCCCGATCCTTGAACGCGCGGCCCGGGCCGCGCGGGTCACGTTGCGCTGCGCCGCGGCCGGCGGGCCCGCTCGGGGCCGGGCGGATCGCCCGGTCGAGACGCGCCGCGCCGCCCGCCGGGGCTCAGGCCGCGTCGTCTTCCAGGTCGGCGTCGGCGGCCTGCGCGATCACTTCGCGATCGGCATAGGTGCCGCAGGAGGGGCAGACGTGGTGCGGGCGCTTGAGCTCACCACAGCTCGGGCATTCGTTGGGGTTTGCGCCGGTCAGGCCGTCATGGGAACGACGCTGGTTGCGGCGCGACTTGGAAATCTTGTTCTGCGGAACGGCCATGTCACAACCTCGAAGTAATCTGGCTCTAATTCATGAGCCCCGTAGGGCCCGGGGATTGGCGGGCGGGGGCAGCCCCCTTCAGGGTTCCGTCCCGCGACGTCCGGCGGGTCTTAGGCGATAAGACCCGTGCTGTCGAGACGCGATCTGGAAAGAGCGGCGAAAATACTGCGTCGCGGGCAAAAGGCAAGCAAAAAGGGCGCCCCGGCCCTCAGGCCCGGCCGTCCCCGGTGTCGTTGTCGGCGTCGTCGCCGGGCGTGCCGTCATCGGCCTTGCCGTCGCCGCCGCCGAGCTTGTCCCTGAGCGCGGCAAGGCCGGCGAAGGGCTTGACCTCCTCGTCGCGGATCGGCGCGGCGCCGGGCGGGATCGCGCTGGCATCGGCGGGGGCGGCGCCGTCGGCGCGCGGGTAGTCGGGCAGCGCCAGCGCCAGCGCCTCGATCATCACCTGCGCGAGGTCGAGCGCGGCAGGCAGCGGCTCGAGCGTGTCGTCCTCGGGCATCTCGACCTCGACGCCCTCGGGCTCGCGCCAGTCGGCGAGGTAGCGGCGGGTCACCGTCTCGTCGATCCGGGTGACGACCGGCTCGAGCGTGGCGACGCAGTCCTGCACCACGGTGGCGCCGATCTCGCCCTCGAGCCGCCAGCCGTCGCGGCCCTCGGGGATCAGCCGGGCGAGGAAGCGCAGCTTGCGCACGCCGGGGATGTCGAGGTCGCGCGCCACGGCGGCGCGCTCGTCGGCCGAGGGCACGAGCTCGATCTCGGTGGCGCGCCGTTCGGGCAGCTCCGCGAGCCGGATCATGCGGCGCGGCAGTGGGGTGTTCTCGGGCATGGTCCGCTTCCTTCCTTGAAGAGGCCGGGTCGCTTGTTGTAAGCGCCATAGAAGCCGTAAGGCTTTGAGGCAAGAGCATGGGACAGGCACAGATGGGCAGAGCGACCGGCCGCGAAACCACCGGCACCGGCATGCGCCGCGCTGCGGCCCTTCTGGGGCTGGCGGCGCTTGCGGCCTGCGCCCCGACCAAGCGCTACCACGGCTACGCGCCCTCGGACGAGGTGCTCTCGAGCATCTCGCTGGGCGACAGCCGCGACCGGGTGATCGAGCAGGTCGGCCCGCCCACCGCCACCGGCGCCACCGGCACCGACCTCTACTACGTGCGCAGCGTCTTCGCGCATCAGGGCTTCTTCGCCCCAGAGGAGGTGCGCCGCGAAGTGCTGGCGATCAGCTTCGCGGCCGGCGGCGGCGTGGCCAACATCGAGCGCTTCGACCTGTCGGACGGCCGCATCGTGCCGCTGTCGCGCCGGGTCACCGACGACAGCGTCGAGAGCGGCACCTTCCTGCGCCAGCTCGCGGGCGCGGCCGGCAACTTCGACGCCAGCTCGATCATCGGCGAGGAGTGACGCGGCCCTCAGGCCGCGCCGTCCTCCTTTTCTTGGAACTCCATCGCCACGCCGTTCATGCAGTAGCGCAGCCCCGTGGGCGCGGGGCCGTCGGGGAAGACGTGGCCCAGATGCGACTCGCAGCGCGCGCAATGCACCTCGGTGCGCTTCATGAAAAAGCTGCGGTCGGTCTGCTCGCCCACCGCCGTCTCGTCGATCGGCGCGTAGAAGCTCGGCCAGCCGGTGCCGCTGTCGAACTTGGTGTGGCTGTCGAACAGCGGCTGACCGCAGCCCTTGCAGGTGAACACGCCCGCCGCCTTCGGAAAGTCGTCATGCGTGAAGGCCCGTTCGGTGCCGTGCTTGCGCATCACCTTGTAGGCCAGGTCGGAAAGCTGCGCGCGCCATTCCGCGTCGGTCTTGGTCACCTTGTCCATCGCGTCGTCCCTTTCTGCGTTTGGCCCCTATCTAGTCGCTCGGGCCGCGCACGCCAGAGGGCGGCCCGGTGCGCGACATGAGCCCGACATGGGCGTGATCCTGTCGCGGGGGCGGGTGGCGGTCCGCTGGGCCGAAGGCGCCGAGGATCTCGCCCGCTCGCGGGCGCTGCGGCATCTGTGCTTCGTGACCCGCGGCGGCGCGCGGCAGGAGGCGGACGGGCTCGACGCGCTGCACCGGCATTTGCTGGTCGAGGCGGCGGGCCGCGCGCTGGCCACTTGCCGGCTGCGGGTGACGCCGCCCGGGCCCGACCGCGCGCGTGGTGCCGCGGGGCGGGCCTATGATCTGGGCGCGCTGGCGGATCATCCGGGCGCGGCGATGGAGATCGGCCGGTTCTGCGTGCACCCCGACGCCGGCGGGCCGGACGCGCTGCGCCTGCTTTGGGGCGCGCTGGCGCGGGTGGTCGCGGAAAAGGACGTCACGCTGATGTTCGGCTGCGCGTCGTTTCCCGGCGCTGAGGTCGCGCGCCACGCCCCGACGCTTGGCTGGCTCGGGCGCGAGCGGGCGCTTGATGCCTTAGTGACGGCGCAGGCGGGCGGCGTGGCGCTGGCCGGGCTGCCGCCGGGCGCGGCGATGGCGGCGCGGGCGGGCCTGCCGCCCTTGCTGCGCAGCTATCTCGCCATGGGTGGCCGGGTCGGGCGGGACGCGGTGACGGATGCCGCGATGAACACGGTGCACGTGTTCTGCGCGGTGCCGGTGGCCGACGTGCCGGGGCCGCGGGCGCGGGCGCTCGCCGCGCTGGCGCAGGAGGGGCCTTGATCAAGCGCGCGGCGGCCTCTAGCTGGCTGCCATGGCACGCGCACCCCTTCTCCAGCTCACCGACATTTCCCTCACCTTCGGCGGCGATCCCGTCTTCGACGGCCTGTCGCTCGCCGTCCAGCAGGGCGACCGCGTCGCGCTGGTCGGGCGCAACGGGTCCGGCAAGTCCACCCTGATGAAGGTGATGGCCGGCCTCGTCGAGGCCGACAGCGGCCTGCGGGCCGTGCCGCCGGCCACCTGCGTCGGCTACATGGAGCAGGACCCCGACATGTCGGGCTTCGCCACCTTGGGCGACTGGGCCGCGCAGAACCTCGCGCCGGGCGAGGAATACCGGCTCGAGATGGCGGCCGAGGGGCTGAAGCTCGACGCAGGTCGCGACCCCGCCACCGCATCGGGCGGCGAACGGCGGCGCGCGGCGCTGGCCAAGCTGATGGCCGAGGCGCCGGAGCTGATGCTGCTCGACGAGCCCACGAACCACCTCGACATCGAGGCGATCGCCTGGCTCGAGGCCGAGCTGAAGCAGACCAAGGCGGCCTTCGTGCTCATCTCGCACGACCGCGCCTTCCTCAAGCACCTGACCCGCGCGACGCTCTGGATCGACCGCGGCGCGGTGCGGCGGCAGGAGACCGGCTTCGAGGGCTTCGAGGCCTGGCGCGACAAGGTCTGGGAGGACGAGGACGTGGCGCGCCACAAGCTCGACCGCAAGATCAAGTCGGAGGCCCGCTGGGCGGTCGAGGGCATCTCGGCGCGGCGCAAGCGCAACCAGGGCCGGGTGCGGGCGCTGCAGGACCTGCGCGCCGAGCGGGCAAACCAGATCCGCCGGCAGGGCACGGCGGCGATGGCGCTGGGCGAAGGCCCGACCTCGGGCCGCAAGGTGATCGAGGCGACGGGGCTGTCGAAGGACTATGACGGCAAGCGCATCGTGCAGGGTTTCGACCTGACGGTGATGCGCGGCGACCGGATCGCCTTCGTCGGGCCGAACGGCGTCGGAAAGACGACGCTCATCAAGATGTTGCTGGGCGAAGTTCAGCCCGACGAGGGGGCCGTCAAGCACGGCACCAACCTCGAGATCGCGGTGTTCGACCAGGCCCGCGCCCGGCTCGACCCCGACGCGACGCTCTGGGACAGCCTGACCAACGACCCGCTGATGGCGGTGTCGGGCTCCTCCGACCAGGTGATGGTGCGCGACAACCCGCGCCACGTGGTGGGCTATCTCAAGGACTTCCTGTTCGACGAGGCGCAGGCGCGCGCGCCGGTCCGCTCGCTCTCGGGTGGGGAGAAGGCGCGACTGCTCTTGGCCAAGATCATGGCGCAGACCTCGAACCTGTTGGTGCTGGACGAGCCGACCAACGATCTCGACATCGAGACGCTGGACCTGCTGCAGGACCTGCTGGGCGAATACGAGGGCACCGTGCTTCTGGTCAGCCACGACCGCGACTTCCTCGACCGGGTGGCGACGACCACCGTGGCGATGGAGGGCGACGGGCGCGCGACGCTCTATGCCGGCGGCTGGAGCGACTATCGCAGCCAGCGCGGCGCCGACGCCCCCGCCAAGGCGGACACCGCGAAGCCCGCGCCGAAGAAGGCCGCGCCCGCGCCGAAGCCGAAGGCCGAGGCCGCGAAGCCGAAGCTGAGCTTCACCGAGAAGCACCGGCTGGAGGAGCTGCCCGCGGTGATCGACCGGCTGGGCAAGGAGATCGCCAAGCTCGAGGAGCTGCTGGCCGACCCGGAGCTGTTCGGCCGCGAGCCGGTGAAGTTCCGCAAGGCGACCGAGGCGCTGACCGAACGCCAGCAGGCGCTCGACGCCGCCGAGACCGAGTGGCTGGAGCTGGAGGAGAAGGCGGGCGCTTGAAGGGCGCCCTCCAAGCCTTCGACGATAAACGATTTTTTCGGTCGGACCCATGGGTCGCGCCGCCCGCGCGGCTCCGCCATCGACCGAATGAAAAAGGCCGCCGCCCGAAAGGGCAGCGGCCTGATTTGTTCGCGGAGATCGGAACGATCAGCCGTCGAAGTTCACCTCTTCCATGATCCGCAGCGCGGTGGCGCGGTGGTCGGCGATGGTCGGCAGGTCGGTCTCGTCGGCGGTGAACTCACCCCAGCCCTGCACCAGCTCGGAGGCCTCGGCGCCCTCGAGCACGGGGTACTCGTAGTTGGCCTCGGCATAGACTTCCTGCGCCTGCGGCGAGACGAGGAACTCCATGAACTGCACGGCCTCTTCCTTGTTCGGCGCGGACTGGGTCAGCGCGACGCCCGAGACGTTCACGTGGGTGCCGCCGTTCTCGAAGGTCGGGAAGGTGATGCGGACGGCGTTCGCCCACTCGGTCTGCTCCTCGTCCTCGAGCATCTTGCCCATGTAGTAGGTGTTGCCGAGCGAGATGTCGCATTCGCCGGCCCAGATCGCCTTGACCTGCGCGCGGTCGTTGCCCTCGGGCTTGCGCGCGAGGTTGTCCTTCACGCCCTGCGCCCACTTCTTGGCATATTCCTCGCCGTGATGGGCGATGATCGCCGAAACCAGCGCGAGGTTGTAGTTGTGCAGGCCCGAACGGGTGCAGATGCGGCCTTCCCACTTGTCGGAGGCGAGATCCTCGTAGGTGGTCACCTCGCCGTCCTCGACGCGCTCCTGGCTCGCGTAAACGATGCGGGCGCGGGTGGTGACGCCGAACCACTCGCCGTTCTCGCCGCGCAGGTTGGCGGGCACGGCGGTGGTGAGCGTCTCGCTCTCGACCGGCTGGGTCACGCCGGCATCGACGATCTGGCGCAGGTTGGCGATGTCGACGGTCATCACGAGATCGGCCGGCGAACGCTCGCCCTCGGCCTCGAGCCGCTCGACCAGACCCTCCTCGACGAAGGCGAGGTTCACGGCGATGCCGGTTTCCTCGGTGAAGGCGTCGACCACCGGCTGGATCAGCTCGGGCTGGCGGGTGGTGTAGACGTTGACGTCGGCCATGGCCGTGGTGCCGGCGAGCGCGGCGGCGATGGTGAGGACGGGGCGAAGGGTCATGAGACGCTCCAGTTGCGTGTTGCGGTTGGCGCGCTTAAATCCGAGCAAATTGGTCGGGTCAATACCCGAGTTTTTCACTCGGTAAGTTTTTTCGCCCGGTCCGCCGCCCGCACCTCGTTCCAGATCGCGTCCATCTCGTCGAGCGTGCTGTCCTTCGGATGCCGGCCTTGGGCGGCCAGACGGTCCTCAATCACGTTGAAGCGGCGGGTGAACTTGTCGTTCGAGCGGCGCAGCGCCACCTCGGGGTCGACGCCCATGTGCCGCGCGAGATTGGCCATGACGAAGAGCAGGTCGCCCATCTCGGCCTCGACCTCGTCATGGGTGAGGCTGTCGCGCGCCTCGACCAGCTCGTGAGCTTCCTCGACCAGCTTGTCGAGCACCTGCGCCGTCTGCGGCCAGTCGAAGCCGACGCGCGCGGCGCGCTTCTGCAGCTTGACCGCACGCATCAGCGCCGGAAGCCCCAGCGCCACGCCGTCGAGCACGCGGGTCTCTTCCTTGCCGGCGCGCTCGGCCGCCTTGATCGCCTCCCAGGCGTGGGTCTGCTCGTCGGCGGTGCGGTCGCGGCTCTCGTCGCCGAAGACATGCGGGTGCCGGGCGATCATCTTGTCGGAGATGCCGCGTGCCACGGCGGCGAGGTCGAAATGCCCGGCCTCGTCGGCCATCTGCGCGTGGTAGACCGCCTGCAGCAAGAGGTCGCCCAGCTCACCCTGCAGCTCGGGCCAGTCCTCGCGGGCGATGGCGTCGGCGACCTCGTAGGCCTCTTCGATCGTGTAGGGCGCGATCGAGGCGAAGTCCTGCTCGATGTCCCAGGGGCAGCCGTGATCGGGGTCGCGCAGGGCGCGCATGATCGCGGCGAGGCGGGCGATCTCGCGGGCGGCGTCGTGGTCGGCGGCGGCCGGGTCGAGCAGCGTGTCGGGCATTGCGGCGGGCTCCTTTCGGTGGCAAGCCGCAACCTAAAGTCACAGCCACCGGAGCGCCAGCCATGCCCGTCCTGAACCGCATCGCCGATTTCGCGGAGGAGATGAAGGGCTGGCGCCGCCACCTGCACGCCAACCCCGAGATCGGCTTCGACTGCCACGAGACGGCGGGCTTCGTGGTGGCCAAGCTGCGCGAGTTCGGCGTCGACGAGATCCACGAGGGGCTGGCGACCTCGGGCGTCGTGGCGCTGATCCGCGGGCAGGGCGACGGGCCGGTGATCGGCCTGCGCGCCGACATGGACGCGCTGCCGATGGACGAGATGACCGGTCTCGACCACGCCTCGGGCACCAAGGGCCGAATGCATGCCTGCGGCCATGACGGCCACACCACCATGCTGCTTGGCGCCGCGAAGTATCTCGCCGAGACCCGCAACTTCGCGGGTACGGTGGCGCTCATCTTCCAGCCGGCCGAAGAGGGCGGCGGCGGCGCGGGCGTGATGGTCGAGGAGGGGCTGATGGAGCGCTTCGGCATCCGTGAGGTCTATGCGCTGCACAACGAGCCGGGCCTGCCGGTGGGCGCGTTCCGCACGGCGCCGGGGCCGATCATGGCGGCGGTGGACGACTTCTCGATCACCGTGACCGGCAAGGGCGGGCATGGCGCGATGCCGCACGAGGCGGCCGACCCGGTGGTCGCGGCCTGCGGCATCGTCACCGCGATCCAGACCATCGTCAGCCGCAACCACCACGCCACCAAGGACCTCGTCATCTCGGTCACGCAGATCCACACCGGCAGCGCCGACAACGTGATCCCGGCCACGGCCTGGATCAACGGCACGGTCCGCAGCTTCGACAAGGGCGTGCAGGCGATGGTGATGCGCCGGATGCGCGAGGTCGTCGAGGGGCAGGCCATGGCCTACGGGGTGAAGGCCGATCTCGACTACAATCTCGGCTACCCGGCGACGGTGAACGCGCCCGAGAAGGCGGCCTTCGCCGCCGAGGTGGCGGGCGAGGTCGGCACGGCGTCGGACCCCGACAGCCCGCGCGAGATGGGGGCCGAGGATTTCTCCTTCATGCTGGAGCAGCGGCCCGGCGCCTATCTCTTCATCGGCAATGGCGAGACGCGCGGCGTGCACCACCCGGAATATGATTTCAACGACGACACCGCGCCTTACGGCGCGTCCTTCTTCGCCCGCCTCGTCGAGCGGGCGCAGCCGGCGGAGCGCTGATCATGGCGATGGAAGATGCCAAGAGCCAGGTCGACCTGGCCTTCACCGGGCGCGGCCACGGGCTTGCGCACGAAAACACCTTCGGCGGCGCGACCTCGTTCCTGCGGCGGCGCTACACGAAAGACCTCGCCGGGGTCGACCTCGCCGTGCTCGGCGTGCCCTTCGACCAGGCGGTGACCAACCGGCCCGGCAGCCGCTTCGGCCCGCGCGCGATCCGCGAGGCGGCGACGCTGCAACCCTACGACCCGCCGCATGGCTGGGACGGCTTCGATCCGCTGTCGGAGTTCGAGATCGTCGATCGGGGCGATCTGGCCTTCGACTACGCCAATGTCGCGGCCTTCCCGGCGACGTTGCAGGCCGAGATCGCCAAGATCCTCGCGGCCGACGTGAAGACGGTGACGCTGGGCGGCGACCATTTCATCACCCTGCCGATCCTCAAGGCCCATGCCGAGAAGCACGGGCCGCTCTCGGTGGTGCAGTTCGACGCGCATTCCGACCTCTGGGCCGATGACGACATGGACCGCATCGACCACGGCACATTCCTCTACAAGGCGGTGAAGCTGGGGCTGATCGACCCGGCGAGTTCGGTGCAAATCGGCATCCGCACGGTCTGCGACGACGTGCTGGGCGTGAACCAGATCGACGCGCGGGTGGTGCACGAGGCCGGGCGCGGCGCGGTGGCGGCGCGGATCCGCGAGATCGTCGGCGACAGGCCGGCCTACGTGACCTTCGACATCGACGCGCTCGACCCGGCGTTCGCGCCGGGCACCGGCACGCCGGTCTGGGGCGGTCTGGCGAGCTGGCAGGCGGCGGCGATCCTGCGCGACATGGCCGGGCTCAACGTGGTCGGCGGCGACATCGTCGAGGTCTCGCCGCCCTACGACAACACCGGCGCGACCGCCGTCGCGGGGGCGCATGTGGCGATGGAGCTGATCTGTCTCGCGCTCTGGAATAGTCGCGGCGCGCGCTAGGTTTCGGCCATGGCCCACGGGCCGACTGGTTGAGAAGCGAAAGGCAAGTCATTGGCAGGCAAGGAATTGATCGTGGTCGCGGCGCTGGCCGCCACGGCCGCGCCGCTGGTCTGGGTGCGGGTCGCGCCCGCGGACGTGACGGCATGGCATGTCGACCCGATGCATGTGCCGCGCCCGCCGCGCCCCCCGCGCGAGGGCGGCTGGCTGGTCCGCACCGGCGAGGCCAACGCCGCGCCACCGGTCTTCGAGACCGACCCGGCGACGCTGATGACCGCCTTCGGCGAGATCATGCGCGCCGAGCCGCGCACCCGGATGATCTATGAAAGCCCGGCCGAGGGCCGCGCCACCTGGGTCACGCGGACGCCGCTGATCGGCTTTCCGGATTACACCAGCGTCAAGGCGGTGCCCGAGGCGGGCGGCGCGGCGCTGATGATCTGGGCGCGCAACCGCTTCGGCGTCTCCGACATGGGGGTGAACCGCAAGCGGGTCGAACGCTGGATCGCGGAGCTGGAGCGCCGTCTGCCACGGCGCTGAGACCGCCGGGCCGGGCAGCGCTTGACGCCTTCATGGCGATGGAGGATGGGTGATCCATGATCGCACAGGACAAGATCGACCAGATCACCGCCCGCTTCGAGTTTCTCGAGGCCAAGATGTCGTCCGGGGCCGCGGGCGGCGAGATCGCCGAGCTGGGCCGCGAATATGCCGAGCTGAAGCCGGTGGTCGAGACCGCCGCCGAACATGCGCGGCTGGAAGCCGAGATCGCCGAGACGCAGGCGATGCTGCGCGACCCCGAGATGCGCGACCTCGCCGAAGAGGAGCTGCCCGGCCTGCGCGAACGGCTGGAGGCGGCCGAGACGGCGCTCAGGCTGGCGCTTCTGCCCAAGGACGCCGCCGACGCGCGCCCCGCGATGATCGAGATCCGTCCCGGCACCGGCGGCGACGAGGCCGCGCTCTTCGCCGCCGACCTGTTGCGCATGTACATGCGCTATGCCGAGGCGCGCGGCTGGCGCTTCGAGATCATCGAGGAGCAGGCGACTGAGCTTGGCGGCATCAAGGAGGTCGTGGCGCGCGTCGCCGGCGAGGGCGTCTTCGCGCGGCTGAAGTATGAGTCCGGCGTGCACCGCGTGCAGCGCGTGCCCGAGACCGAGAGCGGCGGCCGCATCCACACCTCGGCGGCCACCGTGGCGGTGCTGCCCGAGGCCGAGGCGGTGGACGTGAAGATCGACCCGAACGATCTGCGCATCGACACGATGCGCGCCTCCGGCGCCGGCGGACAGCACGTCAACACCACCGACTCGGCTGTGCGGATCACCCATATCCCGACCGGCATCGTCGTCACCTCGAGCCAGAAATCGCAGCACCGCAACCGCGAACTGGCGATGGAGGTGCTGCGCTCGCGGCTCTTCGATGCCGAGCGGATGCGGGTCGAGGGTGCGCGTTCGGCCGACCGCCGCGCACAGGTGGGTTCGGGCGACCGCTCGGAGCGGATCCGCACCTACAATTTCCCGCAGGGCCGGATGACCGACCACCGGATCAACCTGACGCTCTACAAGCTCGACGCGGTGATGGGCGGCGATCTCGACGAGATCATCGACGCGCTCACCGCCGAGGCGCAGGCGGCGCTCCTGGCGGAGATGGAAGCGTGACCGACCTGCCCACCGGACCGCTGACCGGCTCTGTCGCGCTCTACCGCGCGACGCATGTGTTGGCCGAGGCCGGCGTGACCGACCCCGGCCGCGACGCGCGGCGGCTGCTGGCGCATGCGCTGCGGATCGATCCGGGGCGGCTGGCGCTGGTCCTGCCGGAGCCGGTGGACGGCGCCGGGCTGGCCGAGTTCGACGCGCTGGTGGCGCGGCGGGCGCGGCGCGAGCCGGTGTCGCACCTGACCGGCAGCCGCGCCTTCTACGGGCGCCGATTCAAGGTGACCTCGGACGTGCTCGACCCGCGCCCCGAGACCGAGATCCTGGTCGAGGCGGCGCTGTCGGGGCCCTTCGGCCACGTGCTCGACCTCGGCACCGGTTCGGGCTGCATCCTGCTGACGCTGCTGGCGGAAATGCCCGATGCGCGCGGCGTCGGGGTCGACCTGTCGGAGGCCGCCTGCGCGGTCGCGCGCGAGAACGCGGAGGCGCTGGGGCTGTCGCACCGGGCCCGGATCCTGGTGTCGGACTGGGTCGCGCGGGTCGAGGGGGCCTTCGACCTCGTGGTGTCGAACCCGCCCTACATCGCCGAGGCCGAGATGCCGGACCTCGCGCCCGAGGTGCGCGACTGGGAGCCGCGCGGCGCGCTGACCGACGGGGCGGACGGGCTCACGGCCTACCGGGCGATCCTCGACGGCGCGATGGAGGTGCTCGCGCCGCGCGGGCGGCTCCTGATGGAGCTGGGGGTAGGGCAGGCGGCGACGGTGTCGGAGCTGGCGGCGGCGCGGGGCTACGCGCCGGTGGCGCTGGTGCCCGATCTCGACGGCCGGCCGCGGGTGATCGTGCTGGAGCGGCCCGCCGCCGCCTTCTGAGGCGCGAAACGGCGTCTCCCGGCCGGATCGGCGGGGATTTCCGCAGTTTCCGCTTGCCACGGCGGGGCACGCATGGTTAGTCCTTGTCATCGGACCGAGGACGGCTGTGGCGCCATCCCGCTCCGATCGCTGCCAGATCATCGCCGGCCCAGACGTCGCAGCAGCGCGCGAAACGCGCGCAGACCCGGGCCGAAGCGCAACGCCCTAGCAGGCCGGAACCGAAGAACCACATGAGATCATCGAAGTCACGCTCGCGCGGCAACAAGAACCGCAACAACCGTCCGTCCGGCGGCAACATCGTCAACCGGGTCTTCGACAGCTCGGGTCCGGACGGCAAGGTGCGCGGCACGCCGCAGCAGATCATCGAGAAATACAACCAGCTGCATCGCGACGCCCAGCTTTCGGGCGACCGGGTGGCGGCCGAGAACTTCGCGCAGCACGCCGAGCATTACCTGCGAATGCTGGCCGAGGCGCAGCGCGAGATCGAGCAGAAGCGCGAGGAGGCCGAGCAGGCCAACCGCGAGCGCCAGGCCGAGCGCGACCGCGAGCGCGCCGCCCGCCTGAAGGCGCAGGAGGACGCCGCTGGCGCTCCGGCGCATCAGCAGCACTCCGAAGGCCATGACGATCGCGGCCAGGACCGGGGCCAGAGCCGTCCCCAGCCCGAGGCGGAGCGCGAGGACAGCGGCCTCGTGGCGACGCCCGAGAACCGCAGCGACGAGATCCCGGCCTCCGAGGGCAGCAAGCCCGCCGAGGCGGCCGAGGGCGAGGGCGGCGAGGCCGCCAAGCCCAAGCGCGCGCGCAAGCCGCGCGTGAAGCGCGACCTGCCCGAGGGCGAGAAGCCCGCGCCGCGCGCCCGCCGCAAGAAAGAGGCCGAGCCGAAGGGCGACGGCCAGGAGGCCGGCTCCGCCGAGGCGGCCGAGTAACGGATTTTTCCGGCCGATCATGCGAAGGGCCGCGCCCCCGATGGGGCGCGGCCCTTTTTCGTGCCGTCGCCCGGCCGCTCAGCCTTGCGCGAGCGAACGGGCCAGGGCGCACCATTGCTCGAGCCCGACCCGCTCGGCGCGTTCGGTCGGCGCGATGCCGGCGGCGGCGAGGTGGTCCTCGATGCCGGGCGCCAGCCCCTTGAGAGAGGCGCGCAGCATCTTGCGGCGCTGGTTGAAGCCGGCGGCGACGGCGCGGCTCAGGATCGCCGGGTCGGCCGGAAAGCGCGGCTCGGGCAGGGCGGTGAGGTGCACCACGGCGGACGAGACCTTGGGCGCGGGCACGAAGGCCTGCGGCGGCAGGTCGAGCACGATCCGCGCCGAGGCGCGCCACTGCGCGAGGATGGCGAGGCGGCCATAGGCCTTGGAACCGGGCTGGGCGACGATGCGCTCGGCCACCTCGCGCTGGAACATCAGCGTCAGGCTCTGCCAGAAGGGCGGCCACTCCTTGGGCGTCAGCCAGCGCACCAGAAGCTCGGTGCCGACATTGTAGGGCAGGTTCGCGGCGACCCGGATCGGCGGCGTCAGATGCGCCAGCGGGTCGATCTCGAGCGCGTCGCCCTCGATCACCTGCAGCCGGCCCGGGTAGCGCTCGGCGATCTCGGCCAGCGCCGGCATGCAGCGTGCGTCCTTCTCGATCGCCAACACCTTGCGCGCGCCCTCGGCCAGAAGGCCGCGGGTGAGCCCGCCGGGGCCGGGGCCGATCTCGAGGATGTCGGAGCTTGCGAGGTCGCCCGCCGCGCGCGCGATCCGGGCGGTCAGGTTGAGGTCCAGAAGGAAGTTCTGGCCGAGCGTTTTCTTGGCGCGCAGGCCGTGGGTCTCGATCACCTCGCGCAGCGGCGGCAGATCGTCGATGGCGGCCATGGGCGTGTCCTACTTCATTCCGCAAATACTCGTGGCGCGCCGCGAAGGCCCGCCGCGCCGCCCGTCTAGCGCGGCCCGCACGCCTGCGCCATATCCGCCGCCATCCGCAGCGCCGCGATCATCGAGGACGGGTCCGCCAGCCCCTTGCCGGCGATGCCGAAGGCGGTGCCGTGATCGGGCGAGGTGCGGATGAAGGGCAGGCCGAGCGTGACGTTGACGCCGCCGGCGAAGTCGATGGTCTTGATCGGGATCAGCGCCTGGTCGTGATACATGCAGACCGCCGCGTCGTAGCCCGCGCGCGCGGCCGCGTGGAACATGGTGTCGGCCGACATCGGGCCGCGCAGGTCGAAGCCCTCGTCGCAGAGACGGTCCATCAGCGGCGCGATCATCGCGATCTCCTCGCCGCCCATCTTGCCGTCCTCGCCGGCATGCGGGTTGAGCCCCGCCACGGCGATGCGCGGCGAAGCGATGCCGAAATCGCGGATCAGCGCGTCGCGGGTGATGCGGATCGTGGCTTCCAGCAGCTCCGGCGTCAGGGCCTCTGGCACCCGCGCCAGCGGGATGTGGATGGTCGCGGGCACGACGCGAAGCGCCTCGCAGGCCAGCATCATCACCACGTCGTCCACGCCCGCCAGCGCGGCGAGATACTCGGTATGGCCGGGATAGGCGAAATTCGCGCCGTCGATCAGCGCCGCCTTGTGGATCGGCGCGGTGCAGAGCGCGGTGCAGGCGCCCGCGCGCACGAGGTCCACGCCCTCGCGGATCGCGTCGATCACGCCCGGCGCATGGGCCGGGTCGGGCTGGCCGGGCACGGCGGGCGGGCCGAAGTCGCGCGCCAGAACCGGCAGGGCGGTGGCGCAGACGGAGGCGGCCTGCGACGCGTCGTCGATCTCCTCCCAGGCGGTCGCCTCGGGCAGGTGGCGCGGGTCGCCGATCCAGAGCATCGGGATCTCGCGGCCGAGCGCCTCCCAGGCGCGGGCGGCGATCTCGGGGCCGATGCCGGCGGGCTCGCCGCAGGAGATCGCGATGGTCATTGCGGGACGATGCGGGCCTGCGCCTTGAGCTCGGCCAGCAGCAGGTCGGCCTGGCCGGCGAGCTTCTGGTTCAGCAGGCTGTTGCGCACCGCGTCGCGATCGGCGCCCTGCGCGGCCGCGGGGGTGCGGGCGCAGAGCATGGTGAAGAGCAGCGCGCCGTCGCGGGTCAGGTTCCACGACGCCTCGTTGGCGTCGAGGCGGGCCAGCTCGATCGCGACGTCCTGCGGGATCGCGCCGGGCGCGACGCTCTGGCGCGCGAGGCGCTCCGCGGGCAGGCCCTTGGCGACGCCGTAGAGGTCGTCGCAGGTGTCGGTGACGGCGTCGACGCGCCGTGCCTCGGCCAGCGCCTCGGCGGTGCCGGCGCCGGGGATGGCGAACTGGGCGTAGTCGATCTCGGCGATCTCGGCCGGGGCCTGCGGGGTCTCGCGGATGTCGCGCAGCTGGAACAGCGCGACGCCGTTGGTGATCGGCAGCGGCTGCGTCACCTCGCCGGGCTCGAGCGTGCGCAGCAGCCCGCGCAGCCCCTCGGGGAAGTTGGTGATCGGCGTCCAAGGCAGGCGGCCGCCCTGATCGCGCGAGGGCAGCGCCGAGACGGCGCGGGCCTCGGCCTCGAAGGCGGCGGTGGAGCGCAGCCGCGAGATCTGCTGGGCCCGGGCCATGGCGGCCTGGGCGCGCTGCGGCGGCGCGGGGATGATGATCTCGCTCAGCAGCAGCTCGAGCGCGTCGGGCCCGCCGGTCCGGGCCAGTGCCGCGTCGACCTCGCCCTCCGTCACCTCGACGTCCGAGCCGAAGCGGCGGCGGACGTAGTCGCGCCAGGAGACGTTGACCTTGACGTAGTCGCGCAGCGTCTCGCGGGCGACGCCCTGGCTCGCGAGCTGGGCCAGGAAGGCGTCGAGCGACAGGTTGGCCCGGCCGGCGAACTCCTCCATGGCGGTCTGCAGCCCCTCGTCGGTCAGGGTCATGCCGACGCGCTGCAGCTCCCGCAGCTTCAGCTTGTCCTCGACCAGCTGCTCGCGCGCCTCGGCGGCGGTGTCGCCGGGCGTGTTGAAGGCCGACAGCAGCCGCGCGCGCTGGTCGAGCTCGTAATTCGTGACGGCGCTGCCATCGACCATGATCGCCGGGGCGAAGAGCCCGCTCTGCGCCATGGCCGGCGCGGCCCCGAGCGGCGCGGTCAGAACCAGGCCGAGCGCGGCCGCCTTCACGAAATCCATTGCCCGCATCCTCGCCCCCATCTTCGGGTGGTTGTCCCGCCTCATCCGTCGCAGCTCCGGGTCACTGGCCGCGCCGGCCGCCCCGCCGAGAACCCGGCGAGATTGACCGACAGACCGAAGCTGGTGGACGCGTCGGCGTCTTCCGTCTCGGTGTAGCGGCGTGCCGCCGAAAGGTCCACCGTGACGCATTCGTTGCGCCAGCCGACGCCGATCTCGGCCCGAAGCGGCGAGTCGCTGGCGATGTCGTAGCGGGCGCCGCCGTTCAGGCTCCAGCGCTGGCCGATCGCCACGTCGGCCTCGAAGGAGATCTCGGAGACCCGCTCGGGGCGGTTTTCCTCGGCGTCCGGCTCGATCCGCACATAGGCGCCCGAGAGGTCGATCCAGGCCGCGTCCCAGCCCAGCCGGGCCTCGGCGGCCGACAGCCCCAGGCCGTCGTCGAAGCTGACCCGGCCGCCGACCCGCAGGCCCTCTTCGAGCTGCACGCCACCGGCCAGGAGCCAGTCCGAGGCGGTGCCGCCCAGCTCGGCCCCGGCGGCCGGGGCGGGGTCGCGGCGCAGCACGCGCCCGGCGGTCAGCGTGGCGCTCCAGCCCTCTGGCACGATCCGGCTCCAGCCCAGGCCGAGCGCGCCGTGCCAGCCCTCGACCTCGCGGTCCTCGCCGGGCAGCCGGTCGAGCGCGAGCAGGTTGGCCTCGTCGAACTCGACCAGAAGCGCGTCCTCGTTGGGCACGTCGTCGCCCTGCACGCCGGCATAGGCGAGGCTCGCCACCGGCTCGAGCAGCTGCGTCGCGCCGCCGGCCTCGTGCCGCATCAGCGGCCAGCGCAGCCGCAGCGCGCCGGCCTGGCGCGCGCGCAGCGCGGTGGCGTCGTAGTCGGGGTCGTCATGGATCGCGTAGGCGTCGAGATCGACCCGGGCCTGGCCTTCCAGCAGCAGGCCGGGCCCGGCGACGGTGCTGGCCAGCCAGTCGGCCCCGAGGCCCGCGCGCGCCACGTCGCGCGGCGGCAGCCCAGTCGCGCCCTCCTGCCGGACCAGCGCGTCGGCATCGGCCTCGAGCCGCAGCCGGCCGCCCATCGGCAGGTCGCGGATGATCCTCTGGCGTTCGGCCCGGCCCACCAGGGGCGGCAGCGAATCGCTGTCCTCGCCTTCGCGCAGGCTTTCGTAATAGGTCAGCCGGCCGAGGAAGTAGCCGTCATCGCGCAGCCGGTAGAGCCGCAGCCGGCTGTCCAGCCGGTCGCGGTCCGAGATGTCGTAGTCCAGCAGGTAGGCCGGGTCCGAGACCGCCTCGAGGTCGAAGTCGAGCATGACGTCGCGCGGCAGCGCGAAGGCGCCCTCGGCGAAGAGCCCGTAGCGCAGGTCGCCGCCGGTGTCGTCGTCGCGCGACAGCGTCGCGTCGACGCCGACCCAGCCGCGCCGGAAGGCCTGCCGGTAGTCGAGGCCGAGCGTGCGGGCGCGGGTCGACAGGAAGGGCGTCACGGTCAGGTCGCGGCTGGGGCCGAGCGGGATGAAATAGGGCAGGCTCAGACCGATGCCGAGCTGGTCGGAGGACAGGATCTGCGGCACCAGGAGGCCCGCGGCGCGCTTGAGCGTGGGGTCGGGCAGGCGCATGTAGGGCAGCCACAGGATCGGCAGGCCGCGCAGCCGGAAGGTGGCGTCCTCGAAATGCAGCTGCCGGGCCGCCTCGTCATGCACGACGCGGCCGGCGCGGATCTCCCACAGCGGCGGGCCGTCGCCGCAGACCCGGCAGGAGGTCGCGGCGGTCTGGGTCAGCGCGGTGAGACCGGTGCCGGTGCGGTCGACGCGGCGCGCCGCGAGCTGCAGCTGGCGGTCGAGGATCAGCCGCGCGCCGCGCAGGAGCCCGGCCTCGAGATCGGGGTCGATCTCGGCCGTCTCGGCGGTGAAGACCTCGCCTTCTGGCGTGGTGATCAGGATCGGCCCGGCGATGGTCAGCCGGCCGGCGGCGCGGTCATAGGTGATCGTCTCGGCGGTGAGGCGCGTGCCCTCGTGGAAGGCCTCGACATTGCCGCGCGCGACGAGCGTGTCGCGCTCGGCCACGATGTCGACCTCGTCGGCGACGATCTGCGCGAGATCCTGGGCGGAGCCTTGCGCCGGCAACAGCGCGGCGAGGGCGGCGGCGAGCAGGCGGGTCATCCGTCCTCCATGTGAAGCAGCAGGCCGAGCGCGGCGAGGATTGCCGCCACCGGCGGGGCCCAGGCGGCGAGCGCGGCGGGGATCTGGCCGTTCTCGCCCAGGATCTGCGCGAAGTTGCGCAGGAAGTAGACGCCGAAGCTGAGCAGGATCGCGGCCAGCACCATGACGCCGACGCGGCCGCCGCGCTGGTGGCGCATGGTGAAGCCGGCGCCGATCAGCAGCATCGACAGGAAGAACAGCGGCTGCGCCAGCTCCATCTGCAGGAAGACCTGGTGGCGCCTGGCGGTGAAGCCCGCCGCCTGCAGCCGGGCGATGAAGCCGGGTAGGTCCCAGACCGAGATCGCCGACGGGTCGCCGAAGCTGTCGCGGATCTGGTTCGCGGTGAGGGTCGAGGGCAGCACCATCTGCGGCAGCCGCTCGGCGGCGCGCTCGGGGTTGGCCCCGGCCTCGAGGTCCCAGCGCTTGACGCCGCGCAGCAGCCATTGCCCGCCGCCGAGCTCGGCCATGCGCGCCTCGATCCGCTGCCGCGGCAGGCCGTCGGCATCGAACTGCAGGAAGCTCGCCCCCATCAGCACCGTGCCGTCGGCGTTGCTGCGCGCGGCGCGGATCACGGTCTGGCTCTGATCGTCGCCCTGCCGCAGCCAGAGCCCGTCATCGGAAAGCGTCACCACGCGGGTCTGGCCCGACAGCGCGTCGTCGCGCGCCTCGTAGGCCTGGCTGGTGGCGGCCACGAAGGGGTTGATCACCGCGGTGGCCGTGGCGCCGAGCAGGAGCGTCATCACCGCCGGCGCGGCCAGCGCGGCGAGCGCCGAGCGTCCGGCGGCGCGGGTGACGACCAGCTCGGAGCTGCGGGCGAGGCCGAGAAACAGCGCGATCCCCGACAGGATCACGATCAGCGGCATGATCTCGTAGATCTCCTCGGGCACCTTCAAAAGCGTCAGCGCCAGCAGGTCCGACAGCCCGCCCGCGCTGAGGCTGCGCGACTGCTCGATCAGCTCGACAGTGGAGAGCATGACGAAGAACACGCCGAAGGTCGCGGCGAAGGATTTGAGGAACCGCCAGGCGTAGTACCGGTGCAGGATCATGCGCGCCGCCTCCCGGCCCAGCGCCTCGGCCGGCCGGCCGCGGCCAGTTCCACCGCCGCGATCGCGAAGCCACCCAGCGCCGGCAGGTAGGAGAGCGGCCAGAGCGCGGCGTTGCCGCGCACCGCCGTGGTGGCGGCCGACTCGATCCCCTTGACCAGCACGATCAGCGCGATCGCGAACAGCACCTGCCGCCAGACCCCGAAGCGCGAGAACCCGCCCAGCAGCAGGGTGGCGAAGCCGATCAGCGCCCCGACCGGCGCCAGGAGCGCCGTGGCGAAGCGCTCATGCCCCTCGGCCACGAGGCGGCCGGCGCTCTGGCCGGTCAGCGCCTCGGTCTCGGGCGTGGGGAAGAGCAGCGCCGCGGTCGGCATCTCGCGCACGCGGCGCCGCTCGGGGCCGGTGTCCTGGATAAGCGATCCGAGGTCGTAGGCGAAATCCTCGAAGGAGGTGACGGCGAGCCGCTGGTCGCCCTGGCGCAGGCTCTGGATCATGCCGTCGATCATCACCAGCTGCGGCCCGGCCTCGCCCTGCACGAGGAAGGCCCGCGCGGCGGTGTAGGTGTCGGCGCGGGCCGGGTCGCGGCTGTCGGAGATCAGAAGGTCGCGCAGCTCGCCCTCGGTGGTGACGTCGCGGATATAGAGCGTCACGCCCGAGACGGGCGAGATGAACTGCCCCTCCTGCAGCAGCCGCGCGGTGGCGGTGCGGGCGATCTCGTCCTGCCGCTCGGCCAGCCGGGCATTGGCGATGGGCTCGATCACGGTCGACAGCGCGCCGGTCATCAGCGCCGCCATGAGCCCGAACAGCGCCACCGGCCGTGCCAGACGGAACGGCGAGAAGCCGGTCGCCTGCAGCACCGCCAGCTCGCTGTCCGAGCTGAGCCGGTTGGTGACGTAGAGGCTGGCCGCGAAGGTCGCGATCGGCAGCAGGTTGCGGATCAGCGCCGGCAGGGTGAGCGCGGTCAGCTCGAGGAAGACCGACAGGTTCTGGCCGTCGGCCACCAGCTGGTCGAACAGCTGCACCGCGCTGTTGACCCAGTAGACCAGCACCAGGATCAGCGCGAAGAAGCCGAACAGCATCATCAGCTGCGACAGCATGTACCTGTCGAATCGCGCCACCGGTCTCTCCCGTTGCCGGCCGCCCGGCCGGCCGCCTCGTCGCCGCAGGCTATCGCATGGGCGGGCGGGCTTGAACAGCCTTCTGGCCAAGCCGGGCGGCTAAGGCTAGGACTCGCCGCCAAGGCCCGAGGCCACCCCCACTCACCGACAGGAGCCGGCATGACCCGCATTCCCCGCATCGATTTCATCGCCCCCGACGACGACGCGCTTGCCGGCGCGGAGGGCCGCGTGGCGCTGTTCATGGAGGACGGCGCGCCGACCTCCGGCCTCGCCGCCAAGATCGACGGGCTGACCGGCGGCGCGCTGTCGCGGCTTGCCGGCACCAGGCGCTGGCAGAAGGCCAAGCCGGGCGAGGCGGTCGAGATCGCCGTGCCCGCCGGCATGGCCGCCGAGGCGCTGGTGGTGGTGCGGCTCGGCGCCGATGCCGACGCCAACGCCGCCCGCCGCGCCGGTGGCGCCATCGCCGTGGCGCGCGGTTCCGGCGAGCTGCTGGTGCTGGCCGACAACGCCGCGCATCCGCAGGAGGTCGCGCTGGGCGTGGCGCTGCGTGCCTACGGCTTCGACGCGCACCGCAAGGCCGAGGAGGACGCCGCACCCGAGCTGCGCGTGCGGATGATGGCCGAGGATGCCGAGGCGCTGGCCAAGGCCGCCGGGCCGATGGCGGCGGTGGCCGAGGGCGTGGCCTTCACCCGCGACCTCGTCAACGAGCCCGCCAACGTGCTCACCACCGACGACTTCGCCGCCCGCCTCGCCGCGATGCAGGAGCTGGGGCTGGAGGTCGAGATCCTTGAGGAGGACGAGCTGAAGAAGCTCGGCATGGGCGCGCTGCTCGCCGTCGGGCAGGGCTCCGACAGCCCCTCCAAGGTGGTCGTCATGCGCTGGAACGGCGGCGGCGACGAGGCGCCGCTGGCGCTGGTGGGCAAGGGCGTGGTGTTCGACACCGGCGGCATCTCCCTCAAGCCCGCGGGCGGCATGGAGGACATGACCATGGACATGGGCGGCGCGGGCGTCGTCGCCGGCACCATGCGCGCGCTGGCGCTGCGCCGGGCCAAGGCCAATGTCGTGGGCCTCGTGGGCCTCGTCGAGAACATGCCTTCGGGCCGCGCCACCCGTCCGGGCGACGTGGTTCGCTCGATGAAGGGCGACACGGTCGAGGTGATCAACACCGACGCCGAGGGCCGGCTCGTTCTGGCCGACGTGATGTGGTACGCGCAGGAACGCTTCAAGCCCGCCGGCATGATCGACCTCGCGACGCTGACCGGCGCGATCATCGTGGCGCTGGGCCACGAGAACGCGGGCGTCTTCTCGAACGACGACGACTTCGCCGGCGCGATGCTGGCGGCGGCCAAGACAGAGGGCGAGGGCGCGTGGCGGATGCCGATGGGCGAGGCCTACGACAAGGTGCTCAAGAGCCGGATCGCCGACATGCGCAACGTCGGCACCGGCCGCGAGGGCGGCTCGATCACCGCGGCGCAGTTCCTCGCGCGCTTCGTCAAGGAGGGCACGCCCTGGATCCATCTCGACATTGCGGGCACCGCGTCGCTGAAATCCGACTGGGCGCTCGGCCCCAAGGGCGCGACCGGCTGGGGCGTGATGGCGCTGAACCGCCTCGTCGCGGACCGCTACGAGAGCTGAGGCGATGGGCGCGGCCTTCTTCTACCACCTGACCGAGGGCCCGGCCGAGGAGGTGCTGCCGCAGCTCCTCGTGCAGGCCGGGCGCAAGGGTTGGCGGGTGGAGCTTCGGGGCCGCGACGCCCGCGCCATGGAGCGGCTCGACCTCGCGCTGTGGCGCGCCGGGCCGCCCGATGCCTTCCTGCCGCATGGCCTCGCCGGCGGGGCGCATGACGCGGCCCAGCCGGTGCTGCTGACCGTCGCGGGCGGGGACGCGCCGGGCCTGCCTTGCGTGATCTGCCTCGACGGCGCCGAGACCGCGCCCGAGGAGGTGAACGCCGCCGAGCGGGTCTGCATCCTGTTCGACGGCTTCGACGAAAGTGCCGTTCAGGCCGCGCGCGGGCAGTGGAAGCGGCTCACCGGCGCGGGCTGTTCGGCGCAGTACTGGGCGCAGGAGGACGGGCGCTGGGTCAAGAAGGCCGAGGGCTGACGCGCGCGGCCGGCCGGGTTTGAGTATTTGCGGAGTGAAGTGGGCCCGATCAGCGCGTCAGCACGAGCTGGCCGTCCGCGATCTGCAGCCGCCCGAAGAGCCGCAGGTAGCCCATGCCGAGCAGCGAGCCGTTGAGCTCGCCGTCGGTGACCACCGCGCTCAGCCCCTCGTCCTCGATCTCGCCCAGCGCCACGCTGTCGAGCTGCACCCGCGCGGTGCGGACCTCGCCATTGGCGGTCATGGCCGAGCCGAAATAGTCGAGTGTTTCGGGGTCGATCCCGGCGCGGCGCGCGTCGTCGCGGCCCAGCACCATGTCGGTCGCGCCTGTGTCGACCACGAAGTCGATCGGCGCGCCGTTGACCTCGAGCGTCAGGTAGTAGTGCCCGTCGCGGGCCTGCGGCACCTCGATCTGGTCGGAGCCGACCATGGTCTGGCGCGGCATCACCTCATCGCGCACGTCGGACCACAGGCCCGCGGCGGCGATCACACCGAGGAAGATGAAGCCCCAGACCGCGGCCTGCTGCGCCATCTGGCCCAAGCGGGTGCGGTTCTGCATCAGGAACCACCCGGCGACGGCGGTGCCCAGAAGGACGAGGTAGATCAGGCTGGCGAAGTTGTCGGGGCTCATACCCCAACATATGGGGTCAGACGCCGGCTTGGGAAGGCAGGCCGAAGCCCGACCCGTGCAGGCCGTCGATGATGAACTGCACCGCCAGCGCCGCCAGCAGCATGCCCAGCACCCGCGTCACCACGTTGAGGCCCACCGCGCCCAGCACCCGCGCCAGCGGGTCGGCCAGCGCGAAGGCGAGCCAGACCGTGCCCAGCACCGCCAGCGCCACGCCGTAGATCGCGGCGTAGCCGACCGGGCTGGTGGCCTCGGCGGTCAGCAGGATCAGCGTGGTGATCGCGCCGGGGCCGACGATCAGCGGCAGCGCCAGCGGGAAGATCGAGGGGTCGTGGTCGGGCTCGGCGCCTTCCTCGGCATTGTCGCGGCGCCGCGCCTGCCGGCGCTCGAACAGCATGTCGAGCGCGGTCAGGAACAGCAGCACGCCGCCGGCGATGCGGAAGGCCGGAACCGAGATGCCGATGAAGCGCAGCACCGCGTCGCCGAGCACCAGGAACAGCAGCATCAGCACCGCCGAGGTCGACAGCGCCCGGAACGCCACGCCGCGCCGCTGCGCGGGCGTCATCCCCGCCGTCATCGCGACGTAGAGCGGCGCGAGGCCGATCGGGTCGACGATCACGAAGAGCGTGGTGAAGGCGGTGACGAGGGTGGCGAATTCGATCACGTGAGCGTCCCTGGCGGATCGGCGGGCTTGGCCCGCATGTGGTCGGCACCCTGACGGGGGCGCGGCGACGGGGCAAGCCCGGCGCGGGGCTGACGCCGCGCTGCCTGCTACTTTTCTCTGCAAATACTCCGGGGGAGGGCCGCGAGGCCCGGGGGCGGAGCCCCCCGAGACCCCGGCCCGGTCAGGCGGCCTCGGCGGCCTCCAGCTTCTCGAGCGCGGCCATCCAGATCGCCTCGGCCCGGCCCAGCGCCTCCATCGCCTCGGCGTATTTCTTGTTCCAGGTCTCCAGCTCGCCCTTGCGGGTGTCCTCGTAGAGATCCGGGTCCGCGAGCTTCTTGGCGAGCTTGTCGCGCATCTCGTTGATCTTGTTCACCCGCTCCTCGGCCTTGCGGGCGTCGGCCTTGAGCGCGAGGATCGCCTCGCGCGAGGGCTTGGGCGCCTTGGGCTTCTCGGCTTTCGGCTTCTCGGCGGGCTTGTCGGCCGAGAGCAGCATCTTGCGATAGGCCTGCAGGTCGTCGTCATAGGCGGTGACGCGGCCGTCCTTCACCAGCCACAGCCGGTCGGCGACCATCGACAGCAGGTGCATGTCGTGGCTGACCAGGATCACCGCGCCGGAATAGGCGGTGAGCGCCTCGACCAGCGCCTCGCGGCTCTCGATGTCGAGGTGGTTGGTCGGCTCGTCGAGGATCAGCAGATGCGGCGCGTCGAGCGTGGCCAGAAGCAGCGACAGCCGCGCCTTCTGGCCGCCCGAGAGGCGCCCCACCTCGGTCTCGGCCTGCGCCGCCATCAGGCCGAACCCCGCGAGCCGCGCGCGCAGCTTGGGCGGGGCCACCTCGGGCAGGGCGCGCTGGATGTGCTGCAGCGGCGTCTCCTCGATGCGCAGCTCGTCGACCTGGTGCTGGGCGAAGAAGCCGATCCTGAGCTTGTTCGAGCGGGTGATCCGGCCGCCCATCGCCGACAGCCGGTCCGAGAGCAGCTTCGAGAGCGTCGACTTGCCCTCGCCGTTGCGGCCCAGAAGCGCGATGCGGTCGTCCTGGTCGATCCTGAGATCGAGCTTGGAGAGCACGACGTGGTCGCCGTAGCCGACCGAGACGCCCTCGGTCGCGATGATCGGCGGCGACAGCTCCTCGGGCTCGGGGAAGGTGAAGACGGTGCGCGCGGCATCTTCCGGCACGCGGATCGTCTCCATCTTCTCCAGCATCTTCACCCGGCTCTGCGCCTGCTTGGCCTTGGAGGCCTTGGCCTTGAAGCGGTCGACGAAGCTCTGCAGGTGGGCGCGCTGCGCCTCCTGCTTCTTGGCCGCGGCCGCCTGCACGGCGCGCTGCGCGGCGCGGGCCTTGGCGAACTGGTCGTAGCCGCCGGTCCAGTAGGTGAGCTGGCGGTTCTCGAGATGCAGGATGCCGCCCACCGAGCGGTTCAGAAGCTCGCGGTCGTGGCTGACGATCAGCACGGTGTGCGGGTAGCGCACGAGGTAGTTCTCGAGCCAGAGCGCGCCCTCGAGGTCGAGGTAGTTCGTGGGCTCGTCGAGCAGCAGCAGGTCGGGCTCGGAGAACAGCACCGCGGCCAGCGCCACGCGCATCCGCCAGCCGCCCGAGAAGGCGGAGCAGGGCATGAGCTGCTCTTCATGGGTGAAGCCCAGGCCCCGCAGGATGGTCGCGGCGCGCGCCTCGGCCGACCAGGCGTCGATGTCGGCGAGCCGGGTCTGGATCTCGGCGATGCGGGCGGCGTCCTCGGTCTGCTCGGCCATCAGGCTCGCGCGCTCGGTGTCGGCGGCCAGCACGGTGTCGATCAGCGAGACCTCGTTGCCGGGCACCTCCTGCGCGACGCCGCCGATGCGGGTGCCCTTGGGCAGCTCGATCTCGCCGGTGTCGAGCGTCAGCTCGCCCCGGATCAGCTTGAACAGCGTGGTCTTGCCGGTGCCGTTGCGGCCCACGACGCCGACCTTGTGGCCGGCCGGGATCACGGCGGAGGTGTGTTCGAGGAGTGGGCGGCCCTCGACCGAATAGGAGATGTCAGTGATGCGCAGCATGGGCGGGCCTTGCCCGAGACCGAGCGCCGCGTCAACGGGCGGAATGATCCGCGGGGTCGCAGCGGCGGGGTCGCGCGCCCCGCGGACGGGCGGGATCGCCGACGCGGCCGGGGTCGCGATGTCGCGTCTTTTCAGGGCGCGGCCCCCGTGCTAGGGCGCAGCCCGACCGGGGCCGCGCCCGCGCGGGCCCATCCGCAACCCGTTCACATGAGGGACCACATGGCCACCGAACGCACGCTCTCGATCATCAAGCCCGACGCCACCCGCCGCAACCTGACCGGCAAGATCAACGCCAAGTTCGAGGATGCCGGCCTGCGCATCGTCGCGCAGAAGCGCATCCAGCTGACCATCGCGCAGGCGCAGCAGTTCTACGCCGTGCACTCCGAGCGTCCCTTCTTCGGCGAGCTGACCGAGTTCATGGCCTCGGCCCCGGTGGTGGTGCAGGTGCTCGAGGGCGAAGGCGCGATCGCCAAGAACCGCGAAGTGATGGGCGCGACCAACCCGGCCGACGCCGCCGCCGGCACCATCCGTGCCGAGTTCGCCGAGTCGGTCGGCGAGAACTCGGTGCACGGCTCGGACGCCCCCGAGACCGCCCGCGAAGAGATCGCCTTCTTCTTCTCGGGCCTCGAGCTGGTCGGCTGAAGCCGCCCTCTCAGGGACACGAGGAAAGGCCCGCGCGAAAGCGCGGGCCTTTTTCGTTCGGGGAGCGTGCCTCGCCGGTCTGCCTCTCTACTGCGCGCGGGCCCCGTCCGGATCATGCTATGCTCGGGCATCGACAAGCTTTGCCATTCGGGAGGACGACATGATCATGCGGATATTCCAGGTCGTGACGAAGCCGGGCAAGGAGGAGGCGTTCTCCCGGTTCTTCCACGAGACGGCCATCCCCCTGATGCGCGGGACGAAGGGGATCGTGCAGGTGCTGCCGGGCGCGCCCCGGCCGGACTCGCCGCGCGAGTTCAGCTTCGTGATGGTCTGGGACAGCCTCGAGTCGCTCAAGGCCTTCGTGGGCGAGGATTACGACAGCCCGCATGTCGATCCGGCGGAGGCGGAGCTGGTCGAGTCCCGCAGCATCCGGCATTACGAGCTGGTGGGCGGGTAGGCACCGCGTCGGCCGCCCGGTCGGGGCGGAGAGACCTTCGCGCGCGATGGCCTGTTGATCGCGGCGCCGGTCCGGCTATCAGATGCGCCGCATGACCGATGAAACGCATATGAGGCCGGCGCACCGGCCGTCACCCGACCCGGACGTTCCGACCATCGACACCGCGCGGCTGCGGCTGCGCTCGCGCACCGCCGACGACGCGGCGGCGCTGTTTCCCGAGATGTCCGACCCCGACGTCATGCGCTGGTGGTCGCGCGCGCCGTTCGAGACGGAGGCGGAGCTGCGCGCCCGCTTCTCGCCGGAGGTCGAGAGCCGCCGCGCCTGGGCGATCACCCGGCCCGGCGACGACCGGGCGCTGGGCTTCGTGGCGGCAGGCGAGCGGCCGCAGGGCGGCGTGACCGAGATCGGCTACCTGCTCGCGCGCGACGCGCGGGGGCAGGGCTTCGCGCGCGAGGCCGTCTCGGCCGTGGTCGAGCGGCTCTTCGCGGAAGGCCAGCGCCGCGTCTTCGCGGATTGCGACCCCGAGAACGCCGCCTCGATCGCCCTGCTGGAAGGCTTGGGCTTCCGGTGCGAGGGGCGGCTGCGCGGCGAGTGGCACACCCATATCGGGCTGCGGGATTCGCTGATCTACGGGTTGCTCTCGACCGATCCGCGCGGCTGAGCGCGCTTTGGCCGCCCGCCGGGCTGCGGTATCCTGAGGGCGCAACCGGAAGGAGGGCGCGTCATGAAATACAAGCGGGGCCGGCTGATCGACCACGTGCACATCACGGTGGCCGATCTCGACCGCAGCCGGGCGTTCTACGCGGCCGTGTTCGACTGTCTCGGCATCGACGGGCTGCAGGCGGAAGAGCATTTCTTCTATTGCGACGAGCTCTTCGTCAGCCGCGGCGAGCCGAGCCGGGTGCATCTCGCCTTCCAGGCCGAGAGCCGCGAGATGGTGGACCGCTTCCACGCGGTGGCGCTGGCGCATGGCGGCACCGACAACGGCGCGCCGGGCGCGCGCGACTACCATCCGGGCTATTACGGCGCCTTCGTGCTCGACCCCGACGGCCACAACATCGAGGCGGTGCATCACGGTCCCGTCCGGCGCAGCGCCGAGGCGGTGGTGGTCACGCCGGAGGGCTGAGGCTCATTTCGGCGCGAAGACCGACCAGCCGGTGCGGTCGGCCAGCATCTCGAGCGCGATCGAGGCGAGATGCGAGTTGCCGACCGCGTTCAGCCCCGGCGACCAGCAGCCGATCGCCGCCTGTCCCGGCGCCACGGCGAGGATGCCGCCGCCGACGCCGCTCTTGCCGGGAAGGCCCACGCGGAAGGCGAACTCGCCCGAGCCGTCGTAATGCCCGCAGGTCAGCATCAGCGCGTTGATCTGGCGCGCCATGCGCGGTGCGATGGCGCGCGGCCCCTCGGGGCCGAGCTTTCCGTCGAAGGCGAGGAAGCGGCCGGCCCGCGCCAGCTGGCGCGGGGTCATGGCGATGGCGCAGTGGTGGAAATAGGTCCCGATCACCTTTTCCGGGTGCCGCTGGATCGTGCCGAAATCGCGCATGAAGTTGGCCAGCGCCGCGTTGCGCCAGCCGCTCTCGGTCTCGGACTTGGCGACCGCCGGGTCGATGGCGATGTCGTCGTCATCGGCGATGTAGCGCACGAATTGCAGGATCTGGCCCAGCGCCTCGCGCGGCTCGAAGCGCGACAGGATCGCATCGGTGACAGCGATGGCGCCGGCGTTGATGAACGGGTTGCGCGGCAGGCCGCGCTCGTGCTCGAGCTGGACGATCGAGTTGAACGGATCGCCCGAGGGCTCGCGCCCGACCCGGGTCCAGAGCTGGTCGCCGATCCGGCCCAGCGCCACCGCCAGCGCGAAGACCTTGGAGATGCTCTGGATCGAGAAGCGGACATCCGCGTCGCCGCCGGCGATCACCTCGCCCTCGGCGGTAGCCAGCGCCAGCGCGAAGCGGCCCGGATCGACCTTGGCGAGCTGCGGGATGTAGTCGGCGACCTTCCCGCGCTCGGTCTCCCGGGCCATGGCGGCGCAGATCTCGTCGACGATCTCGCGCAGCCGGGCGGCGTCGGGGTTGAGCCGGCCGCTCACGCCCGGCGCGCCCGGCTCAGCATTTCACCTCGCTGTCGCGCAGCCCTGTCTCGACCAGCAGGCAGCGGTCGCGGGCCTCGTAGTAGTAGCCGCGCGCGTACCACTGCACCGCCTTGTCGCGGTTGCCGTTGGCGACGATCCAGGCGCCGCGCAGATACTTCACGCCGTAGCGCAGGTTGACGGACGGATCGAGCAGCTCGGAGGCCGGGCCGCGATGGCCCATGGTGCGGGCGGTGGCGGGCAGGATCTGCATCAGCCCGTAATAGGGGCCGTTGCGGGCGCCGGGGTTGTAGCTGCTCTCGCGCTGCACCACCCGGTGCACCAGGTCGCGCGGCACCTTGTAGCCGTCGGCATAGGCGTTGATCAGCCGCCGGATCCGCGGGCTCTCGTTCGGGTAGAGATCGGGGATGGCGGGGCTGGGCGCGCGTCGGCCGCAGGCGGCGACGAGAGCGGCCAGGCCGAGGCCCATGGCGGCGCGGCGGGTGAACGGCATCGGGGTCTCCTGTCGGCGTCCCCGCCGTTCTAGCCCGCCGCGCGCCGCGGCGGAAGCCGCCGGTCTCAGATCGCCGCGTAGTCGCGGAAATAGGGCTTCGGAGGGGTCTGCTCGTGCACCTTGCGGGGCTCGTTGCCCGGGCGGGCCGGGGTGTCCTGCTTGGGGTTGGTGCTGCTTGCCATGTCGCGTTCCTTGTCTGCGGCCGTGATGCGCCGCCTCTGACGGGCCGCTTCACTCCGGCGGTTGCGATTCTTCAAGCCTGCATGCGCAAGGCGGTCGCAGCCAGGCCGGAAAGCGGCGGGGATTGGGCGGCCTTCCGCCAATTCAACGGACGCGTTGACGCAGGGGTCCCTCAACTGGGCGTGAGGCGCGGCGTTCCGCCGGCGGGCGTGCCCATTTCGCGACAGGTGCCGCCCGCCCGGATCGTCCGGCCCGTGCCGGTCGCGCCGGGGGCCTTGGAGGGCGCTTCGGACCGCCCGAGCCGGGCGCCGGGCCGCCGATCCGGCGCGAGGGCATTTCCCGCGCCGCGCCAAGCCTATATCGGATCGCCATGGACATCGTCATCGCCACCGCCATCCTCGCCACCTTCTTCCTGCTGATCGGGCTGGGGGAGCCGCTGGCCTCGCGATTGCGGCTGCCCTTCAACGTGATCCTCGCGGCGCTGGGCGTGCTGGCGGGTCTGGGCGCGACCTTCTTCCTGAACACCGAGCTGACCGACGCGCTCAACCCGGTGGCCGAGGCGATCCTCAACCTGCCGATCCGCTCGAACGTCTTTCTCTACGTGTTCCTGCCGACGCTGCTGTTCCAGGTGACGCTGGGCATGAACCTGCGGCGCATGCTCGACGACTGGGTGCCGATCCTGACGCTGGCGGTGGTGGCGGTCGTGGTGGCGACGCTGTCGGTGGGCTACGCGCTCTACTTCACCGGCGCGCTGCCGCTGATGGCCTGCCTGCTGATCGGCTCGATCGTCTCGACCACCGATCCTTCGGCCGTGGTCTCGATCTTCCGCAACCTCGCGGCGCCGCGACGGCTGAGCCGGATCATCGAGGGAGAGAGCCTGCTGAACGACGCCGCCGCCATCGCGCTGTTCGGCCTGTTCATGGGCTTCGTGATGCGCGGCGTGCCGAACCCCGAGATGGGCCCGGCGCTGGCGCGCTTCCCGATCCTGCTGGGCGGCGGCGCGCTGACCGGCTGGATCGTCGCGCAGCTCGCGGTGCGGGTGATGAGCGGGCTTGCACGTTTCCCTCTGGCGCAGGTGACGGTCTCGGTGGCGCTGCCCTATCTCGCCTACATCCTCGCCGAGCGCGTGGTCGGCGCCTCGGGCGTGATCGCCGTGGTGGGCGCGGGGCTGACGCTGAACCTCGCGGCGCCGGGGCGGCTGTCGCCCTTGGCCTGGACCAATCTCAAGGAGGTCTGGGACCTGCTCGCGCATTGGGCCGGGGCCTTCATCTTCCTGCTCGCGGCGCTGCTGATCCCGCGGCTGCTCGACGGGGCGCGGCCGTTCGACTTCGCGCTCGTCGCGGTGGTGACGCTCGCCGCCTTCGCCGCGCGGGGCGCGATCCTGTGGGGCCTGCTGCCGATCCTCGCGCGGCTCAGGCTCTCGCCGCCGGTGGAGCGCAGCTACCGCGTGGCGATCCTGTGGGGCGGCCTCAGGGGCGCGATCACTCTGGCGCTGGCGCTCGCCGTGACCGAGAGCCTGCGCGTGCCCGAGGAGGTGCGGCGTCTGACCGGCATCCTCGCCACCGGCTTCGCGCTCTTCACGCTGATCGTGCAGGGCGCGACGCTCAGGCCGCTGATCAAGGGGCTGGGGCTCGAGAAGCTCGGGCCGATCGACGCGGCGCTGGCGCGGCAGGTGGTCGCCGTGGCGCTGCAGACGGTGCGCGAGGAGGTGGCCGAGACCACCGAGAGCTACCGGCTGACGCGCGAGACGGTGCGCTCGGAGGCCAAGGGCTTCGCCGAGCGGCTGGACGAGGCGGTGGCCGCCGCTGAGGAGAACGATTCGATCCAGGACCGCGACCGGATCACGCTGGGGCTGATCGCGCTGGCGGGCGCCGAGCGGGACCATGTTCTTGAATTGTTCCGTGAGCGCGCGATCTCCGCCCGGCTCGCCGAACGCGCGCTGGGCGAGGCCGACCGTCTGATCGAGACCACGCGGACGGGGGGACGCACCGGCTATCGCCGCGCCGCGCGCGAAAGCCTCGGGCAGGGCGGTCCGACCCGGCTGGCGGCCTTCCTGCACAACCGGCTTTCCATCTCCGGGCCGCTGTCGCGGCTCACCGCCGACCGGTTCGAAATGCTGCTGATGCAGCGGCTGGTGCTGCGCGATCTCGACGATTTCATCGACGCCCGCATCCGCCGCATCCACGGCCGCCGGGTGGCGGAGCTGCTGCACGAGCTTCTTGAACGGCGCGCCGAGCAGGTCGAGCAGGCGCTCGACGGCCTCAGGCTGCAATATCCGGGCTATGCCGAGGAGCTGGAGCGCCGCTTCATCCGCCGCACCGCGCTGCGCTTCGAGGAGCGCGAATACGCCGCGCTGCGCGAGGACGGGCTGATCGGGCCGGAGCTGCACGCCACGCTGGTGGCCGAGCTCGAGGCCCGGCGCGCCGAGGCCGAGGCCCGGCCCAAGCTCGACCTCGCGGTGCAGAAGGCGGTGCTGGTGCAGCAGTTCCCGCTCTTTGCTGATCTCGACGAGGGCGTGCGGCGCAGGCTCGCCAAGGCGCTGGCCACGCGTTTCGTGGCGGCGGGCGAGGTGCTGCAGAGGCGCGACGCGCCCGCGCGCAGCGTCAGCTTCATCGCCTCCGGCGCGGTCGAGCTGGAAACCGCGGGGCAGACGCTGCGGCTCGGTCGGGGCGAGATGTTCGGCCAGCTTGCCGTGCTGTCGCCGAGACGGCGGCGCGCCGAGGTGCGGGCGCTGAGCCACGGCGTGCTGCTGGAACTCGACGAGGTGCGCTTCCGGCGGCTTTTGCGCCGCAGCAAGGCGCTGCGCGAGGCGGTGCGCGACAGCGCCGTCAAGCGCGGCATCGACCCCGAACGCCTCGCGGCGCTGGGCGTGGCGGAGGCGGTCGGCTAGGACGCGGCCTCCCAGACCGCGAACTCGGCCGCGCGCTTGCGCCGGAGCTTGGCCTCGACGCGCGGCGACAGATCGAGCGGATGGACGGGAGAGACGTTCAGGAGGGGCAGCTCGATCCGCATGGAGAGCCGTTCCTCGAGGAAGGCGGTGAACCGGTCGAAGGTTTCGTAGCGAAACAGGTGGTCCACCTCGATCCGGCCCGCGCCGTCGCCTACGAAACGGGCCTGGCTGCCGACATTGGCGAAGGGCGCGGGCTTGCCCTTGGCGTATTCGTCCACGAAGGCGTCGAAGCTCACCCCGCGCGTGCTGTTGGGGTGGCCGTCGAGATCGGCCCGCCGCCTGTAGCGCCACCAGCTGCCCAGCCAGTCGACCGGCTCGCGCAGCACCGCCACGGTCTCGAAACCCTCGCCGCCGCAGGCCTCGATCATCGGCAGCACGAAGCGGCGGATGCGGTAGATCGGCGCATGCTTGATCTCGGGCGGGTCGCGCAGCACCATCTGCGCCCGTGGCGCCAGCGCGCCCTCGAGCGCGGTGGTGCCGGTCTTGGGCACCGCCAGAAGGATCAGACGCTCTTTCCAGAACACCAGCATGCATGTCTCCAACCCGCTTCGGCGGTAACGATACATTAACCATCGGCGGGGGACACTGCCGCAGGTTCCGCTTGCAATGTTCCCCTTCTGGTCCCATATCCTTGCCATGGAACAAGACAAGAACGACGCAGCGATTGCCGCCATCTGGCGGGTGTGGGATAAGGATTGCGAACAATGGCAACGGCAGATCTTCTCCAAATGAGCGACAAGCGGACAGCGGACCGGCAGAAGGCGCTCGACAGCGCCCTGGCCCAGATCGAACGGCAGTTCGGCAAGGGCTCCATCATGAAGCTCGGCGGCGAGAACCAGCTGCCCGACATCGAGGCCACCTCGACGGGTTCGCTCGGTCTCGACATCGCGCTGGGCATCGGCGGCCTGCCCAAGGGCCGGATCATCGAGATCTACGGCCCCGAAAGCTCGGGCAAGACGACGCTGACGCTGCACGCCGTCGCCGAGGAGCAGAAGAAGGGCGGCGTCTGCGCCTTCGTCGACGCCGAGCACGCGCTCGACCCGCAATACGCCAAGAAGCTGGGCGTGAACCTCGACGAGCTGCTGATCTCGCAGCCCGACACCGGTGAGCAGGCGCTCGAGATCGTCGACACGCTGGTGCGGTCGGGCGCGGTCTCGATGGTCGTGGTCGACTCGGTCGCGGCGCTGACGCCGAAGAGCGAGCTCGAGGGCGACATGGGCGACAGCTCGGTCGGCGTGCATGCCCGCCTGATGTCCCAGGCGATGCGCAAGCTCACCGGCTCGATCTCGCGCTCGAACTGCATGGTCGTCTTCATCAACCAGATCCGGATGAAGATCGGCGTGATGTTCGGCTCGCCCGAGACCACGACCGGCGGCAACGCGCTTAAGTTCTATGCGAGCGTGCGCATGGACATCCGCCGCATCGGCGCGATCAAGGACCGCGACGAGGTGGTCGGCAACTCGACCCGGGTGAAGGTGGTCAAGAACAAGGTCGCCCCGCCGTTCAAGCAGGTCGAGTTCGACATCATGTATGGCGAGGGCATCTCGAAGACCGGCGAGCTTCTCGATCTCGGCGTGAAGGCCGGCGTGGTCGACAAGTCGGGCGCGTGGTTCTCCTACGGCGACCAGCGCATCGGCCAGGGCCGCGAGAACGCCAAGACCTTCCTGAAGGAGAACGGCGAGATCGCGCGCGAGATCGAGGACAAGATCCGCGCCGCGCACGGGCTCGAGTTCCACATGTCCGAGGAAGGCAGCGACAGCGGCGACGACGATCTCGTCGACATGTGAGCCGCGCCTTCGCGCTGGGCATCCGGACGGGCCGGGGCGGAAACGCCCCGGCCCGTTTCGCGTTCGGGGCCGGTGTCGAGGGGGCGACGCGGAAAGCCGGGACGGTAAGGCGGCCGCGCCGATCGACGGACCGGCCGTCGTCTTCGGCCACGCAGCTTCGGAAGCCGCTCCGCGCCACTGAATGCCGTCTCCGATCCGCCGATATCGGTTCGTCCCGGAAGACGGAACGAAAACGGTCAATACGTTCCGTTCACGCCGAGGGCCGACGACGGGGCCACCGGCCCGCCCCGAAAGCGCGTGCCGGGAAGGGCCGCGCGCCGGCCACGGCGGACCTGGCCCTCCGTGGGCCTTTACGCGCTGAGGTCACGGGGATAGGACTGCCACGCCGCGACCCGAAGGACACGCCATGACCAGTCTCGCCGACATCCGCTCCACCTTCCTCGACTTCTACCGCCGGCAGGGCCACGCCGTGGTGCCGAGTTCGCCGCTGGTGCCGCGCAACGACCCGACGCTCATGTTCACCAATTCGGGCATGGTGCAGTTCAAGAACCTGTTCACCGGGGTCGAGACGCGCGACTACAGCCGGGCGACGACGGCGCAGAAATGCGTGCGCGCGGGCGGCAAGCACAACGATCTCGACAATGTCGGCTACACCGCGCGGCACCACACCTTCTTCGAGATGATGGGCAACTTCTCCTTCGGCGACTACTTCAAGGAAGAGGCGATCCGCTACTCCTGGGAGCTGCTGACCCGCGATTTTGGCCTGAACCCCGACAAGCTGCTGGTCACGGTGTTCCACACCGACGACGAGGCCGCGAACCTCTGGAAGAAGATCGCCGGGCTGCCGGACGAGCGGATCATCCGCATCGCCACCGCCGACAATTTCTGGATGATGGGGCCGACCGGGCCTTGCGGCCCGTGCTCGGAGATCTTCTACGACCACGGCCCCGAGATCTGGGGCGGCCCTCCGGGCTCCCCGGAAGAAGACGGCGACCGGTTCATCGAGATCTGGAACATCGTCTTCATGCAGTACGAGCAGTTCGAAGACGGCACCCGCCGCGACCTCGATCAACAGTCGATCGACACCGGCATGGGGCTGGAGCGGATCGGCGCGCTCCTGCAGGGCAAGCACGACAACTACGACACCGACCTGATGCGGTCGCTGATCGAGGCCTCGGCGCACGCTACCTCGTCCGACCCGGACGGTGACGGCAAGGTGCATCACCGCGTTGTGGCCGACCACCTGCGCTCGACCTCCTTCCTGATCGCCGACGGCGTCATGCCCTCGAACGAGGGCCGTGGCTACGTGCTGCGCCGGATCATGCGCCGCGCCATGCGCCACGCGCATCTTCTGGGCGCGCGCGACCCGCTGATGCACCGCCTCGTGCCGGCGCTGGTGCAGGAGATGGGCACGGCCTATCCCGAGCTGGGCCAGGCCCGCGCGCTGATCGAGGAGACGCTGCGCGCCGAGGAGACCCGCTTCCGCCAGACGCTGGAGCGCGGGCTGCGGCTTCTGGACGATGAGCTGGGCCAGCTGCCCGAGGGCGCGGCGCTGCCCGGACAGGCGGCGTTCAAGCTCTACGACACCTACGGCTTCCCGCTCGATCTCACGCAGGACGCGCTGCGCGAGAAGGGCCGCACCGTCGACACCGACGGCTTCGACGCCGCGATGGCCGAGCAGAAGGCCAAGGCGCGCGCCGCCTGGGCCGGTTCGGGCGAGGTGGCCGATGCGAGCCACTGGTACGACCTTGCCGACACCCACGGCGCGACCGAGTTCCTCGGCTACGACACCGAGGAAGCCGAGGGCCAGATCCTCGCCGTGCTCGACGGCTCCGATCAGGTCGATAAGGCCGAGGCCGGCACCAAGGTGCAGGTCGTGCTGAACCAGACGCCGTTCTACGGCGAAGCCGGCGGCCAGGTCGGCGACACCGGCAGCATCCGCACCGAGAGCGGCCTCGTGCGCGTCACGGATTGCCGCCGCATCGCCGGGCTCTTCGTGCATGTGGGCGAGGTGGCCGAGGGCCATGTCGATCGCGGGCAGGGCGCCGAGCTGAAGGTCGACCACGACCGCCGCACCGGCATCCGCGCCAACCACTCGGCCACGCACCTGCTGAACGAGGCGCTGCGCCGCGCGCTTGGCGAGCATGTCGTGCAGCGCGGTTCGCTCAACGCGCATGACCGGCTGCGCTTCGACTTCTCGCACGGCGCGGCGCTGACCGCCGAGGAGATTGAAAAGGTCGAGGACGAGGTCAACGACCTGATCCGCCAGAACAGCACGGTCGAGACCCGCGTGATGACGCCGGACGAGGCGCGCGGCATGGGCGCGCAGGCGCTCTTCGGCGAGAAATACGGCGAGGAGGTCCGCGTCGTGTCGATGGGCAAGCTCGACGGCTCTGGCAAGGGCACCGACCAGGCGACCTACTCGATCGAGCTCTGCGGCGGCACGCATGTGCGCCAGACCGGCGACATCGGCGCCTTCGTGCTGCTCTCGGACAGCGCGTCGTCTTCCGGCGTGCGCCGGGTCGAGGCGCTCACCGGGCGCGAGGCGCTGAAGCATCTGGCCAAGCAGGGCCAGACGCTGTCGGAGGTGGCGCAGGTGCTCAAGACGCCGGTGGCCGAGGTGCTCGACCGCGTCAAGGCGCTGGCCGATGAGCGCCGCAAGCTCGCCAACGAGGTGGCCCAGCTCAAGCGCGACATCGCCATGGGCGGCGGCTCCGGCGGTGCGGGCGCGCAGGCGGTCGAGGTCGGCGGCGTCAAGTTCCAGGGCCAGGTGCTCATGGGCGTGACCGGCAAGGACCTTCCGGCGCTGATCGACGGCATCAAGGCGCAGATCGGCTCCGGCGCGGTGCTGCTGATCGCCGACACCGGCGGCAAGGCCGCTGTGGCGGCGGGCGTGACCGACGACCTGAAGGACCGCGTCTCGGCCGTGGACCTTCTGCGCGCGGCGGTGGCCGAGCTGGGCGGCAAGGGCGGCGGCGGCCGGCCCGACATGGCGCAGGGCGGCGCCGCCAGCGCCGAGAACGCCGAAGCCGCGATCAAGGCGGCCGAGCAGGTGCTGGCGCAGGCCGCTGAAGGCGTGGCGTGAGCCTAGGCCGGCTCGTCGCGGAGGGCTGAGGCTGGAGACCGTCGCCAGCCTCACCGGGCGCTTCCCGCGCCCGGGACGCATCGACTGGATCGGCCTGCGCCCGGCGCGGCGGGCCGAACCGGTGGCGGTTGACGCGGCCGAGATCGAGCTGCGCGGGTTGGTTGGCGATCATGCCCGGCCCGGCAAGCGGGCGGCGACGCTGATCCAGGCAGAGCATCTGCCCGTCATCGCCGCGCTGAGCGGGCACGCCCGGGTCGCGCCCGAAACCCTGCGCCGCAACCTTCTGATTTCAGGACTGAACCTCACCGCGGCGCGGCACCGGCTGTTGCGCGTCGGCACGGCGGTGCTGCGCTTCACCGTGCCCTGCGCGCCGTGCTCGCGCATGGAAGAGGCGCTGGGGCCGGGCGGCTACAACGCGATGCGCGGCCATGGCGGCTGGTGCATGGAGGTGGTCGAACCGGGGCGCGTGGCGCTTGGCGACGCGGTGCTGCCGCTGGAGGCCGGGGCCTAGAACCGGTCGAGGAAGGCGTCGGCGCGCGCGAGGCAGGCCTCGGCCGCCGCCGCGTCGTGGTCGGGGTGGTTCGGGTCGATGAACAGGTGGCCGATATCTGCATAGAGATGCAGCTCGGCGTCGAGCGCCTCGGCCCAGTCGTCGATGTCGCCATCCTCGTCGAAGGGGTCGGGCCGTGCGACATGCGCGGCGCAGGCCATGCCGGGCGGCGGGGCCGAGATCGGCGGCGCGACGCCGCAGAGCATCAGCGCGCCGGGCGTCTGCGGCGTCCAGAGCCGCGCCGCCACCGCCGTGCCCATGGAGATGCCGACCAGCACCGCGCCGGGGGCCGCCGCATGGGCGCGCCGCGCGCGGGCCGTCACCATCTCGGAGCCGGTTTCCTCGTAGAGCCGGAAGCCGGTGTCGTAGTCGTCCGAGAAGCCGCCGCCATAGAGGTCGGGCAGGGCGACGTCGTGGCCGCGCGCCTGCCAGCGCGAGGCGAGGTCACGCTCGAGCGGGCGCAGCCCGAGTACGCTGTGCAGAAGAAGGATCTGGGCCATGCGCGCAGCATCGCCGCAGCCGCCGGGGAGGGCAAGAACCGCCTGAGCCGACTTGCGCAGACGGAACGAAAAACGCCCGGTCGTTCCGACCGGGCGTTTTCATGTCCTTGCGCGGGATCAGCTGGCCTTGGCCTGCCGCTTGCGCTCATGCGGGTCGAGGAAGCGCTTGCGCAGCCGGATCGCGTTCGGCGTGACCTCGACGAGCTCGTCGTCGTCGACATAGGCGATGGCCTGCTCGAGGCTCATCTTCACCGGCGGCGTCAGGCGCACGGCTTCGTCGGTTCCGGAGGCGCGGACGTTGGTGAGCTTCTTGCCCTTGAGCGGGTTCACCTCGAGGTCGTTGTCACGGCTGTGCTCGCCGATGATCATGCCCTCGTAGACCGGCTCCTGCGGGTCGATGAACATCTTGCCGCGCTCTTCGAGGTTCCACAGCGCGAAGGCGACCGCGGTGCCGTTCTCCATCGAGACCAGAACGCCCTGGCGGCGACCCTGGATCGGGCCCTTGTGCGGGGTCCAGCCGTGGAAGATGCGGTTCATCACGCCCGAGCCACGCGTGTCGGTCAGGAACTCGCCCTGATAGCCGATCAGGCCGCGCGAGGGGACATGCGCGATGATCCGGGTCTTGCCGGCGCCGCCGGGCTTCATCTCGACCAGCTCGCCCTTGCGGACGCCGGTGAGCTTCTCGACCACCGGGCCGGTGTACTCGTCATCGACGTCGATGGTGACTTCCTCGACCGGCTCCATGCGGACGCCGTCCTCGTGGCGGAAGATCACCTGCGGACGCGAGATCGACAGCTCGAAGCCCTCGCGGCGCATGTTCTCGATCAGCACGCCCATCTGCAGCTCGCCCCGGCCCGAGACCTCGAAGGCGTCGCCGCCCGGGGTGTCGTCGATGCGAATGGCGACGTTCGACTCGGCTTCCTTCATCAGGCGCTCGCGGATGACGCGGCTCTGCACCTTCTTGCCGTCGCGGCCCGCCAGCGGGCTGTCGTTGATGCCGAAGGTGACGGTGATGGTCGGCGGGTCGATCGGCTGCGCCGGGATCGGGATATCGACCGAGACGTCGCAGAGCGTGTCGGCCACGGTCGCCTTAGCCATGCCGGCCACGGTGACGATGTCGCCGGCCTCGGCCTGCTCGATCGGCTGCTGCGCGAGGCCGCGGAAGGCGAGGATCTTCGAGACGCGGAACTGCTCGAGCTTCTCGCCCTTGCGCGACAGCGCCTTGACGGTGTCGCCGGCCTTGAGCGTGCCGCTCTCGACGCGGCCGGTCAGGATGCGGCCGAGGAAGGGGTCGGCCGACAGCGTGGTCGCCAGCATCCGGAACGGCTCGGCCTTGGCCTGCTGCTGCTTGGGCGCGGGGACGTGCTTGACGATCAGGTCGAACAGCGCCGAGAGGTCCTTGCGCGGCCCGTCGAGCTCAACGTCGGCCCAGCCGGAGCGGCCGGAGGCGTACATCGCCGGGAAGTCGAGCTGCTGGTCATCGGCGCCGAGATTGGCGAAGAGGTCGAAGCACTCGTCGAGCGCGCGGTCGGGCTCGGCGTCGGGCTTGTCGACCTTGTTGAGCACCACGATCGGCTTGAGGCCGAGCGCCAGCGCCTTCGAGGTCACGAACTTGGTCTGCGGCATCGGGCCCTCGGCCGCATCCACCAGCAGGACGACGCCGTCGACCATCGACAGGATGCGCTCGACCTCGCCGCCGAAATCGGCGTGGCCGGGGGTGTCGACGATGTTGATCCGGGTGTCGCCCCACTCGACGGAGGTGGCCTTGGCGAGAATGGTGATCCCGCGCTCGCGCTCGATGTCGTTGCTGTCCATGGCGCGCTCGGAGACGGCCTGGTTCTCGCGGAAGGCGCCGGACTGCTTGAGAAGCTCGTCCACCAGGGTCGTCTTGCCATGGTCAACGTGCGCGATGATCGCGATGTTGCGGATATCCATTCAATTCACTCTTTCAGGGGTCGCCGCGCCCTTTACAGCAAAAGGCGGGCCATGGCCAGTCCCGTTGCCGCGGCGCGGCGGAATGGCGGACATGCGCCGAGGACGGATCAGGTGGCGACGTAGCGGTCGCGGCGGTGGTTGATGGCGATGACGAGGTTCAAAACCGCCGCGCCGAACAGCGACCACAGCACGGTCGAGGTCGCGAAGAGGAACAGCGCCACGGTGAAGATCACGGCGTCGGCGGCGAGTTGCACGTAGCCCGCGCGCCAGCCCATCCGGTCCTGCGCGATCAGCGCCAGGATGCCGAGCCCGCCCAGGCTGCCATTGTGGCGGAACATGCCCAGAAGCCCGAGCCCGGTGAGCACGCCGAAGGCCAGCGCGCCGAGCCAGATGTCGACATGGCCGAGCGTCAGCCGGCCGGGCAGGAACTCCGTCACCAGCGACAGGAGCGTCACCGAGATCACCGATTTCACCGTGAATTCCAGCCCCAGCCGGCGATAGGCCAGCCAGTAGAAGGGCAGGTTGATGGTGAAGAAGACCGCGCCGAAGGACCAGTTCGTCAGGTAGGAGATGATCACCGCGATGCCGGCGGTCTGGCCGGTGATCAGCCCGACATGGGTGAGCACGTGCAGCCCGAGCGAACAGGCGAAGATGCCGATGCCGAGGCCCTGCAGGTCCTCGAGCAGCGAATGGCGGGTGGGGGTGGAGCGGCTGCGCATGGCCGCGCATCTAGGGCAGGATCGCTGACCTGTCCAGTGGGCCTGTCCAGTCGGTCAGCGCAGCGCAGGCGCGCCGTCACGCAGCCGCGGCGGCAGTTCGCAGCCCCAGACCGTGGCGCCGGGGATCAGCCGGTGCGGCACGCGGGCGGGCAGGGTCGGGATCTCGCAGGCGTGGAACGGGCCCTCCGCCTCTGGCGGCAGGGCGCGGCCCGGGGCGAGCCAGATCCGGCGGCCCGCCGGGTCGTCGCCCGCCAGCACGACGATATCGCCCGAGCAGCGGTTGATGCCGACCGCCGAGAGACAGGCATCGGCCGAGGGCAGCGGCGCGTCGCCGAAGCGGTCGCGCGCGGCCGAGACGACGACGGCGGCCCCCAGAAGGACCGCCGCCGCCTTGATCGTGAAACGCTTCAAGCCCATCGAGGGATCAGGCGAGCGCCTTGTTGAGGTACTCGTCGACCTTCTCGAGGAAGCCCATGGTGGTGAGCCACTTCTGGTCGGGGCCGACCAGCAGCGCGAGGTCCTTGGTCATGTGGCCGTCCTCGACCGCCTGCACGGTGACCTTCTCGAGCGTCTGCGCGAAGTTGACCAGCTGCTCGTTGCCGTCGAGCTTGCCGCGGTGCTTGAGGCCGCCGGTCCAGGCGAAGATCGAGGCGATCGAGTTGGTCGAGGTCTGCTCGCCGCGCTGGTGCTGGCGGAAGTGGCGGGTAACGGTGCCGTGCGCCGCCTCGGCCTCGACGATCTTGCCGTCCGGGGTCATCAGCTGCGAGGTCATCAGGCCGAGCGAGCCGAAGCCCTGCGCCACGGTGTCGGACTGCACGTCGCCGTCGTAGTTCTTGCAGGCCCAGACATAGCCGCCCGACCACTTCATCGAGGCCGCGACCATGTCGTCGATCAGGCGGTGCTCGTAGGTGATGCCCTTCTTCTTGAACTCCTCGGCGAACTCCTCGTCGAAGACCTCCTGGAACAGGTCCTTGAAGCGGCCGTCATAGGCCTTGAGGATGGTGTTCTTGGTCGAGAGGTACACCGGCCAGCCGCGGGCGAGGCCGTAGTTCATCGAGGCGCGGGCGAAGTCGCGGATCGACTCGTCGAGGTTGTACATCGCCATGGTGACGCCGGCGCCGGGCGCCTGGAACACCTCGTGCTCGATGGTCTCGCCGTCTTCGCCGACGAACTTGATCGTCAGCTTGCCCTTGCCGGGGAAGCGGAAGTCGGTGGCGCGGTACTGGTCGCCGAAGGCGTGACGGCCGACGACGATCGGCTGGGTCCAGCCGGGTACGAGGCGCGGCACGTTCTTGCAGATGATCGGCTCGCGGAAGATCACGCCGCCGAGGATGTTGCGGATGGTGCCGTTGGGCGAGCGGTACATGCGCTTGAGCCCGAACTCCTCGACGCGGGCCTCGTCGGGGGTGATGGTCGCGCATTTCACGCCGACGCCGTAATGCTTGATCGCCTCGGCCGCGTCGACGGTGATCTGGTCGTCGGTCTCGTCGCGCGCCTCGATGCCGAGGTCGTAGTATTTCAGGTCGATGTCGAGATAGGGCAGGATCAGCTTCTTCTTGATGAAGTCCCAGATGATCCGGGTCATCTCGTCGCCGTCGAGCTCGACGACCGGATTTTCGACTTTGATCTTGGTCACGGGGGCCTCCGCATCTGTTGTGCTGTTCGGCGCCGCAATAGCGCAGATCGCGGCGGTGTGAAAGGCGGCATACACTCGTATACGGCCGAACCAAGCGCCGTGTCGCGGGTTGGTGCGGCGAAAGGAGGCCGTTCATGCCCAAGGACACGACGACGCGCGAGATCCGCCACGCCGAGGAACTGGCCCGGCTCGACCGGATGGCGCATCTGCTCGACGCGCGCTTCAAGCTGTTCGGCTTCCGCTTCGGCTATGACAGCCTTCTGGGCCTGATCCCGGGCATCGGCGACACCATCGCGCTCGCGCCCTCGGCCTGGCTGGTCTGGCGGGCGACGCAGCTCGGCGTGCCGCGCGGCAAGATCGCCCGCATGGCGGCGAACACCGGCATCGACTACGTGGTGGGCTCGATCCCTGTGATCGGCGACCTGATCGACTTCGGCTTCAAGGCCAACCTGCGCAACGCCGCGATCCTGCGCGAGCATCTGGAGGCGGATGCGGTGTGGATGAAGGACGTGACGCCGGGCCGCCCGGGCGGCCGCGGCTGAGGCCTCAGCGCCCCGAGAACCAGGCCGCGATGCGGTCGCGCAGCCCGTCCCAGATGGCGGGCGCGCCGCGCGACACCTTGGTGCCGACGCGGGCCTCGAGCTGTTCTTGCGTGACGTTGTATTCGGGCCAGGTGCCGCCCTCGGTGGCGAGGTTGGTCAGCACCGGCTGCACCCGGTCGATCGACTTGGCGAAGACCGCCTCGTCGCTCTCGGCGGCCTCGAACTCCTCCCAGATCGCGCGCAATCCGTCGCGCTGGTCGGCCGGCAGCAGGCCGAAGATCCGGTCGGCGGCGGCCTGCTCCTTGGCCTCCTGTTCGGCCGGGTCGTGGTCGCCGTGGATCGGGTTGTCGCCCGCGTCGATCTCCACGAGGTCGTGCAGCAGCAGCATGGTCAGCACGCGCGAGACGTCCACGGGCCGCGCCGCGTGCTCGGCCAGCACCAGCGCGTGCAGCATCACGTGCCAGCTGTGCTCGGCCGAGTTCTCGCGGCGCGAGCGGTCGTGCAGGGTAGTGGCGCGCAGCACCGATTTCAGCCGGTCCGCCTCCGCGAGGAAAGCAAGCTGCGCGTCGAGGCGCGCCGGGCCCGCGCCATCGGCCATCAGCGGGTGGTCTCGGTCAGGCGGCGGCCGACATAGGACTTCACCGTGCCGGTGAGCGTCTCCATGTGCGGGTCTTCGAAGAAGTGCCCGGCGCCGTCGACCACCTCGTGGGTGATGGTGATGCCCTTCTGCTCGTGCAGCTTGTTGACCAGCCCCACCGTGTCGGCGGGCGGCGCGACGCGGTCGGCCGAGCCGTTGATGATCAGCCCCGAGGAGGGGCAGGGCGCGAGGAAGGAGAAGTCGTACATGTTGGCCAGCGGCGCGACCGAGATGAAGCCGGTGATCTCGGGGCGGCGCATCAGGAGCTGCATGCCGATCCACGCGCCGAAGGAGAAGCCCGCGACCCAGCAATGCTTGGCGTTGGAGTTCATCGACTGCAGGTAGTCGAGCGCGGCGGCGGCGTCCGACAGCTCGCCCACGCCCTGGTCGTACTCGCCCTGGCTGCGGCCGACGCCGCGGAAGTTGAACCGCAGGACGGTGAAGCCCATCTCGTAGAAGGCGTAGTGCAGGTTGTAGACTACGCGGTTGTTCATCGTGCCGCCGAATTGCGGGTGCGGATGCAGCACGATGGCGATCGGGGCGTCGCGGTCCTTCTGGGGGTGGTAGCGGCCTTCGAGCCGGCCCTCGGGGCCGGGGAAGATGACTTCGGGCATGGGCGTCCCTTGCGGCTGCGGTATCCGTGACAGTTTCTTGACAGAAACCATCGGGCACCTTAGAACGTTTCTAACTCGAGGGCGCCACGCCCCGGAGCGGTCCGAGGGAGTTAAACACCCCCTCGATTGGCGTCAATGACAATGCCCTGTGACGGGCGCGGAGAGACACGGGATGAAGCTTTCGACCAAGGGGCGTTACGCCATGGTGGCGTTGGCCGATCTGGCGTTGCAGCCCGAAGGCGACCTCGTCAGCCTTGGCGAGATCTCGCGGCGGCAGGACATCTCTCTGCCCTATCTCGAGCAGCTCTTCGTCAAGCTGCGCCGCGAGGGGCTGGTCGAGTCGGTGCGCGGCCCGGGCGGCGGTTACCGCCTGTCGCGGCCCGCGGCCGAGATCCGGGTGGCCGAGATCCTCGCGGCGGTGGACGAAACGGTGAGCGCGATGCACAAGGGCGCGGGCGTCTCGGGCGGTGCTTCGGGCAGCCGGGCGCAATCGCTGACCAACCGGCTGTGGGAAGGGCTTTCGGCGCATGTCTACGTGTTTCTGCACCAGACGCGGCTGTCGGACGTGACCGGCAACTCGCTCGCGCCGTGCCCGGCGGTGCCGTCGCTGTTCCATGTGGTGGACGAATGAGCCGAAGCTATCTCGATCACAACGCCACGGCGCCGCTGCGCCCCGAGGCCCGCGCCGCGATGGCCGCGGCGATGGACGTGACCGGCAACCCGTCATCGGTCCACGCCGAGGGCCGCGCCGCCAAGGCGCTGGTCGAGCGGGCGCGTGCCGAGATCGCCGAGGCCGCGGGCGCGATGGCGGCCGACATCGTCTTCGTCTCGGGCGCGACCGAGGCGGCGGCGCTGGCGCTCGAGGGGCGCGGCCTCGACGGGGCCGCGGTCGAGCATGACGCGATCTCGGCCTGGGTGTCGGACGCGCTGCCGGTGGACGGCGAGGGCCGGGTCACGGTGGCCGAGCCCGCCCGCGCGGTGCTGCAGCTCGCCAATTCCGAGACCGGCGTGGTGCAGGACCTGCCGCAGGGCCTCGCGCTCAGCGACGTGACGCAGGGCTTCGGTCGCGTGCCCTTCGCCTTCGACTGGGCCGGGGCCGAGATGGCGATCCTCTCGGCGCACAAGTTCGGCGGGCCGAAGGGCGTGGGCGTGCTGATCCTGAAGCGCGGCACCGACCTGGCCGCGCGCATCCGCGGCGGCGGGCAGGAGATGGGCCGCCGCGCCGGGACCGAGAACGTGATCGGCATCGCGGGGATGGCCGCCGCCGCGAGCGCGGCGCAGCGCGACCTTTCGGACGGGCGCTGGGAGCAGGTCGCACGGCTGCGCGACATGCTGGAGCAGGCGGTGGAAAGCGCGGCGCCCGATCTTATCTTTGCCGGCAGGGGCGCTGCGCGCCTGCCGAACACGAGCTGCTTTTCCGCCCCGGGCTGGAAGGGCGAGACGCAGGTGATGGCGATGGACCTCGCCGGCCACGCGATCTCGGCCGGGTCGGCCTGCTCGAGCGGCAAGGTCCGCGCCAGCCGGGTGCTGACCGCCATGGGATACGACGACGGCATCGCGGCCTCCGCGATCCGGGTGTCGCTGGGACTGGAAACGACCGAGGACGAGGTTCTGCGTTTCGCAGAGGCCTGGGGTTCGGCCTACAGGAAAATGCGCGCCCGCGCGGCGTGAAGAGGAAAGGAGATCCGCTATGGCGATCCTCGAGCAGGACATGACCAAGGAAGCCAAGGAAGGCGTCGATCAGGAGACGGTGGATGCCGTCGCCAAGCTGTCCGGCACCTACAAGCACGGCTGGAACACCGAGATCGAGATGGACTACGCCCCGAAAGGGCTGAGCGAGGACATCGTCCGCCTCATCTCGGAGAAGAACGAAGAGCCCGAGTGGATGACCGAGTGGCGCCTGCAGGCCTATCGGCGCTGGGTGCAGCTCGAGGAGCCGAACTGGGCGATGGTCGACTATCCCAAGATCGACTTCCAGGAGCAGTACTACTACGCCCGCCCCAAGAGCATGGAGGTGAAGCCGAAGTCGCTCGACGAGGTCGATCCGAAGCTTCTGGCGACCTATGAGAAGCTCGGCATCCCGCTGAAGGAGCAGATGATCCTCGCCGGCGTCGAGGGCGCCGAGGACCAGGCCCCGGCCGACGGCCAGCGCAAGGTCGCGGTCGACGCGGTGTTCGACAGCGTGTCCGTCGGCACCACCTTCCAGAAGGAGCTGGAGAAGGCGGGCGTGATCTTCTGCTCGATCTCCGAGGCGATCCGCAACCACCCGGAACTGGTGAAGAAGTATCTCGGCTCGGTCGTGCCGCAGTCGGACAACTACTACGCCACGTTGAACTCGGGCGTGTTCTCGGACGGCTCCTTCGTCTACGTGCCGCCGGGCGTGCGCTGCCCGATGGAGCTGTCGACCTATTTCCGCATCAATGCCGAGAACACCGGCCAGTTCGAGCGGACGCTGATCATCGCCGACAAGGGCTCCTACGTGTCCTATCTCGAGGGCTGCACCGCGCCCAAGCGCGACACCGCGCAGCTGCACGCGGCGGTGGTCGAGATCGTCGTCGAGGAAGACGCCGAGGTGAAGTACTCGACCGTCCAGAACTGGTATCCGGGCGACGAGGACGGCAAGGGCGGCATCTACAACTTCGTCACCAAGCGCGCCGACTGCCGCGGCGACCGCTCCAAGGTGATGTGGACCCAGGTCGAGACCGGCTCGGCGGTGACGTGGAAGTACCCGTCCTGCATCCTGCGCGGCGACGACAGCCAGGGCGAATTCTACTCGATCGCCATCACCAACAACCACCAGCAGGCCGACACCGGCACCAAGATGGTCCACCTGGGCAAGCGCACCAAGTCGCGCATCGTTTCCAAGGGCATCTCGGCCGGCCAGGCGCAGAACACCTATCGGGGCCTCGTCTCGATGCACCCGAAGGCCAAGGAGAGCCGCAACTACACCCAGTGCGACTCTTTGCTGATCGGCGACAAGTGCGGGGCGCACACCGTCCCCTACATCGAGGTGAAGAACAACTCGAGCCGCGTCGAGCATGAGGCGACCACCTCGAAGGTCGATGACGAGCAGCTGTTCTACTGCCGCCAGCGCGGCATGGACGAGGAGGAGGCGGTGGCCCTCGTGGTCAACGGCTTCTGCAAGGAAGTGCTGCAGGCGCTGCCGATGGAGTTCGCCATGGAAGCGCAGAGCCTCGTCGCGATCTCGCTCGAGGGCTCGGTCGGCTGATGGACGCGGTCGCGGACAGCCCCCTCGCTCTGCCTGAGGCGGAGGCCCGCGCGCTGCGCGCGGGCTACGAGGCTGCGTCCGCGATCCTCGAATACGGCGCCGGTGGCTCGACCCTCATGGCGGCGGGGCTTTCGGGCCGCACCGTTTTCTCGGTCGAGAGCGACAGGGGCTGGATCGCGGAGCTCGAGCGCCGCCTTGAGGCCGAACCGCCGCGGGCGGCGGTGCATCTGCACCACGCCGATATCGGCCCGACGGGCAAGTGGGGCCAGCCGGCGGACGAGACGCTGTGGCGGCGGTTCCACCGCTACCCGCTCTCGGTCTGGGATCGCGAGGATTTCGTCCACCCGGACGTGGTGCTCGTCGACGGCCGGTTCCGTGCCGCCTGTTTCCTCGCCGTGCTGTTCCGGATCACCCGTCCGGTGCGGCTGTTCTTCGACGATTACGCCGGGCGGCCGACCTATCACGAGGTCGAACGTTTCGGCGCCCCGGTGGCGATGCATGGCCGGATGGCTGAGTTCGCCCTGACACCCACGCCGATCCCGGCCACCGAGCTGGCCTGGATCATGCAGACATTCACCCGCAGGAAGTGATGCGGAAGGAGAAAAACATGCTGAACATCAAGGGCCTGAAGGTCAAACTTGAGGAAGAGGACAAGCAGATCCTGAAGGGCGTCGACCTCGAGGTCGGCGCGGGCCAGGTGCATGCGATCATGGGTCCGAACGGCTCGGGCAAGTCGACGCTCTCCTACGTGCTGTCGGGCCGCGACGGCTACGAGGTGACCGATGGCTCCGCCCATATGGGCGACATCGACCTGCTGGAGCTGGAGCCCGAGGAGCGCGCTGCCGCCGGTCTGTTCCTTGCGTTCCAGTATCCGGTCGAGATCCCCGGCGTCGGCAACATGACCTTCCTGCGCACCGCCTACAACGCGCAGCGCAAGGCGCGCGGCGAGGACGAGGTGTCGGCCGCCGACTTCCTCAAGCTGGTGCGCGAGAAGGCCAAGGATCTGAAGATCGACGCCGAGATGCTGAAGCGTCCCGTCAATGTCGGCTTCTCGGGCGGTGAGAAGAAGCGCAACGAGATCCTGCAGATGGCGGTTCTGGCGCCGAAGATGTGCATCCTCGACGAGACCGACTCCGGCCTCGACGTCGACGCGATGAAGTTGGTCTCCGACGGCGTCAACGCGCTGCGCGACGAGGGCCGCAGCTTCCTCGTGATCACGCACTACCAGCGCCTGCTCGACCACATCGTGCCCGACGTCGTGCATATCATGGCCGACGGCCGCATCGTGAAGACCGGCGGCCCCGAGCTGGCGCTCGAGGTCGAGAAGAACGGCTATGCCGACCTGATGGACGAGGTGCAATAATGGCGCTTCCCAAGGCGAAAACCGACGCCACCGAGGCGCGCCTGTCGGGGCTTTCGATCCCCGAGGGCGGCGCTGCCTGGGCCCGCGAGGCGCGCCAGGACGCGCTGAACCGCCTGACCGGCATGGGGCTGCCCTATCGCCGCGACGAATATTGGCGCTTCACCAACCCGGCCGAGTTCCTGGCGCGCGAGACCCCGCGCGCCGAGATCGCGCTCGATGCGCCCGGCTTCGAGGAGACCGACGTGCTGCGCGTCGTCTTCACCGACGGCGTGTTCGATGCCGAGGCCTCCGACGACCTGTCGCTGGAGCATCTCGAGATCGAGCGCTTCTCGGAAGCCGTGACCAAGGACATCCACTGGATCAAGGGTTTGCTTGGCGTTCTTGAGACGGCGGGCCAGAACCGGGTCGACCGCCCGCTGGCCACCTTCAACACCGCCTTCGCCGAGGACGGCATCGTCCTGCGGGCGACCGGCAAAGTGTCGAAGCCCGTGCATCTCGACTACCGCCGCTCGGACGACCGGGCCGAGGCGGTGCTGCGCCACGTGGTGCGGGTCGAGAACGGGGCCGATCTGACCCTGCTCGAAAGCGGCGTCGGCGCGGCGCGGCTCAACACCGCCATGGAAGTGGACATCGCCGATCGCGGCGGCTTCCACCACGTGCGTATGCAGGGCCGCGACCACGAGCGTCGCGCCGCCACCCATGTCTTCGCGCGTCTGGGCGAGGAGAGCACCTTCAAGAGCTTCACGCTCTCGCTCAACGGCATGATGACCCGCAACGAGGTGATCGTGACGCTGAAGGGCGACGACGCGGTGGCGCATGTCGCCGGCGCCGCGCTCGGCGACGGGCGCGACTTCCACCACGACGACACGGTCTTCATCACCCATGACGCGGTGAACTGCGAAAGCCGGCAGGTCTTCAAGAAGGTGCTGCGCAACGGCGCGACCGGCGTGTTCCAGGGCAAGATCCTCGTCGAGCCCGGCGCGCAGAAGACCGACGGCTACCAGATCAGCCAGTCGCTGCTCCTGGACGAGGATGCCAACTTCCTCGCCAAGCCGGAGCTCGAGATCTACGCCGACGACGTGCAGTGCTCGCACGGCTCGACCTCGGGCGCGATCGACGAGACGGCGCTGTTCTACCTCAAGTCCCGCGGCATCCCCGAGGACAAGGCGCAGGACCTGCTCGTGCTGGCCTTCGTCGCCGAGGCGCTGGCCGAGATCGAGGACGAGGACCTGGCCGAGACGCTGCGTCTGCAGCTTGCCGGCTGGCTCGAACGGCGCCGCTGAGATGGCGGTGTCCTCGGACATCCTGCGGACCTGGCGCGCCCCGCGCCAGGTCGTGTCCGATCTCGCCGCCGAGGGGCGGCGCGAGGACAAGGCCGTGGGCTGGCTCTTCGTCGCCTGCGGCCTGATCTTCGTCGCGCAATGGCCGCGCCTGGCGCGGGTCGCCTTCGAGACGCAGGCCGAGGTCGCGCAGCTCATGGCCTACGAGCTTCTGGCCTGGATCTTCGTCTGGCCGCTGTTCTTCTACGTGCTGGCCGGGGCGAGCTGGCTGGTGCTGAAGGTTTTCCGCGCCGGCGTCACCGCCTTCGAGGCGCGGCTGTCGCTGTTCTGGGCGTTTCTCGCCGCCACGCCGGCGGGTCTGCTCTACGGGCTGCAATCGGGGCTGAACGGCCCGGGCCTCGCCACCAGCGCGGTCGGCGCGGTCTGGATCGCGGCCTTCTTCCTGTTCTGGGCGCAAGGGTTGCGCGCCGTCATCGCGCGAAAGGACTGAGCATGGCTCTTGTTGCCGATCTTCTCCGGCTGAGCCTGCGCGCCCCGCGCGAGGCGGGCCAGCGCGTCATGACGCTGCCGCTGAGCCGCGCCACGGTCGGGCAGGGGCTCGTGCTCGTCACCTGCCTGTCGGTGCTGCTCACCGCGCTGTTGCAGGGCGCGATGCCCGCCGTGCCGACCGACGGCCTGCCGGAACCCGACATGCAGGGCTTCGGCCTGTCGCCCTTCGCCTATGCCGGGCTTCTGGGCACCTCGCTGCTGCTTCTGGCCTTCGGCCTTTCGGCCGCGGGCCGCGCGCTCGGCGGCTCGGGCCGCTTCGACGAGGCGCTGGCCATCGTCGTCTGGCTCGAGGTGCTGGCGATGCTCCTGCGGCTGATCCAGGGCGTGACGATCCTCGTGCTGCCGCCGCTCGGCGGGCTGATCGGCCTTGCGGGCCTGGTCTACCTGTTCTGGTGCCTCGTCCAGTTCACCGCCGCGCTGCATGGCTTTTCCGGGCCGGGACGCGCGGTGATCACCCTGTTTCTCGCGCTGATCGGCATCGGCGCGACGATTGCCCTGTTGCTGGCGTTGACCGGCATCGGCCTCCAAGGAGGACTTCCCAATGTATGACGTCGCAGACGTCCGGGCGCAGTTCCCGATCCTGTCGCGGGAGATCAACGGCAAGCCGCTGGTCTACCTCGACAACGGCGCCTCGGCGCAGAAGCCGCAGGTGGTGCTCGACGCGATCACCCGCGGCTATGCCGAGGAATACTCCAACGTCCATCGCGGGCTGCACACGCTCTCGAGCATCTCGACCGAGCGCTACGAGGGCACGCGCGACGTGGTGCGCCGCTTCCTGAACGCGCCCTCGCAGGACGAGATCGTCTTCAACACCGGCACCACCGAAGGCATCAACATGATCGCCTATGGCTGGGCCATGCCGCGCATGGAGCCGGGCGACGAGATCGTGCTGTCGATCATGGAGCACCACGCCAATATCGTGCCGTGGCACTTCCTGCGCGAACGGCAGGGCGTGAAGATCAAGTGGGTCGATGTCGACGCCAAGGGCGATCTCGACCCGCAGGCGGTGATCGACGCGATCGGGCCGAAGACCAAGCTCGTCGCCGTCACCCACATGTCGAACGTGCTGGGCACGGTGGTCGACGTGAAGGCGATCTGCGAGGGCGCGCGCGAGAAGGGCGTGCCGGTGCTGGTCGATGGCAGCCAGGCAGCGGTACACATGCCGGTCGACGTGCAGGAGATCGGCTGCGACTTCTACGCGATCACCGGCCACAAGCTCTACGGCCCCTCGGGCTCGGGCGCGATCTTCGTGAAGAAGGCGCGCATGGCCGAGATGCGGCCCTTCATGGGCGGCGGCGACATGATCGACCAGGTGACGCGCGACACCGTCACCTGGAACGCGCCGCCGATGAAGTTCGAGGCCGGCACGCCCTCGATCGTCTCGACCATCGGCATGGGCGTGGCGCTGGACTGGATGCTGGAGCTGGGCCTCGACAACATCGCCGCGCATGAGCGCCGCTTGCGCGACCGGGCGATCGAGCGGTTCAAGGGGTTGAACTGGCTCAATCTTCAGGGCCAGTCGGAAGGAAAAGGCGCGATATTTTCCTTCACCATCGAGGGCGGCGCGCACGCGCACGACATCTCGACCGTGCTCGACAAGAAGGGCATCGCGGTGCGGGCCGGCACGCATTGCGCGATGCCGCTGATGGAGCATCTGGGCACCGGCGCGACCTGCCGCGCCTCCTTCGGGCTCTACAACACCGAGGCCGAGGTCGACCGTCTGGTCGAGGCGCTGGAGCTGTGCCACGAGCTCTTCGCCTGACCGGAAATTGACGCCGGGGCGGGCGAGAAAAGCCGTTGCGCCCGCCCGTTCTTTCGCCTATCCCGGCGCTCAGGCACCCGTAGCTCAGCTGGATAGAGCGCTGCCCTCCGAAGGCAGAGGCCAGAGGTTCGAATCCTCTCGGGTGCGCCACTTCCCATTGAACATCATCGCGATGCAGGCCGAGGCTGAAGCACGCCGCCGGGCTTCGCGTCCGGGTTGCGCGTCGCGGCGCGAAACCTCTCCCTTCGGGCATTAATGTGCTCCTTTGCCGAACAGGTCGGCCCTTCGCCGCGTTGAGCAAAAACTTGCTCAACCGGGAGAAACGACATGTCAGGCATGCGACCTCAGGAACGGTTCTGGATCTTTCCTAAGGTGAACCGGCCGGTCTTCATCATTTCGGCCGGGCTGATCGTGGGCTTCATCCTGTTCGGCGCGCTGTTCGATGATCTCGCCAACAGCATCTTCCAGGGCGCGCAGGCGCTCTTGGCCGGCTATCTCGGCTGGGCGATGATCCTGCTGGTCAACGCGCTGCTGCTCTTCGTTCTGTTCATGGGGCTCGGCCCTTTCGGCGACGTGCGGCTGGGGCGGATGGATGAGAGCCCCGAATATTCGCTGTTTTCGTGGACGGCGATGCTGTTTTCGGCCGGGATCGGCATCGGCCTGATCTACTGGGGCGTGGCCGAGCCGATGTACCACTACTTCGCGCCGCCTCTGGCCGAGCCCGAAACCGTGGCCGCCGCGCAGGAGGCGATGGCGATCAGCTTCATGCATTGGGGCTTCCACGCCTGGGCGATCTACGCCGTGGTGGCGCTGGCGCTGGCCTATTACCATTTTCGCAAGGGGCTGCCGCTGGCGATCCGATCGGCGCTTTACCCGCTGATCGGCGACCGGATCTACGGCCGCTGGGGCGACGCGGTCGACATCGTCGCGGTGTTCGGCACGATGTTCGGCATCGTCACCTCGCTGGGTCTGGGGGCGACGCAGGTGAATGCCGGCCTGAGCGAGCTCTTCGGCATCCCCAACAACGTCGCGGTGCAGATCGCGATCATCGCCGTGATCACCGCCATGGCGACGATCTCGGTCGTCGCGGGGCTCGACGCCGGAATCAAGCGGCTGTCGAACATCAACATCGTGCTGACGCTGCTCTTCCTCGCCTTCATGGTGATCGTCGGCCCGACGCTGTTCATCCTCGACAGCTTCGTCGACAATTACGGCTATTACCTCAGCCGCTTCCTGCAGCTCGGCACCTGGTCCGAGGGCTGGGTGAACGGCAACGAGGGCGGTGACTGGCAGGACGCCTGGACCATCTTCTACTGGGCCTGGTGGGTCAGTTGGGCGCCCTTCGTGGGCGTCTTCGTGGCCCGGATCAGCCGTGGCCGCACGGTGCGCGAGTTCATGCTGGGCGTGATGCTTCTGCCGTGCTCGATCATGTTCTTCTGGTTCACCGCCTTCGGTGGCACGGCGATCCAGATCTCGCTGGGCGGCGACCCGGCGCTGGTCGAGGCCACGCGCGAGAACTACGCCAACACCATGTTCGTGCTGCTCGACTACTTCCCCTTCGCCTCGTTCACCTCGCTCTTCGCGACGGTGCTGATCGTGATGTGGTTCGTGACCTCGTCGGACTCCGGCAGCTTCGTGATCGACATGCTGACCGCCGGGGGCGACCCGAACCCGCCCAAGGTGCAGCGGGTGTTCTGGGCGATCTCCGAAGGGGCGGTGGCCTCGGTGCTGCTGCTCGCAGGCGGCCTCGGCGCGCTGCAGGCGGCGGCGGTGATCGCGGGCTTTCCCTTCGCGATCGTGCTGGCGCTGATCGCCTGGGGCCTCGTGCGGGCGCTGCGCTGGGACGACCTGATGGTGCACCGCCACCGGCAGCGCTTCCGCAGCGAGAGCGAGGCGGATCACAACATGGGCGGCGTGCACGACGCCTATCAGCAGATCGAGGAGGGCGAGCCCGCGCCGGCCCGCGTCGACGCCGCGGAGTGAGGCGCTAGGCCCCGCGCCGCCGGCGCGGGGCCGGGCATCGGTCCTGATCAGGGCATGATGCCGGCCGGAGCCTTCGGGTGCTTCGGCCAGCATGAGAGCATCGTGCTCTCCGGCGGCCCCTCGCATGGGGCCGCGTCGTCGGTGGGTGGTCCGGGCGCATGGCGCCCGGGCCACCCTTGATCTTCAGCCTTCGGCCGGGCGTTCGCCGGCTTCGCCACCATCCTCCGCCTCGGGGCCGAAGGCGCCGTCGTCGACCCGCTTGAGCCGCAGCGCCTGGGTGCGGCCGTCCTTGGCCTCGCCGAAGTAGATGGTCTGGTGCGGGAAGGGGATCTCGATCCCGCGCTCGTCGAAGATGCGCTTGAGGATGCCGTTATAGGCGCGGCCCAGGCCCCACTGCGTGCCGGGCACGGTCTTGATCCGCGAGCGCACCACCACGGCGCTGTCGCCGAAGCTGTTGACGCCGAACCACTCCATCTCGCCGATGATGTTGACGCGCTGGTCGGGGTCGGTCTTCAGCTCCTCGAAGGCGTCGAACATCGCCTGCTTCGCCTCCTCGACATCCTCGCGATAGGCGATGCCCATGTCGCAGACGAAATACGAGAAGTCCCGCATGAAGTTCGACACCATGTCGACGCTGGAGAAGGGGATGATGTGGAAGGTGCCCTGCACGTCGCGCAAGCTCACCGAGCGCACGGTCAGCTTCTCGACCACGCCGGTGGTGCCGCCCACGGTGACGACGTCGCCCACGTTCATCGCGTTCTCGAACTGGATGAAGACGCCGGTGATGATGTCCTGCACCAGCTTCTGCGCGCCGAAACCGATGGCGAGGCCGAGCACACCGGCCGATGCCAGCAGCGGCCCGATGTCGAGGCCGATCTCGGCCAGCGCGAACATCAGCGTGAAGATCAGCATCGCGATGGCGAAGGCGTTGCGCAGAAGCGTCAGCAGCGTGGTCTCGCGCGAGGTCGGAGCGCGGCCGACTTCGGGGTTGAGCCGGAAGTCGATCCAGCTGTTCACCGCCAACCAGATCATCGCCGCCACCAGCAGGATCAGCACCACCGAGACGACCCGGCCAGAGACCTCGAGCCCGATCGGCGAGGCGAACCACGCACCGAGATCGAGCAGGCCGATCACGTCGAGGGTGAAGAGGATGACCGCCGCCGAGACCAGCAGCCGCAGCGCGATCAGCAGCTTGGGGACTATGGCGTTGAGACGCGGCTCCAGAAGCGGCAGCTTGCGGCGCATCTCGTCGGGCAGCACCACGCCGTGGCGCAGGCCGCGGCCGATGGCGCCGATGATCAGCGAGCCGATCAGCGCGGCGGCCAGCACCTTGCCCGAGCCGATCAGGTAGTCGGCCACGACCTCGCCCGAGCGCGAGATCACCACGACGAACATGAAGCCCAGATAGGTCAGCGCGAACCAGTGCCAGGTCCGGGTCAGCGTGCCGAGCATGCCGCCCAGCTGCTTGCGCGCGGGCCGCTCGTCGGTGGGGCCGCCGGTCGCCGCGGCCTGCAGCGCGGGGTCGCCGGCCGGGGTCGTGGCCTCGGCGTCGGGCTCGTCGCTTTCCTCCTCGACCCGCTCGGCCATCAGGCGGCGGGCGATCCAGTTGGCGACGTTGGCGCGGTGCCGGATCACCAGCGCCACGAGGTAGACCAGCACGAAGACCGACAGCAGCGCCGAGACGCCGAGACCGGCGGCGAAGGAGATGTTGCGGTTGACCAGCGGCACCACCAGCAGCTGGCCGTAGCCCAGCACGCTGACCACGACGTTGACGTGCCGGTTCAGCCGCACCGCGGCGCTGTTCGACAGGTTGACCAGCCGCAGCCCGCCGGTGGCCGGCGAGACGATGGCGCGGATCGCCACCTTGACCAGTTCCACCAGCAGGAAGGCGTTGAGATAGAGCGCCTGCCGGAAGCCGACCTCGGCATATTCGCCCAGCGCCAGCAGCGTGATCGCGTAGCCCAGCGCCCAAGCGGCGATCACCACCACGACGTCGAGCGCGGTGGAGCCGATGAACAGGAAGATCGTGCGCAGGAAGTTGGCCTGTTCGGCGCGCTGGCCCATGCGCCGGTAGATCGGCTGCATCAGCGCCCTGAGCCCGAGCCAGACGGCGACGGTGATGACGATCACCAGGATCAGGCTCTGGAAGGTCTCCCACAGCACCGGCAGGTCGAGGCTCGCCAGCCCGCCCAGAAGGTTGCCGTCGCCCGAGAAGCTGCGGACGATCCGGTCGGCCTGCTCGGCCAGCCCTTCGGCGATGCCTTGGGTGATCTGGGCCACCTGCGCCCCGATCGACGGGCGCTGCTCGATCTGCTGCACCTCCTCGGCCACCGCCTCGAGGCCGCCCACGGCGCCGGTTTCGGTGGTCACGCGCTCGAGCTCGGCGATCAGCGCCTCGCGCGCGGTTTCGTCGCGCAGCACCTCGAGAAGACCCGTGAGCGGGCCGGCCTCCGCCTCGGGCGCGCCGTCCTCGCCCTCCGGGCCGGCCTCTGAGGGCGCGGGGAGCATCTGGGCTGTGGCGTCATGCGGTGCGGCCAGTCCGAAGATCAGGCCCAGCATCAGGGCCAGGGCGGGCAGCAATCGGGCAAGGGGTCGCGGCATCGGCGGCCTTTCTTCTGCTATCAACGCGACATGTCCGGGCCTCCTGCGAGGGCCCGGGTCGCGGGTCATCCTGCTGGCGCGCCCCCGTGGGCGCCCCGGTTCGATCGGGGGCCGTGCGTTGAAAACGCGGCCGTTTCGGCTGTGACAGGTAACGCGGGTTCGCGCCGGGCGATAGGGGGGCGCACCTCACATCGGCGTCTATGGCGCCGCTCGGCCACCCATCGCCCATGCCACGGGGCCGTCCGGGGGCGGGGTGCCGGCCGTCACGCCCCGAGCAGTCGCCGGCAGGCCGCGTCGATGGCGGCATGGAGGCAGAGCGCCAGCACGGCCAGCACGATCAGCGCGGCGAACATCAGGTCGATCTTCGCGCGGCCATTGGCGAGCAGCATGAGGTAGCCGAGCCCCCGCGACGCGCCCACCCATTCGCCGATGATCGCGCCGATCGGGGCGTAGACGGCGGCGAGCCGCAGGCCAGAGGCGAAGCCGGGCAGGGCGGCCGGCACCCGGATGCGCCACAGGGTGCGGGCCGGGGTCGCGTTCATCACGCGGGCCAGTTCGAGCCAGCCGGGCGGGGTGCGCATCAGCGCGTCGAAGAAGGCGGAGGTGACGGGGAAGTAGATGATGAGCAGCGCCATCGCGACCTTGGACCCGAGCCCGTAGCCGAGCCAGAGCGTCAGGATCGGCGCCAGCGCGAAGACCGGCACCGCCTGGCTGAAGACGAGCATGGGGCGCAGCAGCGCGCGCGCGAGCGGTGAGGCCGCCAGCAGGATGGCCGAGGCAAAGCCGCAGGCCGCGCCCAGCCCGAGGCCCAGCAGCACCTCGACGATGGTGACGAGCGCGTGCTCGGCGATGAGCGCCCGGCTGCTCCACAGCGTCGAGAGCACGAGCCCGGGCCCCGGCAGGATGAAGCGGGGCAGGTCGCCCAGCGTGACAAGCGCCTGCCAGGCCGCAAGGCCCAGAAGCCCGGCGCCGAGAAGGGAGGCTGCGCGGCTCATAGGGTCTCCATCAGCTGCCGCAGGAGGCGGCCTTGGAAGGCGAGCGTCTCGGGCGCGTCGAAGCGGCGCGGCGGTGCGCAGGTGGGCGGCGTGACGGTCTCGAGCCCCTCGCGGCTCATCAGCAGGACGTGTCGGCCCAGCCGCGCGGCTTCGCCCGCGTCGTGGGTGACGTGCAGCACCGTGCGCCCGGCCAGAAGCTCGGCCGACAGATGCTGCATCCGCGCCCGCGACCGCGCATCGAGCGCCGAGAAGGGTTCGTCGAGCAGCACGACGGGCCGGTCCTCCAGCAGGGTGCGCGCCAGTGCGACGCGCTGTCGCTGGCCGCCGGAGAGCGCCTCGGGCCGCTTGCCGGCGTGCTCGGCAAGGCCCACGCGCGCCAGCACCGCGCGCGCCCGGTCCTCGCGCGGCGTCTCGCCCCTCAGCCGCGCGCCGAGCATGACGTTGGCGGTCACGTCGAGCCAGGGCATCAGCAGGTCGCTTTGCGCCATCAGCGCCACACGCCCCTCAAGCGGCGCGCCGTCGCCCGCCGCGATCTCGCCCTCGAAGGTAACGGCTTCGCCGAGGCCCGCGAGCAGCCGCAGGACCGTGGACTTGCCGACGCCGGAGGGGCCGAGCAGGCAGGTCCAGGCGCCCGCCGGCGCCTCGAGCGTGACGGGGCCGAAGATCGGCACGCCGCCGATCGCCGCGCGGCCCGACAGGCGCAGCGACGGCGCGGCGCTCATTCCGCGAGCCCCATGCCCCAGAAGTCGGCCTCGAGCCGCGTCGCCATGTCGAAGCGGGCGCAGAGACGGGGCCATCTCGGGCTGGTCTCGGGCACGGTGCCGAGCCGCCGGGCGACCGCCGCGTCGATCAGCGCGCCGACCTCGCGGCAACTGCGCTGGTAGTCGGCCCCCGCATAGGTCGCGATCCAGTCGGCATAGGCGGGGTGCTCGGCCTCGGCCGAAAGCCGCGCGCCGATCTCGCCATAGCCCAGGACGCAAGGCGCGAGCGCGGCCAGCAGGTCGAGAAGATCGCCCGAATGGCCGGCGTCGAGCACGTAGCGCGTATAGGCGATGTTCTGCGGCGCTTCGCGCGCGGCGAAGAGATCCGCCTCGGGGATGCCCTCGGCGGCGCAGGTCTCGACATGCAGCTGCATTTCCTGGTCGAGCAGCCCGTGCACGGTGGCGGCGCAGGCACGCATCTCGTCCAGCGTCTCGGCCTTGGTCACGGCCAGCGCCCAGGCGCGGGAGAAATGGACGAGAAACAGGTAGTCCTGCACGAGGTAGCGCAGGAACGCCGCGCGCGGCAGCGTGCCGTCGCGCATCGCCTCGACGAAGGGATGGCGGGTATAGGCCTGCCACGCGTCGCCGGCGGCCGCGCGCCAGAGCGGAAAGGTGGTGCCGTAGCTCATTGCGCCCCCAGGTCGATCGCGAGGTCCGAGACGGCGCGCGTGCCCTCGACCAGCCCGGCCTCGTTCAGGAACACCTCGAAGCGGTGGTAGCGGCCCGCGTCCAGCGCCGCGGGCCGCAGGGCGAAGCGCGGGATGGTGTCGGCCCAAGCGCGCTCGTTCAGCTCGTCGCGCAGCTCGGCCGAGGTGCCGGCGAAGATCTCCCAGCTTTCGTCCGGGTGGTTGACGATGAACTGCGTCGCGCGCTCGGTCGCGGCGAGGAAGCGCCGGACGCGATCCGCGTCCATGGTCTCGGGGTTGGCGACGTAGATCAGCTCGTCATAGGCGGGTAGTCCCTCTTCCTCGAGATAGAAGCACCGCCCCGCGACGCCCTCGATCTCCATCTGGTTGAGCTCGAAGTTGCGGAAGGCGCCGATCACGGCGTCGACTTGGCCCGACATGAGCGCGGGCGACAGCGACCAGTTGACGTTGACGAGCTCGATGTCCTGCATCGCGAGGCCGTTGGCGGCCAGAATCGAGGAGAGCAGCGCCTCCTCGACGCCGGCCACCGAGAAGCCGACCTTGCGGCCCGCGAGATCGGCGATCTCGTCGATGGGCCCGTCCTCCAGCACCAGCAGGCAGTTGAGCGGCGTGGCGACCAGCGTGCCCACCCGCACGAGCGGCATCCCCTCGGCCACCTGCAGGTGCAGCTGCGGCTGGTAGGAGATGGCCAGGTCGGCCCGCCCGGCGGCGGCCATCTTGGGCGGATCGGCCGGGTCGGCGGGGGCGATCACCTCGACCGTGAGCCCGGTCTCGGCGAAGTAGCCCTGCTCCTGCGCGACGATGATCGGGCCGTGGTCGGGGTTGACGAACCAGTCGAGCATGACGGTGAGTTCGTCCTGCGCGGCGGCCGGCGTGGCGGCCAGAAGGGCGAGGGTGGTGAGTGCGGCTTTCATCGGGTCTCTCCGGTGGGGTCGCCCAGGGCGACGAGGCAGATCTCTCCGTTCCAGGCTTGGGCGAGCCGCTCGGCGGCGGCCCAGGCGCGCAGGCCCGAGCGGCAGCACAGCACGGCCCGCTGGCCGGGGGCAGGGACGGGGCCGTCCGGCCCGAAGGCCGTGACGGGCAGGCGGTGCGCCGCGGGGCGGACCAGCGGCGCCTCGTCCTCGGCCCGCAGGTCGACGAGGAAATCGGTCTCGGCGATCCGCGCGGGCGACAGGAAGCCGGGGCGCCGCTCGGGTTCGGCCGCGCCGGTGAAGTCAAAGCCGCCGAAGCGGTAGCTGCGCGCATCGAAGGTCACGAGCCGGCCCAGCGGCGAGGGCGCGATGCCCGCCAGCAGGGCCAGCGCCATCTGCGCCTGCAGCGCGCCGATGACGCCGACCACCGGCCCCAGCACGCCGTCCTCGGCGCAGGAGCCCGCGCGCCCCGGCAGTTCGGGAAACACCGCCCGCAGGCTCGGCCCGCCGCCACAGAAGGCGCCGGCATAGCCGTCCATCCCGATGACCGAGGCGCTGACCAGCGGCCGCCCGGCGGCGTGGCAGTTGTCGGACAGGATGTAGCTCGCCGCGAAGCTGTCGGCGCAGTCGAGCACGAGGTCCGTGCCGTCACACAACGCCGCGGCATTGTCCGGCTCGAGCGCCGCAATCACCGGTGTGACGCGGCATTCGGGGTTGCGCGCGGCCAGCGCGGCGGCCGCCGCCTCGGCCTTGGGGCGGTCGATGTCGGCCTCGCGAAACAGCGTCTGCCGGTGCAGGTTCGACGCCTCGACCCGGTCGGGATCGACCAGCCGGACATGGCCGACACCCGCGCCGCAAAGATATTGCAGCACCGGCGCGGCCAGCCCGCCGGCCCCGACCACCAGCACCTTCGCGCGGCGCAGCCGTTCCTGCCCCTCGGGGCCCAGTTCGGGCACGGCGACCTGCCGGGCATAGCGGTTCATCGCGTCGCCTCGATCCACTTGCGCAGGCGCGCCTCGGGGTCGTCGTTCAGCGTGATGTCGGTGACGGCCGAGACGATGTCCGCGCCCGCCGCGAAGGCGCCGGCCGCGCGCGCGACGCTCATGCCGCCGATGGCGACCAGCGGCAGCTCGCCCACGAGCCGCTTCCATTCGGTGACGCGCTCCAGCCCCTGCTGGTGCCACTTCATCTTCTTGAGGATGGTCGGGTAGACCGGGCCGAGCGCCACGTAGTCGGGCGAGAGCGACAGCGCGCGGTCGAGCTCGGCATGGTCATGCGTGCTGACGCCGAGCTTCAGCCCGGCCCGGCGGATCGCGGGCAGGTCGGCGGTGTCGAGGTCTTCCTGACCCAGATGCACCCAGTCGCAGCCCGCATCGATCGCCGCGCGCCAGTGGTCGTTGACTACGAGCACCGCCGAATGGGCGCGGCAGAGCGCCTGCGCCCGCGACAGCAGCGGCGGCAGCTCGGCCTCCGGCACCTGCTTGAGCCGCAGCTGCACCAGCCTGACGCCCAGCGGCAGCGCCCGTTCGAGCCAGCCCGGCCCGTCGAAGATCGGGTAGAAACGGTCGAGCGTCATGCGAGAAACGCCTTGCCGATCACCGGGGTCGAGGGCGCGGCCATTTCGCGCGGCTCCATCGGGTCGGCCTCGAAGGCCAGACGCCCGGCCTCGACCGCTCGGGCGAAGCCCTCGGCCATGCCGGCCGGGTCGCCGGCCTTCGCGACGGCGGTGTTCAGCAGCACCGCGTCGAACCCCATCTCCAGCGCCATCGCCGCCTGGCTGGGCAGGCCGAGCCCGGCATCGATGACCATCGGCACCTCGGGGAACTGCGCCCTGAGTGTGCGCAGGCCGTAGATGTTGGTCAGGCCCAGCCCGGTGCCGATCGGCGCGCCCCAAGGCATCAGCACCTCGCAGCCGGCGGCAAGCAGGCGCTCGGCCAGAACCACGTCCTCGGTGGTGTAGGGAAAGACCCGAAAGCCGTCCTCGCTCAGGATGCGGGCGGCCTCGACCAGCCCGAAGGGGTCGGGCTGCAGCGTGTCGGCATGGCCGATCACCTCGAGCTTGATCCAGTTCGTGTCGAACAGCTCGCGCGCCATCTGCGCCGTGGTGACCGCCTCGCGCACCGAATGACAGCCGGCGGTGTTGGGCAGCAGCGCCACGCCCAGCTCGCGCACGAGGTCCCAGAAGGCCGCGCCGGCCCGCTCGCCACCGGCCTCGCGCCGGACCGACACCGTCGCGATGCCCGCGCCGGAGCGGCGGAAGGCCTCGGCCAGCACGTGCGGCGAGGGGTATTGCGCGGTGCCGAGCATCAGCCGCGACGCGATCTCAGTGCCGTAGAGCTGCATCTCAGCCTCCCTGCCGCGGCGTGACGATCTCGACCCGGTCGCCGGGGGCGAGCCTCGTGTCCGCGCGCGCCGTGGCCGGCACGAAGTCTTCGTTGACGGCGGTGGCGAGCTTGGCGTCGCCGTAGCCGAGCTCGGCCAGGATCGCGTCGAGCGTCTCAGCGCCCACCTCGGTGGCGGTGCCGTTAATCATGATCTTCATCCATCAGCTCCGGTGTGGTGTGGTCGCAGGCCGCCTCGACCGCCATCCGCGCCAGCGCGGGCGCGAGCAGGAAGCCGTGGCGGAACAGCCCGTTGACGTGGATCGTCTCGCCGCGTCGCCGCAGGCGGGGCAGGTTGTCGGGAAAGGCCGGGCGGGCATCGACGCCGATCTCGACCAGCTCGGCCTCGCCGAAGGCGGGGTGCAGCGCATAGGCGGCCGAGAGCAGTTCGAGCACGGAGCGGACGCTGCGGCGGCGGTCGTCGCTTTCGATCTGCGTCGCGCCCAGCATGAAGTGCCCGTCCGCGCGCGGCACGACATAGAGCGGAAAGCGTGGATGCAGCAGCCGGACGGGGCGGGCGAGGCGGATATCGGGGCTGCGCAGCACCGCCATCTCGCCCTTCACGCCGCGCAGGTCCGGCAGGCTGTCCCGCGCCGCGAGGCCGCGGCAATCGAAGGTCGGCCCGCCCGCCGGGCCGGGCCCCTCGACGAAGGCGACGCCCTCGCGCTCCAGCCGGTCGCGCAGATGCAGCAGCGCGACGCGCGGATCGAGATGCGCCTCGGCCGCGACATGCAGCGCCCGGTCGAAGCGGCCGCCGAGATCGGGTTCGAGCGCGGCGAGGCCCGCGGCGTCGAGCGCGGCATGGCCCTCCACGCGCCGCGCGAAGCGGTCGAGCTCGCGCCGGTCGCGGCCGAGCGTGAGCACAATCGTGCCGTGGCGTTCGACCCGCACGCCCTGCCGCTGCCACCAGTCGACCGCCTCCCGGCCGAGCCGGACGACCGGCTCCTCGGCCGTCTCGCCCTCGCAGAACGGCGCCAGCATGCCGCCGGCCCACCACGAGCAGCCATGCGGCCCGGGTCGGGGCGCGGGGTCGAAGACGGTGACCTCGCAGCCACGGGCGACGAGTTCGGCCGCCACGCAAAGGCCGGCGACGCCGGCGCCCAGCACCTTGGCCCGCATCACGCCCAGACCTCGTGGAAGTGGTGGACCGGGCCATGGCCGGCGCCGAGGCCCAGCCCGTCCGCCCCCCGGATCGCGCCATGCAGCCAGGACTGGGCGCGCCGGACCGCCGCCTCGAGCTTGGCCCCCTTGGCCAGCTCGGCGGCGATGGCCGAGGACAGGCTGCACCCCGTGCCATGCGTGTTGCGCGTGGCAAGGCGCGGCTGTGCCATCGGCGTGACGCCATGGGGCGTCACGAGCCGGTCGATGCAGGAGACCCCCTCGGCGTGGCCGCCCTTCATCACCACCGCCCGGGCGCCGAGCGCAAGAAGCGCCCGGCCCTGCGCCTCGGTCTGCGCGGCATCGCGGGCCGGATCGCGGCCCAGCAGGCGCGCGGCCTCCGGCAGGTTGGGCGTCAGGACGTCGGCGCGCGGAAGCAGGGCCTCGATCAGCGCCGCCTCGGCCTCTTCGGCCAGCAGCCGGTCGCCCGACTTCGCGACCATCACCGGGTCAAGCACGACCGGGCCGGCATATCCTGCCAGCGCCGTGGCGACCGCGGCGACGATCTCGGGCGAGGAGAGCATGCCGATCTTGATCGCCCGCGGCGCGATGTCTTCGAGGATGGCGGCGATCTGCGCCGCGACCATGGCGGGCGCGACCGGCGCGACCGCGCGCACGCCGCGGGTGTTCTGTGCGGTGATGGCGGTGATCGCGCTGGTGCCGTAGACGCCGAGGGCCGAGAAGGTCTTGAGGTCGGCCTGGATGCCGGCGCCGCCGCCGCTGTCGGAGCCGGCAATGGTCAGTGCGGATACATGTGGCGTCATCATCGTCTCCTCCACCAACGACGGACGGAGGACGACGGGGCAGCGGCCTTCGGCCGCGCGCGATCATGCTCCGTTCCCTACGCCGGTATTGTCCGGATCAGGTTCGATGGGTTGGCTCGCGCCTCTCAGCCCCAGACGGGGCACCCCAACGGATTCGCTGAATTGGTAGCAGCAGGCGCGATGGCGCACAACCTGCGCGGATGCGGGCCGTTCGTTTTCGGAGGGCGCGGGCGCTTTGGTGCGGCCACGAACCAATGGGGGCGGGGGGGCGGCCCTTCGGGAGGTTGGAGGATCAGGCCACGGGCCGGGGGCTGTTCTCACGGAGAATCGCTGCCGCCACGCTACGCGGTTTTCAGCCAGCCAGAAACGGTCGCATGGCACGCCTCCAGTGGTTCGCGAGCGCGAGAGTGACGGCGAGCCGATCGGTGCTTCCCCAGCCCGAGCTGATCGGCACCACCCGCTCGCGGGGGCGCATCGGCTGGGTCAGGGCTTCGCGGAACGACGGATCGGCATTGGCCGTCTCCGGGCGTCAGGCCCGAGAGACCACGTGCGACTCGCGTGCGACCAGCGGGCATTCCAGGCGGGTTTGCTCGAAGGGTCCGGCCTCGTCCGACAGCAGGGTCCGCGCGCACCAGTTGCCCATTTCGCGATGCGGCAGCAGCACCGTCGACAGGGCGGGCGACAGGTGCTGGGCGATCTCCTGGTCGTCGTAGCCCATCACCGCGATGGTTTCGCCGATCCTCTCGCCGATCTCCTTCAGCGCCTCGTAGCAGCCGATCGCGGTCAGGTCGTTGGCGCAGAAGATGGCGTCGGGCCGAACCGGGCCGTTCATCAGCTGCAGCGTTGCGTCGCGCCCGCCGCTGGGCAGGAAGTTCCCCTCGGCGATCAGCGACGGATCGACCGGCAGGCCCGCCGCGACGAGCGCGCGCTCGTAGCCCTCCCGTCGCTGGGCCGAGGCCTCCATCCACGGCTCGCCCGTGATGAAGGCGATCTTCCGGTGCCCGGCCGCGATCAGGGCATGGGTCGCGACCTCGCCGCCCCGGCGTTCGGCCGGAACGATCGACGGATACCGCCCCGTGTCGTCATGGCAGTTGAGCAGCACGGCCCTGTGCCGGGCCAGCGCATCGGGCGGCGTCACCCGGCGCGTGAGGATCGAGCCATAGATCACGCCGTGAACCCGGTCGGCGGCCCATTTCTTGAGGACCGCGGCCTCGTAGTCGCGATCTCCTCCGGTCATCACCACCTCGGCGATCACGCCGCTCTTCCAGGCTTCTTCCTGCACCCCCTCGATCGAGATCGAGGCGAAGGGGCTGGTGGCGACCTCGTCGAACATCAGGCCGATGACCCGATGCGCGGTGGCCGTCATCGGCCGCCCGGCGGCGCGCGGCCGGTAGCCCAGCGCGTCGACCGCATCGAGGACCCGCTTCCGGGTCTCCGCGCTGATCCGCATGTCCTCGGTGCCGTTCAGGACGAAGGACACCGTCGACTGCGAGACGCCGGCACGCCGCGCGACATCCTTCATCGTGACGCGGGACGGCTTGGATTGCTCATGGTCTGACATGGTGCCGATCCGTGTACGGGCGGGAGCTGGAAAGCAACTTCTAGACGCAGCTAATAAATATTGCTAATAATATTATCACAAGCGGAATCACCGGGATTCGCGGCTTGACGGAGGGGGAGGACATGGCGTCGAAGCGATCACCGTTGAGCCGGCTGAGCCAGGCGCAGTCCGCGGCCCTGCTGCTGCTGCCCTTCCTCGCGACCTATGCTCTGTTTTTGGTCTACCCGTTCTTCCGGGGCGTCTGGATCAGCCTGCATGACTGGAACCTGCTGGAGGTCGCCTTCAACCCGGACGCCAAGGAGTTCGTCGGCGCGCGCAACTATGTCCGCGTCATGTGGGGGCGCGGCATTGAGTGGAGCGCGTGGGCGCGGCCCGGGCTGCAGCTTTTTGCCCTGGCCGGGCTCGTCCTCGCGGCGATCCTGCACGCGACGCGGCGGATCGGGCGGGGCCCGGCCATCGGCCTCGCCGCGGCGGCCTTGCTGCTCTTCGTGGTGGCGGGCATCCATGCGGGCGAGGAGGGGCGCTGGTACGACCGCCGCTTCTGGCCGACCGTCGGCAACACGATCCTGTTCGTGGCGCTCACCGTCCCCGGTGTGACGATCTCGGCGCTGGTGCTCGCCGCCGCGATGAACCGCGAGACCCGCGCGATGTCGGTTCTCAGGACGCTGTTCTTCCTCAGCCAGGTGCTCTCGGTCACGGTGGTCACTCTGATCTGGCAGATCATGTTCTCGCCGCGGCAGGGTCTCGTCGCCAACATCACCGAGCTGACCGGCGGCTCGCCGGTGAACTGGCTGACGGACGAGCGCTTCGCGATGGCGGCGATCGTCATCCCGACCATCTGGTGGTCTCTCGGGATCGCGATGATCCTGTTCCTCGCGGGGCTGCAGGACATCAGCCGCGACCTCTACGAGGCCGGCGCGCTCGACCACGCGACCGGCGCCAAGGCGTTCTGGTACATCACGCTGCCCAACCTCAAGCGCACGATCACGGTCGTCATCGTTCTGCAGATCATCCTGCACTTCCAGGTCTTCGGCCAGTCGCACCTGATGACGCAGGGCGGACCGAACGACGAGACCCAGGTTCTGGTGCGATACATCTACCAGACCGCGTTCCGCGACAGCGAGCTGGGCCGGGCCTCGGCGATGGCGGTCTTCCTGTTCCTCATCATCGGCGCCTTCTCGGTCGTCCAGTTTCTCGTCGGAAGGGAGAAGGACTGATGCTGTCGCGCAGCTACTTCTGGCTCGTCACCGCCCTGTCGATCCCGGCCTTCCTGTGGCTGGTGCCGACGATCTGGATGGTGTCGCTGTCGTTCCAGCCCAACGACGTGCTGGCACGGACGACCTCCTCGACCGCGCTGGGGCTGGTGCCGATCCCGTTCACCGCCGACAACTACGCCGCGCTCTTCGCCTTCGGCCAGACGCCGATGTGGTTCCTGAACTCGGTCGTCGTAGCCTTGGGCATGACGCTGGGGGTTCTCGCGGTCTCGACCACGGCGGGCTTCGCGCTGGCCCGGCTGAACTTCCCGTTCAAGGCGCCGATCGTGGTGCTCTGCCTGATCGGCCTGATGGTGCCCGAGCAGGCGGTGTTCATCCCGCTCTACACGATGTTCGCCGATCTGGGCTGGCACAACAGCTACCACGCGCTGATCCTGCCGCGCATGGCGGTGCCGATCGGCGTCTTCCTGATGATGCAGTTCTTCAAGGCGATCCCGAAGGACATCGAGGAGGCGGCAAGGCTCGAAGGCGTGAGCTGGCTGCAGATCTTCTGGCACGTCATGCTGCCGCTGGCGCGGCCGGCGATGATGACGCTGGCGATCCTGACCTTCCTCTACGCCTGGAACGACTATCTCTGGCCGCTCGTCTCGGCGCAGCAGCGCGACTACTTCACCATCACCCTGGGGCTCGCGAGCATCCAGTCGAACTTCGCGCAATCGGAAGGGCTGGGCCGCGTCATGGCCTCGGGAGTCATCGCCTCGCTTCCGGTCGTGATCCTGTTCCTGATCTTCCAGCGTTACGTGGTCCAGGCCATGACCGCGGGGGGAAGCAAGGGATGAGCCGGGGCCCCGCCCCAAACGCACCCATGGGAGGAGAACCATGAAACACCTGCTTACCGGAGCCCTCGTGGCCAGTGCGCTCACGACCGGCGCCCAGGCCCAGGAGATCACGCTCGGCCGCTTCTTCGGCGCCTGCGAGGATGCCGGAACCGACACCGAGACCAGCGTCGGCGAGGCCTGCATCATCCAGTCGATCATCAACGCCGCCGATGCCGAGATCGAGGGCGTCTCGGTCGAGACGCTGCCGACCGACTGGGGCAACTACTACGACCAGATCAAGGCGGCCTATGCCGGCGGCACCCCGCCCGACATCCACGTGATGCACCGGCACAGGGTGCCGGAATTCGCCGGAATCGGCGCGCTGGCCGATCTCACGGACGATCTCGAGGCCGCCGGCATCGACCCCGCCGACTGGACGGAGAGCGCGCGCGCGGCGGTGACCCATGACGGCGCGATCTACGGCGTGCCGATGGACCTGCATGCCAACCTCTGGCACGTCAACATGGCGCTGATGGAGCAGGCGGGGCTGGTGCAGGACGGCAAGCCGGTGCTGCCCAGCTCGCCCGAGGAGCTGCTCGAGCACGCGAAGATGCTCAAGGAGGCCACCGGCCAGGACTACCTCGCCGCCGACTTCGCCCAGTTCCCGATCGGCGTGCGGCTGGTGCTGGCGCTGCTGTGGCAGCAGGGCTCGAACATCTTCACCGAGGACGGCACCGCCACGATCGAGACCGCCGAGGCCCAGGCCGCCGTCGAGGCGATCACCCAGCTCTTTGCCGAGGATCTCGCCAACCCGCAGCTGAACTACGCCGACAGCCAGCAGGCCTTCCTGAACGGCGAGGCCGCGGTTCTGGTCAACGGCACCTGGGTCGTCGACTTCTACACCGCCGAGGCCGCCAAGGAGGAGACCGGGCTCGACGACTACTACGTCGCGGACTTCCCCAGCCTGTTCGGCGAGGGCGCGACCTGGGCCGACAGCCATATCTGGGTGATCCCCTCGCCGTTGGAGGCGAATGACGCCGAAAAGTACCAGGCCGCGCTGAAGGTCCTGGCCTTCATCAACGACCACAACATCGACTGGGCGCGCACCGGCCACATGGCGGTCCGCAACTCGGTGCTGGAGAGCGAGACCTACCAGTCGCTGCCGCATCGCGCCGAGTATGCCGGCACGGTCGAGATCGCCCGCGACACGCCGCCGAGCGAGAGCTACGGCGCGATCCAGGACATCCTGAACCGCGAGCTTCAGGCGATCTGGCTGACCGACAAGCCGGTCGAGGACGCGCTGGCCGATGCCGAGATCGAAGTGCAGGACCAGCTCGACCGCTGACCTGTCCCGCCGTCCCCCGCCGCGCGCGGCGGGACGGCTCCTCCCCGAAGACCGGAGAACGAGAGCCATGGCCCGATGGACCCCTGAAGACGCGCGCGCCTGGTGGGCGGACAAGCCCTGGATCTGCGGCTTCAACTTCCTGCCGTCCTCGGCGGTGAACTTCCTCGAGATGTGGCAGGCCGAGAGTTTCGACCGGGCGACCATCTCGCGCGAGCTGGGCTGGGCGGCCGGGATCGGGTTCAACGCGATCCGCGTCAACCTGCATTCGCTGGTCTGGGAACAGGACCGGGACGGGCTGGTCGATCGGCTCGACTGGCTGATGGCGGAGGCCGCGGGGCAGGGCATCCTGACCGTGCCCTGCCTGTTCGACGATTGCGGCTTCGGCGGGGCCGAGCCGGTCTACGGGCCGCAGCCCGATCCGCTGCCCGGCGTCCACAACAACCGCGCCGTCGCCAGCCCGGGCCGGGCCGCGGTGATGGATCGCGGCAGCTGGCCGGCGCTCGAGGCCTATCTGCGGGACATCGTGTCGTGCTTTCGCGACGACGACCGGGTGCTGTTCTGGGATCTCTACAACGAGCCCGGAAACCGGATGATCTTCGAGCCGGGCGGCTTCTCGCAATACGACGCCGGCCTCACGCCGCATAGCCTCGCGCTGATGGAAGCCGCCTTCGCATGGGCCCGCGACGAGCGGCCGAAGGCGCCGCTCACCGTCGGGGCCTGGGCGACGCCCGCGCCCGGCAGCGGCGACCTGCCTTACCGGACCGAGATCGACCGCCGCGCGCTGGAATTGTCGGACATCGTCACCTTCCATGCCTATTCGGATGCCGCGCAGGTGGCGGGCTTCATCGACCATCTGGCGCGCCACGACCGGCCGATGCTCTGCACCGAATGGATGGCCCGCGCCGTCGACAGCCGCATCTCCGATCAGCTCGCGCTCTACCGGGATCGCGGCGTCGGGTGCTTCCAGTGGGGCTTCGTGAAGGGCCGCACCCAGACGCATCTGCCATGGCCCGAAGCGCTCGTCCGTCAGCATGGCGGGCAGGCCGACACCGGCATCTGGTTCCACGACCTGCTGCACGAGGACGGCCGACCCTACGACCCGGATGAGATCGCCACGATCCGCGCGCTCACCGGCCCGACAGCGTCCCGACCCGACAACGAGGCCCACTGACATGTCACGCGTCACCCTTGCCGATACGATCAAGAAATACGGCGCCACGCAGGTCATCCACGGGATCGACCTCGAGATCGAGGATGGCGAGTTCGTGGTCTTCGTCGGCCCCTCGGGCTGCGGCAAGTCCACGCTCCTGCGGATGATCGCCGGGCTCGAGGAGACCAGCGATGGCCGGATCAGCATTGGCGGGCGCGAGGTGACCCGGCTCGATCCGGCCGACCGCGGCGTGGCGATGGTGTTCCAGACCTATGCGCTCTACCCGCACATGACCGTGCGCGAGAACATGGGCTTCGGCCTGAAGATGACCGGGCACAGGAAGCAAGAGATCGATGCGAAGGTCAGCGAGGCGGCCCGCATCCTGAAGCTCGAGCCGCTGCTGGACCGCAAGCCCAAGGCGCTGTCGGGCGGCCAGCGTCAGCGCGTCGCCATCGGCCGCGCCATCGTGCGCGGGCCGGAGGTGTTCCTGTTCGACGAGCCGCTCTCGAACCTCGATGCGGAGCTTCGGGTCGACATGCGGGTCGAGATCGCGCGCTTGCACAAGGAGATCGGCGCGACGATGATCTACGTCACGCACGATCAGGTCGAGGCGATGACGCTGGCGGACAAGATCGTCGTGCTGCGCGACGGGCGGATCGAGCAGGTCGGCGCGCCGATGGATCTCTACCGCGATCCCGACAACCGCTTCGTCGCGGGCTTCATCGGCTCTCCGGCGATGAACTTCTTCAAGGCGCATGTAGCCGGGGACATGGTCGACATCGAGGCCTTCGGCCGGAAGGTCCGGCAACCGGTCCGGCAATTGCCCGATCGCGGGCCGGTCGTCGTCGGTATCCGCCCCGAGCATCTTCGCGTCGACCCCGAGGGTGACACGCACCAGATCGACCTGGTCGAGAGCCTGGGCGGCGTGTCCTACCTGTACCTGGTCTCGAAGTCGGGAGAGCGCACGATCGTCGAGGATCGCGGCGACCACCACAGACGGGCGGACGATCGCGTGGGCCTCGCATTCGACCCCGAGGCCGCCTTCGTCTTCGACGCCGAGACCGGCCAGCGCCTGAGGTGACTTGGCCGCCTGCCTTCGCTGAAGCGAGGTGGGAAAAACCGTGAGGGTTCGCGGCGCGAATGGCCTCGACCATGCGCGCCGGTCCGCGACATGGGCCGGGTTCGGCCGGGGCGCAATGTTCGAGGTCCGAGAGAGAGTGAGCGCTACGCCGTGTCTCGGATCGGGTGATAGCAGGCGACGGCGCCTCCGCCCGGCGCGGCTTCGAGAGGGGGCGGAGCCCTGCGGCACTTCTCCGTCGCACGCGGGCAGCGGGCCGCGAAGGCGCATCCCTGGGGCGGATCGAGGGGGTCGGGCAGTTCGCTCCCTCGGGCCTCCGGCGCTTCGAGCGCGCGTCCCACGACGGGTGCGCTGTCGGCCAGAAGCTTGGTGTAGGGGTGCTGCGGCGCCCGGAAGACCCGCTCGGCCGGTCCGATCTCGATTAGGGCGCCGAAATAGAGCACGGCCACCCGGTCCGAGACCGCCTCGACCACCGCGAGGTCGTGGCTGATGAAGAGATAGGTCAGCCCGAGGCGTTTGCGCAGATCGGCGAGCAGGTTCAGCACCTGCGCCTGCACGCTGACGTCGAGCGCCGAGACCGGCTCGTCGAGGATCAGGATGCGCGCATCCGCCGCCAGCGCCCGGGCGATGCCGATCCGCTGCGCCTGGCCGCCCGAGAACTCGTGCGGGTAGCGATCGAGGAATTCGGGCCGCAGGTTCACGTCGTCGAATATCTCGGCGATGCGCTGCGCGCGGGCGGCCTTGTCCATGCCGTGCAGCTTCCTGAGCGGAAGCTCCAGGATCTGCCGGATCGTCTTGCGGGGGTTGAGCGAGGAGATCGGGTCCTGGAAGACATACTGGATGCGCCGGCCGAAATCGGCCGGATCCGCGGTGTCGAGGGCGGCTCCCTCGATCTCGATCGTGCCGGTGCTCGGCGCGACGAGGCCGACGAGCATCCGCGCCAGCGTGGTCTTGCCGCAGCCCGACTCCCCCACGATGCCGAGCGTCTCGCCCTGCTCCACGCTGAGCGAGATCGGCTGCACCGCGCGCACGCCGGCGCGCGGACCTCCGAACAGCCCGCCGCGCAGGGGAAAGGTCTTGGAGAGGTTGTCCAGTCGCAGGGCCTTGGTCATTCGGCAGCCTCCCTGGCAGGGCTTTCTTCCGGAAAGAGGCAGCGCACGGCCCGGTCGCCCTCCTGGGCGAGCGGGATATGCCCCTCGCGACACACGCCGCGCGCCTTGTTGCACCGCTCCGCGAAGGCACAACCCTCAGGCAGCCGGTCGACGGCGGGCGGCAGGCCCGGGATCGCCTCGAGCCTGCGGCGTCCGCCGCCCAGCTCGGGCACGCAGGCGATGAGCCGGGCGGTGTAGGGATGGCGCGGCGCGGCGAGAACCGCCTTGGTCGGACCCTCCTCGACCACCTTGCCGGCATACATCACCGCCACCCGGTCGCAGAGCTGCGCCACGACCCCGAAGTCATGGGTGATGAAGATGATGGCGAGATCGCGGGAGCGGCGGAGGTCGTCGAGCAGCGACAGGATCTGCGCCTGCACGGTGACGTCGAGCGCGGTGGTCGGCTCGTCGGCGATGATCACCTCCGGGTCGTTGGCCAGCGCCATGGCGATCCCGACGCGCTGGCGCATCCCGCCCGACATCTCGTGCGGGTAGTCCGAGATCCGGCGCTCGGGGTTGGGGATCCGGACGTCGCGCAGAAGCTCGACCGCCTTGCCGCGCGCCGCGTCGGCCCCGATCTTCTGGTGCGCCCGGATCGCCTCGACCAGCTGGTCGCCGACCCGGTAGAGCGGGTGCAGCGTCGAGAGCGGGTCCTGGAAGATATAGGCGATCTCGCGGCCGCGCACGGCGCGCAGGCGCTCATAGGGCGCCCCGATGAGGTCGTCGCCGCGGTAGCGTACCGCGCCGCCGGTGATGACGCCGGGCGGCGACGCCACGAGCCCGGTGACCGACAGGGCGGTGACCGACTTGCCGGAGCCGCTCTCGCCGATGATGCCGAGACATTCGCCCGGCCTGACCGCGAGGCTCACCCCGCCCACGGCGCGCAGCTTCCGCGGTCCGACATGGAACTCCGTCTCGAGCCCTTCGAGCGCGAGGATGCCCTCGAGGCCCGGTTCCGGGGCGTGGGTCCGGCGGCGCACCCGGGTCGCGGCCATCGGCCGCGACAGCGCGCCGGACTTGAGCCGAGGATCGAGCGCATCGCGGATGCCGTCGCCCAGCAGGTTGATCGACATCACGATGATCAGGATCATGACGCCCGGCACCACCGAGGTGTGCGGGTGGCTGATGAGCGCGGCGCGCGCCTCTCCCAGCATCGAGCCGAGATCCGCCTGCGGCGGCTGGCTGCCCAGCCCCAGGAACGACAGGCCCGCCGTCTCGAGGATCATCCAGCCGATCGTGGTCGACATCGCGATGACGATGACCGGCAGCACGTTCGGCAGGATCTCGGTGAGGATGATCTGCGGGCGCGACAGGCCGGAGAGGCGGGCGGCGTCGACGAACTCCTTGTGCGCGAGCCCGACGGTGATGCCGCGGATGTTGCGGGCGAAGAACGGCACGTTGACGGCCGCGACGGCGATCAGCGCGTTCAGGAGGCCGGGCCCGAGCGCCGCCACGATGGCCAGCGCCAGCAGGATGTAGGGAAAGGCCATCAGCATGTCGACGCCGCGCATGATGACGTTGTCGAGCCGCCCGCCGTAGAAGCCGGCGATGACGCCGATCGCAGCGCCGATGGTCGCGGCGATGGCCGCCGCGGCGAATCCCACGGCCAGCGACAGGCGCGTGCCCCAGAGCAGGCGGGACAGCAGGTCGCGGCCCAGATGATCGGTGCCGAGCAGGGCGCCTTCCGACAATGGCGGGCGGAACCGGTTCGCGGTGTTGGTCACGTCCGGGTCGGCCAGCGGCATAAGCGGCACGGCCAGCGCGAGCAGCAGGACGAAGGCCAGCACGACGCCGCCCGCCAGCGCCAGCCGGTTGCGCGAGAAAAGCATCAGCGAGGCGGTCATGTCCGGATCCTCGGGTCGAGCAGGCTCTGGGCCACGTCGACCACGATGTTGAAGAACACGTAGCAGGCGGCGACGACGATCACGCCGCCCTGCACCAGGAGGATGTCGCGGCGCAGGATCGCGTCGACCAGCATCCGGCCGATGCCCGGCCACTGGAACACGATCTCGATATAGACGGCGCCCGAGAGCACGAAGCCCGCCTGGATGCCCAGCACCGGCAGGATCGACACCATCGCGGCGCGCAGGGCGTGGCGCCAGATCACCGAACGCTCATGCACGCCCTTGGCGCGGGCGGTGCGGATGAAATCCTGCCGCAGCACCTCGAGCAGGGCCGAACGCGACAGCCGGGCGATCACGCCTGTGGCCACGACGGCGAGCGCGAGCGCCGGCATGGCCAGGTGCGAGAGCAGCGCGGCGGCGTCGCGGGTGCCGTAGATCGGCCACATGCCCGACACCGGGAACCAGCGCAGCCGGACCGCGAAGAGCAGGATCATCATCATGCCGAGGAAGAAGGAGGGGATGGAGATGCCCAGGAGCACCGCGAAGGTGATCGTCTTGTCGGCCCAGCCATACTGGTTGGCGGCCGAGATCGTGCCGGCGACGACGCCGAGAACGACGCAGAGCACGAAGGCCGTGCCGGCGAGGATCAGCGTCGCGCCGAAACGTTCGAGCACCTCGTCCAGCACGGGCCGGTTCAGGGCGAAGCTCTGCCCGAAATCGCCCTGCAGCATGTTGCCCAGCCAGATCAGGTACTGGCGCCAGAGCGGCGCATCGAGGCCGAGCTCGCGGTTGATGCGGGCGACGTTCTCGGGCGTGGCGTAGCTGCCCAGGATCGCGGTCGCGGGGTCGCCCGGGATCAGTGCCATGATCAGGAAGACGATCACGGTGATGCCGAGCAGCACCGGCACCGCCGAAAGCAGCCGTCTGAGGATGTATCCGCCCATGCGCGGTGTCTCCCGTATAGGGAGCGGGGGCCGGGGCGCGGCCCCCGCGCGTGATCAGTTCTTGGCGACGTCGTCGAGCAGCAGGAAGAACGAGGGCTGGAGGTCGAAATTCTCGACCCGGTCGTTGGTCACCGCGTTCTGCTTCCAATTGGCGACGAAGACCCAGGGCGCGTCCTCGTGCACGATCTCCTGCATTTCCTGGTAGAGGCGCGCGCGCTCGTCCTGGTCGGTGGCGCGGCGGGCCTGTTCGAGAAGCGCGTCGACCTCCGGGTTCGAGTAGTAGCCCGAGTTGAAGCCGCCCTGATCGGGAAAGGCCTCGCTGCGCAGCGCGAGGAAGGGCAGGGTGTCGGGGTCGTTCGTCATCCAGGCCATCTCGGCCATGTCGGCCTTGCCCTCGAGGCCCGGGTTCACCTCGCCCAGGAAGGTGTTCCATTCGTAGGTCTCGATCGTCACGTCGAAGCCCACCGCCTCGAGGTCGGCCTGGATCGCTGTGCCCATCGCCACCGGATCGAGCATGCCCGAGCCGCCCTCGGTCACGTAGAAGGTCAGCTCGGCGCCTTCGGCGCCGGCCTCGGCGATCAGCTCGCGCGCCTTCTCCGGATCGTAGGGGTAGGGTTCGAGAGCCTCGTTGTAGGCCCAGGCGAAGGCGGGCGGGGTCGGGCCGGCGGCGACTTCGGCGGTGCCCTCGAGCACCTCGTTCACGATCGCCTCCTTGTCGATCGCGTAGTTCGCCGCCTGGCGCACCAGCTTGTCGGCGAAGGGGCCTTCCTTGGCGTTGAGGATCAGGAACCACAGATGCGGGCCGGCCTGCTCGTGCAGCTGGTAGCTTTCGCCTTCGAACTGCGACAGCGCCACGGGCGGCACTTCGACCATCAGGTCGATGCCGCCGGCCAGCATCTCCGCCGTGCGGGTGCTCGCGTCGGTGATGGGCCGGAACACGACCGCCTCGAGCTGCGGCGCGCCATCCCAGTAGTCGGGGTTGGCCTCGACGACGACCGCTTCGTTGGGCCGCCATTCCGCGAAACTGAAGGGGCCCGTGCCCGAGGGGTTGCGCCCGAATTCCGCGCCGTGCTGCTCGACCGCGGCGGGCGATACGATCAGCCCGGTCGGGTAGGCGAGGTTCGACAGGAACGGCGCGTAGGGCTCGTTCAGCACGAACTTCACGGTCATGGGGTCGACGACCTCGACCTCCTCGATCGCGGAGAAGAAGAAGGAAAGCGGGAAGGGGCCGGTGTCGTAGAAGGGATGGTTCTCGTCGAGCATCCGGTCGAAGTTGAACTTCACCGCCTCGGCGTCGAACGGGCTGCCGTCATGAAACGTGACGCCCTCGCGCAGGGTGAAGGTGTATTCGGTGCCGTCCTCCGAGATCTCCCAACCGGTCGCCAGCGCCGGCTCGACCTCCAGCGTGCCGTCCTTGTAGCGCACCAGCCCGTCATAGACGTTCATCAGGATGCGGAAGTCGTTCACCGCCGTCACGGCCGCCGGGTCGAGGGCCTTGGGCTCCGCGATCTGGCCGACGACGAGGACGCCCGGCGGGGTCTGGGCGAGGGCCGGGGCACCCAGGGCCATGGTGAGGGCGGTGCCGGCAGCAAGCAGGCTTCGGCGGGTCAGTTGTCCAATCGACATGGGTTACCTCTCCTGTTCGGTGCGATCTTATTTTTCATGATAAATTGCATCAGGGCAAATTTTCATTATAAATTCAAGCGTGCTGGCACGGAGATGACGGGATGACGATTTCGATCCTCGCATATGACGCGGAAACAGGCACTTATGGCGGCGCCGCCACCACGGGCAGCCTCTGTGTCGGGGGGTGGGTGCTGCGCGGGGATGCCGAATCGGGGCTCTCGGCCTCGCAGGGCTCCTTGCCGAGCACGCTTTGGGGCGCCCGGGTGCTTGATCGCATGCGGGCAGGCCTGTCGGCCGCCGAGGCGGTGTCCGAGGTCGTCGATGCCGATGCGGGACGCGCGCACCGCCAGCTGGCGGCCCTCGATCCGAAGGGGGGCACAGGGCATTTCACCGGGGCTTCGAGCATTCCGGCGGCGGGGGCGCGGCAGGCGGCATCGGTCGTCGTGACCGGCAACCTGCTGTCCGGCGACGACGTGCTCGAGGCCTGCCTGGACGGCTACCGCGAGGGGCGTGGCACCATGGCAGAGCGGCTCATCGCGGCGCTCGAGGCCGCCGCCGCGGCCGGGGGTGACAGCAGGGGGCTTCTGTCGGCCGCGCTGCTCGTCGTGTCGCGCAGCGCCGCACCGCTCAGCCTGCGTATCGACCATTCCGAGACGCCGCTGCGGGACCTCGCGGAGCTGCATCGCCGGGCCACCAGCGGCGCCTACGGCGAATGGGCCCGCCTCGTGCCGACGCTGGACGAGCCAGAGCGCGCCGAACCCTATGGCGAAACCGTGACCCCGGCCGGCTGATCAGTGGGTCATGAAGCGCTTCATGACGACGGCCTGCTGGTCCTCCATCATCCGCCAGGCCATTTCCATGTGCGAGCGCATGATGAAGCGCGCCGCCTCGGCATCCCCCCGCTCCATCGCGTCGAGCAGGTCAAGCTGATGCTGCCGGCCCGTCCGCCAGAGCTCGACATTGGGCGCGGCGTAGAGCTGCTTGTAGACGGTGAGATCCGCAAGGATCTGCGACATGAAACCGATGATGAAGCCCAGCAGGGCGTTGTCGGCGAAGCTCGCGAGCCGGGCATGGAACCGCAGGGATGCGACGTGCTGCCTGCGCTCCTCCTCGGGGTCGCTGGCGGGCTCGGCATAGCCGTCGATGATGGCCCGCAGCTCCGAAAGATGATCGGCGGACAGCCGCCCGGCCAGCGCGGCCGCGACCTCCGGCTCGAGCGCGACCCGAAGCTGGTAGATGTCGGCGATCGAGATGTCGCGGAAGTAGAAATAGTTGGCGAGCAGGGCATGGGCGCGCTCGGTCGAGACCTCGCCGACGAAGCTGCCGCCGCCGGGGCCGGTCTTGGTCTCCACCAGGCCCTGCGCCTGCAGAAGCCGCATGGCTTCGCGGATCGTGCCCTTGGCCATGCCGAAACGCGCGATCAGCTCGGTCTCGCCGGGCAGGCGGTCGCCCGGTTGCAGGCCCTGCTCGACCACCCATTCCTTGATGGCCTCGGCCACGCGAATGGGGCGGGAGCGCCTGCGGCTCTTCTCGGCTGGGGTGACGCTCGCTCTCGCCATCGCACGACTCTTTTGACTTCCGAAGACATCCATAAAGCAAATTTATCATGATAAATACAAGGGGAAGCATGACATACGGGGAGTTGGCCGCGGCGAGGCTGCAGGAGATCGCCGAGATGTCCGAAGCGGGGCCGGGGGTCACCCGACTGCCCTGGACCCCGGAACATCGCCGGGCCCTCGATGTCATATCGGCCTGGATGGAGGATGCCGGGCTGGAAGTCAGCCTCGATGCGGCCGGGACCCTTGTCGGCCGAACGCCCGCCATGGCCGGCAAGCCGGCGCTCCTGCTCGGCTCGCATCAGGACAGCGTCCGCTCGGGCGGTCGTTTCGACGGGATCATGGGGATCGCCGTGGCCTGCCTTGCCGTCCGCCGCCTTCGCGAGGAAGGCGCCCGCCTGCCATTCGCGATCGAGGTGCTGGCCTTCGCGGACGAGGAAGGCGTGCGCTTTCCGACGGCCCTGATCGGTCCGCGCGCCTTGGCCGGAACCTTCGATCCGGCCGTTCTGGACATGCAGGACGCGCAAGGGGTGCATGTGCGTGAAGCGATGCAGGCGTTCGGCCTGGATCCGGCCGGAATTCCTGCGCTTGCGCGCCAGGGCGAAGAGGTGATCGGGTACCTGGAGGCCCATATCGAGCAGGGGCCCGTGCTCGAAGCCGAGGGCCGGTCACTCGGTGTCGTGACCGCGATCTGCGGCATCTCCCGCTACGCGGTCACCTTCAGTGGCGAGACGGGTCACGCCGGCACGGTTCCCATGGCGGGCCGACGGGACGCTCTGGTCGCCGCCGCCCGCTTCGTCGCGGCCGTGTCCGACGCCGCGACGGCGATCAAGGATTGCCGGGCCACGGCCGGCCGGATCGAGGCACGGCCCGGCGTCGTCAACGCCATCCCCTCCGAGGTCGGCCTGACCTTGGAGCTTCGGGCGCCGTCGGACGAGATGCGGCTGGATTTCCAGTCGCGCGCCGAGCAACTGGCCCGGGAAATCGCCGCGCAGGCCGGGGTGACCGTGCAGGTCGAGAAGACCTACGAGCAACCCGCAGTCGCCTGTGACCCCGTCGTGACGGACGCGCTGTCTCGCGCCATGGCCGCAATGGACATGCCAGCGCTCGCCATGCCCTCGGGCGCGACACATGACGCGTCCGCGATGGCGGATCTCTGCCCGGTCGGGATGCTCTTCGTGAGGTGTGAGGGCGGCATCAGCCATCGGCCCGACGAGTACGCCAGCGCCGAGGATCTGGACGATGCGATCCGGGTTCTCGCGGAGACCGTGAAGAACATGGGATTGCCGGGAACGTAGAGCGTAAGGCGGTGACTTGGAGGCTCTTGGGCGGTGGTCTGCTCCCACTGAAGTGCTCCGCTCACCGAGATGGATTTGTCTCGTCCGAAGCATGACGGAAGTCGGGGCGAAGAGATCGAGGAGGGCGGCGATCGGCGCAATCATGTGGTGCAGCATGGGGGTTGCCCCAACGTCATGCCCCGGGGCAATCTGCCCGCGCCGGTTCGGCGACGTCATGACCGGGCGCATCGCGATCCTGACCCGAGGAGACTGCCGCATGTCCGATCAGACCATGGCCGCCGGTTTCGCGGCCGCGTTCCTCGATTATGCGGTGGCCGAAGGCGTGCCTCGAGACAGCTTGCTGGCGGCGTCGAGGCTGACGGAGGACGATCTGGCGGATCAGGACACCCGCATCCCGGTCGCCTCCTACCGGACCCTCATCGCGACCGGGATCGAGGCGACGGGCGACACCTCGCTGCTCCTGCGGCACGTGCTGGAGACGCGGCTGGAGATGATTTCGATCGTCGGCCAGATCGTGCATGCCTCCACCTCCTTCCCGCACAGCCTGGACCAGCTGAACCGCTATTCGCGTCTCATGGCCGACGTGCCGATCCCCGGGGGACGGGACCGGTTCGAACTGGTGCGGGACGCGGACGCGGTCTGGCTGGTGGACCACCACCCCTGCGACGGCAGCTGGATGGCCACGGAGGCGAGCTTCGCGCGGTTCATCTCCGAGTTCCGCCGTTCCGCGCCGGAACACCCGTTCGAGCGGGCGCTGGAGGTGACCTACGCCCCGCCGCCGCATGCCAACCGCTACCCGGAGCTCTTCCAGGTGCCGGTCACGTTCCGCGCGGCGCGCAACGCGCTTCGCATCAATCCGGTCTGGCTCGACGAGGCGTTCGACGGCGGCAAGGAGTACGTCTTCGGCATCTTCACACGCCATGCGGACGCGCTGCTGGACGAGCTTGCGACGCATGACACCGTGCGCTCTGCCGTTGAGACCCGGATGCTTGCGGACCTGCACGAGGGCACGCTGTCGATGGATCGCATCGCGCGCGATCTCGGCATGAGCCGGCAGACGCTCTACCGCCGACTGAAGGACGAAGGCGCAACCTTCGCGCAGGTCCATGACGATCTGCGTCGCCGTATGGCGATGGATTACCTGAGCGCAGGCAAGGTCTCGGTCGGGGAGACGGCCTACCTTCTGGGCTTTTCGGAGGCCTCGGCCTTCGTACGGGCGTTCCGGCGCTGGACCGGCGCGAGCCCGACCGCGTGGCGCGGCGATTGATGCCGCAGGTCATGCCGTCGAGCGGCGCGGACAGATAATTTCTCTCTCGATACCCCTGGTGGTCGAAGGAGACATGACATGAAACCGGTGCTGATCGCCCCCATCTGCCTGACCGCCGTGCTGGCGGCCTGCGCCGACATGGGCGCGGGTGTGGACCCGATCTTGGACGGCGCGCCGCGCGCGCAGTTCCAGAGCGACCTCGCCGCCTGTCGAAGCCTTGCCCGAAGCCAGTCGCAGCTGGACCATGAAACGATGGCCGCAGCCGTCATCGGCGCCGGGATCGGCGGCGTGCTGGGCGAGGTCGACGAAGAGGGCGACGCCCTGGGCGGGGCCATCATCGGCGCGCTGGCGGGCGCCGCGGCTGGCGCGTCCGAGGCAAGCGACACGCGCGAGGACATCGTCCTGAACTGCCTGCGCGGCCGCGGCCACGCGGTCGTGAACTGAGGGAGGAAGCCATGCATGATGTCCGCACCCGCATGGAGGGCCTGCACGACCTGCTGACCGGGGGGGCGGGCCATCCGACAGGGCGCCGCGCGGCAGCGCCACGGCACCTGTGGGGCGATCTCGGCCTGCCCGACGGGAAGCCGCGCAGCCCGCGGCGGTCCCTTCCGGCGCCCCTGCTGCGGTGGTGAGGGGCCGGTCCATGACCCAGATCCTCGCCTTCGCCTATGCCGGGCTGACCGCACTGCCCATGCTGATGCATCTGGGCGTCGCCGCCGGTGCCCCGCTCGGCCGCCTGACGGTCGGCGGCCGCTTTCCCGGCCGCCTGCCGCCGGCCTGGCGGGCGCTGGCGCTGGTCCAGGCCGCGCTGCTCGCAACCATGGCCGGGGCGGTGCTCGCCAGGGCCGGCATTGGCGCGGCGCCGCTGGCGCCTCTGTTCTGGCCCGCTCTCGCGCTCACGCTGCTGTCGCTCGCCGCGAATGCCGCCAGCCCCTCGCGCCCGGAGCGCCTGCTCTGGACGCCGGTCCTCTTCCTCATGGCCGCCACCGCGCTTGGCGTCGGCCTGTCATGAACACCGGAGACGATCCATGAACGTTCTCGTTGCCGGCGCGACCGGCTATCTCGGCCGCTTTCTCTGCGCCGAATATGCGCGGCGCGGGCATCACGTCACCGCGCTGGTCCGCGACGCCGCGCGGGCCGGGGATCTTGCCGATCTGTCGATCGAGGCCGAGGCCACCCGGCCCGAGACGCTCGAGGGGATCATGGACGGCGTGGACCTCGTCGTCTCGTCGCTCGGCATCACCCGGCAGGCAGGCGGGCTCGGCTACCGGGAGGTCGACTTCCAGGCGAACCTGAACCTGCTGCGCGAGGCCGAGGCCGCGGGCGTCGGACGCTTCGCCTATGTGCATGTCCTGAATGCCGACGCCATGACGGGCGTGCCGCTTGTAGAAGCCAAGAGCGCCTTCGTGGACGCGCTCCATGCCTCCGACATGCCCGCGACCGTAATCGCGCCTAACGGCTTCTTCTCGGACATGGGCGAAATGTTCGCGATGGCGCGCAGGGGCCGCGTCTGGCTGTTCGGGGACGGGGCGCATCGCCTCAACCCCATTCATGGCGCCGATCTGGCAGTGGCCATCGCCGACGCGACCGAGGCGGGCCGGGGCTGGGCCGAGATCGGCGGCCCCGACGTGATGACCCAAGGCGAGATCGCCCGCGCCGCCTTCGACGCACTCGGGACCGCGCCGCGCATCACCCATCTGCCGGACGCCCTGCGCCGGACTGCGCTCGCCGTCCTGCCGCTCCTGCCGCGCCGCGTGAGCGGCCCCGCGCGCTTCTTCCTGACCGCGCTCGGAATGGACATGGTCGCGCCCCGCTTCGGGACGCAGCGCCTCGCCGACCACTTCGAAACCCTCGCCGCAGAAGCGGCGCGCCAACCGAAAGGACTTCGCTCATGACCCTCCGCAAAGCCGGCGGCCTTGCCGCCCTGACCTGCGCCGCCACCTATCTGTTTGGCTTCGCCCTGCTTGTCACCGTGCTCGCGCCGCTGGGTTTCGGCTCGAACGAGATCGACGTCGCCGCCGTCGTGGCCTTCATCGCCGAACGGCCGGGCGTGCTGATCGTCTGGAACACCCTGATCTATGTCGTGAACGCGCTGGCGCTCGCGGTTCTCGTCGTTGCGCTCCATCGGCAGATCGCCAGTTCGCGGCCCGACGCCGCCGCCCTGACCGGGGCGATCGGCCTGGTCTGGGCCACCCTCGTCCTCGGCGCCGGCATGATCGCGAATGTCGCCGTCGAGCGGACACATGCGCTCGCCGCGGACCCGGAGGCCGCGGCCTCCCTCTGGCAGACGCTCCACGCGGTCGAACTGGGCCTCGGCGGCGGCAACGAGATCGCCGGCGGCGCATGGATCTTGACGGTCAGCCTCGCAGGGCTTGCGAGCGGCCTTTTCGGCCGCGTCACGGCCGGGATCGGCGCGATCAGCGGCTTCGCCGGGCTTGTGACCGTCCTGCCGCCGCTCGGGGAGACCGCCGGCGCCGTCTTCGGCCTTGGCGCCATCGCGTGGTTCGTTGCCGTGGGGATCGTGCTTCTGCGGGGCGGCCGGACGACGTTGGGAGAGCGGATCACCGCGTGACATCGCCCGCCCCCTTTGCGTCACGCAGGCTGGGACTGGGACAGTGTCGTCAATCCGAAGAGCAGAAGCGCCGCCGACAGACCGCAGGCGATCGTCCGGACCGTGTTCCAGAAGGTCCAGCGCGGCAGGTAGGTGCCGGTCCAGTAGCTCTGGGTGGACGCCTGCGACAGGTCCATCCCGGCCAGCGCCTCGTTCATCGGCACGTTGAAGACCACCGTGACGGCGAAGCAGCCGAACAGATAGACGAGACCGGCCGTGGCGATCAGCATTGCCGGAGCGCCGTCGAGCCGAAGCGCGGCATGGACGACCAACGCCAGCGACACCGCCGCCAGTCCGAGGAAGAGGGCCATGAAGACCCAGCGGAAGACCTCGCGATTGATCACCTGCATGGCCTCGGCGCCGCCATGGCCGCTGGTGAGCGACAGCGAACGCATGATGAAATCGGAGAAGGCGAGGAAGACGCCACCGACCAGCGCGTAGGCGAGAACGGCGAAGTGAGCGAAGTAGAAGACGAGGGGTGACATCGGTCTGGACTCCTTCGGCTGATGGCGCGGCGCGGCGAGGAGAGCCGCGCCGCGCGCGTGGTTAGCGCATGGGGTGTGCCGCGAAGGGCAGGGAGGCTGGCTGCCAAAGGCGGCGTCGGAACGCGGCGATCAGAAGCGCGGCGATGGCGATCTCGACGACGAGGGCGGCGATCACGCTGCCGGACGGCATGCCGTCGAGAACCAGACCGACCAGTCGCCCCGCCGGGAAGGCGAGGAAGACCGTCAGGGCCACCGCGACCGAGACCGGCAGGAACGCGCGTCGCCAGATGCCGAGCAGCATGAGGATGCCGAAGCCGGCGAGTCCCGCGCCGGGCGCGCGGATTTCGCTGAGCAGGGACGCATTCCGCCCGAGCGCGATGCCGTAGCTCGCGTAGAACGCATGCGGCGCGCTGACGATGAAGCCGCCGATGGCGAGCGCGGTGAGGCCGGAGACCCCGAGCGCGACTTTCTCGAAGAGGGTGGTGGACATGTCGTGGTCCTCTCTAAAGTTGGCGATCAGGCGGCGCTGGTCCAGGCGCCGGACCGGGCCGCTCGCAGCGCGAAATCGGCGAAGTCGCGGGGCGGGCGTCCGAGCGCCCGCATCACGCCATCGGTCGTGTGCGCGTTCCGCCCATCGAGCGTCTCCCGCGCGATGCCGGTGAAGACGTCGGCGACGAAGTCCCCGCCGGCCTGTGCGACATTCGCGTGGAACTCCTCGAAGCTGATCGGCAGGTGCCGGATTTCGCGGCCCGTGGCCTGCGACAGAGCGGCGGCCATTTCGGCGAAGGTCATCAGGCGCGGGCCCGTGACCTCGTAGAGTGCGCCCTTGTGGCCGTCCCCGGTCAGCGCGGCGACAGCGACGTCGGCGATGTCTTCGATGTCGATGATCGGCTCCGCGATGTCACCGCCCGGCATCGGCAGGACGCCCGCGAGGATCGGGTCGCGCAGGTAACCTTCCGAGAAGTTCTGCGCGAACCAGGCGGCGCGAACGATGGTGAAGCCTGTGCCCGAGGCGCGGACGACATCTTCGCCCAGCTTGGCATGATGTTCGCCCCGGCCGGACAGGAGCACAAGATGCTCCAGTCCGACATCTCGGGCCGTCTCGCAGAGCGACTCGAGCTTCTCCACCGCGCCGGGAAAGGCGAGGTCGGGGAAATAGGTGACGTAGGCGGCGCGCGTGCCCGTCAGGGCCGGCCCCCAGGTTTCGCGCGCCTCCCAGTCGAACGGGATGGCGGAACTGCGCGAGCCGCGGCGAACGGCGACGCCTCGGGCCTCGAGGCGGCTGGCGACGCGGCGACCGGTCTTGCCGGTCGCGCCGATGACGAGGATGGGTCGGTCCTGCATGGGAGATCTCCCTGGCTGTCGATGTCGGTCGCCAACGGGATAGCTGGTCGTGCCCGGCCCGGTCTTGACCGCGCTTGCCAGGGTTTTGACCCGCGTCGCCAAGAGACGCCTCAGGGCCCCGCGCGCTCCTTGCGGTAGGCCGCCGGTGTCGTTCCCATCCAGCGCTTGAAGGCCCGGGTAAAGGCGCTCTGCTCGGAAAAGCCGGTCAGGAAGGCGATCTCGGCCAGGGAATGCCGGTCGTTGCGCAGAAGCCCCTCGGCGAGATCGCGGCGCGTCTCCTCGGTCAGGGCATGAAAGCTCATCCCGTGTTCGGAGAGGCGCCTGTGGAACGACCGCGCGCTGAACCCGAGGCTGCGTGCGATCTCCGCCATTTTCGGCGTCCCCTCGCTGAGCGCCTGCGCGATGGCATCCCTTGCCTGGCTCACGACCGCCGGGGTGTCCGAGACCCGCGACAGCTCCGCGTCGAGATGCAAGGTGAGGTAGCGAGAAATCCCCTCGTCGCCGAGGATGTTCGGCCGCGCGAGCGTCTCGTTCGCGAAGAGAAGCGCGTCGAGATCCGCGTCGAAGCGGACGGGGCAGCCGAACCAGTCCTCATGCGCCGCGACGGACCGAGGCGCGGCATGTCGGACCAGCACCATCTCGGGCCTGACCGGCACCGGACAGACCTGCCGGGCAATCGACACGGCGCTCGCAAGGGTCGCCTCGTTGGACAGCCGCATCCCGAGGCGCCGTTCGCCCGCCCGATGCAGGATGAAGAGCGTGCCTCCCTCGGCCGGCCGCAGCTCGTATTCGACGACGCTGGTCCAGAGCCGGGCGTACCGTTCGACCCGCGCATAGGACATGCCGAGCGTCGTCGCCGCCTTGAAGGCCAGCCCGAGCGCGCCATACTCGTCGAGCCGCATCGACGCGCCGGTGCGCACGGGAAGTCCGGTGACGTCGATCCGCTCGGCCATGCGTTCGAGCATGTCGTAGTAGCGCTCCGCCGGGATCATCTGTCCGGTATCCCAAGGTCCCGCGGGGTCGATCCCGACCGAGGTCAGCATCTCGTCCGCATCGACGCCGTCCCCAGCCGCGGCCACCATCTTGCGAGCAAAGAGCGATGTCACGTAACCCATGACCAGCAGCTTATGCTGCGGCTCGTGAGCGGCCAAGTTCGACGCGATGCGACGCCTGCCGTCGATCTCGCCCCATGCCCCGATGAAGTTGGATCGGCGCTCGACCAATGCGTCACACAGGTGGTCCACGAACAACCTGACCCGGCGGACCCGGCGCAGAAATGAAGCGACGCGAATGTCAGCTACGTGCCGGAACCGCGTTTCAATCTTCGGCTGACTCGATCAACCAGCCCTTCGCATACTCAACTGCATCAGCTCCGACCAAATGCCGGACCCGTTCGAGTTCCGACACCAATCCCGCCGTGCGCGCTTTCCCCATTCGAACATCGACTTCGGGCCAGAACGCGCGAACGACAAGGGTCGTGCCTGAGCGCTTGGCATCCAGCCGACCGATCAGTCGGTCGCCCTGAAGCACGGGGAAGATGTAATACCCGTACCGTCGCTTGGCTTCGGGCACGAAGATCTCGATGCGGTAATGGAAGCCGAATAGTCGCTCGGCACGCCCGCGGTCTCTCAGCGCCGGATCGAATGGCGACAGGAGGTGGACGCGGGCGCTCGGACTCGGCAAGGTGCGCGCATGGTCCAGTAGGGCTTCGGTGCTGAAACAGCGACGCCGGGATCCATCCGCCATCTCGATGTCGACCTCGAGGATGCGTCCGCTCGCAAGGGCGTCGGCGCACCAGGCCCTTGCCTCGTCCCGTGTCACGATCTCGAAGAAGGCGGCGAGCTCTGCGGTCGTGCCGAAGCCAAGCCGGTCGAGCGCCGAGGACATTGCCCAGTCAACGATGTCTGCATCGGCGATCCGGTGGTTGCGCTGCGCATCTGGTATGACCCGCTCCGTCAGGTCGTAGAACTTCCGAAATCCCTGACGGTGGCACACCGCGAGCCGGCCCGATCGCCACAGGAATTCGAGCGCTGTCTTGGATGGGTGCCAGTCCCACCAGCCTGAAGACCCGCGCTCCTCACCATTGGCGACATCGAGAGAGCAGGCGGCGCCGTTGTCGGCGACATGCCGAAGCACGCGGTCGAGTTCGTCCGTCCATCCGGGACGCCGCGCCGCCGGCCACCGCGCCCGCATCCGCGCTTCGTCGCGGGCGAACTTCGCGCGCCACATCGGATAGAACGCCATCGGGATCGCGGCCGCGTCATGTGTCCAGTGCTCGAAGGCGGACCGGCGATGCGCGACGAGGGATTGGAGCGCGCGGGGCCGGTATTGCCCCCGCCGTGACCACAGGATCAGGTCATGCGCGCGGGCCAGCGTGTTCACGCTGTCGATCTGGACGAAACCGAGCCCGTGCAGCACGGCGTCCAGGTCCTCGCCGCGCCCCGGGCCCGGATCGGCGCGCAGCAAGAGGTGCAGGTCCAGGAAAAGGCGGCGCGCGCTGGTGTTGTTCAAGTACGGTCGGGGCATCCGGTCACACTACCACTGTTGTCGCGCAAGCGACTGAGTTTCCTTCGGCAAACAAGCTCAAGAGAGGGTTCCACAGACTGGGCTGCTCCCCGCTTCGCATTTTTCGTGTTCGATGAACTCGAAAAAGGTGAGGTGACGCCACCGGCTCGGGCGACCATGGTTGCTCGGCGGGCCGCGCAGAAGATCGGTGAGCCGCGCCCGGAGTTCACCAGTTGCCTGCGAAAGGCGGGTCCCGCCGGAAAACATCGTGAACGAAACGTCGCGTCGACCGGATCGTATCGGCGTCCTTCTTGAACCGGGCAGCCTTGCCTTCGTCCTCGAACGAGCAGACCCCGTTGGAGCGCAGACCACGTGACATGTCGTCGACCCAGTCGTCCCAGAGGTCGATGATCTTCGGATCCGTTCTGTCCGGTATGCGGGCCGGCACCAGGAGGCTGGGATCAATTGTCATCTAAAGGCCGGGCAGGTCGTGGAAGGCAGCTGTCGGCCGAGCCGTCCACGGAGCGAGCCTATCCTCGCAGCAGTCCGGGCTTTCGTGGGCAGGGCGCTGTTCCTCGGCGACGGCCGGGGTTGGCCGTGGGATTTCGTTGCGGGGCTCGGCCTTATCCTGCGCGATATCGCATGACGCCGTATGGGCCGCGAGCTTTACCGTATCGGGCCGGGACGCGGCGGCGCCAGTAGTAACCGGTTGCTCTGAATTCGAGGTAAGGGGTCTTGAGCGCCATCGGCGAGGGGCCGCCAGGGGTTGGAGGTGTCGCGGGGCGATCCGAGGGGCTGTGCAGAGCTTTATGCAAGGCCAAACGCAAAACCCCCGGGTCTCTGCCGAGACCCGGGGGTTTTCTGCCTGAACTTCAGCGGCTTGCTGGAAGTTTGGCTCCGGCGGTAGGGCCCGGAGCCAAAATGCACAACGTTGTTTTGCAACGCCAATCGTGAGCCTCGGCGCCGCGTGGCGCCAGATTGTGCAAACTGCTGTGCAACGGCTCGGGTTCCAGGTCGAACTTAAAAAACTGCTGTGGGCCTGCGCCACTCCGCGCTGAAGACGGAGCGTTCCCTCTGCAGTGACCGAGCGTTGCTGCGCTAGGATCGGCATCTGCCTTCCGAGATCTTTGACGTCATGCAGGGCGGCCTCATGTCCGCCACAGGCGCTTGGTCGGATTTTGCTTCGCAACCGAAAGACTTGCTTCCAAGGCAGCATCCCGATCGCCGTTACACGAAGCTTCGAATGACGACGTGGTTTCTAGCGCTTCTTCATCGCATCGAGCAGGGCCGAACCAAGGGCTCCGGGTTGATCCCCGCCCCTGGGGGTGCCTCCGGTCGGACCCTTGCCGCGCGGCGGCGTTCCGGCGTGTCGCGTCGCCTCCTTGCGCCGTTCCGGTCGCTGGTCGCTCCGGAGATTGCGCTCCTGCTTGGCCGAGGCGCCGCCATCCTTGCGCATGGTCAGCCCGATGCGCTTGCGCGCCACATCGACCTCTGTCACTCGGACCTGCACGACGTCGCCGGCCTTCACCACCTCGTGCGGGTCCTTCACGAAGCGGTCGGCCAGCTGGCTGACATGGACGAGGCCGTCCTGGTGGACGCCGATGTCGATGAAGGCGCCGAAGGCCGCGACATTGGTCACCGTGCCCTCGAGCCGCATGCCCTCGCGCAGGTCGGTGATCTGCTCGATCCCCTCAGCGAAGCTCGCCGTCTTGAAGCTCGGGCGGGGATCGCGTCCCGGTTTCTCCAGCTCCGAGAGGATGTCCCGCACCGTCGGCAATCCAAAATGATCGTCGACATAGGCCTCGGCTCGCACGTTGCGTAGGGCGGCCGGATCAGATTGCAGGCTGCGCAGGTCGCGACCGCAATCGGCGATGATGCGGCGCGCCACGCCATAGGCCTCCGGGTGGACCGCGGAGGCATCCAGCGGCTCGCGGCCGTCTCGGATGCGCAGGAAACCCGCGCATTGCTCGAAGGCGCGCGGCCCGAGCCGGCTGACCTTCAGGAGTTCCTTGCGCGTCTCGAAGGCGCCTGCCTGATCGCGATGCGCGACGATCGCATCAGCCAATGCCGGAGTAAGGCCCGAGACGTGGGCGAGGAGCGGCGCGGAAGCGGTGTTGAGATCGACGCCGACCGCGTTCACCGCATCCTCGACAACCGCTTCGAGCGATTTCGACAGTCGGCGCTGGTCGACATCGTGCTGATACTGGCCCACGCCGATGCTCTTCGGTTCAATCTTCACCAACTCCGCCAATGGGTCCTGTAGCCGCCGCGCGATGGAGACCGCCCCGCGCAGGGACACGTCGAGATCGGGGAACTCCTTCGAGGCGAGCTCGGAAGCGGAATAGACCGAGGCGCCAGCCTCGCTGACGATCACCTTGGTCGGCTTCTTCACGTCGGCAGGGAGCAGGGCGAGCGTCTCCGCCACTAGCTTTTCGGTCTCGCGCGAGGCGGTGCCGTTGCCGATGGCGATGAGTTCGATGCCATGCGTCTTGATGAGCCGCAGGATGGTCGCCTGCGCCCCGGTTACGTCCTTGCGGGGCTGGAATGGGTAGAGCGTGTCGGTGGCGAGGACCTTGCCGGTGGCGTCGATCACCGCGGCCTTCACGCCGGTGCGGATGCCCGGGTCGAGCCCAAGGGTCGGCCGCGCGCCAGCCGGGGCCGCCAGCAGCAGGTCCTTGAGGTTGCGCGCGAAGACGGAGATGGCCTCCTCATGCGCACGGGCGCGCAGCTCGGCCACCAGCTCGGTCATCATGGTCGTCGAAAGTTTCACCCGCCAGGCCCAACTCGCGACATCGCGCAGCCAGCGGTCGCCGGGACCGTTGCCCGAAGGGTTCAGGCGCGCGGCGACCATGGCCTCGCAGCGCGGCTCTCCGACCTTCTTGTCGGGGCCGATGTCGAAGCGGATGACGCCTTCTTTAAGTGCGCGCAGCAGCGCCAGAGCGCGGTGCGACGGCATGGTTGCCCATTTCTCGGCGTGGTCGAAGTAATCCGAGAACTTGGCCCCGGACTCTTCCTGGCCGGAGACCACCTTGGCGGTCACGATGGCTTCATTCCGGAGGTAATTCCGTAGGTCGCCCAGCAGCTCGGCGGTCTCCGACAGCTCCTCGGTGAGGATATCGCGGGCACCGTTCAGCGCCTCCTTCGCATCCGGCACCGCCTCGCTCAGATAGGGCTTCGCAAGCGTTTCCGGGTCGCATGTCCGGTCCGCCATGATCGCGTCAGGCAGGGGCTCCAGCCCGTTCTCGCGCGCGATCATCGCCTTGGTTCGGCGCTTGGGCTTGAAGGGCAGGTAGATGTCCTCGAGCTGCGTCTTGGTCTCGGCGGCGGCGATGGCGCGGGCCAGCGCGTCGGTGAGCTTGTCCTGCTCGCGGATCGATTTGAGGATCGCGTCGCGCCGGTCGTCGAGCTCGCGCAGATAGCCCAGGCGGTCGGCCAGCAAGCGCAGCTGGGCATCGTCGAGCCCGCCCGTGGCCTCCTTGCGGTAGCGCGCGATGAAGGGGACGGTCGCACCCTCGTCGAGCAGTTTGATCGCGGCCGCGACCTGGGTCGCGGTCGCCCCGATGTCCTGGCCGATCGTCCGGTTGATGCGGGTCGCGCGATCCATGGCAGTCCTTTCCGTCCCTGAGGGCTCTCTCATACGCTTGGGGGCCTAGCGGCAAAAGGGCCGCCGTGACTTCTGCGGTCTTAAGAAAGTGGGAGCGTTCGCAGTTTTCGAAAACTGCCAACCTTAATACTTCAGGTTGTTGCCAGCTGCATCTCGGGCTGTTACCAGCGGCCGATCCTCTGGACACCACGATAAGATCGTGACCGTGCGATAGGAGGCCTCAGGTTAAGAACCGAACGTTCAGCGTTGAGTTCAAGATAGAGGCTATGAAGCTGGCAGCGTCTTGTTCCTGCCCCCGGATTTTAATCCGTGACTTCGAATCTTTCCATAAGCCTAGCGACCGTCGACCGCCACTTCGGCGTCACGGGTTTGCACACCGTATTCTGGTTTCCGAACATACCTACCTCCTGAACTGCCTGCGCCTGCGGAACAGTGCAGATCCACTGGACAGGAACGAAATATTCAGACTTCTCCGGATCATTAGAATATTCCCGATGGTAATTTCCTTCGAGGACATCTAGAGCTGGCATTTCATTGATCTGGAAATCTTTGGCGGCAACCCGAGGTCCCGTGACGCGACCCACGCCGACAAAACCTCTTTTGGGAATTTTTACCCAAATACGGTCGCCTTCTTCCAGCATCCTCAGGGAGTTGCTATACCACTCCCCGCCGCCACCAGATATAAATCCATAACGCACAGCCTCATCCCAAACGCGGCTTCGATCAGCACCAAAACTCACATAGAATTCGCCATTCCATGGCTCTTTTTCGCCGCTCTTGCTACGGCCAGCTGCCTGCACCTGAACGTCGCCTGGATCGATCAGCCACGCTCGGCTGAGAAGTTGCTGATCTCCATGGTCAAAAACCTGAAAAAACAATACGTTGATCGCGATCCCCTTGTCGTTGAGGTAGTTCACGATCCTCTCACTGCTGGCATCAAGAGTAGATGCCACGATGACCACTTGGTGACTTTCGTTGATGGTATCTTCATCAAGCGCTTGGCCAAACCGCGCTTCGAAGTCCGCAGCAAGACTTCTTCCGGGTTTGAAGCGGCTATAAATGGCTGCAATATCTTCCGCTCCTTGCACTTCGACCCATGAAGCGTAGTCGAGAGCTTGAGCGACGACTTCGCGTGGTGTCTTATCTCTTTTCAGTTCGATAACCACGAGCGTGCCGTCGGGCGCGACCGCTAGCAAATCAATCCACCCGCCGTGCCTGGTGCCGACTTGTCGGCCGATAAGCATCCACTCGGAAGACAGGATCTTGGGCTCTGCCATGATCATATCCTCAAGCATCTGCTCAGAGGGCAATGCGCCTTGTGGGATGACAGATGGGCGATCGGATACGGTCCACACCGCGTGACTGATCGGCATAGAGGTTTCCTCCGTAAGATACTCTAATTTTGTCTAAGTCTTGGTGCGCCGGCGATGCTTTTAAAAAGATCGCCGACCACTGGCTCGTTCTTTCCGACCTCCATCGCACCCGTTTTGATCGTCGGACCCCGTCAGGGGGGCAAGAGGTGCGCGGCGACGCCGCTGCGTCCGGGTCAGCAACGGTTGAAGCTGGGACTGCTCCGAGGGACAGAGCGCGGAGCCTTTTGTCACCTGACCTGTAGGATCCGGGCTGACTTTATCTCCACACCGACCTGGTATTCGACCTCGTCGCCCTCCTGGGCGTCGATCAGGGCTTGGCCGAGAGGCGTATGGATACCGACCTTGCCATTGTCGATGTCGTTTTCCTCCTCGACGAGTTGGAAGCTGAGCTTTCGGCCCTGCTCGGAGAGGATCTCCACCTTCACCTTGCTGCCGGCCATGATGGTGCCGGGGTCAGCCTCGACGACGCCGCCCAAAAGGTCGTCGCTGCCGTCGAAGAGATTGCTCTGACGCGCCCTGCTGTGGCCCCTGGGGGCTGCGGCTGAGACGGGAGGAGCCACCGGCATCGGGGTCTCCTCAGGCTCCTCCACGACGTCTTGGAGCGCTTTCACAGCCTCGATGCGGGGCTGAGTAGTGAAGCCGCTTTCCTTGGCAGCAACGAGGGCCGCGTCGATGGCTTCCTTGAGGCGCTCGACCTGCGTGCGCGGATCATTGAACCAGTCCGTCGACCAGATGCGGTGGAAGCGCCAGCCGAGACCTTCCAGCACTTCCTGCCGCAGCCGGTCGCGATCGCGGCTCGACTTGGAGGAGTGGTAGCTCGCACCATCGCACTCCACGCCCAGGATGTAGCCATAGGGCCATTCCGGGTGACGCACGCCGATATCGACGCGATAGCCGGCCGTGCCCACCTGCGGGACCGCTTCGCAGCCTAGCGCCTCGACCTGCTGGATTACGTAGTCCTCGAAGGGGCTATCGGTTTCGCCGCCGGGGCGCGTGCGGCTCGGCACGTAGCCGGAGCCGCAATACTCGAGCCAGGCGCGGAACATATGAACGCCGCGGTTCTTGCCCTCATCCACGAGGATGTCCGTGGGCTTGAGCGAGGTGAAGGTGACGATCTTGCGCTTGGCGCGGGTGAAGAGAACGTTCAGACGGCGATGACCGTGAGCCGAGTTGATCGGGCCGAAGCGCTGATGTGGCTTGCTGCCTTTGACCTCGGGCCCATAGAGCGTCGAGATGAACATCACGTCGCGCTCGTCGCCCTGAATCGTCTCTAGGTTCTTGACGAAGAAATGCTCGAGCGCGTCCTCGTGCTCCTCCCATTGGCGCACATAGGCTTGCACATGCGGGTTGCGATCCCGCTCGCGCTCGAACTCCTCGAGGATCAGGTCCTTCTGGTCAGTGTTCATCGTAACGATGCCGAGCGAGAGACTGGGATGCTCTCGCATATGGCGCACCGCGGCCTTCACGACCTCTCGGGCCTCGATGTCGTTGCGCTTGCCCTTGTAGATGCCATCGACCTCGACGAGATGAACGCCGAATTCGGGATCATCCTCGCGTGCCGACGGAAAGATCGTCAGCTTGCTGTCATACATCCACTCGTTGGAGAAGCGGATTAGGGCCGAATGGCGCGAGCGATAGTGCCAGCGCAGCTGGCGCACGGGACGGAAGGCCATGTTGGCCATGTCGAGGATGCTTTCGCTGTCCTCGCGCAGATCCTCGTCGGCGTCGCTGTCGTCGAGCATCTTCTGAAAGAAGGTAGTCGGCGGAAGCTGCTTGGTGTCGCCGACGATTACGGATTGCTTGGCCCGGCTCAGTGCTCCGATCGCGTTTTCAGGCGTCATCTGTGATGCCTCGTCGATCACCACGAGATCGAAGGTCAGCCCGGAGTGCAGGTATTGCGCGACAGCCAATGGTGACATCATCCAGCAGGGCTTCAGCTCCTGTAGCGCCTGCCCAGCGCGACGGGTGAGCTCGCGAACGCCGAGACGGTTCTTCTTCTTGCCCATCTCGTTCCGCAGAAGGCTCATATTGGTGTAGGTCGACTTGCGGCCGATGCTGTTGCCACCCGGCGGGCTTGCACGCTCGATGAGCTCGTTGCGCACCACCTGGCGCGACATTGCGATCAGCTCGCGGTCCTTTTCGATGATCTCGGCGCGGATACGGTCAAACTCCTCGCCATCATAGCCTTGTAGCCATTGGCTGTAGGCCTCGTAGGCCTTGTCCGCCATCGACTTGGCAATGACAGAGCGCACGAGCGGGGCGAGCTTGTCTGGGTCGAAGCTTTCACCTTCGGCCAGAACCCAATCGACGAGCTTGTCGAAGCCCTTGGAGCGTAGTGTCTCTTCGCTGCGCCGCAGGCGGGCACGCTCCATAAGAGAGGAGGGGTCCGATGCGGCCGCACGAAGATCATTCATCCTTTTCGCAAAGGAAAGACTGGTCGCGAGATCGCCTTCGATCTGAAGGTCACCACAGAGCTTCGCGACATTCTCCTCGGTGGCATCTTGGCGCGTTTTAAACTCCTCGATCTGTTCGAGCATGTCCGGCGCCTGACCGCTGCGAAGGATGTTCCGGATGGCATCAGGGGCAGGGGATGAGGCAACCACTTCCGAGAGGGTGCATTCGACCTCGAGGGCGGCAATATCGGTGCGGATACCCTTGAAGCGGTCGCCGAGGATGGGCCCGCAGGATGCCGTTTCGATCTCCTCGGAGATCTTCTCCACTTGTTGGAGCATTTTGATGGCCTCAGCGATCTCCTCGGCCGAGACTTCGGTTGTGGAGTTGAAGAGGGCGAGATGCTTCTCTGCCTCCTCCAGTTTTTCCTCGACGAAGCTCTTCTCCTCGGACTTCCGGTCGATCTCCGTCTTGAGGTCATAGAGCGTGTCAGAAGGAAGGCCCTCCTCCTGTGCGAAAGCCAGAACGGCTGTCAGGTCGCCAGACTCGAGGGCGCGGCGCAGGTCTTCGTCGCCGCAGGAGATGCGATCGCAATGCCGGTGAAGATCGCACATGGCATCGATATGCGAGATGTCGGTGTCGAGTCCCTTGAAGATATCGCCAAACATCTTGTTGTAAGCGGTATGATTTTCGAACTCGCTCTTCTTGGCGAGCCACTTTCCGTAGGTCCTGAGGCGCACGGTCATGGTAGGCCGATCATCGACAGGGCTGCCCCCGAGAATGCGCGTGTATGTGTTGCGCGCGTTCTTGAACTCCGAGGACATGAAGCGCAGAAGGCCGGACTGTTCGATGATGTCGGCCGTGCGCTCGATGAGTCCCTTGCTGTGATCGCCGGCATGCGGAATAGCCTTCCGGATGCGAGCGATCTCTGCGGTGAGATCAGCATGCTGTGACTTGAGTTCGCGGCCCAGCGCCTCTGTCTTTTTTTCGGGATCGGCGATGCGTTGGGCGAGAATCTTGCTCGTAACGCTTGCGAACCACGATGCCTGGGCATGCAGCTGGTCTAGCGGCAGTGGGTTATTGTGCGCCCAGTTCGCAGGCAGCGCGTTTGCGAGCTCGGCATGGCGTCTTGCTCGACCCAGCCAACGCTCGAGGGTGAAGGAGCTATCCCGGTAGGCGCCGGCATTGATGATGTCGTCGTTGCTCCGGGCGAAGGCCAGCGCCTTGTTGAGGCTCGCCTCGAGGGAAGGATCTTCTGGATCGCTCACGCGCTTACGGAGGCGACCGAGCAGGGATTGTCGCTCCTTTACCAGATCGCACAGCCCGCGCACACTACGGCGCTTGGCGGCGTCGGTGAGGGTATCAACAAGATCACCGTCGATCTGACCGTCTTTCTCGGCCAGCGCGGCGATGGCGTCGCGCAGCGCCGTGATGTCTGTCTCGAAGGCACCTTGAGAGAAGAGCGGTGCCGCATCGGAGCTGGTCACGTCCTCGACATACTGCTCGATGTCGTTGGCGATGCTTTCCAGTCGCTCGCAGATGTCCTCGGCGTCATCGCGGTTGGGGATGGAGGCTTGTGCGTCGAGCCAGAGGCGCGGCATTCGGGAAATGCGCGATAGGCGATCAGCAAACCCCTTGGCATCCTCGACGATGGCGTCGATTTCAGCCGGCCCGATCTGATCGCAGTTCGGCACACGGATCCGACGCACATCCTTGGGTGCGATTTCGCGAACCTCGTTTGTGGCGATGGCATGGCCGATGACCTCATAGACCGTGAGCCCGGTCGATCCGAAGTTCTGCGACAGGATGTCGAGGTAGTCTTGGAGGGTTTGGCGACGCTTCTCGAGCGCACGCTGCCGCGAAGAGAATTCACTGCCTGCGCGCCCATCTTCGATCTCGATGGAGAGCCGTTCTTCTAGGCTATGATAGACCTTGTCCCGCGTGCCTTTACCAGCCTGCAGAGGAAGAATGAACTCGCCGAGATTGGCAGACTCCAAGCGGTTCTTCACCACGTCGAGCGCCGTAAGCTTCTCGGCTACGAAGAGGACCTTCTTTCCCTCGCGCAGGGCTGCTGCAATGAGGTTGACGATGGTCTGGCTCTTGCCGGAGCCCGGTGGGCCTTCGATGCTCACGTCTTGGCCGTTGGCCACATCAACGAGCGCTGAGAATTGCGAGGCGTCGGCATCCATGACGAGGTGAGGCACCTTCTTGGACATCTCGGGCTCATCGGTGCCATAGACATCCGCGTAAGACGCCTCACCGCCGCCGCTGGTGGCCAGTAGCTTAGCCACGGTGGCGTTCTCGGCAACGCTGCGCTTCTTGGGGTCGAGGTCGTGATACATGGCGATCTTCGAGGAAGGAAAGATACCGATGGCGACTTCCCGGCGCACCTTCCAGTGCCACCCACTTGGTGCGGCCTCGGCCACTGTGCGGAAGTAGTCCTCGATCGATCCGGTCTCGTGATCCGGCAGGTCGAGGCGGTGTTCCGTGAAGAGCTTTTGCTTCAGCGTGGTGTTGACGGTGGCCTTGCCCTCTCCTGAAATCAGGAACTGGGCACCCTGCGGAGACTGCTTGCGCTCGATGCGGATCTCGCAAAGCAGCAGAGGGCTGACATAGGCCTTACTCTCTCCGGGGTTCTTCCATTCCAGCAGACCGAAGGCCGCGTGCAGGACGTTGACGCCGCTTTCGCGCTCATAGGAGCGACCACGCTCTGCGATTTGCTTGGCGACACGGCTGAGCTTCTCGGGAAGCATCAGGGTCTGAATGTCGGTGTCGTTGTGTCGACCATCCTCGTGCTCTTCGTCCGGCTCCGGAAGGGCGTAGTGCGGCGAAATCCCGTGTGCTTTGGCATGCTCGATGAGCGAAGGGTTGTCCGTGGTTTGCCTCTTGGGCAGACCCAGCGCCTCGCGGAGGCGATCCTTCAGAGCGCGCTCGATGTTGTATTCGTCTTCGTCGGCCGTCCTCGAGTCCGGATCGAGCGCTTCGATCTCGGACAGGTATTGCTCGTCCTCGGAGCGGGCGATGTGCAGGGCGTCGAGAAACTCGTCGGTCTGCTCGTCGGGAAGCTCCTCTTCGATCGCCGGCAGGGGCACGAGCCGCATCGCCGTGCCATTGGTCAGGTTGTAGCGCAAAATTTCGGGCAGCTCGTCGACCACGCGCAGAACGGTGGTGGAGTTCTTCTTGAAGGGAATGTTGATGAGCGGGTTGCGCCGGGACGAGTCGAGAAGGCGTTTGCGAAGCTCTTCCAAGCGATCGGAAACGAGGGAGATGATTTCAGGGTCTTTGAGGTGGGAGTCTTCGGTTGTGGTAAACGACTGGTCCTTCATGTGACCTCCTGCTGCCTGCCCCGTGGGGCAGCGAACTGACAATAAGCCCTGCGCGCTGAGCTACCATGGCAAGGGTTCGCGTTGGGCGTGCACTGTGGACATTGGCCATTTTCTCGCAGCCAAGATCAAGGGAAGTCAGGCAATTTCGTGAGAAGAGGGAGATATTTCGTGCCTTAGCTCTTGCAGTCCGCGCCGCCAGTAGATCACCATCATCGGATGGCAGGAAAGGCTGGGTGCTGTTGCGAGCGCATACCTATATGACTTCTAATATCTTTTGGATCCCATGTCGACTTCTCCCTCCGCGCCAATGCGGATGGCGAGAAAAACAGGCAAAGTGTCTATTACCTTTCTTGAACTCACCGAGCAGGGGAATGCGCACCGGGCGGTCGCATATACGCGGCAATGAGGAGACACGTATGAAGATGAATATGGCGACGGCCGCGGCTCTCGCGCTAAGCGTGCCGATGTCGGCGAGCGCCCAAGGCATTCCTGGCCTCTCTATGGGTGCGCAACCAGCGAAGACACGGCCGTGCGCGCGTGAGCTGGTAACTCATTCCGCGCGTCGTGAAGTAGCTTGGACAGCCCTTTCACTCCACCGGGCCCGGCGACGGTCACGATCCCGAACTCAGCCAGATGCGCACGCCGCGCGTTGATCATTGCGGTTCTCTGCCGGACCAGCAGGTCGCGCGTCTTATGAAGCATCAGCACACCCTGCTGCTCTCGGCTCTTCACGGCAACGAAGCGCATGGCCGGCCGCGTCACTGCCTCGCAAAGCGCCTCGGCATCAGCAGCGTCGGTCTTGCCGCGCTTCATGTAGGGATTGACGTAGGCGAGCGGCATCAGCCGCACCTTATGGCCGAGGGCAAGAAGCTCTCGCCCCCAATGATGCGCGGATGCGCAGGCTTCCGCGCCGGCAAGGCATGCGACAAGGACGAAAAGAACGGCAGCACTTCTCTCTGGCGGAGCTGGCGCTTGGCCACCACTGCTCCATCAGCGCTGATTGCATGGACTTGAAACACCCGCTTCGCGAGATCGAAGCCGATAACGGCAACATCCTGAGGCATGGGAACGCTCCTTAGACCTGGCTCAACAGCAGAAGACTGCAACTTACCCAGTAATTTGCGCATCGATACCTATCAATGAAAACAAGTTGTGTGCAAAATGCTTGAATATTAGCGCATCTACCAGATGCGCGACAGAGCAAGGGTCAGGTGAAGAAAGTGAAGAAATATTTCTTGGGGGGCGCCCTCGTTGGTTTGATTTTCTTTGGGGGAGTCTCATTGGCTGATACCTCAAATGTCGAGGCGAACCGTATTGCCGTAGAGGCAATTCAACTTTGGAATCGAGCATCATCCTCAAGTTCCTCTAGTTTTGAGGATCAGCTTGCGTCGCTGGAAGCGGTGGAGGCGATGCTAAATGAGATAGCAGAGAACTATCCAGAAAGTGAAGTTGGCCTATCTCTTCTGGGTGGGGAAGAGCTAGGCCCGTTAAGTCTGGAAGGAATAAAGGAAGAGGTGATAGCGGCGAGAGCGAAAGTAGGTGAAATCAATTGCGAGATCGATGTCCATACTCTCTGCTTGGCCGAAGAAATTATCAATATTGGTGGTAAAATTGAAGGCAATATTAGTCTAGACTTTCAGATCGCAGAAGTCGCGGCTGCACTTGGATCGTTAGGTGCATACGACATAGCAAAAGATGTCGCCAAACTGGCAGGAAGCGAAATATTTGCCGAGGGGGCGTTGAGTTGGATTGCGCGGGCTGCAGCTGCTCGAAACGACTGGGGCGCAGCTAAAAATCTATCTGAGCTCGTTGTCGCAGAGGGTCCCCGCACGGTCATTTTGAGCTCTATAGTGGGTGAGATGGTAAAGGCAGGGATGGTGGAAGAGGCGATAAATATTGCATCTTCCGATCCTGATTTTTCTGGTCGACTTATGTATTCTGCAGCGAAGGCTTTGATGGAAAATGGGGATACCTCGCTCGCGCTTGAGACAATGTCCTCTGGGTTGGAGATGCTCCGTCAGAGGGTCAAAGACAAGGCTATAGCTGAAACCTTTCTAAGTTTTGCAGGCAGTTATTATGATCTGGGACGCGACGAGCTTGGTCGAGCAGCTTTCGATGAAGCAATACTACTTTCCCTTTCCATAAGCGACGAACGAGAGGCGAGGGACTTCCAGAAAGCTCTTGCAATCGAGCTCTCGCGCGCTGGCCTCATCTCAGAGGCCGAAGAAGCTCTTAAGTCGATTCAGGACGAATATTATCGGTCCTCTGCAATGTCCCAAGTTGCTACAAATGAAGCCATACATGGGAACCTCTTCGGCGGGCTTGATAAGATAAAATCAGTGCCAATCGAGGATTTTAAATCAGGATACTTCTTGAGCCTGATTCAGGGATTGGCTGAGAGCGGTAAATTCCAAGATGCTAGGAAAGTGGTTGGAGAGCTCGATGATCTGGAAGACGAGATAAGGGCATTGGCCTATATATCAGTCCTTATGGACCAACACGGCTTTACCGAAGATGCGCGCGATCTAACATCGAAGATGTTTGTCATTGATTACGAATCTCGTTATTTGCCAATAGTGGTCGCCGAACATGGACGGGATTTTGCCAAGCTGGCTGGCGATGAAAGCATTGCCGCAATGTTTTCCACTGCCTTGAATCGGGTCGATGAGCTTGAAGCCCGAAGTGATCTGGGCTGGGCTTATTCCGGAGAATATTCGGTGGACGTCGCTGCTGGTCTCGCCGCATTGGGAGATCTGAGGCGATCTCTCGCTATCATAGAGCCCATTACAGATCTCGATAAGCGCATGGACGCGCTATTGGCGGTCACCAAGGCGTCGGTGAAAGCAGATCCTGTTTAGGCCTAGCAGGCTGTAAAGGTGTCTCTTGAGGGGCGGTTTCCTTGGCACGGTTGATACCAGTCGCGCCTCGGGGGCTGCCTAGAGATCTCCGAGGAAGGCCGATTTCAGGTGTCGGCCCTTCCGATCGTCGAGATACGGGGTGGGATGGCTACTCTCGATGCTGTGGCACCTACCGTCAGACGCTCTCAACGAGTAGCGGAGGGCCTTTTGGAGCGGCCCTCACTATGGCCTTGTTGTGGTTAATGCCCAAGCGCGGACTTGCTCAGTCGCCAATCATGAAGACCAAGGCTGTGATCGCGAGGGGCGTCTGGAAGGGGCTAATCTTCCAAATACAGGTAGTCATAGGCGTCGTAGGCCAAGGCCGCGGCTCCTACAGTCGTTGCTGCAAATGCAATGGCAGGGGCCCATGCGGGAGCGGTCAAGGTGGCGGCAGAAGCCGTTACTCCCATCGCTACCCGTTGTGCCCCCTTGGAGGCCAACCGGTTTCTGACGGGAGCGGGAATTCTTGCATAGGTCTCGGATACATAGCGCCCGCCCTGTGCGATAATTGATCCGCCGCTTGAGTGCTTGAGCGCTGGACCTGCGATTGCAGGCAAGAATGTCCCTTTCTTGTATCGACCGTTTTCCCGCTCTATCGTCCCGCCGCTGGAGTGCTCGACGAGCTCGCTTTTGCTGGCGCCAGTGAACCAGTCCATGACGCCAGCGCTTGCTGTCATCGGGAGCCCTGCAGCGAGCGCCATGATCATGATAGCGAAAAGCTGTCGTCGCATCGTCACCTCCACCTCACATCTATTCCAGCTGGGGGGTGGAAATGACTGTTTCAAGAAGTGTCGCGTGCTTTACCAACGTATTCTTCTTCTGCATTGTGATGAAATCCCGCCTATCCCCCATAACCGACCGACAGCTTTTTCGGACATCTCTACGAAGAAGGATTTCCACTACTTCCTCAATACAAGTGTTGCATTTGTGCAACTGTTGGGGCACGGGTCTACGCTGGGTAATTCACATCCCCGATCAGGATGCCATGTTAGCCGACTGCCCAATTGCCTGGGCCCAGGAGACGCAACCATGAAGATGATCCGTATTCTGGCAGTCGCTCTTGCTTGCGCTGCGCCGGCTACTGCCTTTGCTATGACGACTGACAACGCTCCAACCATTATCTGCCTAGAGGAGGGCTGCCCTGACGGCCCCATTGTCCATCTCGCGGTAGATGGCAGGGACGGGGGCTGCACTGAGTTCGACGAGGAACTGCTTTTCGCCAATAAAGTAGAACTCCATATAGAGACCTATGGTGGATCGTCGCCGGACGGGCGCGAGGGTGGCATCAAGGCGACTTTGGTCATCAAGTTCAGCTAAGGATCTACTCAATCGAATTGATGGCCCGCTTCGGCGGGCCATTTCTCTTTGAAGGATATTAGTTTGCTCGGGCGTTGTTGCAGAACTCCCGGCCTTACGGTTCACACAGCGAAGCAGCCGCTTAGGTGGGTGGCATGACGAAGCCTCTACCTGCCCGCTACCGCACGACGAACTGGTCCGCCTACAACGCAGCGCTGCGGAAGCGCGGCTCTCTGCTGATCTGGCTGGATCGGGAGATGGCTTGGCTCGCACCGCATGAGAGACGGCCGGGGCGTCCCCGGGTCTTTTCCGAGGGCGCGATACAATTCTGTCTCTCGATCAAGGTCCTGTTCAAGCTGCCGCTGAGGCAGACGGCCGGGATGGTGGCCAGCTTGCTGCGGATGGCAGGGCTGGACTGGCCGGTGCCGGACTACTCGACGCTGTGCCGCAGGCAAAAGACCTTGGCTGTCCAGATCCCGTATCGCCGGGCCAGTGGCCCGCTGAACCTTCTGGTGGACAGCACCGGCATCAAGTTTCTGGGCGATGGCGAATGGCAGGCGCGCAAGCATGGAGCGCAGGGGCGTCGCCAGTGGCGCAAGATTCACTTGGCCGTGGACACGGCCACGTCTGATATCCGCGCCGTGGAGTTCACTCCCAGCCGCGATGGCGATAGCCCAGTCTTGCCGGACCTGATCGAGCAGATCCCCGAGGACGAGCCGATCGACACCGTGACCGCTGATGGTGCCTACGACACGCGCCGCTGCCACACCGCGATCATCGAACGCCAAGCCACGGCGATCATCCCGATCCGCAAGAATGGACGACCATGGAAAGAGGATGGGCCGGCAGCTGCCGCCCGCAACGACATCCTCCGGGCGACACGGCCCCATGCAGCGGCACTCAGGAAGAGTTTTAGAGAATTTCGGACGCCTCGTTGTAATAGCTGCGATCTTTGATACAACCTCGCATTGTATTGATCGGAATATAGAGGCCCTGATGTTGCGCTTTCCTTCTCTTTGCCTGGTTGGCACCTTCCTTGTCGCGTCTCACGGGGCCTCGGCGGCCATTTCGGAGTGCCTCAAGCATGAGAACGATACTCTTCGACTGGCATGCTACGACTTGGAAGCCGGCTACTTCGATGAGTTGAAGAAGGATCTGCTCGGGTCTGAGGAGGAGGAAGCGGAAGAGGTCGCGAGCAAGGGTGACTGGATCGTGCGATCCTCGATCTCCAAGCTCGATGACTCAACGAACGTGATTGTCCGGCTGAAGAGCCATGACGAGACAAACTGCCGATACGACACCGAGAGCCACTACATTACTTTGGCCTGCCGGGAGAACGAGACGAACCTCTGGATCACCTTCGGCGGCTGCTACATGGCTGACATCCAGGGCAAGGGCAGGGTGACATACCGCCTGGGCACGCGCGACGCTGAAACCAAGAACTTCACGGAAAGCACCGACAACATGGCGCTTGGCTTGTGGAGCGGCGGATCTGCGATCGCTTTCATCAAGCGGATGATGAATTACGACACCATGATCGTCAGGGCTACGCCGTTCTCCGACAACCCCGTGACCGGCGAATACAACATCGCCGGCCTTTCGGAGGCGATCAAACCCCTGCGTGAATCCTGCAACTGGTAGCCTGATGCGCGTTCCATCTCACATCGAAGAGCAGCTCGGCAGCAGCAATCACTTTGACACCGTAGTGATCGCCGGGCTCATCATATTCGGGATCATTGCCGTGTATCGCATCGCCGCGGCCTCCAAGCACAACCAGAAGGAAGATTGAACATCTCTCCGCTGAGGTGCCTGCGGCGAAGGACCTTAACTATGACCGACGGCGCTGTTGCACATATCAGTGAAGGGGATTCACTGAGCGCGCGCTGACGGTTAGCTCGAGGGCATGCCGAAGCCTTCCCGTCGTCCTCGGTGTAAAACGAGGTGACCGACCGCAACTGCAGCAGAATGGTGGCAACGTTGCCGTTGCAAACCCGTGCATCGATAGCGGTTTCCGACTCCCCGGCATTGGTAGTCGGATTGTAACTACAAGCGCAGGTCGTCGGCCCCGGCTTCGGACAGCTGGGACCGACGACCTTCGCCAGTAAGACTTTGGTCGGCTCCGGTCAGGCCGCGCGACGAGCGCCACTCTTGATCTCACCAGATTTAGCTTCAATCGTAGCAGCCTTCATCACGGCGCGCCGCCATGGCACTCCCTGATAGGCAAAGGCGAGAGCATTCGTGCTGAGCTTCGACACGTCTTCGTAGTCCCGAACCGCCCAGACGCGGACCTGCTTTCCGTCCTTGCCAATACGTTTCCGGTCGAGGTCTCCACCCACCTTCTTCAAAAACGTAGTGACCTGCTGAAGCGTCATACGGGGGGCGCCCTTGCTTTCGCCGATCAGGTCGAGCGCTTCGCGGATATTCAGGACATCCTTGTCGAATGGCGCCGCGCCGGATTGCCACGCGTCTTCGAGCCACGCTTCGGCGCCGCCCTTGGTGGCTGCCTGCACGATGGTTTTGTCGGCGGTCATCGGCGCAGGAGCCTTCGGGTTGAAGTTCGACAGATCGCGGGAAGCAAGAAAGTGCGCGAAGCCCGCGATGTCCGGTCCGCCGATGTAGCTGTGCAGCTGGGCATAGTAGCCTTCATCCCGCGGCTTGCCGCGACAGATCACTACGAAGTAGCGGCGATCATTGTCTTCGATGTGGGCCGCGTTTTCATGGTTCGAGAACATCAGGAAGTTGACCGTATTCTGCACGGTATAGGGTTTGACGTGCTTCTCGTTGATCTCGCAGGTTGGCTGGGTAATCAACGGCTTCAGCTTGTTGGCGACATCCTTGCGGTCGCCGCACATGATTTCAGGGACAACAGCCAGCTGAGCGCCTTTCATGAAGTGGTAACGGCCCTCTGACAGCGCCTCATCCTGAACATACGGCACGTTGCCTGCGCCCATCACCCGCTGCATCGCCTCGGCCAAGGTGTCTTTCCCCACGCCTTGGTGGCTCGAGATGATCAGGATGGCGTGCGTGAGTTTCCTACCTGGATTCTGGTAGGCGTAAGCCAGCCAGTCCGAGATGTGATTGGCTTGCGCCTCGTCGCCGTTGCACAGGTAATGGATGTGATCGATCAACGGTTTAGCGTTGCCGGCAATGGGCTCGATATCGGGTGCGACCCAAGTGTTGAGCCATTGAACGCCGTCGATCGTCGCGATCTCATCATGGCATCCCGGGATGTAACGATCCAAGTGAACCCGATCTGCACGCTTGTCACGGCGGAGAAGGCCAAAGGCGGACTTCGCTCGGCCACTGCCATCGACTGGCATCCGGTGTGCCTCGAAGTTGTCGAGCCCCTGCGAGGAGATCCATGCTTTGGCGCGGCAATCCCAGAATTCGTTGCGAAACGCGGAATAGACATAGCGGGAACGGAGATAATTCATCAGCGCCTCGAGCTGTGGCTCTTCTGCTGCGTCTGATGCGCAGGAATAATCTGCGAAATCCTCGTCGAGAGCACCCAGGCCGAGTTCTGCACGCTGGCGTGCTTCGATATCCCGGCGCTCCAGCACCCACCAGAGGTGCTTTCCATTCACGGAAGGGTGCTCCTTCATCCACTCGCATGCCGCTTCGGCACCTACGTGATGGATTCCGAGGAGGCACGCTTTCACGCCTTCAGCGGAAAGGCCGCCTGCCTTACCCAAGATGCCCGCCTCGACGCGCTCGGTCAGGCCGTTCGGGCGGCGGTCAGTAGAGGGTAGTTTGGTCATTTGTTCGATCTCCCTTGAACAAGGTTGTTGCTTCGGGCGGAGCGATCTCGCGCGCCGTCGTGGGAGGGAGATGGTTCGGCTGAAGGAATGACTGGCGCGGGTTTGACTCGGGCGGATGACGAGACGTTCCTGAGCAAGAGTGCCATCACGAGCGGCGGGATCATGATGGAAGGACGTCGCTCGGCCCCGGTGCGATCAGACTTGATGAGATGACGCGTCGCTTTTCGTCCGTGCCGGCTTCGTCGCGCTCAGTAGTGCAAGCGAGTGTCAGCACTGGGACACAGGTGACGGCTGTGACAGCTCAATCCAGGCTGCTTCATTTCCCAGCGGACAATTTATTTATAGGAATTAAACAGTAACTTTCAACCCATCACATTAAATGCAAAATATACTCTGTCACAGGTGTCACGCGGCCTTTCAGAGTCAATGCATACTTGACTCCCGTGTGTGACATTCCATTAACGCTGCTGCTCTCATCTGTCGCTCTGGCGCTGCCGGCTGCATCACGCCACATGGCCACTTTCCAGAATTCTATCTTTCCCTGTGATTTTTGTGGGTGGGGCTCTCCCTACGTCCAAGGGTGCAAGCGGCGACGCCAAAATAGATGGAAGAGCATTGGAGGTGGCATTTCCCCTTGCTAAAGGTGTGTATAAATTTTTCGTATTGCCGCATTGAACCCATGTTCCGATCATGGGAAAGACATTATCAAATCTTCGCAAGACTGCTTCGCGTCGGGCAGCCATGCCTGTCCTCACTGTTTCTCAGATCGCGAAGCGGTGGCGATTAAGTTCCGATACCGTGCGTCTGATCTTGACGTGTCACGATCAGCCCAAAGCCTCCGGCCCTTGGCGCCATCCTCGCTACGCCTTCGTGGACATCCTGAGACTCGAGGGCGTTCAAGGAGAGCGGCTCACGCGTTACGAAGACTTCCCCGATCTGACCGAGCCGTTGATGACGGCGGCGGAGGTGGCCGAGATATTCAAATGCGTGCCGGCGACCATTCGCAATTACGCAGCGCAGGATCTCACACCGTCAATTCGCCTCGGTGGGTCAATCCGCTTCCGCCGCAGTGAGGTGCGGGGGTTGAATGATGCGGATTGAGCCGGTCAGGGCCGGTATCCGAAATATCTACCGAACGACGAAAAGTGAGGCAGACGCCCGGCATTACTTATCTCAATACGATTCGAGCTCATATTCCTCATTTCGTTATTTCAGTGCCGAAATTCGAAAATATGACCTCAAAACGCATCGAGTGGCAACAATAAGTTTCACGTCAAAATATTCAACAGGAGAAAAATTATGATGTATCTGGACGAAGCCGTCGGCCGACTGGAGGCCGGCGACTTTCCATACTCTGACGCCAACGCGAAGAAGATCCGTGGCTCTGCACGCAAATGCCAAAAGCTTCCCGCCTACAACTGTCCGCTCTCAATGATCCCGGTCGATGCCGAGGCCTTCGTGCGCAGGTGGGCGACGAACATTGCCAACCGGGATGCGCCGGAGGGATTCAAGACCTTCAGTCGGTTCTCGACCTGGCATTCGAACGTCAAAAGCCTCATGGAGCATGCCTCCGGGCGGCGGGCTGAGCGCGATCGCCTACGCGGTCAGTCAGACGACTGGTCGCAACTCCAGGATCAGGCCGCGGGGCTGATCAGGATGCGCCGCGCCGGCCACAAGATCCAGACACTCGACCTTATCGCACTGACCGTCCTCGCGACCGTCGGACGCGAGAAGGGTGCGCAGCCTCGGGGTCTGACGGTCGCTGCTTTGCATCTGTGGATACAGGACTGCCTGGATCGGGGTCGGAAAGCGTCCATCCGCAAGGCAGCGAAGCTCATCGACCAGCTGCATGCCTATCCCGAGGACGTTGACCCCATGCTTCTGCCGCCGCCACTCGGCGACATCCCGAAGGCCAGCCGTCATCGGGTGACACCAGAGCTTCCTCGGCCGGTGACGCAGGCCATCCGTGGCTATCAGCGCATGCTTCGAGAAGGACGGCCTTACGAGGGTCTCCTCGCTGGACGCCGGCGCGAGGGCCTGAGCGAGACGACCCTGAAGGGCATCGGCGACGAACTTCGGTGGTTCTTCACGGGCCTGACCGAGCTCGATCGCCTCCCGGTCGGCGCTGCCATTGAAGACCTCGCGACAGCCGAGAACATCTTCGCTGTCTTCGACGCGGAGATTGCCGAGGAATTCCCTTGGAAGCCGCTGGCGCCTCGGACTCTGAAGAAGAACCTCAGCACGTCTTTCCGTTTCGCGCGCCAGTATCGCCCTGAGCTCTTCGAGGTGCAGACGGAATTCTTCAAGACCGAGTTCTTCAGTAACTGGGACACGATGACCGAGGCGAACCAGGCGTTCTGCCGCAGGCTGGTGCAGTCGCAGTCGCGAATGGCGACATTCCTGAACCTGGCGCGGCTGCTCCAACAGCAGGCCGCTCCGCTCATCGCCGATTTCGAGTCCTTGCCTGAAGGCCAAAAGGGCAGGGCGGTAAAGCTGGCGCTCGCCGCGGCCTCGGCGGCGGTGCTGACCTTCCTGCCGCTCAGGGCGACAACGCTGACGCGGCTGGACGTGGTGGGCCAGCAGGCGCAAATCACTCTACCTGCCACCTCGAAAGGTGTGCACTTTGCGATCCCGAAGGGGCTGATCAAGAACAAGAAGCCTCTGACGGCCGTCATCTCGAGGCGGGGGAAGACCGACCCCAGGGCGATCCTGGATTGGTGGCTTGCGGAAGCGCGTCCGCACCTGATGCCCCGTCTTCGGCAGCCTGACCAGCGACTGCTTCTGGGCGGCGCGAATTACAGCTACCTCAGCGAGGCATGGCGCTTCGCCACGGCGTCGGTCGACCACTACATGACGCTGCATCAGGTCCGGCACAGCATCGCCTCCATCCTGATCAACCAGCCGGATGCAGACCTGCATGTCATCGCGGCGCTCCTGAACAATACGCCCAGCACGGTCGCCCGGACCTATGCCTTCTTCGATCAGGAGGCGGCATTCGCGCGCGGCCAAGTGGGCTTGGACAAGGTCAACAAGGCCCTGGAAGGGAGGATGGCCCGATGAGATATCAGACCACTGAACAGGAGCTTCCGGCGCGCATGCGCCGGTTCCTCGCCGATATCGATGCGAGCCGGGCCTACTTCTCCGACACCCTCATCAAGCAACGCCAGCATATCTCGTCGGCCCTGAGGGGTCTGATCGATGCCGCGAAGCTGGATGGCCTTCCTCTTCAGCTCTCGCAGCAGACGGCGCAGGCCTTCACCTCTCGGCTCGAACGAGAGGGATGGGCCCCTGCAAGCATCGCGTGCCAGCACGGATACCTTCGGAAGTATGCCTATGAAACAGGCGAGGGTATGGATTGGGCGCTCACAAGCGGCCGCTTCGATCGTCGTCCCTTGGCCCTGGTGTTCCGGGCCGCGCACTGGGCCCCTTACAGGTCCTTGCTGGATGAAATCGAGCAGGGCTGCGAGGCCTCGCTGATCCGTCTGGCGGATCGCTGGATGCGCTACCGTAAGGGCTTTCCCACCGTGACGGAACCCATGGTCCGAGGGTTCAAGGCGGATGCCCGGTCCTTGAGTGATCTCACCACCTTCATGGGTGCCATCGATCCGGAAAGCCCGGACAACATCGTCCTGCAGCAAGTGCAAGGGAAACGGCGCAATGAGGGCCGTGGCGAACCGGCGCGGAAGAAGCAGCCCCCCTGGCACGATCTCCATCAGCCATTTCACTTAGAGGTGCAGGTGCTGATGCAGCGCGCGCAGAAGCCCAATGGCCTCTCGGCAGAACGCATCAAGGCGATCTGCAGCGCCTTGCGGCGCCTGGAGGCGGCATGCCGAAAGCGCGGCCTGGCTATCGAACTCACGATGGTCACGGCCCGCGCTTTCGCCGAGGAGGTTTTCGATGCCGATTTGGCGACGCGCAGCAAGGCGGCTTACTGCGATTTCCTCGCCGCGTTTGCCAGGCACGCCGGCTACTCGGGCGAGATCCGCGCGGCGCTGATGGATACGCATAATGCCCTGAAACTCGAGGCCGGCAGCGACCTGCGCAGGAAGGAAATTGCGCTGGCCGAGCATCCGCTCGATCTCGTTGGTCTCGCAGAGACCGCTCGGGAAATGCTCGAGCATGCTTCCGAGCAGGACGACATCCGCGCCCGACGACGAGATGTCGTCCTTGCTGGCGCCATGGCACTGCTATGCAAGATGCCTCTTCGTTCGCTCGATTTGCGAAGCGGACGCATCGGCCAAGAGTTCCGGCGTGACAGCGAGGGCTGGCTCGCGGCCCTCGAGACCTCCAAGACCGGCGAACGGATCGACGGGCGTCTCGCAAGCTGCCTCACGCCTTACCTCGATGCCGTGCTCCTTATGGATGTCGGTCCGCAGCACCTATGGAGCATCTACCACCAGCGGGTCGGCACCGCGCTCTTCGGCAACCCGGCGAGGAGTTGGAAGCCGTTCGGGGACAACTGGCTGTGGGACAACATGCGTAAGCGGACCCATCACGGTCCGCACATCGTGCGCACGCTGATCTACGACGCGGTCGTCGCTGATGATGATCTCGACCTGCGCGTGGCGCAGGCCCTCTGCGGGCATGGGCATGAGGCGAGCCGACAGTTCTACGAGATCAACGCCGATCGCTATCGCCGTGAAGAAGGGCTGCAGCGGCTGATTGAGGCCGAGAGCCGTGCGGCGGCGACTTAACGGCTCACGCCACCGTTACGAGACCTGATGGGGCCGTTGGCCAAGCCTAAGGGCAGGGCGCGCGCTCATGGTTGTGTCGACCCGGTGAGTTGGGTGTTGAGCCCTCCGGCGCTCAAAAACTGGTGCCCATTCAATCCGAGCGATGTCGCTTGCTTTGTGCAGCTCTCCCGGGTGGGAGCCGCACAAAGCAAAGCGCATCGCTCCTCAAAGCAAACCTGAAACCGGTTCGTCCGCGAACCCGAAACCGCAGCCTTGGAAAGGAGGCCGGCTGTTCTTGTGAACCCGACGCATCCTGCGGCGGGAATAAGAGGGAGAACGCAATGTTCGATATCCCCTATGGTGCGGCCAGTGCGCTGCACATCTTCGCCCACGATAATATGGAAGGGTTGCAGAACGCGGCCCTGCTGCTCGGCGGCCGGCCATGGCTGACCCGCACGCAGCGTCTCATGGAGGACCTTCGCGCGTCTCCAGTGACCAGTCGGCGCGTCCAACGCGAGGTCATTGCACTGCACGCGCTCCTATCGCTCGATCATGTCCATGATGAGGATCGCCCGGAGGCCGGCTACTTCGCGGATCTCGATCCCGAGCAGCCTTATGTCGAGGAGATCTGTCTTCTCGCGGATGGGCTGACCGATGCCATCGCTGCAACCATGGAGCATTTCGGTCCGTCAATGCGGACGGCGCTTCAGTCCTACCAGAGGGAGGTGTAACCATGTGCGACGAAAACGAGGATCCCCTCAAGGCTGCCATCCTCGACGCCTTCGAGGCTGCGCATGCTGCGAGCGACGCTCTTCACGCCGCGAACGACAGCTGGACACCGGATAGCCTGATGCGTCGGCAGATCGAGGAGCTCGATCGTCGGCTCGATAACCCCCGACTGTTCGAGCCGCGCACATTGGATAGGGTCTATGCCGTTTCGCAAGCGCTCAGCCACGCGTCCGAACTGGAATGGGTCACCGAGTTCATTGCCGACGAGCACTGCGTGTCGGAGTCGCCTGAGCACTCATTTTTCACTGAGCGTGGACGGGCGATCATGAAGGCGTATCTCGACCTGGTCGATCTTCTATGCGCGCTGCGGCGCGTCAGGGATCTGATCCAAGCGGAAGAGCTAGCGTCGACCCTTAGGTTCCAAGGCACAAGTCAGTTCGGTGCCCGTTAAGTGGAACGCTAAAGATGAGGAGCAGCCGGCCCGCCCGGCTGCTCCGATATTTTTCAAGGATTCAGGCGAGTCCTGCCACCTAGAAAAAACGCCCCGAGAATGGGTCGCTTGCTGTCAAGCTCACTGTGGACTGGAACACATGGTCGGCGGTCGGAATCTTACTGCCATCCCGCCATTCTGATCAATCTGCCTGCGATTGCTGTCCCGGGTCAAATCCGCAGTCAGCGCAAATGCAAAGAGGTTATATCGAGACGCTTACAGGCCCTTGGGAACCGCTTAGCGAGCAGCACAGTGTGGCCGCTGATGCTCCGCGCAGCACGACTCCGCTTCGAGACCATCTGAATATGCCGCACAATGTTGAGTTCGCACATGCAGCAAGGTGCGACCTCACTCGACCGGCCCAAACATGCCGTTCGTCATAGGCACAGCGGAGGTCCGGTGTCAGCCCTGACCGGCCGGTCGCATCAGGCGAAGGGAACTACCGCACCTAGCCCAAAAGCAGCCTTGGTGCCGATGCTCGCATAGCTCAGGCTCCATTCGCTTGACTTCGGCGTTATCAGGGTGATCCTAGCGACAGGTCCGGACGGGCCGTGCTCAGGTGCGGTCGCATGACGAGTTCGGTGCGCTGCCTGTCCAATCACCTGAGGAATTTGCTCTCATGACCGCACGCGGAGCCTTCATCGGCCCGATCGTCGACGATCTCGATACAATTTCAAGCCGCGTCCGCGCGCGCAGCAAGCTCGGATTTACCGATCTCAACCGCATCCTCGAGGACTTCTTCAAAGAATTGCTCAACCTTATCCATAAGGCAAATCTCGTGAACCTCAACGAGACCCGCCGCAACGCGCCCGGCCTCAATCTCGGCGATACGACCAGCGCCACCAAGCGCGCATATCAGGTGACCTCGCAGGCATGTTCGCAAAAGATGAACAATACGCTCGCCAAGATCAACGATGTGGACGCAGAGCTCTACGATGAGATCTACGTCCTGATCATCGGCGAACGCCAAGCGAAATACCAGCTCGATCCCGAGGAGGTGAAGCGAGTCGGTTTCAAGAAACGCAACATAATAGGGATGACCGAACTTGCGAGCATGATTATAGCCAGCGAGATAGACACGATCCGCGCAGTCTACGATAAGCTGCGTGCGGAGCTGCAGCGGATCACCGTCGAGCTTGAGGTCGCAATCGACGGCAAGTTCCCCACCTCGCTCACCGGGGTGGTCGAAGACCGTCCCGCCGTGGATCGCAGCGACGCCTCGCTGCTTTTTGCCGACGCGAGTGATCTGTTCGCCAGTCGCGAGGAAACACAGGCGGCGCTCGATGGGTTCATCGACCGGCTTGAACTGCTCCCGCGCATGACCCGCCAGTTCTTGGGCTGGCTGTTCGACAACACCGATCTCGCGCTTGGGCTCGACAAGCCAGGCATGTTGTCGACCGGGCTGTCAGCTAACGCGGACCTCGTCGCGCGCAAGCATAGCGATCAGCGAGTGCTGCAGGAAGATATCCGACTGCTCCGCAGTTGGCATTTCGTCGATTGCGACGACGACGGTGACGGGACATCGCCGCGCATCAGCATCGGCTTTCCCGGCGCGCATAAGACGAGCCTGTCGGAAGCGCTGCCCAATTTTTTGATCGAACGGAAACTCTCGGCAGAGACCCTTTTTTCGACGATGAATTTTACTGTTTTCGGGCCACCGCCGGTCGCAAACACACCAAAGCACGCCACGAAAAAGAAGCGCAATGCACAGCGCAGAAAATAAGAGGGTTTACCTCGATGCGCCGGATTCCCCAGGAAAAGCACTCAAACAGAGTTTCGGGAGCGTGTGGGCCTTGTCAGGCGTCTGCTTGGCAATCCGCTATGTTGCCCGCCTGCCGCAGCCGCTGTCCGAGGTTCGCCTGAATGCAAGGTCTTCTGCGACGAGCGCCTCGACCGGGCCCAGCTTGGCTCCTGCGCGCGGCTTCCCTGAATGGCCTGGCGCGCCTAGTTTAGTTCCAATCGAGTGTCTACACGATTTACAGTCTCCCGTTTGAAATGCGCGTAGCTGCCATTCTTGACCGGTGAGACGAACGTCGGCTCTCCGCCCGCTCCGCCAGAGCGTCGCGAACGGCCCTCTGCGGTCAGCTATGTAGCCAGCTCCTGCCGCCGCTCAGCATAACTGAACCAGCCATTCGTCGCGCGTATGTGATGAGCATTTCGATGCTTCCAGCGGCAGCAACACTCCGCTAAGGTTCTGCAATGATAAAGACGATACAGAGCCAGAGAGCCAATAGCGGCAACGAACTTTACGATCTTTTGGGGAAAATTACCTGCATCATACCGGTTGAGGATGGCGACCCATATGAGGCCAGCTTTTTACAGGGATTTGCACCCAGCCTGATGCACAATGTAGGCATTGTTCGGCTCATCAATACTTTGCCAAGCGACATTTGGGAATTGACGCCGGAAGGGCAAAAGATCCGGCTCCCAAGGAGGATGTCTGGCCAAGCTTCGGTGATATGGCGAGGCCAGTCGCCGCGAGCTCTAAAAAAAATGGTTACACCTCCACTCCTTCCGTTCACGATCCTTTTTTTAGGGCGCGAGCACAAGATCGAGACGTATCGCGACTGGATAGATGCGCACTCGTTTCCTCTTACGGTTGTTGCCGAAGAAGGTGGCACGATAACATACGAAGATTTCAGTCTGGAAAAGCTAAGGGAAGCCTTCCTCAATATCTGTGATTCCCTTGTGGGACAGATTAAGCCGGATGCTCTGGAAACTGCCCGGGAACACCTTAGAAATTGGTGCGAACCGGAAGAGCGCGATCTTGGATACAAAGTCGGCGGCCATAACGCCGTAGCACCCAATCTGATGTCACTTTATGTAGCGGGGTTTCGCGACACGACTAGCGGTAGCTTTACCAAGATCGGTGGAGGGATCGCTCCCTACGTCGAAACAATTGTTCAAACTACACGCTCAGTTCTGGCGGAGAGGGAGCGGATCGGCGAGCGTGCAGCCAACCAGTATTTCCGGCGACCACCAAGCGTCAGCTTATTTGCCCCTTCTATCTATCCGCACTTCTATGAGACCAGCTTGGCCAACAGCCCATTCACGCCAGAAGAAAAGAAGATCTTCCTTGCTGTGCGGCGCATGCTTCAACGCCAAGATGGCTACGGTTTCAACACCAGCAATCCGACACAGGTTAAGGCGCTCTTAGGTGGAGCGGACGGCCACAAACCCACGCCGCATTCTATCATACTTGAACGGAGTGCCGAGCTGCATCTCGCGACACAATGCGTAGGCACGCTGTCCGCTTCGGAAGTATCCGCAGTGATAAGGTTGCCTAATGCAGTCAACCGAACATCCGGTCAGGTCCGACAGTTTGCTCAACACTACCATGCCACGCGCACCACCGAGAGGAAGAGGCGGGAAGCGTTCAGAAAGGTTCAGAGCGCAGTCACGGCATCTGTGCCAGTAGAATTTTTCGAATTTATTGAAGGTGCCGACGATGGACTCCGCCTGATTACTGATGCCCACCTCGAGTGGATGAACATTCGGGGGCTTCCACTTTGCGTCCAGAAAGATATCACGAGAGTCCCAGTAACGCCCGGAAATCTCTTCGTTGAGCAAGTATTGCCGAAAGAATACCTGCATCTAACGACGTCAGATTTTGAGGAAATATTGATATTGAGCGCGCTTAATGAGGATGACCCCATAAGCGAGTTTTTCGATATAGCACTTGCTGGATTTAAGCCTCATTTCAGAGACAAAATTCGCGTCCGGACGGAGCGCATCAGGAACGAAGCGGATCTGGTGGCTGCGCTAAATTCATACAATGGCTCAATGGTCATCTTTGACGGGCACGGCGGGCATGCGAAAGACAAGCCTGCTGGGCTTCAGCTTTTAGAAGAAAGCATCGATATCTGGCAGCTACAAAGCAAGCGGCCTCGGGTTCCGCCTGTTGTAGTTCTCAGTGCATGCGACACGCATGCAGCCGACCGAAACCATGCCACGACGGCCAATGGGTTCCTCGCAATTGGTGCGCGCACGGTTCTGGGGTCCGTTTTTCCCATTGATGCACGGGATGCGGCATCCTTTGTTGCCAGGCTACTCTATCGCATCGCTGAATTTGTGCCGGCATCCCACAAAATGTTCAATCAGTCTTTGAACTGGATGGAGATCATGGGCGGTATGATCCGGATGCAATTGCTGACAGATTTTTGCCGACGTATGGAAAGCAAGGGTCTGATCGACCACAAAACCTATGAAGCTATTCATCTTGCAGGTAACATGGCCATCAATGCTGGCGACGATTGGCCATACGAAACGGTCGTTACCGAATTATCAAAGCATGGCGTTGATGAAAAGCGGGCATGGCATGAGTTGCGCTCAGCAGTAGCGAACTCGACTGCAATCAGTTATCTCCCGATGGGTTGTCCTGAAACCATCATCGTTCATCCCGACGAAGGCTTTAGAGACGAGGCTCAAGCTGAGATGGACGCAGATCGATAGAACAGGTGCGGCCCAAGAGGCCGCTCCGTTGGGAGGTTACAGGGCGCGCCAGAAGGAGCGGCGAAGGTCGGCTTCCTGCGCTCAGTTTAGATCATCCCAGGCCCAGTGGCTCAAGCCTGACGGAATGTCTGCTTCCGTATTGAAACAAGGGAGCGTTCGCACATGCAGAGAATGTCAGGAAACCGCCCGGAGCAGACATTCGACGCGTAAAGTGAACGTGATTCCCAGTTCCAGGCCATCAGACCCGCGCTACCTTCCCTGCTACACATCAGCGCTGCAGGATGGAGGCTTTTCGATGATTGCGACTTCGGCGGACTGTGCTCGCAAGAGGCTGATCACTTAAGTGTCACCGGGAACCTCATGTGCGGCTTCTAATGGCGAAAGAGAAGCGTCTTCTAAATAGACTTCTTCTGCAGGCGCCAATCCATCTCCGATGCCCTCACCATCAAACTCTGTCTGCCTTTCGCCCGCGAGATGTTCCGAAATGTATTTTTTGTGAGTAGAGTAACTTTCCGGAACGCCGACGTCCGCAGCGGCACTGTCGACCTTCAAGGTTATTTCGTCTGTTCCGACAACCTTGCAGTATGCAGTTAGGTATTCTGAAAGTCTGGCCGGGTTAGGGACCTCCCCTTCACGAAGCACTTCCCGCTCTAGCTGCTTGGCAGCTTGCGTCGGTAGATACTCCATCGTGTCAATATACAAGAACGGATATGGCTCGTTCTTGTTGACACCCTTCAAGATACTTGGGCGCTCCAATCGAATTTGGTGTCCAAAGCTCAAATCCGGTCCGCTATTGACTAGCAGGCGCGCCAGCTGAACGCTCAGCGCAAATTTATCGGGTTGAGCCCTGGACGCGACACGAAAGCCCGTATCTATCGCTTTGCCAAGAAAATCGAATTGGAATGGCTCTTTGTCAGCAGAGAGCTCTAAAGCCTCAGATGCGGGCAATAGTTCGGGGCTATTCTCTCTTGCTCGAAGTTGCACTGTTCGATTTGGCTCAGGAAAGGCTGCCAGCCAGCCCGCACCTTTCAAATTGAGGTCAACACCTTGATCCGAAAGCCGTTTTCTGTATTGGTGAAGCGTCTTGATAAATGCATCAAGCGCGACAGCGCAGGACTTCTTGCTTGCAACTCTCCCGCAAAAAACTAATTCGTCGCCAACTGCCTTCCAGAGCTCAGGGCAGGTATCTGCTCCCACGCTATCGTTTCTTTGACGTTGAAACTCAGCAGCGAAGAGACCCGGGAAGTCCGAGTAGAATCTCTGGAAGACCGTCACCCAGTAAGGCGTTGCCCCAGTCTCCCGAGCCTCCCCATCTTTCGAATTTTTGAATGCTGTGGAACCACTGAGATCCACGGATAGAAACAAGCGCACACGGTATTCTGCGGCTTCAAATCTTAGGGCGTCTATATCAGTCATCAATACCCAGAGTTTTCGCCCTAACGTCGACCGCAGATTGCGTTACGCCAAATGTTTCACTGGCCACGCCTTTTGCATAGGCCTCGCAGAACTCTTCTTTCGGCATTAGAAACGCCGACGCAAACCAATTTGCCTCCCACTCACATCGCACCAAAGCCTCTTGACTTTCGTCGACTTTTCGCGTGGCGCGCATACCGCTTCCTTCGTGCGCTTTTTTTACTTTTGGCCAGTGCATCAGTAGATGCCCAAGCTCGTGGGCAATTGTGAAATTATCACGAAGCTCGCCGGTTTCCGAAGAGAGACGAATAACGAAGGATCCGTCTGGCTCCACAACGATTGCGTCAGTTTGATCTCTATCGAACATCCCTATGTATTCGATTTTGCCGCGGTTTCGGCTCACAAGCTCCGACAACTCGAAACCATTCTTTAAACCAACCGCGGCTCGTTGCTTTTCCGCAAACTCCCAAACTTTCGGCTTACTGACCCTTGACGGGATGGGAGGCCGGTAGGTGATATTCATTCAAACTGCCTCGCTGACCAAGCTGCATGGGAACTGCCCAAAACGGGGCGGACCATGTTCCTATATTGTTCTAGTCCGATTGTCAATTACCCTTGGTTGTCTCGCAGCTTGCGTCCGACTTGGCAAGAAATGGTTTGCCGCCGGGGGCTGATGTCTCGATCAGGCGCATCATGTCGAAACCATCTCGCCTTTGGCCCTGTGTTTTCCGGCTGGAGGAGCTGCGGCGGGCTTACAGTTGCTACGCTGGCCTGTTGGAAAGGTTCAGCCCGTTAGCTTTCGCGAGTTTTACTCCGGTGAGCAGCGGAGAAGCTCTTCCCGCCTTGTCTTCCAGGATTAACACGCGCCCCGTTGATCGCTGCTGCGACCCTCAGAGCCAAGGGGGATCGCACTCTCTTCGAATGTATCATCTAGCCAAAGTGGGTAGGCTCGAGGATGCCGAGCGCGCGGCTTCCCCGTGCCGGACGCAGGCTTCGAGTTAGCCTCCCCCCAAAGAGTTCTAGGTGCACACTTGACTTAGCCACCTCCTGCCAGCCGGTGAGCTGGACCGTGAAGAGCTCGAATGAGACCTTCTATGGGGGGATTATGCGTTTCGAAGTCGGCGCGCGGGATACCGCCCGCGGCTAGCAGGACTGCTGCATTAGGCAGAAAGCGCCACGCCATCCCGAGCCGCGAGGCGCGGGCCCTTCGGGCTCTGGACTTGCTGACCGAACCGCCGCGTGACCATGCTCAGGTCCAGCTGTTCCATCTCGATGTAGGACTTGAGGGTGGCGAGCGAGAACCCCTCGGGCAGGTAGTTCACGATGCCAACATCATCGTTCCGGTGGCCCATCAGGTAGCGCCGCGCCGTGTCCGGCACCGAGCCGGTCACGAGCGTCGAGTTGAAGGTCGTCCGCATGGCGTGCAGGTCGCGACGCTCGGTATAAACTTTCCGGGTCGTGCGGTAGTAGTTGAAGTTCTTCGTGAAGTTCGAGGTGAAAGTCAGCCGGCTGGACTTCGACCGGCTCACCTTGTCGAAGATACGCTCCTTGCCAAGCCCGCGCTGGCGCTGCACGAGTTCGAGGAATCCGAGTTCGATCAGCTGGCTGTGGATGGGGATCATTCGGCGGGCATTGTCGCTTTTGAGCGATTGGCCCGTGCCCCGCTCAATGTCGAAGAAGTGGATGCCGTCGTCGCACCGGATGTTCTTCGGCTTCAGCTGCAGGATCTCCTCGCTGCGCAGGCCATGGAGGCGCGCGATCAACGGCACCCAGAACACATGATCGTTGATCTGAGTCTTCTCCGAGTTCCACTTCTCCGTTTTCAGAAGGGCAGCGAAATCGCCGCTGCTCCAAATCTGGCGCGACGTCGTGGGGAGCGATTTGCGCATGTCCTCGATCATGGCTTGGCCGACGACGTAGGGCTTGAACGGGTTGTGCGAGAGCTGCCCCTTGCTCACAGCGTGATCCAGGGGAGCCGACAGGTATTTCTGGTGGCGCTGGAACGTGCGCGGCGAGATGCGAGCGATTCTGGCTTTGCGCAAGAGCTCCTCCTTCGCGTCGCCATCAAGACCTTGCTGAGCGATCTGCTTCTCGGCGGCGGCGATCTGCGCCTGCTCCTCCTTGTCTTTTAGTTCGATGAACTCGAGACAGCTCAGCTCCCGCAGACTGCTGGACCGGCCGTGATTGTTGGGAAGCCGAAGCAGGGTGTCGTTGAACCGGGTCCAGACCTCGCCGCCAGCTTGCGAAATGCGTGTGTCGCCCAGGATGTCCGCGATCAACTTGCGGGTGGAGCGAATGGTGTCAGCGTCCTTCATGAAGCGCTCGGCCTTGCCGGCATCTTCGAATGTGTAGGCGCCATCGGTCCGCACGCCACGCGACATCTCGTCGAACCACTCGTCCCAGAGCTCCAGAAGGCTGGGGTCTGACCCCTTCAGGCAGCGCGCCGGTGCGCCATGGCTCGCATCGACCGAGACCGACAGCCCCTCCCGCTGGTGAAACGGCGTCGGCGCTGCGGATACAGCCGCCGTCGGGGCGGAGGTTGCCTCCTCGACGACTACGGCCTCGGTCCTCGTTTCCTGCGGTTCGGCCTGAATGACGGGCTGCGCCGGGGCTGCGGGCGAGACTGGTGGGGCTGCGAGCGCCTTGGAAGGGGGGCCAGAAGCGGCCGATTGGCCGAGCGCAGCCGAGAGATAGGGCTGAGGCTCGGAGAAATGGCCACGGGCGCGGCGCTCCTTCTCCTCGCTGATCTCGATCATGAGGCGGATCATCCTGTCGGCCAGAATGGCAAAGTCGTCTTCGCTCTCATCGAGGGTGAGGCCCAAGCGGCACGCGGTATCTCGGATCGGGGCCAGGGCAGGGGTGGTATCGCACAGGAAGATGGCATCGCGCAGAGAGGCGCGCGCTGCTTCCTCAACGGCCATCGCCACTTCCGCGGCTTGCCTGGTGCGAGGGCCGGTCAGAGCGCGCAGGCGATCGGCGGCCTCGATGTCGATCCGGGCGTAGGTGACCAGGATGTTCGTCATGACCTCTGGCGACACGAGCGACTCCGCGTTGAAGCAGAGGTCGCTGACGGCGGTCAGTCGCCGGGCGAGCTCTGCGGCATCGCGGGGGACGTGCGTGCGCAGCGGAAAGCAGAAGAATTCCGGTTTGAATCGAGATCTGGCGTGGGCCGGGACACGGCGGCGCCAGTAGTAGCCAGTTGCTCTGAGTTCGAGGTGAGGGGTCTTGATCACCATGGGCGAGGGGCCTCCAGGAGTTGGAGGTGTCGCGGGGCGATCCGGGATCTTGTGCAGAGCTTTGTGCAAAGCCAAATGAAAAACCCCCGGGTCTCTGCCGAGACCCGGGGGTTTTCTGCCTAAACTTCAGCGGGTTGCTGGAAGTTTGGCTCCGGCGGTAGGGATCGAACCTACGACCAATTGATTAACAGTCAACTGCTCTACCGCTGAGCTACGCCGGAACATGTGGCGCATATAGCGTTATCCGTTCCGGACTGTCCAGAGGCCCCTCGGAAAAAATCCGGCGCTTGTCGTCACGTCAGCGAAAACGAGGCGCGCAGCGGGTCCGCGTCATCCGAGGCAACGAGGTTTCTGTTTTCGAGATCAACGAGATGCGCGATCACGTTGCGCATGGCGGCGGGGTGGAGTGAAGGCGCGACATCGCTGTAGAGCGCCCTCGTCAGCGCGCCCGCATCCGCTGTGCCGGCCCGCAGCGCGGCGAGGATCTGACGCTCCCGGTCGCGGCGATGCGCGATCAGCCAGTCGATCCGCGCGGCCGCGTCGTCGATCGGCGCGCCATGGCCCGGAAAGAGGCGCCGCGCGGCGCGCGCGCGCAGCCGTTCGCAGGATGCGACGAACTGCGACACGTCGCCGTCGGGCGGCGAGACCAGCGTGCTGGCCCAGCCCATCACCAGGTCGCCGGTAAAGAGGCAGCCGTTCCATTCGAGGCAGAGATGGTTGCCCATGTGGCCGGGCGTGTGCAGGGCCTCGAGCCGCCAGCCGGGCCCCTCGAGGCTGGCGCCGTCTTGCAGCGTGCGGTCCGGCGTGAAGGCCGCATCGACCCCTTCGCCGCCGCCGATCCGGCCGGCCAGACGCCGCATGGCGGCGCTGCGGCCGCTTTGCGCATCTCCGAAGGCCAGGATCGGTGCCCCCACCTGCCGCGCCAGCGCCGGGGCCAGGGCCGAATGGTCGCGATGGGCATGGGTGACGATGATGGCCTCGACCGGCCGGCCGCCGATTTCGGCCAGGAGCGCGGCCAGATGCCCGGCCATGTCCGGGCCCGGGTCGATGATGCAGAGCGCGTCCTCGCCCAGCAGGTAGCTGTTGGTGCCCCGCTCGGTCATCGGCGAGGGGTTGGGCGCGCGCAGCCGCACCAGCCCGGGTTCGAGTGCGATCCGGTCGGGATCATCGGTGTCGGCCATGCTTTTCCTTTCCGGGTCCGCGGTCTAGCCTGCGCCATGACCTTCGACTGGCTCAAGCGTTGGATGCCCACGGGGCTGCAGGGGCGTGCCGCGCTCATCCTGCTGCTTCCGGTGGTCACGCTGCAACTGGTGATCTCGGTCAGTTTCGTGCAGCGCCATTTCGAGGGCGTGACGCGGCAGATGACCCGCTCGGTCCTGCTCGAGCTGCGTTACGTGGTCGAGGCCGTCGAGGAGGCCGGCCGGCCGGCCGAGGCGGCGCGGCGGGCGCAGCGGCTGGGCGGCCCGCTCGAGCTGGACACGGTGCTCGGCGCACCGCCGCCGGTACAGGGCAGCCGCCGCCCCTGGGACCTGTCGGGCCGGCAGGTCGAGGCGGTGCTCGGCGCGGGCCTGCCGGGCCTCACGGCGGTCGAGCTCTGGCCGCGGCGCGACGTGGCCGTCTGGATCGAGACCCGGCACGGCCCGCTGCGCATCACCTTCGACCGGCGCCGCGTCTCGGCCAGCAACCCGCACCAGCTGATCGTGCTGATCGTGGTGCTGGGCGGCCTGCTGACGCTGGTGGCCTACCTGTTCCTGCGCAACCAGCTGCGGCCGATCACCCGGCTGGCCGCGGCCGCCGCGGCCTATGGCAAGGGCCGCATCGTGCCGTACCGGCCCGCGGGGGCGGCGGAGGTGCGCGCCGCCGGGTCGGCCTTTCTCGACATGCGCAGCCGGATCGAGCGCCAGAGCCAGGCGCGGACGCTGATGCTGTCGGGAATCAGCCACGACCTGCGCACGCCGCTCACCCGGATGCGGCTCGGCCTGTCGATGCTGCCGGAGGAGGAGGCGGCGCCGCTGGCCGACGATGTCGAGGAGATGCAGCGCCTGCTCGACGGCTTTCTCGATTTCGCGCGCGGCGACGCGGCCGACCGGGTGGAGCGTATAGACGTCTGCGGCCTTGTCCGGCGCGTGGTCGAGGATGCGCGCCGGGCGGGGCAGGCGGTGACGCTGATCGAGGCGCCGGACGTGGCGCAGGAAATGGAGCTGCGGCCCGTGGCGCTGCGGCGCGCGCTCGAGAACCTCATGGGCAACGCCCTGCGCTACGGCGACCGGGCCGAGGTGACGCTGCAGGTCACGCCGCGCAGTCTCAGGGTCATGGTCGAGGATGACGGGCCGGGCATCCCGGCCGAGCGCCGCGAGGAGGCGATGCGGCCCTTCACGCGGCTCGACCCGGCGCGCAACCAGGATCGGGGCTCGGGCGTGGGGCTGGGGCTGGCCATCGTGGCCGACATCGCCCGCACCCATGGCGGCACCCTCAGGCTCGACGACAGCGCCCGGCTGGGCGGGCTGATGGCCGAGCTGGTCATCGCGCGATGACCTGACGCAAGGTCATTCGTGCCGTCATGGCCACAGTGGCGGCGATTTGGCGGCGACGCCACATTCCGGCCACGTTTGAGCGATTACACGAAAGCATCAACAGATCTAACAATCGATGGCGTCCCGGCCTTTGCGTCGGGTGTGTCGGGCCAAGATCCAAAATGGGCTGCCCGACCGCGCTCCACTCACATCGAGATGAGACAAATGGGTATTGCTAATGCGATGCAGACCGGCGTGAGCGGTCTGCGGGCCAACGCCACCGCCGTGGGGCGGATTTCCGAGAACATCGCCAACGCCAACACCGACGGCTACCGGCGCAGCTTCGTGCAGATGGTGACCAGCTCGACGCTCAGCTCGGCCGCCGCACCGGCGCCCGCGGGCGTGCGCGCCATGCAAAGCCAGGACGTCAGCCTCGAGGGCGCGCTGCGCGCCACCGAACGGCCGACCGACCTCGCGATCGGCGGCAACGGCTTCTTCGTGGTCACCAAGCAGCCGAACGACCCGGTCGAGGCGAACTACATGCTGACCCGGGCGGGCTCCTTCCTGCCCGACGAGAACGGCAACCTGCGCAACGCCGCGGGCTACTACCTCGCGGGCTTTCCCTACGACCAGACCGCCTCTCTCGGCGTGATTGACCGCAACAGCTTTGACGCCATGAAGACGGTCAACCTCGCGAGCTTCAGCCAGACCGGCTCCCCGTCCAACCGGGTGGAGCTGGCCGGCAACCTGCCGTCGCAGCAGACCGGCCTCGCAGAGCCCGGCGAGCCGTTCCTGAGCTCGGCCGAGTTCTACACGCCGCTGGGCGAGGCGGAACGGCTGCAGTTCTCCTGGCAGCCGACCGACCAGGAAAGCACATGGGTCTTGTCCGTCTCGCACGAGGACGGCACGCAATACGGCGACGTGCGGGTGAAGTTCCACAACAGCGGCCCGCTGACCGGGGCGCCCGAGGTCTACTCCGACATCAACTCGACCGCGATCGCGCCCGCCGGGTTCGCCTTCGACCCGGCCACCGGAACCGCGACGCTGACCATCGAGAGCGGCGACACGCCGCAGACCGTGACGGTGGCGCTCGGCGCCCCCGACGAGCACAGCGGCATGACCCAGTTCGCCGGCGACTACTCGCCGCTGAAGATCACCGCCGATGGCGCCGAGAGCGGTGTTCTGGTGCGGACCGAGATCGACGAGCGCGGCGATGTCTACGGCGTGTTCAGCAACGGCTCGCGCAAGCCGCTCTACAACATCCCGCTGGCCGAGGTGGCCAATCCCGACGGGCTTCTGGCGACCGACGGCAACGCCTACCTGGTGTCACGCGCCTCGGGCAATTTCCGCCTGAGCCAAGCGGGCGCGGGCTCGGCCGGAACGTTGAAATCCGGGGCGTTGGAAAGCTCCAACGTCGAGGTGGCGCAGGAGCTGACCGACCTGATCCAGACCCAGCGGGCCTATTCCTCGAACGCCAAGACCGTGACCACCGTCGACGAGATGCTCGACGAGACCACCCGCCTGAAGCGCTGATCGCGCGCCGCCCCCGGTGCCTTGCGGCACCGGGGGCGAAGGCCCGGCTCAGGCCAGGGCCGCCCAATCGGCGGCGGAGAGCGTGGTGACGGTGAACTCCTCCCACGCGCCCACATCCTCGCCGTCGAAGGCGCGGATCTCCAGCGTGGTCTCGCCCGGTCGCCTGTCGGTGCGGACGCGGACCATCCCGATCTCGTCGGCATCGACGCGAAACCCCGCCTCGGTGTCGATCACGCCTTGGCCTCGGAAGACGAAATTGTCCCGACCTTGGGTGTCGCGCAGCTCGAACCAGACCGGCGCGTCGCCATCGGCATCGGTGACGCGCAGGTGGTCGGCCAGGTCCGTCCGGTAGGCGCCGCGCGCCCGGCCGACGGTGATGTCGGCGACTGTGACGAGCGGCGCGGCGTTCGGGTCCTCGGCCTGCATGGCGGGCGCGGGGCTCGCGGCGGCGGGAGTGGCGGGCAGGGGGGGCGCGTCCAGCATCGCCGGGGCGGCGCTGCGCGCGAAGTTCTGCGTGACCATCACCGCGTCCCAGCCCGAGAAATCGCCGGTCTCGATGCCGATCCCGATCAGTTCGTAATCGGGGTCGAGGATGTTGTCCCGGTGCCCGGGGCTGGCCATCAGCGCCGCATGCAGCGACACGACATCGTCGGCGATGCCGCTGGCGCCGCGCTCCGACTGCCAGGCGACGTTCTCGCCCCAGCTCCAGTCGCCGGCGAACTCGAAGCCGGCCTCGCGCATCCGCGCCCCGGCATTCGATCCGCCGGCGCCGTCATGCGAGAAGATGTTGTTCGTCAGCATCCAGTCGCTGTGCCGCTCGCTCGACGCGTTCAACCTGAAATCGAGTTGCAGCGGATCGACGCCGATCGCCGCGCGCTCGGAATTGATGAGGTCGAGCATCTGCCGCTCGAACGAATTCGCCTTGGACATGGACCATTCCTCGCTGCGATCCGGGGGACGGCGTTTCGTTAGGTCAACGAGGCGCACGGGCGGAAGCGCAGCCGCGCGAGGGCGCCGCGACCGGCGGTCGCGCGCCCATGGCGGCCCCAAGAGCGGCGAGGCTTCGCCGGCTCCGCCCGCGCAACGGGCGGCGCGTTGACGTTACGCAATCCGAGGGGGAAACGAGCGGATCGTCGCCGCCTGTCGCGCCGGTGGACCCGATAACGATGCGGGTGCCGCGCCACGCTCGGCTCCCGCACCGGCACCGGCCGAGCCTCGCGAGCGGCCGGCGGTCGGGACGGGGTCTGCCGCAACCTGGGCGCGACCGCGCCGGGGTGACGCAGCCCACACCGCCACGCGCGGGGGCGCCGGGCCCGTGTCCGGGCATCGCGGACCGGCCCTTATGTCCTTCATGTGATTGCGCTCCCTTGACGAAAGGCGCAATGACGTCAGGCTTACGGCATCGAAGCGATGGGGAGGGCGCGATGCGCATTCAGAGACATTTCAGGCCGGCGCTCTGCGCGACCATGGCGCTTGGCATGGCGGGGACAGCGGCGGCGGAGACCTTCCGCTGGGCCTCGGTCACCGATCCGCAGACGATGGACCCGCACGCCGTCAACGCAGCGCCCGTCACCTCCTTTCTCAACAACGTCTATGAGGGCCTCGTGCGCCGCGACGGCGATCTCGCGATCGAGCCGTCGCTCGCCACCGCATGGGAGCCGCTCGAGGGCGAGGATGGCTGGCGCTTCACCCTGCGCGAGGGCGTGACCTATCACGACGGCGCCGAGTTCACCGCCGAGGACGTGCGCTTCTCCTACGAACGCGCCGCCTCCGAAGAGAGCGACGTGCGCTCCTGGTTCGCGCCGGTGACCGAGTTCCGCGTCGTGGACGACTACACCGTCGAGTTCGTCACCGACGGGCCGAACCCGCTGTTTCCCGAGTCGATCGCCAACTTCCTGATCATGGATTCGGGCTGGGCCGAGACCAACGGCGCCGAGCGCCCCTCGCGCGATGCCGAGAACTTCGCCACCCGCAACGCCAACGGCACCGGGCCTTACGTGCTCGCCTCGCGCGATCCAGGCGTCGAGACCCGTCTGACGCCGTTCGACGGCTGGTGGGGCGAGGATCGCGGCAACGTCACCGAGGGCATCTTCACGCCGATCGGCAACCCCTCGACCGGGCTCGCGGCGCTGCTGTCGGGCGAGATCGACTTCATCGAACCGATCCCGATCCAGGACGTCGCCCGCGTCGAGAACCAGGACGGCTTCAAGGTCATCCAGGGCCTCGAGACCCGTGTCATCATGTTCGGCTTCGGCCATGACCACGAGGCGCTGCTCTATTCCGACGACGTCTCGGGCGAGAACCCCTTCACCGATCCGCAGGTGCGCCTCGCGGTCGCCCATGCGATCGACGTCGACACCATCAACCGCGTGGTAATGCGCGGCACGGTCGAGCCCGCGGGCCAGCTCGTGCCCGAGGGCATCTCGGGCTATTCCGAGGCCCATGCCGGCCGCCCGGCCTACGACCCCGAGCAGGCGCGCGCGCTTCTGGCCGAGGCGGGCTACCCGGAGGGCTTCTCCTTCGGGCTGAAATGCACCAACGACCGCTACATCAACGACGAGGCGGTCTGCCGCGCCGCGGCCTCGATGCTGGCCGAGGTCGGCCTCGACGCCGAGCTGACCACCGTGCCGGTGCGCAACTACTGGGAACAGCTGCGCGCCGACGACTACGACATGTACCTGCTGGGCTGGAGCCCGGGCACCTTCGACCACGAGCACCCGATCCGCTTCCTGATGCACACCCAGGACGACGAGGCGAAGCTCGGCTCCTGGAACTTCGGCAACTTCTCGAACGACCGCGTCGACGAGCTGCTGCCGATGATCCAGAACGAGCTCGACCCGCAGGCGCGCCAGGAGATGATCGACGAGGTCGTGGCGATCATGCAGGAGGAGACGGCCTATGTGCCGCTCTACACCGAGCCGCTGATCTGGGCCGCCAAGGAGAACGTCGATCTGACCCAGCGGGCCGACAACTTCTTCATGCTGCGCTGGGTCACGGTCGAGTAGGCCGAAGGCGCGGGGAAGAGGGCGATGGCGTGGTTCCTGATCAAGCGGCTGGCGCAGTCCGTGCTGGTGATGGTCGCCGTCGCCTTCCTCGCCTTCTCGCTGTTCCGCTTCGTCGGCGACCCGGTCAGCCAGATGACCGGGGTCGAGACCTCGGTCGAGGACCGCGAGCGGCTGCGCGAGGAGCTGGGTCTGAACGACCCCTTCGCGCTGCAGTTCCTGCGCTTCACCGGCGACCTGCTGCAGGGTGATTTCGGCTATTCCTACCGCACCCGCCAGCCGGTGGGCGAGATGATCCTCGACCGGCTGCCCGCCACCATCGAACTGGGTGTGGTGGCGCTGCTGATCTCGCTCGTCGTCGGCATACCGGCGGGCATCTACACCGCTCTGAGACCCAAGGGCGTGACCAGCCAGAGCGTGCTGCTGCTGACGCTGGTGGGCGTGTCGATCCCGACCTTCGTGATCGGCATCATGCTGATCTTCACCTTCGGCGTCTGGCTGAACTGGCTGCCGACCTTCGGCCGCGGCGGCACGGTCGAGATCGGCTGGTGGGAAAGCTCGCTGCTGCGGCCCGAGGGCTGGCGCTTCCTGATCCTGCCGGCGCTGACGCTCGGGGTCTACCAGCTGACGCTGACCATGCGGCTGGTGCGGGCCGAGATGATGGAGGTCATGCGCTCGGACCACATCCGCTTTGCCACGGCGCGGGGCGTGCCGTGGCGGCGGCTGCATTTCCGCCACGCGCTGCCCAACACCATGATCCCGGTGATCACCATCATCGGCTTGCAGTTCGGCGGCGTCATCGCCTTCTCCATCGTCACCGAAAGCGTGTTCCAGTGGCCCGGCATGGGGCTTTTGTTCCTCGAGTCGATCCGCTTCGTCGATATCCCGGTGATGAGCGTCTACCTCGTGGTCATCGCCTTCTTCTTCGTCGTGGTGAACCTGGCCGTGGACCTGCTCTACGTCGCCATCGACCCGCGGCTGCGGGTGCGGGAGGCCGCCTGATGCTCGACTACATCCGCCGCCGCGAGGGGCTGTGGCTCTTCACCCGCTCGCCCGCCGCGATGATCGCGGCGCTGGCGACGGTCGTGATCGTCGGCGGCGCGCTGCTCGCGCCTTGGATCGCCGCCTCGAACCCCTACGACCTGTCGACCTTCAGCCTGATCGACGGGCTGAAGCCGCCGGCCTGGCTGCCCGGCGGCGACCCGGAGTTCCTGCTCGGCACCGATGACCAGGGCCGCGACATGATCTCCTCGATCCTCTACGGCGCGCGGCTGTCGCTGCTGATCGGGCTGATGGCGATGCTGATCGCCACGCTGCTGGGCGTCGGGCTGGGGCTGCTTGCGGGCTATTTCGGCGGCTGGGTCGACGCGGTGGTGATGCGCGTGGCCGACGTGCAGCTGGCGCTGCCGGCGATCCTGACCGCGCTTCTGATCGACGGCATCGCCCGCGGCGTGCTGCCGACCGCGCTGCACCAGGAACTGCGGGTGCCGGTGCTGACGCTCGCCATCGCGCTGTCGCTCTGGGTCAATTTCGCGCGCACCGCGCGGGCCTCGGTGATGGTCGAGAAGAACAAGGAATACGTGCAGGCGGCGATGATGCAGGGCCAGCACCCGCTGCGCGTCATGGGCGTGCACATCCTGCCCAACATCCTCGGGCCGCTCCTCGTCATCATGACCGTCGACCTCGCCTCGGCGATCCTGCTCGAGGCGACGCTGTCCTTCCTCGGCATCGGCCTGCCGGCCGACAGCCCCTCTCTCGGCACGCTGATCCGGATCGGCATGGGCTTCCTGCTCTCGGGCGAGTGGTGGATCCTCTGGGTGCCGACCGCCTTCCTCGTGGCGCTGGTCGTCTCGATCAACATCCTGGGCGACTTCCTGCGCGACCTGTTCAACCCGAGGCTCAGATGACCCTGCTCAGCGTCGAAGACCTCACCGTGCGCTTCCCCTCGCGCTTCGGCGAGCTGACCGCCGTGGAGGGCGTGTCGCTCTCGATCGGACCGGGCGAGATCCATGGCCTCGTGGGCGAAAGCGGCGCGGGCAAGTCGACCATCGGCGCGGCGGTGATCGGGCTTTTGCCGCATCCGGGCTACGTGGCCGAGGGCCGCCTGCGGCTGGGCGAGACCGACCTGCGCGCGCTGTCGCCGCGCGCCGCGCACCGGCTGCGCGGCGACCGGATCTCCATGATCTTCCAGGACCCGCAGACCAGCCTCGACCCGCTGATGACGGTCGAGGAACAGCTGATCGAGACCATGCAGGCGCATTCCGACATCTCGCGCCGCGCCGCGCGCGAGCGCGCCGTCGACCTTCTGGAAGAGATCGGCATCCGCGACGCCGAGAGCCGCATCTCCTCCTACCCGCACCAGTTCTCGGGCGGGATGCGGCAGCGCGTGGTGATCGCCCTGGCGCTGTGCACCGACCCGGAGCTGATCATCGCCGACGAACCGACCACCGCGCTCGACGTGGCGGTCCAGAGCCAGGTGCTGGCGCTGATCCGGCGCCTGGCCGACGAGCGCGGCATCGGCTTTTTGCTGATCACCCACGACATCGGCGTCATCGCCCAGGTCGCCGACCGCGTGACCGTGCTGCGCGGCGGCAAGGTGATGGAGAGCGGCGCGACGCGGCAGGTGCTCGGCCAGCCGGCGCATGACTACACCCGCGACCTGATGGATTCGGTGCCGCCGATCGACCGCCGGCTCGAGCGCTTCCGCGTGCCGGGCGAGGGCGGGGGCGGGGCGCGACACGCGCAGGACGACCGCCCGGCCGCCCAGGCCCGGCGCTGGCTGACCGCGGAAGGCGAAACAGAGCCGGTGGGTCTGTCGCTCGACGAGGTGACGGTGCGCTTCGCCGGGGCGCGGCGCGGCCTCTGGACCCGCGAGGCGCCCTTCGTCGCGCTCGACGGCGTGTCGCTCTCGGTGCGGCCCGGATCGGTGCTGGGTCTCGTGGGCGAAAGCGGGTCGGGCAAGTCGACGCTCGCCAAGGTGATCACCGGGCTGGTCTCGCCCGCCTCGGGCCAAATGTCCCTGGGCGGCGAGGCGCTGCCCGCCGCCAAGGCCCGGCCGCGCGGCCACGCGGCGCGGCGGCTGATCCAGATGATCTTCCAGGATCCGTTCTCGAGCCTGAACGCGCGTCACGACGTCGGCCGCATCCTGGGCGAGCCGCTCTGGCTCTACGGACTCGAACCCGATGCGAAACGGCGGCGCGCGCTGAGCGCGGCGATGCTCGACCTCGTGGGCCTGCCGGCGGACGCGATCGACAAGTACCCGCACCAGTTCTCGGGCGGGCAGCGCCAGCGCATCGCCATCGCCCGCGCGCTTCTGGCGCGGCCGCGCTTCCTGATCTGCGACGAGCCGACCTCGGCGCTCGACGTGTCGATCCAGGCGCAGGTGCTGAACCTGCTGAAGGACCTGCAGTCGCTGTTCGGCCTGACGGTGCTGTTCATCAGCCACGACCTCGCCGTGGTCCGCCAGCTCGCCGACGAGGTCGCCGTCATGCAGAGCGGCAAGCTGGTCGAGGCCGGGCCGACCGACCAGATCTTCGAGCGGCCGCGCGCGGATTACACGCGCGACCTGCTGCGGCTGACGCCGGTGATGCCGGCGGAATGGCGCGCCGCCTGACGGCGGAGGGGCGCGCCGGGCCACACCCGGCCGCGCGCCCGACCGGATCTCAGGCCGTCGCGGGATCCGCGCCCGTGACCTTCAGCGCAAAGGCATAGCTGCGCGCCGCGTCCTCCAGCGCCGCGAAGCGCCCCGACTTGCCGAAATGGCCGGAGGTCATGTTGGTCCGCAGCATCAGGATGTTGTCGTCGGTCTTGCTGGCGCGCAGGCGGGCCACCCACTTGGCGGGCTCCCAGTAGGTCACGCGCGGGTCCGAGACGCCGGCGGTCACCAGCATCGGCGGGTAGTCCTGCGCCGCGACGTTGTCATATGGCGAATAGCCCCGGATGTCTTCGAAGGCCTCGCGGCTCTCGATCGGGTTGCCCCATTGCGACCACTCGCCCGGGGTCAGCGGCAGGCTGTCGTCGAGGATGGTCGCCAGCACGTCGACGAAGGGCACGTCGGCGATCGCCCCGGCCCAGAGGTCCGGGCGCATGTTCAGCACCGCGCCCACCAGCAGCCCGCCGGCCGAGCCGCCCTGGATGACGATCCGGCCCGCGGCGCTGTAGCCGCCGCCGATCAGCGTCTCGGCCGCGGCGATGAAGTCGTGGAAGGTGTTGGGCTTGCCGCCGAACTTCGCGGCCTCGTACCAGCCGCGCCCCAGCTCCTCGCCGCCGCGCACATGCGCGATGGCATGGACGAAGCCGCGATTCACCAGCGACAGCCGGTTGGCCGAGAAGGCCGCCGGCATGCTCGCGCCATAGGAGCCGTAGCCGTAGAGCAGGCAGGGCGCGCTGCCGTCGAGCGGCGTGTCCTTGTGATGCAGGATCGTCACCGGCACCTCGGCGCCGTCATGCGACGGTGCCGTGATACGGAGGGTGACGTAGTCCGCCGGGTCGTGGCCCGACGGGATCTCCTGCGTCTTGCGCAGCACGCGCTCGCCGCTCGACAGGTCGTAGTCGAACACCTGCGGCGGCGTGGTGGGCGAGGAATAGGTGAAGCGGAAGACGTCGGTGGCGTATTCGGGGCCGGGATCGGCGGCCAGCGCATAGGCCTGCTCCTCGAAGCCGATCACCTGCGCCTCTTCCGGCGGGCGGCCGGCGGCGACGTAGCAGATGCGGGGCAGGGCGTTGCGCCGCTCGGTCCAGACCGTCCAGCCCTCGAAGGCGGCGAGGCCCACGATCATGCGGCCCGGCTCGTGCGGGATCAGGTCGCTCCAGTTGTCGCGCGAGGGCTGCGCGACCGGGGCGGAGACGACCTTGAAGTCGACCGCGTCGTCGGCATTGGTCAGGATCAGCAGCCTGTCGCCCTGGTGCTCGACCTCGTATTCGAGGCCGGTGCTGCGCGGCTCGACCACGTGCGGCACGGCCTCCGGGTCGGCCGTGGGGATCAGGTGGACCTCGTTCTCGTCGTTCATGCCCGTGGAGATCGCCACATAGGCACCCGAGCGCAGCCGCTCGACGCCGACGCCGTAGCGCGTGTCGCTCTCGGTGAAGACCAGCACGTCCTCCGCCGGGTCGCTGCCCAGCACGTGCTGGTACACCTTGTTGGGGTGGTGCCGCGCATCGACGCGCACGTAGAACAGCGTCCGCGCATCGGCCCAGGCCATCGAGGCCACGTCCGGGATCTCCTCGTCGAGATCCGCGCCGGAGGCGATGTCGCGAAAGCGCAGCCGGAAGAACTCGGAGCCGTTGACGTCGGCGCTCCAGGCCAGCGTCCGGTGATCCGGCGAGATCTGCGTCCGGCCGAGCTGGAAGTAGTCCTGCGCCTCAGCCTCGACATCGACGTCGAGCAGGACGTGCTCGTCGCCGCCCTCGCGCGGTGTGCGGACGACCCGGGGGTATTCGGCCCCGTCGGCGAAGCGCACGGCATAGGCGAAGGGACCGTTGCGGCGGGGCACGCTGCTGTCGTCCTCCTTGATGCGGCCGCGCATCTCCCGGACGAGGCGTTCCTGCAGCGCCGCGGTGTCGGCCATCGCCGCCTCGTAATAGTCGTTCTCGGCGGTCAGGTAGGCGGCGATGTCGGCCGGCAGCTGCCGCGGATCGCGCATCGCCTCCTGCCAGTTTTCGGCGCGCAGCCACGCATAGTCGTCATGGAGCGCCACGCCATGGACGCGTGTCGAAGTGGGGCGGCGCTCGGCCACCGGAGCGTCGGGCAAGGCCTTGAAGGGGTTCGGCATGTTGGTCCTTTGGATCCTGTCCCCCTCAGTGTGGGGACGGAGGGGCCGAATGACAACGTGCCGGTGCGGCCCGTGACCGGCAGGGCCGCGTTCGATTGGTCGGCACGCGCGACGCACCATCGCACGAGGTCGCTGCCGGCTCCGCGCGACCGGTCCGCTCAGCCGGAGAGTTCCACGTCCTCCCGCACCAGCATGACGGTCGCGGGCGCGTGGCTGGCGATGCGGCCGCCATGCGAGGGCCAGAAATAGTCCCCCACGCCCGGCCGATGGCTCGCCATGATGACGAGGTCGGGGTCGAGCGTCCTGATCTCCTCGAGCAGCGCGTGGTCGAGATCGCCGGTGGGGTCGTTCACGATGAAGCTGTGCGTCTCGGTCCGGACCGCGCCGTCGGGGAACTGCTCGGCGGCGAAGGCCTGCAGCTTCTGGGCGAACTGCTCCGGCGTCCGGGCGACCGAGCTGGGCGCCGAAGGCGTGGCCGACAGGTAGGTGATCGTCGCGCCGAAATGGCGCGCGAGATCGGCCCCCACGGCCAGCGCGCGCTGCATCTGGTCCAGATGCCTCAGATCGATCGGGATCGCTATGGACTTGAACATCTCGACGGCTCCTGTGCGGCTGCTGCAGCGATCATAACATGGTCGCGCCTTGCTCGACCGTGTCATGTTCTCACGGTCTACCGCCATTTCCCTCGAAACGGGTTCGAAGCCCGCTCGGATTGAACGCGTAGTCCCAACTTACAGACCAATGCCCGTGTGCAGCTTCGATCCGCATGTCGAAGAAGGAGGGCCAGTTCATTGCGAAAAATGTTGCCTGGCGGGCGAGGAGGGGTTTCTTCCAGCTTTGCCATATTTGCTCATATTGCGTTATGCGTACAAGCGACGGCGCTAGTTCATCTTCGGGTAGAGCTATTTGCGCCTTGTCAGCACGACACTAAGCAAGTGATCTGCTACAGGAGCAGGCGATGTATCAAGCCATGACCAGCCTACTTCTCTGCATCACCTCCACCGCGGTCTGCGCTGATGAGCTGACGTTCCGATGCAATTGGGGGCAAGGCGATCCGTTCGAAATTGTCATCGACCAAAGCAGTTCATCGGCAACACGTAGCGATGGCGGAAGCACCTATGACGTTCTGAAAATCCATCCTGAAGCAGTTTGGCTCAGGGTGCGGGCGCCGTTCTCTAACGATCTCGCCGTGCAAGTGATCGAACGCCGCGAATACGGTGCTGGTCGATGGGCAGATGTGGTGATTGCCGCTGACGGGACCGTTTCGTCGGTATCGGATGGGCAATGCCGAGAGGTAGCCTCCAGCAAATAAGTCAGGTGCTGTGACCAGACTTGGAGATTGTCCCCGCATGGATGGTACGCGAATAACGAGATTAGGACACGACGGCCGAGTGAGACGGATCACTGAATGGGATAAGGTAATACGTGTCGGTGTTTAGCGCTTTCGGGACCGCTCAGCCTCGCCCTCGGCGTGATATCTTTCTACCGTTGCCGCGCATCGCATCAGCACCGAAATCGTGTGTGGTCGGCCCGGCATGACATTATTACCGTTAGTAACGCATCTTACCCCGTGCGGGGCATGATGCGCTTTGAGTTCAGCGAATTAGATGTTGTTCTGGTAGGCCCGGAGGGATTCGAACCCCCAACCAAACCGTTATGAGCGGTCTGCTCTGACCGTTGAGCTACGGGCCCCCGCGCTCCTCCTAGCAGGTCAGGCCCCCCGGTCAAGTTGGCGCTGGCCCTTTGCCGGGTCCTGCGGTATCGCGGCGGCAATCTGGCAGACGGCATGCGGGGGACGCGATGACGAAGGACGGGCTGACCTACGCCCAGGCGGGCGTGGACATCGATGCGGGCAACGCGCTCGTGGAGCGGATCAAGCCCGCGGCCAAGCGCACCGACCGGCCCGGCACCATGTCCGGCCTCGGCGGCTTCGGGGCGCTGTTCGACCTCAAGGGCGCGGGCTTCACCGACCCGGTGCTGGTCGCCGCGACCGACGGCGTCGGCACCAAGCTGCGCATCGCGATCGACACCGGCCATCTCGACGGCGTCGGCATCGACCTCGTGGCGATGTGCGTCAACGACCTCGTCTGCCAGGGCGCCGAGCCGCTGTTCTTCCTCGACTACTTCGCCACCGGCAAGCTGTCGCTCGATCACGCCGCGCGGGTGATCGAGGGGATCGCGGCGGGCTGCGAGGCTTCGGGCGCGGCGCTGATCGGCGGCGAGACGGCGGAGATGCCCGGCATGTACCCGGCCGGCGATTTCGACCTCGCGGGCTTCGCCGTGGGCGCGATGGAGCGCGGCACCGCGCTGCCCGACGGCGTGGCCGAGGGCGACGTGCTCCTGGGCCTCGCCTCGGACGGCGTGCATTCCAACGGCTACAGCCTCGTGCGCCGCATCGTCGAGCGCGCGGGCCTCGGCTGGGACGACGCCGCGCCCTTCGCGGACGAGACGCTCGGCGCGGCGCTGCTCGCGCCGACCCGGCTCTACGTGAAGCCGGTTCTGGCGGCGATCCGTTCGGGCGGCGTGCATGCGCTCGCGCACATCACAGGTGGCGGGCTGACCGAGAACCTGCCGCGCGTGCTGCCCGACGGGCTGGGCGCGAAGATCGACCTCGGCGCATGGTCGCTGCCGCCGGTGTTCGACTGGCTGAAGCGCGAAGGCGGGCTCGATCAGGCCGAGATGCTCAAGACCTTCAACTCCGGCATCGGCATGGTCGTGGTGGTCGACGCCGCGCGCGCCGAAGCGCTGGAGACGCTGCTGAAAGGCGCGGGCGAGACGGTGCACCGGCTCGGCCATGTCGTGGCCGGGCAGGGCGTGGAGTACGAGGGCGCGCTGTCGTGACCGAGCCGGCCCGCGTCGCCATCCTGATCTCCGGCGGCGGCTCGAACATGCTGGCGCTGGTCCGCGACATGGCGGGCGATCACCCGGCGCGGCCGGTGCTGGTGGCCTCGAACGACCCGGCGGCGGGCGGGCTCGCCCGTGCCGCCGGTCTCGGCATCCCGACGGCCGCCGTCGATCACCGGCCCTTCGGAAAGGACCGCGCCGCCTTCGAGGCGGCGCTGACCGAGACGCTCGAGGCGGCCCGGCCCGACATCATCTGCCTCGCCGGTTTCATGCGCATCCTCACCCCGGGCTTCATCGCCCGCTGGGAGGGTCGGATGCTCAACATCCACCCCTCCTTGCTGCCGAAATACCGTGGGCTCCACACCCATGCGCGCGCCATCGAGGCGGGCGACGCCGAGCATGGCTGCTCGGTGCACGAGGTGACGGCCGAGCTCGACGGCGGGCCGGTGCTGGGGCAGGCGCGGGTGCCCGTGCGGCCGGGCGACACGCCCGACAGCCTCGCCGCGCGGGTGCTGGAGCAGGAGCACAGGCTTTACCCCATGGTGCTGCGCCGCTTCGCCCAGGGCGACCGGACGCCGATCCGGCTCTGAGCGGCGCGCTTTCCATCCCCCGGCACTTGGCCTAAGACGGACGGGACGGGCCGCCGCGCCCCCTTCCATCTCCGCAAGCCCGGGACGACATGCAGACCATCACCACCACCGAAGACCTCGCCGCCTTCTGCGAACGCGCCGCGAAATACCCCTATGTCACGGTGGACACCGAGTTCCTGCGCGAGCGGACCTACTACTCCAAGCTCTGCCTCGTGCAGATCGCCCATCCCGGCGAGGACGGCCCCGATGGCGGCGAGGGCAGCGCGGTGCTGGTCGACCCGATGGTCGAGGGGCTGAGCCTCGCGCCGCTCTACGAGCTGTTCCGCGACCCCGGCGTCATCAAGGTGTTCCACGCCGCGCGGCAGGATCTGGAGATCTTCCAGGTCGAGGCCGGGCTGATCCCGGCGCCGCTGTTCGACACGCAGGTCGCCGCGATGGTCTGCGGCTTCGGCGAGCAGGCGGGCTACGAGACGCTGGTGCGCAAGATCGCCAAGGCCGAGATCGACAAGTCCTCGCGCTTCACCGACTGGTCGCGCCGGCCGCTGTCGGAGGCGCAGAAGGCCTACGCGCTGGCCGACGTCACCCATCTGCGGGTGATCTACGAATGGCTGGCGGGCCAGCTGCAGAAATCCGGCCGCGCCCGCTGGGTGGCCGAGGAGATGGCGGTGCTGAACGACCCCGCCACCTACCGCGTCGATCCCGAGACCGCCTGGATGCGGGTCAAGACCCGCTCCAACGCGCCCAAGTTCCTCGCCGCGCTGCGCGAGCTTGCGAAGTTCCGCGAGGCCTATGCGCAGGAGCGCGACGTGCCGCGGTCGCGCGTCTTCAAGGACGACGCTCTGGTCGAGCTGGCCTCGACCCGGCCGGCCTCGGAAAAGGATCTCGGCCGCTCGCGGCTGCTCTTGCGCGAGGCCCGCAAGGGCGAGATCGCCGAGGGCATCCTCGCCGCGGTCGATCGCGCGGCCAAGACCCCGCCCGAGAAGATGCCGAAATCCGAGAAGCCGCGCGACCAGCTGCAGGTGAACCCGGCGCTGGCCGACCTCTTGCGCGTGCTGCTCAAGGCCCGCTCCGAGGCCGAGGGCGTGGCGCCGAAGCTGATCGCCAGCTCGGCCGATCTCGACATGCTGGCGGCGGGCGAGCGCGACGTGCACGCGCTCTATGGCTGGCGGCGCGAGGTGTTCGGCGAAGAGGCGCTGGCGCTCTGCGAGGGCCGGGTGGGCCTTGCCGCCAAGGGCGCGCAGGTGGTGACGGTCGAGCTCTGAGACCGCCGCCCGAGTGGCCGCAGGCGATGCCGCCCACTGGCAAATTCGCCAATGGTTCTTACCTAAGGGACACAGACCGAGCACAGGAGACGCAGATGGCCCAAGCCGCCTTCGAAGACATCGCCGACACCTTCGAGTTCCTCGACGACTGGGAGGACCGCTACCGGCATGTCATCGAGCTGGGCAAGGCGATGGCGCCGCTCGAGGACGCGCTGAAGGTGCCCGCGACCAAGGTGCATGGCTGCGCGAGCCAGGTCTGGCTGGTGCCCGCGCCCGAGAACGGCACCTTCCATTTCCGCGGCGACAGCGACGCGATGATCGTGCGCGGCCTGATCGCGGTGCTGCACGCGCTTTATGACGGCGTGCCGGTGCAGGACGTGCCGCGCATCGATGCCGGCGGCGAGCTGGCCCGGCTCGGGCTGAACGACCACCTCTCGGCGCAGCGTTCGAACGGCCTGCGCGCGATGGTCGAGCGGATCCGCGAAACCGCGATGGCCGCCGCCTGATCAGGCCCGCGCCAGCGCGCCTTCCAGCTCCCCATAGCCGGTCGCGCGGCGCTCGAATTCCAGCCCCAGACGCTCGGCGTGGCGGCGCGCCAGTTCGGTGAGCGCCTCATCGTCGGTCTGGGCCTGGTAGACCAGCGTCTCGTAATTGCCGAAATACATGTCCCGCAGATCCGGGTGCCGGTCGAGGCCGAGCGGCTGCCAGACGAAGGCGTCGAACTGCCGCACGAGGAAGTCGGTGAGGTAGAAGCTCGTCACCTCGCCGCGCGCGGCGAAGGCGTCGACGCCCTCGTAGAAGGCATAGCAATGCGGCCCCTCGACCATGCCGACGCCGAGCCGTTCGCAGGTGCGGGCGAGGTCTCCGCCGGTGCCGCAATCGGCATAGACCACGAAGACCCGGTCGTATCCCGCGCCGCGCGCCTGCACGGCGGCCTCGACCGCGGGCGCGATCTTCTCGGGGCGGTTGTGCAGGATCGCCGGCAGGCAGTGCAGGTCGAGATGGTCCCAGCCGTTGCGCCCGATCAGCGCGAGGACCTCGCGCGCCAGCGCGCCGCAGGCGATCAGCAGCACCCGGCCACGCCCCTCGGGCGCAAGGCCCGAACGCGTCAGCTGGTCGTCTGAGGGCAGGTCGGTCATGGTAGGGAAATGGTCGCGCCGCCGGGGCGGCGCAACCGGGGTCAGCCCGCGGCCATCTGATTGTGGCGGCGTGCGACGAAGTCCTTCGCCGTCTCCACCGCCACGGCGGCGTCGCGGCAATAGGCGTCGGCGCCGATCGCGCGGCCGAACTCCTCGTTCAGGGGCGCGCCGCCCACGAGAACGATGTAGTCATCGCGGATGCCCTTCTCCTTCATCGTGTCGATCACGACCTTCATGTAGGGCATGGTGGTGGTCAGCAGCGCCGACATGCCGAGGATGTCGGCCTGCTCGCGCTCCAGCGCCTCGAGGTAGTTCTCGACCGGGTTGTTGATGCCGAGATCGACGATCTCGAAGCCCGCACCCTCCATCATCATTGCCACGAGGTTCTTGCCGATGTCGTGGATGTCGCCCTTGACGGTGCCGATCACCATCTTGCCCATGCGCGGCGCGCCGGTCTCGGCCAGGAGCGGCTTCAGGATCGACATGCCGCCCTTCATGGCGTTGGCGGCCAGGAGCACCTCGGGCACGAACAGGATGCCGTCGCGGAAATCGTTGCCGACGATGGTCATGCCACCCACCAGCGCCTTGGTCAGCACCTCGTAGGGCTGCCAGCCACGCTCCAGCAGGATCTCGGTGGCCTCCATGATCTCGTCCTTCAGACCGTCGTAGAGGTCGTCGAACATCTGGGCGACGAGCTCCTCGTCGTCGAGTTCGGACAGGACGATATCGTCTTCGTCGGACATGCGGGCCTCCTCGGGCGGGCGATGCTGTATGAACCGGATCAACGCGCGGATCGGCGCGCGCGGCTCTGCCATTTCCGACACTGCCTGCCCCGCAACCGACTCTGATGCAAATGAAAAGCACGAAGGATCAGCATGAGCCGCGTTCAACTTCGCGGCTTGCGGCCGCGCGGCGGATCGGGAAGCTTACCTGCGGGGAAACGAGAGAGGGGGAAATCCATGCTGGCCATGGACCGCGGGACGCTGAACGCGTTTCTGGAGACGGACTTCGCCGAGGTGGCGCACCAGTTCCGGGTGGAGCGGGCCGACGAGGCCGGGCTGACGCTGCGGCTGCGCGCCGATCCGATGCATCTTCGCCCCGGCGGCACGGTGTCGGGCCCGGCCATGTTCGGCCTCGCCGACGTGGCGGTCTACCTCGCGATCCTGTCGCGGATCGGGCCGAGGGCCCTGACCGTGACCACCAACGCCTCGATCGATTTCATGCGCAAGCCGGCCGCCGGGGTGGACCTGCTGGCCGAGGTGCGGCTTCTGAAGCTGGGCCGGTCGCTGGCGGTGGGAGACGCGCTGATCTTCAGCGCCGGCTCGGAGGCCGCGATGGCGCGCGCCGCGCTGACCTACGCGATCCCGCCCGAGCGGCGCTCGGCATGAAAAAAGGGGCCGGACGAGGCCGGCCCCACAGGCAGGAAGAGCCGGGGAATCAACCCTTCCAGAACGGCAATGCGGCCTCGCGGCGGACATCGGCCTCGCTCAGGCCGAGATCGCGCAGGCGCGCCGGGTCGATATGCGCCAGCGTCCGGCGGGTGCGGGCCCGGCGTTCCCACAGCGCGACGCGGCGAGCCAGCGCCACCAGCGCCGCGGAGACGAGACCATGCGGCGCGAATTCGCGATCGGTCAGCGACGGGGCGGGGGCGACGAAGGTGGTCATGGCGGCACTCTTGTATTGACACAATGTGGTCGTTCAGGGATACGCAATAGATACAATCTGCGGCGAACGGCGTCGATAGGAGTTTTGTGATGGATACAACTTGGTGGCCGGAACTGGCCGAGGGCATCCCGGTCAAGCACCAGGCCATCAAGCGGTCGATCCAGCAGGCGGTGGGCACCGGGCGGATCGAGCCGGGCACGCGGCTGCCGCCGGTGCGCGAGGTGGCCTGGCGGCTCGGGGTGACGCCGGGTACCGTCGCCCGCGCCTACAAAGACCTCGTCGACCAGGGCGTGCTTTCGGCCATGGTCGGGCGCGGCACCTTCGTGGCGGTGCCCGAGACCCCGGCGCCGCTGCCGGCGCTGCTCGACCATCTCGGCCCTGGGCGCGACGGCACGATGCTGAACCTGCGCACCGCGCACGTGGCCGATGTCGGGCAGGGCGCAATGCTGCATTCGCTGTTGAAATCCCTCCCCGATCCCGGCCCGGGCGCCTATGTGACCTATCCCGGCCCGGAGCATGACCTGCGCCTTCGCGAGCTTCTGGCCGGCTGGTTCGCCGCACCCGGCCACGGCATCATCGCGCCCGAGGACGTGGTGCTCACCGCCGGGGCGCAGCACGGCATGGTGGTGCTGCTGCAAAGCCTGCTGCACGGGCCGCGGCCGGTGGTGCTGACCGAGGAGCTGGCCTATCCCGGATTTCGCCACGCCGCGGCGCTGGTGCGGGCCGAGATCAACGGCATCTCCTTCGACGGCGAGGGGCTCCTGCCCGACGCGCTGGCCCGGGCCTGCCGCGAGACCGGGGCGCAGGTGCTTTGTACCAGCCCGGAGGCGCACAATCCGACCACCATCCGCACCTCGCCGGAGCGGCGGGCGCAAATTGTGTCGGTCTGCCGCGAGTACAATCTGCAGATCATCGACGACGACTGCTTCCGTGCCGAGGGCGGCGAGGATGCCAGCTACCGCCGCCTCGCGCCCGAACGGTCCTGGGTGGTGACAACGCTGTCGAAGACGCTCAGCCCCGACCTGCGGCTCGGCGCGATCCTCGCGGCACCGGGGCAGGGCGGCCGCGCCCGACTGGCCGCGCAGCAGCAGTTCTTCGGCCTGTCGCGCCCGACCGTGGCGCTGGCCGAGGCGGCGCTGTCGAGCGGCGTCGCAGACCGGGTGCGCGACGCGGTGCTGGCGGTGCAGGCGCGCCGCGTGGCGATGGCCCGCGACCGGCTCGGCGGCTTCGCGCTGCGGCTGCGCGACGGCGTGCCCTTCGCCTGGCTCGAGATGCCGCGCGGCTGGCGGCCCTCCTCGCTCAGCGGCGCGGCCGAGGCGCGCGGCGTGCGGATCAAGCCGGCCGACGAGTTCGCGCTGATCGACGGGCGCGCGCCCTCGGCGGTGCGACTGGCCCTGACCGGGGAGCGCGACGACGCGGCCTTCGCCGCAGGGCTCGACCGTCTGGCCGAGCTGCTGGCCGCCCCGCGGCAGGAGGTGGAAGTGTGATTTGTTGGGGTATCTGGATACCTTATTTGCAAGCCACTGTTTTACATATATAAATTGCGGCACAATGCGCTTGACCTGACCGCGGCTTCGTTTAGAACCCGCCCATCGAATTTGCGCGGGCGGCCCCCGGGGCGGTGCGCGTTGCAGATCAAGGGCAAGACCATGAAAACCTTCACCGCTACTCCGGCGGATATCGAGAAGAAGTGGGTCCTGATCGACGCCGAGGGCGTCGTGCTGGGCCGCCTCGCCTCGATCATCGCCATGCGCCTGCGCGGCAAGCACAAGGCGTCCTTCACCCCGCACATGGACATGGGCGACAACGTCATCGTCATCAACGCCGACAAGGTGCAGCTGACCGGCAAGAAGCGCGAAGAGCACTTCTACTGGCACACCGGCCACCCGGGCGGGATCAAGTCGCGCACCAAGCAGCAGATCCTCGAGGGTGCGCACCCCGAGCGCGTCGTGATGCAGGCCGTCAAGCGGATGCTGCCGGGCAACCGCCTGTCGCGCACCCAGATGACCCATCTGCGCATCTTCGCCGGTGCCGAGCACGGCATGGAGGCGCAGAAGCCCGAGGTTCTGGACGTCAAGTCCATGAACAAGAAGAACACGAGGACCGCATAATGGCCGATCAGATCAATTCGCTCGAAGAGCTGGGCTCGGCCGTCTCGACCGAAGGCCAGACCGCGACCGAGACCCTGACCCCGCGTGAGCCGGTGCGCGACGAGCACGGCCGCTCCTACGCGACCGGCAAGCGCAAGGACGCCGTCGCCCGCGTCTGGATCAAGCCGGGCTCCGGCAAGGTCACCGTCAACGGCAAGGAGATGGACGTCTACTTCGCCCGCCCGGTGCTGCAGATGATCCTGCGCCAGCCGTTCCAGGTCGCCGGTGTCTCGGGCCAGTTCGACGTCTACGCCACCGTCGCCGGCGGCGGCCTCTCGGGCCAGGCCGGTGCGGTCAAGCACGGCATCTCGAAGGCTCTGCAGCTCTACGATCCCAGCCTGCGCGGCGCGCTCAAGGCCGCGGGCTTCCTGACCCGCGACAGCCGCGTCGTCGAGCGCAAGAAGTACGGCCGCCGCAAGGCCCGCCGCAGCTTCCAGTTCTCGAAGCGCTGATTTTTCGCACATCGCTGCGATCGGAAAGGGCGGCCCCTCGGGCCGCCCTTTCTGCATGCGCGCCACGGCGCCCGCGACGACACGGGCCTGCGCCGATTCCCCCTTGCGAGTCACACGGTTTGCGGAAAAAGCAGCGGCGCGTCTTCGCGGTTGATCTTTGCGTCGGCGCGGTGAAGCATCCGGTCGGGGGAACAGCGGGGCAGGCATGGGGCTGAGGGAATACGCAACCACCGAAGGGGGCCGCGCCGCGACGCTGGTCGCGCCGCCCTTCCTCTACGCGCTGGCGCTGCTGGCATTGCCGATCCTCGCGGTCGTGCTGTTCAGCTTCTGGACGCAGGACTTCATGACGGTGGACACCAGCTTCACGCTGGCCAACTACCGCGAGATCCTCGACAAGCCGATCTACACCATGCTGCTCGGCCGCTCGCTGATGGTCTCGGGCATCGTCACGCTGGTCACGGTGATCCTCGCCTTCCCGGTGGCCTATTACGTGTCGTTCCACGTCCAGCCCTCGAAGAAGTCGCTCTGGCTGTTCTTGATCACCATCCCGTTCTGGACCAGCTACCTGATCCGCGTCTTCCTGTGGAAGGTGATCCTCGGCTACAACGGCGTGATCAATTCCGGCCTCGTCGGCGCCGGCATCATCGACGAGCCGCTGAGCTTCATCCTCTACAACGTCAACGCGGTGATCATCACGCTGGCGCATGCCTTCGCGCCCTTCGCGATCCTGCCGATCTTCGTCGCGCTCGAGAAGATCGACCGCTCGCTGCTCGAGGCCAGCCAGGATCTCGGCGAGAGCCGCGTCACCACCTTCTTCCGCGTCACGCTGCCGCTGTCGATGCCGGGGCTGGTGGCCGCCGTGCTGATCGTCTTCATCCCCACGATCGGCGACTACGTCACGCCCGAGCTGATGGGCGGGGCCGGCGGCAAGCTGATCGCCAACATGATCCAGACCCAGTTCCTGCAGCTCAACAACGCGCCGCTCGGCGCGGCGCTGGCGCTCGTCGCCATGGTCTGCGTCACCGCGATCAGCCTCGTCTTCGTCGGGCTGAACCGCCGCTGGCTGAGGGGGCGGTGATGAAGAAGGGCCGTTCGCTCGGGACCTACGCGGTCCTCTACCTCGTCTTCCTCTACGCGCCGATCGTGCTGCTGCCGCTCTTCGCCTTCAACGACGCGACGATCATCGCCTTCCCGCTCAAGGGCTTCACCACCCAGTGGTTCGAGGCGCTGGCGACCAACGCGGCGCTGTTGCAGTCGCTCAGGAACTCGCTCTTCATCGCGGTGATGACCGCGATCTTCGCGACGCTTCTGGGGATGTGCGCGGCGCGCGCGGGCGCCATGGCCGAGTTTCCCGGCAAGAAGGGCATCATCGGCTTCGTCATGCTGCCCTTGGTCCTGCCCGAGATCATCGTCGCGGTGTCGCTGCTGATCGTGCTGCGACAGGTGCTGGGGCTCAACCTCAACAACTGGTCGGTGATCGCGGCGCACACGCTGATCTGCACGCCCTTCTCGATCGCCATCCTGAACGGCGCCTTCCAGAACCTCGACCCCTCGATGGAGGAGGCGGCGATGGATCTCGGCGAAAGCCGCTGGAGCGCCTTTCGCCTCGTGACCCTGCCGCTGGTGATGCCGGGGATCATCTCCTCGATGCTGATCGCCTTCACCATCAGCCTCGACGAGTTCATCATCGCCTTCTTCCTCACCGGGGCGAACCCGACCATGCCGGTCTACATCTGGGGCCTCCTGCGCTTTCCGGCGCAGCTACCCGTGGTGATGGCGCTCGGCACGATCCTCGTGACGCTCTCGGTGGTGCTCTTGGTGATCGCCGAATATTTCCGCCGCCGCGGCATGGCCCGCGCCGGCGTCAAGGATACCGGAGGCTTCCTGTGACCCCCCTCATCGAACTCAAGGGCGTCGAGAAACATTACGGCGACTACCACGCGCTGCGCGGCATCGACCTCGACATCCGGCAGGGCGAGTTCTTCTCGCTCCTGGGCCCGTCGGGCTGCGGCAAGACCACGCTGCTGCGCACCATCGCGGGCTTCGAGGCCGTCTCCTCCGGCACGATCCGCATCGACGGGCGCGACATGAAGGGCGTCGCCGCCAACCACCGGCCCACGAACATGGTGTTCCAGTCCTACGCGGTCTTCCCGCATCTTTCGGTGGCCGAGAACGTGGGCTTCGGCCTGCGCCGCGACCCGCGCTCGAAGGCCGAGAAGGCGCGCGCGGTAGAGCAGGCGCTGGAGATGGTGGGCCTGGGCGGCTACGGCCAGCGCCGGGCGCATGCGCTGTCCGGCGGCCAGCGGCAGCGCGTGGCGCTGGCCCGCGCGCTGATCCTCGAGCCGAAGGTGCTGCTTCTGGACGAGCCGCTCTCGGCGCTCGACAAGAAGATGCGCGAGCAGATGCAGGTCGAACTGATCCGCCTGCAGCGCCAGGTCGGCATCACCTTCATCCTCGTCACCCACGACCAGGAGGAGGCGCTGGTCATGTCCGACCGGATCGCGGTGATGTTCGAGGGCGAGATCGGCCAGATGGCCGACCCCGAGACGCTCTACCGCCGCCCGGCCAGCAAGCGCGTGGCCGAGTTCATCGGCAAGATGAACTTCCTGCCCGCCGATGTCCGCCGCGACGGCGGCGCGATCGAGGTCGATGTCGCGGGCCTCGGGCGCGGCGCCATCGCCGCCGAGCAGGCGCCGGGCGGCGTGCCCGTCGGGGCCGCCACGGTCGGGCTGCGCCCCGAGACGCTGGCGATCCTGTTCGAGGGCGAGGCCACCGACCGCCGCGTCGCCGAAGGCGTGGTCGACGAGGTCGTCTATTACGGCGACATGACCTATTACGACGTGCGCGTGCCCGGCGTCGACCGGCCGCTCAACATCGCGATGAAGAACCTGATCGGCCGGCCGGTGCTCGATGTCGGCACCAAGACCCGCGTCGCCTGGGACGAGCGGGCGCTGGTGCTGCTGCCGGGCTGATCGGGACGCCGCTCAGAGCGGCATGGAGAACCGGACCCCGAGGCTTTCGAGCCCGGGGTTGGTACCAGAGATGTCGGCGTTCGAGCGGTGGTCGTAATGCATCGACAGCCGCGCGCCGCCCCCGAACTCCACGCCGACGCCGATCGAGGAGCGGAACTCGACCGGGTGGCCCAGATCGGGCCCGTCGGCCTGCAGGTAGACCCCCGGCATCAGCGAGGTCTCGAGATAGCCGGGGCCGGGCAGGTCGCCGGTCCAGGCGACGCCGATCCCGGCCCAGACATCGCCATGCGAGCTAACGGAAAGGCCGGTCAGCGGCTGGAACGGGCCGTAGCGCCGCGCGAAGTGGTGCTGCAGGTAGATCTCCTCGCCGATCTCCTCTTCCTGGAACAGCAGGTTGCCGACCTGCACCGCCTGCCGCCCCTGCGCCGGCTGTAGGGCGAAGCAGCCGGCATTGGGACAATGCTCCAGCGCCATCTGGCCGAAGCCGGTGGCGGCGAAGAGAAGGGCGATTGCGGCGTCCATGCTGTGCTCCCGTGTTCCTGCCTTGGGTGAACTGGCCCGCGCGGCGGCGGTGGCAAGCGCCGCGTCAGACGCCCTGCCGGGCCAGTAGGGCCACCAGCTCGGCCTGGCGCGTGGTGCCGGTCTTGCACAGCACGCTGCGCAGCTGGTTGCGCACGGTGTTGACGCTGCAATCCCTCAGCGCCGCGATCTCGCGCAGGTTCAGCCCCTCGGCCAGCTCCTGCGCGACCGAGGTCTCGGCCGGGGTCAGCTGGAACAGCTGGCGCAGCGTCTCGGCATCCGGGCCGACCGGCGCGCGCGAATCGACCACGATCAGCGCCGCGACGGCCTCGCCGACCCCGAGCAGCCGGGTGACCGCACCGGGCGTCTCGCGTCGCGGCAGCGGCACCAGCCGCGCCAGCAGCGCGTTGCCGTCCCCGATCGCCACCCGGAAGCCGTTGCCGTTGCGGCCGCCCGAGGCGAGCTGCGCGTCGAGCGCGGCATTGGCGGGCGCGGCACGGAACCGCAGCCGGCGATCCGGCCCGAGCCGGATCGCCTCGCCGAGCGACAGAAGCGCCTCGCCGCGCGGGTCGGCCTGCAGCAGCCGCGACTTATGGTCGAGCATGAAGCAGGCGGTGCGGGAATTGAGCGCGGCGTGGATCTCGCTGCCGTGGCGCAGCGCGCTGCGTTCCGCCAGCCGGCTCAGGTCGAGTGCGCGGCGCAGATGCGGCGCGAGCCGCTGGATCAGCTCGCACGTGGTCCCAGCCAGCGCCTCTTCGTGGCGCGGCGCGAAATTGCTGGTCAGCAGCATGACCCCCTGCTCGCTGCGCTCGATCAGCGAGCCGACCGCGCATTGCATGTCGCCCAGCGGCAGCAGGAAATCGGCGTAGAAGCGGCCGCGCCGCAGGACCTCGGGGTCGAGCACGTCGGCTTCGCGCAGCAGATGCATCACCGGCGCCTGCATCAGCCGCGGCAGCCACGGGTTGATGCCGGCGAAATGCTCGGGGTAGCGCGACCACAGGTCGGGGTCGAAATTCGCGCCCTGTGCCACCGCCAGCGGCGAGGGGCCATCGCGCAGAAGCTGCAGGGCCCAGCCGCCGCCGCCCGCCGCGGCGCTGAGCCTTCCGGGCAATTCGAGCCAGAGCGACGGTTCGATCGCGCACTGATAGATCAGGTCGACAAGGGTCTCGATCGAGTGATCCAGATCATGTGAGGCGGTCACGGGCGGCCTGTTCGATGGGTCGGTTCAGTGTATCCGGACCCTCCGGGGTTGCAATGTTTTCAAACGGGATAGCCGGCCGAGGGTTCCCTAGGGTACCCACCGGCCCGTTCGATTTTTCCCGGTGCCGGTGGCCGCGGGTCCACACCTAACGGTCTGGCGGGATCAGCCCGAGGCCGCGCAGATACACCCCGATCCCGCTTTCGAGCAGGTCCTCGGGCGGAAAGGGCGCACGGGTGCCGGGCGATCCGCGGGCGAACAGCTCCACCACGCCGTGGCTCATCGCCCAGATATGCGCCGCGAACATCTGCGGCGGCGGCCGGCGGTCGGCCGGGATATGCTCCGACAACGCCTCGGCCGCGCGCTCCAGCACCCGCATCGCCCGCGACGACACGGCGGCCAGCTCGGGCGTCCGGTTGACCGAGATGCCGCTTTCGAACATCGCGACGTAATGACCGGGATGCTTGCGCGCGAAGGCGAGATAGGCCCGGCCCACCTTCTCGAAGGCCGAGAGCACGGTGGGCCGGCCCCCGTCATAGGCGAACTCCAGCAGGTCGGCGAAGATCTCGTAGCCCTGCCGCGCGGCCTCGGCGATCAGGTCCTCGCGCCCGGCGAAGTGGCGGTAGACGGCGGCCGGCGTCACGCCCGCCTCGCGCGCGGCTTCCGACAGGGTGAAGCCGGTCGGGCCCTTGGCCTCGATCAGCGCAAGGCAGGCCTCGACCAGCGCCTGGCGCAGATTGCCGTGGTGATATCCCTGCTTCGGCACGTCAGTCCCTTGGCCAGAGCGCGGTGGTGCCGGCGATCTTCGGGTCGATCCCGCCCACGGCATCGGCATCCTTGCCGTCGTAGTCGATCGCCGTCAGCACGCAGCGGATCGCGTTCACGCGCGCCCGGCGCTTGTCGTCGCCGCGCACCACCCGCCACGGCGCGAAGCCGAAATCGGTCCGATCGAACATCGTCGCGATGGCGGCGGTGTAGTCGTCCCACCTGCGCAGCCCCTCGACGTCGATCCGGCTGAGCTTCCACTGCTTGAGCGGGTCGCGCTCGCGCTTCAGCATCCGCTCCAGCTGGGTGGCGCGACCGACATTGATCCAGAGCTTGAAGAGCAGGACGCCGTCATCGGTCAGCAGCTTCTCGAACGGCTCGACCTGCGCGTAGAACCGCTCGACCTGCTCTGCGCTCGCGAAGCCGAAGACTGGCTCGACCACGGCGCGGTTGTACCACGACCGGTCGAAGAAGACGATCTCGCCGGCGGTCGGCAGCTCGCGCACGTAGCGCTGGAAGTACCACTCGCCGGCCTCGGTCTCGTCGGGCTTCGCGAGCGCCACGGTCCGCGCGCCGCGCGGGTTGAGGTTCTCGCGGAACCGCTCGATCGTGCCGCCCTTGCCAGCGGCGTCGCGGCCCTCGAACACCACCACCACGCGCTGGCCGGTGGCCTTCACCCAGGATTGCAGCTTGACCAGCTCGACCTGCAGCGCCGCCATGGCGTCGTCGTAGTCCTTGCGCTTCCATTTCGAGGGGTAGGGAAAGCGCGGATGCGCGATCTCGCCCTTGCCGTTGTCGTGCAGGATCTCGCGCAGCGCGTCGGGCGCCTCGTCGTCGTGGAACCGGCTGATCGCGCCGTCGAATGGCTTGGGCATCGTCACCTCCCGGGAACCAAGCATGGCGGGCGCGCGGGCTCAGAGCAATCCGGCGCGCCGCGCGGCCCGGTCGATCGCCGCGACGACATGCGCGGGCGCGACATGGTGCGGCATGTGCCCAACATCTTCCAGCACCGTCAGGTTCGCGCCGGGAACGAGGCCCTCGAGCCGGGCCGAATGCACCTCGAGCGGCACGATGGTGTCGATCTCGCCATGCACGATCTCGACCGGCACCGAGATCGCGCCGTAGCGCGCGCTCATCTCGGTCACCTGCGGCAGCAGCGACGTCACCTGCCGCGCGTTGACGCGCAGGCTCGACCGGCGGATCGCGAGGCCGGTGCCGACGAACTCGGCATAGCCCTCCGGGATCGGGTTGGGGCGGAAGATGGCGTCGAGCGTGTCGCCCACCGCCCGCTCAGAGGCGAAGGCGGTGATCAGCGGCGGCAGCACCGCGCCGCCCAGCGTCGTGCCGTTGAAGCGGTAGAGCGGCCCGAGACCGCTTTCCCACGGCATGGTCGCGCCCGAGAGGTTGACCAGCGCCGCGAGGTTGTCGGGCCGCTCCAGCGCCCAGGCCATCGCCACCGCGCCGCCATAGGAGTGGCCGACCACCACGGGCTTCTCGGCCCCGAGCTGCGCGGCCGCGGCCTGCAGCACCCGCGCCTGCGCCGCCGGGCTGTCGGCGCGGCTGCTCAGCCGGTCGTCGGCCCGCGGGTCGATCGGGTCGCTGTAGCCCAGGCCGGGCCGGTCGAAGGCGATGACCCGGTAGCGCTCCGACAGCCGCTCGGCGAGTTGGAAGGTCATGTCGCGCAGGTTGCCCGACGCGCCGTGGATCAGCACGAGGTCGGGGCCTTCGCCCGTCACCACGGCGTGCACCTTGCGGCCCGCGACCTCGACGAAGGCGCCGATCGGCGGATAGGCCTCGAGCGCGCGCGCCTCGCGCCGGTCGGCGCGGTGGTCGACCAGCGCGCAGCCGCCCAGGGCGGTCAGCGCGAGCAGGGCTGCGAGCTTAACGGCCAATGTCGTTCAGGTCGTAGGGGGTGGTCTGGTAGATCTCGTTGATCCAGTTGCCGTAGAGCAGATGCGCGTGGCTGCGCCAGCGGTTGGCCGGCGGCCGGGAGGGATCGTCGTCGGGGAAGTAGTTGCGCGGCACCGCGATGGCCGAGCCCGCCGCCACGTCGCGGTCGTACTCCTCCTTCAGGGTGTGGCTGTCATATTCGAGGTGGTTGAAGATGTAGAGCGTGCGCCGCTCCGGATCCTCCACGAGACAGGGGCCCACCTCGTCCGAGGCGAGAAGCGTCTTCAGCCCCGGCCGGGCGTCGATGTCCTCCTGCCGGATCTCGGTCCAGCGGCTGACCGGCACGGTGCAGTCGTCCGAGAAGCCGCGCAGATAGGGGCTGTCGGGCTTGAGGTTGCGGTGCCTAAAGCAGCCGAAGGCCTTGTCCTCGAGCAGGTGCTTGGGGATGCCGTGCTCATGCGCGATCATCGCCATGCCGCCCCAGCAGACCCCGAAGGTCGAGTGGCAATGCGTGCGGGTCCAGTCGAACACGCGGCGCAGCTCGTCCCAGTAGGTCACCTCGTCGAAGTCGAGATGCTCGACCGGCGCGCCGGTGACGAGGAAGCCGTCGAACTTCTCGCCCGTGGCCTCGACCTCGGAGAAGGGGCGGTAGAACTCCTCCATGTGCTCGGCGGCGGTGTTGCGCGCCTCGTGGTCCGACATGCGGATCAGGCTCATCTCGATCTGCAGCGGCCCCGCGCCGATCAGCCGGGCGAACTGCGTCTCGGTCTGGATCTTCTTCGGCATCAGGTTCAGAAGCCCGATCCGCAGCGGCCTTATGTCCTGCCGCGCCGCTTGGTCATCCGACATGACCATCACGCCTTCGCGCGAGAGCACGGAATAGGCGGGGAGGGTCTCTGGGATGCGGATCGGCATGGTCTGTCCTTTGCGGTGGAAGGGGTGATCTAGGCGGGCCGGGCGGCCTTGCCAAGCTTGCCGTCGAGCGCCTCGGCCACCACCGCCTCGAAACCGGCGGCCGAGGAGAGGTCCGACAGCGCCTCGGTCGGGATGCTGACGCCCCAGCGCGCGGCCATACTGGCATAGCGCGGCTGGCGATGCGCGAGCGCGCGGGCATAGGTCCAGCGGATGAAATCGTCGGGGTCGACCCGGTCGGGGGCGAGGCCGGTCTCGGCGAGGTAGCCCTCCCAGGCCTTCAGCAGGAAATCCGGGCTGTAGGCCATGGGCTTGGGCGCGCGGTCGAAGCGGCGCACCAGCTCGGCGGTGTGCGCCTCCGACCCCTCGATCCAGATCATCAGCATCTCGTCCGACAGAAGCCGCATCAACGGGTCGTCGGGGTCGTCGGGGTCGACCCATTCGCAGATCGAGCCGCCGGTGTCGCAGACGAAATGCGGGTAGCCGTAGAGCGCCTGCGCCCGCTCGATGAACCAAGGCGTGTCCTCGAGCGCGGCGATCTCGGCGCGGCGGAACTGCTCCTGCCGCTGGCGGTAGGTCTCGATCGGCAGCCCGCCCTTGGCCGGGTCGCCCGGCTTGCCGAGATAGGCCGAGACCGGGGCGAGGTTGTCGAAGGTGATGTTGGAGCCGATGTAGATCGAGTCCGACAGCAGCAACTCGCGCAGGAACGGCACCTTCATCGCCTCGCGCTTGGCGTTGTCGGCGATCAGCTCGCCCATGTGCCGCGTGCCGATCCGGTAGTCGATCGAGTAGTGGAACCAGTCGCCCGAGCCGCGCAGCAGCTTGGAGACATGGGTCTTGCCGAGGCCGGACATCCCGAAGAACAGGACGCGTTTCTGCGGAGCGGACAGCCAGTCCGAGGCGGAGCGATAGATCATGCCGGCATGGCTACAAGGCCCGTGCGGGGCGGTCCAGTCAGAACCGCTGCGCGAGCCTGCGCCGCCGGCGCAGCAGTCGCCCGTCGATCACCACCAGCCCGGCCGCGAGCAGGCCGAAGCCCGCGAAGGCCCGCGCCGGCAGCGCCTCGCCCAGCACCACGACGCCGAGCAGGATCGCCACCGGCGCCACCATCAGCGTCACCAGAAGCACGTTGCCGCTGCCCGCCACCGCGATCACCCGGTAGTAGAGGATGTAGGCCAGCGCCGTCGAGCCGAGCGAGACATAGGCCAGCCCGCTCCAGACCGGGGCCGAGAGCGTCAGGTCCGGCGCGCCCTCGAAGCCCCAGGCCAGCGGCAGCATGATCAGCGCGGCCCCCGTCGTCATGCCCGCCGAGGCGGTCAGCGGCGGCAGGCCGGTCAGCGCCTTGCGCGCCCAGACGCCCGCCAGCGCGTATGAGATGGTGGCGCCGATCACCGCGACCTGTCCCATCGCGCCGAGATCGAAGCCCGACAGCGCCGCGGGCCCGATCACCGTGACCACGCCGGCGAAGCCGCAGGCGACGCCGGTGGCCTTGCGCAGGCTCAGCCGCTCATCGGCAAAGAACAGCGCCGCGAAGAGCACGCCGAAGATCGCGGTCGAGGCGTTGAGGATCGCCACCAGACCGGTCTCGACATGCTGCTGCCCCCAGGCCAGCAGGCCGAAGGGGATGGCGTTGTTGAGCGCGCCCATGACCAGAAGCGCCGCCCAGACCCCGAGCCCGCGCGGCAGGGGCCGGCGCGCCAGGAGCGCCACCGGCCAGAGCGCCAGCGCCGCCCAGACCGCCCGGTGCCCGACGATCCACAGCGGCCCGACCTCGTCGAGCGCGACGCGGACCGAGAGGAACGAGCCGCCCCAGATCAGGGCGAGCAGGCCGAGCTGTCCCCAGGCGGCGTTGGTCATGGATTTCTGCGGTGTCATGCCCCGCACTCTGCACGCGGGCCAAGCGGGCGCAATCCGGAACCTGCGCCAAACGCGAAAGGGGCCGGCGCGGCGGCCGGCCCCTTCGATGCGGTGCAGGACGCGATCAGAAGCGCGTCGAGATGCTCATGCCGTAGGCCACGGCGGTGTTGTCGTCGAAACTCGCGCGCGCTGTGTCCGGCGTGCCGGTCTCGGGGAACGCGTCGCCGAGCCAGGTGTAGCGCACGCCACCCGAGATGGTGACCTGCTCGTTGGCCTTGTAGGCGCCGCCGAGGCTCACCCAGCGGCTGCCGTTGGTCGGCTGCAGCGGCGAGACGAGGTCGTCCTTCTCCGGCTCGTAGCCGATCGCGACCTGGCCCGAGAACATGTCGTTGAAACGACGGCCGACGCCGATCTGCGCCGAGTAGTTGTCCTCGATGTTGGTCAGGCTCTGGCCGCCGGTCGCCAGCGAGAAGAACTCGGGCGAGACCAGCGTCTCGGAGTATTCCGCGTAGCGGATGTTGGCGAAGACGAGGGTGTCCTGCGCCACGCCGGTCTGCATGTCGAGGTTCCACGCCGCCGGGGTCTCGACCTTGGTTTCGCCGATCCCGTCGAGGCCGCCGCTGGCGGTCACCGGCAGCAGGCCGATCGGCACGCCGCCGAGGGTCTCGGTGCTGTCGAAATCATGCTCGATCGAGGAGTTGTAGGTCAGCGCGACGCGCAGCGCGATCTCGGGGCGCTCATAGGCGGCCCCCAGCACGTAGCCGTAGGCGTCGTTCTCGTCGAGCATCACCTCGTAGCCGCTCAGCCCGCCATAGGCGAGGCCCTCGAGCCGGATCGAGCCTTCCAGCGTCTCGCGGCGCAAGCCGCCATGCACGCTGAAGTTCGGGTTGATCTTGTAGCGGCCGATCACGGTCGCGGCGACGCTGTCGAGCTCGGCGCTGGTGCCGCCGAGGTTGCTGCCGGGCGTCTCGGAATACATGATGTCGGCGCCGAAGGGCTGGTCGACGATCAGCGCCATCGACACGTCCGGGTTGACGTCGAACTTCAGGCTGCCCGAGGCGTTCAGGAAGTCTTCGCCGACGTCGTCATACTCCGCGTCCGAACCCGGGAAGAGCGCGAACTCGCCATCCTCGCCCGAGATGTCCGGCCAGACGCGGCCGAGGCTCAGCTCGAGGACGTTGCCCTCCTCGAAGATCGCCGTCACGTCCTGGTTCGAGCGGTCGAGGCCGACCGCTGCCGCCTGGCTGGCGGCGAGGGCGGCGGCAAGGGCGATGGCGCTGGCGGCGCCGTGGTGCAGTGTCATGTGTTCTCCCCAATCACGAAGATTTCCCTTCGGGGAAACCTGTCGAGATGCGGCGATTTGCGTCAATCTCTGACCCAACGTCAGCCGGGATACTGCGCCGGAACGTCACAAAACCGGCACGCGGCGCGGCCGGGCGCGGCGCAGGTTGATCCAGTTCGCCACGAGGATCAGCGCGCCGCCCGCCAGCGTCGCCGCCGCCAGCGGCTCGGCATAGAGCAGCCAGCCCAGCGCCGCGATCACCGGCAGGCGCAGGAAATCGACCGGCATCACCGCGCCGGCGGGCGCGAGCGACAGCGCCCGCGTCAGGCAGCCATGCGCGGCGAGGCCGCAAAAGCCGATCAGCGCGACGCCCGGCCAGTGCACGCCCGGCGCGGCGATGTCGCCGTCGAAGCCGGCGCAGGCGAAGCCGAACACCGTCTGCAGCGCGGTCAGCCAGACCAGCACCGAGACGACGCTCTCGTGCCGGGTCAGCCGCTTGGTGAAGACGGCCGTGGTGGCAAAGCAGACCGCGGCCGCGAGCGCGGCGAGGATGCCGGGCTCGATCGCCCCGGCATCGGGCCGGGCGACGAGCAGGATGCCGAGAAAGCCGAGGCTCACCGCGCCGAGCCGGCGCCGGGTTAGCGGCTCGCCCAGCGCCAGCGGCGCGATCAGGATCACCCAGAGCGGCGAGCTGAACTCGAGCGCGAAGACCTGCGCCAGCGGGATCGCGGTGATCGCCCAGAACCACAGGTTCTGCCCGGTGAAATGCGCGATGTTGCGCATCAGGTGCAGGTGCGGGCGCTGCAGGCCGACCGTGCGCCAGCGCCCGCTCGCCCCGGCGAAGGCCGCGATCAGGGCGAGGCCGACGAGGCTGCGCCAGAACATGATCTCGAAGGTGTCGAGCGCCGCGCCCACCTCGCGCCCGGCGATCGCCATGGCCGAGAAGGAAGCGACCGCGCCAAGCATCCAGAGCGCGCCCGCGAGAGGCCGGTGAGGGGGTTGGTCCGTCATGGCGCGACTGTCGCGGAGGTTGCGCGGGCTGTCCAGCGGGCGCGGGACCGCCGGGGGCGCTCAGTGTGGCAGGTCGGGCAGGGGCTTCAGGGCATGCCATTCGCCGACCGGCACAGTGACCGGCCCGCTTCGAGTGCTCGAAAGCGGAAACCTCTGCGCCGGCCCTCGGCGGGGGCCTCGGGCGTGAAAAGCTGAAAAGGCCCCACCGGGGCCTTTTCACCCCGGCCAGCGGCCGGGGTCGCTTTTCACTCCCACTCGATCGTGCCCGGCGGCTTCGAGGTCACGTCGTAGGTCACGCGGTTGATGCCGCGCACCTCGTTGATGATCCGCGTCGCGGTCTCGCCGAGGAAGTCGTGGCTGAACGGGTAGTAGTCGGCGGTCATGCCGTCGACGCTCGTCACCGCGCGCATCGCGCAGGCGTAGTCATAGGTCCGCCCGTCGCCCATCACGCCGACCGTGCGCACCGGCAGCAGCGCCACGAAGGCCTGCCAGATCTCGTCGTAGAGGCCGTGCTTGCGGATCTGGTCGATGAACACCGCGTCGGCGCGGCGCAGGATCGCCAGCTTCTCGCGGGTGATCTCGCCGGGGCAGCGGATCGCGAGGCCGGGCCCGGGGAAGGGGTGGCGGCCGATGAAGCTGTCGGGCAGGCCGAGCTCGCGGCCAAGCGCCCGCACCTCGTCCTTGAACAGCTCGCGCAGCGGCTCCACGAGCTTCAGGCCCATCTTCTCGGGCAGGCCGCCCACGTTGTGGTGGCTCTTGATCGTGACCGAGGGGCCGCCCGAGAAGCTGACGCTCTCGATCACGTCCGGATAGAGCGTGCCCTGCGCGAGGAACTCGGCGCCGCCCACTTCGCCCGCGTGCTTCTGGAACACGTCGATGAAGAGCTTGCCGATGGTCTTGCGCTTGACCTCGGGGTCCGAGACGCCCTCGAGCGCGTCGAGGAACAGGTCCTGCTCCTGCGCGTGCACCAGCGGCATGTTGTAGTGGTCGCGGAACATCGTCACGACCTGCTCGGCCTCGCCCTCGCGCAGCAGGCCGTGGTCGACGAAGACGCAGGTCAGCTGGTCGCCGATCGCCTCGTGGATCAGCACGGCGGCGACCGAGCTGTCGACGCCGCCCGACAACCCGCAAATCACCTTGGCGTCGCCCACCTGCTCGCGGATCTTGCGGATCGCCTCCTCGCGGTAGGCGCCCATGGTCCAGTCGCCGGTGAAGCCGGCGATGTGCAGGAAGTTCTCGAGGAAGGTCCGGCCGTTCGGGGTGTGGTGCACCTCGGGGTGGAACTGCACCGCGTAGAAGCGGCGGTCGAGATCGGCGGTGATGGCGAAGGGCGCGCCGGGCGAGGTGCCGCAGACCGCGAAGCCGGGCGCGAGCTTGGAGACGTGGTCGCCATGGCTCATCCAGACCTGCTCGCGCCCCTCGAGGAACCAGCCGCGCAGAAGGTCGGTGGCCTCGCCCTCGGGCTCGACATAGGCGCGGCCGAACTCGGCGGTGCCATCGCCGCGCAGCACTTCGCCGCCCAGCATCTGCATCATCACCTGCTGGCCGTAGCAGATGCCGAGAACCGGCACCTCCAACTCGAAGATCCGCATCGGCGGGCGCGGGCTGCCGGCGTCGGGCACGCTCGCGGGGCCGCCCGACAGGATCACCGCCTGCGGCTCGAAGCGGTCGAGGAAGGCCTCGTCCACGGCATTGAACGGGTGGATCTCGCAGTAGACGTTCAGCTCGCGCAGGCGGCGCGCGATCAGCTGCGTCACCTGGCTGCCGAAATCGACGATGAGAAGGCGCTGGTGGTGGGGGCTGTGCTCGGTCATGGGCAGCGAATAGGCCGGGTCCGCCCGCCGCGCAAGAGGCGCATTTCGCGAAAACCGGCCCCGGGCGGGACGCCATGTCGCTTTCGCCCCTCAGGTGGCGCAATCCATCCAATCCCGGCCGGACCGGACGGGTATCACGAGGGGCAGGCACCATGACGGGGAACGGAAGATGACGGATGCGGCAGAGGCGACGGCCGGGCGGACGGGGCGGCGCGGACGGTCTGGCGGCGGCGCGGCCCGGCGGGCGGAGCGCAGCGCGGTCAGCGTCGAGACCGCGCGCTACATCGCGCGCAACATCCCCGATTTCGAGGTGCTCGACGCCGCCGCGCTCGAGGTGATCGAGACCAATGCCGAGACCGTGCTGGAAGAGATCGGCGTGGTCTTCTCCGACAACCCCGAGGCGCTGGAGCTCTGGCGGCAGGCCGGCGCCAACGTCACCGGCGACCGGGTGCGCATTCCGCGCGGTCTGGCGCGCAAGCTCTGCGCCACCGCGCCCGCGCGCTTCACCCAGCACGCCCGCAACCCCGAGCGCAACGTCGAGATCGGCGGCCGCAACCTCGTGCTCGCCCCGGTCTACGGCCCGCCCTTCGTGCGCGACGCCTCGGGCGGCCGGCGCTACGCCACGATCGAGGATTTCCGCAACTTCGTGAAGCTGGGCTACATGTCGCGCTGGCTGCACCATTCGGGCGGCACGGTCTGCGAGCCGACCGACGTCGCGGTCAACAAGCGCCATCTCGACATGCTGCTGGCGCACATGACGCTGTCGGACAAGCCCTTCATGGGCTCGGTCACCGCGCCCGAGCGGGCGCGCGACAGCGTCGAGATGTGCGAGATCCTGTTCGGCAAGGATTTCGTCGCCGAGAACACGGTGATGACCTCGCTCATCAACATCAACTCGCCGCTCACCTTCGACGGCATCATGATGGGCGCGCTCGAGGTCTACGCCAGGGCCAACCAGGCCTGCATCATCTCGCCCTTCATTGTCGGCGGCGCGATGGCGCCGGTCACGGTCGCGGGCACGCTGACCCAGGTGCTGGCCGAGGTACTGGCGGGCGTCGCCTATTCGCAGCTGGTGCGCGAAGGCGCGCCGGTGATCGTCGGCGCCTTCGTCACCTCGATCGACATGAACTCGGGCGCGCCGACCTTCGGCACGCCGGAGGCCTCGCTGATCACCTACGGCATGGGCCAGATCGTGCGCCGCCTCGGGCTGCCCTACCGCTCGGCCGGCGGCTTCTGCGGCTCCAAGCTGCCCGACGCCCAGGCCGGCTACGAGAGCGCCAACAGCCTGCAGACCGGGCTGATGGCGGGGGTGAACTTCATGCTGCATGCCTGCGGCTGGCTCGAGGGCGGGCTGGTCGCCTCCTACGAGAAGTTCGTGATGGACGCCGACCAGCTCGGCGCGCTGCACCAGCTGGCCGGCGGCGTCGATGCCTCGACCACCGGCCAGGCGATGGACGCGATCCGCGAGGTCGGGCCGGGCGGCCATTACCTCGGCTGCGCCCACACGCAGGAGAACTTCAAGACCGCCTTCTGGCGCAGCGGCCTGTTCGACTACAAGCCGTTCGAGACCTGGGCCGAGGAGGGCGGGCGCGACACCGAGGCGCTGGCCCGCGCCAAGGTCGCGACACTGCTCGAGACCTACCGGCAGCCGCCGCTCGACCCGGAGATCGCGCAGCGGCTGACCGACTACGTCGAGGCGAAGAAGGCGTCGATGCCCGACAGCTTCAGCTAGCACGCGCCGCCCGCAGCGCCCGCGCCTCGCCCATCACGGCGATCAGAAGCTCGGTGTGGCGGGCGGCGCTGTAGTCGCCCTTGCCGCTGCGCCGCCGCCTGTCGAGCAGCGCCTCGCGCTCGAGAAGCTGCGCGAGGGCCGGCCCCGGCCGCGCCGGCGCGGCACTCCCCAGGGCCCGTCCGAGATGGCGGGCCCGGTCGTAGCCATCCACGCCGAACCGCGCCGCGCGCACCAGAAGCGCCGGGCGCGTCAGCCTCGAGACCTGCGTCAGTAGATCCTGCATCGGAAATCCCTCTGGGCCGGCATGGCCCGGCGGAGATCATCGCATGGATCAACCTGGCGTTGCGTGAGGGCCGCTTCGGGCGCACGCTGCGTTCAAGCTTGTTTCGGATTTTTCAACCAACATGAACAAGCCGTTGCGTGGTTAACGCTTCGGTAAGATGTGCAGTTGAAGGTCGATATCGTGGAACTTGGGCGAGGGGGGCGCGCGACCGGCGCGCCGGTCCGGGATGACGGGGGCGCTGGACTGCCGGGCTGGGTTCCGGACGCGGTCCTGCATTATCTGGAGCATGTCGAGCAGGGGACGGCGATCCGCGCGCTGGCGCGCCGGTCGCAGGTCCATGCCTCGACCGTGCTGCGCCAGGTCCGGCGGCTGGAAAGCCGGCGCGACGATCCGCTGGTCGATGCGGCGCTGCGACGGCTGGCCCGGCGGCTGAAGTCCGACCCGCCCGGCGAGGATGCGACCCGCGACAGGGAGGCGGAGATGCGCGAACGGGTCCGGGCCGAGGGGGCGCCCGCCGGGACCGGCAGCGAGGACGCGGCCCGGCAGGTGCTGCGGCGGCTGGCCGAGCCGGGGGCCGTGCTCGCCGTGGCCCCCGGCATGGCGCAGGCCGCCGTGGTGCATGACGATGGCGGCGGCGAGGCGCGCTGCCTGATCCGGCTCGACCGCGAACTGGCCGAGCTTCTGGCGCTGCGCGGCTGGATCGCGCCCGGGTGCGCCGCGGGCCGGGTCGGCCGGTACCGGCTCAGCCCGGCCGGGCGGGCGCAGCTGCGCCTGCCCGGTGTCGCGTCGCCCGGCGGGTTCGCCGAGGCGCCGCGCCCGTTCGCGGCCGGCGGGCCGCGACAGCCGCACGCGGCGGCCACAGACAGCCCGCTGGTGGCGCTGGCGCGCCGTCGCGACCGCGACGGGCAGCCCTTTCTCGGCCGCGAGCTGGTGGCCGCGGGCGCGCGGCTGCGGGAGGATTTCGAACTGGCGGAGGCCGGCCCGCGGCTGGCGCAGGACTGGGACCGGTTCCTGACCGGCCCGTCGCAGGGCACGGGAACGGGGCGCGCGCCGGACACGGCAAGGGACCGGCTGGCGGCGGCGCTGGCCGATCTCGGGCCGGGTCTGGGCGACGTGGCGCTGCGCTGCTGCTGCTACCTGGAGGGGCTCGAGAGTCTCGAAAAGCGCATGGGCTGGTCGGCGCGGTCGGGCAAGATCGTGCTGCGGATCGCGCTGCAGCGCCTGCGCCGGCATTACGATCACGTGGGCGGCAACGACATGATCGGATGAGCGGCGGCGGGTGATCCCGCCGCCGCAGGTCTCGTGGGTGGGCTCAGCCGTGCCTCACTCGGCGGCTTCGGTCGCCGTCTTGTCGGTGACCGGCACCGCGTTCACGTCCGAATCCATCCGTTCGTTGGCCTCGCGCACGCCGCGGGCATAGTCGGGATGCACCCGCTCCAGCACCGCGTACCAGCGCTCCTTCACCTCCTTCGAGCAGGGCCCCATCGCCGCGGCGTAGTTGGCGAAGAGCCGCGCCTTCTGGTCGGCGTCGAACATCTCGAACAGCTTGCGCGGCTGCACGAAGTCGATGTCGGACACCTCCTGCGGGTAGCGGTAGGCCTCCGGGTCGATCTTCAGCGGCGGCTCGGCCGCCGTCGCGTCCGCCACCGGCCCGCCATACTGGTTCGGCTCGTAATAGGCGTCGGGGTTGCCGAAGTCGTTCGTGAAGAACCGCATCGCCCCGTCCTTGTGGTAGTGGTTCACCTGGGCGGCGCGCGGCGCGTTGGCGGGCAGGGCCTCGTAATGGGTGCCGAGCCGGTAGCGATGCGCGTCGGCATAGGACCAGACCCGCGCCTGCAGCATCCGGTCGGGCGAGAAGCCGATGCCCGGCACGACGTTCGAGGGGCTGTAGGCCGCGTTCTCGATCATCTGGAAGTAGTTCTCGACGTTGCGGTTCATCTCCAGCTCGCCGACCTCGATCAGCGGGTAGTCGCCATGCGGCCAGACCTTGGTCAGGTCGAAGGGGTTGTAGTCCTGCTTGTCGGCGTCCTCTTCCGGCATGACCTGGATGTACATCGTCCATTTCGGGAAGCGGCCTTCCTCGATGGCGTTGTAGAGATCCTCCTGGTAGGCCTCGCGCGTCTTGCCGATCAGCGCCTCGGCCTCCTGGTTGGTGTAGTGCTTGTGGCCCTGCTGGGTCTTGAAGTGGAACTTCACCCAGAAGCGTTCGCCGTCCTTGTTCCAGAGCGAGAAGGTGTGGCTGCCATAGCCGTTCATGTGCATCGGGTTGGTCGGGATGCCGCGATCCGACATCAGGATCGTCACCTGGTGCACGCTCTCGGGCTGGGCGGCCCAGAAGTCGAACATCGCCTCGGGCGAACGCAGGTTGGTCTTGGGGTGGCGCTTCTGCGTGCGGATGAAGTCGGGAAACTTGTAGGCGTCGCGCACGAAGAAGATGGGGGTGTTGTTGCCCACCATGTCCCAGTTGCCGTCCTCGGTGTAGAACTTCAGGCTGAAGCCGCGGACGTCGCGCTCGGTGTCGGCGGCGCCGGACTCGCCGGCCACGGTCGACCAGCGCGACAGCACCTCGGTCTGCTTGCCGACCTGCGAGAAGATCTTGGCGCAGCTGTATTTCGTGATGTCGTGGGTCACGGTGAAGGTGCCGGCGGCGCCCCAGCCCTTGGCGTGCACCACCCGCTCGGGGATGCGCTCGCGGTTCTGGTGCGCCAGCTTCTCGATCAGCTGGTAGTCCTCGAGCAGGACGGGGCCGCGCGGACCGGCGGTCTTGGAGGTGTCGTTCGACGCGTAGGGCGCGCCGGCGGTGGTTGTCAGGCGGGGCTTGTCGGTCATGGTTGTCCTCCGTTGGCTCGCACCGAGATATGGAGCGCGGCGGCGAAAAGGAAAAATCGGATCTTCTGGCGCCTGCCAGTAGAAAACCTTATGGCAAGCGCATGAACCTATCACTCAAGCAGTTGCGCTACTTCGTCGCGCTGGCCGAGGCCGGCAGCTTCGGCCGCGCCGCCGAAAGCGTGCATGTCACCCAGCCGGCGCTGAGCCAGCAGATCAAGGAAATGGAGGCCGAGCTCGGCGTGCGGCTGGTCGAGCGGCTGCCGCGCGGGGCGCGGCTGACCCGGACGGGGCAGGAGGTGCTGGAGCGGGCCCGGCGGGTGCTGGCGGAGCTCGACGATCTCGAACGCGCGGCGCGGCTGTCGCGCGGGCTGTCGGGGCGGCTCAGGCTCGGGGTGATCCCGACCGTCGCGCCTTACCTGCTGCCGCTGGCCCTGACCCGGCTCAGGGCGCGCGACCTCACGCTCGACATCCGCGTGCGCGAGGCGCGGACCGAGACGCTGCTGGTGGCGCTGGAGCAGGGGCGCCTCGACGCGGTGGTGGTCGCGCTGCCGGTGCCGGGGGCGGGCTTCGCCGCCGAGCCGCTGTTCGAGGACCGCTTCGTGCTGGCGGGATCTGCCGCGCGGCTCTCCCGCTGGGCCGAGAGCGCCGAGAGCCTGAGGCCGACCGCGCTGGCGCCGGACCAGCTTTTGCTGCTCGACGAGGGGCATTGCCTGGCCGACCAGGCGCTGGAGGTCTGCGGTCTGAGGGGGCGGGGGCAGGTCGATCTCGGCGCGTCGTCGCTGGCGACGCTGACCGGTCTGGTGGCCGAGGGGTTCGGGCTGACGCTGCTGCCCGAGATCGCGCTCAGGGCCGAGACGGCGGCGGCGCCGACCCTGTCGCTGCTGCGCTTCGCCGGGCCCGAGCCGTCGCGACGGCTGGCGCTGGTCCGGCGGAAGGCCAGCGCCGACGACGGCTGGGTCGCGGCGCTGGCCTCGATCTTGCGGGACGCGGGCGCCGAGCTTCTGGGCGCGGCCCGCGCGGTAAGGCCCTAGCCGATCAGGCGGCCTGCTCGCGGGCGTCGGCCTCGAGCCACTCGAGCACGGTCTCGGGCGAGGAGACGCCGTAGGGATCCTCGGCGTGGTTGTCGCACAGGCCCGGCTCTTCGAACCACGCCTCGACGCGGCCGTCGTTGATGACGGCGGCATAGCGCCAGGAGCGCAGGCCGAAGCCGAGATTGTCCTTGCGCACCAGCATGCCGGCGCGGCGGGTGAACTCGCCCGAGCCGTCGGGGATGACTTCGACGTTCTCGAGGTTCTGGGCCTTGGCCCACTGGTTCATCACGAAGGCGTCGTTGACCGACATGCAGTAGATCGCGTCGATGCCATGCGCCTGGAAGGTCTCGAAGTTCTTCTCGAAGCCGGGCAGCTGGTAGGTCGAGCAGGTCGGCGTGAAGGCGCCGGGCAGCGAGAACAGCACGACGCGCTTGCCCGCGAAGTAGGACGCGGTGTCGCGCTCTTCCCAACGGAACGGGTTGGGGCCCTCGATGCTCTCGTCGCGCACGCGGGTGCGGAAGGTCACGTCGGGGATCTTGGCGCCGGGCTGCATGGGCAACTCCTGTCTGTTGGTGTTCGGGTCGGTTGCGGATTTAGGGGATCGACCGGCTCTTCGCAATGCTGCGTCGCGGCGCAGGCCGGAAACCGGGCGCGATTGCATGGCGGGGTTGCATGTCGCGGCAAGCCGCGTTGCGCCCGGCGGGGTGGCGGCCTATGTTCGCGGCAAGGCGACAAGGAAAGGCATCCCCGTGCGCGACCTGAAGATTCCCGGCGAGCGTCATCCCGAGAAGGCCCGCCGCGCCGACAGCGCGCCGCAGCCGAAGAAACCCGACTGGATCCGCGTCAAGGCGCCGACCTCGGAAGGCTACAAGCAGACCCGCGACATCATGCGCGAGCACAAGCTCGTCACCGTCTGCGAGGAGGCGGGCTGCCCGAACGTGGGCGAGTGCTGGAGCCAGGGTCACGCCACCATGATGATCATGGGCGAGATCTGCACCCGCGGCTGCACCTTCTGCAACGTTGCCACCGGCCGGCCCGACGCGCTCGACGTGTTCGAGCCGGGGCGCGTGGCGGATGCGGTCAAGAAGCTCGGCCTGAACCACGTGGTGATCACCTCGGTCGACCGCGACGACGTCGACGATGGCGGGGCCGCGCATTTCGCGCAGACCATCCGCGCCATCCGCCGCCAGTCGCCCGGCACCACGATCGAGATCCTGACGCCCGACTTCCTGAAGGCGAAGCCCGGCTCGCTCGAGGTGGTGGTCGAGGCCAAGCCGGACGTGTTCAACCACAACCTCGAGACCGTGCCCGGCCTCTACCCCGAGGTCCGGCCCGGCGCGCGCTACTTCCACTCGCTGCGGCTGTTGCAGCGGGTGAAGGAGCTGGACCCGTCGATGTTCACCAAGTCGGGCATCATGGTGGGCCTGGGCGAGGACAAGCAGGCCGTGCACCAGGTGATGGACGACATGCGCGCCGCCGACATCGATTTCCTGACCATCGGCCAGTACCTGCAGCCGACCAACAAGCACCACGCGGTCGACCGTTTCGTGACGCCCGAGGAGTTCGCCAGCTACGAGAAGGCGGCGCGCGGCAAGGGCTTCCTGATGGTCTCGGCGACGCCGCTGACGCGGTCGTCCTACCACGCGGGCGAGGATTTCGCGCGGCTGCGCGAGGCGCGTCTGGCCAAGCTGGGCGCCTGAGAGGGGCGCGGTGCGCCGCCGGTCACTCGGCCGGCGGCACCGCCTTGAGATAGGCCGCGATCGCGGCGCGATCGGCGGCCGGCAGCTTCGCCAGCTCGCGCACCACCACCGCCATTTCGCCCCCCGCCGTGTCGAATTCCGGCGTGAAGCCGGTCTCGAGGTAGTAGGCGATCTCGTTCTCGCTCCAGTCGAGACCCGACGGCGTGATGTCGGGGATGCGCCCGTCGCCAGAGGGGTTGGGCGCGCCGACGAGCCAGCGATCGCGGTCGAGGCCGCCCAATGGCCCGCGCGGCGTATGGCAGGCGCCGCAATGGCCGAGCGCCTCGACGAGATAGCGGCCGCGCGTCTCGGCCTCGGACAGATCGCCCGGCACGGCCCAGCCGTCCGGCATGTTCATGAGCTTCCATGCGCCGAGAGTGCGGCGGATCGAGAAGGGAAAGCCCACCTCGTTCGGCCGGTTTTCTTCCGGCGAGGGCGGCAGCGTCCGCAGGTGGGCGACCATGTCGCGCATGTCCTGCGGGTCGGCCAGCGCATAGGCCGTGTAGGGCAGGGCCGGGTAGTAATGCGCGCCGGTGGGCGAGACGCCGCGCATCACCGCCTGCACGATCTGCTCGTCGCTCCAGTCGCCCACGCCTTGCGGCGATGGCGAGATGTTGGGCGCGTAAAAGGTCCCGAAGCCCGAGACGAAGGCCCGGCCGCCGGCCAGCACCGGCGCCTCGCCCGCCTCGGTGTCGGGCGCGACGTGGCAGGAGGCGCAGCCCGCCGCGGCAAAGACCAGCGCGCCGTTCCCGGGGTCGCCGGGTGGCCCCTCGGCCACCGCGGCGAGCTGGCCGTCGGGCGCGGTCAGCACCCAGCCCGCGCCGCCGAGCGCGATGAGCGCGACCAGCCCTGCCGCGGTCCAGCGCATCACTCGTCCGGTTTGCGGAAGTCTTCGTGGCAGGTGCCGCAGGCCTTGCCGAGCGACCCCATCGCGGCGCGCAGCGCCTCGAGATCGCTGGCCGCCGCGCTTTCCATCTCGGCGGCGGCGGTGACGAGATCCTCCATCTGCCCGTCGAACTTCGCCATGTCCTCCCAGATCGCGGGCAGGGCGCGGCTGTTCTCGACCTCGTCGCTCGACGACCCCTCGACCCAGTAGAGGGGGCCCGCGGTCTGCACCGACTGCGCGAGCTCCGAGAGGGTCGCGGCGGCCGGGCCGGCGATGGCGGCGTCGAACTCCGCCTCGCCCTTGGCCATGGCGCCGAGCAGGCCGAGATGCGAGCCCATCAGATGCATGTGATGCTCGCGCGCCTCGTGCGCCTTGTCGGGGGCGAAGCCCTGCGCGGTGGCCAGCGTGGCGGTGAGGGCGAGCCCGAGGCCCATGGCGGTCGTCCGGATCATGATGTCGCTCCCTGCTGCGAATGGTCTTGCTTCACCCTAGCGACACGGCGTCGCAGGTCTACCGGATCGGCGCAGGGCGATGGTGCGTCAGCGCGGAATGACGCCGCGCCCGACCCGCTCCACGCCGAGCGCCTCGGGCCAGCCCCAGAGCCACTCGATGCCGCCGAGCAGCAGGCAGGCGGCGATCACCGCGAGGATCAGCCCGATCCGCCGGGGCGAGGGCGGGTGCCGCGCCCAATGCGTCAGCCTCAGAAGCCAGTGGACCGGCATCGCGGCTCCTTCCCGGGGGCAGTGCGAGGACACCGCGGGGTTGATCTCGCCGCCCGCGCGGACGACATGATGGGCCGGACCAAGGAAAGCGACGAGATGCCGAGCCATTCAGAGACCCGCACGCTGCCCTACAGCGCCCAGCAGATGTACGACCTCGTCGCCGATGTCGGCAACTACCCGAAATTCCTGCCCTGGACCGCCGCCGCCCGGGTCCGCTCGGTCACGCCGCAGGGCGACCACGAGGTGATGCTCGCCGACCTCGTCATCTCCTTCAAGGTGTTCCGCGAACGCTTCGGCAGCCGGGTGACGCTCTGGCCCGAGCAGAAGAGGATCCACACCGAGTACATCGACGGCCCGTTCCACTACCTCGAGAGCAACTGGACCTTCCGCGAGGTGGAGGGCGGCTCGGAGGTGCATTTCGACGTCGATTTCGAGTTCCGCAACCGCATCCTGCAAGGCGCGGCGGGGCTGTTCTTCAACGAGGCGATGCAGCGGGTGGTGCGGGCCTTCGAGCGCCGCGCGCACGAGCTCTACGACGCGCCGGGCTCCAAGCCGCGCTAGGCCAGCGCGGCGAGCAGAAGCGCGATGGCGTGGTCGCGCGACAGCGCGCGCACCGTGTCGCGGCCGCGCGCGCCGAACTCCACCGTCTCCGTGCGGCAGCCTTCCGCGGTGGCGAGGCCGAAGCAGACCCGGCCCTCGGGCTTGTGCTCCGAGCCGCCCGGCCCGGCGATGCCGGTGATCGAGACGGCGAGATCGGCGCCCGAGCGGGCGCGCGCGCCTTCGGCCATCTCGCGTGCGACCTCCTCGCTCACCGCGCCATGCGCGTCGAGCGTCGCGGCGCGGACCCCCAGAAGGTCGGTCTTGGCGCCGTTGGCGTAGGTGACGACGCCCCAGTCGAAGATGCTGGAGGCGCCGGGCACCTCGGTGATCGCGCTTGCCACCATGCCGCCGGTGCAGCTCTCGGCCGTGGCGAGCCTGAGGCCGCGTTGTCGCGCTTGCGTGACCAGCCGTGCCGCGTCGCCCATGTCAGCCTCCGAAGATCATTACGCCATGCGCCACCACCGCCAACAGCACCACGCCGATCGCGGCGAGGAAGCCGGCGGCCACGTCGTCCATCATCAGCCCCGTCGTGTCGCCGCGCCGGTCGAAGCGGCCGACGATCCAGGGCTTGGTGATGTCGAACAGCCGAAACAGCAGGAAGGCCGCGACCCAGCCCGGCCAGAGGTCGAGCACCGGCGCGCCGACCCGCGCGGCGCCGAACAATACCGGCAAAAGCGCGATCCACTGGCCGACCACCTCGTCGATCACGACATGCGAAGGATCGTGGTCGCCGCTGTCGCGCGCCTCGGCCTCGGCGGCGCGGTGGCCGATGGCGTAGGCCACGGCGATCAGCGCCACCACCAGCCACGGCCCGCCGATCCAATAGAGCGGCAGCGCCACGATCAGAGCGGCGAGCGAACCCCAGGTGCCGGGGGCGGGGCGGATCAGCCCGCTGTAGAAGAAGGTCGCGATCAGCCGGTTCACGACTTCACCAGAGTCGCGGTGGCGATGGCGGCGATGCCTTCCTCGCGGCCGGTGAAGCCCAGCCGCTCGGAGGTGGTGGCCTTGACGCTGACCCGGGCGGGCTCGATCTGCATGATCCGCGCCAGTTCCTCGCGCATCGCCTGCGCGTGCGGGCCGATCTTCGGGCGCTCGCAGATCAGCGTGACGTCGCAATGGGTGACGGCGAAGCCCTCGACCCGGGCGAGATCGGCGGCATGGGCGAGGAACACCTCGGAGCGCGCGCCTTTCCACTCGGGGTCGGAGGGCGGGAAGTGCTGGCCGATATCGCCATGCGCCATAGCGCCGTAGATCGCGTCGGTCAGGGCGTGCATGCCGACATCGGCGTCGGAATGGCCGACAAGCCCCTGCCCATGCTCGACCTTCACGCCGCAGAGCCAGACATGGTCGCCCGGCCCGAAGGCGTGCACGTCGAAGCCGTTGCCCGTTCTCACATCCATATCGGTCCCCAATATCCTCGCGGCGCGGGCGAAATCGCCGGGGCCGGTGATCTTCATGTTGTCCTCGTGGCCCGGCACGAGCGCCACGTCCAGCCCCGCGGCCTGCGCCACCGCCACGTCGTCGGCGGCGCTGGGTCCCTCATAGCGTCGATGCGCGGCGAGGATCGAGTCGAAGCGGAAGCCCTGCGGCGTCTGGGCGCGGACCAGCCCCTCGCGCGGGACGGTGCCGCCGACATGGCCGTCGGCCACCCGCCACAGCGCATCGGTGATCGCGAGCCCTGGCGCGGCGGCGGGGTGATGATCGAGCGCGGCGATCACGGCCTCGATGGTCTCGGCCATGACCAGCGGGCGGGCGGCGTCGTGAATCAACACCTTGCCGGGCGAAGTTGCCGCCAGCGCCTCGAGTCCGGCGCGCACGCTTGCGGCGCGGTCGGCGCCGCCGGGCACGATCATCTCGGCGCGCGCCTCGATCTCGGGCGCGCGGCCGATGTCGTCCGGATGCAGCACGAGGCAGACCGGGCCGAGACCCGCGAAGGCGTCGAGAGTGCGGGCCAGGACCGGCCGGCCGGCGAGGTCGCGCCATTGCTTGGGCACGCCGCCGCCCGCGCGCAGGCCGCGCCCGGCGGCGACGATCACGGTGGCGACGGTCTGTGCGGGCATCATGCATCCTTCACGCGGCGGTCGCGGTTGTGTAGGGGCTGCCGCGGGCTGACGCAATTCCGATCCTCGGCCCGATCCGATGCCCATTTTTTGTGCAGATGCGGTATGCTGAGGCAGATCCGCACCCGCAGCGATTGAGACACCCCTCCGGCCGCCATAGATCGGGCCGTAACGCACAGGTTTTCGGCAATGAGCACATCGCAGTTCACCCCCATCGATCTCGCGCCCGGCGTGACGCTGTCCTCGCCGGTGGCGCTGGCGCCGCTGGCGGGCATCACCGACCTGCCGTTCCGGCGGCTGGTGGCGGGCTTCGGCGCGGGCTGGGTGGTCTCGGAAATGGTGGCGAGCCAGGAGATGGTGCAGGCCAAGCCCGGCGTGCGCGAGCGCGCCGAGCTGGGCTTCGAGCAGGCCGACACGGCGGTGCAGCTGGCCGGGCGTGACCCGTACTGGATGGCCGAGGCGGCGAAAATGGTCGCCGACAACGGTGCGCGGATCATCGACATCAACATGGGCTGCCCGGCCAAGAAGGTGACGGGCGGGCTGTCGGGCTCGGCGCTGATGAAGACGCCCGACCACGCGCTGCGGCTGATCGAGGCGGTGGTCGGCGCGACCGGACTGCCGGTGACGCTCAAGACCCGGCTGGGTTGGGACGACGACCTGCTGAACGCGCCGGAGATCGCACGCCGGGCCGAGGGCGCGGGCGTGCGGATGGTGACGATCCACGGCCGCACGCGTTGCCAGTTCTACAAGGGCTCCGCCGACTGGGCCGCGATCCGCCGGGTGCGCGAGGCGGTGTCGATCCCGGTGGTGGCCAATGGCGACATCGTCGACGGCGCGACCGCGCGGCGGGCGCTCGAACTGTCGGGCGCCGATGCGGTGATGGTCGGGCGCGGGGCGCAGGGCCGGCCGTGGCAGCCGGCGCTGATCGCCGCCGCGCTGACAGGGCAGGCGGCACCCGACATCCCGATGGCTCATGATTTTCTGGACATGGTATCAGGACATTACGAGGCAATGTTGAGCTTCTACGGCGCCGATCTCGGCGGCCGCGTCGCGCGCAAGCACCTGGGCTGGTACATGGACGAGGCGGGCACGCCCGGCGCGCTGCGCCGCGAGGTGCTGACCGCCACGCCCGACCGGGTGCCGGGGCTGCTGCCGCTCGCACTCGACGGCGAAAGATGCGCGGCATGATCGGCGACGCGGCCCTCTGGAACTCCCTACCGGTGCCGGCGCTGCTGCTCGGGCCCGACGACACGATCATCGACGCCAATGCCGCGGCCGAGCTGTTCCTCAACCTGTCGCTGAAGGCGCTGACCGGCGCCTCGGTCTGGGACAAGGTCAGCATCGACGCGCCGCTGGAGGCGGCTTTCATCCGGGTCCGGACGCAATCGAGCCCGCTCTTTGTCAACGATGTCGATGTCGGGTCCGGCGAACGGGCTCCGGTGCAGTGCAACCTGCAATTCGCGCCTCTGTCGGGCAGCGAGGGGCAGATCCTTATGATGATCTCGCCGCGCGAGATGGCGGGCCGCATGGGCCAGCACAGCGCCTCGGGCAAGGCGGCGCGTTCGGCGATCGGTATGGCCGAGATGCTGGCGCATGAGATCAAGAACCCGCTGGCCGGGATCACCGGGGCGGCGCAGCTCCTGTCGATGGGGCTGAGCTCCGAGGATCTCGAGCTGACCGACCTGATCGTCGCGGAAAGCCGGCGCATCGTGAAGCTGCTCGAACAGGTCGAGCAGTTCGGCAATTTGCGCCCGCCGGCGCGGCGGCCGGTCAACCTGCACGACGTGCTCGACCGGGCGCGCCAGTCGGCCAAGCTGGGCTTCGGCGCGCATATGAGCTTCGTCGAGGATTACGACCCGTCGCTGCCGCGCGCGCTGGCGGATGCGGACCAGATCCTTCAGGTGGTGCTGAACCTGATCAAGAACGCCTCGGAGGCCGGCGCCGCCGGCGGCACGATCCGGCTGCGAAGCTTCTACGAGCCCTCGCTGCGGGTGCGCCAGCCCGATGGCAGCCACGCGCTGCTGCCGCTGCAGGTCGAGGTGCAGGATGACGGGCCGGGCCTGCCGCCCGAGATCGCCCAGGAGGTGTTCGAGCCTTTCGTCTCGGGGCGCGAGAACGGCACCGGCCTCGGGCTGGCGCTGGTCTCCAAGCTGATGGCCGAGAATGGCGGCCGCGTCTCGGTCGAGACCGTGCCGGGGCGCACCGTCTTCCGGCTGTCGTTTCCGCGCGCCCCCGAATCCGCAGGAGAGAACTGATGGACGGCACCATCCTCGTGGCCGACGACGATCGGACGATCCGCACCGTTCTGACCCAGGCGCTGACCCGCGCCGGCTGCAAGGTGCATGCGACCGCCTCGCTGGTGACGCTGATGCGCTGGGTCGAGGAGGGCAAGGGCGACCTCGTGATCTCGGACGTGGTCATGCCCGACGGCAACGGCATCGAACAGCTGCCGAAGATCTCCGAGGCGCGGCCCGGCCTGCCGGTGATCGTGATCTCGGCGCAGAACACGATCATGACGGCGATCCAGGCGGCCGAGGCCGAGGCCTATGACTACCTGCCCAAGCCCTTCGACCTGCCGGACCTGATGAAGCGCGTCTCGCGCGCGCTCGACACGCGGCGCCACGTGGCCCCGCGCCCGAGCGCCCCGGTCGAGGCGGCCGCGGCGAGCGACCTGCCGCTGGTCGGGCGCACGCCGACGATGCAGGCGCTCTACCGGCTGGTGGCGCGGGTGATGAACACGCAGCTGCCGGTGCTGATCACCGGCGAAAGCGGCACCGGCAAGTCGCTGGTCGCTCGCGCGATCCACGACTTCTCCGACCGCCGGACGCTGCCCTTCGTCACCGTCTCGGCCGCCGATCTCGAGGGCGCGGACGGCCCGTCGAGCCTGCTGGCGCGTGCGCGCGGCGGCACGCTTCTGTTCGACGAGGTCGGCGATCTCGGCGCCGAGGCCCAGACCCGCATCGTCCGGATGCTCGACGCGCTCGGCGAACACGCGCCGCGGGTCATGGCGACCTCGCAGGGCGCGCTGTCCGGACGGATCGATGGCGGCGACTTCCGGCGCGACCTCTACTACCGCCTGGCCGGGGTCGAACTTCAGGTGCCGGCGCTGCGCGAGCGGGTCGACGACATCCCGCTGCTGATCGAGCATTTCCTCGCGCGGGCCGAGCGCGAGGGCATGGGGCAGCGGCGGCTGGCCGCGCCCGCGGCCGAGCTTCTGCGCGCCTACAGCTGGCCGGGCAACGTGCGCCAGCTCGAGAACGCGGTGCGGCGGCTGGTGGCGACAACGGCGCAGGAGGAGATCGGCCGGGCCGAGGTGGAGGCGGTGCTGGGCGGCCAGCCGGCGGCCGAGCCGCTCAGCGGCGGCAGCGACCAGCTCTCGGCCAGCGTCGAGCGGCACCTGAAGCGCTATTTCGACCTGCATGGCGGCGAGCTGCCGCCGCCGGGTCTCTACCAGCGAATCCTGCGCGAGGTGGAACTGCCGCTGATCGAGATCGCGCTCGACGCCACCGGGGGCAACCAGGCGAGATGTGCCGACCTTTTGGGAATCAACCGCAATACGCTGCGTAAAAAGATCACGGACCTTGATATTCGCGTGACTCGCCGCCGCAAGTTGATGTAAAACCGCAACAGAACCGTGACCGCCCGGACGCAGATCCGGGCCAGGAATCGCGGCAATGTGGCGGGGAACTTGCGTTCCCACAAAGGGGCAGGGCGGTTTGCGACGTTTGACCAGTCCAAGATTCGCGCGCGTGGCCAAGTGGCGGCGGCAACGCCGGGTGCAGAACGCCGCGACGCTGGGCCTGGTGCTGCTCGGCCCGATCCTCGCCTTCGCGACCTACTGGGTGCTCGGCCCGCTCGACAAGGGTGCGAGCTCGCCCGTGCTGCGGCTCGTGCTGCTGGCCGACCTCGTCTATGCCATCATCGTCGCGGCGCTGGTGGCCTACCGCGTCTACGGCATGATCTCGGCGCGGCGCGCCCGCTCGGCCGGCTCGCGGCTGCACCTGCGGCTCACCGGGGTCTTCGCGCTGCTGGCGCTGATCCCGACCGTGCTGGTCGCGGTGTTCTCCGTGCTCACCATCAATGTCGGCCTCGAGGGCTGGTTCTCGGAGCGGGTGCGCGGCGTGCTCGCCACCTCGCTCACCGCGGCGCAGGCCTATGAGGAGGAGCACCGCCAGGGGCTGGCGCGGGACGGGCTGAGCCTCGCGGCCTTTCTCGACGCCGAGCGGCAGACCTCCTTCTTCATGTCCGACGGCGAGATCCGCCAGCTGCTGGGCCGTCAGCAGGGGCAGATCGAGCGCGGCCTGACCGAGGCCTTCGTGATCGACGGCGCCGGCGAGATCCGCGCTCGCGGCGCGCGCAGCTACGAGTTCGACTACGAGCGGCCGGAGCCACAGAACTTCCGCCGGGCGGCCTCCGAGGGCATCGCCATCATCGAGGACTGGACGAACAACGAGTTTCGCGCCCTGATCCCGCTCGAGGCCTTCACCGACCGCTACCTCTACGTCACGCGCGAGGTCGATGGCGGCATCCTCGCGCTGCTCGACGACACCCAGCAGACGGTCGAGCTCTACCAGCAGCTCGAGGCCGAGCGCGGGCGGCTGCTGTTCGAGTTCGGGCTGCTCTATCTCGGCTTCGCGCTGATCCTGATCCTCGCGGCGATCTGGCTCGGCCTGTGGTTCGCCGAGCGGCTGTCGAAGCCGGTGGGGCGGCTGGTCTCGGCCTCGCAGCGCGTGGGCGCGGGCGATCTCGACGTGCGGGTGGTCGAGGAGGAGGGCGATGACGAGATCGCCCAGATCGGCACCTATTTCAATCAGATGACCACCGAGCTGAAGGCGCAGCGCGACCGGCTGCTCGACAACACCCGCCAGATCGAGGCGCGCCGGCGGCTGTTCGACAGCGTTCTGGGCTCGGTCACCTCGGGCGTGATCGGGCTCGATTCCGGCGGCCGGGTCGCCTTTGCCAACCGCTCGGCCCGGCGGATGCTGGCGGTCGAGACGCTGCCCGAGGAGACCACGCTGCCGGAGCTGGTGCCGGAATTCGCGCCGCTCTTCGACACGCTGCGCGACGAGGAGCGCGACAGCGTGCAGGAGCAGCTGCGGGTGATCCGCTCGGGCAGCCACGAGAGCCTTCTGGTCCGCATGGCGCCGCGCCGCGCCGATGACGGCACGCTCGAGGGCTTCGTGGTGGCCTTCGACGACGTGACGGACCTCGTCAGCGCCCAGCGCATGGCCGCCTGGGGCGACGTGGCGCGCCGCATCGCGCACGAGATCAAGAACCCGCTCACCCCGATCCGGCTGTCGGCCGAGCGCATCCAGCGCAAGTTCCGCCGCAGCCTGTCGGAGGAGGAGCAGGCGACGCTCGAGCAGATGACCGAGGTGATCGTGCGCCAGACCGGCGACCTGCGCCGCATCGTCGACGAGTTTTCGAAGTTCGCGCGGATGCCCGAGCCCGACCGCAAGCACAACGACATCGCCGCGATCCTGCGCGATGCCGTGACCCTGCAGGAAGCGGGCCAGCCCGAGGTACGGTTCGACACCGACCTTCCGGCCGGGCCGGTGCCGGCCGATCTCGACGCGACGATGATCAGCCAGGCCCTGACCAACCTGATCAAGAACGCCGGGGAAGCCATTGAGAGCTTTAAAGAAAAAGGCGAAGTTCCCGCCGATTTCGAGGCCATGATCCGGGTGCGGATGGAGGTGCTCGGCGGCGAGGCGCGGATCACCATCGTCGACAACGGCATTGGCCTGCCCGAGGACCGGGCACGGCTGTTCGAGCCCTATGTCACCACCCGCGACAAGGGCACGGGGCTGGGGTTGCCGATCGTGAAGAAGATCATCGAGGAGCATGGCGGCACGCTCGCCCTGCTCGATGCGCCGTCCTTCGGGGACGGCCCGGCGCGTGGCGCCATGGCGGTTCTGACGCTGCCCGTCCGGGCGGCCGAGATGCCGCCCGACGACAAGACCGGGGAACCGGCAATGCAGGCAACAGCATGAGGACCGACATGGGCGACATCCTGATCACCGACGACGAGCGCGACATCCGGGAGCTGATCTCGGACATCCTGAAGGACGAAGGCTACAGCACGCGTCTCGCCGGAACCTCCGACGAATGCATGGACGCGATCGCCGAGGAGCCGCCGGCGCTGATGATCCTCGACATCTGGCTCAAGGACAGCCGGATGGACGGGATCGACATCCTCAAGACCGTCAAGCGCGAGCATCCGGGCATCCCGATCGTGATCATCTCCGGCCACGGCAACATCGAGATCGCCGTCGCGGCGATCAAGCAGGGCGCCTACGACTTCATCGAGAAGCCGTTCAACATTGACCAGCTGCTGGTGGTGATCAAGCGCGCGATGGAGACCTCGCGGCTGCGGCGCGAGAACACCGAGCTCAAGCGCGGCGACCAGCCGCCCTCCGAGATGCTGGGCGAAAGCGCCGCCTTTCGCAGCCTGCGCAGCCAGCTCGACAAGGTGACCCGCTCGAACGGGCGCGTCATGCTCACCGGCTCGCCCGGCTGCGGCAAGGAGATCGCCGCGCGCTACATCCACGCCAATTCGAACCGCGCGCAGGCGCCCTTCGTCGCGGTGAACTCGGTCAGCATCGAGCCCGAGCGCATGGAAGAGGCGCTGTTCGGCCGCGAGAGCGCCGAGAAGGGCGTCGAGAAGGGCCTGCTCGAGCAGGCCAATGGCGGGGTGATCTATTTCGACGAGGTGGCCGACATGCCGCTCGGCACCCAGTCGAAGCTGCTGCGCGTGCTGGTCGACCAGAGCTTCCAGCGGGTCGGCGGCACCGACAAGGTGCAGGTGGACCTGCGGGTGATCTCCTCGACCAACCGCGACCTGCAGGCGGCGATCCGGGCCGGCAGCTTCCGCCAGGAGCTGTATCACCGGCTCAACGTCGTGCCGGTCCACGTGCCCGGGCTCGAGGAGCGGCGCGAGGACATCCCGCTGCTGGCCGAGCATTTCATCGCCGAGCTGAACCGCGCCCAGGGCCTGCCGCTGCGCCCCTTGGGCGAAGACGCGCGGGCGCTTCTGCAGACCATGCTCTGGCCGGGCAACATCCGCCAGCTCAAGAACGTGGTCGAGCGGGTGCTGATCCTCGGCGACGGCAATGGCGAGATCACGGCGCGCGAGCTGCCGGGAGTCGACGACCAGAACCAGGACGAGGGCCGGGTGGTGCTGTCGGGCGGTCTGGCGACGCTGCCGCTGCGCGAGGCGCGCGAGCTGTTCGAGCGCGAATACCTGCTGACGCAGATCAACCGCTTCGGGGGCAACATCTCGCGCACCGCGGCCTTCGTCGGCATGGAGCGCTCGGCGCTGCACCGCAAGCTCAAGAGCCTGGGCGTGGTGACCTCGTCGAAGGCCGGGGCGCGGGTGGCGCATGTCGGCGGGTGATTGACCGGAGCGTCGCGCTCTGCCACTCCGGGGCGGTGTGACCGCCGCCCCGCGCGCGGTCCGGGCAAGGCGGAGCGAGGATGAAGGTCATCATCTGTGGCGCCGGGCAGGTGGGTTGGCAGATCGCCCGCCACCTGTCGGGCGAACGCAACGACGTGACGGTGGTCGACAGCAACCCCGACCTGGTGCGCCGCGCCACCGACACGCTCGACGTGCAGGGCATCACCGGTTTCGCGAGCTATCCCGACGTGCTCGACCGCGCGGGGGCGCGCGACGCCGACATGATCATCGCCGCCACCCATAGCGACGAGGTCAACATGGTCACCTGCCAGGTGGCCCATTCGGTCTTCGCGATCCAGCGCAAGATCGCGCGGCTCAGGGCGCAGTCCTATCTCGACGCGATCTATTCCGACCTCTACCGCCGCGATCACATGCCGATCGACGTGGTGATCTCGCCCGAGAAGGAGGTGGCCGACGCCGCGCTGCAGCGGCTGGCGGCGCCCTCGGCCTTCGACGCCGAGAGCTTCCTCGACGGGCGCGGCCACCTGCTGGGCATCTCGATCGACGAGGACTGCCCGGTGATCAACACGCCGCTGCGGCAGCTCACCGACCTGTTCTCGACGCTGCGCGCGATCGTGGTGGGCATCCGCCGCCGTGGCCGGCTCTTCGCGCCGAGCCCCGAGGACCAGATCTTTCCGGGCGACTCGATCTACGTCTTCACCGACACAGCCGACATGGAGCGCACGCTCGAGATCTTCGGCAAGCGCCCGGCCAAGCAGGACCGGATCGTGGTAATCGGCGGCGGCAATGTCGGGCTCGGCGTGGCGCGCGCGCTGGAAACCCGGGTCGAGCGGGTCCGGGTCAAGATGATCGAGCGCGACCGCGCCGCCGCCGAGCGCGCCGCGGACCAGCTCGACCGCACCATCGTGCTCAACGGCGACGGGCTCGATGCGGGCCTGCTCGAGGAGGCGCAGATCGGCACCGCCGACGCGGTGCTGGTGGTCACCGACGACGACAAGACCAACCTTCTGGCCGCGGTCCGCGCCAAGGCGCTCGGCTGCCCGCTGGCGATCTGTCTCGTCAACGACCCGACGCTGGTGCCCTTGATGCAGGCGATGGACATCGACGCCTACATCAACCCGCGCGCCACCACCGTGAGCTCGATCCTGCGTCACATCCGGCATGGCCGGGTGCGCGGCGTCTATTCGATCGGCGACGCCGAGGCCGAGCTGATCGAGGCGCAGGTGCTGGGCACCTCGCCGATCGCCGGGCAGCGCATCCGCGACATCGCCTTCCCCGAGGGCGTGCTGGTCGGCGGCGTGGTCAAGGACGGGCGGATGATGAAGATCCACGGCGCGCTCAGGATCGAGGAGGGCGACATGGTCGCGCTCTTCGCCATGGCCGACGACGTGCCCGAGGTCGAGCGCCTGCTCCAGGTCTCGATCGATTTCTTCTGAGCCCATGCACCACCGCCTGACCCGCATTCCCTTCTTCGTGCTGCTGATGGCGATCGGGGCGGTGGCGATGCTGCTGCCGGCGCTGCACGCGCTGGTGCTCGAGGATTTCACCACCTCGCGCACCTTCCTGTACGGCGCGATCCTGTCGGGCGTGCTGGCGCTGCTGATCGGGCTGGCCACCGCGAACTACCGGCCCGCCAGCGTGCCGCGCAGCCAGCTCTCGGCGCTGGTCGCGGCCTTCACCGTGCTGCCGGTGATGTTCGCCGTGCCGTTCCACGAGGCGCTGGGGACGACGAGCTTCCTCAATGCCTGGTTCGAGATGGTGTCGAGCTTCACCACCACCGGCGCCACGGTCTACGACAACCCCTACAGGCTGGACGAGAGCCTGCATCTGTGGCGCGCCACGGTGGGCTGGCTCGGCGGGCTCTTGGTCTGGATCACCGCCGTCTCGGTGCTGGCCCCGATGAACCTCGGCGGCTTCGAGGTGCGCAGCCCCTCGATCATCGGCGCGGGCGGCGCGCGGCTCTCGGCGATGGGCCGGATGGCCGACCCCTCGGAACGGCTCCTGCGCTACGCGGCCAAGCTGGTGCCGGTCTATGCCGGGCTGACCGGGCTCCTCTGGGCCGGTCTGGTCGCGGCCGGCGACCGGCCCTTCGTCGCGATCTGCCACGCCATGTCGGTCATGGCGACCAGCGGCATCAGCCCGGTGGGCGGGCTGCGCTTCGGCGAATCGGGGCTTCTGGGCGAGATGCTGATCCTGATGTTCCTAGTCTTCGCGCTGTCGCGGCTGACCTTCGCGCGCAAGATGTTCGGCGACACCGGCGGGCGGCTCCTGCGCGACCCCGAACTCCGGATGGGTCTGGCCCTGATGCTGATCGTGCCGGGCCTTCTGTTTCTGCGGCACTTCTTCGGCGCGGTCGAGGACCGGGCCGAGGCCGACCTGCCGCTGGCCTTCACCGCGCTGTGGGGCGCGCTGTTCACGGTCACCTCCTTCCTGACCACCACCGGCTTCGAGAGCCGGTTCTGGATCGGCGCGGCGGACTGGTCGGGGCTCGACACGCCGGGGCTGATCCTCGTCGGGCTCGCGCTGATCGGCGGCGGCGTCGCGACCACGGCGGGCGGGGTGAAGCTGCTCAGGGTCTACGCGCTGTGGATGCATGGCAAGCGCGAGCTCGAGCGCCTCGTGCATCCACATTCGATCGGCGGTGACGGCATCGAGGCGCGCCGCATCCGGCGCGAGGGCGCCTTCATCTCGTGGATCTTCTTCATGCTCTTCGCGCTGTCGGTGACGGCGGTGATGCTGGCGCTGTCCTTCACCGGGGTGCAGTTCGAGGTGGCGATGACGCTGACGGTGGCGGCGCTGTCGACCACCGGCCCGCTGGCCGAGATCGGCGCGCAATACCCGATCTCCTACGCCGGCATCCCCAACGCGGCGAAGATGGTGCTCGCCGCGGCGATGGTGCTCGGCCGGCTCGAGACGCTGGCGATCATCGCGCTGCTCAACCCCGCCTCCTGGCGCAGCTGACGCGGCGCGATTGGGGCTGGAATCTCCACCCGCACCGCTCCATACTCGGGCGCAAACGAGGGCAAGGCCGATCCGCGGCCGCAAGAACAAAGGGACGGTGATGGCCGGTGACAAGCAGAACCTTCAGGACGCCTTCCTGAATCATGTGCGCAAGATCAAGGTGCCGGTGACGATCTTCCTGATCAATGGCGTCAAGCTGCAGGGCGTGATCACCTGGTTCGACAATTTCTGCGTGCTGCTGCGCCGAGACGGCCAGAGCCAGCTCGTCTACAAGAGCGCGATCTCGACGATCATGCCCTCGCAGCCCGTGAACCTCTACGACGGTGAAGATTGACCGACTATTACATTCCCGAGAGACCGGACACCCGCGCCTGGGTGATCCATCCCGAGGTGAAGAGCGAACAGGACCGGCGCGAGCCGGTCTCTGCGCTTGAGGAGGCGGTCGCGCTCGCGGCCGCCCTGCCGGGGCTCGACGTCGTCGGCTCCGAAATCGTGCGCCTGCCCAAGCGCCATCCCGGCATGCTGTTCGGCACCGGCAAGATCGAGGAGCTGAAGACCCGGCTGCAGGCCAACGAGGTCGAGCTGGTGCTGATCGACGGCCATCTCGGGCCGGTGCAGCAGCGCAATCTCGAGAAGGAATGGAAGGTCAAGATCCTCGATCGGACCGGGCTGATCCTCGAGATCTTCGGCGACCGCGCCGCGACGCGCGAAGGCGTGCTGCAGGTCGAGATGGCGGCGCTGAACTACCAGCGCGGCCGGCTTGTCCGCGCCTGGACCCACCTCGAGCGGCAGCGCGGGGGCTTGGGCTTCGTCGGTGGCCCCGGCGAGACGCAGATCGAGGCCGACCGGCGCGCCATCGACGAACAGCTCGTGCGGCTGCGCCGACAGCTCGACAAGGTGGTGAAGACCCGCGCGCTGCACCGCGCCAGCCGCGCCAAGGTGCCGTTCCCGATCGTGGCGCTGGTGGGCTACACCAACGCCGGCAAGTCGACGCTGTTCAACCGGCTGACCGGGGCCGAGGTGATGGCCAAGGACATGCTCTTCGCCACGCTCGACCCGACCATGCGGCGGGTGGTGCTGCCGACCGGCGACGAGGTGATCCTGTCGGACACGGTGGGCTTCATCTCCGACCTGCCGACCGAGCTGGTCGCGGCGTTCCGCGCCACGCTCGAAGAGGTGCTCGACGCCGATCTGGTGCTGCATGTGCGCGACATCGGCCACCCGCAGACCGCCGAACAGGCCCGCGACGTGGAGACCATCCTCACCGGGCTCGGGCTGCCCGACGACACGCCGAAGATCGAGGTCTGGAACAAGATCGACGCCCTGGCCGAGGAAAACCGCTCGGCCGCGCTGGAGCGCGCCGCGCGCACCGAGAACGCCGCCGCGGTCTCTGCGCTCGACGGCTCGGGCATCGATGAGTTGCTCGGCGCCGTGTCCGAGGCGCTTGGCGGCGTCAAGCACCGCGAGGAGCTGACGCTCGACTTCGCGGATGGCAAGCGCCGCGCCTGGCTGTTCGAGCAGGGGCTGGTCGAGGCGGACGAGCAGACCGAGGACGGGCACCGCATGGAGGTGCGCTGGTCGGCCGCGCAGAAGGCCCGTTTCGAACGGCTCTGAGCCGACGCCCCGGCGGGGCTCAGAGCCGCCGCAGCACCCCGTAGTGAAAGCGCTGCACCACGCCGCCGGGCGTGGTGTGGGCGTGCCGCTCCGAGACCGCCAGTTCGAAGCCCGGACCGAAATGCGCCGCGAGGGCGGGCCCGTCCCAGCGCGCCACCGGCAGGCCGCTGCAGCGGTCGGGCCCCTCCGGGGCGAAGGTCGCGATCACGGCATGGCCGCCCGGCGCCAGCGCGGCGGCGAGGGTCTGCGCGTAGCGCCCCTGGTCGAACGGGTCGGTCAGGAAATGAAAGGCCGCGCGGTCGTGCCAGAGCGCGTATTGCCGCGCCGGCGCCCAGGCCAGGACGTTGCCGGCGATCCATTCGACCGGCGCGCCTTCGGGCAGGCGAGTCGCGGCCCGCGCCAGCGCATGGGGCGAGAGGTCCAGCACGGTCAGGTCGCTGTAACCTTCCGCGAACAGCGCCTCGGCCAGCCGCGACGCCCCGCCGCCGATATCGATGACCGGGGCCGTATGCGATACGCCCGCGTCCGCGATCAGCCGCAGCGAGGTCTCGGGCCGGGGCTCGTACCAGCTGACATCGGTTTCGGCGCGATCGCGGTAGACGCTATCCCAATGGCCGGTCTGCTCGGACATCGGCACTCCCTTCCGGTTGCGTAGCACCCTAGACCGGCCCTAGGTCGAAGTCACGGGGCAGGGCCCGCAACAGCGGCCCCGCCTGACGGCAACAATGGGAAACCGGCGATGATCTTCGATCTGCACCATGTGCAACTGGCTATGCCGCAAGGCGGCGAGGCGGCGGCGCGCGGCTTCTATGGCGACCTGCTGGGGCTGGAGGAGGAGGCGAAGCCCGAGGCGCTGAAGGAGCGCGGCGGCGTCTGGTTCCGTGCGCCCGGGCTGCGCCTGCATCTCGGGGTGGAGACGCCCTTCGTGCCGGCGCGGAAGGCGCATCCCGCCTTCCGCGTCGCCGATCTCGACGCCGCCGTCGCGGGGCTGGAGAAAGCCGGGGTGGCCTGCCGCCCCGACATCGACCTGCCGGGGCTACGCCGGGTCTACCTGGCCGATCCCTTCGGCAACCGGATCGAGATCTGCCAGGCGGTCTGAGGCTTCACTTCAGCGGGTCGTGGCCCCAGTTCATCAGCGAGTAGCGCCACTTGGAATGCTCGGCGTCATCCTTGGGGCCGCCCTGCGATTTGTGGCGCTTGATGTAGCCCACGACCTTCGCCATGTGGTCCCACTGGTCGTCGGTGAGGTCGCCCTTGTTGGTGCGCTTGATCTCGACGATGCGCCGGCCCGACTTGTGGCCGGTGCTCTCGCCGCTGTCGGAATCGCCCACCTCCTTGCTTTCCTCGGTCTCGAGCCACTCCTCGAGTTCCTTGGGCGCCATGTTCACCAGATCGCCCCACTCGTCCCAGATCTCGTCATGCGACTTGCTGCTCATCGCCTGCTCCTTTCCGTTGTCGGTGGGGCAACGGCGCGCAGGGCGCGACGGGTCCCGCGTCAGTTCGGCGCGGGCAGGAGCTGGGTGATGCCGACCGAGGCGCCACGCGCGAGCGAGGGGTCGAGCGACATCGGGATGTATTCGCCGCGGCGCCACAGCTCGCCCAGATCGTCGTAGTGGCGCGACAGCGGGTGGCCCGACTGGCCCGTTGAAATGACGAAGACCGAGCTGTCGGGGTCGGCGAAATCGTAGATCCCGCGATAGCCGGCGGCATGGACGTTGTGGAACGGGTTCGGCGCCCGCCCGTCGGTCAGGCCGCGCAGGAGCGTGTTGTCGCCGCCAGAGCTGCTCTGGCGGATGTTGACGAACCAGCTCAGGAGCGGCGTGCCGCCCAGCACCGGATGGTCCTGCCGCGCGACATGCGCGTCGCCCCAGCGCAGGCTCTCCAGCTCGCCGCCATAGGTCTCGGAGATCCAGATCAGCGCGTCGTCGAGCGCCATGCGCGCGATGTCGGCGCAGCTTTCCTCGACCGCGGATTGCTGGATGTCGCACCAGGCCGAGGCGCCGCCCTCGTCGCGGAACACCCGGTCGATGAAGAGCGGGCGCAGATGGCGGAACTCGGCCGCGAGCGGCCCCAGCTCGTCGCGGATCAGCCGGTCCTGCAGCGCCCGCATCCAGGCGGCGTAGATCAGCGGCTCGGGCAGGTGCTCGTTCATCTCGCCGTTCCACTCGCCGAGCAGTTCCAGCGCACGCTGGCGGCGGCGCTCGGTCGTGCCCTCGGCGGCCGGGGCGCCGCTGTACCACAGGTCGGCGCCGACCAGCGGCAGGAGCGCCCGCGCGGTCGGGCTGACGGCGTCGAGCTGCGCCTCGATGAAGCTTTCTCGGGTATGCACCTCGCGCGACTGCATCAGCCCGCGCCAGCGCGCGATGCGCTGCGTGTCACCCCAGTCGTGCGAGACGTGGTCGGGGAAGGGGCGGTCGACGGTCTTGTTGTTGGTGTTGCCGACCAGCCCGCCCACCGGGTCGACCTGTTCGGGCAGGGCGGCATAGGACATCCGGCCCTGCCAGCGGTTCACGGCTTCGTGGCCCAGCGTCGGCATCCGGCCCTCGCTGCGATGACCCGGGTCGCGCATCGGCGTCGCGCCGACGGTCTTCAGCGCGACGCGGTTGCGGTCGGCGAGGATCAGGTTCTGGTGCGGCGCGAGCTGCAGCCGGCCGGCGCGGATGCCTTCCTCGATCGAGCGCGCCTGCATCAGCCGCAGCCCGGCGGTCATGCTGGTGTCGTCCTCCGACAGGCCGGTCCAGGCCAGCGCCATGACGTGCCCGGGCGGGCGCACCGCCTCGAGCGCGAACTGCTCGGCCGGCAGGACGGGCCCGTTCTCGGTCCGCTGCAGGTTCAGGGTCAGCGCCGGGGCACCGGCGATCTCGACGATGCTGTCGCGGCTCTCGAAGGCGGCCCAGCCGCCGGGGGTGCGGTACTCGCCGGCGTTCTTCGGGTTCACCTCCTCGGCGTAGAGGTCGAGCGCGTCGGCGAAGGAAGCGGTGATGCCCCAGCCGAGATCGGCGCTGCGCCCGGCCAGCACCAGCGGGATGCCGGGAATGGTGGCGCCGATCACGCCGCCGGAGCGCAGCTCCAGCCGGGCGAGGTACCAGATCGAGGGCGCGCTCAGCATGCGGTGCGGGTCGTTGGCCAGAAGCGTCGCGCCGGTGGCCGAACGGCCCGGCCCGGCGGCCCAGGCGTTCGAGGCGCCGGCGAAGCCGGCCGGCAGGCTGGCGGAAAGCGGGTCGGGTTCGGCCGCGGCCACGGCGCGGCGCTGCGGGATCTCGGGGACCAGATCGGCGTAGCGGGGCAGGGCCATCAGGCCCGGGCCCGGCACGTCGGGCAGGACGTCGCGCAGCCGCTCGGGCTCGACCGCGAGAGAGACGCGCGCGCGCAGCACCTCGGTCTGCAGCTGGTCGGTCTGCTGCCAGGCCACCAGCTTGAGCAGCGCGAGGCTGTCGGCGGGCTGCCAGGGCGCGACCGGCTGGTTGAAGAACCACATCTCCGGCGCGCCGCGTCCGCGCGCGCCGGCATTCACCTCCTCGAGCCATGTGTTGACGCCCGCGGCATAGGCCTCGAGCGCGGCCCGGGTCTGGCCGTCCTGGTCCTCGACCGAGCGGATGGCGGCCTGGTAGAGGCCGAGGCGGCGCATCAGGACGTCGCTGGAGACCGTGCGCGGGCCGAACAGCTCGGACAGCCGCCCCTGAACCGTGCGGCGCAGCATGGTCATCTGCCACAGCCGGTCCTGCGCATGGGCGAACCCCAGCGCGAAGAACACGTCGCGGTCGGTGCGGCCGAAGACATGCGGGACGTTGGCGTTGTCGCGCACGATCTCGACCGGGGCCGAGACCCCCTCGACCCGCAGCCGGGCCGAATAGTCCGGCAAGGAGCGACCGGCGAACCAGTAGGCCAGCAAGAACAGGGCGAGGCCGAGCAGGATCGCCCCCGTGGTCAGGCGCAGAAGCCAGCGGAACAGAGCGGCCATTCATCCTCCGGGAGTGCGCGGGGCCGGACCCGCGCTTGACGGGCCCACGGGCCTTGGTGAGTATCGCGCCTCGGGGACGAGCGAAAGCCCCGTGAACGCAAGGGGAGATAAGATGGCGAAGCTGGCGTTTCTGGGCCTGGGCGTGATGGGGTTCCCGATGGCGGGCCACCTGGTCGCGGCCGGCCACGAGGTCACGGTCTACAACCGCACCGCGGCCAAGGCCGAGGCCTGGGTCAAGCAGCATGGCGGCCGGCATGCGGGCACGCCGCGCGAGGCGGCACAGGGCGCCGAGATCGTCTTCGCCTGCGTCGGCAACGACGACGACCTGCGCTCGGTCTGCCTGGGCGATGACGGGGCCTTCGCGGGCATGGGCGCGGGCGCGCTCTTCGTCGACCACACCACGGTCAGCGCCGCGGTGACGCGCGAGCTGGCGGCGGCGGCCGACGCGGCGGGGCTCGGCTTCGTCGATGCGCCGGTCTCGGGCGGTCAGGCGGGGGCCGAGAACGGCCAGCTTTCGGTGATGTGCGGCGGCGCGCAGGACCATTTCGACCGGGCCGAGCCGGTGATCGACGCCTATGCCAAGATCTGCCGCAGGCTGGGCGAGAGCGGCGCGGGGCAACTGGCCAAGATGGCCAACCAGATCGCAATCGCGGGGCTGGTGCAGGGCCTGTCGGAGTCGCTGGCCTTCGCCGAGAAGGCCGGCCTCGACGGGCGCGAGCTGGTCGAGGTGATCAGCCAGGGCGCGGCCGGCAGCTGGCAGATGGTCAACCGCCACGGCACCATGCTCGACGACCAGTTCGAGCACGGCTTCGCGGTGGACTGGATGCGCAAGGATCTGGGCATCTGCCTCGATGCGGCGGACGAGCTGTCGGTCAGCCTGCCGGTGACGGCGCTGGTCGACCAGTTCTACAAGGAGGTGCAGCAGATGGGCGGCGGCCGATGGGACACCTCGTCGCTGATCAAGCGGCTGCGCCGCGACTGACCCCGGGGCCGGGCAGGGCGGGGCTTGCCTTTTCGGCGCGACGGCGCTAATGGCCGGCCCACGTCAATCCCGCAGGCGGGGGCGGGCCTTCGGGGGGAGACATCCCCCGGGGTCCACCGGTTGGGGCAGCCGCCCTGATCCTCCGCCGAGGCAAAACCGGAAAGGTATAGAGACATGGCTCTTCCCGAGTTCTCCATGCGCCAGCTGCTCGAGGCCGGCGTCCACTTCGGCCACCAGACCGCGCGCTGGAACCCGCGGATGTCCGAGTACATCTACGGCGCCCGCAACGGCATCCACATCGTCGACCTGACCCAGACCGTCCCGATGCTGGACAAGGCCCTGACCGTGATCCGCGACACCGTCGCCAAGGGCGGCCGCGTGCTGTTCGTCGGCACCAAGCGCCAGGCCGCGCAGCCGATCGCCGAGGCCGCCGAGAAGTCGGCGCAGTTCTACATGAACCACCGCTGGCTCGGCGGCACGCTGACCAACTGGCAGACCGTCTCGCAGTCGATCAACCGCCTGCGCGCCATCGACGAGGCGGCCGATCAGGGCTTTGCCGGCCTGACCAAGAAAGAGCGTCTCGGCATGGAGCGCGAGCAGGCCAAGCTGCAGGCCTCGCTGGGCGGCATCCGCGAGATGGGCGGCGTGCCGGACCTGCTGTTCGTGATCGACGTCAACAAGGAAGACCTGGCGATCTCGGAAGCCAAGAAGCTCGGCATCCCGGTCGTCGCCGTGGTCGACACCAACTGCTCGCCCGAGGGCGTGGACTACGTGATCCCGGGCAATGACGACGCCGCCCGCGCGATCTCGCTCTACTGCGACCTCGCCGCCCGCGCCGCGCTGGACGGCATGAGCGCGCAGCTCGGCGCCGCCGGCGTCGACATGGGCGCGATGGAAGAGCTGGCCGAGCAGGAGCTCGCCGCCGCCGAGGACGCCTCGGCCGAGTAATCCTCGACCCGTCGCATGACGGTTACCGGGCGCACCGATGGTGCGTCCGGACCCCACCCAATTCAAGGAGAGACGTGATGGCGATCACTGCGAGCATGGTCAAGGAACTGCGCGACACCACCGGCGCGGGCATGATGGACGCCAAGAAGGCGCTGACCGAGACCGACGGCGACATGGAAGCCGCGGTCGACTGGCTGCGCACCAAGGGCCTGGCCAAGGCCGCCAAGAAATCCGGCCGTACCGCCGCCGAGGGCCTGGTGGCCGTCGCTGTCGAGGGTAGCCGCGGCATCGCGGTCGAGGTGAACTCGGAGACCGACTTCGTCGCCAAGAACGCCGATTTCCAGGCGATGGTGAAGAAGGTCGCCGACGCGGCCGTGACCGCCCAGGACCTCGAGGCGCTGAAGGCCACCGAGGTCGACGGCAAGCCGGTCGAGGCGCTGATCACCGACAGCATCGCCAAGGTCGGCGAGAACATGACGCTGCGCCGCATGGCCGCGATCGAGGGCGAGCAGGTCGTGACCTACGTCCACAACGCCGCCACCGACGGCATGGGCAAGATCGGCGTTCTCGTCGCGCTCACCGGCGGTGACGAGGCCTTCGGCCGCCAGATCGCGATGCACATCGCCGCGGCCAACCCCGCCGCGCTCGGCGAGGCCGATCTCGACCAGGAGATGCTGGCCAAGGAAAAGGCCGTGCAGATGGACATCGCCCGCGAGAGCGGCAAGCCGGAGCAGGTCATCGAGAAGATGATCGAAGGCCGGATGAAGAAGTTCGTCGCCGAGTCGACCCTGCTGGGTCAGGCCTTCGTGGTGAACCCCGACCTGACCGTCGAGCAGGCCGCGAAAGAGGCCGGCGCCACCATCACCGGCTTCGTCCGGCTCGAGGTCGGCGAGGGCATCGAGAAGGTCGAGGAAGACTTCGCCGCCGAGGTCGCCAAGGCCGCCAAGGGCTGAGCCCGGCACCGGCCGATCATCGAGGGCGCCCGCTGCGGCGGGCGTCCTTACATAAGTCGGCCCATCGCCACAAAAAAGCCGCGCCCGGACGGTAGGACGGGCGCGGCCATCTCATGCTGGATACCGACCTGCTGCTGTCGGTTTGGCAGGGTCCGCGGAAAGTCACGTCCTTTCGGGAAGCCGCCTTTGGTCGTACCGACCACACTCGCTAACACCCCGAGCGTCTCACGGATCGGCGGCTAGCGGTAGTCAGGTATTCCTGACTTGAGAGCCGCAAATCAGCTCTTCGGCATATATATTTGGTTGTATAAAGACGCGTGCAATACCGCTTGTGGTGTATTGCGGGCGTCCAACGCCTCGCGCGCCAAACGCAGGTGCTTTTCGATCGTCGCTTCGGTAAGGCCCAGAAGATCGGCGATCTCCCGCGTGGTATGCCCATCGGCCACGTGGCACAGCATTTCCCGCTGCCGGTCGGTCAACCTGTAGGGCCCGCAGGGCAGCGACATCAGCTTGAGATGAAAGACATCGTTCAATGCGGCGATTTCCTGGCCCTGGAGATCCCAGAGCCGGTCGACGTCGCGCTGGCTCATGCCGGGTCGGGCGACGAGATCGATCGCGCCGGTGACGCGCGAGACGGCATTGCGGAAGAAGATCGTGTAGCCGGCGTGGCTGTCGCCGTGATGACCGGGCCGCGACAGCGACCAGCTGCGCGGGCCGGGGCGGCCGTCGGACAGGCCGTCGTTGAACGTGTCGGAGGGCTCGGCACGGCCATGGGGGACGGTGCTGAGCATGACCCAGCCACGGGCACCACGCTCGATCTCGGCGCGGGTCAGGCGGGTGAAGGCGCAGAGCAGGCGCTCGAAGCCGTAGAGCGCCATGCGGTCGCAATGTGCACGCCAGAGCTGGTCGATATCCTGCGCCGACGCCAGCGCCGCCAGATGAGCAGAAAGCGCGGGGCCTTCGACTTCGGGCTTACTTGGCATGATGACATTGCCTCATAAGACAAGACCGTATCATCATGTTCGCGACAGGCGAATACTTCGTATAAGTTACATAATACTAGTTATGAGGCTTGGGTTATTCGGGTCTGCGGCGTCCCGCTCCCGACACCGGATATCGTTTTTTCCCGTCAACCACGGCTCGCGTGTGGTCATACCGCTCACACCTATCTCTCTCGGAACGCGCGGGTCATGCTGTCGCGGATCGGCTTCACGAGATACTCCACGAAGGTGCGCGACGCGGTCTCGATCATGATCTCGGCCGGCATGCCCGGCGTCGGCGAGAAGCCCGGCACGCGGTCGAGCTGCTCCGGCACGATCGAGATGCGCGCCACGTAGACCTCCTGCACCGTTTCGCCCGCCTCCTGCGCGACCGCGTCGGCCGAGACGTAGAACACCTCGCCATCGAGCACCGGCGTGGTGCGCTGGTTCAGCGCCGTCAGCCGGACGGTCGCCGGCTGGCCCCGGCGGACGCTGTCGATCTCGACCCGCGGGATCTGCACCTCGATGATCAGCGGCTCGTCGAGCGGCAGGATCTCGAGGATCGGCCGGCCGCTTTCGATCACGCCGCCGGCGGTATGGTAATGCAGCCGGACGACGGTGCCGGCGACCGGCGCGAGAAGTTCGACCCGGTCGCGCACGCCGCGCGCGGCGCGCCACTGTTCGCGGATGCTCTCGAGCTCGGATTGCACGCCCTGAAGCTCGTCGAGCGCCTTTTCGCGGTAGCGCTCGACCTCCTGGTCGATCTGGGCCGCGTATTTCTCGGCCACTTCCTCGATCTCGGCGATCTCGGCCACCAACCGGCCGATCTGGCCCTCGGCCTCCAGCTGCGCGCGCTCGACCGCCAGAAGCTCGGGCCGGCGCAGCAGACCGCGCGAGAACAGCGCTTCCTTGTCGGCATGTTCCTCGACCAGCAGCGCGTGCTGACGGCGATGCGTCTCGAGCTGGGTGTCGTAGCCGCCGGCGCGGATGCGCAGCGCCTCGATGTTGCGTTCGAGCAGCGCGAGATCGTTCTCATGCGCGCCGCGCGACACCCGGAAGGACAGCTCCTGCCCGTCGAGGATGCCCGCCACGGCGAAATCGCCGCGCGCGGCCTCCAGATGCGCCGGGAAGCGGATCGCCTCCAGCCCCTGTTCCTCGGCCAGCAGACGCGCCTCGGTCGCCTCGAGCCGCCATTGGCGCAGCTGCAGCTCGCGCTCGGCCGCCGCCGCCTGCGTGCCGTCGAGCCGCAGCAGAAGCTGCCCGGCCTCGACCCGGTCGCCCTCGTCGACGAGGATCTCCTCGATGATCCCGCCCTCGAGATGCTGGACGATCTTGTTCTGGCCGGTGGCGACGAAGCTGCCCGGCGCGATCACGGCGGCGGCCAGCGGTGCCTGGAACGCCCAGAGCCCGAAGCCGCCGAAGGTGAGGATCAGCAGCACGATCCCGAAGATCGCGTGGCCGCGCACCGAGCGCGGCACCTCGGCGAACCATTCACCGCTTTCGACCTGCTGCAGGCTCATGATTTCGGCCCTCCCTGCCCCGGATTCTTGCCCGGATCCTGACCCGGTCCCTGCCCCGGCACCTGGCTCGGTCCCGGTGCGCGCGGCGCCGGTCGCGGCGCCTTGTCACCCGCCAGCCGCTGCAGCACCTGCATGCGTTCGCCGAACATCTGGATGCTGCCATCGGCAAGCAGCATGATCTTGTCGACCACGGTGAGCAGCGTCGGTTTCTGGGTCACCACGACCACGGTGATCCGGTTTTCCTTGGCGTGCCTGAGCGCCTGCGCCAGCGCCTTGTCACCGGCGCTGTCGAGGTTGGAGTTCGGCTCGTCGAGCACCACGAAGCGCGGCTCTCCGAAGAAGGCCCGCGCCAGGGCGATGCGCTGCTTCTGCCCGCCCGAGAGCGGCGCGCCGTCGGCGGCCACCACCGTCTCGTAGCCCTGCGGCAGGTTGGCGATCATCTCGTGCACATCGGCGAGCCGCGCGGCCGCGTAGATCTGCGCATCCGTCGCGTCCAGCCGCATCCGGCCGATGTTGTCCTTGATGCTGCCGGGAAAGAGCTGCACGTCCTGCGGCAGGTAGCCGATATTCTCGCCCAGCTGCCGCGGATCCCAGTTGCGCAGGTCCATCAGGTCGAGCCGGACATTGCCCGAGGTCGGCAGGATCGATCCCACCAGCATCTTGCCGAGCGTGGTCTTGCCGGCCCCCGAATTGCCGATGATCGCGAGGCTTTCGCCGGGCGTGAGCGCGAAGCTGACGCCGTTCAGCACCACCTGCTTGGTGCCGCCCGGCACGTAGAGCAGCCGCTCGACATCGAGCCGGCCCTCGGGGTTGGGCAGGTTCAGCCGCTCGAACTGCAGCTTCGAGCCGGTCAGCAGTCCGGCGATACGGCCATAGGCGGCGCGGGCCTGCGCGTAACCGCTCCAGCCCTCGATCGCGCCCTCGATCGGCGCCAGTGCCCGGCCCGCGATGATCGAGGCGGCGATCACCATGCCGCCGGTGATCTCGCCCAAGATCGCCAGATAGGCGCCCCAGCCCAGCATCGCGACCTGGGTGAGCAGCCGCACCGCGCGCGAGGCGGCCGAGGCCGCGATGTTGCGGTCCTGCGCGTGGACCTGGGCGGTGAGCGAGGTGGCGGTGTCGCGGCCCCAGATCCGCACTGCCTCGGGGATCATCGCGAGCGCGTTGATGATCTGGCTGTTGCGCGACATGGAATCGAGGTGCAGGTTGGCCCGGCTCTGCGCGGCATTGGCCTCGGCGAAGGGCCGCGCGGTGAGCTTCTGGTTGATCAGCGTGATGACCAGAAGCGCCAGCGAGGTGCCGACCACGATGGTCCCCAGATGCGGGTGCACGAAGTAGATCGCGAGGATGAACAGCGGCGCGAAGGGCACGTCGAGGAAGGACAGGAGCGTGCCCGAGACGATGAAGCCGCGCAGCTGCTGCAGATCGCCCAGCGTCTGGTATTCGCGCCCCGTGCCGTGCAGCGCGGCGGCCGAGGCCGCGCTCAGGATCGGGGCGCCGAGCCGGGCGGCGACCTCGACGGCGGTGCGCATCAGCACGAAGCGCCGGACCGCGTCGAACACCGCCTGCAGCACCACCGCCGCCGCGATCACGATGGTCAGCATCACCAGCGTGTCGACCGATCGGCTGGTCAGCACCCGGTCCGAGATCTGGAACAGGTAGATCGGGATGGCGAGGATCAGCAGGTTTGTGGCGCAGGTCAGCACCATCACCAGCCCGAGATTGCGCCGCACCGCCTGCACCCCGAGCCGCAGCGCCCGGCCGAAATCCTCCGGCCCGACCGGCTTGTGGAAGCGTGGCGGCGCCGCGCCGCCTGCCCCGCCACCGCCGCCGCCGGGTTCGCGGCGCCGCTCCTCGGGCGGCGTCGGCGGCCGGCGGATCGGGCCGCGATCGGCCTCGATCACCGGGCCCGGCAAGGGGCTGGCGGGCGTGATGCGCCCCTGCGGCGCGGTGCCCGCCGGCGCCTCGCCCGGCGGCTCGGGCGGCCGGGGCCGCTCGGCCGCGATGCGGTGACGGGCCAGCCATCGCGCCATCGGCGACGGGCCGGTCAGGAAGCGCGGCAGGCGCACCAATCGGGGCGGCACGACCCTGTGCGCGGGAACGAGACGCAATGTGGCGGCGGAGTTATGCGGCGACATGTCGGCCTTTCTCAGCTCAGCATGGTCTGCAACAGGTCAGTCGGGCTGGCGGAGGCGGCGGCGATCCCCGCCGCGATCTCGGCCTGGGCCTCGGCGAGGGGTTCGGCGGCCGGGTCGATCATGCCGTCGGCCAGGAAGGCCACCGCCTCGCCGGCCAGATCGGTCAGGCCGACCCCGGTCGGGGCGGCATCGGTGTCGAGCAGCTCGGCCTGGTAGAGCAGGAGGTCGTCATAGACGCCCTGCCCGGCCGCGATCTGGCTGTCGACGCCGAGATCGGTCAGCGTGGCGTGGTTGGCCAGAAGGTTCGAGCCGGTCACGACCTCGGCCTCGGCGACGGCCTCCAGCGCCTCGGCCAGCCCCGTGATCCGGTCGGAATCGGCCAGCATGTTGAACTGGTCGAACCGGTTCAGGGTGATGAAGTCGCCCTCGATCAGCAGCACCTTGAGAAGCTCGATCCCGTCGAAGATGTCGAGACCGAGCAAGGCCTCGGGCAAGGCCTCCGCCCTCTCGGCGAGCGTGTCGTGCACGTCCCGCAGCATCTCCGGCAGCTCGGCCTCGACATCCCGTCCGACCGTCTTGAGCGTCGCGCCGTTGTAGAGAAGGTTGTCGCCGCCCTGCACGGCCGCCGGCGGCGACTGCGGCGCTGGCGCCGGCGCTGCGGCAGGTGCAGCGATGTCATCGGCCGGGGCCTGCGTGACCTTGGCCTGCGTGACCTTGGCTTGCGTCGGTTCGATCTCCTGCCCGCCCGCTGGCTCCACCTCTTCCGCAAGGGGCTCGCTCCGCTCGTCGTTTGGCAGCACCGGGTCGAGGCCGGAGAGCGGCGCGTCGGAGACGGCGACCCCTTCGGCGGTGGTGGCGGCCTGCTGCGAGGCGAGATCGACCGGCTGCACCGGGCCTTCCGCCTCGGCAAGCGACGGCACCGCCTCGTCGTCGTCGAGCAGCAGGTTGATCTGCCGCAGCATGGTCATGTCCACCATGTCGCCGCCGACGAAGACGAGGTCGAAGCGCCAGCCGAACGCGTCCATGAGCGCGAGGTTGCTGGCGCTGTTCTCGCCCAGCACGATCCGGCTGTCGCCGGCGGTGAAGCGCAGCGCCGCGTGGTCGGTGTCGTTGACGAGGTTCACCTGGCGCACGTCGTTGATCTGGACGAGATCCCCGCTGAGCCGCGCCAGCGCCCAATGCGACGGCCCGCCGCTATGCGCCGGCGCGTCATCGGCGTCGGGCGGCGGCGTGGCGGGCCGGGATTCGGTGACGATGCGAGCGGCGTTGACGGCGCGGGAGGCCTCTCCGCCCTCGCCCAGCCCGACATCGCGGTCAGACATCATGTTGAGCTGCGAGACGGCGTCGAGATGCCGCGCCGCGCCGCCGACCACGAAGTAGGACGCGTCGAGCCAGTCGCTGGTGACCACCACTTCGTTGACCAGCCTGTTTCCGCCCGTCACGAAGCCCTGCCCCTCGGGCCCTGCCCCGGCCGGCGCCGCGTCGCCCGCGGCCTCGGCCACGGCATCGAGCGCGCGCGCCATGTCGGCGTCTTGATCGTGGCCGGGCGGGTCCTCCGGGTCGGTATCGGCATCATCCTTGCCGTCGCGCAGCATCGCCGGCCACAGCGTCAGCCAGTCCGGCATCTCGTCGGCGGGCGCGCCGTCGACATGCACGCCGCCGGCCGCGGCACCCAGATGCAGCGCCGCGCCGGGGATGGCGGCGGCCACCGCCTCGGCGCGGGCCTGCAATTCCTCCGCTAGTCCGGCCCAGTCGGTCGGCAGATCGCCCGGCAGGCCCAATGGCGGGATGGCCGCAAGCATCTGCGCCTGCCCGGCCAGCTGCACCAGAAGCTCGCCCTGCGCCTCGGCGGCCGCGTGCAGCGCCGCGACCCCCGCCGCCCCGATCCCGAAGGCATCGGCATCCTCGAGCCTGTTGGTCAGCACGTGCAGCCCGTGCATCGCCGAGGGCGGCGGCATCTCGAGCGGCAGAAGCTCGGTTCTGAGGGATGCCGCGAGCAGGATCTCCTTCACCAGCGGCGGCTCTTCCGAGATGCCCGGCCAGGGCTTTGCCAGCGCCTCCGGCAGCCGCGGCTGCGACGGGATCGCAACGATGTCGTAATTGTTCGGTGGCAGGGGGTGGTAGTCGACCACCGGCGAGAGATCCTCGAGCCGATAGCTCTGCGATACCTGAAGCGGCGTGAAACGCAGCGCATCGGGCGATGCGTCGGCGTCCGGGTACGGCTCGAAGCCTTCGAACCCTTCCCTCAGACGCGCGGCCTCCTCGAGTTGTCCGAAGAGGCCGATGAAGTGAGCGATGGTATCGGTCGTACGGTCCATGGACATGATCGAAACGCCGCTCCCGAAATGCGCGCGGCACGGTCGCCCGGACCATGCCGGCGGGCCGATGCCTGCTCAGGGCAGGCGGACCCGAAATGGGCGGGGGCCGTGCGGCCCCCGCCCCTCCTGTCCGGCGATCACATACCGTCGCCGTCCTCACCCACGTAGTTCGAGCTGAACGAGCCGCCGACGACGTTCATGTCGACGGTGTTGCCCAGCACGTTGGCCCCCATCACGATCTCCTGCGTGAAGGCCTCCTGGTTCACGGCCGCGGCCGCGGAGGCGTAGCTCTCGCCGGTGATGTAGGAGTCGTCACCGTTCGAGGAGCCCCAGGTCCCGGCATTGCCGCCGGCCCCGCCGTCGCCGTTCATGGCAGCGCCGCCGGCGCCTCCCATGACGTCGCCATTGGTGCCTGCGCCGCCGGTGGTGTTGTCGACACTGGCCGCGCCACCCATGCCGCCGGTGGCCGTGGTCATCGTGTCGCCGGTCTCGCCACTGGTCGCCATGACGTCGCCCATGGCCGCGCCGTTGCTCGTGGCATCGGCCGTGGCCGTGGAGGCACCACCGTCACCGCTGGTCTGCGCGCTCTCCGCCTCGGCCATCGACTCGGCCAGGGCCTCGATCGCGATATCCGACATGCCGCCGTAACCACCGTCGCCGTCGGCATAGCCGTCGGCCATGCTGTCGGTGGTGGTGTCGGTGTCGGAGCTCGCCGCGCCGCCGTAGCCGCTGGCCGCGTCGGCGGCATTGGCGTCGGCGCTCGACGCGTCGGCACCCGACGTCCCGTTGCCGGCCCCGCCGTCACCCGAGGTCGCCGCCGAGTCGGAGGCGTTCGTCGTGGTGGCGTCGGCGTCGTTGGCGGCATCGGCCGCGCCGCCGGCCCCGGAGGCGCCGTCCGTGCTGCCCGTTCCGGTCGCCATCGCGTCGGTGTCGTTCGCCGCGTCGCCGTCACCGCCTTCGCCGGTGGTGGCCTCGTTGGAACCGGTGCCGCTGTTATCGGCCTCGTTGTCGGTCATGCCGGTTCCGGCGCCGGTCATGCCGGAGGTGCCGGTGCCGGTGCCCGTGGCGGCCGAGCTGTTGCTGTTCGGCCCGCCGGTCGCGTTGGCCGCACCGCCGTCGCCGGCCATGCCTTCGGCCATGCCGGTGCCCGTGCCGGTGCCGGTGCCGGTGCCTTCACCCGTGCCTTCACCGGTGCCTTCACCCGTGCCGGTGCCGGTCCCGGTTCCGGTGCCTTCACCCGTTCCGGTGCCTTCGCCGGTTCCGGTTCCGGTGCCGGTGCCCGTGCCGTCAGAGTCGGCGGTGGCGGGATTGTTGCCGCCCATGCCGCCCGTGCCGCCGGTCGCGGTCGAGGTGCCGGTCACGGCGCCCGGGCTGGCAGTGGCGGTCACGGTCGATTGCGAGTCGGCATTGGCATCGCCGCCATCGCCATCGGCCGTGGCGTCCGCGTCGGCGGTACCGTCACCATCGCCAGTGCCGTCACCATCGCCGGTGCCGTCACCATCGCCGGTGCCGTCGCCATCGCCGGTGCCGTCGCCATCGCCGGTGCCGTCGCCATCGCCGGTGCCGTCGCCATCGCCGGTGCCGTCGCCATCGCCGGTCGCGGTCGAGGTGTTCTCGCCGCCATAGCCGGCCTCGTTGGTGACGGCCGCCTCGGCCGCGCCTTCGGCCGCCGCGTCGCCAGCGCCATTGGCATCGCCGCTCTCGCCGCCATTGCCGTTGCCGTCGCCATCGGAGGTGGCATTGCCGTCGATGTCGTTGCTGGCCGCGATGTCACCGCCCCTGTCGCCGGCGGCTTCGACGTTGCTGTCATTGGCGGCCGCCGTATCGACCGCGGTATCGCCGTCCACCATGCCGGAATTGCCGCCTGTGGCATCTGCATCCGAGTTCGAGTCGGCATCGGCATTGGCGTCGGCATCGGAGTTCGCGTTGCCGCTGTCGCCGCCATCGGACTGGTTGTCGCTGGTCGCGTCGTTGTCGCTGTTCAGCGTCGCGGCCGCGTCGGCATTGCCGGAGTTCCCGGCGGTCGTGTTGTCGTTGACGTCGGAGTCGCTGTTGGCGTTGCTGTTGTTGGTCGAGTTCGAATTGCCGCCGTTGCCGCCGTTGCCATTGGCGTCGGTCGTGTTGTTGGCGTTGCTGTCGGCGTTGTTGTTGGCGGTGTTCTCGCCGCTGTTGCCGCCGGTGCTGTTGGCGTTCGAGTCGACGTCGCCGGCATCGACCTGATGGCCCGTGGCGTTCGCCGTGCCGGACTCGCCGCTGTTGCCGCCCTGCGCGTCGGCGTTGCCGCCATTGGCGCTGTTGGCCGTCGCGTTGGCCGTGCCGCCATTGGCCGTGCCGCCATCGGCGTTGCCGCCCAGGCTTTCGGCATTGCTGCCGCCGGTGCCGCCATTGGTGTCGACCGAAATGCCGTCATCGGCCGTGGCGGTGCCGCCCGTCGCGGTGCCGTTCTGGTTGAAGCTCGACTCGTTGGTGACCTCGGCGCTGTCGAGCGTGTCATTGTCATCGAGCACGTTCTTGAGCACGTTCACGAAGCCGGCGTCATTGCCCTCGCCGTTGAGCGACTCGGTGATGATGTCGCTCATGGTGAAGTCGTCGCCGGGATCGTAATGCAGATCGCCGCCGGCCACGGCGATGTCGCCGGTGGTCGAATTGTCGAGGTCGAAATCGGCGACGTCGTCGTCATTCGCGCCTTCGAGCGCCACGCCGACATCGACCTGCACCGCGACATCCACATCGACATCGCTGGCGCTCGAGCTGTCACTCGAGCTGGCGCTGTCGCTTGTGCTGATGCTGTCGGCCAGCGCCGCGGCTTCGGCCGCGCTCGCGCTGTCGCTGCCCGCGCCGCTGTCGCTTTGCGCCTGGCTCTGGCTCTGGTTCTGATTTTGGTTCTGGTTTTGGTTCTGATTTTGGTTCTGGTTCTGGTTCTGGTCCGCGTAGCCGTCGGCATCGCCGTTCGCGACCAGCTCCTCGGCCACCTCGACCTCACCGTTCTCGACGGCTTCGCCGTTGATGATGGTCTGTTCCTGGTTGCCGTTGATCTCGTTGACGGGGCCGCTTTCGCCGTCTCCCCAGCCAATGATGTTGTTGTTGCGCGTTGCCATGTCTCGATCTCCTGAACGAGCGCCATCGCCGCACCGCCATTCATCTCAAACGCGGTGATCATGCGATTGCATCGATTTGGGAAAAATTCGGTGCCGAACGGCACCTCCCCGGACGGAAAGCCCGGGGATCATCCATGGATTACGACCTCTCCTCCACCTGCAAACAACTGCCCGAGAGAGCCAATTCGCATTCCGGATCGTCGGATAAACGCGTGGTCCGAAAGGTGGCGAGTGGCTCGGACTTCGGGGTCAGCCAAGTCTGCGCGCTTGGCCGGAGGATTCAGCCCGGAAAATCGGATTACACCCAACCGGGGCCCGCGCCGGAGCGCCCGTCACGCTTGGGTAGAACCTCTTCGCGCCGCTTCTCTTCAACACTCTGTGACCCGCTGAAACATGAAATCAGGCCGGGGGGACGCCTGATCGGCGAATTGAGCGCAATGAAGCGACATTAACCTATTATTCATCCTTTGTTTCCTGGCGGGCAACGCAGTGTCATTGCCTTCAAGGACCGTACACACCCTTGCCGACCCGCTTCACGGCTCTCACCTTTCGGTCTATGTCACCCATCGGGTCGAGACCGTACTATCGACTCGTACAGGTTCTTTTCGCGCTCCTTTGTTTTTGTGTTTCAGGTGTTATCGTGACTCTAAGCGCCCGCCCCCCCGCAAATGGGCAAATCGAAAATCTGCCGATCTGCCAAGATGCCTCGGTTTATTTCATTGGCGACGAGTTCTGCTTTCCCGGTGGAATGCTGGATGTCTTCTCGGCGGAATTCCGAAGTCTGACATTCCTGCGCCTGCCCGATCTCGCCGCTTTGCGGATGACCGGGCCGGGTCAGGGCAGCTGCAAGCTCGCCGTGATCGACGAGCGGCAGCTCAAGGGCATGTCCGGGCTCAAGGAGCTGGCCGCCCAGAGCCGGGCCGACATGCTGGCGCTCGCCTACAGCTCGGCGCCGCCCGCGCGCGACCTGCTGGCGGGGCTGACCGGCAGCGCGACGCTGCCGCGGATCGGCCTGTTTCCCCTCAACGTGCAGATCGAGGTCCTGACATCGGTCATGCGCCTGCTGCTCTGCGGCGAGGTGTTCTATCCCGAAAGGCTGATGCGCGAGTTCCTGGCGTCGCAGGGGGCGGCCCCGGACACCACCGCGGCCGGCGGCCCCGCCCCGCCGGTGGACGAGGAGTCCCAGCAACTCGGTCGCAGCCTGACCCCGCGGGAATGGCAGGTGCTGACCCTGCTGGCCGAGGGCAAGCAGAACAAGATCGTCGCGGCCGAGCTCGGCCTGTCCGAGCACACCGTCAAGCTGCATATCCATCACCTGATCGGCAAGCTCGGCGTCTCGAACCGCACCGGGGCCGCGATCTGGTATCTGGCGCAGGTCGAGGCGGGCCAGGCGGATCCACCATGACCGGGCCGCAGCCGCATCCGGCCGACCCGGTGCAGGAGCTGGGCGAGTTCGACCGGCTGCTGCTGCTGGTCGGACGGATGAACTATTGCTGGACCAACACCGAGAGCCTGCTGATCCATCTCATCGCGGGACTCGCCGGCACCGGCACGCAGAACGCGACGATCATCTTCCTCACGCTGAACACCGCCCGGGCGCGGCTCGATCTCGTGGAGCGGCTGGCCAAGTCGCAGGAGATCGCGCCGGAGACGCTGAGCCGGTTGCTCGACATCACCGGTCGCATCCGGCGGCATCAGGCGCTGCGCAACCGCTACAACCACGCGCTCTACGCATTCGACGCAGAAGGCGGCGCGGCGCGCACGATCACCATGCGGATCGCGGATCGCAAGACCAAGGTGAAGATGGGCCAGAGCGCCGCGATCGACGACGCGGCGCTGGCCGAGATCAATGGGACGATCGCGGCGTTGCAACTGCTCAACCGCGACATCTGGTCCCTGATCGGCGACGAGGGCTACCCGGTCTGACCCCTATCCCAGCGCGTAGCCGGCGCCGCGCACGGTGCGCAGCGGATCGGCGCCGCCATGGGCGCGCAGCGCCTTGCGGAGCCGGCCGATATGGACATCGACGGTGCGGGTGTCGACATAGACCTCGCGGCCCCAGACCCGGTCGAGCAGCTGCTCGCGGCTCCAGACCCGGCCGGGCTTCTCGAGGAAGGTGGCGAGCAGCCGGAACTCGGTGGGCCCGAGCTTCACGTCATGGCCGTCGCGCCGCACCCGGTGGGTCTCGGCGTCGAGCTCGATACCCTCGAAGCGCAGCGTCTGGCCGACGCTGGCCGGGCGGGTGCGGCGCAGCTGCCCCTTCACCCGCGCCATCAGCTCGGTCACCGAGTAGGGCTTGACCACGTAGTCGTCCGCCCCGGTCTCGAGCCCGCGCACCCGGTCGACCTCCTCGGAGCGGGCCGAGAGCATGATCACCGGCACGTCCCGGGTCTCGGGCCGGGTCTTCAGCCGCCGGCAGATCTCGATCCCCGACACGCCCGGCAGCATCCAGTCGAGCACCACGAGATCGGGCGCCTCCTCGGCCACCAGCAACAGCGCCGTGTCGCCGTCCTCGGCCTCGGAGATCCGGAAGCCCTCGGATTCGAGGTTGTAGGCCAGCACCGCGCGCTGCGCGGCCTCGTCCTCGACGATCAGCACATGCGGCTGCAGCTCGGCCATGGTCTCACTCCGGCTGGGCGACGTAGGCGGTGGTGTCGCCCTTCGGACGGTCCTCGTCGGGCATCTTGCCGGTGGCGAGGTAGATCACCTGCTCGGCCATGTTGGTCACCAGATCACCCATCCGCTCGATGTTCTTGGCGATGAAGTGCAGGTGCATGCAGGCGGTGATGGCGCGCGGGTCCTCCATCATGTGGGTCAGGAACTCGCGGAACAGCGCGTTGTACATCTGGTCGACCTCCTGGTCGCGCAGCAGCACCTCGTGCGCGAGCCCGGGGTCGCGGTTGACGAAGGCGTCGAGCGTGTCGCGCAGCATGTTCTGCACCTCGCGCGCCATCCGCTTGAGCGCCGCGTCCGAGCCCTCGATCGGGTGCAGCTCGGCCAGCACGCTGGTGCGCTTGGCCATGTTCTTGGCGTAGTCGCCGATCCGCTCGAGGCTGGCGGCGAGCCGCAGCACCGACAGGATCACCCTGAGGTCGCGGCTGACGGGCGCGCGGATCGCGATGACACGGGCGGCCTCCTCGTTGAGCTGCTCCTCGAGCGCGTCGATCGCCTTGTCGCCGCGGCGGACCTTCTCGGCCGCCTCGACGTCGCGGTCGGCGAGGCTCTGCGCGCCGTCGAGGATCGCGGCCTCGACCATGCCGCCCATCTTCAGGATCAGCGCCTGGATCGATTCGAGGTCGCGGTCGAAGGCCGAGGCGATGTGCTGCTTTTCCTGCATGTCCCTGCTCCTTACCCGATGCGGCCCGAAATGTAGCTTTCGGTGCGGCTGTCCTCGGGGTTGGTGAAAATCTTGCCGGTCTCGCCGAACTCGACGAGATGGCCGAGATGGAAGAAGGCGGTGCGCTGGCTGACGCGCGCGGCCTGCTGCATCGAGTGGGTCACGATCACCACCGAGAAGTTCTGCTTCAGCTCGTCGATCAGCTCCTCGACCTGCGCCGTGGCGATCGGGTCGAGCGCCGAGCAGGGCTCGTCCATCAAGAGGATCTCGGGCTCGGTCGCCACCGCGCGGGCGATGCAGAGCCGCTGCTGCTGGCCGCCCGAGAGGCCGGTGCCGGGCGCGTGCAGGCGGTCCTTCACCTCGTCCCAGATCGCGCCGCGGCGCAACGCCTTCTCGACGATCTCGTCGAGATCGGCCTTGTTCCTGGCCATGCCGTGAATCTTCGGGCCGTAGGCGACGTTGTCGTAGATCGACTTCGGGAAGGGGTTCGGCTTCTGGAACACCATGCCGACCTTGGCGCGCAGCTGCACCGGGTCGACCCGCGGGTCGTAGATGTCGGCCTCGTCGATCTTGATCTCGCCGGTGACCAGCGCGCCGGGGATGGTGTCGTTCATCCGGTTCAGGCAGCGCAGGAAGGTCGACTTGCCGCAGCCCGACGGGCCGATGAAGGCGGTGACGGTGCGGTCGGCGATGTCGACGTCCACGCCCTTGATGGCGTGGGTGGTGCCGTAATGCACGTGCACGTCGCGCGCGGTGATCTTGGTGTCGTGGTTCACGGCGTTGTCCATGGTTCGCATGTCGTTCATGTCGGTCTGTCCTTTCCGCTTACCAGCGGCGCTCGAAGCGGCGGCGCAGCAGGATCGCCAGCAGGTTCATCGCCAGCAGGAACACCAGCAGCACGATGATCCCGCCCCAGGCGCGCTCGTAGAAGGCCGGGTCGGCCCGCTTGGCCCATTCGTAGATCTGCGCGGGCATCGCCGAGTTCGGCGCGAGGAAGCCCTCGGCCACGCCGTCGGGGTAGTTGGTGGCAATATAGCCCACCATGCCGATCAGGAGCAGCGGCGCGGTCTCGCCAAGCGCCTGCGCGAGGCCGAGGATGGTGCCGGTGAGGATGCCGGGCATCGCCAGCGGCAGCACGTGGTGCATCACCGACTGCATCTTCGAGGCGCCCACGCCGAGCGCCGCGTCGCGGATCGAGGGCGGCACCGCCTTCAGCGCGGCGCGGGTCGAGATGATGATGGTGGGCAGCGTCATCAGCGTCAGCACGAGGCCACCGACCAGCGGCGCCGATTGCGGCAGGTGCATGAACTGGATGAACACCGCGAGGCCGAGGATGCCGAAGACGATCGAGGGCACGGCCGCGAGGTTGGAGATGTTCACCTCGATCAGGTCGGTCAGCCGGTTCTGCGGCGCGAACTCCTCGAGATAGATCGAGGCGGCGACGCCGATCGGCAGCGACAGCACCAGCACCACCAGCATCATGAAGAGCGAGCCCAGCATGGCGACGCCGATCCCGGCCTGCTCGGGACGGGAATCGGAGGCGTCGGCGCCGGTGATGAAGGCCCAGTTGAAGCGCTTTTCCACCGCGCCGGTCTGCTGCAGCGCGTCGATCAGGTCGAGATGCTCGGCGTCGAGGTTCTTGTCGCGCGCCAGGCTCTCGCGGCTGACGCGGCCCTTGAGGTAGCCGTCGACCCGCGAGGAGGCGAGCACCTCGAAGCTCACGGTCTGGCCGATCAGCTCGGGATTGGCGAGCACGCGATCGCGGATGTCGGCGGCGGCGGCGCCCGAGAGCATCTTGGTCAGCGCCTTCGGCTCCAGCTCGGTCTCCAGCCCCTCGCGTTCGACCAGTTCGACCAGCGCCTGCTCGATCAGCGGGTTGTAGCCGAAGGTCGAGACCTTGGCGATCTTCGCCGGGTCGCGGTCGCCGTCCTTGTCGAGCTTCTCCTCGATCAGCGGCACGTCGAGCTGAACGTAGGTCTGTGTGAAGGCGGTGAGGCCGTTCGACAGGATCGCCCAGAGCAGCGCGATCAGGAACAGCCCGCCCACGCCGAGCGCGGCGATGCCGTAGGCCTTGAACCGGGTCTCGGCGCGGTTGCGTTTCTTGGTGCGGGCGTCGGCCTCGAGGATGGAGCGGCCGGTTTCGCGGCGCTCGGGCTGCGCCGCGCTGTCGGTGATGTCGGTCATTCGTACTGCTCCCTGTAGCGGCGCACGATCCACAGCGCGACGACGTTCAGCGCCAGGGTGATCACGAAGAGGGTCATGCCGAGGGCGAAGGCGACCAGCGCCTCGGGCGAGGAGAAATCGGCGTCGCCGGTGAGCTGGCTCACGATCTTGGCGGTCACCGTGGTCATCGCGTCGAACGGGTTCATCGACAGACGCGCCGCGGCGCCTGCGCCCAGCACCACGATCATGGTCTCGCCGATGGCGCGCGAGGCGGCCAGCAGCACCGCGCCGACGATGCCGGGCAGCGCCGCGGGCAGCACCACCTGGCGCACCGTTTCCGAACGCGTCGCGCCGAGGCCGAGGCTGCCGTCACGCAAGCTCTGCGGCACGGCATTGATGATGTCGTCCGACAGCGAGCTGACGAAGGGGATCAGCATGATGCCCATGACGAGACCGGCGGTCATCACCGCGGTGCCGCCCTGCATCCAGTTCACCCCGAGCGCGCCATTGCGGCCGAACAGGTCGACCAGCAGCGGGCCGACGGTCAGGAGCGCGAAGAGGCCGTAGACGATGGTCGGGATGCCGGCGAGCATCTCGAGCATCGGCTTGGCCCAGCTGCGGACGTTCTTGTGGGCGTATTCGGCGAGGTAGATCGCCGCGAAGAGGCCGATCGGCACCGCCACCAAGAGCGCGATGATCGAGATGTAGAGCGTGCCCCACAGAAGCGGCAGGATACCCAGCTCGGAGCCGCCGCCGAAGCTCGGGCTCCATGTGGAGCCGAAGAAGAACTCGGCCGCCGGGTAGAGGCGGAAGAACTCGATGGTGTTGAAGATCAGCGCCAGCACGATGCCCACGGTGGTCAGGATCGCCAGCAGCGCCGCGCCGATCAGCGTGCCGCGCATCGCCGTCTCGACCGCGTTGCGGGCGCGGAAATCAGGCTTGGCGCGGCTGACGCCGAAGGCCGCCCCCACGAGCGCGAGGCCGATCACGGCGAGGGTGCGGGCCAGATCGCCACCCGCGCTCAGCCCGCGCCAGCGCAGCGCCGCCTGCCGGGTCGCGGGGGTGACGTCGCTGCCCAGGGCCACGCCCTGCCCGGCCATCAGCTCGCGAAGCTCTTCGGCCGGGATGTCGCCGGCCTCGGCGGCCGGAACGCGCCCGGACGCGACCGCGGCGTCGATCCCCGCGGCGAGCCGCTGCACGTCGGCCATCAGCAGAGCCGGCTGCGCGTTCGGCGCGGCCTCGGCCTCGAGCACCGGCCAGACCGCCATGCGGGTGGCGACGGGCTGGGCGACCAGCCACACGGCCAGCAGCAGCAGTGCCGGGCCCGCGGCGTAGAGCGCGCCGGTCCAGCCGTAATAGTTCGGGAGGGAATGCAGCCTGCGCCCCTCTCGCGCGGCGGCGCGCTGGGCGCGACTCCGGGCAAGCAGATAGGCGGCGACGGCGATGGCCAGGACGATCAGGACGATCGGGAGCGTGGGCATGGCAGTGCCTTCAATTGTCGAAGCCCGAGGCGGCGAGGTGCGCATCGGGCCGGATCGGTATTGCGTCTGTGTCGCGTCGGGTTCGCGTCGGTGTCATGGCCGGTGCGCTCCGAGGCAGGTTCGGGAGGCGGCACGGGCCGCCCCCCGATAGCGTGTCGATCACATGGCGTCCATGGTCGTGCCGTTGGCGACGGCTTCCTGGGTCGCGGCCAGTTCCGGGTCGGCGACGAGGCCGTAGGCCGAAAGCGGGCCGTCGGGGCCGGCGATCTCGTCGGCGACGAAGAACTCGGCGAACTCCTGCAGGCCCGGGATCACGCCCAGATGCGCCTTCTTGATGTAGAAGTAGAGCGGGCGCGAGACCGGGTAGTCGCCCGAGGCGATGGTCTCGGTCGAGGGCTCGACGCCCGACATGGTCGCGACCTGCAGGCTGTCGGTGTTGTTCTCGTAGAAGGACAGGCCGAACACGCCGATGCCGTTCGGGTTGGCCTCGATGCGGGCCAGCGTCTCGGTGTAGTCGCCGTCGATGTCGACCGACACGCCGTCGGTGCGGGTGTCGATGCAGGCCTCCTCGGCGGCATCCTCGTCCATGCCGGCATCCATCATCGCCTGCATCGCGCCGGTCTCCTCGCAACCCGCGAGCAGTACCTTCTCCTCGAACACTTCGCGGGTGCCGTGCTTGGTGCCCGGGATGAAGGCCAGGATCTCCTGGTCGGGCAGGTCGGCGTTCACTTCGGCCCAGCTGGTGTTCGGGTTGGCGACCATCTCGCCGTCGACCGGCAGCTCGGCGGCCAGCGCCTGGTACCAGTCGGCGGGCGTGAAGGCGAAGGTCTCGCCGTCGATGTCGGAGGCGAAGACGATGCCGTCATAGCCGATCCGGACCTCGATGATCTCGTTGACGCCGTTGGCGGCGCAGGCCTCGATCTCGCCCTCGCGGATCGCGCGGCTGGCATTGGCGATGTCGATGGTGTTCTCGCCGACGCCCTCGCAGAAGCGCGCCAGACCGGCCGAGGAGCCGCCCGACTCGACCACCGGGGTCGGGAAGTCGAAGTTCTCGCCGAAGGCCTCGGCGACGATCGAGGCGTAGGGCAGCACGGTCGAGGACCCCGCGACCTGCACGTTGTCGCGGCCCTGGGCGGCGGCGGCGCCGGCGGTGGCGGCGAGGATCGCCGCGGTCGAGGCGGTCATCTTGACGAAGGACATGGATCGCTCCTGTTGTTCATTCCCCCGAAGGCCCTCCGTCCGGGCCCCCGTTGCCGCCCGTCTAGGCGTCTCGGGACTCGGTTTTGTGACAGTCATGTAAAAGTTTCATGACAAGCCGCGATCTAGGGCGGATGACCACAGGGCAAGCCCCGGCGGGGCATCGGCCTAGCGGGTCGGCAGGATCACGGTGAAGCGGCTGCCCTGCCCCGGCGCGCTCTCGATCCGCAGCCGGCCGCGATGGCGGTTGACGATATGCTTGACGATCGCCAGCCCGAGCCCGGTGCCGCCGACCGCACGGGAGCGATGGCTGTCGATCCGGTAGAAGCGCTCGGTCAGCCGCGGGATGTGATGCAGCTCGATGCCGTCGCCATGATCCGCGACGCAGAGCCGGACGCCTTCGGCCCGCAGCATCGCCTCCTGCGCCGGCGCGGCCAGCGTGATGTCCACCGGCCGCTGCGCGCCGCCATACTTGATGGCGTTGCCGATCAGGTTGCTCAGAACCTGCCGGATCTGCTCCTCGTCGCCCGGCACCACGATGGGCCCCTCGGGCCGCGAAACCCGCAGCGCGACGCCGTCGCGTTCGGCCGTTGGCTGAAGCAGCGCGACGACCTGCTCGACCAGTCCGCACAGCTCGACCGGGTCGGTCGGTCGCCGCCGCTCGTTCTGCTCGACCCGGCTCAGCGACAGCAGGTCGGAGACCAGCTGCGCCATGCGGACGACCTCGCGATCCATGATCGACAGGAACCGCTCGCGCGCCTTCGCGTCGTCCCGCGCCGCGCCGCGCAGCGTCTCGATGAAGCCCTGCAGCGCGGTGATCGGGGTGCGCAGCTCGTGGCTGACATTGGCGACGAAGTCGCGGCGCATGGCACCGGCCTCCTCCACCGCGGTCACGTCCTCGAAGCTCAGCAGAACGCCGCGGCCGCGCTCGAGATCGACGGCGCCGACGCTGACCGTCCAGGTGGTGTCGCGCCCGCCCTCGCGGCCCAGATAGCGCGACTGGCGAGACCGGCCGTCTCGCAGGGTCGCCTCGACCGCATCGAGGACACCGGGCTGGCGCAGCGCGGTGATGTAATGCCGGCCGAGCTGCGCGGCTCCGAGCAGCCGCCGCGCGGGTTCGTTGGCCGCCTCGATCCGTTCGGCGGGCCCGACCAGCAGGACGGGGATCGGCAGGGCGGAGACGAGGCTGTCGAGCGGCGAGCTGGTCATGTGCATGGCGTAGCGCGCGTCGGCCGCCCTGCCCAGCCCCAATGCTAGGATGCCTGCAACCCGCCCGACCTGTACTTTCGGGCTAAATGAAAGGGCTATACAATTTCAGTCCGAGGTTGTATCAATTCTGGCAGTATCGTTCTCAAGTTTAGCTAGTATTGTTGTTCTGGAGGTCCGGCATGCCCTTGCTGGAGATGGCGCCCATCATCGGCGCCACCGCTTCGCTTACCCTCATGGTCGGGCGTTTTCCGACATATATCCAACACAAGGCTCTGCCCCTGCCGGAACCGGATCTTCAGATCCGGTGCTGCACCTACGCCGATTTCGGCGAGGCGTTGCAAGCGGGGCCGCAACTGGTGATCTCGCCGCTGGTGGCGTCGGATTTCGACGCGCTGGAGCTGGCCTGCCGCCTGGCCGAGATGCGCTATGGCGGCCGTTACCGGGCCTTGAGCCCCCGGCATCCCCACGCCGCGATGATCGAGCGTGAAGTGCGCACCGCCGCGCCCGGCATCGACTTCGAGATCCTGCAGATGCCCTGGGACGGCTAGAGCGGCTTCAGGCCGGCCCGGAACCGGTTGGCGTTGTCGCGGTAGCCGATGGCCGAAGCCTTCAGCTTCTCGATCGCCGCCTCGTCGAGCTCGCGCACCACCTTGCCCGGCGCGCCCATGACGAGGCTGCCATCCGGGATCTCCTTGCCCTCGGTGATCAGCGCGCCCGCGCCGATCAGGCAGTTCCGGCCGATCTTCGCGCCGTTCAGCACGGTCGCGCCCATGCCGATCAGGCTGTTGTCGCCGATCGTGCAGCCATGCAGCATCGCCTTGTGGCCGACCGTGACGCCCGCGCCGATCTCGAGCGGGAAGCCCATGTCGGTATGCAGCACGCAGTTCTCCTGCACGTTGGAGTTCGTGCCGACGACGATCCGCTCGTTGTCGCCGCGGATCGTCGTGCCGAACCAGACCGAGGCCCCGGCCTCGAGCGTCACCTTGCCGATCACATGCGCGCCCGGCGCGACCCAGGCCGCGTCGTCGATCTCGGGGGCGATGCCGTCCAGAGCATACAGGGTCATGCGGTCTCCTCGAACTCCGATTGCAGCGCCCGGACGTGATCGACCAGGCCCGGCTGCTGGCTGCGGCGCAGCCGCTCCGCCTGCACGATGGTTTTCAGACGGGCCTCCGTCTCGTCAAGGTCGTCGTTCACCAGCACGTAGTCGTAGCCGTCCCAATGGCTGATCTCGTCCCAGCTTTTCTGCATCCGCCGCTCGATCACCTCGGCCGCGTCTTGGCCGCGTCCGACCAGGCGGCGGCGCAGCTCGGCGATCGAGGGCGGCAGGATGAAGATCGACAGCACCTGCTCGGCCATGCGCGAGTTCGAGATCTGCTGCGCGCCCTGCCAGTCGACGTCGAACAGCACGTCGTGGCCGGCCTCGGTCGCCTCGGCCACCGGACCGGCGGGCGAGCCGTAATAGTTCTCGAAGACGCGGGCATGCTCGAGCATGTCGCCCTCCGCCACCATCCGCTTGAACCGGTCCTCGCCGACGAAATGGTAGTCGACCCCGTCCTGCTCGCCCGGGCGCGGCGCGCGGGTCGTGGCCGAGATCGAGAAGCTCAGGCTCGGATCCCAGGCGCGCAGGCGCCGGGCCAATGTCGATTTGCCCGCGCCCGAGGGCGAGGAAAGGATGATGAGAAGGCCGCGCCGATGCATGTCCGTCATTCCACGTTCTGAACCTGTTCCCTGACCCGTTCGATCACCGCCTTGAGTTCGAGCCCGGCCCGGGTCAGCCGCTCGGACCCCGATTTCGCGCACAGCGTGCCGGCCTCGCGCTGGAATTCCTGCACGAGGAAGTCGAGCCGCCGGCCGCTCGGCGCATCGTCGGCGAGAAGCGCGCGCGCCGCATCGAGATGCGCCTCGATCCGGTCCAGCTCCTCGGTGACGTCGCTGCGCGTGGCCAAGAGCGCCAACTCCTGTGCGAGACGGTCGGGCTCGACCCGGGCGCCGGCACCGGCCACGCGGGCGATCGCCGCCTCCAGCCGTTCGGCCGCGCCCGCGCCGCGCTCGGCCGCGGCGGCGCGCGCCTCGGCCAGAAGCGCCGCCACCTCGTCGAGATGGCCCGACAGGATGCGCGCCAGCGCCGCGCCCTCGGCCTCGCGCATCGACAGGAAATCCGAAAGCAGCGCCTCGGCCTCGGGCATCATCGCCTCGGTCAGGCCGGCCTCGTCGGTATCTGACTCGGCACCGCGCATCACGCCGCGCGCGGCGAGGATGTCGGACGCGCTGGACGGGGCCAGCGGCAGCCCCCGCTGCTGCGCCCGGGCGGTCACCCGGCCGATCGCGGACAGGACCCGGTCGAGCTCGGCCTCGTCGATCTCCCAACCGCCCAGGGCGGGATCGCGGGAGACCTTCAGCGACATCGTCACCGCCCCGCGGGTCAGCCGGGCGGAGAGCAGCCGTCGCAGCGGCTGCTCCAGCCCGTGCAGGCCGTCGGGCAGCCTGAGCCGCAGGTCGAGGCCGCGCGCGTTCACGCCGCGCATCTCAAGGGCCCAGTGCTGCGCACCGCGCCGGCCGCTGCGGCTGGCGAAGGCAGTCATGGAGCGGATCATCAGGCTCTCCCGTCTGGCGCCCCCGGCGGACGGGGTTCGAAGGGGTTAGGAAAATAGCGGCGTCGGGGCAAGCGGCCTTGCCGCGATTAACGAGTTTACCCGGAATAAACCTATTCGCCCGCCGCGTCACGTTATGGTCACATTGCGGACAAGATCGGAGGCGGGACATGAACGGAAGCGGCATATCGATCCTCGGCGGTCCGGTTGGATCGGCCGCCCGCGATGTCCCGGCTCTCGTCCAGCTCGAGCGCTACTGGCGCAGCCTCGCAGGCGCAGGCCGCCGGCCGGCGCGCCACGACATCGACCCGGCGCGGATCGAGGCCGTGCTGCCTTGGGCCTTCCTGATCGAGAAGCAGCCCGGCGCGCTGCGGATGCGCGTGGCGGGCCGGGCGCTGTCGGGCTGGCTGGGCGCTGAGGCCCGGGGCGCCGATTTTGGTGACCTCTTCGCCCCCGCGTCCCGGCACCGGCTGGCGGGTTGCGTCGCGACGGCCTTCGGGGCCCCGGCGCTTGTCGCCTGCCCGGTCGCGATCGGCCGGTCGCCCGGCCACGCGCCGCGCGAAGGACGGCTGCTGCTGCTGCCGCTGCGCGACGCCGGGGGCACGCAGCTGCTCGGCGCGCTCGCCATCGACGGGCCGGCGCAGGCCATTCCCGGGGGCATCCACCTCGGCCCGGCCGAACGGATCGAGCCCCTGCGCCCGGCGCGCGCCCGGAGCGGGCGCCCCGAGCTGCGGCTCGTGGTCGACAACGCCTGATCCGCTTCTCCGCTGCCCGGCCCTTGGCCGACATGCAAAAAGGGCGGCCCACGGGCCGCCCTTGATGCGTGATATCCGATCGCCGTCAGACGGCTTCGGCCGTCTCCAGCCCGGCGCGGCGGGCCGAAAGCTCCTCGGCCACGAGGAAGGCCAGTTCCAGCGACTGCGAGGCGTTGAGACGCGGGTCGCAGGCGGTGTGGTAGCGGTCCGAGAGATCCTCGTCGGTGACGGCGCGCACGCCGCCGGTGCACTCGGTCACGTCGGCCCCGGTCATCTCGAAATGCACGCCGCCCGGCACGGTGCCTTCGGCGTTGTGCACCGCGAAGAACTCGCGCACCTCGCGCAGCACGCTGTCGAAGGGGCGGGTCTTGTAGCCCGAGGAGGACTTGATGGTGTTGCCATGCATCGGGTCGCAGGACCAGGTGACCTTGGCGCCCTCTTCCTGCACGGCGCGGATCAGCCGCGGCAGGTGCTCGCCGACCGAACCGGCGCCGAAGCGGGCGATCAGGGTCAGGCGACCTTCCTCGTTGTTCGGGTTGAGCTTGGCCATCAGCGCCTTGAGATGGCCCGAGGTCATCGAGGGGCCGCATTTCAGGCCGATCGGGTTCTGCACGCCGCGCGCGAACTCGACATGCGCGCCGTCGGGCTGACGGGTGCGGTCGCCGATCCAGATCATGTGGCCCGAGCCCGCCAGCCACTTGCCCGACGTCGAGTCGACGCGGGTCAGCGCCTCTTCGTATTCCAGCAGCAGCGCCTCATGGCTGGTGTAGAACTCCACCGTCTGCAGCGCGTGCGCCGCCTCGTCACGGATGCCGGCGGCCTCCATGAAGTCGAGCGTGTCGGTGATCCGGTTCGCCATGTCGCGATACTTCTCGGCCTCGGGCGCGCCGGTGAAGCCGAGCGTCCAGGCATGCACCTTGTGGACGTCGGCATAGCCGCCGGTCGAGAAGGCGCGCAGCAGGTTCAGCGTTGCCGCCGCCTGGGTGTAGGCCTGCAGCATGCGCTCGGGCTCGGGGATGCGCGCTTCAGCGGTGAAGTCGAAGCCGTTGATGATGTCGCCGCGGTAGCTCGGCAGCTCCTGGCCGCCCACCGTCTCGGTCGGGGCCGAGCGCGGCTTGGCGAACTGCCCGGCCATGCGGCCGACCTTCACGACCGGAACCTTGGCGCCGTAGGTCAGCACCACCGCCATCTGCAGCATCACCTTGAAGGTGTCGCGGATATGGTCGGCGTTGAAGGCCGCGAAGCTCTCGGCGCAGTCGCCGCCCTGCAGCAGGAAGGCCTCGCCGCGGCCGGCCGCGGCGAGCTTGGCCTGCAGCTTGCGCGCCTCGCCGGCAAAGACCAAGGGCGGATAGGAGGCCAGGCGCGCCTCGACGGCGGAGAGGCGCTCCGCGTCGGTATAATCGGGCATCTGCACCCGGGGCTTGGCACGCCAGTCGGCCTTCTTCCACTCGGTCATGGTCTCGCTCCAATGGAGGCTTCGGAAATATCGGCGGGTGTATAACGCGCAATCGCCGGAGGGCCAACGGCAAATGGCCGGAGCTGTTTCGAAAACGACCCGGCCCGCGTCGCGAAGAGACGCTATTGCGGCCCGCGCGCAAACCTGTTTCGGTCGAAAACATCGCGGCCAGCGGCGCCGTGTGCGACGATGGTTACGCCATGACAGACGACTTCCAGCCCGTTCCCCTGCCCGGCGGCGACATCCGGACCCGGCGCTTCGTCTTCGTGCTTCTGCCGCGCTTCACCATGCTGTGCTTTTCCTGCGCGGTCGAGGCGCTCAGGATCGCCAACCGCATGGCCGGACGCGAACTTTACAGCTGGGTGCTGGCCGGCGAAGGCGGCGAGACCGCCGCCTGCTCGAACGGGGCGGTGTTCAATCTCGACATGGATCTCGGCGAGCTTGCGCGCGAGGACACGGTGCTCCTGTGCGGCGGCCTCGACGTGCAGGCGGCCAGCACCCGCAAGCTCCTGAACTGGCTCCGGCGCGAGGCGCGGCGCGGCGCGGTGATGGGCGGGCTCTGCACCGCCGGCTACACGCTGGCCCGGGCCGGCCTGCTCGACGGCAAGCGCGCCACGATCCACTGGGAGAACCAGGACAGCTTCGCCGAGGAGTTCGAGGAGGTCACGCTGACCAAGTCGGTCTTCGTGATCGACGGCAACCGCATCACCACCGCGGGCGGCACCGCCTCGATCGACCTGATGCTCAAGCTGATCGCCGACGATCACGGCGAGGATCTCGCCAACGCGGTCGCCGACCAGCTGATCTACTCGACCATCCGCACCGACCAGGACACGCAGCGGCTCTCGACGCCGACCCGGATCGGCGTCCGTCACCCCAAGCTGGCGCAGGTGATCCAGGCGATGGAGAAGGCGATCGAGGACCCGGTGAGCCCGGCGATTCTGGCCGAGCGCGTGGGCATGTCGACCCGCCAGCTCGAGCGGCTGTTCCGCCGCTACCTGACCCGCAGCCCCAAGCGCTACTACATGGAGCTGCGGCTCAGCCGCGCCCGCAACCTGCTGATGCAGACCGACATGAGCGTGATCAACGTGGCGCTGGCCTGCGGCTTCACCAGCCCGTCGCATTTCTCGAAATGCTACCGCGCGCACTACCACACCACCCCCTATCGCGAGCGCGGCAGCCGCGGGTTGCGCCGCGCCGAGTGACCGCCGCGCAACTTCCTGTCGCCCCGGACGCCTCTCGCGCAGCCTGAGCGCGCGGGTCTTCGCCGTGCGCCGCCGGGCTGGCCGCGCGAAAGGCTCGGCGCGCAATTTCATGGCGCGGAATCGAGGCCGCGCAATCCTATGATGCGCCCGATGGCGCAGCCACGTAACGCCGCAACGCCATTCAGCTTTGTCTTTTCTTTCACACGGGCCGCGTCTAGCGTGGCCCCATAATAATCACGCGTCAGGGAGACGAAGATGAAGAAACTGCTGCTGGCCAGCGCGGCCACCGCGCTCGTGGCCGGGGCCGCCACGGCCGAAAGCCACGGCGAAACCGTCAAGATCGGCATCATCCTGGGCTTCACCGGCCCGCTCGAGTCGATCACGCCCGACATGGCGGGCGGTGCCGAGGTCGCGATCAACGAGATCAACGAGACCGGCCAGTTCATGGACGGCGCCATGGTCGAGGCGGTGCGCGCCGACTCCACCTGCATCGACGCCGCCGCCGCGACCGCCGCGGCCGAGCGCCTTGTGACCACCGACGGCGTGGCCGGCATCATGGGTGCCGACTGCTCGGGCGTGACCGGCGCGATCCTGCAGAACGTCGCCCGCCCGAACGGCGTGGTGATGATCTCGCCCTCCGCCACCTCGCCCGCCCTGAGCGAGGCCGAGGATGACGGCATGTTCTTCCGCACCGCGCCGTCGGACGCGCGCCAGGGCGAGATCATGTCGAACGTGCTGATGGATCGCGGCATCAGCGAGGTCGCGCTGACCTACACCAACAACGACTACGGCAAGGGCCTTGCCGACAGCTTCCAGAGCGCCTTCGAGGCCGCCGGCGGCAGCGTCACCATCTCGGCGGCGCATGAGGACGGCAAGGCCGACTACTCGGCCGAAGTCGCCTCGCTGGCCTCCGCCGGCGGTGAAGTGCTGGTCGTGGCCGGCTACACCGACCAGGGCGGCAAGGGCATCATCCAGTCCTCGCTCGACAGTGGCGCCTTCGACACCTTCGTGCTGCCCGACGGCATGATCGGCCAGCAGATCGTCGACGATCTCGGCGCGGGCCTCGAGGGCTCCTTCGGCCAGCTGCCCGGCTCGGACAGCGAAGGCGCGACCATGTTCCAGGAGATGGCGACCGAGGCCGGCATCAACCCGACCGGCATCTACACCGGCGAGAGCTACGACGCCGCCGCGCTGATGCTGCTCGCGATGCAGAAGGCCGGCTCGACCTCGGCCTCCGACTATGCCGGCGCGATCATGGAGATCGCCAACGCCCCGGGCGAGCCGATCCTGCCGGGCGAGCTGGGCAAGGCGCTCGAGCTGATCGCCGCGGGCGAGGACATCGACTATGTCGGCGCCACTGCGGTCGAGTTCATCGAGCCGGGCGAGAGCGCGGGCTCCTTCCGCGAGATCGAGATCCGCGACGGCGCCATCGAGACCGTCGGCTACCGCTGATACCGCCGCGCCGCGCCCTTCGGGGCGCGGCGCATCCCGCAACAAGAACACGGGCCAGACCCCTGAGATGACAGGGAAACTGGACCGCACGGGGACCACATGATCACCGTCGAGAACCTCCACCGCCATTTCGGCGGTTTTCACGCCGTGGACGGCGCCTCACTGAAGATCGAGACCGGCTCGATCACCGGGCTGATCGGCCCGAACGGTGCGGGAAAAACCACGCTCTTCAACGTCATAGCCGGCAGACTTCCACCGACCTCTGGCCGCGTCACCATGGATGGCGAGGACATCACCGGCCTGCCGCCGCACGAGCTGTTCCACAAGGGCCTGCTGCGCACCTTCCAGATCGCGCACGAGTTTTCCTCGATGACGGTGCGCGAGAACCTGATGATGGTCCCCGCGAGCCAGACCGGCGAGACGCTGTGGAACGCCTGGTTCGGGCGCGGCAAGATCCGCGCGCAGGAACGCGCGCTGGCCGAGAAGGCCGACGAGGTGCTCGACTTCCTGACCATCTCGCATCTTGCCGACGAGCGCGCGGGCAACCTGTCGGGCGGGCAGAAGAAGCTTCTGGAGCTGGGCCGCACCATGATGGTCGACGCCAAGGTGGTCTTCCTCGACGAGGTCGGCGCCGGCGTGAATCGGACGCTGCTCAACACCATCGGCGACGCGATCGTGCGGCTCAACAAGGAGCGTGGCTACACCTTCTGCGTGATCGAGCACGACATGGATTTCATCGGCCGCCTCTGCGACCCGGTCATCGTCATGGCCGAGGGCAAGGTGCTGGCCGAGGGATCTGCCGCCGACATCATGAAGAACGAGCAGGTGATCGAGGCCTATCTCGGCACGGGTCTCAAGAACAAGCAGGCCGCGGAGACGGCATGAGGGGACAACTGTTGAACAAGACACGGGGAGCGGCGCATGGCTGAGCCGCATCTGATCGGCGAAGGGATGACCGGCGGTTACGGCCGCGGCGCGGACATCCTGCATGGCTGCACGCTTTCGGTCGAGAAGGGCAAGATCGCGGTGATCGTCGGCCCGAACGGCGCCGGCAAGTCCACCGCGATGAAGGCGGTGTTCGGCATGCTGAACCTGCGCCAGGGCGCGGTGCGCATCGGCGGCGAGGACATCACGCATCTCTCCCCGCAGGATCGCGTCGCCAAGGGCATGGCCTTCGTGCCGCAGACCTCGAACATCTTCCCCTCGATGACCGTCGAGGAGAATCTCGAGATGGGCGCCTTCCTGCGCCGCGACGACATCCGCCCGACCATGGAGCAGGTCTACGACCTGTTCCCGATCCTGCGCGACAAGCGCCGGCAGGCGGCGGGCGAGCTCTCGGGCGGCCAGCGCCAGCAGGTTGCGGTCGGCCGGGCGCTGATGACACAGCCCTCGGTGCTGATGCTCGACGAGCCCACGGCCGGCGTCTCGCCGATCGTGATGGACGAGCTGTTCGACCGCATCATCGAGGTCGCGCGCGCCGGCATCACCATCCTAATGGTCGAGCAGAACGCGCGCCAGGCGCTCGAGATCGCCGACACCGGCTACGTGCTGGTGCAGGGCGCCAACGCCTATACCGGCACCGGGGAAGAGCTTCTGGCCGACCCCGAGGTGCGCCGCACCTTCCTGGGGGGCTGAGCCATGACCGATATCCTCAACGCGCTGGTGGCGCTGTCGAACTTCGTGCTGATCCCCGGCGCCGCCTACGGCGCGCAGCTGGCGCTCGGCGCGCTCGGCGTGACGCTGATCTACGGCATCCTGCGCTTCTCGAACTTCGCCCATGGCGACACCATGGCCTTCGGCACCATGGCGACGATCCTCGTCACATGGGGGCTGCAATCCGTGGGCATCAGCTTCGGCTTCCTGCCGACCGCGCTGATCGCCCTGCCCGTCGGCATCGCCATCACCGGCCTGCTGCTGATGGGCACGGACCGGACGATCTACCGCTTCTACCGCAAGCAGAAGGCCGCGCCGGTGGTGCTGGTCATCGTCTCGATGGGCGTGATGTTCGTCTACAACGGCATCGTGCGCTTCATCATCGGCGTCGGTGACGTCAACTTCGCCGACGGCGCGCGTTTCGTCATCACCGCCCGCGAGTTCAAGGAGATGACCGGGCTCGACGAGGGCCTGGCGATCCGCTCGACCACGCTGATTACGCTGGTCACCGCCGCGATCGCGGTGGCGCTGCTGTTCTGGTTCCTGAACCGGACCCGCACCGGCAAGTCGATGCGCGCCTTCTCCGACAACGAGGACCTCGCATTGCTGTCGGGCATCAACCCCGAGAAGGTGGTCGCCGTGACCTGGCTGATCGTGGCCGCGCTCGCGACCACGGCGGGCGTGCTCTACGGTCTCGACAAGTCGTTCAAGGCCTTCACCTACTTCCAGCTGCTGCTGCCGATCTTCGCCGCCGCCATCGTCGGCGGCTTGGGCAACCCGCTCGGCGCGATCGCCGGCGGCTTCGTGATCGCCTTCTCGGAGGTGCTGATCACCTATGCCTGGAAGAAGGTGCTGGAATACGCGCTGCCCGAAAGCCTCGAGCCGTCGAGCCTCGTGCAGCTGCTCTCCACCGACTACAAATTCGCCGTGAGCTTCGCGATCCTGATCATCGTGCTGCTGTTCAAGCCCACCGGCCTCTTCAAGGGACAATCGGTATGAGCCTGCGCGCCCCTCTTCTCTTCGTGGCGATGGCGCTGCTGATCGTGGCCACCGGCCTCGTGCAGGGCTGGAACCTCGCCCTGACCATCCTCAACATGGGCCTGATCTCGGCGATCATGTCGCTGGGCGTGAACCTGCAATGGGGCTTCGCCGGCCTGTTCAACGTCGGCGTCATGGGCTTCGTGGCGCTGGGCGGCCTGGCCGCGGTGCTCGTGGCCCTGCCCCCGGTGCCCGACGCCTGGAACGCAGGCGGGCTGCGGCTTCTGGGCGCGCTGGCGCTCGGCGCGGCGGTTCTCGTGGCCGCGGTCATGGCCTGGAAGCGCAAGGTCGGCGGCCGGGCCCGCGCGCTGGTGCTGCTGGCGCTGCTGATCGGCGGCTTCTTCCTGTTCCGCGCCGCGCTCGACCCGGCGGTGCAGGCGATCGAGGCGGTGAACCCCTCGCTCACCGGCTATCTCGGCGGCCTCGGACTGCCGGTTCTAGTGTCCTGGCCGGTCGGCGGCCTGCTGGCCGCCGGCGCGGCCTGGATCATCGGCAAGGCGGCGCTGGGCCTGCGCTCGGACTACCTCGCCATCGCCACGCTCGGCATCGCCGAGATCGTGATCGCGGTCCTGAAGAACGAGGACTGGCTGTCGCGCGGCGTCAAGAACGTGATCGGCATCCCGCGCCCCGTGCCCTACGAGATCGACCTGCAGCGCTCCGAGGGCTTCGCGGCTCAGGCGGCGGGCTGGGGGCTCGACCCGGTCACCGCCTCGACGCTCTGGGTCAAGGTGCTCTATGCCGGCCTCTTCGCGGCCGTGCTTGCGGTGATCCTAGTGCTGGCGCAGCTGGCGCTGGCCTCGCCCTGGGGCCGGATGATGCGCGCGATCCGCGACAACGAGGTCGCGGCCTCGGCGATGGGCAAGAACGTCACCGCGCGCCACCTGCAGGTCTTCATCCTCGGCTCGGCCGTTTGCGGCATCGCCGGGGCGATGATGACCACGCTGGACGGCCAGCTGACGCCGGGCTCCTACCAGCCGCTGCGCTTCACCTTTCTCGTCTGGGTGATGGTGATCGTCGGCGGCTCGGGCAACAACTACGGCGCGGTGCTGGGCGGCTTCCTGATCTGGTGGCTCTGGGTGATGGTCGAACCGCTCGGGCTCTGGGCGATGGAGCTGATCACCTCGGGCATGGCGGCCGACAACTGGCTGCGCGGCCACCTGACCGACGCGGCGGCGCATATGCGGCTGATGACCATGGGGATCATCCTGCTGCTGGTGCTGCGCTTCAGCCCGCGGGGGCTGGTGCCCGAACGCTGAGGCGGAACACACCGTCGCAACAAACGAAAACGGCGCCCCTCGGGGCGCCGTTTCTCGTTCAGTACGGGCGTTCGAGTCAGAGCATCGTCCGCTCGACCACCCAGTAGGCCCCGATCAGCGCGATCGCCGCCGAGGCCGGGATCGCGATGACCTGGCGGTACCAGTCGCGCTTCCACGCCAGCCCGACCACGATGAAGGCCATGGCGATCACCGCGAGCTGGCCCAGCTCGACGCCGATGTTGAAGCCGATCAGCGCCGGGACGAAAGCGCCCGCCGGCAGGCCGAACTCGCCCAGAACGCTGGCGAAGCCGAGGCCGTGCAGCAGGCCGAAGCCGAAGACGATGGCCGGACGCCAGACGCCGAGGCGCGGGAAGAAGATGTTCTCCAGCGCGACGAAGGCAATCGAGGCGGCGATCAGCGGCTCGACGATGGAAGCGGGCACCGAGACGTAGCCGAGCGCGGCCAGCGCCAGCGTCACCGTGTGCGCCAGCGTGAAGGCCGAGACCTGCCACAAGAGCGGCCTGAGCCGGTCGCTCAGGAAGAACAGGCCGAGCACGAAGAGGATGTGGTCGAGCCCCAGCGGCAGGATGTGCTCGAAGCCCACGGGGATGTAGTCGACGAAGACCTGCCACGGCCCGGCCTGGTCGCCGCCCGCCAGCCGGATCGGGTCCGAGGTCGCCCCGGCTTCGAGATAGCCGTCATAGGGCGCCTCGACCCCCTGCTGGCGCAGCACCAGCGTGCCGAAGGCCTCGTCCCAGCCGACCTGCACGGTCTCGGCCCCTTCGGGCAGCGGCGCGGCGAAGGTGAAGGTCGCGGGGCGCGGCAGCTCGGTGTCCGTCACCTCGGGCACCGCGACGGCGCGCAGTTCCGGCGCGGCCGGCGCGCCGTCGACGCGGATCTCGATGCGCTCGGCCATGTCGGGCCAGAAGTCGCGGAAACGCGCGTCCATCTCGGCCGGCGGCAGCGCCCGCAGCGCGTCGTAGGTTTCGGCCTCCGGCGCGGCATTGGTGTCGTCCACCGCGCCGAGATCGATGCCCGCGACGAAGCCTTCCAGCGGCGCCTCGACGGTGAAGACCAGCTCGTTGCCCTGCCGCTCCATGTCGGCGATGGCCGGCAGCACCTCGTGCGCGGCGGCCGAGGCGGCCCAGAGCGCGGCCATACTTGACAGCAGGGCTGCGAGGATCACCCTCGCGCCCAGCCCCAGGAGTTCGTGAATGCGCGCCATAGCCCTCTGCCTCGCTCTGTTCGCCCCGCCCGCGGCGGCGCATGAATTCTGGATCGAACCGCTCGAATGGCAGATCGAGGCGAACGATATGGTCCGGGCCGACCTTGTCAACGGATCGGACTTCGAGGGTCCGCGCTTCGCCTTCCTGCCGCAGCGCTTCGAACGCTTCACCCTGCACGCGGGCGGCGAGGCCTTCGCCGTCGAGAGCCGGCTCGGATCCCGCCCGGCGCTGGACATGGCGGCCCCCGCCGAGGGGCTGCTGGTCGCGGCCTATGTCTCGGTGCCGAGCGTCGTGACCTACGATGAGCGCGAGACCTTCGACAGCTTCGTCGCGCACAAGGATCTTTCCGCCGTGGCCGGGGCGCATGACGCGCGTGGGCTGCCGGAGGCCGGGTTCAAGGAAGTATTCACACGTTATTCCAAGGCGTTGATCGGCGTAGGTGACGCAGAGGGAAAGGACGAGCGGCTGGGGCTCGAGACCGAGCTGGTGGCGCTCGACAACCCCTATGCGGGCGACCTCACGAATGGCATCCGCGTGCAGCTCTACTACGGCGACGCGGCCCGCGCCGACGCGCAGGTCGAGCTGTTCGCGCGCGACGCGGACGGCCATGTCGAACTGACGCTGCATCGCACCGACGCAGAGGGCGTGGCGGTGCTGCCTGTCGCGCCGGGACACGACTACCTCGCCAACGCGGTGGTGCTGCGCGAACCCGCGGCCGGGGTCGCGGCCGAGACCGGTGCCGTGTGGGAAAGCCTCTGGGCCGCGCTGACATTCGCCGTGCCGGATTGACCGGGGCGCGGGCGCGGGGCAAACCGCCCGCATGACAGACAGACAGCCCGACATCCTCTGCATCGGATCGGTCCTGTGGGACGTGATCGGCCGCACCGCCAGCCACATGCGGGTGGGCTCCGACGTGCCCGGCCGCATTCATCGCCTGCCCGGCGGCGTCGCGATGAACATCGCCATGACGCTGGTGCGTTTCGGGCTGCGGCCCGCGCTGCTCAGCGCCGTCGGCCGCGACGCCGAGGGCGAGGAGCTGGCCGCCGAGGCCGCGAAGATGGGCATGGAGACGGCGCATCTCTACCGCTCAGACGACCTGCCCACCGACATCTACATGGCGATCGAGGGCGCGAACGGGCTGATCGCGGCGATCGCCGACGCGCATTCGCTGGAGCAGGCCGGCGCCAAGATACTGCGCGCGCTCGAGGACGGGCGGCTCGGCACGCCCGACAGCCCGTGGTCGGGCCTCGTCGCCCTCGACGGCAACCTGACGACGGATCTTTTGACCGAGATCGCGCGCTCGCCGCTCTTCGCGCGGGCCGATCTGCGCGTGGCGCCCGCCTCGCCCGGCAAGGCCGAGCGGTTGCTGGCGCTGATGGGGCACCCGACCGCGACGCTCTACGTCAATCTCGAGGAGGCGGGGCTTCTGTGCCACCAGCCCTTCGACAGCTCCGAGACTGCCGCCCGCGCGCTGGTTGCGCGCGGCGCGCACCGGGCGCTGGTCACCGATGGCGGCCGCGCCGCGGCGCTGGCGACGGCGCAGGACTGCATCACCCGCACCCCGCCCGAGGTTCTGGTCACCCGCGTGACCGGCGCGGGCGACACCTTCATGGCGGCGCATATCGCGTCCGAGGCCGAGGGCATGGCGCCCGACGCCGCGCTGGAACGCGCCCTGCACGCCGCCGCCACCTACGTATCCGGAGACACCCCGCTGTGATCGACATCGCCTATTCGCCCGAAGTCGCCGAGGCCCGCGCCGAAGGCCGCCCGCTTGTCGCGCTCGAAAGCACGATCATCACCCACGGAATGCCCTTCCCGCAGAACGTCGAGACCGCGCGCCGGGTCGAGGCCGAGATCCGCGCCCATGGCGCGGTGCCCGCGACCATCGCGGTGCTGGGCGGCCGGCTGCATGTGGGCCTGACCGACGCGCAGCTCGACCGGCTCGGACAGGCGCAGGACGTGGCCAAGCTGTCGCGCGCCGACTTCGCGGCCTGCCTCGCGCGCGGCGGCGACGGCGCGACCACCGTGGCCGCGACGATGATCGCCGCGCGCCTCGCCGGCATCGAGGTCTTCGCCACCGGCGGCATCGGCGGCGTGCATCGCGGCGCGGAGCAGAGCTTCGACATCTCGGCCGACCTGCAAGAGCTGGCCAAGACGCCGGTCACGGTGGTGGCGGCGGGCGCCAAGGCGATCCTCGACCTGCCCAAGACCTTCGAGGTGCTGGAGACGCTGGGCGTGCCGGTGATCGCCTACGGTCAGGACGTCCTGCCGGCCTTCTGGTCGGCGACCTCCGACATGCCGGCGCCGCTGCGCATGGACAGCGCCGCCGAGATCGCGCGCGCGCAGCGGATGCGCGGCGCGATGGGGCTCGAGGGCGGCCAGCTCGTCGCCAACCCGATCCCGGCGGCCTCGCAGATCCCGGCCGAGGAGCTGCGCCCGGTGATCGATCAGGCGCTCGCGGAGGCCGAAGCGCAGGGCATCGCCGCCAAGGCCGTCACGCCCTTCCTGCTGGGCCGCATCTTCGAGCTGACCGAGGGCCGTTCGCTCGAGGCGAACATCGAACTGGTGCTCAACAATGCGCGCCTCGGCGCGGCGATCGCCGTCGAACTGGGCAAGCTTTGAGGCTGGCGCGGGCGGCCGGGCTGCGCCATTGTCGCACCCGCCGCCCCTGCCTAGATTGGCGGTAGACCCCTTCGAGGACCGTTCCAAGTGAGCCGCCAGCCGATCCTGCCCCCCAACCCGCCGGAGCCGCCCAAGCGACGCAGCCTGATCGGCGTGCTGCGCAACAACTTCATCGCCGGCGTGGTGGTGATCGCGCCGATCGGCCTGACCGTCTGGCTGATCTGGACGATGGTCGGCTGGATCGACAGCTGGGTGCTGCCCTTCGTGCCCGACCGGTTCAATCCCGAGCAGTATATCGGGATCAACCTGCGCGGCGTGGGCGTGATCTTCTTCATCCTGTTCACCTTCCTCGTCGGCGCGCTGGCCAAGGGCTTCGTCGGGCGCAGCCTGCTGCGCTTCGGCGAGGGCATCGTCGGCCGCATGCCGGTGGTGCGCTCGATCTATTCGGGGCTAAAGCAGATCGCCGAGACGGTCTTCGCGCAGTCCGAGTCGAGCTTCGATCAGGCCTGCCTGATCGAGTATCCGCGCAAGGGGCTCTGGGCGCTGGCCTTCATCTCGACCCGGGCCAAGGGCGAGGTGGCACGCAAGCTGCCGCCCGAAGGCGACATCGTGACGGTGTTCCTGCCGACCACGCCGAACCCGACCTCGGGCTTCCTGCTGTTCCTGCCGCGCGCCGACGTGATCCTGCTCGACATGAGCGTCGAGGAGGCCGCGAAACTGGTGATCTCGGCCGGCCTCGTCACGCCGCCCGACCGCGAACGCCCGGTCGAGGCCGAGCCGTTGCGTACCGGGACCTCGGGCCGCTAGGAGAACATCTTTCGCAGATCGACCGTGTCGCGGCGGCCCAGATCGGCCTTGTGGTCGCGCAGGAAGCGGTCCATCGCCATCTCTCCGGCTGCGCGCAGCCGGGCCAGGATCACCGGCGCGGGGATCGTCTTGGTGGCGACGTTGAGGTCGTTCATCAGCGCGTCGTCGCCCACCATGTGCACCAGCACCCGCTTCATCGCGCCCTCGGGCAGGCGGTGATCGGCGAGCAGGCGGCGCACGAAGTCCACCGCCCTTAGCTCGCGCAGCAGCGACGAGTTGAAGCTGATCTCGTTGATCCGGTTCTGGATGGCGAGGCTGTCGCCCGGCACCTCGTCGCGGTGCAACGGATTGATGTTCACGATCACAACATCATCCGGCAAGTCCTTGTCGTACAATGGAAACAGCGCCGGATTACCTGTATATCCGCCGTCCCAGTAGGCCTCGCGCCGCCCTGTCGCCGGGTCGTCGATCTCGACGGCGCGAAAGAGCGTCGGCAGGCAGGCCGAGGCGAGCACGGCCTCGGCCGTCAGCTCGTCTCCGGTGAACACGCGGATCTTGCCCGAGCGGACATTGGTCGCCCCGACGAAGAGCCGCGGCCCTGCAGGGTCGCGCACGTCCTCGAAGCGGATCTCGCCCAGGACGCGCGCCAGCGGGTTGCGCAGCATCGGTCCGTAGGCATAGGGCGACATCATCCGTGTCGCGGCCTCCAGCGCCCGGAAGGCCGGCGACCATTCGATCGCGCGGGCCATCGCCGGCGCGGTAGGCGCCAGTGCCGAGATCCAGTCCGACCAGCGCGCATCGGTCACCGCGCCGATCCGGCCCCAGAACCATTCGAGATTGGCGCGCGCGGCGTCGCGGCCGCCGCGCACCAGCCCGGCCTTCAGCACGGCGGCGTTCATCGCGCCGGCCGATGTGCCCGAGATCGCCGCGATCTCGATGTCCCGTTCAGCCAGCAGCCGATCCAGCGCGCCCCAAGTGAAGGCGCCATGCGCGCCCCCGCCCTGAAGCGCGAGGTTGATCCTGATCACAGCGCCGTCCAGCCGCCGTCTACGCTGATCGTGGTGCCGGTGATCTGCGCCGCCGCGTCCGAGCACAGGAACACGCAGGTGCCGCCGAGCTGCTCGGTGGTGGCGAACTCCTTGGAGGGCTGGCGCTCCAGCATCACCTCGCGGATCACCGTCTCGCGGTCCATGCCATGCGCCTTCATCTGGTCGGGGATCTGCGCCTCGACCAGCGGGGTCAGCACGTAGCCCGGGCAGACGGCGTTGCAGGTGATCGGCTCGCGCGCGGTCTCGAGCGCCGTGACCTTGCTGAAGCCGACGATGCCGTGCTTGGCCGCGACATAGGCCGACTTGTAGGGCGAGGCGGTGAGGCCGTGGGCGCTGGCGATGTTGATCACCCGGCCCCAGCCGGCCGCGCGCATCATCGGCAGCGCCGCGGCGGTGGTGTGGAAGGCCGATGAGAGGTTGATGGCGATGATCGCATCCCACTTCTCGGCCGGGAAGTCGTCGATCGGCGCGACGTGCTGGATGCCGGCGTTGTTGACGAGGATGTCGCAGCGGCCGGCCCGTTCGACCAGCCCGCGCGCGGCCGCCGCGTCTGACAGGTCGGCCGCGATGTAGCGCGCGCTCACCCCATGCGCATCGGCAATTTCCTGCGCAAGCGCATGGTCTTCCTCGCGGTCCGTGAAGGAGTTGAGAACCACGTCGGCGCCGGCACGGGCGAGTTCGCGGGCGATTCCCAACCCGATGCCGGAGTTCGAACCGGTGACGATCGCGGTCTTGCCTCGTAGATGCATGGCACTCTCCGATACTGCCTGTTTGTGCGACACAATGGCCGCGACACCCGAAGCTGACGAGTCCCTTTCGCGCCTAAACGCTTGAAAAACGCGGTTTCACTGCGTATCGGAATCGAGCTCGCAGGCCTCGGCCAGGACGCCGCTCCGCACAGCCTCAAGCCCAAAAAAAACGCCCGCCGAAGCGGGCGTTGAGTTATGAGGCAGGTTTCATACAGGCAAGAAACCTATCGAGCAGTGAGTCCCTTATAAGCCTTTCCCCGCCGTCGTCCAAGCATAAAGTTTGATAATGATCGGGGGGGACTATACGATTTTCTTCAACCGTAACCGGTCAAAGAACCGAACCACTCAGGGGGCTTCGAGCAGAATGAATTCACCTTACGTCAAGCTGTTGGGAACAGCGAGTTTTCTCGCCGCGCTCGGCGCCGGGGCCGCGATGGCCGAACCGCAGCACGGGATCGCCATGTATGGCGAGCCCGCCCTGCCGGAGGGGTTCGAGGCGCTGCCCTATGCCAACCCCGACGCGCCCGAGGGCGGCCGCATGGCCACCGCCGAGGTCGGCGGCTTCGACAGCCTCAACCCCTACATCCTCAAGGGCTCGGTGCCCTGGCAGCTGAGCTTCCTGATCGGCGAGAGCCTGATGGGCCGCTCGCTCGACGAGCCCTTCACGCTGTACGGCCTGCTGGCCGAGAGCGTCGAGACGGCGCCCGACCGCAGCTGGGTCGAGTTCACCCTGCACCCCGAGGCGGCGTTCTCGGACGGCAGCCCGGTCACCGTCGAGGACGTGATCTGGTCCTTCGAGACGCTCGGGACCGAGGGCCATCCGCGCTACCAGGGCTTCTGGTCGAAGGTGGAGAAGATCGAGGAGACCGGCGAGCGCAAGGTGCGCCTGACCTTCAACACCGCCGACCGCGAGCTGGCGCTGCTGGCCGGGATGCGGCCGATCCTCAAGAAGGCGCAGTGGGAGGGACAGGAGTTCGGCGAAAGCGGCCTCGACACCATCCCGATCACCTCCGCGCCCTATGTCATCGACGACTACGAGGCCGGGCGCTTCGTGTCGCTGAAGCGCAACGAGGACTACTGGGGCGAGGACATCCCGTTCCGCCGCGGCACCGCCAATCTTGACGAGATCCGGCTCGAGTTCTTCGGCGACGAGACGGCCGCCTTCGAGGCGTTCAAGACCGGCGAGACCAACTTTACCCGTGAATTCAACGTCGCGCGCTGGGACAGCCAGTACGACTTCCCGCGCGTGCGCTCGGGCGAGGTGGTGCTCGAGGAGCTGCCGCATGCCCGGCCCTCGGGCATGACCGGCTTCGTGATGAACTCGCGCAACCCGCTCTTCGAGGACTGGCGCGTGCGCCAGGCGCTGATCGAGGCGTTCAACTTCGAGTTCATCAACGAGGCGATGACCGGCAGCGCGCAGCCGCGCATCACCTCCTATTTCTCGAACTCGCCGCTCGGCATGGACGAGGGGCCGGCCGAGGGCCGGGTGAAGGAGTTCCTCGAGCGCTGGGAGGGCGACCTGCCGCCGGGCGCGCTGGAGGGCTACGCCCTGCCCGTCTCCGACGGCACCGAGCGCAACCGCAAGAACATCGCCTCGGCGCTGACGCTGCTGTCGAGCGCGGGCTGGGTGGTGCAGGACGGCGTGCTCACCAACGAGGAGACCGGCGAGCCCTTCCGCTTCGAGATCCTGCTCGAGCAGGGCAGTTCCGAGAACGCGGCGATCATCGACATGTACGTGCAGTCGCTCGAGCGGATCGGCATCACGCCGGAGATCTCGACCGTCGACAGCGCGCAGTACAAGGAGCGCACCGACGCCTACGATTTCGACATGACCTATTTCCGCCGCGGCCTGTCGCTGTCGCCCGGCAACGAGCAGTATCTCTACTGGGGCGCCGAGGCCGCCGACACCCCCGGCGGGCGCAACCTGATGGGGGTCAAGAACCCGGCCGTGGACGGGCTGATCGACCTTCTGCTCACCTCCGAGTCGCAAGAGGATTTCCTCGCCGCGGCCAAGGGGCTCGACCGGGTCCTGACGGCCGGGCGTCACGTGATCCCGATCTACCAGTGGAACATCAGCCGCATCGCCTACGACGCGGATCTGAAGCATCCCGAGGTGATCCCGATCTTCGGCGACTGGCCGGGCTGGCAGCCCGATGTCTGGTGGCACGAGGCGGGCGGCGCCGACCCGCAGGCCGAGGCAGGTGCTGAGGACAAGGCCACGGAGGCGGCGGAGTGAGCCGCCCCCTGCGCCGCCTCGCGGCACTTGCCCTTCTGGGGGCGGTGGCCGCGGGCTGCACGCCGGTGCGGGTGGTCGGCGACGCCGCCGTCGGCACCGCGCAGGTCGGGCTCGCCGTGGTCGATGTCGTGATCTGATCGCGGTCTCGGGAGCGGGCGGGCCGGAACCCGGTCCCCCCGCTTGCCGTTGCCGGATCAAGTGATCGGGCAGCATGAGGAGACCCGCGATGAAATGGAGCCACGTCGCCAATCACTGGCACGCATTCGTACCCAACATCCTGACGGAATGGCCGGATCTCGATCCCGACGAGGTCGAGGCGACCGAAGGCGAACTCGGCCCCTTCCTCGATCATCTCTGCGAGGCGACCGGCATGACCCGCGAGGATGCGAGGGACGAGGTATCGGAATGGCTCGAGGGCACCGACCCGGCCGACGCGATGATGGACGAGAGCCGCGACAACGAGCGGATCATCGCCTCGGCCCGCTCGATGCACCCCTCGGAGGACGTCTACAGCGACGACGCCGCCTATGGCGACGACGACAGCAAGGACGGCCGCGACGACAGCTAGTCGGTCAGTCCAGCGAGGTGACCCAGAGGATGGTCGCATCCTCGGGGCTGGTCGAGATCACGTTATGGCCCATCGCGGCGTCGTAATAGGCACTGTCGCCACGCTTCATGTCGACCGGCTCGTAGAACTCGGTCAGCAGGCGGATCGTGCCGGTCAGCACGTAGAGGAACTCCTCGCCGTCATGCCGGACCCAGCCGTCGAACTCCGCGAAGGAACGGGCGCGCACGCGCGCCCGGTAGGGCAGCATCTTCTTGGCCCGCAGCCCCTCGGCCAAAAGCTCGTGTTCGTAGGTCGCGGTGATCTGCGCGCGCCCCTCGCCGGCCCGGACATGCACCATCCGGCCGGTGATGCGCCCGTCGCGCGGCGGCGTGAAGAGCTGCGGCACCGAGATGCCGAGGCCCGTCGCCAGCTTCTTCAGCGCGTCATAGGTGGGCGACATCTGGCCGTTCTCGATCTTCGAGAGCGTCGAGCGCGCCAGGCCCGCCTGGCCTGCCGCCTGTTCCAGCGTCCAGCCCTGCGCCTTCCTGAGTTCGCGCACCCGCGCGCCCAGATCGAGCGGCGGCGCGGATTCCTGCGTGCCGTTCTCGCGGGCGATGCGCACGAGGGAGCCGGGGCGAAGATCGGAGGTGGTCATGGCGCATGCCATACGACGTTGCCCATCCGACTTGCAACATCGCCGCGCAGCGCGTAGCCCTCAGCCCCTGTCCCAGCACTCATCACCGAAGGGCCCGGCCATGGTCAAACTGGACATTCTCTCAGACCCGATCTGCCCCTGGTGCTGGATCGGCAAGGCCAATCTCGACCGGGCGCTGGCCGACCATCCCGACCACCCCTTCACCATCGAGTGGCACCCGTTCCAGCTCAACCCCGACATGCCGGCGGGCGGCATGGACCGGCGCGCCTATCTGGAGGCCAAGTTCGGCGGCCGCGAAGGCGCGACCAAGGCCTATGCCCCGATCGTCGAACGGGCCGCCGAGGCCGGGCTCGAGCTGAACCTCGACCGGATCGCCAGGACGCCCAACACGCTCGACGCGCACCGGCTGATCCACTGGGCCGGCATCGAGGGGCGGCAGACGGCCGCCGTGAGCGCGCTGTTCAAGGCCTACTTCACCGAAGGCCGCGACATCGGCGACCACGACGTGCTGGCCGATATCGCTGACAGCCTCGAGATGGACGCCGCCGTGGTGCGCCGGCTGCTGGAAAGCGACGCAGATGCCGAGACCATCCGCAACCGCGACGCCCACAGCCGCGAGATGGGCGTGCAGGCGGTGCCGACCTTCATCGTCGGCCAGCGCCACGCCGTGCCCGGCGCGCAGCCGCCCGAGCTCTGGGCCCAGGTGATCTCCGACATCCGCGCGCAGATCGCCGCGGAGGGCGAGGGCTGAGCTCAGCGGCTGACCGCCAGCCCGAAGACCTGGTCGCGCCGGCCGCGCGTGGTGAGGTACGCGCCTAGCGGCTCGGCGGTGCGCCCGGCGCTGCGGGCGACGTCCTCGCCCTGCCCGTCGCGCGAAACCCACAGCACGGGGCCGCCGTCCCGCGGCATGTCCGCGAGCGTCCAGACCTCGCGCCCCGGCAGCGCCAGCCGCAGGTTTCCGGCCACCCATGTCGCGTCTGTGACGATCGTCGCCTCCGGCGCGTGGCTCTCGATCCAAGCCGCGAGGCCGGGGAAGCCCGTGTCGCGGTAGCCCGGCTCGACCCGGCCCGAGACCGGCAGGAGCAGGATCGCCACACCCCACAACCCGGCGAGGCCGAGGGCGAACCGCCTGCGGCCCACGGGGCCGAGCCTGTCGAGCATCCACAGCGCCGCCACCGGCGCGGCGAAGATCGCCACGGGCAGGAGCCAGCGGTCCTTCACCTCGGTCGCCCCCGTGGCGACGAGGCCGAGCGCCAGCAGGAGCGTGCCCGCGACCATCGTGTCGATCATCAGCCGCGCCTGGCCATCCGGCCGCCAGCGCGGCGCGGCGCGAGTGCCGAGCCGGACGCCGACGGCCACGAGGATCACCAGGCCGCAGAACGCGGCCCATGCCGCAGCAAGGCTGGCCAGCGCCTCCAGCGCGCGCGCCAGCGCCCCGCCCGTCTCGATGCCCAGCTTGTGGACCGAGCCTGACGCCAGGGCCGGGTTGTCCAGCACCCAGCGCAGCGGCCCGATGACGACCGCGGCCAGCGCCAGCGCGGCCAGCAGCAGCCCGCCCGTCGAAAGGGCGGCGCGGCGCGGCCGCCGCCACAGCGCCGCCACCAGCAGCGCCGCGGGCAGCAGCGCCACGTTCCACTTCGAGATCGTGCCAAGACCGGCCAGCAGGCCGAGCGCGATCCAGTCCGGCGCCGAGGCCCGGCCCGGCGCCCGCAGGATCCGGTCGGTGAGCGCCATCAGCATCAGCGCGACCGCGGTCGCGAGCACCGAATGGGTGAGCGCCCGCTGTGCTTCCCACAGGATCTGCGGCAGCAGGCCGAGCGCCGCGACGGCGAGGCCCGCCTCGAGCGGCGGCCGCAGCCGGCGCAGCATCGCGTAGAGCGACAGCGCGCCGCCCGCCAAGAGCGCGTTCTTCAGAAGGGCCAGCGCGAAGACGTTCCCGCCGACAAGCTGGAACACGCCCCATTGCAGCCAGAAATACAGCGGCGGCTGGGCGTTGTAGCCAAGCGCCAGCTCGCGCGCGTGGTAGAAAGCCTCGGCTTCGTCCAGTTCGAGCGCCGGCCCCTGGGCATAGCGCCACGCGATCTGCAGCGCCGCCCAGCCGAGGATCAGGCCGATCCAGGCGCGGTCAGTTCTCATGCCCCGGCTCGCCCGCCCGGCGCTCGATCCAGATGAAATAGATGTTGCGCGCATAGACCATCAGCCCGAAGGCCTGGCCCATGATGAAGACCGGGTCGCGCCGGTAGATCGCGTAGGCCAGCAGCATCGCCCCTCCCGCGAAGGAGAAGTACCAGAACGTCTCCGGCACGATCGAGCGGCGGACCTTCTCGCTGGCGATCCACTGCACGAGGAAGCGCGCCGAGAACATCGCCTGCGCCATGAAGCCGACGGTGAGCCACAGAAGCTCGACCCAGGTGGTTCCCGCGAACCATTCGACGAAGATGCTCATGCGACCTCCTCGGCCCGGGCTGGCCGGGCCCGCATCACCAGCCAGCGCACGCCGATCAGGTCCGGCACGCCCTGCAGGCCACGCTTCCAGTTGGTGTAGTGCGAGGCGCCGTGCTGACGGGCGCGGTCGCCCACGGCGATATAGGCGGTGCGCGCCCCGTAGGCGCGAAACAGCGCCGGCAGGTAGCGGTGCTGGCCGTGGAAGAACGGCAGCGCCAGATGCCGGTCGCGCTCGAACACCTTCAGGCCGCAGCCGGTGTCGGGGCAATCATCGTTCAGCACGCGCCGCCGCAGCCCGTTGGCCAGACGCGAGGCGATCCGCTTGGAGCGGGTATCGCGGCGTTTTTCGCGCACGCCTCCGACAAGCTGCGGCCCGTCCGGGTCGTAGGCCGCCACCAGCGCCGGGATGTCGCCCGGCGGGTTCTGCCCGTCGCCATCGAGCGTCGCGACCAGCGGATAGCGCGCCGCGGCGACCCCGGTGCGCACGCTCGCGCTCTGGCCGGCGTTGCGGGCATGGCGCAGCACCCGCAGGCGCGGATGGGTCTCGCGCAGCGCGACGAGTCGCGCCACGCCGTCATCGGTCGAGCAATCGTCGACCACGATCACCTCGCCAAGCAGGTCCGCGGGCAGAAGCTCGAACGCCTCGCGCACCAGCGCCTCGATGTTGCCGGCCTCGTTGTAGGCCGGAATGACAAGCGAAATCATTCGCTTGCGATCTGAACTTGATGTTTGTGTCATTGTGCGACGGCCTTGGCCTTCTTGGCGTCCTTCACCTTCTCGGCCAGCGATTTGGCGATGGAAAAGGCGCCGCGGATCTTGTCGGCCTCCTTGCCCCAGTCGCGCATCACCACGATCTTGTTGTCCTTCACCTTGGCCTGACCCTTCTGGTCCTGGATGAATTCGACCAGCCCCTCGGGCGAGGCGAACTTGTCGTTGTGGAAGCGGATCGTCGCGCCCTTCGGTCCGCCGTCGAGCTGGCTGATCCCGGCGCGCAGGCACATCGCCTTGATGCGCACCACGAGCAGCAGCGTGTTCACTTCCTTGGGCAGCGGGCCGAAGCGGTCGATCAGCTCGGCCGCGAAGCCCTCGAGCTCGACCTTGGTGGTCAGCTCCGAGAGGCGGCGGTAGAGGCCGAGCCGCACGTCGAGATCGGGCACGTAATCCTCGGGGATCAGCACCGGCACGCCGAGATTGATCTGCGGCGCCCACTGGCCCTCGTCCTGGATGCCCTCGACTTCGCCCGACTTGATCTTGGAGATCTGCTCCTCGAGCATCTGCTGGTAAAGCTCGAAGCCCACCTCGTTCATCTGGCCCGACTGCTCTTCGCCCAGCAGGTTGCCGGCGCCGCGGATGTCGAGGTCCTGGCTCGCCAGCGTGAAGCCGGCGCCGAGGCTGTCGAGGCTGCCCAGCACGCGCAGCCGCTTCTCGGCCCCTGCCGTGAGCGGCGCGCGCGGCTTGGTGGTGAGATAGGCATAGGCGCGGGTCTTGGAGCGCCCGACCCGGCCGCGGATCTGGTAGAGCTGCGCGAGGCCGAACATGTCGGCGCGGTGCACGATCATCGTGTTGGCGGTCGGGATGTCGAGGCCGCTCTCCACGATGGTGGTCGCCAAAAGCACGTCGTAGCGCCCGTCGTAGAAGGCGTTCATCCGGTCGTCGAGCTCGCCCGCCGCCATCTGGCCGTGGGCCACCACGTAGGAAACCTCCGGCACCTCGGTCTTCAGGAATTCCTCGATCTCGGGCAGGTCCGAGACGCGCGGCACCACGAAGAAGCTCTGGCCGCCGCGATAGCGCTCGCGCAGCAGCGCCTCGCGCACGGTGACGGTGTCGAATTCGCTCACATAGGTGCGGATCGCGAGACGGTCGACCGGCGGGGTGCCGATGATCGACAGGTCGCGCACGCCGGTGAGCGACATCTGCAGCGTCCGCGGGATCGGCGTGGCGGTCAGCGTCAGCACGTGCACGTCGGTGCGCAGCGCCTTCAGCCGCTCCTTGTGGGTCACGCCGAAATGCTGCTCCTCGTCGACGATCAGCAGGCCCAGCTCCTTGAACTTCACCGACTTCGACAGCAGCGCATGGGTGCCCACCACGATGTCGACCGTGCCCTTGGCGAGCCCCTCGCGCGTGGCCGAGGCCTCTTTCGCCGAGACGAAGCGCGACAGCGGCTTGACGTTGATCGGGAAGCCGCGGAAGCGTTCCTCGAAGTTCTTGAAGTGCTGGCGCGCGAGCAGCGTGGTCGGCGCGATCACCGCGACCTGCACGCCGGACATGGCGGCGACGAAGGCGGCGCGGATCGCCACTTCGGTCTTGCCGAAACCGACGTCGCCGCAAATCAGCCGGTCCATCGGGTGGCCCGACTCGATGTCGTTCAGCACGTCCTCGATCGCCTGAAGCTGGTCCTCGGTCTCGTCATAGGGGAAACGGGCGAGGAACTGCTCCCAGATGCTGTCATGCGGCACGAGCTTGGGCGCCGAGCGCAGCGCCCGCTCGGCGGCGATGCGGATGAGCCGGTCGGCGGCCTGGCGGATGCGTTCCTTGAGCTTGGCCTTCTTGGCCTGCCACGCGCCGCCGCCGAGCTTGTCGAGAAGGCCCTCTTCGTGGCCGTAGCGACTGAGCAGCTCGACATTCTCGACCGGCAGGTAGAGCTTCGCGTTCTCGGCATATTCGAGCGCGAGGCATTCATGCGCGGCCCCGGCGGCCGTGATGACCTCGAGCCCGTGATAGCGGCCGACGCCATGGTCGACATGCACCACCAGATCGCCGGGCGAGAGGCTTTGCGTCTCGGTCAGGAAGTTGTCGGCGCGGCGCTTCTTGCGGGCGCGGCGGATCAGCCTTTCGCCCAGCACGTCCTGCTCGGAGATCACGGTCAGGTCGTCGGTCTCGAAACCGTGCTCGAGCGGCCAGACCGCGAGGTGCAGGCCGCGCTTGCCCACGCCCTTCCAGTCGCGGACATGGATGGTCTCGGCCAGCCCCTCGTCCTCGATCAGCCCCGAAAGCCGCTCGCGCGCGCCTTCGGAATATGAGGCGATGACCACCGGCCCGGTCTTCATCCGGTCCTTCACGTGCTTGGCCAGCGCGGCGAAGAGGCTGATGCTCTCCTGCTGGCGCTCGGGCGAGAAGTTGCGCCCGATCCGGCCGCCGGCATCGGTCACGCCCGGCCCGGTCGCCTGCGGCAGCGGCGCGAAGCGCAGCACTCGGCGGCCGGCGGTAGCGGCCTGCCAGCCGTCTTCGTCGAGATAAAGGGACTCGGGCGGCGCGGGCTTGTAGATCGAGTCGATCCGCCCCATCTGGCTCATCGCGTGGCGGCGGGTCTCGTAGGCGTCCCTGACCAGCGTCCAGCGCGCCTCGCGCTGCGGCCCGGCCTGATCGTCGAGCGTGACCGGCGCGCCGGGCAGGTATTCGAACAGCGTCTCAAGCCCGTCCTGGAAGAAGCCCAGCCAGTGCTCCATCCCGGCATGCTTGCGGCCGTTCGTCACCGCCTCGTAGAGCGGGTCGTCGGTGCCGGCCGCGCCGAACTCGATGCGGTAGTTCTGCCGGAAGCGGGTGATCGCGTCGTCGTCGAGGATCACCTCTGAAACCGGCGCCAGCTCGACGCTGTCGAGCTTGTCGGTGGTGCGCTGGCTCGCCGGGTCGAAGCGGCGCGCGCCGTCGAGCACGTCGCCGAACATGTCGAGCCGCACCGGCCCGCCCTGTCCGGGCGGGAAGATGTCGATGATGCCGCCACGGATCGCGTAGTCGCCGGGCTCGGTCACGGTGGGGCTCTGGGTGAAGCCCATCCGCACGAGGAAGTGGCGCAGCCCGGCCTCGTCGATGCGATTGCCGACCTTGGCGCTGAAGGCGGCGCCGCGCAGCAGCTCGCGCGCCGGCACGCGCTGGGTGGCGGCGTTGACGGTGGTGAGCAGCACGAAGCGCTCGGGCATGTCGTGCAGAAGCCCCGCCAGCACCGCCATGCGCGCGGCCGAGATCTCGGCCGCGGGCGACACTCGGTCATAGGGCAGGCAGTCCCAGGCCGGGAAGGTGATCACCGGCATGTCGGGGGCGTAGAACTCGATCGCGGCGCGCATCGCCGCCATGCGCTTGTCGTCGCGGGCGACGTGGATCACGGGGCCCTTGGCCCGCTCCGTCTCCTGAAGGACGAGTCGCGCGTCGAAGCCTTCGGGCGCGCCCGAGACGGTGATCCTGCTGCCGGTGTTCCTGGTCATCTGCGCTCACCTACCTTCAGGGGTGGCACTGTCAAGCGCCGGGCGGTCAGAACCCCGGCACCACCGTGAGGTTCCGGTACATGCCGAACATCGCGGTCACGAAGATCGAGACCATGCCGATCGCCTGCGTGGCGAAGCGATGCCGGGCCAGCCGGCGGCGCAGCGCGTCGCCCTGCGGCGCCTCGGCGGCAATCCGCCGGGCGAGGCGCAGCGACAGCGCGCCTACGAGGCTCATCGGCACCGCGATCAGCGCCACTGCCTGGGCGAACTCGACCCAGTACCAGAAGCCCAGCACCACGAGGGACGACAGCACGAAGGTCAGCGCGGCCAGCAGGACCGTCCCGGCCACATGCGCCACGTGCAGCATGCGGTTGACGTTGATCCGGACCATGTCGTGCAGGTCGGTCTCGGCCTGCCCGCCGAACCGCCGGGCGCGGGCCACCATGTCGAAGGGCACGCCCAGGACCCAGTGGCTCGCCGTCGACCAGATCACCGCCAGCATGATCCAGAACCACAGGTTCGAGAAGGATCGCATGTCGATCACTTCGAAGAGGGTCTTGGTCAGGTCCACGCGTGTCCGGTCCGGCGAATGGGTCGTCCGGCGGAGCCTAGCCCCCCGCCCCGGGGATGCCCAGACTTGTGACCGGCCCTGAACCGTGCCACCCCGTCGCATGTGATATGAATACACCGCCGCCGGAGGTCGCCCGATGCCGCAGTTCCCCACCGCCAGCTACCCGCTCGCCCGGCCGCGCCGACTGCGCCGCACCCCTGCCCTGCGCGCCATGGTGCGCGAGACCGCGATGACGCCCGACAACCTGATCTGGCCGATCTTCCTGCAGGCGGGCCGCGACGAGGAAAGCGCCATCGCCTCGATGCCCGGCGTCACCCGCCGCACCGTCGACCGCGCGGTCAAGGCGGCGCGCGAGGCGCGCGATCTCGGCATCCCGGCGATGTGCCTGTTTCCCTACACCGGGATCGAGAGCCGCACCGAGGACTGCGCCGAGGCGTGGTCGGACGACAACCTGACCAACACCGCGATCCGGGCGATCAAGGACGCGGTGCCCGAGATGGCGCTGATGACCGACATCGCGCTCGACCCCTACAACATCAACGGCCATGACGGCTTCGTCGAGGATGGCGAGATCGTCAACGACCGCACGGTCGAGGCGCTGGTGAAGATGGCGCTGGCGCAGGCGCGCGCCGGCGCCGACATCCTCGGGCCCTCGGACATGATGGACGGCCGGATCGGCGCGATCCGCGCCGCGCTCGAGGCCGAGGGGCACGGACATGTCTCGATCCTGAGCTACGCCGCGAAGTTCGCCTCGGCCTTCTACGGCCCGTTCCGCGACGCGGTGGGCGCGAGCGGCGCGCTCAAGGGCGACAAGAAGACCTACCAGGTCGACCCGGCGAACCCGCGCGAGGCGCTGCGCATGGTGGCGCGCGACATCGCCGAGGGGGCGGACATGGTGATGGTCAAGCCGGGCATGTCCTATCTCGATCTGTGCCGCCGCGCCAAGGACGAGTTCGGCGTGCCGCTCTTCGCCTATCAGGTCTCCGGCGAGTACGCGATGATCGAGGCGGCGGCGCAGAACGGCTGGCTCGACGGCGACCGGGTGATGATGGAGAGCCTCCTGGCCTTCCGCCGCGCCGGCTGCGACGGGGTTCTCACCTATTTCGCGCCGCGGGCGGCGCGGGCCATGGCGGGCTGAGACCCGCCGAACGGGACATGGCCGGCCGTCGGCGGATGACAGCCGGCGGCGGCTCGCCTATCGTGCCGGCGATCGCCCGGCGACAAGGGCGACGGACACATCACTTGAGGGGCAGAGACATGACGACGACCACGAGACGCGGGCTGATGGCGGGCCTGGGCGCGACGGGCCTTCTGGCGGCCTGCGGCAACGGTGTGGGCAGCGACGGCGCCTCGCGCATCGACGCGCGGGTGCAGAGCACGCTGAACTTCATGTACCAGAACTATCCCGGCACGCGCGACCTCGCGCGGCAGGCCAAGGGCATGCTGGTGATGCCGCTGGTGACGGAGGTCGGCCTCGGCTTCGGCGGCTCCTACGGGCGCGGCGCGCTGCTGGTCGGCGAAAGCGTGGTCGACTACTACTCCGCCGCCACCGCCAGCGCCGGGCTGCAGATCGGCGCGCAGCAGTTCAGCCACGTGCTATTCTTCATGACCGAGCAGGCGCTGTCGGATTTCCGCCGCGCGCCGGGCTGGGCCGCCGGCGCCGACGTGGAATACGCGGTCAACGACCGCGGCGAGATGCTGCGCGCCGAGACCACCACCTCGCTGTCGCCGGTGATCGCGGTGGTCTTCGCGCAGACCGGCCTGCGGGTCGGCGCGACGCTCGAGGGCACCAAATACAGCCGCATCATTCCCTGAGCGACCGGACGATCTCGAGCGGCACGGCACGTTCCAGCCGCTCGAGATCCGGCGCGAAGCCGAGACCGGCGCGCGCCCTGAGCAGCGCGATCCGCGCCATGTCGCGCGCGGCCTCGGCGATCTTGCGGTCCGGGTGGTCCTGCAGCGCGGCCAGCGTCTTCTGCAGCGCGATCTGCACCTCGGCCAGTTCCCGCCCGTCCCGCGCGATCGCGCCGAAGCCGTCCTGCATCAGGTCGGTCGGGTCGAGCGGCGGCACCCAGAGACGGTCGTGGATCGCCGTGTCCCGCCCGCCGCCCAGCTCGTCTCGGACCGAGTTGAGCACCCGCCCGATCCGGCCGATCACGTCGATCGCGGTGCCCGGATCGTTGATGCCGGGCGACAGCGCCTTGGAGCCGATCTCCGACAGCATGATCAGCCCGAAGCGCGGATCCTGCTCGACCGTCCGCAGCGCGCCCATGCGGATGTTCTCGTGGAGGGCGCCCTCGATCTCATCGCCGCCGCCCGCGACGCGGGCGACGATCTCGCCCTCGTGGACGAAACGGCCGACCGGGGCCTCGAAATAGATCCGGGCGTCATGCTCCTCGGCCGCCTCCTGCAGCGCCGCCTCGAAGATCGCCTGGATGTATCCGGTGCCCCGCGCCCGGACCGGCCGGGCGTCGCGCGGCACGTCGCCGGGGCTCAGCGCGTGACCGCCTAGACAAGGCCTCTCGGCGCGTTCGCGAAACGCCCCGAGCGCCTCGCTCTCGATCCGGGCGGTGGTGTCGACGAGACTGCCGAGCGCCTGCAGGTGGAGGATCCAGCGCAGGATCACGAAGACGATCAGCACCAGCACCACCAGCGTCGCGATGTAGAGCGTGACGATCTCCTTCTCGCCGTAATAGGGCGTGGACAGCAGGATGATCGCCGCGAGCGCGTAGATGTAGGCGCCGACGAAGGTGGCGAGCACCGTCTGCGTGGTGGTGTCGGCCAAGAGCATGCGATGCGCCCGCGGCGTCCAGCGCGACGAGGCCGACTGGTGCACGCTGACCATCACCGACAGCGAGAAGGTCGTGACGGCCAGCATCGAGGTCGAGATGATGTCGAGCAGCCGGTTCAGCGCGTCGGCGCCGATCGCCTCGGCGAAGCCTGCCGGGATCATCGGCCCGAACAGCTTGGCGGCGCCGAGCGCGACGAAGAGCAGCCCCGAGATCAGGGCCACCCGAACCCAGAGCCGGCGCGACAGGCGGCGAAGCTTGCGCAGGATGGTGGAGAACATCTGACCTCGCGGGCTGGCTGGACCGGTCGGGACGCGCACCCGCCCGCGGGCGCCCGACCCCGTCCGCCACGCGGTCCGGCCCGGACCCCGTCATCCAACGCCGCCCCCGGCGGATGGTTGCGGCACCGCTGCGCGCCGCCCCAACCCCGGCCGGGATCTTCCGATCAGACCACCATCAGCTGCGCCTCGTGGCGCTTGAGCGCCTTGCGCGCCGCGCGGTAGGCCTGCACGCCCTCGGGCGTGGCCAGTTCGGGAAACAGCCCGCAGATCTCGCCGCGCTGGGTTTCGCCGATGCCGTTCAGCGTGTGGTCGCCCGGCTGGAAGCTCTCGGTCCAGGCGCCGTTCGACAGCACCACCTCGTGCTGGTCGAACAGCATGTGGATGTAGCTGGTGCGCGAGACGTCGACCCGGTGGATGCCACGGCTGCCGACCAGGTGCTTGGCCGCGGCCAGCACCTCGGTCTCGCCGAAATAGAGCTCGGCCCGCGCTCCGCTCAGCAGCAGGCGGTGGTTGGGCGACACCATCATGTCGCGCTCGGGCAGGCCGCCGCCAAGCGCGCCGGCGCGGATCATCACCGGCTGCAAATGCGGGCTGGTGAGCATGTGGCGCGGCCCCAGATCCTTGCGGCCGAGCCAGCGGATCTCCTGGATGCCGTTGTCACGGGTGATGATGCGGTCGCCCTCGCGCAGCTCCTCGACCAGCCGTTCGCCGCGCGGGGTGGCGATCAGCGTGCCGGGGGTGAAGCAGGGCACGACGTTCTCGATCTCCTCGAACCGCATGGTCGAGCCGTCCTTGAAGTAGACGATCCCGTCCTCGCGGTCGTCCGAGGTGTAGACGATCCGGTCAACCTGGTCGGTGCCGCTCAGGTCGAGCACGTCGTAGTCGTCGCCGCCCGAGCCGCCATCGACTTCGTCGCCGGCATCGCCGCCGATGAAGCTGTCGCGGTCGTCGCCGCCATAGAGCCTGTCGGCGCCCTGCCCGCCTGTGATGGTGTCGTTGCCGGTGCCGCCGTAGATCTTGTCGTCGTCGATGCCGCCATCAATGGTGTCGTTTCCGGCGTCGCCCCAGATCCGGTCGTCGTCGTCCTGGCCGAAGATGACGTCGTCGCCGTCACCGCCGCGGATCACGTCGCGGCCGTTGTCGGTGACCTTGTCGCCCTGGTCGTCGCGGATGTTGAGCGCGTCGGGGAAGCGCGGGTCGAGGCCGCCATAGATCGTGTCGTTGCCGGCGCCGCCATCGATCCTGTCGTTGCCTTCGCCGCCGACGATGTAGTCGTCGCCATCGCCGCCATGCACGTAGTCGTCGTCGATCCCGGCATCGATCCGGTCGTTGCCGCTGCCGCCGTAGATCCTGTCCTGGTCGTCGCCGGTGCTGATCCGGTCGTTGCCGGCGCCGCCATAGACGACGTCGCGGTCGTCATAGGGGTCGGGGTCGCGGTCGAGGCCGGGATAGGGATTGTCGAAGCGCGCGGTGTCGGCGTGGCGGTCGCCGTCGCCGGCCTCGATCACGTCATCGCCGTCGCCGCCGCTGATCTTGTCGTTGCCGAGACCGCCGGTGATGGTGTCGTCACCAGCGCCGCCATGCAGGCGGTCATCGCCCTCCTCGCCGAAGATGGTGTCGTCGCCCTCGCCGCCGAAGACGAGGTCGTCGCCGCGGCCGGCCTTGATCGTGTCGTCGCCTTCGAAACCGTAGACCCGGTCGTCATCCGGCGCGTCGTCGCCGAGGATCGCGTCGCCCGCGTCGATCCGGTCGCCCTCGGGGTCGCCGGTGTAGTCGAGGTCGATCAGGTCGGCCGCCGCAGTGCCCTCGACGATCCCGTCGAGGCCGGGCTTGCCGCAGCCCACCTCGACCGCGACCCGGGCCGTGTCCGTGCCGCCCTGGCCGTCGCTGATCTCGTAGTCGATGAACACGTTGCCGTTGAAGCCGGGCTCGGGCTGGAAGGTCAGCGAACCGTCGTCGTTGATCCGGACCGAGCCGCTCGACGTGGTGGCGGAGGTCACGGTCAGCGGGTCGCCGTCGGGGTCGCTGTCGTTGTCGAGCACGTCGATGGTGACGGCCATCTCCTCGCCGGTGCGGGCGCTGTCGTCCTGCGCGTCGGGGGCGCGGTTGTCGCCCGGCTGCGGGTCCTTCAGGAAGTTCTCGATGTCGTAGAAGTCGAGCCGCTCGCCGATCGGCTGCATGTTCTCGTCGAGGAACTGGATCCAGCCATTGACGCCGTTGCCGTCGTCATCCGGCGTGACGTCCTTGACGTAGAGATTGCCAAGGCCGCGCAGGTCGAGCGTGTCGACATCGTCGGAGCCGCCATCGCCGCCGCCGTAGACCTTGCCGCCCTTCTCGACATCGAAGGTGTCGCGGCCGTCGCCGCCATGCATGGTCTCGCGGGCATCGCCGATGATGTGGTCGTCGCCGTCACCGCCATAGACGTGGTCGGCGCCGCCGCGACCGTCGATGTGATCGTTGCCCGCGCCCCCCTTGATGACGTCGTTGCACTCGGTGCCGATCAGCTTGTCGTCACCATCCGTGCCCACGATACGCTTGCCGCCTGACATCAATCGTTCTCCTTCCTCGCGGACCCAGCGGCCCGGCATGACCTCTTGGTGCGCCGGGCGGCTGATGGCTCACCGGCGCCGCGCCGCCGGGCGCGTCTTGCTATGCTGTCGCGATGCCGGCCGGGCGGCCCGCATGCAGACTGAATTCGTCCGACCCTCGGCCGGACCGGCCACCCCAGCTGGCCGGCTCCCCGCAACCGGGAATGGTTCGTAAGGTATCCCCCGCCCGCCGGCGGACAAAGGAAATCTTGTCGAAATCATGGTGCGGCGATGACCTCCTTGCGCCCGAATGGGGCGAGATGACGGCGAAACGCCCGCAAGCCCCCGCGCCATTGTCGCGTCAGGCGGGACAGTCGGCGGCCGATCCGGCCCTGACAGCCGGTCTAGCACGGCTCTTGGGCCCCGATAGGGCGATGTTCGGAAACAACGCGGCAGCATGACGGCACGGGCCGGACCGGGGCCGCGCCCGGACCGATCCCGTCAACTCATTGTTTTCGTTTTGCGATCAGTCGGCGCCCGCGCGCCGAATTGGCCCGCCCGGCCGGTTCAGCCGCCGAAGCCGCCGCGCAGGCCGCTGCCGGTGCGCGCGGCGCCGAAGCCGCCGCTGCGGGCCACGGTGGCCCGCGTCATCGGCGCGGCGCCGCGGGTCACGGGACCAGAGCGGAAGGCCTGCGGCGAAAGCGCCGCCGCGCCGCGGTTCGAGTTCAGCACCGTGCCGCCCGTGGTGGCAAAGCCGCCCGAGGAGCGGCCGTAGAAGGGCTGCGCGCCGACGCCGCGCCCGCCCATCATGTTGCCGATCAGATAGCCCGCCATCAGCGGCAGGAAGATCGAGCCGCCACCGCCGCCCGCGCGCTCGTCGACTACGCATTCGGTGCCGTGCTCGGCCTCGCAGAGCGCCTCGTCGTCGTAGCGCGGCGCGGTCTCGACATGCGCCTCGAGCGCCTGGCCGAAGCCCTCCTCGCAGGACTGCTCGGTCACCCAGGTGCCGGGCCCGGCCGCGGCCTCCATGCAGGCCTCGAGCGTCGGGAAGGCGGCGGAGGGCACATCTTCCTCTCGGCAGGCGGCAAGGCTGAAGGCAGCGGCGCCCAAAAGTGCGATGCGGACGTGGCGCGAACGCTTGCGCGGGGTGGCGGTGGTGCGGGTCATGGCGTCTCTCCCTTCGGAGCGGAGCGGAACGTAGCGGCGCGGCCGGCTCAGTCCCTGATGAAATGCGGCTTGAAGCGGCTCAGGTCGCGCGTCACGCGGTCGCGGTCCTCGCGCAGGCCCATGCCGACGCAGCTTTGGCCCACGACCCACGCGCCGATGACGGGGTGCATGCCGTCGAATTCGGGCAGCGGCTGATAGGCCTGCAGGATCTTCGGATGCGCGTCGTAGGTCCGGTCGGCGGCGCGGTCCTCGACCCCGGGCGCCACGATGTCGACGCTCGCGCCTTCGCGCGAAAACAGCGGCTTGCGGACATGGCCGTCCGCCAGCGCGGCACGCGCCGCGGGCGTGTCGGCCTCGTCCTCGAAGAAGGCGGGCAGCAGGTTCGGATGCCCCTCGAACAGCCGCCAGAGCACCGGCAGGATACCCTTGTTCGACAGCACCGCCTTCCAGGGCGGCTCAAGGAAGCGGCAGCGCGCGCCGGGCAGCGCCTCGGCGAAGTCGTCGCGCAGCATGTCCTCCCACGGGTAAAGCTTGAACAGCGCGCCGATCACCCGGGATTCGTTGTCCGAAAGCTGCCCGGCTGTGGTCAGGCCGATCTCGGGGATCGGCACGAAATGCGCGCCCAAGCCGGCCTCGCGCGCGGCCCAGGCCATGTATTCGGTGGTGGCGTAATCCTCGGGGTTGTCGGCGAAGCAGGCGAAATGCAGGTCGGTGTCGGGCGCGAAGATCTCCTGCAGCCGCGCCACCAGCGCCTCGTGGAGACCGTTGAACTGGTCCGCGCCCTCGGGCAGCCTTCCGGCCGCCGCCATGTCCTCGAGCCACTGCCACTGGAACGCGGCGCTCTCGTAGAGCGCGGTCGGCGTGTCGGCGTTGTATTCCAGGAGCTTCGCCGGCCCCTGCCCGTCATGCGCGAGATCGAAGCGGCCATAGAGTTCCGGCTCGCCCGCGCGCCACGACTCCGCCACGAAATCGCGGGACGCCTCGGGAATGGCGAGGCGCTCCATCAACTCTTCGGAGCGGATCACGTGGTCGACCGCCTCGCGGCACATGGCGTGCAGCTCGGTGGCGGGATCCTCGATCATCTCCTCCACCTCGGCGAGGTCGAAGGCGTAGACCGTCTCCTCGTCCCAGTAGGGCTCGCCATGCATGTGGTGGAATGTGAAGCCGGCCTCTTCGGCCTTGGCGGCAAGATCGGGGCGGGCCCCGATGGCGATGCGCTGCATGTGCCCCCCGTCGTCTACGCTGGTGCCGGTGATCGGACTCGAACCGATACGCCTTTTGGGCGGCGGATTTTGAATCCGCTGCGTCTACCATTCCGCCACACCGGCCAGCGCGACCGTCCTAGACCGCCGCGCAGGCCCGGTCAACGCGGCTCAGAGCGTCTCGACCGAGAAGGTGTCGCAGGCGGCGATCTCGCCCTGCTCGTAGCCGCGGGCGAACCAGCTCTGGCGCTGCTCCGACGTGCCGTGGGTGAAGCTTTCGGGCCGCACCGTGCGCCCCGCCTCGCGTTGCAGCGTGTCGTCGCCGATCTGCGCGGCGGCGTTCATCGCCTCGGCGATGTCGCCGGGCTCGAGCGAGCCGAAGCGCGCCTCGGCCCGCGCGGCCCAGATGCCGGAAAAGCAGTCGGCCTGCAGCTCGATCCGCACCGAAAGGGCGTTCGACGTGGCCTCGTCGCTCTGCCGCCGCACGGCGTTGACCTCGGACAGGATGCCCAGCTCCTGCTGCACGTGATGCGCGACCTCATGCGCCACGACATAGGCCGCGGCAAAGTCGCCGCCCGCGCCGAGCCTGCGGTCGAGCGTCACGAAGAAATCGGTGTCGAGGAAGATCCGCTCCTCGGGCGGGCAGTAGAACGGGCCGCTCGCGGCGCTGGCACCACCGCAGGCCGACTGCGTCGCGCCCTTGAACAGCACCAGCTCCGCCGGGTCGTAGGTCGCGCCCAGCTCGGTGGCGAAGATCTCGGACCAGACCTCCTCTGTGTCGGCCAGCGTCACCGAGACGAACTGCGCGCGCTCCTCGTCGGCGGCGGTGACCTCGCCGCCGCCCTGCGGCGCGAGCTGCCGGTCGTCCAGCAGGGGCGTCAGATCGACGCCGAGGAAGTAGCCCACGACCACGATCGCCAGCACGCCGAGGCCGCCCGCCCCGCCCACGGCGACGCCGCGCCTGCCGCCCATGCGCCGCCGGTCGATGATGTTGCCGCTGCCGCGGCGTCCGCGCCATTTCAAGGGTCGGCCCTCCGATGCCGGTTGACCCCGGGGCGGGGTCGTGGTCCTGAAAGCAGACGCTCCCTGGGGGATACCGGTTCCATGCTCCGTCGCCTATACGATCTCACCCTGTCTCTCGCCGGCCATCGCCATGCCATGCCGGCGCTCGCCACGGTCAGCTTCGCCGAATCCTCGGTCTTCCCGGTGCCGCCCGACGCGCTGATGATCCCGATGATCCTCGCGCGGCCGCGCCGGGCCTGGGCCATCGCGCTGGTCTGCACGCTGGCCTCGGTGGCCGGCGCGCTTCTGGGCTATTTCATCGGCTGGGCGCTGTTCGAGAGCGTCGGGCAATGGGTGCTCGACCTCTACGGCAAGGCGGACGAGTTCGACGCCTTCGCCGAGCGCTACAACGAATGGGGCGCCTGGGCGGTGCTGGTCGCGGGGGTCACGCCTTTCCCGTTCAAGGTCATCACCATCGCCTCGGGCGTCACCGGCCTGTCGCTGCCGATCTTCATCGTCTCCTCGATCCTCGCCCGCGCGGCGCGGTTCTTCCTGGTGGCGGCGGTGCTGCGGGTGTTCGGCGACAGCGCGCGCGACTTCATCGAGCGCAGGCTGGGGCTGATGTTCACGCTGTTCTGCGTCGCGCTGATCGGCGGGTTCTACGTCATCAAATACGTCTGAGGAGGCCGGATGAGCCGCCAGATTTCCCTGATCTTCGCCACGCTGGGCTCGATCGCGCTGCTGGGCGGCGCGTTCATCTTCCAGGCGCTGGGCTATCCGCCCTGCGCAATGTGCATCTGGCAGCGCTGGCCGCACGGCATCGCCATCGCGCTCGGCGTGGTGGCGATGCTGCTGCCGGGGCGGGTGCTGCCGGCGCTGGGCGCGGCGGCGATGGCGACGACGGCGGCGATCGGCGTGTTCCACACCGGGGTCGAGCGCGACTGGTGGGAAGGCCCGGCCAGCTGCACCGGCACGGGCCAGAGCCTCGGCTCGCTGTCGGGTGGCGACCTGCTCTCGACCGACGGGCCGCTTCTGGTGATGTGCGACGTGGTCAGCTGGGAGTTCGCGGGCCTGTCGATGGCCAGCTGGAACGCCGTGCTGTCGCTGGCGCTGCTTCTGTTCTGGCTCTCGGCGCTGCGGCGCAGCTGATAGCCCCTTTCGCCCGGCGGCGGCTCGGGTCATGATGCGCGGCATGACTGATTGCATTCTCATCGGCGCCCCGGTGGACAGCGGCAAACGACGCCGCGGCTGCCTCATGGGCCCCGACGCCTACCGCACCGCCGGGCTCGCAGAGGCCCTGTCTTCCCTTGGCCACGGCGTGACCGACATCGGCAACGTCGCCCCCGACAGCGTCGAGGTCGACCCGCCGCGCAACGCCGCGATCCACGAGCTGGCGCTGAATGTCGGCTGGACCGCCGCGTTGATGCGCGCCGCGCGCGAGCAGGCGCCGAAGGGCTTCCCGATCTTCATGGGCGGCGACCACGCGCTGTCGCTCGGCACCGTGGCGGGCATGGCCGCCCATGCCGAAGAGATCGGCCGGCCGCTCTTCGTGCTGTGGCTCGACGCGCATAGCGACTTCCACACGCCCGACAGCACCACCAGCGGCAACCTGCACGGCACGCCGCTGGGCTACGTGACGGGGCGCGAGGGCTTCGAGGCCTTCCCCGACCTGCCCGCCACCGTGCCGGTGGAGCGGGTCGGCATGATCGGCCTCAGGAGCGTCGACCCCGAGGAGCGCGCCGCGCTCGAGGATGGCGACGCGACGCTGGTGGACATGCGGATGATCGACGAGGTCGGCATCGCGCGGCCGCTGTCGGAGTTCCTCGACAAGGTGCAGGCGGCGAACGGCATCCTGCACGTCTCGCTCGACGTCGATTTCCTCGACCCGATGGTCGCCCCTGCCGTGGGCACCACCGTGCCGGGCGGCGCGACGGTGCGCGAGGCGCATCTGGCGATGGAGATGCTGTCCGACAGCGGTCTCGTCGCCTCGCTCGACCTGGTCGAGCTCAACCCCTCGCTCGACGAGCGCGGCCGCACCGCGGCGCTGATGGTCGAGCTGGCGGCCTCGCTGATGGGACGGCGGGTCTTCGACCGGCCGACACCGCGCGGCCACTGACGGTTCGCCGCCAATGTCCGGGGGCCGTGTCCCCCGGACACGGGCCTCAGTGCAGGGTGAACTCGCCGGTGACGTGGCGCCATTCGCCGGGCGCGATCAGCTTGCGGTGGGTGAAGCGCACCGAGTGCAGCGGCCCCTCGATCTCGGCCTGCCAGTACTCGATGAACTCGAAGAGCTTCGGGTGGTCCGGCGCCAGATCGTAGTGCTGCCAGACGAAGCTGTTGAGCACGTGACGGTAGTCGGGCATGCGGTAGAACAGCTCGGCCGTGGTCAGCCCGTAGCCCTTCAGCATCAGCTCGGTTTCGGAGGGGTCGCGAGGCATTGTCCTGCTCCTTGTTGGCGCGCGCTCTTGACGCCGCCGACCGATTCCAGCATGACCCCGTAAAAAGTCAATTATCCCAGTTTGTTAGCCACAAGGCTCGCTGGCTGCCAGCGGTGTCTGGGATCGCGTGTTGCGCCCCATATCGCGCGGGTGCTATAGGTTCCGCCAACAATATATAGCAGTCATCAGACGGCAGGTTCCCCCACGTGAGCGACATTCCCGACACGCCCGAGACCGAGGATTCCACCCCGCCCGAGCGGCCGGCGCCGCATGGGCCGACGATCTCGATCACCGACGAGATGAAGACCTCCTATCTCGATTACGCGATGAGCGTGATCGTGAGCCGGGCCATCCCCGACCTGCGCGACGGGCTGAAGCCGGTGCATCGGCGCATCCTCTACGCGATGCACGAGACCGGCAACACGCATGACAAGCCCTATCGCAAGTCGGCGCGCCCGGTGGGCGACGTGATGGGCAAGTATCACCCGCATGGCGACTCGGCGATCTACGACGCGCTGGTGCGGATGGCGCAGGACTTCTCGATGTCGCTGCCGCTTCTGGACGGCCAGGGCAACTTCGGCTCGATGGACGGCGACAATGCCGCGGCCATGCGCTACACCGAGGTCCGGATGGACAAGCCGGCGGCCTACCTGCTGGCCGACATCGACAAGGACACGGTCGACTTTCAGGACAACTACGACGGCAAGGACCGCGAGCCCACCGTGCTGCCGGCGCGCTTCCCGAACATGCTGGTCAACGGCGCGGGCGGCATCGCGGTCGGCATGGCGACCAACATCCCGCCGCACAACCTTGGCGAAGTGGTCGATGCCTGCCTCGCGCTGATCGACGACCCGGACCTCTCCTCCGAGGGACTTATGGAGATCGTGCCGGGCCCGGATTTCCCGACCGGCGGGCTGATGCTCGGCCGCTCGGGCGCGCGCAAGGCCTATCTCGAAGGCCGCGGCAGCGTGATCATGCGCGCCAAGACCCATGTCGAGGAACTGCGCCGCGACCGCTTCGCGATCGTGATCGACGAGGTGCCCTACCAGGTGAACAAGGCGGCGATGATCGACCGCATCGCCGAAGCGGCGCGCGACAAGCGGATCGAGGGCATCGCCCATGTCCAGGACGAGAGCGACCGTTCGGGCGTGCGCGTCGTGGTCGAGCTCAAGCGAGACGCGACGCCGGACGTGGTGCTGAACCAGCTATTCCGCTTCACGCCGATGCAGACCTCTTTCGGCTGCAATATGCTGGCGCTGAACGGCGGCCGGCCCGAGACGCTGACGCTGCGCGGCTTCCTCACCGCCTTCCTCGACTTCCGCGAGGATGTCATCGCGCGGCGCACCGCCTATCTGCTGCGCAAGGCTCGCGAGCGCAGCCATATCCTGTGCGGCCTCGCCGTGGCGGTGTCGAACGTCGACGAGGTGGTCGCCACGATCCGCGCCTCCGCCGATGCGGCGGATGCGCGCGAGAAGCTGATGACCCGCGCCTGGCCGGCGCAGGACATCCTCGAATACATCAAGCTGATCGACGACCCGCTGCACCCGGTCAACGAAGACGGCACCTACAACCTGTCCGAGGCGCAGGCCCGCGCCATCCTCGAGCTCAGGCTGCAGCGCCTGACCCAGATCGGCGTGAAGGAAGTCACCGACGAGCTGCAGGAGCTCGCGGGCAAGATCCGCGACTATCTCGACATCCTGTCCTCGCGCGAGCGCATCCTGACGATCATCCGCGAGGAGCTGCGCGAGGTGCGCGAGCTCTTCGCCGTGCCGCGCCGCACCGAGATCGTCGACTGGGCCGGCGACATGGAGGACGAGGACCTCATCGAGCGCGAGGACATGGTCGTCACCGTGACCCAGGGCGGCTACATCAAGCGCACGCCGCTGGCCGAGTTCCGCGCGCAGCGCCGCGGCGGCAAGGGCCTGGGCTCGATGCAGACCAAGGAGGACGACGTCGTCACCTCGCTCTTCGTGGCGAACACGCATGACCAGATGCTGTTCTTCACGACCGACGGCATGGTCTACAAGCTCAAGTGCTGGCGCCTGCCGCTGGGCGGGCGCACCGCGCGCGGCAAGGCGATCGTCAACATCCTGCCGATCCCCACGGGTGTCTCGATCGCCGCGATCATGCCGGTCGACCGCCCCGAGGAGGACTGGTCCGACCTGCAGATCGTCTTCGCGACGAGCGCGGGCGACGTGCGGCGCAACGCGCTGTCGGACTTCACCAACGTCATGCGAAACGGCAAGATCGCGATGAAGCTGCCCGAGGGGGTCAGCCTCGTGAACGCGCGCATCGCGTCGGAGGATGACGACGTGATGCTGGTCACCGACTCGGGCCGTGCGATCCGCTTCCGCACCACCGACGTTCGGGTGTTCCAGGGCCGCTCCTCGACCGGGGTGCGCGGCATCCGGCTGGCCGATGACGACCACGTCGTGTCGATGGCGGTGATCCCGCATTTCGAGGCCGAGGCCTCGGAGCGCGTCGCCTACCTCAAGATGCGCCGCGCCATGGCCGGGCTGACCGACGAGGCCGAGGCGGAGACCGAGGACGACGACGACAACGTCGCCGCCGGCGCGCTCAGCCCCGAGCGTTATGCCGAGATGTCGGCCTCCGAGACGCTGATCCTCACCATCTCGGCGCGCGGCACCGGCAAGCTCAGCTCGAGCCACGACTACCCGGTGCGCGGCCGTGGCGGCATGGGCGTGGGGGCGACCGACAAGGGGATGCGCGGCGGCCCGATCGTCACCGCCTTCCCGGTCGAGACCGGCGACCAGATCATGCTGGTCACCTCGGCCGGCCAGTCGATCCGCGTGCCGGTGGACGGGATCTCCTTCCGCTCGCGCTCGGCCGGCGGGGTCAAGGTGTTCAACCTGTCGCGCGGCGAGGAAGTAGTGTCGGTCGCGCGCATCGCGGATCAGGGCGACGCCATCGAAAATGGTGGCGAAGCCGAGAACGGCGGCGAGGAGGATACCCCGGCGGGGTAAGTTGCCAGAAAGCCACGGCATAGCCGTTTCCGGAAACGCGCCGCTTGTGAAGCGGCGCGTTTCTTTGTGATGTGCCCGCATCTTCGCAAGTCCGGTTTTGCGGTATTCGCCCTTTTCGTCCGAAACGCGATCTGATCCCCGAGGCCCGTTCATGGACAACTGGGACGACCTGCGCTTTCTGGTCGCAGTCTCCAAGACCGGTACGATGACCGGGGCCGCACGCCTGCTGGGCACCAACGTGGCGACGGTGTCGCGCCGGGTCGAGCGGCTGACGCAGCAGCTCGGGCAGCCGCCCTTCGTCAAGACGGCGGAAGGCTGGAAGCCCTCGGCCGCGGCCGCGGGGCTGATCGAGGTGGCCTCGGCCTTCGAGGGGCGGATCTCGCGCGAGATCAACCAGAACGGCGCGCAGGGCGCGCGCGGGCCGATCCGGATCGGCTGCCCGCCCTTCATCAGCAGTCACGTGCTGTTCCCGGCGCTCGCGCACAGCGCCGACCGCCTCGCCTCGGTGCAGCTCGAATTCACCGACCGGGTGTTTCAGGAGGGTCTCGGCGACAACGACGTGGTGATCCGGCCGAAGCCGCCGACCGGCGGCCGGCTGAGGACCCGGCGGGTCGGCGAGATGGCGGTCAGGCTCTACCGGCACGAGCGCGAAGGCGAGGAATGGGCGGGGCTCGACCGCAGCTACGACGAAACCTCGGTCAACGGGCTGGGGCTGACCCGCTATGGCCGCCCGCCGCTGATGCGGGTGCCGACATTCCGCGCGCTGGCCGACCTTCTGGTCCAGAGCGGCCTGCCCGGCCCCCTGCCCGACCTGCTGGCGCAGGATCATCCGATGCTGGAGCCGGTGCCCGAGGTGCCGCCCTTCCAGATCGAATTGTGGGTCATCTACCATGAAAGCCGGCGGGGCGACCCGGCGATCGAGGCCGTGCTCGACTGGATCGATGCCGCCTTCGCCCAGCTGGCGCCGCCGCATCACGCGAAATGAATTGCACAAACGCAAGTACGGGTTTGCCGGGGTGAGGCTTGGCAGCCGCACCCGTCGCGTGAAAATGTCGATCCAGTGGTGGTCGTTCCGGACGCCCCGCCCACAAGCCCCGGCCCGGCCGATCGACCGGACAAGAGCGGCAAGGGAGGTTGGACGGGACGGCGCGCCCTCAAGACGGCCAAACTCTCCGCGCCGCGATCTGGGGCTGCTCACTCACCGGGCGGCCCCTCGCGCCCCGACCGTCTTTTCTTCCCTTCCGCTTCGTCCTATCTGGGCGTCATGACAGAACCCCTTCATATCGTCGGCGGCGGCATGGCCGGCTCCGAAGCCGCATGGCAGGCCGCGCAGGCCGGCATTCCCGTGGTGCTGCACGAGATGCGGCCCAAGGTCGAAACCTTCGCGCATCGTACCGGCGACCTGGCCGAGATGGTCTGCTCGAACTCGTTCCGCTCGGACGACGACGAGCAGAACGCGGTGGGCCTTCTGCATTGGGAGATGCGGGCCGCGAACGGGCTGATCATGTCCACCGCCGACCGGCATCGCCTGCCCGCGGGCGGCGCGCTCGCGGTCGACCGCGACCCCTTCGCCGCCGACGTGACCGCGCAGCTCAAGGCGCATCCGCTGGTCAGCGTCAGCTACGAGGAAGTGACCGAGCTGCCCGAAACCGGCCGCTGGATCTTCGCCACCGGCCCGCTCACCTCGCCGGCGCTGGCCGAGGCGATCTCGGCGGTGACCGGCACCGGGGCGCTGGCCTTCTTCGACGCCATCGCGCCGATCGTCTATGCCGAGAGCATCGACATGTCGGTGGCATGGCGGCAGTCGCGCTACGACAAGGGCGAGACGGAGGAAGAGCGCACCGCCTACATCAACTGCCCGATGACCAAGCCCCAGTACGAGGCCTTCATCGACGCGATGCTCGCCGCCGACAAGGCCGAGTTCCACGAGGGCGAGACGGCGGGTTATTTCGACGGCTGCCTGCCGATCGAGGTGATGACCGAGCGCGGCCGCGAGACGCTGCGCCACGGGCCGATGAAGCCTGTGGGCCTGACCAACCCGCACGACCCGGAGAACAAGCCCTACGCCGTCGTGCAGCTTCGGCGCGACAACAAGCTAGGCACGCTCTACAACATCGTCGGCTTCCAGACGAAGATGAAATACGGCGCGCAGACCGAGGTGTTCCGGATGATCCCCGGCCTGCAGGAGGCGCGCTTCGCCCGGCTCGGCGGTATCCACCGCAACACCTTCCTGAACTCGCCGACGCTGCTCGACGGGCAGATGCGGCTGAAGGCGCGGCCGAACATCCGCTTCGCCGGACAGGTCACCGGCGTCGAGGGTTATGTCGAGAGCGCCGCGATGGGGCTGCTGGCGGGCCGCATGGCCGCCGCCGAGATACTGGGCCGGGAGCTGCCGCCGGTGCCGCAGACCACGGCGATGGGGGCGCTCGTCACCCACATTAGCGGCGGGGCCGAGGCCAAGACCTTCCAGCCTATGAACGTCAATTTCGGGCTGTTCCCGCCGCTCGAGGGCGTGCGCGGCGGACGGCGCGGCCGCAAGGATCGCTACAAGGGCTACACCGACCGGGCCAAGGAAGACTGGACCGGCTGGCTCGAGGGACAGGCGGCCGAAACCGCCTGACCCCTTGCCCGGGCCGCATCGCAACCACAGATGTAGCGAAACGCCTCTTACACGGACCCGACATGCTCTACGTCCTTGCCCTGCTTCTGCCGCCCGTCGCGATCATGCTGACGGGCCGCGTGATCGTCGGACTGATCGTGCTGGTGATCTGGCTGCCCGCGATCCTGATCTCGGGCGGTCTCGGTCACCCGATCTTCATCCTGCTGGCCTGGTTCCTGATCCATCAGCGCGCGGTCACGCGCTGACCGAGGCATGAGCGTCACCCGCTTCGCGCCCTCGCCCACCGGGCCGCTGCATCTCGGCCATGCCTTCTCGGCGCTGACGGCGGCGGCACGCGCGGCGGCCGCGAACGGGACATTCCTGCTGCGGATCGAGGACATCGACCGGCAGCGCTCGAAGCCCGAATGGGAACGGCAGATCTACGACGACCTGCGCTGGCTCGGGCTCGACTGGCCCGAGCCGGTTCTGCGCCAATCGGACCGCCTGCCCGCCTATCGCGAGGTGCTGGAGCATCTCTGGGCCGAGGGGCTGCTCTATCCCTGCGGCTGCAACCGGCGCGACATCCTCGAGGCGGCCTCCGCGCCGCAGGAAGGCGGGCCACGCTTCGGGCCGGACGGGATGATCTATCCCGGCACCTGTCGCGACGCCGCCCGCCACGGCCCGTTGCCCGAAGATACGCCGCTCAGGCTCGACCTCGGGCTGGCCGCGCGCCGGATCGAGGGGCCGCTGATCTGGCGCGAGACCGGCGAAGACGCAGGCGAGCGGCGCATCGCAGCCGCCGAGCTGATCGAGACGGTCGGCGACCCGGTGCTGGCGCGGCGCGACATGGGCACCTCCTACCACCTCGCCGTGGTGGTGGACGACGCGCATCAGGGCGTGACCGAGGTCGTGCGCGGCCGCGACCTTCTCGAAGCGACGCCGCTGCACGTCTTCCTGCAGCGGCTCCTTGGCCTGCCGGTGCCGGACTACCACCATCACCAGCTGATCCGCGACGAGACCGGCCGCAGGCTCGCCAAGCGCGACGACGCGCGCGCCATCGCCGTCTTCCGCGACGAGGGCCGCACGCCCGACGACATCCGCCGGATGATCGGGCTCTAGGCCACTTTACTCTTCAAATACTCCGGCCCGACGGTTCAGCCGTCACACCATCGGCTTCGTGAGCTCGACCTCTTCGCCGTCCCGCACCGCGGTGTAGAAGCAGCTGCGCCGCCCGGTGTGGCAGGCCGGGCCGGTCTGTTCGACCTGCAGCAGCAGGCAGTCGCTGTCGCAGTCGATCCGCATCTCGACGAGGCGTTGGCGGTGGCCCGAAGTCGCGCCCTTTTCCCAGAATTCCTGCCGCGAGCGCGACCAGTAGGTGACCATGCCGCTGGCCAAGGTCTTCTCGATCGAGGCCGCGTTCATCCAGGCCATCATCAGCACCTCGCCGGTGTCGGCCTCCTGCGCGATGGCGGGGATGAGGCCGTTGGCGTCGTAACGCAGGGAGGCGGGGTCGAACATCGGTGGAAACCTTTTGCATCTGCTGGCGCCGTGCCTATCTAAGGGGGCGGCAGGGAAAGGGCAAACATGACCGACACGACCGGCGGCGAGACCGACCTGATCAAGCTCTACTCGCAGCGGATCCTCGCGCTGACGACCGAGATGCCGTTCACCGAGCGGCTGGAGGCCCCGGACGCCACGGTGCGCCGCCGCGCGCCGCTCTGCGGCTCGACCGTGACGGTGGACGTCACAGTGTCGGAGGGCCGGGTGACGGGCTACGGTCAGGACGTGAAGGCCTGCGCGCTGGGCCAAGCCGCGGCCGCGGTGGTGGGCCAGAACGTGATCGGCCGGTCGCATGCCGAACTGGCGCGGGCGCGCGACGAGCTGCGCGCGATGCTGGCCGAGAACGGCCCCGCCCCCGCCGCGCCCTTCGATGAATTCGAGGTGCTGCAGGCGGCGCGCGAATACCGCAACCGCCATGCCTCGATCCTCTTGGCGATCGAGGCGGTCACGCAGGCGGTCGAGGAGGCCGAGGGCGGCGCGCAGACGGCCTGCGGCTGAGGCATTCCGGATAAAAAACGCCGCCGCGCACCCCTCGGGGTGGCGGCGGCGAAGTCGGGACCTTCCGGGGCTCCGGCCGCGAACGGAACGGGGCGGTTCCGGGCGACGGATCAGGCTATCCGCCGCCAGCGCCCTGCGGGACTTGGGCTGCGGCGACCGGCGAAGGGTCCGGGCAAATCGGTGTCAGACCAGGCCGGGGAGGCAAAGACCGACAAAAAGCAATGCAACGAGGGAGGCCACGCCCAGCGCGTCCGAAAGCAGCGTGTCGCGCGAGCGGTCGATCACCAGTTTCAGTTCCCGTGCCATGGCGCGTCTCCTTCCCTGCGCGTTCCAGTTGCCACTTTGTTCTCACACGGGAACGGACCTGTAAAGAACTTAATGAGAACATTCCGTTCTCATGCGGTCTCGGCGTGTTCCGGTGTTGCGGAAATGTTCACCCGACCGAGATGAGGCGGATGGCGCGGTCCTGCTCCATCAGCCACAGCAGCACCCGCGCCGCCTGCCCGCGTTCGCCCTTGAGCGCCGGGTCGAGCGTCAGCAGCGTGCGCGCGTCGCTCTGCGCCAGCGCCATGAGCCCGGCATGGCGTTCGAGATCGGCGATGCGGAAGCGCGGCAGCCCGGACTGGGCGGTGCCGATCACGTCGCCCGCGCCGCGCATCGCGAGGTCTTCTTCGGAGATGCGGAAGCCGTCCTCGGTCTCGCGCATGATCTCAAGCCGGCGCCGCGCGGTCTCGCCCAGTGGTGGCTGGTACATCAGCAGACAGGTGGACTTGGCCGTGCCGCGCCCGACCCGTCCGCGCAGCTGGTGCAGCTGAGCGAGGCCGAAGTTCTCGGCCCGCTCGATGACCATGATCGAGGCGGCGGGGACGTTGACGCCGACCTCGATGACGGTGGTGGCGACCAGCACCTTGGTCTCTCCCGCGACGAAGCGGGCCATGGCGGCGTCCTTCTCGGCAGGCGGCAGCTGCCCGTGCACCAGCCCGACCGCGCCTTCGCCCAGCGCGGCGCGGAGCCGCTTGAAGCGTTCCTCGGCGGCGGTCATGTCGGAGACCTCGCTCTCCTCGACCAGCGGGCAGACCCAGTAGGCCTGCCGCCCCTCGGCGATGGCGGCGCGCAGCTTCTCGACCACCTCGCCCAGCCGCTCGTTCGAGACCAGCGCGGTGGTGACAGGCGACCGACCCGGCGGCTTTTCGTCGAGTACGCTGACATCCATGTCGCCATACTGGGTGAGCGCGAGGCTGCGCGGGATCGGTGTGGCGGTCATCACCAGCACGTCGACGCCCTTACCCTTCGCCCCCAGCTCCATCCGCTGCGCGACGCCGAAGCGGTGCTGTTCGTCGATCACGGCGAGGCGCAGGTCGCGGAACTCCACGTCCTTCTGGAACACGGCATGGGTGCCGACGAGGATCTGGATGCGCCCCTCGGCCAGCGCGGCAAGCTTGGCGCGCCGCTCCGCTCCCTTGTCGCGGCCGGTGAGCAGCTCGATCACCACGCCGGCGCTCTCGGCCAGTGGCTGCAGCCCCTCGAGATGCTGTCGGGCGAGAATCTCGGTCGGGGCCATCATCACCCCCTGCCCGCCCGCCTCGACGGCGATCAGCAGCGCCATCAGCGCCACCAGCGTCTTGCCGGAGCCGACATCGCCCTGCAGCAGCCGGTTCATCCGCCCGTCGGAGCCCATGTCCTTGGCGATCTCGTCCACGGCGCGGGCCTGTGCCCCGGTGGGCGCGTAGGGCAGCGCGGCGATCACCTTGCGCCGGTAGCGCGTATCGCCCCGGCTGGAGCGACCCGGCGCGCGGCGGGCGCGGGAGCGGGCCAGCGCGAGGGTGAGCTGGTGAGCGAAGAGTTCGTCATAGGCCAGCCGCAGCCGCGCCGGGTGCGTAGGGGAAAGGTCGTCAGCACCATCGGGGTGGTGCAGCGCATCGAGCGCCGCGTGCCAGCCGGGCCAGCCCTCGCGCGCCTTCAGTCCGGGATCGATCCATTCCGGCAGATCCGGCGTCATGCCCAGCGCCGAGCGGGCGGCGCGGGCCATCAGCTTCTGCGTGATCCCGGCGGAGAGCGGGTAGACCGGCTCGAAGGCGGGGATCTGTTCGCCCTGCTCCACGGGCAGCACGTGGTCGGGATGCACCATCTGCGCGAGGCCGTCGAAGAGTTCGACCTTGCCGGAGACGAGGCGACGCGCGCCGACCGGCAGCGTGCGTTTCAGGTGGTCGCCGCGCGCGTGGAAGAATACGAGCTGGAAGCTGGTCTCCGCATCCTCCACCGTCACGCGCCAGGGCCGACCCTTCACCGCGGGCTCGTGATGACGCAGCACCTCGACCTCGACCGTGGCCACGGTGGGCGGGACGACCTCGCGCAGGCTGCGGCGACGGGTGCGGTCGATGCCGGAATGCGGCAGGGTCAGCACCACGTCGCGCGGTCGCGTGAGGCCCGCCGCCTCGAAGGCCTGCGCGGTCTTCGGCCCGATCCCGTCCAACGCCTTCAGGTCGCCGAAGAGCGGGAACAGGATCTCGGGCCGGCCCTTCACGCTCATGCGTCGCCGATCAGGGCGAGCCACCCGTCCTCGTCGATCACCTCCACGCCCAGCGCCTCGGCCTTCGCGGCCTTGGAACCGGCACCGGGACCGGCGATCAGCAGGTCGGTCTTGCCGCTCACCGAGCCGGCCACCTTGGCGCCGAGTTGCTCGGCGCGGGCCTTGGCCTCGGCGCGGGTCATCTTCTCGAGCGTGCCGGTGAAGACCACCGTCTTGCCCGCCACGGGGCTGCCCTCGGTCTTCGGGCGTTCGGCCTCCTGGATGTCAAGCTCGGCCACCAGCCGGTCGATGGAGGCGCGCTCGGCCTCCTGGCTCATGGCGGTGACGAGGCTGACGGCGACGGTGAAGCCGATGCCGTCGATACCGGTGATCTCGGCCCAGCTCGGGCTCTCGGGCAGTGCGGCCTTGCGGGCCTTGTCGTCCTCGGCCTGTGCGGCAGGCTCCGCGGCGGCGGCGTCCAGCGCGGCGATCAGCGCCTCCCACGTGCCGAAATGCCGGGCCAGCACGTTCGCGGCCACCTCGCCGACATGCGGGATGCCGAGGCCGAAGAGCATGCGCCCGAGCGGCACCTTGCGGGCGGTGTCGATCGCGTCGAACAGCGCGTTGGCCGACTTCTCGCCCCAGCCCTCGCGGTTCTTGAGCTGCTGCAGCCCCTGACCGTAACGGGTGCGCAGGGTGAAGATGTCGGCCGGCTCCCTGATCCAGCCATCCTTTTGGAACTGCTCCACCTGCTTCGCCCCGAGCCCGTCGATGTCGAAGGCGGCGCGCGAGACGAGGTGGCGCAGCTTCTCCACCGCCTGTGCCGGGCAGATCAGACCGCCGGTGCAACGCCGAACGGCGTCGCCCTCTTCACGCGGAGCCGCCGAGCCGCATTCGGGGCAACGATCTGGGAACACATAGGGAACACTGCCCTTCGGGCGGCGGGCCAGGTCGACATCGGCGATCTTCGGGATCACGTCGCCGGCGCGGTAAACCTGCACGCGGTCGCCCTCACGGATGTCGCGGCCCTCGCGGATCTCCATCCCCTTGGAGTCGCGCCCTCGGATGTAGTCCTCGTTGTGCAGCGTGGCGTTAGAGACGACGACGCCGCCCACGGTGACGGGCTTCAGACGCGCCACGGGCGACAGCGCGCCGGTGCGGCCGACCTGGATCTCGATCTTCTCGAGCGTGGTCCAGGCCAGCTCGGCCGGGAACTTGTGCGCGGTCGCCCAGCGCGGCGTGGTCGAGCGCATGCCGAGACGGCGCTGGAAGGACAGGTCGTCCACCTTGTAGACGACGCCGTCGATGTCGTAGCCGAGATCGGCGCGCTTCGCCTCGATCTCGCGGTAGGTGTCGACCATGCCCTCGGGCGTGTCGCAGCGCCGGGTCATCGGGTTGGTGCAGAAGCCCAGCGCATGCAGCCGTGCGATGGCGTCGAACTGGGTCTTAGCCAGCGGCGCGGAAAGCTCGCCCCAGGCATAGGCGAAGAAGCGCAGCGGCCGGTTGCGGGTGATCTCGGGGTCGAGCTGGCGCAGGGAGCCCGCGGCGGCATTGCGCGGGTTGGCGAAGGTCTTGCCGCCGCGCTCGGACTGGCGGGCATTGAGCGCCGCGAAATCGGCATGGCTCATGTAGACCTCGCCGCGCACCTCGAGGATGTCGGGCGCGCCGTCGAGCGTCTCGGGGATGTCGTCGATGGTGCGGGCGTTGGCGGTGACGTCTTCGCCGACCGCTCCGTCGCCACGGGTGGCGGCCCGCACCAGCTGGCCGTTTTCGTAGCGCAGGGACAGCGACAGCCCGTCGATCTTCGGCTCGGCGGTGAAATCGAGGGGCGCATCCTCGTCCAGCCCGAGGAAACGGCGGATGCGCTTGGCAAACTCGACCACCTCCTCATCGGTGAAGGCGTTGGACAGGCTGAGCATCCGCACCGCGTGCGCCACCTTGCCAAAGCCCTCGGCCGGTGCCGCGCCGACCTGTTCGGAGGGGCTGTCCGCGCGCTTCAGCTTCGGGAAGCGTGCCTCGATCTCGGCGTTGCGGCGGCGCAGCGCGTCGAACTCGGCATCGCTGATCTCCGGAGCGTCATGGGCATGATAGGCCGTGTTCGCCGCTTCGATCAGCGCGGCGAGCCGCGCGAGCTCATCGCCGGCCTGTGCCTCGGTCAAGTCGGAGACCTCGATCTGCCGCAGTTCCTGTTCCGTCGCCGCCAAGGCCGTCCCCCGTTCGCTTGCGGGCCCAGCGCCCGCGCCGCGAACTTAGAAGCCCGCCCCGGCAGCGTCCAGATCGGTCGGCGGGCCGAAGCCGGGAAAGGGGCCGCGTTCGCGCCGCTCAGGCCCCGACGGCGATCCTGGGGGCGGCCTGGCCCTTCGGCTCGGGGTCGCGCAGCACGTAGCCACGGCCCCAGACGGTCTCGATATAGGTCTCTCCACCGGTGGCCTGGGCCAGCTTCTTGCGCAGCTTGCAGATGAAGACGTCGATGATCTTCAGCTCCGGCTCGTCCATGCCGCCGTAGAGGTGGTTGAGGAACATCTCCTTGGTCAGGGTGGTGCCCTTGCGCAGGCTCAGAAGCTCCAGCATCTGGTATTCCTTGCCGGTCAGGTGCACCGGTTGGCCGGCCGCCTCGACGGTCTTGGCGTCGAGGTTGACCGACACCAGCCCGGTGGTGATCACCGACTGGGCATGGCCCTTCGAGCGGCGGATGATCGCATGGATCCGCGCGACCAGCTCGTCGCGGTGAAACGGCTTGGTCAGGTAGTCGTCGGCGCCGAAACCGAAGCCCTTGAGCTTGCTTTCGGTGCCGTCATCGCCCGACAGGATCAGGATCGGTGTCTCGACGCGGTTGAGCCGGAGCTGGCGCAGAACCTCGTGACCGTTCATGTCCGGCAGGTGCAGATCCAGAAGGATCAGGTCGTAGTCGTAGAGCTTCGCCAGGTCGATGCCTTCCTCCCCCATGTCCGTCGCGTAGACGTTGAGGTTCGCGTGGGTCAGCATCAACTCGATGCTCTTCGAGGTGGTCGGGTCGTCCTCCACAAGCAAAACGCGCATTTCTTGGCCCCTTCCGATACCGGCATGCGTTGAGTCCGACTTAACCGCTCAACCGTTAAAACCATGTTACCATGGTTGGAGAGTGCCAATACACGCTATGGTTGTCCACGCTTTCGTGCGGGACCCCGGTATTTCTGCACCGAGGTGGCCCTGAGCCCCGGGACACCATGCCGGCCCGCCAGCCGCTCCCAGCTGGCCAGTTCCTCGGGCGAGATCCCGTAGGTCTCCTCCACCCAGTCGCGCCGAACGAGCCCCGAGGCCACCGCCTTGAGCAGGGCCGCCTTGCGCGACGCCACCCAGCGGGCGGTGCCCGGCGGCGGCAGATCGGCACGGGTCATCACCGTGCCGTCGGGCAGCGTGACCGCGCGTGGCCCGTCGATCTTCCTGAGATACATCGTCACCCTCCTTCCACCCCCGACCGGACCCTGACGCGAAAGCCCCTAAGGACGGGTGAAGGAGGGGGGGTTGAGAACGGGCGCGTTTTTCATATATTCCGGCGCGATCGCCAGCGCCGCGCGCCGACGCCCCTCCCCAACGCGCAAGGATCACCCCATGCCGCTCGATACCGCAGTCAATTCGCTGGGCTTCGCCAAGCCGGCCTCCGAAACCCGCGTCGTGGTGGCCATGTCCGGCGGCGTCGACAGCTCGGTGGTGGCCGCCCAGCTCAAGGAAGAGGGTTACGACGTCGTCGGCGTGACGCTGCAGCTTTATGACCACGGCGCGGCGCTGGCCAAGAAAGGTGCCTGCTGCGCGGGCCGCGACATCCACGACGCGCGCCGCGTGGCCGAGAGCATGGGCTTTCCGCATTACGTGCTCGACTACGAGAACACCTTCCGCGAGGCGGTGATCGACGAGTTCGCCGACAGCTACCTCGCCGGTGCGACGCCGGTCCCCTGCATCCGCTGCAACGAGCGGGTGAAGTTCAAGGACCTGCTCGCCACCGCCAAGGATCTCGACGCCGACTGCATGGCGACCGGGCACTACATCCGCCGCGAGATGGGCGAGCACGGGGCCGAGTTGCACTCGGCCGCCGACGCCAACCGCGACCAGAGCTACTTCCTGTTCTCGACCACGCAGGAGCAGCTCGACTACCTGCGCTTTCCGCTCGGCGGGCTGGCGTCGAAGGCCGAGACGCGCGCGCTCGCCGCGCGCTACGGGCTGTCGGTCGCAGACAAGCCCGACAGCCAGGACATCTGCTTCGTGCCGAACGGCAACTACGCCGCGGTGATCGAGAAGCTGCGCCCCGGCGCGGCCGAGCCGGGCGAGATCGTGCATGCCGACGGCCGGGTGCTGGGCGAGCATCGCGGGCTGATCCACTACACGGTGGGCCAGCGGCGGGGCCTTGGCATCGGCGGCCTCGACGAGCCGCTCTACGTGGTCAAGCTCGACGTCGACGCCCGCCGCGTCGTGGTCGGCCCGAAGGAGATGCTGGCAACGCGCCGGGTGCCGATCCGCGAGGTCAACTGGATCGGCGGCGGCAGCTTCACCGACCAGGCCGAGCGCGAGGTGCTGGTGCGCGTGCGGTCCACCCGACCGCCGGCGCCCGCCGTGATCCGCCCGATCAGCGAAACCGAGGCCGAGGTCGAGCTTCTGTCGCCCGAGCAGGGTGTCTCGCCGGGCCAGGCCTGCGTGTTCTACGCCACCGAGGGCAGCCGCGTGCTGGGCGGCGGCTGGATCTGGAAGGGCCGCTGAGGCCGGGGGCAAAACTCTTCGAAGAGTTTTGCCGGTATCTCCGAAGAAACCGGTACTAGCCCGCGCGGTCGAGGATCGCGCGGGCCGCGCGCAGCCCCGGGGCCTCGCCTGCCGCACCCAACCGCTGCATCGTCTCGGCCAGCGCCGCGCGCTGCGCCTCGGGACGCTCCAGCACCCGCAGCAGCGCCCGGCCTATCGGCTCGGGCTGGCAATCGCGGCCGATATATTCCGGCACCACGCGGGTCTCGCTCACGAGGTTCACCAGCGTCACCGTGTCGGTCAGCAGCATCCGCCCGATAATCTGCCGCGAGATCCAGCCCATGTCGTAGGCCACGACCATCGGCGTATCGGCCGCCGCCAGCTCCAGCGACACCGTGCCCGAAGCCGCGAGCGCGACGTCGGCGGCGCGGAAGGCCGCGCGCTTCTCGGCCCCGTCCGGGTCGTCGGCCGGATCGATCAAGAGCGGCGCGACGTCCCAATGCCGCGTCTCCGCGCGTACGAGGTCCGCCACCGGCGCGGCGCAGGGCAGCACCACGCGGGCCTCGGGCAGCGCCGCCTGCACGCGGGCCAGCGCCGCGCCGAAGGTCTCGGACAGGCGCTGCACCTCGCCCCGCCGCGATCCGGGCAGCGCCAGCACCAAGGGCGCATCACCGATGCCGTGGCGGTCGCGGAAAGCGCGGGCTTCCTTCTCGGTGGCCTGCGGGTCGGTCACGACCGGGTGACCGACGAAGTCGCACTCCATCCCGGCCGCCTCCATGTAGGGCGGCTCGAACGGAAAGAGCGCCAACACGTGGTCGATGCTGCGCGCCATTTTTGCCGCCCGGCCCGGCCGCCAGGCCCAGACCGTCGGCGCGACGTAATGCACGCAGCGCACCTTTGCGCCCGCCTCCTTCACCCGCCGCGCCACGCGCAGGCAGAAATCGGGGCTGTCGATGGTCAGCAGGATGTCGGGCCTGGTCTCGATCACCGCGCGGGCGGTCTCGTCGATGCGGCGCATGAGCTGGCGGTAGCGCGGCAGCACCTCGGCGATGCCCATCACCGACAGCTCGTCCATCGGAAAGCGGCTCTTCAGCCCTTCGGCCTGCATGCCGGGCCCGCCGACGCCGTCGAAGGCGATGCCGGGGGACAGCTGCTTCAGCCCCGCCATGACGGCCCGGCCGAGCCGATCGCCCGAGGGCTCGCCCGCGATGACGAAGACCCGCATCAGCGCACCCAGAGCGCGATGCCGTGGCGGTCCGCCAGCGCGACGACCTCGTCGCGGCCCAGCACCATGACACCGCCCGCCGCGATGACGATGGCCGAGAGGCCCGCGCGCGCCGCGCGCTCCACCGTGGCTGGGCCGATCACCGGCAGATCGGCGCGGCGATCCTGACCGGGCTTGGGCGCCTTGTAGAGCAGCCCGCCCGCAGCCTCGCCGTTCGCGAGGCTGTCGAGCATCCAGTCGGTGCCGGGCAGCGCCTCGACCGCGAGGCAGAGGCCGCCGCGCACCACGCAGGCCTGCCCGACATCGGCGGCGGCCATGGCGCGGTGCACCGCCTCGGCGCGGTCGGCATCGGCGCGATGCGCGTCGTTCGGGGCGACCGCACCCAGCGCCCCGGCTTCGGGCAGCAGGTCGGGCGCGATCTCGTGCGCGGCGCGCAGGGCGAAGCCCTGTTCTTCGAGGAGCGCCATCACGGCGCGCAGCGTGCCGTCGTCGCCCTGGCCCATGGCTGCCATCAGGCGCGGCACCAGCGGCGCGGTGGCGGCGTCGATGGCCGACGGGTCGACCGCGGGGCGGGTCATCGCGCCGGCAAGGCAGATCTCGTCCACGCCGTGCGCCTTCAGCTCGGCCAGCAAGGTGCCGAGCGTCTCGATGCGGTAGGATAGCCGTTCGGCCACCTCGGGCGCATCGACCGGCACGCCGCGCATCTCGCAGACCAGCGCGTCGGGGCGGCGCGCCAGGATCTCGCCCGGCAGCGCCCCGGTTCCGGCAAGGAGCGCCAGCGCCATCTCAGCCCTGCGGCGTCAGGAACTGGCGGTCGCTGTCGCCCGAGACGAAGGCCACGAGTTCGCGCACCAGGGCGCTGTCGCTCTCCGACAGGTCGGCCGCGCGCTGGTGGAAGGTGCCGTCGCCCTCGGCCAGCGCCCGGAAGGCGGCGCGCAGCGCGGAAATCTCGGCGCGCTCGGTGCCGCGGCGCTTCAACCCGACGAGGTTCAGACCGTCGAGCCGGCCGCGCGGCCCCTGCACGAGACCGAAGGGAATGACATCGTTGGTCACCATGGTCACCGCGCCGATGATCGCGCCGCGGCCGATGCGGACGAACTGGTGGATGCCGCAGAGCCCGCCGACGATCACGTCGTCGCCGATCTGGCAGTGGCCGGCGACGCTGGCGTGGTTCACGAGGATCACCCGGTCGCCGACGGTGACGTCATGCGCGACGTGGCAGCCGGCCATCAGCAGGCAGTCGTCGCCCACCCGCGTCTCGCCGCCGCCGCCCTGGGTGCCGGTGTTGATCGTCACGTGTTCGCGGATGCGGTTGCGCGCACCGATCCGCAGCCGGGTGCGCTCGCCGCCGAACTTCAGGTCCTGCGGGATCTCGCCGATCACCGCGAAGGGGAACACCACCGTCTCCGCGCCGATCTCGGTGTCGCCGGTGACGACGACGTGGCTCTTGAGCTCGACGCCGTCGCCCAGCACCACCTCGGGCCCGACATGGCAGAACGGGCCGACGCGGCAGCCTTCGCCGATCCGCGCGCCCTCCTCGATCACGGCGGAAGGGTGGATCGCGGCCATCAGCCCTGCAGGTCCATCATCGCGGTGAACTCGGCCTCGGCGGCCATCTCGCCATCGACGGTAGCCACGCCCTTGAAGCGCCAGACCTTGCCGCCGGGCTTGCCGCGCGTGGTCTCGACCCGCATCTCCAGCCGGTCGCCGGGCACCACCTTGCGGCGGAACTTGCAGTTGTCGATGCCCATGAAGTAGATCAGCATGTTGCCGTCGACGAGGCCCATCGAGGCCCCGACCATCACGCCCGCGGTCTGCGCCATCGCCTCGACAATGGTGACGCCCGGCATGATCGGCGTGCCGGGGAAATGCCCCTGGAAATGCGGCTCGTTCATGGTGACGTTCTTCAGGCCCGTGGCCGAGCGCGTGCCGTCGATGTCGACCACGCGGTCCACCAGCAGGAACGGGTAGCGATGCGGCAGGATGCGCTGGATCAGCTGGATGTCGGCGGTGGTGGGCGCGCCCGTCTCGGGGGTGTCGGTCATGTCTCGGGGTCCTTCCCTCGGGGCCAATATTCGCCGTCTGACTAGCAACTCGCCCCCCGCCCGGCAAGCGCCGGCCCCGATCGCCCGGCCTCAGCGCGGCGCCGGGTCCTCGCCCCGGGGCGCGTCCTCGATCTCGGCCCCGTCGCCCACCGCGGCGTCGAGCGCGGCGATCGCGGCATCGGTGGCGTCGACCGCACCGGTCGACAGAAACACCGCCCGGCGGTCGAGCATCACCGAGGCGCCGCGGGCGATCATCACCTCGCCGAGCGTTGGTCCGGCCGCGGCGAGAAAGCGTTCGCGGCTTTGCGCGATTTCCTGCTGCAGCGCCCTTTCCCTCGCGTCGCGTTCACGGCGGATCTGCTGCACCTTGGCGTCGAACGCCTCGGCCTCGGCCCGGAAGGCCTCGGGCGTCATGTCGGCGCGGCGTTCGGTCAGGCTCTGCTCTTCCGCCGTCAGCTCGGCCTCGAGGGCGCGGTTTTCCTCGGCCAGCGCCTCGGAGTCCTGCTGCAGTTCGCGCGCGATGCGCTGGCCGAAGCGGGTTTCGGCAAACAGCCGCTCGGTGTCGATCACCAGAACCGCGGAAACGGCGGGCGCCGGCGCCGGCGCGGCCTGCGTGTCGGCCACGGGCCGGGCATCGGCCACGCGCTGGGCCATGGCCGGACCGGCCGACAGCGCCAGGCAAAGGCCGAGAAGCGCCAGAGCCGCGCGGCGCATCAGAAGCGCGAGGAAATCGTCAGGTCGAAGTTGCGCGTCTCGTCCCGCTCCTCGGCCTGAAGGGCCTCGGTGAAGTTGAAACGCAGCGGCCCGATCGGCGTGTCCCAGAAGATCGAGGCGCCGACCACCGCCCGCGGCGTGTAGTCGTCATAGAGCACCTCGGCCCCGGTGCCGCGATCCGAGCCGATGTCCCAGACCGAGCCGTAATCCGCGAACAGGCCGCCGGAGATGCCGTAATCCTCCGGCAGGCCGAGCGGGAACTCCGCCTCGAGCCGGGTCACGGCATACTTGTTGCCGCCGAGCGCATCGTCGGAATCCGCATCGCGCGGCCCGATCCCGCCCGGCTCGAAGCCGCGCATGAGCCGGCTGCCGAGGAAGAAGCGGTCGGTGACGCGGGTGTCGCCGTCCTCGTGATGCAGCACGCCGCCCTCGACGGTGGCGCGCAGCAGCACGTCCTCGCCCCAGACCCGGGTCTCGGCCGAGGCCAGCGCCGTGGTCTTGATGAAGGCCTCGTCGCCGACGCCGAACTCCTGCCCGAAACGCAGGCGATAGCCGCTGCGCTGGTCGAGGCCGGCGCGGCGGCTGTCGTAGCTGTAGTTGTAGCCCACCGAGTTGGTCCAGACGCCGGCCTCTTCCTTCTCGGCCTTGATGATCTCGCTCGCATCGTCGGAGACGTCGGTGATGTCGGTGTACTCGGCGGCGTAGTAAGTCTGCAGCCGGCCGTTCTCGCTCACCGGGAAGGTGAAGGAGGGCGAGATCCGGAAGGTGTCGGTGTCGTAGAGCGCCGAGTCGTTGTCGGTCGAGCGGTAGTCGACGCCGATGCCAAAGCGCAGGTCGCGGCCGAGGAAGGCCGGCTCGGCGAAGTCGAAGGAGATGCGGCGGTTCTTCTCGCTGGTCGAGATGTCGAGGCTGAACAGCTGGCCGCGGCCGAGGAAGTTGCGCTCGGAGAACCCGGCCACGAGGCCGAGGCCGTTGTCGGTCGAGAAGTTCGCGCCGAAGGAGAGCGAGCCGGTGGGCTGCTCCTCGACATCGACGTCGATCACGACGCTGTCGGGGCGCGAGCCGGGCCGTGCCTGCACGTCGGCGTCGGCGAAGTAACCGAGGGCACGGATGCGCTCGGCGCTCTCGCGGATGGCGCGCGGGTTGAAGGGGTCGCCCTCGACGGTGTTGAACTGCTGGCGCACGACGCGGTCGAGCGTCGTGGCGTTGCCCTCGATGTCGATCCGCTCGACGAAGATGCGCTCGCCGCGGGTCAGCACGTAGGTGACGTCGAGCGACAGGTCGCGCGGGTTGCGCTCGATCCGCGGCTCGACCCGCAGGAAGTCGACACCCTGCCGGATCGCCAGCTTCTCCATGCGCGCGATGTCGTTCTCGATCGCGGTGGGCGAATAGGTCTCGCCCCGGTCGAGCTCGACCGCCGACTCGAAGCGGGCGGCGTCTAGCCCCTCGATCTCGCTGGCCACGCCGACGCGGTTGATGCTGTATTGCTGCCCCTCGCGGATGTTGAGCGTCAGCAGGTAGGCGTCGCGTTCGCGGGTGAGCGAGCTGTCGACATCGAGCACCTCGAAGTCGATATAGCCGCGCGAGCGGTAGAAATCGGTCAGCAGCTGCCGGTCCAGCGCGATCCGGTCCGCCACGAAAGTGTCGTTCTTGAGCAGCTGGCGCAGGAGCCCGGCCTGGCGGGTTGCCAGAACGCTGCGCAGCCGCCGGTCGGAGAAGCTGCGGTTGCCGGTGAAGGAGATCCGCTCGATCTCGGTGACGCCGCCCTCGGCGATCTGGTAGACCAGATCGACGCGGTTGTCGGAGCGCTCGATCAGCGCCGGCCGCACGGTGGCGTTGATCCGGCCGCGATCGACATAGGCCGCGGCAATGGCGTCGGCATCGGCCTGCGCCTGCACCGGGTTGTAGACCCGGCGCTCGGTCGAAGACACGATCTGCGACAACTCCGCGTCGTCGACCCTGGAATTGCCCTCGAAGGCGATGCGGTTGATGGTCGGGAACTCGGTGACCTCGATCACCAGCCTGTCGCCCTCGGGGCGCAGGTCCACGCTCTGGAACAGGCCCGATTCACGGATCCGCTGGGCGGCGTCGTTCAGCGCCGCGGCCGAGACCCGTTCGCCCCGCGTCACGCCGGCATAGGTGAGGATGGTGCCGGTCTCGATCCGGCGGTTGCCCTCGACCGAGACATCGTCGAAGCGGAATTCCTGCGCCCAGGCCGGCGCCGTGGCCGCCAGTACCGCCGCGATGGCCGCGACGCTCGCGCCGGCCGAGATCCTGCGCGCGAACGCGCCCCTGCTGCGAGCCGTCATCGTCACCATCCCTGCCCCGCGTCGTTTCTTGGCAACGGAGTACCGGCAGCCGCGCGGCTTGTCAAAAGAACTGGGCGAGCCGACGCCAGATTATGCGCGTCAGGGGGATGTGGTCCACACGGCCAGCACCAGCGCGACCAACGTCACGGCCGGAAAGAGCAGCCGGTCGAGGTTCATCGCAAGCAGCAGCCCCAGGGGCCTGATCGAGGTGTCGTGCATCGCCAAGCCTCCAGCAAGAGCGTCCATGGGCTCATCATGCCGCCGGATCGTGGCGACATTCGGGCAAGGCGGTGGCTCGGGCGGCGCCGCTCAGGGGCAGAGGAACAGGTCGTTGAGCACCGCGAAGACGGTCAGCGTCAGGATCAGCGACAGCCCGAGCGCCATCAGCAGCCGCAGCGCCTTGTCGCCGGGCTGGCGGCCGGTGATCGCCTCGTAGCCGAAGAACACCAGATGGCCGCCGTCGAGCACCGGGATCGGAAACAGGTTCAGAAGGCCCACCGCGGTGGACAGCACGGCGACGAACCAGATGAAGCTTGCCGCGCCCTGCTCGGCCATGGCGCCCGAGGTTTGGGCGATGCCGACCGGGCCCGAGAGGTTGCACGACGAGATCGCGCCGGTGATCATGTGCCACAGCCCCGACAGCGAGGACGTGATGATGGTCCAGACCTGGCCGGCCGCTTCGGCCATTGCCGTGGCGAGGCCGGGCGACTCGGTGGCGGCCTCGAAGAACAGCCCCGAGGAGATGCCCATCAGCCAGCGGGTCTCGAAACCGCCGCCCTCGCGCGGCAGGTCGACCCGGCGCGGCGCCAGCGCCAGATCGCGGGTCTCGCCGTCGCGCCAGACCCGCAGCGACAGCTCGCGCCCGTCGGAGCGGCTGACGATGTCGACCAGTTCGGCGAAGGCGAAGACCTCCTGCCCGTCGAGCGACAGGATGACGTCGCCCGGACGCAGCCCGGCATCGGCCGCGGCCGAGCGCGGCGAGACGCCGCCCACCAGCGGCGGCTGCGGGTAAGGCCCGCGCAGCATCCGCTCCTGACCGTCGCGCCGCACGCGGTAGTCGAGCACCAGCTCGGCCGGCAGTTCGCCCAGCACGGCGAGGCCGCCGCTTTCGGGCAGGGTCCGCCCGTCGATCGCGAGGATCTCGTCGCCGGGCCGCAGCTCGTTGACATAGCCCGCCGGCAGCGGCGCGAGCGACTCCACGGTCAGAGGGTCGGTCGCGCGCCCCTGCGCGAGGATCACGCCGGCGAAGATCGCGAGGCTGAGCACGAAGTTGAAGATCGGGCCGGCCGCGACGGTCGCCGCGCGCGCCCAGAGCGGCGCGCCCAGCATGGTGTGGCGCAGCCGCGCCGCGTCGGTCCCGGCCGCGTGCCCGACCGAGGCGGCATTGGCGTCGCCCAGGAACTTGACATAGCCGCCGAAGGGCAAGGCCGCGACCTGCCAGCGGGTGCCGCGCCGGTCGGTGCGCGAGAACAGCACCGGCCCGAAGCCGAGGCTGAACACCTCGGCATGGATGCCCGACAGGCGGCCGATGATGTAGTGGCCGTATTCGTGGATCGCCACGATCACCGACAGCGCGGCCACGAAGGCTAGCAGGGTGAAGGCGGCATTGCCGAATTGCGGCAGGATCTGGCTGAGCTCCAAGGCGATGTCGTCCTATGCGGCTTGGGTCGCCGCGGCACGGGCCGCGCGCGACCGCGCTTCTGCGTCGGCCCCAAGGACCGCGTCGAGGCCCGGAGTGTCAACCCGCAGAAGCCCATCACGCGACATCGTGTCCAGCACCTGCTCGACCACCGGCGCCATCGCCATGAAGCCGAGGCGCCGCTCGAGAAAGGCGTCGAGCGCGGCTTCCTTGGCGGCGTTGAAGGCGGCGCCGGCGAGGCCGCCCTCCTCCATCACCCGCCTTGCCAGCCCCAGCGCCGGGTAGCGCGCCGCCTCGGGCGCCCGGAAGGTCAGGCTGCCGAGCCGGGCGAGATCGAGCCGCTCGACCGGCAAGGCGCGCCGCTCGGGCCAGTTCAGCGCGTAGCCGATGGCATGGCGCATGTCGGGCGCGCCCATATGCGCCATCAGCGCCCCGTCATTGAAGCCGACCAGCGCATGCACGAGGCTCTCGGGGTGGACCACCACTTCGACCTGATCGGGCTTGAGGCCAAAAAGCTCCTTGGCCTCAATGACTTCGAGGGCCTTGTTGAACATGGAGGCGCTGTCCACGGTGATCCGCTGGCCCATCGACCAGTTCGGGTGCGTCGCCGCCTGTTCGGGCGTGGCCTGCGCGAGACGCTCGAGCGGCCAGTCGCGGAAGGCACCGCCCGAAGCCGTCAGGATGACCCGCTCGACCGCCGCGCGTTCCTCGCCCACCAGCGCCTGGAACACCGCCGAATGTTCGCTGTCGACCGGCAAGAGCGTCGCGCCGTGGCGCTGCGCCTCGGCCAGAACGAGCGGGCCGGCCGCGACCATGGTTTCCTTGTTGGCCAGCGCCAGGGTCGCCCCCTGCCGGATCGCCGCGAGACCGGGCAGCAGCCCGGCCGCGCCGACGATGGCGGACATGACCCAGTCCGCCGGCCGCGCCGCGGCCTCGGCAATCGCGGCGTCACCCGCCGCGACCTCGATGCCGGTGCCAGACAGGCGCTCGGCCAGTTCGTCGCGGCAGGCCTCGTGGCAGGTGACGGCGACCTGCGCCTTCAGAGCCCGGGCCTGCTCGGCCAGCAGCGCCACGTTGCGGCCGCCGGTCATCGCGACCACCTCGAAACGTTCGGGCGCGGCGGCGATCAGCTCGACCGTCTGGCAGCCGATCGAACCGGTCGCGCCGAGAATCGAGACGCGTTTCAAAAGTCCACTCCGGGCAGGAAGCCCAGCGCCGAGACGAGCAGCATGAAGAGCGAGGCGCCGAGCATCGCGTCGAACCGATCGAACAGCCCGCCATGGCCGGGGATCAACGCCGAGCTGTCCTTGACCTTCATGCGGCGCTTGAGCGCGCTCTCGGCGATGTCGCCCATCTGGCTGGCAAAGCTCAGAAGCATCGAGATCCAGATCAGGTGCCACGGGCTCGACGTCAGCAATGCGAAGGCCAAGCCCACCGCACCGGCAGCGACCCAGCCGGCCGAGGTGCCGGACCAGGTCTTCTTGGGGCTGACCTTGGGCCAGAATTTCGGGCCGCCCAGCGCCCGGCCGGCGACGTAGCCGAACACGTCGGTGAAGGTGACCACGAGGATCAGCCAGAGCAACCAGGTAAAGCCGTACTCGGCCCGGAACGTGACGAGCCCCCAGCCCGCGACCTCGATCCCGAGCGCGAATCCGAAGAAGGTGAGCCGCTCGCGCTTGAGCATCATCGCGCCAGCGAGCGGCGCGACGAGAAACAGCAGGAGCACCCAGTTCTCGTGGCTCGACAGCTGGCCCGACAGCACCGAGGCGCAAAGCGCGGCGAGCAGCATGCCCGGCGTCGGCTTGCCGGGCTCGATCATCATCCAGAGTTCCCAGACCATGACGGCGGTCACGAAGACCGTCAGCATCTGGAACCACAGCCCGCCCATCATCACCGCCAGCGCGCCGATCACCGCCATCGCGGCCCCGGAGGCCATTCGGGTTCCCAGATCGCCCCAACGGCCGGGGTCGGCGAGTGCCGCGGTCGAAGACGCCATGCCGCCCCCCTCTCTCGTCTTGCTGTCCGCTTCCTCCGCCATCAGGCCTTGACGGCTCCGAAGCGGCGGTCTCGGGCGGCGAAGCCGGCGCAGACCTTTGCGAACTCCTCGGGCGTGAAATCGGGCCAGAGCGTGTCGATGAACTCGTACTCCGCATAGGCGGACTGCCACAGCAGGAAGTTCGAGATCCGCGCCTCGCCCGAGGTGCGGATCACGAGGTCGGGGTCCGGCAGCACATGGGTGTCGAGAAAGCGCGACAGCGTCTCGGCATCCACGTCCTTGTGGGTCAGCCGCCCCTGTTCGATCTCGTAGGCGAGCCGCTTGGCGGCGCGGGTGACCTCGTCGCGGCCGCCGTAATTGAGCGCCACGGTGAGATGCACCCGGTCATTGCCGGCGGTGAGAAGCTCAAGCTCGTCCATCAGCGCCACGAGCTTCTCGTCGAGCCGGATGCGGTCGCCGATGAAGCGGACGCGCACGCCCTTCTTGAACAGCGCCCGCGCCTCGCGCGCGATGTAGCGCCGGAACAGCGCCATCAGCCCCGAGACCTCGGCCTGCGTGCGACGCCAGTTCTCGGTCGAGAAGGCGAAGATCGTCAGGTATTCGACCCCGAGATCGGGGCAGGCCTCGACGATGTCGCGGACCCTCTTGGCCCCGGCCTGATGGCCGAACAGCCGCGGTCGCCCGCGCTGCTGCGCCCAGCGGCCATTGCCGTCCATGATGATGGCGACGTGTTTCGGTCCGCCCGATCCGGTCTTGTCCTGCTCGGCAGCCATCGCGGCCTCCTGGAGGTGAGAATGTCGAGGCCGGCGCCTCAGACCTGCATGATCTCGGCCTGCTTGGTCTCAAGCTGCTGATCGACCTGCTTGATGTAGCGGTCGGTCAGCTCCTGGACCTCCTGCTCCCAGAACTTCTGGTCGTCCTCGGACAGGCCGTCGGCCTTGGCCTTCTTGATCTGGTCCATGCCGTCGCGGCGCAGGTTGCGGATCGCCACCCGCGCATGCTCGGCATAGGTGCCGGCCACCTTGGTCAACTCGCGCCGGCGCTCTTCGTTCAGTTCCGGGATCGGCAGCATGATGATGGTGCCGTTGAGCTGCGGGTTGATGCCGAGCCCGCTTTCGCGGATCGCCTTCTCCACCTTGCCGACCATCGCCTTGTCCCAGACGTTGATGGTCACCATGCGCGGCTCGGGCACGTTGACGGTGCCGACCTGGTTGATCGGGGTCATCTGGCCATAGGCCTCGACCTGCACCGGCTCGAGCATTGAGGCCGAGGCGCGGCCGGTGCGCAGCGAGGCAAACTCGGTGCGCAGCGCTGCGATGGCGCCGTCCATGCGGCGCTGGAGGTCGTCGGTGTCGAGTTCGAAATCGTCTGCCATCGGTCTCTTCTTGTCGTTCGAGGGAGCGGCTGTTCGTTGCCGGTCTACCGGCAATACGCCCCGCGTTCCAGAACCCTTTGCCGGGACCGGCCTTCGCCCGGTCCCGCGGGGGACTGAAAAAGCTCAGCCATGCACCCGTGTCGAGGTTCCCTCGCCGGCCAGAATGCCGCGGAAGCCGCCCGGCTCGTCAAGGCTGAAAACGATGATCGGAAGATCGTTGTCGCGCGCGAGCGCGATCGCCGAGGCGTCCATCACGCCGAGATGCTTCTGCAGCACCTCGTCATAGGTGACGGTCTCGTAACGCTTCGCATCCTCGAACTTCTTGGGGTCTCTGTCGTAGACGCCGTCCACCTTGGTGCCCTTGAAGATCGCCTCGCAGCTCATCTCGTTGGCGCGCAGCGTCGCCGCGGTGTCGGTGGTGAAATACGGGTTGCCGGTGCCGGCGGCGAAGATGCAGACGCGCTTCTTCTCGAGATGGCGCACCGCGCGGCGGCGGATGTAGGGCTCGCAGACCTGGTCCATCGGGATGGCCGAGATCACGCGGGTGAACACGCCCAGCGTCTCGAGCGCCGACTGCATAGCCAGCGCGTTCATCACCGTGGCGAGCATGCCCATGTAGTCGGCGGTGGTGCGCTCCATGCCCTGGGCCGAGCCCGAGAGGCCGCGGAAGATGTTGCCGCCGCCGATCACCATGCAGATCTCGACGCCGAGGTCGTGCACCGACTTGACCTCGCGCGCGATGCGTTCGACGGTCGGCGGATGCAGCCCGAACGCCGTGTTCCCCATCAGCGCCTCCCCGGAGATCTTGAGCATCACCCTGCGGAAAGCGGGCTTTTGGGTCTCGGACATGGAGGCTCCGTGGTCTGTTGGGGATGTTTTGGGTCGCGCGGGAAGATGGACGAAAGCGGCAGGCAGTTCAATGCCGTGCGAACGCCTTCGGCGGCCTCCGGCCGGAAATGAGCGACATGGCCGACATCGCGCGCGGGCTCGACCCTGCGCGCCCGGTGCTGATCGCCGGGCCCACCGCCTCGGGAAAATCGGCGCTGGCGCTTGAGATCGCCGAAACCGGCGGCGGTGTCGTGATCAATGCCGACGCGCTGCAGGTCTATGCCGACTGGCGCATCCTGACCGCGCGCCCCTCGATCGAGGAGGAGGCGCGCGCTCCGCATGCGCTTTACGGCCATGTCGGGCGCGGGCAGGACTGGTCGGTCGGACATTGGCTGCGCGCGGTCGCGCCGCTGCTGGAGGGCGCGCGGCCGGTGATCGTCGGGGGCACCGGGCTCTACTTCTCGGCCCTGACCGAAGGCCTGGCCGAGATACCGGCCACGCCGGTCGAGGTGCGGGCCGAGGCCGATGCCATCGCCCTGCCCGAGCTGGTGGCCGGGCTGGACCCGCGCAGCCGGGCGCGGATCGACCTGAACAACCGCGCGCGGGTGCAGCGCGCCTGGGAGGTGCTGCGCGCCACCGGGCGCGGCATCGCCGACTGGCAGGCCGACACGCCGGCGCCGCTGCTGCCGCTCGACCAGGCCCAGCCACTGGTCCTGCGCCCCGAACCGGGCTGGCTGAACGCCCGCATCGCGCGCCGCTTCGACGCGATGCTGAGGGACGGCGCGCTCGACGAGGTCCGCGTGGCGCTGCCACATTGGAGCCCGACCGCCCCATGGGCCCGCGCGATCGGCGCCCCGGAACTGGTCGCGCATCTGCGCGGCGCGGCCACGATCGAAGCCGCGCGGAACGACGCGGTCATCGCCTCTCGGCAATATGCCAAGCGCCAGCGCAGCTGGTTCCGCAACCGGATGTGCGGCTGGCGCGCCATCGATCCCGCCACGCTCTGAACCAAGGCTGCCAGGGCTTTGACCCGGCAGGAGAAACGGCTAGAACTTGTAAGGCCGCCATGGCCGCCGCAAGAGCGGCCCCCGCGCATGCCGGAGGATCGCCGATGCCCCCGCCCCGTTCCGCCGCCCTGCATCCCGTGGCAAGTGCCGATGCCCGGGAACTGCGTGCCGGCCGCATGTCGCGCCGCGAGTTCCTGACCCGCGCCACGGCGCTGGGCGTCTCGGCGCCCGCGGCGCTGGGCCTCGCCGGGCTGCCGGTGCCGGGCCGTGCCGGGCCCTCGCCACGGCCGGGCGGCACGTTGCGCGTGGAAATGGAGACCCGGCCGATCGTCGATCCGCGCCGCGCGGAATGGAGCCAGGTCGCGAACTTCTACCGCGGTTGGCTCGAATACCTCGTGCGCTACCAGCGCGACGGAACGCTGGTGCCGATGCTGCTGGAGCGCTGGGAGGTCGACGACGCGGCCACCCTGTTCACGCTGCACCTGCGCGAGGGGGTGACTTGGAACAACAGCGACCGCTTCACCGCGGACGACGTCGTGCGCAACATCGAAGGCTGGTGCGACAGCCGCGTGCCCGGCAACTCGATGGCGCTGCGGATGTCGGCGCTGCTGGATCCGGCCACGGGCCGGGCCCGGCCCGGCGCGATCGAGCGGCTGGACGAGGTCACCGTCCGGCTGACGCTGTCGCGGCCCGATGTCTCGCTGATCGCCTCGATGGCCGACTACCCTGCCGCGATCGTGCATGGCAGCTTCGACGGCGGCGATCCCTCAGAGCGCCCCGTGGGCACCGGGCCCTACCTGCCCGAGACGAACGAGCCGGGCCAGCGCCAGGTGCTGGTGCGCAACCCGGACCATGACTGGTGGGGCACGGAGATTTTCGGCGGGCCCCATCTCGACCGGATCGAGTATCTCGACTACGGCACCGACCCGGCGGCGAAGCTCGCCGCCGCCCGGGCGGGCGAGATCGACATGACCGCCCGCACCGCCGGCGATTTCGTGACGGCCTTCGACGAGATCGGCTGGACCGGATCGGAGGTGATGAGCGCCGCGACGCTGGCCGTGCGGTTCAACCAGGCCCATGCACCCTATGGCGAGCTGCGGGTGCGGCGGGCGCTGCAGATGGCGGTCGACAACGCCATCATTCTCGAGCTGGGCCATGGCGGCCGCGGTCTCGTCGCCGACAACCACCATGTCTGCCCGATCCATCCCGATTACGCGGAGGTCGAACCGCAGCAGCACGACCCCGCCGCCGCCCGCGCGGCACTGGTCGAGGCGGGGCACGGCGCGCATGTGTTCGAGCTGGTCTCGCTCGACGACGCCTGGCAGGCCCGAAGCTGCGACGCCGTGGCCGCCCAGCTTCTCGATGCCGGCATCTCGGTCGAGCGCCGCGTGCTGCCCGGCCCTCTCTTCTGGGACGGCTGGCGCGATTTTCCCTTCTCGGCCACCGAATGGAACATGCGCCCGCTCGGCGTGCAGGTGCTATCGCTGGCCTACCGCTCGAACGCGCCGTGGAACGAGACCGGCTACGCGAACGAGACCTTCGACCAGCTGCTGGACGAGGCGATGTCCGTCACCGATGCCCGGCGCAGGTCGCTGGTGATGGCGCGGATCGAACGGCTCCTGCAGGAAGACGGCGTGCTGATCCAGCCCTACTGGCGCGCCCTCTTCCGCCACCACGCCCCGGCGGTCCGGGATGCCGGGATGCATCCGATGTTCGAACATCACCACCATGAATGGTGGATCGACCGGTAGCCCGGCTAACGCCGGCTGCGCGAACCGCCCCGCCCGGTCTGCACGCGGGAATTGTCAAAAAAGCCACACTCGCTCTCTGGTAGGGCCGGAACAGAGGGGTCGGCTCGACCCCTGCCGGCTGACCGCTTAGCCCCTTTGGGCACCAAGACAGACCGGGCGGCCCGACGGCATGACACGAGAACAAAAAGCGTTGATCTTCGTGCTGACGGGCGGGCTGTTGTGGTCGATCCAACCGGTGTTCCTGCTCATCTTCGGCCAAAGGTACCAGGAAACGAACTCTGTCTTCGTGCTGCTCAACCATGTGGGGATCGTGGCCGTGGTGGGGACCACCGCCTTCTTCACGGCCAATCGCAAGCGTGTCGCGGCGGCGTTTCGCAGCCGCGCCGACAAGTGGAGTTTCCTGCTCACCACCGTGGCCGACGGGCTTCTGGTCAGCATCGCATTCATTGCCTTGGCGAAGTCCGCGAGGGGCGGCGACCTCGTCACGGCGGCCGTCATCTTCGAGGCCTGGCCGATCATCGCGACCGCCATGCTGTCGTGGTTCAGCAAGAAGAGAGACGACAGGAACTGGGCCTCGAGGCTCGCGCTCGTCCTGTTCTGCGCCGGCTTCCTGATCATCAACCTCACCGACATCCGAATCCTGCTGCAATTCGGAGAGTTCTCGGACACGCTCCTGCCCGTCGTCTCGTCGCTCAGCATGGGCCTAACCGTGGTGGTGGTGCAGGTCTATATTAGGCGGCGTGCCAGTTTCTCCAGAATGCGGGAGTTCAGCGTTTTCCTGACGGTTCGCGCGTTGGCGGCCACCCTGTTCATAGGACTCTACTGCCTGGTCGAAGCCGCGCCGGGACGTCTGGAGTTTAGCGTGGAATTCGTCAGCGCGAGCCTGCTGATCGGCGTTCTCGTATCGCTGAATTCCTTCTTCTTTCATATCGGCGCGCGCAACATCAGCGGCAATGTTGGAACCCTAGCCGCGCTGATCGCGCCTGTGCTCGCGCCGGTCATCATCTACATGCTGGGCTATGGCCATTTGCACACCAACTTATTGGTGGGCTCAGCGGGAATCTTCGCGGGGATCGCGCTGACCTCGCGCGGCAAGGACATCAACGGCCAGTTCCTGCTGATCCTTCTGGCGATCGCCGCCTTCGGCCATGTCGTCATTTTCATCCCCGGCCGGGGCGCGCCGCATTACTGGGCCTATATCCAGACGATTTCCGTGTTTTTTGGGCTCCTGCAGGCCTCGGCTATCACGCGGCTGTCGAACCGCTTCGAAAGGCTCATCTCCCTGAGAAGCATCTGCGCCCATGACGCGGGATCCTCGAATGCCGCCCGGGCCGAGCTCATGGCGCTGAAAAGGGAGTCGACCTCGATCTCGGAACTGCTCCTGCTAAGCATCGTGGCCCTGGCGAGCATCATCATCACCTTGTACTCGCGCGAGAACTCGTTCGAGGGGGACTCGATCGCCTACATCATCTGCGTGACCATCAGCTACATGATGGTGATCTGCTGGGTACTTCAGAAAAGGATCATGCATTTCGATCTCGACCCCCTTTCCGATCTGGCGCAGCAGCGGGGTCGAATGCCGGGGCGCGTTCTCAGCTATGCTCTGATCGTCCTGATGTTCGTATGGTTCTTGTCGATCATCTGGTCCGTGCCGCGGTAACCCTGCGCCGGCGCGGGCGGGCGAGCACGAATTCGGCGGCTGACACGGAACAGGTCGAGCCGCGCGAGAATTAAGCCGGCATGACACATCAGAACCTCCAATGGGCAGTCCCCGTGATGCGCCTCGGCTATGCCGGGCGCGGCCTCATCTACCTCGTCGTGGCGATCCTGTCGTTGATGGCGATCTGGCGCGGCTCGACGCCGGGCGGCACGGGCGAGGCGATGGCCTCGCTGGAGCGCGCCTGGTGGGGCGTCGGGCTGCTGGCGCTGATCGCGATCGGCCTCGCCGCCTACGGCGTCTGGCGGCTGGCCGCGGCGTTCTGGGATCTCGAGGCCTATGGCAGCAATGCCAAGGGCGCGGTGGCCCGGACCGGTCAGGTGGTAACCGGGCTGATCCATCTCGGCCTCGCCGGCACCGCCGCGGCGATCCTGATGCCGTCCTCCAGCGGCTCTGGCGGCGGCTCCAGCCTCGACAAGTGGACCGCGCAGGTCATGCAGGTGCCCTTCGGCCAGTGGATCGTCGGCCTTGCCGGGCTGATCGGCATCGGGGCCGGGATCTACTACATCCACAAGGGTCTTTCGGGCAAATACATGCAGAACCTGCGCGCCAAGTCCGCGACGCTGAAGCTCAAGCCCGCCCTGACGGCCGGCCTCGCCGCGAACGGCGCGGTGATCGCCATCGTCGGCGGCTTTCTCGCTTGGGCGGCCTGGACGCTGAACCCCGACCAGGCGGGCGGCCTGGCCGAAGCCTTCGACTGGCTGCGCGACCAGCCCTTCGGCACGGCACTCGTCACAGCGCTCGCGGCCGGCCTGCTCGGCTTTTCGCTGTTCTGCTTCGTCAACGCCGCCTACCGGATCGTGCCGAAGCTCAAGACCGACGACATGGAGACCATGGCGCGCAAGCTCGCCGCGTGACCTAGCGCCCGAGGATCGCCTTCACGTAATGCGTGGTCTCGGCATAGGGCGGAACGCCGCCATGCTTCTGCACCGCGCCGGGACCCGCATTGTAGGCGGCCAGCGCCAGCCGCCAGTCGCCGAAGGCGTCGTACTGCATCCTGAGATAGCGCGCCCCGCCTTCGAGGTTCTGCTTCGGGTCCGCCGGGTCGACCCTCAGGAGCCGCGCCGTGTCGGGCATGAGCTGCGCGAGGCCGAGCGCGCCGACCCGGCTCACCGCTCGCGGGTTCCAGCCGCTTTCCTGCTGCACCAGCCGTAGGAACAGGTCCTCGGGGATTCGGTACCTGCGCGCCGCCGCCTTGGCCAGATCGAGGTACGGCCCGGCATAGCGCCCCGAATAGGCCGGCGCCGCGGCCAGCGCCGGCGGCAGCTCGGCGCGCGGCGGCTGGAACCGGTTCGAGCCGGCATATTGCGAGGCCGCCCGCCCGTCGAGCACCCCGAGCTGCGAGGCCGAGAGCTGCGGCGCGCGCGACATGCTCGACACCCTGTCGGCCAGCGCCGCGCCCGGACCGGCCGCGACCAATGCCGCCAATGCGGCCCGCGTGATGAGATTGCGCATACCCGTCCCTCTTGCCCGCCGGTTGAACTCCGGCCGTCAGGTCGTCCGTCGCGTGTCTTGCGAAGGCTAGCCGATCGCCACGGAAATGGAAGGCGGAAGTGGCGAAAGCCCTGTCATCCCCGCGCCGGGAACATTAGTGTACGCCGGACGAAACAGCAGATTCCACGGCGAAAAGGGGACCCACATGGCCGGATCCGTGAACAAGGTGATCATCATCGGCAATCTGGGCCGCGACCCCGAGGTCCGGACCTTCCAGAACGGCGGCAAGGTGGTGAACCTGCGCATCGCCACATCCGAGACCTGGAAGGACCGCAACACCGGCGAGCGGCGCGAGAAGACCGAGTGGCACTCGGTCGCGATCTTCAACGAGAACATCGGCCGGATCGCCGAGCAGTACCTTAAGAAGGGCTCGACGGTCTACATCGAGGGCCAGCTCGAGACCCGCAAGTGGCAGGACCAGAGCGGCAACGACCGCTACTCGACCGAGGTCGTCGTGCGCCCCTACAAGGGCGAAATGACGCTTCTGGGCGGCCGCGGTGGCGACGGCGGCGGCTCTGGCGGCGGCTATGGCGACGACCGTGGCGGCTATGGCGGCGGTTCGGGCGGTGGCTACGGCGATGATCGCGGCGGCGGCTATGGCGGCGGCAACCAGGGCGGCGGCGGCAGCCGCGACATCGACGACGAGATCCCGTTCTGATCGGATGCGCCGCCCCAAAGGGCGGCGCTCTTCGTTTCAGCCCAGCGCCACGGCCAGCTCGCCCGGCCGGCTGAGCGTGCCCCCGCCCACCGCGGCGCGCACGCCCGTGGTGCCGGGGCACGAGGTCGGAAGGCCCCGCGCCACCCGCACCGCGAGAAAGCCGAAGGCCTGCGCCTCGAGCATGTCGCCGTCGAGCCCCGCGGCCTCGACCGGCTCGGTCGGGCAGTCGCAGCCCGCCGCGATCATCGCCATCAGCACCGGGTTGTGGCGCCCGCCGCCGGTGACCAGCAGCCGCTCGGGCGGCACCGGGCACTGCTCCATCCCGGCCGCGACCGAGGCCGCGGCGCAGGCGGTGAGCGTGGCGGCGGCATCGGCGTCGGACAGCTCTGCCACCGCGGCCGAAAGATCGGCGAAGGCGTCGCGGTCGAGCGATTTCGGCGCCATGCGGTAGAAATGCGGATGGCGCAGGAAGTCTTCGACCACCGCGTCCGCCACCTCACCCTGCGCCGCCAGCGCCCCGCCCTCGTCGAGCGCGAGACCGCGCCGCGCCTGCATCAGGTCGTTGACCGGGGCGTTGGCCGGACCGGTGTCGAAGGCCAGCAGCGCGCCTTCCGCCTCTGGCCGGGCGAAGCCCGGATCGACCAGCGTCAGGTTGCCGACCCCGCCGAGGTTGAGGAAGGCCACGGGCCCCGTCGCGCCGGCGAACTTCGCCAGGGCGAAATGGTAGAACGGCGCGAGCGGCGCGCCCTCGCCGCCGAAGCGCACATCGGTGCTGCGGAAGTCCCAGACCACCGGCAGGCCCAGCGCCTCGGCGAGGATCGCGCCCGACCCCGCCTGATGCGTGCCGCGCCCGCGCGGGTCATGCGCCAGCGTCTGGCCGTGGAAGCCGACGAGGTCGATGTTCTCGAAGCGACTCAGGATCTCGGCATGGGCGGTCTCGACCACCTCCGCGGCGGCCTCGACCTCGGGGCCCTCCCAGCGGCCCAGCGCGGCGCGCAGCACCGCGCGCTCGGCGTCGGTATAGGCGCGGTAGGCGGTCTCGCCGAAGCCGAAGACGGTCTCGCCGTCGGTCTCGATCACCGCGGCGTCGACGCCGTCGAGCGAAGTGCCCGACATCGCCCCCAGCGCCCTCACCCGGTCGCTCGTTCCGATCCGCCGCATCGTGCTTTCCCTCGCCCGTCCTGCCGCCTATAGAGTGGCGCGACCAAGAGAGGGGCACAAGACATGACCTACCACCCCAAGAGCGACTTCATGTCCGTGATGATCGAGCGCGGCTATCTGGCCGACTGCACCGATTACCAGGGCCTGGACGAGGCGCTGTCGAAGGGGGTCGTGCCCGCCTATATCGGCTATGACGCCACCGCGGCGTCGCTCCACGTGGGCCACCTGCTCAACGTGATGATGCTGCGCTGGCTGCAGAAGACCGGTCACAAGCCGATCACCCTGATGGGCGGCGGCACCACCAAAGTGGGCGACCCGTCCTTCCGCTCGGACGAGCGGCCGCTGCTCGGGCCCGACCAGATCGCCTCGAACATCGCCGGCATGAAGCAGGTCTTCGCGCGCTACCTCTCCTACGGCGAGGGGCCGACCGACGCGCTCATGCTCGACAATGCCGAGTGGCTCGACGGGCTGAACTACCTTGAGTTCCTGCGCGACATCGGCCGGCATTTCTCGGTGAACCGGATGCTGAGCTTCGAGAGCGTGAAGTCGAGGATCGACCGCGAGCAGTCGCTCTCGTTCCTCGAGTTCAACTACATGATCCTGCAGGCCTACGACTTCCTCGAGCTGAACCGCCGCTACGGCTGCGTGCTGCAGATGGGCGGCTCGGACCAGTGGGGCAACATCGTCAACGGCATCGACCTGACGCGCCGCGTGCTCGACCACGAGATCTACGGCCTGACCTCGCCGCTGCTGACCACCTCGGACGGCCGCAAGATGGGCAAGTCGGCCGGCGGCGCGGTCTGGCTCAACGAGGAGATGCTGAGCCCCTACGAGTTCTGGCAGTTCTGGCGCAACACGACCGACGCCGATGTCGGCCGCTTCCTCAAGCTCTACACCGAGCTTCCCGTCGACGAGTGCGAGCGCCTCGGCGCGCTGTCGGGCTCTGAGATCAACGAGGGCAAGATCGTGCTGGCCGACGAGGTCACGGCGCTCCTGCATGGCCGCGAGGCCGCCGAGGCCGCCAAGGCCACGGCGCGCGAGGTGTTCGAGAAGGGCGGCGTGGGCGACGACCTGCCGACGCTGACGCTTTCGGAGCAGGAAATCGGCGACGGCATCTCGATCGTCCAGCTAATCGTGCGCTCGGGCCTTGCCGGGTCGGGCAAGGAGGCCAAGCGACTGATCGCGGACAACGGCGCCCGGATCGACGACCAGCCGCTGACCGATGCCGGGATGATGATCGACCGCGCCGCGCTTGCCGCGCCGATCAAGCTCTCGGCCGGCAAGAAGCGCCACGCGCTGGTCCGTCTAGGCTGACGACAAAAGGGGGCGACCGGTGACGGTCGCCCCTTTTCCCATGACTGAATGGCGTCTCTAGCCGCCCAGCATCCACTCGCCCTCCGGCCAGAAGGCATGGAAGGCGAAGGCGAAGAGCACGTCATGCGGCAGGTCGCGGCCGCCCGCGTCGCGCACCCGGACATTGCCGACGTCGCGCCCCTCGGCCACGCGGCCCGCATCGAGCGCGCTGGCCTGCCCCGGCTCCCACGACACCACCACGCCCGCCTCGCGGATCGTGCGCTCCTGCCGCAGCCGCTCGAAAGTCCAGGCCCGGTCGCCCACCCGCACGACCCGCATCAGCGGCGGGATGCCGTGCGGCGGCATCTCGCCCGAGTAGAGGAAGGGCCGCGCTGCCCGGTCATAGGCGACATAGGGGTTGCGGCCATAGGCGCGGCGCCAGTCCGGCTCGTCCATCACGAGGCCCTCCGGGTAGGCGGCGCGGTAGCGCTCCCAGCTGTCCATCCAGGCGGGCAGAAGCTCCAGTTCGCGCCCGGTCATCGCGCCGACGATGCCGGTGCCGACCGCCTGCTGCCACCAGCTTTCGGTCTGGCGGTCATACATCACCATGTCGGAATGGCGCAGCAGCCCCGAGACGCCGAAACTCAGCACCTGCCCGCCCACGCGGCGGTCGAACACCATGCCGGAGTTGCACAGCGGGCAGTAGGTCACCGCCACCGGCACGCCGCCGGCGCTGTCGTTGACGATCTCGTGCCAGAGCAGGTAGCGGATCGGGTAGGCGCGCGCCCTGACCCCCTCGACCGGCAGCACCATCACGGGCTCCTGCGCGCCGAGCCGCGTTTCCTCGGAGGCGGCGATCATGCGCGGGTCGTCGATCGCCGGGATGCCGTCCTTGGGCGGCCCGCCGGAGCGGATCTCGGACCAGTCGGTGATGGCCGCCGTCGTGAAGTCGGTCTGCGGCCATTGGCGTTGCCAGCGCTCCGGTTGCGCATGGGCCGTGCTGGCGACGGCCATGGCGGCGACGGCAAGCGCCGCGGCGATCTTCAGAATTCGCATTCATCATCCTCCCTGCGCCCAAGCCTGACAGCGCGGCGGGCCTGCGCGAAGCCTGCCTCACGCACAGGTGACGGGTCGCGAGAGCGCGTGCGCCTGCGGGGTGGCGCCCTTCCGGCGAACCGGCTAGACCGGCGGCAAGACGACCGACGGACCCCGACATGCCCCGATCCATCCTGGCCCGCTGCGAACAGAACGGCCTGCGCCTCACCGAGCAGCGCAAGGTGATCGCGCAGGTGCTCGAAGCCGCCGACGACCACCCCGACGTCGAGGAGCTGCATGCTCGCGCCGCGGCCGAGGATGCCCGCATCTCGCTCGCCACGGTCTACCGGACGGTCAAGCTGTTCGAGGAGGCCGGCATCCTCGAGAAACACGAGTTCGGCGACGGCCGCGCCCGCTACGAGACCGCGGATCGCGAGCACCACGACCACCTCATCGACATGCATTCCGGCGAGGTGATCGAGTTCGTCGACGCAGAGATCGAGCGGCTGCAGGAAAAGATCGCCGAGCGGCTCGGCTACCGGCTGATCGGTCACAGGCTGGAGCTTTACGGCGTGCCCAGCGACGAGAAAGACACCTAGATGGAAAACCTGCGCGGCAGCGTGCTGATGGTGCTCGCGATGCTCGGCTTCGCGCTCGAGGACATGTTCGTCAAGCAGATGGCGGATGCCCTGCCGGTCGGCCAGATCCTGATGCTGCTCGGGCTCGGCGGCGGTCTCGTCTTCGCGGCGATGTCGCTGGCGCGCGGCGACCGGCTGTGGTCGGCGGATTTCAACCACCCGGCCGTGGTGGCGCGCAATCTCGGCGAGGTGATCGGCACCGGCGCCTTCATCACCGCCGTGGCGCTGTCGCCGCTGTCCACCGCCACGGCGATCGCCCAGTCGATCCCGCTTCTGGTGACGCTGGGCGCGGCGCTGTTCTTCGCCGAGCCGGTGGGTTGGCGGCGCTGGACCGCGATCTGCATCGGCATGATCGGCGTTCTGGTGGTGATCCGGCCCGGCATGGCCGGCTTCACCCCGATGTCGCTCTTCGCGCTGCTGGGCGCCGTGGGTTTGGCCGGCCGCGACCTGATCTCGCGCCGCGTGCCGCAGCGGATTTCCTCGGTCAAGCTGTCGGTCTACGCCTTCCTGATCCTCGTGCCCGTGGGCTACGCCATGGTGGTCGTGGCGGGGGCCGAACTGGTGATGCCCGACGCCACGAACGCGGCGCGGCTCGCCGCCGGCATCGCCGTGGGCGTGGCCGCCTACTACGCGCTGACCGCCGCGACCCGGCTGGGCGATGTCTCGGTGGTCGCGCCCTACCGCTACACGCGGCTCGTCTTCGCGTTGGTCATCGCTTACGTCGCCTTCGGCGAGCGCCCCGACGCCCTGACCTATGTCGGCGCCGCGATCATCGTCGGCTCCGGCATCTACACGCTGTGGCGCGAGGCGCGGCTGCGCCGGCGCGCTTCACGACGGGTCACGCCGGCGTTATAGAACCCTCGAACCTTCCCATACGGAGACTGCCATGAGCACGATCATCGACATCCACGCCCGCGAGATCCTCGACAGCCGGGGCAACCCGACGGTGGAGGTGGACGTGGTCCTCGAGGACGGCACTCTGGGCCGCGCTGCCGTGCCCTCCGGCGCCTCGACCGGCGCCTACGAGGCGGTCGAGAAGCGTGACGGCGACAAGGCGCGCTACATGGGCAAGGGCGTGCTCGAGGCGGTTGCGGCCGTGAACGGCGAGATCGCCGAGGCGATCCTCGGCATGGACGCGACCGAGCAGGTCGAGATCGACCAGGCGATGATCGAGCTCGACGGCACCGACAACAAGGGCCGGCTCGGCGCCAACGCCATCCTCGGCGTGTCGATGGCGGTGGCCAAGGCCGCGGCCGAGTTCACCACCCAGCCACTGTTCCGCTACGTGGGCGGCATGTCGGCCCGCGTGCTACCCGTGCCGATGATGAACATCATCAATGGCGGCGAGCATGCCGACAACCCGATCGACATCCAGGAATTCATGATCATGCCGGTGTCGGCCACCAGCATCCGTGAAGCCGTGCGCATGGGCTCCGAGGTGTTCCACACCCTGAAGAAGGAGCTGTCGGCGGCGGGCATGTCCACGGGCCTCGGCGACGAGGGCGGCTTCGCGCCCGAGCTGGGCGGCACCCGCGAGGCGCTCGACTTCATCCTCAAGTCGATCGAGAAGGCCGGCTACAAGCCGGGCGAGGACATCTACCTCGCGCTCGATTGCGCCGCGACCGAGTACTACAAGGACGGCAAGTACGAGATGAAGGGCGAGGGCAAGTCGCTGACCTCGGCCGAAAACGTCGCCTACCTGCAGGCGCTGGTGAACGACTACCCGATCATCTCGATCGAGGACGGCATGTCCGAGGACGACTGGGACGGCTGGAAGATGCTGACCGACGCCATCGGCGACAAGGTGCAGCTGGTGGGCGATGACCTCTTCGTCACCAACCCCGCGCGCCTGAAGGACGGCATCGAGAAGGGCTCGGCCAACTCGCTTCTGGTCAAGGTGAACCAGATCGGCACGCTGACCGAGACGATGCAGGCGGTCGAGATGGCGCAGCGCGCGCGCTTCACCTGCGTGATGTCGCACCGCTCGGGCGAGACCGAGGACGCGACCATCGCCGACCTCGCCGTCGCCACCAACTGCGGCCAGATCAAGACCGGCTCGCTGGCACGCTCCGACCGGCTCGCCAAGTACAACCAGCTGATCCGGATTGAGGAGATGCTGGGCGAGACCGCGATCTACGCCGGCCGCTCGATCCTGCGCGGCTGAGCGCGGCGACGCACGGAAAAAAGAAAGGCCGCGGCATCAGCCGCGGCCTTTGGCGTCACGAAAACCGGGACGGATCAGTTCCAGTAGCCTTCGTCGGCCTCGGGCATCTGCTCCAGCATCTCCTGGCTCATCCGGGTGACGACATCGAAATCGCCCATGCCGTATTCGCCGACGATGCGAACGTCCTTGAAGTCGATGATGACCTCTTCGTCACCGATATCGAGCCAGCCGCCGGTCTCGACCACGAGGCCGATCAGCTCGCCATCGCGCGACATGACGATGTCCTCGATCTCGCCGATGTTTTCCCATTCGGCTTCGACCTCGACATAGGCATTGGGGTCGAGCCAGCTTTCTTCCTCGTATTCGGCGCCGATGGTGTAAAGCTCTTCGCCGATCAGGTTTTCGGCGCGCAGCGTGTTGGCGTAGTTGTCGGCACTGACGACGCCGCTCGTGGTGTCGAAGCTCTCAGTATGCGCTTCGGCGGCGGCGCCACCGGCAGCGAGGGTGAGGCCAAGCGTCAGGGCCGTGGAAGTCATCAGGCGGGTCATGCTGATCTCCTCTCGTTGCGTTTCGTGGTTCGACGGTCCAACAGAAGGCGGAAACGAATGTTCCAAAGGATGGCCGGATGAATTTTCCGAAATCACGTGGAACCCCCAAGGCTTACGACGCAAGGGGGCTGATCTGCCCCCTGCCCGTCCTGCGCGCGCGCAAGATCCTTGCGGCGATGCAGACGGGGGAGGAACTGCAGATCCTGACTGACGATCCGGTCGCCCGGATCGACCTGCCGCATTTCTGCGCCGAGGCGGGACACCGGCATCTGGGCGTGGAGGACGGACCCGAGGGGCAGCTGCACCGGATCCTGCGGGGTGCGGAGGCCGGCGACTAGGTCGTCGTCCGTCCAAATCGAAGGGTCTTCACAGTACGGAACGAAACAGACGAATTCGTTCCGTTCATCGTTCGACAGCAAATGGCCGGAAACGAAACGGGCCGGGCAGGTTTCCCTGCCCGGCCCGCATGTCTCGGTCTGCGGTCCGCTCAGCGGCCGACCGACCACCAGCCGCGGCGGCGCGGCTTCTTGTCCGCCTCCGCATCGGCCCCGGCTTCGGCCGGTTCCGGCTGCCGGGCCTTCTCGACCGTCTCGGCCACCTGTTCGGCCACCTCGGGCATCACCTCGGCCGCGTCCTCGCGCGTCTCGGGCTTGCCCTCCGGCGCGGCCGCATCCGTGGCGCCGGCCGCAGCGACTTCGGCCTCGGCCGGAGTCGGGGCCGTTTCGGCCACCTCCTCGGGCTTGGGCTCCGCCTTCTTGCGGCGGGTGCGCTTGGGCTTGGGCTTCTCCTCGGTCTCGGTCGCCTCGGTCGCGGCGGGGTCGGCCTTCTTGCGGCGGGTCCGCTTGGGCTTCTCCTCGGCCTCGGCCGGAGTTTCGACCTTGGCGGTCTTGGCCTCGGCTTCGGCTTCGGCCTCTTCGGGCTCGACCTTCTTGCGACGAGTCCGGGTCCGCTTGGGCTTGGGCGCAGGCTCCTCGGCGGGCTCGGCCGCAACCTCGGCGTCCTGCGCGGCCTCGGCCGGTGCGGCCGCTTCCTCGGGCGCGGGCTCGGGCTGCGCGGCCTCCTCGACCGGCTGCGGCGCGGTCTCGGCAGGCGTTTCGACGGCCGGCTCCGCGTCCTGCGCGGCGGACTCGTCGGCTTCGGACTGCATGTCGTCATCGCCCGAGGCATCGGCCTCGCCATTGCCACCCCGACGGCGGCGGCGACGGCGGCGGCGGCGACGCGGCTTGTCGTCGTCCTCCTCGCCACGGGTCTCGGAGACCTCTTCGCCCTTTGAGGCGGTCGTCTCGGTCGCGGCTTCGCGCTCGGCCTCTTCCTCCTCGACCTCCTGCGGCAGCTCGGCCTCGGCCTCCGCCTCGGCATCCAGCTCTTCCATCAGCGCCGCGGTCGAGACGACGGGCGCCGCCTCGGGCACCGCGCGGGTGGCGGTCTTGAACTTCTCGACCGTGAAGTTCGGCGAGACCAGCTCGGGATCACCCTCGACCCGGACCGCCATGCCGTAGCGCTGCTCGATCGCGGCCACATGCTCGCGCTTGTGGTTCATCAGGAAGTTCATGATGCCGAAGGGCAGCTTGACCAGCACTTCCTTGGAGCGGCCGCGCACGCCCTCTTCCTCGAGTTGGCGCAGGATCGACAGCGCGACGTTCTCGTCGGAGCGCAGCAGGCCGGTGCCGTGGCAATGCGGGCATGGCTGCGTCGTCGCCTCGAGCATGCCCGGACGCAGCCGCTGGCGGCTCATCTCGAGCAGGCCGAAGCCGGAGATCCGGCCGACCTGGATGCGGGCGCGGTCGGTCTTCAGCTTTTCCTTGAAGCGCTTCTCGACGGCGGCGTTGTTCTTGCGCTCGTCCATGTCGATGAAGTCGATCACGATCAGGCCGGCGAGATCGCGCAGCCGCAGCTGGCGGGCCACCTCGTCGGCGGCCTCGAGATTGGTCTTCACCGCGGTCTGCTCGATCGAGCCTTCCTTGGTGGCCCGGCCCGAGTTCACGTCGATGGCGACGAGGGCCTCGGTCACGCCGATCACGATGTAGCCGCCCGACGGCAGCTGCACGGTCGGGTTGAACATGCCCGAGAGGTAGCTCTCGACCTGGTAGCGCGCGAAGAGCGGCAGCGGATCGGTGTAGGGCTTCACGTTCTTGGCATGCGACGGCATGATCATCTTCATGAAGTCGCGCGCGGTCCGGTAGCCCTCGACCCCCTCGACGATCACCTCGTCGATGTCCTTGGAGTAGAGGTCGCGGATCGACCGCTTGATGAGGTCGCCCTCCTCGTAGATCTTGGCCGGCGCGATGGATTTCAGCGTCAGCTCGCGGATCTGCTCCCACAGCCGCTGCAGGTACTCGTAGTCGCGCTTGATCTCGGACTTCGTGCGCTGCGAGCCGGCGGTGCGGATGATCAGGCCCGCGCCCTCGGGCACGTCCATCTCGGCCGCGATCTCCTTGAGCTTCTTGCGGTCGGCGGCGTTGGTGATCTTGCGCGAGATGCCGCCGCCACGGGCGGTGTTGGGCATCAGCACGCAGTAGCGGCCGGCCAGCGAGAGATAGGTGGTCAGCGCCGCGCCCTTGTTGCCGCGCTCTTCCTTGACGACCTGGACCAGCATGATCTGCCGGACCTTGATCACCTCCTGGATCTTGTAACGCTTGGGCCGCGGCTTGCGGGCGGGACGCACATCCTCGCTGTCGTCCTCGTCGGCGACGCTCTCGATGCTTTCGTCCTTGCCGGCGCGGTCCTCGTCCTCGTCGCCGGCATCCTCGGTCTCGATCGTCTCGAGCCCGGCGATGGCGTCGCTGTCGCGCGTGGCCACGGCGTCGCTGCCCGCCTCGGCGGCGCGGCTGCGCGAACGCGACCGGCGGCGGCGGCGCGGGCGGTCGCCCTCCTCGCCGTCATCCTCGGACGAGGCGTCCGTGTCGGTGTCATCGGAGGCAGCCGCCTCGGCCTCGGCCTTCAGGCTTTCGGCATAGGCCTTTTCCTCGGCCAGGAGCGCCTCGCGGTCGGCGACCGGGATCTGGTAGTAATCCGGGTGGATCTCCGAGAAGGCCAGGAAGCCGTGCCGGTTGCCGCCGTAATCGACGAAGGCGGCCTGCAGCGAGGGTTCTACCCGCGTGACCTTGGCCAGGTAGATGTTGCCGGCCAGCTGGCGCCGGTTCTGGCTTTCGAAGTCGAATTCCTCGACCTTGTTTCCGTCGCAGACCACGACGCGGGTTTCCTCCGCGTGCGTGGCGTCGATGAGCATTTTCTTTGCCATTGAATCCATTCGCATGGCCGCCCCGGCGGCGCCCCCGAAAGGGTCCGCTCGAACCAGCCATGTCCGATTGTGGCGATGACGCGCGTATCGGCCTCCGCGCGGCCCCTCGGGGCCGTCAACGGGTCGCCTGCATGCTGCGCGCGTTGCATCGCGGTTCTTCCTCGGCCCCGACGGGGCCAGTTCATGCCCGTCCCGAACCGTCCATGGGACGGCCCGTCCGGGGTCAGGTCAGCGGTTTCTCGCGAAACCGGTCTCGTCCGCCGCCGGTGCCGGGTCGACCCGTCGCAAAGGTGGCGGAAAATCCGTCCGGGCGGCGCGCGATGCGCGGTCCCGTTCCGCCCTTCATAGCGGCACTTGTCCACATGACACAATGACCAAAGTGAAACGGCCGCCCCCGAAGGGACGGCCGCGTCGCGAAAAGACCAGTGAATCAAAGGTAGTCGGAACGCTGCAGCCCGTATTTGGCCATCTTCTCGTTCAGCGTGCGGCGCGGCAGGCACAGCTCGTCCATCACCGCGACGATCGAGCCCTTGTGCCGGCGCATGGTGTTGTCGATCAGCATCCGCTCGAACGCCTCGACGAATTCCTTGAGCGGCTTGCCCTCGGTGGTCATCGCCTGCTCGGCCTGCTCGTCGCCGCCGGTCATCAGCAGCGAGGCGATCGAGCCCGAGCCGCGGCGGTTCTGCAGCACCGCGCGTTCGGCCACGTTGATCAGCTGGCGCACATTGCCGGGCCAGGGGGCCTGCAGCAGCTGCGCGGCCTCCTGCGCGCTGACCTCGGGCGCCTCGCAGCCGTATTCGTCGGCGAACTGCTCGGAGAGCCGGGTGAAGAGCGACAGGATGTCCTCGCCGCGCTGGCGCAGCGGCGGCACGACGATCCGGAGCGCCGCGAGGCGGTAGTAGAGGTCGGGGCGCAGCACGCTTTCGCAGGTCTTGCCCTCGTCCTGCAGGTTGCAGATCGCCGCGATGCGGGTCTCGGAGGGCATGCCCTGATCGTTGATCGCGGTCAGCAGCCGGGCCTGCAGCGGCCCCGACAGCGCCTCGATGTCCTCGAGCACGAGCGTGCCGCCCCGCGCCTCCTCGAGCGCCGGAATCGGCTCGTCCTCGGCGGCCGGGCCGAACAGCCGGGCCGCGAGGCGCTCCTCGTCATAGGCCGAGCAGGAGACGAGGACGAACTTCTTCGAGGCGCGGGCGCCGACGGCGTGCAGCGCGTGGGCCACCAGCGTCTTGCCGGTGCCGGTCTCGCCCTCGATCAGCACGTGGCCGTCGGCCTGGCCGAGATCGAGGATGTCCTCCTTGAGCCGTTCCATCACCGGCGACGAGCCGATCAGCTTGTTCATCAGCGCGGTGCCGTCCGACAGCTCGCGCCGAAGCGCGCGGTTGTCGAGCACGAGCCGGCGCGCGTTGCTGGCCTTCTTGGCCAGCTCGGTCATCCGGTCGGGGTTGAACGGCTTCTCGAGGAAGTCGAACGCCCCGAGGCGCATCGCCTCGACCGCCATCGGCACGTCGCCATGGCCGGTGATCATGATCACCGGCAGCGTGCTGTCGACGCTCTTGAGCTTGCGCAGGAACTGCATGCCGTCCATGCCGGGCATGCGGATGTCGCTCACCACGATGCCGGGGTAGTCGGCGGTCAGCCCCTTGAGCGCCTCCTCGGCGCTGGCGAAGCTCTCGGTGTCGAAGCCCGACAGCGCCAGCCACTGGCTGATCGACTGGCGCATGTCCTTTTCGTCGTCGACGATGGCGACCTTCATGGTCTTGCTCATGTGAGCCCCCTATTCCGCTGCAGCCACGCCTTCTTCCAAGATAGGCAGCTGCACTTCGAAAACAGCCCCGCCGGCGGTCGCGTTCCGCGCGGTCAGGCGTCCCCCGAGGTCGTTCACGATCCCGGAGGAGATGGCAAGCCCCAGACCGACACCGTCGCCCGGTTGCTTGGTTGTATAGAACGGCTCGAACAGCGAATCGAGGTCCTCGATGCCGGGGCCGTTGTCGTGCACGGTCAGGACGACGGCGTCCTCGACCGCGAGCGTGATGTCGATCCGCGGGTCGGCCACCTCCTTGGTGGCGTCGATGGCGTTCCTGAGCAGGTTAATGATGACCTGCTCGAAGCGCAGCCGGTCGCCGAGGATCATGGCCGGATCCGAGGGCAGGTTGCGATTGATCTCGACCGAGCGCGTCTTGAGCTGCGGCTCCATCATCGCCAGCGCCGAGGACAGCGCGGCGCGCGCGTCGACTGGCTCGAAGGCTTGGGATCCCTTGCGGGCATAGGATTTGAGCTGCCGGGTGATCGCGCCCATCCGGTCGATCAGGTCGTCGATGCGCTGGAAGGAGGACAGCGCCTCCTCGCTGCGGCGCCGCTCCAGAAGCAGCCGCGCCCCGGCGAGATATGTCTTCATCGCCGCGAGCGGCTGGTTCAACTCGTGGCTGACGCTGGCGGACATCTCGCCTAGCACCGCGAGCTTTGAGGATTGCGCGATGGTCTGCTCGGCGCTCTCGAGGTTGCGCTCGACCTGCTGGCGCTGGGCGATCTCGCGCTGCAGCCGCATGTTGAGCCGCCTGAGTTGGTCGCTCTCGCGCCTGACCAGCAGGAGCCGCGAGGCCGATTTCCGCGAACTGATCCAGAAGGCGAAGGCCAGAAGAACGGCAAAGCCCATGATTTCCAGCGCCAGCACGCCGTTCACCCGCTCGCGCACGGAGGTGTAGGCGGTGAAGGTGACCATCTTCCAGCCCTGGAATGGCACCCGCATCTCGCGCCGCATCACCGCCTCGCCGCGCAGATAGGCGTCGATCGGCAGGGCGGTCCAGTCGGTGGCGAGGAAGGCCCGCTCGATCGCCGACGGCGCGCTCTGGCGCTCCAGCGCCTCGCCCTCGGGCAGCCCGCGCCAGCGCGGCTCGGTCGACAGGATGATCTCGCCCGAGCTGTCGGTGACCAGCACCGCGTCCGAAGTGCCGGCCCAGCTGCGCTCGAGCTTGGCGAGGTCGACCTCGACCGAGATCACGCCGAGCGTGGTGCCGTTGGCGTCGATCTTGCGCGAATAGAGGAAGGCGTAGCCGCCGGTCACCTGCCTGTGGATGGTGAAGACGGTGGAGTTGGCGCGCATCGCCTCGACGAAATAGGGCGCGCCGCGATGGCTTTCGCCCAGCCGCGACCGGTCGGTCGCCGCGACGATCCGGCCGTCGCGGTCGTAGAGCACGAGGCTCGCGGCACCGATCTCGTCGACGAAGGACAGAAGCCGCTGGGTCGAGCGCGAATAGTCCGAGGAGGACAGCGCGCCGATCAGCTCGGGGTCGCGCGCCAGAAGCTGCGGCACGATCGAATTGCGCTGCAGCTCGGAGATCAGGTTGCCGACATAGAGTGTGAGGCGCACCTCGGCCCGGTTGCGGGTGGCCTCGGTGAACCGCTCGGTCAGGAGCACGTTGGTGACCCAGATCACCACCAGCGCGACGGCGCAGAACAGCGCCAGCGCGATGCGCGGCCCCCAGCTTCGCCGGGGTCTTGGGGATGTCGGAGCGGACTGGGCCATTTCTCGGGGTTTACGCCCCCGCCGGGGAAGCGGCAAGCTTCGCGGCGATCACGGCCCGCCCGGCGGGCCCGTCAGGCGGCGACCAGCGCCCCGACCAGCCCATCCAACATCGCGCGCCCGTCGGTGCCGCCATGACCGGCATCCACGGCCCGCTCGGGATGCGGCATCATGCCGAGCACGCGGCGGTTCTCGGACAGCACGCCGGCGATCCGGCCGACCGAGCCGTTCACCTCATCGCCATAGGTGAAGGCGATGCGGTCCTCGGCCTCGAGCATCTCGCGGGTGGCCTGGTCCACGAAGTAGTTGCCGTCGTGATGCGCCACCGGGATCTGCAGCGTCTGGCCGCGGGCGTAGCCGGCGGTGAAGGCGCTGTCATTCGTGCCGACGGCAAGCGGGACGGTGCGGCAGACGAAGCGGATGCCGGCATTGCGCATCAGGGCGCCCGGCAGCAGCCCGGTCTCGGTCAGCACCTGGAAGCCGTTGCAGACGCCCAGGGCGTAGCCGCCCTTGTGCACGTGATCGATCACCGCGCGGCAGACCGGCGACTGCGCCGCGATCGCGCCGCAGCGCAGGTAATCCCCGAAGGAAAAGCCGCCCGGCACCGCGACGAGATCGACGCCGCGCGGCAGACCGGCATCCTTGTGCCAGACCATTTCCACCTCGGCGCCGGCGGCACGCAGGGCGACGGCCATGTCGCGATCGCAGTTCGAACCGGGAAAGACGATGACGGCAGCCTTCATGGCGGAATGTCCTCGGGGTCTGGGCGGCGCGCTGGCCGCGAAGGGTCTGGCCGGAGAACCGGCGGGAAAAGCCCGGCGGCGGCGCCCTCCCCTGCAACCGCCGCCGGATCGCTCCGGGTGCTCGAGGCGAATGCCGAGCGCTCCGCGAAGCGAAGGTCTGAAGACGCAAGCGCCGCCCCGAGGGGGCGGCGGCGCGACCTCAGTTCAGGTCGATCTTGTAGCTTTCGATCACCGTGTTGGCGAGAAGTTTCTCGCACATCTCGGTCACTTGCCGCTTGGCGGCCTCCGGATCGTCCCCGGCGAGGTCGATCTCGATCAGCTTGCCCTGCCGGACTCCCTCGACGCCGTCGAAGCCCAGAGCGCCGAGCGCATGGCGCACGGCTTCTCCCTGCGGGTCGAGAACTCCGGTCTTCAGCATCACCTGCACGCGAGCCTTCATGCGCGCCGCTCCTTCTTGGGTTCGGATTGGAAACGAGGCTCAGTTGATGAGCGTCGGACGGGGCCGGTGGGTGACGTTGGAGGGCAGCACGCCCAGGCGCCGGGCCACCTCGGTGTAGGCGTCGGTGAGCGAGCCCAGATCCTTGCGGAACACGTCCTTGTCCAGCTTCTGCCCGGACTCGATGTCCCACAGCCGGCAGCTGTCGGGGCTGATCTCGTCGGCCACCACCAGACGCTGGTAGTCGTTGTCCCAGATCCGGCCGATCTCGATCTTGAAGTCGACGAGCTTGATGCCGACGCCGTGCATCACGCCGGACAGGAAGTCGTTGACCCGCAGCGCCAGCGGCACGATGTCGTCGAGATCCTGCTGCGACGCCCAGCCGAAGGCGATGATGTACTCTTCCGGCACCAGCGGATCGCCGAGCTTGTCGTCCTTGTAGGAGAACTCGATGATCGGCCGCGGCAGCGGCGTGCCTTCCTCGAGGCCCAGACGCTTGGCCATGGAGCCGGCCGCGAAGTTGCGCACGATCACCTCGAGCGGGATGATCTCGACCTGGCGAATCAACTGTTCGCGCATGTTGAGCCGCTTGATGAAGTGCGTCGGCACGCCGATTGACTGCAGGCCGGTCATGAAGAACTCAGACAGGCGGTTGTTGAGCACGCCCTTGCCCTCGATCACGGCCTTCTTCTCGGCGTTGAAGGCGGTGGCGTCGTCCTTGAAATACTGCACGAGCGTCCCCGGCTCGGGGCCTTCGTAGAGGATCTTCGCCTTGCCCTCGTAAATCTTCTTGCGACGTGCCATGCGCTCTCCACGGGGTTTCGCGCGCCCTGCCCGCCTCGGGCGACGCAACGTTTCCGTGTCGGAGATGCTGCGCGGCGCGGCCTAGGCCGCCTCATAGTCCACCCACCCCTTGCCGGCAAGGTGTTGCGACAGCTATCCTCGTTGCATAGCCCGGCACCACCGAAAGGCAAGGCCCATGACCCTCTTCGACGACCGAGAACACGCCTTCGAGGCGAAGTTCGCGCATGATGCGGAGATGCAGTTCAGGGCCGAGGCGCGCCGCAACCGGCTGCTCGGGCTGTGGGCCGCGGAGCTCCTGGGGCGCAAGGGCGAGGCGGCCGAAGCCTATGCCCGCGAGATCATCAAGGCCGACTTCCACGAGGCCGGCGATGAGGACGTGTTCCGCCGCGTGCAACAGGATCTGGGCCACCTTCTCGACGATGCCGAGATCCGCGCCAAGATGGCCGAGCTGAAGGCCGAGGCCAAGGCGCAGCTGCTGCAGGAAGTCTGACGACCACATCGCGCGCAGCGCGCCCCGCAGGCCGGGCTTGACGCCCGGTCGACCTTCTGGTTTTGCCCGTTTAATCCCGTTTTCACCTCAGACCCGATACTGTCGTGCGCAGCGCCGCGACAGGATCCCGGCCCTCGGACCAGGAGCCGTCGCCATGCGTCATGCCACCGGCCGCCTCGCGCGCCGCCTTGCCTTTCCGCGGATGGGCCGGCTCCTCGTCCGGCTGCTGCCGCCCGCCGCGCTGGCGCTGTGCCTGTGGCTCCTGGCCGACCGGCTGGGGCAGATGGAGCTGGGCGAGGTGCTGCCGGCGCTGAAGAGCCTGTCGGCCGGGCAATGGCTGGCGGCGCTGGGCTTCACCGGCATCAGCCTGTGGGCGCTGGGCCAGTACGACGTCGTTTTGCACCGCGCCATGGGAACCGGGGTCGACCCGTCCCGGGCGCGCGCGGCCGGAATGCGGGCCATGGCGATCGCCCAGACCGTCGGCTTCGGCAGCCTATCGGGCGCGCTGGTCCGCTGGCGCAGCCTGCCCGATTGCGATTTGTGGCAGGTGACGCGGCTTTCGGTCTTCGTGTCGCTGTCCTTCCTCGTCGCGCTGGGCCTGCTGTCGGGCATCGCCGTGCTGGTGGTCGAGGGCCACGTGCTGCCGGCGGCGGCGCTGGCGGTCTTGGTGCTGATGCTGGCCCCGCGCCTGCCGGTCCTGCCCGGCCTGCCGCTGATGCGCTCGGGCACGGCGCTGCGGCTGATCGGCTGGACCGCTATCGACACCTTCGCCGCCGCGGCGGTGCTGTGGGTGCTGCTGCCCGAGGGCTGCGAGATCGGCCTGATGCCGATGATCGCCGCCTATCTCGTGGCGCTCGGCGCCGGCCTGCTCAGCCAGAGCCCCGGCGGCGTCGGCGCCTTCGAGCTGTGCCTTCTCGCGGTCATGCCCGAGCTGCCGGAAGCCGGTCTGCTGACGGCGATGATCGGCTACCGCATCGTCTACCACCTGCTCCCCGCCCTGCTGGCGCTGGCGCTGCTGATCCGGCCCGCAGCGCCGATGCGCCGACCGGCCCTGCAGCTGGCCGAGGGCGCGGCCCGGCACCAGGCGCTGTCACGCGCCCCGCAGGCCGAGTGGGGCCTCGCGCATCAGGGCGCGCAGATCCTGCTGTCGCGCGACCAGAACAGCGGCTGGCTGGCCCGCCGCGCCGGCGGTACGCTGGCGGCAATCGGCACGCCGCTCGGCCGTCCGGAGCTAGAGGCCCTGGCCGACCAGGCCGCCCGGCTCGGTCTCGTGCCCGCGCTGTACAAATGCGACGCCATCACCGCCCTGCGGGCCCGCACGGCCGGCTGGCGGGTCGCGCGCATCGCCGACGAGGCGGTGATCGACACCGCCAGCTGGAGCGCCGACCGCCCGGTCTGCCGCAGCCTGCGGCGCAAGCTCAAGGCCGCCGCCAAGGCCGGGGTGAGCGTGCAGACCGCCACGACCGGCCTGCCGCTCGACGAGATGGCCCGCATCCATGCCGACTGGGCCGACCGCTCGGGCGGCGAGCGCGGCTTTTCCATGGGGCGCTTCTGCCCCGAGCTGATCGGCCACCAGCGGGTGTTCCTCGCATGGCAGGACGACCGGCTGGTGGCCTTCGCGACCTTCCACGAGGGTCGCGGCGAATGGACGCTCGACCTGATGCGGCAGGAAAGCACGGCGCCAGACGGCACGATGATGGCGCTGATCGCGGCCGCCATCGCGGCGGCGCGGTCGGCCGGCGTGCCGCAGCTGTCCCTCGCGGCGCTGCCGGTCCTGCCGGGTTGGCTGCCGGCCGCGATCAGCCGGCGGATCACCGCCCGCCCCGGCTGCGCCGGCCTCGAGCAGTTCAAGCGCGCCTTTGGCCCCGCATGGCGGCCGCTCTACCTCGCGGCGCCGGGATGGCTTGCCGGCCTGCGCGCCGCCCTCGAGATCTCGAAGGCGATCCACGAACCGGCGCCGCTCGGGCGGGAGCCGCGCATCCCCGACGTTGAACTCGCGTCGCGTCCGGTGCAGAAGGGCCCCAAGCTCGGCCGGCGGCCGCTTCCCCTGCCGGTCTTTCGCGGTCACCGGCCGCGCATCATTGACCAGACAGGTTCAGCACATGACCGACGCGCTTTCCCGACTTCTCGAAACCCGTGACTGGCTGCTAGCCGACGGCGCGACCGGGACCAACCTGTTCAACATGGGACTGAGCTCGGGCGACGCGCCGGAGCTGTGGAACGTCGACGCGCCGGACAAGATCCGCAAGCTCTACTCCATGGCGGTCGAGGCGGGCTCAGACCTGTTCCTGACCAATAGCTTCGGCGGCAACGCCTCGCGGCTGAAGCTGCACCAGTCGCAGGACCGGGTGTTCGAACTGAACAAGGCCGCGGCCGAAATCGGCCGCGAGGTCGCCGACAAGGCGGGCCGGCCGGTGGTGGTCGCGGGTTCGGTCGGCCCGACCGGCGACATCATGGCGCCAATGGGCAGCCTGACGCACGAGCTTGCCGTCGAGATGTTCCACGAGCAGGCCGAGGGGCTGAAGGCCGGCGGCGCCGACGTGCTCTGGGTCGAGACCATCTCCGCCGCCGAGGAATTCCGCGCCGCCGCCGAGGCCTTCGAGAAGGCCGGCATGCCGTGGTGCGGCACGATGAGCTTCGACACCGCGGGCCGCACCATGATGGGGCTGACCTCGGCCGACATGGTGAAGATGGTCGGCAAGATCGGCCATGCGCCGGTCGCGTTCGGCGCCAATTGCGGCACCGGCGCCTCGGACCTGATGCGCACCGTGCTGGGCTTCACCGCCGCCGGGGCCGAGCAGCCGATCATCGCCAAGGGCAATGCCGGCATCCCCAAGTACCAGGACGGCCACATCCATTACGACGGCACGCCCGAGCTGATGGCCGACTACGCGGTGCTGGCGCGCGACGCGGGCGCGACGATCATCGGCGGCTGCTGCGGCACCATGCCCGACCACCTGCGCGCCATGCGCGAGGCGCTCGAGACGCGCGGGCGCGGCGAACGGCCGACGCTGGAGACCATCGTCGACCAGCTGGGTGCCTTCTCCTCGGCCTCCGACGGCACCGACGGCGCCGGGCCGACCCGGGCCGCACGGCGGGGCCGCCGCCGCGGCTAAGCGACCGGACGAACAGAAAAGGCCGCACAACCAAAAGGTTGCGCGGCCTTTTTCATGTTACAACGAAAGTCAGAGGTCGTAGAGCGCCCCGAACTTCGTCTCGAGGTAGTCGAGCAGCGGCGCTTCCGACGGCGCGAAGCCGCAGGCCCGCTCGATCACCTCGCGCGGGCGCATCAGGCTGCCGTGGCGCTGCACGTTCTCGCGCAGCCAGCCGGTCGCGCCGGACAAATCGCCCCGCGCCAGCTCGGCGTCGAGATCGGGCCGCGCCGCGCGCAGCGCCTCGTGCAGGCAGCCGGCATAGACGTTGCCCAGCGAGTAGGTCGGGAAATAGCCCATCAGCCCCACAGACCAGTGCACGTCCTGCAGGCAGCCATTGGAAGGCTTGTCGACGGCAAAGCCGAAATCGGCGGCGAAGCGGTCGTTCCAGGCGGCTTCCAAGTCAGCCACGGCGAGGTCGCCCGAGATTAGCGCCCGCTCGAGGTCGAAGCGCATGAGCACATGCAGGTTGTACTGCACCTCGTCGGCCTCGGTGCGGATGTAGTTGTCCGACACCCGGTTCACCGCGCGGGCGAAGTCCATCGGGTCGTCGATGCCGAGATCGCCGAAGGTGCCCCGCATCCGCCCCATCAGCCAGCCCGCGAAGGCCGGGCTGCGCGCGAGCTGGTTCTCGTAGATCCGGCTCTGGCTTTCATGCACGCCCATCGAGGCGCCGCTACCGATCGGCGTCAGGAGGTGCCGCTGCTCGACGCTCTGCTCGTAGCTGGCGTGCCCGACCTCGTGGATGGTCGAGTAGAAGCAGTTGAACGGGTCGTCCGCCTCGGTCCGGGTCGTGAGCCGCACGTCGTTGCCCGAGCCCGAGCAGAACGGGTGCACCGCCTTGTCGATCCGGCCGCGCTTCAGGTCGTAGCCGAAAACCTCGGCCAGCTCGCGCGAGAGCGCCAGCTGCGCGGCCTCGTCGAAGCTGCCCGACAGCCCCTTGGGCTGCGGCTTGGCGAGGATCGCCTCGCGCAGCGCGACGAGGCGCGGGCGCAGCGCGCCGAACATGGCGTCGAGCTCCGCCGCCGTGGCGCCGGGCTCGTAATTGTCGAGCAGCGCGTCGTAGACGTCGCGGCCCTGCGCCAGCGCCTCGCCCTCCTCGCGTCTCAGCGCCACGACGCGCTCCAGCGTCGGCAGGAAGGCCGAGACGTCCTCGTCCGCGCGCGCCTCGGCCCAGACGCCTTGCGCCACCGAAGTCACGCGGGCGATCTCGGCGGCGAGCTTGGCAGGCACCTTGCGGCTGCGCTCGAAGCTGCGTCGGATCTCGCGCAGGTTGGCGGCGGCGACGTCACCCTCGGCCTCGGCCGTCTCCAGCCATTCACCGATGCGCGGATCGGTGCGCCGGGCGTGCAGCACGCCCTCCATCGCCGCCGATTCCTCGCCGCGCTGCTCGGCCGCGCCGCGCGGCATCACCGTCTCCTGGTCCCAGCCGAGCCGGCCCGCGACCTGCGCCAGCGCCTCGGTCTCGCGCGCATGCGCCATCAGTTCGTCGTAAGCGCTCATGCGCGGGCACCTCTCAGGGACTGGACATAGGGGTAGCGGGCGAGGAAGCGGGCGCGCAGGATCAGCACCCACAGGAGCACGGCGCCCAGCTGGTGGGTGATCGCCGCGTGCCACGGGGCCGAATAGAGCGCGGTGACGATGCCGATCGCCATCTGCACCACCAGCATCGCCAGCACGGCATTGACGGCGAAGCGGGTCTTCGGGTGCGGCGAGCGGCGGCCGCGCAGCCAGACGACGATGCCGAGGATCATGAGCAGGTAACCCGCCATGCGGTGGATGAACTGCACGAGCCCCGCATCCTCGAAGAAGTTGCGCCAGACCGGTTCGAGTTGGAACGGGTCGGGCGGGAAGAAGCCGTCGCCCATCAGCGGCCAGGTCGGGAAGGCGCGGCCCGCATCGATGCCGGCCACCAGAGCGCCGAGAATGATCTGCACGAAGCCCAGATGCATCAGCCCGGTCATGCCGCCCCAGAGCTTGCGCTCGCCCGAGCGGCGGGCCTGCAGAAGCTCGACCTCGCGGCGCTTGAGCTTCAGGAAATACCACGTGATCAGGCCGAGGATCGCGAAGGCGAGGCCGAGATGAGTGGCGAGGCGGTAGGAGGCGACGGTGATCATACCCTCCTGCAGGCCGCTGTAGACCATCCACCAGCCGACCGCGCCCTGCACGCCGATCAGCACGCCGATGCCCAGAAGCGGCCGGGTCCAGCCCGCCGGGATGCGCTTGGTCAGCAGGAAGAAGGCGAAGCCCAAGGCCCAGACGAGGCCAATGGCGCGGCCAAGCTGCCTGTGCCCCCATTCCCACCAGTAGATGAACTGGAACTCGGACATCGACATGCCCTGGTTCATCAGCTCGTATTGCGGGCTGGCGCGGTAGGCATCGAACTCGGACTGCCAGTCGGCGGCATTGAGCGGCGGGATCGCCCCGGTGACGGGCGCCCATTCGGTGATCGAGAGGCCGCTGTCGGTCAGACGGGTCATGCCGCCGACGAAGACGATGGTGACCACCATGGCGAAGAGCAGGCCGAGCCAGATCCGGATCGCGCGGCGGGCGTCGGCGCGGCCCCGGTCGATGCCGCCGGGCGTGGCCCGGGCCTTCTCGCCGGTGCCGACCTCCTCGAAGATGGAGCGGGCTGGTTTCGCCATGTCAGGGCCTCCGTCTGGTCGGCGCGCACCCTAGGCCCGCGCCGCTCGGGCGGCAAGGCCGGGACGGCCGGTGCGCCTGCGATTGCAGGGGGTTCCGGGTCGCGCCGGAGCTATGCGTTCAGCCGCGCTCCTTCCAGCGGACCATCTGTCGCATCACGCCGTGCAGGGTCTGCACGTCCGAGCGCGTGAGCGGCATACGGCTCCACAGGTTGCGCAGCGTCTGCTTCATGTGGGCGGCCTTGTGCTCCGGGAAGAAGAACCCGGCCTCGTCCAGCCGGCCCTCGTAATGCTCGGCGAGCTTCTCGACCTCGTGCGCCTGCGCCCACTCGGCCCCGGCCATCTCGACGCGCCGGTCCTCGACCTCGGCGCTGGCGCGGCGCCACTCATAGGCCAGGAGCAGCACGCATTGCCCGAGGTTGAGCGAGGCAAATTCCGGGTTCACCGGCACCGAGACGATGGCATTGGCGCGCGCGATGTCGTCGTTCTCCATGCCGGCGCGCTCGGGGCCGAACATCACCGCGACCTTCTGGCCCTGCGAGATGCGCTCTGCGGCGTCGCGCATCGCGGCCTCGGGGGTCATCACCTCCTTGGTCAGGCCGCGCGGGCGCGCCGTGGTGGCATAGACGAAGGTGCAGTCCGAGACCGCCTCGGCGGTGTCGGACGCCAGCATCGCCTCGTCGAGAAGCCGCCCCGCGCCGGAGGCCAGCGCCACGGCGCGCTCCTGCGGCCAGCCGTCGCGGGGGGCGACGACGCGCATCCGGTCGAGGCCGAAATTCCACATCGCGCGCGCTGCCGCGCCGATGTTCTCGCCCATTTGCGGGCGGATCAGGACGAAGGCGGGCTGCGGGGCGTGCTCGGTCATGGCGGTCCGGGGGCTGTGCGTGGGATGGCGCGCGGTGTAGCCTCGGGACGCCGGGGAGACAAGGAGGACGACGCATGGCCTATGACGAGGGGCTGGCGGAGATCATGCGCGGCGATCTCGACGGGACGCCGGGGCTGACCGAGCGCAGGATGTTCGGCGGCCTCGCCTTCATGCTGAACGGCCACATGGTTTGCGGCGTGCATGCGGGCGGCGCCATGTTCCGGGTCGGCAAGGAGCACGAGGCGCAGGCCCGCGCGATCCCCGGCACAGGACCGATGGAGTTCACCGGCAAGCCGATGGGCGGCATGGTTTCGGCCGACGAGGAGGTCATGGCCGACGACGAGCGGCGCGCGGCGCTGATGGCGTTGGCGATCGCCAATGCCGAGGCGCTGCCGCCGAAGTAGCCAAGCGCCAACAGACCGGATATAGGGCCACCTCGAAGAGCAGGAGGCCCTCATGAGCGACACCGAAGACGCGCCGCAGATCTATCTCGTCACCCCGCCGGAATTCGAGCTGTCGGTCTTTCCCGACCGGCTGGCCGCCTGCCTCGACGCGACCGAGGTGGCCTGCGTGCGCATGGGCCTCGCCACCGCCGACGAGGACCGGATCGCCCGCGCCGCCGACGCGCTGCGCGAGGTGACCCATGCCCGCGACGTGGCGCTGGTGATCGACAGCCATGCCCGCCTCGTCAGCCGGCTCGGGCTCGACGGCGTGCACCTGACCGACGGCTCGCGCTCGGTGCGCGCGACCCGCAAGGATCTGGGCGAGGACGCGATCGTCGGCGCCTTCTGCGGCAACTCGCGCCATGACGGCATGACGGCGGGCGAGATGGGGGCGGACTACGTCTCCTTCGGCCCGGCGGGTGCGACCGAACTCGGCACCGGCAAGCAGGCCGAGGCCGAGCTGTTCGAGTGGTGGTCGATGATGATCGAGGTGCCGGTCGTGGCCGAGGGCGCGCTCGACCTCGACCTCGTGCGCCGGCTGGCGCCGCATGCCGACTTCTTCGGCATCGGCGAGGAGATCTGGCGCGAGGAGGATGCCGCCGAGGCGCTGCGGCGCTACGCCTCGGCCATGGCGGGCTGATCCTCGAGCGCGCCGGCGCCCTCGAGCCCGGCGCGCACATCCGCCTCGAGCCGCCGGGCCAGCGCCTTGCGGTCGGGGTGGTCGGCTACCCTGACCGGCGCATGGTAGATCACCTCGATCGTGCCATGCCGCCGTGCCGCCAGCATCTTCAACATGTGCGGCCCGAACTCCATGTCGCCCCACCAGCCGTAGAAGCGCGGGTCGCCCCCCTCGGCCGCCCGGTAGACCAGCGACACCGGCTGGATCTCGAGGTCGGGCTGGTCCGGCGACAGGAAGGCCGCGAAGAGCGTCGGCTTGAAGGGCAGCACCCGCCGCCCGTCGGTCGAGGTACCCTCCGGAAAGAACGACAGCCGGTGCCCCGCGGCGAGCCGCTCGCGCATCAGCTTCACCTGCGCGGTGGCCTCGCGCCGCTCACGTTTGATGAAGACCGTGCCGGTGGCCTTGGCGAGCCAGCCGATGCCGGGCCAGCCGCCCACCTCCTCCTTGGAGACGAAGTAGATCTCGGCCGGCGCGTTCAGCGCGAAGATGTCGAGCCAGGACGAATGGTTCGCCACCATGGCGCCGCGCCCCGCCATCGGGCGACCGGTCACGCGGTAGCCGATGCCGAGGATCGCGAGCGCGCCGCGACAGACGGCGCGGGTGAGCTTCGGCGTCAGCGGACGGTGCAAGCCGAAGACCGGTCGCTCGACCAGCCGCAGCACCAGGGTCAGCAGCAGGCCCGTGAGCACGAACAGCACCAGCGGCACGCCGCGCAGCACGGCGCGGGCCCAGCCGCCCGCGCCCGGTGCCTCGAACGGGGCCGGCTCGGCCCCGTGCCAAGTGAGGCGGCGCGTCTGCGGATCGGGGGCATCGGTCATTGCGGCGTCCGGTAGAGAGCGGTCTGGCGGGCATCCACGCGCGAAAGGTCGAGCAGCATGCACACATCCATGCAGTTGAAGTCGTGATCGATAAAGACCCCCTGCCCGACCTGCCCGCCGAGCCGCAGATAGGCCTTTATCAGGGCGGGCATCGCGCGCATCGCGGCGGCGCGATCGACGCGCTCCTCGGGCAGCAGGTCGGGTGCGGGCTGGTCGCGCGAGATCACGCGAAGTTCCTCGGGGGCCAGATGCGCCCGGTGCAGGAGCGACAGCGACCCGGCCACATCGGCGATGCGGGTGCCGGGAAAGGAGGCGGTGCCGAACAGAAGCTCGACCCCGCGGCGCTCCACATGCTCGGCCAGCCCCTGCCAGAGCCGGAACATCGCGCCGCCGCCACGGTAGTCGGGATGCAGGCAGGAGCGGCCCAGTTCGAGCAAGCGGCGCCCAGAGCGGTGGAGCGGCCGTAGATCGAACTCGTCCTCCGAATAGAACTGGCCGATCTGCGCCGCGCCCTCCTGCGACAGCAATCGGTAGAGCCCCACGACCTGGTCGCCCGCGGGCCGGGCCTCGTCGACCAGCAGCAGATGTTCGGCCACCGCATCAAAGCGGTCGCGCTCGACGCGGGCGGCGTGGTCGACCCCGGCGCCCGTGCCACCCAGCTCCTCGACGAAGACGGCATAGCGCAGGCGTGCCGCGGCCAGGATATCGTCGGCATCCCGCGCGAGGCGCACGGTCAGTTGCGGTCGGGTAACGATCATTGATGCTGACGCGGCACGAGGGTCATCGCCCCGGGCTCCCTTGGCTCATCGGACGGTGCCGCCGGTTCTATGGGGCCGGGCCGCCGCCGGCAACCGTCGGCGGCGTTGACAGAACAGGGCAGATTGCTACCTTAGGTTGTATTCGCTCAACTGGAGACCAGGATGAGATCGACGCGCGACCCATCGAGCACCACCTTGCCGCGTTCGCGGAAGTTGACCGTGATGCGGCCGCCGATGTTCGACTGGACCTGGCCTTCGCCCCATTCCGGCCGGTCGGGATGCCGGACGACGACGCCCGGCGTGAAAATGGCGTTCAGATCGGTCATCGCGATCTCCTCTGGAATTCGGGTGGCACGGGGATGAGCGGGTCGGGCGACAGTCTGCCCGCGCTCGTCGCATCGCGGATCTGCCATGATCTTATCAACCCGGTGAGCGCGATCGGCAATGGGGTGGAGCTGCTGGCCATGATCGCGGCGCCCGGCCCCGAGATGGCGCTCATCACCGAAAGCGTGAACAACGCGATCGCGCGGATCCGCTTCTTCCGCATCGCCTTCGGCGCCCCGGCGCCGGGGCAGCTGATCGGCCGTGCCGAGATCGTCGCCACGCTCGACACGCTGTCGCATGGCGGGCGCACGCATTACGACTGGCGGCCGACCGAGGACCAGCCCCGCGACGCGCTGCGCCTTGTCTACCTGCTGCTGCAATGCGTCGAGACGGCCCTGCCGCAAGGCGGCGACGTCGTGATCCTGGGCTCGGGGGCGGAATGGCGGATCGAGGCCAGCGCCCGGCGCATCCGCCTCGATTCGGATGCTTGGGCATGTCTGACCGACACAGTGCCGATGCCGCCGCCCGACCCTGGCCAGGTGCAATTCCCGCTGGCCGCCGCGGCGCTGGCCGCCAGTGGCGGCCAGCTTGGTCTCGAGGCGTGCGCGACCCACCTCGCGTTGGAGGTCAGCTCCGGATCGTGCCGTCCCCGGTGACGAGGTACTTGAAGCTGGTCAGCTGCTCGGCCCCGACCGGGCCGCGCGCGTGCATCTTGCCGGTGGCGATGCCGATCTCGGCGCCCATGCCGAACTCGCCGCCATCGGCGAACTGGGTCGAGGCGTTGTGCACGAGGATCGCACTGTCGATCCGCTCGAAGAACCGCTCGGCGGTCGCCTGGTTCTCGGTGATGATGCCGTCGGTGTGGTTCGAGCTGTAGCGCCGAATATGCGCGATCGCCCCGTCGACGCCGTCCACCGTCGTCGCGGCGATGTCCATGTCGAGATACTCGCGGCCCCAATCCTCTTCGGTCGCGGCTTCGGCGCCCTCGACATCCCGGAACGCGTCGGAGGCATGCACCCGGACCCCGGCCTGGGCCAGCGCCGAGACGATCTCGCGGCCGAGGCTGTCCTTGACCGCCTCGTCCACCAGCAGGCACTCGGCCGCGCCGCAAATGCCGGTGCGACGGGTCTTGGCATTCAGCACGACCTCCATCGCCTTCTTCGGGTCGGCGTCCTTGTCGACGTAGATGTGCACGATGCCCTCGAGATGGGCGAAGACCGGCACCCGCGCCTCGCGCTGCACGAGGCCGACGAGGCCCTTGCCGCCGCGCGGCACGATCACGTCGATATGGTCGGTCGCCTTCAGCATCTCCGAGACGGCGGCCCGGTCGCGGGTCGGGACGAGCTGGATCGCGTCGGACGGCAGCCCTGCCTTCTCGAGGCCGGTCTTCAGGCACTCGGTGAGCAGGGTCGAGGAGTTGAGGCTCTCCGAGCCGCCGCGCAGAATCACGGCATTGCCGGACTTCAGGCACAGCGCGCCAGCGTCGGCGGTGACGTTGGGACGGCTCTCGTAGATCACGCCGACCACGCCGAGCGGGGTGCGCACGCGGCGGATGTTGAGGCCCGAGGGCATGTCCCATTCGGTCATCACCGCGCCGACCGGGTCGTCCTGCCCGGCGATGGCGCGCAAGCCGTCGACGATCGACTGGATGCGGTCGTCGTCGAGCTTCAGGCGGTCCATCATCGCGGGGCTGATGCCCTTCTCGGTCGCGAACTCCTGGTCCTTGGCGTTCGCTTCCTTGATCTCGTCGCGGCGGCGCAGCACCTCCTCGGCGGCCGCCTCGAGCGCGGCCTTCTTGGTCTCGGCCGGCGCGTAGGCCAGCTCGGCTGCGGCAGCGCGGGCGCGCTCGCCGATATCCTTCATCAGGGCGGGAATGTCGGTGGTCTCGGTCATGCGGGGCTCCTTTCGGACGCTGTCATGTTCGTTGGTCGTGTGCGGCCGGTCTCAGACGACCATGTCGTCGCGGTGCACCAGCGAGGCGCGGCCCTTGTAGCCCAGCACCTTCTCGATCTCGTCGCTCTGATGGCCGCGCAGCTTGCGGGCCTCCTCGGCGGTGTAGCGGGTCAGGCCGAAGCCGACGCGGATGCCGTCCGGGCCGGTGATCGCCACAGGGTCGCCGCGACCGAACCGGCCCGACACGCCGGTGACGCCGGCCGGCAGCAGCGAGTTGCCATCGGCGAGCGCCTTGGCGGCGCCGGCGTCGATCCGGATCTCGCCCTTCGGCTTCATCGCGGAGATCCAGTTCTTGCGGGCCGAATGCGGGTCGGTCTGCGCCTTGAACCAAGTGGCGTTGGCGCCTTCCATCAGCTGCTTGAGCGGGTTGAGCGGCGAGCCCAGCGTGATCGCCATGTCGCAGCCCGCCTCGGAGGCGACCTTCGCGGCGAGCAGCTTGGTGATCATGCCGCCCTTCGACAGGCCGGAGACGCCGAGCCCGGCCATGGCCTGGATCTCGGGGGTAATCTCCTTCACCTCCTCGAAACGCTTGGCGCTCGGATCGACATGCGGGTTGCCGTTGTAGAAGCCGTCGACATCCGACAGCAGGATCAGCTGGTCGGCACCGACCGTAACAGCGACCTGTGCCGCCAGGCGGTCGTTGTCGCCGTAGCGGATCTCGTCCGTGGCGATGGTGTCGTTCTCGTTCACGATCGGGATGACACCGAGCGTCAGCAGCGTATCGAGCGTCGCGCGGCTATTGAGGTAGCGACGACGGTTCGTGGAATCGTCCAAAGTTACAAGGACTTGCGCCGTGGTCTTGCCATGCGGCGTAAAGACGTCCTCGTAAGCCCGGGCAAGACGGATCGTGCCCACCGCCGCGGCGGCCTGACTCTGCTCGACCGGCAGTTCGCCTTGCGGCAAGTGCAGGACCCGGCGGCCAAGCGCGATGGAGCCCGACGAGACCAACGCCACCTCGGTGCCGTTCTCGCGCAGCATCGCCACGTCCTCGGCCAGGCTGCGCAGCCAGTCCGATCGAAGCTGTCCGGTCTCGCGGTCGACCAGCAGGGCCGAACCGATCTTGACGACCAGTCGCTTGGCTTCCGTCAGGGTTGCCATGTTCCGTTGTCCTCCTCGGGTATTGTCTTCTGGCGCAGGCGGTCCGCGTCGATGCGCGCGCGCAATGCGCGCAGCACCTCGGTCACGCCTTCGCCGGTGGCGCCGGACATCAGAAGCACCTCGCCGCCGCATTCGGCAGCCAGTTCCTCGGCCAAGAAGGCCCTCTCTTCCTCGTCCAGCGCATCGATCTTGTTGAGCACCGTGATCCTCGGCTTTTCAGCCAAACCCCCGCCATAGGCGTTCAGTTCACCGATGATGGTACGATAATCGACCATCGGGTCGCCGGAGGTGCCGTCCACGAGGTGCAAAAGCACCGCGCAACGCTCGACATGGCCAAGGAACATGTCCCCCAGGCCGCGTCCCTCGCTCGCGCCCTCGATCAGGCCGGGGATGTCGGCGACCACGAATTCGACATTGTCGACGCCGACCACGCCGAGATTGGGGGCCAGCGTCGTGAAGGGATAGTCCGCCACCTTCGGCCGGGCGTTCGAGGTCGCGGCCAGGAAGGTGGACTTGCCGGCATTGGGCAGGCCCAGCAGGCCGGCATCGGCGATCAGCTTGAGCCGCAGCCAGATCTCCCGCTCGATCCCGGGCTGGCCGGGATTGGCGCGGCGCGGCGCCTGGTTCGTGGCGGTCTTGAAATGGGTGTTGCCCCAGCCGCCATTGCCGCCGCGCGCCAGAAGCACGCGCTGGCCGACCTCGGTAAGGTCGGCAAGGACGGTTTCTTGGTCTTCGTCGATGATCTCGGTGCCGACGGGCACGCGCAGCACGATCTCGTCGCCATCGGCGCCGGTTTTCTGGCTGCCTTGGCCGGGCCGGCCGTTCTGCGCGAAGAAATGCTGCTGGTAGCGGAAGTCGATCAGCGTGTTCAGCCCGTCGACCGCTTCGGCGACGACATCGCCGCCCTTGCCGCCATCGCCGCCATTCGGGCCGCCGAATTCGATGAACTTCTCGCGGCGGAACGAGGCGCAGCCATTGCCCCCCGCGCCCGAGCGGATGGTGACCTTGGCGAGATCGAGGAATTTCATGTGCCGGATGCCTCTTGCGGATAAGCGCTTGAGGTAGCCGATCGCGCCGCCCTTCTCAAGGGCGGCGCCGCGGGCGGGAGACCCGCCATCCGTTTCGCCGCGTCAGGCGGCCTTGCGCCGCGCCTCGTCCTGCAGCGACTGCCAGCGCTGGCGCGTGAGGCGCACCTTCTGGCCCGGCACGTCGTGGCCAAGCACCATGGAAGGCAGCATCTGCGGCCCCGCCGGCTCGAAGCCGAGCTTGGCGAGCACCCGGCCCGACCCCTCGTTCTCGTCGTAATAGCCAGCCTCGACGGTCTCGGCCGCAGGGTCGGCGAAATGCGCCGCGAGCACGGCGCGGCCGGCCTCGGTGGCATAGCCGCGGCCCCAGCGGTCGCGCGCGAACCAGTAGCCCAGCGTCGGGTCGATCGCGATCACGCCCGCGAAGCCCTCGGCGTCGTGCACCGCATGGGCCGGGATCCGGCCGGCCTCGACCTCGCCCGCGAACCATTCGGCGTCGCCCCGGCCGTAGGGATAGGGCACGCGGCTGAGCCAGCGGGCCACCTCGATGTCCTGCAGCGCGGCGTGGATCGCGTCCACGTCACGGGCACAGACCGGCCGCAGCCGGAGTCGTTCGGTCGTCAGTTCGGTCATCAGATCTTCAACGCATAGGTCCATGTGGGGGCGGTGGCGCCGCGGGCCACCGAATAGGCTTCGGCATCGCCCAGATACTCGAAGCCGCAATTGGTCAGGACGCGGGCCGAGATGGCGTTGTCCTGGAACACTTCCGCGAAGATCTGCGCCGCGCCATGCGGGTTGGCGGCAATCAGCGCGCGCAGCGCTTCGGAGGCGAAGCCGGTGTTCCAGAAGGCCGGCGCGACCCAGTAATGCACCTCGGACTGGCCGCGATCCATGCGGGTCAGCGTCACCAGCCCCAGCACCTCGGCCAGCGAGTTCTCGGAGCCGTCGATCACCCAGACATCCTCGCCACGGTCGGGGCGCTGCGCGCGCTCGATCAGCTGGGTGATCGTGCCGGGCGGCAGCGGGTGCGGGATGGTGCGGGTGCCGCGCGCCACGCGCGGATCGGCAGCGTAATGCGCGATCAGCCCCTCGTCGGAGCGGCGCACCGGCCGCAGCACGAAGCGTTCGGCCTGAATCACCGGCTGGCCATCGCTGACCTGAATGTCGTTGCTCTTCATGGGTGGCCTCCTCCGCTACCCTGCTGCCTCAAATGGGCCGGTTCCGGCCCGGCCGCGTCCGCGCGCTTCATGCTACGCGCGTCTTGTATTCATAATGAGAACGGGGGACCGGCCTCTTGCCGATCCCCCGTCCTCTGTCTTCGACTGAAGGTCCGGCGTTACTCCGCGGCCTCGGCCACCGGGAGCACCGAGATGAAGGTGCGGCCCTTGAGGCCCTTGTGGAAGGTCACGCGACCCTCTTCGGTGGCGAAGATGGTGTGGTCGCGGCCCATGCCGACACCCTGGCCCGGCCACATCTTGGTGCCGCGCTGGCGCATGATGATGTTGCCCGGGATCACGGCTTCGCCGCCGAACTTCTTGACGCCGAGGCGGCGTCCGGCGCTGTCGCGCCCGTTGCGGGAGGAGCCGCCTGCTTTCTTGTGTGCCATGTGTCTCTCTCCTTAGGCCTTGAGGTCCTTGGACTGGGCGACCCAGCCCTCTTTCTCGATCTTGCCCTTGAGGCCGAGCTCTTCGTCGACGCGGGCGATGTCGGCCTCGGTCCAGGCCGCGATCTGGGCGAAGCTGGTGATGCCGGCGGCCAGCAGCTTCTTCTCGAGCGCCGGGCCGACGCCCGACAGCTTCTTCAGATCGTCGCCGCCGGCGGCGGGCGCTTCGGCCTTGGCGGCCTTCTTGGCCGGCTTGGCGGCGGGCGCGGCGGCCTGCGGGGCCGAGCCGGCACCGATGGCGGCCTTGACGCCCGACTTGTCGGCGCCTTCGGCCAGCAGCTCGGTCACGCGGACCAGGGTCAGCTGCTGACGGTGGCCCTTGGTGCGCATGGAGGAGTGCTTGCGGCGACGACGCACGAAGTTGATGACCTTGTCACCCTTGACCTGGTCGATCACCTCGGCCTGCACGCCGGCACCCGAGACGAAGGGCGCACCGATGGTGTCGCCGATCATCAGAATATCGTTGAACTGGACGGTCTCGCCCGCTTCGGCGGCGAGCTTCTCGACCCGGAGCACGTCGCCCTGGGCCACCTTGTATTGCTTGCCGCCGGTCTTCAGAACCGCAAACATCATTCGTTCCTTCGTATCCCGCGTCGCTCGGGTCCCCCCTCGGGGCGTTCATGGCCCTTCCGGGCCACCCTTGGACAGCGCGCCCCTTCGGGCGATCATTGCAATCATGCGGCGTCCTTGGCGGACGACCGCGCATCCCGAGGCAAGAGCCCTTGCCGGGATGCGGGCTTATCCGCACAACGGACCCGCAAGTCAACCCCCGTCCCGGAGCCCTTCATGCGTGCCGCCCCCCTTCTCCTCGCCCTGCTCCTCGCCGGTTGCGCGCCGGGCGCCCTGCCCGGCCTCAGACCGACCCTGATGCCGGCCAGCGCCGCCGATCAGGCCCGGCGCGGCGCGGTCGAACTGGCGGTGAAGGGCGACTTCGCGGCGCTGCTAGGCGACATCGAGGCCGGCGGCGGGCCGGCCCTGACCCGCGCCTTCGACGCGGCCGGCGTGCCCGGCACCGATCGGCCGGCGCGCCTGCTGCAGATGCAGGGCGATCTCGGGCTCTACCAGACCAACCCCGGCGCGCTCACCACCGCCTTGCTGCTCTGGGGCGGCTGAGCCTCAGATGTCCTGACCGGCCATCGCCGCGGCCGCCGCGCGCCCCAGGTCGCGCGAGATGTCGCTGAACATCGCGTCGAAGGCCTCGAACATCGCGCGGTTCAGGTCCCCGCCTGTCGCGGTTTCGGAGAACGCGATATAGGCCTCCAGGTCCGCCTCCTCGGCGGGCTGGTAGGCCAGGTTGAGGAAGGAATAGACCCATTCGGTGGTCGACCGCCGGATCTCCTCTTCCTGCGACCAGACCTGCAGCAGGATCTCGTCCTCGCTCAGCGCGCCGTCGAAGCCGCCGCCCTCGAGCAGCCCCAGAGAGAACGCGTAATTCGCGTTGAGCGCGCCGACGAGGTTGGCCTCGATCAGGTCGTTGGCCTCCACGAAGCGATCGACCAGTTCAAAGCGCGGCGTCTCCTCGGCCATGGCGAGGGCGGCAGCCTCGCGGGCGGCCGCCTCGACATCCTCGTCGAGCAGGGCCTCGCGCGCGGACAGCTCCAAGGCCACGAGACGACGGCCGGGGCCATCGGCGAAGAAGTCGATCATCGGCGCGATCTCCGCCCCGTCGAGTGCCTCCGCCATGCCGTCGCGCAGGCTTTGCTGCATCGCCTCGGCATCGTAGATCGCCGAGACCGCCTCGCTCCAGCCCGCCGGCGCCCGGCCGTCGAACATGCCCTCGGCGATCTCGGCCCCGTAATCGAGCCCCTCCACCCGCATGACGGCGACCATCCCCTCGAGCGCGAGCGCATCGTAGAGCGCATCGACCCCGGCATCGGGCGCCGGCTGGGCGGCCACGGGGCCGAGCCAGAGGCATGTGGCGCAAAGCGCGGCGGCAGGTTTGAAGGGCAAGGTCATGACGTTCTCCGGCGGTCTGTGAGGGAAAATATACGGCGCCATCCGATGCGCCAAGCGAAGCTTCCCCGAGGTGATGCGGCCTTCGCGGCGGCAAGGCGAAAATTCCCGCGATTTGGGGCTTGCACGCCCCCGCCGCTCTCGTTACATCGCCCCCCACAGACCGCGGAGAGGTGCCGGAGCGGTCGAACGGGGCGGTCTCGAAAACCGTTGACCCTTCACGGGGTCCCAGGGTTCGAATCCCTGTCTCTCCGCCACTATCCCCCTTGATCCAACTGCAGTACAGTGAGTTCAACGGGCTTAGTGCGCGTGTCGGAATGTCGCACGAATAGCGCTAAAAGCGTCATGCCATGGCACCTTTCAAGCCTTCCGGGTGCGCCGACTGTGTTCCCCATTCAAGCTACCTATGCCTCCTAGGCGCCAGTCGTGCCATTCGACGACCCAACCTTGATCGACTGGCGAGCAACAATGGGAATCCTCTCCTGCCGCCGGTCTCGTGGACACCAACCCGGTTGGAGTGCCAAACCCGACCGGCGACGCGATCAGGCAATTTGCGCCGTCGCTCAGCCTTATTCCTCGCCCCAGCATTTCCGGCAGCGTCCCACCTCGGCCTCGCTGAGCCCTCCAATCCCAGGCGCGAAGCGGGAACTCAGGCCTCTTCCCGGCTTGTGTCGCCTCGCGGCCATCCGCATAGAGGTGCCGGTTTTCGAAATGGAGTCGGGCATGTCGATCCGAGATTACGTCGCCGAGAGGCTGGACCGCCCGGTGACGCGGAACTTCATCACGGGTGTGATCCTCTTCAACGCGGTCGTTCTGGGGTTCGAAACCTCCGATGCCGCGATGGCCGCGGCCGGCGACCTGATCATCTTCCTCGACGTGCTCTGCCTCTCCATCTTCGTGATCGAGATCGCCCTGAAGATCTTCGCCCGCGGATTCTCGTTCTTCCGCTCGGGCTGGAACGTCTTCGACTTCGCGATCGTGGCGATCGCCCTCGTGCCGGCGACCCAGGGGCTTTCGGTGCTGCGCGCGCTGCGCATCCTTCGGCTGTTGCGGATCATCTCCGTGGCCCCCACCCTGCGCCGGGTGGTCGAAGGCTTCGTGTCGGCCCTGCCGGGCATGGCTTCGGTGTTCCTGCTGATGGCGCTCATCTTCTACATCGCCGCGGTGATGGCGACGAAGCTCTTCGGAGAGGCGTTCCCGGACTGGTTCGGCACGATCCCGCACTCGGCCTATTCGCTGTTCCAGATCATGACGCTGGAAAGCTGGTCCATGGGCATCGTGCGCCCGGTGATGGAGACCTATCCCTATGCCTGGCTGTTCTTCGTGCCGTTCATCCTGGTCACGACCTTCGCGGTGGTGAACCTCGTGGTCGGCCTGATCGTGAACAGCATGCAGGATGCCCACGCGCAGGAATCCAATGCGGCCACGGAGGATTACCGGGACGAGGTTCTCAAACGCCTCGAACTCATCGAGAAACGTCTGTCCGATCGCGGGTCGCGAGGCGATTGAAGGCACCCGCCTTTCGGCCGGCGACACCATGAAGTTCGCGTCGACGGTACACGGCAAGACCCGCAAGCCTCGAGAGAACCGACCGCTCTCGGACAGGCAAGGCCGCCTGCGCGGCCCGTCCGCGCCGGGTCGTTGCGATCGGTTCCGAGTCGGCTGCGACCGGCGCAAGTAGCCGCCCGTCGCAGCCGACCATGGCCGCCGCTCGCCGGCCGCTGCGCTGCCCTGACGTAGCATCGCCAAACCCGTCCTTCATGGTGCGACACATTGCCTCGACATGGCCCGGGACAGTCGGTAGGCGTGGTGGATTGGATGGGGGAACCGTGAAACATCTTGAATCTCTCTTTGACCGTGCACTCGACGCAGTGGTCGGCATGGACGAGGCCGGGATGGTCGTGGCCTGGAACGGCGCCGCGGAGACCCTGTTCGGCTGGGCCAAGTCCGAGGCCCTCGGGGCGTCGATGGGTCAGCTCATCGTTCCGCCGCAGCATCGCGAGAACCACGCGCGCGGTCTCGAGCACTTCAACCGCACCGGCGAAGGGCCGGTTCTCGAAAAGCGCGTGCAGATCACGGCCTTGCACCGGGACAGCACCGAGTTCCCCATCGAGCTGTCGATCTTCCCCATGCCGCTCGACGGGGGCGGACGCATCTTCTACGCGTTCATCCGCAGCAGGGTCGCGGAAGAGACGGCGCGCCGGGAGCAGGAGCTTCGGGCGCGAGAGGCCGATGCGCTGCTGGCGGTGGCGCAGCGCCTGCTCGACGACGTCTCGTTCGACGAGTTCACGCAGTTCTGCCTCGACACGGTCTGCGGCGTCTCGGGCATGGAGGCCGGGCATTTCCTCGTCGTGCGCGGGCGCGGCGATCATGCCCGCCTGCATCCCACCGGGATCTGGCACCTGGCGGACGCGCATTTCCAGCCGGTCGTGGAGGCCACGAGCCGCGTGCTCTTCGCGCCCGGCGAGGGGCTGCCGGGGCGGGCCCTGCGGTCCGGCAGGCTGGAGGCGCTCGACGACCTCTCCGCCTCCCGCCAGTTCGTCCGGCGCGACACCTTCGCGAAGGTGGGGCTGACCCGCGCGGTCGCGCTGCCGGTCGGACAGGGCGACGAGATCCACGGCGTGCTCGAGTTCTTCGGCACCCCGCGGGCCCGGCTCGATGCGCAGATCCTGCGGATGCTGCAGACCATCGGCAGCCAAGTCGGCGTGGCGATCCGGCGCAAGCAGAATTCCGAGCACCGCGAGACGCTCCGCCGCGAGATGAGCCACCGCGTCGGCAACAGCTTGACCGTGCTCGCCTCGATCTACCGCAGCTGTTCGCGCGCGGCACAGAACAAGGATGAGCTGGACGACGCCTTCCTCGGGCGTCTCGTGGCGGTGGGCCGGGCCAACCGCATGGCGATCGAGGATGCCAGCGAGGGCGTCGCGCTGCCGGCGCTGATCGGCGAGGCGATCGGCATCCTGCCCGAGCGCGACCGGATCACCATCGAGGCCCCCGCGCTCGTCGTCGACAGCGACAGCGTCATGCCGCTGTCGCTGATCCTTAACGAGCTTGCCACCAACGCGCTGAAACATGGCGGAGCGCGGGAGGACGCCCGGATTTCCATCCGCGCGGCCGTCTCCGAGGCGCAAGAGGACCTCGTGCTTGACTGGAGCGAGATCCGCGATATTGCCCCGGCCGCCCCGCCGCAGGCCTCGCAGCGCGTCGGTTTCGGCACCCGCTTGATGCAGCTGATGGTCGAGGGCCGCCTGGGCGGAAGCTTCGAGCGCCGGCATGACGAGACGGGCTTCCATGTCCGGCTGCGCCTGCCATGCGCGCGCCTGGAAATGGCGGAGGCGCCGGGCCCCGGTGGCACGCGATATGGCCAGTCGCCTTCGGTTGCCCCAAACGCCTAGCGCCGGTTTCGGTCTTGCTGCGGCGCCCGATGGCAGCAGTGTGGACAAGCTCGGTCTGTAGTCGGCCGGTGACGGCGTGTGCCTCAGGCGCCGGGACCTGAGGCCACGGTTGGTCGTCTCCGGCTTTGCCGTCTTCTTCCTGCCCGAGCCGAATGGCCGAACCGGCACCGTCGGCAACCGGCGTGATCTGCTCCCCCGAGAGGCGTCGTCTGCAGGTTAACCAGTTCAGGTTTTGGTCGTTCTCGTCCCGATGGCCAGACGCGCGGGGTGAGCCACGTCAGCTTGCGATCAAGCCACCTCAGTAAGGAGCCACGTGTCCGCAGCGCGGCACTACAAACGAAACAGTTCGTCCTGCGGCAACAGGCAGACAAAGGCTGCGTCGTACTGCACGCCAAAGCGGCTGCTTCGTCATGTGAACCATTAGACGGAGAACTGCGCTACGACGCCGCGGGGAGAGCGCAATCCGATCATTCGCCTATGGCTTCATCCTGCGCAGCAGCTGAGCGCGGCCACGTCCTTTTCGAAGGTCTGGGCGGCGAGCTTCAGCCCTTCGACGGTCGTAAGGTAGGGCATGATGGTGTCGCCCAGCTCCTCGTAGGTAAGCCCCGCCCGCAGCGCCATCGCCGCGGTCTGGATGCTGTCGGCACCCTCGGGGGCAAGGATCTGCGCGCCCAGCAGCCGCTTGCTTCCTGCGTCCGCCACCAGCTTGATCAGCCCGCGCGTGTCGCGGGCTGCCAACGCGCGCGGCACCGCGTCGAGCGGGAGGACCGATGTGACCACCTCGTGCCCCGCGGCGCTGGCCTGTGCCTCGCTCAGCCCCACGCCCGCCACCTGCGGGTCGGAAAACACGACCCACGGCATCAGGCGGTTGTCATAGACGCGCGCCTCGCCCGCCACCGCGTTCTTCGCCGCGAGCCTGGCGCCGTAGGCGGCCATGTAGACGAACTGGTCGCGCCCGGTGACGTCGCCCGCGGCCCAGACCTCCGGGTTGGCGGTGCGCATCTGCGCGTCGACGACGATGCCGCCTCGCGCATCGGTCCCGATCCCCGCGGCGCCGAGGTTCAAAGCGTCGCTGTTCGGCACCCGCCCGGTGGCGAGCAGCAGGCGCTCGGCCTCGAACCATTCACCCCCGGTGCCGGTCAGACGCACGCTGCCGCCGTCGCGTGCCACGCTCTCGTAGCCCGTGACCCGTTCCAGACGGATGCCCTCTTCGGCGAGGTAGCCCTCCAGCGCTTCGGAGACCTCGGGTTCGGCCTCCGGCAGCACGCCGCGGCGGCTGACCAGTGTCACCGCGACACCGGCGCGGGCGAAGATCTGCGCCAGCTCCACGCCGACATAGCCCGCGCCGAGGACCAGCATCAAGGCGGGCAGATCGGTCAGTTCCAGCGCAGATGTGCTGTCTATGGCTTCGACCGTCTCGATGCCGGGGATCGCCGGCACATGCGGCCGGGACCCGGTCGCGATCACGATCTTCGTCGCCGGGAAGGCGGCGCCGTCCACGGTCAGCCTGCCCTCATCATCGAACCGGGCGCGCCCTTCGACGTGGTCGATGTTCTCGTGCGCGGACAGCACGTCCTCGTATTTCGCCGCACGCAGCTCGTCCACGAGCGCCTGCTTGTGCGCCACCGTCGCGGCCCAGTCGGTGAGGCGGGCCCCGGCCTTGATGCCGTCGAACCGGTTTGCCGCGCGGGCGTGATGCAGCCCCTCCGTCGCGCGGATCAGCGCCTTGGAGGGCACGCAGCCCACGTTGACGCAGGTTCCGCCGATGATGCCGTCGCCGATCAGCGCCACCCGCGCCCCGGCTTCAGCGGCGGTGATGGCGGCCGAGAACCCGGCCGAGCCGGCACCGATCACGGCGAGGTCGTAAGCGCCGCCCTTGGGGATGCAGCAATCAGTCATGTCCACCTCTATTCAGTTCGGTCGCCGGCGCCGCCAGAGCGCGTAGAGCGTCACGCCGACGAACACTGCGAGCGCCGGCAGAAGCACGATGTCGAGCCAGCCCAGAAGGGCGGAGAGCCCGACCGCACCCAGCAGGATCACCAGGACCGGGGTGAAACAGCACAGCGCCACGACGACCGTGCCGATCAGCCCGTATTTCAGGAGGCGGTCGTTGGTGTCGGAGGATGCCTCGCGCCGGCTCATGAACCGGTCCCCGCGTGCAGGGCCGCATCGTGACCGACGCCCATGACGACGGCGATCAGCGCCTCGCGGTCCGTGGCGGCGGCGTCGTAGCGCAGAAAATGGGTGTCATCCTCGGCCTCTCCTGCGACGAACTGCGCGACCTCCACCGTGTCGATGCGCTTGAGCGCGGTGTGCTGACCGATGACGAAGCCAGTGACGCCGAGGCTGACAGGCACCAGCGGCAGGACGCAGGCCGAGGTCATCGCGAGCGTACCGAGCAGCCCGGCAACGGTCCCGGCCCGGCCGGTTCCGTCTGGTCCTCCCCCGCTTAGTCGCTCGGCCCTGATCATCTTCGCAGTCATCGCGCCGCTCCGTTGTCGCTCGATGACAGGCAAGCTAGGGTCTGTAGCAGCTACAGGATCAAGGAGAATTCCGATGCCGGACGATCACGCCGTCGCGAACGACCTGAGGCGCTCCGATCTTGCCCGGCTGACCGGCTGCAATCTCGAGACGATCCGCTACTACGAAAACGTCGGCCTGATGCCCGACCCGCCACGCACGCCAACAGGCCACCGCCGCTACGGCCCGGCGCATGTGGAGCGGCTGAACTTCGTGAAGCGCGCACGGGATCTCGGCTTCACCATACAGGAGATCCGCGCCCTGCTGTCCCTGGTCGATCGTGGCAGCCACACCTGCGCCGAGGTCGAACAGTTGGGGCGACACCATCTCGACGTGGTCCGCTCCAAGATCCGCGATCTACAGGCGATCGAGACCCTTCTGGCCCGGACCATCGCAAGCTGCACCGGGACCGACAGCCCCGACTGTCCGCTGCTCGACGTCCTCAAAGGGGGGCAGACCGAGCCAGAACAGGCCGACGCGGCTTCCGAATAGCCCCTCCAGGCGTGATGCCGCGAAGGTGGGTTCTCCGCCTTGACCCGCACTTGGCGGTTCACGACCCATGGCGGATAGCAAGCCTTCGCGCGGCGAACGCTCTGGGACGTCCCTGCGAATGGCCTCTGATCGCTGACAGCAAAGTGAGGGAGCCACGCCAAGGCCTTGCGTGGGCTTGCCGATGCTGCCCATATGCTCCCCATGGCTCGCCTCCTTGCACTCTGCCTGTTCCTGATCGGGCTGGTGGCTCAATCCACGCCCATCGTCGCCGAGGCGATGCCGGCGATGCATGACGGCTCGGCAATGGTCGCGATGGCCGATTGCGCGGACTGCCCCGAGGGAATGACGGACGGCAGCGATGCCTGCCCGGCCGTAGGCGCCTGTGCGGCCGGAGCAGCTGCACTCGACATCAACTCCCCGGACTGGGCGTTCGTGTCTTCCATTCGCGAGGTCCGGCGCGTGTTCGGCGACGTTTCGCGAACCGGAGGTCGCCCGGCCCCGCTGCTGGAGCCACCCCGCCGACTGGTCTGAAGCCGCCCGCCTGCTTCGAGGCGGGCCAACTCCGCGCGCATCGCGCGGCACCTTCCGATCAGGATTATCCAGATGACCCATTTCACGGGCCTCTCTCGCAGAGGCTTCCTCTTTGGCGCCGCGGCGCTGGGCGGCGCTGCGTTCCTGCCGACCGCCGCCGCAGCCGGACCGCAGTTAGAGCTGACCGCCATGCGCACGCAGGCGCAACTCCTTGCCCAGCCACGCCCGGCGACGCCGGTCTGGGGCTATGGCGGCGACCTTCCGGGCCCGGAGCTTCGCTTCCGGCAAGCCGACCGCCTCAGCCTGCACGCCCGAAACGACCTCGACACGCCGACCAGCATCCACTGGCACGGGTTGCGCGTGCCCAGCGCCATGGACGGCGTCGCGCATCTCACGCAGCCGCCGATCCCGCCGGGCGGGGACTTCCACTACGAGTTCGACCTGCCCGATGCCGGGACCTACTGGTATCACCCGCATATGGGCGGCGCCGAACAGCTGGGGCGCGGCCTCGCGGGCGCGCTGGTGGTCGAGGAAGAGGTGCCGATCCGCGTCGATCGCGACCTCGTCTGGATGCTTCAGGACTGGCGGCTCGAACCGGATGGCGCGATCGCGTCCGACTTCGACGGCATGCATGACGCGATGCATGGCGGCCGGATCGGCAACCACGTGACGCTGAACGGCCGGCCCGGCCCCCGCATCGCGGTCGCTCCGAACGAGCGGCTGCGGCTCAGGATCGTCAATGCCGCCACGGCCCGGATCTTCGCGCTCGACTTCGGGGCGCTCGCGCCGGTCGTCGTCGCGCTCGACGGCCAGCCGGTCGCGCCGCATGCGCCCGAGGATGGCGTGGTGCTGATCGGGCCGGGCATGCGCGCCGACATCGTGCTCGACGCCAGCGGCGGGGCCGGCACGGAGGCCCCGGTGCGCGACCTGTTCCGGCCCGACGGCGCCTACGAGGTCGCCACGCTGGTGCATGGCCACACGCCGCTGCGCGCCCGCGCGCCGGACTGGGACATGGCCCTGCCCCCGAACCCACTGCCCGAGCCCGACCTTGCCGCCGCCACGCGCCACGAGGTCGTGTTTCACGGCGGGATGATGGGGCAGATGATGATGGGCGCGGACGCGCCCGCGATGATCGATCAGATGCGGCAGGGCCGGATGTGGTTCATCAATGGCCGCGCCGCGCAAGGCCATGACGACCCGCCCCTGATCGTGGCCGAACGCGGCAGCACGCAGCTGATCGCGATGGAGAACCGCACCGGCTGGTGGCACCCGATCCACCTGCACGGCCACGTCTTCCGCATCGTTTCGCGCGATGGCCGGCCGACCGTGCACCGCGAATGGCGCGACACCGTTCTCATGGCCCCAAAGGAGCGCGTCGAGATCGCGTTCCGGGCCGACAACCCCGGCGACTGGATGCTGCACTGCCACGTCCTCGCCCACCAGGCTGCCGGCATGGCGGCGCTGATCCGCGTCGCCGACGCGACCTGAACCATGGAAAGGAAACCCCGCATGAAGACCATCAGGACCCTAGCCACCGCCACCCTGTTCGGCCTCACCGCCCTGCCGGTGCTTGCCGACGCGATGACGCTCTACAAAGACCCGAACTGCGGCTGCTGCGCGGCGCATGCCGAATACCTGCGCGAGAACGGCTACGAGGTGGAGATCGTCGAGACCTACGACCTCGCCACCGTCAACAAGAAGGCCGGCATCCCGATAGGCCAGCAGGGCTGCCACACCGCGCTGATCGACGGCTACGCGATCAACGGCCACGTGCCCGCCGACATCCTGTCGCGCTTTTTTGCCGAGAGGCCCGAGGCGATCGGCCTGAGTCTGCCCGGCATGCCGATGGGCGCGCCCGGCATGGGCGACGACCCGGACGTCGAACTCGACGTCGTGATGATCGACGCCGAGGGCACGGCGCTGCCCTATCCGGCCGAGTGATGCCCTTCCGGCCGGCGCAGTTCCGCGCCGGCCGTTTCCCGATGATTGGAGACCCGTATGATGGGACCCGAGATGATGACCGCCATGGGCGGATGGATGATGCTCGGCATGGGCGCGGTCTGCCTGCTGGCCGTGCTGGTGCTGCTGCTCGCCGCGGCGGCGCTGATCAAGTATCTTCGCAGCCCGGGAGGATAGCCATGGCACGACGGGGAGCAGCGGTTTTCGTGGCCGCCTCTGGAGCCGCACTGCTGCTGGGCGCCGGCGCGGTCGCGCTCTGGCCCTCGGGCGGTGACGCGACCGAACACGGCCGCCAGCTCTACCTCGACAACTGCGCGGCCTGCCACGGCGCCGAGCTCGAGGGCCAGCCGGACTGGCGCCGGCCCCTGCCCTCGGGCCGACTGCCCGCCCCGCCGCATGACGCGACAGGCCACACCTGGCACCACCCCGACCGAGTGCTGCGCGAGATCATCCTGCGCGGCACCGAGGCGGTGGTCGGAAATGGCTACGAAAGCGACATGCCGGGCTTCGAGGGTCTTCTCACCGAGGCCGAGGTCGAGGCGATCCTCGACTACCTGAAGTCGGAATGGCCCGAACGCGAACGCACGCATCAGCAGCGCGTCACGGCCGCCGACGAGGCCGCCGGCGGCTGACCATGCCCCGGGGTCGGCGGCCTTGCGGGCGTCGACCCATTACCGCCTTGCTCGGCTTCGGCAGCCCTTCCCCTGCTGGACAGAGCCGTAGCGATTGCCCGACTTCGGGAAGAGGTCGAGCGCCCGCGTCCCGAGCGGGTTGGCGAGACCGCCGGGCATGCCATCCTCGACGCATTTCTCGCGTCCCGCCGCAGCATGGCCGGGGTCGGCTTCCAACTTGGACATGCCTTTTTCTGACCTGCCCCAATCGGGTGCTCCGGGTCAGTTGTCGGTGCATGATCGTCCTTCGGTCAAAGGAAGCGAGACTTTCCGGCGCCGGGGTACAACTCAAAGACGCCATGGGACCGGATGGTGTCGTCGTGCCGACGTCACCGCTCGCTCGGGATCCGTTCATGCACGAGCCCCTTGCAAGACCCGCTCGGCAATCGGGCTTCACGAGACCACGCCGCCGCCGCTCCGAATCCTGTCGGGCGTCGCACCCGTCCAACCATGGAGTGCGCGGTAGAACGAGTTCGGCTCGGCATAGCCCAACAGGAAGGCGATCTCGCCGGTGCTGAGGCGCGTCTGCGTCAGGTAGTGGCGGGCAAGCCTTTCGCGGACGGCGGAGAGCTCCTTCTGGAAACTCGTGTCCTCCGCCGAAAGCCGGCGCTGCAAGGTCCGTCCGCTCACCCCGAGATCGCGCGCGGCCTCGTTGATGCTGACCCGGCCGGACGCGATGGTCTCGTTGAACCAGCCCCGCAGACGCCCGGCCATCGAGGTCTGCGCGGTGGCATCCGAGAGTCGCTGCCGCAGCCCCGGCTCGAAGGCGGCCCACATCGCGGGGTTCGCGGTCAGGAACGGCCGCTCCGCGTCGCGCCCGCGGAAGGCCACGCGGGCCGCCTCGCCGTGGCGCGGTGCGCAGCCGAGCCAGTCGGCAAAGGCGTGCGGCTGAGGCAGCGGCACCGGGCTTTCGACGCGGGTGGGCACGATCCGTTCGCGCAGCCCCAGTCGCGCGAGATGGGTGAAGAACACCAGCTCCCCGGCGATGAGCGACGGCGGCGGGTCGATGTCGCCTGGCAGCCCCCGGATCTCGACCACGGTCTCGGACGCGTCTTTCTCGACGGAAAGATGCATGGGGCCGATCAGCGGCTTGTAGAGCGCCAGCCGCGCCAGCGCCGCATCGAGGCTCTCGCTGCACAGGCAGGCGAAGAGCGCCGGGCTGAACGTCTCGGCGGTCATCGCCCTGGCCAGTCGCAACGGCAGAAGCGGGTCGCCCGACACGCGCTCCATGGCCTGCCAGAGCCGGAAATACTCGGCGCTGTCGAGCGAGGCCGCCTCGCGCCGGAACAGGTCGAGCGGAAGACGGGCGCTGCGCAGCACGTCCTGCGGATCGATCCCGAGCTGCCCCAGGATCAAACCCCACCCCATGTCGATCGCGTATCTGGACGCTCCTGTTCGCACGATGTCTCCCTTCGCTCATCATGCCCAGCGCCATCCGATCGAAGGACCGGTCGCCCCGCCATCTGCGGACCCGGATCATCGGCTTGCCACATCGGCCGCCGTCATAACGCGCCTTGGCGCCGTGCAAGTCGATCACGCGGGCAACGGCATCATCGACCACCAGCGGCGAAGAGCCCCTGCCCTGCATCGAGCAACTGGCGACGACGCTGGCGACCTTGGCTGCCAATTCATCGTGGGCATCAGTGCCTGAAAGCGTCGCCATCCGGCCTTCGTTCGCATTGCCGACGCCCGAGATGGCACCGATAGAAAGGGCTGCCTGCTGCGGTGCCATGTCGAAGTCCTTTGCAATGGGGCCCAATCCCCACGGCTCCGCGATAGCCGATTGGCCATGCCAACGCCTCACTACAACACGCCATATCAATATCGGATCGCGCCAACCGACACCATGCAGCGACCCCGCACGGCATGAAGACGTCAGCCCTTCCGATTGGCGTGATCCGGCGGCGAAATGGCGCGATCCGATTTTGCTGGCACCCCGCAGCAGTGCCATCTCGGTCTCATCGCCAACCCTCCCGACGGAGACCGACATGCCCCAGACCATTCTCATCACCGGCGCCTCGACCGGCATCGGCCGGGCCACCGCCCGCTTCTTCCACGACAAGGGCTGGAACGTGGTCGCCACCATGCGCAGCCCGGAGAACGAGACCGAACTCTCGGCGCTCGATCGGGTCCTCGTCACCCGGCTCGACGTGACCGACGGCGCCTCGATCACCGCTGCCGTCGATGCCGCGATCGATCGCTTCGGCGCGATCGACGTGCTGCTCAACAATGCGGGCTACGGCGCCTACGGGCCTCTTGAAGCCTTCCCCGTGGAGGGCATTCGCCGACAGTTCGACACCAACGTGATCGGATTGCTCGAGGTCACGAAGGCGGTGCTGCCCACCATGCGAGACCGGGCGTCCGGCACCATCGTCAACATCTCGTCCATCGGCGGCCGGATGACCTTCCCGCTCGGCACGCTCTACCACGGCACGAAGTTCGCCGTCGAAGGGCTCTCGGAGGCCCTACATTACGAACTCGAGGCGATCGGCATCCGCGTGAAGATCGTTGAGCCGGGCATGATCGCCACCGATTTCGGCGGGCGGTCCTTCGACTTCCGGAACGACGAAGGCCTCGCCGGCTACCAGCCCATCGTGCAGGCGATGTTCGAGACCATGGGCAGCGAGGACTTCACCCGTAACGCCTCGGCCCCGGAAGTCGTCTCGCAGGCGATCTGGGACGCCGTGAACGACAACAGCCCGCGCCTGCGCTACACGGCGGGCGAAGATGCCCAGCAACTGATGGCCGCGCGCTCCGCCCAGGACGACGAAGAGTTCATCGGCGGCATCAAGCGGCAGTTCGGCCTCTGAGATCGTCGCTCACGTTTCGGCGCGGCGCTCCTGCGCCGCGCCGTCTTTCGATCTTTGCATCCGGTCAGTCCCGCAGTCGTAGACGCAATCAAGCTCTCGGGGCGTTTCGTGCTGTCGGGATGACATCACGGTTTGAGGTCGAGCCTCGGACAACGCCGGGGGACGAGCGCCCTTGCCCCACATTCTTCCGCACGGGGCTGTGACCACGTCGCTCGGAACGTGGCATGCCCGCTTCGCATTGCGACCGGTACTCGGAACGAATGAAAGGCGAAGTCCACGTGTCGCAGATCACCACCATCAATCCCGCCACCGAAGAGACCATCGCCCATTACGACACCATGTCGAAGGCCGAGGCCATCGAGACGGTCGAGGCCTGCCATGCGGCCTTTCTCGAATGGCGCGAGACCAGTCACGAGGAGCGGGCCGGGTACCTGCGCCGGATAGCGCAGGAACTGCGGGACAATGCCGATGCGCTCGCACGCCTGATGACCGAGGAGGTCGGCAAGCTCTACCGCGACTCGAAGCAGGAAGTGGAGATCTGCGCCGCGATCTTCGACTACACCGCCGAGCACGGCCCGAAGGAGCTGGCCGACGAGGAGCGCCGCCATTCGGGCGGCAAGAAGCGGGGTCTCGTGAGCTTCGCCCCGGTCGGGGTGATTTACAGCATCCAGCCGTGGAACTTCCCCCTCTACCAGCCCGTGCGCGTGCTGGCTGCGAACCTGATGGCGGGCAATGGCGTGGTGCTCAAGCATGCCGGCATCTGCACCGGCAGCGGGCTGAAGCTGCGCGAGGTCTGCATTGCCGCCGGCCTGCCCGAGGATCTGTTTCAGGTCGTCATCATCGACCACGACACCTCGGACGCGCTGATCGCGCATGACAAGGTACGCGGCGTGACCATGACCGGCTCCGACGGCGCGGGGCGCCATATCGGCGCGCAGGCGGCGCAGGCCCTGAAGAAGCAGGTACTCGAGCTGGGCTCGAACGACGCCTACCTCGTGCTCGAGGACGCCGATGTCGACCTCGCCGTGAAGACCTCGGTGATCGGCCGGCTCTACAACAACGGCGAGACCTGCGTGTCGGCCAAGCGCTTCGTGGTCGCGGACAAGGTCCATGACGAATTCGTCGAGAAGTTCGTCGCCGCCATGCAGGACATCAAGCTGGGCGACCCGATGGGGGACGACACCGATCTCGGCCCGCTGTCGAGCGCCGGGCAGCTGGACACCGTGCGCGAGCAGGTGGAGAGAAGCGTCGCCGGCGGTGCCACCGTCGCCTGCGGCGGCGAGGTGTCCGACCGCACCGGGCATTACTACAAGGCTACCGTGCTGACCGACTGCGTCCCCGGCACCCCGGCCCATGACGACGAGATCTTCGGCCCCGTCGCCGCCGTGATCCGCGCCAAGGACGACGAGGACGCGATGCGCATCGCCAATGACAGCCGCTACGGCCTCGGCGGCGGCATCTTCAGCCGCGACGAGGACAAGGCCGTCAGGCTGGCCAGGGACTATTTCGACACCGGCATGGTCCGGATCAACAGCTTCGGCGCGGCCGACCCGAACATGCCGTTCGGCGGGGTCAAGGATTCGGGCTTCGGTCGCGAACATGGCGGCTTCGGGATGAAGGAATTCGTCAACGCGAAGGCCATCTACCTGCCGTGAAGCTCAAGGGTCGGCCGTCCGTGGTGATGCCTACGTAAAAGGCCGCCCCGGCGCCGATCCGGCACAGCGCGGCGTCGCGCCTCTCCGGGGCCGCGATGCGAACCCAGCAGGGCCAAGGGGCCGCGGTCGGGACGACCGGCCGATCGGAACCCGAAGCCCTGCGCCACAGCGAAGGAGTTACGTCATGAAGATTCTCGTCGCCGGTGCGACCGGCAATACAGGCCTGCGTCTCGTCAAGGAGCTGATCTCGCGCGGCCATATCCCCGTAGCGCTAGTGCGCGAAGGTTCGGACACCGGCAAGCTGCCCGAAGGGGCCGTGCAGCGGCAGGGCGACCTGACCGACCTGCGGGACGATGTCTGCGACGGCTGCGAGGCCGTGATCTTCGCCGCCGGCTCGGGCGGTCACACCGGCCCCGAGATGACCGACAAGGTCGACCGCGACGGCGCAAAGCGCCTGATCGACATCGCGGCGAAGGCCGGGGTGGGCCGCTTCGTTATGCTCAGCTCGGTGGGCACGGAAAACCCCGATCCCGAGCACGAACTGGGGCACTACCTTCAAGCCAAGCACGAAGCCGACGAGCACCTGAAGGCCTCCGGCCTGACCTATGCCATCCTCCGCCCCGTGCGGCTGACCGAGGCCGATGGCGACCGGAACATCGTGCTCGGCGACGAGGTCGACCCGCGGGGCGAAGCAGCGCGTGGCGACGTCGCCGCGACGCTGGCCGATGCGGTCGAAAGCAGCGAATGGGCCGGAAAGGTCCGCCTGATGCAATCGGCCTGATCCGAAGGGCATGGATCAATTGGAGCGTTCTGACGAGGCGGCACGAGCGTCGTGAACGGCGCGCTGCAAGACACTGACAAGTGCGCCCCCTTCGAACGCCGGATCCCTGCTAGGACGCCGAAAAAGACCTTGGCCCGGCGCTCTTTAGGAGCGCTGGGCCATTCTCGAATTGACTGTCGGAAACGAACATTCACAGACATTGCGACGAAGTCCCGTCCGATACACGCAGGACCGTCATCAAGATCGCCTCCGCAGGCCGGCATCCCGATGAATGGCACGGACGGATGCAGCACCGGTCCGCGGCGACCGCCACCTGCCGCGCCCAAGAAATCAATCGACGTGCAGGTCCCTCGGCAGGCTTTCGCTCCACTGCCGCAGCCCATCGAGAAACCCGAGGGCGGTCCGGCCGAGATCGGTGATCTCGTAGGTCACCGACACCGGCGAAGTGTCGAGAACCTCGCGCTTCACCAGGCCCCGGTCTTCCAGCTGGCGCAGGCGCTCGGTGATCATCTTCTTCGAGGCGCCGCCGATCATCCGCGCCAGGTCGTTGAACCGCACCGGACCGTCCTTCAGATGCCAGAGGATCGAGCCGGTCCACTTGCCGCCGACGATACGCATGCCGCGCTCGATGGCGCAGGGCTCGGCGCAGGCGTCGCGGGCGTGGCGGCGGCCCTCGGCGTCCTCCTCGATCCAGGCGGTCTTGTCTGTCATGGCGGCTCCCTTTCCCGGCAGACCCTCGGTCGAAACAAGGTTACGAAAAGTATACTGGTTGCGTTTCCATCCCTCTAGCCACATCTCGGCCCTCGCACCCGCCGCGTCAAGCGGCCTCCACGACGAAGGACCGAGACCATGAGCAAGATCCACATCCTGAACGGCGCGCAGCCCTATGCCTTCGCCCCCGGCGGACTGAACGCCACTCTCGCCGAGCGCGCGAAGACCACGCTCGCGGCGCAGGGCCACGAAGTGCGCCTGACCACCATCGCCGAGGGCTACGATGTCGAGGCCGAGGTCGAGGCGCACCGCTGGGCCGACGCGGTGATCCTGCAGTTCCCCGTGAACTGGATGGGCGTGCCGTGGTCGTTCAAGAAATACATGGACGAGGTCTACACCGCCGGCATGGACGGCCGGCTGACCCGTGGCGACGGCCGCACCGCCGAGGCGCCCAAGGCCAATTACGGCATGGGCGGCACATTGGCCGGCAAGCGCTACATGATCTCTGCCACGCTCAACGCGCCGGCCGAGGCCTTCGACGACCCGGCCGAGCCCTTCTTCGAGGGAATGTCCATGGACGACCTGCTGCGCCCGGTCCATCTCAACGCCAAGTTCTTCGGCATGACACCGTTGCCGAGCTTCGGCGCCTTCGACGTGATGAAGGACGCCGACGTGGCCGGCGATCTCGCGCGTTTCGACGCCCACCTGTCACGGGTCTTCGCGGAGGAAGCCCATGCCGCGGCCTGACATCGTCCTCTACACCGCCAACACGATGAACGGCTGGAAGCCGCTGATCTTCCTGCACGAGGCGGAGATCGACTACGAGCTGGTGCCCGTCGACTTCGGCCGGCGCGAACAGAAGTCCGACTGGTATCTCGCGCTCAACCCGAACGGCCGCATCCCGACCATCGTCGACCGCGGCAACGACGACTTCGCGGTGTTCGAGAGCGGCGCGATCCTGTGGTACCTGGCCGAGAAATACGACCGCTTCCTGAGCCACGACCCGAAAGAGCGCTCGGAGACCATGCAGTGGCTGATGTTCCAGATGGGCGGCCTCGGGCCGATGATGGGACAGGCGATGTTCTTCCAGCGCATCGCCAAGCCCAATGGCGACGAGGTGCCCTATGCAATCACGCGCTACGTCAACGAGAGCCGGCGACTGCTCGAGGTACTCGACAAGCGGCTCGCGGGGCGCGAGTGGCTCGTCGGCGACGCGCTGTCGATCGCCGACATCGCCACCTACCCATGGGCGCGCAGCCATTTCTGGGCGACGGTGAGCGTCGAGGGCCTACCGAACCTGCAGGGCTGGCTCGATCGGCTCGACGCCATGCCGCGCGTGCAGGCGGCGCTGCAGCTGCCCGAGCCGAGACCCTCGGCCTTCGGCGAGGGCGACATCGACGCCGCGGCGGCGGAAAACGCGGCGCGGTTCAGGTGAGCCGCCCGCAAGGGCATTGACAGGGCGCGCCCGGGGCGACAGGGGCGCGCCAACCGCAAGGAGAGATCCCATGACCAAGACCATCCGCGTCGACATCGTATCCGACGTGGTCTGCCCGTGGTGCGTGATCGGCTATTCGCAGCTGGCGCGCGCCTCGGTCGAGACCGGCCTCGAGATCGAGGTGCACTGGCATCCGTTCGAGCTGAACCCGCAGATGCCGCCCGAGGGCGAGAACCTGCAGGAGCATCTGGCGGCGAAATACGGCACCACGCCCGAGGATTCGCGCCGTGCGCGCGAGCGGCTGACCGAGATGGGCGCAGCGCTCGGCTTCACCTTCGACTACGCCGACGACATGCGCATGGTGAACACCTTCCGCGCCCACCAGCTGATCGACTGGGCGGCGGAACGGGGCCGCGGCCACGAGGCCAACATGGCGCTGTTCGCGGCCTTCTTCACCCGGCGCGAGAACCTCGATGACCCGCATGTGCTGGCCGAAGTGGCAAGCGGCATCGGCCTCGACCGCGACGCTGCGCTGGCGATGCTCGAGGCGGGCAGCCATGCGCAGATGGTGCGCGAAAAGGAGCAGTTCTGGACCTCGCGCGGCATCTCCGGCGTCCCGGCGATGATCTTCGACCGCCAGCACCTCGTGACCGGCGCGCAGGGCGAGGAGAATTACGCCCGCATCCTGCGCCATCTCGCCGAAGAGCAGGCCGCCTGACCTGCCTGCCGTCCGGCACCTGAGTCCGCGCGGCAGGCCAAGGCGAACCCGTCACCGGTCATGTATCCGGTGGCGGACCCGGCGGCCGGACCTCAGGCCTCAGGCGGAGCGGCGCAGGCTCGACGCGACGGTCGACAGGCTGAAGAGCAGCGCGGTCACGCAGACGATGGTGGGGCCGGTCGGCGTGTCGAGCGCGTAGGAGGCGTGCAGCCCCGCCCAGGCCGAGACCATCGCCACCAGCGCCGCCATCACGCCCATGCGCTCGGGCGTCGCCGCGAAGGGCCGGACGGTGGCGGCAGGGATGATCAGGAGCGCGGTGATCAGAAGCACGCCGACGACCTTGATCGCCACCGCGACCACCACGGCGAGCGCCAGCGTCAGAACCAGCTGTTCGCGCTTGGGGTCGATGCCGGCGGCGCGGGCGAGGTCGGGATTGAGCGTTGATGTCAACAGCGCCGACCAGCGCCAGCCGATCAGCGCCAGCACCAGCAACGCCCCGCCCCAGACCACCCCAAGATCGGCGCGCGACACCGACAGGATGTCGCCGAAGAGATAGGCCATCAGGTCGATCCGCACGCCGTCGAGGAAGGTCACGCCGACGAGGCCGAAGGCCAGCGCCGAATGCGCCATCACCCCGAGCAGCGTGTCCATCGCGTAGCCACGCCCCGAGATCACCGCGACGATCGTGGCCATGGTGAGGGCGACCACCAGCGTGCCGACGAAGACCGGCAGCGACAGCGCGAGCGACAGCGCCACGCCGAGGATCGCGGCATGCGCCGTCGCGTCGCCGAAATAGGCCATCCGCCGCCAGACCACGAAGCAGCCCAGCGGCGCCGCCGCGAGGCCTGTGCCGATCCCGGCCAGCGCGGCGCGGGTCATGAAATCATCGAGCATTATTCTGCGGCGTCCTGCGGATGGTCGTGGTGGTGGTGATGGTGCGGATGGTCGTGCCCGTGGTCGTGATGGTGCCGGTAGAGCGCCAGCGCGCCGCGCGTGCCCGCCCCGAACAGCCGCCGGTAGTCGGGTGCGGCGGCGACCACCTCGGGCGTGCCCTCGCAGCAGACATGGCCGTTGAGGCAGATCACCCGGTCCGAGGCGCTCATCACCACGTGCAGGTCGTGGCTGATCATCAGCACGCCGCAGCCGGTCTCTCGGCGCACTTCCTCGATCCGCCGATAGAACGCCGCCGAACCCGGCTGGTCGAGACCGGCCGTGGCCTCGTCGAGGATCAGCAGCTGCGGCTCCTCTAGGATCGCGCGGGCCAGCAGCGCGCGCTGGAACTGGCCGCCCGACAGCGCCGCCATCTGCCGCCCGCCGATATCCGGCACGCCCGCGCGCTCCAGCGCTTCGCGGGCGCGGGCGGCAGGGATCCGGCGCGGCAGGCCGAGAAACCGCTCCACCGTCATCGGAAGGGTCGGATCGAGCACCAGCCGCTGCGGCACGTAGCCGATGCGCAGGCCGCGCGCGCGCTCTACGCCGCCGGTCGCCGGCCGCACGCCGCCGAGCAGTGCGGCGATCAAAGTCGATTTGCCCGACCCGTTGGGGCCGACGATCGTGACGATCTCGCCGGGATCGACATGCAGGTTCACGTGATGCAGCACCGTCGTCTCGCCATGGCGGACGGACAGGTTCCGTGCGGTGACCAGGGATTGCGTCATGGGCTCAGGCCGCGGGCGCGCAGGCGGGGCACAGCCCCTCCGCCTCGCGAACGGCCCGCTCGACGACGAAGCCCGCCTGCCTGGCCGCGCGGCCGATCTCGCCCTGCGCGGGGTCGGCCTCGGCCTCGACCACGCGATCGCAGGAGCGGCAGATCAGGAACACCGGCGCATGCGCGTTGTCGAGATGCGAACAGGCGATGAAGGCGTTGAGCCGCTCGATCCGGTGAGCGAAGCCGTTCTTGGTCAGGAACTCGAGCGCCCGGTAGGCCACGGGCGGCTGCGAGCCCAACCCCTCGGCGCGCAGCTGCTCGAGGATCTCGTAGGCGCCCATCGCCCGGTGCTCGGAGAGCAGGATCTCGAGCACGCGCTGGCGGGTCTTGGTGAACTGCAGGTTCCGTTCCGTGCAGATCTGCGCCGCCGAAGCGACGCCCTCGGCGATGCAGCTGCGGTGATCATGCGCTTCGAACGCCTGGTTCGTCATTGCGATCTCCTGCAAGGGACGGGCACGGAATGGGGTTGATACGTTATATCATACGCACTATGCAGCGCTGCGTGTTATATAATCACAGGAGCTTCCGATGTCCATGACCTCCGAACGATCGCTGATCGGCTGCGCCCTCGCCCTGACCGTTGCCTCGGGCGCCGCCGCGGAGGTGCCGCGCGTCGCGACCGACATCGCGCCCGTGCATGGCCTGGTGGCCCGCGTGATGGACGGCCTCGGCGAGCCCGACCTCGTCGTGCAGCCGGGCGCCTCGCCGCACGACTACTCGATGCGCCCCTCGGAGGCGCGCGCGCTCGAGCAGGCGGATGCGGTGTTCTGGATCGGCCCGGCGCTCGAGCCGTGGCTCGACGAGACGATCGACACGCTCGCCTCGGACGCGCTGGTGGTCGAGCTGCTCGACGCGCCGGGTCTCGTGACGCTCGAGTTCCGCGAGGGCGCGGTGTTCGACGATCATGACCACGATCACGGGGGCGAGGCCCATGCTGACGGGGATCACGCCCATGACGAGGATCACGCGGATCACGATCACGAAGACCACGCGGATCACGGGCATGAGGACGGCCATGACGAGCACGCTTCTCATGACGGCGAAGGCCACGACGAAGCGCATGCGGACCACGCCGGGCACGATCACGGCCACGCCCACGACGGCCTCGACCCCCATGCCTGGCTCGACCCCGAGAACGGCAAGATCTGGCTCGAGCTGATCGCCGAGGAACTGGCCACGCTCGACCCCGAGAACGCGGAGACCTACCGCGCCAACGCGACCGCGGGGCAAGGCGAGATCGACGCGGCGGTCTCCGAAGCGCGCGAGACGCTGGCCTCGGCCGGCGAGATCGAGTTCGTCGTGTTCCACGACGCCTACCACTACTTCGAGAACCGCTTCGGCATCTCGGCCTCGGGCGCGATTTCGCTGAGCGACGCCTCCGACCCGAGCCCGGCGCGGATCGAGGAGGTGCGCGACCGGGTCCGCGATCTCGGCGTGGCCTGCGTCTTCTCCGAGCCGCAGTTCAACCAGAGCGTCGTCGAAACCGTCACCGAGGGCACCGAGGCCCGGGCGGCGGTCATCGACCCGATCGGCTTCGAGCTCGAGGTGGGGCCGGACTTCTACCCTGCCCTGATCCGGTCGATCGCCGAGGACATCGCCGGCTGCGCGTCCTGAGCCATCGCGCCCGGGCTCGGCGCCCCGCCGCATCGGCGGCGGGGCGCCGAGCCGCGCAGGCCCGCATTGATCCGCAAGTGGCAGGGATCTAATCCGACATCATGCGACGCTGCGCTCTCATGGCCGCCTTCTGTCTCTCGCTGCTTCCCGCCGCGGGACGGGCGCACCCCCACATCTTCATCGACACGGCGTTCCGCTTCGTCTTCGACGAGGCCGGCCGGCTCGCCGCGATCCGCGTGGACTGGAGCTACGATGAGTTCTATTCGCTGATGCTGATCGAGGAGAACGGTCTCGACGCCGATGCCGACGGCACGCCCGAGCCCGCGCGCGTCGCGGGATTCGCCGGCAAAGATGTCGACTGGGAGGCCGGTTTCCCCGGAGACTTCACGCTTGAAAGCGACGGCGATGCCGTCGCCCTCGACCGGCCGGTCGATCACGCGGCGCGCTTCGAGGACGGCCGCATGATCATGTCGCATACCCGCAGGCTAGGCGCGCCGCTCGCCGTCGAGGGCCGCGAGGTCGTGGCACGCTCCTACGACCCGACCTACCTCGTCGCCTACGACGTGCCCGCCGATCCCGGCGTCGAAGGCCGCGACGGCTGCGCGGTCATCCGCGAGGCCGCCGACCGCGAGAAGGCGCAGGAGGAATACGGCGACCAGCTCGCCGCGGTCGATGCCGCCTCCGACCCGTTCGCGGCGGTCGAGCTCGACGATATCGGCATTCTCTTCGCCGACCGCTTCGTGCTGTCATGCGCCGCCTCCTCCTGATAGCGCCGATCCTGCTGCTCGTCTCCGGCGCTGTCTGGTTCGTCACCTCCGGTGCCGACCTGCGCGTCGCGGCCTGGGCCGCCGGGTGGCAGCGCGAGTTCCAGACCACGCTCGCCTCGGGGCTCAGGGCGCTGCGCGCGGGCGAGCCCGGCGCGCTCGGCGCCATGCTGTCGATCTGCTTCGCCTACGGCTTCTTCCATGCCGTGGGGCCCGGCCACGGCAAGTTTCTGATCGGCGGCTACGGCCTCGGGCGCGAGGTGCCGGTGCTGCGGCTTTCGGCCATCTCCGTGCTGTCCTCGCTCGGGCAGGCGGGATCGGCGGTGGCACTTGTCGGCACCGGCCTCTTCGCACTCGGCTGGACCCGGCAGCAGCTGACCGACACCGCAGAGAGCGTGATGCTGCCGCTCGGCACCTTGGCCATCGCCCTCGTCGGGGCCTGGCTGATGCTGCGCGGCGCGCTCCGGCTTTGGCGCGTGCTCCGGCCGGCGGCGGCACCGGCGGCGGCGCACGCGCATGACCACCACCACGACCATTCGGCCTGCGGCTGCGGTCATCGCCACGGCCCGGCGCCCGAGGATCTCGAAGGTCGCGGCACGCTGGCCGAGACGCTGGCGCTGATCGCCAGCATCGCCATCCGCCCCTGCTCGGGCGCGATCCTGCTGCTGGTGCTGACCTGGCACATGGGCATCTTCGGCGCCGGGGTGCTCGGCACCGTGGCGATGTCGCTCGGCACGGCGGCGCTGACCGTCGCGGTCGCGGTGGTCAGCGTCTTCGCCCGCCGCAGCACGGTGCTGTCGCTGGGAAGCGGCGGCCGGGCCCGACTGGCGATGCCGGCGATCGAGATCGCAGCCGGCCTGCTCGCCGCCCTCCTCGCCATCGAGATGATCGGCGTGGCGGTGTGATCGACGCGGGCGCGCCGCGACGGCTGTTCCCGACGTCCGACTGAACGGCGGCGCATACGCGCTCGCTGGCGATCAGGGCAAGACGGGCCACCGCCGAGATGCATCGCCGCCGGAGACGGGGGCTTGGAGCCGGATGATCGGTGCGATAATCGTTATGATATAACGTAACGAATCGGAGCGACCCATGCCAGCCGCCGACACCCGTCTTCCCGTCACCGTGCTCTCCGGCTTTCTCGGCGCCGGCAAAACGACGCTGCTGAACCGCGTGCTCAACAACCGCGAGGGCCGTCGCGTCGCGGTGATCGTCAACGACATGTCCGAGGTGAACATCGACGCCGACCTCGTGCGCGCCGACACCGAGCTGTCGCGCACCGACGAAACGCTGGTCGAGATGTCGAACGGCTGCATCTGCTGCACCCTGCGCGACGACCTGCTGCAGGAGGTGCGCCGGCTCGCCGCCGAGGGGCGCTTCGATTACCTGCTGATCGAATCCACCGGCATCTCCGAGCCGCTGCCCGTCGCCGCGACCTTCGACTTCCGCGACGAGGCAGGCCAGAGCCTGTCAGACATCGCCCGGCTCGACACCATGGTCACGGTGGTCGACGCGGTGAACCTGCTGGGCGACTATGCCAGCCACGACTTCCTGCACGACCGCGGCGAGACCATGGGCGAGGCGGACGAGCGCACCCTCGTCCACCTGCTGACCGACCAGATCGAGTTCGCCGACGTGGTGGTGCTGAACAAGGTCACCGATGCCGGACCCGAGAAGGTCGACGCCGCGCGCAAGATCATCCGCAGCCTGAACGCCGACGCGAAGATCATCGAGACCGACCGTTCCGAGGTGGCGCCCGGCGCGATCCTCGACACCGGGCTGTTCGATTTCCAGAAGGCGCATGAGCACCCGATGTGGGCCAAGGAGCTCTACGGCTTCGCCGACCACGTGTCCGAGACCGAGGAATATGGCGTCGCCTCCTACGTCTACCGCGCGCGTCAACCCTTCCACCCGGAGAAGATCATGGCCGTGCTGAACGGCGCCCTGCCCGGCGTGATCCGCGCCAAGGGGCATTTCTGGATCGCCACCCGCCCCGACTGGGTGGCCGAGTTCTCACTCGCCGGCGCGCTCTCCTCGGTGACGCCGCTCGGCCAGTGGTGGGCCACCATCCCGAAGGCGCGCCACCCGGACCACGACGGCGCCCGGGCCTATCTCGCGCAGCATTGGATCGAACCCTGGGGCGACCGGCGGCAGGAGGTCGTGTTCATCGGCGCGGGCATCGACTGGCCGGCGCTGAAGGCGCGGCTGGACGGCGCGCTGGTGCCCGAACATCAGGCCCCCGGCCCGGACGCGCTGCCGGACCTGCCAGATCCCTTCCCGGCCTGGCGCGAGGCGGCGGCATGACGCTGCACCGTCCGCTCGCCCCGGGCGTCGCATTCACCTCCGCGCCCGAGGGGCTGCGCGCGATCCACGCCGCCGGGGCCGGCGGGGTGATCTGGCGGCGCGCACCGCTCGCCTCGTTCCAGCAGTGGATCGAAGGGCTCGACCCGGCTGTCCTGCCGCGCGCCCGGGTCATCCTGCGGCCCGAGGCGGCGCGCGACGCGGTCATCGCGGCCTCCGACAGCGCGGGCCTCCCCGACGTGCCCGAACGCGCGCGCCTCGCCGATGACGTCGCCGCGCTGGCCGACATCTTCGCCGAGTTGACCCGTGCGCGTTGGCTGCGCCTGCGGCTCGACGTCATCGCGACGAATGCCTGCCGCCGCTTCCACATCGACCGCGTCACCGCGCGGCTGGTCTGCACCTATCGCGGCAGCGGCACGCAATACGGCGTCTCGGCGCAGGGCGACCCCGCAATCGTCCACGCGGTGCCCACCGGCTCGCCCTTCGTCATGCGCGGCACGCTCTGGCCCGGCGCAACCGGGCCGGAGCTGCTGCACCGCTCGCCGCCGATCAAGGGCACGGGCGAGACCCGGCTGATGCTGGTGCTCGATCCGGTCACCGACCCGGAGGAGGTGCCATGAGGCGAAACCTCTCGACCACCCTGCGCGGCCGCAATCGCGAGGGCGACCCAATGCGCGCCTACGACGCCCTGCCGGCGCCGCTTCGGGCCTGGCTCGCGCAGGCGGCGCTGCCCTGGTCGCCTGCCTCCTGCCGCAAGATCTGGCTGAAGGCGCGGCGCGAAGGCGCGACCGAGGACATGATCCTCGCCCGGCTCGACCGGGCGGAGCGCAAGACCCTGTCGCGTGACCGGTTCTCGGCATCCGCCGGGGCGGTCTCCGGACACGACGACCGACAGGACCAGTTTGCATGAAGCTGAGCCTCGCGGCGGCCGCGCCGGCCATTGCCGATGACCCGCTCGACACCACAGCGACGTTCGAAACAGCGCATCGGGAAGGGAAGCACGCGATTGATGCCGGCGATCATTCGCATGCACCCGCCCCGCCCCGCCCCTGCATCGGCCATTCCGCCAGCCTGCACTTGATCCTCACAGCCGCTGGACCGCGGAAGATGGCGCTGACAATGCACAGGGGCGGCACGATCCCGGCGATGCCGCGCGGACAGGCGCTGGCCAATTCGCCGCCCCAAGAAGAGCCCATTACGATTAGGCCAACCGGAACCCAAAGCGCAGATCGCCGGCCATGCTTGGCGGCTTGTCCAGGACCGTCTTGATCCGAAGAACAGACGCCAGTTGACCGTTCAATCGCGGCAGCATCGGAATGCGAACGGCCCGCATGGTTTCCGCTACGGCGTTTGCTTTTGACAAGTGCCACGGCCAGACCTACCAAGTCGGCATGATGCGTCGCCGACAGCCCCCGAGCTATTACCGCCGTCACTGACGGCGGCTCGGTGATGCGCGACGATCAGCGAAGCCGCCGCCCCTCGGGCGGCTCGATCGGTTCAGAGGCGTCCGGGCTGAACTCCCCTAAGGAGACCGGAATGACCCCCGAAGACCTCTGCCACCGCTACCTCGACTGCCTGAACACGGGCGACCTGGAAGGCGTCCGCGTCCTCTTCACCCCCGACGCCGAGATCGTGTCGCCGCTCTACGGCGTCCGGCCCGCGCACGACTTCTATGCCGAGCTCTTCGCGGACACGACGCGGTCGCGGACGACGCTCCTCAACATCTTCGACAGCTCGGCGGAAGGCCGGTCCCTCGCGCTGCATTTCCGCTACGTCTGGACCCTGGCCAGCGGCAAGGTCGTCGAGTTCGAATGCGTCGATGTATTCGAACTGGCCGAGGACCGGCAGCGCTTCACCAGGATGACCATCATCTACGACACCGCGCCCCTGAGGTCGGATTTCGAGGCGTCGCGCAAAGGCGGTCAGGCCGGTTGATGACCCGCGGGGCACGCGGGCCAGACAGGCATCGCGCGGGCAGTCCTCGTCAAGACAGTCGCAACCCGGGGTGGCGCGCCGTGCGCCACCCCCGACCGCGACCTATGCGTCGAGCTAGGTGATGACGGTCGCGCCGACGGACTGGAACCGGTCCATCCCAGTTCCGTGCCTCCGCAGAACAGAGGCGCGGCCCGGTCCCGGTGCCGCTCGGAGAGATCAGAGCCGGTCGCAGCGGACGGGCCCCTCGAGCCGAAACAGCGTGCCCTCAAGCTGGCCCTCGACACTGTAGACTTCGCGCAGAAGATCCGGCGTGAGGGTGTCGGCCGGGGTGCCCGTTGCCACGGATCGCCCCCGGGACATCACCGTGACGGTGTCGCAATAGCGGGCCGCCATGGAGAGGTCGTGGAAGGTCGCGAGCACCGTCCGGCCCCGGCGTCGGACCTCGTCGAGCAGCACGAGCTGGTAATGCAGGTCGAGGTGGTTGGTCGGCTCGTCGAGGATGTAGAGCGCCGGGTCGCGCGCCAGAAGCTGCGCCATGTGGGTGCGCTGCTGTTCGCCGCCCGAGAGCGTCGAGGCGTCCTGATCCTGCCGGTCGGCCAGACCGGCCAGGTCGAGCGCCTCGTCGATCCGCTTGGCCGTGTCCCCCTCCGAGAGCCCGGTCCGCGCCAGCCCGATCTCCACAACGTCGCGGACCGAGAGCCCCGACAGCAACCCGCTTTCCTGCACCAGCGCGCCGGTGACGCCCGCCCAGCCCCGCGGCGTCCAGTCGCGCATCGGCCGGCCGGCCAGGGTGATCGTGCCGGATTTCGCGCGGGCGGCGCGGTAGAGCACGCGCAGCACGGTGGTCTTGCCGGCCCCGTTCGGGCCGAGCAGGCCGTGGAAGCGCCCCTCGCCCACGTCGAGCGAGACGCCGTGGACCCTCGGCAGCCCCCCGGCCTCGACATGCAGGTCCCGGATGCCGAGAAAGGCCTCAGAGGACATCGCGGACCCTCCGCAGGATGAAGATGAAGGGCGGCGCGGCGAACAGCGCCAGCAGCACGCCGAGCGGCAGCTCCTCGGGCGCGAGCAGGGTGCGGCAGAGCAGATCGACGCAGACCAGCACGACCGCGCCCAGCAGCATCGCCAGAGGCAGAAGCCGCCTGTGCCGCGCGCCGATCAGCAGCCGCGCCATGTGCGGCACGATCAGCCCGACGAAGCCGACGATCCCCGCGACCGCGACCGACAGCCCGGTCAGCAAGGCCGCCCCGGCGAAGATCGCGAGGCGGAACGGCGCGACGCGCAGGCCCAGCGCCGCCGCGCGTTCGTCGCCCAGAAGCAGCATGTCGAGGTCGCCCGCCCGCCAGAGCGCGCCGGCCGCCACGACCACCGTGGCCGCCAGCGGCACGGGCAGATCGCCCCAGCCGGTCCCGGCAGCCGTGCCCATCAGCCAGCCCAGCGCGGCGCGGGTCGCCTGGGGGTCGCCGATGTAGAGGAAGAACGCGGTCAGGGACTGGAACATCAGCGACACCGCGACACCGGCCAGGATGACGACGAGAGGCGACAGCATCCGCCCGGGCCGCACCGACAGGCCCAGCGTGATCGAAAAGGCCGCGCACGCGCCGAGAAAGGCGGCGAACGGCACGCCCAGCGCCGCGACGATCCAGGCCGGGGCCCAGATGATCATCGCGACCGCCGCGGCCGAGGCCCCCGAGGACAGGCCCATCAGGTAGGGGTCGGCCAGGGGGTTGCGCAGGGCCGTCTGCATCAGCGCCCCCGCCAGCGACAGCCCCGCGCCGATCAGCGCAACGGCGAGCACGCGTGGCAGTCGCCACTGCCAGACGATCAGGCTCAGCGACCGCGGCGCTGCCGGATCGCCGGTCAGGATCGCCCAGCGGTCGGCCCAGCCGATCGCCGCGGTGCCCCAGAACACCCCGGCCAGCATCGCCGCGCCGAGCAGCGCGAGCGAAACCGGCCAGAGCCAGGTGTGTCGCGCCGATGTCACTTCAGCGCGTCGAGCTGGGCCGCGAGGTTCTCGACACCGTCGACGAACTGCATGCCCAGAACGGTCTGCGAGAACGGCACCGTGACGAAGCGGCCCTCGCTCACGGCCGGCAGCTGCGACAGGACCGGGTCGTTCTCCATGTAGCTCCGCTTGGCATCGGCCGTGGACCAGTCCGCCTCGATCAGCACGATCACGTCGGGGTCGGCGGCGGCGACCGTCTCCCAGCTCACCTCGGCCCACTGCCCCTCGACATCGGAGGTGATGCTCTCCAGCCCGACCTGCTGCATCAGCACGGCCGGGGCGCCGCAGCAGCCGGCGGTGTAGGGGGCGGTATCGCCGCTGTCGAACAGGAAGGCGGTCTTGCCCTTGCCGGGCGCCGCGCCCTCGACCGCCTCGAAGCGGGCGCGCAGCTCGTCCGCCACGGCAGACGCGCGCCCCTCGATCCCGAAGATGTCCCCGATCATCGCGATGTCGGTGAACACGGGCTCGATGCCCAATGCCTCGTCCTCGGGATGCCGCGCGCTGCAGGACGCATCCGCGAGATAGGTCCCGATGCCGAGGTCCTGCCAATCCCCGGCCGCGCCGAGATTGTCCTCGTTGAAGGCCGAGCCGAAGCCCGCAAAGAGAAAGTCCGGCTCCTCGGCCAGAACGATCTCGCGTGCGGGATACTTGTCGGCGAGCACCGGCACGCTCTCATAGGCCGCGCGCCAGACCTCGGGGATCTCGTCATCCATGTAGGCCGTGCCGATCAGGCTGTCTTCGAGGCCCAGCGCCAGCATCACCTCGGTGGCCTGCTGATTCAGGGTGATCGCGCGCAAAGGCGGCTCATCGAAGGTCTGGGGGCCGTGGCAGGTCTCCACCTCGGCCTCCTGCGCGAAGGCGGCAGGCGCGGCGAGGACGAACATCGCGGCGAGGATGCGGGATGTCATGCGGGTACTCCGGTGGTGAAGGTTTCGAGCTCGGGACATCGCGCCCCGCGGACCAGCGCGGTCTCGACGAAGCGGCGCACCTCGGCCCGGCTGGACAGGCGGTACCATTGGCCGCGCGGGTAGAGGATGGCGACGGGCCCGGCATTGCAGGGGATCAGGCAGGAAGTGCGGATCACCTCGACGTCGCGCAGACCGGCGGCAGAGGCCTCGCGCGTGATCTCGCGCGCGAGGTCCGGCGCGTCGCGCAGGTGGCAGCGCGGGCCGGTGCAGACGAGGACATGATGCCGGATCGGCCCCGGATCGTCCCATCCCCGGCCATCCGCCCCGCCGGGCTGGGCAGCAAGGGGGCGCGGCACGCACGGCGCCGTGGCGATCGCGGCGATGACGCCGGGATCGAGATCGACCGGATCGGCCCAGAGCAGATCGGGCAGCTGCCCCTCCTGCCGCGACAGCCACTCCGCCGCGGCATTGGGCAGCCAAGCGGCGAGGCTTTGGGAAAAGGGAATGCCGGCCGGGCGCAGCAGGATTTCCGTCGCGCCCTCGGCCCGGGCCGCGTCGAGCGCCTGCCACAGGCTCCCGCCCTCCTCCTCGAGCCGGATCGCGCGCGCGAGGCCGTCGGTCGCGGCGACGAGGCCGCGGACCAGTTTCTCGAAGCGCGCCCGGCTCAGGTAGCTCGTGGAAATCAGGTAGATCGTGATGCGCATCGCCATTGCCCTTCGGGGGCACCGGGACGGATGCGCGGCCGGCTGGCCGATATGCTCATCGCCTTTCCTCCCCGGGACACCCCGCCCGATGGGTTACAATCCAGCGATGGCAGGTCTCCTGACTCGCGGGTCTCGGCCGTCCCGACCCTTCCCGGACCGATGCGGTCCAGTGGTCATGCCGGGGGCTCGCCGCTTACAGTTGCGGGGGCAGTCACGGATTTGGCGCCTGATGGCTACACCTCACCGTGTTCCCTTTTCATCCCGCCGACCTGTTGCGGCCGGCGGAAACCATCGCGCGGGACCCTGCCGCCAGTTCGGCCGCCCGTCAAGCCGTTGCGCCCCGCGTGGCGAACAAGCTGCGTGGCGCGCGACCCTGTCGCTCTAGGGCACCGCCCAAGCCCGGTGATGGTCGTCGATGACGTAGGCATGGCTGTGCTGGCGTCGCCCCCGCAGATGCGGGTGATCGAGCGGCAGGTCGTCATGCCGGTGCAGCCGCTCGGCGGGGTCGTCGGAGGGCCAGAGATACATGCCGAGACAGGCGGAACAGGCGGCGAGCCCCGCGAGGGCCAGAAGCGCCGGGACCGCTCCCTGCTGCGTCATCAGCCATCCCGCCAGCGGGTAGGTCGCCAGCCAGCAGCCATGCGAGAGGGCGAACTGCGCCGCGAAGACGGCCGGCCGGTCCCCGGCATGTGCGGAGCGGCGCAGCAAGCGTCCGCCAGGTGTCAGCACGGCCGAATAGCCCGCGCCGGCCACGGCCCATACGGTCAGCAAGAAGGGCCAACTCGGCCCCATGGCAGCGACGCCACCGGCCAGAACTGTCAGCGCGGCGCACATGAGAACGGCCCCGATCAGCATCACGGGCCGGTCCGCCAACCGGTGGAGCAGACGTGGCAGCAGCAGCGCCGTCGCCATCGAGCCGCCGCCGAAGGCCGCCATCGCGACCGCCACCGCCGTCTCTCCCAGCCCCAGATCGCCGCGGACCAGCACCACCGTGTTCACCAGCACCATGGCCCCGGCCGCCGCCGCGGCGAGGTTCAGCGCCAGCAATCCGCGCAGCCGCGGCGTGGCGAGGTAGATCCGCAGCCCCCGCGTGGTGCGATCATAGATGCCGCGGCGCGAAGGCACGTCCGGGCGCGGCAGGCGCACGGTCAGCACCAGCCCCGCCGAGGCCAGAAACCCGGCCAGCGTGCCGATGAAGAGCGCATCGTAGCTTAACGTAAGGAGGAGCAGCGCCGCGAAGATCGGCGATGCGATCGCCTCCAGATCATAGGCCAGTCGCGACAGCGACAGCGCATGGGTGTAGCGCCCCTCCTCCGGCAGCACGTCGGGGATGGTCGCCTGAAAGCACGGCGTGAACGCCGCCGAGGCCGATTGCAGCAGGAGAACCAGCAGATAGGCCTGCCAGAGCTCGGTCACGAAGGGCAGGAACAGCGCGACGCCGGCGCGGACCAGGTCGAGCGCGACGAGAAGCCGCCTGCGCGGCAGCCGCTCCGCCAGGGCCGCGGCCACCGGCGCGACCACGACATAGGCGACCATCTTGATCGTGAAGATCGTGCCGAGCACCATCCCGGCGCGCGCCCCCGAGATGTCGTAGGCCAGCAGGCCGAGCGCGACGGTGGCCAGACCGGTGCCGAGCAGCGCCACGACCTGCGCGAGAAACAGGTGGCGATAGGTCCGGTCGGCCAGTACAGCGAACATGGCGCCCTCAGAGATAACGGGAGATCGTCCGGAACTCCGCGATGTCGGCGGCCTCGGTCTCGAGACAGTGGTCGATGTGGTCGTGGATCAGCTCGCGCTTGGCGTTGACGATCGCCCGCTCCACCGCCTGAAGCTGCTGGGCGATCTCCACGCAGGGGCGGCCGCCCTCGATCATCTCGATGACATGGCGCAGATGCCCGTCGGCGCGCTTCAGCCTCGTGGCGATCCTGGGATGGGTGGCATGCAGCGTGGTGTCCGTCATGCCCGAAGAATATCCCCCCCGGGGGGATGTGGCAATCTGCGCCGGTGCGAGAGCGACAGGGCGGCCGGGCCGGCGGCCGCCCCGCGCCGGCCCTCAGCGTACCACGGGCATCTCGCCGAGCGCCGCCTGCCCGCCTGCCCTGACCGAGGCGCCGTTGCGCCCGGTGATGGCCGGAGTCTCCCGGATCAGCGCCGGATCGGTCAGCGCCGCCACCATGAACAGCGCGAAATCGGTGCGCCGGGTCAGGTTGCTGGCGAGGATCGGGTCGCCCACGTGACTGGCCCAGACCGGCAGGCCCTCGCTCGGACCCTCCTCGAGATCCGAGCCGCGCACGACGGTCCAGTCGCGGTCCGACGCGAAGACGAGATCGGTCGCACGGACCTGGTCGTCGAGATCGACGAGCCGCAGCGCCCTCAGGATCGGCGTGCCGAACCTGACGATGGCGCGGATCTTCCAGTCGTAGCGGTCGAGGCCATCGCGGCTGATGTGCCAACCGCAGGAGAAGACCAGCCGCGCATGGCGCGGGGCGAGGTCGAGCACGGCGCGCGCGGTGCCGGAGGCGTAGTCCTGCACGCCCCAGGGCGCGAGCACCACCAGCACGCCGTCGCAGCCGCGCGTCGCCGCCTCGATCACCGCGCGGTCGTCGGTGCGCCCTGGATGAACGGTGATGCGGTCGCCGAAGCGGGCGAGCTTGCCGACACTCTCAGGGCGGCAGACGCCGGTGACCTCGTAGCCGCGCGCCAGCGCGTGTTCGGTCATGTGTTGCCCGAGCTTGCCCGAGATTCCGACGATGCAGATGCGTTTCATGGGGGTCTCCTTTCGATGCGGGGGTCAGGCCGCGGCGGTGCGCGGCGCGGGGATGCGCGGGCCACGGGTCAGCAGCCACAGCGCGAAGCCGATCTCGGCCAGCGTCACCACGAGCAGCAGCGCGATCTTCACTGCCTCGAGCCACGCGGCATCCGGCAGGGCGAACATCTGCACACTGTCGACGAGGTAGCCGGTGCCGCCGACGATCAGCCCGAGCCCCAGGAGCCGCGGGTAGAGCCCCGAACGCAGGACCAGCGTGCCCAGAAGCAGCAGGTGCAGGAAGAAGAAGACCTGCCAGATCCAGACGCCGGCGTCGTGGACGTGCCGCATCAGGCCGGCCAGCTCGAACCGCTGCGCCGCGCTGAAGCTGTCGAGCGGCACCCGCCCGTCCGCCAGCGCCAGCGATCCGGCATGGAAGAACAGCATCGCCGCCATCACCGCGACCATCATCAGCCGCGCGTAGGAAGCCGCGAGCGAGAGCGTCGCGTTCACGGACCGGAACATGAAGTAGAGCATGACCGAGACGAGCACCTCGGCCGTCATCATCACCACGTCGCCCACGAGGCCGGCGTGAAACAGGCCGCGGCGCTCACCGATGTTGGCGAAGGTCGCGGCTGGGTCGCCGGCGACGTTCAAGACGCCCGGCACGTAGAGGATCGAGAAGCCTCCGGCGAAGGCGATGACGAGGTAGAGCGCGCCGGTCAGGCGGGCATAGCTGCGCGAGGTTGGGTCATGGAACGCGTGCATCGCGGGCCTCCTATCAGGCTGACGTAACGGCATGACCGCGTTCTACGCCTCTTCGCCGATGCAGGAAATTGACCAGATACGCCGAGCTGATATGCAGATCCGCATGGATTGGCGGAGCGTCACCTTCGACTGGAACCGCGCCCGGGCCTTTCTCGTGACGGCCGAGGAGGGCTCGCTCTCGGCGGCTGCCCGCGCGCTGAAGCTGGCGCAACCGACGCTCGGCCGGCAAGTCGAGGCGCTGGAGGCCGAGCTCGGCGTCGCGCTGTTCGAGCGCTCGGGCCGCGGGCTACGCCTGACGCCCGCGGGCCACGACCTGCTGGAACATGCCCGGGCCATGGGCGAAGGCGCCCGTGCGCTGTCGCTGGCAGCCTGGGGCCAGACCGAGGCGCTGGAGGGCGAGGTGGCGATCTCGGCCTCGGACGCCTTTGCGAGCTACCTCCTGCCGCCGATCCTCGACCGGTTGCACCGGCAGGAGCCGCGCATCCGGATCGAGGTGGTGGTTTCCAACGCGCTCTCGGATCTCGCGCGGCGCGAGGCGGACATCGCCGTGCGCAATGTCCGACCGACCGAGCCCGACCTGATCGGGCGGCGGGTCCGCGACGCCTCGGCCCGGCTCTATGCGGCACCGGGCTACCTCGACCGGCTGGGGCGGCCCGGCACGGCCCAAGGCTTCTCGGCGGCGGAGTTCATCGAGATCGACGCCTCGGGCAGCCTCATGGGCCTTTTGAACACCAAGGGCTTCAGCCTCGACGAAAGCAACTTCCCTTATCGCTGCCGCAGCTTCACGGTGATGTGGGAAATGGTGCGACAGGGCATGGGGATCGGCATCCTCGACGACCGCATCGGCGATGCCGACCCGCTGGTCGAGCGCGCCGTGCCGGATTTCGCGCCGATCGACTTCCCGGTCTGGATCGTCGCCCATCGCGACATCGCCCGGTCCCGCAGGCTGCGGGTGGTTTTCGACGCGCTGGTGGAGGGCTTCGGCGCCTGACGCGCAGCGTCTCGGCGGCCCGACCGGCCGCGAGGTGCGTCTCACATGGCCGCGGCGAGACGGACCGCTTCGAACGAACGGCGCGGCGTCCCGGCGAAACTGCTGAGGCCGAGCCAGGACCGCATCGAGCGCGACAGCTCCCGATCCCCCTCGATCAGCAGCCGGCCCGCGCGCTGCTCCGCCTCGATCGAGGTCAGCCCCATCCAGATCATCGTCATGGTGCGAAGCGCACATTCGACGAGAAGGTCGATGTCGAAGCCGGGATCGACGTAGCAGAGATCGACGAGCGGACCATCGACGATGAGCCAATGATTTTGCTTGTTCGGGGCGAGATCGGGATACACGAATTGTATCACCCGGCGATCCTCGGGCATCTCGGTCACGTTGAGGCTGCGCCGCATGTCCCACATCAGCAGGGTCGGATCGAGGTTTCGCAGCGATACTTCCGAGTCGACCCAGCTCTGGGCCCAGAAGCCCAGCGCCATGATGATGGGCCGCGTCGCCTCGCCCGCCGGGGTCAGCTGATATTCCGATCCGCATTCGCCGACCCGCTCGATGAGGCCGATTCCCTCGAGTTCCTTCAACCGCTTCGACAGCAGGGCCGGGGATATTCGGGGCAGTCCGCGACGCAGATCGTTGAACCGCCGGGAGCCGCAGAGAAATTCGCGCACGATCAGCGGCGTCCAGCGGCTGCACAGAAGTTCCGAGGCCATCGCCACGGGGCAGAACTGGCCATAGCTGGCGACCACGGACATGGCACCATCCTCGCTATTCGGGCTGAAATTCATTGTAGCACGAGACGGCGGCGGCGGAGCCGGTTCATTTCGTGAACTTGCCACGGCCTTTCGGCTTCGCGGAGACTCCGTTCAGACGAAACATCCTTCCCTCATCAGTCTCGGAGCGCTTCGCCATGAACACGCTTTCCGTCATGACCCTCGAAGGACCGCCGGCCCAGCTGTCGGACGACGATCTCTCGGCCCTGGACCAGTCATTGCGCGGCTCGCTGGTGCGACCCGGCGAGCCCGGCTACGACGAGGCCCGCGCCATATGGAACGCCACGATCGACCGGCGGCCGGATCTCGTTGCGCGCTGCGCCGGCCCCGCCGACGTCATCGCCGCGGTGCGCTTCGCAAAGACGCATGGCATGGTCCTCGCCGTGCGGGCCGGCGGCCACAACATCGCGGGCAAGGCCGTCGCCGATGGCGGCCTGCTCATCGACCTGTCACAGATGCGCGGCGTCCGCGTCGACCCCGCGACCCGCAGGGCCTGGGTCGAACCGGGCGCGTTGCTCGGGGATGTCGATGCCGAAACCCAGGCGCATGGGCTGGCCGTGCCGGTCGGGATCAACTCCACGACCGGCATCTCGGGCCTGACGCTCGGCGGCGGCTTCGGCTGGATCACCCGCAAGTTCGGGATGACCGTCGACAACCTGCTGTCGGCAGACGTGGTCACCGCCGATGGCACGATGGTCCGCGCGTCCGAGACCGAGAACGCCGACCTGTTTTGGGGCCTGCGCGGTGGCGGCGGCAATTTCGGTGTCGTGACGGGGTTCGAGTTCCAATTGCACGAGCTTGGCCCCGAGGTGCTCGCCGGGCTCATCGTGCATCCCTTCGACGACGCGAAGGACGTCCTCAAGGCATGGCGCGGCTTCGCTGCCGAGGCACCGCGCGAGGCGACCGCTTGGGCCGTGCTGCGCAAGGCGCCACCATTGCCCTTCCTGCCCGAGGAGTGGCATGGGCGCGAGGTCGTGGTCCTTGCGGCCTGCTATGCCGGCCCGGTCGCTGACGGCGAAGCGGCGCTGAAGCCCCTGCGCGCGATCGGAAAGCCGATCGCCGAACATCTCGGCCCGGTCCCCTTCCGGGCCTGGCAGGCCGCCTTCGACCCGCTCCTCACCCCCGGCGCCCGCAATTACTGGAAGAGCCACGATTTCGAGACGATCTCGGACAGGACCATCGATCTGCTGATCGACTATGCCGGCCGGCTGCCGACGGAGGAATGCGAGATCTTCGTGGCCAATGTCGGCGGCGCGATGGCCGACGTGGCCCAGGGAGCCACGGCCTATGGCGGCCGGGCGGCGCAGTTCGTGCTGAACGTCCATACGCGCTGGCAGACCCCCGCGCAGGACGCCGAATGCATCGCATGGGCCCGGGACTTCTTCGATGCCAGTGCCGGGGATGCGCTGCCGACGATCTACGTCAACTTCCTGCCGGACGACGAGACCGAAGGTTTGGCCGAAACCTACGGCGCGAATTTCGAGCGTCTTGCAGAGATCAAGGCCCGCTGGGACCCCGACAACCGCTTCCGGATCAACCAGAACATCGCGGCCGGGGCCATGGCGGCGGAATGAAATCGACCCGGCGCGCCCGGAATCGAGCGCCCGGATCGGCCCTCGCCGCCGTCACGACCCTCCGATGTCGATCGTCCGGGTGAGGTACAGGCCGAACGCGTCCGGCAGGGCCGTCAGCCCGAGGCCCGGCCCCTGCCCGCAGGCCCAGTTCCCGGTCGACAGGTGCTCGCTTGTCGGCGCGATCACTTCGCGCAGCGGATTGTCGTTGGCGTCCACCTCGAGCCGGCCGTCGCCGCCCACCGCCGCCAGCAGCTCGGCCGACGCCAGCAGCCCGATCCCGCCGCCGAGATAGTGCGGGCAATATCGCAGCCCCGCCGCGAGCGTCGCACGAGCGACGCGCAGGCAGCCGGTGATGCCGCCCCATTTCACCACGTCGGGCTGCAGCACGCCCAGCGCCCGCGCCGCGATCGCCGCATCGAACTGCGCCGCGCCGGCAAGGTTCTCGCCCCCGGCCAGAGGCACCGGCGAGGCCCGCTTCAATGCGCGCCACGTCTCATCCGGCGCGTCGGCCGCGATCGGCTCCTCCAGCCAGTCCAGAGGGATGTCGCCCAGCGAGCGCACGAACCGTTCGGCCTGTTCCGGCGACCAGGCCTGGTTGGCATCCGCGGAGAGGCGTTCCGCCGCGCCGAGCCCGGCGTCAAGCTCGCGCAAGCCGGCCAGGTCGCGCGCCGCGTCGAAGCCGATCTTGAACTTGAAGGCCTCGAACCCGGCGGCCCGGGCCCGGTCCACTGCCTCGGGCGCAGCACCGATCTCGATACCGCTGGCATAGGCCGGCACGGCGTCGCGCGCGCCGGGATCGATGAGCCGGCGCAGCGGCACGCCGCGGCGGCGCGCGAACAGGTCCCACAAGGCGATGTCGAGGCCGGCCACGACCTGCCGGAAGGGACCCGGCTCGCCGCATTGCAGGGCCCGGATTCGCAGCCGCGGCTCCAGCTCGTCGAAGAGCGCCGAAGGCTCATACCCTTCCCAACCCAGCACGAGCGGCGCCACGTCACGCTCGAGCAGGTTCACGCGATGCTCGGCCCCTGCGGCCGGCCAGTTGGCGAAGACCTCGCCCCAGCCATGGCCGCCATCGGCGTCCTCGATCCGCAGGAACACCGCCGGCCGGTCATGCATCTCGCCGAACGAGGTCCTGACCGGCCGGTCGAGCGGGACGCGCAGGGCCCAGGCCTGCAGCCGGGCGATTTGGACAGGAGCTTGGGGCATCGTCACCTCTCGGGATGAGCCGTCAGGAGAAAAAGTCAGACCAGCGCCACGGCCTCGCGCAGCAGCAGGACCGCCCCGGACACGAAGGTGAGCCCGATCAGCAGCCGCCGGAACTGGTCGTCCCGAAGCCTGTGGAACACGTGGATGCCGAGCCGGGCGAACAGCAGCGTGGCCGGCAGCGCCACGGCGATGTAGTACAGGCTCTCGGCTGTATAAGCGCCGCGCTGCGCGAACAGGAGCGCGCTGAGCCCCAGCACCACGACGTTGAAGGGCTGCAGCACCGCCCGGGTCTCGGCCTTGGGCCAGTCGCGCATCGAGCACCACATCGTCGGCAGGGCGCCCGACAGCGACGCCGCGCCGCCCAGCAGACCGCCGGAAAACCCGATCATCGTGTCGGTGATCGGCGTCGCGCGCTCGATGTTGGGCAGGGTGCGCCGCAGGCTGAAATACCCGCCATAAAGCAGGAGGAAGCCGCCGATCACGAGCTTGAGCGCGCGCGGCTCAAGGTAGCTCAGCGCCATGATGCCGAGCGGGATGCCGAAGAGCGCCGGCAGCAGAAACCGCATCAGCCGGCCGCGATGCGCCATCATGGTGTTGCGGACCACCCAGATCCCCGGCAGCCCGGCCGCGACGGAGAGCACCACCACGATCGAGACCGCCTGCACCGGCGGCATGATCTGCAGAAAGAAGCCCAGCGCGAAGAGCGCCGTGCCGAAGCCCGCAAGGCCGTTGACGAAACCGCCCGCCGCGGCCCCGCCCGCGATCATCGCCAGTTCAAGCATCTCTCCTCCCCGCCTCGCCGCTTTGGCTGTCCTGGTCGGATGCGGGCCGGCTGCCAGCCACCGCCTCGTCCAGCGCCTCGTTGATCTTGTCGAACACCATGCGCTTGGCGCTGTCGCGACGGGTCACGAGACAGATCCTGCGCAGCGGCGCGTCCGGCAGCGGCAAGGCCCGCACCCCCTGCGGCGGCCCGCCGGAGACGCAGCGGCGCGGACAGATCGCGACCCCCAGATTGGCCCGCACCATCCCCGAGATCGCCTCCAGACCGTGTAGCTCCATGCTCTCGCGCACCGCGATGCCCTGCTTCTGCAGCCAGCGCTCGATCATGCCGCCGACAACCGCCTCGCGGTTGAACCGGATGAAGGGCTGGCTGCGCAGCAATTCGATCGGATCGTCGCTTTCGATTTCCGGCGCGACCAGCAGTTCCAACGGCTCGACCGCGATCTCGCGGCTGACGAGACCGTCGGGCAGCATCTGCGGCATTGAGATGACCGCTGCCTCGACCGCGTTGCGCTCGATCTGCGTCAGCAGGGCATTGGTCAATCCCGGCGCGACGCGGATGCGCAGTTCGGGGCAGCCGCGCCGCAGATTGGAAATTCCCAATGGCACGAGATTGCTGAGCGTGGTCGGCACCGCGCCCAGAACGAATTCGCCCTTGAGCGCGTCGCTGCCGAGGATCGAAGGCAGAAGGTCGTCATAGGCCCGCACGATTTCGCGTGCGCGCGCCGCCAATGCCAATCCGAGCGGCGTCAATTCCGGGGTCCGTTTCGAGCGGTCGAAAATCGTTATGCCGTATTGTTCTTCCAACGCTTTCATCTGCTGGGACACTGCGGAATAGGTAACGTGCACCGATTCCGCCGCGGCACTGAAAGTGCCGTGATCCTGAATGGCGATCAGCGTCTTCAAAGTCTTGATCGACAACGCGCCCCCTGTTTGTGTAAGTTTTTCTAAAAAGAAACTTTAAAAATATCCCCTTTCATGAAGGTTCCCTTATTTACTAGCATTGTCAACACGGAACGGTTCCAGCCGCCGCGACCCGGCGCCGAAGGATCCGTCAAGGGAGGAAAAAATGAAGCTACAACGCATCGGCGCGCTCGGCGCCCTTTCCATGATCGCGTTCGCCAACGTCGCCCAGGCGGAATATCCGGAACGACCGGTCAACATGGTGATCCCATATGGCGCGGGCGGCGCGACCGACATTTCGGCGCGGCTGATCGCAGAGCCGCTGGGCACCGCCGTCGGCAAGCCGCTGGTCATGGCCAACATCACCGGCGCGGGCGGGGCCACGGGCTCGGTCTCGGTCCAGAACGCGTCGCCGGACGGCTACACCATGCTGTTCGCGCGCGTCGGCTCGCACACCGTCAGCCCGGCCATGAAGGCGACCCTGCCCTACACGCTCGACGATTTCCGCTTCGTGACCGTCTACGAGATCAACCCGGTCGCCTGCGCGGTCAACGCCCGCTCCGACATCGAGACGATGGACGACCTGATCGCCAAGGCCAAGTCCGAGGGCGTGAGCTACAGCTCCTCCGGGGTCGGCACGCTGCTGCATATCGCAGCCGCGATGGTGCTCAACGAGTTCGGCATCGAGGACCCGACCACCTCCGCCACCCATATCCCGCAAAAGGGCGGCGGCGGCGCCGCGACAGCGGTGCTGAACGGCACGGCCGACATGGTGTGCACCAACTCCTCGACGCTGGCGAGCTTCGTCAAGAACGGCCAGCTCCGCCCGCTGCTTGTCACAACTGAGGAACCGATCCCCGGTTTCGATGCGCCCACCGCGGTCGAGCTTGGCAAGCCGGCCCTGACCCAGCTGGTCGGCTGGACCGGCATCGCTGGCCCCGACGACCTGCCCGACGAGGTGGTCGAGAAATGGGGCGGCTGGATGGAGACCGCCACCTCCGACGCGGAGTTCCGCGACGCGCTGACCGCGAATGGCTCGATCATCGAGCTGATGAGCCCGGCCGAGGCGCAGGAGTTCATCCAGACCCAGTACGAGACGTTCCGCGGCCTGGTCGACAAGCTGGGCATGCGTGTCGAGGGCTGAAACGCTGCATAGCGCCGGGCCCGCTCGCGGCCCGGCGTCGCCCCGGGGGAGGGATGAATGAACAATCGGCAGACACAGACGCGGCTCGGGCTGGGGGCTGTGATCTTCTCGCTGCTCCTGGCCGGGCTGGCGATACCACGCTGGGTCTCGAGCCCCAGCAACGTGCCCAACATCGTGCTTTCGCCGCTCTTCTGGCCCTATGTGCTGGCCGGCCTGACCGGCCTCACCGGGCTCGGGCTCCTGGCCAGCCGCGCGTTCCAGGACGATGACCCGACCCCGATCAACCCGCCGATCGACGACCCGCGCCGGGGCGCGCTCAGGCTGGCCGGGATGGCCCTCCTGATGGTCGTCGCGATGGGTCTCATGTCGTGGCTCGGCATGGTCTGGACCTGCATGGGGCTCTTGCTGGCCACGGCGCTTCTGGTCCGCACCCGGCACCCGCGCGCCGCCATGATCTGCGCGGTGGCGGCGCCGCTCCTGCTTTACGCGTTCTTCGCCCATGTGGCCGGCGTGGCGATCCCGCAGGGCCAGCTGGTGAGGCTGCCATGAGCATGCTCGACAGTCTCGCCGCCGGCCTGGCGCTGGTCGGCAATCTCGAGGCGTTCCTGGCGCTCGCCGGCGGCATCGCGATCGGCGTGATCGGCGGCGCGATCCCGGGGATGTCGGCGACCATGGCCGTGGCGCTCACCCTGCCCTTCACCTTCGCGATGCAGCCGATCACCGGCATCCTGCTCTTGCTCGGCGTCTACAAGGGCGGCATCTTCGGCGGCTCGATCCCGGCGATCCTGATCAAGACGCCCGGCACGCCGGCCTCCTCCGCGACCGTGCTCGACGGCTACCCGATGGCCGAGCGCGGCGAAGCCGGGCGTGCGCTCGGCATGTCGCTCTGGGCATCGTGCACCGCCGATCTGGTCTCCAACCTCGCGCTGATCCTGGTGGCGGGCTGGCTCGCCTCCTTCGCGCTCAGCTTCGGGCCGCCGGAGTTCTTCACGCTGATCCTGTTCTCGCTGACCATCATCGCCGGGGTCTCGGGCGACAGCCTGCTGCGCGGCGCGCTCTCGGCCATGCTGGGGCTGCTGCTGGCCACGGTCGGGCTCGACCTCGTCTACGGCACGAACCGCTTCACCTTCGGCGATCCGAGCCTGATGGGCGGGCTAAACTTCATCGCGGTGCTGATCGGCCTGTTCGCCATTCCCGAGGTGCTGGCGATGGTCTGGCACCCCACCGGCCATCTCGGCAAGGCGCGCAAGCTCGGCCACAACCGAGTGACCCTCGCCGATTACCGGCGCTCCTTCGTGTCGATCCTGCGCGGCAGCTTCATCGGCGTGTTCCTCGGCTCGATCCCCGGCATCGGCGCGGCGCCCTCGGCCTTCCTCGCCTATTCGGAGGCCCGCCGCAAATCGCCCAACCGCGCGAATTTCGGCAAGGGCGAAATCGAAGGCGTGGCCGCCGCCGAGGCCGGCAACAACGGAGTCGCGGGCGCCACGCTGATCCCGCTCTTGGCGCTCGGCGTGCCGGGCGACGTCATCACCGCGATCATCATCGGCGCCTTCATGGTGCATGGGCTGCAGCCCGGCCCGATGATGTTCATCATGAACGTCGACATCATCTACGGCCTGTTCCTCGGCCTGCTGATCAGCTCGGTCTTCCTGCTGATCATCGGCTCGGTCGCGATCCGGGGCTTTCGCTACGTCGCCGACGTGCCGCGCCGGCTCTTGGTGCCGGTGGTGCTGATCCTGTGCATCTACGGGGTCTACGCCGTGAACAACAACGTCTTCGACGTGGGCGTGATGTTCGCGATGGGCTGGGTCGGCTTCCTGATGATGCGCTGCCACGTCCCCGCCGCGCCCTTCCTGATCGCGTTCATCCTGGGGCCGTTGCTCGAGGACAATTTCCGGCAGGCGATGCTGATGTCCGGCAGCGACCCGTCGATCCTCGTCCGGGGGCCGATCACCTGGTTCTTCTGGGCGCTGACGGTGATCACGGTGGTGGCCATTCTGCGGTCGGGGCTGAAATCCCGCCGCGACGCCGCGCCGTCCGGCACTCCGGACCCAAGTCCGCGCAGCTGAACACCGCCATTCGCGTCGTTCGGACCCAATGCACCCACCGGCCATTCGAGGCCGGTGGGTTTTCGGCTTTGCCCGATATCGCCGGTGTATCGTTAGAAGATTTGCATTTATTGGTTAATTTATTGCGCTTTTTGTAAGAATTGCTGTTCGATATGGTGATCCCGAATTGGACGGGATGGACCTCATTTGACCCAGGAACACGATACTCTCGAAGTTTCGGTTTGGCGCGGCGATGCAGATCGGGGCCAATTCGAAACGCACCGGGTTCCGGCCTACGACAACCAGACGGTGCTCGACGTGGTGAGCTGGATCCAGCAGCAGGTCGATCCGACCCTGACCTACCGCTTCGCCTGCCGGGTCGGGATGTGCGGCTCCTGCGCGATGACCGTGAACGGCACCCCGCGCTGGACCTGCCGAACCCATGTGAACAAGGTTCTGAAGGACGGGCGGCTCGACATCGCGCCGCTGCGCAACCTGCCGGTGATCAAGGATCTGGTCACCGACATGGACCCGTTCTTCGACAAGTGGATCCGCGCCGGCGGCGCCCATGCGCCCAGCGCGTCGCGGCACGACCCCATCGTCGAGATCTCGCCGCAGAGCGAGGGCCGCGCCACCGCCGATGCCGGGATCGAATGCATCAACTGCTCGGTCTGCTACGCCGCCTGCGACACCGTGAGCGCTAACCCGGACTACCTGGGACCCGCGGCGCTGCAGCGCGCCTGGACCGTGGTCAACGACGAGAAGCACGGCGACCGGCAGGCGGTGCTCGACACGGTCTCGGCGGCCGGGGGCTGCCACAACTGTCACTCGATGGGCAGCTGCACGATGCACTGCCCCAACGATCTCGACCCGCTGGGCGCGATACTGGGGCTGAAGCGCGCCACCGCCCGCGGCGTCTTCAAGCGGAGGCGCTGATGCTCGATCTCAGGCTCTACATGCTGCAACGGCTCAGCGCGATGCTGATGGCGCCGTTCGTGCTCGTGCATCTCGGGGTGATGATCTACGCGATCCAGGGCGGCCTCAGCGCCGGCGAGATCCTCGGCCGCACCCGCGGCTCGCTGCCGTGGTTCCTGTTCTACGGCGGCTTCGTGGCCGCGGCCTCGGTGCACGCCGCGATCGGCCTGCGGGTGATCGCCGCCGAGACGCTCGGCCTGCGCGGCCGCGCCCTGGCCGTGCTGACCTGGGGGGTGGGCGCCGTGCTGCTGGGGCTCGGCATGTACGCCGTCTTCGCCGTGACGGTGCCGGCATGAGGGGCCATCGCAACCACCCGCTCTGGTTCGCCTTCATGCTGCACCGGCTGTCGGGGCTGGGCCTCGCGCTGTTTTTGCCCGCGCATTTCCTCGTCCTGTCGCTGGCGCTGAGCGATCCCGCCCTGCTCGACGGCTTCCTGCACTGGGCCGACGCGCCGCTGGTCAAGCTGGCCGAGTTCGGGCTGGTCTTCCTGCTGGCGGTGCATTTCTTCGGCGGGCTGCGGCTGCTCGCGCTCGAGTTCATGCCCTGGTCGGGCCGCCAGAAGAGCTGGGCGGCCGGCGCGCTGGCGGGGGCCTTCCTGATCTCCGGCTCCTTTCTTCTGAACGCGGTGTGACCCCATGACGACCATCGAATACCACGACACCGACATCCTGATCCTGGGCAGCGGCGGCGCCGGCCTGTTCGCCGCCCTGCACGCCCAGCAATCGGCGCCGCCGGGGACGCGCATCACCCTCGCGGTCAAGGGGCTGATCGGCAAATGCGGCTGCACCCGCATGGTGCAGGGCGGCTACAACGTCGCTCTGGGCCACGGCGACAGCGTCGAGCGCCACTTCATGGACACCATCACCGGCGGCAAGTGGCTGCCCAACCAGGACATGGCCTGGCGCCTGTGCGAGACCGCGGTGGAGCGGGTCCGCGAGCTCGAGAACGAGATCGGCTGCTTCTTCGACCGCGAGCCCGACGGGCGGCTGCATCACAAGGCCTTTGCCGGACAGACCGCCGACCGCACCGTCCACAAGGGCGACCTGACCGGGATCGAGATCATCAACCGCCTGATGGAGCAGGTGCTGGCCCGGCCGATCGAGAAGCTGCAGGAGCATCGCGCGATCGGGCTGATCCCCACCCGCGACGGCGCGTCGCTGGCCGGGGTCCTGTTCATCGACATGCGCAGCGGCCGGTTCCGGCTGGTGCGGGCCAAGGCGGTGATGATGGGCACCGGCGGCGGCCCGACCATGTACAAGTACCACACCCCCTCGGGCGACAAGACCATGGACGGGCTGGCCATGGCGCTGCGGGTCGGCCTGCCGCTGCGCGACATGGAGATGGTGCAGTTCCACCCCACCGGGCTTCTGGCCGGCGACCACACCCGCATGACCGGCACGGTTCTCGAGGAGGGGCTGCGCGGCGCCGGCGGCCAGCTGCTCAACGCCCGCGGCCAGCGCTTCATGTACGACTACGACCCGCGCGGCGAGCGCGCCACGCGCGACGTGGTCAGCCGTGGCATCTATGCCGAGATGCGCAAGAACAACGATCCCTCCCAGGTCGGCATGTTCATCTCGATGGCGCATCTCGGCCCCGACAATGTCCGCCGCCGCTTTTCCGGCATGGTCAAGCGCTGCGCCGATTGCGGCTTCGACCTCGCCGGGGGGCAGGTCGAGGTCGTGCCGACCGCGCATTACTTCATGGGCGGCGTGGTGGTCGACCCCGACACCCGCACCGCGATGGAGGGGCTCTACGTGGCCGGCGAGGATGCCGGCGGCGCGCATGGCTCGAACCGGCTCGGCGGCAACGGCGTGGCGAACTCGACCGTCTTCGGCGGCATCGCCGGCGACGTGATGGGCCGCGACGTGGCCGGGCAGACGGCGCTGCGCGACCCCGACCCGGAGGTGCTCGAGGCCGAGATCGCCCGTGCCTGCCATCCCTTCGGCCAGACCCCCGGCAACGTCACAGCGCTGCGCGCCGAGTTGCAGGAGGCGATGTGGGAGGATGTCGGCGTGATCCGCCATGCCGCCGGGCTGCAACGCGGCCTCGGCCGGATCGCCGATCTGCACGAGGCGCTGATGCAGACCGGCGTCAGCTCGGACAACCTCGCCTTCAACCTGACCTGGCACGACTGGCTCAACATGGCGTCGCTGACCGAGATCTCGGAGGTCATCGCCCGTGCGGCGCTCACCCGCGAGAACTCGCGCGGGGCGCATTTCCGCGAGGACTGCCCCGAGACCGGCGATCTCGACGCCTCCTATTTCACCGTCGCCCGGCGCGACGGCGAGGAGCTGGCGCTCGATAGGGCGCCGGTGGAGTTCAACATCGTTCGACCCGGTGAGACGATCCTGCCCGAGGACGAACCCGAAACACTGGTGGCCAGCGCATGATACCGATCGACCTGATCCAGACCACGGCCGAAACCCTGATGGACAAGGCCGCCATCGAGATCCCGCAGGACTATCTCGACGGCCTGAAGGCCGCCGCCGCCACCGAGAATGGCGACCTGTCCTCCTTCGTGCTGCAGGCGATGCTCGAGAACTACGAGGCCGCCAAGGAAGACCGGCGCGCGATGTGCGGCGACACCGGCACGCCGCGCTGGTACGTCAAGATGGGCAACGACACCCGGATCGAGGGCGGGCCGGTGGCGCTCGAGGCGGCGCTGCGCCGCGCCACCGCCAACCGCACCAACGGCGTGCCGCTGCGACCGAACCGCGTCCACCCCCTCTGGCGCACCGATCACGACAACAATGTCGGCATCGGCGCGCCAGAGATCGAATACGGCTACGAGCCCAGCCCAAGCGGCGAGTGGATCGACCTCATCACCGTGCACAAGGGCGGGCTGTTCGGCACGGACTACCGGATGCTGTTTCCCTCCGACGGGATCGAGGGGATCAAGCGCTTCTACCTCGACAGCCTCGTCGCCTTCGGCAAGCGGGGCCTGGCCTGCCAGCCCGCGATCATCGGCATCGGGCTGGGGGGCTGCAAGGACACCTGCATGGTGCTCGGCAAGCGCGCCGCCTGCCTGCGTACGGTCGGCGACCGCAACTCCGACCCGAAGATCGCCGCGCTCGAGGAGGAGCTCAAGGAACTCGGCAACTCGATCGGCATGGGGGCGATGGGCTTCGTCGGCAAGAACATGGTGATCGATGCGCATGTCGAGGTCGGCTACTGCCACACCGGCGGCATGCAGATGAGCGTGCACGCCTTCTGCCTGTCGTCGCGGCGCGCCGTGGCGCGGATCTACGCGGACGGCCGGGTGGAGCACCGCACCGACCCCGACTGGTTCACCCCCTACCAGCGCCGCGAAACCGTCGAATGGCAGCCCGAGATGGAGGCCGCCGAATGAGCCCGCGCGAGATCCGCCTCTCGACCACGCCCACGGCCGAGGACATCGCGGCGCTGCGCCTCGGCGATGTCGTCTATCTCGACGGGCTGATGTACACCGCGCGCGAGGGCGTCTACATGCGCGCGCTCGAGACCAAGGCGAACATCCCGATGGAGCTGCCGTCGGAGAGCGCCGCCAACTTCCACTGCTCGCCCGCCGCCTCGATCCGCAAGGATGGCAGCTTCGACATGGGCGCGGTCACGGCCACCGCCTCGTTCCGCTTCGCCAAGTGGCTGCCGGAATGGATGGAGAAGACCGGCGCGCGGCTGATCATCGGCAAGGGCGGCATGTCCTCGCGCGATTACAAGCGCTACTTCGTCCCCAACGGCGCGGTCTACCTGACCACGGTGGGCTACGGCACCGGCGCGCTTCTCGGGCGCGGCGTCGAGAATGTCGAAGCCGTGCACTGGCACGAGGAGCTGGGTCTCGCCCAGGCCATGTGGGTGCTGCGCTGCAACCGGATGGGGCCTTTCATCGTCGCCTCCGACCTCGAGGGCAACTGCCTGTTCGAGCGCGAGAATGCCCGGATCAGCGACCGCATCTCGCAGGTCTACGAAGGCACGCGTCCGGCCACGCTGCGCCGCTTCGGCGAGACCGACGACCGCAACGAAGAGCTGATCTGATGATCGGCCTCGCCCCGGCGCCGGCGGTCCGACATGCGCAGACCCTCCTGCCCGGGCTGCTCTCGGCCCTGATCGTCGCGATGGCGGCGCGCTTCCTGTCCGAGCATTACGGCGTGCCGGTGATGCTGATGGCGCTGCTGCTGGGCATGGCGCTGGCCTTCCTGGCCGAGGACGGCATGCGCACCGCGCGCGGGATCGAGTTCGCCTCGAAGTCGGTGCTGCGCTTCGGCGTGGCGCTGCTCGGGCTAGGCATCACCGTGCAGCAGATCGCCGCGACCGGCTGGGCGGTGCTGGCGATCGCGCTCTCGGGCGTCGCCGTGACGCTCGGCCTCGGGCTGCTGCTCGCCCGCCTGCTGGGGCGCGACACAGGCTTTGGGCTGCTCACCGGCGGGGCCGTGGCGATCTGCGGCGCCTCCGCGGCGCTGGCGATCTCGTCGGTGCTGCCGCGCCGCCCCGAACTGGAGCGCGACACGGTGTTCACCGTGATCGGCGTCACCGCGCTGTCGACCATCGCCATGATCCTCTACCCGCTCCTCGCGCAGCGGCTCGGCCTCTCCGACGTCGCCGCCGGCGTGTTCTTCGGCGCGACCATCCACGACGTCGCGCAGGTCGTCGGCGCGGGATACTCGGTCTCCGACACCGCCGGCGAGACGGCCACATTCGTCAAGCTGCTGCGCGTCACCATGCTGGTGCCGGTGGTGGTCGGCCTGTCGCTGCTGTGGCGCGCGCCCGGCGCCCGGGCGCAGCAGCGCCTGCCGGTGCCGCTCTTCGTGCTGGGCTTCGCTCTGGCGATCCTGCTCAGCAGCAGCGGACTGGTCCCGGCGCCGGTCGAGGACGGCCTGCTGGAGCTGTCGCGCTGGTGCCTCGTGGTCGCGATCTCGGCGCTCGGCATGAAGACGTCCCTGCGCAAGCTGGGCGAGGTCGGCGGCCGGGCGGTCGCCCTGCTCTGCGCGCTGACCGTGCTGCTGGCCGGTTTCGCGCTGGCGGCGATCCTGCTCTTCGCGGTCTGAGGAGCGGCGGCAAGGCCACGGACAAATCGAGGCCGACCGCGCCGCCATGGCGGATGTCGGCCGAACCCAATACCGAGTTGAGACATGAAGAAGGATGACATGATGCGCGGAGCAGACCTGCTGGTGCGATCGCTCGCCGCCGCCGGCGTGACACGGATCTTCGCGCTTTCGGGCAACCAGATCATGCCCGTGTTCGACGCCTGCCTCTCGGAAGGCATCAAGATCGTGCATGTCCGGCACGAGGCGGCGGCCGCCTACATGGCCGAGGCGCATGCCCAGATCACCGGCGAGATCGGGGTCGCGCTGGTCACGGCCGGGGCGGGCTTCGCCAATGCCATCGGCCCGCTCTTCACCGCCAGGGCGTCGGAGACGCCGCTCTTGCTGCTCAGCGGCGACAGCCCGGTGGCACAGGACGGGCGCGGCGCCTTCCAGGAGATGCGGCAATCCCCCATCGCGGCGCCGCTGGTCAAGCTGACGCTGCGGCCGGGCGAGCCGGCGCAGCTCGGCGAGGCCACCGCGCGCGCCATCCGGACCGCGCTGTCGGGCCGGCCCGGCCCGGTCCACATGGCCCTGCCGTTCGACGTGCTGACCGAGGACGCGGCGCCCGGACGCGTACCGCAGGCCGGTGCGTTCCACCGTCAGCCCGCCGCACCCAGCGACGACGTGCTGCGCGAGATCGGCACCCGGCTCTCCGCCGCCGCCCGGCCCGTCATCCTGTGTGGCCCGTCGCTGAACGCCACCCGCACTGGCGAGCTGTGCGACGCGCTCTCCGCCGCACGGGACGCGCCTGTGATCGTGATGGAAAGCCCGCGGGGCCTGAACGACCCGTCGCTCGGCGCCGTGAAATCGGTCATGGCCGAGGCCGACCTGGTCCTGCTGCTCGGCAAATGCGTGGATTTCACCACCGCCTTCGGCGCAGAGACGGCGTTCTCGGCCGACGCCCGGTTCATCCAGGTCGACGCGGGTGTGGAGGAACGCGACCGCGCCCACCTCAACCTGCGAGACCGGCTTGACGCGAGCCATGCCGCGGACCCGCGGGACACCGCGCGCGCCCTCGCCCAGTACCCGGGCGGCGGCAGTGACCGCAGGCACTGGAACAACCGGGTCGCGGACAGGCTCGCAACGCGTGCCGCGCCCTCTAACGGCGCGCGGGGCATCACGCCGGCGGAGATCTGCGCCGCCGTCCAGCGCCGCATTGATGCCGCCGGCGACGCGGTGCTCGTCGCGGATGGCGGGGAATTCGGGCAATGGGCGCAGGCCTGCGTGAGAGCGCGGCGCCGGATCATCAACGGTCCTTCCGGCGCGATCGGCGCGGCCCCGTGCTATGCCCTGGCCGCGCGCGCCGCCCGCCCCGGCGCGACGGTCTTCGCGCTGATGGGCGACGGCACGGCGGGCTTCCACCTGGCCGATTTCGAGACCGCCGCGCGACACGGTCACCCCTTCATCGCCGTCATCGGCAACGACCGGCGCTGGAACGCCGAGCACCAGATCCAGCTGCGGGAATACGGGGCCGGCCGTCTCATCGGCTGCGAACTGAGCGGGGCGCGCTACGACCTGGCGGTGGCCGCCCTGGGCGGCTACGGCGAGCATGTCACGTCGCTGGAGGAACTCGACGGCGCGCTGGAGCGCGCCGAACGCAGCGGGCTGGTGGCCTGCATCAATGTCGAGATGGAAGGCCTGCCTGCCCCGACCCTGTGACCGGAGCGGCCCGACGGAACTTCAACCCATCCGCAGGTCGGAAGGGGGTCATGCCCGGCTACGCCGCCGGGCCGGGCACGATCCCTGCGCCCGGCTAGCTTCTGGGCTGAACGGGAAGTGCGCAGCAGTCGGACGCGATGACGAACGCCGACCGCGCGACAGCCTCACGCGTCGCCCCGCCCCCTGAAACCGGTCGCCACCACGAACTTTTCCGAACTGTCCGAGCGCGACGCCGGCGGCTTCACGTTCTGGACCTTCTCGAACTTCTGCTTGAGGATCTGCTGCAGGCCGCCCTCGGTGCCGCCCGCCAGAACCTTGGCCACGAAGGTGCCGCCCGGGCTGAGGACGTCGAAGGCCAGATGAGCGGCCGCCTCGCACAGCGCGATGATCCTGAGGTGGTCGGTCTGCTTGTGCCCGGACGCGGCCGCGGCCATGTCCGACATCACAACGTCGGCCTCGCCGCCCAGCCAGTCCTTCACCTTGAGGTCGGCGTCGTCCTCCATGAAGTCGAGCTGGTGGATCTCGGCCCCGGCGATCGGCTCGACCTCCTGAAGGTCGACGCCCAGGACGGTGCCCTGCGCCTTGCCGGATTTCTGGCCGAGCGCGTTGACCCGCGCCACCGCGACCTGGCACCAGCCGCCGGGCGCGCAGCCGAGATCGACGACCCGCGCGCCCGGCACGAGGAAGCGGAACTTGTCGTCAAGCTCGAGGATCTTGTAGGCCGCCCGGCCGCGATAGCCCTCGGCCTTGGCGCGCTTTACGTAAGGGTCGTTGAGCTGCCGCTCGAGCCAGAGCTTGGAGCTCATCTTACGGCCGCGCGCGGTCTTGACCTTGACGGTCAGGTCGCGCTGCCCGCGCCCCGAGGTGTTGCCGCGCTCCGCGCCGGTCTTCTTGGGTGTCTTGGCCATGCCGGGTCTCCTGTGCCGAGCGCCCCGACTATGCCAAGCATGGGTGACGGGGCAAGCCCCGGCAGCGGGCCGACCCCTTCACGCCCGCGGGATGCGGGGGCGTCCACGCCCCCGCTCCCTTGTCTCAGGCCCGGCGCCGGCGCCGGCCGCCCTCGCGGCCGCCGCGCCCCTCGCCCGCCGCACCGGCCGGGCGGTTGAAGCGGATCCACTCGCCGCCCGACGGGTCGTTGTCGGTCAGGAAGTTGGCGGCGCGGATCGCGGTCATCTCGCCGCCCGGCTGCGCCTCGCGCGAACCGAGGCCGAACAGCTTGCAGAAGGTCTCGTCGTCCATGTCGGCTGGAACCTCGACGCCTGCCGCGGCCAGCTCGGCCTTCTTCTCGGCGATGCGCGACAGAGGCGTCGGCAGCGCGCAGGGGTTCATGATGGCCGAGGTCATGCCAGAGGCGATCGCCATCGGCAGGAAGGCGTTGTTGATGCCGTGCCGGTTGGGCAGGCCGAAGGAGATGTTCGACGCGCCGCAGGTGGTGTTGACGCCCAGCTCGTCGCGCAGGCGGCGCACCAGCGCGAAGACCTGCAGCCCGGCCGTGGCCATCGCACCGATCGGCATGACCAGCGGGTCGACCACGATGTCATGCGCCGGGATGCCGAAATCGGCCGCCCGCTCGACAATCTTCTTGGCCACCGCGAAGCGCACCTCGGGGTCTTCCGAGATGCCGGTGTCGTCGTTCGAGATCGCCACCACCGGCACGTTGTACTTCTTGACCAACGGCAGAACCAGCTCGAGCCGCTCCTCCTCGCCGGTGACCGAGTTCAGAAGCGGCCGCCCCTGCGCGGCGGCAAGCCCGGCCTCGAGCGCGGCCGGGACCGAGCTGTCGATGCAGAGCGGCACGTCGACCAGCCCCTGCACCAGCTCGATCATCTTCGTCATGAGCGGCGGCTCGGTCTCGTTCGGGTTGGGGTTGGAGTTGTAGACCACCCCGGCATTCACATCGAGCATGGTGGCGCCGCAGGCGACCTGCGCCAGAGCGTCCTTCTCGACGGTCGAGAAGTCGCCCGCCTCCAGTTCGGCGGCAAGCTTCTTGCGGCCGGTCGGGTTGATCCGCTCGCCGATCACGCAGAACGGCTGATCGAAGCCGATGATCGCGGTTTTCGTCTTCGATTCAACGATCGTACGGGTCATTCTTCATCCTTGGTTCCGGCCATGTCGGCCTGTTCTGTTCAGAGCGCGGCGGCCCGCGGCGCGGCGCCGCGCTGGGCGGCGAGCCAGTCGGCGCTGGCCTGGATGCCGCCGAGCGGGAAGATATGCGCCTGCTCGAGGCCCAGCCCCGGCTCGGCCCGGGCGGCGGTGGCCAGCTCGGCGGCGAGATCGTCGGGCGCGTAGGGCACGAGCAGCTTGGTCACGTCCATCGCCCTCTTCTGCAACACTTTCAGCGAGGGACCAACCCCGCAGGCCATGGCGTACTTGATCAGCGTCTGCAGCTTGGCCGGGCCGGCGAGGCCGACATGCACGGGAAGGTCGATCCCGGCTTCGCGGATGGTGCGCGCCCAGTCCAGCACCGGCGCCGCCTCGAACACGAACTGCGTGACCAGCGCCATGCGCGCGTCGCTGCGGTTCGCGAAGTCCTGCTTCCAGCGCAGCGCGTCGCGCAGAATGGCGTCGCCGCCATCGCGGTCGATGTCGCGGTTGCCCTCGGGGTGGCCCGCCACGTGCAGCCGGGTGAAGCCGGCGCGGTCGAACTCGCCGGTCTCGAGCAGCTGCATGGAGGAGTGGAACTCGCCGCGCGGATCCGCGATGCCGCCGGCCAGAACCAGCGCTTCGCGCACCCCGGCCTCGCCCTGGTAGCGGGCGATCCAGTCGGCAAGCTGCGCCCGGCTCTCGATCGAGCGGGCCGGGAAGTGTGGCATGACCGAAAAGCCCTCGCCCGCGATGCGGGCGGCGGTGGCGACCATGTCCTCGATCGGCGTGCCGTCGATATGGGCGATGTAGACGCGGGTGCCCTCGGGCAGGATGGCGCGGAAACTCTCGACCTTCGCGGCGGTGCGCGGCATCACCTCGATCGAGGCGCGGGCGGTGAAATCACCGCCGGAAACGGGCGCGGGGGCCGCGCGGCGGAAGGTCAGCAGGGACATCAGCACCTCCTTGAGGGCACGCTTCATTCGCGCCCGTGGTTGTCGATCAGCGCCTTGAGCCGCGCCGTGTCGTATTCGGCCTCGACCCGCTCGGCGGCGATGCGCGCCGCCTCTTCGGGTTCGCCCTCGATCTCGCCCCAGGGCGCCTTGCGCCATTCGGCGAGGTAGTCGTCCGTGCCCGCCGCGCCGGATTTCATCGCGGCGCGGTCGATCGCCTGCTCGAACCGCTCCGAAAGCGGCACCTTGGTGCCGCGCCGGCCCTTGCCGACGATCACCTGCGCCGGCATGTCGCGCCATAGAACGAGCGTGATTTCAGGCATCTCGTCTTCTCCTCGCTTCCGCTGATACCCTGTCGCATGGCGCCGCCGGGGTCGATTTTCGACCACTTGGCCTTGGCCTGCGACGCCGCCTCCTTGTGGCAGGCCGGCCGGCCCGTCGCCAGAGCGCCAAACCCCCGAAATCTCGATGATCGTGATGAGTCACGTTGCGGCCCGGCCGGTGACAATGCTTGCGCGGTTGCCGCCGAGCCCCTACCCTGACGGTAACTCGAAATTGGAGGGCGTGTTCATGACGCCCATGCGTCCCGACGGTGCGGGCGCGTTTCCGAAGGCGGTGAAACAACCCGCGCCACCCCCGGATCCGGGCACGCTCTACGCAGCGCTCGATCTGGGAACCAACAGCTGTCGGATGCTGATCGCCCAGCCCAAGGGCAGTCAGTTCCACGTCGTCGACAGCTTCTCGAAGACGGTCCAGCTGGGCCACGGGCTCGAGCAATCGGGCCGGCTTTCGCGCGCCTCGATGAACCGGACGATCGGCGCGATCCGGATCTGCCGCCAGAAGCTGAGCAAGCATGGCGTGAAGCGGATGCGGCTGGTCGCGACCGAGGCCTGCCGGCGCGCCAAGAACGGCCGGGCCTTCCTCGCGCAGGTGCAGCGCGAGACCGGCCTCAGGCTCGATATCATCAAGCCCGAGGAAGAGGCGCGGCTGGCCGTGATCTCCTGCGCGCCGCTGGTTTCGACCCGGACCGAGCAGCTGCTCGTCGTCGATATCGGCGGCGGCTCGACCGAGCTGGTCTGGATCGACCTGTCGAACGTGCCCCGGCGCGAGCGGCCGAAATCGATCATGCGGCTGCATTCGGGCTTCCGGCAGGATCCCGGCCCCTTCGCCGCCGCCAAGGTGGTGGACTGGATCTCGGTGCCGCTGGGCGTGGCGACGCTGCGCGACCAGTTCCACGACGTCGAGGACGATTCGGCGCGCTTCGCGTTGATGAGCTGGTTCTTCGAGGAAAGCCTGTCGGAGTTCGCCCCCTCCGCGGCCGAGCAGGCCCGAGAGGGGTTCCAGATCATCGGCACCTCCGGCACCGTCACGACCGTGGCCGCCAGCCATCTCGGCCTCAGACGCTACGACCGCAACAAGGTCGACGGGCTGCGGATGACCTCGGACCAGATCGACGCGGTGATCCGCGACTACCTCGCGCTCGGCCCCGAGGGGCGGCGCGCCGATCCGCGGATCGGCAAGGACCGGCAGGCGCTGATCATGTCGGGCTCCGCGATCCTGCAGGCGCTGATGCGGCTCTGGCCGACCGACCGGCTCTCGGTGGCCGATCGCGGTCTGCGCGAAGGGCTGCTCTACGCGCAGATGAGCGCCGACGGCGTGCTGGAGGACGGACCCTACTGAAGGGCCCGTCCGCCGGCTCTCAGCGGTAGTAGAGCGATTTGCCGTTCCGGAAGACCTGCACCTTCTCGGGGGCGACGGTCATGTGGACGTGCTTGTTGCGCAGGTCGCCATGGATGCCCGGCAGCTTGGCGATCACCGGATCGGCGCCGTTCACCTTCTGGAAGTAGAGGATCGTCACCTCGCCCAGCGACTCGGTGAAATCGACCTTGCCCTCGAACAGGTAGTCGTCACCGGCCTCGAGCTCGATCATGTCCTCGGGCCGGACGCCGACATTGACCGCGGCCCCCATGTCGGCCTCGGTCGAGGGCGCGTTCGACACCGCCACGCCGCCGCCCTCGAGCTTCACCGTGGTCTGCGCCCCGGTGCCGGTGATCTTGCCCGGCAGCAGGTTCATCGCAGGCGAGCCGATGAACTGCGCCACGAACTCGTTCTCGGGCCGCTCGTAAAGCTCGAGCGGCGTGCCGACCTGGGCGATGCCCTTGTTGGCCAGCACCACGATCCGGCTCGCCAGCGTCATCGCCTCGACCTGGTCGTGGGTGACGTAGATCATGGTCGAGTCGGGCATCGACTCCTTGAGCTGGGCGATCTCGATCCGGGTGGCGACGCGCAGCGCCGCGTCGAGGTTCGAGAGCGGCTCGTCGAAGAGATAGACCTTGGGGTCGCGCACGATCGAGCGGCCGATGGCGACGCGCTGCCGCTGGCCGCCCGAGAGCGCCTTGGGCAGGCGGTCGAGATACGGCTCCAGCTGCAGGATGCGCGCGGCCTTGGTGACCGCGGCATCGATCTCTTCCTTCGACTTCTTGGCGAGCTTGAGCGCGAAGCTCATGTTGTCGCGCACGGTCATGTGCGGGTAGAGCGCGTAGGACTGGAACACCATGGCGATGCCCCGCTGCGCGGGAGGCACGTCGTTGACCACCTGCCCCTCGATCTCGAGCGTGCCGCCCGAGATCTGCTCCAGCCCCGCGATCATCCGCAGAAGCGTGGACTTGCCGCAGCCCGAAGGGCCGACGAAGACCACGAGCTCGCCCTTCCCGATCTCGAGGTCGATGTTCTTCAGGACCTCGACGGATCCGCCATAGGTCTTGGCGACGTCTCGAAGCTTCAATTCGGCCATGGGCTCCCTCCCCTGCTCTTCACTCAGTCGCCCGGTCGCTTCAGCGCCAGGCAGCATTGCCACGGGCCGAGCCGGACCAGCCCGTTCTCGGCCTTCGTCACCGCCCCCAGATCGGTTCCGATCGGGGCCCAGGCGCCTTGCGGCAGCGGCACATCGGCCTCGGCCACGCCCAGATTGAAGGCGCAGAACACCGTCTCGCCTTCCCAGCTGCGGGTGAAATGCAAGACGTCGCCGCGCGAATGCACGCCGTCATGCTCGCCGCGGGCCAGCGCCGGGTGGGCGTGCCGCAGCGCGATGGCCCGGCGGTAATGATGCAGCATCGCGTCCGGATCGGCCTCTTGCGCGGCCACCGACAGCGGCAGGTGCTGCGGCGAGACCGGCAGCCACGGCTTGCCCTCGGAGAAGCCGCCCAGCGGCGCGTCGTCCTGCCAGGCGATCGGCGTGCGGCAGCCGTCGCGCCCCTTGTACTCGGGCCAGAACTCGATGCCGTAGGGGTCCTGCAGATCCTCGAAGGCCACCTCGGCCTCCGGCAGACCCAGCTCCTCGCCCTGGTAGAGGCAGACCGAACCGCGCAGGCACATCAGCATGGTGGTGTAGACCCGCGCCGCGGCGTCGGTCAGCCCCCAGCGGGTCGGGTGCCGCTCGACATCGTGGTTCGAGAAGGCCCAGCAGGGCCAGGCGTCGGGCGCCGAATGGCTCAGCCGCCAGAAGGTGTCGGCCGCCGCGGCCGCGGTCAGGCGCTGCGGCTGCAGCATCTCGAACGGGTAGCACATCTGCACCTTGTCGCCGCCCGATGTGTACTCGGCCATGATCTCGAGGCCGCGCTGCGCATCGCCGACCTCGCCCACGGCGGCGGCGCCGTAGGGCTCGAGCTCGGCGCGGAAGCGCCTGAGAAAATCGAGGTTTTCGGCCTGGTTCTTGGAGTAGAGATGCTCCTGCCAGTTATAGGGGTTCACGCCCGGCGCGATCGAGTCGTTGCGCCGCTCGGGCGGCAGCGCCGGGTTGTCGCGCAGCATCTTGTCGGCGAAGTAGAAGTTGATCGTGTCGAGGCGGAAGCCGTCGACACCGCGCTTCAGCCAGAACCGCTCGACATCGAGCAGCGCCTCCTGGACGTCCGGGTTGTGGAAGTTCAGGTCGGGCTGGCTGGTCAGAAAGTTGTGCAGGTAATACTGCATCCGCCGCCCGTCCCACTGCCAGGCCGAGCCGCCGAAGATCGACAGCCAGTTGTTGGGCGGCGTGCCGTCGGGCTTGGCGTCGGCCCAGACATACCAGTCGGATTTCGGGTTGTCGCGGCTCAGCCGGCTCTCGACGAACCAGGGATGCGCCTCGGAGGTGTGCGACAGCACGAGGTCGATCATCACCCGGATGCCGAGCGAATGCGCGGTCTCCACCACCGCGTCGAAATCGGCCAACGTGCCGAACATCGGGTCGACGTCGCAGTAGTCCGAAACGTCGTAGCCGAAATCCTTCATCGGCGAGGTGAAGAAGGGCGAGATCCAGATCGCGTCCACCCCCAGGGAGGCGATGTGCGGCAGCCGCCGCACGATGCCCTTGAGGTCGCCGATCCCGTCGCCGTCGCTGTCCTGGTAGCTGCGCGGATAGATCTGGTAGATCACCGCGCCGCGCCACCATTCGGGGTCGCGGGGCATACGGGAAACGGCGGCCCCGTCGGGGGCGGAGGCGGGGTTGGTCATGGCAGGGGAATCCTCATTTCACGGAGCCTGCAAGCAGGCCGCGCACGAGGTATTTCTGCATCGCGAAAAACACAACCAGCGGAACCGCGATAGAGACGAAAGCCGCCGTCGCGAGGATCTCCCAGTTGCCGCCGCGGGTGCCCAAGAGTTCGATGATCTGCTTGGTCATCACCGTGGTCTCGCCGCTCGCGTCGATCAGGAACACGATCGCCACCAGCAGGTCGTTCCAGGTCCACAGGAACTGGAAGATCGCGAAGGAGGCCAGCGCCGGGAAGGACAGCGGCAGGATGATCTTGGTGAAGATCTGGAAGTCGGTGGCGCCGTCGACCTTGGCGTTCTCGATGATGTCGCGCGGCAGGCCGACCATGTAGTTGCGCAAGATGTAGATCGCCAGCGGCAGGCCGAAGCCGGTATGCGCCATCCAGACACCGAGGTATCCCTTGCCGATGCCGATGCCGTTGTGGAACTTCAGAAGCGGGATCAGCGCCAGCTGCAACGGCACGACCAGCAGCCCGACGATCGCCGCGATCAAGAGCGCGCGGCCCGGAAAGTCCATCCACGCCAGCGCATAGGCCGCGAAGGCCGCAACCAGGATCGGGATGATCGTGGCCGGGATCGACACGGTCAGCGTGTTGAAGAACGCCTTCGACATGCCCTCGATGTTGGAGGGGTCGAACAGCATGTTGTCGTAGTTCTCGAGCGTGAACTCGGGCGGCGTCTCGGCGCTGACGAAGACCCGCTGGCCACGGCCCGACATTTCTTCCTCGGAGGTGAAGACGTAGTCGCCATTGGCCTCGACGGTGATGATCTCGCCGTCGCCCATGTCGGCCACCTCGCCCGGCCCGAAGGCGCTCACCGCGCGCGAGGAGGTGCCGTAGGCGGTGATGTCGAGCGGCTCGATCCCCTCTTCGGCGAAGAGGTTGCCCGAAACGGTGTAGAGCCCGTCGATCAGCTCGGCGTCGTCGCCGCCCGCCGTGCGCAGCGTCAGGGTCTGCTCGGTGGGCAGCATCGATTTCCACCAGCCGGACGACGCGATCTGGTCGCCGCTGCGGAAGGACGAGACCAGAAGGCCCAGCGTCGGGAAGACCCAAAGCGCCACCAGCGCCACGACCGCGATGTTGACCGCCCAGGTGAGCGAGGATTTCTTGCCGGCGATACTGTCCATCAGCGCATCTCCTTGCGGGCGTTGTAGACGTTCCAGACCAGGATCGGCGTGACCATCAGCATGATGACCATCGCGCCGGCCGAGCCGACGCCCCAGTCATTGGCGCGGAACAGCTTGTCGTACATGTAGTTGGCCAGCACCTGCGTCTCCCACTGGCCGTTGGTCATCGCGAAGACGATGTCGAACACCTTGAGCACGATGATGGTGATGGTGGTCCAGACCACGACGATGGTGCCGACGATCTGCGGCATCTTGATCTTGAAGAAGATCTGGAACGGGTTGGCGCCGTCGACGATGGCCGCCTCGACCGTCTCCTCGGGAATGCCGCGCAGCGCCGCCGAGAGCAGCACCATGGCGAAGCCGGTCTGGATCCAGATCAGCACGATCATCAGGAAGAAGTTGTTCCAGAAGGGAATGGTCAGCCAGGTCTGCGGCTGGCCGTAGGGAAAGTCGGTGGCGAAGACCGCCACGATCTGGCGCAGCATGAGCAGCGCCAGAAGCGCCATCAGCGCCACGCCCAGCAGCCGCAGCGCGCCGAACACCGCGCCGGGGCTGCGTCCCTCGCGGCCGATCACCGGCTTGAGCAGCGACCAGCCCAGCGCGACCGCGCCCACCGCGAGCGACAAGAGCAGCAGCGCCGGAACGAGGCGCAGCCAGATGAAGGAGCCCGGGCCGCCGTCGAAGCTCAGCCACACCGCGTTGAGCACGCCGATCTGCTCCTGCCCCGCCGCGCGGGTGTCGTAGATCAGCTTGAAGATCACCGCGGCGCCGACGAAGGAGATCGCCATCGGCATGAAGATCAGCGACTTGGCGAAGCTGCCCCACTTGATGCGGTCGGTGAGCTGCGCGGCCAGCAGGCCGAAGGCGGTCGAGGCGGCCGGCACCACGATCAGCCACAGCAGGTTGTTGGTGAAGCCTTCCCAGAACTTCGGCTCGCTCACCATCTGGCGGTAATTGGCGAGGCCGACGAACTCGTAGCCGCCGCCGCGCACCCGCTCGGTCAGCGACAAGCGCAGCGTCTCGAACACCGGGTAGGCGAGGTAGAGGCCCAGCGCGAGCAGCGCGGGCAGCAGGAACAGCCAGGGCCGGATCATGTTGGCGCGGTTGATGTTGCGCCCGGCATTGGCGCCGCGCGGCGGGAACAGCACCTTGTCGAGAAACAGGTTCGACAAATAGAAATAGGCGACGCATCCGCCGACCCCGATCACGATGGTGAGCAGTCCCTGTAGAGCCGGATTCATCGCGCCCTCCCCCCTGGATGTACCGAAGCGGCCGCGACGCGAGTCACGGCCGCCCCCTTATCGTTACACGCTTATTTCAGCGCGTCCCAAGAATCTTGGATCTCGGAAGCGACGCTCTCGGCGCTCTCGCCGCCGGCATAATCGACCATGCCGGTCCAGAACGATCCGGCGCCGACACCGCCCGGCATCAGGTCCGACCCGTCGAAGCGGAAGGTGGTCGCCTCGAGCAGGATGTCGTTCATCTTCTTCAGCGTCGGGTCGCCGAACACCTCGGTGTTGACCGTGGTCAGCGGCGTCAGGAAGCCGGTCTGCGCCATCCAGATCTCGTGCGCGATCGGGGTCTGCAGCCACTCGATGAAGACGTTGGCGGCATCGGAGGCCTCGGTGATGGCAAACACCGTGCCCGCGCCCAGCACCGGCTGGCCGAGATCCTTCTCTTCATAGGCGGGGAAGTAGAAGAAGTCGGCATCGGCGCCGATCTCCGTGCCTTCCGGGAAGAAGGTCGGGATGAACGAGGCCTGGCGGTGCATGTAGCACTGCGGCGGCGTGTCGAAGAGACCCTTGGGGCTGTCGCGGAAGTCGGTCGAGGCCACGGCCGCCTGGCCGCCGGCCACGCGATCTTCCTCGATGAAGTAGCCGAACTCCTCAATCGCCGCGATCACCTCGGGGGCGTCGAAGGGCATCTCGTTGCTGACCCACTGGTCGTAGACCTCGGGCGGCTGGGTGCGCAGCATCAGGTCCTCGACCCAGTCGGTCGCGGGCCAGCCGGTGGCGCCGCCGGAGCCGAGGCCGATGCACCAGGGCGTCTCGCCTTCCTCGACCATCTGCTCGGTCAGCGCCTTGAGCTCCTCCATGCTCTGCGGCACCTCGTAGCCCGCATCCTCGAAGTTCTCGGGCACGTACCAGACAAGCGACTTCACGTCGGCCTTGTAGAAAAAGCCGTAGAGGTCCTCACCGCCCTCGGGGCCCTCAAAGGTCGCGAGGTCCACCCAGGACTGGCCCGCCGCGTAGTTCTCGGCGATCCAGTCGCCGGTGCCTTCCGGCATCGGCTCGACGAAGCCCAGGGCCGCCAGCTCGCGCAGCAGGCCCGGCTGCGGGAAGACCGCGATGTTCGGGGCCGACCCGGCCTCGGTGTCGATGCGGATCTGCGTCTCGAAGCCGTCCGAGCCGGTGTACTGCACCTCGGCGCCGGTCGCCTCCTCGAAATAGGCGAGCATCGATTCGAACAGCGTCTGGTCGCCGCTCAACCAGGGGCCGAACACGGTCAGGGACTGGCCCGACAGGTCATGCGCATCGGCGAACTGGTTGTAGCTGTCCCAGTTGAAGCCCCCCTCGCCCACCGGAAACTTCAGGTCCTGCGCGGCCGCCGCGCCGGCCGTCAGGGCGAGACCGGCGACGCTCGCCAGAAAAGTCGTCTTCATGTGTAACCTCCCGTCACGGCGACCCGCGGGCCACCTCTTGTCGTTCCACGCGCCAAAGGCAACACCAAAGCGCTTTGGACTTCGCCAGCCTCGCCCAGCCGTCACGACCTGTCAATGCCGACCGTGCAAAGCACGCCAAGTTTCGGCGGCTTAGCTGACCTTCCGGGAAGGCAAACTGCGCTTTGACCAATCGCATTCCGCAGCGTAGTGTCCGAAGGACTTCAAAAGCGCTTTGGACGGCAGTGCCGCGATGAATCTCAGGGAACTCTCCAGCTTGCTCGGGCTGAGCCAGACCACGGTGAGCCGGGCGCTGAACGGCTACAAGGACGTCAGCGAGGCGACGCGGGCCCGCGTGCTGGCCGCGGCCAAGGCGCATGAGTACCGGCCCAACACGCGGGCGCAGGCGCTGGCCACCGGCCGCAGCCGTGCCATCGGCCATGTCATCCCCAAGATCTCGACCCACGCGATGGTCAACCCGATCTTCGCCGACTTCATCGCCGGCGCCGGCGAGACCTACAGCCAGGCCGGCTACGAGATGCTGATCTCGGTCGTCGACGTCGACGACGAGGCGCGCGCCTACCGTTCGATCAAGGCGCGCGGCCTCGTGGACGGGCTGATCGTCAGCGCGCCGCGGATGAACGATCCGCGGATCGAACTGCTCGACGAGATCGGCCTGCCCTACGCCGTGCATGGCCGCGCCACGGGGACCGAGCGCCCCTATAGCTGGCTCGACGTCAACAACCGCCGCGCCTTCAGTCGCGCGGCCGAGTTCCTGCTGGATCTCGGGCATCGCCGCATCGCGCTGATCAACGGCCACGAGGAGATGGACTTCGCGCATCGGCGCCGGCAGGGGCTCGAGATGGCGCTGGCCGCGCGGGGCCTGGCCCCGGACCCCGCCCTCATGCGCCAGGACGAGATGACCGAAGGCTACGGCTACCGCGCCGCGCGCGAGATGCTGGCCATGCCCGATCCCCCGACCGCCTTTCTCGTCTCGTCGGTGATCTGCATGCTCGGCGTGCGCCGCGCGGTCGAGGAGATCGGCCTGACGCTCGGGCGCGAGGTCTCGGCGATCACCCATGACGACCAGCTTTCCTACCTGCGCGACGACGGGCCGGTGCCGGCCTTCACCGCGACCCGCTCCTCCGTACGCGAGGCTGGACAGCGGCTGGCCCGGATGGTTCTAGAACGCATCGACGCGCCGGATGCCCCGCACCGGCACGAACTTCTCGAGGCCGAGCTGATCATCGGCCGATCCACCGGCCCGGCTCCGAGCTGAGGCCCGCCATCGAGGCAGAGCATATGGATATCTCGCGCAGCGACTTCCCCGAGGGCTTCCTGTTCGGCGCGGCGACCGCCGCCTACCAGATCGAGGGGCACCGGTTCGGCGGCGCCGGCCGCTGCCACTGGGACAGCTTCGCGCAAGGCCCCGGCAACGTGGTGCGCGCCGAGGACGGCGCCACCGCCTGCGACCATTACCATCGCTACGAGGAAGATCTCGACCTGATGGCGCAGGCGGGCTTCGACGCCTACCGCTTTTCCACCTCATGGGCGCGGGTCATTCCGAACGGCACCGGCCCCGTGAACCAGGAGGGGCTCGACTTCTACGACCGGCTGGTGGACGCGACCCTCGAGCGCGGGCTGCGCCCGTTCCAGACGCTCTACCACTGGGAGCTGCCCTCGGCGCTCGCCGATCGCGGCGGCTGGGCCAACCGCGACACCGCGCTCGCCTTCGCGGATTTCGCCGAGGTCATCAGCGCCCGGATCGGCGACCGCGTCGCCTCGACCGCCACGATCAACGAGCCCTGGTGCGTCGCCTGGCTGTCGCATTTCCTCGGCCACCACGCCCCGGGCCTGCGCGACATCCGCGCGGCCGCGCGCGCGATGCATCACATTCTGCTGGCCCATGGGCTGGCGGTCGAGCGCCTGCGCGGCATGGGCCGGCAGGAGCTGGGCATCGTGCTGAACTTCGAACGGGCGATGCCCGCCAGCGACGCGCCGGCCGACGCGGCCGCGGCCGATATCCAGGACCAGATCTACAACCGCTGGTTCCTCGAGGCGGTCGCCCATGGCCGCTATCCGGAAGGCGCGCTGGCCGGGCTTGCGCCGCACATGCCGGACGGCTGGCAGGACGACATGGTGGCGATCTCGCAACCGCTCGACTGGATTGGCGTCAATTACTACACGCGCTCCCTGATGTGCGCCGCGCCGGACCAGCCCTGGCCATCGGTGGCGGCGGTCGAAGGGCCGCTCGACAAGACGCAGATGGGCTGGGAGATCCACCCCGAGGGGCTGCATCATTTCCTGCACAAGGTGAACGACGCCCTGCCCGGCCGCCCCGTCTACGTGACCGAGAACGGCATGGCCTGGGACGACCGGCCCGCGGCCGGCGCGGTCGAGGATGCCGAGCGCATCGCCTTCATGCAGGCCCACCTCGCGCAGGCCCGCCGCGCCATCGACGAGGGGGTCGACCTGCGCGGCTTCTTCTACTGGTCGCTGCTCGACAACTACGAATGGGCCTTCGGCTACGAAAAGCGCTTCGGCCTCGTGCATGTCGATTTCGAAAGCCTCGCACGTACGCCCAAAGCCTCCTATCACGCCCTGGCCGCCGCACTGGCCCGCTGATTCTGGCCCGCTGACCGAGGAACCTGACAGATGCCCCACCCCGACAACGCCTATTCCCTGGTCGCCGATATCGGCGGCACCAACACCCGGGTTGCGCTGGCCCGTGGCCTCGAGATCATCGAAGGCTCGATCCGCCGCTACGCCAACAGCGAGTATGCCGGTCTGGAAACGGTGCTGCGGCGCTACATCGCCGACGAGGGCGGCGTGGACTGCCACGGCGCCTGCGTCGCGGTGGCCGGCCCGGTGCGCGACGGCCGCGCGACGATGACCAATCTCGACTGGACCATCGACAAGACGACGCTGGCGCGCGCGACCGGGGCCGAACACCTCGCCATCCTCAACGACCTGCAGGCGCAGGGCCACGCGCTGGGCCACTGCGCGCCCGACCACCTGCGCGACATCGTGCCCTTCCCCGCCGCCTCGCCGCAGGCCGCCCGGCTGGTGATCGGGGTCGGCACCGGCTTCAACGCCGCGCCGGTGTTCGAGACCGACACCGGGCGCTACGTGACGCCCTCCGAATCCGGCCACATCAACCTGCCGGTCGCCAGCGAGGCCGAGCTGCGCCTGGCGCAGTTCGTCTCCACCGCGCATGGCTTCCCGGCGGTGGAGGACGTGCTGTCGGGCCGCGGGCTGGAGCGCGTCTATGCCTGGCTCGGCGCCGAGGCCCACGACCCGCGCGAAAAGACCGCGGCCGAGGTGATGGCGGGCTGCACCGACGGCAGCGACCCGCGCGCGGTCGAGGCGGCGCGGGTCTTCGTGCGGTTCCTCGGCGTGGTGGCAGGCAACCTCGCCCTGGTGCAGCTGCCCTTCGGCGGCGTCTACCTCGTCGGCGGCGTGGCGCGCGCCATCGCTCCGCATCTGCGCGATTTCGGCTTTGCCGAGGCCTTCCGCGACAAGGGCCGCTTCGCGGGCTTCATGGGCAATTTCGGCGTCGCCGTGGTTGAGGACGACTACGCCGCGCTGATCGGCTGCGCCGCGCATCTCCAGGGCCTCGCGCTGGGGGACCGCAGCGCCTGACCCGGCCGCACGGCCCGGGCGGCCCTTGCCCGGACCGGCGACCCTGCGGCCACACCCGGACCGGAGAACCGCTCTCCGGCCCGGGCATCAGGCGATACGGCGTTCCACCGTGGCGGCCAGCTCGTTGAGCGAGAACGGCTTCGGCAGGAATGTCGAGTTCGGGATCTCCGCCTGCTGGTCTGAAAAGTCGTCTTCCGCATAGCCGGAGACGAACACCACCTGCACGTCGGGTCGCGCGAGCTGCGCCTCGCGCACCCATGTGGGGCCGTCCTTGCCCGGCATGATCACGTCCGTGACGATGATGTCGACCTCGAGATCGGCATCCCTGAGGATATCCAGCGCGGCCTCCCCGTCCTCGGCCTCGATGACGGACAGACCGCGCATCCGTAGCGCCCGGGCGGCGAAGGCCCTGACCGGCGCCTCGTCCTCGACCAGCAGCACCATCCCCTCGGCCCGGCGGGGCGACAGCGTCAGGGGCTCGGCCGAGGGCTCTGGCGCTGCGGCCGCATTCGCCGCCCGGCTGGGCAGCAGCAGGGTGAAGACGCTGCCCTCGCCGGGCGTGCTGTCGACGAAGATGAACCCGCCCGTCTGCTTGACGATGCCGTAAGCCGTGGACAGGCCCAGCCCGGTCCCCTCGCCCGGCCGCTTCGTGGTGTAGAACGGCTCGAAGATCTTGCCGATCTTCTCCGCCGGGATGCCGCAGCCCTTGTCGATCACCCGGATCCGCACCCATTGCCCGGCCGGCACCAGCGCGCGGTCGCGCTGCAAAGGGGTCTCGAGGTCGAGATTGTCGGTCTCGACCCGGATCTCGCCGCCCGTGGGCATGGCGTCGCGGGCATTGACGACGAGGTTCATCAGCACCTGCTCGAGCTGCCGCTTGTCGGCCCGGATCTCGCGCAGATCGGGGTCGTGGTTCAGCGACAGGGTGACCCGCTCTCCCACCAGCCTGTTCAGCAGGTGGGTGAGGTCCGAGAGCGTGTCGCGAAGGTCGATCTGCTCGAGCCGCAGGTTCTGCTTGCGCGAGAAAGCCAGAAGCTGCCCGACCAGGCTGGCCGCACGGTTGGCATTCTGGTGGATCTGTACGAGGTCGCCGTAGTCCTGGTCGCTTTCGTCGTGCCGCAGCATCAGCAGGTCGCAATGCCCCGAGATCGCCGTCAGCAGGTTGTTGAAGTCATGCGCGATCCCGCCCGCCAGCTGGCCGATGGCCTGCATCTTCTGGGCCTGGACGAACTGTGCCTCCAGGGACTTGTGCTCTGTCGCATCGTTGAGCACGGCCACGATCTGCCCCTGGTCATCGGGCGGCCCCAGCGTGACCTGCAGGACCTTGTCGCTATGCGCGCCGCGACCGCGCAGGAACTGCGGCCCGGGCACCGCACGCTCCGCCACCGCCTCGGACAGCCACTCTGAGATCGGTCGGCCCAGGCCTTCCAGCAGGTCGGTCAGGCGCCCATCGACCTCCGCCTCGGGCATCAGCGCCTGCGCCGCCGCGTTCAGCTGCATGATCCGGCCGCAGGACGAAACCCGCATCAGCGCGACAGGCAGAGCTTCGGCCTGCCAGCCGCCGGCTGGCGCCGCCCCGGCCCGACCCGGCGGAAGCAGGTAGATCTCGCGACGTCCGCCGCTGGCGGGGATCTCCGCGACGAGGCATTCCACCTCCCCGTCGCTGCCACGAATTCGCTGCACGGCGCCCGAGACGATCGGCCCGGATTCGAACAGCGCCTCGAGACGACGGGCCCGGCCGCCGGTCAGGTCGCGGCAGGCCTCGTTCATGTAGAGGATCGTGCCGGTCGGGCCGGAGGTAAGCATCGGCAGGCCCAGCGCCTCCGCAGCCCGCCCCGCCCCCAACCGCTCCGCATGTTCGTCGATCCGCCACAGGAACAAGCCGTCGCCCAGCGCCACCACGCTCAGCTGGACATGGCCACGGCGGGAGCCGACCATGTCCTGCGCGCCACCGTCGCGCTCCGCCTTGAGCTCAAGGCGCTGCAGCGCCATGGCGGGGCAGGCGAAAACCTCCGAAAGCGCGTTGCCGAGCGTCGGTGCCCGCGACCGGAAGCGCCGGCGGGCCGCATCGTTGCAGTAGAGGACCTCTCCCGCCGTTTCGGTCAGGTAGCCGGGCGCGCTGTCGGCGGAGAGCAACCGCTCGGACATGGCTTGCGTGCGCCGTCGCCTGTGGCGCCACAGCGCGGCGCGGAGCCCGTAGAGCGTGGCCACCGCGGCGAGCGTCGTCCCCAGCAGCAGGAGCAGCAGGGCGAGATATCCATCCGGGGTGAGGGCCGCGCCCAGCAGCGCCGCTGAGGCCGTCGCCAGGATCACGACAAGCTGCGCCGGCCCCGGGTGGTTGTCGGCCCGTTCCGCGACGGTCGCGCCCAGATCAATGTCGACCATGTCTCGCCCTCCAGCTGGCCCGGCCAGAAGACGGCAAATTCTCTAACGCTTGGTAAATGCTGCGCCTACTCGCCTCCGAGCAGCGCGAGGTAAAACCCGTCCCAATCCGGCCCCGGCAGAAGCCGCATCTCGTCACGCCGGCTCCAGCCGGGATGCGATGCGAGAAAACGCGACACCGTGCCCCCGTTCTCCTCCTCGAGCACCGAGCAGGTGGCGTAGGCGAGCAGCCCGCCCGGGCGCACCATTCGCGCGGCCTCGCCGAGAATGCCGGCCTGCAGCGCGCAGAGCTCGTCCAGACGCTCGGGCGTCAGCCCCCACTTTGCGTCCGGGCTCCGGCGCCAGGTTCCGCTGCCGCTGCACGGCGCGTCGACCAGCACGAGGTCGTAGCGGCCCCGCACCAGCCGGTCCGGCATGTTGATCTTCACGCCCGCGCGCGCCGCGCGGGCCGGGATGTCGCGCATCCGGCGGTCGTCGGCGTCATGGGCATCGATCCGCAGCGCGGCCCGGTCCGCCATGGCCAGCGCCTTGCCGCCGCCGCCGGCGCAGTAGTCGAGAACGCTCTGGCCGTCCCGCAGCGGCAGCCGCGCCACGGCCGCCTGCGACGCGGCGTCCTGCAACTCGACCAGGCCGTCGAGATAGGCCCGCGACCGCGTCAGCCGCCGTTCGCCGGAAACCACCCGCAGCGCGGTGGCGACCTGCCCATGCGGCTCGGCCGCGATCCCTTCGTCCGCCAGCGCCGAGATCGCCTCGGCCAGGCTGGCCCGGCGCCGGTTGACGCGCAGCATGACGGGCGCGCGGTCCCTGAGCGCCTGCGCGGCCTCCGCGGCCCGGTCGCCCAGCGACGATCCGAACCGCGCCCAGAGCCAATCGGGCAGGTCGTGGCGGATCGGCTCAGGCAGGCCCTCGGGCGGCGCGCCGCGCTCCTCGTGGGTCAGCACGGGCGGGGCATGTCTCTCGCCGGTGAAGATGTCGTCCGGATCGACTCCGTCCTGGCGCAGGAGCCCCAGCACAAGGCCCCGCCCGGTCTCGGCGCCGCCGATGGCCGCGGCCGAGCGCCGCCGGCGCAGGCCCGAAAAGACGAGGTCGCGCACGGCGGCCCGGTCGCCCGAGCCCGCGAACCTGCTGCCGCGCGACCAGTTGAGCAGCGCCTTCTCGGCCGGAATGCCGTCCAGGCAGGCGTCCAGCACCTCCATCGCCGCGGCTGCGCGGGCAGCCGGGGTCACGGCGCGTCTCGTCGGTCTGGCAGGGTCATGGCGCTTCCTCGGTCGGCCCGCCCGGCCGGAGCGGCGGGGCGGGCCATGTCTCAGCCGATCCGGTAGTTCGGGCTCTCGCGGGTGATCTGCACGTCGTGCACGTGGCTTTCCTTCAGCCCCGCGCCGGTGATTTTCACGAAGCGGCAGTTGCCGCGCATCGAGTCGACCGTCGGGTGGCCAGTGTAACCCATCGCGGCGCGCAGGCCGCCGACGAGCTGGTGCACCACGGCGTTGGCCGTGCCCTTGTAGGGCACCTGCCCCTCGATCCCCTCGGGCACCAGCTTGTCCGAAGCCGCGTCCTTCTGGAAGTAGCGGTCGGCCGAGCCGCGCGCCATCGCGCCCAAGCTCCCCATGCCGCGATACGACTTGAAGGTCCGGCCCTGGTAGAGGATCACCTCGCCCGGGCTCTCGTCGGTGCCGGCGATCATCGAGCCGACCATGGCGCAGCTGGCGCCCGCGGCGATCGCCTTGGCGAAGTCGCCCGAGAACTTGATGCCGCCATCGGCGATCACGGGCACGTCGCCCGCGGCCTCGGCGCAGTCGATGATCGCGGTGAGCTGCGGCACGCCCACGCCCGCGACCATCCGGGTGGTGCAGATCGAGCCCGGCCCGATGCCGACCTTGACTGCATCCGCGCCCGCGTCGATCAGCGCACGGGTCGCCTCGGCGGTGGCGACGTTGCCGGCGATCACCTGCACGTCGCCCGCCTCGCGCTTGAGCCGCCGCACCGCCTCGGCCACGCCTTCGGAATGGCCGTGCGCGGTGTCGATCACCACGATGTCGACGCCGGCCTCGACCAGCGCCATAGAACGCTCGAAGCCCGCATCGCCCACGGTCGAGGCGGCGGCGGCGCGCAACCGGCCGAGCCGATCCTTGCAGGCAGAGGGGTTGAGCACCGCCTGCTCGCTGTCCTTCAGCGTCAGCAGGCCGGTCAGCCGGCCTTCGGCGTCGGTCACGAGGAGCTTCTCGATCCGGCGCTCCTTCATCAGGTTGCGCGCGCGGTCGAGATCGGCGGGCTCGGTCAGCATGGCGAGGTCGTCGGCGGTCATCATCGCCTTCACCGGCGTCGAATCGTCGGCGGCGAAGCGCATGTCGCGGTTGGTGACGATGCCGACCACGCGGCCGCTGCCATCGACCACCGGGAAGCCGGTGACGCTGTACTGCTCCATCAGCTTGCGGGCGTCGCCCAGCGTCTGCTCGGGGGTCAGCGTGATCGGGTTGTAGACGATGCCCGAGACGAAGCGCTTGACCTGGCGGATCTGCTCGGCCTGCTGCTCGACGGTGAAGTTGCGGTGCACCACGCCGATGCCGCCGGCCTGCGCCATGCAGATCGCCATGCGGGCCTCGGTCACGGTGTCCATCGCGCTCGACAGGAGCGGGATGTTCATCGCGATGTCGCGGGTCACCTTGGTGCGCGTATCGGCGGTGGAAGGCAGAACGCTCGACGCGGCGGGAACCAGCAGCACGTCGTCGAAGGTCAGGGCCTCGCGAATCTCCATCGGACCACTCCTTGGGATGCTTCGTTTGGCACGTCCCTATCGCACCGATCGCCCGGGGGCGAAAGGTATAAAGCGGCGCACGGCCTGTGACTTCACTCCGCAAATACTCATCTCGCACCGCCGGCACGGGGGCGCGTCGACCAAAGCGTCGCGTCCGCATCGCCGCATGCCGCCCCCGGCCCCTTTCCCCCGGCCGCCAAACGCCTATGGTCGGGCCGCGACGCACCGGAAAGGCCCGACATGACCCAGGACCCCCTCGTGATCTTCACCCCCTCGGGCAAGCGCGGCCGCGTGCCCGCCGGCACCACGGTGCTGACCGCCGCCCGGCGGCTCGGGGTCGATCTCGACAGCGTCTGCGGCGGGCGCGGCATCTGCTCCAAGTGCCAGATCAGCCCCGGCAAGGGCCGCTTCGACAAGCACGGCGTCACCGTCGCGCCCGACGCGCTGAGCGAGGTGAACGCGGTCGAGGAGCGCTACGACCGGATCCGCGGCCTGAAGCCGGGCCGTCGTCTCGGCTGCCAGGCGCAGATCTGCTCCGACGTGGTGCTCGACGTGCCGCCCGAGAGCCAGGTCCACCGCCAGGTGGTGCGCAAGAACGCCGATGCGCGCCCCATCGTCATGGACCCGGCGACGCGCAAGTACTTCGTCACCGTGCCCGAGCCCGACATGCACGAGCCCAAGGGCGACCTCGAACGCTTGGCCGAGGCGCTGCGCGGCCAATGGCGGATCGACGAGATCGACGCCGCGCCGCCGGTGCTGGCCAAGCTGCAGCAGGCGCTGCGCAAGGGCAACTGGGAGGTGACCGTCGCGCTGCACCACGAAAGCGACGGCGGCGTGCAGAGCATCGTCGACATCTGGCCGGGCTACCGCGACGAGCCGCTCTGGGGCCTTGCCATCGACCTCGGCTCGACCACGATCGCGGCGCATCTCACCTCGCTCGAGGACGGCCATGTCGAGGCCTCGGCGGGCGTCATGAACCCGCAGATCCGCTTCGGCGAGGACCTGATGAGCCGGGTCAGCTACTCCATGATGAACGAGGGTGGCGCGGCCGAGATGACCACGGCCGTGCGCGCGGCGATCGCGGACCTCGCGCGCGAACTCGCGGCGGAGGCCGGGATCGAGAGCGCCGACATCGTCGAGACGGTCTTCGTCTGCAACCCGGTGATGCACCACCTGCTTCTGGGCATCGACCCGGTCGAGCTGGGCCAGGCGCCCTTCGCGCTCGCCACCTCGGACGCCGTCGCCCTGCCCGCGCGCGACCTCGACCTCGGCACGGTAAACCCCGGCGCGCAGGCCTATGTCCTGCCCTGCATCGCCGGCCATGTCGGCGCCGACGCGGCCGCCGTGGCGCTGTCCGAGCGGCCCGACCAGTCCGACGACCTCGTGCTGATCGTCGATGTCGGCACCAATGCCGAGCTGCTGCTCGGCGACCGGGCCCGCGTGCTGGCCTGCTCCTCGCCCACCGGTCCCGCCTTCGAGGGCGCGCAGATCTCCTCGGGCCAGCGCGCCGCGCCCGGCGCGATCGAGGCGATCCGCATCGACCCCGCCACCAAGGAGCCGCGCTTCCGCGTCATCGGCTGCGAGTTGTGGTCCGACGACCCCGGCTTCTGGGACGCGGTCGGCCCGGGCGGTGTCACCGGCATCTGCGGCTCGGGCATCATCGAGGCGGTGGCGGAGATGCGCATCGCTGGTCTCTTGGACGCCAAAGGGCTGATTGGCTCGGCCGAGCAGACCGGAAGCGCGCGGCTGCAGCCCGAGGGCCGCACCCATGCCTACCTGATCCATGACGGCACCGAGGCCGGCGGGCCGCGCATCACCGTCACGCAGGGCGACATCCGCGCGATCCAGCTCGCCAAGTCGGCGCTCTACGCCGGCGCGCGGCTCCTGATGGACGAGCGCGGGGTCGAGAATGTCGACCGCGTCGTGCTCGCCGGGGCCTTCGGCGCGCATATCTCGCCGCTGCACGCGCTGGTGCTGGGCATGATCCCCGACGTGCCGGTCGAGAAGGTCACGAGCGCCGGCAACGCCGCGGGGACAGGGGCGCGGATCGCGCTCTGCTCGCTCGCCGCGCGGCGCGAGATCGAGGGGCTGGTGCGCGAGATCACCAAGGTCGAGACCGCGATCGAGCCGCGCTTCCAGGAGCATTTCGTCGCCGCCAACGCGATCCCGCACGCCACCGCGCCCTTCGCCGGGCTGCGCGCCGCCCAGCCCCTGCCCGACCCCGCCTTCAACGCCGGGAGCGAGGGCGGCGGCCGGCGCCGGAGACGCGCGCGGGAATAGGCGAAACCCGCTTGACGACGACAGGGCTCACGGATACCTCGGGGCAGAGCGCGCGGGTATGGTGAAAAGGTATCACGAAAGCTTCCCAAGCTTCAGTTACGGGTTCGATTCCCGTTACCCGCTCCAGCCACTCCCGCCGGTCATGACCACAGGGAGCCTTCCATGACAGACATCACCCGCTACGAGACCGGCCGCCGCATGAGCCAGGTCGTCGTCCACAACGGCGTCGCCCATCTCGCCGGCCAGATCGAGGGACCCGCCGGCGACGCCGGCGCGCAGACCCGCGAGACGCTGGCCGAGATCGACCGGCTGCTGGCGCTGGCGGGCACCGACAAGACCCGGCTGCTGACCGCGCAGATCTGGCTCGCCGACATGTCCGACTTCGCCGCGATGAACGCGGTCTGGGACGAGTGGGTGCCCGAGGGCCACGCCCCGGCCCGCTACACCGGCGAATCGAAGCTCGCCTCGCCCGACTACCTCGTCGAGATCATCGTCACCGCCGCCGTCTGAGCGCGCGGCGGCCGACGCGCCGGGATTCGAGTATTTGCAGAGTAAAGTAAGGGGGCGGTCGCGCGAGCGGCCGCCCCCCCTTCATGTCACTCGGGCGCGAAGTCAGGCGCCGTTGGCGCGCAGGTAGCCCACCAGCTGCGCGGTCGAGCCGTCCTTGCCCGAGGCATCCTCGTCGCCGTCCACGACCGGCTGCAGCGCGGTCGCCAGCTCCTTGCCCAGCTCCACGCCCCACTGGTCGTAGGAGTTGATGCCGAGCACGGCGCCCTCGACGAAGACCCGGTGCTCGTAGAGCGCGATGATCTTGCCCAGCGTCTCGGGGTCGAGCTTCGGATAGGCCAGCGTCGTCGAAGGGCGGTTGCCCGGGAACACCCTGTGCTTCGCCTGCCGCTCCAGCTCGTCGCCCTCGAACTTGCCCGCGACCTTGCCGCGCGCCTCGTCGAGATCGCGGCCCTTCATCAGCGCCTCGGACTGCGCGAGGCAGTTGGCGATCAGGAGCCGGTGCTGGTGCTCGAGCCCCGGCTCGTGGCCCTCGGCGGCGACGAGGAACTCGCAGGGGATCACCCGCGTGCCCTGGTGGATCAGCTGGTAGAAGGCGTGCTGGCCGTTTGTGCCGGGCTCGCCCCAGACCACCGGACCGCTCTCATGCGCGAGATCCTCGCCATCCATCGAGACGCGCTTGCCGTTCGATTCCATCTCGAGCTGCTGCAGATAGGCCGGCAGCCGCGCGAGGCGGTTGTCGTAGGGCAGCACGGCGCGGGTGGCGTGGCCCAGCACCTGATTGTGCCAGATGCCCACGAGCGCCAGCAGCGCCGGCATGTTCTCGTGCCAGGCGGCCGAGCGGAAATGCGTGTCCATCGCCTGCCCGCCCCGCAGGAATGCGCGGAACGCGTCGCCGCCGATCGCGATCATCAGCGACAGGCCGATCGGCCCCCACATCGAGTAGCGCCCGCCGACCCAGTCCTCGAAGCCGAAGACCCGCTCGGGCGCGATGCCGAAGGCGGCGGTCTTCTCCTCGGCCGAGGACAGCGCGGCGAACTGCGCGCCGGGGTCCTTCACCGTCTCCGACATCCACGCCTTCGCGGTGCGCGCGTTGGTCATGGTCTCGATGGTGGTGAAGGTCTTGGAGGCCACGATCACCAGCGTCGTCGCCGGGTCGCAGGCGGCGAGCACGTCGTGGATGTCGGCCGGGTCGACGTTGGACACGAAGTGGCAGCGCGGACCGTCATGGTAGGGCGCGAGCGCTTTCGCGGCCATCGCGGGCCCGAGATCCGAGCCGCCAATGCCGATGTTGATCACGTCGGTGATCCGGCCGCCCTGCCCGGTGAACTCGCCCGAGCGAACGGCATCGGCGAAGGTGTCCATGCGCTTCAGCGTGTTGCGCACGCCCGGCATGACGTCCTGCCCGTCCACCGTGACCGGCCCGCCATCGAGGTTGCGCAACGCGGTGTGCAGCACCGCCCGCCCCTCGGTCTCGTTGATCTTGGCGCCCGAGAACATCGCGTCGCGGCGGCCGGCCACGTCCGTCTTCTCGAGCAGCGCGATCAGCGCGTCGCGGGTGGCGCCGTCGATGTTGGTCTTGGAATAGTCGAACAACATGCCCAGCGCGCTGACCGAGAAGTCGCGCGCGCGGCCCGGCGCGTCGAACAGCGCCTCGATGCGGCGGTCGGCATTCGCCGCGGCCTTGCCCTTCAGATCGTCCCACATGGTCTCAGCCCTCCGCCCAATGCACCGTCGCGCCCTTGAGGATCGCCGCCACCGGCGCCTCCTCGGGGTCGAGCCCCTGCGCCTTTTCCAGAGCGGCGCGCTTTTCGGCGCCGATGATCACGATGTGACGCCGCATCGCGTCGTTCAGCACCTTGGCCGAAAGCGTGATGCGCGGCTCGGGCGCGCCCGGCGCGCGCATCGGGTAGAGCACGCCGTCGCCGCGAAGCGCGTCCTCGAGCCTGTCGGCACCGGGGAAGATCGAGGCGGTGTGCATGTCCGCCCCCATGCCCAAGAGCACCACCGAAAGCGGCAGATGCGGCGCGAGGCTCTGCTCGAGATCGTCGAGCTTCTCCTCGGGGCGCTCGGCCTCGGCATAGAGCGGCAGGTAATGCGCCGCCGCCGCGTGGCCGGTGAAGAGCCGCCGCTTCAGCAGCCCGGTGTTCGACCGCTCGGAGGTCTCCGGCACCCAGCGCTCGTCGGTGAGCATGACGTGGACCTTGTCCCAGTCGAGAGAGATCGCCGAGAGCGTGTCGAAGACCGGCCCCGGCGTGGTGCCGCCGGGCACCGCGAGGCTCGCCCTGCCGTCGGCGGCGATGGCCGCGCGCAGCTCGCTCGCCAGCTTGTCGGCGAGATCGATCATCATCATCTCGGCATCGGCGTATTCGACGAATTCCATGCCGCTCCTTTCCCTTGCTACGGCCCGCCCGTCCTCGGCGGGTTCAGCCCTTGATCTCGCGCCAGCGCCGGCCGTCGCGATGCATCAGCATCAACGCGTCGTCCGGGCCCGCCGATCCGACCTCGTAGAGCTTGGGCACGTCGTTGCGCGCCTCCCAGCCCTTGATGATCGGGTCGGTCCAGGCCCAGGCGGCCTCGACCTCGTCGCCGCGCATGAACAGCGTCTGGTTGCCGCGGATCACGTCCATGATCAGCCGCTCATAGGCGTCGGGCGCCTCCTGGTCCGCGCCGAGCGCATCGGCGAAGGTCATGTCGAGCGGCACGTCCACCAGCCGCATGCCGCCCGGCCCCGGCTCCTTGATCGTCACCTGCAGGTCCATCCCCTCGTTCGGCTGCAGCCGGATCGACAGGATGTTGCGGTGGCGCGCGGTGTCGCCCTCGAAGATCGTATGGCCGAGATCCTTGAACACCACCGCGATCTCGGAGGAGCGCGCCTTCATCCGCTTGCCGGTGCGCAGGTAGAACGGCACCTTGGCCCAGCGCCAGTTGGCGATGTGGCATTTCATGGCCACGAAGCTCTCGGTGAAGCTGCGCGGGTTCTCGGCATCCTCGCGGTAGCTCGGCCCCTCGGAGGAGGCATCGTACTGGCCGCGCACGATCTGGTGCGGCTCGACCGGCTGCAGCGCCCGGATCACCTTGAGCTTCTCGTCGCGCACGGTGTCGGCGTCGTAGATCGAGGGCGGCTCCATCGCGATCAGGCACAGAAGCTGCATCAGGTGGTTCTGCACCATGTCGCGCATCGCGCCGGACTTGTCGTAGTAGCTGCCCCGGCCGCCCACGCCCACCGTCTCGGCCACGGTGATCTGGATGTGGTCGATGTAATGCGAGTTCCACAGCGGCTCGAACAGCACGTTGCCGAAGCGCACCGCCATCAGGTTCTGCACCGTCTCCTTCCCGAGGTAATGGTCGATCCGGTAGATCTGGTGCTCGTCGAAATGCGCCGCCAGCGTGGCGTTCAGCTCCTGCGCCGAGGCGAGGTCATGGCCGAAGGGCTTCTCGACCACGATCCGGCTGGCCGCGTCGGCGATGCCGTGCTGGTGCAGCCGCTCGGCCAGCGCGCCGAAGAGCGACGGCCCGACGGAGAAGTAGAAGGCGCGGATGACGCCGTCGCGCATCAGCCCGGCCAGCTTGTCCCAGCCGCCGTCGCCGGTGGCGTCGATGGCGACGTAGTGCAGTCGCTCGAGGAAGGCGTCGAGCTGCGAGCCGTTCTCCTTCTCGGTGCCGCCGAACTCGGCCACCGCCTCGCGCACCATCTGGCGATAGTCCGCATCCTCCATCTCGGAGCGTGCCGCGCCGATCACCCGGGCGTTCTCGGGCATCTGGCCGGCAAGGAAGCGGCGGAACAGGCCGGGCAGGATCTTGCGGCGGGCGAGATCGCCGGTGCCGCCGAAAATGACGAGATCGAAGCATTCGACCGGAATGACGCGCGATACCATGGCTGTCTCCGTCTGGGCCGGCCGCCGGGCAGCCGTACAGTTAGCGCTAACGCCGCCTATCTAGCGACGGTTCGGCGCGCAGTCTAGGCATAGCGGACCGCGCCGCAAGCGGATCGCATCGCCTGCCCGGTCCCCACGTGCGGATCAGGCCTCGAGTTCCGCGTCCCAGTAGAGAAAATCGATCCAGCTGTCGTGCAGATGGTTGGGCGGGAATTTGCGCCCCATGTCGCGCAGCTCCTCCGCGCCGGGCCGCCGCGGCGACCGCTTCAGCGCGAGCCCCGACTGGCGTAGGCTCTTCGAGCCCTTGCGCAGGTTGCAGCGCGCGCAGGCGGCGACGACGTTTTCCCAGCTGGTCACGCCGCCACGGGCCCGCGGCACCACGTGGTCGAAGGTCAGATCCCCCCGCGAGCCGCAGTACTGGCAGCAGAATCCGTCCCTCAGAAAAAGATTGAAGCGCGTGAAGGCCACGCGCTTCTGGGGTTTGACGTAATCTCTGAGCACGACCACCGAGGGTATTCGGATCACCGTCGAGGGGCTGTGCACCTTGGCCTCGTATTCGGCCACGATATCCACCCTGTCGAGGAACACCGCCTTCACCGCTTCCTGCCACGGCCAGAGCGACAGCGGGTAGTAGGACAAGGGCCTGTAATCGGCGTTCAGCACCAAGGCCGGGTGCTGCCTGAGCGCCGCGGGATCGCGCACGAACTCGGTTCTGAACTCACCATCCATGGAAACGCCGTCCTCGCTCTCGCAGCCCCTGCCGGACGACCAGAGCGGGAGCCCCGCTCCTGCCGTAACTCGACTATATCTGGCGGTGGAAGGCTGGCAAGTCCCAAGGCCGTGTTCCCGCCACGGTCAGCTTGACGCAGAGAGATGTCAGGGAGATGACGTCGCCGAACGGTCGGTCAGGCGACCCCCAACCGCTCGCGCATGAAGGCCAGCGCCACCTCGAGTCCGTCGGGCGCGATGCCGTGCGCGGTGCCCTTCATCACATGCGCGTAGAGGTCGGTCCAGCCGGCCTCCTGCAGCGCCTGCGCGGCGGCCGGCAGCGATTGCGGCGGCACCACCTCGTCCATGTCGCCATGGACCAGCAGGATCGGCAGCCGGTTTTGCGCCTCGTCGGCCAGAAGCTCGGGCTCGAGCAGGCGGCCCGAAAAGGCGACGAGCCCGGCGATCGGCTCCTCGCGGCGCGGCAGCACGTGCAGCGCCATCATCGTGCCCTGGCTGAAGCCCAGCACCATGACCTGCTCGGGCAGCAGGTCCTCGTCGACCATCACCCCGTCGAGAAAGGCGTTGAGGTCGTCGGCGGCGCGGCCCAGCCCGGCGCGGGCCTCCTCCTCGCTCGAGCCGTCGATCCACGGGATCGGGAACCACTGGAACCCCATCGGCGCGCCGATGCAGGCCTCGGGCGCGTCGGGCGCGAGGAACAGCGTGTCGGGCATGTGCTCGGCCAGCGGCTCGGCCAGGCCCAGCAGGTCGGCGCCGTTGGCGCCGTAGCCATGCAGAAACACCACCGCCGAGCGCTTCTCGCCGCTGAGCGGTTCGACCCGGCCGGATTGCAATGCGCGCGTCATAGGATTCCTTCCCTGCCCTTCACGTGGTGGTAGTATTCCCACAGTCCCCGCGCCGCAACCGCGCGCCAGGGCGACCACCGGGTGGCGATCTCGCGCAGCGCGCGCTCCTTCGGGCGTTCCTCCAGCTTCAGCAGGTGCCGCGCCCCCTCCTGCAGCGCCAGGTCGCCCGGCGCGAAGACGTCGGCCCGGCCCAGCGCGAACATCGCGTAGATCTCGGCGGTCCAGACGCCGATGCCGGTCACGGCGGTCAGCGTGGCGATCACCTCCTCGGTGGGCGCGTCGCGTAGGGCGTCGAAGTCGATGCCCGAGGCCGCCAGCGCGCGCAGGTAGCGCATCTTCTGGCGCGACAGCCCGCAGGCGCGCAGCGCCTCGTCGGAGGCCCCCTCGATGGTTTCGGGCCGCATCAGGTCGGCGTCGTCCAGCCGCCCGCGGATCGCCCGGGCCGAGGCGGTCGAGACCTGCTGGCTGACGATGGCGGAGGCGAGCTGCGCGAAGCCGTCCGGCGTGCGGCGGAGCGGCAGCGGCCCGGTGATCTCGAGAAGCCCCGAGAAGTGCGCGCAATTGGCGGCGAGCCAGTCCGCGCCTTCGGCCACGTCGGCCTCGGTCAAGATGATGCGTCCGGTCACAATTCCTCCGCCCAGTGCAATGCCTCGGCCACGGTCTGGACGGGTTCGACCCCCTCCGGCAAGGGGGGGCGGTCGAGCAACACCACCGGCAAGCGCAACGCGCGGGCGGCGTCGAGCTTTGCGCGACCCTCCGGGCCGCCGGAATTCTTGGTGACCAGCAGGTCGACGCCCAGCAGCGCGAAAAGCGCCTTCTCGTCGTCGAGGCCGAATGGCGGGCGGCCGACGACCCAGTCGCCGCCTTCGAACGGAAACGGCTCCGGCGCAGGATCGACCCGGCGACAGAGCACGCGGCGACCCTCCAGCCCGGTGAAGCGGTCGATCCTCTGCGGACCGGTGGCGAGGAAGACCGTCGCCCCCGGCGGGGCATGGCGGGCGAGATCGGCCTCGCGCGCGATGAAGGTCCAGTCGTCACCGGGACCGGGTGTCCAGCCGGGGCGGCGCAGCAGCAGATGCGGCAGCCCCTCCTCGCGGCAGATGCGGGCGGTGCGCGCGGTGATTTCCTCGGCGAAGGGATGCGTCGCGTCGATCACGGCGGTGACGCCCTCGTCGCGCAGCACGTCGCGGAAGCCGTCCGCACCGCCGAAACCACCGGTCCGGAGCGGCACGCCCGGGTCGAGCGGTCGCCGCGTGCGCCCGGCGATCGAGGCGAGCACGGGGATGGCGCGCTCCGCGAGGCCTGCGGCGATCTCGCGCCCCTCGCGGGTTCCGGCGAGCACGAGCACGGTCATGGGCCCGCCCGCCCGAGCACGGTGCCGGCACGGTCGATCACCACCACGTCGAAGCCGATGCGCGTGCCGTCGGCAGCGGTACCGTAGCGCCCGACCAGCTGCGCCAGCGCGGCCTCGGCCACCTTCTGCCCGAGATCGGGCGCCATGCGCGACGCCTCGAGCGCGGTGTTGGCCCCCGCGATCTCCGGCACCCCCGCCAGATCGGCCAGCGCCTCGAGATCCACCTGGCTGCGCGCGGAATGCAGATCGACCGCCCCCTGCGCGAGCTTCGTGATCTTGCCGATCCCGCCGCCGATGGTGACGCGCGGCACCGGGTGCTTGGCGAGGTATTTCAGAAGACCGCCCGCGAAGTCGCCCATGTCGAGCATGGCATGGTCCGGCAGGCCGTGCAGCGCCTGCACCACCTTCTCCGAGGTTGCCCCGGTGCAGCCCGCGACATGTCCGAGACCGGCGGCGCGGGCCACGTCGACACCGCGATGGATCGAAGCGATCCAGGCGGCGCAGGAGAAAGGCCGGACGATGCCGGTGGTGCCGAGGATCGACAGGCCCCCTTCGATGCCGAGCCGCGGGTTCCAGGTCTTCTTCGCGATCTCGGCCCCGCCGGGGACCGAGACGGTGATCTCGATGTCTGGCGCACGGGCGTGCTCGGCGGCAAGCTCGGCCACCACCTCCTCCATCATCGCGCGCGGCACCGGGTTGATCGCGGGCTCGCCCGGCGGGATCGGCAGGCCGGGCTTCGTGACGGTTCCCACCCCCTCGCCCGCGCGGAACGTCACGCCGCCGGGCGCGGCCCGCACCCGCGCGACGATCAGCGCGCCATGGGTCACGTCCGGGTCGTCGCCCGCGTCCTTGACGATGCCAGCCTCGGCCCAGCCCGGCCCTTCGGCGCGATGCGCGACGGCAAAACTCGGCCGCTCGCCGCGCGGCAGGGCGATGGTGACGCTCTCGGGCCAGTCGCCGCCCCAGAGCCGGATCAGCGCCGCGCGCGTCGCGGCAGCGGCGCAGGCGCCGGTGGTCCAGCCGCGGCGGAGTTGGGCGGGCGTGTTCATGGCGCGGACAATAGAAGGCCGCGCGCGGGGTGGAAAGCGGATGCGGGGTTTCGCATCGCGGCCGATGCGACAATAACGGAGGCATGACCGACTCGATCTCGCTTCCCGGCCAAGACTGGCCCGTGCTCGAACCCGGCTGGGTCTGGCTCTGCGGCGCGGGGCCCGGCGATCCTGGGCTCTTGACGCTGCACGCGCTCAACGCGCTCAGGCAAGCCGACGTCATCGTCTACGACGCGCTGGTCGACGAGCGCATCCTCGACTGGGCGCCCGAGGCCGAGAAGATCTATGCCGGCAAGCGCGGCGGCAAGCCCTCGGCCAAGCAGCGCGACATCTCGCTGCGGCTGGTGGAACTGGCGCGCGATGGCCGCCGGGTGCTGCGCCTCAAAGGCGGCGATCCCTTCGTGTTCGGGCGCGGCGGCGAAGAGGCGCAGACGCTGATCCAGCACGGCGTGCGGGTGCGGATCGTGCCAGGCATCAGCGCCGGGATCGGCGGGCTGGCCTATGCCGGCATTCCGGTGACGCATCGCGACGTGAACCAGTCGGTCACCTTCGTCACCGGCCACGACCAGTCCGGTGCGACGCCCTCCTCGCTCGACTGGGCGGCGATCTCGAAGGGCAGCCAGGTGATCGTGATCTACATGGGCATCAAGCATGCCGAGCAGATCGCCACCGCGCTGATGGCGGCCGGCCGCGACCCGGAGGAGCCGGTGGCGGTGGTCGCGGGCGCGACCACGCCGACGCAGAAGGTGCTCGAGACGCGGCTGGGCCGGATGGCCGAGCACATCGCCGACACCAAGCTCGAGCCGCCGGCGATCATCTGCATCGGCCGCGCGGTGCTGATGCGGCAGGTGCTCGACTGGCAGGGGCAGCTTTCGGGCGTGGGGCCACGCGATCTCGACCCTCTGGGGCGCGGCCGCCCGGCCGAACAGGCCTGAGTGCTTACTTCTCTCTACAAATACTCGGATCCCGCCCGCAGATGCCGGGGCTGATCCTGTCCGCTCCGAGTTCCGGCTCGGGCAAGACCACGGTGACGCTGGGCCTGCTGCGCGCGCTGTCGCGTCGCGGCGTCGCGGTGCGGGGCGCGAAGTCGGGGCCTGACTACATCGACCCGCGCTTCCACGAGGCGGCCTGCGGCGCGCCCTGCTTCAACCTCGACGCCTGGGCGATGCGGCCTGAGCGCCTGCGGGCGCTGGCCGGCGGCGACGGGATGCTGCTGGTCGAGGGCGCGATGGGCCTGTTCGACGGCGCACCGCCCGAGGGGCGCGGCGCGACAGCGGATCTCGCGCGGCTGCTGGGGCTGCCGGTGGTGCTGGTGGTCGATGCGGGCCGGATGGCGCAGTCGGTCGCGCCGCTGGTTGCGGGCTTCGCCGGGTTCGACCGGGAGGTGCAAGTCGCGGGCGTGGTGCTGAACCGGGTGGGTTCGGAGCGGCACGAGCGGATGCTGCGCGCGGCGCTGGCGCGGGTCGGCCTGCCGGTGCTCGGCGCGCTGCCGCGCGATGCCGGGCTGGGGCATCCCTCGCGCCATCTCGGGCTGGTGCAGGCGGGCGAGCGGCCCGATCTCGACGCCTTTCTCGATCGTGCGGCGGACCGGGTCGAGGCGCATCTCGACCTCGACGCGCTGTCGGCACTGGCCGAAACCGCGCCCCCCTTGCCCGACGCCCCCGGTCCGTGCGTGCCGCCGCCGGCGCAGCGGATCGCGCTCGCGAGCGACGCGGCCTTCGCCTTTGCCTACCCGCATCTTCTGGCCGACTGGCGAGCGCAGGGCGCCGAAATCCGGCCATTCTCTCCCCTGGCGAACGAAGCGGTGCCGGACGGGGACATGGTCATGCTGCCGGGCGGCTACCCGGAGCTGCATGCCGGGCGGCTCGCCGCGGCGGAAGAGTTCATGAAAAGCCTGAGAAATGCCGCGCAAAACATTGATGTTTATGGAGAATGTGGCGGTTACATGCTGCTTGGAGAAGGGCTGATCGACGCGGACGGCGCGCGTCACCCCATGGCCGGGCTGCTGCGGCTGGAGACGTCATTCGAACGTCGCAAGCTGCATCTGGGCTACCGCCATGTCCGCGCCGAGGCCGGTCCCTTCGCCGGGCGCTGGGCGGCGCACGAGTTCCACTATGCCACGACGCTCAGAGCCGAAGGCGCGCCGCTCTTCGACGCGCGGGACGCGGAGGGCACGAAGCTGCCCGCGATGGGCCTGCGGCAGGGTCGTGTCTGCGGCTCATTCGCACACCTGATCGACCGGGTGGCAGAGGACGCGTGACAAGCGCGCATCGTGCCGCTAGCGGTGATGCATGACGACAGCACCCATTCCCGACGACCGCCGCGCCAAGCGCAACACCGCCGTGCTCGTGGCCGCACAGGCGGTGCTGGGGGCGCAGATGCCGATCCTGTTCGTGATCGGCGGGCTGGTGGGGGCGATGCTCTCGCCGAACCCCTGCCTCGCAACCCTGCCCATTTCGCTGATGGTGTTCGGCTCGATGACCACCGCGCCCTGGCTGTCGCCGCTGATGCAGCGGCACGGGCGGCGCACGGGCTTCGTGATCGGCGGGCTTGCGGGCGCGGCGGGCGCGGGCATCGCCGCGCTGGGCCTGCTCGAGGGGTCGTTCCTCCTGGTCCTGCTGGGCAGCTATGTCAGCGGCATCTACATGTCGTCGCAGGGTTTCTTCCGCTTCGCCGCCGCCGACTCGGCCTCCGATGCGTTCCGGCCCAAGGCGATCTCATGGGTGATGGCGGGCGGTCTCGCCTCGGCGCTGATCGGGCCGCAGCTGAACAAGCTCGTGCTCGACGCGCACCCGATCCCGTTCCTCGGCAGCTACGCCGCGATCGTGGCGCTGAACCTCGGCGGGCTGCTGCTGTTCCTCCTGCTCGACCTGCCGAAGGGCGGCGCGACCGATCCGCAGGTCGCGCCCGCGGCCTCCCGCCGCAAGCGCGACATGCTGCGCCAGCCGACGATCGCGGTGGCGATCATCTGCGGCATGGTCTCCTACGCGCTGATGAACCTCGTGATGACCTCGACGCCGCTGGCGGTGGTCGGTTGCGGCTTCGGGCGGGACGAGGCGAACGACATCGTCTCGGCGCATGTGCTGGCGATGTTCGCGCCGTCCTTCATCACCGGTCACCTGATCGCGCGCTTCGGGGCGAGCAGGATCGTCGGCACCGGCCTGATGCTTCTGGGTTGCGCCGGACTGATCGGGCTGTCGGGCACCGATCTGTCGCAGTTCTACGGCACGCTGATCCTGCTGGGCCTCGGCTGGAACTTCGGCTTCATCGGCGCGACGGCGATGCTGACGGCGGCGCATCGCCCCGAGGAGCGCGGCGTGGCGCAGGGGCTGAACGACATGATGGTGTTCGGCTTCGTCACCGTCGCCTCACTGGCCTCGGGCGGGCTGATGAACTGCTCGGGCGGCAGCGCCGAGCAGGGCTGGTCGGCGGTGAACCTCGCGATGATCCCGGCGCTGATCCTGGCGGCGGGCGCGCTGGCCTGGCTGAAGATCGACCAGCGCCGCGCCTCCGTCACCAGCGCCTAGTCGCGGCCTTCAGCATCAGCGATGCCTTGGCCTGCGCGGGCGCGGGCGCCAGCGCGCCGTCGGCCACGCGGCGCGGCTCGGCCACGGCGCGCTTCAGCACCCCCTCGGCCTGCCAGGCGGCGCGCAGGGCGGGCACGGCGGCGGCCGAGATGCGGGCGCGGCGGGCGGCCTTCAGCGCGTCGAGACCGCGCCGCGCGAAGTCGCGCACCGCCTCGGGCCGGCCATCGACCAGCGGCCGCTTGTTCTTCTGCTCGAAATCCGGGATCGCCTGCAGCCAGAGCGCCACGCCGTGACCGAAGCCCGCCTGCCGGATCGCCACCTCCTCGCCGTCCCCCGCGCCCAACGCCTTGGCCGAAAGCCACATCAGACCGCCGGCGGTGGCGTCGATATGCGCGTCGAGCGCGGCCTGATCCTCGAACGGGTCGTTCTCGATGTCCCAGCGCCGCGCCGCGACCATGGCGTCCATCGCCGCCTCGGGAAGACGCGCCTCGCGCGCGACCTGCGCCAGCGGCGTCGCGACCTCGTGGGCGCGCACCGGGCCGTCGCCCGCGATCTGCTCGACCACGTCGCGCCACCATTGCAGCCGCATCTCGGCGATCATCGGCTCCTTCGTCACGAAGGGCGCGCGCGCCACCTCGAGGTTGAAGGCATAGAGCGGGAACAGCTTCTCGCGGTCGGGCACGGGGGCGGCCATGGCCGAGAGGAATCGGTCCGGGTCGCCGCGTTGGACGAGGCCCGCGCAGGCGGCGACGCTCATGTTGTTCCTTTCACCTTTCGGGGAATACGCAGGGCCAACGTCAGCGGGCCGCGACCGGTTCGGCCTTCTCGCGCACCAGCTTCCACAGGATCGCGTCGACCAGCGCGTCGAAGCTCGCATCGACGATGTTGGCCGAGACGCCGACGGTGGACCAGCGGTTGCCCTGCCCGTCCTCGCTGTCGATGATGACGCGGGTGACGGCGTCGGTGCCACCATCGGTGATGCGCACCTTGAAGTCGACGAGGTGCACGTCCTCGATGAAGCCCTGATAGGGCCCGAGATCCTTGACCAGCGCCCGGCTGAGCGCGTTGACGGGGCCACGGTCCGACCCGTCGGGGCCCACGCTCTCGGAGACGCTCATCACCTTCTCGCCGCCGATCTTCACCACGACCACGGCCTCGGAGAGCGAGACCATCCGGCCGCGCTTGTTGCGGCGGCGCTCGACGGTGACGCGGTAGCGCTTGATCTCGAAGAAGTCCGGCAGGCGGCCCAGCTCGTCCAGCGCCAGCAGCTCGAAGCTCGCCTGCGCGGTGTCGTAGGAGTAGCCGCGCGATTCCTGCTCCTTTATCCGCTCGAGAATGCGGGCGAGCGCCGGGGCGCCCTTCTCGACCTCGATGCCGGCGCGCATCAGCCGCTCGCGCAGGTTCGACTGCCCGGCCTGGTTCGACATCGGCACGATGCGGGTGTTGCCGACCAGGCCCGGCTCGACATGCTCATAGGTCGAGGGGTCCTTGGCGATGGCCGAGGCGTGCAGTCCCGCCTTGTGGGCGAAGGCCGAGGCACCGACATAGGGCGCCTGCTTCGAGGGCACGCGGTTGAGGATATCGTCGAGCAGCCGCGAGGCGCGGCGCAGCCCCTTCAGCGCGTCGAGCGTCACGCCGGTCTCGAGCGTCGAGGCGTAGGGCTCCTTCAGGAGCAGCGTCGGGATCAGCGTGGTGAGGTTGGCGTTGCCGCAGCGCTCGCCAAGCCCGTTCAGCGTGCCCTGGATCTGCCGCGCGCCCGCCTCTACGGCGGCGAGCGAACAGGCCACGGCCTGCCCGGTGTCGTCGTGGCAATGAATGCCGAGCCGCTCTCCGGGGATGCCGGCCGCGATCACCGCGCGGGTGATGGCGCCGATCTCCTCGGGCATCGAGCCGCCATTGGTGTCGCAGAGCACGATCCAACGCGCCCCGGCCTCGTGCGCGGCACGGATCGCGGCCAGCGCGTAGTCGGGGTTCGCCTTCCAGCCGTCGAAGAAATGCTCGGCGTCGAACAGCGCCTCGCGGCCCTGCGCCACGATGTGGCGGATCGAGGCGCCGATGTTGTCGAGGTTCTCCTCGAGCGTGATGCCGAGCGCGGTGGTGACGTGGAAGTCGTGCGTCTTGCCGACGATGCAGACCGAGGGCGTGCCGGCGTTCAGCACCGCGGCCAGCACCTCGTCGTTCTCGGCCGAGCGCCCGGCCCGCTTGGTCATGCCGAAGGCGGTGAGCGTGGCGCGGGTTTCGGGCGCGGTTTCGAAGAACTCGCTGTCGGTCGGGTTGGCGCCGGGCCAGCCGCCCTCGATGTGGTCGACGCCCAGCGCGTCGAGCGCCTGCGCGATCTGCACCTTCTCGCGGGTCGAGAACTGCACGCCCTGCGTCTGCTGCCCGTCGCGCAGCGTGGTGTCGTAGATGTAGAGCCGGTCGCTCATTTCGCGGCCTCCAGCTTGGCGGGGTCGAAGCCCGGCCCGGGCTGCCAGCTCGCCTGCCCGCCCATGTCGGTCACCTGCACGCCGGCGGCGTTGAGGATGTCGCGGATGCGGTCGGCCTCGGCCCAGTCCTTCGCGGCGCGCGCCTCGGCGCGGCGGGTCAGGAGCGCGGTCACCGCGGCGTCGATCTCGGGCGCGATCTCGGGCCCGGCATCGGCCCCGGCGAGATCGGCCAGCGCGTCCCAGTCCTCGATCAGCCCCATCAACTCCAGCGCTGCCGCGAATGGCACCAGCTTGGCCGGGGTCTTGGCGTTCGACAGCACGTGCATCCGGGCGATCGCGCCGGGGGTGTTGAGGTCGTTGGCGAGCACGCCGAGGAATTCGGCATCCATCGCCCAGTCGCCCGCCGCCTTCAGGTCGCGCACCATCTTGGCGGTGAAGCCATGCGCGTGCAGCAGCCCGTACCACTTGGCCAGCGTCGCCTCGGCCTCGGCCCGTTTCTCGGCGGTCCAGTCCATCGGCTTGCGGTAATGCGTGCCCAGCATGACGAGGCGCACCACTTCGCCCGCGACGCCTTGGTCGAGCAGGTCGCGCACGGTGAAGAAGTTGCCCAGGGACTTGGACATCTTCTTGCCCTCGACCTGCAGCATCTCGTTGTGCATCCAGATCCGCGCGAAGTCGCCCGACGGGTGGGCGCAGGCCGATTGCGCGATCTCGTTCTCGTGGTGCGGGAACTGCAGGTCGATGCCGCCGCCGTGGATGTCGAAGCTCTCGCCGAACAGCTGGTACGACATGGCCGAGCACTCTATGTGCCAGCCCGGGCGGCCGCGGCCGACCGGCTCGCCCTCGAAGACCGGGCCGTCCCAGCCCGGCTCGTCCTCGGTCGAGGGTTTCCACAGCACGAAGTCCATCGGGTCGCGCTTGTAGGGCGCGACCTCGACCCGGGCGCCGGCGATCATGTCCTCGACGCTGCGGCCCGACAGCGCGCCGTAGGTTTCGTAGCTCGCGACCGAGAACAGCACGTGCCCCTCGGCGACATAGGCATGGCCCGACAGCAGCAGCCGCTCGATCATGGCCACCATCTGGCCGATGTAGTCGGTGGCGCGCGGTTCGTGATCGGGGCGCAGGGCGCCGAGCGCGTCCATGTCCTGGTGGTACCAGAGCACGGTCTCTTCGGTGATGTCGCGGATCGGGCGGCCGGTCTCGCGGGCGCGGGCGTTGATCTTGTCGTCGACGTCGGTGAAGTTGCGCGCGTAGGTCACGTGCTCACGCCCGAAGACCTCGCGCAGCAGCCGGTAGAGCAGGTCGAAGACCAGCACGGGCCGCGCGTTGCCCAGATGCGCCCGGTCGTAGACCGTGGGGCCGCAGACATAGAGCCTGACATTCTCGGGGTCGATCGGCGCGAACTCCACCTTGCGGCGGGTCTTGGTGTCGTGCAGGCGGATCGTCGTCCGGTCGGTCGTCATGGGGCCTCGCAAGCGGGTGTCGCCGGCGGGCTGATCCTGTGTTTCATCGGGAAACGAGAGAGCGGCCCGCGTGACGCAAGTCAGCAGGAAATGATGCAGCCGATGATGCAGTTGCTCGTCATGCCACCGGCCTTAGCAGCCGCCGTCCGGCCCGTCCAGCGTTTCGACACCCGCCGCGATTGACAAGCGCGCCCCGGCCCGGCCAGCTGCCGCGCATGACACTTTCGCATCGCATCACGCATATCACCGCGGGCGGCCCGGATGGCTGGGACCTGTTCCGCAAGGCCCGGCGCATGGTCGCCGCCGGCCGCCCCGTCATCGAGCTGACCATCGGCGAGCACGACATCCGCACCGACCCGGAGATCCTGCAGGCGATGGACCGCGCCGCGCGCGGCGGCCACACCGGCTATGCCGCGGTGCCCGGCACGCCCGAGCTGCGCGCCGAGATTGCAAGGCGGCTGACCGAACGCACAGGCGTCCCGACCGGCCCCGAGAACGTGCTGGTGGTGCCCGGCGGGCAGGCCGGCCTCTTCGCCGCCCACCACGCCACCTGCGACGAGGGCGACGGCGCGCTCTATATCGACCCCTATTACGCCACCTATCCCGGCACGGTGCGCGCGGTCGGCGCGGTGGCGCTGCCGGTGGCGGCGCGGGCCGAGGACGGCTTCCTGCCGCGGACCGAAGATATCGAGGCCGAGATCGCGGGCTTCGACGGGCGGGTGCGCTCGCTGCTGATCAACACGCCAAACAACCCGACCGGCGCGGTCTACCCGCGCGAGGCGCTGGAGGCGCTGGGCGCTCTCTGCGCCGAGCACGGCCTGTGGCTGATCTCGGACGAGGTCTACGACACCCAGCTCTGGGACGGTGCGCATCTGAGCCCGCGCGCCCTGCCCGGCCTCGCCGATCGGACGCTGGTGGTCGGCTCGCTGTCGAAGAGCCACGCGATGACCGGCAGCCGCGTCGGCTGGGTCGCGGGGCCCGAGGACGTGATCGCGGCGATGGAGAACCTCGCCACGCACACGACCTATGGCATCCCGGGCTTCGTGCAGGATGCGGGGCTGCACGCGCTGCAGCTCGGCGCGGAGTTCGAGGCGAAGGTCGCCGCGCCCTTCCGGCGGCGGCGCGAGATCGCGGCGCGTCTGGTCGCAGAGCAGGAGGTGGTGCGGGCGCTGCCGATGCAGGGCGCGATGTACGCGATGCTCGACATCCGCGCGACGGGGCTCAGCGGCGAGGCCTTCGCGGATGCGCTGCTGGAGCAGGAGGGAATCGCCGTGATGCCGGGCGAAAGCTTCGGTCGCGCCGCGGCGGGCCATGTCCGGGTGGCGCTGACTGTGGAGGATGATCGCTTCGAGGAAGCGCTGTCGCGGCTGCTGCGCTTCGCGGCCGCCAAGTCGGCCGGACGGGCGGCCTGAAACGACGAAGGGCCGGTCGAATGACCGGCCCTTCGCGATCCGCAATCCGGCGCATGGCCGGACCGCTGCGGATCAGAACTTGTAGTTCACGCGCGCGGCGGCGGTGGTGGCGTCGAGGTCGACGGCACCCACGTCCTCGAACTCGTGCTGCAGCACTTCCGCACCGACCACGATGTTCTCGGACACGGCGTAGTCCACGCCGGCACCGTAGAGGTAGCCGTCGAACTGGTCGTCGCCGTCGATCTCTTCCGAGGTGTAGGCGCTGGCGTAACCGGCGGTCAGGTAGGGCAGGAAGGCGCCCGCATCGTAACCGGCACGCACCTTGGCGCGGGCGATGCCGTCGATGTCGGTGAGGTCGTTGCCGAGCTCGGTGCCGGTGAAGTCGAGTTCACCGCCCAGCACGAAGCTGCCGAAGTCGTAGTTGTAGCCGGCCTGGGCACCGTAGATCGCGCCGTCCTCGTCGAAGGAGGCCGGATCGTCGTCGGTTTCGGCCTGGCCGTAACCCAGCTGGGCACCGACGTAGCCGCCGGTCCAGTCGGAACCGGTCACGACGGGGGCCACCGCGACGGGCGCGGCGGGCACGACGGGGTCAGCAACCGGCTCGGCGAGGCCGCCGGCGAAGGCGGGAGCGGCCACGAGGCCGAGGGCGATTGCGAGGCTGGAGGTCGAGAATTTCATTTTAGCTCCTGTTCCATACTGCCCGGCGCCTTCTTGGGGAGGAGGCGCTCAGGACAAACGACCGGGTGACGCCCGGCTCGTCCGGGCAGACAACACCTGAGGTCGGTTACGGTTCAATGCGATTGTAGAAAAATGCACAGGTCAGTCGCACTTCATCGGCCATGATCCGCTGACGCGTTCGGCCATTCCCCGCCGATTACGCGGCGGCGCTGTCGCGCAGCACTGCGAGCACCGCGTCGGGCGGCACGTCGGAAGTCACGAAAGCTTCACCGATTTTCCGCGCCAGCACGAAACGCAGCCGCCCGTCCTGCACCTTCTTGTCCTGTCCCATCAGTTCAAGAAGCGCTTCCGCGCCCGGCAGCTCGCCGGGAATCGCGGCTATGTCGCATGACATCCCCATCTGGGCGAGATGGGCCCGCACGCGCGAGGGATCCTCCTGCGGGCAGAGGCCCAGCCGCGACGACAGGTCGAAGGCGAGCGCGCAGCCGATGGCGACTCCCTCGCCATGCTTGAGCCGGTCGGAATAGCCGGTCGCCGCCTCTAGCGCGTGGCAGAAGGTGTGGCCGAGATTGAGCAGCGCCCGGTCGCCCTGCTCGGTCTCGTCGCGCGCGACGATCTCGGCCTTCATCTCGCAGGACCGGCGCACCGCCTCGCGCCGCGCCGCGTCGTCGCCGTCGCGCAGCGCCGGGCCATGCGTCTCGAGCCACTCGAAGAAGCCGGCATCGCCCAGAAGCCCGTATTTCACCACCTCGCCGTAGCCGGCCAGCAGCTCGCGCTCGGGCAGGCTGTCGAGCAGGGAGATGTCGGCCAGCACGCGCGAGGGCTGGTGGAACGCGCCGGCGAGGTTCTTGCCCTGCGCGGTGTTGATCCCGGTCTTGCCGCCGACAGAACTGTCGACCTGCGCCAGAAGCGTGGTCGGGATCTGCACGAAGCGGACGCCGCGCCGCGCGATGGCGGCGGCGAAGCCCGCCAGGTCGCCGACCACCCCGCCGCCCAGCGCCACGACGAGGTCGCCGCGCTCGACCCGCTGCTCGAGCAGCCACTCGGTCGCGCGCGACAGGCCGACCCAGGACTTGCTGCCCTCGCCGGCCGGCAGCGCGAGGCTGTCCATCGCGATCCCGCCGGCCGCGAGCCCCTCCCGCAGGCGCTCCAGATGCAGCCCCGCCACCGTCTCGTCGGTGATGACGGCGACGCGGCCGTGCCGAGCCAGCGGCGCGATCTCCGCGCCGGACCGGTCGAGCAGGCCCCGCCCGATGCGAATCTCGTACTCCCGTCCCGGCAATGCGACGGGGACGGTGGCGACATCGGGTTGTTCTGCGGTCACGTGCGGGTCTCCAGGATATCGGGTCGGTCGGCGAGAAGCGCGATGACGCGGTCGGTCGTGCGCTCGATGGAATCGCCGGGCCGCGCCTCTAGGCACAGCCCCGCTTCGGCGTAGACGGGGTCGCGTTCGCGGCAGAGCCGCTCGAGCGTCCCGCGCGGATCGGGCGTGCGCAGCAGCGGGCGCGTGGACTTGTGGCGCACCCGCTCCCAAAGAAGCGCCGGATCGGCCTTAAGCCAGAGCGCGGCCCCGGCCGCATCGATGGTGGCGCGGTTGCGCTCGGCCATGAAGGCGCCGCCGCCGGTCGAGATCACGCGCGGCCCGCCGGCCATGAGGCGCGACAGCACCTCGCTCTCGCGGGCTCGGAAGAACGCCTCGCCGTCGCGCTCGAATATCTCGGCGATGGTGCAGCCGGCAGCCGCCTCGATCGCCGCGTCGCTGTCGACGAAGCCGCAGCCCAGCCGGCTGGCCAGGGCCCGGCCGATCGCCGTCTTGCCCGAGCCCATCATGCCGACGAAGACCACCGGCCGCAGCAGGCGCACCGGCTGCACCGACCGCATCTGCCCGACACCGCTGCGACTGCCCGTTCCGCCCGTCATCGCGCTCCTTTCCGGGGCCCGGCCCCTCAAGGGGACGGCGTAATGCCGCCGGTTCCATTTTCCTGCCTTGAATGACGTGATCTCGGCCGAAAGACCAGTTATGAATCCCCGCAAAGAGGCGGCGATCGGCCGCCCGGGCGCATGGGGCGAGAGGACAAGACACATGCTGAGACGACTGATCTGGGCGCTGGTCAAGCTGGCGTTGGTGCTGGTGGTTCTGGCCGGGCTGGGGCTGCTCGCCTATGCCTATGTCGGTCCGATGCTGTTCCCGGCGGATTTCGCCGCGCCGGCCGAACCGGTGGTCAAGCCGGTCACGCTCGAGATCGCGCAGTGAGACATGGCGCAGTGCTGGCCCTGATGGCGCTGGCCGGCGCGGCCGGCGCGCAGCAGGCCGATCCCGGCGAGCCGCTCTCGGCCATCGACTGGCTGTCGCAATCCGTCGCCGCCCCGTCAGAGCCCGCGGCCGAACCGCCGACCGCCGACAGCGCCTCCTCCCCGGCGGTGAGCGTGCGCCCGCTCGACGGTCCCTCGCCGGATGCGGTCGGGCTGCTGGCGCCGGCCGTCTCGGGCCTGCCGCGCCACCTGTGGAGCGCCAGCAGCACCGAGAGTCTGACCGAGTTGATCGCCGCGCTGGGCATCGACGGGCTACCGGCCACGCAAGAGCTGCTGCGCCGGCTGATGATCGCCGAGGCCGACGCGCCGGCCGATGCCGACGGCCACGGCCGGCTGTTCCTCGCGCGGATCGACCGGCTGCTCGAGATGGGCGCGCTGGAACCGGCGCTGGCGATGCTGGCCGAAAGCCGCCCGGCCGCGGCGCCCGAACGGTTCCGCCGCTGGTTCGACGCGGCGCTGCTGACCGGCACCGAGAACGAGGCCTGCGCCGCGATGAAGGATCGCCCGGCGCTCGCCCCGACACTGCATGCCCGGATCTTCTGCCTGGCGCGCGGCGGCGACTGGCAGGCCGCCGCTCTGACGCTGAACTCGGCCCGCGCGCTGGGCGAGGTGAGCGACGAGGACGACGCGATGCTGTCGCGCTTCCTCGACCCCGATCTCTACGAGGGCGAGCCCGACCTGCCGCAGCCCGAGCGCGCCACGCCGCTGGGCTACCGGCTGCGCGAGGCCGTGGGCGAGGCGCTGCCGGCGGCGACCCTGCCCCGCGCCTTCTCCCATGCCGACCTGCGCCCGAACAAGGCGTGGCGGGCGCAGATCGAGGCGGCCGAACGGCTCGCCCGGCACGGCGCGATCCAGCCCGCGCAGCTCTTCGGGATCTACGCGGCCCGGGTTCCGGCCGCTTCCGGCGGCATCTGGGACCGGGCCACGGCTATCCAGGCCCTGGATGCGGCGCTGGCGGCGAATGACCGCGACGCCATCGCCGAGACGCTGTCCAGCGCATGGTCGGCCATGCGCGACGCCCGCCTCGAGACCGCCTTCGCGGAGCACTACGCCGAGCGGCTGGCCGCGCTCGACCTCGAGGGCGAAGCGGCGCGGCAAGTCTTCGAGATCGCCCTGCTCGGCCCCGGCTACGAGGAGGCGGCGCTGGCGCCGCCGGACGACGGGCCCGAGACCAGCCTGCTCGCGGCGGTGGCGCGGGGCGATGTCTCGCAGGTTCAGGCCGACGGGCCGCGCGCGCTGGCGGTGGTCGAGGGGTTCTCGGACCGGCAGCCGCCGGAGGTGCTGACCGAGCTGATCGATGCCGGCCGGCCGGGCGAGGCGGCGCTGCGGGCGATCGCCCTCGTCGATCAGGGCGCGACCGGCGATCCGGCGGCGCTGTCGGACGGGCTGGCCGCGTTGCGGGCGCTCGGCCTCGAGGCGACGGCGCGGCGCGCGGCGCTGCAATACCTGCTGCTGGAGACGGGCGCATGAGCGCGCCCTCCGCCGCCGGGCAGCCGATGGAGCGGTGGATCTCGGCCTTTCTCGAGGCCCAGGCCGCGGAACTCGACGCGGCGCGCAACACGCTGCTGGCCTATGGGCGCGACCTGCGCGACTTCGCCGGCTGGCTGGCGCGGCGCGGCGACCATTTCGCGCATGCTTCCAAGGACACGGTCGAGCAGTACCTGATCGGCTGCGAGGCCGAGGGGCTGGCCGCCTCGACCCGGGCGCGGCGCCTCTCGGCGATCCGCCAGATCTACCGCTTCGCCTTCGAGGAGGGCTGGCGCGAGGACAACCCGGCGATCAAGCTCACCGGCCCCGGCCGCTCGCGCCGCCTGCCCGGCACGCTGAGCGTCGAGGAGGTGAACCGCCTTTTGGCCGCCGCGCGCGAGCACCCCAAGGACCGGCTGCGCGCCAGCTGCCTGATGGAGCTGCTCTACGCCACCGGGCTGCGCGTCTCGGAACTGGTCAGCCTGCCGGTGGCGGCGGTGCGCGGCGAGCCCGAGATGCTGCTGGTGCGCGGCAAGGGCGGCAAGGAGCGGATGGTGCCGCTGTCGATACCGGCCAAGCGCGCCGTGGCCGACTGGCTGGTGCGGCGCGATGCCGCGGAAGAGATCGCGGCGGCCCGCGGACGGCCAAGCTCGAAGTTCCTGTTCCCGGCCCGCGGCCGCGACGGCCACCTGACGCGGCAGAGCTTCTTCGTGATGGTCAAGGAACTGGCGGGCATGGCGGGAATATCGCCGCAGAAGGTGACGCCGCACGTGCTGCGGCACGCCTTCGCCACGCATCTGCTGGCAGGGGGCGCCGATCTGCGCTCGATCCAGACCCTGCTCGGCCATGCCGACCTCGCCACGACAGAGATCTACACCCACGTGCAGGACGCTCAGCTGAGCGCGCTGGTTCAGGAGAAGCACCCCCTGGCGCGCGTCCGACGACGCGCGCAGGGTTGAACCCGGGCCGGTCGGGGCCATAACTCTTGACCGGACAGGATTTCCGAAGGACCCCATGGACACCGCCCTCGACGCCGCCTTCTGGATCACCAGCCTCGCAATCCTGCTGTTGCTGGTGGCCTCAGGCTTCTTCTCCGGATCGGAGACCGCCCTCACCGCCGCCTCGCGCGGCAAGCTCCGCGCCGCCGCCGACAAGGGCTCGACCGGGGCCGCCCGCGCGCTCAAGGTCACCGAGGACAACGAACGCCTGATCGGCTCGGTGCTGCTCGGCAACAACGTCGTCAACATCCTCGCCACCTCGCTCGCCACCGCCGTGCTGACCAAGGTCTTCGGCGAAAGCGGCGTCGCGGTCGCGACGCTGGTGATGACCCTGTTGGTGCTGATCTTCGCGGAGGTGCTGCCCAAGACCTACGCGATCACCAATGCCGAGACCATGGCCAGCCGGGTGGCCCGGCCCATCGGGCTCGTCATCCTCGTCTTCGCGCCGGTCGTCTCGGCGGTGCAGATCCTGGTGCGCGGCATCCTGCGCATGTTCGGCGTTCGGACCGACCCCGACACCAAGATCCTCGCCGTGCGCGAGGAGATCGCCGGGGCGCTGAGCCTCGGCCACGAGGAAGGCGTGGTCGACCGCGAGGACCGCGACCGCATCCTCGGCGCGCTCGATCTGGGCGACCGCACGGTCGAGGAGATCATGCTGCACCGCTCGAACATCTCGATGATCGATGCGAGCCTGCCGGCCACCGAGATCCTCAAGCTCTGCCTCGACAGCCCGCACACGCGGCTGCCGCTCTACAAGGACGAACCTGAGAACATCGTCGGCATCCTGCACGCCAAGGACCTGCTGCGCGCCATGCACAAGCTGATGGCCGACGGCGCGGTGGAGACCACCGAGCTGGAGAGCTTCGACATCCTCGACGTGGCGATGACGCCCTATTTCGTGCCCGAGACCACCACGCTCGACGACCAGATGCGCCAGTTCCTGCGGCGGCACACCCACTTCGCGCTGGTGGTGGACGAATACGGCGCGCTGCGCGGCCTGATCACGCTCGAGGACATCCTCGAGGAGATCGTCGGCGAGATCTCGGACGAGTTCGACGCCGAGCGCGAGGAGCCGATCGCGATGACCGAGGACGGCGCCTACATCATCGATGGCACCATGACGATCCGCGACCTCAACCGCCGACAGGACTGGCACCTGCCCGACGAGGAGGCCAACACCATCGCCGGCCTCGTCATCCACGAGGCGCAGATGATCCCGACGGAGGGCCAGGTCTTCAGCTTCCATGGCTTCCGCTTCGAGGTCATGGCCAAGGAAGAGAACCGGATCGCGACGCTGAAGATCCGGCCGCTCGAGCCGGTCTGACATCAGGCCGACCCGGCAAGAAAAAAGCGCGCGGAGCGATCCGCGCGCGACACTGGAAAAACCAACTTCGTCTCTGGTCAGGCGGCACCCAGCAGCGGTGCCGTTTCGGAGTGGAAGGGAGCGCTCGTGGCCCGGCCCGTCCCGCCGCGCGGGGTCACCGGCTGGCGGTCATGCGAAAGCCGCAGCCAGGTGCCGTCGTCGTCGAGATAGGTCGAGGCGCAGAGCGCAGACATCGGAGTCGAGCAGCAATCACGCCAGGCGACGATCCTGTAGCTGAGCATCACGGTCTCTCCTTCGCGCCGGAGATTCTGGTCATGCAGTTCGATGGCGTGCCACTGGCGCGCGGGGCGCCGTCCTTCCAATGCGGCCGTGCGATCCTGCAGGCCATCGGGATAGGGGATCACCATCGCTGCGTCCGGGCCGAGGCGGCGCTCGTAGTACTTCGCACCGTCGAGCCAGCGGGACTTCTCCAGCGACCAGAGGTCGTTCGCGGTTTCGTCCATGCAGATCCTCCCGAAAAATAAACATCTCCCGTGGCCTCAACGCTACATGAGTGTTTCCGTTCCGTCACCGTCTGTGAGCGGCAAGTTGTCCGTCGGCGGCCCGGGCGGCGCATTCCGGCTCATGCGCCCTACGCATTCCGTAGCAATCCCAAGTGTTTACCCAAGGTCAGCCATAGTGCTTAAAATTCGGGCAAACCCGGCCGATCGGGCGCCTCAGCACAACCTCAGGTCGATCACCGCCCCGGACCGCGGCCCGGGCCCGGCGCGCCGCGCGCCCCCGGCCCCGGTGTCGCAAGACATTCGATTCGCCGGCCCGCTTCTCGGCTTCGTGAAGCCGTTTTTAACCTGTCTCGTGGCAAGGTGGCATTGTCGGGTCATGATGACCCGACGTCCTCCCTGTTAGACTTGGCCGCGCCTGCGGGCGCGGTCCTTTTTTCTTTCGGCATCCGAAACTTGCGCTGCGACGCTTTGACTGTTGACGGATCGTTCCGCGTTTCGTAGCGTCCCGGCAATTAGTCGGCCAAGTCCGACAGGGAGCTTGGGAAAAGGGGTCGCACCGCCGGCCCCTTTTTCATGTCCGGCCCCCGCCGGCGGACTGCCGCCGGCAGCCCGCCACTCCGCGACTGACACCTTTTCACCGGCATGATAGATGCGATCCGACAGCAATAACGGGACCGCAACATGCCGAACCGACTGACACTTCTCGCCAGCGCCGCCCTGATCGCCCTCGCGGGCCCGCTGGCCGCCCAGGAGAGCCCCGCCGCGCCCGAGGCGCCGGCCGAGACGCCCGCCCCGGCGCAGGCGCCCGCCACCGAAGCCCCCGCGTCGCCCGAGGCCCCCGCATCGCCCGAAGCCCCGTCCGAAGCCCCCGCGGCTTCGGCCGAACCGCAGCCCGGCCAGCCCTATGCCAAGACCGAGCATGGCGACTGGACCGAGCGCTGCATGAAGACGCCCGAGGGCGAGCGCGACCCGTGCCAGCTCTACCAGCTGCTCGAGGACGGTGACGGCAACCCCGTGGCCGAGATCAGCGTCCTGCCGCTGAACCCGCAGGCCGAGGCCGCCGCCGGCATGCTGGTCGTGGTGCCGCTCGAGACCCAGCTGACCGAACAGCTCACCCTGTCGATCGATGGCGGCCAGGCCACGCGCTACCCGTTCGACTTCTGCAACCGCGGCGGCTGCGTCGCCCGCTTCGGCGTGAGCCAGGCCCAGCTCGACCAGTTCAAGCGCGGCCGCTCGGGCCAGCTGCGAATCGTCCCCGCCGCCGCCCCCGACAGCGACGTCGTGCTGGACGTGTCGCTGTCGGGCTTCACGGCCGGCTTCGACGCCGTGACCGCCTCGGCGCAACAGTAAGCCACTCCGAATAATGCGAAAGGGCGCGGCTCACCGGAGCCGCGCCCTTTTGCATTTCCGGGATAGAGCGTCAGGCCGCCTTGAGCGCCAGCACCGCGTTCAGCCCGCCGAAGGCAAAGGCGTTGGACAGCACCGCGTCCACCTTCGCCTCGCGCGCCTCGTTCGGCACCACGTCGAGCGCGCATTCCGGGTCGGGCTCCTCGTAGCCGATGGTCGGCGCGATCACCCCGTCCTTCAGCGCCATGATGCAGGCCAGCAGCTCGACCGCGCCGGTGCCGCCGATCAGGTGGCCATGCATCGACTTGGTCGAGGAGATCATCAGCCGGTCGGCCGCCGCGCCGAACACATGCGCGACCGAGGCGCATTCGCTCTTGTCGTTGGCCGCGGTGCCGGTGCCGTGGGCGTTGATGTAGCCCACCTGCTCAGGGTTCAGCCCCGCGTCGCGCATCGCGCCGCGCATCGCCCGCTCGGCGCCCTGGGCCGAGGGCATGACGATGTCGGCGGCATCCGCCGTCATGCCGAAGCCCGCCACCTCGCACAGGATCTCGGCGCCGCGGGCGCGGGCGTGCTCGTATTCCTCGAACACGAAGACCGCCGCGCCCTCGCCCTGCACCATGCCGTTGCGGTTGGCGCTGAACGGGCGGCAGGCGTCCTTCGACATCACGCGCAGCCCTTCCCAGGCCTTCACCCCGCCGAAGCACAGCATCGCCTCGGAGCCACCGGTGAGCATGGCCCGGCACATGCCGGAGCGGATCATCTGGAACGCGAGCCCCATCGCATGGTTCGAGCTGGAGCAGGCGGTGGCCACGGTGAAGCTCGGGCCGCGCAGGTTGTACTCCATACTGACATGGCTGGCGGCGGCGTTGTTCATCAGCTTCGGCACCACGAAGGGATGGACGCGGTTCTTCCCCTCCTCGTAGACGGTGCGGTAGTTCTCGTCCCAGGTGTTCACCCCGCCGCCGGCGGTGCCGAGCACCACGCCCGACATCTCGCTCTCCTCGTCGGTGAAGGAGATCCCCGACTGCGCCATCGCCTGCCGCGCCGCCAGCAGCGTGAACTGGGTGAAGCGGTCGTAGAGGGCGATCTGCTGGCGATTGAAATGCGCCTGCTCGTCATAGCCCCGCACCTGCCCGCCGATCTGGACCGACAGGCGCTCGACGTCGCGCAGGTCGAGCGGGCCGATGCCGCAGCGGCCCTCGCGCATCGCCTCGAGCGTCGTCGCCACGTCGTGGCCGAGGCTGTTGATCGTGCCCGCGCCGGTGATGACGACGCGCCGGGGACCGTAGCTCATGCGCTGGCGTGCTGCTCTTGGACCAGCCGCTCCACGGCCGAGACGATCGCCGCGACCGAGGAGATGTCGAAATCGCTCTCCTCGGGGGCGTTGGCGTTGAACGGCACCGAGATGTCAAAGGCCTCCTCGATCGCGAAGATGCTTTCCACCAGACCGAGGCTGTCGATCCCGAGATCGGCCGGGCTGTGCTCGGGCTTGACGTCCGAGGGCTCGAGCATCGCCTGCTCGGCGATGATGGCGATCACCTTGTCGCGCAGTTCCATCTGTCCAGCGTCCCTTAGCCGATCCATGTCCTGCGCCCGAGATAATCACTCGGGCGCGGCATTGAAACCGCTAAAGGCGAGGCATCAGCTCTTCGACTTCGCGAGGTCCCGCAGGATGCGCGGCAGCCGCCGCAGCGCCTTGTAGCTTTCGACCTGCGTGTCGATCTTGGTGGCCGGGTAGCCCATCATCACCCGCCCCGCCGGCACGTTGGACAGCACGATCGAGCCGCCGGTGAGCACCACGTCGGCGCCGATGGTCAGGTTGTCCGAGACGCCGACCTTGCCGCCCAGAACCGAGCGGTCGCCGATGGTCACCGAGCCCGCGAGGCCGACATGGCCGCACAGCAGGCAGTGATCGCCGATGACGCAGTTGTGGCCGACCTGCACGAGGTTGTCGATCTTGGTGCCGTTGCCGATCCGGGTCGGCCGGATGGTGCCCGCGTCGACGGTGGCGCAGGCGCCGATCTCTACATCGTCGCCCAGACTCACCCCGCCGAGGCTGTGGATGCGGTGCCAGGTCGGGTCGGCCGCCTCGTCCACCGTGCCCTGCCCCAGCTCGGCGCGGGCGGTCTCGACATGGGAGGCGCTCTCGGTGACGAAGGAGAAGCCGTCGCCGCCGATCACCGCGTTGGGCTGCACGATCAACCGCGCGCCCGCCGTCACGTTGCGGCCGATCCGCGCACCGCTGTGGACCAACGCGCCCTCCCCGAGCCGCGCGCCCGGCCCGATCGAGGCCTGCGCCATGATCCGGCTGCCCGCGCCTATCACCGCGCCGGCGCCGATCACCGCGAGCGGGCCGACATGCACGCCCTCGCCGATCTCGGCCGAGGGGTCGATCACCGCCGAGGGGTGGATGCCGGCCGCGTCATCGGCCAGGTCGAACAGCTGCGTGAGCCGCGCCATGGCCAGCCGGCCGCGCGGCGCTATCACCGCGCCCTTCAGGCCCATCGCCTGCCAGTCGGCGTCCGGCCAGACCAGCGCGGCCCGCGCCCGGCCCTGCCCCAGCGCCTCGGCGTAGCGCGGCGACATCGCCAGGGCGAGGTCGCCCTCGCCCGCCATGCCCGGCTCGGCGGCGCCGGTCACGCGCAGGCTGCCGTCACCCTTCAGCTCGGCGCCGAGCGCCTCGGCGATCTGTTGCAGTGTGTAGTCCATCGCGGGCCCCCTTGGCTTCGGGGGACCGATCTAGCTCGCCGGGCGCGAGATCGCCACCCCTTCGGCGGCCAGTGCCTCCCAGATCTTCGCGTCGCGGCCATAGACGTCGCGGCGGAAATGCAGCGCGCCTTCGGCATCGGTGAAGGCGGTGCGGTAGATCAGATGCACCGGCACCGGCGCCTCGAGGTTCACCCGCGCCTCCCGGCCGGTCGACAGCTTGGACTGGAAGAAGCCCTTCGGGTCGTCCTCCTGCAGCGCCAGCAGCGCGTAGGCGAAGTCGAACGGGTCGTTCAGGCGCACGCAGCCATGGCTGAAGGCGCGCTTCTCGCGGCCGAAGAGCGACTTGGCCGGCGTGTCGTGCAGGTAGATGTTCCAGCGGTTGGGGAACATGAACTTCACCAGCCCCAGCGCGTTCGAGTTCGACGGCGGCTGACGCATGGAGAACGGGAAGTTCGACTTGCCGTATTGCGAGAAATCCACCGCGTTGCGGTCGATCTCGCGGCCCGAGCGGTCGGTGATCAGGATCTGCGAGGCGGCGTTGCGGTTGCGCTGCAGCTGCGGCAGGTACTCGTTCACCACGATCGATCGCGGCACGTACCAGCTCGGATTGATGACCATGTGCTCCATCACGTCGGAGAACTCCGGCGTCTGGCGGTCGCTGGCCTCGGCGCCGATCACCGACCGGGTCCGGAAGGTGACGCGGTCCTCGTCGACGATGGCGGCGCTGAAATCGGTCAGGTTGACCAGCACGTGCCGCGCGCCGCGATCCATGTTGGTCCAGCGTTCGCGCTCCATCGCGACGATCACCGATTGCAGCCGGTCCTCGGCCGGGCGGTTCAGCTCGGCCAGCGTGCCGGGGCCGACCACGCCGTCCACGGTCAGGCCCTGCGCCGACTGGAACGCCCTGACCGCCTCGAGCATGTCGGCGTCGAAGCGCGGCGTCACGCTGGGCGCCATGTGCCCCATGGTGACCAGCCGGTCGCGCAGCGCCGTGACACCGGCGCCGGCGGCGCCCATCTCGTACTTGCCCTGCGGCACCGGCAGGCCCCAGCCGCCGGAGGCGATCGCGCGTTCCAGCCGCAGCTTGGCGCGCAGCAGCCGCGCATATTCCGGCGTCTGCGGCGCCAGAGCGCGCAGGTAGGCCTCGGGCGCCTCGGCCGCGACGAGGCCGGCCAGAAGCTCGGCCGGGTCGCGGCGCGGCACCTCGCGCACGATCAGCGGCACCACCTTGCCCGGCTCCAGAAGGCCGGTCTGCACGTCGCGGGCATAGCGCAGGAAGGCGCGCGACAGCGCCAGGTCCACGGCGGCCCGGTCCTCCGGCGTGCGCGCCCCGCGCATCCGCTCGATCAGGCCGCCCACGTCGTAGCGCGCGGCCGGCAGGCCGTGCCGCGGCGCGGCGTCGAGCGTGGCGAGCAGAGCGTTTCGCCGCGAAACGGCGGCGGCGTCGGTGCCGGTCCAGATCCCGGCAAAGCCGCGATCGCGGTAGACCGGCGCGAGGCCGGGCGCCCGTGCCACCGCCTCGGCCACGGCCTGAGTGAAGGGCGTGATCCGCGGCTCGGCCTGCAGCGCGCCCGCGACGCCGAGGCCGAGAACGGCCCCGAGACAGATGCGACGCAGGCGGGGAAGGATGGGATGCTGGGGATGCAGGCTGGTGGCGGGCATGGAACAACCGTCGTTTGAGCAGTGCCCTGTCGGGGCTCGGAACCAGTGATAGGGGCCGGATTTTCGCGGCACCATCGGATCCGGGCGGGCAGGCGACAGGCGTGGCAAATGGGCCGCAATCCAGCCGCCCAAGGAGGAAATGCGCCGCCGCGTGGGCAAGTTCCCGCCGATTTTCGGAATCTTCACGTTGTTAGCCGATAACCGGTATTGGTCGAAAACGGCGCTCATGCGATAGAGGGCCTGCCTCTGGGGATGGATGGCAAAAAAAACGTCCGCGCAAATGCGGACCACAGGTAAGCGACGGGACAGGCGCTCACATGATGAACAAAATTTGCACGACGGGCATGACCCGCCGCGGTCTCCTTGGTGCGTTCGCGGCCACGGCGGTCACCGCGGCCCCCACCTATTCCAATGCGGCAGGCTTCCTGCGACGCGCCGGCGACGTGCGGCGGCTGCAGATGTACTCGGAGCGGACCGGCGAGAGCATCGACACGATCTACTGGATCGAGGGCGAGTACATCGCCGAGGCGCTGCGCGAGATCACCGTCTTCATGCGCGACTGGCGCAACGACCAGGTGCTGAACATCGACAGCCGCACGGTCGACATCATGGCCGCGAGCCATGCCCTGCTGGAAAGCGACGAACCCTACATGCTGCTCTCGGGCTACCGTTCGCCCGCGACCAACGCGATGCTGCGCCGCCGCTCCTCTGGCGTGGCCAAGAATTCCCTGCACCTGAAGGGCCAGGCCGCGGACCTGCGGCTGTCGAGCCGCAGCGTCGGCCAGATGGCGCGCGCGGCCGCCGCCTGCAAGGCCGGCGGCGTGGGCAGCTACTCGCGCTCGGGCTTCGTGCACATGGATTGCGGCCCGGTCCGCAGCTGGGGCAGCTGAGCCCACCGATTTCGATGACCTGCTGCACAGGTTGAGAGGGGCGCCCCATCCGGGGCGCCCCTCTCGCGTCAGGGGTCGAGCCGCCCGGCGGTCGCCCTGAGCAGCTCGGCGATGCGCTCGACCCGCGCCGGCATCGCCCGCCCCCGCCGCCGCACCAGCCACAGTTCGCGGTGACGCGGCCGCGGCAGGCAGGCCAGCGTGAGCCGATCACGCCCCGGATAGGCCTCGACCCCGCTGCGCGGCAGCAGCGTGTAGCCCACCCCCGCCGCGACCGGGGCCGGAATCTGGCCGATCTGGTTGACGACGGCGCGCACCCGCAGCTGCTCCGCCCCGCGGAACTCGTCGGGAAAGTTCTCCGGAAACAGCTCGTCGGCATAGAGCCAGCCATCGGGATGGGCGATGAAGCCGCGCGCCTCGAGATCGGCGAAGCGGACCGGGCCCTCATGTCCCGCCGGCAGCAGCAGGCACAGCGCCTCGCGGCCGATCAGCTCGGCCTCGAGCCGCGGGTGGCCCGGAGAATGGTCGGTTACGCCCAGATCGAACCGCCCCTCCGACACGCCGTCGAGCACGCTGCTCTGCGGCGCCGCCTCAAGCCGGACCGACAGCCCCGGCGCCTGCCGCAGCTCGGCCCAGAGCGCGGGCTGCAGCGCCATGGCGAAGCTGCCCGACGAGGCCACGGCCACCGCCCCGCGGCCCGGGTCGTCGGCGCGGATCGTCTCGCGCAGGCGGCGCTCCTCGGCCCGCCGCGCCCGCGCCATGGCAAAGACCGCCTCGCCCGCCGGCGTCAGCAGGAAGCCCTTGCCCTCCCTCGTCAGCAGCGCCTGCCCGACCTGCCGCTCGAGCTTGCGGACCTGCTGCGACACGCCGGGCTGGGTCATGTTCAGCCGCTCGGCCGCGCGGGTGAAATGCCCCGTCTCGCACAGCGTCGCGAAGGTCTCGAGCCATCCGGCGTTCAGCATGATGATACCATTTCGTTATGATATGGATGAGAAATGATAATTTCAAATGCGAGGGCCATGCTCCTAGATCCGTCGTGAACCAGCAAGAAGGAGCGTGCCATGCACCCCACCCCCAGGACCTTTTCGCATATCGGCCTGTCCGTGCCCGACCTCGACGCCGCGGTGAAATTCTACACCGAGGTGCTCGGGCTCTACGTCATCATGCAGCCGACCCCGGTCGAGGAGGATGACAGCGACATCGGCCGGATGTGCACCGACGTGCTCGGGCCGGGCTGGAACCGGCTGCGCATCGCGCATCTCGCCACCGCCGACCGGATCGGGCTGGAGCTGTTCGAGTTCGACGGCAACTACGCCCCCGACGACAACCTCGACTTCCGCCGCCACGGCACCTTCCACTTCGCGATCCAGGACCCGGACGTCGAGGGGCTGGTCGAGAAGATCGTCGCCGCGGGCGGCAAGCAGCGCATGCCGATCCGCGAGTACTTCCCCGGCGAGAAGCCCTACCGCATGTGCTATGTCGAGGATCCGTTCGGCGTGGTGTTCGAGATCTACAGCCACAGCTACGAGCTGACCTACTCGGCCGGCGCCTACAGCTGATCCCGCGACGGACGCGGCACGCGACGCCGCAAACGACAAGGGCCGCCCCGAGGGGCGGCCCTTTCGCGTGATCGCGATGGGGAAGAGGCTTACGCCTCGTCCTCGAGCGCCTCGACGGCCTTCTGGAGATCCTCCTTGGAGACCTCCTTCTCGTCGACCTTGGCCTGCTCGAAGATGTGGTCGATGACCTTGTCCTCGAAGATCGGGGCCTGGATCTGCTGGCGCATCTGCGGGTTGTTCTGCACGAACTCGAAGAACTGCCGCTCCTGGCCGCGATACTGGCGCGCCTGGTTGAGGATCGCCTGGGTCAGCTCCTGGTCGGTGACCTTGACGTCGGCCTTCTGGCCGATCTCGGCCAGCAGCAGGCCGAGCTTCACGCGGCGCTCGGCGAGCTTGTTGTGCTCGTCGGTCGGCTCGATCTCGCCATGGTCATGGCCGTGATCTTCCGGGTGCTCCTCGTGGTAGAGCTGGTGCGCGATCTGCTTGGCCTCGGCCTCGACCAGGCTCGGCGGCAGCTCGAACGACACCTTCTCGTCGAGGATGTCGAGCAGACGGCGCTTGGCGACGGCGCGCGAGGCACCCGAATACTCGGCCTCGAGACGCTCGGCGATCTGCGCCTTCAGCGCGGCGAGGTCCTCGGCGCCGAACTTCTTGGCCAGCTCGTCGTCGATCTCGGCCTTCTGCGGGGCCTTGACGGCCTTGACCTTGCACTCGAACACGGCGGCCTTGCCGGCCAGGTTCTGGGCCTGGTAGTCCTCGGGGAAGTTGACCTCGACGTTCTTGTCGTCGCCGGCCTTCACGCCCTTGAGGCCATCCTCGAAGCCGGGGATGAAGGAGTTCGAGCCCAGAACCAGCGGGTAATCCTCGGCGGCGCCGCCCTCGAAGGCCTCGCCGTCGATCTTGCCGACGAAGTCGATCACGACCTGGTCGCCCTCTTCGGCCGCGCCGTCCTTGTCCTCGAAGTTCTGCGCGGTCTCGGCGAGGTTGCCCAGCGCCTCGTCGATCGCGGCGTCGTCGGCGGCGACCTTCAGGCGCTCGATCTCGATGCCCGAGAAGTCGGTCTCGGGGATCTCGGGCAGCTTCTCGTAGGCCACGGTGACCTCGACGTCGTCGCCTTCCTTCCAGTCCTCGTTGGTCATCTTGACCTCGGGCTGCATGGCGGGGCGGTCGCCGGTCTCTTCCATGTGGTTGTTGAGCGCGCCGTCGATGCTTTCCTGCATGGCTTCGCCGAGCAGGCGCTGGCCGAACTGCTTCTTGAGCAGCGACAGCGGCACCTTGCCCTTGCGGAAGCCCTTCATGGCGATCTCGGGCTGGGCCTCGACCAGCTTCTCCTGGACCTTGGCGTCCAGCTCGGCGGCCGGCAGCGTGATCGTGTAGCCGCGCTTCAGGCCGTCGTTGAGGGTCTCGGTGACCTGCATCTGTCGTCCTTCTTTCTCAGTCGTTTCATGGTGCGGGTGAAGGGACTCGAACCCCCACGCCTCGCGGCGCCAGAACCTAAATCTGGTGCGTCTACCAGTTCCGCCACACCCGCATGTCTTCCGTGAGGGGCGGAACGGCCCCCCGTGAAATTCTGGCGCTGTCTAGCAAAGCCCGACGCGGCGCGCCACGGGAAAAACACACGCTCCGCTACGGCACCATTCGGGCCTCAGGAAAGCAGCTGCCGCAGCACGGCGGGCAAGGTCGCGGGCAGATCCTCGGCGATCAGGCCGGGGCCGAAGCGGCGCGCCGCCGCGACATGCAGCCAGGCCCCGGCGCAGGCCGCCTCATAGGGCGCGAAGCCCCGCGCCATCAGGCCGCAGCAGATCCCCGACAGCACGTCCCCCGCCCCGGCGGTGGCCAGCCACGGGGCCGCGCGGTCATAGACGCCGGCATTGACGGCCACCCGCCCGTCCGGCGCGGCGATGACCGTGTCCGGCCCCTTGAGCAGCACCACGGCCCCCAGCCGGCGCGCCGCCGCCGCAGCCGCGTCGATGCGCGAGAAGGCCGGCCCGGAGGTCGCGTCACCCCGTAGCCTGTCAGAGAGGTCCGGGCAGAGCCGCGCGAACTCGCCGTCATGCGGCGTCAGCAGGCAGGCGTCGTGCAGCTGCCCTGCCAGTTCTTCCTGTTCGGCGATGGCGGTGAGCGCGTCGGCATCGAGCAGCGTGGCCCGGCGGGCCGACAGCGCGGCGGCGACGAGATCGCCCGCGCGGTCGACGCCGAGGCCGGGCCCGAGGCAGAGCGCGTTCAGCCGCGCGTCGCCGAGCATGTCCTGCAGCGCGCCGGCATCGCGCAGCGGCCGCAGCATGACCGCATCGAGCCGGGCGGCGTTCTCCTGCAAGGCGGCCGGCGGACAGCCTAGCGTCACCAGTCCGGCGCCGATGCGCAGCGCGGCCTGCGCCGCCATGCGCACCGCGCCGCCCCGCCCCGGCCCGCCGGCCAGCACCAGCGCATGGCCATGGCCGTATTTGTGGCCGGCGCGCTTGCCGAGCCCCTGCGGCGCGGCGGTGATCCGGGCCACGGCATCGCCTTCGGCCAGGCCGATATCGCGCAGCGCGAGAGCCCCGCATTGCGCGGGGCCGCGATCCAGCACCTGCCCGGCCTTGGGCGCGTGGAAACCCACCGTCAGATCGGCCTCGACGCAATGCGTGCCGATCACCCGGCCGCTGTCCGAGCACAGCCCCGAGGGCAGGTCGACGGCGAGGACCCGGCGGCCCCGCATCGCCGCGATGACCGGGGCGACCTCGTCGCCCAGCGGCCGGGCGAGGCCGGTTCCGAACAGGGCGTCGATGACGAGGTCGGCCTGCGCGACCGCGCCCGCCGCATCGGCCCAGTCCCCGATCGCACCGATGCGCGCCCAGCCCTCGGCCTGCGCCTTCGCGTCCGCCTGCGTCGCGGGCGCCAGCGCGTGCAGCCGCACCTCCCAGCCGCGCGCCCGCAGGAGGCGGGCCACGACGTAGCCGTCGCCGCCATTGCCGCCCGGGCCGCACAGCACCGCCGCGCGCCCGGGGCCCGCGGCCAGGTCCGGCCAATGCGCGAGGAGCGCGGCGACCGTCTCGGCCCCGGCCCGCTCCATCAGCGCGGCGCCGGTCGTGCCGGCGGCGATCGCCTCCTGCTCCGCAGCCCGCATCTGCGCCGCCGTCAGCAGCGCCCTGCCCTCGAGACTGCCCGCCGAGCAGGCAGTTTCCGCCTCGTCAGGGGCTCCGACTTTCTCAATCTGCCGCATGTCGCACCAACCTGCACAAAATTTAGGCGAAGAGCCGATTTTCGGTCGCCGCGCGCCGCGCGCCGCTTGGCCGCCGATTGAGGTGGCCGGACCGGCATGGTTTCACCCCGGGGAACGCGGATGCAAGGGAGTCGCGCGACATGAAAAAGATCGAGGCGATCATCAAGCCGTTCAAGCTCGACGAGGTGAAGGAAGCGCTGCAGGAAGTCGGCGTGCAGGGCCTCTCGGTGGTCGAGGTGAAGGGCTTCGGTCGCCAGAAGGGCCACACCGAGCTCTATCGCGGCGCTGAGTACGTGGTCGACTTCCTGCCCAAGGTGAAGATCGAGGTGGTGCTGCCCGACGACCAGGTCGAGCGGGCGGTCACCGCGATCGTCGAGGCGGCCCGCACCGACAAGATCGGCGACGGCAAGATCTTCGTCAGCCCGGTCGAGCAGGCGATCCGCATCCGCACCGGCGAATTCGGCGACGACGCGATCTGACGCGGCGCGCGCCACGGGCCACCGGCCCGTCCACGAAACAGGACCACAGGGAAACAGGCACATGGACAGCTCCAAGCTTCTCAAGATGATCAAGGACGAGGAGGTCGAGTACGTCGACATCCGCTTCACCGACCCCAAGGGCAAACTGCAGCACGTCACCGTGGTCAACGACCTCGTCGACGAGGACTTCCTCGAGGAAGGCTTCATGTTCGACGGCTCCTCGATCGCCGGCTGGAAGTCGATCGACCAGTCCGACATGAAGCTGATGCCGGACCTCGAGAGCGCCTATATCGACCCGTTCTACGCCGAGAAGACGCTCTGCGTGCACTGCACCGTGGTCGAGCCCGACACCGGCGAGCCCTATGACCGCGACCCGCGCGGCACCGCGCTCAAGGCCGAGGCCTACCTCAAGTCGAGCGGAATCGGCGACGCGGCCTTCTTCGGCCCCGAGGCCGAGTTCTTCATCTTCGACGACGTCCGCTTCGCCGTGACCTCGAACAAGGTCTCGTTCCAGGTCGACGCCGTCGACGGCGCCTGGAACACCGACACCGAATACGAGATGGGCAACACCGGCCACCGTCCCGGCGTCAAGGGCGGCTACTTCCCGGTCAACCCGATCGACGACGCGCAGGACATGCGCGGCGAGATGCTCTCGACCATGAAGCGCATGGGCATGAAGGTCGACAAGCACCACCACGAGGTGGCGTCGTGCCAGCACGAGCTGGGCCTGATCTTCGGCTCGCTGACCAAGCAGGCCGACGAGATCCAGAAGTACAAGTACGTCATCCACAACGTGGCGCAGGCCTACGGCAAGTCGGCCACCTTCATGCCGAAGCCGATCTCGGGCGACAACGGCTCGGGCATGCACGTCAACATGTCGATCTGGAAGGACGGCAAGCCGCTCTTCGCCGGCGACAAGTATGCCGATCTCAGCCAGGAGGCGCTGTGGTTCATCGGCGGCATCCTGAAGCACGCCAAGGCGCTCAACGCCATCACCAACCCCTCGACCAACAGCTACAAGCGGCTGATCCCGGGCTTCGAGGCGCCGGTGCTGCGCGCCTACTCGGCCCGCAACCGCTCGGGCTGCGTCCGCATCCCGTGGACCGAGAGCCCGAAGGCCAAGCGCGTCGAGGCCCGTTTCCCGGACCCGGCCGCCAACCCCTACCTCGCCTTCTCGGCGCTGCTGATGGCCGGCCTCGACGGCATCAAGAACAAGATCGACCCGGGCCCGTCCTCGGACAAGGATCTCTACGACCTGCCGCCCGAGGAGCTGGCCGAGATCCCGACCGTCTGCGGCAGCCTGCGCGAAGCGCTGGAATCGCTCGAGGCCGATCACGAGTTCCTGCTGGCCGGCGACGTGTTCACCCGCGACCAGGTCGAGGGCTACCTCGCGCTCAAGTGGTCTGAGGTCTATGCCTACGAGCACACGCCGCACCCGGTGGAATACAAGCTCTACTACAGCTGCTGAGCCGCACCCACCGCGGCCTGCGGACCACGCAAGGGGCGCCTTCGGGCGCCCCTTTCACATTTTGGCCTTCACCGCGGCAATCCCGCCACAATGCGGCGCGAAGGCGGCGCAAAGCGCCACGGCATCCATTCAAATACCCCGTTTTGCACCTTCGGGGACCACATTTCGTGCCCCTACTGGCCGCAATCACTCACGCGGCCAACGAGCCGACTCATCTTGGAGACCGGTCATGCCAGACCCGATCACCAGTACCGTGGCCCAGCTGTTATTTCGCAGCGCCCCGGACCTCGATTTCACGGCTCTCGTCGCCGACCTGAGGGCGGCGCTCAACGACTGCCCCGCGCGCGACTGCGGGCTGAGCTGGGATCACGAGGATATCGCGATCTTCGAACTCGACAATGCCCGGATCATCCTCGCCTTCACCGACCGCCTGCCCGGCCGTTACGGCGCCTGCCTGACGATCGGCGTCGGCGCCGATGCCGGCGGCAGCTGCGACAGCGGCATCGCCCAGCACCAGGGCCAGATCGCGAGGCTGCTCGCCGACCGCATCAACGCCCGCTTCATGTCGGACCGGATGCTGTGGAAAAGCAGCACCGAGATCGCCTCGGTCGAGCTGATCGACCGCATGGTCGACGAGCTCCCGGGGCTCGATCCGGCGCGGCCGGGGCTGCACACCAGCCCCGAGGACATCGATCGCATGCTGGCGCGCTTCGATGCCGAGACCGCCGAGCAGGTCTCCGAGCTGGCGCCCGAGGTGCCCGCGCGCCGGCCCCGCCCGCGGCGGCCGCAGCGTCCCACCTACCGCACCGAGCGGCCGCGCCGGCTGCGGCCCGAGACCGCCGAGGTGATGCCCGCCAACGACGCCCCCGCCATGGCGCATCACACGCTGCGCGAGATGTACGAGATCCGCGAGGCGCTGCGCGACCCCGACGCCCCGCGCGAACCGGTGCGCAGCTTCTTCGGCCTCAAGCTGCGGCGCGACGGCACGCGGCTGCGCAGCGCGGCGATCGCCGCGGCCGGGATCTGCGCGACCTACGGCACCTATTCGGGCAGCCTCGCGCCGCAGCTGATCGGCTACTGACGCGGCGCGGTTCCGCGGCGTCAGATCGGCGGCTTGTGCGCGGCCGGCCGGGGCTCTATGACCCCGGCCATCCCCGCCTCCCAAGCCGAAAGGGCCGCCGATGATCCCCCGCTATTCCCGCCCCGAGATGACCGCGATCTGGGACCCCGCGACCAAGTTCCGCATCTGGTTCGAGATCGAGGCCCATGCCGGCGACGCGATGGCGGATCTCGGCGTCATCCCGCGCGAGAACGCCGACGCCGTCTGGAAGGCGAAGGATGTCGAGTTCGACGTCGCCCGCATCGACGAGATCGAAGCCGTCACCAAACATGACGTCATCGCCTTCCTGACCCACCTGGCCGAGCATGTCGGCTCCGAGCAGGCGCGCTTCGTGCACCAGGGCATGACCTCGTCGGACGTGCTCGACACCACCTTCAACGTCCAGCTCACCCGCGCCGCCGACATCCTGATCTCGGACATGGAGCGCGTGCTCGCCGCGCTGAAGGCGCGCGCGCTCGAGCACAAGGACACGGTGCGCATCGGCCGCTCCCACGGCATCCACGCCGAGCCCACGACCATGGGCCTGACCTTCGCGCGCTTCTACGCCGAGATGGATCGCGGCCTCGCCCGGCTGCGCGCGGCGCGCGAGGAGATCGCCACCGGCGCGCTGTCGGGCGCGGTCGGCACCTTCGCCAACATCGACCCGGCCGTCGAGGAGCATGTCTGCGCCAAGATGGGGCTGAAGCCCGAGCCGATCTCGACGCAGGTGATCCCGCGTGACCGCCACGCCATGTTCTTCGCCACGCTGGGCGTGATCGCCTCGTCGATGGAGAACATCGCCACCGAGATCCGCCACATGCAGCGCACCGAGGTGCTGGAAGCGGAAGAGTTCTTCTCCAAGGGCCAGAAGGGCTCGAGCGCGATGCCGCACAAGCGCAACCCGGTGCTGACCGAGAACCTGACCGGCCTCGCCCGCCTCGTGCGCATGTCGGTGGTCCCGGCGATGGAGAACGTCACCCTCTGGCACGAGCGCGACATCTCGCACTCCTCGGTCGAGCGGGCGATCGGGCCGGACACCACCGTGACGCTCGACTTCGCGCTGAACCGGCTGGCCGGCGTGATCGAGAAGCTGGTGATCTACCCCGAGACCATGCTCAACAACATGAACAAGTTCCGCGGCCTCGTGATGAGCCAGCGGGTGCTCTTGGCGCTGACCCAGGCCGGCGTGAGCCGCGAGGACGCCTACCGCCTCGTGCAGCGCAACGCGATGAAGGTCTGGGAGCAGGGCAAGGACTTCAAGACCGAGCTGCTGGCCGACCCGGAGGTCACGGCGGCGCTCACGCCCGCCCAGATCGAGGAGAAGTTCGACCTCGGCTACCACACCAAGCATGTCGATACGATCTTCGCGCGCGTCTTCGGCTGAGGCAGCCTTCGGCGGCGGGCCCCCGGCCCGTCGCCATCCCGCTCAGATCAGGCCGTAGCTCGAGGCCAGCGTCGCCGCCTGCGTCGCCGTGCTGGCGCCGAGCTTCATCCGGGCGTTCTTCAGCCGCTGCTTGATCGCGCCTTCGGTGACGCCGAGTTCATGCGCGATCTGCTTCAGCCGGTAGCCGTCCTTGACCCGGCGCAGCACCTCGATCTCGGCGGCGGTCAGGTTGGCGGGCGGGGCGCTCGCGGCATGGAGCGCGTCGAGCAGCCGGTGCAGCATCGCCAGCTCGGCCTCGTTGTAGTCCCGGTCGGCGCGGGCGAAGAGCCCGTAGGACCTCAGGCCGCTGGACGGCTCGCTCACCGAGGCCACGGCGCCGTAGGTCAGCCCCGCCTCCTTCGCGCGCGACAGGATGCCTTGCGGATCGTGGAGGTCGCTCCAGCGCGCGACGCCGACATTGGCATAGGCCCAGCGGATCGCGGGATCGTCCAGAACCATCGCGTCGCGCATGTAGAGCTCGCGCCAGTGCAACGGCAGGTGATTGATCTCTTCGAGCGGAAATGCGAAGCCGATGCGCAGCGCGACGTAATAGCCGACCGGAGCCAGCCGCGCGAGCGCGTCGGTTTCGGGCCGGGCGTTCATCGCATGTCCCCACGTCGGGGCGTGATATAGCTGGACGTACCGGTCATCGCACCTTACGTACTCGGAACCCTTCCTGGACCTGCAACATTCACGGGGCGTGCCGGCGAACATGGAGAAATCCGCATATGGGCCAGCCATCTGACACCATTATCGGTCAGTCACTTGCGCATCTCAAGCAGATTGCTCCGGCAGGCTTCGCTCTCGGGCTTCACATGGGCTTCGGCGGGCCGCGTCTGGCGCTGAACGGCTTTCCGGAAAGCTGGGTCCAGGGCTATGCGCAGGAGGGCCTGCGCATGCGCGACACCGCGCTGCGCTGGTGCTTCGTCAACGAGGGCATCGTGCGGTGGGAAGATCTTCCCGAGACCGGGCCCGACAGCGTGCAGGCGCGGGCCGCGGCGCATGGGCTCACGCATGGCTTCAGCTGCGCCCTGGTCGACGGGCTGCGCTCGATCGGCGGCTTCGCCCGGGCCGACCGGCCCTTCACCCCCGAGGAGAACGAGGCCGCCGTCGCCGAGATGCGGGCGCTGCACGCCGTGACCGCCGAGATGCCGACGCTGCCCGAGCCGCTCTGCGCGCGGATCCGCAAGATGGGGATCGCGGTCCGACAGGGCTGAGCCGCAACCCCATCTTTACCCCGTTCGGGTCAGACTGCACCGAGCAGACCGACCGGAGCACCCGATGTCATCCACCTCCCTGTCCGACCCGGCCCGGCCCCGCCCGGCCGCCCCGCCCGCACTCGACCCGCGCCGCAAGGCGGCGATGGTGGTGCAGCTGGTCCTGTCCGAGGGGCGGCATCTCGACCTTGCCGCCCTGCCCGAGGAGGCGCAGGCCCGCCTCGCACGCGAACTCGGCGCGCTGCGGCTGGTGGACCGGACGACGCTGGAGCAGGTGGCGGCCGAGTTCGCCGACCGGCTCGAGGGGCTGGGGCTGCGCGGCGGCGGCGGGCTCGCGGGCGCGCTCGACGCGTTGCAGGGCCGCATCAGCCCGGCCACGGCCGACCGCCTGCGCGACGAGCGCGACGGCCCGGCCGCCATCGACCCCTGGCAGCGGCTCGCCGCCCTCGAGGGCAGCGACCTGCTGCCGGTCATGCAGGGCGAAAGCGCCGAGATCGCCGCCGTTCTCCTGTCGAAGCTGCCGGTCGCCAAGGCCGCGGAGCTGCTCGGGCTGCTGCCCGGAGATCGGGCGCGGCGCATCGCCGGCGCGGTGTCGCGCATCTCCAACATGCGCCCCGACACCGTCGGCCGGATCGGCGCGGCGCTGGCGGCCGAGCATTGCCAGCCCCGCGCGGACGCCTTCGGCGCCCCCGCCCCTGACCGGCTCGGCGCGATCCTGAACTCCAGCCGCGACGAGACGCGCGAGGCGCTTCTGGAGGGCCTGGAAACGGAGGACCCGGCCTTCGCCGGCGAGGTGCGGCGCACGATCTTCACCTTCGCCGACATCCCCGACCGCGTGCCCGCGACCGACGTGCCGAAGATCCTGCGCGGCCTCGACCTGCCCGTTCTGATCGCCGCCCTCGCCGCGGGCGAGGCCACAGGCGACCGGACCGCGCGCGCCACCGCGCATCTTCTGGAGAACATGTCCCGGCGCATGGCGGAGGGCCTGCGCGAGGAGATGGCCGAGCGCGCGGCCCCCGCCCGGGCCGAGGGCGAAGCCGCGATGATCGCCGTCGTCGAGGTGATCCGCGCCGCCGAGGCGGCGGGCGAGATCACGCTCCTGCCGGTCGAGATCGGGGCGGAACAGGCCGCCTGACCGGCGCGGGCGTCTTGGCAAGGCGGGCCGGGGCGCCTATGGCGGGGCGGCGCGGATGAAGGGGCCGATCATGCCGGGGCGGATGCAACAGGACCGGAACACGGGGCGTCAGGGCGCCGGACGCGAGCCGGGGCGCGGCGTCGGCGACTGGCTGTCCGACCGCGTGCTGCGCGGCGCCATCGCCACGGCGATGGCCCTGCCCTATCCGCGGCGTCTGGCGCTGATGGGCGGGCTGACCTCGGGCCTGATCGGCCCTCTTGCCGGCTACCGCCGCCGGGCCGAGCGCAACCTCGCCCTGATCTGGCCCGAGATGCCCGCGCCGCGGCGCGCCGCGCTGGCGGCCGCCTGCTGCGACAATCTCGGCCGGACGCTGATCGAAAACTACTCGGGGGCCGAGTTCGCCCGCCGCCTGCCCGATGCGCCGGCCGAGACGACCGGCCTCGAGGCGATCGAACGGGCGCGCGCCGAACGCCGGCCCGTGGTCTTCGTGACCGGCCATTTCGGCAATCACGAGGCGCCGCGCCGAGTGCTGACCGCGATGGGCTACGAGATCGGCGGGCTCTACCGCGCCATGTCGAACCGCTTCGTCAACGACCATTACGCCGCGACGATGGAGGGCGTCTCGGGCCCGGTCTTCGCCAAGGGACGGCGCGGCCTGACCGGCTTCCTGCGCCACCTCAAGGCCGGCGGCATGGCGACGCTGCTGTTCGACCTGCATGACCGCGACGGTGTCGAGATCGACTTTCTCGGCCGCCCAGCGCTGACCGCGCTCACCGCGGCCGAGCTGGCGCTGCGCCACGACGCGCTGCTCGTGCCCTATTTCGGGATACGCCGCCCCGACGGCATCGGCATCGACGTCGCGGTCGAAGCGCCGATCCCGCATTCGGAGCCGCTGGCGATGATGCAGGAGGCGACGCGCCGGCTCGAGCAGCGGATCGCGGCCGATCCGGGCCAATGGTTCTGGGTGCACAACCGCTGGAAGGCCGATCGCCGCAAGCGCTAGGGCAGCCGCGCCGCCGCCAGGATCTCGCCGCCCGCCTCGCCCTGCAGGATCACCACGCCCGGTGCCTCGCCCTCGACGGTGAAGTCGAGCTTGAGCGCGGCCTCACCGTCCCAGTGGCCCAGCACCTCCCAGGAGGTCACGATGTTGGCGTAGTCCAGCGTGTGGCCGGCATTCTCGCCCCGCGCGATGGCCACCGAGGCGCCGGGGTTGTAGCGCACGAGCTGCACCAGCATCGGCCCCGGCTCGCTCGCCGTGGCCCGCAGCTGCATCGACCCGGCCACCGCCTCGAGGTCGAGATCCACCACCGGCGGCATCTCGAGCCGCTGCATCACCGCCTCCATCACCTCCATGGGCTTGGCCCCGACGATCCGCGCCTCGCCGCCGACCACGAATTGCGGCGTGTAGACCATGCGCTCGCCCGCGGCGGCGGCATAGGTTTTCTGGCGCTTGGTGAAGACCGGCTGCGCGAAGCTGTCCTCCCAACCGATGTAATCCCAGTAGTCGACATGCAGCCCGAGCGGGATGACGTCCTCGTGGCGGGTCAGTTCGCGCAGCAGCTCGTCGGCGGGCGGGCAGCTCGAACAGCCCTGTGAGGTGAACAGCTCGACCACCACCGGCGACTCGGCGGCGGCCATGCCGCCCGTCACGCTCGCCCAAAGGCCCAGGGCCGCCATCCATCCGCGCATTTCGTTCCGCTCCGTTGCCTGCAGCCACCCCGGTCTACGCCGCCAGACCCCCGATGGCCAATCAAGCCCTTGCGATAGAACGCGATCCGTACGCGAGCGGACGTGAAATCACGGCCGCCCGGCCCGGTCGCGCCGGCCACTGGACAACAGTGTGCGATGGTATACATAGGCGGCGCCGGCCTTGATTTGTCCCGTGCCGCTGGGGCAGAACCGGGCCAGACCCACAGCTCGCAGCCAGAAGGGACACCCCATGCCGATCCAAGTTGGCCAGGACAGCGCCAAGACCCGCCGGAAGATCACGGTGGGCGCCCAGAGCCTGTCGTACTACTCCATCCCGGCCGCCACCGAGGCCGGCCTCGGCGATTTCGGCCGCCTGCCGGCCTCGCTCAAGGTCGTGCTCGAGAACCTGCTGCGTTTCGAGGATGACGGCTTCTCGGTCTCGACCGACGACATCAAGGCCTTCGCCGAATGGGGCGCGAACGGCGGCAAGAACCCCCGCGAGATCGCCTATCGCCCGGCCCGCGTTCTGATGCAGGACTTCACCGGCGTGCCGGCGGTGGTCGACCTCGCCGCGATGCGCGACGGCATCAAGTCGCTGGGCGGCGACGCGCAGAAGATCAACCCGCTGAACCCGGTCGACCTCGTGATCGACCACTCGGTGATGATCGACGAGTTCGGCAACCCGCGCGCGTTCCAGATGAACGTCGACCGCGAATACGAGCGCAACATCGAGCGCTACCAGTTCCTGAAATGGGGCCAGAGCGCGTTCCAGAACTTCCGCGTCGTGCCGCCGGGCACCGGCATCTGCCACCAGGTGAACCTTGAATACCTCGCGCAGGTGGTCTGGACCGACACCGACCAGAACGGTGAGGAAGTGGCCTATCCCGACACGCTGGTCGGCACCGACAGCCACACCACCATGGTCAACGGCGCCAGCGTGCTGGGCTGGGGCGTCGGCGGCATCGAGGCCGAGGCGGCGATGCTCGGCCAGCCGATCTCGATGCTGATCCCCGAGGTCGTGGGCTTCAAGCTGACCGGCAAGATGGTCGAGGGCACCACCGCGACCGACCTCGTGCTGCGCGTCGTGCAGATGCTTCGCGAGAAGGGCGTCGTCGGCAAGTTCGTCGAGTTCTACGGTGACGGCCTCGACAACGTGCCGCTGGCCGACCGCGCCACGATCGGCAACATGGCCCCCGAATACGGCGCCACCTGCGGCTTCTTCCCGATCGACGCCGAGACGCTGCGCTACATGGAGCAGACCGGCCGCGACAAGGACCGCATCGCGCTGGTCGAGGAATACGCCAAGGCGCAGGGCATCTGGCGCGAGCCGGGCTACGAGCCGGTCTACACCGATACGCTCGAGCTCGACATGGGCACCGTCGTGCCGGCGATCTCCGGCCCCAAGCGCCCGCAGGACCACATCGCGCTCGACGCGGCCGCCAAGGCCTTCGGCGAGTACGTGAAGGGCCAGCGCAAGGGCGAGGACACCTCGGCCAACTCCGAGATCCGCTGGGAAGGCGAAGGCGGCCAGCCCGAGCCGAAGACCATCCCCGGCGACGAGGGCCATCACAAGCGCGGCTTCGTGGAGACCGAGGACGGCCACTACCAGCTGCATGACGGCTCGATCGTGATCGCCTCGATCACGTCCTGCACCAACACCTCGAACCCCTATGTGATGATCGGCGCCGGCCTCGTCGCCCGCAAGGCGCGCGAGCTGGGCCTCGACCGCAAGCCGTGGGTCAAGACCTCGCTGGCGCCGGGCTCGCAGGTGGTCTCCGCCTATCTCGAGGCCGCCGGGCTGCAGGACGATCTCGACGCGATCGGCTTCAACCTCGTGGGCTACGGCTGCACCACCTGCATCGGCAACTCGGGCCCGCTCGAGGCCGAGATCTCGAAGGCGATCAACGACAACGACCTGATCGCGACCTCGGTGCTCTCGGGCAACCGCAACTTCGAGGGCCGGATCAGCCCGGACGTGCGCGCCAACTACCTCGCCTCGCCGCCGCTCGTCGTGGCCTACGCGCTGGTGGGCGACATGAATGTCGACATCACTCGCGACCCGCTCGGCCAGGACAAGAACGGCAACGACGTCTACCTCAAGGACATCTGGCCGTCGCAGGCCGAGATCGCGGCGCTGGTCGAGAAGACCGTCACCCGCGAGGCGTTCCAGGAGAAGTACGCCGACGTCTTCAAGGGCGACGAGAAGTGGCAGTCGGTCGAGACCACCGAGGGCGAGACCTATGACTGGCCCGCGACCTCGACCTACGTGCAGAACCCGCCCTACTTCCAGGACATGTCCCAGGAGCCGGGCGAGATCCACGACATCGAGGATGCCCGCGTGCTGGCGATCCTCGGCGACATGGTGACCACCGACCACATCTCGCCCGCCGGTTCGTTCAAGGACACCACCCCGGCTGGCAAGTACCTGGTCGAGCGTCAGGTGCCGGTACGGGAGTTCAACTCGTACGGTAGCCGCCGCGGCAACCACGAAGTCATGATGCGCGGCACCTTCGCCAACATCCGCATCCGCAACGAGATGCTCGATGGCGTCGAGGGCGGCTACACCAAGGGCCCGGACGGCAGCCAGATGGCGATCTACGACGCCGCCATGGCCTGGCAGGAGCAGGGCAAGCCGCTCGTCATCTTCGGCGGCGAGCAGTACGGCGCCGGCTCCTCGCGCGACTGGGCCGCGAAAGGCACCGCGCTGCTGGGCGTCAAGGCGGTGATCGCCGAGAACTTCGAGCGCATCCACCGCTCGAACCTGGTCGGCATGGGCGTCATCCCGTTCGAGTTCACCGGCGGCGACACCCGCAAGTCGCTGGGCCTGACCGGCGAGGAGAGCGTGTCGATCAAGGGCCTGTCGGACGTGAAGCCGCTGCAGGAGGTGACCGCGCAGATCACCATGGGCGACGGCTCCACCAAGGAGGTCACGCTGCGCTGCCGGATCGATACGGCGGTGGAGATCGACTACATCAAGAACGGCGGCGTGCTGCACTACGTGCTGCGCAACCTCGCCAAGGCCGCCTGATCCGTCAGGCGTTCTGACGAACCGGAAACCGCCCCGGCCGATGGCCGGGGCGGTTTTCTTTCGCCCGCCCGAACAAACGGAACGAATGCCCGGTTTTCGTTCCTATCCTTCCGTCCCGCCCGTCGGCAGCGCCGGCAGGCTGCGCAGATAGGCGATGACCGCGTCGAGATCGTCTTCGGTCATTTTCGCGTAGCTGGCATAGGGCATCGGCAGCGACATCCGCTCGCCGTCGGGGCGCACGCCTTGCGTGATCATCGCCTTCAGATCGGCGTCGGAATATTTGGCGATCCCCTCCTCGCCCGAGGTGATGTTGGGCGAGACGACCGTGCCCCAGGGCCCATGGAACTCGAAGCCCCCGGCGCCGGTCTGGGTGTCGCTCATCGGGCCCTGCGGCCCCATCGGCGAGTGGCACTCGATGCAATGCGCGACGGGCCCCGCGAGATAGGCGCCGTATTCCACCGTGGCGGCGCGCTCGGGCGCGGAGACGGTCTCCACCGGCGGGCCGTAGCTCGGCGGCAGCGGGATGTCGTAGCGGCTCTCGCCCGGGTCGTTCTCGACCGCGGGGACCTGCCGCAGATACATCACCATGCTCTGCAGGTCATCGTCCGACAGCCCGCGATAGAGCACGATCGGCATAGGTGGTCCGATCACCGAGCCGTCGGGCCGCAGGCCTTCGCGGATCGACCGGCCAAGCTCGTCGTCGCTCCAGTCGGCCACCCGTGCGGCGGGGGTGATGTTGGGGGCGATGGCGGTGTAGACCGGCGTTTCCTCGACCAGGCGGCCGCCTAGATGCATGTCGGGGACCGGCCCCTCGGGCCCCATCGGGCTGTGGCAGTTGCCGCAGGCGGCGGGGCCTTCCACCAGATATTCGCCGCGTTCCAGCGACGGCTCGGCCCCGGCGGCCGTGGCGACGGCGATCAGGGCGACACTCGTTAACGAACTGACTTTCATGAAAACCTCCCATGACGGCGGGAGGGTATCACGCAATCGAGAGCTTACCTAGCGGCAGCCTCTTCGAGCGCCGGGCGCAGCCGGTTCTCGATCGCCCGCTGGGTCACGGGGCCGGCCATGCGCGCGATGATGGTGCCCTCGCCGTCGACCACGAAGGTCTCCGGCACGCCGTAGACGCCCCAGTCGCGCGCCACGGGGCCGTCATCGGTGCCGATCGCGGTGTAGAAGTCGCCCAGCTCGTCGAGGAAGGCCACCGCCTTGGCGGGGTCGTCCTTGTAGTTGACGCCGTAGACCGGCAGCCCCTCCTCCGCGAGCAGCGCGAGGTTCGGATGCTCGACCCGGCAGGGCGCGCACCAGCTGGCCCAGAAGTTCACGAGCTTGACCTCGCCATCGGCCAGCACCGAGGCGTCGAAGGCGTCGCGCCCCTGCAGCGTGCCGGTCTCGGTGGCGGGCGCGGCGCGGCCGATCAGCGCAGAGGGCAGCTCGTCGGGATCGTCGCGCATCATGCCGAAGGCGAAGAGACCCGCCAGACCGGCGAAGATCGCCGGCGGCAGGATCATCAGCGGCGAGATCCTAGCCATTGTCGCGCTCCGTCTTCTCCAGCTCGGCGCGGACCTGACGGTCGCGCCGGAGGCTCCACCACACCAGCCCGCCCAGAAGCGCGAGGCTCGCGCCCCAGGCCGAGATCACCTCGGCGGCGTATCTGCCCAGATCCATCATGCAGGCACCGTCTCGGCCCGGCGGGCACGGGCGCGCAGCGCGCGGATGCGGCGCAGGCGGATCTCGGTGCCGGTGCGCAACAGCACCAGCGCCACGAAGAGCAGCACGAAGCCCGCCATGCAGACCAGTAGCGGCACCCAGAACACGTCGGCCACGTTCTCCTGCTTGTCGAGCGACAGCGACGCGCCCTGGTGCAGGCCCTGGTTCCAGAAGTTCACGGCATAACGCGACATCAGCGCGAAGACCGAGCCGACGAGGCAGAGCACGGAGGTCAGATCGGCCGCCTGGTCCGGATCGGGGATCGCGGTCCAGAGCGCGATGTAGCCGAGGTAGAACAGGAACAGGATCAGGAAGGAGGTCAGTCGCGGGTCCCAGGCCCACCACGTGCCCCACATCGGCTGGCCCCAGATCGCCCCGGTCACGAGCGCGATCAGCGTCATCACCATGCCGACGGGCGCGGCGGCGCGGGCCGCCAGCGCGCTGACATGGTGACGGCGGATCAGCCAGATCAGCGAGGCCACCAGCATCATCAGCCAGGCGTTGATCGCCATCAGCGCCGAGGGGACGTGCAGGTAGATGATCTTCACGCTCGAGCCGAAACGCTCGGCCTCGGGGGTGAAGAAGAAGCCCCAGACGAGGCCAACCGCCAGCACGGCGGCGGACAGCCACATCAGCCACGGCACCCATGGGCCGGTGGTGTCGAGGAACTTCCTCGGGTTGGCGTAGGACCAGATCGACATGGAAATTTCCTATATCGTGGCGGGGGCCGGCTCAATCCCCGCGCGCCTCACCGCAGCGTGACACGCAGCGCCGCGGCCGCGGCAAATGGCAGCAGCGCGGCGCAGCCGAGACCGATGCCGCCGAGCAGCAGGAGCGGCGTCGCGACCGACAGGCCGTCCGCGCCGCGCCGCGCCGCCTCGGCCCCGAAGATCAGCACCGGCACGTAGAGCGGCAGCACGATCAGCGACAGGAGCAGCCCGCCGCGCCGCAGCCCGACGGTCAGCGCCGCGCCGAAGGTGCCGATCAGCGAAAGCGCCGGCGTGCCGATGGCGAGCGAGACGAGAAGCCACAGCATCCCCGGCCCGGAGAGGTGCAGCAGCACGCCGAGGATCGGCGCGGCCACGACCAACGGCAGCCCGGTGGTCAGCCAGTGCGCCAGCGCCTTGGCCAGCGCCAGCCCCTCGAGCGGCAGCGGCGCGGTGGCCAGAAGCGGCAGAGAGCCGTCCTCGTGGTCGAGCGCGAAGATCCGGTCGAGCGACAGCAGCGCCGCGAGAAGGGCCGCGACCCACAGGATGCCCGGCGCGATGCGCGACAGGATCTCGGTCTCGGGGCCGACGCCGAAGGGCACCAGCACCACCACGATCAGGAAGAAGGCGAGCCCCAGCCCGAAGCCGCCGCCCGCCCGCACCGCGAGCCGCAGATCGCGGCCGAGCACCGCCCTCACAGGAAGGCCTCGTCCGAGCCGCCGCGCGCCTCGGGGGCGGCGCGGTGCGGGGTGAGGTCGATTTCCGGCAGCTCGAGGCCGAGATCGATATGCGTGGCGAGCACCGCGATGCCGCCCTGCGCAAGATGGCGGTCGCGGATGAAGGCCGCGAAGCGCCGGACCGAGGCCGCGTCGAGCGAGACGGTGGGTTCGTCCAGAAGCAGCACCTCACGCCCGATCACCGCCAGCCGGGCGAGGCCGAGCCTGCGGCCCTGCCCGGCCGAGAGCGTGCCGGCCGGGCGGTCGCGCAGATCGGCGAGGTCGAACCAGTCATAGACCGCCTCTGGCAGCTCGGCGCGGTAGAGGTCGGCCCAGAAGCCCAACGTCTCGGCCACGGTGAGCGCGGGCTTGATGCCGTCGGCGTGGCTGGCATAGCCCGCCCGTTCGCCCGCGCCTTCGACGCGGCCCGAGAGTGGCGGCTGCAGCCCGGCGATGGCGCGCAGGAGCGTGGTCTTGCCGATGCCGTTGGGGCCGCGCAGCACGAGGCCCCGGCCCGGCGCGACGCGGAAGCTCACGCCCTCGAGCACCGGCACGCCGCCGCGTGCGACGGCGAGATCCTCGACGAGGAGGTCGCTCAGACCGGCAGCAGCGCGACGCCGACGCGCCGTCCTTCCGACAAGAGCACGTTGTAGGTGCGGCAGGCGGCGGGGGTGGCCATGGTCTCGACCCCGAGACCGGCCTCCTCCAGCCGCTCGCGGAACGCCTTCGGCGCATGTGCGATCTCGGCGCCGGTGCCGACGAAGAGCACGTCGATGCGGTCGGCGATGGCGAGGATCGAGTCGATGTCCTCGAAGCCGCCCCAGCTTTTCAGGCCGGTCGGGTTCAGCGTCACCGCGCCCTCGACCAGCTCGCCGCCGATCCGGAAGAAGCCCGGACCGTAGCCGTCGATCGGTTTCGAATCGTCGTAGTCGATCTCGACCAGCCGCATGTCGTCCTCCTGCCCGTCAGGCGTCGATGTCGGCGAACTGCGTGCCCGCCTTCGGGTCCTTCTTGTCCCAGTCGCGCTTCACGCCGAGCATGAGCACGATGTTCTTGGCGACGTAGATCGACGAGTAGGTGCCGATGATGATGCCCCAGAAGATCGCGAAGACGAAGCCGCGAATCACGTCGCCGCCCAGCACCAGCAGCGCCAGCAGCGCCAGCAGCGTGGTGCCCGAGGTCATCACGGTCCGGCTCAGCGTCTCGTTGGCCGAGAGGTTGAGCAGGTCGCGCAGCGGCATGGTCTTGTACTTGCGCAGGTTCTCGCGGGCGCGGTCGAACACCACGACGGTGTCGTTGATCGAGTATCCGACGATGGTCAGCAGCGCCGCGATGATGGCGAGGTCGAACTTGATCTGCAGCACCGCGAAGAGGCCGATCGTCACCACCACGTCATGCACCAGCGCCGCGATGGCGCCGATCGCGAACTGCCATTCGAAGCGCAGCCAGATGTAGAACAGGATCGCCGCGAGCGAGCCGAGCACGGCATAGACCGCCGACTGGATCAGCTCGCCCGAGACCTTGGGCCCGACGCTTTCGACCGAGGGGAAGGTGATGCTCGGATCGACCTCGCTCAGCGCGCCCTGCACCGCCGAGATGGTCTCGGCGGTGACGCTCTCGGCGCCCTCCTGGGCCTGGATACGGACCGAGGCGACGTTGCGGTCGTCGCCGAAGGAGGGGTCGAACACCTCGGTGATCACCACGTCGCCCAGCCCCAGCGGCGCGATCGCCTCGCGGTAGGCGCCGACATCGACGGGCTGCTCGGCCTCGGTGCGGATCGTGGTGCCGCCCTGGAAGTCGATCCCGAAGTTCAGCCCCAGCGCGAAGAAGGCCGCGATGCTCAGCACCATGGCGACGATGGAGGCGCCGAAGGTGATCCGCGCCGCGCGGAAGAAGTCGATCTTGGTGTTTTCGGGTACGATGCGCAGCCGCATGTCAGACCTCGATGGTTTTGGGACGGCGGCGCTCGAACCACATCACGATCAGCAGCCGCGTCACGAAGATCGCGGTGAAGACCGAGGTGAGGATGCCGAGGCCGAGAGTGACCGCGAAGCCGCGGACCGGGCCGGAGCCCACCATGAACAGGATCGCCGCGGTGATCAGCGTGGTGACGTTGCCGTCGAGAATCGCCGAGAGCGCCTTCTCGTAGCCCAGATCGATCGCCCGGGCCGGCCCGCGCGCGGTCTTCAGCTCCTCGCGGATGCGCTCGTAGACCAGCACGTTGGCGTCCACCGCCATGCCGACGGTGAGCACGATGCCGGCGATGCCGGGCAGGGTCAGCGTCGCGCCGAGCATCGAGAGCGCGGCGAAGATCAGCACCATGTTGAAGGTGAGGGCCACCGTCGCGAAGACGCCGAAGATGCCGTAGGAGGCGATCATCAGCGCGATCACGAGGCCCGCGCCGACCATGGCGGCGAGCTTGCCGGCCTCGATGCTGTCGGCGCCGAGCTCGGGGCCGATGGTCCGTTCCTCGAGGAAGGTCAGGCCCGCCGGCAGCGCGCCGGCGCGCAGGAGCACCGCGAGCTGGGTCGATTCCTCGACCGTGAAGTTGCCGGTGATGATGCCCGAACCGCCGGGGATGTGGCTCTGGATGACCGGGGCGGAGATCACCTCCTGGTCGAGCACGATGGCGAAGGGCGAGCCGATGTTCTCGGCGGTGTAGTCACCGAAGGCCCGTGCGCCCGAGGGGTTGAAGCGGAAGTTCACCGCCGGGCGACCGTTCTGGTCGAAGGCGGGCTGCGCGTCGACCAGCTCCTCGCCGGTCACCACGGGCGCGCGCTCGAGGATGTAGTAGACGCCCTGCTCGTCGAGCGAGGGCAGGATCTCGTTGTTCGGGCCCGGCGCCTCCTCGGCGTCGCCGGTGCGCGACACCACGGGCTGGAATGTCAGCTGCGCGGTGGTGCCGATGATGTCCTTGACCTCCTCGGCCGAGCCGACGCCCGGCACCTCGATCAGGATGCGGTCCTCGCCCTGGCGCTGGATGGTGGGCTCGCGGGTGCCGACCTCGTCGATCCGGCGGCGCACGATCTCGAGCGCCTGGCGCACGGTGCGGTCGTCGGTGGCGAGACGCTCGGCCTCGCTCAGCGTGACGACCAGCTCCGCGCCCTGGGCGCGCACGTCGATGTCGGTCGCGCCGGCGCCGGTCAGCGAGGTGACGGGCCGCGCGAGGCCGCGCGCCAGCTCCAGCGCCCGGTCGATCTGGTCGGCGTTGGAGATCCGCACCCGCAGCTCGGACGGATCGCCCTCCTCGCGGGTGACGAAGCCCAGCGTGTCGCGCTCGGCGGCCAGCGTGTCGCGCAGTTCGGGCCAGAGACCGTCCATGCGCGCGGCATAGACCTCCTCGACCTGCACCTCGGCCAGAAGATGGGCGCCGCCGCGCAGGTCGAGGCCGAGATTGACCAGCCCGGAGGGCAGCCATTCGGGCCAGAGCGCGGCCTGCGCCTCGATCTCGGCATCGCTGCGGCCGCTCTCGATCAGGGCGCGGGCGTCGTTCGCGGTCTCGACCCGCTCGTAGAACAGGTTCGGCGCGGCGAAGACCAGCCCGGCGAGGCAGACCAGCCAGATCATCACCCGGCGCCAGGTGGGAATGTGCATCATCGTCGTCGTCCTCGGGCCCCGCGGGCCGAACGGGAAATCAGGCCTTGGCCGGCTCGGTCTTGCTGGTCACGGCGGAGATGGTCGAACGGACCACGCGGACCACCACGCCCTGGGCGATCTCGACCTCGACCTCGTTGTCGTCGCGCACCTTGACGACCTTGCCGATCACGCCGCCCTGGGTGACGACCTGGTCGCCCCGGCGCAGCCCGGCCACCATGGCCTGATGCTCCTTGAGCTTCTTCTGCTGCGGGCGGATCAGGAAGAACCACATGATCGCGAAGATCAGGATCAGCGGGATGAAAGATTCGAGGCCTTGCATGAGGGTCCTTTGCATCGTGTCGAGGCGCCATGCGCGGCGCCCCTGGAAAAGTCGCGGCACCCTACTGCCGGGTCCGGTGATTGTCCACCGCGCCGCCCCGCCCCGATCCCGGCTGCTTTGCCGGTTCACAAGTGCGGCGATTGTGGTGCATATGGGCGCGGCCCCCGGGCCGTGAAACCCCTTTCGAGACGGACGAGACAATGCACGACATCCGCGCCATCCGCGACAACCCCGACGCCTTCGACGCCGCCCTGGCCCGCCGCGGGATGTCCTCGGTGTCGTCGCAGATCCTCGCCCTCGACGACGCGCGCCGCGCCAAGATCCACGCCGCCGAGACCGCCAAGGCCCAGCAGAACCGCGCCTCGAAGGAAGTCGGCGCGGCGAAGGGCCGCGGCGACGAGGCCGAGTTCGAGCGGCTGCGCGCGCTTGTGGCCGACAAGAAGGCCGAGATCGCCCGCCTGAACGACGAGGCGCAGGCCGAGGACCGGGCGCTGCACCAGCTGCTGCTGAGCATCCCCAACCTGCCCCATGACGACGTGCCGGCAGGCGAGGACGAGGACGACAATGTCGAGCTGCGGCGCAACGGCACGCCGCGCCGGTTCAACTACACGCCGAAGGAGCATTACGACCTGCCGGCGGTGAAGAACGGCATGGATTTCGAGGCCGCGGCCAAGCTTTCGGGCGCGCGCTTCGTGGTGCTGTCGGGCGCGGTCGCGCGGGTGCACCGGGCGTTGGCGCAGTTCATGCTCGACACCCATGTCGAGGAGCACGGGCTGACCGAGACCATGACTCCGGTGCTGGTCCGCGACGAGGCGATGATCGGCACCGGCCAGCTGCCGAAATTCGGCGAGGACAGCTACCAGACCACCACCGGCTGGTGGCTGATCCCCACCGCCGAGGTGACGCTGACCAACCTCGTGGCCGACTGCATCGTCGAGCAGTCCTACCTGCCGCGCCGTTACGTCGCCGACACCCAGTGCTTCCGCTCGGAGGCCGGCAGCGCCGGGCGCGACACCGCCGGCATGCTGCGTCAGCACCAGTTCGAGAAGGTCGAGATGGTCTCGGTCGTGCATCCCGACGAGTCGGAGGCCGAGCACCAGCGCATGACCCGCTGCGCCGAGGCGATCCTCGAGAAGCTGGAACTGCCCTACCGCACCATGCTGCTCTGCGCGGGCGACATGGGCGCGGGCGCGCGGCGCACGCACGACCTCGAGGTCTGGCTGCCCGGGCAGGACCGCTACCGCGAGATCAGCTCGGTCTCGACCTGCGGCGACTACCAGGCGCGGCGGATGAACGCCCGTTTCCGCCCCGAGGGCGGCGGCAAGCCCGAGTTCCTGCACACGCTGAACGGCTCCGGCCTCGCCGTGGGCCGGACGCTGATCGCAGTGCTGGAGAACGGCCAGGAAGAGGACGGCTCGGTGACGCTGCCCGAGGTGCTGCACCCCTATCTCGGCGGCCGCACCCGCATCTCGGCCGAGGGCGAGCTGGTCCGCTGAGCCCGCCGATGACGATTTTCCGCGCCGCCCGGTGAACCGCCGGGCGGCGCGGCGCGTAGTGGCGGCATGACACGTCTTCTCGCCTGGGCCGTTCTCGCCCTCTCGGTGGCCTTCGCGCTCGCGCCGCTGGTCACCTCGCCCTTCACCGGCTTCACCGCCGACCAACTGCCGCTGCCGCAGATCGACCCGCCGGTGCAGCCCGCGGGCTGGGCCTTCTCGATCTGGGGGCTGATCTATCTGTGGCTGATCGCCTCGGCGGGCTACGGCGCCTGGAAACGGGCCGACGCGCCCGACTGGCACCGCGCGCGCTGGCCGCTGCTGCTGGCGCTCGGCGTCGGCGTGCCGTGGCTCTCCATCGCCAATGCCAGCGCGGTCTGGGCGACGATCACCATCTTCGTGATGGCGGCCGGCGCGATCGGCGCGTTCCTCCTCGCGCCCGGGCGCGACGTCTGGTGGTTCCGGGTGCCGGTGGGCATCTTCGCGGGCTGGCTGTCGGCGGCGAGCTTCGTGAGCCTCGGCTCCACCGCGGCGGGCTACGGCCTCGTCATGAACCAGACGGGCTGGGCGGTGGTCTGCGTGCTCATGGCGACGCTGCTGGCGCTTCTGGTGCAGTCGCGCCGCCCGCGCGCGGCCTCCTACGGGCTGACCGTGGGCTGGGCGCTGTTCGCCATCTTCGTGGCCAACGGCGTCGCGCTGCCGGGCCTCGTGGCGCTGGTCAGCCTCGCGGCGGTGCTGGGCGCCCTTGTCCTGGCCCGGATCATGGCCGGCGGCAGGGCCTGAGACTTCGCCGGATCATCAAATGAAAAGAGCGCCTTGCGGCGCTCTCTTCGTCTTACTTGTCGAGGTGCTTGCGCAGCCGCGACGGCTGGGCCTTCTTGCGGTTCTTGTAGGGGTTCTTCTGCCCCTGATCGCGCAAGTACAGCCGGATCGGCGTGCCCGGCATGTCAAAGTCGAGCCGCAAGCCGTTGATAAGATACCGCTTGTAGCTGTCGGGCACCTCGTCGGGATGCGAGGTCATCACCACGAAGCTCGGCGGCCGGGTCTTGATCTGGGTGGCGTAGCGCATCTTGATCCGCCGCCCGCCCGGGGCCGGCGGCGGGTGCTGCTCCAGCATGCCCGCGAGCCAGCGGTTGAGCTGCGCGGTCGAGGCGCGGCGGTTCCAGGTCTCGTGCGCCTTGAGGATCGCGTCATGCAGCCGGTCGAGGCCACGGCCGGTGCGCGCGCTCACCGTGACCAGCGGCGCGCCCTTGAGCTGCGGCAAGAGCCGCTCGAAGCTTTCCTTCAGCTCCTTGAGCTTGTCCTGCTTCTCGTCCTCGAGATCCCACTTGTTGACCGCGACGACCACCGCCCGGCCCTCGCGCTCCGCGAGGTCGGCGATGCGCAGATCCTGCTGCTCGAACGGGATCTCCACGTCGAGCAGGACCACCACCACCTCGGCGAACTTCACCGCGCGCAGGCCGTCGGAGACGGAGAGCTTCTCCAGCTTCTCCTGCACCCGGGCCTTCTTGCGCATGCCCGCCGTGTCGAAGATCCGGAAGGGCGTGTCCTTCCACTCGATGTTGAGCGAGATCGCGTCTCGGGTGATACCGGCCTCGGGGCCGGTCAGCAGCCGCTCCTCGCCGAGGATCTTGTTGATCAGCGTCGACTTGCCGGCATTGGGCCGTCCGACCACCGCCACCTGCAGCGGCCGCTCAGGCGTCGGCGCCCAGGGCGCGTCCTCGTCGGCCTCGCCGTCCTCGTCGACATCGATCTCGGTTTCCGGCGCGCTTTCCTCGGCCTGGGCCTCGAACTCGGTCGCCAGCGGCTCGAGCAGGGCCATCAGCTCGCCCATGCCCTCTCCATGCTCGGCCGAAAGCCGCAGCGGCTCGCCCAGGCCCAGCGCGTAGGCCTCAAGCAGACCGCTCTCGCCGGCGCGGCCCTCGGCCTTGTTGGCCGCGAGGATCACGTGGCGCGCCTTGCGGCGCAGGATGTCGGCGAAGATCTCGTCGGCCGGCAGCACGCCGGCGCGCGCATCGACCATGAAGAGGCAAACATCGGCCATCTCGACCGCGCGCTCGGTCAGGCGGCGCATCCGGCCCTGCAGGCTTTCGTCCGTGGCGACCTCGAGCCCGGCCGTGTCGACCACGGTGAAGCGCAACGGGCCCAGCCGGGCCGGCCCCTCGCGCAGGTCGCGGGTCACGCCGGGCTGGTCGTCGACCAGCGCCAGCTTGCGGCCGACAAGCCTGTTGAACAGCGTGGATTTGCCGACATTGGGCCGGCCGACGAGGGCGAGGGTGAAGCTCATCTCAAGGTCTTTCGCGTCTTGAAGACGGCCCCATACACCGGATGGGCGTCAACGGAAAGCGGCAAGCGTACCGGCTTCGGTCGCGACGTAGAGCACGCCGCCGGCCACGACGGGGTTGGTGGCGGCCCCGGCCGGCAACGGCTGCTCGGCCATCAGCTGCCCCGAGACCGGGTCGAACTGCCGCAGCATCCCGTCCGAGGAGGCGGTGATCAGCCGGCCACCGGCCAATACCGGGCCGTAATGGGCGAAGAGCCGGTCGCGCCGCAGGAAGCCGCCCTCTGCGCCCTTGGGCAGATCGGTGCGCCAGATCGGCCGGCCGGTCGCGGCCTCGAGCCGGACGAGCTGGCCGAGATCGTTGACCAGGAACAGGGAATCGCCGGCCGGCACCACCGGGCTAAGCGCGCCGTCGGCCGCGGTCCAGATCGTCTCGCCGGTGAAGGCGTCGAAGGCCGCGAGCCGCCCCGTGGCGTTGCCCGCATAGACCCGGCCGCTCTCGATCACCGGATCGCCCGAGAGGCCGCCCGCGGCCTGGGCCGCCGCCGCGCCCGGGCGCTTGCCGGCCACCACGGAGGACCAGCGGCGCAGGCCGCCATCGGGGAAGACGCCCAGCACCTCGCCCGAGGCGAAAGGCAGAACCGCGAGGTCGCCCGCCACCGCCGGTCCGGCGCCGGCGTCGAACACGGCTGCGGCCTCGTTGCCGGTGGTCTCCCACAGGATCCGGCCGGTCTTGGCATCGAGCGCGACGGCGCGGCTGTCGCGCGCCACGGCATAGACCTTGCCGCGCGCCACGGTGGGCGCGGCGCTGCCGGGGGCCTGAAGATCCTGGGTCCAGACCTCGTCGCCGGTGGCGGCGTCGAGCGCGGTGATCTCGCCGAAGCCGGTCGAGACGTAGAGCCGCGCGCCATCGGTGGCGAGACCGCCGCCGGAGGCATCCTCGGCGCGCTCGGCCAAGGGCGTGAGATCGCGCCGCCATAGCGGGCGCCCCTCGGCGGTGAAGGCGGTGACGCCGGCGCGGGCGTCGAGCGTGTAGACCCGGCCGTTGACGACCACCGGGTCGGCGGTGATCCGGGCCGAGCGGCTTTCGCCCTTCCCGATCGGCACCTCGAACAGCGGCGCGATCTGGCCGGCCAGCGCCGGATGCGCGATGTCGTGATCGGATTCGCCGCCGCGATGGGTCCAGTCGGCGTTCAGCACCGGCTGGGCGAGGGCAAGCGGCCGGTCGCGATCCGCCGCGGGCAGCGCCGCGCCGGGCATCGCCACGCCGATGCGATCGCCGGGCAGCCGGACATCGGGTTCACCGCATGCCGCCAGGAGGGCGACCGCCCCCAATCCGATCAGAGCGCTGCTCCGCATCCCTGCCCCTCTTGCCTCGTTTCGTGTCCTGCGCCGCCTCGCGGCGGCGCCCGGCCGGTCACTGTCCGGCAATGGCGGCGGCGTCGGGGGCCACGGCGGCCTCCGGCGTTTCGCCGAGCGCCACCATCAGGCTTGCCGCGCGATCGCGCAAGCCCGCCGTGGTCTCCGCCGCCTCCAGCAGCGCGCGAAGCTGCTCGAGCGCCGCCTCGGTGTCGCCCTGCGACAGGTGGACCAGCGCGATCTGTTCGCGCGCGAGCGGCGCATAGGCCGCGCCCGGCGCCGAAAGCGCCTCGAGCGCCATCAGCTTTTCCTCGGGCGCGCGGTCGGAATCGATCATCAGCGCCTTGAGCGCGGCGAGGTCGCGGTAGAGCTCGGGCACCTCGCCATCGCCGGCGATCGCGTCGAGCGTGCCGATGGCGGCCTGCGTCTCGCCCGCGGCCTGCTGTTCGGCGGCCAGCGCCAGGCGGGTCACAAGATCCGCCTCGCCCTCGCCCGCGATCTCGGCCAGCGCGGCGGCGCGGGCTTCGGGCGCGGAGGTCGAAAGCGCGGCCAGAATCGCGTCGCCGCGCGCCTGCGCGGCCGCTTCGGCCTGCGACTCCCGCCACTCCCAGGCGGCGGCGCCGCCGACGATCAGCACCACGGCGGTCAGGGGAATCCAGCCGTAGCGGCGCATCAGCCGGAACAGGCGCTCGCGCCGGACCTCTTCGCTGACCTCATCGATGAAGCTGTCGGGATTGCTCACGCCCTCGTCTCCCCTCCGGGTTGCGCCGCGGCGCCTTCAGTGGTCCGGCTCTCATATCGCGATAAGCGGCGGAGGGACAAGGGTTGCGCGGGTCCTGCCGCGACCGAGGGTCGCTGGCCCGCGAAGCGTATTGCCGCCGGGTCATCCCGGGCCTATCCTGAACCGGTCGGTTCAGCACCGGTCCGCCCTGCGACCGCCCCTCGACAGACCGGTCCGGGACGCGCCCCATTCGCTGGCACGCGACCTGCCCGTTCGAAGGAGGGCTCCGTAGGATGAAGCCGATTCCAGCTCTTACCGCACTGCTGGTGGCCGCGTTTCTCTATCTTCTGGTGATCGATCGCGACCGGCTCTACTCGATCGCGCAGGTCGATCACGGCGCGACGGCCGCCGCTGCGCCCGCCGAAGCCGCGGCGGCCCCGCCGGGGGTGAGCGTGGTGGCGCTGCGCAGCACCGCACAGCAGGTCGATGCCGCGGTGATCCTGCGCGGCCGTACCGAGGCGGCGCGGGAGGTCGAGGTCCGTTCCGAGACGCAGGGGCGCGTGATCTCGGAGCCGCTGCGCAAGGGCCGGCTCGTCGCGGCGGGCGAGGTGTTGTGCGAGCTCGACCCCGGCACGCGGGCTGCGGCGCTGGCCGAGGCGCGGGCCCGGCTGTCGGAGGCCGAGAGCCGGCTGCCGATGGCCGAGGCGAGCGAGGCCGAGGCCGAGGCGCGGTTGCGCGAGGCCGAGATCACGCTGAGCAACGCGCGCCGGCTCAGCCGCGGCGGCTACCAGAGCGAAACCTCGGTGATCAGCGCCGAGGCCGCGCAGGAGGCGGCCACCGCACAGGTGCAGAGCGCCGCCTCCGGGCTGGTTTCGGCCCGCGCGGGCATCGAGGCCGCCGCCGCGGCCGTCGCCTCGGCCGAGCGGGCGATCGAGGAGCTGACGATCCGCGCGCCGTTCGAGGGCCTGCTCGAGACCGACACCGCCGAGCTGGGCCTGCTGATGCAGCCCGGCTCGCCCTGCGCCACTATCGTGCAGCTCGACCCGATCAAGCTCGTGGGATTCGTGCCCGAGGTCGGTGTCGACCGCATCGCGGTCGGCGCGCCGGCGCGCGGCCGGCTGGCGTCGGGTCAGGCGCTGTCGGGCGAGGTGCGGTTCGTGTCGCGCTCGGCCGACGAGACCACCCGCACCTTCCGGGTCGAGGTGTCGGTGCCCAACCCCGAACTGGCCATCCGCGACGGCCAGACCGCCGAGATCCGCGTCGCCGCCAACGGCACGCTGGCGCATCTGCTGCCGCAATCGGCGCTGACCCTCGATGACGGCGGCCGGCTGGGGGTGCGGATCATCAACGGCGCGGGCGAGCGGCCGGTGGCGCGCTTCGCCCCGGTCGAGCTGCTGCGCGACACCGCCGAAGGCGTGCTGGTCGCCGGCCTCGCGCCGAAGGCCGAGGTGATCCTCGTCGGGCAGGAATACGTCACCGACGGCGTCGCCGTCGCCCCGAGCTACAGGGAGGCCTCGGAGTGACCGGAATCGTCGACTGGGCCGCCTCCCGGGCGCGGATGATCCTCGCCTTCATCGTGCTGAGCCTCGCCGCCGGCACGGCGGCCTATCTCGGCCTGCCGAAGGAGGGCGAGCCCGACATCGAGATCCCGGCGCTGTTCGTCTCGGTGCCCTTCCCCGGCATCTCGGCCGAGGACAGCGAGCAGCTCTTGGTGCGGCCGATGGAGACCGAGCTGTCGGATCTCGACGGGCTGAAGACCATGACCTCGACCGCGTCGGAGGGCTATGCCGGCGTGGCGCTCGAGTTCGAGTTCGGCTGGGACAAGACCAAGATCATGGCCGACGTGCGCGATGCCATGAACACCGCCGAGGCCGGCTTTCCCGACGGGGCCGAGAGCTGGAGCCTGAACGAGATCAACTTCTCCGAATTCCCGATCGTCATCGTCAACCTGACCGGCGCCCTGCCCGAGCGCACGCTGATCCGCGTCGCCAAGGACCTGCAGGACCGGCTCGAGGGGCTCGACGCGGTGCTCTCGGCCGGGCTGGTGGGCCAGCGCGACGAGATGCTGGAGGTCGAGATCGACCCGCTCCGGCTCGAGGCCTACAACGTCACCGCCGCCGAGCTGAGCCAGGTGGTGGCGCAGAACAACCTGCTGATCGCCGCGGGCGAGGTCGAGACCGCGCGCGGCGCCTTCTCGGTCAAGATCCCCTCGAGCTTCGACGAGCCGCGCGACGTCTACGACCTGCCGGTCAAGACCAATGGCGACCGCGTGGTCACGCTGGGCGACCTGTCCTCGATCCGCCTGACCTTCGAGGACCGCGCCTCGACCGCGCGCTTCAACGGCGAGACGACGGTGGCGCTGCAGGTGGTCAAGCGCAAGGGCTTCAACCTGATCGACACCGCCGCGCTGGTGCGCGAGACCGTCGCCGCCGAGCGGGCGCGCTGGCCCGAGGAGCTGCGCGCCGCGATCACCGTGGGCACCTCGAACGACCAGAGCCGGATCGTCGCCTCGATGGTCAGCCAGCTCGAGGGCGCGGTGCTGACCGCGATCGCGCTGGTGATGATCGTGGTGCTGGCCGCGCTCGGCCCGCGCCCGGCGATGCTGGTGGGCTTCGCGATCCCGACCTCCTTCCTGCTGTGCTTCGCGCTCTTGGCGGTGATGGAGGTGACCATCTCGAACATCGTGATGTTCGGCCTGATCCTCGCGGTCGGGATGCTGGTCGACGGCGCGATCGTGGTGGTGGAATACGCCGACAAGCGGATCTCCGAGGGCACCGGCCCGATGCACGCCTATGTCGAGGCCGCCAAGCGGATGTTCTGGCCGGTGGTCTCCTCCACAGCCACCACGCTCTGCGCCTTCCTGCCGATGTTGTTCTGGCCCGGCGTGGCCGGGCAGTTCATGGGCATGCTGCCGGTGACGCTGATCTTCGTGCTCTCGGCCTCGCTGGTGGTGGCGCTGATCTACCTGCCGGTGATGGGCGGCGTGCTGGGCCGGGTCAGCCGGGCACTGCACCACGCCTCCGACCGGCTGCGCCGCCGCCTGCCCTGGGTGGTGCGCGCGGCGCTGGTGCCGCCCGCCGCCGGGCTGATCTTCGTCGGGCTGATGCAGGCGCTGAACCCGGGCTACCTCATGGGCGAGGCGCGCCCAGCGCAGGGGCTGGTCGAGGCGGCGCCGGGGCTGGCGATGGCGCTGGCGGGCGTGATGCTGACCACGATCTTCGGCGCCTCGGCCAAGATCCAGCGCCGCCGGCGCAGGATCCGCGCCGGCTATCGCCGCACGCTGTTCGGCCGGGTGATCGGGCTGATCGCCGGCAACCCGGTGATGCCGCTGGTGACGATCGCCGCCGTGATCGGCTTCGTCGTCACCACCTTCGGCTATTACGGCCGGCACAACAACGGCGTGGAATTCTTCGTGCCGACCGAGCCCGAGCAGGCGATCATCTACGTCCAGGCCCGGGGCAATCTCAGCCTGCCCGAGAAGGACGCGCTGGTCGCGGAGGTCGAGCGCGTGGTGCTGGCGCATCCCGGCGTCGAGACGGTCTTCGCCTTTGCCGGCGAAGGCGGGCTCAACGCCAACACCGGCGGAATCGGCGGGCCGGCCGACGCGATCGGCCAGCTGCAGATCGAGCTGGTGCCTTGGGAGAACCGCGAGGCCTATGCCCTCGCGCAGGGGCGCGGGCTGGCCGGGCTCGACGGCGACCTCGTGCTCGAAGGGCTGCAGGAAAAGCTGGCAGCACTTCCGGGTCTGCGCACCGAGATCCTCGACCTGTCGCGCGGGCCGGGCGACGCCAAGCCGGTGCACCTGCGGCTGACCGGCGACGATTTCGCGGCGCTGCAGGAGGCCACCGCCCTGGTCCGCGAGCGGTTCGAGCAGACGCCGGGGCTGGTGCTGATCGAGGACACGCTGCCCCTGCCCGGCATCGATTGGCAGATCGACGTCGATGTCGAGAAGGCCGGGCGGTTCGGGGCCGACGTGGCCACGGTGGGCGCGATGGTGCAGCTGGTGACGCGCGGCCTGCTGCTCGACACGATGCGGGTCGACAGCTCCGACGAGGAGATCGAGATCCGGGTGCGCCTGCCCGAGGAGGACCGCGTGCTCTCGACCCTCGACAGCCTGCGCGTGCGCACCCCCTCGGGGCTGGTGCCGCTGTCGAACTTCGTCACCCGCCGCCCGGTGAGCGAACTGGCCGAGATCACCCGCGTCGACCAGAAGCGCGCCTTCGACGTGCGCGCGGATGTCGATCCGGGGCTGGTGCTGCTGACCGACACCGCGACCGGCGAGAGCCGGGTGCGGCCCGATGCCGAGGTCGAGGCCGACCCCGCGCTCGTCGCAGCGGTGGAGCGCGGCGACGTGCTGCGCGTGCCGGTCACACCGAACGAGCGGATCGCGCTTCTGGGCGAATGGCTGGAGACGGGCCCGCTGCCGGCCGGCATCGGCTGGGAATGGACCGGCGACCAGCAGGACCAGGCCGAAAGCCAGGCCTTCCTGCAATCGGCCTTCGCCGGCGCGCTGGGGCTGATGTTCATCATCCTGCTGGCGCAGTTCAACAGCTTCTACAACGCGGTGCTGGTGCTGCTGGCGGTGGTGATGTCCACCGCCGGCGTGCTGATCGGCATGCTGGTGATGGAGCAGACCTTCTCGATCATCATGACCGGCACCGGCATCGTCGCGCTGGCGGGGATCGTGGTGAACAACAACATCGTGCTGATCGACACCTACCAGGACTTCGCGCGCTACATGCCGCGCATCGAGGCGGTGATCCGCACCGCCGAGGCGCGCATCCGCCCGGTCTTCCTGACCACGGTGACCACCATGGCCGGCCTCGCGCCGATGATGTTCGGCCTCAGCCTCGACTTCTTCGGCGGCGGCTACACGATCGACAGCCCGACGGCGCTGTGGTGGAAGCAGCTCGCCACGGCGGTGGTGTTCGGCCTCGGCATCGCGACCGGTCTGACGCTGCTCTTCACCCCGGCGATGCTGGCGCTCAGGATCTGGGCCGCACGCTACGCGCACTGGATGTCGCGCCTGCTGGCGCGTCTGTCGATGGGCCGCGGCAGCAAGGCGGCGCGCGACTGGGCGCTCCGGCGCGAGGCGCGGCGCATCCGCGCGCCGGAGATCATCTGGGAGGACGAGCCCGAGACCCGTCCCGCCCTGCCGCTGCGCGCGGCGGAGTGAGGCTCAGACCGGCTGCGGCGAACGCTCGCCCCGGCCCAGCGCCAGAAGCGCGAGGCCCAGCGCCATCACCGCGCAGAGCGCGATCACCGCGACCATCGGCAGCGCGGTGCCGTCGAAGAACGGCCCCGTCGCCGCCACCATCAGCCCGCCGGTCAGCATCTGCAGCGTGCCGCCCATCGAGGAGGCGAGACCCGCAATCTCGCCATGCGGATCGAGCGCCATCACTTGGCTCGTCGGGATGACGAGGCCGAGGCAGGCATTCCCGGCCAGGAGCAGCCCGATCAGCACCGGCAGCGAGGCATAGCCCGCGGCGGTGATCGCCAGAAGCGTCAGGCTGGTGCAGGCAAAGCCCGTCAGCGCCAGCCGCAGCATCCGCATCAGCCCGATCCGGCGGCCGAGCGGTGCCGCGAACTGGCTCGCGCCGAAGAAGCCCACCGCGTTGGTCGCGAAGGCCAGGCTGAACTGCATCGGCGAAAGCCCGTACTGCTCGGTGTAGACGAAGCTCGCGGAGGCGATGAAGACGAAGAAGCTCGACATGCCGAAGCCCGCCACGAAGGTCAGCGCCATGAAGGTCGGGTCGCGCAGCAGCCGCCGCGCCGACAGCGCGAGCTGGCGCGGCCGCACCGGGCGGCGCCGCTCGGGCGGCAGCGTCTCGCGCAGCGCGAAGACCGCGAGCAGCAGCGCCACCGCCGCCACGCCCGCGAGGATCCAGAAGATGCCGCGCCAGCCGGTGAAGGTCATCATCACCGCGCCAGTCAGCGGCGCCAGCATCGGCGAAACCGAGACCACCAGCATGATCATCGCCACCAGCCGCGTCGCCTCGTGGCCGGTATACATGTCGCGCACCACCGCGCGCGGCATTACCATCAGCGCGGCGCAGCCCACGCCCTGCAGTGCCCGGAACGCCACCAGCCAGGGCAGCGTCGGCGCCAGCGCGCAGCCGATCGTGGCCACGAGGAAGATGCTCGCCCCGACATAGACCGGCCGCTTGCGCCCGAAGGCGTCGGCCAGCGGGCCATAGACCAGCTGCACCAGGCCGAAGGCCAGGAAATAGGCGCTGATCGTCGCCTGCGAGGCCGCCTCGTCGATGCCGAGATCCGCCGCCAGCATCGGCAGCGCCGGGAGATACATGTCGATCGTGAAAGGGCCCACGGCGGAAAGCAGGCCCAGCACCACGGCGGTGCGGAACATCGGCGAAGTCATAAGGCTGTCCTTGATGCCCGCGCCACGGCACGGGGAGTCGTTGCCCGCACGCGGCGGACGAGTCGGGACAGAACCTAGACCGGGCGGTTCAGTTCCGCAATCAGGCGGCCTCGGCCTCCTCGGCCTGCTGGCGGCTCCAGAGCTGCGCGTAGCGGCCGTCGAGCGCCAGAAGATGCTCGTGGCTGCCCGATTCCACCACTTTTCCGGCCTCCAGCACCACGATCCGGTCGGCATCCGCAATCGTGGACAGCCGGTGTGCGATGGTGATCACCGAGCGCCCCTGCCCCATCATCCGAAGCTGGCCCTGGATCTCGCGCTCTGTGTCGGTGTCGAGCGCGCTGGTCGCCTCGTCCAGAAGCAGGATCGGCGGGTCCTTGAGCAGCGTGCGGGCGATGCCGACGCGCTGCTTCTCGCCGCCCGAGAGCTTCAGCCCGCGCTCGCCCACCGTGGTGTCGTAGCCCTCGGGCAGCGTCATGATGAAGTCGTGGATCTGCGCCGCCCGCGCCACCGCCTCGATCTCCTCGCGCGTGGCGCCGTCGCGGCCATAGGCGATGTTGTAGAGGATGGTGTCGTTGAACAGCACCGTGTCCTGCGGCACCACGCCGATCTCGGCGTGCAGGCTGTCCTGCGTCACCTCGCGCAGATCCTGCCCGTCGATCCGGATCGCGCCCTCGGTCACGTCGTAGAAGCGGAACAGCAGCCGGCCGATGGTCGACTTGCCCGCGCCAGAGGAGCCGACGATCGCCACGGTCTCGCCGGGCTTCACGGTGAAGGAGACGCCCTTTAGGATGCCGCGCGCCGCCTCGTAGCCGAAGCAGACCTCGTCGAAGACGATCTCGCCGCGCGGCACCTCGAGCGCCTTGGCGCCGGGGCGGTCTGTCACTTCGGGCGGCTGGCCCAGCAGGTCGAACATCTCGGCCATGTCGATCAGCGCCTGCCGGATCTCGCGGTAGACCGTGCCGAGGAAGTTGAGCGGCATGGTGATCTGGATCATGTAGGCGTTGACCATGACGAAGTCGCCCACCGTGAGCGCGCCACGCTCCACCCCGATCGCCGCCATCACCATCACCGCCACGAGGCCCGAGGTGATGATCAGCGACTGGCCGAAATTGAGGAAGGCGAGCGAGTAGTCGGTGCGCATCGCGGCCTGCGCGTATTTCTCCATCGCGCCGTCGTAGCGCGCGGCCTCGCGCTGCTCGGCTCCGAAATACTTGACCGTCTCGAAGTTCAGCAGGCTGTCGATCGCCTTCTGGTTGGCGTCGGTGTCCTGGTCGTTCATCTGCTTGCGGATCTTCACCCGCCACTCGGTCACCTTGAAGGTGAAGCCGACGTAGAGGACGATGGTGACGAGGATCACCACCAGGTACCAGACGTCGAACAGGAAGAAGAGCACCACCGCGACGAGCAGCAGCTCCAGCACCAGCGGCCCGATCGAGAACAGCAGGAAGCGCAGCAGGAAGGAGACGCCCTTCACGCCGCGCTCGATGATCCGGCTGAGGCCGCCGGTCTTGCGGGCGATGTGGTAGCGCAGGCTCATCGCGTGGATGTGGCGGAAGGTGCGCAGCGCCAGCTTGCGCAGCGCGCGCTGGCCGACGGGGGTGAAGATCACGTCCCGAAGCTGCTGGAATCCCACGTTCATCAGCCGCGCGAGGCCATAGGCCACGGTCAGCCCCACGGCGCCCACGGCAAGCAGCATGGCCGAGCTTTCGCCCTCGCCCGCCAGCGCGTCGACCGCGGCCTTGTAGAAGAGCGGCGTGCCCACGGCGATCAGCTTGGCCAGCACCAGTGCCGCCACCGCCAGCACGACGCGGCGTTTCACCCAAGTCAGGCCGTCGGGCCAGAGATAGGGCATCACCTGCCGGATCACGTCCCAGCCGCGCACCGATTGGCCCGAAAGATTGGCGTCGGTCTTGGAGAGGCGTCGCATCGGCGGGCTCCTGGCTGGCCATCGGCTGGCTGTGGGCGCGAGGCCCAGACTAGGGCCGGCCCGACGGGATGACCAGACCGGGACTCAGCCGCCGTCGATCTCGGGCAGCACGAAGACCTGGCCGGGATAGATCAGGTCGGGGTTGCGGATCCGCTCGGCATTGGCCTCGAAGACATGCATGTAGGCCATGCCCTCGCCGTAGCGCTCGCTGGCGATGCCCCACAGCGTGTTGCCCGGCTGGACCGTGCGCGCCGCCACGCCGCGCGCGGCGATCTCCTCGCGCAGGCTGTCGCGGATCGCCTCCCGGCTCTCGCGCTTGAAGGGCATCTCGATGCGCGAGGTGACGCGGCCCGCGGCGTCGATCTCGTCGACCCTCATCCGGTAGAGGCCCGGAGCGAGGTCGTCGAGCCCGGCCTCCCAGCCGCCCTGCGGCCCCACCGCGCTGTCGAGCACCGCCGCATCGTCGAGATAGAGCCGCACGCTGTGGCCCGGCCGCGCCCGCCCCTGCAGGCCCAGCGTGCCGCCCGGCCCGTAGGCGATGGCGTCGAGCGCGACGCTTTCGAGCACCTCCGGCGTGGCGCCCGGCCCCAGCGCCGGCTGGATCAGCTGCAGCCCGCCCCCGTCGGCCTGCAGGACCGGCGGGCGCGCCTGCGCCTCTCGGGCGGGCGCCGCGGGACTTTCGGGCGCGGCGCTGAGCGCGACGGGCAATTCGGGCGCGGACCCGGCCGCGGGTGCGGGTGCGGCGAGGCGCGTCCCGGGCGGGTCGGGCAGCAGGATCCGGGGGCGCGGGGTGCGCCCGGTCTCGGAAGAGGACGATCCGGCGGCCTGCGTTTCGGCATCGCCTGCCGCGGCGGACTTCGTCGCATCGGCCCGGTCCTGCCCGGCCTCCGACGCCGCCACGGGCTCCGCTTCGGCACCTTCGCCCGTGCCGGCGGGTTCGGGCGCGGCCGCTGCCAGCCGCTCCGTCTCAGGCTCCGGGGCGGCGTTCGGCGCGATGATCGTGGTCGCCTCGGAGAGCAGCGCATCCCCCTCGGGATCGCCCAGAAGCGTCATCCGGCGCGGCCGGTCCGACCCGCCGAGCGACAGGAAGATCACGAACTGACCGCCGCCATCCGCCCGCCCCTCGGCCGCCGGCGCGCCATCGACCAGCACCCGGACGCGATCGCCGGGCCTGGCGCGGCCGGCCAGGACGGTCTCGCCATCCGGCGCCACGCGGATCGTGTCGATCCGCGGCCGATCCGCGACGTCGCTGTCTTGCTTGTCCGTCCCGGCTGCCGGCGGCGCCTCGGCGTTCGGGTCCGCGCCGGAAGCGGTATCCCTGGTATCGGATGCGGGGGCCTCCTCGACGACCGAGGCGGGGGCGACGGCATCGCCGCCCGGCGCCGCGGCGGTCGTCAACGGCGTCGCGTCGGACAAGGCGGCCCGCCAGGCCGGCGCGACATCCAGCGCCGCCTGCCGCACCTGCGGCAGGAGCATGGCGAAACCCGCGACCAGCGCGACTCCCGCACCGGCGCCGAGCGCCATGCGCAGCGGCCTCGTTTCCCTCACTGACATCCCCCCGGATGACCCCCGGATCGGCCCGGGTTGAGCGAGCATAGCAACGCCGCTAAAGACGGTCAAAAGACATTGCCGCCCGCGACTTCGCCATGGCGGCCCCAACGGAGCCGCCGCCATGCCCGCCCTTCGACACACCGCGTCCGTCTGCGTCTTCTGCGGCTCCCGCCCGGGGGCGCGCCCGGCCTACGAGACGGCCGCCACCGAGACCGGCGAGATGCTGGCGCGCAATGGCTGGCGGCTGGTTTACGGCGCCGGCGATGTCGGGCTGATGGGCAGCGTCGCGCGCGCGGCGCAGGGCATGGGCGGCGCGAGCTTCGGGGTGATCCCGCAGCATCTCGTCGACCGCGAGGTCGGCAAGCGCGACCTCGACACCTACATCGTTACCGAGACCATGCACGAGCGCAAGAAGGTGATGTTCATGAACGCCGACGCGATCGTGCTGCTGCCCGGCGGCGGCGGCTCGCTCGACGAGTTCTTCGAGGTGCTGACCTGGAAGCAGCTCGGGCTGCACGCCAAGCCGATCATCCTGCTCGACACCGAAGGCTACTGGGCGCCGCTGCGGCGGCTGGTCGACCATATCGTCGCCGAGGGCTTCGCCGACGCGTCGCTGGCCGGCTTCGCAGACTATGTCGGCAGCGTCACGGAGCTGGAGCAGCGCCTGCGCGAGACGCTGGGTGACGCGGGTTAGGGCCGCCCGCGGGCGGCCCTAACCGGTAAGCGCCTCAGGCGGCCTCGTCGGCGATCGCCTGCTCGATCTCGACCACCGGGTGGTTGGTGAGCGTCTTCGCGATCTCGGCCACGATCTTGTCCGAGACCTCCTTGTGCAGCTCGGGCCGCAGCGCGCCCAGCACCTGCGGGCTCGCCACCACCACCAGCTTGTCGAAGCGGCCCTTGTGGGCGTGGCGGTAGAGGATGTCCGCGAGATCCGAGGCGAAGCGATCCTTGGCGAGCTGGTGGAAGTCGGTCTCGGCCAGCGCCGTGCGCTGCCCCGGGCCGTCATCCGCCTGCCGCCCGGCCTTGTCGGTCGCCTGGTCGCGGTCGGGCGGGTTCTCCTGCTCCTCCTTGCGCACGACGCGCAGATTCGGGTGCTGGTCGTCGGTGATGTTCTCGAGGATCAGGGCCTTCTCGCCATCGGCCACGAGCACCCAGGTGCCGTTGTCGATCTTGGTCATCCCTCGTCCTCCCGCTCGTCGCTCTTGCGCACGCGGGTCGGGCCGGCCTCGTCCTGCTCGGCGCGCTTGAGGTCGTCGCGGGTGCCGACCTTGCGGGTCAGGTCGCCGCCCTCGCGGCCCGGCTGGTTGCCCGCCCCGGCCTTGTCGGCGTCGCTGACATAGGCCTCGGTCTCGCGCTTGCCGTCCTTGGATCTTGCCCTCTCGGCCATCGGAGCCTCCTTCGTTGTTCGGGGAACAAACGGCTGGCGATGGGCGGGGTTCCGGCGCGGATGGTCACGAAAAAGGCCCCCGCGCCGTCGCGCGGGGGCCGAAAACCGTGACGTCGCGGGCGCTTACATGCGCGAGGCGACGTTCTCCCAGTTCACCAGATTGTCGAGGAAGTTCTGGAGGTAGGCCGGGCGCTTGTTGCGGAAGTCGATGTAGTAGGAATGCTCCCACACATCGACGCCCAGCAGCGCGGTCTGGCCGAAGCAGAGCGGGTTCACGCCGTTCTCGGTCTTGGTGACCTTGAGGCCGCCATCGGTGTCCTTGACCAGCCAGGCCCAGCCCGAGCCGAACTGGCCGGCGCCGGCGGCGGCGAACTCTTCCTTGAACTTGTCGACCGAGCCGAAGCTGTCGGTCAGCGCCTGCTCGAGCTCGCCCGGCATCTTGCTGTCGTTCGGGGTCATCATCTCCCAGAACTGGTTGTGGTTCCAGAACTGCGAGGCGTTGTTGAAGATGCCGTTCTGGGCCACGGCGGACTTGTCGTAGGTGCCGCGGATGATCTCCTCGACCGGCTTGTTCTCCCACTCGGTGCCGGCGATCAGCTTGTTGCCGTTGTCGACATACGCCTTGTGGTGGATGTCGTGGTGGTACTCGAGGGTCTCCCTCGACATGCCCTTGGAGGCCAGCGCGTCGTGGGCATAGGGGAGGTCGGGAAGTTCGAAAGCCATGTCGGTCTCGCTTTTCTGCCAAGGTTGATTTGCGCACATAACAGAACCTCTCGCGCGCAAAGGTCAATGGCAGGCCACGGAAAAACAGGGCCACGTCAGATCCAGTCCAGACGCGCCCGGAAGGCCGCGCGCTCGGGGAAGGCGCCTTCATGCTGGTCGCGCAGGCGGCGTGCCGCCGCGCGCCGGCGCAGCGGCCGGCAGATCGTGATCAGCCGCTCGAGCGCGTCGGGCCGGGCCGGGTCCAGCGCCCGGGCCCGCTCCAGCGCCGCGAAGGCCGCCTCGAGATCGCGCTGCCGCCGCGCCGCCGCCGCCTCGAGCAGCAGCGCGTCGGCATCCGCGTCCACCATGTCGCGCCGCGCCTCGGCCAGCGCCCTGAGCTCGTCGACCTCGCCGAGCTTCAGCAGCATCCGCATCGTGGCGGTCAACGCCTGTGGCGTCGAGGCGGCGGCCGCGGGTCCGGGCGCGCCGCCCGCCCCCGCGTCGCGCCGCATGTAGCGCGCCAGCACCTCCGCCATGATGCGGTCGACGAGGTCGGGCGAGACATGCCTGTAATCGCCGCGCGACCAGGCCACGTTCGGGTCGGAGAGGGTCACGAACTCGTAGGAGGGGAAGTAGTCGACGCCGTCATAGCGCGCGACGAAGCTTTCGACCGCGGCGCGCTGCACCGCCTTGGAATAGGCATTGGCCACCAGCACGTCGGTCTCGCGGAAGGTCGCGAGCAGCGGCACCGGCGACACCGTGACCAGCATCTTCGGCGGGCGGCCGCGATGGCGCGATAGCAGAGCGTGCACCTGCTCGAGCCCGTCCAGCACCTCGTCATGGCCGAGCACGCGGAACTCGTAGCGGCCCGGCTCGGCCTTCACCGCCTGCACCGGCGGGGCGAGGTTCAGGTAGAGGCCCAGCTTGCGATCGTACCAGCTCTCGACATAGCCCAGCGTCACGACCAGCAGGTCGGCCGTCGCCACCTGCGCCATGGCGTCGAGGTAGCGATGGCGGAACTCGAGGACTTGCTCGAGCGGAAACTCCAGCCGGGCGATGCCGAGCTGCGGGTCGGCCCAGCGGCCGCGGCCGAGATCGCAAAGGACATCCGCGCCCGGAAAGCTGTCGCGCTCGAGCGCCCAGCGCAGCTCGTTGAGCACGGAATGGATGGTGTACTTGTTGAAGAAGTTCGACGCCTGCCCGAGGCTCGCGCCGATCGGGCCGAGGTCGAACTCGCGGCTGGTGACGCGCAGGCCGGCCTCCGACAGGGCTCGCTCGATGTTGCGCGCGAAACAGGAACCGATTGCGAAGACCGTGTCCTCCGGCCCGATGGTAAAGCTCGGCACGGCAGACGGGGCCGCCAGCGGGTAGAGCCGGTCGCCGTCGCGGTCGGGCGCCGGGTAGCGCCGAAGCGGATTGCCCCGCGCCCGGGCCAGCGCGGTCTCGGCCGGCACGGCCTCGATGCAGCCCCGAGCAGGCTGGGGGGCGGGCTGGGGGGCGGACTGATCCATGGCACCTTCTTGCTGGCCTGCGCGGCCGAACCTAGCGGCCGGGCCGTGGCCAGACAACAATGCCCGGCCGGCACAATTGCGGCGCCGCGCCGGCGCGCTCTGGGCATGGTGTCGCCCCCGGCCTAGGCTCGCCGCCACCACAGGAGGACAGGCATGACGACAGCGGCGATGGCGCCCCCGGACCTCTCCGCGCCCCTGTCGGGCCGGATCGCCACCGTGACCGGCGCGCTGGTGGTGCCGCCGCCCAAGGGCAGCGGCAACCGCACGGTGCAGCGCTCGGGCGTGCTGGGGCCGGACGGGCGATACGTGGCGCAGTCAATGACCTGGCGGGGCGAGCGGCCGATCACCCTGCCCCCCGCGCCGCCGCCCGAGGGCGAGATCGAGACCTTGCCGGGCCGCTGGCTGTTCCTCGGGCCGCTCTTCGGCCATTTCGGCCACTTCCTGGTCGAGAGCCTCGCCCGGATCTGGGCCTTCGACGCGCTGCGCCACGACCTCGACGGCGTCCTTTACGTGCCCAAGGCGCAGGTCCGGCCGCAGCATGTCGCCCGCAGCTTTCGCCCGCTGCTCGGCGCGCTCGGCCTCGATGCCCCGATGCGCAACCTCGAGGCCCCGACCCGGGTGGAGCGGCTGCACGTGCCGCCGCAGGGGCTCGGCATGTTCGACATGATCGAGGGGGCGCCCGAGTTCCGGCGCTTCATCCGCCGCCATGCGGGCGCGGACATCCCCGCCGACGGCCCGGAGCGGATCTACATCTCGCGCAGCGCCCTGCCGGCGGCGCGCGGCTCGATCCTCGGGGAAAGCTGGCTAGAACGCCGGCTGGCGCAGGAGGGCTACGTCGCCTTCCACCCGCAGCAGCACGACCATCGCACCCAGATCGCGACCTACAAGGCGGCGCGCCGGATCGTCTCGGTCGACGGATCGCCCCTGCACCTCTTGGCCATGGTCGGCGATGCCGGGCAGCGGGTCGGCATCGTCGCGCGCCGTCCCGGCGGGCTCGACGAGGTCTTCGCGCGGCAGATTCGCGCCTTCAGCGGCGCGTCGGTCACGCTGTGCGGCCCGCCGCGCGGCAACTGGGTGCCCGACGGCGCGGCCGGCCCCAACCGGCTGAGCTGGGGCGAGATCGATTTCCCAAGGGCGGGCGCGGCGCTGGCGGAAGGCGGGCTGGTCGATCACGGTCCGTCATGGACGGGCCCGGAGCCCGCGGAGCTTGCGGCCGAGATCGCGCGCGTCGGCGCCGCCAACGGCCGCGCGTTCCACCGCTTCGACGCGGAACGGCCGGGCCGCTAGGGCGCGGCCCGGCGAAAGCGGCGCGAACGGCGGCAGCAGGGCCCCGTCCGCGCAGGTCCTCGGCGATTACTGGGTCGTCTCGACCTCGGCCTCGCCCTCGGTCTCGATGACGGTTTCGTCCTCGAGCGGCTCGACCGCGCCGGCCTCGGTCTCGTCCACGGTCTCCTCGATCGCGGCATCGGCTTCGGCCTCGGCCGCCGCCGCGGCGTCCTCGACCTCCTCGACCGCCGCGGCCCCGGTGTCCTCGATCGCCTCGGCCGCGCCTTCGGCCTCGGCCTCGACATTGACGTTGGTGTCGCCCTCGACGACGTCGGCGTTCTCGACCTCGCCGCCACCGGCGAACAGCCAGTAGAGCACGACCACGGCCACCACGAGGCCGCCGACGATCAGCGCGATGGAGGAACCGCCGCTCTTGGCCGGCGGCGGGTTGCTGTTGTTGTTGTTGATGTTCGGATCAGACATTCGGGATCCCCCTCGATGTGTCATTTGACGGCGCAACGTCAGCTTCGAAATGGGGGTTCCCGCCGATGCAAAAGAATCGCGACATTCGGTCGCGCCGGTTTCGGGCCAATGCGGGCCTCCCACTCGCGAAGCCGTGGCCGCGCGGGTCTTTCTCCGGCGGACGAGGACGGCTAGGAGGAGCGCAAAGGAGAGGCTGATGCTGTTCTGGATCATCGCATCCGCGCTGGCGGCGACCGTCGCGATCTCAATGATCGCGCCGCTGCGGCGTCCTGCGCCGCCAAGCCCGCCGGACGCCGACCTGGCCTTCTACAGAAGCCAGCTGGCCGAGATCGAGCATGACCGCGCGCGCGGCCTGATCGGCGCGGAGGAGGCGGACCGCGCCCGCGCCGAGATCGGCCGTCGCCTGATCCAGGCCGACCGCGCCGGCCAGCGCCGCGCGGCCGCCGTAGCGGGGCCGCGCCGTTTGCTCGGCCTCGTCGCCGGGGTCGGCGTGGTGGCGGGCGCGCTCGCGCTCTATGCGCAGCTCGGCGCGCCGGGCGCCGGCGACCTGCCGCTGTCGCAACGCATCGCCGATGCCGAGGCGGCCCGCGCCGCCCGCCCCAGCCAGTCGGAGGCCGAACGCCGCGCCGGCACCGGGCCCGAGATCTCGGCGCCCGAGGATTACGTCGAGATGGTCGCGCAGCTGCGCGAGGCCGTGCCGCAGCGGCCGGACGACCTGACCGGCTGGCAGCTGCTCTCGCGCCACGAGGCCGCGCTCGGTAATTTCGCCGCCGCGGCGCGGGCGCAGGAGCGGGTGATCGCCCTCAAGGGCGACGAGGCCGGGTTCGACGACCGTCTCGCGCTGGTGGACCGCATGGTCGCGGCGACCGGCGGCCTCGTGACCGCCGAGAGCGAGACCCTGCTGCGCGCGCTGCTCGAGACGCGCCCTGACGCCCCGGCGGCGCTTTATTACATGGGTCTTCTGCAGGCGCAGACCGATCGTCCCGACCTCGCCTTCCGCTACTGGCGGCAGGTGGTCGAGCAGGGTGACCCCGAGGCCCCGCATGTCCGCATGGCGCGGGCGCAGGTCGGGCGCGCCGCCGCGCTGGCCGGGGTGGACTATGCCCCGCCGTCGCTGTCGGGCCCCAGCGCCGACGACATCGCCGCCGCGCAGGACATGTCGCCCGAGGCGCAGGCCGGCATGATCCGCGGCATGGTCGACGGGCTGGCGCAGCGGCTGGCCTCCGAGGGCGGCAGCGCGCAGGACTGGGCCCGGCTGATCGACGCTTTGGCCGTGCTGGGCGAGGCCACGCGCGCCGAGGCGATCTGGTCGGAGGCGCAGCAGGTCTTCGCCGGCACGCCCGACCTCGAGACGATCCGCGCCGCGGCGCGCAAGGCAGGAGTGGCCGAATGATTCACGAGACCGCGGAAGACTTCGCCGCCGCCCTGCCCCGCGCCGGCGCGCTGGCCGGGCTCGACTTCGGCACCAAGACCATCGGCGTCGCGGTGTCGGACGGGCTGCGCTCGGTCGCGACCCCGCTCGAGACGGTGAAGCGCAAGAAGTTCACCGAGGACGCGGCCCGGCTGCTCGCCATCGCCGAGGCGCGCGGGCTGGCCGGCTTCGTGCTCGGCCTGCCGCGCAACATGGACGGCTCGGAGGGCCCGCGCGCCCAGTCCACCCGCGCCTTCGCGCGCAACCTGTCGCGGCTGACCGAGCTGCCGATCGGCTTCTGGGACGAGCGGCTCTCGACCGTCGCGGCCGAGCGGGCGCTTCTCGAGGCCGACCATTCGCGCAAGCGCCGCGCCGAGGTGATCGACGCGGTGGCGGCGGGCTACATCCTGCAGGGCATGCTCGACCGGCTGGGCTACATGGGGCGCGGAGCATGAGCGACGAGGTCTGGAGCCGGGCCGAGATCGAGAGCCCCTGCGTGAAGCTCTGCACGATCCATCCCGAAACGCGGCTCTGCCTCGGCTGCGCTCGCTCGATCGACGAGATCGCCGGCTGGGGCCGGATGTCGCCAGAGGAGCGCCGCCGGGTCATGGACGAGCTGCCCGCGCGAGAGGCCGCGCCGAAGCGCCGCCGCGGCGGCCGCGCGGCGCGGCGGGAGAGTTAGGCGGCGGCCCTCAGGTCCGTGACCTGCGCCAGCGCCGCCTCGACCAGCTCCGGCCCCGCGCCGGGGCGGTTCGCCCCCTCCGACAGCATCCGCCGCCAGCCGCGTGCCCCGGGCCGCCCTGCGAAGAGGCCGAGCATGTGCCGCGTCACCTGGTGCAGCCGCCCGCCCTGCGCGAGGTGCCGCTCGATATAGGGCAGCATCCGCGCCACGGCCTCTTCGGCCGCGACCGTCTCGCCCTCGCCCCAGATCGTCCGGTCGGCATCGCCGAGGATGTCGGCGGGCTGGTGATAGGCCGCGCGCCCGATCATCGCGCCGTCGAGGCCGGCCTCGAGGAAGCCGCGCGCCTCCTCGAGCGAGCCGATGCCACCATTGACCGACAGGTGCAGATCCGGGAAGTCGCGCTTCATCCGGTGCACGAGGTCGTAGTCGAGCGGCGGGATGTCGCGGTTCTCCTTGGGGCTGAGCCCCTGCAGCCAGGCCTTGCGGGCGTGGATGGTGAAGCGCGTGACGCCGGCGGCCGCGACGGTTTCGAGGAAGCGCGGCAGCACTTCCTCGGGCTCCTGCTCGTCGACGCCGATGCGGCACTTCACCGTCACCTCGACCGGGCTTTCCGCGATCATCTCGGCGCAGCACTCGGCCACCAGCTCGGGCCGGGTCATCAGGATCGCGCCGAAGGCCCCGGACTGGACCCGGTCCGACGGGCAGCCGCAGTTCAGGTTGATCTCGTCATAACCGTACTCCGTCCCGATCCGCGCCGCCTGCCGCAGCTCCGCCGGGTCCGAGCCGCCAAGCTGCAGCGCCACCGGGTGCTCGGCCGCCTCGAAGCCCAGGAGCCGCTCGCGCTCGCCATGGATCACCGCGGGCGCGGTGACCATCTCGGTGTAGAGCAGCGCCCGGCCCGAAAGCTGCCGGTGCAGGTAGCGGCAATGCCGGTCTGTCCAGTCCATCATGGGTGCGACGGACAGGCGGGCGGCGGTTTTGAGCGGTGTGTCGGTGGTCATGTCGGCTCCGTTGGCGGCACGGAAGGCGGTGTGGGCATGAATGCGGGAACGCCGGGGCTCATAGCAGCAAAGCCGCGAAAGGCAAAGCGCGGGCTCAGTGCCGCAGGCGCAGCGCCTCGACCTCGGCGGCGATGTCCTCGGCCAGCATCCGCAGCGCGGCGCCCGAGGTCTCGCGCTGGGCCTGCACCTTCAGGCCGAAGATGTTGCTCTGCACCCGCCGGGCAAGGCGCGCCGGGTCGGCATCCGGGGCGATCTCGCCCGCACGCTTCGCCGCGGCGAAAATCTCGGCGATGTCGCCCTCCACGGCATCGAGATGCCGCCGCGCCGCCGCCATCACCTCGGGATGATCGGCATTGGTCTCGAGCAGCGTCTTGACCAGCATGCAGGCCCGGCTCGGCCCGCCCGCCTCCAGAAGCCCGCCCAGCGCCCGCAGATAGCCCGAAAGTGCGCCGAGCGGCGAGGCCTGCCCCGCGATCCCGGCCAGCTCAACGCGCATCCGCTCGGCATAGCGGTCGAGCACGCTGCGAAACAGCGCCTCCTTGCTGTGGAAGGCGGCGTAGATGCTGCCGGGCTTCATCGCCAGCTCGGCCTCGAGGTCCTTGAGCGAGGTCGCGTGGAAACCCTTGCGCCAGAACAGCGCCAGGGCGGCGTCGAGCGCCTGCTCGCGATCATATGGGGCGGCACGGGGCATGCGCGCAACATAGGGGCCCCGGGCCCGCTTGTCGCCCCGTCCGGCCACATCCTCACCTTTGAGTGATTGCTCAAGTCTACCCATTGAGTGATCGCTCAAACGTGCCATGTCTGTGCGGCGACGGGCCGAGGCGGCCCGATCACGAGACACAGGAGTTCGCGATGACCGATTTCACCCTGCACGACGCCGAGACCGCGCCCGAGGCCAGCAAGCCGCTGCTCGACAAGTCGCAGAAGGCCTTCGGCATGATCCCCGGCCTGCACGCGGTGATGGCCGAGGCGCCGGGCCTGCTCGAGGGTTACCAGGAGCTGCACCGCCTGTTCCTCGAGACCAGCTTCACCGCCGAGGAGCAGACCGTGGTCTGGCAGACGATCAACGTCGAGCATGCCTGCCACTACTGCGTGCCGGCGCATACCGGCATCGCCAAGGCGATGAAGGTGGACGACGCGATCACCGACGCGCTGCGCGACGAGGCGCCGCTGCCCACCGCCAAGCTCGAGGCGCTGCGCGACTTCACCCTCTCGGTCGTGCGCGGCCGCGGCAATGTCGACGAGGCCGCCGTGGCGGCGTTCCTCGAGGCGGGCTTCACCAAGCGCAACATCCTCGAGGTGATCCTCGGCGTCGCGCAGAAGGTGATGAGCAACTACACCAACCACCTCGCCGAGACGCCGGTCGACAAGCCGTTTCAGAAGTTCGACTGGCAGAAGGCGGCCTGATCCGCCTTTCCGGGCCGGCCCATCGGGGCCGGCCTTTCTTCCGTCAGGCGCCGCGCGCCTTGCGGATCATCCCGAGGATCTCGGACGCGGCGGCCGGGATGTTCGTGCCCGGCCCGAAGATCGCGCTGACCCCGGCCCCTTTCAGGAAGTCGTAGTCCTGCTGCGGGATCACCCCGCCGCAGACCACGAGGATCTCGCCCGCGCCCTGCGCCTTCAGCGCCTGCACCAGCTTCGGCGCCAGCGTCCGGTGCCCGGCGGCCTGGCTCGAGATGCCGACCACGTGGACGTCGTTGTCGACCGCGTCCTGCGCGGCCTCCTCGGGCGTCTGGAACAGCGGCCCGACATCGACGTCGAAGCCGATATCGGCGAAGGCCGTCGCGATCACCTTGGCGCCGCGGTCATGGCCGTCCTGCCCCATCTTGACCACCAGCATCCGCGGGCGGCGGCCCTCCTCCTCGGCGAAGCCCTCGACCTCGGCCTGGATCTTCTCGAACTCGGCGTCGCCCTCATAGGCCGCGCCATAGACCCCGGCGAGGGTCTTCACCTCGGCCCGGTGCCGGCCGAACACCTTCTCCATCGCCATGCTGATCTCCCCCACCGTGGCGCGTGCCCGCGCCGCCTCGACCGCCGCCGCGAGCAGGTTGTCGCCCTCGCGTGCCGCCTGCTCCAGACCCTCCAGCGCGGCGTCGCAGGCGCGCTGGTCGCGGCTCTCGCGCACCTTCGCGATCCGCGCCACCTGCCCCTCGCGCACCTTGACGTTGTCGATGTCGAGGATGTCGATCGGGTCTTCGCGCTCCTTGCGGTACTTGTTGACCCCGACGATCACGTCCTCGCCCCGGTCGATCAGCGCCTGCCGCCGCGCGGCCGTCTCCTCGATCCGGAGCTTGGGCATGCCCGAGGCCACGGCCTTGGTCATGCCGCCCATCTCCTCGACCTCCTCGATCAGCGCCCAGGCCTTCTCGGCCAGCTCCGCCGTCAGGCTCTCGACGTAGTAGGAGCCGGCGAGCGGATCGACGACGTTGGTGATCCCGGTCTCTTCCTGCAGGATCAGCTGGGTGTTTCGGGCGATCCGGGCCGAGAAGTCGGTCGGCAGCGCGATCGCCTCGTCGAGCGCGTTGGTGTGCAGCGACTGGGTGCCGCCGAGCACGGCGCTCAGCGCCTCGTAGGCGGTGCGCACGACGTTGTTGTAGGGGTCCTGCTCCTGCAGGCTCACGCCCGAGGTCTGGCAATGCGTGCGCAGCATCAGGGACTTCGGGTCCTTCGGCTCGAACTCCGACATGATGCGGTGCCACAAGAGCCGCGCGGCGCGCAGCTTGGCGGCCTCCATGAAGAAGTTCATGCCGATGGCGAAGAAGAAGCTCAGCCTTCCTGCGAAGCGGTCCACGTCCATGCCGCGCGCGATGGCGGCGCGGACATATTCGCGCCCGTCGGCCAGGGTGAAGGCCAGCTCCTGCACGAGGTTCGCGCCGGCCTCCTGCATGTGGTAGCCGGAGATCGACACCGAGTTGAACTTCGGCATGTGGTCGGCGGTATATTCGATGATGTCCGCGACGATCCGCATCGAGGGTTCGGGCGGATAGACATAGGTGTTGCGGACCATGAACTCCTTGAGGATGTCGTTCTGGATCGTCCCCGAGAGCTTCCCGACCGGCACGCCCTGCTCCTCGCCCGCGACGATGAAGCTCGCGAGGATCGGAATGACGGCCCCGTTCATGGTCATCGAGACCGAGACCTTGTCGAGCGGGATGCCGTCGAACAGGATCTTCATGTCCTCGACGCTGTCGATGGCGACGCCCGCCTTGCCGACATCGCCCTCGACGCGCGGATGGTCGCTGTCATAGCCGCGATGGGTGGCGAGGTCGAAGGCGACCGACACCCCCTGCTGGCCCGCATCGAGCGCGCGCCGGTAGAAGGCGTTCGATTCCTCGGCCGTCGAGAAGCCGGCATATTGCCGGATCGTCCATGGCCGTCCGGCATACATGGTCGAGCGCACGCCGCGCAGGAAGGGCGCCTCGCCCGGCAGGCTGTCGACATGGTCGAGCCCGGCCGTGTCCTCGGCGGTGTAGAGCGGCCGCACGTCGATCCCCTCGAGCGTGCGCCAGGTCAGCTCGGACGGGTCGCGCCCCTTCAGTTCGCTCTTCGCGCGCTCGGTCCAGCCGGCGCGACGCTCGCTCTCCCCGGTCATCGCATGGCCCTCCCCCGGCTCACTCGAATTCCATGATGGTCTGGTCCACCGACAGGCTGTCGCCGGCGGCGGCGTGCAGCTTGGAGACCCTGGCCTTGCGCTCGGCGCGCAGCACGTTCTCCATCTTCATCGCCTCGACTGTGCAGAGCGGCTGGCCCTCCTCGACCTCCTGCCCCTCGGCGACCGCGATGTGCACGACGACGCCCGGCATCGGGCAGAGCAGCAGCTTCGAGGTGTCCGCCCCCTGCTTCTCGGGCATCAATGCAGCCAGCTCGGCCTGCCGCGGCGTGTAGACCCGCACGTCGAGATCGGCGCCGCGGTGGCGCACCCGGTAGCCCGCGATGCGCGGCGCGACCTTGAGCACGGTCTCGGCGCCATCGACGGTGAGGCGGGCCAGCCGCGCGCCGGGCGTCCAGTCGCCCTCGACCCGCATCACCGCGCCGTCCTCGAAGGTCACGTCGGTGCCACCCGCCCCGGCCTCCAGCGTCACCGGGTGGCTTTCGCCCGCGACCTGCACCACGAAGGCGCGGCCGACGCGGCGCTCGTGATTGTCGATCCGGCCCGAGATGCGGGCGCGGCGGATCTCCTCGATCCGCTGCAGCGTCGCGCAGGCGGCGGCAATGCGGCGGCGGGCCTCGGCGGGCAGTTCGACGCCCGAGAAGCCCTCGGGCCATTCCTCGGCGATGAAGCCGGTGTGGATGTCGCCCGAGTGGAACTTGGGATGCGCCATCACCGCCGAGAGGAACGGCAGGTTGTGGCCGATGCCCTCCAGCTCGAAGCCGTCGAGCGCCCGTTCCATCGCGTCGACCGCGCGGTCGCGGTCGGGAGCCCATGTACAGAGCTTGGCGATCATCGGGTCGTAATGCATCGAGATCTCGCCGCCCTCGGCGACGCCGGTGTCGTTGCGCACGACCTCCGCGTCGGAGGCGAACTCCTCGGGCGGACGGTAGCGGGTCAGCCGCCCGATCGAGGGCAGGAAGCCGCGATACGGATCCTCGGCGTAGAGCCGGCTCTCGATCGCCCAGCCATTGAGCTTGATGTCGTCCTGCGCGAAGGGCAGCTCTTCGCCCGCCGCCACCTTGATCATCTGCTCGACCAGGTCGACGCCGGTGATCAGCTCGGTCACCGGGTGCTCGACCTGAAGCCGGGTGTTCATCTCGAGGAAGTAGAAGTTGCGGTCGGCGTCGACGATGAACTCGACCGTGCCGGCGCTCTCGTAGCCCACGGCCTTCGCCAGCGCGCAGGCCTGCGCGCCCATGGCGGCGCGGGTTTCGGGGTCGAGGAAGGGCGACGGGGCCTCTTCCACGACCTTCTGGTTGCGGCGCTGGATCGAGCATTCGCGCTCGCCCAGATAGACGCAGTTGCCGTGCCGGTCGGCCAGCACCTGGATCTCGATGTGGCGCGGGCCGACGACGAACTTCTCGATGAAGATGCGGTCGTCGCCGAAGGAGGAGGCCGCCTCGCGCTTCGAGGCCTCGAAGCCCTCGCGCGCCTGGTCGTCGTCATGCGCGATCCGCATGCCCTTGCCGCCGCCGCCTGCGCTGGCCTTGATCATCACCGGGTAGCCGATGTCGCGGGCGATCCTGACCGCCTCCTCGGCATCCTCGATCAAGCCCATATGGCCCGGCACGGTGGAAACGCCGGCCTCGGCCGCGATCTTCTTCGAGGCGATCTTGTCGCCCATCGCGTCGATGGCGCTCGCGGGGGGACCCACGAAAACCACGCCGCGCTCGGCCAGCGCGCGGGCGAATTTCGGGTTCTCGGACAGGAAGCCGTAGCCCGGATGCACGGCCTCGGCGCCGGTCTCCTCGATCGCGCGCATGACGCGGTCGATGTCGATATAGGACTGCGCGGCGGGCGCAGGCCCGATCTCGACCGCGCGGTCGGCCATGGCGACATGCACCGCGTCGCGGTCGGCCTCGGAATGCACCGCGATGGTCTCGATCCCCATGGCGCGGGCCGAGCGGATCACGCGGCAGGCGATCTCGCCGCGGTTGGCGACGAGCAGACTGCGGAACGGCTTGGCGGCCTCAGAGCGGGATGTTGTCATGCTTCCTCCACGGGTTCTCGAGGCGCTTGTTCCGCAGGGCGGCGAAGGCGCGGGCGGTGCGGCGGCGGGTGGCGCGCGGCATGATCACCTCGTCGATGAAACCGCGCTCGGCCGCGACGAAGGGGTTGGCGAAGCGGTCCTCGTAATCCTTGGTGCGCTGCGCGATCTTCTCGGGCTCGCCCAGTTCGGAGCGGTAGAGGATCTCGGTCGCGCCCTTGGCGCCCATCACCGCGATCTCGGCGGTGGGCCAGGCGTAGTTCACGTCGCCGCGCAGGTGCTTGGACGCCATGACGTCATAGGCGCCGCCATAGGCCTTGCGGGTGATGACGGTGACCTTGGGCACGGTGGCCTCGCCATAGGCGAACAAAAGCTTCGCGCCGTGCTTGATGACGCCGCCATATTCCTGGCCCGTCCCGGGCAGGAAGCCCGGCACGTCGACCAGCGTCAGGATCGGGATCTCGAAGGCGTCGCAGAAGCGCACGAAGCGCGCGGCCTTGCGGCTACTGTCGATGTCGAGGCAGCCGGCCAGCACCATCGGCTGGTTGGCCACCACGCCGACGGTCTGCCCTTCCAGCCGGATGAAGCCGGTCAGGATGTTCTTGGCGAACTCGGCCTGCATCTCGAGGAAGTCGCCCTCGTCGGCGATCTTGGTGACCAGCTCGTGCATGTCGTAGGGCTGGTTCGGGTTGGCCGGGATCAGGCTGTCGAGGCTCGGCTCCTCGCGCGCGGGATCGTCGAAGAAGGGCCGCACCGGCGCCTTCTCGCGGTTGTTGAGCGGCAGGAAATCGATCAGCCGCCGCGCCTCCAGAAGCGCCTCGACGTCGTTCTCGAAGGCCGCGTCGGCCACGCTCGACTTGCGCGCATGGGTGAGCGCGCCGCCCAGTTCCTCGGCGGTCACCACCTCGCCGGTCACGGTCTTCACCACGTCGGGGCCGGTGACGAACATGTAGGACGAGTCCTTCACCATGTAGATGAAGTCGGTCATGGCGGGCGAGTAGACCGCGCCGCCGGCACAGGGGCCCATCACGAGGCTGATCTGCGGCACCACGCCCGAGGCCAGCACGTTCTTCTGGAACACGTCGGCATAGCCGCCCAAGGACGCCACGCCCTCCTGGATGCGGGCGCCGCCCGAATCGTTGATGCCCACCACCGGCGCGCCGTTGCGCATCGCCATGTCCATGATCTTGCAGATCTTCTGGGCGTGGGTTTCGGAGAGCGAGCCGCCGAAGACGGTGAAGTCCTGGCTGAAGACATAGACCATGCGGCCGTTCACCGTGCCCCAGCCGGTGACCACGCCGTCGCCCGCGGGGCGGCTGTCGGCCATGCCGAAATCGGTGCAGCGGTGCCGCACGAACATGTCGTATTCCTCGAAGCTGCCCTCGTCCAAGAGCAGCTCGATCCGCTCGCGCGCGGTCAGCTTGCCCTTGGCGTGCTGCGCCGCGATGCGCTTTTCGCCGCCGCCCATCCGGGCCGAGGCGCGGCGCTCTTCGAGCTCGCGCAAGATTTCCTGCATCGGCGTCCTCCTTTGCGGGCCATGCTAGGGTTTCGCCGCGAACCCGCCCAGCGCCAATCCGCAAATTTGCAAAACAGGCATTATGCGGTATGCCAAAATGGCAAACCTGCAAATCGGGAGGTCGCGTGGCGGTCCAGAAACATTACGCCGGCACCCAGCTGCGCGACCTGCGCGGACGGCTCGGCCTGACCCAGAAGCTTTTTGCCGAGCGGCTGGGCGTGTCGCTGCCCTATCTCAACCAGATGGAGAACAACCACCGCCCGGTCTCGGCCGGGGTGGTGCTGGCGCTGGCGCGCGAATTCGGCTTCGACGTGACCGAGCTGACCTCTGGCGAGGAGATCCGCCTCGCCTCCGACATGCGCGAGGCGCTGGCCGACCCGGTCCTGAGCGGCGCGCAGCCGTCGCTGTCGGACCTGCGCATGGTCGCGGCCAATGCGCCCTCGGTGGCGCGCGCGCTTCTCGACCTGCACGCCGCCTACCGCCGCGCGCAGGACCGGCTCGCCTCCTTCGACGAGGCGCTGGGCCGCGCGGGCGCGGCGCCCTCGCCCTGGGAGGAGGTGCGCGACTTCTTCCACTACTGCGACAACTACATCGACGCGGTGGACCGCGCCGCAGAACGCTTCGCACGCCGCGCCGCCGAGGCCGGCCGCGACGCGCCCGAGGCCGCCGCGCAGGCGCTGGAGGCGCGCGGCGTCACGCTGCGCGAGGCGGCAGAGGGGCCGCTGCGCCGCTACGACGCCGAAGCCCGCGTGCTGACCGTCTCGGCCCGCGCGCCGCGCCCGACGCGGCGGTTCCAGCTGCTGGTACAGCTGGCGCTGATCGAGCACCGGCAGCTGATCGAGGCGACGCTCGATCTCGGCCGGTTCGAGACCGGCACGGCGCGCGACATCGCCCGGATCGGCCTCGCCAACTACTTCGCCGGCGCGGCGCTGATGCCCTACGGCCCCTTCCTCGAGGCAGCGCAGCAGATGCGGCATGATCTGGAGCGTCTGGCCGAGCGCTTCGGCGCGAGCCTCGAGCAGGTGGCGCATCGGCTCTCGACGCTGCAGCGCCCCGGCGCACGCGGCGTGCCCTTCTGGTTCGTGCGGGTCGACCAGGCCGGCACGGTGACCAAGCGCCACTCGGCCACCCGGCTGCAATTCGCGCGTTACGGCGGGGCGTGCCCGCTGTGGAACGTGCACCGCGCCTTTGAGACGCCGACGCAATGGCTGCGCCAGCTGGCGCAGACGCCGGACGGGGTGCGCTACTTCTCTCTGGCGCGCGACGTCAGCGGCGGCGGCGGTGCATGGGGCGCACCGGTGCGCCGCTTCGCCATCGCGCTGGGCTGCGAGATCAAGCACGCGGGCGATCTGGTCTATGCCGACCACATGGATCTCGACGCCGCCGGCGCCTTCGAACCGATCGGCATCTCCTGCCGGATCTGCGAGCGGCAGGACTGCCACCAGCGCGCGGTGCCGCCGCTGGAGGGGCGGCTCAGGGTCGATGCCGATCTGCGCGGCGAGCTACCCTACCGGCTGGAGTGAGCCCTGCGCGCCAGCAGGTGCACGCAGTCATAGGTCAGGCCGAGCCGCCCGTCAGACAGCGCGTGATCCCGCCGCCACGCCGCCTCGACCTCGCGCATCCGCGCCCGGCCCCAGCGGGCGCGGGCATTGCCGGTGACGCCGGTGGCGCGGAGATGGCGCAAGAGCTGCGGCAGGTCGTCGAAGCCGAGCCGGGTGCGCCGCGCCTCGACGGCGCGCATTTCCATGTCGTCGGGCAGCAGTGCGGGCCAGCCCTCAGGATCGATGTAGGACATCGGCGCGGGCTCGGCGCCCAGCGCGACCAGCTCGGTGAAATGCCCCCGACCGAAGCCGCCGAGCAGCAGCCGCCCGCCCGGCGCGAGCGCATCCGTAAGCCGCGCCAGCAGCGCCGCCGGGTCGGCGATCCACTGGATCGTCGCGCCGGAGGCGATCAGGTCGAAGGAGCCCTCGAGCGGCAGCGCCTCGACCGGGCCGGGGCGGAAGCCGGGTCGCAGTTCCTCCGGCAGCCGATCGCCCGCCTCCGGCAGCAGGTCGTTGAGGGCGTAGTCCCCGACCTCGAAACGCGCGGTCAGCGCCTCGGTCAAGAGCCCCGCTCCGCAGCCGAACTCGAACACCCGGCCGAGCCGCGCGGGCGCGCCGTCTTCGACCAGCATCTCGGCCAGCCGCCGGGCGCTTTCCGCCTGCACGCGCGCCTCGTCGCGATAGGTGGCGAGGCCGCGGCGGAAGGCGCGGGCGATGCGGGGATGGCTCATCCCGTCACCTCCTCCCAGCGCGACCAGAGGTCAAAGGGCGTGTGCGGCGCGTCCACCTCCTCGACCGTGCGGCCCGCGAAGGCGCGGTGCAGGTTGGCGGGCGGGAAGATACGGTCGCCGGTGGCGATCACCACCCGGTCCCACGCCACATCCGACGCAGGCCCGCGCGCCGCCACGGCGTCGAGTTCGTCCCGAAGCGCAGGAATGTCAGCGGACGCGACCGGCGGCGCGCCGATCCGGTCGAGGAAGCTGGCGAGCGTAACCGGGTCGAGCCGGTCGCGGGTGCGCTGGAAGATGGCGGGCGGGATGCCCATGGCACGGTCCACCGGGGCGGGGCTGCCGCAGAGCGCGATCCGCCTGTCGAAGGCCGTCTCGCGCCCCGCCTGCCAGTGCCCGTAGGCCGCGACGCCGAAGGACCACGCCACGAGGTCGCGACGCGCGTAGCCCGAGAGGTTCGGCAGATCGGCGTCGAGATCGCGCCAGTCCTCGACATAGAGCACGTCGGCGCCCGTCAGATGCGCCAGCGCCGCCGGGCCCGCCGCCCAGCCGCCGAACACCGTCACCACCCGGTCAGCGCCCCCCGGCCCCGAGAGCCAGCGCCAACGCATGGCTCAGAGCGTCCGCGCCAGCCGCAGCATCGCGGCCGAGACCCGCGACACCTCGTCGGGCGCGAGGATGAAGGGTGGCATGGCGTAGATGTTGCGGCCGAAGGGACGCAGCCAGACGCCGGTCTCGCGCGAGATTGGGTGGGCCTCGTCGGCGCTGACGGAATGATCCATCTCGATCACCGCGATGGCGCCCAGCACCCGGACATCGGCCACGCCCGGCAGGTCGCGCGCAGGCGCCAGTTCGGCCTGCATCTGCGCCGCGATCTCGGCCACGCGGCCGCGCCACGTGCCGTCGGCCAAGAGGTCGAGGCTGGCGCAGGCGGCGGCGCAGGCCAGCGGATTGCCCATGAAGGTCGGCCCGTGCATGAACAGCCCCGGATCGCCGCCGCCGATGGTCTCGGCGACATGGCTCGAGGCCATCACCGAGGCGAAGGAGATGTGGCCGCCTGTCAGCGCCTTGCCGAGACACATGATGTCGGGCGTGACGCCGGCGAGATCGGCCGCGAAGAGATGGCCGGTGCGGCCGAAGCCTGTCGCGATCTCGTCGAAGATCAGCAGGATGCCCATCTCGTCGCAGAGCCTGCGCGCCCGGCGCAGGTATTCGGGGTGGTAGAAGCGCATGCCCCCCGCCCCCTGCACCACCGGCTCGAGCACCAGCGCCGCGATCTGGTCGCCATGTTCATGCAGGAGCCGCAACAGCGCGGCGGTGCCGTTGGCCTCGTCGTCCTCGGGCCAGCCCTCGTCCAGCGTCACCGGCGGGCGCGGCGCGAAATACTGGATGTTGAGCGATCCCTCGAACAGGTGATGCATGCCGTTCACCGGGTCGCAGACGCTCATCGCCTTCCAGGTGTCGCCGTGATAGCCGCCGCGGATCGTGGCGAAGCGGCTGCGGCCCGGGAAGCCGGCGGCGAGCTGGTGCTGCACCGCCATCTTCATCGCCACCTCGATCGCCACCGAGCCGCTGTCGCAGTAGAACACCCTGTCGAGCCCCGCGGGCGTCATCGCCACGAGCCGGCGGCCGAGCTCGACCGCGGGTTCATGCGTCAGCCCGCCGAACATCACATGCGGCAGGCGGTCGATCTGGTCCTTCATCGCGGCCGTGATCGCCGGGTGGCGGTGGCCGTGGATCGTGCACCACCAGGACGACATCGCGTCGATCATCCGCGTGCCGTCGTCGAGCGTGATCCACGCGCCGTCGGCGCGATCGACCATGAAGGTCGGGCCGGGCTTCGTGACGTTGGTGTAGGGGTGCCAGAGATGGTCGCGGTCGAATTCGGCGGCGTCGGTCATGCGGTCTCCATGGCGGCCCGGATCGCGGCGAGGTCGATGGCGGCGAAGGCCTGCGCGAGCGTGTCGCCGTCGAGCGGCGCGATCGGCCCAAGGTGGCCCAGGTGCCGCGCCTCGCCCATCTCGCAGATCGTGCGCTCGACCCGGGGCGCGGCCTCGCCGATGAAGACCACGCCCGCGACCGGCACGCCGCGCGCCTTGAGCGCCATCAGCGACAGCAGCGAGTGGTTGATCGTGCCAAGCGCGGTGCGGGCGCAGAGCACCACCGGCGCGCCCCAGCGTGCGAAGAGGTCGAGGAAGGTGACGTCTTCGTTCAGCGGCACCATCAGCCCGCCCGCGCCCTCGATGACCAGTGGGCCGTCGATGTCGGGCAGCACGAGTGCCTGCGGGTCGATCCGCACGCCTTCGGCCTCGGCCGAGATGTGCGGGCTGGCGGGCAGTTCCAGCTTCAACGCCTCGGGCAGTACCGGCCGGCCGGAGAGCCGCGCGACGATCTCGCTGTCGGTCTCCTCTTCGAGGCCGGACTGCACCGGCTTCCAGTAGGTCGCGCCCAGCGCCCGGGTCAGCCCGGCGGAGAAGACGGTCTTGCCGATGCCGGTGTCGGTGCCGGTGACGACGATCGGGTTCATGCGGCGGCCCTTCGCAGATCTTGCAGGTCGGCGAAGAGCGCGTCGATCTCCTCGCCGGTGACGTTGGGGGTGATCGAGACGCGCAGCCGGGCGGTGCCGCGCGGCACGGTCGGCGGGCGGATCGCGCGCACGTCGTGGCCGCGCGCCTGCAGCGCCTGCGCCAGGGCGACGGCCTCGGGGTCCTCGCCGATCAGGATCGGCAGGATCTGGGTGTCGAAAGCGCCAAAGCGGGAAGCGGCCGCGTGGGCGCGGCGGATGTTGGTCCAGGCGGCCTCGCGCAGATCGGGGCGCGACGCGACGATCGTCAGGGCCGCGCGCACGATGGCGGCGTCGAGCGGCGAGGGCGCGGTCGAGAAGACGAAGTTTCGGGCGCGGTTTACCAGCGTGTCGACCAGCACCTCGTCGCCGCAGACCAGGCCGCCCACCGCGCCCAGCGCCTTGCCGCAGGTGTGCAGCGTGACGAGGTCGACCGACGCGTCGAGCCCATGCGCCAGCCCCTGCCCCCTCTCGCCGTAAAGCCCGGTCGCATGCGCCTCGTCCACGACCAGCACCGCGCCGTCCTCGGCCGCGACGTCGGCGAGGGCGTCGAGCGGCGCGAGGTCGCCCTCCATCGAGTAGAGGCTCTCGCAGGCGATCCAGGCGCGGCCCCGGCCTCCCTCGGCCCGCCAGGCCCGCAGGGCGTCGCGCGCGGCACCGGCGTCGTTATGGGCGAAGGCGCGGCATTCGGCGCGGCCCATCTTCATGCCGTCATGCGCGCTGGCATGGACCAGCGCGTCGTGCAGCACCAGGTCGCCCTGCATCGGCAGCGCGGCGAAGAGCGCGACGTTGCCCGGGAAACCGCCGCCCATGTAGAGCGCGGCCTCGGCGCCGAAGAAGGCGGCGGCCTCGCGCTCCAGCGCCTCGTGTTCGGCGGCGTTGCCCCGAAGCAGCCGCGAGCCGCCGGAGCCCACCGCCACGCCGCGGTTTAGGGCCTCGCGCGCGGCGTCGCGCAGAAGGTCGGAGGCGGCGAGGCCGAGATAGTCGTTCGAGGAGAAGTCGCGCCCGGCGCGGGGCATCAGCGCCCGCCGGCGCCCGCGCGCGCCCAGCGCGTCGAGCGCCTCGGCGTGGCGCGGAAATCCGGGGCGGCCCTGTCCGGCCGCCGCGCTCATCGCGCCCCGGTCTCGCCGGGCTCCATCGCTTCCAGACCGAGCCGGTCGAACAGCGCGGCATCGCGGTCCTCGCCCGGGTTCTCGGCCGTGAGCAGCACGTCGCCCGAGAAGATCGAGTTGGCGCCGGCGAAGAAGCACAGCGCCTGGGTCTCGGCGCTCATCGAGGTGCGCCCGGCCGAAAGCCGCAGATGCGCGCGCGGCATCAGGATGCGGGCCAGCGCGATGACGCGGACGAACTCGATCCCCTCGACCGGCTCGGCATCGGCGAGCGGCGTGTCGGGCATCGGCATCAGCTGGTTGATCGGCACGCTGTCGGGATGCGCCGGCAGGTTGGCCAGCGCCAACAGCATGTCGATGCGGTCCATCTCGGTCTCGCCCATGCCGAGGATGCCGCCCGAGCAGACCTTGATCCCGGCCTCGCGCACGCGGTTCAGCGTGTCGATCCGGTCGGCGAAGGTGCGGGTGGTGATCACCTCGGGGTAATACCGCTCCGAGGTGTCGATGTTGTGGTTGTAGTAGTCGAGACCGGCATCCTTCAGGCGGAACACCTGGTCGTCGTCGAGCATGCCTAGCGTCATGCAGGTCTCCATGCCCATGGCGCGCACGCCCTCGACCATGGCGACCAGCTGGTCCATGTCGCGCTCCTTGGGCGAGCGCCAGGCCGCACCCATGCAGAAGCGGGTCGAGCCCTGCTCCTTGGCGCGGCGGGCCTCGGCCAGAACCCGCTCGACCTCGATCAGCTTCTTGGCCGGGAGGTGCGAGCCGTTGCGCGCCGACTGGCTGCAATAGGCGCAATCCTCGGCGCAGCCGCCGGTCTTGATGTTGGAAAGCCGGCTGCGCTGGACCTTGTTGGGGTCGAAATGCTGCCGGTGCACGGTCTGGGCCTGGAACAGCAGGTCGTTGAACGGCTGGTCGAAGATCGCCTGCGCCTCGGCGCGGGTCCAGTCGTTGCGGATGGGGCTGGCGTCGAGCACGGCGGGTCCTGCCTCTGTAGCGTCTGGAGTGTTTCTAGGCCAGGCGGCCGCACCCCGTCAAACCGGTTCCCCGCCGGGGCGGGGCCGTCGCTGGCGGCCCTGCCCCCCGAGGCGTATCATCGCGGCCGATTGTGAGGCGGCCAAACGCTTGATAGATCGGAGCCCAACCGCCCGCGCGATGCCCGCGCCCGGAGGACTGGACATGGACGAGACCCCGCAGATCCCGCAGCCGCTGCTGGACTATCTCCGCAGCGCGCCGATCCCGCTGGCGCTGGGCGCGGCCGAGCTGCCCGACGAGCCGCTGATCGAGGTCAACGCCGCCTTCTGCAAGCTCACCGGCTACGGGCGCGACGAGGCTGTGGGCCGCAACTGCCGCTTCCTGCAGCGCGGCGAGGAGGCGCTCGAGGCGCGGGCGAAGATGCGCGCCTTCCTCGACGACGAGGGCCAGGAGGCCGGGCGCTTCGAGGTGCCCAACATGCGCAAGGACGGCACGCATTTCACCAACCTGATCTTCATGTCGCGGCTGCGCGCGCGCCGCGCCGGCCAGGGGCTGATCTTCGCCTCGCAGTTCGACCTCGACCGCGGCCGCTCGCGCGCCGAGGCGCAGCGCTACGACATCCAGCTCGGCGCGGGCATCGACCAGGTCTCGGAGATCGCCCAGAACTTCGGGCTGATGATGCGGCAGTCGACCGAGCTTCTGTCGCAATCGGCCGCCACCATCGCCCGGATCAAGTTCGATGGCTGAGGACGGCGCCGGGAACCGGGCCGACAACCGGGCCGAGACGACGGACACCGCCCTGCCGGTGGTCGGCATCGGCGCCTCGGCCGGCGGGCTCGAGGCGCTGCGCGAGATGCTCTCGGAGGCGCGGCTGCCCACCGGCATGGCCTATGTCGTGGTCCAGCACCTCGACCCCAACCACGACAGCCTGCTGGCCGAGCTGCTGAGCCGGCACACCGCGCTGACCGTGCGGCAGGCCGAGGCGGGCGAGCGGGTGCAGCCCGACCATGTCTACATCATCCCGCCCGGCCACGGGCTGGAGATCGCCGGCGGCGCGCTCGAGCTCACTCCCTTCGCCGAGCCGCGCGGCCTGCGCCGGCCGATCGACGACTTCTTCGTCTCGCTGGGCGAGGACGCGCGCACGCTGTCGGCCTGCGTGATCCTGTCAGGTACCGGCGCCGACGGCACGCTCGGGCTGCGCGCGGTCAAGGAAAACGGCGGTCTGGCTCTGGTGCAGGCGCCCGAGACCGCGCGTTACGACGGCATGCCACGCTCGGCGGTGGGCACCGGGCTCGTCGATTTCGTGCTGCGCCCCTCCGAGATCCTGCCGCGGCTGCGCGACTACTTCGCCCGCGCCATCGGCGGCTCCGACACGGTGGCCGGCACCGGCGACCAGATCGACGAGATCTGCGAGGCGCTGCACGAGCAGACCGGTCACGACTTCTCGGGCTACAAGCACACCACGCTGGCCCGGCGCATCCAGCGCCGCATGCAGGTGATGCAGATCGAGGATCCGTCGCGCTACCGCTCGCGGCTGCGCGGCGACCGGACCGAGGCCCGCGCGCTGCTGCGCGACCTTCTGATCAACGTCACCCGCTTCTTCCGCGACCCCGAGCATTTCGAGGCGCTGCGCGAGACGGTGATCGCGCCGATGGTCGCGGCCGCGCGCGACGAGGACGACATCCGGGTCTGGGTGCCGGGCTGCTCGAGCGGCGAGGAGGCCTATTCCATCGCCATGCTCTTCGCCGAGGAGTGCCGCGCGCAGGAGCGCGCGCCGCGGCTGCAGATCTTCGCCACCGACATCGACGAGCAGATGCTGGAGATCGCCCGCGAGGGGCGCTACCTGACCCCGGCTCTGCCGGACATCCCCGAGGCGCTGCGCGACAGCTACACGATCCAGCACGGCGACCATTTCCGCATCGCGCCGCAGCTGCGCGAGATGATCCGCTTCTCGCCGCACAGCGTGATCAAGGATCCGCCCTTCTCGCGGCTGTCGCTGATCTCCTGCCGCAACCTGTTCATCTATTTCGGCGAACGGCTGCAAAGCGGCGTGCTGCCGATCTTCCACTACGCGCTGGAGCCCGAGGGCGTCCTGTTCCTCGGCCCCTCCGAGAGCATCGGCCGCCACGAGGAGATGTTCGCGCCGCTCGACCACAAGGCGCGGATTTTCCGGCGCGGCGAGACCCGGGGGCGCTACCCGATCGAGCTGCCCGCCGCGCGCAGCATCGCCAGCCGCGCCGGCAGCGGCGCCGAGCGCTGGGAAAGCCGCGAGCGCGCGCCCCAGCCCGGCCTCGCGCTGCAGCGGCTGGCCGAGCGCTACGCCCGGCCCTGCGTGGTACTCGACCGCGACGGCACGATGATCGAGAGCCACGGCCGGCTCGGGCGCTACTTCGAGTTTTCCGCGGCCGGCGGCGGCGCGGCGGCGCAGGCCGCCCGGCCCGGCCTGCGCGAGGTGCTGATGCCGCTGATGCGCGAGGCGCTCGACAACCGCCGCCGGGTCATTTCCCGCGACATCGAGGTGCGCGCCGAGTTCGGCCGCCAGCGGCTCGACGTGATCGCCGATCCGCTGGCCGACGAGACGGTGCTCCTGGTGTTCCGCGACACCGACGCCTTCGAGGCCGAGCCTGACGACGACCTGCTGGAGATCGGCCCCTCCGACGGCCAGGTCGAGATGCTCGAGGGCGAACTGCGCCACACGCGGCGGCAGCTGCGCGACAAGACCGAGCAGCTCGAGACCGCGAACGAGGAGCTGAAGAGCTCCAACGAAGAAATGATGTCGATGAACGAGGAGCTGCAATCGACCAACGAGGAGCTCTCGACCGTCAACGACGAGCTCAAGGTCAAGGTCGACCAGCTCAGCGTCGCCAATGACGACCTGAAGAACTTCTTCGATTCCACCCGCCTGCCGGTGGTGGTGCTCGACGGCGACATGCGGCTGCGCAGCTACACCGAGGCGGCGCTGGCGATCTTCCCGCTGCAACCCGGCGACAAGGGGCGGCCGCTGTCGCATGTCTCGAGCCTGCTGGCCGATGACGGCTTCCTCGACGCCGCGCGCCGCGTGGTGGCGGGCGAAGAGGACGTGCGGCTCAGGATCGCGCAGGGCGACGGCACGAAGCAATGGATGCTGAACGTGCGGCCCTACCGGCTGCTCGACGGCCGCCGCGACGGTGCGACGCTGGTCTTCAGCGACATCACCGAGGTGCTGGCGCTGCAGGACCAGCTCGGCCGCGAGCGCGAGCAGCTGGAACTGGCGCTGCGCCTCGCCCGGATCGGGATCTGGGACTACAGCCCCGAAACCGGGCAGATCTCGGTCGACAGCGTGCAGGCCGAGCTGCTGGGCCTGACCGGCGCCGGCAGCCACCCGGTCGAGCGGCTGCTGGCCCGGATCGTGCCGCAGGACCGCGAGGCCATGCGCGACAGCCTCGAGACCAGCCTGTCCGAGGGGCGCGATTTCGCGGCCGAGCTGCGCCTGATCGCGCCGCAGGGCGAGCGGCCGCGCCACCTGCGCAGCCTCGGCCGGCTGGTCAGCGGCCGGTCGGAGCGGCGGATGATCGGCGTGACCTTCGACGTCACCGCCGACCGTCACGCCGCCGAGACGCGCGAGCTGATGATCCGCGAGATGAATCACCGCGTGAAGAACCTCTTCGCGGTGATCAGCGCGCTGGTGACGACCACGGCGCGTGGCGCCGCCGACAAGGAGGACCTGGCCGCGAGCCTTCGCGGCAAGATCGCCGGCCTCGGGCGGGCGCATGCGCTGACCAACGACCTCGAGGGGCTGCACGGCGTGCCCTTCGGCGATCTCGTCGCCGCCATGCTGGAGCCCTATGCCGGACAGGTGCCGCTGTCGGCCTCCGGCCCCGCGATCGAGGCCGAGCCGCAGGAGGTGACGCCGCTGGCGCTGATCCTGCACGAATGGGCGACCAACGCCGCGAAATACGGCGCCCTGCGCGACGGCGACGGCAGCCTCGACATCTCCTGGGAGGCGCAGGGCGACGGGGGCTGGCGCCTGATCTGGCGCGAGACCAAGCCGGCGCACGACCCCGCGTCGGGCTCGGCCGGGGGGTTCGGATCACGTCTGGTCGAGATCTCGGCCCGCCAGCTCGGGGCCGAGCTGGACAATCGCCGCGACGGCACCATCTTCGAGTGGACGTTGACCAAACACGCGCATCAACCCGGCTGACACATGGCAAAGATACTGCTCGTCGAGGACGAGCTTCTGATCGGATGGGACATCAAGGACACGCTGGAAGAGGCCGGCCACGAGGTGGACGGCCCCTACGCCACCGTGGCCGAGGCGCTCGAGCGCGTCGAGCGGGCCCTGCCCGAGATCGGTTTCCTGGACGTGCGGCTGGCCGACGGCGAGGTCGACCCGCTGGCCGACCGGCTGCAGGCCCAGGACGTACGGCTGGTCTTCCATTCCGGCCATATCCGCGCGCTCGATCACGGGCGGCGCTATCCCGGCTGCACCGTCTGCGCCAAGCCCTCCACCCCCGACGAACTGGTCGAGGCCGTGGCCCAGCAGGTCGCACGCCGCAAGGGCGGCGGTCTGGCTGCGGAGTAAGCTGAAGGTCGATGCCGGCCGCGGCAAAGCGCCGCGATGGTGTCCCCGGATAGACTCAAACCCCCGACCCACTGATCACAAATTGTGGGTGAGACAGCCAACAACTGCCTGATTTTAAATGAGGTTCATCCTCGCAATAGCGGCAAATCGAGCGTCAGACGCAAGAAGACGCGCCTTCCGCGACAGAGTCCGAAAATGGGGCCCCTTTCCCTCTCGATCGGGACTGCCACTTAGGTACACCACCCTGTCGAACACCGAAGACACCGCCCCGAAGGCCGTCGCCGAGCATCAGGCGCCGCCTAAGATACAATAGGTTTGCCGCTACACCATTGTAGCGCGCGACCACCGAGACGCTGGTTCCGTTCTCCGTCACTTCGACAATCCGTAGCTTTTCGGCCGAGAACAGGTAACGCCTACGGCTGCCCTCGTTGATGGCCTCGTAGTCGGACATCGGCATGTGCTCAGGCTTATGCCAAAGCCCCGATAGTTCATGCCTGCTTGTCCGGTCGGAACCGGGGCGAGTTCGAAGGTATGGCTTACAGTCTCGGCCTCAAGTCTCACCCCCCAACCCGCCTCCATTTGCGATAATGATCCGACCAATGGCATATAATGATCAGATCATTGACATGTCCGTCGATTCATCCGATCAATGCTCGTGAGCGTGGTGAGGGGGGAAACGTCCACGGATGGAGACGCAGGGACAGGAACGACCGAAGGCCTCCGGGACCTCGCAACGACCGGCAAAGGTGGCCGAAGCACTCGAATGCCTGGGCCGACGGATTGCGACCGGCGAGGTTGCCGAGGGGGAGGTTCTCCCCGTCGAGGCAGATTTGGTCGCCGAGTTGGGCGTTAGCCGCTCGACCTTGCGGGAAGCAGTCAAGACACTGGTCGCGCTGGGCATGGTGGAGGTTCGCACGCGCCACGGAACCAAGGTTCTTCCCCGCCGTAACTGGAACATCCTCAATCGGGACGTGCTGCTCTGGATGACCTCCGACGGGGTCATCAATGCCGAGCTGTGCAAGGCCATCGATGAAGCCAGAGAGGTCATCGAGCCCGCAGCCGCAGCCTTTGCCGCCAAGCGGGCCAGCAATATCCAAATCATGGAAATTCGCCGCGCCTACGGGGATATGGCGTTGGCTGCAGAGGTCAGCGACCTTGATGGGGCCATTCGGGCGGACCGAGCGTTCCATCTCGCCATTCTTGCCGCCACCGGCAATCCTATTCTCGAGGCATTCGACTCCGCGCTCGATGCCGTGCTCGGGCTGCTCTTCGTAGTGGCTACGGATGCGCATCTTCAGAGCTTCCGGAGCAACCTCGTCAACCATTGCCATGTGCTCGAAGCGATCGAGCGGCATGACGCGAGCGCTGCCAGTGCCGCGATGCTGGAGACCATCTGGTTCACCCGCAGCAACCTGGAAGCGCACAACCTCACGACAGCAGATTAAAGGGAGGAACCTGAATGCTGAAGAAGTCCCTACTCGGGAGCGCCGCTCTCCTCGTTTCCGCCGGCGCTGCGCTGGCCGAGTATCCCGAGCGTCCGATCACCATGATCGTGCCGTGGAGCGCCGGTGGCGGCACGGATGCCATCGCCCGCATGCTCGCCAACGGCATGGAGGAAGAACTCGGCGTGCCGGTATCGGTGGTAAACCGCACGGGCGGCGCCGGTGTCGTCGGCCACAACGCGATGGTGAACACGCCCGCCGACGGCTACACCATCGGCTTCGGCACCGCAGAACTCGTTACCTACTATTGGACCGGCAACGCCGAATTCCAAGCTGACGACTTCACGCCGATCGCGCTCGTGAACTTCGACTCCGGTGCCTTCCACGTGTCGGGCGACAGTGAGTGGGAAACGGTCGAGGAAGCGCTCGCCGCCATCAAGGAAGCCCCCGAGGGGACCTACAAGATGTCCGGCACCGCCGTCGGTGCGGCCTACCACCTCGCCTTCGCGGGCGCGCTTCAGCAGCAGGGCATCGACCCGATGAAGGTCACCATGGTGCCGTCGCAGGGCGCCGCTCCGGGCTTCCAGGAACTGGCGGCCGGTGGTGTCCACATCATCCCGTCCTCGCTTCCGGAAGGTAAGACCATGGTCGATGCCGGCCGTGCCAAGGCTCTGGCGGTGTTCTCGGACGAGCGTCTCGGCGCCTACCCGGACGTCCCGACCTTCTCCGAGCAGGTCGGCGCGGACTACGCGGGCGGCACCTGGCGCGGCGTCGTCGGGCCGACCGGTCTCGACGAGGCGGCTGCCGAGAAGCTGGAGCAGGCGGTCTCGGCCGTCGTCGAAAGCGATGAGTTCCAGACCTTCATGTCCGAGCAGGGCTTCGGCGTCCGCTACCTCGACTCCGAAAGCTTCGGGTCCTTCCTGTCCCAGCAGCAGGCCCAGGTCGGCGAGGTCATGAACGCCATCGGCCTCGCCCAGCGCGCGAACTGAGGAACACGGCATGCGGCTTCCCGATCTCTGGACCGGCCTCGCCATCGTGGCACTGGGGCTGTTCGCCATCCTGCAAGCGCAGGGGTTCCCGGAACCAGCGGGAGCCGCATCGCCTCGACTGTTCCCGCGCATCATCGGGGCGGCTTTCGTGATCTGCGGCCTGGCCGTCGCGTCTCGTGACTTCACCAGGGGCAGGGCCGCCCTGATCCCACCGGGCGAGACGTGGATGCGCCACCCCAAGCAGATCGCGCGGGTGGCCTTCGTGCCTTTCGCCATCATCGCCTACGGCCTGCTGGCCCCCATCGCGGGATCCCTCGCGGTCTCGCTGGTGCTGGTCTTCATCAGCGCGCTTCTGTGGAACGAGCGCCCCCTGGGTGCGATCCTCTCCGCGCTGATCGTCTGCATCGCCGTCACCCTCTTCTTCACCCGCGTCATGCGCGTTCCGCTTCCGGCGGGACCCTTGGACCTCTTCTAAGGCGATCGGCATGGACGTCTTCCTCTCCGCCCTCGAGCTCGTCCTCACCCTGGAGGTGATGAGCACCGTCCTGCTCGGCTCGGCCTTCGGTCTCTTCGTCGGCGCCACGCCCGGCCTGAGCGCCACCATGGCCGTGGCCCTGCTCGTGCCCGTCACGTTCTTCCTGTCGCCCGTGGCCGCCATCGGCGCGATCGTCGCCTGCTCGGCGATGTCGATCTTCGCCGGCGACATTCCGGGGGCCCTGCTGAGAATTCCGGGAACGCCGGCCTCGGCCGCCTACATGAGCGAACTCAACGCACTCAGTTCCAGGGGCCGGCTCGATCTCGCGCTCGGCACCTCGATGATGGTGGCGGTGATCGGCGGCCTGGTCGGCACCCTGGTTCTCATGCTGGCGGCCCCGCAACTGGCCGAGGTGGCGCTCCAGTTCTCGACCTACGAGTATTTCTGGCTCGCTCTGCTCGGACTGAGCTGCGCCACGCTGGTGGCCGGCAGCGACCGCCTCAAGGGCACCATCTCGCTGCTGCTTGGTCTCTTCCTGACGCTGATCGGCCTCGACATCACGACCGGCCTGCCGCGCTACACCTTCGGCACCATCGACCTGCAGGCGGGCGTCTCGCTCATCGCGGTGATGATCGGTGCCTTCGCCGTGGCCGAGATCATGAGATCCGCGACGGGATCCCTGAAGTCGATCGGCATGCCGCCGGCCGCCGGCCTCGGCATCCTCAAGGGCCAGGCCCGGCACCTGTGGAAGCACAAGACCCCGGTGGTGCGCGGCAGCCTTCTCGGCACCGTCATCGGCGCCCTGCCCGGCGCTGGCGCGGACATCGCCGCATGGATCGCCTATGCGGTCAGCCGCCGCTTCTCGAAGACGCCCGAGACCTATGGCACGGGCGAACCCGAGGCCATCGCCGGGTCCGCCTCCGCCAACAACGCCGCTCTTTCGGGAAGCTACGTGCCGACGCTCGTCTTCGGCATTCCGGGCGACTCCATCACGGCCATCGTCGTGGGCGTGCTGCTGCTGAAAGGCATCCAGCCGGGGCCGATGGTCTTCATCACCTCGCCGGAGCTGGTGAACGCGATCTACATCGTCTTCGCGCTGGCCAACCTGCTGATCATCCCGCTGGGGCTTCTCGCGATCACCGGTGGCCGATACGTTCTGGGGCTGCGGGCGGGACTTCTCTACCCGGCGATCCTGCTCCTGTGCATCCTCGGCACATTCGCCACCAACAACTCGATCTTCGACCTCTGGACGCTGGCCTTCATCGGCACGCTCGTCTGGATCCTCGAGGCCAATGACTATCCGGCCGCCCCGCTGGTTCTGGGTCTCGTGCTGGGCAAGATCGTCGAAGAGAACTTCATGATGAGCATGATCAAGGCCGACGGCAACCTGCTGGCCTTCTTCGAGCGCCCGATCGCCGGAACGCTGGGCGTGCTCACCATCGCGGTGTGGTTCCTGCCGCCGCTCATCAAGCTCATCCGCCGCTGGCGTTCGCGCGCCGACACGGCTCCGACCAAGGAAAGGGTTGAAGACCATGTATGACCAGATGAAGGGGTCGACGCACCCGCTGGCCGTGCCCGAGATCGCCGAGATGGCGGTGCCGACCGACGAGCGGGTCTGGGTGCCGCAGGCCTCGAACGTGTGGTTCCGCCCGCTGCTGCTCAACACCATGGCGGGCCAGTGGTGCAACCTGCTGCGCGTCCGCAAGTCCGGCGTGCTCAGCAAGCACCTGCACCCGGCCCCGGTGATCGGCTACGTCATCGAGGGCAAATGGCACTACCTCGAGCATGACTGGGTGGCCGAGCGCGGCTCCTTCGTCTTCGAGCCGCCGGGCGAGATCCACACCCTCGTCGTGCCCGAGGACTGCGAGGAGATGATCACCTTCTTCAACATCCAGGGCTGCATGTATTACGTCGACGACGACAACAAGCATGTCGGCTTCGAGGACGTGTTCACCAAGATCGACATGTGCCGCAAGCATTACGAGGAAGTCGGCCTCGGCGCGGATTACGTCGACCAGTTCATCCGGTGATCAAGTGAGAGACGTGATGGACAACGACGCGCAGCCTCTCCTCGACGGCGGATGGGCTGCGCCCTTCCTCGAAGGTCGAAAGGTCTTTATTACCGGCGGCACCTCGGGGATCGGCCGAGGCATTGCACGCGGCTTCGCCATGGCCGGGGCCGAGGTCATCGCAACCGGCGTCAGCGAGGCCGAGGTGTCGGCCGCCGCGCAATGGGCCGAGAGCCTCGATGCGCCCGGCTCCGTCAGCGTGGACGTGCTCGACGTCTGCGACGCCAAGGCGGTCGAAACGAAGGTCGGCGGCATCGGCGACCTCCATGCGCTGGTGAACTGTGCGGGCCTGATCCGCCGGGGCGCGGAGCTTGACCCGGAGGTCTTTGCCAAGGTGGTCGAGGTCAACCTCACCGGCTCGATGCGCTGCGCCCATGCGGCCAAGCCCGCGCTCCAGAAGACCGGCGGCACGGTGGTGAACACCGCTTCCATGCTCTCCTTCTTCGGCGGCGGTCTGGTGCCGGGATATGCCGCCTCCAAGGGAGGCATCGCCCAGCTCACCAAGTCGCTCGCCATTGCCTGGGCCAAGGACGGCATCCGCGTGAACGCGATCGCGCCGGGATGGATCAGGACGCCGCTCACCACCGACCTCCAGGCGGACAGCGAGCGCGAGACGACCATCTTGGGGCGCACGCCGATGGGGCGCTGGGGAGAAGCCGGGGATCTGTCCGGCCCGGCCATGTTCCTCTGTACGCCCCTTTCGGGCTTCATGACCGGCGTGGTGATGCCGGTGGACGGGGGCTACTCCGTTGCCTGAACAGGCCATGCGCGCGCTCGTCTATGCCGGTCCCGGGCAGGCCGAGCTTCGAGACGTGCCGCGCCCTGTGGCCAGGCCCGGTGAAGCGCTTCTCAGGATGCGTCTATGCGGGCTGTGCGGCACCGATGTCGGCATTCATGCCGGCACCCATCCACGCGCCACGGCGCCGCTGGTTCTCGGCCATGAGTTCGTGGCCGAGATCGCGGCCGACACGCCGCGTTTCATGGCCGGGCAGCGGGTGGTGGCCTACCCGCTCATCTCTTGTGGCACCTGTCACCCCTGCCGCACCGGCCAGCCGCATGTCTGCGCCAGCCTGCGCCTGGTCGGCATCGATCGCGACGGCGGCATGGCGGAATGGCTGGCCCTCGACGAGACGGTCCTGTTCCCCGTTCCCGACGACATGGACGACGCCACGGCCGCTCTGGTCGAGCCCCTGGCCGTAGCGCTGCGTGCCGTCGAGAGATCCGGCGCGGCCCTGACGGACAGTGCCGTGGTCGTCGGCGCGGGGCCGATCGGCCTGCTGACCGCCCTGCTCCTGCGCCGAGCTGGCGTCTCGCGGCTTTTCGTGTCGGACGTCGACCCGGCCCGGCTCGAGCTTGCGGCGCGAATGGGGGCGACTCCTATCAACGTGCGTCATGACAGCCTCCTGGACCGCGTTCTCGAAGCTACGAACGGCGACGGGGCGGATGTCGTCTTCGAATGCGCCGGCGCGGCGGAAGCCGTGGCCGAGATCACCCGCATCGCGCGGCCGGGCGGCACGATCTGCATGGCCTCCATCCACAAGGCGGCCGTGCCGGTCTCGCTGATCGACGTCAACTTCCGCGAGCTGACGCTGATCGGGTCGAGGGTCTATACGCGGGAGCAGTTCCGCCGCGCCGTGGATCTGGCCCGCGATCTGGCCGAAGACCTGCGATCCTTGGTCACGCATGTCGTGCCTCTCGGGGCCGCCGCCGAGGTCTTCGCGATGCAGGCCTCCCCGGACGAGAAAGCCGTGAAGATCCTCGTCGACTGCCGGTCGTGAGCGCCGTTCCTTCATGTCGAGCGCCCTGCGCTCCCTTTCTGGCAGGAGAGTGACATGCCGATCGATATCCTGTGCCTGGGCGAGCCCATGCTGGAATTCAACCAGCAGCCCGATGGGCGCTATCTCCAAGGCCATGGAGGCGACACCTCCAACTGTGCGATCGCGGCGGCCCGGCAGGGCGCTTCTGTCGGCTACATCACCCATGTCGGGCAGGACGTCTTCGGGCGCAGCCTGCTGGATCTCTGGACGCGCGAAGGAGTCGACACCTCCTGCGTGGTGAGCCGCCCCGATGCGCATACCGGCATCTACTTCGTCACCCATGGCGAGCAGGGGCATGAGTTCAGCTACCTGAGATCAGGATCGGCCGCCTCGCTCATGCGGCCTGAAGATCTGCCCCTGCAGGCCTTGCAAAACTGCCAGATCCTCCACGTGTCCGGCATCAGCCAGGCGATTTCGCCCAACGCGGCCGATACGGTCTTCGCGGCAACCAAGGCGGTGAAATCGCATGGCGGAATCGTATCTTATGACACGAACCTCAGGCTGAAGCTGTGGCCCTTGGAGCGGGCGCGAGCTGTTGTCCATGCCGCCGTGGCGCAGTGTGATATCGCCCTTCCGGGACTGGACGATGCCATCCAGCTCACGGGGCGGGATGACCCTCAGGCCATCGTCGATTTCTATCTGGGTCTGGGGGTGGGCGTCGTCGCGCTGACGCTCGGCTCAGCCGGCGTTCTGGTCGCCACGCCAGAGGAGCGGCGCCATATCTCCGCCCCGCAGGTCCGGGCCGTTGATGCCACGGGTGCCGGCGACACCTTCGACGGCGCCTTCCTTGCGAGGTTTCTTGAAAGCCGCGATCCCTTCGATGCCGCGAACTACGCCAATACTGCTGCGGCTCTCGCGGTCCAGGGATATGGTGCGGTGGCTCCCATGCCCGACCGTGCGGCGGTCCTGGCAGGTCTAGCGAATTCGGAACGATAGCTGCCACGCCCGTTCCGTTGGGGTCAGGACTCGTTGATCCTCAAGGCCAGAAAATGATGGTCGCGACCAAGTCGATGGCAGAGAGGTAGACTATCGAGCTGAATAGCCCCGTGTCTTGTGGACGTCTTCGCGCCTCGTGGGCATCAGCGGCCACAGGTCGGTAGCCAGCGTCCGCCGCTACGCTCATAGCACGGAGGAGACGCGTCGCAGGGCCATCGCCATGCAGGAGCAGGCACAGTTTCGGCACATCACCCGAGCAGGTTCTTCGGCACAGCCCAAGTACAGAAGAAAATGCAATGATTTCAGGTATCTGGTGGTGCCCCCAGAGAGACTCGAACTCCCGACCCACTGATTACAAATCAGTTGCTCTACCAGCTGAGCTATAGGGGCACGCCGCCTGCATAGACCGCCCTTCGGGCCGGGCGCAAGGGGCGCTTCGCGTCAGCGGTTGGCGCGGGCGAGAAAGCCCACCGCGACAAGGCCCACCAAGGTGATCATCAGCGCCGCCGGCGCGGCCTCGGCGATGTTCTCGAGGCTCGCCTTGGCATGCACCCGGGTGGCCAGCGTGTCGTAGCCGAAAGGCCGCAGCAGCAGCGTCGCCGGCAACTCCTTCACGCAATCGACGAAGACCAGAAGCAGCGCCGAGCCGATCGAGGCGCGGATCAGCGGCAGGTGGACCCGGCGCAGCGTGCCGCCGGCGGTCTGGCCGAGCGAGCGCGCCGCCATCGGCAGGCTCGGCGCCACCCGGCCCAGCGCCGCGTCGGCCGCGCCCTGTGCGATGGCGAAGAAGCGCACCGTGTAGGCGATCACCAGCGCCGCGGCGCTGCCGGTGAGGATCAGCCCCGGATCGGCGCCGCCCAGCGCCACCCAGCCATCGGCCACGGCGTTGTCGAGCCCGGCCAGAGGGAACAGGATGCCGACGCCCAGCACCGCGCCGGGCGCGGCGTAGCCGATCGCCGTCACCGGCAGCAGCAGCACCGGCAGCCGCTTGCCCGAAAGCCGCGCGCCGTAGACCATGAACAGCCCCAGCACCACCGTCGCCAGCGCCGCCGCGCCGCCGGTGGCCAGCGTGTGCGTCAGTGCCCGGATCAGCCCCGGCGCCGCCCATTCGGCCGCGTCGAGCGCGTGACCCGAGAGCACCGCCACCGGCAGCACGAAGCCGAGGCCGAAGGGCACGAGGCAGGCCGCGCAGGCCGCGGCACCCTGCCAGCCGGTCAGGCGCACCGGCTCCACCGGGCGCGGCTGGCGGGCCGAGCCGAAGAAGCGGGAGCGGCGGCGGCTGAGCTTTTCCAGCGTCACCAGGAGCACGATCACCCCGAGCACCAGCGTCGCCAGCTGCGCCGCGCCGCCGAGATTGCCGGCCTGCAGCCAGACGGTGAAGATGCCGGTGGTCAGCGTCTGCACCGCGAAGTAGTCGACCACGCCGAAATCGTTGACCGTCTCCATCATCACCACGGCGCAGCCCGCGGCGATGGCCGGGCGCGCCAGCGGCAGGCCGACCCGCCAGAACCGGCCCCAGGGCCCGACGCCGAGCGCGCGGGCGACCTCGAAGCCCGCGCCCGACTGTTCGCGGAAGGCGGCACGCGCCAGCAGGTAGACATAGGGGTAGAGCGCGGCCGAGAGCACCAGCACCGCCGCCCCGCGCGAGCGGATCTGCGGGAAGACGTAGTCGCGCGCGTCCTGCCAGCCCATCAGCTGGCGCAGCCCCGTCTGCACCGGGCCGGCATATTCGAGGAAATCCACGAGCGCGTAGGCGCCGACATAGGCCGGCACCGCCAGCGGCAGCAGCAGCGCCCATTGCAGCCAGCCATGGCCGGGGAAGCGGTACATCACCACGAGCCAGCCGGCCCCGGCCCCCACCAGCGCGGTGATCGCGCCGACCGTGCTCATCAGCAGCAGCGTGTTGCCCAGGTAGCGCGGCAGGGTCGTCGACAGCAGGTGCGGCCAGATGTTGTCCTCGGGCCGGAACGCCAGCCAGATCACCGACAGCACCGGCAGCAGCACCAGCGCGGCGATCGCCACGGCGCCCAGCGACCACGGGTCAGGCCAACGCGGGCGCATGGGTGTCGCTCCGGAAATCTGACCGCTTCGCTCTGACATGCGGTGCGCGGTAGCGGAAAGCGGTTTCGCTGTCCAGCCGGCCCGATATGATGGCGCGACGAGCAGTGACGAAAGACAAGACCCGCGAATGGACATCGCCTTCCACATCGGCGCGCCCTGCACCGACGACGACCGCCTGCTGGGATCGGTCGAGAGCAACCGCGCCGCGCTCGCGCCGCGCGGCACCATGGTGCCGCCGATCGCCCGCTACCGGCGGCTCCTGCGCGAAACCGTGCAGCACCTGGCCGGCGGCGCGCCCGAACCCGAGGGGCGCGAGGTGCTGCTCGACGCGATCCTCGAGGAGGCCGAGCGCGAGGGCGCCCGGCGGCTGGTGCTGGGCAACCCGGCCTTCCTGTGCCCGCCCGCCAAGGTCTGCGAGGCCGGGCAGTTCCACGAGATGGCGGGCTTCAAGGCGCGGTCGCTGGCGGCGCTGTTTCCCGGCGACCGGATCGAGATGTTTCTCGGCATCCGCAACCCGGCCGGCTACCTGCCGGCGGTCTGGGGCCAGACCCGGATCGCCGGGTTCGACGATTTCATGTCCGGGCTCGACCCGCGCCGGATCCGCTGGTCCGACGTGATCGCCCGGCTGCTCGCGGCCGCGCCCGAGGCCCGGCTCACGGTCTGGTGCGACGAGGACGCCCCGCTGATCTGGGGCGAGCTGATCCGGCGCATCGCCGACCTGCCTGCCGGATCGACGGTGGAGGGCGCATCGGACATGGCCGCCGCGCTGATGCCAGAGGAGGGCGCGGCGCGGCTGCGGGACTACCTCGCACAGCAGCGCCCGCCCGAGGCGGCGCGGCCGCGCATCGTCTCGGCCTTCCTCGACCGCTACGCCCGCCCCGAGGCGCTGCGCCAGCCGGTCGAGGTTCCGGGCTGGGACGCGGTGCTTCTGGCCGATCTCAGCGCCCGCTACGAGGCGGATCTCGACCGCATCGCCGCCATGGACCGGGTCACGCTGGTCACCGCCTGAGCGGGTCGGGCGAGCCGGTCAGGCCATGCCGAGCGCGGCCTTGTAGAGCTCGAGCACCGCCTCTTCCTCGGCGATGTCGTCGGGCTCGCGCTTGCGCAGCGCGATCACCTTGCGCAGCACCTTGGTGTCGTAGCCGCGCCCCTTCGCCTCGGCCATGACTTCCTTGATCTGCTCGGCGATGTCCTTCTTCTCGGCCTCGAGATGCTCGACGCGTTCGATGAACTGGCGCAGCTCTTCCGCGGTGGCGTCGGTCTGGGTCTCGATCACGGATGACACGCTCATGTAGCTCTCCTGGGATGGGCCGGATGTCGGGGCCCTTCCCTACCGCCCGGGCCGGGCGGCTTCAAGCGCGGCCATGCGCGGACTTGTGCCGCCCCGGCAGGAAGGCTAGGCCGGGGCGTCAACGGGTCGGGAGAGGACCAGGATGGAGCTTGTCGTCTGGATCGGGGCCGCGATCACCCTTGCCGGTTTCGCGGCGATCCTGTGGAGCCTGATCGCGGTGATGCGGCTGCGGCGTCAGGGCCTCGAGGATGCGCAGATGCGCGCCCGGCTGGCGCGGATCGTGCCGCTCAACATCGGGGCGTTGATGCTGTCGATGCTTGGGCTGATCATGGTGGTCGTGGGCGTTATCCTGACCTGAGCGCGGCCGGCGGCCCGGCCGCCGCCCGCCGCTGCGCGGCCAGCGCCGCGTCGATGTCGCCGCCCGCGCGCGCCGCCGCCTCGAGCAGCTCCGGCGCCGTCCATTCGGGGTCGCTGCGCGCCCAGAGCCGCAGCCGTTCGAGCAGCGGCTCCAGCCCCTCGCGCAGGCTCTCATGCACCGGGCCGCCCTGCAGCCGCGGCCATCCCAACCCATGCACCGCCAGCGCGTCGATGTCGGAGGCGCGCGACAGACGGCCGTCCGACAACAGCCGCAGCCCCTCGATCACCAGCGCGGCGCGCCGCCGCTCGGGCGTGCCCAGCCCATCGGCCGCCTTGTGCAGGCGCTGCAGCAGCTCGTCCCCCGCCGGCGTCGGCGCCAGCCGGCCGGAGCGGCGCTCGAGCAGGCTGCGCGGCACCCTGCGCTCTGCGAAATAGACGTGGTGCAGGGCGGCGAACTGCGGATCGGCCCGGCTTTCGCGATGCGCCAGCCGCTCGAACCGCAGCGCCGCCACGGGCGTCATCAGCAGCGCGGCCTCGACGCTATCGACGATCCGGGCCGCCGTCCGCAACGGCGTCGCGGCGATCTTGCGGCGCCGCGCGGCAACCTCGGCGAGCCAGGTGCCGCCGTCGATCATCCGCTCGCGCCGGGCGCTGACCGGGCGCGGCCGGATCCCGGCATGGGCGAGATGCTCCGCCAGTTCGCGCGCCGCCGCCTCGGCCGCCTCCGGCGTCTCGCCGACCACGCCGTCGACCAGGCCCGCGGCCTGCGCCGCCGCCGCATCCACCGGCCGGCCATGCAGCAGGAGGTCGAGCGCGGCCTTCGCCCCGCAGAGCCGCGCCAGCCGCTGCCCGCCGCCCGCCCCGGGCACGAGGCCCAGCACGATGTCGGGCAGGCCGATCCGGGCGTCGGGCGCCGCCAGCCGGTAATGCGCCGCGAGCGCCAGCTCGGCCCCCGCGCCGAGTGCCGCGCCCCGCAGCACCGCCACCACCGGGCAGGGCAGCGCCTCGATCCGCGCGCACAGGCGCCACAGCGGCGGCGCGGCGTCGTCGGGCGCCCCGATCTCGCGCAGGTCGAACCCGACCGAGAAGCCGGGCCCTGCGGCGCAGAGCACCACGCCCTGCAAGCCTTCGCGCGCCTCGAGATCGTCGAGCGCCGCGCCCAGCTCGCGCCGCAGCTGCGGGTCGAGCGCGTTGACCGGCGCGAAGGACAGGCGCAGCGTCGCGATACCGTCCTCGACGCGCAATGCGATCCGCTGCTCCTCCATGCTCGTTTCCGCCCCGACACTGTTGTCCTGTCTCCACCTTCGACCGTGGCGGGTGGCCAGCGCAAGGCTTCTCGCCCGGATGCGGGACCGATCGGGAGACTGGACGGGCGCCCCGGCCGGGGCTAGAGCTTGGCACATGGATATTCGCCGCATCGCCCCCGACTACGCCGTCAGCCCGCAAATCGCGCCGGAGGACATCCCCGCGATCAAGGAGGCGGGCTTCTCCACCGTGCTGTGCAACCGCCCCGACGAGGAAGTGCCCGCCGAGCTTCAGGCCGAAGCGCTGCGCGTCGCGACCGAGGCCGCCGGGCTGCGCTTCGCGCTGAACCCGGTGACGCATCAGAGCCTGAACCGCGAGGTGGTGGACCGGCAGATGCAGGCGCTCGAAAGCTCGGACGGGCCGGTGCTGGCCTATTGCGCCTCGGGCACGCGCTCCTCGATCGTCTGGTCGCTGGGCCAGGTCGGCCGGATGGAGACCGACGAGATCATCGCCGCGACCGAGAAGGCCGGCTACGACCTCGCCCGTCTGCGCCCGCAGCTCGAGGCGCTGCGCGAGGCGGACGGCGAAGCCGAGTGAGGCGGCCCGTCTAGGGCGCGCCCGGCAGCGCCGGCGCGGCCGCAGGCAGTGGCCCGAGGTCGATGGCCGGCCGCGGCTCCAGCCGGACCGCGCGATTGCCGTTGATCTGCCCGAGCCGGGCCCGGGCCACGACGGCCCCGCCCCCCCCTTCGAGCCGCACCTCCCCCAGATCCGCCCCGGCGAGCGGCAGCATCTGGCCCGGTGCCATGGCCTCGAGCCGGTCGAGCGGGATGGCGATCCGGGTCAGCACGGCGGTCAGCGCGGCGGGGGCCGGCAGGACCGCCTCCCGAAAGGCCGCGCGCCAGTCCGCGGCCGGCGCGGCCCCGCCCGGCGCCGCACGCTGCGCCAGCACCAACTCGCCTGCCCGCCCCGACAGGCCGAGATCGAGAGACAGCCGCAGGCAGCGATAACCGCCCGGCGCCAGCCCCATCGCGGCCGCGCGCGCATCGCGCCAGCGCGCCGCGAGGGCGAGGCCGTCGCCCCAGCCCGACAGATGCTCATCCCCGGATCGCGCCAGTTCGCGCAGCAGTGCGTCGGGGAAGCCGCGCGCCAGCGCCGCATCCGTGCCGCTGAGCGGCCTTGGCGGGGCGGCGGTGGCCGACAGCCGGCCGAGAGTCTGCGCCTCGACCAAGGCGGCGCCCAGACCGTGATCGAGCGCGGCCAGGCCCACCGCCGTCCCGTCACGCTCGATCGCGAAGAGCAGCGGCGCCTCCTCCAACTCGGCCAGTAGCCGGTCGAGCGACAGCTCGCGCGGCTCCGGCGTGTCGCGCAGGCTTGCCGGCAGGGCGGCGGCGCGATCGGCCGCCCGGGCGACCGCGCGCCGCAGATCCGCCGGCTCCGGCCCCGGCCCGGCGACCGGCCGCAGCAGCTGCCGCTCCCCCAACGCTTCGCTCATCCTCGTCCCCGCTCATCCTCGTGCCCGCCCGCGCCCCGAGCCGCCCGTCCGCCGGACCAGTCTGACCGATCAGGGTTTAGGCATTGCTAAGGGACGGTGCGGTGGCGGGCAGCGCGACCCTGAAGGCCGCGCCGCCCTGCCCCGGCAGGTAGCTGATCGCACCGCCGAGCCGGGACATGATCTCCCGGCAGATGGCGAGGCCGAGACCGGCCCCGCCGGCCTTGCCCGGATCGCCGAGCCGCGAGAATTTCTCGAAGATGACCCGGCTCTGCTCGGGTGCGATGCCGCTGCCATTGTCGATGAAATCGACCGCGCGACCGGCATCGCGCACCTCGATCCGCAGCTCCGGCGCCGGGGCGTCGCAGTATTTCCGCGCATTGGTGATGAGGTTGATGAAGACCTGCGTCAGCCGGTCCGCGTCGGTCTCGAGCGCCACGGCCTCCTCGGCGCGGCGGCGCAGCACCTTCATCGACCCGCCCTCGGGCAGCGCCGCCGCCAGCGCCCGGTCGATCATCTCGTCGAGCCGGACGGCGCGGACATCGAGTCGGCCCTGCCCCGATTCGAGCACCGCGAGGTCGAGCAGCTCGTCTAGAAGCCGGGTCAGCCGGCCGGCCTCCTCGCCGATGATGCCGGCGAAGCGGGTCTGTTCCTGCGGGTTCAGCCCGCCGGCCTGCAGGATCTCGGAGAAGGCGCGGATCGAGGTCATGGGCGTGCGCAGCTCGTGGCTGATCTGGCTGAGGAAGGCGTCCTTCTGCACCGACAGCGCGGTGAGCTTGGCGTTGGCCTCGCGCAGCGCGCCGGCGGTGCGCTCCAGCTCGGCGGATTTCTGCTCCAGCCGGGTCGAGTACTCCATGATCTGCGCCGCCTCGTCGGCCACGGCGATCAGGTCCTCGACCGAGACGCTGGCGCCTTGGGTCATCTGGCCCAGCATGGCATGCGCCGTGGCGGCACCGACCGAGCCCGCCAGCTCGCGCTCGAGCTCCTGGATGAAGCCGGGCGTCACGTCGGGCAGCCAGCCCGCCTTGCCCTGCGCGCCGGCGGCGCGGGCGAAGACCTGCTGCGCCTCGGCCGGGCCGAGAATGCGCTGCGCCATCACAAGCAGGTCCTCGGCCTCGGCCGCGCCGCGCATCCAGCTGCCCGGATTGTCGGAATGGTCGAAGACATTGACGAACTGCGCGCCCTGCAACCGCTCGACCGGGCCGGGAAAGCTCAGCAGCGAGACCGCGACGAAGAGCGCGGTGTTGATGCCGAGCGACCAGATCGCCGCGTGCAGCACCGGGTCGAGCGTCGCGGCGCCGAACAACGCCCGCGGCCTGAGCCAGTCGAGCCCCCAGGGGCCGTCGGCCATGACCTGCGCCGAGAGCAGCGCGCCGTCGCCGACGCTGGGCAGGAACATGGTCCAGAGCCAGAGCCCGAAGCCCGCCAGCAGCCCCGCCGCCGCGCCGCCGCGGGTGGCGCCGCGCCAGAACAGCCCGCCGATCATGGCCGGCAGCACCTGCACCACGCCGACGAAGGCGACGAGGCCGATCGAGGCCAGCGCCGCGCCGCCGCCCGACAGCCGGAAATAGAGGTAGCCGAGCCCCAGCACCGCGACGATCGACAGCCGCCGCGCCGTCAGCACCACCGAGCGCACGTCGCCCGACATCATCGCGCCGCCCGAGCGCGCCCGCAGCCACAGCGGCACCACGATGTGGTTCGACACCATGGTCGCGAGCGCGATGGTCGCCACCAGCACCATCGAGGTGGCCGAGGAAAAGCCGCCGAGGAACGCCCAGACCGCCAGCCCCTCGCGGCCCTGGCTGAGCGGCAGGGTGAGCACGAACATGTCGGGGTTGGTGCCGGGCAGCAGCTCGAGCCCCATCACCGCGATCGGCACCACGAAGAGGCTCATCACCAGAAGATAGAGCGGGAAGGCCCAGCTCGCCGTGGCGAGGTGGCTCTCGTCGGCATTCTCGACCACCAGCACCTGGAACATACGCGGCAGGCACAGAAGCGCCGCGGCCGAGAGCGCGGTGTAGGCGACCCAGCGCCCGCCCGACTGCTCCCACGCGGCGATCGGCGAGGCGTCGATCCGCGCCAGCATCCCGGCCGGACCGCCGCCCAGGCCCCAGACCACGAAGACGCCGACCGCGACCAGCGCGCCGAGCTTGACCACGGCCTCGACCGCGACGGCCATGACGATGCCGTGGTGGCGCTCGTTGGCGTCGAGGTTGCGGGTGCCGAAGAGGATGGTGAAGAGCGCGAGACCGGCCGCCGACCACAGCGCGACCGACCCGGCATCGAGCCCGTGCCAGCGCGCGCCGCCGGCGGCGCCGAACACCGCGAAGCTCTGGCTGATCGATTGCAGCTGCAGCGCGATGTAGGGGGTGACGCCGACCACCGCGAGCAGGGTGACGATGACCCCGAGCGAGGTCGACTTGCCGAAGCGCGAGGAAACGAGGTCGGCGATCGAGGTGATGCGCTGGGCCCGGCCGATCCGGACCAGCTTGCGCAGGAGCCACCACCAGCCGAGCATGACGAGGCTCGGGCCGAGATAGATCGTGAGATATTCGAGCCCCGACCGCGCCGCGTAGCCGACCGCGCCGTAGAATGTCCAGGCGGTGCAGTAGATCGACAGCGACAGCGTGTAGATCCACGGGCTGCGCAGCCAGCCGTCATGCCCGCGCGCCGCCCGCCGGTCGGCCGCGAAGGCCACCGCGAAGAGAAACGCCACATAGGTCGCCGAGATCGCGACCAGCCCGTTGAAGCTCAGCATCGGCGCCGCCTCATTCCGGGGGCTCCCGCTCGTCGGGGGCGTCCCGCGGGCCCGGCTCGGCGGCATCGGCGCGCAGCAGGGCCCGGGCCATCAGCGCCGCCACCGCCACGCTCAGCCCCCAGACGACGAAAAGATAGACCAGCACGACCGAGATCCGCGTCTCGCCGCGCGGCCAGATCAGCGGCAACGTCCAAAGCAGCGCCGCGGCCGCCGGGGCGAGCCGCGCGGCGTCGCGCAGCCTCCGCCGGCGGTAGGAGGCGCGCACCAGGAAGAGCGGGCGCGGCTCAGGCCCGCGCAAGGGCCCGCACCCGGTCGAGGATCTCGGCGTTCGAGAAGGGCTTGGTCATGAAATGCGTGGCGCCGAGCCGCATCGCCAACGCCCGGTCGCGATCTTGGCCGCGCGCGGTGAGCATCATCACCGGCAGGTCGCCCAGGCCCGCATCGGCGCGCAGCTCGCCCAGGATGTCGAAGCCCGAAAGGCCCGGCAGCATCGCGTCGAGGATCACGAGGTCCGGTGGATGCGCGCGCACCCGGTCGAGCGCGGTCGCCCCGTCGGAATGGGTGTGCACCGTCCAGCCGTCTCGCGACAGGATGAAGCTGATCGCCTCGATGATGTTGGGCTCGTCCTCGATCAGCAGGACACGTCTCGCCATGGGCTCCCCCGTCGCGCGACGCACCCTCCCCCGGCGCGCCGACACCACACTATCGCCCCGGCCGGTCGAGCTGTCAAAACACCTCGCACGGGGCCCGCGTCTCAGGCCGGCAGGATCGAGGGTTCGCGCCGCGCCGCGCAGTCGCCGCGCGGGCAGAGCCGGCAGCCGGGGCCGACCGGGCGCGGCGCCAGCGCCCCGAGGTCCGGCGCATCGGGCAGGAGCAGCATCACCGCCTCCGCCCGGGCGGGCCGGTCCCAGCCCGGCGCCGCGGCGATTTCGGCCACAGCGTAGGCGGTCAGGCGGGTGGGCTCGCCCAGTCCTGGCAGCTCGACCCGGCAGCGCAGCGGCCGGCCCGGCTGCAGCAGCGCCTCGAACAGCGGCCAGAGCGGACAGGCGGTGCCGCCCCGCGGCAGCGCCACCCCCTCGATCCCGCGGCGCTGGCCGATCGCGCCGCCGGCATCGCAGATCGCCAGCCCGGCCCGCGCCGGCCCCGCCCCCGGCGGCAGGGCGGCGAGCCGCCGCAGCACGGCGGCGAGCGGCGCGCCGGTGTCGCGGGCCACCGCCATCGGGTCGGGCGTGCGGCGCCAGGCCCCGCCGATCACCTCTGCGGGCAGCAGGGCGGCATCGGCCGCATGACGGCCGAGCCAGCGTGACAGGAGCGCGGCGCCCGCCTCGCTCAGCCCCTCGACCTCGCGCAGCAGCTCGGCCGGCGTCGCGCCGGGGCGCGAGGTCTCGAGCAGCGGCAGCTTGGGGCCGAGCGTCTCGAACGCGCGCTCCGCCTCGTCCTGCGGCGAGAGAGGCGCGTCGCCGGCATCGGGCGTCTTGAGGAAGCGGGCGAGCTGCCGGCTGTTCTCGGCCAGTCGCAGGCTCTCGGCGTGGATGTTGCGGTGGAACCGGTCCTGCCAGTCCCGGTCGAGATCCTCGCCGCCGACCAGGATCGAGGCGGTGGAGCGGATCGCGGTGGCCGCGTCGATCACCTGGTGCAGCGAGGCCGACAGTTCCGGGTCGTGCGCCAGCCGGTCGCCCAGCGCCGAGACCTGCGCCTCGAGCCGTTCGATCCGCCGGGACTGGCCGGCGACCAGCTCCGCCCAGCCGGGGAAGCGGCCGGCGAACTCCTCGGCCAGATCGGCCTCCTGCCCGGCCGCGGCGGCCGCGGCGCGCAGCCGCGCCAGAACCGCCCCGCCGGCGCCTTCGGACAGGCTCGCCGGCTCGACGCCCAGCGCGCGGGCGATGCGCTGCAGCAGCCGGCCGCCGATCCGGCGGCGATTGTGCTCGATCAGGTTGAGATAGGAGGGCGAGATGCCGGCCTCGCGGGCCAGATCGGCCTGCCGCATCCCGGCATCGAGCCGCCGCGCCCGGATCCGCGACCCGGCGAGCGAGCGCTCAGCCATGCGGGACGGCCCGGTTTTGTCGTTCCGATTCAACCGCATTCTGCGGTGCCGCGAAAACGAATTGACACATTTTCAGATCCTCCTGTCGAACAATTTACAGAAAGACGGCGCCACGCCAATGACTTGTTGAGCCGTTTTCAGATCAGGCGCGATACTGGCGGCGCACCGGAAGGTGTGGCGGTCGCGCGGGGCGGAGGAGGTCCGGCGCGGCCGACCCAGACAAGGGAGGAGACCACATGACACGACAGACCTTCTCGCGCAGGGGCGTGCTGAAGAGCGGGGCGGCGACCGGCGCGGGCCTCGCGCTGCCGACCATCTTCACCGCGTCCTCGGCCGCGGCCTTCACCAACGCGCCGACCGGGTCGAGCGTGACGCTCGGCTTCAACGTGCCGCAGACCGGCGCCTATGCCGACGAGGGCGCCGACGAACTGCGCGCCTTCGAACTGGCGGTCGAGCACCTCAACGGCGGCGGCGACGGCGGCATGCTGCAGACCTTCTCGAGCCAGGCGCTCGACGGCACCGGCATCCTCGGCAAGAAGGTCGAGTTCGTCACCGGCGACACCCAGACCAAGTCCGACGCCGCCCGCGCTTCGGCGCAGTCGATGATCCAGAAGGACGGCGCGATCATGATCTCCGGGGGCTCCTCCTCGGGCGTCGCGGTGGCGGTGCAGGGCCTGTGCCAGGAAGCCGGCGTGATCTTCATGGCCGGCCTCACCCATTCCAACGACACCACCGGCAAGGACCGCAAGGCCAACGGCTTTAGGCATTTCTTCAACGCCTACATGTCGGCCGCGGCGCTCGCCCCGGTGCTGCAGAACCTCTACGGCACCGACCGGCGCGCCTATCACCTGACCGCCGACTACACCTGGGGCTGGACCCAGGAGGAATCGATCGCCGCGGCGACCGAGGCGATGGGCTGGCAGACCGCCGAGAAGGTGCGCACGCCGCTCGGCGCGGGCGATTTCTCGTCCTACATCGCGCCGGTGCTGAACTCGGGCGCCGACGTGCTGGTGCTCAACCACTACGGCGGCGACATGGTGAACTCGCTGACCCAGGCAGTGCAGTTCGGCCTGCGCGAGCGGCAAGCCAACGGCAAGGACTTCCAGATCGTCGTGCCGCTCTACTCCGAGCTGATGGCACGCGGCGCGGGCCAGGCGATCAAGGGCATCCCCGGCTCGCAGAACTGGGACTGGAAGCTCGAGGACGCCGGCACCAAGGCCTTCGTGAAGAGCTTCGGCGAGAAGTACGGCTTCCCGCCGAGCCAGGCCGCGCACACCTGCTACGTGCAGACGCTGCTCTATGCCGACGCCGTCACCCGGGCGGGCGACTTCAACCCCTGCGCCGTGGTCGAGGCGCTCGAGGGCTACGAGTTCGACGGACTCGGCAACGGCCCGACCCTCTACCGCGCCGAGGACCACCAGTGCTTCAAGGACGTGGTGGTGGTGAAGGGCGCTGAGAACCCGCAGGACGAGTTCCACCTCGTGGAGATCGTCGAGGTCACGCCGACCGAGCAGGTCACCTACGCGCACGACCACCCGATGTTCGCGGGCGGGTCGCTGGGCGAGTGCAACCCGGGCGCCTGAGCCCGATCCCGAACCCGCCGGCCGCGCAAGCTTCGCGGCCGGCCCCCTCCCGACGCGCGCGCCCCAGGCGCGCGCGGCCCGGGGCGGCTTGACCATCCTCAGCAAGGACGGGGACCATGGACGCCATACTCATCCAGATCCTGAACGGGCTCGACAAGGGGTCGGCCTACGCGCTGATCGCGCTCGGGCTCACCCTCATCTTCGGCACGCTCGGCGTGGTGAACTTCGCCCATGGCGCGCTGTTCATGATCGGCGCCTTCTGCGCCGTGACGCTGCAGAAGCTCCTGACGCTCAGCGTCACCACCATCGACCCCGAGCGCACCGACTTCCTCGGCAACCCGCTCAAGGTCCAGACGCCCTATGTCGAGAACTGGTTCGGCCCGGAGGTCGGCGGCACGATCGTCGACTGGGCGGTGCCGCTGGCGATCCTGCTGGCGATCCCGGTGATGCTGCTGGTGGGCTTCGTGATGGAGCGCGGGCTGATCAAGCACTTCTACAAGCGCCCGCATGCCGACCAGATCCTGGTGACCTTCGGCCTTGCCATCGTGCTGCAGGAGATCGTCAAGTATTTCTACGGCGCCAACCCGATCCCGACCCCGGCGCCCGACGCCTTCCGCGGCAGCCTCGACATCGGCGTCTGGCTCGGCTTCGACCCTTACGCGATCATCTACCCCTACTGGCGGCTGGTCTATTTCTTCTTCGCCGGCGTGATCATCGCCGCGGTCTTCGCCTTCCTGCAGTTCACCACCTTCGGCATGGTGGTTCGCGCCGGCATGGCCGACCGCGAGACGGTGGGCCTGCTGGGCATCGACATCGACCGCCGCTTCACGCTGATGTTCGGCCTCGCGGCCGTGGTCGCGGGCCTCGCGGGCGTGATGTACACGCCGATCCTTTCGCCCAACTACCACATGGGCATGGATTTCCTGGTGCTGAGCTTCGTGGTGGTCGTGGTCGGCGGCATGGGCAGCCTGCCCGGCGCGGTGCTGGCGGGCTTCCTTCTGGGCATCCTGCAGAGCTTCGCCTCAATGAACGAGGTCAAGTCGTTGCTGCCCGGCATCGACCAGATCATCATCTACCTCGTCGCCATCGTCATTCTGCTGACCCGCCCCCGCGGCCTGATGGGCCGTCGCGGCGTGATGGAGGAATAAGCCATGCTCGGACTTGAGCGCAGAGACCTCACCATCCTGATCGCGGTGGCGGTGATCACCCTGTTCGCCCCGATCATCCTCAACCCCTTCCCCACCGGCTCGGCGCTGGCGCAGTTCAACGCGGGCTATCCCGACCTGATGCAGCGCTTCGTGATCTTCGGGATCTTCGCGATCGGCTTCAACATCCTGTTCGGGCTGACGGGCTACCTCTCCTTCGGCCATGCCGCCTTCCTCGGGATCGGCTCCTACTCGGCGGTCTGGATGTTCAAGCTGCTGAGCATGAACGTGATCCCGGCGATCCTGCTGTCGATCGTCATGGCCGGGCTCTTCGCGCTGGTGATCGGCTTCGTCAGCCTGCGCCGCTCGGGCATCTACTTCTCGATCCTGACGCTGGCCTTCGCGCAGATGAGCTACAACCTCGCCTACTCGGTGCTGACGCCCGTGACCAACGGCGAGACCGGGCTGCAGATCACCCTGTCGGACCCGCGCATCCTCGACGGCGAGAGCAGCGGCCTGCCGGTCACATCGCTGTTCGGCGCCGAGATGCGCGACACCACCACGCTGTTCGTGGGGCCGTGGTCCTGGGACTTCTCGGTCGGCTACTACTTCTGCGCGGCGCTGATGCTCGTCGCCTTCTACATCTCGGTGCGGATCTTCCGCTCGCCCTTCGGCATGATGCTCAGGGCGGTGAAGTCGAACCAGCAGCGGATGAACTACACCGGCCTGAACTCGCGGCCCTACACGCTGGCGGCCTTCGTGATCTCCGGCATGTATGCCGGTCTCGCCGGCGGCCTTCTGGCGGCGATGGACCCGCTGGCGGGCGCCGACCGGATGCAGTGGACGGCGAGCGGAGAGGTGGTGCTGATGACCATCCTCGGCGGTGCCGGCACGCTGATCGGGCCGGTGCTCGGCGCGGGCTTCATCAAGTACTTCGAGAACATCTTCTCGAAGATCAACGACGGCATCCTGCACCAGTGGTTCGCCTTCATGCCCGACGGGCTGGAGAACTTCGTGGTCGCCGTCATCCACCCCTTCATCGGCAAGGGCTGGCACCTGACGCTGGGCATCATGTTCATGCTGGTCGTGATCTTCCTGCCGGGCGGCCTCGTCGAGGGTGCGAGCCGGGTGGGCCGGGTGTTCCGCCGCCGCGACCGCAAGGCCGACCATGTCGAATCCGACGCCGCGCGCCAGCGCGCCGCCGCCGAATAAGGAGGACCCGCCATGGGCATTCTCGAAGTCAAGGGCGTCAACAAGCGCTTCGGCGGCCTGCAGGCGCTGGGCGACGTCAACCTCTCGGTCAAGCAGAACACCGTCCACGCCATCATCGGGCCGAACGGCGCCGGCAAGTCGACCCTGCTCAACTGCCTCGTCGGCAAGCTGATGCCGGACTCGGGCAGCGTGATGTTCGACGGCCAGTCGGTGCTCGGGCGCAAGCCGCACGAGATCAACCAGATGGGCATCTCCCGCGTGTTCCAGACGCCCGAGATCTTCGCCGATCTCTCGGTGCTGGAGAACGTGATGATCCCCTGCTTCGCGCGGCGCGACGGCGCGTTCCGGCTGCACGCCTACGAGACCGTCGGCAGCGAGCGCGACATCCGCGGCCAGGCCGAGCACATGCTCGAGGACGTCAACATGGCCGACAAGCGGCACATGCATGCGGGCTCGCTCTCGCGCGGCGACAAGCGGCGCCTCGAGATGGCGATGTGCCTGGTGCAGGAGCCGAAGCTCCTGCTGCTCGACGAGCCGACCGCCGGCATGGCGCGGGCCGACACCAACAACACCATCGACCTGCTGAAGGAGATCAAGGCCAAGCGCGACATCACCATGTGCATCATCGAGCACGACATGCACGTGGTGTTCTCGCTCGCCGAGCGGATCACCGTGCTGGCGCAGGGCACGCCGCTGGTCGAGGAGACGCCCGAGAACATCAAGGGCCACCCCAAGGTGCGCGAGGCCTATCTCGGCGAGGCGCAGGTGTAACCGCAAGTTCCTTAGAAGGAATTTGCACAGCTCTTCGAAGAGTTTTGCGGGAGAACGACATGAACGAGAAAGCGACATTCGACCGCGGCCGCAGCCAGGCGGCGACGCATCCCAAGTTCCTCTCCGTCTGGGACATCCAGGCCTATTACGGCGAGAGCTACATCGTGCAGGGGGTGAGCTTCGACATCCACGAGGGCGAGATTCTGGCTCTTCTCGGCCGCAACGGCGCGGGCAAGACCTCGACGCTCAGGACCATCGCCCGGCTCGACAACCCGGCGCTGCGCCACGGCGAGATCTGGCTCGACCACCAGCCGCTGCACAAGATGAAGGCGCATGAGGCGGCGGCGAACGGCATCGCGCTGGTGCCCGAGGACCGGCGCATCATCCCGGGCCTCACGGTCGAGGAGAACCTGAAGCTCGCGCAGATCGCGCCGCCGGTGGGCTGGTCGCTGGAGCGGATCTACGACCTGTTCCCGCGGCTGGGCGAGCGGCGGCGACAGGAAGGCGTGACGCTGTCGGGCGGCGAGCAGCAGATGCTGGCCATCGCGCGGGCGCTGGCGCGCGACATCAAGGTGCTGCTGCTGGACGAGCCCTACGAGGGGCTCGCCCCGGTGATCGTGCAGGAAATCGCCAAGACGCTGAACGTGATCCGCGATCAGGGCATCACAACGGTGATCGTCGAGCAGAACGCCGTGGCGGCGCTGAAGCTCGCCGATCGGGCGGTGATCCTTGACACCGGCTCGGTGGTTTATGACGGATTGGCACAAGAGGTGCTCGAGGACGAGGCGCTGCGGCAGCAATACCTCGCGATCTGAGCACCGGGAGGAACAATTGAAGGACCAGCCCATGACACCGCACGCCCCCCAGCTGCACGAACCGAGCCAGGAGACCGTCGCGCGCGCCCATGCCGACCGCGCCGCCTATGACCGGATGTACGCGCAATCGGTGCAGGACCCCGAGGGTTTCTGGGCCGAGCACGGCAAGCGGCTCGACTGGATCAAGCCCTTCTCCAAGGTGAAGGACACGAGCTTCGATCTCGGCCGCGTCTCGATCAAGTGGTTCGAGGACGGCACGCTGAACGTCGCGCAGAACTGCGTCGACCGGCACCTGAAGACCCGCGGCAGCCAGACCGCGATCATCTGGGAGCCGGACGACCCGGAGGCCGAAGCCCAGCACATCACCTACCAGCAGCTGCACGCCCATGTCGGCAAGTTCGCCAACGTGCTGAAGAAGATGGGCGTGGAGAAGGGCGACCGCGTCGTCATCTACATGCCGATGATCCCGCAGGCGGCCTACGCGATGCTGGCCTGCGCCCGGATCGGCGCGATCCACTCGGTGGTCTTCGCGGGTTTCTCGCCCGACGCGCTGGCCGCCCGGGTCTCGGGCTGCAGCGCCAAGCTGGTGATCACCGCCGACGAGGCGCCGCGCGGCGGCAAGAACACCCCGCTCAAGGCCAATGCCGACAAGGCCTTCGAGAAATGCCCCGAAGGCACGCAGATGCTCGTCGTCAAGCGCTCGGGCGGCGCGGTCGAGATGGTCGAGGGCCGCGACCACTGGCTGCACGAGATGGAGGACGGGGTGTCGGAGGACTGCCCGGCCGAGGAGGTGGGTGCGGAAGACCCGCTCTTCATCCTCTACACCTCCGGCTCGACCGGCCAACCCAAGGGCGTGGTGCACACCACCGGCGGCTACCTCGCCTACGCGGCGATGACCCACCAGTACACCTTCGACTACCATGACGGCGACGTGTTCTGGTGCACCGCCGATGTCGGCTGGGTTACCGGCCACAGCTACATCGTCTACGGGCCGCTCGCCAACGGCGCGACCACCGTGATGTTCGAGGGCGTGCCGACCTGGCCCGATGCCTCGCGCTTCTGGAAGGTCTGCGAAAAGCACAAGGTCAACCAGTTCTACACCGCGCCCACCGCGATCCGGGCGCTGATGGGCAAGGGCGACCACTGGGCCGAGGGTGCGGACCTGTCGTCGCTGAAGGTGCTGGGCACCGTGGGCGAGCCGATCAACCCCGAGGCCTGGGAGTGGTACGACCGGGTGATCGGCAAGGGCCGCGTGCCGATCGTCGACACCTGGTGGCAGACCGAGACCGGCGGCCACATGATCACCTCGCTGCCCGGCGCCATCGCCACCAAGCCGGGCTCGGCCACCCTGCCCTTCTTCGGCGTGCAGCCGGTCGTGCTCGACCCGCAATCGGGCGCCGAGATCGAGGCGACCGAGGCCGAGGGCGTGCTGGCGATCCGCGACAGCTGGCCGGGCCAGATGCGCAGCGTCTGGGGCGACCATGAACGCTTCGAGCAGACCTACTTCTCGCAGTATCGCGGCTACTACTTCTCGGGCGACGGCTGCCGGCGCGACGCCGACGGCTATTACTGGATCACCGGGCGGGTCGACGACGTGATCAACGTCTCGGGCCACCGCATGGGCACGGCCGAGGTCGAGAGCGCGCTGGTCGCGCACAAGGCGGTCTCCGAGGCCGCGGTGGTCGGCTACCCGCACGAGGTGAAGGGCCAGGGCATCTACGCCTATGTCACGCTGATGGAAGGCGTCGAGGCGACCGAGGAGCTGCGCAAGGAGCTCGAGGCCTGGGTGCGCCAGGAGATCGGCCCGATCGCCAAGCCCGACTGCATCCAGTGGGCGCCGGGCCTGCCCAAGACCCGCTCCGGCAAGATCATGCGCCGCATCCTGCGCAAGATCGCCGAGAACGACTATGGCAGCCTCGGCGACACCTCGACCCTGGCCGAGCCGCAGGTGGTCGAGGACCTGATCGGCAACCGGATGAACCGGGGCTGAGACCTTGGCCTGCCGGGCCGGCGCCATGCCGGCCCGGCAGACCGTGACAAGACCGTTTCTCGAAAAGCTGTCGCCGCACCGGCAACCTCCGGTTAGGAGTTGGCATGTAGGCTGGTGCCGGTGGGGGCTCCTGATTCGGAGCTTTGGATGGATATCGTCAGATCGTCGCGACTTCCGATCGGCTCGGCCCTGCCGGTCGATCCGCGCCTGAGGCCGGAACCCGAGAGCGCCGCCGCGCCGCGGCCGGACCTGCCGCCCGTCTCGCGCGGCACGGCCACCGATGCCGCCGCACCCCGCCCGCCCGATCTGCGCGACCTCGGCCGGATTCGGGCCGGGTTGCTGCTGCAGGACATCCCGCCGGTCGAGCGGCCGCAGCAGGCGCTCAAGCCCTGGGGCGTGGCGATCCTGCCGGATGCGCAGAAGGCGCAGGAGCGGCGCGAACAGGCCGAGGCGCTGCAGCACGAAGCGGACGCGAAACAGCAGGAGGCCGACCGCGCCGCTGACGCCGCCGAGACCGCGGAGGCACCCCCAACGGTCGTGGCGGAGGACCCGCGGGCCGTGCCGCAGGACCCGTTCGCCACGGCGAATCCGCAGGCCCCGGACGCCCCGCCCCCGGCCCAACCGCCCGCCCCGCGACCCGATTGACGTTCAAAGCAGGCGCCCCGCTGCTTTTCTCGCCCGCCAGAGTGGCGTATAAGCCCCCGGAATGAACGCCCGTAGGGGCGCGATACGAGGGGCAAGGGGCCGAGAGTTATGAGCGACAAGACCAGCCACGACAGCGATGTCAGCTTTATCCGCGCACTTGCGGAGCTTCTGAACCAGAACGACCTGACCGAGCTTCAGGTCAAGCGGGACTACGGCGAGAACGACAGCCTCAACGTCCGGGTCAGCCGCGCCCGCGAGGTGGTGCAGCAGATGTCGATGCCGCAGCAGCCGCATTACAACGCCGCGCCCGCGCCGCAGCCGGCCGCCGCCAACCCCGCCCCGGCGGCCCCGTCCGCGCCCGCCGCGGCCAGCGAGGATCCGGCCAGCCATCCCGGCGCCGTCACCTCGCCGATGGTCGGCACCGCCTACATGCAGGCCGAGCCCGGCACGCCGCCCTTCGTCAGCGTCGGCTCCCAGGTCAAGGAAGGCGACACCCTCCTGATCATCGAGGCGATGAAGACCATGAACCAGATCCCCGCCCCGCGCGCCGGGACGGTCAAGCGCATCCTCATCGAGGACGGCAGCCCGGTCGAGTTCGGCGCGCCGCTGATGATCATCGAATGAGCACACCGATGTTCGACAAGATCCTGATCGCGAACCGGGGCGAGATCGCGCTCCGGGTCGTGCGTGCCGCGCGGGAGATGGGCATCAAGTCCGTCGCCGTGCACTCCACCGCGGATTCGGACGCGATGCATGTGCGGATGGCCGACGAGGCGATCTGCATCGGCCCCCCGCCGTCGGGGCAGTCCTACCTGTCCTTCCCGGCGATCCTCTCGGCCTGCGAGATCACCGGCGCCCAGGCGATCCACCCGGGCTACGGCTTCCTGTCCGAGAACGCCGCCTTCGTGCAGGCGGTCGAGGATCACGGGCTGACCTTCATCGGCCCGACCGCCGAGCACATCCGCGTCATGGGCGACAAGATCGCCGCCAAGGACACGATGAAGGCGCTGGGCGTGCCCTGCGTCCCGGGCTCGGACGGCGGCGTGCCGAATGTCGAGGCGGCCCGCTCGATCGCGGCCGAGATCGGCTACCCGGTCATCATCAAGGCCACCGCCGGCGGCGGCGGGCGCGGCATGAAGGTCGCGAAGTCCGAGGCCGAGATCGAACGCGCCTTCCAGACCGCGCGCTCCGAGGCCAAGGCGGCCTTCGGCAATGACGAGGTCTACATCGAGAAGTACCTGCAGAAGCCGCGCCACATCGAGATCCAGGTCTTCGGCGACGGCAAGGGCCGCGCCGTGCATCTGGGCGAGCGCGACTGCTCGCTGCAGCGCCGCCACCAGAAGGTCTTCGAAGAGGCGCCGGGACCGGCGATCACCGAGGAGCTGCGCGCCCGGATCGGCAAGACCTGCGCCGAGGCGGTCGCCAAGATCAACTACGCCGGCGCCGGCACGATCGAGTTCCTGTTCGAGGATGACGAGTTCTACTTCATTGAGATGAACACCCGCCTGCAGGTGGAGCATCCGGTGACCGAGGCGATCTTCGGCGTCGATCTCGTGCGCGAGCAGATCCGCGTCGCGGCCGGGCTGCCGATGTCGTTCCAGCAGGACGACCTGCACATCCGCGGCCACGCGATCGAGGTGCGCATCAACGCCGAGAAGCTGCCGAACTTCGCGCCCTGCCCGGGCCGGATCACGCAGTACCACGCGCCGGGGGGCCTGGGCGTGCGGATGGACAGCGCGCTTTATGACGGCTACCGCATCCCGCCCTATTACGACAGCCTGATCGCCAAGCTGATCGTGCATGGCCAGGACCGGGCCGAGGCGCTGGCGCGGCTGAACCGCGCGCTGGGCGAATTGATCGTGGACGGGGTCGACACCACCGTGCCGCTGCACAACGCGCTGCTGTCCGAGCCGGACATCCTGTCGGGCAACTACAACATCCACTGGCTCGAGCGCTGGCTCGAGCAGGCGCTGCAGAAGTAGACGGAGGGCCGCGCATGCACCCGCGGCCCAACCCGCAGCTCACGCCCGAGCTTCTGCTGCATGCCTATGCGCAGGGCGTGTTCCCGATGGCCGAAGCGCGCGACGACCCCGAGATCTTCTGGGTCGATCCGCGCCGGCGCGGCATCCTCGCACCCGACGAATTCCACATCTCCCGCAGCCTCGCCCGGCGCATGCGGCGCGGCGGCTTCGAGGTCGGTGCCGACAGCGATTTCGAGGGCGTGCTGAAGGGCTGCGCCGACCGGCCGGAGACCTGGATCAACGCCACGATCTTCGACCTCTATCTCGAGCTGCATCGGCGCGGCTTCGCCCATTCGGTCGAGATCCGTCAGGACGGCCGGCTGGTGGGCGGCGTCTACGGCGTCGCGCTCGGCGGCGCCTTCTTCGGGGAAAGCATGTTCTCGCGGACGCGGGACGCCTCGAAGCTGGCCCTCGCCTGGCTGGTCGACCGGCTAAGGCTGGGCGGGTTCAGCCTGCTCGACGCGCAGTTCCTGACACCGCATCTGGCCAGCCTCGGCTTCAAGGAGGTGCCGCGCGCCGGCTATCGCAAGCTTCTGGCGCGTGCCCTCGGGAGCGGTGGCGACTTTCACCTCGCCGGCCCCCCGGCGCCCGCTCAGGACGTCCTGCAGCGCAGCGCCCAGACGTCGTAGCGCGGATGGTCCAACGCGTTCAGCGCCGGGGCCGAGGCGATCATCCAGCCGCGAAACACCGGGTCTTCAAGGCTGCCATAGCGGATCTCCAGCCGCTCGAAGGCGTCGCCGGCCGGGTTGTCGGCCGGGTAGCGACATTCCTGCAGCGTGACCTGCAGGTGGCCCACCTCGCCGCTCTCGCCGGTGGCGAGGTCGAGATCGGTGACCTGGCCGGTGATCTTGTCGAGCACCCGCAGCACGCCGCCCGGCGCCTGCGCGGCGCCCTGCTGCTGGGCTGCGGCCGGCAGCGCCAGCCCCACGGCCAGCGCGGCGGCAAGCGCGCGGCGGATCACTCGGGCGACCACGCTTCGTAATCCTTGTGATCGGCCGGCGCGCTGCGGCGGATCGAGCCGGAGGGGGCGTAGGCCATCATGGTGCCGGTCAGGTTCGCCTGATGCGGCTGCTCCCAGCTCTGGCGCGGCAGCGGGCGCTCGGTCGGCGGGGTGTCCCAGATACGGTGCAGCCAGCCATGCCAGTCGGGCTCGATCCGGCTGGCCTCGGCCTCGCCGTTGTAGACCACCCAGCGCCGGCTGTCGTCGGCATTGCGGTAGAAGATGTTGCCCTGAGCGTCTTCGCCCACTTTCTGGCCGAACCGCCAGGTGAAGAACTGGGTGGCCACGGTCTGGCCGTTCCACCAGGTGAAGATGCGCTTGAGGAAGTCGCCGAGGCTCATGATCCGTCTCCTGTCCTGCGGCCTCTCATGCCGCAAAGCGGGCCCGAGGTCCAGTGGATCGCGCCCTCAGAGCGCGCGCGCCGTAGCCTCGATCTCGATCCGCATCTGCGGTTGCATGAGGCCGCATTCGATCATCGTCGCCGCCGGCCGCGCCGCGCCCCAGGCGGCCCGCAGGAGCGGCCAGCAGGGTTCGAACTCGGCCCGGTCGGGCAGCATGTAGGTGACACGCACCACCCGGTCCATGGCGCTGCCGGCCGCCTTGAGGGCGGCCTCGAGGTTGCGCAGCGCCTGCGCGCATTGCGCCTCCACCCCGTCGGGCAGCGTCATGTCGGAGTAGTCGTAGCCGGTGGTACCCGAAACGAAGACCCATCCATCGCAAAGAACGGACCGGCTGTAGCCGATCCGTTCCTCGAACTCCGATCCGCTGGTGAGGCGGCGCATGGCTCAGCCCGCCGAGGCGGTCTCCTTCTTGGCGCCGTCGGCGTAGATCAGCAGCGGCTTGGCCTCGGGACCGACCGCCTCTTCGTTGACGACCACCTCGGTGACGTTCTCGAGGCTGGGCAGCTCGAACATGGTGTCGAGCAGGATGTCCTCCATGATCGAGCGCAGGCCGCGCGCGCCGGTCTTGCGCTCGATCGCCTTGCGGGCGATCGCCTTGAGCGCGTCATCGGTGAAGGTGAGCTTGGTGCTCTCGATGTCGAACAGGCGCTGGTACTGCTTCACGAGCGCGTTCTTCGGCTCGGTCAGGATGGTGACCAGCGCGTCCTCGTCGAGATCGGTCAGCGTCGCGATCACCGGCAGACGGCCGACGAATTCGGGGATCAAGCCGAACTTCAGCAGGTCCTCCGGCTCGAGATCGCCGAAGATCTCGCCGATGCCGCGATCGTCATCGGCGCGCACGTCGGCGCCGAAGCCCATCGCCGAGCCCTTGCCGCGCTGCGCGATGATCTTGTCGAGGCCGGCGAAGGCGCCGCCGCAGATGAACAGGATGTTGGTGGTGTCGACCTGCAGGAACTCCTGCTGCGGATGCTTGCGCCCGCCCTGCGGCGGCACGGAGGCGACGGTGCCCTCCATGATCTTCAGCAGCGCCTGCTGCACCCCCTCGCCCGAGACGTCGCGGGTGATCGAGGGGTTGTCGGACTTGCGGGTGATCTTGTCGACCTCGTCGATGTAGACGATGCCGCGCTGTGCCCGCTCGACGTTGTACTCGGAGGCCTGCAAGAGCTTGAGGATGATGTTCTCGACATCCTCGCCAACGTAGCCGGCTTCGGTCAGCGTGGTGGCGTCGGCCATGGTGAAGGGCACGTCGAGGATGCGCGCCAGCGTCTGCGCCAGCAGCGTCTTGCCGCAGCCCGTCGGACCGATCAGCAGGATGTTCGACTTCGACAGCTCGATCTCGGAGGATTTCGCCGCGTGGTTCAGCCGTTTGTAGTGGTTGTGCACCGCGACCGAGAGCACCCGCTTCGCATGGAGCTGGCCGATCACGTAGTCGTCGAGCACGTCGCAGATCTCGCGCGGGGTCGGCACCCCTTCGGAGGATTTCAGGCCCGAGCCCTTGGTCTCCTCGCGGATGATGTCCATGCACAGCTCGACGCATTCGTCGCAGATGAACACGGTCGGCCCCGCGATCAGCTTGCGCACCTCGTGCTGGCTCTTGCCGCAGAAGCTGCAGTAGAGCGTGTTCTTGCTGTCGCCGCCGGACGTGCTTGCCATATCGGAACCCCCGGGCCTTCGGCCCTGCTGTCATCTCTCTCGGACTGCCCTTGTCTCAACGATAGGGCAGCCATTTCGCGGCCACAACGCCAAAATCCCGGCCCTGCGGGCGGATCACCCCGTGGTGACGGGGTGACCCGGCGTCGGCCTCAGCCGGCGGTGTTGGGCGTCTTGTCCTCGCCCTGATCGCGGCTGGTCAGGATCTCGTCGATCAGGCCCCAGTCGCGGGCTTCCTCGGGCGACATGAAGTTGTCGCGCTCGAGCGCCGCCTCGACCTTTTCCAGCGGCTGGCCGGTGTGGTGGACGTAGATCTCGTTCAGCCGGTTTTTCAGCTTCTGGGTCTCGGCGGCGTGGATCATGATGTCGGTCGCCTGGCCCTGGTAGCCGCCCGAGGGCTGGTGCACCATGACGCGGGAGTTCGGCAGCGAGAAGCGCATGCCCTTCTCGCCGGCGGTCAGCAAGAGCGAACCCATCGAGGCCGCCTGGCCGATCACCAGGGTCGAGACCTTGGGCCGGATGTACTGCATGGTGTCGTAGATCGACAGGCCCGAGGTGACGACACCGCCGGGGCTGTTGATGTACATTGAGATTTCCTTCTTCGGATTCTCGGCCTCGAGGTGCAGCAGCTGCGCGACGATGAGCTGGCTCATGCCGTCATGCACCGGGCCGTTCACGAAGATCACGCGTTCCTTCAGCAGGCGCGAGAAGATGTCGTAGGCGCGCTCGCCGCGGCTGGTCTGCTCGACCACCATCGGGACGAGGTTCATGTAGGTCTCAATGGGATCGTGCATCTGCTCTGCCTTCTCGGGAACGCTTGCGTCTTCCAGCCTCTGGGGCTTTGCGAGTCTTAGTGGTCCGCCGGAGGGGTTTCAACTGGCCGGTCCCGGCCAGCGGATCGGCCGGCCGCACCTTCGCACCCGTCGGAGGCAAAGAGCGACCGGCCGCGACCGTCTCGGCAGCTGGACGGTCATGGCTTGCGCTACCCGTCTCCCCCCGTCAGCAGGAAAATCAGGAACGCCACCACGACCAGACCTGCCAGGCCGGCCGCCATGGCGCCGATGGACATTTCGTCCTCCTGGGGGTCATGCCGTGTGGCGGGCCAACGTCGCGGGAAGGCGTGATGTTCCGCGGGCCGGACGGCCTAGACCATCGCCTCGGGCACGCCCGGCACGTTGCGGCCGAGCCGCCAGGCCGGCCGCAGCGGATAGGGCAGCAGCAGCCCGCGCCGCAGCTCGGGCACGCGGCCGCGGTCGGCCTCGATCATGCCGCGCCAGCGGGCCACCAGCTCGGGCCCGGTCTCGTCCTCGCGCTGCGGCCCCTCCTCGCCCATCCAGTGCGCCATGCAGGCGTCGCGCAGCCGGCGCGCGGTGCCGGCGCGGTCGAGCACGACGCCCGCCTCGGTGTCCCAGTGCATGCTGCGGCCGTTCATGTTGGCCGAGGACACAATCGCCTCGCGCCCGTCGGCGATCGCCACCTTGGCGTGGACATAGACGATCGGCGCGCGCCACAGCCGGGCCCGCGGCCCCTTGTCGCGGTCGTCGGCGCGGCGCTTCTCGGCCGGCGACAGGATCAGCGCCCGCTCGCCGAACTGGCGCCGGATCTTCGAGATGCAGCGCGCCTGCAGATAGTCGCCATAGCGGGCATCGACCCGCGCCTCGGAAAAGGCCGCATCCTCCGGCGCCGCCGGGATCACCATGACCAGGCCGAGCCCGGGATTGGCCCGGCCGGCCCGCACGATCCGGCGCGCGAGATTGCGGTCGCGCATGAACTGCGTCTCCACATAGAGCAGGTCGCGGGCGCCGCCGATCAGCGCGCGATGCGCCTCGTAGAGCTCAGACACCTTGCGGTCGGGCGACATCCTGAAGATCGCCGGGCTGCGGCGGGCCGAAATGGTGCGCAGCACCTGGCCGGTGTCGGGCGGGGCCGCACCGTGCGTGACGTTGCGAAAGCTATCGAGGTGGCGATGCGCGTCGCGCACCGCCGGCCCGCCGAGCAGAAGCTGCACGTCGTGCCAGGTCTCCTGCGCCGGGCGGTCGTGGCGCAGCGTGTCGTAGCGCCGGTCGTCGAGATCGAGCCCGCCGATATAGAGCCAGCGGTCGTCGAACACCGCGATCTTCTGGTGATGCGTGGCGAGCGTCAGCTCGGGGATCGGCCAGATGCGCGGCACCAGCCGGCCCTTGCGCTCGGTCACGTAGCGCCGTAAGCCGGGCCGCAGGCGCAGCATCTCGGCGCGCTCCGCCTTGGGCAGGCTGGCGAGCCGGCGCGTGACACGGCGGATCTCGCTCCAGCTGCGGTACCACAGCAGCGCGCGCGGCACGACGCCGACCCGCGCGGGGTGCAGCGAGGCCTCGACGCTGAGCAGCTCGGGCCGGCCCGAGGCCTCCCCCGCCGCCAGCAGGCCGCGCACGGCGTCCCAGGTCATGGCGTGCATCGCCGGCACCGCGACCGGGTCGAAATCGGTCAGCACCAGCTCGACACGCACGCCCTGGCCGAGCTTGTGGGCGATCAGGTCGAACCAGACATCCCCGATCTCGCGTGCGCTCTTGGAATGCACCCGCGCGAAGGGGTCGAAGACCCGGAACGACATCCGCACCTGCCGCTCGGCCTCGAGAAAGCAGCGCTCGAGCACCGGGTACGCCTGCTCGGCCGTGATCAGCGGCAGCGGGGTCTCGGGGTCGTCATGCGGCAGCTCGGGATCGGGCAGCGGATCGTCGGCCCAGTCCGCATGGGCCGGGTCGTTCTCGCCCCTCTCGGTGTCCGTCAACCGGGTGCCGCGGCGCTCGCGCAGCGGCAGGGCGGCGCCGCTCTTCTCGTCGTCGGGCATCAGTAGTCCTGAGGATCGTATTGGGTTTCTCTGATCGGGAAACGCGTGGAGAGCCTGTAGGTCCCGTCGCGGTGAGAAATTTCGCACGGCCCGCCCAGCTGCGCGGAAAAGGCCTGGATCAGGTTCATGCCCAACCCGCCCGAGCGCGCGCCGGCCGGTGCCGCGGCGTCGGCCTCGGTCTCCGCCCCGGCGGCGGCGTTGGCGATCTCGACGGCGGCCATGCCGTCGCCGTCGCGGCGCAGCCCCACGGCGATCCAGCCGGTCTCGCCCTGCGCCGGCTTCATGTTGGCCAGGGCGTTGGCCAGCGCCTCCGAGGTCAGAAGCGACAGTGGCACCGCTTGGTCGGGCAGCAGCTCGAGCTCCTCGAGATCGAACCTGAGATCGACCCCGCCCCCGGCGCCGGAGGTCTGCTGGCCGACGATCTCGCGCATCAGCCGCGCGGCGTCGACCCGGCCCACATCCTGGCTTTCGTAAAGGGTGCGGTGGATCGTGGCGAGGCCCAGCACCCGGTCCTGCAGTCGGCTCAGGATGTCGCGCGTGCTCTGGTCCCGGGTGCGCCGCATCTGCATCGACATGATCGACGAGATGAGCTGCAGGTTGTTCTTCACCCGGTGGTGGACCTCCTTCAGCAGGATGCCGCGTTCGCGCAGCTGGTCCTCAAGCCGGGCCTCGTCCTGCAAAATGTTGCCGGCCATCTGCACGAACTCGCCCTCGATCTCGCGCAGCTCGCGCGACATGTCGGCGGTCGCGGCGCGCGGCGGCAGCTGCCGGTCGGCCCCGAAGCGGCGCATATTGCGGCCCAGCCGCCGCACGTGACGGATCACCAGCCGGTGGATCGCGTAATAAGCCACCAGCAGGCTCGCGCCCCACATCAGCACCGGAAACAGGCTGGGCAGAACGGTCGGGCCGAAGCCCTCGATCGGGGGCCAGACGCCGACGGCGTAGACCGCGCCGGTCACCAGCGGCGTCACGGCATAGACCAGCGCCGTCCCGTCAGGTGCCGTGCCGACCGTGGCCGTGGCCCGCAGGCCCGCCTTGTCGGCCAGGTCGAAGCCCTGCGGCAGAAGCGTGCCCAGCGGCCGGTCGGGGTTCTGTTCGGTCAGCACCTCGCCCAGCTCGTTGAAGGTGGCAAGCTGCAGCGGCGCCTGGTCGGTGTCGACGATGGCGGCCGGCGCGGCGATCCGGCGCTGGGGGATGGCGATCTGCACGTAGCCCAGGAACTCGCCATCCTCCAGGATCGGGGTGGCGACGTTGATCAGCGGCTCGTCGGCCACCGCCTCGCGCCGGCCTTGCGTGACGATCGCCGCGGGCCGGCGCGACATCTGTTCCCAGATGCCGCCGCCGCGCATGTCGAAGGACCGCCCCATGGAGGAGCAGCGCATGATTCCGTCCGGGCTGACGAGGCCGATCAGCGCGTAGAGCCTGCGGCCCTCGTTGTAGCGGTCGAGAAAGGAGGAGCAGGCGCCGGTGTCATCGATCTGGTCGATCACCGCGCCCAGCGCCTCGGCCACGCCGAGCGCGCGCTCGATGGTCTGCTCGACCGGCGCCGCCGCCTGGCCGGTCAGGGCCAGGAGCGACAGCTCGGAGCGGCGCAGGGCCTCGCGCTGAAACTCCGCGGTCTGATAGATCGCGATCAGCCCGATCGGCATCAGCGCGATCGTCAAAAACGCGACGACGCGCAGCACGAGCCCATGCGTGCTGAACCAGCCGCCGGCCCGCGCCGTCCGGTTCCGCGCGCCCTCCTCGGATGTCACAAGTGCTGTCCACCTTGCGCCGCGAGGACCGCCATCGTCGCCTCGTCGGTCATCCCCAGCCCGTCCTCGCCTTCGAGTTCGAGCAGTTCCGCCAACCGCACCCGCGCCCGGTTCGCGCGGCTCTTGATGGTGCCGATCGCCACGCCGCACATGTCGGCGGCCTCCTCGTAGGAGAAGCCGGACGCCCCGACCAGCGCCAGCGCCTCGCGCTGCTCGTCGGGCAGCTTGGCGAAGGCGGCGAGGAAATCGTTCATCTGCAGGCGCCCGTCATGGGCGGGCTTCTCGGCCAGCGAGGCGGTGAACACGCCATCGACATCGGCGACCTCGCGCTGCGCCTTGCGCCGGCCCGAGTAGAAGGTGTTGCGCAGAATGGTGAACAGCCAGGCGCGCAGATTGGTGCCGGGCTTGAACTTGTCGAAATTGGTCCAGGCCTTGACCACGGTGTCCTGCACCAGGTCGTCGGCCTGCGCCCCGTTGCGCGTCAGCGAGAGCGCAAAGGCCCGCATGGCCGGAAGATGTCCGACCAGTTCTTCTCTCGGATCCTGCTCTGGCATTATTGATTCCTGTCAGCTCTGACCGCTTCCACGGTTTCCCGGTCCGGCTGATCCGTATCGGACGACGCCTCCGCGCCCTCACCCGCCCGCAGCCGCTCGAGCAGATCGGTGAATCGATCCGGCAGCGTCTCATCGGTGAGCTGTTGGAACGCGCGCCTGAGATGGGCGTCGATGTCGTCACCGCGCGCGCCCCGCTGGTCCCGTTGTGTCATTCCCGCTTATACCCTCGTATTTATCGACGGCCGTGCATAGCATGGCCGCATCATGGAACCACAATGCCGGCAGCCACGTTCGGTTCCAGAAAAAATGAAATTGGGGACTTCCAGCCGATGACGACGACAACCACCGCACCCGACCTCGCCACGGTGATCGGGCACGAGCTGCCCTATTTGCGCCGCTATGCGCGGGCGCTGACCGGCAGCCAGAACAGCGGTGACACCTACGCCGCGGCCACGCTCGAGGCGATCCTCGAAGATCGGTCCGTCTTCGACACCTCCGCCTCGCCCCGCATCGCCCTGTTCAAGGTGTTCCACACCATCTGGGTGAGCTCCGGCGCACCGGTCTCGGGCGAAGAGAGCGGGCTTGCCGCCGCGGCGCAGGCGCATCTGTCGAAGCTGACCCCCAACACGCGCGAAGCGCTGCTGCTCTACACGATCGAGGATTTCGCGATCTCCGAGATCGCGGCGATCATGCAACTCGACGAGGACGAGGTCGAGCATCTGGTGAAGATCGCCCGCCAGGAGATGGAAGACAGCATCGCCGGCCGCATCCTGGTGATCGAGGACGAGGCGATCATCGCCATGGACCTGCAGTCGATCGTCTCGGACATGGGCCACGCGATCACCGGCGTGGCGCGCACCCGCGACGACGCGGTCAAGCTCGCGCAGCAGGAAAAGCCCGACCTCGTGCTGGCCGACATCCAGCTTGCCGACAACTCCTCGGGCATCGATGCGGTGCGCGACATCCTTGAGACGCATGGCAACCTGCCGGTGATCTTCATCACCGCCTTCCCCGAGCGGCTCCTGACCGGCGAGCGGCCCGAGCCGGCCTTCCTGATCTCCAAGCCCTATGGCGAGGAGCAGGTGCGCTCGGCGGTGAGCCAGGCGATGTTCTTCTCCTCGACCGGCCCGCTGCACGGCTGAGACAGCACCCTACGACCATCACGACGCCCCCGTCCCGCATGGGCCGGGGGCGTTTTTGTGCGCGGGGGCGAAAGCGGACAGAGCCCTGCGCCGCCCTCCTAACGTGTATCCGGACGGGGCCGGTACGCCGGGGCGGCCGAACGAGGAACAATCGCGCGGCTGCGGCATTCAGCTTCGACATAGCCGCCCGAAGGTCTCCATGCCCACCCGATGCCTCGCCTGCCCGCTGCGCAAGAAGGACATGTTCGCGAAGCTCGGCCGGGAAGACGTCGAGGCGATCCAGCGGTTCAAGGCCGGCGAAATGCAGATCGAGCCGGGCACCGCGATACTTCTGGAGGGCTCGAACAGCCCGCAGCTCTACACCGCGCTCTCCGGCCTCGGGCTGCGCTACAAGACCCTCCCCGACGGGCGGCGGCAGGTGATCAACCTCGTCTTTCCCGGCGACTTCCTCGGGCTTCAGGCCGGGCTCATGGGCAAGATGCGGCATTCCGTCGAGGCCACCACCGCGATGACGCTGTGCGTCTTCGACCGGGCCGAGTTCTTCCGCTTCTTCCGCAGCCACACGGAACGCGCCTTCGACATCACCTGGCTGGCCGCCGTGGAAGAGCATTTCCTGGGCGAAGCGCTGGCCAGCCTGGGCCAGCGCAGCGCGACGAGCCGGATGGCCTGGGCGCTCCTGAAGATCTGGCACCGCATGAACGGGCTGGGCCTGTGCGACGCCTCGGGGCGCTGCCCCCTGCCCTACAGGCAGCAGGATCTCGCGGATGCGTTGGGTCTCAGCCTCGTGCACACCAACAAGACGCTGGCCAAGCTGCGCGAGAGGCAGCTGGTCAGCTGGTCGGGCGGCATGCTGCGGCTGACCGACCTGCGCGCGCTAACCGATCTGGCCGGGGCGGAGTTCGAGAGCGAGATCGTCCGGCCGCTCATCTGAGCGGTTCACGCGGGTCCAGACGACGTTGACGGCCGCGCCCAGCAGCACCAGCCAGGCCGAGATGAAGAACCACATCAACAGCGCCGCCACCGCGCCGATCGAGCCGTAGACCTCGTTGTAGTTGCCGAAATTCGAAAGGTAATAGGAGAAGCCGGCCGAGGCGATCAGCCAAAGCGCGATCACCAGGAACGCACCGGGCGTGACCCAGCGCCCCCGCGCGCCGCGCATGTTGGGTCCGAAGCGGTACAGAAGCCCCAGCCCGGCCAGCACGATCCCGAAGGCCGCGAGCCAGCGCACCGCCTCGAGCGCCCAGCCGGCGGCCGGCCCGAGCGGCAGCACCGCCAGCAGGATCGGGGCGATCACGACCACCATCAGCGCCAGGATCGCGATGGCGATGAGCGACAGCGTGAGCGTTAGCGCGACGAGCAGCTGACGCAGCCCGTTGCGGTTCGGGCGCCCGTAGATCTGGTTCAGGCCGAGGATCAGCGAGGCGACGCCGTTGCGGGCCGAGAACAGCGCGATCGCCGTCGAGGCGAGCGTGGCAAAGCCCAGCGTCTCGGGGCGCGTGGCCAGCATGCTGTTCAGCTGCGCCTCGAGGATCTCGTAGACCTCGACGGGCATGACGTCCCGCATGACCTGAAGCTGCGTCTCGATCACGACCGGGTCGGCCATCAGCCCGAAGATGGCGATCAGCGCGGCGATGGCGGGGAAGATGGCGAAGACCGAGTAGAAGGCGATCCCGGCCGCGATCAGGCCGAGCTGCACATCGGTGGACAGGTGCCAGACCCCGACCAGCGTGCGCCAGATCCGGCGCGGCAGCGAAGCGGCGCTGTCTCGATGATCCATCTGCCTGCACACCCCCCGCACCCGATCTTCGGCAAAATGCCGCCGATCCATTGCTCGCATGGCGGGCGGCAGATGTGAAGTCGGACACGGAAAGGGTGGCCGGCGGCTGGACTTCCCCGAGGGAAATCAGGAAGGCCAGCCACCGGCCGTTGGGGAATGAGAGAGGCGAGGGAACGGCGCCTCTTCACCGGCCAAACCCGCCGCCGCGGGAAAGGTTCCTTAAAAAAAGGTCGCGCTATTTTCCCCCGTTTTCCAACGGCTTCTGAAGTGCTTTCAGGTAGGAATCCGTCCACCAGCCGATGTCGGTCTCGCGGATGGCCTTCATCAGCGCGCCGTGCCGGTCCTGCCGCTCGGCCAGGGACATGGCGAGCGCCACCTCGATCGCCTTGGCGGTGTCGCTCGGGTCGTAGGGGTTGACCATCAGCGCGGCCTCGAGCTGCTCGGCCGCGCCGGCGAAATGCGACAGGATCAACACGCCGGGATCGGCCGGGTCCTGGGCGGCCACGAACTCCTTGGCGACGAGGTTCATCCCGTCGGCAAGCGGCGTGACGAGGCAGACGTCGCCGCGCCGGTAGAGCCCGGCCAGCGTCTCGCGCGGGATGTTGCGGCGGATGTAGCGGATCGGCGTCCAGTCGAGCTCGCCCATCTCGCCATTGACCCGGCCGGTGATGCTCTCGAGTTCCTGGCGGATCTCCTTGTAGGCCTCGACATCCTCGCGCGAGGGCGGTGCGATCTGCAGCAGGGTGGCGCGCACCTGCGGGTCGGGCCGCTGCGACAGGTACTCGCCGAAGGCCGCGAAGCGCTGCGGCAGGCCCTTGGAGTAGTCGAGCCGGTCGACCCCGAGCACCAGCCGCTCGCCCGGCGACAGCCGCAGATGCTCGCCCGCATCGGCATGGGTCTCGGCCGCCTTCATGAACCCCTCGACATCGATGCCGATCGGGAAGCTCGCCACCTCGAAGCGGCGGTCCCCCATCTTGATGCGCCCCTCCAGCAGCAGCTCCGCATCGTTGGCTCGCAGGAAGTCGAGCGCGTTCGACACGTCGCGCCGGGTCTGCAGCCCCACGAGGTCGAAGGCGGCGAGCCAGCTCGGCAGCAGCTTGCGCTCGCTCAGCGCCGGCAGGTCGGAGGAGTTCGGGAAGGGAATGTGCAGGAAGAAGCCGATCCGGTTGCCCAGCCCCAGATCCCGCAGCTCCTTGGCGAGCGGCAGGAAGTGGTAGTCGTGGATCCAGATCACGTCGCCGGGCCGGACCACCCCGGCGACCAGACGCGCGACCCGGCGGTTCACCTCCTGGTAGATGCGGGCATCTTCCGAATCGACCTCGAGAAGGTCGGTGCGGTGATGGAAGAGCGGCCAGAGCGTGGCGTTGGCATAGCCCAGGTAGAAGCCCTGATGCTCCTGCTCGGTCAGGTCGAAGCTGTAGCGCTCATAGGGCTGGCTGGCGATCCTTGTGAGGCCGCGCTCGGCCTCCTCGGCGGACACCCGGGCGCCCGAGTTGCCGATCCAGACGCCGCCGCGGGCCTGCAACGCCTCGTGCAGCGCCACGACGAGGCCGCCCGAGGGCGCCTCCTCCGTCGGGATGCGGTTCGAGACGACGATCAAACGGCCTTCAGACATGGCTCAGGCCTCGATCCAGCGGCGCAGCGTCCTCCGTGCGGCCTGGGGGTTGCCGAGCCGGCAGCCGGCGGCGGTTTCCCCCTCGCCCACCTTGACGGCCAGCCCGCCCTGCTCGCTCACCCAGTGCAGCGCCGGCTCGTCGGTGACGTCGTCGCCGAAGAAGATCGGCATGGTGCCGGCGAAGGGCTCCTGCTCCATCAGTCGGCGCATCGAGACGTCCTTGCCGATGCCGGCCGGCCGCAGCTCGTAGGCCATCTTCGAATGGTGCAGATCGAACCCCTCATGCGTCTCCGACAGCGCCCGCAGGAAGGCATAGGCCGGGGCGGCGAGATCCTCGTCCTGCCGGAAATGCAGCACCACGCCGGTGGGCTTGCGTTCGCAGATCAGGCCCGGATGGGTGGCCGCGAAGGCGGTGGCCATCTCGCCCAGATGGCGCACGGTTTCGGGGTCGGCGAACTCGTGGTTGCGGATCTCGCCCGAGATGCGCTCCTGCGCGCCGTGGCCGCCGATGATCGGCCCGTCGAAGCCCTGCAGGTAATTGGTGATGTCCTCGATGGCGCGGCCGGTGATGATCACCACCCGGCCGCCGGTGCGCTCGCTGAGCGCGGCGAGAAGGTCGCCCAGATCGGGCGCCACCTCGATCGCGTCGGGTCGCTCGGCCAGATCGACCAGCGTGCCGTCGAAGTCGAGGAACAGGGTCGACCGGTCCAGCTGCGGCTCGGGCACGCCGTCCGCGGTGTGCTCGCCCTGGTGCTCGCCGTGAAATCCGATCATTTCGTAATACATTCCCTGTCTCCAATTCGCGGCTTGTCCCAAGCCCCGCAGCACCGGACCCGGTGCGCGCCGGTCGCAACGATCTGCAAGGTTCAACCCGCCGCCGCAGCGCGGGTTCCCGTATTTGGGGAATGCGGCCGGGTGACGCCGGAGCACCCCCGACACCAATCTCGGGTATCGCCGGGGGGAAGACAAGCGCGGCGTCAGGTGGCGGCGAAGCCGGCATGGGTGTCGAGCAGGAACTGCGCGAAGATCGGCGCGCTGGCGGCGCCGAGACCGCGGGCGTTGCCCCCGACCGTGCCCGCCTCGATCCGCGGCGGAATGAGGCCGCGCAGGTCGATCCGGCCCATCGCGTCGCGCACGCGTTCGACCAGGGCGGCCCGCACAGGCTCGGGAAAGCCGCCGTCGAACAATACCGCCTCGAAATCGATCACCGCGCAGACCGCGACCACCGCGCGCGCCAGCTCCTCGGCCACCGAATCGAGCCAGGGCTCGACCATCGGCTCGAGGCCCGACCAGTCCTGCGGCAGGCTCCACAGCCGCGCCGGGTCGTGCCCGGCCTCGACGAGGCGGCGTTCGAGCAGATGCAGCGAGGCGGTGTCGAGCAGCTGCGCCGGGCGGCCGGCGGCGTCGCGCGTCGGGATCGGACCCATGGCGCCGGCATTGTTCTGCGCGCCGCCAAACACGGAATGGTTGAGCACGATGCCGCCGCCGATGAAGGAGCCGACGAAGAAATAGGCGTAGTCGCGGAACTCGCGGCCCCGGCCGAACACGTGCTCGGCCCGGCAGGCGGCGGTGGCGTCGTTGTCGACATGGACCGGCAGGGCCGAAAAGCGCGCGACCTCCGCCGCGAAATCGAAGCCGCGCCAGCCGTCGAGCGCCGCGGGCGGCGCGCCGACCGTCTCGTGCCAGACCCACAGCTCGCCCGGCCGGGCGACGCCGATGCCAACGATCCGGTCGCGCAGCCGCGCCGGCAGACCCGCCACGAGCTCGGCCAGCCCCGATTCGAGAAACCGCATGATGTCGGCCGGGTCGGGGTAGCGGTAGGTGTCGTGCAGCTGCCCGCGCACCCGGCCGTGCAGATCGACGATCAGCAGATCCGCGCTGCGCCGCCCCACCTTCAGCCCGACCGAGAAGGCCCCGTCCGGGTTCAGCCCGACCGGCACGCGCGGCTTGCCGACGCGGCCGCGCTGCGGCGCGCCGCGGGTCAACATGCCGGCCTCGTCGAGCTCGCGCAGGATCACCGAGACGGTCTGGGCCGACAGCCCCGCCAGCCGCGCCAGATCGCTGCCCGGCAGCGGCCCGTGACGCTGCATCAGGGTCAGCAACAGCCGCGCGTTGTGGTCGCGCAACCCCCTCTGGTTCGCGCCACCCGACAGGCTGCGCACCTCGGACCGCTGCATTCCGGATCCTCCCTGCCCCCGAATAGAGCGCAACGTCATTAATAAATCAACATGAGTTATTTATTGACGATGCGATGCGAATCGAGATTACCTATGGTCAATCCCGGTGCGAGGAGGCCCCGGGACAAGGGAGGATTTGCCGATGACACGACTTTTCGCCACCACCGCGCTCGCGCTGGTCTCCATCGCTGGAGCGGCTCAGGCCGGAAGCCACTCGCAGGACGTATCCGCCTGCCTGATTACAAAGACCGACACCAACCCGTTCTTCGTCAAGATGCGCGAAGGCGCCACGGCCAAGGCGGAAGAGATCGGTGTCGACCTCAAGACCTTCGCCGGCAAGTTCGACGGCGACCACGAAACCCAGGTGCAGGCCATCGAGACCTGCATCCTCGACGGCGCCAAGGGGATCCTGATCACAGCCTCGGATACGTCCTCGATCACCGGTGCCGTGCAGCAGGCGCGCGACGCCGGCCTCCTCGTGATCGCGCTCGACACGCCGCTGACGCCGGCCGATGCCGCCGATGCGACCTTCGCGACGGACAACTACCTCGCCGGACAGCTGATCGGCCAGTGGGCGCGGGCGCAGATGGGTGACGCCGCCGCCGACGCGAAGATCGCCATGCTGAACATCCAGGTCTCGCAGCCCACGGTCGGCGTCCTGCGCAACCAGGGCTTCCTTGACGGCTTCGGCATCGAGCTTGGCGATCCCAACCGCTGGGGCGACGAGGAGGACCCGCGGATCGTCGGCCAGGACGTGACGCAGGGCTCCGAGGAAGGCGGCCGGACCGCGATGGAGAACATCCTCGCCGCCGACCCGATGGTCAATGTCGTCTACACGATCAACGAGCCGGCCGCGGCGGGCGCCTACGAGGCGCTGCGCGCCATCGGTCGCGAGAACGACGTGCTGATCGTGTCGGTCGACGGCGGCTGCCCGGGTGTCCAGAACGTGGCCGACGGCATCATCGGCGCCACCTCGCAGCAGTATCCGCTGCGCATGGCCTCGCTGGGTGTCGAGGCGATCAAGGCCTGGGCCGAGGACGGCACCAAGCCCGAGCCGACCGAAGGCAAGGCCTTCTTCGACACCGGCGTGGGCCTCGTGACCGACAAGCCGGTCGACGGCGTGTCCTCGATCTCGGTCGAGGAAGGCCAGGATCTCTGCTGGGGCTGAGCCCCGCGCTCTGACGCTTCGGGGCGGCGCTGAGCCGCCCCGGGCAAATCCGGGCCGCCGACCCCGCGGGCCCGCTCACACGCAACGGGAGTGCGCGTGTCATGCCATCAGATACCGACAACTATGAAACCGTGGTGCGCGAAAGGCGCGCCGAAAAGGTCGCCGAATTCGAGGAACACCACCGCGGCTTCATGGGCAACGTCCAGCACGCGCTGCATGTGACCCCGTCGCTGGTGCCGTTGATCGTGCTCGTGGCGTCGCTGATCCTGTTCGGCGTGCTGCTGGGATCGCGGTTCTTTTCGCCCTTCGCCCTGACGCTGATCCTGCAGCAGGTGCAGATCGTGGGTATCGTGGCGGCGGCACAATCGCTGGTGATCCTGACGGCCGGCATCGACCTCAGCGTCGGCGCCATCGCGGTGATGTCGTCGGTGGTCATGGGGCAGTTCTCCTTCCGCTATGGCATCCCGCCGGCCGTGGCCGTCGTGTGCGGGCTCGCGTTCGGGACCGCGGTCGGCGCGCTCAACGGTTGGCTGGTCGCGCGCATGAAGCTGCCGCCCTTCATCGTGACGCTCGGCATGTGGCAGATCGTGCTGGCCGCGAACTTCCTCTACTCGGCCAACGAGACGATCCGCAGCCAGGACATCGCGGCCGAGGCGCCGATATTGCAGGCCATGGGCGCCAAGTTCGAAGTCGCCGGCGCGGTCTTCACCGTCGGGGTGGTGTTCATGGTGTGTCTCGTCATGGTCCTCGCCTACGCGCTGAAACACACCGCCTGGGGCCGGCATGTCTACGCCGTGGGCGACGATCCCGAGGCCGCCGAGCTGTCCGGCGTGAACGTCAAGATGACGCTGATCTCGGTCTACGCCCTCGCGGGTCTCATCTGTGCCTTCGCCGGCTGGGCGCTGATCGGACGCATCGGGTCGGTGTCGCCGACCTCGGGGCAGCTTCTGAACATCGAGAGCATCACCGCCGTCGTGATCGGGGGCATCTCGCTCTTCGGCGGGCGCGGCTCGATCCTCGGGACCTTCTTCGGCGCCCTCATCGTCGGCGTCTTCACCCTTGGTCTGCGGCTTGCGGGGGCCGATGCGCAATGGACCTTCCTGCTCATCGGCGTGCTGATCATCGCCGCCGTGGCGGTCGATCAATGGATCAGAAAGGTGTCGGCATGACCCAGGAAACCCAGCGAAAGCCCCTTCTCACCGGACGCAACCTGGTCAAGCGCTACGGCCGCGTCACCGCCCTCGACCACTGCGACTTCGAGCTGTATCCCGGCGAGATCCTCGCGGTGATCGGCGACAACGGCGCCGGCAAGTCGACCCTGATCAAGGCGCTCTCGGGCGCGGTGATCCCCGACGAGGGCGAGGTGACGCTGGACGGCAAGACGGTGCATTTCCAGTCGCCCAACGACGCCCGCGAGGCCGGGATCGAGACGGTCTACCAGACGCTGGCCATGTCGCCCGCCCTGTCGATCACCGACAACATGTTCATGGGGCGCGAACTGCGCAAACCGGGCTTTCGCGGCAAGTGGCTGCGCCAGCTCGACCGCCCGGCGATGGAGAAGTTCGCCCGCGACAAGCTCAACGACCTCGGCCTGATGACGATCCAGAACATCAACCAGGCGGTCGAGACGCTCTCGGGCGGGCAGCGGCAGGGCGTCGCCGTGGCCCGCGCCGCGGCCTTCGGCTCCAAGGTGATCATCCTCGACGAGCCGACCGCGGCGCTGGGCGTGAAGGAAAGCCGCCGCGTGCTCGAGCTGATCCTCGACGTGAGGTCGCGCGGCATCCCGATCATCCTGATCAGCCACAACATGCCGCATGTCTTCGAACTGGCCGACCGGATCCACGTCCATCGGCTCGGCCAGCGCCTTTGCGTCATCGACCCGAAGAATCATTCGATGTCCGACGCGGTGGCCTATATGACGGGAGCGAAGGTCCCCGAGACCGAACTCGAACCCGCATGACGTCCACCACGCGGAAGGGATGGCTTTGCCCGACCTGACATCGCAGATCAACGCCATGGCCGACCGGGTCCATGATCTGGCCGGCCGCAAGCCCCGTGTGATCGTCGGCATCGCCGGCGCGCCGGGCAGCGGGAAATCCACCCTCGCCGAGGAGCTGGGCCGCAGGCTCGAACGCCAGAAGCTGTCCTCGCGCGTCGTGCCGATGGACGGCTTCCACCTCGACAACCGGCTGCTCGATGCGCGCGGCCTGCGCACGCGCAAGGGCGCGCCGGAGACCTTCGACGCGCGGGGCTTCATCGTGCTGATGCGGCGCCTTGCGCGCGGCGAGGAGGTGGTCGCCCCGGTGTTCGAGCGCACCCGCGACATCGCGATCGCCGGCGCGCAGCTGGTCGAGACCGACACCCGGGTCGTGATCGTCGAAGGCAACTACCTGCTCTTCGACGAGGCGCCGTGGTCGGAGCTTGCGGGGCTGTGGGACCTCTCGGCCTATCTCGACGTGCCGATCGCCGACCTGCGCGCCCGGCTGATCGCCCGCTGGCTCGGCCACAACCTGAGCCGCGCCGCCGCGACGCAGCGGGCGATGCACAACGACGTGCCAAACGCCCAGCGCGTGATCGACCGGGCACTCCCGGCCGATCTGGTCTTTGGCCCGGCCTACGAGGCCCGGCCGGCCGCCGCCGGCCCGAAATCGGTCTGAGCCTGCACGTCCCCTTGAAAGTCAATAGTTTTCTGCGGATTCACGTGGGAACTGCCTATTGCCGCCAGGGCGCGGTGACTTATGCTGGGTAAAGGGCGCGGCTCTCGGCCGGCGCCCGGCCGCGCGCGGCGCGGCGTGACCAGTGCATCGTGACCCGCCGGGACAGGGAGGCCCGCCGCCATGCCACAGACCACCCGCAGACTTTCACAGCGCTCCATGGCCTTCGTGCTCGCCGGCGGACGCGGCTCGCGATTGAAGGAACTGACCGACCGCCGCGTGAAGCCGGCGGTCTATTTCGGCGGCAAGGCCCGGATCATCGACTTCGCCCTGTCGAACGCGCTGAACTCCGGCATCCGCAAGATCGCGGTCGCCACGCAGTACAAGGCCCACAGCCTGATCCGGCACTGCCAGCGCGGCTGGAACTTCTTCCGCGCCGAGCGCAACGAGTTCCTCGACATCCTGCCCGCCTCGCAGCGCATGAGCGAGAGCTGGTGGTATCGCGGCACCGCCGACGCGGTGACCCAGAACATCGACATCGTCGACGGCTACGACGTCGACTACATCGTCATCCTCGCGGGCGACCACATCTACAAGATGGACTACGAGGTGATGCTCGAGCAGCATGTCGAGAGCGGCGCCGACGTCACCGTGGGCTGCCTCACCGTGCCGCGCATGGAGGCGACCGCCTTCGGCGTGATGCATGTCGACGAGAACAGCCGCATCACGTCCTTCCTCGAGAAGCCCAAGGACCCGCCGGCCATCCCCGGCCAGCCCGACAAGGCGCTGGCCTCGATGGGGATCTACGTCTTCTCGTGGAAATACCTGCGCGAGCTGCTGCTCAAGGACGCCGACGACGAATCCTCGAGCCACGATTTCGGCACCGACCTGATCCCGGAGATCGTCAAGAACGGCAAGGCGATGGCGCATCGCTTCGACGACAGCTGCGTGCGCGCCGAGGGGCGCGAGGCCTATTGGCGCGACGTCGGCACGGTCGACGCCTTCTGGCAGGCCAATATCGACCTGACCAACTTCGACCCCGAGCTGAACCTGTGGGACCGCGACTGGCCGATCTGGACCTACTCCGAGAGCGTGCCGCCGGCCAAGTTCATCCATGACGAGAAGACCCGCCGCGGTACGGCGGTCTCCTCGATGGTGTCGGGCGGCTGCATCATCTCGGGCACCGAGGTGCGCAATTCGCTGCTGCACACGCAGGTCCACACCAACTCCTACTCGGTGCTCGATCACACCGTGGTGCTGCCCTACGTGACCGTCGCCCGCCACGCCCGGCTGAAGAACGCCGTGATCGACGCGAACGTGCACATCCCCGAAGGCCTCGTCGTCGGCGAGGATCCGGAGGAGGACGCCAAGTGGTTCCGCGTCTCCGACGGCGGTATCACGCTGATCACCCAATCGATGCTCGACAAGCGCGCGGCCGAAGCGTGACGGCGGTTCTCTCGGTCGCCTCCGAATGCGCGCCTCTGGTCAAGACCGGCGGCCTCGCCGACGTGGTGGGGGCGCTGCCCGAGGCGCTGCGCCCCGAGGGCGTCTCGATGCGGGTGCTTCTGCCGGGCTACCCGGCGGTGCTCGAGGCGCTGGAGACCGGCGCGACGGCGGTGATGACCGAGAACGACCTGTTCGGCGGCCCGGCGCGCGTTCTCGCCGGCCGCGCCGCCGAACTCGACCTGCTGGTGCTCGACGCGCCGCATCTCTACGAGCGGGCCGGCTCGATCTATCTCGGGCCGGACGGGCGGGACTGGCCGGACAACCCCCAGCGCTTCGCGGCGCTGAGCTGGATCGCGGCCCGGATCGCGGCCGAGGGCATCGCGCCGGGCGGCGAGAGCTGGCGCCCCGACACCCTGCACTGCCATGACTGGCAGGCGGGCCTCGCGCCGGACTACCTCGCGCAGATGAGCGGCGGCGCCAATGTGCGCACGGTGATGACGGTCCACAACATCGCGTTCCAGGGCCTGTTCGAGCCGCACCTGATCGAGGCGCTGCGGCTGCCCCGGCACCGCTTCACCACCGAGGGTTTCGAATATTACGGGCGCGTCTCGGCGCTGAAGGCGGGTCTGGTCGCCGCCGACCGGCTGACCACGGTGTCGCCCACCTATGCCGCCGAGCTCCTGCGCCCGGATTTCGGCATGGGGCTCGACGGGGTGCTGCGTGCGCGCCGGCGGGCGCTCACCGGCATTCTCAACGGGATCGACGAGACCGCATGGTCCCCCGCGTCCGACCCGCACATCGCCCGGACCTACCGCCTGCCCGCCCGCAAGCGCCCCAACAAGGCCGCGCTGCAGGCCGAGATGGGCCTGCCGGACGCGCCGGGCCCGCTGTGCTGCGTGGTGTCGCGGCTGACCGACCAGAAGGGGATCGACCTGCTGCTCGAGGCGCTGCCGGCCCTGCTCGATCGCGGCGGGCAGCTGGCGCTTCTGGGCTCGGGCGATCCCGCCCTCGAGCGCGCGCTGCGCGAGGCCGCGCATGACCCGAACGTCTCGGTCCGGATCGGCTACGACGAGGCGCTCTCGCACCGGCTGATCGCCGGGGCCGACGCGATCCTCGTGCCCTCGCGCTTCGAGCCCTGCGGGCTCACGCAGCTCTACGGGCTGCGCTACGGTACGGTGCCGCTGGTGGCGCTGACCGGCGGCCTGGCCGACACGGTGATCCACGCCTCGCCCGCCGCCATCGACCGCGGCGTCGCGACCGGCGTGCAGTTCCACCCGGTCGATGCCGCCCCGCTCGCGGTGGCCCTCGACCGGCTTTGCGACCTCTACGCCCGGCCCGACATCTGGGCGCAGATGCAGCGCAACGCGATGAAGCAGCCGGTGGGCTGGTCGGTCTCGGCAAAGGCCTATGCCGCCCTCTACCGGGATGCTACTGCCGAGGCATGAAGCCCCGCCGCCGCATCAGCGCCGGACGCCCCTACCCGCTCGGAGCCAGCTTCGACGGCGAGGGCGTCAATTTCGCCGTCTTCTCGCAGCATGCCACCCGGATGCAGCTGTGCCTGTTCGAACGTTACGGCCGCGAGACCGCCCGCATCGACCTGCCGGAGCGTGACGGCCATGTCTGGCACGGCTACATCCCCGGCCTCGCGCCGGGGCAGCACTACGGGTTTCGCGCCCATGGCCCCTACCGGCCCGAGGAGGGCCACCGCTTCAACCCCAACAAGCTGCTGCTCGACCCCTATGCCCGACAGATCACCGGCCACCCGATCTGGCACGACGCGCTGCATGGCTACGACACGCGGTCCCGGCTGCAGGATCTGAGCTACGACACCCGGGACAGCGCGCCCTACATGCCGCGCGCGATCGTGGTCGACCAGCGCGGGCTGCTGCCGGCGCACCACCCGGACCGGGCGATGGCCGACACGGTGATCTACGAGGCCCATGTCGCCGGCCTGACCTCCGACCGCCCCGACATCGCCCATCGCGGCCGCTTCCAGGGCCTGGCCTCGGACCGCATCCTCGACCATCTCGGCCGGCTCGGCATCACCGCGATCGAGCTGCTGCCGGTCCATGCCTTCATCAACGACCGCTTCCTCGTCGAGAAGGGGCTGACCAACTACTGGGGCTACCAGTCGATCGGCTTCTTCGCGCCCGAGCCGCGCTACATGGCCGGGCACGACATCGCCGAGTTCCGCACCATGGTCGACCGCTTCCACGCGGCCGGGATCGAGGTGCTGCTCGACGTGGTCTACAACCACACGGGCGAGGGCAATCAGCTCGGCCCCACGCTGTGCTTCCGCGGGCTCGACAATGCCAGCTACTACAGGCTGGCCGAGAACCGGCGCTTCCACATCGACGACACCGGCACCGGCAACACCGTGAACGCCGAGCACCCGATGGTGCTGCGGATGATCCTCGACTCCTTGCGCTACTGGGTCGAGGTGATGGGGGTGGACGGGTTCCGCTTCGACCTGTGCACCGCGCTGGGGCGCCGCGCCGAGGGCTTCGACCGCGACGCCCCCTTCTTCCAGGCGATCCGCCAGGACCCGGTGCTGAGCCGGGTCAAGCTGATCGCCGAGCCGTGGGACATCGGGCCGGGCGGCTACCAGCTCGGCGCCTACCCGCCCCCCTTCCACGAATGGAACGACCGCTTCCGTGACCAGGTGCGCAGCTTCTGGCGCGGCGAGCCCGACATGATCGGCCGGCTCGCCAACCGTGTGGCCGGCTCGGCCCGCCGTTTCGACCACGACAACCGCCCCGCCACGACCTCGGTCAACTTCCTGACCGCGCATGACGGCTTCACGCTGATGGACGTGGTCTCCTATGCCGAAAAGCACAACGAGGCCAATGGCGAGGACAACCGCGACGGCCATTCCGACAACCGCAGCGACAACATGGGCCACGAGGGTGCGACCGCCGATCCTCTGATCCGCGCCGCCCGCGCCCGGCGCCGGCGCAACATGCTGACCACGCTGATGATCAGCCAGGGCACGCCGATGCTTCTGGCGGGCGACGAGCTGGGCAACAGCCAGCAGGGCAACAACAACGCCTATTGCCAGAACAACCCGATCGGCTGGGTCAACTGGGACCGCACCGACCCCGACTTCCTCGCCTATGTGCGCAAGCTCGTGGCCTTCCGCAGGGCGCATCCGGTGCTGCGGCAGAAGCGCTTCCTGCATGCCCAGAGCCGCCAGATCGACGCCCGGCCGGACCTGTTCTGGCGCCGCGCCGACGGAAGGCCGATGTCCGAGCACGACTGGGCCGACCCCGCCCGCAGGCTTCTGGCCTTCGAGATGCGCACCGCCTCGGGCACGCCGGACTACGCCGCGCTGGAATACGCGCTCTTCGCGGTCATCAATGGCGGCGGTCCGGTTTTCGTGGAACTTCCGGACCCGCCATCGGACTATGTCTGGGTCCGGCATATCGACAGCGCCCGCCCGCTGGCGGACCCCGAGCCGCAGACCGGCCGGACCCGGATCCGGGGCCGTTCGGTCGTCGTCATGGTCCTCGAGCCGGCGGAAGGCGCGGAGAGGACCGAATTGGAGGAGCGTGACAGTGGAACCGATCACCGTTGAGACGAAGCCGATCCAGGGCCAGAAGCCCGGTACCAGCGGGTTGCGCAAGAAGACCCGCGTGTTCAAGGAGTCGCATTTCCTCGAGAACTACGTGCAGTCGATCTTCGACGGCATCGGCGGGATCGAGGGCAAGACCCTGGTGCTGGGCGGCGACGGTCGGCACTTCAACGACCGCGCCGCGCAGGTGATCCTGCGCATGGCCGCCGCCAACGGCGCGCGCCGCGTCATCGTCGGCCAGGAGGCGCTGCTTTCGACCCCCGCCGCCTCGCACCTGATCCGCAAGCGCGGCACCGATGGCGGCCTGATCCTGTCGGCCAGCCACAACCCCGGTGGCCCCGACGCCGATTTCGGCCTCAAGTACAACACGCCGAACGGCGGCCCCGCCCCCGAGAGCGTGACCGACAAGATCTATGCCGCGACGCAGGGCCTCACCCGCTACAGGATCCTCGAGGCGCAGGATGTCGACCTGACCTCGCCCGGCCTTCAGCATCTCGGCGACATGGAGATCGAGGTGGTCGACCCGGTCGCCGACTACGCCATGCTGATGGAGGAGATCTTCGACTTCGACGCGATCCGCGGCCTCCTGTCGGACGGGTTCCGCCTGCGCTTCGACGCGATGCACGCCGTGACCGGGCCCTACGCGGTCGAGATCCTCGAGAACCGGCTCGGCGCCGCCTCGGGCTCGGTGGTCAACGCCACCCCGTCGCCGGATTTCGGCGGCGGCCACCCCGACCCCAACCCGATCTGGGCCAGGGACCTGGTCGCGGCGATGATGTCCGACGACGCCCCCGATTTCGGCGCCGCATCGGACGGCGACGGCGACCGCAACATGATCATGGGCCGCGGCGTCTACGTCACGCCCTCCGACAGCCTCGCCCTGCTCGCCGCCCACGCGCATCTGGCCCCGGCCTACAAGGACGGGCTGAAGGGCGTGGCGCGTTCGATGCCCACCTCGGGGGCGGTCGACCGGGTCGCCCGCAGCAAGGGCATCGACTGCTACGAGACGCCGACCGGCTGGAAGTTCTTCGGCAACCTGCTCGATGCGGGGCGGGCGACGCTGTGCGGCGAGGAAAGCGCCGGCACCGGGTCGGACCACGTGCGCGAGAAGGACGGCCTCTGGGCAGTGCTGTTGTGGCTCAACATCCTCGCCGCCACGCGCAAGTCGGTGGCGGAGCTCCTGCGCGAGCACTGGACCGAGCATGGCCGCAACTACTACTCGCGCCACGACTACGAGGACGTCGAGAGCGACAAGGCCAACGCCCTAATCGACGGCCTGCGCGGCAAGCTCTCGCAGCTGCCGGGCCAGAGCTTCGCGGGCCTGACGGTCGAGGGTGCCGACGAGTTCTCCTACGACGATCCGGTCGATGGCAGCCGGGCCAGCGCGCAGGGGCTGCGGATCAGCTTCACGGGCGGCGAACGGGTGGTGTTCCGGCTGTCGGGCACCGGCACCGCGGGCGCGACGCTGCGCGTCTATCTCGAGGCGCTCGAGATCGACCCGGACAAGCTGGCGGAAGATCCGCAGGAGGCGCTCGCGCCGGTCATCGCCGCGGCCGACGAGATCGCCGGCATCCGGGCGCAGACCGGCCGCGACGCGCCGGACGTCATCACCTGAGCCATGGCGCCCCGCCCGTCCGGCGGGGCGTCACAGCCAGCCCTTGGCCTTGAACCATACCCAAGTCGCGATGGCCGACGCGACCATCGCCGCCAGCGCGATGAAATAGGCGTAGGGCTCGTCCAGCTCCGGCATATGCGCGAAGTTCATGCCGTAGATCGAGGCGATCAGCGTCGGCGGCAGGAACAGCGCGGCGACGACCGACAGCGTACGCACAACGGCGTTCTCGTCGAGGTTGATCATGCCCAGCGTCGCGTCGGTGGCCAGACCGACCCGGCTGTTGAGGAAGTCGAGATGCACCTCGAGCGCGTTGATGTCGCGCAGCTGCGCCTTCGTGAAGGTGGCGATCACGGGGTCGCGGTGCTTCATCGTGTTGTTCCAGACCAGGAAGGTCGAGAGCATCCGCTCCATGGTGAAGAGCGCCAGTCGCACCATCGCGGTCAGCTCGCCCTGCCGGCCGATGTCGCGCAGCGCCAGCCGCAGCGCCTCCACCTCGCTCGCCTCCTCGCCGAAGACCTCGGCCGCCACCCGGTCGAGCACCCGGCCCGAGCCTTCGAGCAGGTCGGCCTGCCGGGCGATGATCTCCTCGACCAGCCCGAGAAACACGCGCACCGGGCTGCCGGTGCCGGCGCTGGCGCGGTCGGCGCGGCCGGCGAAGGTCGCGAAGGGCCGCGGCGCGTGGTGGCGCACCGTGACCAGCCGCTCTGAGGTCAGGATGAAGGTGACCGGTCCCGAATAGCGGGTGCCGCCCGCATCCGCCCCCGGCAGCATCACGGTCATCACCTGGCAGTCGCCTTCGCGGTGCAGCCGGTTGGAGATCTCGATCTCCTCCATCTCCTCCAGCGTAGGGATCTTGACGCCCAGCCCGGCCACTCGCGCGGCCTCCGCCTCGTCCGGGGCGAAGAGGTCGATCCAGACCGCCCGGTCGAGTTCGCCGACACCGTCGATCGAAGTGAGACCGGACTCGGCGGAGCGATAGGCATTGAGCATGGGCGGTTTCCTTTCCGGTGACGTGCACCGGACACCTAGCGCGACACCGGGCGCGTCCAGATCAGCCCGAGCGGCTCAGGCTCAGTTCGAGCGTGTAGAGCCGCGCGCCGGGCGGCGCGGCAAAGGGCGCGCGGCCGCGCGGCGCGAAGCCCGCCACCCCGTCGCCGATCTCGCGCACCCCGCCATCGAGCCGCTGCAGCAGATGCTCATCGGCCGGGTCGAGCCGGTGGTAGAAGATGGCCTCGTGCCCGCGGGCCGGCGCCTCGTCGCTCTCGCCGCTCCAGCCCGGCGACCAGTGCCCCGGCGGTGTGAGGATCTCGCGCAGCCCGATCCGGTCGCGGTCCTCCTCGGCGATCGTCACCACGCCATGAGCCAGCGCATCCTCGCCGCTCCGCGTGACATGCAGGCCCTTCGGGCCCAGCGCCCGCGGCGCGCCGCCGGGGCTGGCCGGGGCGGTGCAGAGCGCGATGACACAGCCGCTCGTCGCCCGGGCGCTCCAGTCGCTGCCGGCGGGGATGTAGATCGCGTGGGGCGGATGGCCGTCGAAGGGTGCGTCGCGGGCGCCCATCTCGCCGAAGCGGACCTCCCCCGCCGTGAGCTCGGCCCGCCCCTCGACGATGACCAGCACCGCGGCGCGCCCGCGCGTGGCCAGCGACGCTCCCTCGCCCTCGGCCAGGCGCCACAGCGCGAAGCCCAGCCGCGCCGGCCCGTCTTCGCCGGGCGTGATGTCGATGACCCGCCCGCTTCCGGCGGCGGGACGAAACAGCTGCTCTGCCATGTCGAGCCTCCCTGGCGCGGGTGGCCTGCCCGCATCCACGAGAGTAGCCCGACCGCCGGTCTTGGCCACGACCCGGGGCTGACGACACGGGCGGAACGAATGTCAGGTTTTCGTTCCACTCACCCGCCGGCTGCCGACCGCAGGCCCGCGCCTGTCAGCGCAGCCCGTCCGCCGCGATGATCTCGGCCAGCTCCGTCATGGCCGCGCCGCGGGCGGCGGCGAGACCGGCGACGCCGGTTTCGGCCGGGATCGGCACCGCGATGGTGAAGGTCTCGGCCCGATCGCGGCCCAGCGCGTCGCGCGTGGCCACGAAATACTGGCCCGAGATGCGGAAGCGGCCCTGCCGGTCGGCGAGGAACTCCTCCATCCGCACCTCGACGCGCGCCTCGGCGAAATCGTCGAAGGGCCAGGGCTCGGAGGCGACCCGCGCGCCGGTGATCAGCCGCAGCGCCCGGCTCAGCTCCAGCGTCGCGGCCCGGGCCGGATCGTCGGCCCACAAGAGGTCGTCGGCGGTGGTGATCACGCCTTCGGGCGTCTCGTAGAAGATCTCTTCCAGCGAGGCGTAGGTCGGCAGGGTGATCTCGCGCAGTTCGACCGAACCATGCGCGATCGAGACGCGGGTCTCGGGCGCGATCTGCGGCACGGCGTAGCGCGTCTCGGGCCCGCCACAGGCGGCGAGCGCACCCAGCAGGGCCGCGGCGAGAGGCAGGCGGATCATCATGGTTAGCGTCCTGTCAGTAGCGAGTTCGGGCGCCGCTCGATCGCGCGCGCGAGCGATTCCACCGCGTCGGCGGCCTGTGTCACCTCGCGCAACGCGGCGCGCAGGTCGCGCAGCGCCGGGGTGGTCTCGTCCCCGATCACCCCCACCGTGCCATCGGCCGTCAGCAGCAGCGCCTCGGCCCGGCTGACCAGCGCGGGCAGGCTCTCGGCGGCGGCGGCCAGCTGGTCGGCGGCGTTGGCGGCCGAGGCGAAGGTGGCGTTGGCGTTCTCGACCACGCCGCCCTCGCGCACCTGCCCGAGGATCTGGCGCAGCTCGTCCAGCGCGCCGTTCAGCTCGCCCGGCAGGGCGCGGGCGGTGTCCTGCGCGAGGATGCGGTCGGCGTTGTTGACGAGGCTGGTGGCCTCCGCGACGAGCACCTCGAGCGGCAGGTCGGCGGCCTTGCCTGCGACGGCGTTGAGGTTGTCCACGAGCTGCGGCACCCCCGCGAAGGACCGGTCGAGCGAGTCGGCGGCGCGCGCCGCGCTGTCGATCGCCGCGACGAGGCTCTCGCCGCCGCCGCCCTCGTTGACCTCGGCCAGAAGCTCGCGGGCCTCGGCGACGCCGCGCTCCAGTTCGCCCGCGAGCGTCCCGATCCGGCCCGGCAGCTCGCGCGCGGCCTCGGTGCCGATCAGCGCGCGGGCCTCGTCGGCGAGCCCCGAGACCCGGTCGAACAGCAGCTCGAGCGGCAGCTCCTGCGCGGTCGCGGCGACGGCATCGATCCGCGAGACGAGCTGCGGCACGCCCTCGAGCGAGCGGTCCAGCGTCGCGGCGGCCTGCCCGGCGGCGTCGATCGTGTCGAGCAGCCGGGTCACGCCCTGCTCCTCGTTCAGGCTGGCGATCAGCGTCCGCGCCTCGGCGGTGCCGGTCTCCAGCTCCGCGAGCAGCGCGTTGACCCGCCCCGGCAGGGCCTGCGTATCCTCGGAGCCGATCAGGCGGCGGGCCTCGTCGGCCAGTCCGCTCACCCGGGTCATCAGCGTGTCGAGCGGCAGCTCGTTCGCCGTAGCGGCCAGCGTGTCGAGCCGCGAGACGAGCTGCGGCACGCCCTCAAGCGAGCGGTCGAGCGTCGCCACCGCCGCGCCCGCCGCATCGACCGTCTCGAGCAGACGGGTCACGGCCTGCCCCTCGTTGAGCGAGGCGACCAGCTGCCGCGCCTCGGCGGTGCCGGTTTCCAGCTCTGCGAGCAGCGCGTTGACCCGGCCCGGCAGCGCCTGCGTCTCCTCCGAGCCCACCAGCGCGCGGGCCTGTTCGGCCAGCCCCGACACCTCGGAGAGCAGGGTATCGAAGGGCAGGTCGGCGGCGGTTTCGGCGACGCGGTTGAGGTTGCCGATCAGTTCGGGGACGCCGTCGAGCGCCGTGTCGAGATCGGCCGTGACCGCGTTGGCGCTGTCGACGGCGGCGAGGATGCGGCTCACCGCCTCCTGCGCGCGGATGTCGTCGAGGATCTCGCGGATGCCCGAGACGGCAAGCTCGATCTCGCCCATCACGCTGCCGATCTGGCCCGGCACCGCCTGCACCTCGTCGGAGCCGACGATGCCGCGGATATCGCCCAGAAGCGCCCGGACATCGGCCGGGGTCTGTTGCAGATCCTCGCTGCCGATCAGCCGCGCGGCGTTCTCGAGAAAGCTCGTGGCCGAGGCGAGAAGCTCCTCGATCGGCAGGTTGTTGATCCGGTCGAGCGTGCCCTGCGCGGTGGCCTGCACGTCGGAGATCTCGCTTTGCGTGACCGGAATGGCCGGATAGGGCAGCGCGTCGGGGTCGAGCACGTCCGGCTCGACGCCGGGCACGTCGAGCAGCTGCACCTTGAGGCCGCCGGTCAGGATCGAGCCGGTCACCAGACGTGCGCGCAGCCCCTCCTCGACCTCGTCGATGAAGTATTGCAGCGCCCGCTCGACACCGCCCTCCTCGGCCATGCCGAGCCGCGAGGGCAGGATCGTCAGAACCGTCTGCAGCCGCACGCCGCGATCGCCGAAGCGCTGCTCGTCCACGAGACCGTTGAGGCCGGAGACGGAGCCGATCCGCACCCCGTCAAGCTCGACCGGCGCGCCGACGGCGAGGCCGGAGACGTTGCCGTCGAACACCGCGACGAGATTGAGCGAGGGTCCGTCCGGCGTGTTGAACACCGAGTTGCGGGCCGTCTCCTCGGAATCGTAGACCTCGAAGGTCTGGCCGTCTTCCGCCAGCGTCGCGCCCGAGACGAAGGTGTCGAAGGCCAGCCCGCCCGCGAGCAGCGCCGCGACCGAGTCGAAGTCGATCTCGGCGCCGCCGGTGCCGATCTTGACCGAAAAGCCAGAGGTGTCCCAGAACCGCGTGGTCTCCGTCACCAGCGTGTCGTAGGGCGCGTAGATCACCGCCGGCGCCTCGACGTAGAAGCCGTCGGTCGACACGCCCGCCTCGCCGATGCGCCCCGCCTCGACGCCCTTGTAGAGGATCGGGCTGTTGCCCGAGAGCACGCCTTCGCTGGCCCGCATGACGATCTCGATGCCGTCCTGGTCGGGCCCCAGCAGCGGCGCGCGCGGCAGGCCTTCGAAGCGGCGCGCGGTGCCGCCGGCCTCGGTGTCCCACTGGCCGCGGATGTAGACGCCCGAGAGCACCGTCTCGAGCCCGCTCACCCCTTCCGTCGTGACCTCGGGGCGCACGACCCAGAAATCGGCGGCCTCGTCGATGTACTCGGCCACGCCCTTGTCGACGCGGATCGACACGCGGACCTGTTCGAGGTTCTCGGTGAAGCCCACCTCCTCGACGATGCCCACGGCCACGTCGCGGAAGCGCAGCTCGGTCTCGTTGGCCATCACGCCCGCGGCGTCGTCGAAGATCACCTCGATCAGCGGGCCCTGCTGCGACCATTGCTGCCAAGCGATGCCCAGCGCCACGGCCAGAGCGCCGGCCGGCACCAGCCAGACGACCGAGACCCGTTCGCGCAGCGGACGCCGCCCCGCCTCGAGCGGCACTTCTGGCGGCCCGTCGCTCACGCGCGGTCGGTCCCGTCGTCGGAGGTGTCGCGGTCCCAGATCAGGCGCGGATCGAAGGCTTGGGCGGAAAGCATCGTGAAGATCACCGATAGCGCGAAAGCGAGCGCCGCCGGGCCCGGCTTGATCGAGGCGGCAATGTTCAACTGCACGAGCGCCGTCAGGATCGCAACCACGAAGACGTCTATCATCGACCAGCGGCCGATATACTCCACGATTTCGTAGAGCCTGTGGCGCGATTGCGGCCGCGCGCGGCTGCCGCGCCGGACCGACACCGCCAGCCAGGCGATGGCCACGAACTTGCCGATCGGGATCGCCACGGAGGCGATCAGGATGATCAGCGCCACGAAGTAGGACCCGTATTTCGCGAGTTCGATCGCGCCGCCGACGATGGTGTCCTCGGAGACGGTGAAAAGCACCTGCGTGCGCAGCATCGGGTAGAGATTGGCCGGGAAGTAGCACATCAGCCCGGCGATCCACCACGCCCAGACCCGGCTGAGGCTGTAGCCGTCGCGCGACACCAGCGGCTTGCCGCAACGGCCGCAGGCGGACGTTCCCGCGGGCCAGACCCGGGTGCAGCGCGTGCAGGAGACGAGCCCCGCCTCGCGGGCCGTGAGCAGATGCGGCGCGCCGCTCATGCCGGGGCCCTTTCGCGGCGCGCGGCCTGGCCCTGCTCCAGCGCGTGCCAGACCGACCAGCGGCACATCCAGCGGTCCTGGATCACGGTGAGGAAGACCAGCGCCGCGAACATCCAGAAGGCCGGGCCGAAGCTGAGCTGCGCGAGGTCGGCCACCTTGACCAGCGCCACGGCGCAGCCCAGCGCGAAGATCTCGGCCATCGACCAGGGCCTGAGCGCCTCGGACAGCGCGAAGAGCCGCAACGCGCCGGGCGGCGGCGGCCGGTCGAAGACCACCGGGGCCAGAACGTAGATGGTCAGCACCGCGCGGGCCAGCGGCACCAGCACGATCAAGGCGGTCACGGCGAGCGACAGCACCAGGAGCGGCCCCCCGGTGAAGCTCATCGCCGCGTCGAGCAGGGTCGCCTCGTTGACGAAGCCCTGCCGGCTGATCTTGAGGAAGGGGAACCAGACCGCGCCCAGCACCAGCACCAGCACCGCGGCGGCGAGCATGATGATGGTCATGCCGGCGCGCCGCTTGGGCGCGATCAGCACGGTGTGGCAGCGCGCGCAGACCGCGCGGGCGCCATGCTCGGGCATCCGCGCGCGGTAGAGCGCGTCGCATTGCGGGCAGGCGATCAGCTCGGCCGGATCGGCGCGCGCGATATCGGTGTCGTGCATGGCGTTCGCCCGTTGGATGCCTCGGCCCGATCATAGGGCCGCGCCGGGGGAATGACCATGCAGGCCGCGCGAAACCGTGAGGCGGCACGGGCCGATGCGTGCGCGCCATGCGCAATTCCGGACAGGTGAAGGGGCAGCGCCTCCTTCACCTGTCCTTCGACGCGTATGGCACGCGGGCCAATTCCGGGACCGCGTCAGCCGGTCGTCCCGGCCCCGCCCGGCGTCGGCGTGGTGACGATCACCGCCTCGCCCGCCTGCAGCCGCGTCTGGGCGCAGTTGGCGAGCGTCTCGACCGTGCCGTCGAGGCGCCGCACCTCGGTGCGCCCCGTCTGCCCCGCCCCGCCGCCGTCGATGCCCTGCGGCGGGCGGTGGCGGTGCGAGGACAGGATCGACATGTCCATCTCCTCGAGGAAGCGCAGCACCCGGCGCGTGCCGTCGCCGCCCGGGAACGCGCCCTGCCCGCCCGAGCCGGGCCGCAGGCCGAATTCCTCCAAGAGCACCGGGAAGCGGGTCTCGAGCACCTCGGGATCGGTCAGCCGCGAGTTGGTCATGTGGGTGTGCACGCCCGATGTCCCGGCGAAGCCCGCCCCGTCATTCATGCGCCCCGCCGGGCTGCCCGAGCAGATCGTCTCGTAATACTGGTGCCGGTCGTTGCCGAAGGTGAGGTTGTTCATGGTTCCTTGGGCATTGGCCAGCGCGCCCAGCGCCTGGAACAGCGCGTTGGTGACGTGCTGCGAGGTCTCGACATTGCCGGCCACCACCGCACGCGGATAGGCGGGCCGCAGCATCGAGCCTTCGGGGATCACGATCTCGATCGGCCGCAGGCAGCCCGCGTTCATCGGGATGTGCTGCTCGCACATCACGCGGAACACGTAGAGCACGGCGGCGCGGGCCACCGGCTCGGGCGCGTTGAAGTTGTTCTCGCGCGCCTCGGACGTGCCGGTGAAATCGACGCGCGCGCGCCGCGCCTCGCGGTCGACGGTGATCCGCACCCGGATCACCTGCCCGCTGTCGGTCTCGTAGTCGCACTCGCAATCCGACAGCCGCCCGACCAGCCGCGCCACTTCCTCGGCGGCGTTGTCCTGCACGTGGCCCATATAGGCGCGCACCACGTCGAGCCCGAACTCGGCCACCATCCGGCGCAGCTCCGCCGCGCCACGGGCGTTGGCCGCGACCTGCGCCTTGAGGTCGGCGATGTTCTGGCCCGAGTTGCGGCAGGGATAGGGGTGCTCGGTCAGCAGGCGGTGCAGCGCCTCCTCGCGGAAGCTGCCTTGGTCCACGAGGTGGAAATTGTCGATCAGCACGCCTTCCTCGTCCACGGTCGTGGCGAGCGGCGTCATCGAGCCGGGTGCGGTGCCGCCAACATCGGCGTGGTGGCCGCGGCTGGCGGTCCAGAACAGGATCTCGCGGCCCGCGTCGTCGAAGACCGGCGAGACGACGGTGATGTCGGGCAGATGCGTGCCGCCGTTGTAGGGCGCGTTCAGCGCGAAGACGTCGCCGGGGCGGATCGTGGCGTTTTGCCGGATCACCGCCTCGACCGAGCGGTCCATGCTGCCGAGATGCACCGGCATGTGCGGTGCGTTGGCGACCAGCGCGCCGTCGCGGTCGAACACCGCGCAGGAGAAGTCGAGCCGCTCCTTGATGTTGACCGACTGCGCGGTGTTCTGCAGCGCCACGCCCATCTGCTCGGCGATGTTCATGAAGAGGTTGTTGAACACCTCGAGCAGGATCGGGTCGGCCTCGGTGCCGGCCGCCCTCTGCCGCTGCGCCGCCTCGTGGCGGGCGAGCAGGATGTCGTCGCGGGCGGTCAGCCGCGCGGTCCAGCCGGGCTCGACCACGATGGTCTGGTTCGGCTCGATGATCAGCGCGGGGCCGCGCATCTCGTGGCCGGGCGCGATATCGGCGCGGCGATGCACTCGCGCATCGTGCCACGCGCCGTTCGAGAAGAAGCGCGCGGTCTCCTCCGCCGCCGCATGGCCGCGCTCGGGCGCATCGCCCCCGCTCTCGGCCACGGCATGCGGCGGCTCGGTGCCCTCGACCTCGACCGCCTCGATCACCAGCGCCCGCTCGGGGCTGAGGAAGCCGAACTGCGCGTCATGCGCGGCCTCGAAGGCGGTGCGCGCCGCCGCCATGTCGCCGACATATCCGACCTGCAGCGCCGTGTCGGTGCCCTCGTAGCGCAGGTGCAGGCGGGTGGCGTAGCTTTCGCCCGCGACCCCCTGCCCGGCCAGCTCGGCCCCGACCTGCGCGGTCAGATCCGCGATCACCCGGTCGAGCGCCGGGCGCGTCGTCTCGTCGAGCGGCTCGACCAGCCCCTGCTGGCGCGCGACCGAGACGGTGGCGAGGCCGATCCCGTAGGCTGAAAGCAGGCCCGAGAGCGGGTGCACCAGCACCGCCTCCATGCCCAGCGCGTCGGCGACGAGGCAGGCATGCTGGCCGCCCGCGCCGCCGAAGGAGTTGAGCAGGTAGCGCGTCACGTCGTGGCCGCGCTGCACCGAGATCTTCTTGATGGCGTTGGCCATGTTCTCGACCGCGATACGCACGAAGCCCTCGGCCGCCTCCTCGGGGCTGCGGTCGCCCGCGATCTCGGCGAAGGCCGCGGCGACGCCGTCGCGGTCGAGCGGCTGGTCTTGTCCGGAGCCGAAGATCGCCGGGAAAAGGCCGGGCTGCAGCTTGCCGAGCATGACGTTCGCGTCGGTCACGGTGAGAGGCCCGCCACGGCGGTAGCAGAGCGGCCCCGGATCGGCCCCGGCGCTGTCGGGCCCGACGCGAAACCGGCCCGGGTCGGGGTGCAGCACCGAGCCGCCGCCCGCCGCGACGGTGTGGATCTGCATCATCGGCGCGCGGATGCGGACGCCCGCGACCTCGGTGTCGAAGGCGCGCTCGTATTCGCCCGCGCAATGCGCCACGTCGGTCGAGGTGCCGCCCATGTCGAAGCCGATCACCTTCTCCCAGCCGGCCGCGCGCGCGGTCTCGACCATACCGACCACGCCGCCCGCGGGGCCCGAGAGGATCGCATCCTTGCCCTCGAAGGCCTCGGCCGCCGTCATGCCGCCCGACGACATCATGAACTGCAGCGTCGGGCCCGCCTCGCCCGAGGGCGTCGCGCCCAGCGCACCCGCCACCCGCGCCACGTAGCGCCGCAGGATCGGCGAGAGATAGGCGTCGACCACCGTGGTGTCGCCCCGTCCCACCAGCTTCATCAACGGCGAGACCTCGTGGCTGACCGAGACCTGTGAAAAGCCCATGCCGCGCACCATCTCGGCCAGCGCGACCTCGTGCTCGGGGCTGCGCCAGGCGTGCATCAGCACGATCGCCACCGCGTCGATGCCGTCGTCGCGCAGCCGCTCCAGCTCCGGGCGCAGCGCCTCGGCATCGAGCGGCGTCTCGACCGTGCCGTCGGCGCGCAGTCGCTCCTCCACCTCGATCACCCGCTCGTACAGCTGCTCGGGCAGAAGGATCTCCTTGGCGAAGATGTCGGGCCGGGCCTGGTAGGCGATGCGCAGCGCGTCGCGGAAACCCCGGGTGATCAGCAGCGCGGTGCGGTCGCCCTTGCGCTCCAGCAGGGCATTGGTCGCGACCGTGGTGCCCATCTTCACCGTGCCGATCCGGGTCGGATCGATGCGCCCCCCAAGCAGCCGGCGGATGCCCTCGATCGCCGCGTCCTCGTAGGCCTCAAGGTTGTCGGAGAGCAGCTTGAGCGGATGCAGCGCGCCGTCCGGGTCGCGTCCCACCACGTCGGTGAAGGTGCCGCCCCGGTCGATCCAGAAATCCCAGCCGTTCATCCTTGCCTCCCGCAGTCTCCTCGCGCACAGGGGTGGAAGATCGATCGGGGATGGTCAAGCCGGGCGCACCCGCTCACGCTATGGGCAAATGCCCACAACTGTGGCATCTTGAACCGGAACCGGAGGGGGCGCGGATGGCAGCAACGGAGGGGCGCATGCAGAGCGACTGGGATCTGGTCATATTCGACTGCGACGGCGTGCTGATCGACAGCGAGGTCCTGAGCGCCGAGTTGCTGATCGAGCTTTTGACCGAGGAGGGCGCGACGATCAGCTTCGATCACGTCCGGCGCAATTTCCTGGGCCGCAGCTTCCCTGTGGTGGCCCGGCACATCCGCGAAACCCTGGGCCTCGATCTCGGGCCGGATTTCGAGGCGCGATACAGGGCGCGGCTTCTCGAACGCTTCGAGACGGCGCTGGAGCCGATGCCCGGCATCGCCGCGGCGCTGGCCGCGCTGGCCGATCGTGGCGTGCCGGCCTGCGTCGCCACCTCGTCCTCGCCGCCGCGCGTCACCCGCTCGCTCGAGATCGTCGGGCTCACGACCGCCCTGCCGCATGTCTTCACCGCAAGCCAGGTGGAGCGGGGCAAGCCCGCGCCCGACCTGTTCCTCTTCGCAGCCGCGCGGATGGGGGCGCGGCCGGGGCGCACGCTGGTGATCGAGGACAGCCTGCCGGGTCTCGAGGCGGCGGCCGCGGCGGGGATGACGGCGGTCCGCTTCACCGGCGGCAGCCACCTCGCCGGGGCGACGCTGCGCCACGACCCGGCCCTGCCGGTGCTGGCCGACTGGTCGGCCCTCGACGCGCTGCTCGACCGGCTGCATCCGGAAACGGTGGCATGAGTCAGTCGCGCTTCACCCCCGAAACCACCCGCCTCGACGACGCGGCGCGGGCCGGCTGGCTGTACTACGTCGCCGGCAACACGCAGGACGAGATCGCCAAAAAGCTCGGCGTGTCGCGCCAGTCGGCGCAGCGCCTCGTGTCGCTCGCCGTCTCTGAAAAGCTGATCAAGGTGCGGCTCGACCACCCCATCGCCCGCTGCATGGACCTGTCGGGCGCGCTGCGCGAGCGCTTCGGCCTGTCGCTGACGGAGGTGGTGCCCACCGATCCGACCGCGCCCGAGCTTCTGACCGGCATGGCCATCGCCGCGGCGGCCGAGCTGGAGCGCGTGCTGAAGAGCCCCGAGGAGAAGATCGTCGCGCTGGGCACCGGCCGCGCGCTCAGAGCCTGCGTCGAGCAGCTGCCGCGCATGGACTGCCCGCATCACCGCATCGTCTCGCTGCTTGGCAACATGACATCGGACGGCTCCGCCACGCCCTACAACGCGGTGATCCGGATGGCCGAGCGCGTGGGCGCGCGGCACTACCCCTACCCGCTTCCCGTTCTCGTGCGGGACCCGGACGAGCTGCAGCTGATGCTGCGGCAGGAAGCGGTGCGCAACACGCTCGACCTGTGCGCGCGCGCCGATCTCACGCTGGTCGGCATCGGCCAGCTCGACCCGACCGCGCCGATGCTGCTCGACGGCTTCATCGAGGCCGATGACCTGAGCCGGCTGGTGGCCGAGGGTGCCGCGGGCGAGATCACCAGCTGGATCTACGACAGCGAGGGTCGGGTGATGGAGTGCGACCACAACAGCCGCGTCGCCTCGGCCCCCCTGCCGCGCCCGCCGAAGCGACCGGTGGTCGGCCTCGCCGTGGGGCCGGCCAAGGTCGGGGCGATCCGCGCCGCGCTGACCGGCCGGCTGGTGAACGGGCTGATCACCGACGAGGCCACCGCCGAGAAGCTGCTCCGCAGCTGAGGCTCAGCCGCTGAGGTTCAGCCGCGCGCGTAGTCCTCGAGTGTCGCCGCCACGCCGTCGCGCCACACCGCGCCGAGCTGCCGCGCGAAGGCGTCGACGAAGCCGGGCTGCCGGTCGAGATCACCGAAGACGGCACCGTTGGACAGGAAGGCCGCGGGGTCGTCCTTCGCGGCGAGCGCGAGGCGCTTGAGTTCGTCGTGGCGATCGTCGTTGGGCGCGAGCGTGGCGCCGGCCTCGTCTGTGCCGGCGCAGTAGCGCGCCCACAGCGCCACCTCGAGCGCGAGCCCCTCCACCGGCCGGCCGGCGGCCAAGGCATCGCGGATCACCGGCAGGATGAATTTCGGCTGCCTGTTGGCGCCGTCGAAGCAGATGCGCGGAATGGTGTCCCCGATCTCGGGATTGGCGAAGCGCTCGGCGACCTTGAGGCGATAGGCCTCGAAATCGACGCCCGGGATCGGCGCCAGCGTCGGGATGATCTCGCGCTGCTCCAGCGCCGCGAGCCAGTTCGAGATGCGCGGATCGGCCACGGCGTCATGCACGAAATGATGCCCGAGCAGCGCCGAGGCATAGGCGATCGCGGCATGTCCGCCATTGAGGATGCGCAGCTTCATCAGCTCGTAGGGCGCGACATCGGCCACGAACTCGGCGCCGACGTCCTCTAGGCGTGGCCGTCCCTGCGGGAAGTCGTCCTCGAGAACCCATTGCCGGAACGGCTCGCAGACCACCGGCGCCGGATCCTCGATGCCGAAGCGGTCGCGCACCATCGCGCGCTCGCGGTCCGAGGTGGCCGGCGTGATGCAATCGACCATGGAGTTCGGGAAGGCGACGTTGTCGGCGACCCAGTCGGCGAAGCCCGTGTCCGACAGCCGGGCGAGGCCGGTCACGGTGCGCTTGGCGACATGGCCGTTCTCGGGAAGGTTGTCGCAGGACAGCACCGTGAAGGGTGCGTGGCCCGCGGCGCGCCGCCGCTTCAGCGCCGCGAGGATCATGCCGAAGGCGGTCTTCGGCGCGTCCGGGGTCGCGGCGTCGTGGCGGATGTCGGGGTGATCCGCGTCGAAGCCGTCGGTCTTGGCATCGACGAACCAGCCGCCCTCGGTGACGGTGAGCGAGACGATCCGGATCGCCGGGTCGGCCATCGCGGCGATGATCGCCTCGGGGTCGACCTCCACGAAGTCGGTCATCGCACCGGTCACCCTGGCCGAGAGCCCGGCGGGATCGAGCTCGACCACCGTGGTCAGGAAATCCTGCCTCTCGAGCGCCTCGCGCATCCTGGCGTCGCCGGGGCGGACGCCCGCGCCGCGGATCGCCCAATCATGGTCGCGGCCCCGGGCGAACAGGCGGTCGAGATAGACCGCCATGTGGGCGCGGTGGAAGTTGCCGACGCCGACATGGACGATGCCGGGGGTGAGCGCGGCGCGGTCGTAGCCGGGGCCGTCGACGCCCGCGGGCAGTCCGGAAAGGGCGGAGTTGGAGAGGGAAAGGGCCATGGCGCGCCTCGTCTCTTGGGGTGCTCGGGGTCAGGCCGCGCGCCGGGGGAGCGGCGGCGGGTGCGTCCCTCGGGAAGGGCCGCGCAATCGGGTCGGAGCGGCGGCGGCTCAGCTCATCCAGTTGCCGCCGTCGACATTGTAGGTCTGGGCCACGACGTAATCGGCGTCGGCGCTGGCGAGGAACACCGCCATGCCGGTCAGGTCTTCGGCGGTGCCCATCCGGCCATAGGGGACGGCGGCGCCGACCCGGGCCTTCTTCTCGCCGGGGCGCAGCCCCTCATGCCGGGCGAAGAGCGCGTCGACATGATCCCAATGGGCGCCCTCGACCACGCCGGGGGCGATGGCGTTCACGTTGATGCCGTGCTCGATCAGGTTCAGACCGGCCGACTGGGTGAGCGAGATCACCGCCGCCTTGGTGGCGCAGTAGACCCCGACCAGCGGCTCGCCCCGGCGTCCTGCCTGGCTGGCCATGTTGATGATCCGGCCGCCCTGCCCGCGCGCGATCATGACCTTGGCCACGGCCTGCAGGGTGAACAGGCAGCCCGCGACGTTCACCGAGAACAGCCGGTCGTAGCTGTCGCGGGTGATCTCGGTGATCGGGGCGAGGTCGAACAGGGCGGCGTTGTTGATCAGGATGTCGATGCCGCCGAGGCGCTCGTCGACCTCGGTCACCGCGGCCTCGATGCTCTGCTGATCGGTGACGTCGATCCGCACCGCGATCGCGGCCTCGCCGATCGCCGCGGCCGCTTCCTGCGCGGCATCGAGGTTGATGTCGCAGATCGCCACGCGCGCGCCTTCGGCGACGTAGCGTTCGGCGAAGGCAAGCCCGATGCCGCGGGCGGCGCCGGTGATCATCGCCGTCTTGCCCTGCAGTCTCATTGGATGCGCAGCCCCTTGTCGTCGAAGCGATGGATCTTGTCGGCCTGCGGGGTCAGGAAGACCGTGTCGCCATGGCGCAGCCCGACCTCGCCGTCGGCGCGCACGGTCACGGTCTCGGCGAGCCCGGTGTCGTGGACGTGGAAGAAGGTGTCCGAGCCCAGATGCTCGGCCACGCCGACCTTGCCGCGCCAGGTGCCGCTGTCGGCCGAGACGGTGATATGCTCGGGGCGGATGCCGATGGTGGCCGCATCATGCTCGCTGGCCGCGCCGCCATTGGCGAAGTTCATCTTCGGGCTGCCGATGAAGCCCGCCACGAAGAGGTTGCGCGGGTTGCGGTAGAGTTCGAGCGGCGAGCCCACCTGCTCGATATGGCCGGCGCGCAGCACCACGATCTTGTCGGCCATGGTCATCGCCTCGACCTGGTCGTGAGTGACGTAGATCATCGTCGTGGCGAGGCGGTTGTGCAGCTCGGAGATCTCGAGCCGCATGCCGACGCGCAGCGCCGCGTCGAGGTTCGAGAGCGGCTCGTCGAACAGGAAGGCGGCCGGTTCGCGCACGATGGCGCGGCCGATCGCGACGCGCTGGCGCTGGCCGCCCGAGAGCTGGCCGGGCCGGCGGTCGAGATAGTCGGTGAGGTTGAGCGCGGCGGCCGCGCTCTCGATCCGGCGGTTCTGCTCCTCCTGCGGCACGCCGGCCATCTTCATCGGGAAGGCAATGTTCTTGCGCACCGACATGTGCGGGTAGAGCGCGTAGCTCTGGAACACCATGGCGAGGCCGCGCTTGGCCGGCGGCAGGTCGGTGGCGGGCTGGCCGTCGATGCGGATCTCGCCCGAGCTGACATCCTCCAGCCCCGCGATCAGCCGCAGTAGGGTGGACTTGCCGCAGCCCGAGGGGCCGACGAAGACCACGAACTCGCCATCCTCGATGGTCAGGTCCAGCGGCGGGATGACCTCGACGTCGCCGAAGCGCTTGGTCACCTTGTCGAGCGTAATGCGTCCCATGTCAGTAGTCCCTTATTTCACGGCGCCGAAGGTGAGCCCGCGGACGAGCTGCTTCTGGCTGAACCAGCCGAGGATGAGGATCGGCGCGATGGCCATGGTCGAGGCGGCCGAGAGCTTGGCGTAGAACAGGCCCTCGGGGCTCGAGTAGCTGGCGATGAAGGCGGTGAGCGGCGCGGATTTCGCGGCCGTCAGGTTGAGCGTCCAGAACGCCTCGTTCCAGGCGAGGATGACGTTCAGAAGCAGGGTCGAGGCGATGCCCGGCACGGCCATCGGCGTCAGCACGTGGATGATCTCGTTGCGCAGGGACGCACCGTCCATCCGTGCCGCCTCGAGGATCTCGCCGGGGATCTCCTTGAAGTAGGTGTAGAGCATCCAGACGATGATCGGCAGGTTGATCAGCGTCAGCACGATCACCAGGCCGGTCTTGGTGTCGAGAAGGCCCACGTCGCGGAAGATCAGGTAGATCGGGATCAGCACGCCGACGGGGGGCAGCATCTTGGTCGAGAGCATCCACATCAGCACGTCCTTGGTGCGCTTGCCGGGCACGAAGGCCATCGACCAGGCAGCAGGGATGGCGATGAGCAGGCCCAGCAGCGTCGAGCCGAGCGAGATCACGACCGAGTTCCAGAAGTGCCGGAAGTAGTTCGAGCGCTCCTGCACGGTGGTGTAGTTCTCGAGCGTCCAGTCGAAGAACAGGAAGCTCGGCGGCGACGAGATCGCCTCGGCCTCGGTCTTGAAGCTGGTGAGGATGGTCCAGAGGATCGGGAAGAAGATCGCGAGGCCGACGGCCCAGGCGGCGATGGTGAAGCCGATCTTGCGGCGGGTGGAGACGGCGCGGGCCATGTCAGGCGCTCCCTCTGTTCGGCAGTCCATGCGGCGGGCGGGGCGCACGCGGGGCCGGGCCCCGCGCGGCGAAGGTGACGGGCTCAGGCATCGAGGTTCTTTCCGATCATCCGCATCAGGAAGATCGCGACGATGTTGGCGAGGATGATGGCGACCACGCCGCCGGCCGAGCCGCCGCCCACGTCGAAGTTCAGCAGGCTGCGGACATAGACGAGGTAGGTCAGGTTGGTGGAGGCCACGCCCGGCCCGCCATTGGTGGTCACCAGGATCTCGGCGAAGACCGAGAGCAGGAAGATGGTCTGGATCAGGATCACCACGGTGATGGCGCGCGACAGGTGCGGCAGGGTGATGTACCAGAAGCGCTGCAGCGCGGTCGCGCCGTCCATCTCGGCCGCCTCCATCTGCTCGCTGTCGAGCGACTGGATCGCGGTCAGCAGGATCAGCGTCGCGAAGGGCAGCCACTGCCAGGCGACGATGCCGATGATCGAGGCCAGCGGCGCATGCGTGAGGAAGTCGAAGGGTTGCAACCCGACGGCCTTGGAGAACTCCGCGAAGAGCCCCGAGACCGGGTTCATGAACATGTTCTTCCACACCAGCGCCGAGACGGTGGGCATCACGAAGAAGGGCGCGATGACGAGGATGCGCACGATCCCCTGCCCCCAGATCGGCTGGTCCAGAAGGATCGCCAGCAGCACGCCGCCGATCACTGTGATGAGCAGCACGCCCCCCACCAGAACCAGCGTGTTGACCAGCGCGGTGATGAAGGCCGGGTTGTTGAAGAACAGCCTGTAGTTCAGCAGGCCGACGAAGCGCTCGGTGCCGGGCATCAGCAGGTTGTAGCGCAGCAGCGAGAAGTAGATCGTCAGCGCCAGCGGCACGATCATCCACCCCAGCAGCAGCAGCACGGCGGGCGAGATCATGATCCGCGCGGCGGAGCGGGAATGTTGGGTGGCCATGGTCGGTCCTCCTGTCTCGGGACGGGCGGCGGCGCGCGGTCCCGGCCCGGTCGCGGATGCGGCCGGAGGGGCGGCGGGCGGCGGCCCGTGGCGGTGAGGGTGCGGGCGGCGGGGCCGGCCGGGAGGGTCCGGCCCCGCCTCTCGTCAGTTCGCGGTTACTGGATGTAGCCCGCGGCCTGCATCTCCTGCATCGTCAGGTCCTGCGCGGCCTGCAGCGCCTCCTCGGCCGATTTCTGCCCGGCGAGCGCGGCGGCGAACTGCTGGCCCACGGCGGTGCCGATGCCCTGGAACTCCGGGATCGCGACGAACTGGATGCCGGTATAGGGCACCGGGTCGACGGTCGGGTTCTTCGGGTCGGCGGCCTTGATGCTCTCGAGCGTCATTTCCGCGAAGGAGGCCGCGTCGAGATAGGCCGGGTTCTCGTAGAGCGAGGTGCGGGTGCCCGGCGGCACGTTGGCCCAGCCCTCGTTCTCGGCGACCAGCTCGGCATATTCCTTGGAGGTCGCCCAGGCCACGAAGGTCTTGGCGGCGTCCTCGGCGTCGGTGCCGGCGGGAATGCCGAGCGACCAGGCCCAGAGCCAGTTGCCGCGCTTGCCCAGCCCGTTGTCGGGCGCCAGCGCGAAGCCGACGCTGTCGGCCACGGTCGAGTCGTCGGGGTTGGTCACGAAGGAGGCGGCGACGGTGGCGTCGATCCACATGCCGCACTTGCCCTGCTGGAACAGCGCGAGGTTCTCGTTGAAGCCGTTGTTGGCCGCGCCGGGCGCGCCGTACTCGTTCTGCAGCATCAGGTAGTCGCTGAAGGCGGTCTGCCAGGCCTCGCTGTCGAATTGCGGCATCCAGTTCTCGTCGAACCAGCGCGCGCCGTAGCTGTTGGCCATCGAGGTAATGAAGGCGGTGTTCTCGCCCCAGCCGGCCTTGCCGCGCATGCAGATGCCGTAGACCTCGTTCTCCTTGTCGGTCATCGCCGCGGCGGCTTCCTTGATGAAGTCCCAGGTCGGCGCCTCGGGGAACTCGACCCCGGCCGCCTCGGCCAGGTCGGTGCGGTACATCACCATCGAGCTCTCGCCGTAGAACGGCACCGCGTAGAGCGAGCCGTCGACCGAAAGACCCTCGCGGATCGAGGGCAGCAGGTCGTCGACGTCATACTCCTCCGGCAGATCGTCGAGCGCGACCAGCCAGCCCTGCTGGGCCCAGATCGGAACCTCGTAGGTGCCGATGGTCATCACGTCGTACTGGCCGCCGCGGGTGGCGATGTCGGTGGTGACGCGCTGGCGCAGCACGTTCTCCTCGAGCGTCACCCATTCCAGCTCGATGTCCGGATGCTGGTCGGTGAAGTCCGAGGCCAGCCCCTGCATGCGGATCATGTCGCCGTTGTTGACGGTGGCGATGGTCAGGGTCTCGGCCTGCGCCGCGGCCGCGAGCCCGCAAAGTGCGGTGGCGCCCAGCAAGGCGCGGGTTGTCTGCGTCATGTCTTCCTCCCATTCTCGGCTAGGGCATTTGCCTAGCTGATGGGCAATTACTCACTCGAAATGTGATTCGAGTCAAGAAGAAGCTCCCGGCCCCCGGGTTGAGGCCGGGTTTCGCCGGCACCGCGCGGCGGGCCTTGACGCCGCGCCCGCGGCTGTCACAAGGCAGGGCATGAGCACTGGCGCCCTTTCCATCGACCTCGACGCGCTCGCCGCCAACTGGCGGGCGCTGGACGCAATGACCGCCTGCGAGACGGGGGCGGTGGTGAAGGCCAACGGCTACGGCCTCGGCGCGGGCCGGGTGGCGCGGCGGCTGGCGAAGGAAGGGGCGCGCCGCTTCTTCGTCGCGCAGGCCGAAGAGGGGGCCGCGCTGCGCAAGGCGCTGGGCGCCACGGTCGAGATCTTCGTCTTCAGCGGCCACATGGACGGCGACACCAAGCTGATCGATGAGGCGCGGCTGGTGCCGATGCTGAACTCGATCGAGCAGCTCGCGCGGCATTTCGAGGCCCTGCCCGATCATCCCTTCGGCATCCAGCTCGACACCGGCATGAACCGGCTGGGGATGGAATGGGCCGACTGGTCCGAGGCCGCGCCGATCGCGCTCGAGCGCAACCCGGCCTGGCTGATGAGCCACCTCGCCTGCGCCGACGAGGCCGATCACCCGATGAACGGCTACCAGCTCGACATCTTCCGGCAGATGACCGACGGGCTGGGCGTTCCACGCTCCTTCTCGGCCACCGGCGGTCTGCTGCTGGGCTCCGACTACCATTTCGAGCTGACCCGCCCCGGTATCGGCCTCTATGGCGGCCATCCCTACTCCGAGGCGCGCCCGGTGGTCCGCCTCGACCTGCCGGTGGTGCAGTGCCGCGACCTCGCCCCGGGCGAGGTGGTCGGCTACGGCAATTCCTGGCAGGCGGAGCGGCCCAGCCGGATCGCCACCGTGTCGGGCGGCTATGCCGACGGCCTGCTCAGGTCCCTGTCGGGCAAGGCCCCGCTGTGGCATGACGAGCAGGCCTGCCCCGCCGTGGGCCGAGTCTCGATGGACCTGATCACGGTCGACATCACGGATCTGGGCGAGGACCCGCCCTACCTCACCATCCTCGGACCGCATCAGGGCGTCGACCGGCTGGCCGAATGCGCGGGCACGATCGGCTACGAGATCCTGACCTCCCTGGGAGATCGCTACCTCAGGCTTGCATCCGGAAGCTGAGCCCCGCGCCGCCGCATCGCGGCGGCGGCAATCACGCATGGCGACAGCCGATCACTTTTTGGGCAGCTTTTACGGTTCCCGGAACCGGCGGAGACCGGCCGATGTTAGGCTGGAAACCGACCGTTCAGAGCCGGAGACCCGATTCGTGAGACAGTCCAGCTTCGCCCATATGGCCACTTCCGCAATGCAGCTGCTGGCCATGCTGGTGCTTGGCATCGCGGCCATCGCCGCGTCCGCCGCCACCCTCGCCGCCATCTTCGGCTACCTGCCCTGGTTGCAACTGACGGCCAGCTTCGGTGAAACCGCCGTGCCTTGGGCGGGCATGGCGCTGCAGGTCTTCGTGACCGTCCTGCTGGTCACGTTGGCCTTCTACATCCCTTCCTCCGCCCGCGTCGTCGCGCTCGAGAAGAGCCACCGCGACTTCCGCATCAACATGGAGGACGTCGCGCGCGCCTTCCACATGGCCCATGCCGCGGATCGCGCCGGCGTCTTCACCATGTCCTCCGAGTTCGACGCCGTGCGCGAGCGGCTCGCCTTCCTGCGCGATCACCCCGATCTGGGGCATCTCGAGCATGACGTGATGGAGGTGGCCGCGCAGATGGGCGAGAAAGCCCGCGAACTGGCCGACATCTATTCCGACGAGAAGGTGGCGCGGGCCAAGAAATTCCTCGCCGCCCGGCAGGAGGATGCCGAGCGCCAGCAGGAGCGCATTGTCGAGGCCCTGCATATCTGCCGCGAACTGCGGCGCTGGGCCGACCAGGTCGAGCTCGAGGAAAGCGTGGCGGCCAGCCAGATGGCGCAGCTCGAGGAGCAGCTCAGGAGCATCCTGCCCGAACTGGGCTTCGACGCCTCCGACCTGCATCGCGACGCCGCGCATCCCGACAGCGCAGGCGAGGACCCCGCCCCGAAGGTCGTGAACATGAAACCGGCCGCCGAGTGAGGCCGGGATCACACCCCGCGAAGGGAGGCCATCGGGCCTCCCTTTCGCTTGGCTGACAGGGGCGTGAGGGCCGGCCACAGGCCCATTGCCCGCCCCCGGCCGATGAGCCAAAAGACCGCATGGCCAAGGATCTGAACTTCGTCTGCACCGAATGCGGCGCGACCCATTCGAAATGGTCGGGGCGCTGCGACGCCTGCGGCGCATGGAACACCATTCAGGAAGAGGCGCCGCTGACCGCCGGGCCCGGGCCGAAGGCCCTTGGCGCCCAGCGCGGCCGCAAGATGGCGCTGACCGACCTCGCCTCCACCCCCGAGGCGCCGCCGCGCACCGAAGCCGGCGTGGCCGAGCTCGACCGGGTGCTGGGCGGCGGTCTCGTCGCGGCCTCCGCGCTGCTAGTCGGCGGCGATCCCGGCATCGGCAAGTCGACGCTGCTTCTGCAGGCCGCCGCGCGCTTTGCCCGCAACGGCCTCAAGGTGATCTACGTGACCGGCGAGGAATCGGCGGCGCAGGTGCAGATGCGCGCCCAGCGCCTCGGCTTGACCGAAAGCCCGGTGACGCTCGCGGCCGAGACCAATCTGCGCGACATCCTGACGACGCTCGACGCCGAGCGGCCGGATCTCGTCATCATCGACTCGATCCAGACCATGTGGTCCGACAAGGTCGAGGCGGCGCCCGGCTCGGTCAGCCAGGTGCGGACGGCGGCGCACGAGCTGACGAGCTTCGCCAAGACCCGCGGCATCGCGGTGATCATGGTGGGCCACGTCACCAAGGAGGGCACGCTCGCCGGCCCCCGCGTGGTCGAGCACATGGTCGATTGCGTGCTCTATTTCGAGGGCGAGCGCGGCCACCAGTTCCGCATCCTGCGCGCCCACAAGAACCGCTTCGGTCCGGCCGACGAGATCGGCGTGTTCGAGATGACCGGCAAGGGCCTCGCCGAGGTGAAGAACCCCTCCGCGCTGTTCCTGTCCGAGCGCGACACCCCCGCCCCCGGCTCGGTGGTCTTCGCGGGGATCGAGGGCACGCGGCCGATCCTGTGCGAGATCCAGGCGCTGGTCTCGCCCGCCCAGCCCGGCCAGACCCGGCGCTCGGTGGTGGGTTGGGACGGCAGCCGGCTGGCGATGATCCTCGCCGTGCTCGAGGCGCGCTGCGGCGTCTCCTTCGCCGGGCTCGACGTCTATCTCAACGTCGCGGGCGGGCTGCGCATCGGCGAGCCTGCCGCCGACCTCGCCGTGGCCGCCGCGCTGATCAGCGCGCGCGAGGACGCCACATTGCCGGCCGACTGCGCGATCTTCGGCGAAATCTCTCTCTCCGGGGCGGTCCGGCCGGTGGCGCAGACCGAAAACAGGTTGAAAGAAGCGGCGAAACTTGGTTTCACGCAGGCCATCCTGCCGCAGCGCCCCAAGCGACGCGCGGGGGCGGAAATGGCGGCCGGGCTCGATCTGCGCGAGATGCGCGACCTGCCCGGCTTCTGCGAGGCAGTGTTCGGACTGGCGCCCGGCGCGCGGGAATAGGGACTCTCATGGAAAGCTTCACGATCATCGACGGCATCGTCGCGCTCATCGTCGTGGTGTCGGCGCTCTTGGCCTACTCGCGCGGCCTGGTCCGCGAGGCGCTGGCCATCGCGGGCTGGATCGGCGCGACCATCCTCGCCTTCATCTTCGCCGACCAGGTGCGGCCGCTGGTGCGGCAGATCCCGGTGGTGGGCGACTTCATCGGCGACAGCTGCGAGCTGTCGATCATCGCCGCCTTCGCCGTGGTCTTCGCGATCGCGCTGGTGCTGTTCTCGATCTTCACCCCGCTCTTCTCGGGCGCGGTGCAGCGCTCGGCGCTGGGCGGGCTCGACCAGGGCCTGGGCTTCCTGTTCGGCGTGGCGCGCGGCGTGCTGCTCGTGGCGGTCGGTTTCTTCGTCTACGAGGTGATCCTCTCGGCCCAGTCGATCCCGATGGTCGAGAACAGCCGCGCGGCCGCGGTATTCGGCCAGATCACCGAGGGCTTCACCACCGAGGAGCCGCAGGCGCTGCTCGCGTGGGTCACCACCCAGTACGAGCAGCTCGTGGGCCTGTGCACCGCCCCGGCCTGATCCGTCACAGGATGACGGCGCGGATGGCATAGGCCACCGCGCCGACCGTGGCCACGCCCATGGCCCAGAGGGCCACGAACCAGACGATCCGCTTCAACATCAGTGATACCCCTTGTTCGGGTCGAGCTTGCCGCGGAACACCCAGTAGGCGTAGCCGGTATAGGCGAGGATGATCGGCACCAGCACGATCGCCCCCACGAACATGAAGAGCTGGCTCTTGGCCGGCGCGGCGGCGTCCCAGATTGTGACCTCGGGCGGGATCGCGTAGGGCCAGACCGACAGTCCGAGCCCCAGGAAGCACAGCGCGAAGAGCGCGAGCCCCAGCAGGAACGGCATCCGGTCGCGCCCCTCGACGAAGAGCGAGCGAGACAGCGCCAGCGCGATCAGCGCCAGGAGCACCGGCACCGGCCCGGTCAGAAGCACCTGCGGCCAGGCGAACCAGCGCACCGCGAGGCCGACCTGCAAGAGGTAGGTGGCAATGCTCACCGCGACGACGCCCACCAGCGTCGCCACGAAGAAGCCCCGCGCCATCAGCCGCACCCGGTGCTGGATCTCGCCCTCGAGCTTCATGTTGAGCCAGCAGGCCCCGAGGAAGCCGTAGCCCGCCACCACCGACAGCCCGCAGATCAGCGTGAAGGGGGTGAGCCAGTCCCACCAGCCACCGGCATAGGCGCGGCCCTCGACCTCGATCCCCTGCAGGAAGGCGCCGAGGATGATGCCTTGGCACAGCGCGGCCGAGACCGACCCGCCGATGAAGGCCGCGTCCCACGACTTCTTCGACATCCAGGAATTGGCGCGCCAGCGATACTCGAAGGCGACGCCCCTGAAGATCAGCGCCAGGAGCATCGCGATGATCGGCGGATAGACCGCCGGCATCAGGATCGCGTAGGCCATCGGGAAGGCGGCGAAGAGCCCGCCGCCGCCCAGCACCAGCCAGGTCTCGTTGCCGTCCCAGACCGGCGCGACCGAGTTCATCATGATGTCCCGGTCCTCCTTCTTGCGGAAGAAGGGGTAGAGGATGCCGATGCCGAGGTCGAAACCGTCGAGCACGACATAGACGAATACGGCGAAGGCCAGGAGCAGCGCCCAGGCGACCGTCAGGTCGATCGAAGCGAACATCACGCGCCCTCCTTGGCCATGTCGTGCCCGTCCTCGCGCAGCTGCTGCTGCGGGGTGATGCCGGTGGTGCGGATCGGGCCGGGCTCGACCCGCACGCCACGCTCGCCCAGCGCGGGCGCATGGCGCATCAGCTTGAGGATGTAGGCCACCCCCGCGCCGAAGATCACGAAGTAGATCACCACGAAGGCGATCAACGAGACCCCGACCGCGCTGGCGGCGAGCGGCGAATGCGCCTCGGCGGTGCGGAGCGCGCCGTAGACCACGTAGGGCTGGCGGCCGACCTCGGTGGTGATCCAGCCGGCGATCACCGCCACGAGCCCGGAGGGCCCCATCGCCACCGCCGTACGGTGCAGCCAGCGATTGTCGTAGAGCCGGCCGCGAAACCGCGCCCAGAGCGACCACAGCCCGATGCCGAGCATCGCGAAGCCGAGACCCACCATCACGCGGAAGCTCCAGAACACCACCGCCACGGGCGGCTCCTCGTCATCGGGGATGGTGTCGAGCCCGGCGAGCGGCGCGTTCAGGTCGTGCTTGAGGATCAGCGAGGAGAGCTTGGGGATCTCGATCGAGTAGCGCATCTCGCCCGCGTCCTGATCGGGGATGCCGAACAGGATCAGCGGCGCGCCCGCCTCGTGGCTCTCGAAATGGCCCTCCATCGCCATCACCTTGGCGGGCTGGTGCTCGAGCGTGTTGATGCCGTGCATGTCGCCGAGGAAGATCTGCAGCGGCGCCACCAGCGCGGCCATCCACATCGCCATCGAGAACATGGTGCGCACGCCCGGGTTCTCGCGCCGCCCCCTGAGCAGGTGCCACGCCCCGACCCCGCCGACGATGAAGGCGGTGGTGAGGTAGGCGGCGGTTAGCGTGTGCGCGAGCCGGTAGGGGAAGGACGGGTTGAAGATGATCGCCCACCAGTCCTCGGGCACGAACTGGCCGTTCTCGGCAATGGAGAAGCCCTGCGGCGTCTGCATCCACGAGTTCACCGACAGGATCCATGTGGCCGAGATCGCGGTGCCGACGGCCACCATCAGGCAGGCGAACATGTGCAGGCCGGGGCCCACCTTGTCGCGGCCGAAGATCATGATGCCGAGAAAGCCCGCCTCGAGGAAGAAGGCGGTCAGCACCTCGTAGGCCATGAGCGGCCCGATCACCGGGCCGGCGATGTCGGAGAAGACCGACCAGTTGGTGCCGAACTGGTAGGACATGACGATGCCCGAGACCACGCCCATGGCGAAGGAGATCGCGAAGATCTTCAACCAGTACTTGAACAGGCGCAGATAGGCCTCGTTCTTCGTCCAGAGATACAGGCCGTTCAGCACCGCGAGGAAACTCGCGAGCCCGATCGAGATCGCCGGGAAGATGAAGTGGAACGCGACGGTGAAGCCGAACTGCATCCGGGCCAGCATCACCGCGTCGAAGCCGAGGAAAGTATCCATGACATCCGTCCTTTCTGCGCTCCACATCTAAGGACGCGGCCCCACGGCTCAACGCGACATCGTGACCACCCGGTTCCCCGCGCGGGGCTTGCATGGCCGGTCTGCGCAAGGCATGGGACGACGCAAGGGAAGCCGGATCATGATCCTTTCGTGACACTCGGTCCCCAAGGCCTTACACCGGCCCCGCAACGCACCGGATTCGGAACTGACCCATGCGCTCGATGCCTCCCGCCCATCCCTTCGACGACGACAAGCTGAAGGAGGAATGCGGCGTCTTCGGCGTGATCGGCGTCGCCGACGCCGCGAGCTTCCTCGCGCTCGGTCTGCACGCGCTGCAGCACCGCGGCCAGGAAGCCGCCGGCATGGTCACCCACGACGCCGAAGCCGGGTTCTGCTCGGCCCGCCGGATGGGCTACGTGCGCGACAACTTCACCTCGCGCGAGGTGCTCGACACGCTGCCCGGCACGCTCGGGATCGGCCATGTCCGCTACTCGACCTCCGGCCACAAGGGCCAGACGGCGATCCGCGACGTGCAGCCCTTCTTCGGCGAGTTCTCGATGGGCGGCGCGGCGGTGGCGCATAACGGCAACCTGACCAACGCGGCGACGCTGCGGCGCGAGCTGATCGAGCGCGGCTCGATCTTCCAGTCCTCCTCCGACACCGAGTGCATCATCCACCTGATGGCGCGCTCGATGGGCCGGTCGATCCCCGACCGCATGGAAGAGGCGCTGCGCAAATGCGAGGGCGCCTTCTCGATCGTCGCGATGACCCGGACCAAGCTTCTGGGCTGCCGCGACCCGATGGGGGTGCGGCCGCTGGTGCTCGGCCGGCTGGGCGACGGCTGGGTGCTGTCGTCCGAGACCTGCGCGCTCGACATCGTCGGCGCCGAGTTCGTGCGCGAGATCGAGCCGGGCGAGATGGTGGTCATCACGCCCGACGGGGTCGAGAGCAGCTTTCCGTTCAAGACCCGCGCCTCGCGCTTCTGCATCTTCGAGCATGTCTACTTCTCGCGCCCCGACAGCATCCTCGACGGCCGCTCGGTCTACGAGACGCGCCGCCAGATCGGCGTCGAGCTGGCGCGCGAGGCGCCGGTCGAGGCCGATCTCGTCTGCCCGGTGCCGGACTCGGGCACGCCGGCCGCGATCGGCTTCAGCCATGAAAGCGGCATCCCCTACGGCATGGGGATCATCCGCAACCAGTACATGGGCCGGACCTTCATCGAGCCCTCCGAGCAGATCCGCAACATGGGCGTGCGGCTCAAGCTCAACGTCAACCGCGCGCTGATCCGCGGCAAGCGGGTGATCCTCGTGGACGACTCGGTGGTGCGCGGCACCACCTCGCGCAAGATCAAGGAGATGATCCTCGATGCCGGCGCGGCCGAGGTGCATTTCCGCATCGCCAGCCCGCCGACGGCCTGGCCCTGCTTTTACGGCGTCGACACGCCCGAGCGCGAGAAGCTGCTGGCCAGCCACATGAGCGAGGAGGAGATGCGCCGCCATCTCGACGTCGACAGCCTGAAGTTCATCTCGCTCGACGGTCTCTACCGCGCCGTGGGCGTCAGCGAGGGCCGCGATCCGAAGGCGCCGCGCTACTGCGATGCCTGCTTCTCCGGCGACTACCCGGTGGCGCCGGCCGACATGATCGAGAAGGGGTTCCGCCTCAAGGACGCCGCCGCCTGAAACGGGCCGCGTTTCGGGCCGGGCCTCACGCCCGGTCCGCGAAGGCGGCCTCGAGGCGGACGATCTCGAGCTTGCCCATCTCCATCATCGCCTGCGTGACCCGGCCGACCGCCGGCCGGTCCGCGGAGGCCAGAAGCTGCGGCAGCCCCGCCGGCACCACCTGCCAGGACAGGCCGAACCTGTCCTGCAACCAGCCGCAGCGCCCCGGTATGCCGCCATCCTCCAGCAGCGCGTCCCACAACCGGTCGGTCTCGGCTTGGTTCTCGGTCAGCACCGAGATCGAGACCGCCTCGGTCAGCCGCAGATGCGGGCCGCCGTTCAGCACCATGTAGGGCACCCCGGCCAGGCGAAATTCCACCAGCCGGGCCGGCGCGTCGGCATCGGGCCGCACGACCCGCTCGATCCGGCTGTCCGGCAGCAGCGAGACATAGAATCGGGCCGCCTCCTCGCCCTGGGTGTAGAACCACAGGCAGGTGCGCAGCTTTGCGGGCGAATCCATGGCGTTGGCCTTTCGCGGCTGGGCCGGGTTCCGACGGCCATGGCCGCCACCCCGCCATCTTCGCACAAAGGCCTCCCTCGCACGATCCCGCGTCTCCGCACCGGGCGGACCGGATGAACCGTCACCGTTCCGGCAGGACGGATCGCCCCGGCCGCCGCGGCGGCCGGGCCATCCGGCGCCGCGCGACGAAGCGCCAGCCCGCCTGCACCACCAGAACGGCTAGCGCGGTCTTCACCAGCTTGCCGACGAGAAACGGGGCCGCGCCCGTCGCCACCGCCTCGGCCAAGGTCATACCGCTCGCCCAGCTCAGCCAGAGCACGCCCGGCACCATCAGGAGCAGCGAGGGAACAAGCGCCGCGACGAAGTACCGGCCGAAACTGCCGCGCCAACCGGCCCGGACCAGCATCGCCGTCAGCCAGGCCATGAACACGAAGCCGAAGAGGTAGCCGGCGGTCGGCCCCGCCAGGTGCCAGAGCCCGGCCTCGCCGCCCGCGAAGACCGGCAGCCCTGCCGCCCCGAGCGACAGGTAGATCGCCAGCGCGGCGAAGGCCGCGCCCGGCGAGAAGGTCAGCCCGACGATCGAGACCGCCAGCGTCTGCAGCGACATCGGGACGGGATACATCGGCACGTCGATCTGCGCGGCCAGCGCCACCAGCAGCGCGCCGGCCAAGGCCATGCCGGCCATCCTGATGCCGCCCCGGCCGGCCAGCGCGCGGACCAGGCTCTGATATCTGGGCATCGGCGGTCCTTTCCATGGGGTGCGCCAGTCTAGCGTCTGCCCCGGCCGGCCGGTCAACACGCGATGCCTTGCCCGCCGCCGGATAATACTTCAAATGCAAGACAATGTGCGCCGCGTCCTCCACCGATGTCCCGGACCGGGTGCTGGTGCTCTGCACCGGCCGCTGCGGCTCGACCACGCTGGCGCGGGCCTGCGGCCATCTCAGCAACTGGAGCGCGGCGCATGAAAGCCGCACCCACCTGACCGGCCCCGACCGCCTCGCCTATCCGCCGCGCCACATCGAATGCGACAACCGGCTGAGCTGGTTTCTGGGCCGCCTCGCGCGGGACTGGGGCGATCGCGCCGCATACGTGCACCTGACGCGCGACCCCGAGGCCGTGGCCCAAAGCTTCGCCCGCCGCGCCAACCAAGGCATCCTCAGGGCCTACCGGCAGGACATCCTCGCCGGCGCGGCGCGCCGCGCGCCGAACCGGCCGCTGATCGACACCTGCCGCGACTACGTCGACACCGTCACGGCCAATATCGAGGGTTTCCTCGCCACCCGCGCGCATGTCATGCAGATGCGCCTCGAGACGCTCGAGACCGATTTCGACCGCCTGATCGACTGGATCGGGGCCGAGGGCGACTTGACGGCGGCGCGCGCCGAACTCATGACGCGCCACAACGCGACATCCGAGACAGGAGCCACCCCATGACCGAGACCCCGAAACCGGTCCTGATCACCGGCGCGACGCGCGGCCTCGGCGCGGCGCTGGCCGAGGCGCTGGCGCCGGGCCGCCACATCGTCGCCGTGGGCCGCACCACCGGCGCGCTCGAGGAGCTCGACGACCGCATCCGCGCCGCCGGCGGCCAGGCGACGCTGGCACCGATGGACGTGACCGTGCCCGAGGCGATGCAGCAGCTCTGCCGCTCGATCCACGACCGCTGGGGCGGGCTCGACATGTGGGTCCACACCGCGATCCATGCCGGCCCCCTCGCCCCGACCCCGCACCTGGCCGACAAGGACCTCGACCGCTCGATCGCGGTGAACCTGCGGGCCACGGCGCGGCTCGTCTCCTACGTCGCGCCGCTGCTGGGGCTGACCGGGCGCGCGGTGTTCTTCGACGACCCGCGCGGCGGCGAGAAGTTCTTCGGCCATTACGGCACCACCAAGGCGGCGCAGATGGCGCTGGTGCGCAGCTGGCAGGCGGAAACCGCCAAGACCGGCCCCGTGGTCCGCATTCTCGAGCCGCGGCCGATGCCGACCGCGACCCGCGCCCGCTTCTACCCCGGCGAGAGCCGCGACGGTCTGGCCGACATCCATGCCGAGGCCGCGCGGCTGCTGCCGGAGATCCTCGGCTGACCCGCGCGGGCGGCGGGCTGCCGTCGCCCCGCGCGCAATGCTTGCCGCCTTTCCCGCCCTCACCTATCAAGGGCGCGGCAAAGGGGGCTTCATGCGCATTCTCATCACCAATGACGACGGCATCAACGCACCGGGCCTGCAGGTGCTCGAGGAGATCGCCGCCGAGATCGCCGGCCCCTCCGGCGAGGTCTGGGTGGTGGCGCCGGCCTTCGAGCAGTCGGGCGTGGCGCATTGCATCTCCTACACCCACCCCACCATGATCGCCGAGCTGGGCCCCCGCCGCTTCGCGGCCGAGGGCAGCCCGGCCGACTGCGTGCTGGCGGGGCTGCACGACGTGCTCTCGGACGGCGCGCCGGACCTCGTGCTGTCGGGCGTGAACCGCGGCAACAACGCCGCCGAGAACGCGATGTATTCCGGCACGATCGGCGGCGCGATGGAGGCGGCGCTGCACGGCCTGCCGGCGATCGCGCTGTCGCAGTATTACGGCACCGCCAATTTGCGCCTCGACGACCCGTTCGAGGCCGCCCGCAGGCATGGCGCGGCCACGGTGCGGCGCCTGCTCGATCGCGCGCCTTGGGACAACGAGGCCGACTACCAGCTGTTCTACAACGTGAACTTCCCGGCGCTTCCGGCCGCCGAGGTGCGGGGGCTCAAGGTCGGCCGGCAAGGGTTTCGGCGCGAAACCGCCTTCGGCGTCGAGCCGCATGTCTCGCCCTCGGGGCGGCGCTTCCTGTGGATTCGCGGCGGCCGGCAGGACATCCCCACCGGGCCCGGCACCGACGCGCAGGACAATCTCGACGGCTACATCTCGGTCGTGCCGATGCGGGCCGACCTGACCGCGCATGATGCGCTCGACCGCGCCAGAAGCGCGCTGGAGGACACCGCCGGATGAGCTTCGACGCCGACGCCAAGATGCGCTTCCTCTACGCGCTCCGCTCGCACGGGGTGACGGATGCGCGGGTGCTGGAGGCGATGGAGAAGATCGACCGGGCGCGCTTCGTGAAGGGCCTCTTCGCCGAGCGCGCCTATGCCGACATGCCGCTGCCGATCGCCTGCGGCCAGACCATCAGCCAGCCCTCGGTGGTCGGGCTGATGACGCAGGCGCTCGACGTGCAGCCGCGCGACAAGGTGCTCGAGGTGGGCTGCGGCTCGGGCTACCAGGCGGCGATCCTGAGCCAGCTGGCGCGGCGGGTCTACACGGTGGACCGCTTCCGCAGCCTCGTGACAGAGGCGCGCGGCATCTTCGCCGAGATGGACCTGCCCAACATCACCGCGATCACCGCCGACGGCTCCTTCGGGCTGCCCGAGCAGGCCCCGTTCGACCGGATCGTCGTCACGGCGGCGGCCGAGGATCCGCCCGGCCCGCTCTTGGCCCAGCTCAGGCCCGGCGGTATCATGGTGCTGCCGGTCGGCCAGTCCGACGCGGTCCAGAGCCTGATCCGGGTCACCCGCACCGAAAGCGGCTTCGACTACGAGGAGCTGCGGTCGGTGCGCTTCGTGCCGCTCGTGGAAGGGCTGGGACAGGACTGAAGGGCGCATGCCCGCAACAACCCCGGGTCACACGGGGGACGGAACCGAGGACATATCGATGCAGAACACCCCTTCCCGGACCGCGCTGCGCTGGCTTTCCTGCGGCACCGCGCTGGCGCTGCTCTCGGCCTGCGCCGAGCCCTTCGACCCCGACCTGCGCGACTACGGCAACGGCTTCGACACCTCGCAGGCGGCGCTGAACCCGGCGCCGCGGCCGCGCCCCGACGACCGCGGCGTGATCTCCTACCCGAACTACCAGGTGGCGGTGGCGCGCGACGGCGACACGTTGGCCGACGTCGCTGGCCGGGTCGGCATCGAGGCCGGCGCGCTGGCGCGCTACAACGGCGTCGCCCCCGACGCGCGGCTGCGCCGCGACGAGATCGTCGCCCTGCCGACCCGCGTGGCCGAACCCTCGCCGGCCACCGGCGCGGTCGGCACCGGCCCGATCCTGCCCGGCAGCGCCGCGACGCCCCCGGTCAGCACCGGCCGGATCGACGTGACCACGCTGGCCGGCGCCGCGATCGACCGCGCCGCCCCGCAGCAGCCGGCCGCCGCGCCGCAGAGCCCGGCCGCGAGCAGCGCCGCCGCCTCGCCCGCCCCGGCCGCCCAGCAGACGCGCCCGGCGCCGCAGACCGGGCAAGAGCCGGTGCGCCACCAGGTGACCCGCGGCGAGACCGCCTACTCGGTCGCGCGGCTCTACAACGTGCCGGTGCGCAGCCTCGCCGAATGGAACGGGCTCGGCCCCGACCTCGTGGTGCGCGAGGGCCAGTTCCTGCTGATCCCGCCGGGCGGCGCTGCGCGGCCCGCAGCCGCGCCGGTCAGCCAGCCCGGCCAGGGCAGCCCGACCCCGACGCCGCCCTCGGCCGCGACGCCGCTGCCCGAGGCCGAGCCCGCCGCCACGCCGACCGAGGCGGCGCCGGAGCCGGCCGCGCCGCCCACGCCGCAGCCCGTGGCCGAGGCCGCCAAGCCGAAGGACGCGCCGATGGCGATGCCCGCCCAGGGCAGCATCATCCGCGCCTATGCCAAGGGCCGCAACGACGGCATCGACATCGGCGCGCCGGCCGGAAGCCCGGTCAAGGCCGCGGCCGCAGGCACGGTGGCGGCGATCACCACCAACACCGAAGGTATCCAGATCGTGGTGATCCGGCATCCCGACGGGCTGCTGACGGTCTACACCCATGTGGTCGACCTGACGGTCGAGCGCGGCGCCTCCGTCGCCAAGGGGCAGACCATCGGCAAGGTGAAGCCGGGCGAGCCCAGCATCCTGCATTTCGAGGTCCGCAAGGGCATGGACAGCCAGGACCCGACCAACTACCTGCCCTGATCCGTGCCGCCCGCCCGAACGAGAAAGGCCGCCCCCGTGGGGCGGCCTTTGTTGCATCGGCTTGCCGGAAACGGCAGGCAAAAGCTCAGCCCAGCCGCACCCCTTCGCGGCCGGCGAGATCGGTGAAGAACTGCCACGCCACCCGGCCCGAGCGGCCGCCCCGCGTCGCCTGCCATTCGATCGCCTCGGCCTTGAGCCGTTCCTCGGGGACCGCGAGGCCGAAGGCGTCGCAATAGCCGCGGATCATCGACAGGAACTCGTCCTGCGCGCAGGGATGGAAGCCCAGCCACAGCCCGAAGCGGTCCGAGAGCGAGACCTTTTCCTCGACCGCCTCGGACGGGCTGATCGCGGTGGAGCGCTCGTTCTCGATCATGTCGCGCGGCATCAGGTGGCGGCGGTTCGAGGTGGCGTAGAGCACCACGTTGTCGGGCCGGCCCTCGATGCCACCGTCGAGCACCGCCTTGAGCGATTTGTAATGCGCGTCGTCATGGCCGAAGGACAGGTCGTCGCAGAACAGCACGAACCGCTGCGGCGCATCGCGCAGGACCGAGAGGCAGCGGTCGATCGTGGGCAGGTCCTCGCGCTGGACCTCGACGATCTTGAGCTGCGGGTGATCGGCCTCGAGCGCGCCGTGAACCGCCTTGACGAGGCTCGACTTGCCCATGCCGCGCGCGCCCCACAAAAGCGCGTTGTTCGCGGGCAGCCCGGCGGCGAAGCGGCGAGTGTTCTCCAGAAGCGTGTCGCGCGCCCGGTCGATCCCCACCAGCAGGTCGAGATCGATCCGCGCGACCTTCGGCACCGGGATCAGCCGGTCCGGGTCGGGCTGCCACATATAGGCCGGGGCGCGGTCGAGATCCGGCGCCTCGCGCGGCGGCGGGCTGATCCGCTCCAGCGCCGCGGCGATCCGCTCGAGCGGGTCAGAGGTCATTTCGGCTCGTCCTCCTCGTCCTCGACCCACAGCCCCTCGGCCCGGAGCCGGGCCTCGCGCTGGCGCTCGACGCGGGCGACCAGCAGGATCGAGACCTCGTAGAGACCATAGACCACGGTGAACAGGATCACCTGGCTGATGACGTCGGGGGGCGTCGCCAGAGCGGCCAGCAGCAGGATCGCCACCACCGCGTATTTGCGGACCGCGCCGAGGCCCGCGGAGGAGACCAGACCCGCCTTGCCCATCAGCGTGAGCAGCACCGGCAGCTGGAAGCACAGCCCGAAGGCCACGACGAACTTGATGGTCAGCGACAGGTAGGCCTGCGCCGAGCCCTGGAAGGCGATGCCGGCCACGGCTGTCTCGGATTCGGGCCCGTCGACAAGGCTTCCGGGCTGCTGGAAGCCCAAGAAGAAGTCGAAGGCCAGCGGCGTCACCACGTAGTAGGCGAAGGCCGCGCCGAGGAAGAACATGAAGGGCGAGGCCACGAGGAAGGGAAGGAAGGCGCCCTTCTCGGACCGGTAGAGGCCGGGCGCCACGAAGCGCCACATCTGGTAGGAGATGACCGGGAAGGCCAGCACCAGCCCGCCCAGCATGGAGATCGAGACCGCGACGAAGAAGCCTTCCTGCAAGGCGATCAGGATCAGGCCGCAATCGTCCTGGCCGCGCTGCTCCATCGCGGCGCAGAGCGGGCGGGTGAGGAAGTCGAAGATCGGGTTCCACACCGCGAAGCTCACCGCCATGCCGGCCACGAAGGCCAGAAGCGAGCGGATCAGCCGGGTGCGAAGCTCGGCCAGATGCTCGATCAGCGGCGCGGAGCTGTCCTCGATCTCGTCAACGGGGCTCATGATCTGTCGTCATCCTTGCGGGCGGGGGCGTCCTCGGCCGTCTCGAGCGCCTCGGCCGGCGCGCTGATCGGCTCGGGCTCGAGGTCGGCCATCTCCTCGGGGGTCGGCGCCTCGGCTTCGCGGGCGCGGCGCTCGGCGGCGGCCTTGGCCGTCGCGGCCTCGACCTTGCGCTTGGCCTCGGCGCGCTCCTCGGAGAGCCCGCCGGCATCGTCTGCCGCGAGGCTCTTCTTCAGCTTGTCGGTGCCGAACTCCTTCGGGTCGGCGGCGGCGCGGATCGTCTTCTGGATGTCGCGCACGCCGCTTTCATCGGCGGCATCCTCCATGGCGCGCGAGAACTCCCGCGCCATGGCCTTCGCCTTGCCGGTAAAGCGCCCGACCGTGCGGAACATGCCCGGCAGGTCCTTGGGGCCGACCACGATCAGCGCCACGATCCCGATCAGAAGCAGCTCGGTCCAGCCAAGATCGAACATGTCGGTCTATCCTGCTGCGGCGGCCCTCAGACCCGGTCCTTGTCCTTGACGGTGCCCGCCTCGTCGACGGTCTGCGACTGGTCGTCAAGCTCGCGCTTGCCGTCGTCGACGCCGCGCTTGAAGGCGGTGATTCCCTTGCCGACCTCGCCCATCAGCGACGAGATCTTGCCGCGGCCGAACAGCACCAGCACCACGACGGCGATCAGAAGAAGGCCCGGAAGGCCAATGTTGTTGAGCATGGCGTCTCTCCAAACTGCGGCCCTTCCGGGCCGGTGACGTCTCGCGTCCTCCAGATACGCGCAGCGCGGCGCTCTTGAAAGGGCCCGGGGACGGGCGAGCGGGCCGGCGGCACACTTTTATTGACACCAGACTGTCAGTTGCCAGAATTCTGTCAGTAGCAGCCGCCAGAGGCCCGCATGACCCGCTCCGACCGTCTCGTCGAAATGATCCGCATCCTGCGCGACGGCCGGCTGCACCGGGCCGAGGATCTCGCCCGCAGGCTCGGCACCTCGCTGCGCACGATCTACCGGGACATGGATGCGCTGATTGCCGCGGGCGTCCCGATCGAGGGCCGGCGCGGGCTGGGATATCGCGCCGCGGCCGCCATCACCCTGCCGCCGATGAACCTCAGCGGCACCGAGCTCGAGGCGCTGCATCTCGGGCTGGCGGCGGTGGCGCGCTCGGGCGACCCCGAACAGCAGGAGGCGGCGCGGTCGCTGCTGTCGCGGATCGACGCGGCGCTGCCGGAGGACCGGCTCGACGCGGCGCCGGGCTGGCTCGGGCGCGGCCCGAGGATCGGCGACGCGGTGGCGGGGTTCCGGCACGTGGCCAGCCTGCGCGCCGCGATCCGGGCCCGGCAGAAGATCCGCGTCGCGGTAACGGCGCAGGCCGGCCCGCAGGCGGTGCCGGAAGTGGATGTGCTCAGGCCGCTGCGTCTGGACTACTGGGGCCGGGTCTGGACCCTGACGGGCTGGAGCGAGACGCGCCGCGACTTCGCCGACATCCGGGTCGACCGGATCGCGACGCTGAGCGTGCTGCCGCAGCTCTTCGTCGACGAGCCGGGCCGGACTCTGGGCGATCTGGAGGCCCGGCGCGACTGACGCCGGCCCGCCCCTATCAGCGTCCGCGCCTGGGAAAGACGAAGCAGCGGTCGCGCCGCATCATCAGCCACAGGCGGGTGCCGGGCTTGGGCAGGAAGACCGACGGCACCTGCGCGCGCAGGATCTCGCCGTCATGGTCCATCCGGAACTCGACGAGGCTCGAGGCGCCGAGAAAGCGTGCGCGCTCCACCGTCCCGGCGGCCGGCGTGCCCTCGGCCTTGGTCGGGTTCGGCCCCCGGCCGCCGCGGTCGAAGTCGATCCGCAGATGCTGCGGCCGGATCACGATCTCGACCTCGGTGCCGTCGGGCAGGCCCGGCGTCAGGAAGTCGCCGAAGGGGGTGTCGCAGAGCGCGCCCTCGACCACGCCCTCGATCACGTTGATGTCGCTGAAGAAGGCCGCCGCCTCGCGGTCGCGCGGGGCGTTGTAGATGTTGTAGGGCGCGCCGTGCTGCACCACGCGGCCGTCGCGCATCAGCGCGATCTCGTCGGCCATGCGCATCGCCTCGGCCGGCTCGTGGGTGACCAGCAGCACCGCCGTGCCCTCGGCCTTGAGCACCGCCAGCGTCTCGTCGCGGATGTCGTCGCGCAACCGGTCGTCGAGGCCGGAGAAGGGCTCGTCCATCAGCATGATGCGCGGGCTCGGCGCGAGCGCGCGGGCCAGCGCCACGCGCTGCTGCTCGCCGCCCGACAGCTCGTGCGGGAAGCGGTCGATGTGACGGCGCATGCCCACCTTGTCGAGCAGCGTCTCGACCCGGGCACGGATTTCGGCCCTCGGCCCCTTGAGGCCGAAGCCGACATTGCGCGCCACGTCGAGATGCGGGAACAGCGCGAAGTCCTGGAACATCAGGCCGATGCCGCGCTCCTCGGGCGGCACGTGCAGCGCGCCCTCGGAGATCGGCTTGCCGTCGACCAGCACCGCGCCCTCGTCCTGCCGGTCGACCCCGGCCACGACCCGGAGCGTGGTCGACTTGCCGCAGCCCGAGGGGCCGAGCAGGCAGGTCACCTGCCCCGGCATGATCTTGAGCGACACGTCGTCGACCACCCGCCGGCCGCCGAAGCTGCGGCAGAGGTTGCGGATCTCCAGCCGTGCGGCCGGTGGCGGGGCGGACTCGAACAAGGGCTATATCCCGATCAAATGCGTCGGGTTGCCCTAGCAATCCCGCCCCGCGCCCGCAAGTTCAGAGCGTCTGGTTGCCGACGCCGCCGTCGAGCAGGACGTTCTGGCCGACCATGAAGCCCGCATGCTGCGAGCACATGAAGGCGCAGGTGGCGCCGAACTCGGCGGCGGTGCCGTAGCGCCGCGCCGGGATGCTCGCCTCGCGCTGCGCGCGTGCCGACTCGACGCTGATGCCTTCCTTCTTCGACACGCCGCCATCGAGCGAGGCCGCGCGGTCGGTGTCGTGGATGCCCGGCAGCAGGTTGTTGATCGTCACGCCGTGCGGGGCGACCTGGCGAGAGGTGCCGGCGACATAGCCGGTGAGACCGGCGCGGGCCGAGTTCGACAGGCCGAGCTGCGGGATCGGCGACTTGACCGATTGCGAGGTGATGTTGACCACCCGGCCCCAGCCGCGCTCGATCATGCCCGGCATCAGCGCCTTCATCAGCGCGATCGGCGCCAGCATGTTGGCGTCGAGCGCCTTGATGAAGTCGTCGCGGTTCCAGTCGGTCCACAGCCCCGGCGGCGGGCCGCCGGCATTGGTGACGAGGATGTCGACGCCCTGCGCCGCATCGATCAGCTGCTGCTGGCCCGCCTCGGTGGTGACGTCGCAGGCCACCGTGACGACCTTCACGCCGTGGCGGTCGCGGATCTCCTGCGCCGCCGCCTCCAGCGCCTCGGCGCCGCGCGCGTTCATGACGAGATCGACGCCCGCCTCGGCCAGCGCCTCGGCGCAGCCGCGCCCCAGCCCCTTCGACGACGCGCAGACCAGCGCGCGCTTGCCCTTGATGCCCAGATCCATGTGGCTCCTCCTTGGTTCGGACAAAGGGCTAGCACCCCGGCCGGGGGGCGGCAATCGCCGCCCCGGCCGCGGCGGGCGGCCCGACCCGCCGGGACCGACCCGGGGCCTATGCCGCCCCTGCCCTACAGCGCGCCGACATCGGCATCGACGCTCACGCCGTCGCGCGAGACGCCGACATCCGCGTCGACGTCGAGCAGGCCGCCGGAGCCGCCGCCGCTGCCGGAACCGCCGCTGCCGGAGCCGCCGGAGGAGCCGGAACCGCCCACGCCCGCGTCGACATCCGCATCGACGAGGCTGCCGCCGGAGCCACTCGATCCGCCCGAGCCGCCAGAGCCGCCCGACCCACCTGAGCCACCGACCGACACGTCCGCGTCGGCATCGACGAGGCCGCCGGACCCGTTCGACCCGCCGCCGACGGAGACGCCGGCATCCGTGTCGACCAGCCCGCCGGAATTGCCACCCGTCGAGCCGCCGCCCGACCCACCGCCGGAGCCGCCACCCGAGCCGCCACCGCTCGACCCGCTCCCGCCGGAACCGCCGGAGCCGGAAGTTGCGCCGCCCCCGCTCGATCCGCCTCCGCCCGAGCCGGACGAGGTGCCGCCACCGGAGGCGCCGCCGCCCGCCGTGCCGCCGCCGGTTCCGGAACCGCCGCCCGTGCCCGAAGTCCCGCCGGACCCACCTCCGCCGGTGCCACCTGAGCCGCCGGCGCCACCGGTTCCGCCGGCGCTGCCGCCGTCGTCACTGCTCGATCCGGAGGCGCTCGCCGCGACGCTGCCCGTTTCGTCCTCTCCCATCGCCCCGCCATCGTCGCGGAACGCCATGCCGTTCGAAGGCTCGCAGCCGGCCAGGATCGTCCCGGCCAGCAGCAACCCGAGTGCGGTACCGCAAGTCGTCTTCGTCATGTCGAACTCCTTCGCTTGCAGCGGTCGCGCCCGTGCAGGGACGACCTGCTTGACGAGCAGCGTCATGGCCAATTGCGGCAGACTCGCGGTTTAAGTTTGATAAGTTATTGTTTTTGCTATATTAATAACCCAGACGTGATGGAACAACGTCATTACTCGCGCGTTAATAATCTCGCGCGATGTCCCGGCGCCTGCGGATCCGTCCCGATTGCCCTCGTTCCTGTGAATGCGTATGACCGCGCGCATGAGCAACCGCCCTTCCCTCCCGCCCGAGATCGCCCGCCGCCGGACCTTCGCGATCATCTCGCATCCGGACGCCGGCAAGACCACGCTGACCGAGAAGTTCCTGCTGTTCGGCGGCGCGATCCAGATGGCCGGACAGGTCCGCGCCAAGGGCGAGGCGCGGCGCACCCGCTCGGACTTCATGCAGATGGAGAAGGATCGCGGGATCTCGGTCTCGGCCTCGGCGATGTCCTTCGACTTCGACCGCTTCCGCTTCAACCTCGTCGACACGCCCGGCCACTCGGACTTCTCCGAGGACACCTACCGCACGCTCACCGCGGTGGATGCCGCGATCATGGTGATCGACGGCGCCAAGGGCGTGGAGAGCCAGACCCGCAAGCTGTTCGAGGTCTGCCGGCTGCGCGACCTGCCGATCCTGACCTTCTGCAACAAGATGGACCGCGAGAGCCGCGACACCTTCGAGATCATCGACGAGATCCAGGAGAACCTCGCCATCGACGTGACGCCGGCCTCGTGGCCGATCGGCGTCGGGCGCGAGTTCCTCGGCTGCTACGACCTTCTGAACGACCGGCTCGAGCTGATGGACCGGGCCGACCGCAACCGCGTGGCCGAAAGCGTCAGCATCTCGGGTCTCGATGACCCGAAGATCGCCGAGCACGTCCCGGCGCATCTGCTCGAGCAGCTGCGCGAGGAGGTGGAGATGGCGCGCGAGCTTCTGCCCGCGCTCGACCCCCAGGCGGTGCTCGAAGGGCACATGACGCCGATCTGGTTCGGCTCGGCGATCAACAGCTTCGGCGTACGCGAGCTGATGGCCGGGATCGGCGCCTACGCGCCCGAGCCGCAGCCGCAGCGCGCCGAGCCGCGCCAGATCGCCCCCGATGAAAACAAGGTGGCGGGCTTCGTCTTCAAGGTGCAGGCCAACATGGACCCCAAGCACCGCGACCGCGTCGCCTTCGTGCGCCTCGCCTCGGGGCATTTCGAACGCGGGCAGAAGCTTCTGCACGTGCGCTCGAAGAAGCAGATGGCGATCTCGAACCCGGTGCTGTTCCTCGCCTCCGACCGCGAGCTGGCCGACGAGGCCTGGGCCGGCGACATCATCGGCATCCCGAACCACGGCCAGCTGCGCATCGGCGACACGCTGACCGAGGGCGAGGCGCTGAAGGTCTCGGGCATTCCCTCCTTCGCGCCCGAGCTTCTGCAGACCTGCCGCGCGGGCGACCCGATGAAGGCCAAGCACCTCGACAAGGCGCTGTCGCAGTTCGCCGAGGAAGGGGCCGCCAAGGTATTCAAGCCGACCTTCGGTTCGGGCTTCATCGTCGGCGTGGTGGGTGCGCTGCAGTTCGAGGTTCTGGCCAGCCGGATCGAGATGGAATACGGCCTGCCGGTCCGCTTCGAACCCTCGCAGTTCACCTCGGCGCGCTGGATGGCCGGCGACAAGGCGGCGGTCGAGAGCTTCGCCGCCAAGAACAAGCAGCACATCGCCACCGACAATGACGGCGACCTCGTCTACCTGACGCGGATGCAGTGGGACATCGACCGGGTCGAGCGCGACCACCCGGAGATCCGGCTGACTGCAACCAAGGAGATGATGGCCGGCTAAAAATGCATCCCATGGGTTGAACTTTTCTCACGCATCCGTGAGCGTGCCTCGGCGTCAATACTCGGCGCGGAGAAAAGGACGACTGAATGTTCAAACCTATTCATTTCACAGCCCTCATTGCCCTTGGTGGACTCGCGGCCTGCAGCTCCTCTGGCGGCGGCGTCAGCTATGACGAGCTGGTCGAGGACGGCGAGGCGCTGGCGGCATTCTACGAGGATGCCGAGATCTTTCCGGCAGGCGACCTGCCGACCAGTGGCCGGGCCACCTACAACGGCTACATGGGCTTTGAAGTCGAAGGCGACGAGGGCGGGCTCGACGTCGGCGGCAAGATGGAGATGACCGCCGATTTCGATCCGGCCTCGGCCGATCCGATCACCGGCCGTGTCTACGACCTGGCCAGCGAGGAAGGCAGCATCGGCGGCTCGCTGCGCATCGACAATTCCACCCTCGATCGCAACGCCGATCCCGATGAGGAATGGCAGTTCGACGCGGACCTCACCGGTACGCTGAGCGAGGATGGCGACGATTTCGAAGTCAACGCCTACATCATGGGCGACTTCGTTGGCAGCGAGCGTGAAGGCGCGCGCGGCGTGGTCTTTGGCGAGATCTCCGACGAGGACGGCGCGTCGATGGACATGGAAGGCGGCTTCGTCGTCGAACGCTGACGCGGTCAGGGCGGCCTCTCGCTCGGGCCGCCCACACCATTGGCCGAGATCAGCCGACGAGCTTCGCATCCATCGTCACTTCGGCATTGAGCAGCTTCGACACCGGGCATCCGGTCTTGGTCGCCTCCGCGGCCTTTTCGAACTGCGCCTGGGAGGCGCCGGGCACCTTGGCGGTGACGTCGAGATGCACCTTCGTGATCGCGAAGCCGTTCTCCTGTTCCTCGAGCGAGACGGTGGATTTCACCTGGATGTCGTCAGGCGTGAGGTCGTCCTCGCCGAGATTGAGGCTCAGCGCCATGGCGTAGCAGCTGGCATGGGCCGCGCCGATCAGCTCCTCGGGGTTGGTGCCGGGCTTGCCCTCGAACCTGTTGCTGAAGCCGTAGGGCTGGTCGTCGAGCACGCCCGTCTCGGTGGAGACATGGCCCTGCCCCGTCTTCAGCCCGCCGGTCCACTTCGCCGTCCCGAACTTGTTGATCATGCTGTGCCTCTTTCTCTGCGTGTCGTGATCAAACGCGAGGGCATCCGCCGCGTTCCGGACGATTTCTTGACCTCGGAGGCAATTCGGCCTATGGGCCACCCAAGTCGAACGCCCCGGCAATCCGGCCGGGCGGGCCGCGCCTGCTTCAGCGGCCATCGGTGCCGCAGCAGCGAAAGGCTCACATGACCCAATTCAACGACCTCAACCTCGACCCCAAGGTGCTCAAGGCGATCGCCGAGGCGGGCTACGAGACCCCGACCCCGATCCAGGCCGGCGCGATCCCGCCCGCGCTCGAGGGCCGCGACGTGCTGGGCATCGCCCAGACCGGCACCGGCAAGACGGCGAGCTTCACGCTGCCGATGATCACGCTTCTGGGCCGCGGCCGCGCCCGCGCCCGGATGCCGCGCAGCCTCGTGCTCTGCCCGACGCGCGAGCTCGCTGCGCAGGTGGCCGAGAACTTCGACACCTATGCCAAGCACACCAAGCTCACCAAGGCGCTGCTGATCGGCGGCGTGAGCTTCAAGGAGCAGGACGCGCTGATCGACAAGGGCGTCGACGTGCTGATCGCCACGCCGGGCCGGCTGCTCGACCATTTCGAGCGCGGCAAGCTGCTGCTGACCGGCGTGCAGATCATGGTGGTCGACGAGGCCGACCGGATGCTCGACATGGGCTTCATCCCCGACATCGAGCGGATCTTCGGGCTCACGCCCTTCACCCGGCAGACGCTGTTCTTCTCGGCCACCATGGCGCCCGAGATCGAGCGGATCACCAATACCTTCCTGTCGAACCCCGAGAAGATCGAGGTGGCCCGCGCCGCCACCACGGGCGAGAACATCAAGCAGGGCGTGGTCAAGTTCGCCCCCTCGCGCAAGGACCGCGAAAGCGCCGAGAAGCGCGCGCTGCTGCGCCGGCTGATCGACGCCGAAGGCGAGGCATGCACCAACGCGATCATCTTCTGCAACCGCAAGATGGACGTGGACATCGTCGCCAAGAGCCTGAAGAAATACGGCTACAACGCCGAGCCGATCCATGGCGACCTCGACCAGAGCCAGCGGACCCGCACGCTCGAAGGGTTCCGCAGCGGCGACGTGACGATCCTGGTGGCCTCCGACGTGGCGGCGCGCGGTCTCGACGTGCCCTCCGTGAGCCATGTCTTCAACTTCGACGTGCCCAGCCACGCCGAGGATTACGTGCACCGGATCGGCCGGACCGGCCGCGCCGGCCGCAAGGGCACAGCCGTCATGATCTGCAGCCCGCGCGACGAGAAGAACCTCGAGGATGTCGAGCGGCTGGTGCAGTCGCAGATCCCGCGCCTCGACAACCCGCTGGGCACCACCGCGGCGGACGAGACGCCGGACGAGGCCGAGGAGCGCCCGCGCCGCGGTCGCAGCCGCCGGGTCGAGCGCAACGCGCCGAAGGCCGCGGAGCGCGACGCCAAGGCCAAGCCGGAGCAGTCCAAGCCGGAGCAGTCCAAGGCCGAGCAGCCCAAGGCCGAACAGCCCAAGGCCGAGACCGTGACCGAGGTGCAGCAGCCGCGCCCCGCACCGGCACCCGAGGCCAAGGCAGAGCAGCCCCGCGCCCAGCAGCGCGGCCGTTCGGGCCGCGACCGCCGCCGCGACGACGCCGACGAGCAGGTGGTCGGCATGGGCGAGGACGTCCCGGCCTTCATCCTCAAGAGCTTCAAGGAGCGCCGCGCCGGCTGACCCCGCCACCATGCGAACGCTCCTGCTCCCCGCCGCGATCCTCGCGCTGCTGCCGGCCCTGCCGGCGGCGGCCGAGGAGCGGCATTGCACCGCCACCGTCAACGGCCAGGAAACCGTCGTCACCTATGACGACGAGATCGCCTTCGACACCGAGATCGGCACCCGAGAGCGCATCGCCCGCTGGCCGGGCGCGGTGTGGAACCGCGCCTGGGGCCAGGCGCCGGATTGCGACAGCCGGGTGCTCTTCACCTATCTCGCGGTCGAACTGCCGCCCGAGGAGACCGAGGGCTACTGCCTCGCGCCCGACCCGGAAGACGCGGGCTGGCTGCTGGTTCCGGGCGAACGCGGCCGGACCGCGCAGTGCCGCGTCACGGCCTGCGACCGGGTCAATTCGGCGACCGACACGGCGATCGACACCGGCGCGGCGCTGGCCGGGCTGATGCTGACGCCGCCGCCGACGCCCGCGCAGGCGGCCGAGGACCCGGCGCGGCTGCTGCACAGCTCCGGCGCGCTGATCCTGAAGGGCACGGCCGAGTGGCTCGCCACCAGCATCGGCACCGCCGCCCCCGGCGTCACCGCGGCCCTGACCGGGCCGGTGGCGATCGGCGCCGCCGCCGCCTCGGTCGTGGTGATCGGCGGCGCGGTCTATGTCTGCAGCGGCTGACGCGGCCGCACCGGCCCGGCGCATCCGATCTGAGTGAGACATGAAAAAGGGGGGCGCGATGCCCCCTTCTTCTTGTGGCGCGGCCTCCGCGAGAGGCGCGGTGTCAGCTCAGCCGGCTGACCACCACGTTCACCTCGGGCTTCTTGCCGGTTTCGGCCTGCGCGGTCGAGCGGGTGATCCGGCGCAGCTCCTTGTCGAGACGGTCCTCGTTGCGCAGCATCTTCGCCCCGGCCCGGTTCACGAACTGCGCGAGATCCTCTTCCAGCACCTCGACCAGCGGCTTCTTGGAGCGGCCGGTCTCGGGCAGGCCCATCACCTCGCACCACGGCTCGCCCAGCGGCTCGTCGTTCTCGTCGACGATCATCGTCACGGTGACGTGGCCATTGAGCGCCATGCGGATGCGGTCGCGCACGATGCCGTCCATCGCCCCCACCATGACCGAGCCGTCGAGATAGCTGCGGCCGGTGTCGATGTACTCGGCCACCTTCGGCGCGTTCCCGGACAGGTCGAGCATCATGCCGTTCACCGCGACGATGCCCGAAAGGCCGCGCTCGGCGCCGAGCTTCACGTGTTCGCGCAGGTGACGGTGCTCGCCATGCATCGGGATCAGGAACTGCGGCTTGACGATGTCGTGCAGCAGCTGCAGGTCCGGCCGGTTGGCGTGGCCCGACACGTGGTAGAGGCCGTGCGTGTCCTCGATCACGTCCACGCCCTTCTCGGAGAGCAGGTTCATGATCTTGATCACGCCGCGCTCGTTGCCGGGGATGGTGCGCGAGGAGAACAGGAAGCTGTCGCCCTCCTGCAGCTTCAGCCCCAGATAGGAGCCCTGCGCCAGCTGCGCGCTGGCCGCGCGGCGCTCGCCCTGGCTGCCGGTGACGAGAAGCAGCAGGTTCTCGCGCGGGATCGAGGCAGCCTCTTCCGGGCCGACGGTCTTGGGGAAGCCGTGCAGCAGCCCGCACTCGGTCGCGGTCTCGACCATGCGGCGCATGGCGCGGCCCAGAAGGCAGACGGTGCGCCCGGCGCGGTCGGCGGCGACCGCGATGGTCTTCAGCCGCGCCACGTTCGAGGCGAAGGTGGTGGCGACGACCATGCCCGGCTGCGCCGCGATCAGCTTCTCGATCTCGGGGGCGAGCGTCGCCTCCGAGCGGCCCGGCAGCGGCGAGAAGACGTTGGTCGAGTCGCAGACCAGCGCCTTGACGCCGTCCTGCGCGACCTCGGCCCAGAGGTCGGGGTTGAAGGGCTCGCCCACCACCGGGGTGTGGTCGATCTTGAAGTCGCCCGAATGCAGCACACGGCCTTCGGGGCTGTCGATCACGAGGCCCGAGCTTTCGGGGATCGAGTGGCTGATCGGCACGAAGCCCACCTTGAACGGCCCGGCCTCGACGGTGGCGGGCCAGGGCTCGACCACGTTGAGGATGCTGTCGGGCGCGCCGTGCTCGTCGAGCTTGTGGCGCGCGATGGCCGCGGTGAACTTGCGGGCATGGATCTGCGCGCCGAGACGCTGCCAGAAATGCCCGACCGCGCCGACGTGATCTTCATGCGCATGGGTGATGAAGATCGCCTCGATGCGATCCTTGCGCTCGGCCAGCCAGGTGATGTCGGGCAGGATCAGGTCGACGCCGGGCGTCGTGTCCATGTCGGGGAAGGTCACGCCGAGATCGACGACGATCAGCCGTTCCTGACCCGGTTTGCCGTAGCCGTAGACATAGGCGTTCATGCCGATCTCGCCGGCGCCGCCGAGAGGAAGGTAGATCAGTCTTTCGCCGCTCATGCGGTCTCCTTGTTGTATCTGTGGATGACGGTCAGCCCGTGCATCGTCAAATCGTCCTCGATATCGTCGAACAGCATGTCGCCCTGCGCGAACAGGGGTGCAAGCCCCCCGGTTCCAATGATCCGCATCGGCCGGTCGCGCTCGGCCCGGATGCGGTCGCAGATGCCGCGCACGAGGCCGACATAGCCCCAGAAGATGCCCGACTGCATGCAGGCCACGGTGTTGGTGCCGATCACCTTCTCGGGCTTGCTGACATCGACATGCGGCAGCGCCGCGGCCGCCTGGTGCAGCGCCTCGAGGCTCAGGTTCACCCCCGGCGAGATCACGCCGCCGACATAGGCGCCGTCGGTGTCGACCACGTCGAAGGTGGTGGCGGTGCCGAAATCCACCACGACGATGTCGCCGCCATGCCGGTCCCAGGCCCCGACGGTGTTGACCAGCCGGTCGGGCCCGACCTGCGTGCCGGCATCGACGCGCGGCGCCACCGGCAGCCGGCAGTCGGGCTTGCCGACCACGACGGGCCGGCAGTTGAAGTAGCGGTCCGCGAGGACACGCAGGTTGAACACCACGCGCGGCACGGTCGAGGAGATGATCATCTCGTCGATCTCGGCCTCGATGCCGCGCATCTTCATCAGGGTGGACAGCCAGACGAAGTACTGGTCGGCCGTGCGCTGCCACTCGGTCGAGGTGCGCCACGTGGCGAGGAACTTGGTCCCGTCCCAGATCGAGAAGACGGTGTTGGTGTTGCCGCAATCGATGGCGAGAAGCATCCGGCCCCCCTAGAAGAACACGTCGGCCGCGCTGATGACGCGGCGGCCCTGCGGGGTCGAGAGGACGAGATTGCCGTCCTCGTCCACGGTCTCGAAGACGCCCGTGACCTCGTCGCGCCCGGTGCGGGCGGTGATCACCTCGCCCAGCCGCGCCGCGTGGCGCAGCCAGTCCTCGCGCATCCGGCGGAAGCCGAAGGCGTCGAGCTTGCCCTCCTCGGTGGCGTAGGCATCCGCGAGCACCGTCAGGAACTCTTCGGGGTCGACCTGCGGGCCGCCCTCGTCGGCCACCGCCACCGGTGGGAAGGCGGCGTCGCGCAAGCCCTCGGGCTTCGTCGCGAGGTTGACGCCGATACCGATGGCGAGCCAGTCGACATAAGGCCCCTGCCCGGCGCTCTCGAGCAGGATGCCCGCGACCTTGCCGCCGTCGAGCAGCACGTCGTTGGGCCATTTGAGCGAGAGGCGGGTGCGGTCGACATAGATCGACAGCGCCTCGAACAGGGCGACGGCGGCGGCGAAGCTGCGCTTGGCGGCCTCGTGCGGCGTGGCCTCGGGGCGGAATACCAGCGTGGCGGCGAGGTTGCCCTCGGGGCTGGTCCAGTCGCGCCCCCTGCGGCCGCGGCCATGCGCCTGCCGATGCGCCATGATCCAGGTGGGGCCATCAAGGCCGGAGGCCGCGCGTCGCGCGGCCTCCGCCATGGTGCTGTCGACGGTGTCGAGCACGACCCGCTCGTAGCCCTCGGGCCAGAGCCCGGCGGGGCTGCCGTCAGTCGACAAGGGTCGCCGCCGCGGCCGCGGCCAGCGGCTCGATGCCGAACAGGTTGACCACGCCGAACACCATCACCGCGGCCGAGGCCATCAGCACGCCCCACAGGAGCGGCGAGGTGCCGGTGTCGAGCGATTCCTTCTCCTCGCCAAAATACATGAAGTAGACGATGCGGAGATAGTAGTAGGCGCCGATCACCGAGGCGATCACCCCGAGGATGGCAAGCCAGGTCAGCCCGCCCTCATAGGCCGCGCGCAGCACGTAGAGCTTGCCGAAGAAGCCCACCATCGGCGGCACGCCGGCCAAGCTGAACAGCAGCACCAGCATCGCGAGCGCGCGCATCGGCGCGTAGCGCGAGTACATGTTCAGCGCACGGATGTCGGTGACCGGGCGGCCGTCGCGCTCCATCGACAGGATGAAGGCGAAGGTGCCGATGTTCATGGTGACGTAGATCGCCATGTAGATCAGCATCGCCTGCACGCCGAAGGCGGTGCCCGAGGCGAGGCCCATCAGCGCGAAGCCCATATGGGCGATCGAGGAATAGGCCATCAGGCGCTTGATGTCGGTCTGGCCGATGGCGGCGACGCCGCCCCAGAACACCGAGACCACCGACAGGAAGGCCACGATCTGCTGCCAGTCGCCGACCACGCCGCCGAAGCCGTCGAAGACGACGCGGGCGAAGAGCGCGATCGCCGCCACCTTGGGCGCGGTCGCCATGAAGGCGGTGACCGGGGTCGGCGCGCCTTCGTAAACGTCGGGCGTCCACATGTGGAACGGCGCGGCCGAGACCTTGAAGGCGAAGCCGGCGAGCAGGAAGACGAGACCGAAGATCACGCCGAGCGGCGTCTCGCCGGCCGTGGCCAGCAGGATGCCGTCGAAGGCGGTGGTGCCGGCGAAGCCGTAGACCAGCGAAGCGCCGTAAAGCATCAGGCCCGAGCTGAGCGCGCCCAGCACGAAGTACTTCAGGCCGGCCTCGGTCGACTTGACGCTGTCGCGGCGCAGCGCGGCGATGACGTACATGGCGAGCGACTGCAGCTCGATGCCCATGTAGAGCACCATCAGGTCGCGGGCCGAGACCATCACCATCATGCCGACCACGGCCAGAGCCACCAGCACCGGGTACTCGAAGCGCAGCAGGTTGCGGCGGGCGAGGTATTCCTGGCTCATCACCAGCACCACGGCGGCCGAGATCAGGATGGTCACCTTGGCGAAGCGGCCGAAGCCGTCATCGACGAAGCTGTCGCCGAAGGCCGGGTCGACCCCCTCGCGGGTGGCGATGAGGAAGGCCACGAGGCCGAACATCGCGGCGGTCGCCCAGATCAGGAGGCCGGCCGACTTGTCCTTGGTGGTGTAGACCCCGGCCATCAGTGCGGCCATGGCGTAGACCGACAGGATCACCTCCGGCAGGACGGTCTGGAGATCGAGAGAGAACATGTGTCCTGGTCCTTAGTGCTGTGCGGTCTCGGCGACGTCGAGGGTCGCCTCGGCGGCGTGGGCGGCGGTCGCGACCTCGACCTGATCGACGAGCTGCGCGACGCTCGGCCCGATCACGTCGGTCACGAGGCTCGGATAGACGCCGAGCAGGATCGTCATCACCACCAGCGGCGCGAAGATCCACTTCTCGCGGGCGGTCATGTCGGTGATCGACTTCAGGCTTTCCTTGATCAGGTCGCCCATCACCACCCGGCGGTAGAGCCACAGCGCGTAGCCGGCCGAGAGGATCACGCCCGAGGTGGCCACGAAGGCGACCCAGGTGTTGGCCTGGAACATGCCGACCAGCGTCAGGAACTCGCCGACGAAGCCCGAGGTGCCCGGCAGGCCGACATTGGCCATGGTGAACAGCATGAACACCGCCGCGTAGGCCGGCATCCGGTTCACGAGGCCGCCATAGGCGTCGATCTCGCGGGTGTGCATGCGGTCGTAGATCACGCCGACGCAGAGGAAGAGCGCGCCAGACACGAAGCCGTGGCTGATCATCTGGAAGATCGCGCCGTCGAGGCCCTGCTGGTTCAGCGCAAAGATGCCGGCGGTGACGAAGCCCATGTGGGCGACCGAGGAATAGGCGATCAGCTTCTTGATGTCCTGCTGCACCAGCGCGACGAGCGAGGTGTAGACGATGGCGATCGCCGACATCCACAGCACCAGCGGCGCCCACATCTCGGAGGCCACCGGGAACATCGGCAGCGAGAAGCGCAGGAAGCCGTAGCCGCCCATCTTCAGCAGGATCGCGGCCAGCACCACGGAGCCCGCGGTCGGCGCCTGCACGTGGGCGTCGGGCAGCCAGGTGTGCACCGGCCACATCGGCATCTTCACCGCGAAGGAGGCGAAGAAGGCGAACCACATCAGCGTCTGCACGCCGCCCAGGATCTGCACCCCGAGGATCGGGAAGGTCTCGGCCGAGAAGTTGAAGCTCATCAGCTGCTCGATGTCGGTCGTGCCCGCCTGCGCGAACATCACCACCATCGCCACCAGCATCAGCACCGAGCCGAGGAAGGTGTAGAGGAAGAACTTGAAGCTGGCGTAGATCCGGTCCTTGCCGCCCCAGATGCCGATGATCAGGAACATCGGGATCAGGCCGGCCTCGAAGAACAGGTAGAACAGCACAAGGTCGAGCGCCACGAACACGCCGATCATCAGCGTCTCGAGCACGAGGAAGGCGACCATGTACTCCTTCACGCGGTGGGTCACGTCCCAGCAGGCGGCGATGACCAGCGGCATCAGGAAGGTGGTCAGCAGCACGAAGAGCAGCGAGATGCCGTCGACGCCGAGCTTGTAGCGCATGCCGAGGAGCCACTGCCGGTCCTCGACGAACTGGAAGCCCGTGTCGGAGGGGTCGAAGCCCGCGAGGATGAACAGCGACACTACGAAGGTGAAGACCGTGGTGGCCAGCGCCACCCACTTGGCGTTGCGCTGCGCCGCCGGATCGTCACCGCGCAGGAACAGCGCGAGGATGCCGGCGCCGAGCAGCGGGATGAAGGTGGTCAGAGAGAGAAGGTTGCCCATCGTTTATTCGGCCCCCCCGGCCAGAGTCATCCAGGTCAGGATCAGGGCGAGACCCAGAACCATCGCGAAGGCATAGGTGAAGACGTATCCGCTCTGCGCGCGGCCGGCGAGCCGGGTGAAGAAGGGCACCACGCCCATCGCCACGCCGTTGATGCCGCCGTCGATGACGCTGCCGTCGCCGCGCTTCCAGAAGAAGCGGCCGATGGCCTGCGCCGGGCGCACGAAGACGAAGTCGTAAAGCTCGTCGAAGTACCACTTGTTGAGCAGGAAGTTGTAGAGCGGGCGCTGGTTGCGCGCGAGCCGGCCGGGCGCCTCGGGGTCGCGGATATACATCGCCCAGGCCAGCAGCAGGCCCGACAGCATCGCGACGAAGGGCGAGACCTTGACCCAGACCGGCGCGTGGTGCGCCTCGTCCATGACGTGGTTCTCGGGCGCCATGTAGATCGCGCCCTCGCCCGGCGCCGCGACGCCGGCCACGGCGTGGTCGTCATGCCCGGCACCATGGCCGTCCTCGGCCACCGCGTCCTCGGTCACGGCCTCGGCGGCGTGCTCGAGGTCGCCCTCGGCCAGCTCCTCGGTCGCGCCGGCGACGCCCTCGGCGTGGCCATCCGCGCCCTCGACGCTGTCATGCGCCGACGGGATGCCGAAGAACTGGTTGACGCGGGCATGGTCGCCGAAGAACGGCGAGTACCAGATCATGCCGGCCAGCACGGCGCCGAGGCTCAGCACGCCGAGCGGCACCAGCATCGTGCCGGGGCTCTCATGCGCGTGGTCGTGGGTGTGCTGGTCGCCGCGCGGCTTGCCGTGGAAGGTCAGGAAGATGAGCCGCCACGAGTAGAAGCTCGTCATCGCCGCCGCGATCACCAGCAGCCAGAAGGCGTATTCGCCACCGCCGGCCCAGGCGCTCTCGATGATGGCGTCCTTCGACAGGAAGCCCGCGAAGCCGATATGGGTCAGCGGAATGCCGACGCCGGTGATCGCCAGCGTGCCGATCATCATCGCCCAGTAGGTGTAGGGGATCTTCTTGCGCAGGCCGCCGTAGTTCCGCATGTCCTGCTCGTGGTGCATCGCGTGGATGACCGAGCCGGCCCCGAGGAACAGCAGCGCCTTGAAGAAGGCGTGGGTGAACAGGTGGAACATCGCCGCCGAGTAGACGCCCGAGCCCGCGGCCACGAACATGTAGCCCAGCTGCGAACAGGTCGAATAGGCGATCACGCGCTTGATGTCGGTCTGCACGAGGCCGACGGTCGCGGCGAAGAAAGCGGTGGTGGCGCCGATGAAGACGATGATCGTCTTGGCGTCGGGCGCGAATTCGAGGATCGGCGACATCCGGCAGACCAGGAAGACGCCCGCGGTCACCATGGTCGCGGCGTGGATCAGCGCCGAAACCGGGGTCGGGCCTTCCATCGCGTCGGGCAGCCAGGTGTGCAGCAGCAGCTGCGCCGACTTGCCCATCGCGCCGACGAACAGCAGCACGGCCACGATCTCGACCGCGTCGAACTGCAGGCCGATGAACTCGAGCTCGAGCCGGGCGATCTGCGGCGCCGCCGCGAAGATGTCGGAGAACTGAATCGAGTCGACGAGGTAGTAGAGCGCGAAGATGCCGAGCGCGAAGCCGAAATCGCCGACGCGGTTGACCACGAAGGCCTTCATCGCCGCGGCGTTGGCGCTGGGCTTGCGGAAGTAGAAGCCGATCAGCAGGTAGGAGGCGACGCCGACGCCTTCCCAGCCGAAGAACATCTGCACGAGGTTGTCCGCCGTCACCAGCGTCAGCATCGCGAAGGTAAAGAAGGACAGGTAGGCGAAGAAGCGCGGCCTGTAGCTTTCGCCCGGGCGGAAGTTCTCGTCATGCGCCATGTAGCCGAAGCTGTAGAGGTGCACGAGGAAGGAAACGGTGTTGATCACGATCAGCATGATCGCGGTCAGCCGGTCGAGCCGGATCGCCCAGTCGGTGGCGAGGCTGCCGCTCTCGATCCAGCGCAGGATCTGGATCTGCTCGAGCTGGCCGTCATGGCCAAGGAACACGATCCACGACAGCAGGCAGGACAGGCCGACCAGCGAGGTCGCGACCCATTGCGCGCCGGCCTCGGAGATCAGGCGCCAGCCGAAGCCGGCGATCAGCGCGCCGACGAGGGGTGCGAAGAGGATGATCGTTTCCATGACCCTCAGCCTTTCATCATGTTGACGTCTTCGACGTCGATGGTGCCGCGGGTGCGGAAGAAGCAGACCAGGATGGCGAGGCCGATCGCCGCCTCGGCGGCGGCCACGGTCAGCACGAACAGCGTGAAGACCTGGCCGACGAGATCGCCGAGGAAGGCCGAGAAGGCGACGAAGTTGATGTTCACCGCCAGCAGGATCAGCTCGATCGACATCAGGATGATGATGACGTTCTTGCGGTTCAGGAACAGCCCGAAGATCCCGATCACGAAGAGCGCCGCCGCGACGGTGAGGTAATGTTCGAGCCCGATCGGGCTTTCGGCGAGTACAGCGTCCATTCTTGTCCCTCCGGGCCTTGCCTACCCGTTGCAATATCTATCAGCGACCCGGGAGGGGCCGCGCGGCCGCGGCCCGGGGCCGCGGCGGAAAGCTCAGAGCCCCTGGCCGGGCTTCACGTCCTTCATCTCCAGCGCCTTGGCCGGGTCGCGATACATCTGCGCCAGCACGTCCTGGCGCTTGACGTCCTTGCGGTGGCGCAGCGTCAGAACGATCGCCCCGATCATCGCCACCAGCAGCACGAGACCCGCGAGCTGGAACAGCAGGATGTAGCGGTCGTAGAGCAGCATGCCCAAGCCCTGCGTGTTCTCGACGTCGAGCACGTAGGGCGCGGCGAGACGCTCGGCATAGCCTTCCGAGGTGTCCCAGACGCCGAAGGCCAGCGCCAGCTGCATCAGGAGAACCACGCCGATCAGCAGCGCCAGCGGCATGTACTTGGCCATTTCCGCCTTCAGCTCGGCGAAGTCGACGTCGAGCATCATCACCACGAAGAGGAACAGCACCGCGACGGCGCCGACATAGACGATGACCAGCAGCAGCGCGACGAACTCGGCGCCCACCAGGATGAACAGGCCGGCCGAGCTCAGGAAGGAGAGGATCAGCCAGAGCACCGAATGCACCGGGTTGCGGGCGATCACCGTGAACAGGCCGCCGGTGATCACCGACAGCGCGAAGAGGTAGAAGATGATGGCGACGGCGTTCATCGTTCACTGTCCTTTCCGGGATCCGCATCCATGACCTCGGTGGCGAGCTCCATCGCCTTGGTCATCGCGGGGACGCCGCCGAACATGCCCGCCTGGGCGATGGTCTCGGCGATCTCCTGTTTCGTGGCGCCGGCCTCGCGCGCGTGGCGCACGGTTAGGCGGATCTGGCTCTCGGCTTGCGCGCCGAGGATGGTGAGACCGGTCAGGGTCAGCAGCAGACGGGTCTTGGCGTCCAGCCCCTCGGGGTTGAGGGTGCGTCCCATGAACGCCTCCATCATCTCCTTAGGCATGGTCGGCCAGAGCTGTTCGAAGCCCTTGGGCGTGAAATGCTCGAGCGCGGGGTTCATCTGGCGGGCCCAGTCCTGGCCCATCTTCATCATCTGCGCGAAGGGGTTCTGATCGGTCATCGCCCGGTCCTTCAGCGGTACGGCGCGTCGAGCTCGAGGTTGCGCGCGATCTCGGCTTCCCAGCGGTCGCCGTTCGCCAGCAGCTTCGCCTTGTCGTAGTAGAGCTCTTCGCGGGTCTCGGTCGAGTACTCGAAGTTCGGCCCCTCGACGATGGCATCCACCGGGCAGGCCTCCTGGCAGAAGCCGCAATAGATGCACTTCGTCATGTCGATGTCGTAGCGCGTGGTGCGGCGCGAGCCGTCCTCGCGCGGTTCGGCATCGATGGTGATCGCCTGCGCCGGGCAGACCGCTTCGCACAGCTTGCAGGCGATGCAGCGCTCCTCGCCGTTGGGATAGCGGCGCAGCGCGTGCTCGCCGCGGAAGCGGACCGAGAGCGGCCCCTTCTCGTGCGGATAGTTCACGGTCGCCTTGCGGCCGAAGAAGTACTTCAGCCCGAGCTTCATGCCCTTGGCGAAATCCTGCAGCAGGAAATACTTGGCGGCGCGGGTGTAGTCGATCTGCGTCATGCTCAGACTCCCAGGGTCCAGCGGGCCCAGAACCCGCCCAGGACCTCGAATTTTGCGAGGAAGGACACGATCACCACCCAGGCCAGCGACAGCGGCAGGAACACCTTCCAGCCCAGGCGCATCAGCTGGTCGTAGCGGTAACGGGGGGTGATCGCCTTCACCATCGCGAAGATGAAGAAGACGAAGAACATCTTCAGGACCATCCACAGCACGCCGTCGGGCAGGCCGGGGATGGGCGACAGCCAGCCGCCGAAGAACAGCAGCGACACCAGCGCGCACATCAGCACGATCGCGACGTATTCGCCGATCATGAACAGCAGGAACGGGGTCGAGCTGTATTCCACCTGGTAGCCGGCGACGAGCTCGGACTCGGCCTCGGGCAGGTCGAAGGGCGGGCGGTTGGTCTCGGCCATGGCCGAGATCAGGAACAGGAACAGCATCGGGAAATGCGGCAGCCAGTACCAGTTGAACAGGCCGAAATCACCGTCCTGCGCCGCCACGATCTGGCCGAAGTTGAAGCTGCCGGTCGAGATGATCACGCCGACGATGATCAGGCCGATCGAGACCTCGTAGGAGATCATCTGCGCCGCCGAGCGCAGCGAGCCGAGGAACGGGTATTTCGAGTTCGAGGCCCAGCCGCCCATGATCACGCCGTAGACCTCGAGCGAGGAGACCGCGAAGACGTAGAGCAGCGCCACGTTGAGATCGGCCAGCACCCAGCCATCCGCGAAGGGGATCACCGCCCAGGCGATCACCGCCATCACGAAGGAGATCATCGGCGCCAGGAAGAACACCGAGCGGTCGGCGCCGGCGGGCACGACCACTTCCTTGACGATGTATTTCAGAAAGTCGGCGAAGCTCTGCAGCAGGCCGAAGGGCCCGACGATGTTCGGCCCCTTGCGCATCTGCACCGCCGCCCAGACCTTGCGGTCGATCAGCAGCAGGAAGGCCAGCGCCACCAGGAGCGGCACGATCAGCAAAAGCGACTGACCGAGGATCAGCAGCACCTGACCGATGCTGGTTTCGGTGAAGAATTCGACCATGGTGCGTCCCTCAGACCGTCGGGATGCCGTTCAGACCGCAGTTTTCCACGGTGACTTCGGCATCGATCGTGCGCGACCCCTGCGGGAGGGCCGGCGAGATGGTGTAAACAGCATCGGCGCGCCAGTTTCCAGCCGATTCATCGATTTGCGTCCGCACGTGCCGGGCGAAACCGTAGCCCCGGATCAGCGCGTATTGCGCCGCCGCGCATTCGGCGTAGCGCGTCACGTCATCCGCCCCCGCGCCGCCCCGCATCGCGACGTGGAAGTTGACGAGATCGCCGTCGAGCAGGCGGGTTTCCACCCCCTGGTAGAGCGGGGCCGCCGCCGAACCCCGCGCCGCCTCGGCGGCGGGGCTGCAGCCGGCCGAGAGGCCGGCCAGCGCGATGAGCGCGACGGCCCGCACCCTCACTCCGCCGCGAGCGCGCTCTGGCGCCGCGCCCGCGCGTTGCCGGCCAGCTCGCCCATCAGCTCGCTGGCGCGGGCCACCGGGTTGGTGAGGTAGTGCTCGGCGACGGTGCTCTCGAAATCGCCCAGCGACTCGTCGAGGCTGCCCTCGGGCAGCGGCTGCCACTCGTTCTCGGCGACCTCGTCGATGCGCTGCAGGTGCGGATGCGCCGCGACCAGCGCCTGGCGCAGCTGCGCGATCGAGCTCCAGGGCTGGGCGGCGCCCAGCTCGGCCGAGAGCGCGCGCAGGATGGCCCAGTTCTCCTTGGCCTGGCCCGGCGCGAAGTTCGCCCGCAGCGCCAGCTGCGGCCGGCCTTCGGTGTTGACGAAGAGACCGGTCTCCTCGGTCCAGGCCGCCGCCGGCAGGATCAGGTCGGCGCGGTGCGCGCCGCGATCGCCGTGGCTGCCCTGATAGATGACGAAGGCGCCATCGGGCAGCGCGATCTCGTCGGCGCCCATGTTGTAGATCACGTCGGCGCCCTCGAGAGCGGCCGCGACGCCGCCCTCGGCGGTGGCGCCCACATCCATCGCGCCGACCCGGCCCGCGGCCGAATGCAGCACGAGAAGCTTGCTCTTGGTGCGCTCGGCCAGCGCCATGGCGTGGCCCAGGACGGCCTCGCCATCGGCCCCGGTCAGAGCGCCCTGCCCGACCACGACCACCGACGGCTCGTCGAGCACCGCGCCGAACTCGTGGCCCAGCAGGTCGGCCAGCGCCTTGCGGCCGGTGCCGGCATGGTGATGCTCGTAGGTCAGCTCGGCGGCCTTGCCGACATGGCCGACATTGGCGCCCGCGAGCCAGGCCTTGCGGATCCGCGCGTTGAGCACCGGCGCCTCGACGGCCGGGTTGGTGCCGACCAGCATGATGTGCCTGGCGGTGTCCAGATCCTCGACCCGGGCGGTTCCGACATAGGCCGAACGGTTGCCCGCGGGCAGCTTCGCGCCGTCGGTGCGGCATTCCACGACGCCGCCCTGCCCTTCGACCAGCTGCTTGAGCGCGAAGGCCGCCTCGGTCGGGGCGAGATCGCCCACCAGGCCGGCGAGCTTCTGGGCGCCGCCGATCGCGGATGCGGCCGCGGCCAGCGCCTCGGGCCAGTCGGCGCGGCGCAGCTTGCCGTTCTCGCGGATGTAGGGCGAGTCGAGACGCTGGCGCGACAGGCCGTCCCAGACGAAGCGCGCCTTGTCGGAGAGCCACTCCTCGTTGGTGCCGTCATGGTTGCGCGGCAGGATGCGCATCACCTTGCGGCCCTTGGTGTCCACCCGGATCGACGAGCCGAGCGCGTCCATCACGTCGATGGTCTCGGTCTTGGTCAGCTCCCAGGGGCGGGCGTTGAAGGCGTAGGGCTTGGAGACCAGCGCGCCCACGGGGCACAGGTCGATGATGTTGCCCTGCAGGTTCGAATCGAGCGTCTCGGCGAGGTAGCTGGTGATCTCGGCATCCTCGCCGCGACCGGTCTGGCCCATCTGGCTGATGCCCGCCACCTCGGTGGTGAAACGCACGCAGCGCGTGCAGGAGATGCAGCGCGTCATGTGGGTCTCGACCAGCGGCCCGAGATCGAGATCCTCGACCGCGCGCTTGGGTTCGCGGAAGCGCGAGAAGTCGACGCCGTAGGCCATGGCCTGGTCTTGCAGGTCGCATTCGCCGCCCTGGTCGCAGATCGGGCAGTCGAGCGGGTGGTTGATGAGCAGGAACTCCATCACCCCTTCGCGCGCCTTCTTGACCATCGGCGAGTTGGTCCTGACCTGCGGCGGCGCGCCTTCCGGCCCGGGGCGCAGGTCCTTGACCTGCATGGCGCAGGAGGCGGCGGGCTTCGGCGGACCGCCGACGACCTCGACCAGGCACATGCGGCAGTTGCCGGCGATGCTCAGCCGCTCGTGATAGCAGAAGCGGGGAATTTCGATCCCCGCGGTCTCGCAGGCCTGGATGAGCGTCATCGCCCCCGGCACTTCGATGACCTTTCCGTCGATGCTGACTTTGCGCAAATCGGACATGGCAGGCCGCCCCTTTCCTCGCGTCGGACGCGGCCACCGACAGGGGGGCCGCGGTCCGGGGCCTTCTAGCGTGCCTCGCCCGGCGATGCCAGACGCATCCATAGCCGGTATCGGGGAAAATTGTCGCGCGGGGGGGCCTGCGCCCCCCTGCCCGCTATTGCAGCAGCGTGCCGATGCGGCTGCCGGCGGCGATTTCGCGGCGGCCGACCTCGCAATAGGTCTCCCACTGGCCCTCGACGCCGCCCTTGGCCTCCAGCAGCGCCCGCGCCTCGGCCTCGAGGATGTCCTTCTCGGCGTCGTCGTCGATGAAGGCGCTGATCTGCGCCCGGCTGTAGCCGAGGTCGAGCGCATGGCTGCGCAGGGAGTTCAGAAAGCCGATGCCCGTCAGCCAGCGCGCGTCGAGACTGTCGCATTTGCGGCCGATCTCGTAGGCGATGGCGGTCGAGATCAGCCCGTCGCGGATCTTCTGGTTGTCGCGCAGCGCCGGCAGCGCCGCGGTCGCGCCGGCGACCAGCACGAAGCCAAGGATCAGCGCGGATCCCTTGACGATATGGGGAACGGTCATCGTGGTCTCTCCTCAGGGGGCGCCGGTTCGGGCGGTGCTTGTCGGCCCGCCGGCGCTTCTCGGGGCAGAGACTGGACCCGGTGCGGCGATATTCAATATCACGCTGTCGCGATGCGTTATCCCGGGCGGAACACCGCCGCGCCGAAACGAAAAAGGCCGGCCCGGAGGTCCGGGCCGGCCGTGTCGTCCAGGGCTTCCGCCCGTCAGCTTTTCGACTTGCGTCCGCCGGGGGCTTCCTCGGCTTCCTCGCGCTTCATCTCGGCCGGCGTGGTGTTCTCGTAATCGGCGATCAGCTTCTCGACGATCGGCACCGCGACGTAGGAAATGAGCGGCACCGTCAGCGCGGTCGAGATCAGGATCTCGATCCACAGCGCCACCTCGATGCCGAGCCACTTGAAGCCGTAGCTGAAGGCCAGCACCGAGGGGTAGACCGCGAGCCAGACCCCGACGTTCTTCAGGATCTCGTCGCGCAGCTTCATTCGGCCGCGACCGCGTGGGTGCTCCGGCCCTTGATCCGGTCCTCGATCTCGTCGCGGAAGTTGCGGATCAGGCCCTGGATCGGCCAGGCCGCCGCGTCGCCGAGCGCGCAGATGGTGTGGCCCTCGACCTGCTTGGTCACGTCGAGCAGCATCTCGATCTCCTCGACCGCCGCGTCACCGCGCACCATGCGCTCGAGCACCCGCATCATCCAGCCGGTGCCTTCGCGGCAGGGCGTGCACTGGCCGCAGCTCTCGTGCTTGTAGAACTTGGCCAGCCGCCAGATCGCCTTGATCATGTCGGTGGACTGATCCATCACGATCACCGCCGCGGTGCCGAGGCCCGAGCGCTGCTCGCGCAGCCAGTCGAAGTCCATGATCGCGTCTTCCATGGTCTCGGCGCGCAGGCAGGGCACCGAGGAGCCGCCGGGGATCACCGCCTTGAGGTTGCCCCAACCGCCGCGGATGCCGCCGCAATGCTTGTCGATCAGCTCCTTGAACGGGATCGACATCTCTTCCTCGACCACGCAGGGCTTGTTCACGTGGCCCGAGATCGCGAAGAGCTTGGTGCCGGTGTTGTTCGGCCGGCCGAAGCCCGCGAACCATTCCGGCCCGCGACGCAGGATGGTCGGCACGACGGCGATCGACTCGACGTTGTTCACCGTGGTCGGGCAGCCGTAGAGGCCCGCGCCCGCCGGGAAGGGCGGCTTCATGCGCGGCATGCCCTTCTTGCCCTCGAGGCTCTCGAGCAGCGCGGTCTCCTCGCCGCAGATGTAGGCGCCAGCGCCGTGATGCAGGTAGAGGTCGAAATCCCAGCCCGAACCGGCGGCGTTGCGACCCAGAAGGCCCGCGTCGTAGCACTCGTCGATGGCGCGCTGCAGTTCCTCGCGCTCGCGGATGTATTCGCCCCGCAGGTAGATGTAGCAGGCATGCGCGCCCATCGCGAAGGAGGCGATCAGGCAGCCCTCGATCAGCGTGTGCGGATCGTGGCGCATGATCTCCCGGTCCTTGCAGGTGCCGGGCTCGGATTCGTCGGCGTTGACGACGAGATAGGCGGGCCGGCCGTCGCTTTCCTTGGGCATGAAGGACCACTTCAGGCCGGTCGGGAAGCCGGCGCCGCCGCGGCCGCGCAGGCCGGACGCCTTCATCTGCTCGACGATCCAGTCGCGCCCCTTCTGGATGATGCCGGCGGTGCCGTCCCAGTGGCCGCGCGAGCGCGCGCCCTTCAGGCTGCGGTCGTGCATCCCGTAGAGGTTGGTGAAAATGCGGTCCTGATCCTTGAGCATCGGCTCACCTTTCGTCGTCCTGGCGCGCGCGCCAGGTTTGATATGTCATCCACAAGCCCATGACGAACCCAGCGAGGGCCATCAGGTCGAACAATCCGCGCCAGCGCTGCGGCAGGTCCAGAAGGATCCCCGCCGCCGTCGCCGCGATCCAGAACACGCCGGTCCCGGCCAGCACCAATGCCGCCCGCCGGCCCCGCGCGCCCTCTCGGCTCACGCGGATTCCTGCCCGGTCAGCTCGCGGGCCTGGCCGATCCAGTCATCGCGCAGGATGCGGCCCCTGAAGCCTTCCAGGTGGTCGTCGATCCAGAGCGCCTCGGCCTCGCTCCAGCCGGCGATCTGGTCGAGATGCCAGACACCGAGCCGGTTGAGCTGCTCCTCGAGCTTCGGCCCGACGCCGCGCAGCTGCTTGAGGTCGTCTCCGGCCCCGCCGCGCGGCGCTTCGAGCAGCTTCGGCGCGCGCTGCGCGTCGGCCGCCACGGCGTCGGGCATGTCGACATCGCCGGCGGCGGCGGTCTCATGGTGCGTGATCCCGCTCACCTCGTCGCCAAGATCCGCATCCTCCTGCTCGACCTCGTCCGAGCCGGCCTCGTCCAGCACGGTCGCGCCGTTGACCGGCCGCGCCATCGCGCGTTCGGACGGCACGCCGGCCTCGGCCGGCCTTTCAGGTGTCGCCTCGGCGGTATCGGGCGCGTCGCGCCGCGCCGCCGCATCGCCTTCGCTCTCGGCCGCCCGGTGCTCGGGCTCGGCCGTGGGCGTCGCGAAGGGCGCAGGCGGCGTCTCGGCCTCGTCGATCCGCGCCGTCTCCGGCGTGGTGCCGCTCTCGCCGCCCGCCGCGGCATCCTCGCCGGTGCAGACATAGGCGAGCAGCAGGAACCCCGCCGCTACGGCCAGCGCGGCGCCGATCAGCAGCGAGGTGAACAGCCCCCGCTCGCCGGCCGCCAGCAATAGCGCGATCAGCAGGCCGCCAAGCGCGGAGCCCCCGATCGAGATGGTCCGGCAGTCCAAGTTCATGCCACGTCCTCCCTCTGGCCGGGGCTCGCGGCCCCTCCCTTCGTGATAGGACGCTGCGCCGCCGAATCAAACGCCGACACGGGCCACGCGGGCCCGCACCGGTCATCCGTCCCTGCGGCGCGAGGCGGCATCATTCCTCCGAGGGCTTCTTCTTGTCGCCCTCGCCGGTGCCGCCCGGCTTCTGGGTCTTGGGGGCGTTGTAGACCCCGCCCGGCGCGGCCGGGTCGGCGGTGCCGGCCTTGTCGGCGGTCTCGTCGTCCTCGTCGACGATCGGCGCGGCCTCGCCCTCGTCCACCACCGGCTTGCCGCCCTCGGGCGTTTCGTCGCCGTCGACGGCGTCGCGCGGCTCCTCGGCCGGGAAGTCGGCCGAGACCGGCTTGGCGGCGCTGGAGGCCGGGGCCTCCTGCTCGGTCACGCCAGAGGCGTCGGCCGGGCGGTCATGCGCGGGCGCGGGCTCGGCCGGGTCCTCGAGACCCTCGGCCTCGTGGTCGTCCTGGCGCTGCCAGGAGGCGACCAGCGGCACCTCGGTGCCGTCGATGCGCTTGATCGTGTCGCCGATATCGGTGGCCAGCGCGACCGAGGCGTTGCCCGCCGCGCGGCCCTCGGAGCCCTCGGCCAGCGAGGTCAGGTTCTCGAGCGGCTCGGAGGCGTAGCGGCCGTTCTGCGGCCCCGGGGTCGGCACGCGACCGGCGGCCATCTCGTCGAGGATCTCGGCCAGGCGCTCGGTGGTCAGGTCCTCGTAGTAGTCCTTGCCGATCTGCGCCATCGGCGCGTTGGCGCAGGCGCCGAGGCACTCGACCTCCTCCCAGGAGAACTTGCCGTCGGCCGACAGCTCGTGCGGCTTGTCGGCGATCTTCTCGCGGCAGACCTTCATCAGGTCCTCGGAGCCGCAGAGCATGCAAGACAGCGTGCCGCAGACCTGCACATGCGCCACCGAGCCCACGGGCTGCAGCTGGAACATGAAGTAGAAGGTCGCGACCTCGAGCACGCGGATATAGGCCATGCCGAGCATGTCGGCGACATGCTCGATCGCCGGGCGGGTCAGCCAGCCTTCCTGTTCCTGGGCGCGCCACAGCAGCGGGATCACCGCCGAGGCCTGGCGGCCTTCGGGATACTTGGTGATCTGCGCCTCGGCCCAGGCCTGGTTGGCCGGGGTGAAGGCGAAGCTCTCGGGCTGATGGGGGTGCAGTCTGCGCAGCATCGTTCGGTTCCGGTCGTCTGGGCGCCGCTCGCCGGCGGCGGAAGAAAATCAGGGGCGCAGGACGCCCGGGGTCACAGGCAGCTCGGCGACAGCACCCTGATGGTGCCCTCGTCCGAAACCCGGACACGGCCCTCGGCGGCGAGCTCGGGGGTGATCCGCATCAGCTCCTGCTGGGTCAGGTTGGCGCGCAGCAGCACCGCGCCGACATTCTCGGCATTGAGCCGGCAGCCCTGCGCCTCGATCGCGGAGACCAGGCGGTCCTGCGGCGAGACCGGCATGGCGGGCTGCGCGGCGGGCGCCACGCTGGTCGGGGCCAGGCTGCCCACCACGCCGCGATTGCCCAGCTGCACCCCCGCCGAACAGGCCGAGAGCGCGCCGAGCACGCCGAGAGCCACGATCACACGCATCGCCGTCATTCCGTTCCCGTCCCGTCTGGGGGCCGCCGCCGCGCGGAGGCCCGATTGAGATGCGGCCGGCCGCCTTAGCGGTCGACCTCGCCGAACACGATATCCATGGTGCCGATGATCGCCGCCACGTCGGCCAGCTGGTGGCCCTTGGTGACGTGATCCATCGCCTGCAGGTGCAGGTAGCCCGGCGCGCGCAGCTTGGCGCGGTAGGGCTTGTTCGAGCCGTCGGCCACCAGGTAGACGCCGAACTCGCCCTTGGGCGCCTCGACCGCGGCATAAGTCTCGCCCGCGGGCACGTGGAAGCCCTCGGTGTAGAGTTTGAAATGATGGATCAGCGCTTCCATCGAGGTCTTCATGTCGCCGCGCTTGGGCGGCGTGATCTTGCCTCGCGCCAGCACGTCGCCGGGCTCGTTGCGCAGCTTCTCGCAGGCCTGCTGGATGATCTTGATGCTCTCGCGCATCTCGGCCATCCGCACGAGGTAGCGGTCGTAGCAGTCGCCGTTCTTGCCGACGGCGATCTGGAAGTCGAACTCGTCGTAGCACTCGTAGGGCTGCGCGCGCCGCAGGTCCCAGGCCATGCCCGAGCCGCGCACCATCACGCCCGAGAAGCCCCACTCCTGCGCCTCGTCCTGGCTGACCACGCCGATATCGACGTTGCGCTGCTTGAAGATGCGGTTCTCGGTCAAGAGCCCGTCGATGTCGTCGAGCACGCTGGGGAACTCGCGCGACCATGTCTCGATGTCGTCGATCAGCTCGGGCGGCAGGTCCTGGTGCACGCCGCCGGGGCGGAAATAGGCGGCGTGCAGCCGCCCACCCGAGGCCCGCTCGTAGAAGATCATCAGCTTCTCGCGCTCCTCGAAGCCCCACAGCGGCGGGGTGAGCGCGCCCACGTCCATCGCCTGCGTGGTGACGTTGAGCAGATGCGACAGGATGCGCCCGATCTCGCAGTAGAGCACGCGGATCAGCTGCGCCCGGCGCGGCACCTCGGTGCCGGTGAGCTTCTCAATGGCGAGGCACCAGGCGTGTTCCTGGTTCATCGGCGCCACGTAGTCGAGGCGGTCGAGATAGGGCAGGTTCTGCAGGTAGGTGCGGCTTTCCATCAGCTTCTCGGTGCCGCGGTGCAGCAGGCCGATATGCGGATCGCAGCGCTCGACGATCTCGCCGTCGAGCTCGAGCACGAGCCGCAGCACGCCGTGCGCCGCCGGGTGCTGGGGCCCGAAGTTGATGTTGAAGTTGCGGATCTTCTGTTCGCCGGTCCTGGCGTCTTCGAAGCCGCGCGCGTTGATCGTGCTGCCGTCCATCGCCTTACCCCTTCGCGCCCGCATCGCCGGCCTTGTCGTCGCCGGGAAGCACGTATTGCGCCCCTTCCCAGGGGCTCATGAAGTCGAACTGCCGGTACTCCTGCACCAGCTTCACGGGCTCATAGACCACCCGCTTCTGCACCTCGTCGAAGCGCACCTCGGTGTAGCCCGTGGTCGGGAAGTCCTTGCGCAGCGGATGACCGCGGAAGCCGTAATCGGTGAGGATTCGGCGCAGGTCCGGATGCCCGGAGAACAGGATGCCGAACATGTCGAACATCTCGCGCTCGAACCAGTTGGCCGAGGGGTGCAGCTCGATGATCGAGGGCACCATCTCGTCCTCGCGCAGCTCGGCGCGGATCCGGATGCGCTGGTTCTGCCACATCGACAGGAAATGGTAGACCACGTCGAAGCGCTTCTCGCGGCCCGGGTAGTCCACCGCCGTGATGTCCACCAGCGTGGTGAAGCGGCAGGTCGGGTCGGTCTTGAGCAGCTCAACGAAGCCGGGGATCGCCTCGGGCGAGACGGTGACGGTCAGCTCTCCGAAGGCGACCTCCCACCCGATCACGCAATCGGGGCGCTTGGATTCGAGATGCGCGCCCAGGTCGTTCAATGCCTCGCTCATGGCGATTCCCCCAAAGGATGGTCAGGGCCGGCGCGCCGGGCGCCGGCGAGGCTTCAGCGGACGATCGTGCCGGTGCGGCGGATCTTGCGCTGCAGCTGCAGGATTCCGTAAAGCAGCGCCTCGGCGGTGGGCGGGCAGCCCGGCACGTAGACGTCGACCGGAACGACCCGGTCGCAGCCCCGCACCACCGAGTAGCTGTAGTGGTAGTAGCCGCCGCCATTGGCGCAGCTGCCCATCGAGATCACGTAGCGCGGCTCGGGCATCTGGTCATAGACCTTGCGCAGCGCCGGCGCCATCTTGTTGGTCAGCGTGCCCGCGACGATCATCAGGTCGGACTGGCGCGGGCTGGCGCGCGGCGCGGTGCCGAAGCGCTCGAGGTCGTAGCGCGGCATCGAGGTGTGCATCATCTCGACCGCGCAGCAGGCCAGACCGAAGGTCATCCAGTGCAGCGAGCCGGTGCGCGCCCAGTTGATCATGTCCGCGGTCGAGGTGACCAGGAAACCCTTGTCGGTCAGCTCGCGGTTCAGGGTCTGGGTCGCGACCTCGCGGTCCGCGCCCGCGGTGTTGGCGCCGGTCATCACTCCCATTCGAGAGCTCCCTTCTTCCATTCATAGGCGAAGCCGATGGTCAGCACGGCGAGGAACACCATCATCGACCAGAAGGCCAGCATGCTCAGCTCGCCGAAGGCCACGGCCCAGGGGAACAGGAAGGCCACCTCGAGGTCGAAGATGATGAACAGGATCGAGACGAGGTAGAACCGCACGTCGAACTTCATCCGCGCGTCGTCGAAGGCGTTGAAGCCGCATTCATAGGCCGAGACCTTCTCCGGGTCGGGCCGGCGCACCGCCAGCACCACCGCCGCGAGGATCAGGATCGCGCCCAGCGCGACGGCGAGGCCGAGAAAGATCAGGATCGGAAGGTATTCCGCTAGGAGCAGTTCCACGTCGGGTCCTTTCACGCGGGAGCTGGCAATCGATTGGGCGATCCTTAAACCCGCCCCCCGGAAGGGTCAACCGAGCGAGGGGGTTGCGGGATGCGTCAGGTGCGCGCGGAGGGCGGCGGCTTTCGATCCCGGCGCGGCCGGCGGGCCTCGTCGTCCGGCCAGTCACGCAATTCCTGCTTCACCTGCTCCAGCTCGCGGTCGAGAAAGAAGGAGATGAGCGAGCGGATGATCACCAGCAGGCCGAGGAAGACGAGGTCGGCCAGCGCCAGGCTCAGCGCGGTATGGATGATGTCCGAGACGATGAACAGCTCGAGCCCGGCGAGGATGTAGCGCCCCAGCTCGATCCGCTCGGCATTGGTGGCGCGCACCCGCTCGCCGTCGTCGCCGCGGATCTCGGCCTTCGCGACCCCGGCGATGAAGCGCGCCGCGCCCAGAAGCAGCAACGCGATGGCGAAGAGGTCGATAATCGCCGCCACCCATTCGAGCCCCGCCACCAGCCAGTCGAGGTGATGGTGCAGCACGCCGCCGTCGCTGCCGGTCTCCCAGATCGATTCCATGCCGCGCCTCCGTCGTCGTCCTTGGCGAGAACTGGCCCGCCCGGCCGGGGCGTCAAACGCCGCGCCGGGGTGGAACCGACCACCCTGCCCGGCGTTGCCCGGCCATGACACGCCTGCTCGCGCCCCTGCTCGCCCTTCTCGCCCTGCCCGCCCCGGCGCTTGCCGAGAAGGTCGGCCAGGTCGGGGTCGACTGGGTCGGCAACGACATCATCGTCGAGGCGATCCCGGATCCGGAGGTCGAGGGCGTGACCTGCCACATCGCCTATTTCGAACGCTCGATCATCGACCGGCTGAGCCAGGGCAACTGGTTCGAGGACCCGTCGAACGCCTCGATCGACTGCCGCCAGACCGGCCCCATCACGCTGGGCGACATTGACCGGTCGCGCGACGGCGAGCCGGTGTTTCGCGAAAGCCGCTCGATCATCCTCAAGACGCTGCGGATCAGCCGCATCTACGACGAGACCAACCAGGTGCTGATCTACCTTGCCCATGGCAACGAGCTGACGCAGGGCTCGGCCAAGATGTCGATCTCGACCATCCCGCTCTACGACACCGACGCGATCGAATAAGCCCGCGGCGCGAGCGACGGCCGGATCTGCGAAACGGCTTAGAGCAGCACGCCGAGGGCGCGCTGCATGTTTCCAGTGAAACGAAACGGCAGATGGCCGCGGCGCGCTCAGCCCAGCGCCTGCACCGCCGCCACCAGTTCGTCGTAATGCGAGATCAGCGCCTCGGGCCGCAGGTCGGCCGTGCGGTGGCCGTTGGGCCCGAAGGCTACCAGGATCGACGGCACACCGGCCGCGCGCGCCGTGACACGGTCGGTCTCGGTGTCGCCGACGAGGACGCAATGCGCCGGATCGCCGCCCGCCCGGCGCACGGTCTCGCGCAGGCATTCCGGGTCGGGCTTGCGCATCGCCAGCGTGTCGGCGCCGACGAGGCAGGCGAAGCTTGCCCGCACGCCCAGCCGGACGAGGAGCTTCTCGGCCAGGGCTTCGGGCTTGTTGGTGCAGATGCCCACCGGGTGGCCCAGCCGCGACAGCTCCGCCACCGCCTCGACCGCACCGGGAAAAAGCACGGAATGCCGGTCGATCTCCTCGTCGTAATAGGCCAGCAGGCGCGGGTATTGCCGCTCGATCTCCTGCTCGTCCACCTCGCCCACCCGGCTCAGCCCCAGCCGCAGCATGGCCCGCGCCCCGTGCATCGCGGTGGCCGCGTCCTCGCGCGGATCGAGCAGCGGCCCGAGTCCGAGATCGCCAAAGCACCGGTTGGCGGCGGCGATCAGGTCGCCGCTGGTTTCCGCGAGAGTGCCGTCGAGGTCGAAGATCACGGTGCGCATGGCGCCTCCTGTAACGATGCGTAGCCGGATTTGATCGCGTCCCGGTCATTCAAGCCTTGTCGCCATGGTTGCGGCTAGTAGAACAGCGGCCAAACGACAAGAGGGGCAGAGATGGGCACGGCCTTGATCGTCCTGGCCGCCGGCCGGGGCACACGGATGAATTCGGACCTGCCGAAGGTCCTGCACGAGATCGGCCAGTCGCCGCTTCTGCACCATGCGATGGCGGCGGGACTGGCGCTCGAGCCCGAGCGCATGGTGGTGGTCGCGGGCCATGGCGCCGAGGCGGTCGAGACGGCGGCGCGCGCCTTCGACGAGACGGCCGCGACGGTGCGGCAGGAGACGCAGGAGGGCACCGGCCACGCGGTCCAGCAGGCCCGGCCCGCGCTCGAGACCTTCTCGGGCGACGCGGTGGTGCTCTACGGTGACACGCCGTTCATCCGGCCCGAGACGCTCGAGACGATGCTCGCCGCCCGCGCCCGCGCCGATCTCGTCGTGCTGGGCTTCGAAGCCGCCGATCCCGGCCGCTACGGCCGGCTGGTGACAGAGGGCGACCGGCTCGACCGGATCGTCGAGTTCAAGGACGCCGACGAAGCCACCCGCGCCATCCGGCTGTGCAACTCCGGGGTGATCGCGGCCGATGCCGAAACCCTCTTCGGCCTGCTCGACCGCGTCACCAACGACAACGCCGCGGGCGAATACTACCTGACCGACATCGTCGGCCTCGCCCGCGAGGCCGGGCTTTCGGCCGAGGTGGTGCGCTGCGAGGAGGCCGAGACGCTGGGCATCAACACCCGCGCCGAGCTGGCCGCAGCCGAAGCCGCCTTCCAGACGCGCCGGCGCGCCGAGGCGATGGAGGACGGCGTCACCCTGCTCGCCCCCGAGACCGTCACCTTCGCCCGCGACACGGTGATCGGCCGCGACACGGTGATCGAGCCCAACGTGGTCTTCGGCCCCGGCGTCACCATCGAGAGCGGCGCCAAGATCCGCGCCTTCAGCCATCTCGAGGGCTGCCACGTCTCGCGCGGCGCCACCGTCGGCCCCTTCGCGCGGCTGCGGCCGGGCGCGGAGCTGGCCGAGGAGGTGCATGTCGGCAATTTCGTCGAGATCAAGAACGCGCAGGTCGGCACCGGCGCCAAGGTCAACCACCTGACCTATCTGGGCGACGCCGATATCGGCGCGGGCACCAATATTGGCGCGGGCACCATCACCTGCAACTACGACGGCGTGTTCAAGCACCGCACCACCATCGGCCGCGACGCCTTCATCGGCTCGAACACCATGCTGGTGGCGCCGGTGACGCTGGGCGACGGCACGATGACCGCCACCGGCACCGTGGTCACCCACAACGTGCCGGCCGGCGACATGGCGGTGGGCCGCGCCCGGCAGACCAACAAGCCGGGCTTCGCGGCCCGGTTCTTCGAGAAACTGCGCGCCGCCAAGGCCGCGAAATCGAAAGGCGACTGAGATGTGTGGAATCGTAGGCGTTCTCGGCCGTCACGAGGCGGCGCCGCTGCTGGTGGATGCGCTCAAGCGGCTGGAATATCGCGGCTATGACAGCGCCGGCGTCGCCACGCTGAACGAGGGCCGGCTCGAGCGCCGCCGCGCGGTCGGCAAGCTGGTGAACCTGTCGGACCGGCTGGTGCACGAGCCGCTGCGCGGCCATGCCGGCATCGGCCACACCCGCTGGGCCACCCACGGCGCGCCCACCGAGACCAACGCCCACCCCCATGCCGGGGCCCGCGTCGCGGTGGTCCACAACGGCATCATCGAGAACTACCGCGCGCTGCGCGAGGAGCTCGCCCGCGCCGGAATCTCGCACCAGACCGAGACCGACACCGAGACCGTCGCGCTGCTGTGCCAGATGCATCTCGACCAGCAGATGTCGCCGCGCGACGCCGCCGCCGCGACCATCGCGAGGCTCGAGGGCGCCTATGCGCTGTGCTTCCTGTTCGAGGGCGAGCCCGACCTGCTGATCGCCGCGCGCAAGGGCAGCCCGCTGGCGATCGGCCATGGCGAGGGCGAGATGTTCGTGGGCTCCGACGCGATCGCGCTCGGCAACCTGACCGACCGCATCACCTATCTCGAAGAGGGCGACCGCGCCGAGGTCACCCGCGCCGGCGCGGTGATCTTCGACGCACAGGGCCGCGAGGTCACCCGCTCCGAAAAGCGCATCGCCGCCGCCAGTGCCCAGGTCGACAAGGCCGGGCACAAGCACTTCATGGCCAAGGAGATCGCCGAGCAGCCGCGCGTGCTGGCCGATGCCATGGCGCATTACCTGCGGCCCGAGGGCGGCGTCGTCCTGCCCGAGCCCGGCATCGACTTCGCGTCGATCGACCGGCTGACGCTGGTGGCCTGCGGCACCGCCTTCTACGCCTGCAACGTCGCGAAATACTGGTTCGAGCAGATCGCCCGCCTGCCGGTCGAGATCGACGTGGCCTCCGAGTTCCGCTACCGCGAGCCGCCGGTGGCGCCGCGCAGCGCCGCGCTCTTCGTCAGCCAGTCGGGCGAAACCGCCGACACGCTCGCCGCGCTGCGCTACATGCAGGGCAAGGCCGAGACCGTGCTGTCGGTGGTCAACGTCACCGAAAGCTCGATCGCGCGCGAAAGCGACATCGCCCTGCCGATCCTCGCCGGCGCCGAGATCGGCGTCGCCTCGACCAAGGCCTTCACCTGTCAGCTCCTCGTGCTCGGCACGCTCGCGCTCGAGGCGGCGCGGCAGCGCGGCACGCTCGGGGCGGAAGAGCTCGCCCGCCTCGAGGCCGGCCTGCGCGCCCTGCCGGGGCTGATCCATCAGGGCCTGACCGTGGAGGCCGAGTGCCAGCGCATCTCGCGCCAGCTCGCCGAGGCGCGCGACATCCTGTTCCTCGGACGCGGCCGGATGTATCCTCTGGCCCTCGAGGGCGCACTGAAGCTGAAGGAAATCAGCTACATCCACGCCGAAGCTTATGCTTCGGGCGAGCTGAAGCACGGCCCGATCGCGCTGATCGACGAGCATGTGCCGGTGGTGGTCATCGCGCCGCATGACGAGCTGTTCGACAAGACCGTCTCGAACATGCAGGAGGTGATGGCGCGCGGCGGCAAGGTATTGCTGGTCACCGACGCCAAGGGCGCCGAGGTCGCCGGCGAAGGGGTCTGGGAGCAGATCGTCCTGCCCGAGATCGACCCCTTCTGGGCGCCGGTCCTCTATGCCGTCCCGGCCCAGATGCTGGCCTACCACACCGCCGTCTCGAAAGGCACCGACGTGGACCAGCCGCGCAACCTCGCCAAATCCGTCACCGTGGAGTGACACGGTCCGGGCCGGTGCTTCAGGCGCCGGCCCGTTCCTCCATCCAGCGACAGGCGAAATCGACGATGGCGCCCGCCCCGACCAGCAGAGCGGGCGCGTCGCCCACCCGCCCCTCGCGGCCCTGCCCCGACGCCACGAAGTCGCGCACGATGTCGCCGAAATAGTCGTCGCGAAATTCCGGCAGCACCGGTATCCGGGTCTCGAACTCCTCGATCATCCGCCACGAGACGCCGTCTTCCACCGCAAGCGGCACCTCGTAACGGCGCACGCGCCGGTCTGGCAGGCGGGCCATCTGCTCGGCGTGGTGCAGAAGCGTCATTGTCTCCCACGGCGCCCCCAGCATCAGCACCCGCCCGCCCGGCAGCGCGGCGAGCCGGCCGAAGGGCGAGTCCGCCCCGTAGCCGTAGTCATGGGGATGATCCCGCGTCAGGTCCGGCGCGCGGGCGCCCAGCGCCGCGCAGGCCGCGCCCGGGTTGGCGCTGCGGCGCGCCCCGGGCCGGGTGCGCAGCAGCTCCGGCCATGCGCCCACCTCGCGGATGGCGGGCGTGGCGGCCGGGTCGAAGGGCGGCAGGTGCGGCCGCCACTGCGCCGGCACCCGCCCCTCGCCATCGAGCAGGTCGTCATACTCGGTGCCGAAATCGGTATAGGCCATGACCGTTCCGCCGGGGCCCGTGGCGTCGAGCAGGGCATCGACCAGCACGACGGCGCCGCCCAGCACCCGGCCAAGCCGGCGCAGCGCGGCATGCACCATCACCGTGTCGCCCGCCCGCAGGCCGAGCGCGCGGAGGTCGCGCGCAAGGTCGGTGCGGCTGTGCGGATTGGCGGCCATGGGCGAAGGCTACGGCCCGCCCGGTCCGCCGATCAAGCCCTAGCCCCGGTAGACCGTGAGCTCCGGCAGCGAGGTGAGCGGCACTTCCAGCAGGCGCATCGCCGGCAGGCTGATCTCGCTGCCCGAACCCGCGGCGCCGCCCGAGGGGCGCAGCTCGAGCTTCACCGTCTTGCCGTTGGCGGCCTCGACCCGTCCTTGCGTGACCGCGCTGACGAGCGGCGTTTCCATCCACAGCCCCGGCTCGGCGGGCGCGCCGAGCGAGGCGATGGTGGTTCCGAGCTGCTGCTCGCCACCCGGCTCGGGGGCGCTGACCGCCTCGGCCCGCTCCTCCTCGGAGGTGGTGTCGAGCGCCGCGGCGCTGGCGCCCGCCGGCGGCGGGGGCGGCGGCGCGGGCCGCGCCGCCGGGGCGGGCTGCGCGGTGGGCTGGGCGGCCTCTGCGGCCGTCTCGGGCGCGGCGGCCTGCTGCAGTTCCGCGCAGCCCGAAAGCAGGCCGAGCGCGACGAGGGCGGAGGGAATGATCAGGCGTGTCATGCGCCGAGAGTAGCGGCGGCGCCCCCATCGGCAAGAGCCGCCGCAGACCCGCCGGCGGCCGTTTGCCGGCCCGGCCGCGCGGCGGGGTTTCACGATGCCCTCGCCACCGGCGGCTTCGCTTGCCAAGCGCGCCCGCGATACCTAGTTTCTCGGCATGACAGCCGCACCCATCCCGCAGCCTGCCGTCCCCCTCGTCGATCCTTTCGCGAGGGCGATCCGCTACCTGCGGGTCTCGGTGACGGATCGCTGCGATTTCCGCTGCGTCTACTGCATGTCCGAGAAGATGCAGTTCCTGCCCAAGGCCGAGCTTCTGACGCTGGAGGAGCTCGACCGCCTCTGCTCGGCCTTCGTCCGGCTGGGCGTCGAGAAGCTGCGCATCACCGGCGGCGAGCCGCTGGTGCGCCGGGACATCATGACCTTCTTCGCCGCCATGGGCCGGCATCTCGAAACCGGTGCGCTGAAGGAGCTGACCCTGACCACGAATGGCAGCCAGCTCGGCCGCCACGCGAAGGATCTCTACGCCGCCGGGGTGCGCCGTGTGAACGTCTCGCTCGACACGCTCGACGAGGCGAAGTTCGCCCGCGTCACCCGCTGGGGCCGGCTGCCGCAGGTGCTGGCCGGGATCGACGCCGCCCTCGCCGCCGGTCTGCGCGTCAAGATCAACACCGTCGCGCTCAAGGGCTTCAACGAGGACGAGCTCTTCGCGCTCACCGAGTTCTGCGCCGCCCGCGACATGGACCTGACCTTCATCGAGGTCATGCCGATGGGCGACATCGGCAACGAGGACCGGATCGGCCAGTACTGGAGCCTGCAGGACCTGCGCGCGGATCTGGCGCGGCGCTACACGCTGCACGACCTGCCCGACCGCACCGGCGGCCCCGCGCGCTACGTCATGCTGGGCGAGACGCGCCAGCGGGTGGGCTTCATCACGCCCCTGAGCCACAATTTCTGCGAAAGCTGCAACCGGGTGCGCGTGACCTGCACCGGCGAGATCTACACCTGCCTCGGGCAGGAGGGCCATTCCGACCTGCGGGGCCCGCTGCGCTCGAGCGAGGGCGACGCCACGCTCGAGCGGGCGATCCGCGCCGCGATCGCGCTCAAGCCCAAGGGGCATGATTTCGACTACTCGCGCGAGGATGTCGCGGGCCGCGTCAGCCGCCACATGAGCCACACCGGCGGATGAGCGGCACGCCCTGGCCGCTGCGACTGTGGCTCGGCGGATCGGCGGCGCTACCGCGGCCCGTCGAGGACCGGATCGCCCGCCGGGTCCATGACGGTCAGCGCGCCGCGCCGGACCGCCTGGCCGAGCGGCTCGGCCGGGCCACCCGCCCCCGTCCCGAGGGGCGTCTGTGCTGGATCAACGCCGCCTCCGTCGGCGAGGTGGCCTCCATCGCCGACCTGGCCCGCGACCTCGCGGAGGCCGGCTGGCGGGTGCTGGTCACGACCACCACCTCGACCGGCGCGGCGCGCGCGGCGCGCATCGAGGCGGGCGTGATCCACCAGTACCTGCCGCTCGACACCGCGCGGGCCGCGCGGCGGTTCCTCGATCATTGGCGGCCGGATCTCGCCTGCATGGTCGAGGGCGACCTGTGGCCCCGCCTGCTCGCCGAGGCCCGCGAGCGCGGCGTGCCGCTGGCGCTGCTCAACGCGCGACCCTCGCGCAGCCGGGCCCGCGCGCCGCGCCTGACCGCCGCGCTGATGCAGGGCTTCGGCCTCGTGACCGCGCAGGACGAGGACGTCGCCGCCGAGATCGCGGCGCTCGGCTTCGCGCGCGACCGGATCACCGTGCCGGGCGACCTCAAGGCCGCCGCCGCGCCGCTGCCCGTCGATGCCGAGCGGCTGGCCGCGGCGCGGCAGGCCATCGCGGACGCGCCGCTCTGGGCCGCGGTCTCCACCCATGCCGGCGACGAGGAGGCGGTCATCGCCGCCCATCTTCAGGCCCGGGCACGGCATCCCGGCCTGCGGCTGGTCCTCGCGCCGCGCCACCCCGAGCGCGCCGACGCCGTGGCCGCGCTGCTGGAGCAAGCCGGTCTTTCCCATGCCCGGCATACCGAGACGGCGGGCCCGGGGTCGCAGGAGGTCTGGTTGGTCGACGCGATCGGCGAGACCGGCCTGATCTTCCGGCTGGCGCCGCTGGTGTTTCTGGGCGGCTCGTTCGGCCCGCAGGGCGGGCACAACCCCTGGGAGGCGGCCCGGCTCGGCGCGGCGCTCCTGCACGGGCCGCGCCTGCACAACGCCCCGGCCGCCTATGCCGCGCTCGACCGGTCCGGGGCCGCGCGCTGCGTCGAGCGCCCCGAGGCGATCGGCGCCGTTCTGGCCGACCTGCTCGGCTCGAACGAGCTCGCGGCGATGCGCACCGCGGCGGGGCGGGTCATGGCGGATCGCGGCGCGGCACGGCTGCGGACGCTGTCGGCGCTGCGCCGCCTGTGCGACGAGGAATGACTTACAACGCCCGATGAAACCGCCTATGCAACCGGCGCCATGACCCGTACCGCCGTCATACTCAACGACACTTCGACCCGTTATCATCACGGCTGCGCCCGGGTGATGCGGCTTCTCGTCGATGGGCTCGAACGCCACGGGCTGGACGTGACCGCCCGCAGCCCGGCGCGCAACGACTGGACCCGCGACGAGGCCTTCCTGCGCGAGATGAAGCGCGCCAGCCTGATCGTCGTCAACGGCGAGGGCACGCTGCATCACGGCCGCGCCGCCGGCGCGGCGCTTCTGAAGGTCGCCGATCACCCGGCTCGCGGCCAGACCCCCCTGGCGCTGGTCAACGCGCTTTGGGAGCACAACCCCGACGAGTGGGGCGCGCGGCTGCGCCGCTTCGACCTGATCGCCGCGCGCGACAGCGCCAGCGCCGAGGCGATGCGCCTGGCCAGCGGCCGGGACGTGCGCTGGCTGCCGGACCTGTCGCTCTCGGCCCCGGCCGAGGTGTCCCCCACCCGGCGCAACGGCGTGATCGTCGGCGACAGCGTGAAACCCGCGCCGCGCCGCGTGCTCGGCGCCGCCGCCGCGCGCCTGCCGCAGGCGCGGCTGGTGCCGACCAAGACCCTGCGCTCGAAGATCTGGAGCGCCGCCCCGGCCCGCGCCGCCCTGGCCAGCGCCTGGTACGGGCGGCTACGGCTGCCGCCGCTCGAGATGCCGCGCGACGAGGCGGCCTATCTCGAACGGATCGCCGCGGCCCGGTTGCACCTCACCGGCCGGTTCCACGCCGTGTGCCTGTCGATGCTGACCGAAACGCCGTTCCTGGCGCTGGCCTCCAACGCCTCGAAGATCGAACGCCTTCTTTCGGATTCGGGGCTCGGCCTCGACCGGCTCATCGCGCTCGACGAGGCCGACGACCTGCCCGCGCGCCGGGATTTCGAGCCGCGCGAGACCGCTGCCATCCGTGCCTTCCTGGAAACCGCGCAGACCCGGGCCGAGGCGCTCTTCTCCGATCTCGCGGCGCTGGCGAAGGCGCGCAGATGAACCGGCTCCGCTTCGAGATCGCCAAGTTCCGGCAGGACGAGGCGCAACTCTCCACGCTGGGCCTGCCGCGCGCCGCGCTGCTGGAGCGGCTGGAGAGCCGGCGCGTGGCGCTGGTCGGCAATGCCCGCGCCCTCGCCGCCACCGATTTCGGGCGCGAGATCGACATGGCCGACCTGGTGATCCGGCTCAATTCCGCGCCGATGCCCGCCGCGCGCTCGCATGGCAGCCGCACCGACTGGCTCGCCATGTCCACCCCGGTGCCCGAGGCCACGCTCCGCGACCGCCGGCCCGACCTGCTGCTGTGGATGACGGCAAAGCGCAAGCGCCTGCCCTGGCGTATAGCCCGGCGCGAGGGGTTCCACCTCAACCCCGCGGACGAGAACGCGCGGCTGCGGCGCCGGCTGGACGCCCCGGCCACCACCGGCCTGATGGTGATCGACCTGCTGGCCCGCTCCGGCGTCAGCCGCGCCGCGCTCTACGGCTTCGACTTCTTCGCGTCGAAGTCGCTGTCGGGCCGGCGCGACGCCACGCAGGTGCCGCATGATTTCGATGCCGAGCGGCTCTTCGTCGAGATGCTGCTCAGCACCGATCCGCGCTTCGTCCACCGCAAGGGCTGAGGCGCGCTCAGGCCGCCGGCATCCGCCGCTCGACCAGCTCCGCCCACCACGAGCAGCCCGACGGGATCGCCTCGTCCGAGAAGTCGTATTCCGGGTGATGCACCGAGGCCGTGTCGCCGTTGCCGACGAGGATGTAGGCCCCGGGGCGCTCCTCGAGCATGTAGGCGAAATCCTCGCCACCCATGATCAGCGGCGCCTCGGCGCAGTCACCCGACACCGCGCGCGCCACCTCGGCCGCGAACTCGGTCTCGGCCTCGTGGTTGATCATCACCGGGTAGCCCTTGATGTAGTTCACCTTGGCGGTCGCGCCGAAGGCCCGCGCCGTGGTCTCGGCGATGGCGGTGAGACGCTCCTGCGCCATGGCGCGGAACTCGGGCGACATGGTGCGCACCGTGCCCTTCAGCGTCACCCGTTGGGCGATCACGTTGAAGGCCTTGGACGAGGTCTCGAAGGAGGTGACCGAAACCACGATCTGCCCGGTCGGGTCGGCGTTGCGGCTGGCGATCGATTGCAGCGCGATCACCACGTGGCTCGCCACCAGCGTCGAGTCGACCGTCTCGTGCGGCTTGGCGGCGTGGCCGCCCTTGCCCTCGATCGTGATCTCGAACTGGTCGGTCGAGGCGAAGAAGGCGCCGGGGCGGATCGCGAACTGCCCGAGCGGGATGCCCGGCCAGTTGTGCATGCCGTAGACCTCCTGCACGCCGAAGCGCTCCATCAGCCCGTCCTCGCACATCTCGCGGCCGCCGCCGCCGCCCTCTTCGGCGGGCTGGAAGATCACCACCACGGTGCCGTCGAAGTTGCGGGTCTCGCTCAGGTACTTCGCGGCGCCGAGCAGCATCGAGGTGTGGCCGTCATGGCCGCAGGCATGCATCGCGCCATCGGTCTTCGAGGCGTAGGGCTTGCCGGTCTGCTCGTGGATCGGCAGCGCGTCCATGTCGGCGCGCAGGCCGATCACCCGGCCCGAGTTCGTCTGCTTGCCGCGGATCACGCCGACCACGCCGGTGCGGCCCAGCCCCTCGGCCACCTCGTCGCAGCCGAAGGCGCGCAGCTTCTCGGCGACGACGCCGGAGGTGCGGTGGGTGTCGTAGAGGATCTCGGGGTTCTCGTGCAGGTCGTGCCGCCAGGCGGTGATCTCGGGCAGGAGCTCGGCGAAACGGTTCTTGATCGGCATCGGGAATCCTCGGCTGTCGGGGTCGCGCGCAGACTGCGCCCTCGCGCGGGCAGGTGCAAGCCGGCACCCCGCGCCAAGGTCGCCCCGCCTGCGCGGCCTAGTGCAGCTTCTGCCGGATACGCCGCAGTGTCAGCCAGACCAGCCCGGCCACCGGCAGCACCAGGACCGCCGTGAGCACCGCCTTGTCGATCCCGAGCCCGAGGGCGACGGGCCCGAACAGGTAGGCGGCGAGGCTCACCGCGTAGTAGCTGATGGCCACGACGCTCAACCCCTCGACCGTGCGCTGCAGCCTGAGCTGCATGTCGGCGCGCCGGTCCATCGACGCCAGAAGCTCCTGGTTCTGGGCGGAACGCTCGACATCCACCCGGGTGCGCAACAGGTCGGCGGCGCGGGCCGCGCGCTCGGAGAGCTGGGCGAGCCGGCGGTCGGTCGACTCGACCGTGCGCATCGCCGGGTCGAAGCGGCGCATCATGAACTCCGCGAAGGTCTGGCGGCCGCCGAAGCGGGTCTCGCGCAGCACGCCGATGCGCTGGTTCACCAGCGTCTCGTAGGCCCGCGTCGCGCCGGACCGGAAGCTCGACCGGGCGCGCAGCTCCTCGAGCTCGGACGACACCGACAAGAGCACCGCCAGCGTCGCCGCCGGGTCGCCGGGACCGGCCGCCATCTCGGAGGCGAGGTCCGAGAGCTTCGCCTCCAGCGCGGCGATCTCCGGCCCCATCCGGCGCGCCTGCGCCAGCCCCAGCATCGCCATCGCCTTGTAGGTCTCGATCTCGCAGAGCCGCTGCACCACCCGGCCGATCCGTCGCCCGCCGGTGCCGGGGCGCGCGAAGACGGCAAAGCGCATGTGGCCCGCCGCGTCGATCCGGAAGTCGCCCGCCACCATCAGCTGGTCGTCGAGCACGCGGCTGAGCGCGAGGCTCTCTGGCACGAACCACGATTCCGCCCGGCGCGCGATCTCCTCCTCGCCCGCCGCAAGCTCCACCCGCACCAGCGCGGAGGTCAGCCGCCGCCCCGGCGCGGCCTCGAGCCAGTCGGCGGGAAACCCGGCGAGACCCTCGCGGAACGGCGGCTCCGAGGCGCCGTCGGTCAGGATCATGTAGCTCACGAACTCGGTGTGGCTTTCCCATTTCAGCCGGTGCCGGCCGATCTGGCCGGACCAGTGCGTCGCCCCGGGCTGCGGATGCGGCGCGCCGAACCAGTCGAGCAGCGCCAGCAGATGCGCGCGCTCGGCCTCGGGGTCGCGGGGGTTGCCATCCTCGGGTCCGAGCGCCAGGTAGGCCGCCTGCCCCGGCGCATCCAGCGCCGGAAAGGGGCGCGCATGCAGCTCGTTGGCGAGCTCGTGCCGCAGCGGGTGGTCGGTGAGGGGCATCGGCGCTCTCCCGGTTTGACGCAGCGGCAGAATGACCGCGCCGCCCGGGCGAGTAAACCTGCGAAGTCGAACCCGGACAGCATGTTAGCGCATGTCTTCGCAGGCTGCGTCCGGGTTGTGCGCCCGCGGTGGTTTTCGCGCCGCTCCCGATCTCCCATATCGGGGGCCAAGCCAGGAGCAGATCATGCAGAACTATTCGCTACTCGACCTCGCGCCCGTGACCGAGGATGAAACCCCGGCCGAGGCGCTGCACAACGCCGCCGATCTCGCCCGCCATGCCGAGGCGCAGGGCTACCACCGCTACTGGCTGGCAGAGCATCACAACATGCCCGGCATCGCCAGCGCAGCGACGGCGGTGGTGATCGGCCATGTCGCGCAGGCGACCTCGACCATCCGCGTGGGCTCTGGCGGGATCATGCTGCCCAACCACGCGCCCTTGGTGGTGGCCGAGCAGTTCGGCACGCTCGACGCGTTGCATCCCGGCCGCATCGACCTCGGGCTGGGCCGCGCGCCCGGCACCGACGGCGCGACCGCGCATGCGCTGCGCCGCTACCACCAGAGCGCCGACGCCTTCCCGCAGGACGTGGTCGAGCTGATCGGCTATCTCGACGACGAGGACGGCCGCGCCCCGGTGCGCGCGGTGCCCGGCATGGGCTCGCGCCTGCCGGTCTGGATCCTCGGCTCCTCGACCTTCGGCGCGCAGCTCGCGGCCTATCTCGGCCTTCCCTACGCCTTTGCCAGCCATTTCGCGCCGCAGATGCTCGAGCAGGCGATCACCGCCTACCGCGAGGGCTTCCGCCCTTCGGCCCGGCTCGACAAGCCGCATTTCATGATGGCGGCGGGGATCTTCGCGGGCGAGAGCGACGACGAGGGCGAGTACCTTCGCTCCTCGCAGATCCAGGCCTTCGCGCGGCTCCGCACCGGCAATCCCGGCCGCCTGCCCCGCCCGGTGCGCGACGTCGCGGCCCATGTGCCCGCCCCGGCGCTGGCGGGTGCGCAGGCGGCGCTGTCGGTCTCGGCCACCGGCGGCAAGGACAAGGTGCGGCGCGAGCTGCGCGAGATGGTCGAGCGCTACCGCCCCGACGAGCTGATGCTGACCTCAATGATCTTCGATCCAGAGGCCCGCAAGCGCAGCGTCAGCATCGGCGCCGAGATCCTGTCGGACATGAAAACGCCCGTCCCGGCCTGAGGCCGGAACGGGCGCGAACCGTCGTGGGAATGCAGCCCCGCGGGTCGTGACCCGGGCGGAGCGCTCCGCCCGGGATCTCTCAGATGGTCACGACGTCCAGCGGCGGGAAGCCGTTGAAGCAGACCGAGGAATAGGTCGAGGTGTAGGCGCCGGTGTTGCGGATCAGCACCCGGTCGCCCGACTTCAGGCCCAGCGGCAGGTTCACCGGGCGCTTCTCGTAGAGCACGTCGGCGCTGTCGCAGGACGGGCCGGCGAGGATGCAGGGACCGGTCACCTCGCCGTCGCGGGCGGTGACGAACTGGTAGCGGATCGCCTCGCCCTCGGTCTCGGCCAGCCCCGAGAAGCGGCCGATCGAGAGATAGACCCAGCGGTGCAGGTCGCGCTCGGACTTGCGCGAGGTCAGCATCACCTCGCAGGCGATCATGCCGGCCTCGGCGACCATGCCGCGGCCGGGCTCGGCCATCACGCGGCGCGCACCGGGGAAGCGGGCCTCGACCAGCGCCATCACGGCGGCGGCATAGTCGGTCGGCGCCTGGATCTCCTCGCCGTAGAAGGCCGGGAAGCCGCCACCGATGTTCAGCAGCTCGAGGTCGTGACCGGCTTCCTTGGCGGCGGTCCAGATGCGCGACAGCTCGTCGAGCACCGGGGTCCACATCTCGGCGTGGCGGGTCTGCGAACCGACATGGAACGAGAAGCCCAGCGGCTCGAGACCCAGCTCGACGGCGCGGTCCAGAAGCTTCAGCGCGGTGTCGCGGTCGCAGCCGAACTTGCGGGTCAGCGGCCAGTCGGCGGTCGAGGTCTCGACGATCAGCCGGACATAGACCTGCGCGCCGGGCGCGTGCTCGGCGATCTTCTCCAGCTCCTCGTCGGCATCGACCGCGAACATGCGGATGCCGGCATTGTGGGCGAAGGCGATGTCGGAGACGCGCTTGATGGTGTTGCCGAAGGAGACGTGCTCGGGACGCGCGCCCTGGCTCAGGCACAGCTCAATCTCGGCGCGCGAGGCGGCGTCGAAATGCGAGCCGAGCTTCACGAGGCGCTCGATGATCGCCGGGTGCGGGTTGGCCTTCACGGCGTAGTGGATGTCGGCGCGGCCGAGGCCCGCCTTCAGCGCGTCGTACTGCGCCTCGACCCGGTCGACGTCGATCACCAGCGTCGGCCGGTCGAACTCGGCCGTGGCGGCATAGGCTTCCAGGCGGGAATCGGCAACGAAGGAGGGGGCGCTGGCGCCCGCGACGAATGCAGTCATGTGCATCTCCGATAGAGTGACGGGGGCCCGGAGGGGGCCGGCGGTTCCAAGGGAGACGTTACCGTCGCTGCATAAACGCGTGCTGGGGTCCGTTCTCGCCTCCCATCCGGGAGGCTCGACCAGGCGTGGCCAGAGGCGCGTGCGTTGGCGTCTTGCGGGCGCATTTGGGGCAAGTGCCGAGTCGGATCAAGGGAAAATTCCAAGTGCGGGCGGATTTTTTTCCCGCCGGCCTTTCGCGCCCTGCCCCGCCTTGTTCTATAGGGGTCCGAGCCCTTGGGGAGAGTGCCGCCGATGCCGCGACTGGTCCTGTTCAACAAGCCGATGAACGTGCTGTCGCAGTTCACCGACGCGCGCAGCCCGACCCCGCGCGCCACGCTGTCGGACTTCATCGACCGCCCCGGGGTCTACCCGGCCGGCCGGCTCGACCGCGACAGCGAGGGGCTCATGCTGCTCACCGACGACGGGCGGCTGCAGGCGCGGATCGCCGATCCGAAGCACAAGATGGAGAAGACCTATCTCGTGCAGGTCGAGGGCGCGCCGGACGAGGCCGCGCTCGAGCCGCTGCGCCGCGGCCTGACGCTCAAGGACGGGCCGACGCAGCCCGCCCGCGCGCGGCTGATCGAGGCGCCCGATCTGTGGCAGCGCGACCCGCCGGTGCGGTTCCGCAAATCGGTGCCCGACGCCTGGGTCGAGATCGGTCTGCGCGAAGGCCGCAACCGGCAGGTCCGGCGCATGACCGCCGCGATCGGCTTTCCGACGCTCAGGCTGGTGCGTTGGCGGATCGGGCCGTGGAGTCTCGAGGGCCTCGGCCCCGGCGAATGGCGCGAGATCGACGCCTGAGCCGCGCGGCTCAGCCCGGCGCGGCGGGCTCCCACAGCTCGATCGGGTTGCCCTCGGGGTCGCGGATGCGCGCGAAGCGGCCGATCCCGCTGTCCCACTCGGCCCGGGTCTCGACCGCGATCCCCGCGCCTTCGAGCTGCGCGATCATCGCGTCGAGATCGGCGACCCGGAAGTTGACCATCCACTGCTGCTCGGGCCGGTCGAAATAGTCGGTGGCCTGCGGGAAGGGCATGAAGACGGTCGGCCCGGCCTCCTGCTGCCAGACCGAAAGCGAGATGTCGTCGATGCCGAGATGGGTCTTGTACCACTCGGTAAGCGCCGCCGGGTCACGCGCCCGGAAGAACACGCCGCCTATGCCGGTCACCTTTTCCATGCTCGCCTCCTGCCGCTGCCCGCCAAGCCTAGCATGCCGGGTGCGCCGCGTCAGCGCGGGCGCACCGGGCCGGGCTGCGCGCCGGGCCGCCAGCTGGCGAAGGTCACCAGCAACGCCGCTCCGGTGATCGCCGCCACGCCCAGGAGCCCGAGCCCGTCCGGCATCGCGCCGAACAGCACCGCGTCGAACAGCAACGCCCAGACCAGCCCTGTGAAGTCGAACGGCGCCAGCACCGCGACCGGCGCGCGTGCCACCGCCTCGGTCGCCGCGACATGCGCGAGGCCGCCGGTCAGCCCGGCGCCGATCAGCCAGCCCAGCATCTCGCCCGAGGGCGCGTCCCAGCCCGAAGGCCATGTCGCGAGCCCCGCCAGGGCCGAGACCGCCGCGAACCAGAAGGCGATGGTCGAGGGCCTCTCGCTCGCCGTCATCGCCTTGATGTGCACGCGTAGCACCGCCATCGTCACCGCGTAGCCCAGGCCCGCCGCGACGCCGATCAGCGCGCCCTGCCCCGGCGCCTCGAGCGCCGAGCCGAGCATCGCCAGCACGCCGCCGAACCCCAGCGCCGCCGCGCCCCAGACCATCGGCCCGATCCGCTCGCCCAGGAACCACGCCGCCAGCGGCAGCGTCAGCACCGGGGCGAGGTACCCCAGCGCCTGCGCATTGGCGACCGGCAGCCAGGCCAGCGACAGGAAGGACAGCGCCATCGACAGCGCGCCGAACAGGCTGCGGGTCAGGTGCAGGCCGGGCCGTTTCGCGGCGATGGCCGAGGGAAATTCGCGGCACAGCGCCATGTAGAGGCAGATCGGGATCAGCGCCACGGCCGAGCGCCAGAACACGACCTGTCCCAGCCCGACCTCCCGCGTCGCCATCGCGACCATCGCCGACATCGCCGTGATGAGAAAGGCCGCGAGCAGCCGCAAGCCGATGCCGTTCAGGGGGGTGCGGGCCGACATGGCGCGACACTCGCCCATGGCGGGCAGGCCCGCAACGCGAAAAGGCCCCGCGGATGCGGGGCCTTTCCTCGTCTCTCGCGCCGGTCAGGCGACCCGAGTCAGCAGCTCGTCGAGCGACTTCTTGGCGTCGCCGTAGAACATGCGGGTGTTGTCCTTGAAGAAGAGCGGGTTCTCGATGCCGGAATAGCCGGTGCCCTGGCCGCGCTTGGAGACGAAGACCTGCTTGGCCTTCCAGACCTCGAGCACCGGCATGCCGGCGATGGGCGAGTTCGGGTCGTCCTGCGCGGCGGGGTTCACGATGTCGTTCGAGCCGATGACGATGGCGACGTCCGTGGTGGGGAAGTCGTCGTTGATCTCGTCCATCTCGAGCACGATGTCGTAGGGCACCCGCGCCTCCGCGAGCAGCACGTTCATGTGGCCGGGCAGCCGCCCCGCCACCGGGTGGATCGCGAAGCGCACGGTCTTGCCCTGCGCCCTGAGCCGGCGGGTCAGCTCGGAGACCGACTGCTGCGCCTGCGCCACGGCCATGCCGTAGCCCGGCACGATCACCACGCTCTCGGCCTCGTCGAGCGCCTGCGCCACGCCCTCGGCGTCGATCGCCACCTGCTCGCCCTCGACCTCCATCGCGGGTCCCGTGCTGCCGCCGAAGCCGCCGAGGATGACCGAGACGAACTTGCGGTTCATCGCCTTGCACATGATGTAGGACAGGATCGCGCCCGAGGCGCCCACCAGCGCGCCGGTGACGATCAGCAGGTCGTTGCCCAGCGTGAAGCCGATCGCGGCGGCGGCCCAGCCCGAGTAGGAGTTCAGCATCGAGACGACCACCGGCATGTCGGCGCCGCCGATGCCCATGATCAGGTGCCAGCCGATGAAGCCGGCGATGACAGTGACCAGCACCATGGTCCAGATGCCGGCCCCGGTGAGGTAGAGAAGCCCCAGCGCCACGCAGAGCGCCAGTGCCGCGGCGTTGAGCATGTGGCCGCCGGGCAGCTTCTTCGGCTTGCCGTCGACCCGGCCGGCGAGTTTGCCGAAGGCCACCACGGAGCCGGTGAAGGTGACCGCGCCGATGAAGATGCCCAGGGCCACCTCGGCCTTCAGGATCGCGATCTCGGCCGCGTCCTTCAGCGCCAGCTTCTTGCCGAAGCCGGTGAGCTCGCCGAAGAAGCCGCCGCCCGCGGCCTGAAGCTCGTCGGGGTCCAGGAGCGCCAGCGCCGCGCGGTCGAGCCCGAGCCCGGCCAGCGTCGCCTCGATGTCGGCGAGCATGATGTCGGCGTTGAGCCCGATGAACACCGCGGCCAAACCGACGAAGCTGTGCAGCGCCGCCACCAGCTGCGGCATCTCGGTCATCTGCACCCGGCCGGCGACGACCCAGCCGGCGAAGCCGCCGGCGATCACCGCGATCAGGATCAGGAAGAGGTTGTGCACGCCGGGGCCGAACACGGTGGCGGCGACCGCCACCGCCATGCCCGCGATGCCGTACCAGACCGCGCGCTTGGCGCTTTCCTGGTTCGACAAGCCGCCCAGCGACAGGATGAAGAGAATGGCCGCGACGATATAGGCGGCCGAGACGATGCCGATGCTCACGATCCGGCCCCCTTACGACTTGCGGAACATGGCGAGCATCCGGCGCGTGACCAGGAAGCCGCCGACGATGTTGATCGAGGCGATCAGCACCGCGATGAACGAAAGCAGCACCACGAGGAAACTGCCCGAGCCGATCTGCAGGAGCGCGCCGAGGATGACGATGCCCGAGATCGCGTTGGTGACCGCCATCAAGGGCGTGTGCAGCGAGTGGCTGACGTTCCAGATCACCTGGAAGCCGACGAAGCAGGCCAGCGCGAAGACGATGAAGTGGCTCATGAAGCTCGCCGGCGCCACCGCGCCCAAAAGCAGCATCACCGCGCCGCCGGCGGCCAAGAGCGTCACCTGGCTGCGGGTCTGGGCGCGGAAGGCCGCGACCTCCTGGCCGCGCTTTTCCTCGGCCGTCAGCTCGCGCGGCTTCTCCTTCTTCGGCGCCGCGGCGATGGCCGCGGTCCTGGGCTTGGGCGGCGGGTAGGTGATCTCGCCCGCATGGGTGGCAGTGGCGCCGCGGATCACGTCGTCGTCCATGTCGTGGTCGACGACGCCGTCCTTGCCCGGCGTGAGATCAGCCAGCATGTGGCGGATGTTGGTGGCGTAGAGCGTCGAGGACTGCGCCGCCATGCGCGAGGGGAAGTCGGTGTAGCCGACGATGGTGACGCCGCCCTCGGTGACGAACTTGTCGTCCGGCACGGTCAGCTCGCAATTGCCGCCGCGCTCGGCGGCGAGATCGACGATCACCGAGCCGGGCTTCATCGCCTCGACCATGTCCTTCGTCCACAGCACCGGCGCGTCGCGGCCCGGGATCAGCGCGGTGGTGATGACGATGTCGGTCTCGGGCGCGAGCTCGCGGAACTTGGCGAGCTGCTTTTCGCGGAACTCAGGCGAAGACGGCGCGGCGTAGCCGCCCGTCGCCGAGCTGTCCTGCGTGTCCTCGAAGTCGAGGAAGACGAACTCGGCGCCCATGCTCTCGATCTGCTCGGCCACCTCGGGGCGCACGTCGAAGGCCTGCACCTGCGCGCCGAGCGAGGTCGCGGTACCGATCGCGGCGAGGCCCGCCACGCCCGCGCCGATCACCAGCACGCGGGCGGGCGGCACCTTGCCCGCGGCCGTCACCTGCCCGGTGAAGAAGCGGCCGAAATTGTTGCCCGCCTCGATCACCGCGCGGTAGCCGGCGATGTTGGCCATCGACGACAGCGCGTCCATCTTCTGCGCCCGGGAGATGCGCGGCACCATGTCCATCGCGATCACCGTGGCGCCGGCGTCCCTGGCGCGGCCCAGCGCTTCGGCGTTCTGGCCCGGGTAGAAGAAGGAAATGAGCGTCTGGCCCTCGCGCAGGCGGCCCAGCTCGTCCTCCAGCGGCGGCCGCACCTTGGTGACGATCTCCGCCTCGGCCCAGAGCGTCGCGGCATCCGCCACGACGGTGACACCGGCCGCCTCGTAGGCCGCGTCGGTGAACCCCGCCGCCAGGCCCGCCCCCGCCTCGACCAGGCAGTCATGCCCCAGCTTCTGCAAGTCCCGTGCCGAGGCCGGCGTCATCGCCACGCGCGACTCGCC
>NZ_FNAT01000015.1 GCF_900102015.1 Limimaricola pyoseonensis | reverse complement strand
GGCTAGGACCGGGACAGTCATCCGTCTTGTGCTTCAGATCTCATAAGAGAACCGAAAGCCGTCCAAGACGGTGAAGCTGACATCTCATCATCGGCCGAAGCCTAGAGACGCGATACACAGACGTTGATCCATCGAAATGAACCCGTGACCGCCCGCATATCTCTTCAGATACTCGCGATGTCAAAGAGCCAACGGAAGAACATCAGAACCAGGCGCCCTAACTCGCGGCGCCCCGCCCTGCCTCATCTTCCGAAGCCCAGCAGCACCTCAGCGCCGCCGGTGAGGGGCCTTCTACGGATACCCACCGACCCCCGCAAGAGAAAAATTCGACGAATTTTGCACGACGCAGGGTCAGTTCACACGGCCGTCAAATTGCGCGGCGATCATGGCGGTTTGGCGGGCCCGTGCGCCCTGCCTCCCCCCCCCCTGCCCCGCCCCCTGCTCTGCCGGCCGGCCGCGCCGGCGGCATTGCATGATCCCGTCATGGGATCTTGAACCCGCCCCCTTGGCGCGCGACTGCTGTGAGGCGGGAACCAAGGGAGCGCCCCATGCAGCACAACGACGACAGCGCGCGCGGCTTCGTGCTGGCCACCACCGCCTACGTGATCTGGGGCTTCCTGCCGCTCTACATGAAGGCGCTGGCGCATCTGCCGCCGGCCGAGGTCATCGCGCACCGGGTGCTGTGGTCGATCCCGATCGCCGGGCTGGTGCTGTGGAGCACCCGGCGCGTGGGCGACCTGAAGCACGCGCTGCGCACGCCGCGCATGCTGCTCATGGCCGCGGTGACCGCGGCGCTGATCTCGGTGAACTGGGGCATCTATGTCTGGTCGATCGGCTCGGGCCACGCGCTCGACGCGGCGCTCGGCTACTACATCAACCCGCTGTTCAGCGTGTTCCTCGGCGCGGTGCTGCTGGGCGAGAAGCTGAGCCGGCTGCAGCTGGTGGCGATCGCGCTCGCGGCGGCGGCGGTGGTGATCCTGACCGTCGCCTCGGGCCGGCTGCCGGTCGCGGCGATCGGGCTGACGCTGAGCTGGGGCGCCTATGCCTTCTTCAAGAAGTCGCTGCCGATCGGGCCGAACCAGGGCTTCCTGCTCGAGGTGCTGGTCCTGATGGCGCCGGCGCTCGCCTATCTGGGCTGGCTGGCGGCGACCGGCCAGGGGCACTTCCTGGGCGGCACGCGCTCCGACTTCTGGCTGCTGCTGGGCTGCGGCGCGATCACCGCGGTGCCGCTGATGATCTACGCCAACGGCGCCAAGCTGCTCCGGCTCTCGACCATCGGCATCCTGCAATACATCGCGCCGACCATGATCTTCCTCACCGCGGTGCTGGTCTTCGACGAGCCCTTCGACCCGGCGCGGCGCGTGGCCTTCCCGATGATCTGGGCGGCGCTGGCGCTCTACACCGGCTCGATGCTGCGGCGGCCCCGCGCCAGGGCCGCCGGCTAGGCGGCGGCCGGCGCTCAGCCCTTGCCGTAGGTCCGCTCCAGGAGCTCGACCGCGCGCTCCAGCGTCTCGCCCAGGCCCCAGCCCTGCGCATCGGCGATGGCGGTGTAGGCGGCGATGGTCTCGGGCCTGGCCTTGAGGTTGAGCTGGGCGTTGCGCCCGGTGCGGCGGCGGCGCTGCACCCGCCCCCCTGCCCCGCCCTGCGGCGGTGCGGCCGGCTCCGGAGCGGCCGGCGCCGGCGCAGGCGTGGGCACGGCCCTGGCCTCGCGGCTGCGGAAGCCCAGCTTCTCGGCCGCCTGCCGGGTCTCCTCGGCGGCCGGGCGCGGCCGGGGGGCGCGCGGCGCGGGCGCCCACTCGGCCGGGTCGAAATCGTCCAGCGCGTCGCCGAAGCCGAGATCGGCGCGTTCCCTGTCGCTCATCACGCCGCCCCCCGCTCGTCCTGCCACTCACGCAGCCGCGCCACCACCTCGGCGGCGAACTCGCGGGCGTTGGCCCGCGCCTTGGCGAGGTTCGACACCTGCGCCTCGGGCAGGTCGGCCAGCAGGCCGCCATAGTCGAACACGTCGCGGAAGGCGGCGCGCTCGACCAGCGCGCTGCGGAACACCGGCACCCCTGCCCTGTCGAGCTGGTCCTTCACGTTCTTGAGCGCGCGGCTCGCCACCGCGGCGCTGGTGCGGGTCATCAGCACCGCGTGGTTCAGCGAACGCCGCGCCATGCGCTCCTGGTTGCGGATCAGCTTCACGGTCTTGGCCGCGCCCTTGGCGTCCATGCTGCCGCCCTGGGTCGGGATCACCACTAGATCCGACATGCCGATCGCGTTGGCGACCATCAGGCTGGCCGTGCCCTCGAGATCGACGATCACGAACTGCGCGCGCTGCGCGGCCTCGTCGATCTGGTCGGGGATGCTGTCCTCGGTGATCTCGGAGACCACCTCGATGCTCTCCGGGCAGCCCGGCAGGCGCGACCACTGGGTGATCCACTTCTCGGTGTCGGCGTCGTGGTTGGCGATGCGGGCGCCGCGGCTGGCGAGCTCGGAGGCGAGCATCAGCGCGGCGGTGGTCTTGCCGGCCCCGCCCTTGGGGTTGGCGAATACGATGACGGGCACGTTGCGGCTCCTGATCTGACTGCTCGGGAGCAGGTTACGCCAGCCGGCGCCCGGATCGACATGGTAGCCGGTAGCTATCTGGTAGAGGCCGGCGAAGTGTGATCGGCGGGTAACAGGATGGTAGCTGGTAGCTATCGGCTTGCTGCAGCCTCGGAGCCGGCCTGCAGGCTATTTGATAGCTATCGGCTAGCTCGTCGGGGAGGCGCTTGGCCCCACCCCCGGCAGGAGAGGGGAGGGGAGATTCCGGCCCCCCCGGCGGTCCGCTCGACCCCCGAACGCGGAGATCGGGAACCGCCAAACGCGGACATCAGGAACCCGCGTTCGCGGACATCAGGAACCGCCGAACGCGGACATCAGGAACCCCGAATGCGGACATTGGGAACCCGTCCGGAGGCATGCGGAGAACAGGAACCGCCTGTGGATAAGTCGGCCCTGCAAACGCGGACATCAGGAACCGAAACGCGGACATCAGGAACCGAAACGCGGACATTAGGAACCGGGATTTTCGGATTTCCTTTTTATAACAGTGAGTTGGCGGTCGTTTTGAGGGGCGTAACACTATAATACACATATAAACACAGGGAAGAGACGCCCCAGGCCTGTGGATAACTTCCAAGCCGGCCCCGATTTCGGGCCACGGACCGCGTCACGTTCCCGATCACCCGAATCGATTGACAAACCCCCTTCGCTCGGGCCAGTTGGTTCCCGATCCCCCGAATCCGCGCTGCCGAAATGCGGGATCATGCAGTGAAACAAGGCGGACGAGGGTCGCGATCTTTCAAATCACGCGCTCTTTCCCGCATAGATGTTCCCGATCCCCCGAAATCGGGCCAAACGACCATGGGTCAGGGGTTGCTGTTCCTGTTCCCCCGAATTAGGCCGGATCGTTCCCGATCCCCCGAACGAGGCTGAAGATGCGCGAGCAAAAGGCGGAACAGAGCAGCCTCGACCACCTGCTGCCCGATCGGCATCCGCAGATCGACTACAGCATCTGCGACGTCGCCGAGGCGGTGCTCAAGGACCTGCTGCCGTCGATGGAGCATCCCTTCTACGCGCTGTCGAAGAAGCCGGACATGTCGGTGCGGCGCTACGAGCATGACGGCAACTGGGTCGAGGTGATTCCCTCGGCCAAGGGGCAGGCGACGATCTACGACAAGGACATCCTGATCTACGCTGTCAGCCAGATCATGCACAAGCTGAACCGCGGCGAGAGCGTCGACCGGGTGCTGCGCTTCAACCCGCGCGACCTGCTGATCTTCGTCAACCGCGGCACGGGCGGCAAGGATTACGACGCCTTCTGCGAGGCGCTCGACCGGCTGATGGGCACGGTGATCAAGACCAACATCACCACCCGCGCCAGCGTCGACGAACCGCTGGGCGAGGAGGAGGCGCGCGGCTGGTTCCACCTGATCGAACGCGCCGTGGTGGTGCGCAAGGGCGACGAGGAGACGGGCCGGATCATGCATGCCGAGATCCAGCTCTCGGAATGGGTCTACAACTCGATCCGGCGCAAGTCGGTGCTGACGCTGCACCGCGACTACTTCCGCCTGCGCAAGCCGATCGAGCGCCGCGTCTACGAGATCGCCCGCAAGCTCTGCGGCAGCCAGGCGCGCTGGCAGATCAGCCTCGAGAAGCTTTTGATGCGCACCGGCGCGCGCTCCGAGCTCAAGCGCTTCCGCCACACGATGAAGGAGATGGCGCAGAGCGACCACCTGCCGGACTACCACGTCGATTACGACGACGAGACCGACATGGTCGTGTTCCGCAACCGCTGCGGCGGACCGAGCGGCCCGGTCGAGATCACCGCCATCCCGCAGCTGCCGGCCGAGGCCTATGCCGCGGCCCGACGGGCGGCGCCGGGCTGCGACGTGCATGCGCTCGAGGCCGAATGGCGCGCCTGGGCCGGCGACGTGCCGCGCGATCCGACGGCGGCCTTCGTCGGCTTCTGCCGCAAGCGGGCCGAGATGCTGGAGGCCGGCTGAGCGGGCAGGGGGCCCGCCTCAGCCGATGACGCGCCAGGGCGTGTCGAACCAGTGCTCCTGCAGGTTGTCGCCGGGCCCGATGCGGTCGACGACCGCGAAGAGCCCCGGCGCCGACAGCGGCGTCAGCACGCCGTGCCAGGTGTTCCGCAGCAGGTTGATCCCTTGCCCCGGCGTGGTGACGAAGGCGCGCGGCGCGCCGGGACGGCCGTCCTCGTCCGGCGCGACGATCACCAGGAAGGACGCGAGGCTCATCGGCAGGAAGGCCTGGCTGCCCTCCGGGTGCCGCTCGACCATCTCGAGCGCGTAGGGCAGGACGCGCGGCTCGGCGTCGAAGACCGAGATCCCGGCCCGGCCCTCGGCCCCGAAATCGAGCCGGGCGAGGTCGTGATGCCGGCCGCAGAGCCCCTGGTTGATGATCCGGTCGGGCGGGCCCACCGCCTCGATCACGTCGCCGAAGGGCGCGAAGGCGTCCCGCGTCAGCGGCTCGGTGCGGATCTCGCGGCTCATCCCAGCATCGCCCGCAGACGGTGCTCGGCGATCCGCTCGACCTGCCGGCAGGCCTCGGCGAACTCGGCGTCGCGGTCGTTGTCGATCCGCCGCTCGAAGGCGGCGAGGATGCCCGCCTTGTCGTGGTCGCGCACCGCGATGATGAAGGGGAAGCCGAACTTCGCGACATAGGCGTCGTTCAACTCGGTGAAACGCGCGCGCTCTTCGTCGGTCAGCGCGTCGAGCCCGGCGCTGGCCTGCTCGGCCGTGCTCTCGGCCGTCAGCCGCTTCGCCGCCGCGAGCTTGCCCGCGAGGTCGGGATGCGCGGTCAGCACGCCGAGCCGCTCCTCGGCGCCGGCCGAGCGGAACATCCGGGCCAGCGCGTTGTGCAGCCCCGAAGCCGTGTCATGCGCCGGACCCAGTTCGAGGTCGAAGGCCCGCTCCGCGATCCAGGCGGAATGCTCGAACACGCCGCCGAAGCGGGCGACGAAGGCGCCGCGATCCATCTGCGAGGGCCGCTCGCGCGCCACCGGCGGATGCGTCGCCGCCCAGTGCTCGGCGATCTGCAGCCGCGTCGCGAACCACACGCCCTCATGGCCGCGCACGTAGTCGAGGAAGCGCTTCAGCGCCTGCGCCCGGCCGGGGCGGCCGACGAGGCGGCAATGCAGCCCGACCGACATCATCTTCGGCGCGCCGGCGACGCCCTCCTCGTAGAGGCAGTCGAAGCTGTCCTTCAGGTAGGTGAAGAACTGGTCGCCCGAGTTGAAGCCCTGCGGCGTCGCGAAGCGCATGTCGTTGGCGTCGAGCGTGTAGGGCACGACCAGCTGGTCGCGATCGCCATAGCGCACCCAGTGCGGCAGCTCGTCGTCATAGGCGTCGGCGGCATAGGCGAAGGAGCCGTTCTCGGCCACCAGCCGTAGCGTGTTCTCGGAGCAGCGCCCGGTGTACCAGCCGCGCGGCGCCTCGCCGACGACTTCCGTGTGCAGCCGGATCGCCTCTTCCATGTCGGCGCGCTCGGCGGCTTCGTCCGCGTCCTTGTACTCGATCCATTTCAGCCCGTGCGAGGCGATCTCCCAGTCGGCCGCCTTCATCGCCGCGACCTGCTCTGGGCTGCGCGCCAGCGCCGTGGCGACGCCGTAGACCGTGACGGGCAGGTCCTTCAGCATCCGGTGCAGCCGCCAGAACCCGGCGCGCGCGCCGTATTCGTAGATCGACTCCATGTTCCAGTGCCGCTGCCCGGGCCACTGCGCGGCGCCGACGATCTCCGACAGGAACGCCTCCGAGGCGGCGTCGCCGTGCAGCACGTTGTTCTCGCCGCCCTCCTCGTAGTTCAGCACGATCTGCAGCGCGATCTTCGCGCCGCCCGGCCATCGCGGGTCCGGAGGGGTGGCGCCGTAGCCGATCATGTCGCGGGGATAGCGGGTCAATTCCAAGCTCCGTCCTGTGTCGCCGGGGATCATAGACAGCGCCCCAGGGGCATGCTTTCAAAAAATGCAGAAGGCACCCTCGCACGCCCCGCCGCTTGGTCTACGCGCGCGGGCGGGCGAGAAACGCCGCAACCACAGGGGAGGGACCGCCATGGCCGGCTATCTGACGACGCATGTGCTCGACACCGCGCGGGGCCGCCCCGCCGCCGGGCTGGAGATCGAGCTCTTCCGCCTCGAGGGCGAGACCCGGCGCAGCCTGCGCCGCATGACCACCAATGCCGACGGCCGCACCGACGGGCCGATCCTGCCCGAGGCCGAGTTCGAAACCGGCGCCTACGAGCTGGTGTTTCGCGCCGGCGCCTGGCTCGACGCCGAGGGTTTCGCGCCCGAAAGCCCGCGCTTTCTCGACGAGATCCCGATCCGCTTCGGCATGTCCGAGCCCGCGCATTACCACGTGCCGCTGCTGCTCTCGCCCTTCGGCTATTCCACCTATCGCGGAAGTTGATCCGCAAATTTACGAAACTGTTATCGTAGCGTCACCTTTCGCATATGTTCGTTCCCGAGAAGGTCCGGGCAAAGCCCCGGACCCGATCGACAGGGAGGAAAGACATATGAAACGCGTGACACTACTGGCGCTGGCGACGGCGCTGCCCTCGATGGCTCTGGCCGAGGCGCACATGGCGGGCGAGGGGCCGGCGGTGAGCTACGGACAGCGCCCCGCCTATCTCATCGACAAGATGGAGGACGGCGAGCTCAAGCAGAAGCTGATGTCCTGCGAGGGCCAGACCCCGCAGCGCACGGCCTTCTCGATCGGCCATCGCGGCGCGCCGCTGATGTTCCCCGAGCACACGGTGCAGTCGAACCTCGCCGCCGCGCGGCAGGGCGCGGGCATCCTCGAATGCGACGTGACCTTCACCGCCGATCACGAGCTGGTCTGCCGCCACGCCCAGAACGACCTGCACACCACGACCGACATCCTCGTCACCGATCTGGCCGGGAAGTGCACCACCCCGTTCAGCCCGGCGGGCGAGGGCACCGAGGCCGCCGCCGAGTGCCGCACCTCGGACCTCACCCTGGCCGAGTTCCGCGAGCTGTCGCCGAAGATGGACGCGGCGAACAAGGCCGCCACCACGGCCGAGGAGTACCAGGGCGGCACCGCCGACTGGCGCACCGACCTCTATGTCGACGGCGCAGAGCTGATGACCCATGCCGAGTCGATCGAACTGTTCGACAGCCTCGGCGCCGACTTCACGCCCGAGCTGAAATCGGCCTCGGTCGAGATGCCGCATGACGGCTTCAGCCAGGAGGACTACGCGCAGAAGCTGATCGACGAGTACAAGGCGGCCGAGATCGACCCGTCGCGGGTCTGGGCGCAGAGCTTCAACCTCGACGACGTGAAGTACTGGATCGAGAACGAGCCCGAATTCGGCGCACAGGCGGTCTATCTCGACGACCGCTACGAGGCCGAGGATGACGACGAGGGCCTGATCGACCCGAACGACCCCGCCACCTTCAAGCCGACCATGCAGGAACTCGCGGACATGGGCGTGAACTACATCGCGCCGCCGATGTGGATGCTGGTCACGCTCGACGAGGCGGGCGAGATCGTGCCCTCGGCCTATGCCGAGGAGGCCAAGGCCGCCGGTCTGAACCTGATCACCTGGACGCTCGAGCGCTCCGGCCCGCTGGCCGGCGGCGGCGGCTGGTACTTCCAGTCGGTCACCGACGCGATCGACGATGACGGCGACTACTACGAGCTGCTCGACGTGCTGGCGCAGGACGTGGGCGTCGCGGGCGTGTTCTCCGACTGGCCGGCCTCGGTGACCTACTACGCCAACTGCATGGGCCTCTGAGCCCCTGCCGCGCCGCCCCTGTCCGGGGCGGCGCGGGTCTCAGTTCTGCAGATCGTCGTAGAGCGCGGTGAAGCGGCGGTGCTGCGAGCTGTCGCGACCCTGCTCCAGCGCGCCGCGCAGCCGGGTCTCGACATCGACATGCTCGGGCGTCTGGCGGCGGACCAGGTCGCGGTCGGGCCGGTCCAGCGGCGTTCGGATGGTGTCCGTCATGGGCAATCCTCGATACGGGCCTCGATGCGGGCCCTGATACGGGCGGGTTCCATGACCGACAGACATAGAGCGGCACCGGGCCGAGGCGGCGCGACACGCCGCCGCGCGGCTCAGATATGCGGGATCACCCAATCCGGCACGATGCCCGAGCGGTCGATCGCCCGCACCACGTCCTCGCCCGCGAGCGCGCCGTGATCCGTCACCAGCGCCGAGGCGAAGCCCATGGCGCGGGCACCGAGGATGTCGGTGTGCAGCGTGTCGCCGACCATCAGCACCCGCCTCGGGTCGGGCCGCGGCTCGAGCCGGTCGAGCGCCAGCCCGAAGATCGCCGGGAAGGGCTTGCCGAAGAATTCCGGCTCGGCCAGTCCGGCATCGGCCAGGGCATGCGCGAAATGCCCGGGCTCGAGCGACAGCCCCGCCTCGCGCGGCGCCACGATGTCGGGGTTGCCGACCAGAACGGGCCGCGGGCGGCGGCGCAGCGCGTCCCTGAGCCGGCCCTGCCGCGCCGCGCTCCAGCCGTCCGAGCCGACCAGCAGGAAGCCCTCGGCCCAGTCGTAATCGGCGGCGCGGTCGCACAGCAGCCGCGCCTCGATCCCCTCGAACTCCGACAGCCCGTAGGCCGGGCCCAGCATCAGCCCCCAGCGCCGCGCCGGCTCGTGCCCGAGCCGCGCCAGCAGCGCCTCGCGGCTGGTCACCACCTCGTTGGCCGCGAAGTCGAAGCCCAGCCGGTCGTAGCGCGCCAGCATCGCCCGCTTCGGGTAGCCGGCCGAGTTCGACACCACCATCACCCGCTTGCCGGCCTGCCGCAGCGCCTGGATGCGGGCCGCGGCGCCGAGGATCGGCGTCTCGCCCACGTTTAGCACGCCATAGGCGTCGAACAGCACCACGTCGAAGGGCCCGGCGATCTCGCCCAGGTCGGCGGCCCGGCCGAAGCCCGCGCCGGGCGCCGCCCCGGGCAGCCGGTGCCGCACCCCGAGATAGCTCTCGAAGGCGGCCGCGCCCGAGGTGGGGGCGGGGCTCACAGGATACGGCGGCGCAGCCAGGCCGAGACGATCTCGCCCAGGATCACCAGGGCGAGGATCGCCAGCAGCACCGTCGCCGCCTCCGGCCAGTTGAAGGTGTCGATCGCGCCCTGCAGGATGATGCCGATCCCGCCCGCGCCGACCAGGCCGAGCACGGTGGATTCGCGCAGGTTGATGTCCCAGCGCAGGATCGACACCGCCCAGAAGGTCGGCATCACCTGCGGCACGATCGCGTAGGCGATCACCTTGAAGCGCGACGCGCCGGTGGCCTCCAGCGCCTCGACCGGCCGCTTGTCGATCTCCTCGATCGCCTCGCCCAGGAGCTTGCCGACGAAGCCGATCGAGCGGAACATGATCGCCACGATGCCCGCCACGATGCCGGGGCCGAAGATCGCCACGAAGAGCAGCGCCCAGATGATCGTGTTGATCGAGCGCGACGAGACGAGGATGAAGCGGCCGATCCACAGCGTCGCCCGGTTCGGCGTGGTGTTCTGCGCCGCGAGATAGGCCACCGGCAGCGACAGGATCACCGCGAAGGCGGTGGCGATGGTGGCGATGTTCACCGTCTCCCACAGCACCCGCAGGATCGCCGCGAGATTGGTCGGGTCGGGCGGCACCATTCGGCCGAACAGGTCGCCCATCTGCGCCGGCGCGTCCCAGACCCAGGCCCAGATCACCTCGATCGAGCCGAGCGCCCAGCCGATCGCCAGAGCGCAGAGCGCGAAGACGCCGTAGCGCTGCATCCGCTGGCGGAAGCTGAAGCGGGTCCAGTCGTCGCGGTTGAGGTCGCTCAGGGTCATAGCCGTTTCCTGATCTGGCCCGACACCGCCTCTGAGAGCAGGATCACCCCGACGATGACGATGGTGATGGCGAGCGCGAAGTCGTAGTCGTAGCGGCCGAAGGCGTTGGCCAGCGTCGAGCCGATGCCGCCGGCGCCGACGATGCCGACCACGGCCGAGGCGCGCAGGTTGCTGTCGAGCTGGTAGATCGTGAGGCCCACCTGCCGCGGCATGATCTGCGGCACCACCGCGTAGATCAGCGTCGAGAGATAGGGGGCGCCGGCCGCCTTCATCGCCTCGACCTGGCCGAAATCGATCTCCTCGATCCGCTCGGCCAGCATCTTGGCCACGAAGCCGATCGAGTAGACGGTCAGCGTCAGCACGCCCGCCAGCGGCCCGAAGCCCACCGCCTTGACGAAGATGATCGCGACGATGACGGGGTGGAAGCTGCGCGCCACGATGATGATGGCGCGGCCGAGGTAGAACACCGCCTGCGGCACGACGTTGCGCGCCGCCATGAAGGCGATCGGGATCGACATGAGCACGCCGAGGAAGGTGGCGAGGATGGCGATCTTCAGGCTTTCGAGAAAGCCGTCGATCAGCAGGCCCGAGCGCTCGAAGCTCGGCGGGAAGGCGCCGCCGAAGATCCGGCCCGCGCGCTCCAGCCCCTCGGCCACACGCGCCCAGTCGATCGGCAGCGTGGCCAGCGTCCAGACGACGTAGAGGATGACGCCGGCATAGACCGCCCAGCGGATCACCGGGTTGGCGATGAAGGACGGCTTGCGCCAGTGGTCGCGAACCTGCGGGGCCGTGCTCATGACGCCGCCTTCAGCCCTTCGGCGCGGTCGGCGGCGGGGCTGCCGGAATAGATCCGGTCCATCGCCTCCTGGTCGAGCTCGGCGGGCTTGTCGTCGAAGATGATCCGGCCGTAGCGCATGCCGACGATCCGGTCGGTGTATTCCTTGGCCTCGTGCACGTTGTGGATGTTGATCAGCACCGGCAGCTTCAGCTCGCGCGACAGCGCCCGCAGCAGCTCCATGATCTGCTCCGAGGTCTTGGGGTCGAGCGAGGCGGTCGGCTCGTCGGCCAGCAGGATCTCGGGCTTCTGCATCAGCGCCCGGACCACGCCGACGCGCTGCCGCTCGCCGCCCGACAGCTCGTCGGCGCGCTTGTCGGCGTAATGCGCGATGCCCACCCGCTCCATCAGCTCGTAGGCGCGGCGGATGTCCTCGCGTGGATAGCGGCGCATCAAGGCCGCCCAGGTCGAGATGTAGCCCAGCCGGCCCGACTGCACGTTCTCCATGACGGTGAGCCGGTCGACCAGGTTGAAGCCCTGGAACACCATGCCGATCTTGCGCCGCGCGGCGCGCAGCTCGCGGCCCCTCAGCCGCGTCAGCTCGGTGCCGTTCAGCTCGACGCTGCCCGATGTCGGCTCGACCAGCCGGTTGATGCAGCGCAGAAGCGTGCTCTTGCCGGCGCCGGACGAGCCGATGATCGACACCACGCTCTCGCCCTCGATGGTCAGGTCGAGGTTCTTCAGCACCGGCTCGCCGCTGCCGTAGCGCTTCACCAGATCCCTGATCTTCAGCATGTCTTCTCTCCGTAGAGGCCCCGGCCCGTGGCCGGGCCGGGGCCGGATGCCATCACTCGGCGGCCAGACCCTCGGGGGTGTACTCGACCCCGTTGGCCTTCTGGATCTGCCGGATCACCGCCCACTGGTCCTCGTAGGTGATCGGGATGAACTTGCTCACGCCGGTGAATTCCTCGCCGAGAGCGGTGCCCTCGAAGTCAAAGCTGAAGAACGCCTCTTCGATCTTGTCCTTCAGGTCCTGCGTGAGGTCATGCGCGTAAGTGTATGACGTCGTGGGGAAAGGGTCGCTCTCCCAGACGATGCGCACCTCCTCGGGGTCATACAGGCCGCGCTCGGCCATGCGGTCGACCACCTCTGAGGCCACCGGCGCCGCGTCGTAGTCGCCCGCGACCACGCCGAGCATCGACTGGTCGTGGCTGCCCGAATAGGTCACCTCGTAATCCTCGTCCGGCACCACGCCGAGATCGGGGAACAGCGCGCGCGGCGCGAGGTTGCCCGAGTTCGAGGTCGGCGAGGTGTGGGCGATCCGCTTGCCAGCCATGTCGGCCGGTTCCTGGATGTCGCTGTCGGCCTGGGTGTAGATCTGCAGCTTGTAGCCGAACTGGCCGTCATCCGAGCCCATGATCGCGAAGGGCACGGCGCCGGCGAGGTTCACCGCGTAGGGCGTCGGCCCGGTCGAGAAGCCCGCGATGTGCAGGCGGCCCGAGCGCATCGCCTCGACCTCGGCCGAGTTCGACTGCACCGCGAAGAACTGCACGTCCTTGCCGGTGACCTCCTCGAGATGGCTGATGAAGGGGTCCCAGATGTCCTCGTAGATCGCCGGGTCCTCGACCGGGGTATAGGCGAAGACCAGCGTGTCGGGGTCGCGCAGCTGGCTCTCGTCGGCCGGCGCGTCGGCGACAAGGTCGCCGTCGGCGTCGCAATACATCGTGTCGAGCGCGCCGCGCTCAGCGCAGTCGTCCTGCGCCCAGGCGGCGCCCGCCGACAGAGCGACCGCGGCCGTCAGCGCCGCGCCGAAAAGCGTGGTGTCCTTTGGCATGTACGAAAATCCTCCTCCCGAAAACGGTCCGGCAGCCGCTCCTCCACGGCGGCCGGATCGTCGCGATCTGAGCACCGAATGTTTGACAGTGCAACATTTTCCGGGTGGAGAATGTCGGGGATCGGACATTCTCGGGAGGCGACGGCATGCCGTCCAGCGAAGCGCGGCCGGCCAAGGCCGAGCGGCAGGCGCAGATCCTGCTCGAGCTGAAGCTCAGGCCGCATGTGCGGATCGCCGACCTGGCCGCGCGCTTCTCGGTCACCCCCGAGACGATCCGCCGCGATCTCGGCGCGCTCGACGCGCGGGGCCAGATCCGCCGCGCCTATGGCGGCGCGACCGTGCCCTATCCGGATGCGCGGCGCGATCTGCAGGCGCGGCAGGGCCAGCGGGTCGAGGAGCGCGCCCGGATCGGCCGCCTCGCCGCCGGGCTGGTGGTGCCGGGCGAGACGCTGATGATCGATGCCGGCGCCACCACGATCGAGTTCGCCCGCTACCTCGCCATCGCCGGCACGCCGGTCATCGCCATCACCAACTGCCTGCAGGTGGCGAGCCTGCTGGGCCAGACCGCCGAGAGCGAGGTGATCCTCTGCGGCGGCCGGCTGCTGCCCGAGGAGGCGGCGCTGATCGGCCCCGAGGCGGTGGAGTCGCTCTCGCGCTACCGGGTCGAGACCTGCGTGATCGGCGCCTCTGCGGTCGATGCCGAGACGGTGAGCGAGGCGGTGCGCGGCTTCGACGCGATCAAGCGGGTGATGCTGAAGGCCAGCGCGCGGGCGGTGCTGCTCGCGGATTCGAGCAAGCATGGCCGCCGCGACCTCGCCCGCGTCGCGCCGCTCTCCGAGATCGGCATGCTGGTCACGGACCGCCCGCCCGAGGGCGCGCTGGCCGATGGCTGCGCGCGCCACGGCATCGAGCTGCGGGTCGCGGCCTGAGCCTCAGGCCAGGAGCTGCGCCATCCGCCTGAGCGCGGCGCGGTAGCCTTCGGTGCCGAGCCCGGCGATCACCGCGTCGGCGCGGGCGCTGACATGCGAATGATGCCGGAAGCTCTCGCGCCGGTGGATGTTCGAGATGTGCACCTCGATCACCGGCCCGTCGAAGGCGTTGAGCGCGTCGAGGATCGCCACCGAGGTGTGCGAGTAGGCGGCCGGGTTGATGACGATGCCCGCCGCGTCCTGCCGCGCCGCCTGGATCGCGTCGACCAGCACGCCCTCGTGGTTCGACTGCAGCGCCCGCAGATTCAGCCCCAGTTCGGAGGCCAGCTTCGCGCAATCCGCCTCGACATCGGCCAGCGTCTCGCGGCCGTAGATCTCGGGCTGGCGCTGGCCCAGCAGGTTCAGGTTCGGCCCGTTCAGCAGGCAGACGGTCTTCATCGGCGGGTCCTCCTTGGTCCAGCAGTGGCATCCGGCCGGGGAGGGGGCAAGCGGCTACCAGGCAGCTAGCCGTTCCGCAGCCGCCGCCCCTCGGCGTCGAAATGGAAGGCGTGGCGGGCATCGAAGCCCATCGCGATCGGCTCTCCGACCTTCGCGGGATGCTGGCCGAACATGCGGATCGTCGCCTGCTCGCCGCTTTCGGTGTCGACCACGATGTTGGTGTCGCCGCCGAGCCGCTCGACATGGGCGATGGCGCCGCGGATCGGCCCGTCGGGCTCGGGCCGCAGATGCTCGGGCCGGATGCCCAGAACCGCGCCCTCGGGCGCCGCGCTCACGGGCCGCAGGAAGTTCATCGAGGGCGCGCCGAGAAAGCCCGCGACGAAGCGGTTGGCCGGGTCGTTGTAAAGCTCCATCGGCGAGCCCGTCTGCTCGATCCGGCCGTCGCGCAGCACCACGATCCGGTCGGCGAGCGTCATCGCCTCGGTCTGGTCGTGGGTGACGTAGATCATGCTCGCGCCGAGCGTGCGGTGCAGCTGCGCGATCTCGATCCGCGTGTTCATCCGAAGTGCCGCGTCGAGGTTCGACAGCGGCTCGTCGAACAGGAACAGCCGCGGCTGGCGGGTGATCGCCCGGCCGATCGCCACGCGCTGGCGCTGCCCGCCCGACAGCTCGGCGGGGCGACGGTCGAGATAGGGTTCGAGCGACAGGATGCGCGCGGCCTCGGCGATGCGCTCGGCGATCACGCCCTTGGGCTGGCCCTCCTGCCTGAGCCCCAGCGCCATGTTGCCGCGCGCGTCGAGATGCGGGTAGAGCGCGTAGCTCTGGAACACCATGGCGATGCCGCGCTTGGCGGGCGGGGTGCGCGTCACCTCCGCGCCGCCGATCTCGACCCGGCCCGATGTCGCGTCCTCGAGCCCCGCGATCACCCGCAAGAGCGTGGACTTGCCGCAGCCCGAGGGGCCGACGAAGACCACGAACTCGCCTTCCTCGACCGCGAGGTCGATGTCGTGCAGCACCTGCACCTTGCCGAAGGACTTGCAGACGCGGTCGAGTTTCAGCGCGGTCACGGGGTCTCCTCGGGGTCTGTGGTCAGCGCGACGGGGCGGCCCGAGCGGATGCTCTCGTCGGCGGCGAGGCAGATCCGCAGGCTCTGCAGCGCGTCGCGCATGTGGCGGTCGAGGTCGATGTCCTCGGCGATGGCGCGGATCAGGTAGTCCTGCTCGGCGTCGCAGAGCGCCTGGTGGCCCGGCTCGTCCGGCATCTCGATGCTCTCGTCGCCCTGCGCGCGGTGCACGAGGATCGCGCCGACCTTGGTGTGCCCGTCGACATCGTCCGAGCGGCCGCGATTGCCTTGCGCGATCGACACCGCGCCGTGGGGCGAGACGATGTCCTTCACGAAGCTCGCCGTCTCCGACATCATCGGCCCCCAGCCGGCCTCGTACCAGCCGACCGAGCCGTCGGCGAAGACCACCTGGAACTGGCCGTAATTGTACATGCCCTCGGGCAGCTCCTCGCTGAGCCTGAGCCCGATGCCGTGGACCCGCAGGGGTGCCGCGTCGGTGACCTGGCACATCACGTCGACGTAGTGGACGCCGCAATCGACGATCGGGGAGGTGGTCTGCATCAGCGCCTTGTGGGTCTCCCATGTCGGCCCCGAGGACTGCTGGTTGAGGTTGAGGCGGAACACCCATGGCCCGCCCAGGCCCCGCGCCTCCGTGATCAGCCGCTGCCAGCTCGGGTGGTGGCGCAGGATGTAGCCGACCACCAGCTTGCGCCCGGTCTCGCGGGCGCAGGCGACCACGCGGGCGGCGTCTTCGGCGGTGGTGGCGAGCGGCTTTTCGACGAAGACATGCGCGCCCGCGCGCATCGCGGCGCAGGCATAGTCGGCATGGCTGTCGGAATAGGTGGCGATGACGGCGATGTCGGGCCGGGTCTCGGCCAGCGCCGTCTCGAAATCGGTGAAGAGCGGGTAGCCCCGCAGCTCTTCGGGCAGCTCGGTGGCCGAGCGGTTCACCAGCCCGACGATCTCGGCCTCGGGGTGGGCGTGATGGGCCAGCGCATGGGCGCGGCCCATGTTGCCCAGCCCCGCGATCAGGACGCGATGGGTCATTTGACGGCTCCGGAGGTGAGGCCGCGGATCAGCTGCCGCGAGAAGATGACGTAGAGCACCAGCACCGGCAGGATCGCGAGGCTGAGCGCCGAGAGCACCGCGTTCCAGTCGGTCACGAACTGGCCGATGAAGACCTGTGAGCCCAAGGTGAGCGTCTTCACCTCCTCGGCCGGGGCGAGGATCAGCGGGAACCACAGGTCGTTCCAGATCGGGATCATGTTGAACACCGCCACGGTGGCGAGCGCGGGCCGCACCAGCGGCACCACGAGGCGGAAGAAGATGCGGTATTCGCTGAGACCGTCGATGCGGCCTGCGTTCTTCAGGTCGTCCGAGACCTGCCGCATGAACTCCGACAGGATGAAGACGGCGAGCGGCAGGCCTTGCGCGGTGTAGACGAGGATCAGCGCCCAGAGCGTGTTCACCAGCCCCGTCGCCACCATCATCTGCAGGATCGCCACCGTGCCGATGCGGATCGGGATCATGATCCCGAGCGCGAGGTAGAGCCCCATCAGCAGGTTGCCCCGGAAGCGGTATTCCGACAGCGCGAAGGCCGCCATCGCGCCGAAGAGCAGGATGAAGAACAGCGAGGCCAGCGTGACGATCAGGCTGTTCTGGAAGTAGAGCGCGAAGTCGCCCTGCTTCATCACCGTCTGGTAGCCGATCAGGCTGAAGCTCTCGGCGTCGGGCAGGGCGAGCGGCTCGCGGAAGATCGCCTGCCGCGACTTGAAGCTGTTGATGACGATCACGAAGACCGGGAACAGCGCGATGAGCGTGTAGGCGATCAGCGCCGCGTGGGCGGCAAAGCTGTTGAGCGGGGACTGGCGGGCGGCAGGCATCGCGGGCCTCAGAGCTGGTAGCGCCGGATCCGCGTCTGGATCCCGAAGAGGTAGATGCAGACGCCGATCAGGATCACCGCGAACATCGCCGAGGCCACGGCCGAGCCCATATGCGGGTCGCCGAGCTGCAGCTGGAAGCCGAAGAAGGTGCGGTAGAGCAAGGTGCCGAGGATGTCGGTCGAGAAGTCGGGCCCGGCCAGCGCGCCCTGCGCCGCGTAGATCAGGTCGAAGGCGTTGAAATTGCCGACGAAGGTCAGGATCGAGATGATCCCGATCGCCGGCAGGATCAGCGGCAGCTTGATCTTCCAGAAGGCCGACAGGCCGGTGACGCCGTCGCATTCGCCGGCCTCGAGGATCTCCTCGGGGATCGAGAGAAGCGCGGCGTAGATCAGCATCATCGGGATGCCGACGAACTGCCAGACCGAGATCAGCGCCAGCGTGGTCAGCGCCGTCTCCTCGCGCCCGAGCCACGGCGCGAAGAGCGATCTCAGCCCGATGGCGTCGAGCATGCCGGGCGCGATGCCCCAGATCGGCGACAGGATCAGCTTCCAGGCGAAGCCGACGATCACGAAGGACAGGATCGTCGGGATGAAGATGGCCGAGCGGTAGAGCGCGGCGAAGCGCAGCCGCGGATGCGACAGGATCGCCGCGAGCGCGATGCCGATCGGGTTCTGCACCGCCATGTGGATCAGGAAGAACCAGAAGTTGTTGGCCAGCGCGTTCCAGAAGGCGTCCGACCAGAGCGGGTCGCCGAACAGGATGCGGAAATTGGCGAGGCCGACGAAGACCCGCTCGCCCTCGACCTCGTCGTAGAGCGCCAGCCGCAGCGTGTCGAACAGCGGCAGGATCATCACCGCCGTGTAGACCAGCACCGCGGGCGCGAGGAAGACGACGATGTGCCAGCGGATGCGCGGTCGGCTCTCGGACATTCGGGCTCCTTGGGTCGGCCCCGGGCGCGTGGCGCCCAGGGCGCGGGGCGTCACTGCTGCTGCGGCTCGTACCAGCCCGACAGGCCTTCCTGCAGGCGGGCGGCGGCGTCCTCGGGGCTTTCGGCGCCCTTCACCACCTGCGCCGAGGCGTTCCAGGTCTCGTTCTCGAGGTTCGGCGTGCCGCGCGACAGGATCTGGTAGGTCGAGCGGATCGTGGATTCACACTCCTGCCGCCAGCTCGCGAATTCCTGCGCCAGCGGGTCCTCGATCTCCACCGCCGCGTCCGACAGCGGGAAGAAGCCGGGCAGGGCGTTGGCGTAGAGCGTGGCGAATTCGGGCGAGGCGACCCAGTTCAGGAAGGTCTTGGCGGCGTCCGGGTGCTCGGTCGCGGCGTTCATGCCGATGCCGATATCGGTGTGGTCCGAGATGTAGCAGCCGTCACCCTCGGCCGGCACTGGCGGCGGGAAGGCCCCCATCTCGAAATCGGCGAGGTTGTTGAAGCCCGAGATCTCCCACGAGCCCGCCGGGTAGATCGCGGCGCGGCCCAGCGTGAACAGGTTCTGGCTGTCGGGATAGGTCTGCGCCTCGAAGCCGTCGCCGAGATAGTCGCCCCACTTGGCGAGCTGGGCGTAGGGCTCGACCCATTCCGGGTCGGTCAGGCTGGCCTTGCCCTCGATCAGCGCCTGCCGGCCTTCCTCGCCCTTCCAGTAGTTCGGCCCGATGTTCTGGTAGCCCATCGTGGCGGCTTCCCACTGGTCGTTGGTGCCCATCGCCATCGGGATGTAGCTGCCGTCCTCCTTGATCGCGTCGAGCACGGCGAAGAACTCGTCGACGGTGGTGGGCTCCTCCAGCCCCAGCTCGGCGAAGGCGTCGCGGTTGTAGATGAAGCCGTGGATGACGCTGGCCATCGGCACGCAGTAGGTGGCGGCGCCGTCATCGGTGCTCCAGCCCGACTTCGCCACGTCGGAGAAGTTGGCCATGCCCTCGATGTCGCTCAGATCGGCGAGCTTGCCGCCCTCGTAGAGCGCGAGCGAGGCGTCGAAGGGGCGGCAGGTGATCAGGTCGCCGGCCGAGCCCGCGTCGAGCTTGGAGTTCAGCACGGCGTTATATTCGGCCGGCGCCGAGGGGGCGAAGTTCACCTTGATGCCGGGATGCTCGGCCTCGAAGGCGGGGATGATCTGGTCCTGCCAGATCGAGAGGTCGTCGTTGCGCCAGCTCTCGATGGTCAGGGTCACGTCCTGCGCCTGCGCGGCGCCGGCAAGAAGCGTCGAGGCCAGTAAGGCGCCGACGAGGCTGCGTTGGGTCATCTGGGTCTCCCGTGCTGGTGGTTGGCGCCCCTGTCAGGCGTCTTGTGATGTCGTTCGAAGCGCGGCCATGGCCGGCGCCAGGTGGCCGTCATGGCGGTCGAGCAGGCGCCGCGCCGCGCCGGGCGGCGCGCCCATGGCGACGAGGCAGGCGGGCTTGGCGGCCCCGCCCGCGGCGTCGAGCGCGGCGGCGGCCTCGGGTTCCGATACCCCGGCCACGCGGGCGACGATGGCGCGGGCGCGGCCCCGCAGCTTGGCGTTCTCGGCGCGCAGGTTGACCATCATGCCGTCATGCACGTGGCCCAGCAGCACGCCGGCGCGGGTCGAGATCAGGTTCAGCGCCGCCTTCTGCGCCGTGCCCGCGCCCATCCGGGTCGAGCCCGCCAGCGCCTCTGGCGGCGTGGCAAGGCAGATCGCCACGTCGGCGGCGTCGAGCAGCGGCGTGCCGGGGTTGCAGGCGATGGAGACCACGCGCGCGCCCCTGTCGTGCGCGCCTCGGGCGATGGCGAGCGGGTAGGGCGTGGTGCCGCTGGCGCTGAGCGCGATCACCAGGTCGCCGGGGCGCAGCTCGCTCAGCACAGCCCGCGCGGCCGCGACGTCGTCCTCGGTCTCGCCGGTCATGGCGCCGTCCACGGGCACGCCGCCCGCCATGCGGATCGCGATGCGGTCCTGCGCGATGCCGAAGGTGCCCGGCAGCTCGGCCCCGTCGGCCAGCGCCATTAGCCCCGAGCTGCCCGCCGCGGCATAGACCAGCCGGCCCTCGCCGCGCAGCGTCTCGGCCATCAGCCGCGCCGCCGCCTCGATCTGCGCCAGCGCGGCGCGCAGGCTCTCGACAGCGCCGATCTGCACCTCGATCATGCGCGCGAGCGCCTCGGCGCCGTCCAGCCGGTCGATGGCCTCGGCACGCTCCGCCACCCGCTCGGTCTGCGGCAGCACCATGCGAATCTCCTCCCGCATCAATCTAATACCTTTCTGATACCTCAAGTCCATGATCGAGTGACGCAGGGTAGGGAGAACCGGGTAATATTACGAAAAGCCACCGCCCGGACCGTTTCCTTGCCGTTAGAGGTATCATAAAGGTCTTGTCATGACCCTCGCGATTCCCGTGCTCGGCATCGATGGCGGCGGCTCCGGCTGCCGGGCCGCGCTGTGGCGCGACGGCGCGGTGATCGGCACGGGGCAGGCGGGCCCGGCCAACCTGACTTCGGATTTCGAGGGCGGCGTCGCCAACATCCTCGCCGCCGTGGCCCGCGCCGCCGAGGCCGCCGGGCTCGACCCGCAGGCGTTGCGCGCCGCCGTGGCCCATGCCGGCCTCGCCGGGGTGCAGTCGGCCGAGATGGCGCGGGGCGTGGCGGCGCGGCTGCCCTTCCGCTGCCGGGTCACGGAGGATCGCGACATCGCCATCGCCGGCGCGCTGGGGCCCGGGGGCGACGGCGCGGTGCTGGCCATCGGCACCGGCAGCTTCGTCGGGCTGCGCCGGGCGGGGAAGATCCGCGCCGTGGGCGGCTGGGGGCTGCAGCTTTCCGACGTGGCCTCGGCCGCGTGGCTGGGGCGCGCGGCGCTGTCCGCGACGCTGGAGGCGGTGGACGGGATGCGGGCGCAGACCGGACTGGGCCGGGCGCTGCTCGACCGCTTCGGCGCGCCGCCGGGCATCGTCGCCTTCGCCGCGCGCGCCACCCCGGCCGAGTACGGCGCGCTGGCGCCCTTGGTGACCGGGGCCGCCGAAAGGGGCGACGCGATGGGGGCCGCGCTTCTGGCCGAGGGGGCGGCGTGGTGCGAACGCGCTCTGGCCGCGCTCGGGCATCGCGACGAGGCGATCTGCCTGATCGGCGGGCTGGGGCCGGCCTACCGCGCGGCGCTCGACCGGCCCGGCCGCCGCTTCGCCGATCCGCGCGGCACGCCGCTCGACGGCGCGCTGATCCTCGCGCGGCGCTTCGCGGAGGAGGGGGCGTGAGCGTCGCCGCCTTCCTCGCGCCCGCGGGCTGGCAGCGCGGCGATGGCGGGCCGCTCTACCTGCAGCTCTCGCGCCGGCTGTCGGAGGCGATGACGCGGGGGCTTTTGTCCCCCGGCGCGCCGCTGCCGCCCGAGCGCGAGATCGCGGCGCTGACCGGGCTGTCGCGGGTCACGGTGCGCAAGGCGATCGCCGGGCTCGCCGCCGAGGGGCTGGTGGTGCAGAAGCACGGCTCGGGCTCCTTCGTCGCGCCCCGGCCCGAGAAGTTCGAGCAGTCGCTGTCGCGGCTCACCTCCTTCACCGAGGACATGCGGCGGCGGGGCCTGTCGACCACGACCCGCTGGCTCGACCGCGGCGTCTACGTGCCCTCGCCCGACGAGGTGGTGGCGCTGGGGCTCGCGGCCGACGCCTCGGTGGCGCGGCTGGCGCGGCTGCGGCTGGCCGACGGGCGGCCGATGGCGATCGAGCGGGCGGCGCTGCCGCTGACGATCCTGCCCGACCCGGAGGCGGTCGAGACCTCGCTCTACGGCACGCTGGCCGAGGCCGGGCTGCGCCCCGTGCGGGCGCTGCAGAAGATCTCGGCCATCGCGGTGGGCCGCGAGGACGCCGCGACGCTGGAGGTCGCGCCGGGCGCGGCGGGGCTCAGCATCGAGCGGACATCCTACCTGCCGGACGGGCGGGTGGCCGAGTTCACCCGCTCGCTCTACCGCGGGGATGCCTACAACTTCGTCGCCGAGCTGCGGCTGGCGCAGGACTGAGGAGGCCGAGATGACGAAAGCCGACACGCGGATGCGCCGCGAGATCCTGGAGATCCCCGAGGCCGCGGCGCGGCTGCTCGACCGCGGCGGCGACGCGGTGGCGCGCGCCGGCGCGGCGCTGCACTACGCCGACCCGGCGCTGCTCGTCACCGTGGCGCGCGGCTCGTCGGACCATGTCGCAACCTTCCTGAAATACGCGACCGAGCTCCTGGCCGGGCGGCCCGTGGCCTCGCTCGGCCCCTCGGTCGCCTCGGTCTACGGGCGCAGCCTGCGGCTCGACGGGGCGGGCTGCGTCGCGATCTCGCAATCGGGGCAGAGCCCGGACATCGTCGCCATGGCGCGGATGGCGCGCGAGGCCGAGGCGCTCGGCATCGCCATCACCAACGACCCGGCCTCGCCGCTGGCGGCCGAATGCGCGCATCCGCTCGACATCCATGCCGGGCCGGAGCTGAGCGTGGCGGCGACCAAGACCTTCGTGAACTCGGCGATCTGCGCGCTGTGGCTGCTGGCGGAATGGGTCGGCGACGACGATCTGCGCGCGGCGCTGCGCGGGCTGCCGCCGCTTCTGGAGAAGGCGGTGGCGCTCGACTGGGCGGCGCCGCGCGAGGCGACGGCGGCGAACGGCTCGCTCTACTGCCTCGGGCGCGGCCCGGCCTACGCGCTGGCCTGCGAGGCGGCGCTGAAGTTCAAGGAGACCTGCCAGCTGCATGCCGAGGCCTATTCCTCGGCCGAGGTGCTGCACGGGCCGGTCTCGATCGTCGATCGGGGCTTTCCGGTGATCGCGCTCTGCGCCGCGGATGCGGCCGAGGGGCCGCTGGTCGAGGTGGCCGACGCGATGGCGGGCAAGGGCGCGCAGGTCTTCGTCACCAGCGACCGCGCCGGGGCGGCGCAGGCGCTGCCGGTGATCCGCACCGGCCACCCGCTGACCGACCCGATCGCGCTGATCGCCAGCTTCTACGCCATGGTCGAACGGGTGGCGGTGGCGCGCGGCATCGACCCCGACGCGCCGCGCCACCTGCGCAAGGTCACGGAGACGCGCTGATGGAACGCCTGGCCTATGTCGGCGCCGCGATCCATGACGGCGCGCGGCTGCACGAAAACCGGGTGCTCCTGGTCTCGGACGGGGTGGTCGAGGGGATCGCCGAGGCGGTGCCCGAGGGCTACGCGCGGCGCGACCTCAAGGGCGACACGCTCTGCCCGGGCTTCGTCGACCTGCAGGTGAACGGCGGCGGCGGCGTGATGTTCGACGGCGGCGCGGATGTCGGCACGCTGCGCACCATCGCCGCCGCGCATCGTCGCACCGGCACGGTCGGGCTGCTGCCCACCCTGATCACCGACCGGCCCGAGGCCTCGGCCGCGGCGGTCGAGACGGTGGCGCGGGCGGTGGCCGAGGGGGTGCCGGGCATCCTCGGGCTGCATCTCGAGGGGCCGCACCTGTCGCAGGCGCGGAAGGGCGCGCACGACCCGGGGCTGATCCGGCCGATCGGGGCGGCCGACATGGAGATACTGCTGGGCGCGGCGGCGCGGCTGCCGAACCTGATGCTGACCGTCGCGGCCGAGACGGTGACGCCCGAGCAGATCACCCGGCTCGACGCGGCGGGGGTGATCGTCTCTCTGGGCCACAGCGATGCGGGCTACGACGCCTGCCGCGCCGCCTTTGCCGCCGGCGCGCGCTGCACCACGCATCTCTACAACGCGATGAGCGGGCTGGGGCATCGCGAGCCGGGGCTGGTCGGCGCGACGCTCGACGGCGCGGGCGCGGCGGGGCTGATCGCGGACGCGATCCACGTCCACCCCGCGGCGATCCGCATCGCGATGCGGGCGCGGCCCGAGGGGCTGTTCCTCGTGACCGACGCGATGGCGCCGGTCGGGTCGGAGATCGCGGAGTTCACGCTGAACGGCCGCCGCATCCTGCGCCGCGACGGGCGGCTGACGCTGGCCGACGGCACGCTGGCCGGGGCCGACCTGACGATGCCGCGGGCGATCGCGGTGATGACGGGCGAGGTCGGCACCGACCCGGGCACCGCCATCGCCATGGCGACCGGCCGGCCGGCGGCGCTACTGCGCGACCGGCGCGGGGCGGGGCGGCTCGTCGGCGCGCCGCTGTCGCGGGTGGTGCGGCTGGCGGCGGACTACTCGGCCGCCGCGCCGCTTTCGGAGGCGGGCGCGGCGATCTCGCGGTAGAGGGCGACGGCGATCTCGACATGCTCGCCCAGGAGCCGCAGCGCGGCGGCCGTGTCGCGGGCGAGCGCGGCCTCCATCAGCGCGCTGTGCCGGGGCAGGGAGAGCGCGTCGCGCAGCCGCTCCTGCACCGCCTCCGGATGGCGCGCCGGGCCGTCGGGCCGGACCGCGCGGGGATGCAGCAAGAGCGCCTGGTGGTGGCGCCTGAGCTGGGCGCTGGCCTCGGCGTGGAAGCGGCCGAGCCATTCCGACGCCGCCGCCGCCAGCAGCGCCGCGTGAAAGCCGTCATGCGCGGCGATCCAGTCGGCGTGGAGCCCCGGCTCGCCATGCCCGACCGGCAGGGGCGTCTGCTTCAGCCGGTGATGCGCGGCGACGATGCCCGCCTCCCAGTCGAGCCCGCCGCGCGCGATGGCGTCGCGCAGGAGGCTCCCCTCCACCGCCAGCCGCGCCGCCTCCAGATCCTCGAGCTCGGCCAGCGACACCGGCGCGACCTGCCAGCCGCGATTGGGCCGGGCCAGCACCAGCCGCTTTTCCTCGAGCCGCGACAGCGCCTCGCGCAGCGGCGTGGCGCTGACCGCGTAGCGCCGCGACAGCGCGCTCAGCCGCAGCGGCGCGCCCGGCGCGTGCACCCCGTTCAGGATGTCCTCGCGCAGCCGGGCGAAGGCGGTCTCGGTTTTGGCGGCATAATCCATACGAAATGCCATATCGTATATAATTCTTGATTTCCAGAACGACATGCGGTTTCACCGGGGAAACCGCGAAGGAGAGCCCGATGTCCGATGCCACCGCCCTGCCGCAGCGCGACCTCTTCGACCTGCCCGAAGGGGTGGTCTATCTCGACGGCAACTCTCTGGGGCCGCTGCCGCGCGGCACCGCCGAGCGGCTGTCGCGCGCCGTGGGCGCGGAATGGGGCGCGCAGCTTGTGCGCGGCTGGAACGACGCCGGCTGGATCGACCTGCCCGACCGGGTGGCGGCGCGGATCGCGCCGCTGATCGGCGCCGAGCCGGGCACGGTGGCGGTGGGCGACAGCACTTCCGTCAACCTCTTCAAGGTGCTCGCCGCCGCGATGGCGCTCAACCCCGAGCGGCGGGTGATCCTGTCGGATGCCGGCAACTTCCCGACCGATCTCTACATCGCCGACGGCATCTGCCGCTTCCGCGGCGAAGGCTGGCGGGTCGAGGCGAAGCCCTCGGAGGAGGTCGAGGCGGCGATCGACGAGAGCGTCGCGGTGCTGATGCTGACGCAGGTGGACTACCGCACGGGGCGTCGCCGCGACATGCGCGCGGTGACCGAGAAGGCCCATGCGGCGGGCGCGGTGGTGATCTGGGACCTCGCGCATTCGGCCGGGGCCTTCCCGGTCGAGCTGGCCGCCTGCGGCGCCGATTTCGCGATCGGCTGCGGCTACAAGTTCCTCAACGGCGGGCCCGGCGCGCCGGCCTTCCTCTATGTCGCGCCGCGCCATGCCGCGACGGTCGAGCCGGTGCTGTCGGGCTGGATGGGGCATGCGGCGCCCTTCGCCTTCGACCCGGGCTACCGGCCCGGCGAGGGGGTCGAGCGGATGAAGGTCGGCACGCCGCCGATCCTGTCGATGACCGCGCTCGAGGACGCGCTGCGGCTGTTCGAGGGGCGCGATCTCGCCGCGCTCGAGACGCGGGCGCAGGATCTGTGCGACCACTTCATTGCCGCGGTCGAGGCCCGCTGTCCGGGCCTCGTGCTGGCCACGCCGCGCGACCGGGCGGTCCGCGGCAGCCATGTCAGCTTCCGCCACCCCGAGGGCTACGCGGTAATGCAGGCGCTGATCGCGCAGGGCGTGATCGGCGATTTCCGCGCCCCCGACATCCTGCGCTTCGGCATCACCCCGCTCTATATCGGCGAAGCCGATCTCGACCGCGCGGCCGAGGTGCTGGGCGAGATATTGGACAGCGGCAGCTGGGACCGGCCCGAGTTCCACGCCCGGGCCAAGGTCACCTGAGGCTCAGCGCACGCGGCGCAGGAAGGCCTTGGTGCGCGCATCGCGCGGGTCGTCGAAGATCTGCGCGGGCGGGCCTTCCTCGACGATGCGGCCGCCTTCCATGAAGATCACCCGGTCGGCGATCTCGCGGGCGAACTGCATCTCGTGGGTGACGATCAGCATGGTCTGGTGCTGCTCGGCCACCCGCCGCATCAGGTCGAGCACCTCGCCCACCCATTCCGGATCGAGCGCCGAGGTCGGCTCGTCGAACAGCATCAGCTGCGCGTCGAGCGCCATCGCCCGGCCGATGCCGACGCGCTGCTGCTGCCCGCCCGAGAGCGCGGCGGGGTAGCTGCCGGCCTTCTCGGCGAGGCCGATCTCGCCGAGGATCGAGTCGGCCCGCGCCTCGGCCTCGGCGCGGGGCTTGCGCTGCACCGTGACCAGCGCCTCGGTGATGTTCTCGCGCGCGGTCTTGTTGGCGAAGAGCGCGTAGTTCTGGAACACGAAGGCGGTGCGGCGCCTGAGCGCGAGGATCTGCGCCTTCGTGGCCTTGGCGGCGTCCACCGTCAGGTCGCCCACCCGGATCGTGCCGGCCTCGGGCCGGTCGAGGAAGTTGAGGCAGCGCAGCAGCGTCGACTTGCCGGTGCCCGACGGGCCGATCACCACGATCCGCTCGCCCGGCGCGATCGAAAGGTCGATGCCGTTCAGCACCGGCCCGCCGCCGAAGCCCTTGGTCAGTCCGGTGATCTCGATCATCGCGCGAAGGCCCTGTTGAGACGGGTTTCGAGGCCGCGCTGCGCGAAGGACAGCGCCTCGACGATGATCCAGTAGATCACCGCCACCACGAGGAAGGCCTCGAAGTAGAGGAAGGAGCCGGCGGCCTCCTTCTGGGTCGCGCCCATCATCTCGGTGACGCCCAGCGTGAAGGCCAGCGAGGTGCCCTTGATCATGTCGATGAAGTAGTTGACCAGCGTCGGCGCGGCGATGCGCGCGGCCTGCGGCAGGATGATCCGGACCATCATCTGGGACTGGGTCATGCCGACCGCCTGCGCCGCCTCCCACTGGCTGCGGTCGACGCCGGTGATCGCGGCGCGGATGCTCTCGGCCATGTAGGCCGAGAAGTGCAGCGTCAGGCCCATGATCGCGGCGGTGACGCCGTTGATCTGGGTCAGGAAGGACAGCACCTGCGGCAGCCCGTAATAGAACAGGAAGAGCTGCACCAAGAGCGGCGTGCCGCGAAAGAAGCTGATGAACAGCACCACCAGCGGGTCGATCACGGGCAGCTTCGCCACCCGCTCGACCGCCAGCAGAGAGGCCAGCACCAGCGCCAGCGCCATGCCGGCCAGCGCCATGCCCAGCGTCAGCGGCACGTAGCCCAGGAGCACGGGCACCAGACCCAGCATGTAGTCGAAGTCGAGTGCCCGCACGGGTCTTACTCCGTCGTGGTGATGTCGCTGCCGAACCACTTGTCGGAGATCTCGGCCAGCGTGCCGTCCTCCTTCAGCGTGGTCAGCGCGGCGTCGATGCGGTCGCGCAGCGCGCGGCCGTCCTCGTCGTCGCGGAAGGGCAGGGCGTTGCGGATCTCGGAGAAGGGCTGGCCGGCCAGCGCCAGCGGCAGCGGGCTTTCCTGGATCACCTGCGCCGAGGAGACGCGGTCCATCACGAAGGCGTCGACCCGGCCGAGCGCGGTGTCCTGCTCGATGTTGCTCTCGTAGGTGCGGATGTCGATCTCGTCGGCATAGGGCAGCTCGCGCAGCAGCTGCTCGAAGTTCGAGCCGAGATTGACCGCGACCGAGCGGCCCTTGAGATCCTCGGGGCCGGTGATCTCGCCCTCGTTGCCGGCCTTCACCACCACCTGCGCGCCGTCGAAGACGTAAGGCTGGGTGAAGGCGAACTTCTCCTCGCGCTCGGGCGTGATGGTGATCTGGTTGGCGATGGTGTCGATGCGGCCCGATTCCAGCGCGCCGATCAGCCCCGAGAAGGACATGGTGACGAACTCGACCTCGAGCCCGGTCTCCTCGGCCACGGCGTTCATCACGTCGACCTCGAAGCCCTGCAGCACGTCCTGGCGGACGAAGGTGAAGGGGAAGTAGCCGCCGGACATGCCGACCTGCAGCGTGTCGTCCTCTTGCGCCGAGGCGAGCGGGGCGGCGGCGGTGACGAGCGCCGCGAGGGCGAGAGACCTGAACATGGCGAAGTTCCTTTGGTTACGGGACACCGGACCTACGCATCGACGCCGGCGGCATCAATGCGTGGCACGGGAAAAGACCGCGGCGGCGCGGCGCGGCGCGGATCGGGAAACGGGCGTTTCGCGCACCGGCCGGTGGCGAGCACGCCCGTTCCGGCCCGGGGAAAGCAGAGGCGCCGCCTCAGTTCTGGGCGCTCTCCCCCTCGGACATGTCGGCCTCGCCGGTCATCTCGAGATCGGGGCTGAAGGTGGCGAGATAGGCGTAGAGATCCGCCGCGGTCTGCGGGTCGCGCACCTTGTAGGCCATCTTGCCGCGGGCGCGGCTGTCGTCGAGCGCCTCGCGCAGGAAGCCGGTCGGGTCCTGCAGGTAGGCCACGGTGTTGGCCTGCGCCCAGATCACCGTCTCGATCCCCTCGCCGGTGGGGGCGGTGCCGGTGGCGTCCGCGTCCGGCGCGAGCTCGCCATAGGCCACGAGGGCGTCGCTGTAGCGGAAATCCTCGACGATGCCCGGCTGGCGGCCGGCGACGCCGTACAGGTTCGGCCCGACCCGGCCGTTGCGGCCCGCCAGCACCTCGCCGGACTCGTCGGCGACCACGTGACAGCTCACGCATTGCCGCGAGAACTCGGTTTCGCCGTTGGCGGCGTCGCCGGTCATCTCCTGGGCGAGGGTGGGGCCGGCCAGCAGGGCCGTCAGGGCGGAAAATGCAAGCGTCCTCATCGGAATGTCCTCTCTGCGATGAAGGGACGGACAGGCGGCCGCCCCGGAATGCAATCCGCCGTCGCGCCCCGCGGTTCCCGGGGGAGCGGTGCGACAGATCAACCAAGAGAATAGCGCAATCCCGCAAATATCGATCACCGAGATTCCGGCCGCCTGCGCGGGCCGGACGGGCCGGAGGGACCGGGCGCGGGCGGGCATGGCGGAAACCCGTTGTTAGTTACAAAATCAACTATCACCCTGTGCGCGACGCATCGGAAGGGAGACGCAGGATGAGCGGCACCGAGGAGATCTCCGGCCTGACCCGCGCCGCGGCGGCCACGGCGCTGCATGCGGGCTACATGCCCGGCTTCGGCAACGACTTCGAGACCGAGGCGCTGCCCGGCGCGCTGCCCGAGGGAATGAACTCGCCGCAGAAATGCGCCTACGGGCTTTACGGCGAGCAGCTCTCGGGCACCGCCTTCACCGCGCCGGGCCACCAGAACGAACGCACCTGGTGCTACCGCATCCGGCCGTCCGTGAAGCACACCGGCCGGTTCGAGCGGATCGACCTGCCCTACTGGAAATCGGCGCCGCACGTGCTGGAGGACGTGACCTCTCTCGGCCAGTACCGCTGGGACCCGGTGCCGCATTCCGAAGAACGCCTCACCTGGCTCACCGGCATGCGGACCATGACCACGGCGGGCGACGTGCATGTGCAGGCCGGCATGGCCGCGCATATCTACCTCGTCACCGAGAGCATGCAGGACGCCTATTTCTACTCGGCCGACAGCGAGCTTCTGGTGGTGCCGCAGGAGGGGCGGCTGCGCTTCTGCACCGAGCTCGGCGTGATCGACCTCGAGCCGGCCGAGATCGCGATCATCCCGCGCGGGCTGGTCTACCGGGTCGAGCTGCTGGACGGGCCGGCGCGCGGCTTCGTGTGCGAGAATTACGGCCAGAAGTTCCACCTGCCGGGGCGCGGCCCGATCGGCGCCAACTGCATGGCCAACCGGCGCGACTTCAAGACGCCGGTCGCGGCCTTCGAGGACCGCGAGACGCCCTCGACCGTCACGGTGAAGTGGCAGGGCCGGTTCCACGAGACCCGGATCGGGCACTCGCCGCTCGACGTGGTGGCCTGGCACGGCAACTACGCGCCGGTGAAATACGACCTGCGGACCTACTGCCCGGTGGGCGCGGTGCTGTTCGACCACCCCGACCCGTCGATCTTCACCGTGCTGACCGCGCCTTCCGGCGTCGAGGGCACGGCCAACATCGACTTCGTGCTGTTCCGCGAACGCTGGATGGTGGCCGAGAACACCTTCCGCCCGCCCTGGTACCACAAGAACGTCATGTCCGAGCTGATGGGCAACATCTACGGCCAGTACGACGCCAAGCCGCAGGGCTTCGTGCCGGGCGGCATGAGCCTGCACAACATGATGCTGCCGCACGGGCCCGACAACGAGGCCTTCGAGGCCGCGAGCCGGGCCGAGCTGCAGCCGCGCAAGCTCGACGACACGATGTCCTTCATGTTCGAGACCCGCTTCCCGCAGCACCTGACCGAGTTCGCCGCGAAGGAGGCGCCGCTGCAGGACGACTACATCGACTGCTGGGACAGCCTGAAGAAGCGCTTCGACGGCACGCCCGAGGGCAACTGGGAATGAGCGAGGGCCTGCGCCGAAGCTGGGTCGAGAGCGCCAACGACGCGGAGGCCGACTTCCCGCTCAACAACCTGCCCTGCGGGGTGTTCTCGACAGGTGGCGGCGCGCCGCGCTGCGGTGTGGCGATCGGGGAGATGATCCTCGACGTGGCGGCGGCCGAGGCCGAGGGGCTGATCTTGCTCGAAGGCGGGCCGCTCCTGGGGCAGGGGGCCTGGAACCCGCTGATGGCGGCGGGGCCGGCGGCCTGGGACGCGCTCCGGGCAAGGCTGACGGAGCTCTTGGCCGAGGGCGCGGCCGAGGCGGCGCGGCTGGAGCCGCTGCTGGTGCCGATGGACGGGGCGCGGATGCACCTGCCCTTCGCGGTGGCCGAGTTCACCGATTTCTACGCCGGGCGGCACCATGCCCAGAACGTGGGCACCATGTTCCGCGGCCCCGAGAACGCGCTGCCGCCGAACTGGCTGTCGATCCCGATCGGCTACAACGGGCGGGCGTCGTCGGTGGTGGTCTCGGGCACGCCGGTGCGGCGGCCCTGGGGGCAGGTGAAGGGGCCCGACGAGGCGCTGCCGCGCTTCGCGCCCTGCGCGCGTTTCGACATCGAGCTGGAGCTCGGCGCGGTGGTGGGCCAGCCCTCGGACGGGCCGGTCACGGTGGCCGAGGCCGACGCGATGATCTTCGGCTACGTGCTTCTGAACGACTGGTCGGCGCGCGACGTGCAGGCCTGGGAGTACCAGCCGCTCGGGCCGTTCCAGGCCAAGGCGACGGCGACCAGCATCGGCCCTTGGATCGTCACCCGCGCGGCGCTGGAGCCGTTCCGCACCGAAGCGCCCGAGCGGTCGCGCGAGCTTCTGCCCTATCTGCGCGAGCCGGGGCCGATGCTCTACGACATCGCGCTGTCGGTGGAGCTGGCGCCCGAGGGCGCGGCGGGCGAGGTGATCGCGCGCACCAATGCGCGCGAGCTCTACTACTCGGCGGCGCAGCAGCTGGCGCATCACACCGTGTCGGGCTGCCCGATGCGGGTGGGCGACCTGCTCGGCTCGGGCACGATCTCGGGGGCGACGCGCGACGCGCGCGGCTCGCTGCTGGAGCTGAGCTGGGGCGGCGCGGAGCCGATCGCGGTGGCCGGCACGACCCGCGCCTTCGTCGCCGACCACGACCGGCTGACCCTGCGGGGCCACGCGCAGGGCGCGGGCTACAGGGTCGGCTTCGGGGCCTGCGAGGGCACGGTGCTGCCGGCGCTGTCTGATCCTTACGCGCGCTGAGCCGCGGCCCGGTATCCGGGTCGCCGGCCGCAATCCGCCGATCGCCGCCGCGACGAAGCCGCGACGGGGGCGATCCCGGGCCGGGCTGCGCTAGTCTCGGGGCAGGATCCGAGCCGCAGGAGCAGCCCTTGATCATCCGTGCCCTCATTCTCGCAGCCCTCTGCCTCGCAAGCCCGGCCATGGCGCAGGACCGCGCCGCGCTGGAGCGGCAGTTCAGGAGCTGGCTCGAGCAGACGATCTGGCCGCGCGCCCGCGCGGCGGGCGTCTCGCGCGGCACCTTCACCGCGGCCTTCGACGGGGTGGCGCTGGACTGGGAGCTGCCGGACCTCGCGCCGCCGGGCGCACCGGAGGCGGCGCCGCGCCGCCAGCGGCAGGCCGAGTTCAGCGCGCCGGAGCGGTATTTCCGCCGCGGCGCAGTCGAGGGGGCGGCCGCGGTCGGGCGCGAGATGGCCCGCCGCCACGCCGCCACGCTCGCCGCGGTCGAGCGCGCGACCGGCGTGCCGGGGCGGATCGCGCTCGCCATCTGGGGCCGCGAGAGCGGCTATGGCCGGGCGGCGATCCCGCATGACGCCTTCGCGGTACTCGGCACCAAGGGCTTCATGGGGCGGCGCGCCGACTACTTCACCGACGAGCTGATCGCCGCGCTCCGGATCGCCGAGGCGGGGCACGCGCCGCAGCGCGCGATGCGCTCGAGCTGGGCCGGCGCGCTCGGCCAGCCGCAGTTCATGCCCAGCTCCTTCCTGCGCTACGCCGCCGACGGCGACGGCGACGGGCGGGCCGACATCTGGCGCTCGGAGGCCGACACCATCGCCTCGATCGCCAGCTACCTCGCCCACCACGGCTGGGTGCCGGGGCGCGACTGGGGCTTCGAGGTGACCGTGCCCGAGACGGTCTCCTGCACGCTCGAGGGGCCGGACCAGGGCCGGACGATCGCGCAATGGGAGGCGATGGGGCTGCGCCGGGTCTCGGGCAAGCCCTTCCCCGAGCACGAGCGGCGCGGCGAGGGCTACCTGCTGATGCCGGCCGGGCGGCACGGGCCGGCCTTCGTCGTCACGCCGAACTTCTACGTGCTCAAGGCCTACAACATGAGCGACCTCTACGCGCTCTTCGTCGGCCATGTCGGCGACCGGATCGCCTACGGGATGGGCGATTTCGAGGGGCGCTGGCGGCCGGTGGCGGAGCTCATGCGCTCGGACGTGGCCGCGATGCAGCGCGCGCTCGAGGCGCGGGGCCACGATGTCGGCGGCGCCGACGGTCTCGCGGGCTACAAGACCCGCCGCTCGATCGGCCGCTGGCAGGAGCGGGCGGGCCGGCCGGCGACCTGTTTTCCGGAGGCGGGGATGCGGGCGGCGCTGACGCGCTGAGAGGCCAGCCCCACAACCCTAGGGCGTTTCGTGGCCCGGTCGAGGGGAATCGCAGATAATTCAATTTTTTCCGGTCTCCGCATGGAGATCCGCGTCTCGCGGACGATCTTCTCCCCCGTGCGCACCGCAACGCGCCGGCTGTCAGGGAGGAACCGGAAATGTCGATGTCACGCCGCAGCCTGCTGCAGATGGTCGGCCTCGCCGCCGGAACGGCGACCATGTACCAGGCGATGACCACGCTCGGCTTCGCGCAGGAGTCGAGCTACACCGGGCCGGTCCGGCTCGAGGGCGACCCGCAGGGCGCCAAGGTGCTGATCCTCGGCGCCGGCCTCGCCGGCATGACGGCGGCGCTCGAGATGCGCGCCGCGGGCTACGAGGTCGAGATCATCGAGTACCGCGAGAAGGCCGGCGGCCGCTGCTGGACGCTGCGCGGCGGCGACAGCTACACCGAGCTGGGCGGCGCCACGCAGGAGGTGGAGTTCGCGGAAGGCAACTACCTCAACCCCGGCCCCTGGCGGATCCCGCATCACCACTACGCGGTGCTCGACTACTGCAAGCGGCTCGGGGTCGAGCTCGAGCCCTTCATCCAGGAGAACCACAACGCCTACCTGCACCGGCAGGAGGCCTTCGACGGCCAGCCGCAGCGCTACCGCGAGATCGCGACCGACTATCGCGGCCGCATCGCCGAGCTGCTCGCCAAGGTCACCGACCAGGGCGCGCTCGACGAGGAGGTGACCGAGGAGGACAAGCGCAAGCTGCTCGACAGCCTCGTCGAATACGGGATGCTCGACGAGAACTACCGCTACGTGAAATCCGACCACACCTCCGAGTATCGCGGCTACGAGACATGGCCCGGCGGCGGGCTGGACGCCGCGCCGGTGCCCTCCGAGCCCATTTCGCTCGACCGGATCCTGCAATCCGACCTCTGGACCTGGCTGGTCGAGGCCGAGACCACGCATCACCAGGGCACCATGTTCCAGCCCAAGGGCGGCATGGACATGATCGCGCAGGGCTTCGAGCGCGAGGTCGGCGACCTGATCACCTACAACGCCAAGGTGGTTTCGATGATGCAGGACGAAAACGGCGTCACCGTCGAATACGAGGATCTCGCCAACAACGGCGAGAAGGTGACCCGCACCGGCGACTACTGCATCTGCACCATCCCCTTCTCGATCCTCGGCCAGATCGAGCACAACCTCTCGGGCGACAAGACCGCGATCATCGACTCGATGTACTACGCGGGCTCGGTCAAGTTCGGGCTCGAGTTCAAGCGCCGCTTCTGGGAGGAGGACGAGCGCATCTATGGCGGCATCAGCTACACCGACCTGCCGATCGCGCTGATTTCCTACCCGTCGCACGACTTCTTCAAGGACGGGCCGGGCGTGCTCTTGGGCGGCTATGTCTGGGGCGCCACCGCCTACCAGTTCAACGCCATGCAGCCCGAGGAGCGGACGAAATGGGCGGTCGAATACGGCAGCCGCATCCACCCGCAATACACCGAGGAGTTCTCGAACGGCATATCGGTGGCCTGGCACAAGGTGCCCTGGGTGCTGGGCTGCTACGGCATCTGGAAGGACCGCGAGGCCGATTACGAGACCGCGGCCGCGGTCGACAACCGCGTGGTGCTGGCCGGCGAGCACATCTCATACCTGCCGGGCTGGCAGGAGGGCGCGATCCTCTCGGCGCTCGACGCGATGCAGCGCCTGCATGCGCAGGTGGTCAACGGCAACACGGGAGACACCCAATGAAACCGCTTCCCCTGACGCTGATCCTCTCGGGCCTCGCGCTCGGCGCGGCCCTGCCGGTGCTCGCGCAGCAGGAGCAGCCCGAGACCGAGGCCGAGAGCGGCGAGATCGCGCAATCCGGCCAGCGCGAGCAGTTCCGCACCTTCGAGCCCTCCGAAGGCGACCTCGCCTATTTCGCCGATTCCGCGATGCTGACGCAGGAGAGCGGCGAGGCGATCTACAACGCCGTCTGCTCGGGCTGCCACATGCCCGAGGGCCAGGGCGCGGTGGGCGCGGGCATGTACCCGGCGCTGGCCGAGAACGAGATGCTGGAGTTCCCCGAATACCCGATCTACCTGATCGTCAACGGGCAGAAGGCGATGCCGCCATTGGGCGGGATCCTGTCGGACGAGCAGGTGGCCGAGGTCACCAACTACATCCGCTCGCATTTCGGCAACGACTACGTCGAGGGCGAGAACGGCATCGCGGCCACGGCCGAGGACGTCGCGGCGGTGCGGCCATGACCGCGCGCATCCTGGCCGCCGCCGCGCTGGCGGCGCTGGCGCTGCCGGCCACCGCGCAGGAGGTGACGCGCCACCCGCTGCCCGACTCCGACTTCCCGATCTCGATGGCGGTCGAGCTGCCGGCCGATGCCGAGCTGGTCTATCTCAGCGGCGCCGTGCCGAGCGTCACCGACACGGAGGCCGAGCAGGGCAGCCGCGCGGCCTATGGCGACACCGAGGCGCAGACCGTCTCGGTGATGCAGGCGATCGAAGGCAACCTGGAGCGCCTCGACCTGACGATGTCGGACGTGGTGAAGATGACCGTCTTCCTCGTCGCGCCGGAAGAGGGCGGGGCGATGGACTTCTCGGGCTTCATGAACGGCTACACGCAGTTCTTCGGCACCGAGGACCAGCCGAACCTGCCGAGCCGCTCGGTGGTCGAGGTGGCGGGCCTCGCCAGCCCGGCCTGGCTGGTGGAGATCGAGGTGGTCGCGGTCCGGCCCTGACCGACACGCGGCCCGCTCCGGTGGAGAGCGGGCCGTGTTTCCTGAGAAGGAGAAGTCGGATAACTTAGGTTATGTAATATAGATGAAAAACCTCTGCCGGGGGCATGGTTCGCGGCGCTCCTCGAGAGCGATCGGGAAACTTTCGAGAGAAACATCTCTGCCCGGATCCGGCAAAGGTCACGAGGGCGCCGGCCCGGGCGCGGCCTCGCCTGTCCCGCGTCGAGACCTGCTCTTCGCGAGCGTTTCCAAAACGGCTTCGACCCTGTCCGGTTCCGCGCCGTACGGGTGGGTGTGCCTGCTTTG
>NZ_FNAT01000006.1 GCF_900102015.1 Limimaricola pyoseonensis | reverse complement strand
CACGGAGGTCGCCTCGCCGGTCGTGGCGGTGACACCGGCGATCGTCCCGCCGATGGTCGGCGCGTCGTTGGCATCGGTCACCGGCAGCGCCAGCGGGTCCGAGGTCGCATCGACATCGCCGCCGACGTCGGGGTCGTTCACCTGCACCGAGACGCCGAGCACCGGCGAGGTCTCGAAATCGAGCGCCGCACCGGCTTTGAGGTGCAGCTCCGGCCCGGTCGTGCCGTCGACGATCGTGAACAGGTCCGCGTTCGCGCCCGCGAGCGTCAGCGCGTTGGTGCCCTGCCCGTCATCCGTCACCACGATATCGGCCACGAAGGTCGTCCCGGCCGTCGTGTCGGCATTCTCGGGGATGGAGGCGATGACGTTCTGCAGGCTGACGGCGGTGGGCGCCTCGTTGACGTCCGAGACCGTGAGCGTGAAGCCGGCGGTCGCGTCGGGGGTGGCGCCGACGGCGGCGTCGTCGACATTGACGGTCACGTCGATCTGCGGCGCGGTCTCGAAGTCCAGAACGGCGCCTTGGGCGAGGTGCAGCTCCGGCCCGTTCGCGCCGTCGACGATGACGAAGAGACCCGCATCCGCGCCGGCGAGCGTCAGCTCGTTGCTGCCGATGCCGTCATCGACGACCGCGATATCGGCCAGCTTGACGCTGCCGGCGCTGGTGTCGGTGCCCTCCTGCAGGGTCAGGGTCGCCGGGCTCAGCGTGACCGCCGTGGGCGCGTCGTTCACCGGTTCGGGGCCCTGGACCACGAGGTAGTCCCAGTCGGCGGTGAAGCCCGGCGCACCGCCGAAATCGGTGATCGAGATGCCGTAAGCGAGGCCGCCCGTGCCATTGGTCAGCGGGTTGTTTCCGTCAAGCGCGGCCTGCAGGGATCCGTTCGGTGCAATGTCGCGCGTCGATGTGGCGATCGCGCCGATCTCGCTGCCGTCGGCGGCGAAGAAGGTCGCCACGCCCTGGACCGTGGCCGCCACCTTGTCGATCGCGACCGAGAAGACCACGTCCTGCGCCAGCGTCACGTCGATGCTGCCCGAGGATGTCAGGATGTTCTCCTCCTTCGCGCCGGTCAGGCTGTCCTCCTGCGCCAGCTGCACGCGCGGGGTGGAGTTGAAGCCGCCGAGCACGAACTTGACGTAGTCGTCGACCCCCCCGGCGCCGAAGGTGATGCCGAAGGATGCGTAGCTGCTCGGCACCGGGCCGCCGAAGAAGGGATTGGCGACCTTGGCCTCGATCGTGAAGCTGTCGACGCCGGTGACGTCGACGGCCGACTGGTAGTTGTCCTTGATCGCGTTCTGCACCTCGTTGTTGCCGGTGCCGAACAGGTCGTTGTTCGAGGAGGTGACGCTCAGCGCGCCGCCGGCGACCGAGACGTTGGCTTCGGTCGTGCGGTCGCCATAGGGATCGGTGGCCGACGTGCCGGCCGGATCGAAGAGCGGGTTGACGACGATCCCCGAGAACCCGGCCTCGGCGCTGAACGGATCCGACGTCTCGGTGTCGAAGTCCTGGCGGAAGCTCACGCCCTCGGCCAGCACCTTGCCCGCGCCGTTGCCGCCGTCATAGGCGAAGGGGTCGTCGATGTTCAGGATGCCGTCGCCGTCGATATCCGCCGGGTCGACCCCGTCGTCGTCGGTCAGCGTGACCGTGGCCTCGGCATCGGCGATGGTGACGGTGGCGCCCGCGGCCACGGCATCGTCGATCGAGACGGTGAAGGTCTCCGTACCCTCGTCGGCCTCGTCGCCGGTCAGGGTGATCTGCGCGGTCACGCTCGTCTGGCCGGCCGGGATCGTGATCGTCTGGGCGGTGACGGCGGTGTAGTCCTCGCCCGCCGTGGCGGTGCCCGCCCCGGTCGAGAAGGTGATCGTCATGTCGGTGTCGGTGTTGCCCGCCCGGCTGAAGACGACATCCGCCGTGCCGGCCTCCTCCGACACGGTGACATCCGCGACCGAGACGCTGACCGCGGACGGATCGGCGGGCAGTTCGAACAGCGCCAGACCGTTGATCTTGGCGTTGTCGATGCCCCCGACGGCGGCGTTCGCGTTCAGCTCGATGGTGATCGCGCCGTCGACGACGGTGGCGAGGGTCTGGACCTTGTAGATGCCCTCCACCTCCGGGGTGGCCGGGTCGTCGAAGCCGACCTCGGCGACGATGTCGAGATCGTCCTCGAGCAGCTCGGTGCCGTTCAGCGTGACATCGAATTTCCGCTTGTTCGCGGCGTTCTGGTAGAGTTCGGCGAAGTAGAGCTCGAGCACGTATTGCTCGCCATCCACCAGCGGCGTGCCGTCACCCTTGGTGGTCAGCGTGTAGGTCAGCAGCTTGGCGTAACGCTCGGTCTCGTAGATCGTGCCGTCGAAGGCGGCGGTGTCGCCGTTGGGATCGTTGGCATTGTCGTCGGTGTAGGTCTGCGACTCGCTGAAGCCGGTATCGGCGGCGAAGTCGATGCCCTCGATGGCATCGTTCACGATCGCGCCGGCCGTGCCGGCATTGATGGCGATGACGAGGTCGCCCTTCTGCAGTTCGGGGTCCATGGGGTCGTCCTCTGTCACTGTGCCGCTCGCGGAGTCGGCGGCGGTGTCGACCACGATCGGAATTGCGGTGTCGGCGGAGGTGGCGCCGGTCAGGGTGACGCCGACGGTCGTGTCGCCGTCATTGATCTCGTCGTTCGGTGCGGGGACGATCAGCACCCCCGCGCCGTCGGTGAACTGGACCGACTGCGAGAACGAGGCGCCGCCCGTGTCGAACTGCACCTCCATGGTTCCGGTGAAGGCGTCGCTCGCGGCGAGGCCGAAGCTCAGCGTCGCGCCCTCGCCCTCCTCGACCGGCGCGGCATCGGTGATGGACAGCACGATGTCGCCCGTGGCGACCGGCGCGGTGACCAGCTTGAGCGTCGCGGTCGAAAGCGCGCCGCCCTGGTTGAGCCAGATCGTGTAGGTGCCGGCCGGCAGCGGCGCGGTGAACCCGTCCCCGAGGCCGTCCCCGTCGGTGTCGCGGAATTCGACGCCCTGCTCGCTGCCCTGGCCCAGCTCGTCGATCAGGTTGCCGTCCTGGGTCGTGCCGTTGGCCACGTCGCCGCTGTTGTAGATGTAGCCGCCGAGCATCTGGTCCGCGCCCTCGAACGTCACCGGATCGGTGGGCACGGTCGCGCTGTCGTTGATTCCGATGAAGGCCTGCGGCGTGCCGGTCTCCTCGGTCTCCCAGCCCTCCAGCACGATGCCGGTCAGCTCCTGGCCCTCGGCCACGGTGAAGGTGAAGTAGTCGCGATCGCGGCCGCCCGGCGCGTCATCGCCCTGCTGGCTGGCGACGATCACGGTCTCGCCCGCCGCCAGCGTGCCGATGTCGGTCGGCGCCAGCCGGTCATCCGAGAAGTCGTCCGCGGCGACGGCCACGCCGTTCACGGCGTCGCTCGGCGGCCCGTCGCCGCCCTCGACGTATTGCGGCGACGACAGGCGCAGGAAGTCCCAGCTCGCCTCGAAGCTGGTGAAGCTGCCGGCGGGCTGGCTGTTGTCGGAGGACGTCACCCCCACATGCGTGGGCGTGTCGGCCGTTGTCAGGTTCAGAAGGACCTCGCTCGGCAGCGGGACCGGCGCGGCGGTCGCGAAGCCCGCGGTCGCGACCGGGCGGACCCCGCCGATGATCGCGCCCGCGGCGTCGAACAGCGTCACGTACTGGCCGATCGTTCCCGCCGCCTTGTCGACGACGAGGCTCATCTCGACCCGGGCCACGTCGAACAGGCCGTTGCCGCCGGTGAGCATCGCGGCGATGGTCACCTTCTGGTCGACGACGTTGCCCTTGGTCCACATCTGCGCGCCGGTGCCGCCCGCGACGCCGCCCCAGACCAGCTTCACCATCTCGCCCGCGACCTGCGTGCCGGTCCCCAGGACGATGCCCTGCTGGACGAAGTTCGGCACCACGCCGTCGGTGACGCCCTGCGAGGTCAGGAGCGCCTCGGTGAAGGGGTTCTCGAAGCTCGTGGTGAGGTAGATCTCGTTCAGCGCCGGGTCGCTGAGATCGACGGTCTTGGTGAAGTCGCTCAGGCTGCCGCCTGTGGTCCCGTCATTGATGTCGCCCTCGTCGGTCTGGACGACGAGCCGGCCGTTCTCGACCTCGCTCTTGCTCTCGTCCACGGGCTTGTTGCCGAGCGTGCCGTCGAAGCCGCCGGCGGCGATCGCCTCGCCGCCCGGCCCCTCGAAGTCGAGCTCGAAGATGGTGGTTCCGACCGGGGCCTGCAGGCCGCTGTCGCTCGCCGCGATCGTCACGGTCGCGCTGCCGTTCGCGATGACGGCGCTGCCGGTGGCGTTGGACAGGATCACCGAAAGCGTCTCGGCCGGCTCCTCCTCCGCGTCGTCGACGATCGGCAGGGTGACGGTCTTGCTGGCCTCGCCCGGGGCGAAGCTGACCGACCCGGCCGACAGCGCCCCGACATCGGCCGCGTCGGCGGTGCCGTCGAGGCTCAGCGCCAGATCGACGCTGGTGGTCTCGGACAGGTCGCCCGTGCGGGTGACGGTGATCGTCGCGGTCCCGCCCTCGGCGACGATCACGTCCTCGACCGAGAGGCTGGGCACGGCGCCGGGCTCGACCGCCTCGTAGACGACGATCGCGGAATAGCCCGGCTGGCCCGCGCTGGCATCGTCCACCAGCACCTGGATCGTGCCGTCGGTGACGGTCACCGCCTTGCGGATGAAGCTGGGCCTGTCGACGCCACCGCCCGCGGTGAAGGCGTCGTAATCGTCGCCGAAGACCACGCCGTTGACGGTGAAGTCGCCTACGCGCTGCAGCGCCGACGTCGCGAAGAGCTCGGCGAAGTGCAGCTCCACCACGTAGGTGCCGTTGGCGAAGCCCCCGAAGGTCGAGGTCCAGCTGGCGGCGGCGCTGTCGCGATAGGTGTGGTAGGCCGACCCGTCGAGATCGATCCCGCCGGCATTCGACCCGCTGCTGCCGCTCTGGCCGTCGACATTGGCGTTCTGCGACGGCTTGGGCGAGCTGTGATAGGCGTCGCTGTCGGCCTCGAAGGTCACGAAGTTGCCGAAGGCATCCTTGATGATCGTGTCGGTCAGCGCGCCGCCGTAGCGGTCATCGTCGTCGACGCCGCTGATCGAGTCGGGGTCGAGATCGCCGGGCGTCTGGTCCGCCGTGCCAATGTTGATCGCGCGCACCACGAGACCCCGATCGAGCGCGTCGAGGTTCGACTGGACCACGAAGCCGCCCGACGCCGCGGGCGTGCCGTTGCCGGCCGCGTCGTTGAAGGCGCCGGCCAGGAGGCTGATCGTGCCGGTCGTGCCGTTGGTCCAGCTGTCGTTCTGCGGCGTGACCTCGAATGCGAGCGTCGCGGTCTTGCCGTCGTTCGACAGCGTCACGACCGGGTCGGCCACCGAAGCGGGCTGGTAGCCCGAGAACTGCAGCACGGCGCCGGTCAGCCCGGTGAAATCGGCCGCCTCGAACCCGGTCTCGTCGGTCACCACCACGGTCGCGGTGCGCGTCCCGTCGGTGACGCTCTGCGGGTTCTCGAGGCTGATGGAATCGATCACCGGGGCGGTCGCGTCGACCGGCACGAAGCTGCCGCCGACGCTCCAGACCACGAGGCCGGAGAGCTTGTTCTGGTTGACGTCGCCGTCGCCGGCGCCGATCGCCGGCATGTCGATGTTCAGGACGCCGTCGGTGACCTCGACCTCGAAGCTCTTGACGATCTGCTTGCCGCCGCCGCCCGCCTCGGCATGGATGTCGAGGTTGGTGATGACCTCGGTCCCCTCGATCTCGACATCGAAGATGCGCTGCCCGTCGCCGTTGGCCGGCCCATTGCTGCCGGGAAATCCGAAATAGATCTCGGCGAAGATTAGGTCCACGAGATAGGTGCCGTCCGGCACCGCGATCTCGTAGCTGAAGGCGCCGGCATTCGAGCGCTCGGTGGCCAGGATCGCGTCGAGATCGGTGTCCGGGAAGTCATGGCCCTGCGCCGCCGCGTTGGTGTAGGCCTTCGTCGAGCCCGGCGTGGTGAAGCCGTTGCCGTCCACGGCGCCGCCCTCGTCGCCCTGGAAGGTCAGCACGGTGTCGCGCAGCGTCCCGACCTTGTTGCCGAAGCCGCCGGCATCGACCGCGACGACCGGGCTCAGCGGCGCGCGCGAAGTGATGCGCAGCCCGTCGGCCGTATCGGTGAAGTCGAAGTAGGCGGCGCCATCGGTGGCGTCGAAGTTCTCGCCCGAGAAGTCCTCGCCGTCGAGCGTGAAGGTCCTGTCGTTGATCGTGAGGATCGCCGAGCCCTCGGCATAGGACACGCTGTCGATGTCGGCGGAGGAGAAGCCCTCGATCAGGATGGCGTCGTCGCGCGAGAAATCGGTGACCGTGTCGCCGTCCAGATCGTCGAGCGAGCCGCTGACGACGTCGTTGCCCTCCCCGGTGGTGATGGTGTTGCTGCCGGAGCCGACCTTGATCCTGTTCGACGCCGCGTTCGCCGTGAGCGTGAAGTCCGCATCAGAGCCGGAACCGTCGAAGTTCTCGATGTCGGCCGGCAGCGCCCCGAGCTGGGTGTCGGTGCCGTCGTAGATCACGGTGTCCGTGCCGTCGGTGCCGACGGCGCCCTGCACCTCGCCGGCGCTGCCGGCGGCGATCTCGTTGCCGAAGGCCTCGACGCGAATGGCGTCGATGTCGACGGCCGTGAAGCTGGTGGCGCTGCCCTTCTCGGCGACGATGCCGATCGCGGCGCCCGAGGTGAGCGTCGGGCCGGTGCCGTCGCTGATCGTGTGGGTGCCGTCGAGGACCTGCTGCAGCACGCCCTCGGGCAGCGAGGCGTTCAGCGGCACCTCGGTGAAGCCCGGCTGGCCGTCCACCTTGTAGCGCGCGAGGATGTCGTAGGCGCCGCCGATATCGGCGATCTCGAGCTGCAGCGTCACCTTCTTCTGGTTCAGCGTGCCGTCGCCCACCAGCAGCGCGTCGATGAAGGCCTGGTCGTCGACCGTAGCCAGCACGGCGTAGCTGTCATCCGTCTCGATCCCGACCTCGAGCCCGAGCGTGCCGCCCTCGGCGCCCACGTCGCCGAAGACGAACCGGACGAAGTTGGACTGGGTGCCGTCGCCGAAGGTCAGGCCGGTCACGCGGCCCTGGCCGTCGAACTGGTCGACCGCCCAGTTGAACACCTCGACCTCGGCCACGAGGCGCTTCACGTCCTCGTCGATCCTGACGCCGGTGTGCAGGCCGTCGCGCAGCGTGTTGGCGCCGTTCAGGGCGCTGCCGGCGGCCACCTCCTTGATCTGCAGGATCGGCGCGTTGCCGCCCGGGATGATGTTCCCGGCATTGTCGAACAGGCCGTCCTCCTGGTCGGCCGGGCCGAAGCCGTCGGCGGCGCTCTTCGCGTCGCGGTTCGGGGTGACGCCGTCGAGCGCCGCGCCCATCAGGCCGGTGTCGCCGATGGTGCCGGAGAACTCCGGCGTCGCCGCGAGATCGACCTGGCTGAAGTTGATCTCCATCCGCTCGCCGGCGGCCAGCGCGATGCCGTTGTCGGCATCGAACTCGAACGGATCGTTCAGGTGGTCGACCCCGTCGAGATCATGGTCGGTGGGGTCGCTCGGCTCCTGGCCGGCATAGACCGGAAGCAGCGCGTTGCTCTCCGGGTTGCCCGGCTGCAGAACCTCGATGACGGGGCCGTTCTGCTTGTAGATCGCGCCCCAGACCGAGCCGCGGAAGGCCTCGTTGCCGCCATGCGGCACGAGGTCGTCGCCGATCGAGGCCAGCCCCAGCGGCGCGCCGCCGGACGGGACGAACACGCGGTCGGCGGCGATGGTGCGGCCGGAGGTGGTGGTGGTCTGCACCACGCCGTCGCCGTCGCGCCCGATGACGTAGTACTGCCCCTGGTTCAACGACGCGGCGAAGAGCGCGCCCTTCATGCTGACGCCGGTGCCCTCGAAGATGTCGGAGGTGTACTCGGCGAGCCCGTTGACCGAGCCCTTGCCGGTGTCGACCGACCCGTCGGTATAGCCGGCCTCGCGGTAGTCGCCCTCGATCGCGTTCACCGCGTGCACGATCTCCTCGACATCGGCGGGCAGGCCGATGGGGCCGTTCGGATCCTCCTGCAGCGAGTAGACGCCCGGGCTGGTCGGGCGGCCGGTCGCGCCGGCCCCGCCGAAGCCCGCGGCGAAGCTGTCGGCGTAGCGGACGCCGGGATCGACGGCGACGACGGTGGCGTTGATGAAGGCGTCCGAGTAGCCGATCGCGCTGAGCCAGTCGACGACCTCGAGGAAGTCGCTCGTGCCGTTCTTGTCGACGTTCGACACCATCAGCTTCGCGTTGCCGACGCCGGATTGCGGCGTGTAGAGGATGCCGGCCCGCGCGCCCTCGGCCCGCGTCGGGTTCGGATGGCCGCCATAGACCAGCTGCAAGGCGCCGTGGTCGGGGTGGTCCCAGGTGTAGAGCGACGCGCCGCCCTCCCCGGCGGACAGACTCCGCCCGTTGAGGTCGTCGGAGCGGGTCACTTCATGGAGCTGGTCCCAGTTCTGCGGGTCGAAATTGCCGAAGATCTCGTTGTTGTCCTCGACGTAGAGGTTGGTGGCGATGTAGCCCGGCGGCGTGCCGGTCTCGGCCTCGGTGGAGTTGGTGTCGCCGTCCTGGTCCTCGCCGGCGGGGCGGCCGCCCCAGTTGTTGTTGGCGCCGTTGTCGTAGGTCCAGACCCGGCCGTCCTCCGTGACTTCGACGTCGTAGGCGTTGCGATAGCCGGCGGAATAGATCTGGACCGGGCCGTCGGCGATCAGCTTGGCGCTGTTGAGACCGTCATTGCCGCCGAACGGATCGGCGGCGTCGGTCTCGCCGGCCCGGATGGGGTCGTTCAGCGTCGGCATGTCGTAGACGTATTTGCGGCCCGAGGCCGCATCCGTGTTGACGGGCATGCCGGCCAGCTCGGTCAGGTCGACCTCGAGGATCGCCGCCGAGTAGGGCTGCTCCTGCTGCCCGGCGAAGTTGTTGGACGGGGCGCCGGTGTTGGCGTTGCCGCCATTGGCGACGATCAGCCGCTCGGAGACCAGCTTGCCGTCCACCACCTCCTGGATCACCTCGAGGCCGTTCGTCGCGTGGTTCTCCTCGGAGCGCGCCAGGCCGCGGACCAGGTCGATGGCCTCCCAGCTTCCGTCGGGCTGCTGGACCAGCTTCGTGATCATGCCCGAATTGGTGTCGAGGCCGGCGTCGTTGCCGCCGCCGCCCGCGCCGATCCGGCTGTCGGAGGAGGTGACGTACATCACCACGGCCGGCTTGCCGCTGGCCAGCATCACCGGGTCGCCATTGGCATCGTACTGCTGGGTGACGTCGATGCCGGTGACCTGCCGCTTGCTCGAGCCGAGCGAAGTCCCGTCATCGTTGAAATTGGGGATCGTCTTGACCAGGTCCACGTCCTCGGCATCGGTCACGTGGAAGCTGGCGGTGGGGTCGGCGTCGTTGGGATCCTTGTCGCCGAACGCGACCGTCAGGACCTTGATGTCGCCGTCCTGCTCGGTGACGTAGAGCCGGCCGTCCGGCCCCCAGACCAATGCGGTCGGGCTGCCGATATTGGTCTTGCCGTTGAGGTCCAGTTCGCTCGCGGTGAAATCATTCGTTACAGCCATGCGCCATCGAATTCGTCCTAGGACGAACCTCCCTGTTCGCGAAACCGGGCGGCCTCGCGTCAATTAAATCCACAAGCGGAATTCCCTCGGCAGCCCGGCTGGGGCCGACGGGACGGAACGCTGCTTTTCAGAGATGACCGGCCATTTTCGCACGATGGGCGTGCCGGGCCGGGCCGATCTTCACTTGCTCTCCGCGCGAGAGGCCTTCCGAAGCTAGGCCCCTGTGTACACGCGCCTGAGAGACACCTCGCCGCCGACGCGGATCGCGCCGGTCGCAGGCTGCGTTGCCGGACGGCCCGGCGGGCGCAACCGCGCCGCCGGACCGAGGGATGCTGCGTAACCCATCATCATGTCTGGGATATTCAGAAGGTTCGACAGGGACGGGAGCCGGCTTCGACCAGGAGGGGCGCTTGCGCGGATACCCGTTCTCACCCTGTCATTTTCGAGCCACTCATGAACTGTCCCTCTCGGTCTACCGAGCCGTGCCGATGGCACCAGAGGCGGTCTCAACATTGTCAAACTCCACCCGAAAAATCTCACGACCCCTTGGAGCCTCCCCGCCGGGTCGTGCCGCCTCTCCTGAGCCGGAGGCCGTCGCCCCGTAGGGTTGATCGGCCATTCACCAAAACTGCCCAGAAGTGCAAATGGGGTCAATAAAACAAAGGGTGTAAGTAAATTATTTACCTTTCTCCGGCCGAATTGCGGAAATGCGATGAAACCCAATGGATTTCACGGCCGCTGACGAATGACCGCGTTTTGCCGCCACCTGAACGGTTTGCCGCTGCGCTGAATGGCTTTTCCGGGAGGGCGGGACCTTTGCGCCCGGCAGGCGCACGCCGTCACCCCGCCCCTGCCCGACCGCACCCTCGCGGGAAGGCGGGCCGACCTGCGCGGCGGGCGGCCGCCCGCCGCCGACGGGCCTTGCAACCCAGAGTAGCCGGTCAGCCGAAGCGGCCGACCGGCCGCCCTCACATCAGGTCCGGCGCGACCCAGCGCGGGAAGGCCAGCACCAGCTCGGGAAACAGGATGCAGGCCAGCAGCACCCCGAGCATCGCCAGCAGGTAAAGCGTCGTCGCCCCCATCGCCGAAAGCATGGGGATGCCGCCGATCCGCGCCGCGATCAGCAGGCACAGCCCGTAGGGCGGCGTCACCAGGCCGAAGGCCAGCGCCATCACCCCGACGATCCCGAAATGCACCGGGTGGACCCCGGCCTCCAGCGCCATCGGCAGCAGCAGCGGCGCGAGGATCGCGGTGGCGGGCAGCGCGTCCATGAAGGTGCCGACCAGCAGGATCACCGCCGCCGCGAACAGCAGCACCAGCGTCGGGTCGCTGACCGAGACCAGCCCCATCAGCAGCGGCGGCAGCTTGTAGAAGGAGATCAGGTAGCCGAACACCGAGGCCCCCACCAGCGAGAACAGCGACAGCGCCGAGAGCCGCGCCGTGTCGGAAGTGGCGCGCGCCACGCCGCGCAGGTCGAGCGTGCGGTAGACCGCGAAGCCCAGCACCAAGGCCACCAGAACCGCGATCACCGCCGCCTCGGTCGGCGAGAACCACCCGAAGCGGATGCCCCCCACAACGGCCAGCGGAATGCTCAGCGCCAGGAGCCCGTCGCGGCTGGTCGAGAGGATCTCGGCGGCGCCGGCCGGTTCCCGCACCGGCACCTCGTGGCGGCGCGACAACAGCGCGCTCACCGCCATCAGCGCCAGCCCGATCAGCAGGCCCGGCACGATCCCGGCGAAGAACAGCCCGCCGATCGAGGTGTTGGTGATCGCACCCCAGACGATCATGGTGATCGAGGGCGGGATGACGTTGCCGATCACCGATGAGGTCGCGGTCACCGCGACCGACAGGCTGGCCGGGTAGCCTTCGCGCTTCATCGCCGGGATCAGCACCGTGCCCACCCCCGCCGCGTCGGCGGTGGAGGAGCCCGAGACGCCGCCGAACAGCACCGAGACGAAGATGTTGACCTGCGCCAGCGCGCCGCGGAACCGGCCCAGCAGCGCCAGCGCGAAGGCGATCAGCCGGTCGGTGACCCGCGCGGCGTTGATCACGTTGCCGGCCAGCAGGAACAGCGGCACCGCCAGCAGCACGAAGCTGTCCATGCCGTAATACATGCGCTGCATCAGGATCCACGGCACCAGCCGCGGATCGAGCCAGACCACCAGCGCGCTCGCGGCGATCAGCGCGAAGGCGATCGGGATGCCGAAGGCGATCAGGAGCCCGAGCGCGGCGAAGAGAAGCCCCGGCAGGACACCGGCGGCAAGATCGAGTGGCAGCATCAGCCGTCTCCCTGCGTGGTCGCGGCGACCCCGGCGCGCGCCCGGCCCGGCCGCACCCCGTGCAGAGCCATGGCCAGGAGCCGCTCGGCCAAAAACAGCAGCATCAGCCCGCCCAGCACCGCGAAGCCCATGTAGATCCAGATCATCGGCAGGCCGGTGACCATGGCGGTGCGGCGCAGACCGGAGAGGCCGAACTCCCAGCCGTATACGACGAAGAGCAGCCCGATCGCGGCCAGCGCGAGGTCGCGCAGCACCAGCAGCGCCCGGCCCAGCCGCCGCTCCGGCCCGACGATCTCGAGCACGAAGTGGTCGTCGGCCGCGACGCCGAGCGCGGCGCCGGCCAGCACCAGCCACTGGAAGGAGAAGCGCGACAGCTCCTCGGTCCAGTAGGCCTGCGGCAGCATGGCCAGGTTGCGGGCGAGGATCTGGTAGAGGATGGCGAGAAAGAAGAAGACGATCAGCCCGAAGCACAGGCCCGACAGCGCGCGCCGAAGCGCCGCGTTGCAGGCCCCGAGGGCGGCGAGGATGGATCTCATGGCGGGGGCTCCCGACCGGGGCCGGCCCGGCGCGCGCCGGGCCGGCGCGGCCGTCACTGCACGGACTTGATGCGCGCGACGAGACCCGAGAGCCCCATCTCCTCGACCACCGGCGCCACCGCCGGCTCGACCGTGCCGATCATCTCGGCCTTGTCGAGATCGTAGGTCATGGCGCCTTCGGTCTTCAGCGTCTCGAGGCTCTCGGCGTCGAGCCCGAGCTGCAGTTCGCGCGCATAGGCCGAGGCCTCGGCGGCGGCGGTCGCGACCGCCTCCTGCTGCGCCGGGTCGAGCGCGTCCCAGGTCGCGCCCGACATGGTCAGCGGCCGAACGGTGATGTCATGGCCGCTTAGGCCGATATGCGGCGCGACCTCGTGGAAGCGCATCCGCAGGATCCATTCCGGCTCGTTCAGAAGCCCGTCGATCGCGCCGAGCTGCAGCCCGGTGTAGATTTCCTGGTAGTTGTAGACCGCCGGCTGCACGCCGAGCGAGGACCAGGCCGCGAGCAGCGGCTTGGTCGGGTTGGTGCGCAGCTTCAGCCCGTCGAGCGCGGCCAGCGTCTCGACCGGCTCGGTGCTGACCACGTGGCGCTGGCCGCCGCCGAAATAGCCCAGCACCTTCACGCCGGTCTCGGCATGGATCGCCTCGCCGATCTCGGCGCCGGCCTCGCCGGTCAGGACCGCCTCCCAATGCGCGGTGTCGCGGTAGAGGAAGGGGATCGAGAAGACGTTCGCCGTCGGCGCGAAATCGGTGATGTTCTGCGGCGCCAGTACCAGCAGGTCGAGCGCCCCGGCCATCTGCTGCTCGAACATGTCGCCCTCGCCGCCGAGCGCGGCATTGGCGAAGATCTCGACCGTGATCTCGCCGTCGGTCAGCGCGCTCAGCCGCTCCGCGAAGCGCTCCGCGCCGAGATGGTAGGCGGTGTCCTCGGTGCCGATATGGCCGAAGCGAAGCTCCAGCGCCTGCGCGGCGCCGGCGGCCCCGGTGAGGGCCAGTGCGGAAGCGAGAATGGTCGGTAGGGCGCGCATGTCATTCCTCCCAGATGCGTGCTCGTAAGCGGGTCCGCCCGCTTTTGGAACGTTCCATTTAGAACGTTCCAAATAGATCTCCGATGCCGTGCCGCCTGTCAACGAAAAAGGGACGCGACGTCATGCCGTCGTATCGCGGAGGGCGGTTTTCGCCGGCGGCCCGGCTGCATCCGCCTCCCCTGTCGTGAGCTGCCCCGTCTGAGTGCTCCAGGTTTATTGTTAGTCATGGTCGGCCTCCGGTCGACGGGCACGACGCTTCCGGCAGAAGGAATTCCATCATCTGGCGCAGCTGGCCCTCCAGCATCACGCGCCCGAGATGGGTCGGCAGCCCGCGCGCCGCCGCGGCGGCGAGCTGCCGCGTCTCCTCCGGCTGCATGTTCACCTCGGCCACGAGAGTGCCGGGCGAAAGGTCCGCCGGGTCGAACGGCAGCGGATCGTCCGGCTTCAGCCCCAGCGAGGTGGCGTTGACGGCGATGTCGTGGCCCGCCTCGACCTCGACCGCCCGGAAAGCCGCCTGCAGATGCTGCAGCAGCGCGCGGGCCTTGGCTTCCGAACGGTCGGCGACGGTCAGCCGCTCTCCCGCCTGACCGGAACCGGGGCGCGCCTAGCGCGCGACGCCCGCCGCAGCCGCCTGTGCGCCCGAAGGCTTCAGTGCCCTTCTCAGCACCCCCTCGCTCCGGTCGGAGCGAGGGGCCGGCATGTCAGGCGGCGACGCGACCCAAGGCCCTTGGCACAGCCTTTCAGCGCGACGACCCCCTGCGGACAAATTCGACAGGAACGACGCTATGGCTTGCAGGTGACGCGTCGCCTTCGATCGTCTGCATGAGCACGCGCAGGGTTTCACCGACCATCTTGTCGATCGGCTGCCGGATCGTCGTCAGATCGAAGCTCGGCCATGCGGCGGCGGGCATGTCGTCGAAACCCACGATCGAGAGATCCTCGGGCACGCGCAGCTTCGCGTCCTTCCGGGCCATCTCCATCGCGCCGATCGCGATCTGATCGTTGACGCAGAACAGACCCTCGAGATCGGGATGGCGGCCGAGCAGCTGCGCGGCGGCTTCGTAGCCGCCGTCGAAATTGAACTGGCGCGCCCGGACCACGGCCGGCTCAGCGATCCCGCGTTCGGCCGCGCGCTCGAGAAAGCCGTTCATCCGCTCCGTGTTCACCGTCGTGGGCTCATGGCCGACGATCAGGCCCAGACGCCGAAGGCCGCCATCGATCAGCGTATCGACCGCCATGGCCCCACCGGCGCGGTGGTCGCAATTGATCGAACTCAGCTCGGCGCCCTCTATGGTGCGGTTCAGCGTGACCGCCGGAATGCCAAGCGCGATGCAGTGCCGGCAGATCTGGCGCGAGAATTCGAGCGACGCGGCCGCGGTGATGACGAAGCCGTCGACCGGGTAGCGCAGCATCTTCAGAAGCTGGTCGTCGGTATCAAGGTTCTCGACGGCCGTGATCAGGAACACGTTGTAGCCGATGTCCATCAGCCTGCTGCTGAAACAGTCCAGCAGCCGCCCATAGGACGTGCTCGCCTGGTTCGAGACGACAACCGCGATGAGGTTGGTGCGTTTCGTCATTAGGCTGCGCGCCGCCGCGTTGGGCACGTATTGCAGCTGCTGCGACGCGGCGAGAACCTTCTGCCGGGTCGCAGGCGACACCGCCGCGCCGGGCGTGAAGGTCCGCGAAACCGCGGATCTCGATACGCCGGCAAGCTTGGCCACGTCCTGCGCCGTGGCCCTGTGGGTCCGTGCCTCCCCGGATCTGCTCATCATCTCCTCCCGTAATTCGCCGACGCGGATGACGACCAATGCAGATGGCCGTCATGCAGGACACGGACCAGGCCGGCCCGCTTGACCCGCTCGCAAGGTCGATTGCCTGTCAAGGTGTTTCACCTCTTATGAAAAAGTTTCGCCTCGTTGACACGCGCAACTTCCGCACCATAGCGTTCAACTGCACGCGCGTGCAACCAGGAGGAAAACCCAGTCCCTGGTGCCAGTGCAGGCAGCTTCGGCCGGATCGGCCAATCGCAACGAAACACGTAACCGAAGCGACCTAAGGGAGGAAAACGAATGACTATGCATTCTGCGAAACTCAGCGTCAGGGGGCTCATCACGGGAATGGTGGGTGCGCTCGCGATCACCGCATCGGCCACCGGGCTGCAGGCCATGGAACAGAAACCGGTTCAGATCATCACCGCCGGCACCGGCGGATCGTGGTTCCCGACGGGCGCCACGATCGCCGACCTGGCCAACCAGTCGTTCGACGGCCAGCCGGTCTCGGTCATCCCCGGCGCCGGGGCGATCGGCAACATCGCCCGCGTCGGTGTCGGCAAGTCCGACATGGGCCTGTCCTACGGGCCGTTTCTCAAGCTCGCCAAGGAAGGCGGCAACGACATCAACCCCGGCGAGGGCTATGACGACCTGCGGGCCATCCTCGCGCTCAATGCCTACCCGTTCCACTTCCTCGTGGCCGACAGCGTCGGCATCTCGTCGCTCGACGAGCTGAAGGACATCGCCGGCGACATCAACCTCGCCTCCGAGGTGACCGGGTCCTCGATGCATTTCATCGTGCAGCGCATGTTCGAGAATTACGGCCTGCCGCTGGACGAGATCGAGAAGGCGGGCGGCAGCGTGCAGCAGCTCAACACCGACGGCCGCAAGGACGCCTGGCAGAACGGCCAGGTCAACATGGCCTCCTTCATGTTCGCGCCGCCGCACCCGGTGATCATCGAGCAGATGCGCATCCGCGACTCGCAGATCATGGGCTTCACGGATGAAGTCCTCGACCAGCTGACCGGCGAGCTGGGGTTCGATGTCTTCGAACTGACCTCCGAGCACTATCCCAAGCAGAAGGCCGCGACCAAGACCGTGGCCATGCCGACGCTGCTCTTCGGGACGGCCGATCTCGACGACGAGCTGGTCTACGAGCTGGTCAAGAACGTGGCCAACAACAAGCAGCGCATGGTCAACGCGGTGGGCAGCCTCGAGAGCTGGAACCCGGAGGACATGGTCAAGGGCCTCGGCATCGAGATCCATCCTGGCGCGCTGAAATTCTACAAGGAGCAGGGCTGGATCGACTGATCCCCGGCCTGCCGGCGCGTTCCCGGGCGGTCGCCGCGCGGGAACGCCTTCTCCTGACGCGCCGATGACCGCTGCATCGGTCCCCACATCCACCCCTCACTTCCGGAGCGACGACTTCCAATGGATATGTCCTGGGACGATTTCCGAAAGTTCATCTTTCCGCACGGCCAGCGCCGGCCCGGTGGCTTGCTGGGGCACGCGATCACCCTGGTCACGGCCGGCATCTGCCTGCTCACCCTCTACTGGGGCTTCGTCATCTCGCCTGGGCCCTACGTCATCTGCTTTCTGCACCTGACCGTCCTGATCCCGATCATCTTCCTGCTGTACCCGGCCCGCCCGACCGACGAGCCGGACTCGCACATGCCCACGACCATGGACTGGCTACTGGCCATCGTGAGCTTTCTCGTCCTCGGCTGGGGCCTGCTGAGCGCCGATCGCTTCGAGACGCGCATTCCCTATTCCGGCGAGATCCGCACCACCGACATGATCGCCGGCATTCTCGCGATCCTCTGCGTCTTCGAGGCGACGCGCCGCACGGTGGGCCTCGTCATCGTGGTGGTCGGCCTGCTGTTCATCGGCTACGCGCTCACCGGCCCCTACTGGCCGAGCGTCTTCGCGCATCGCGGCAGCACGGTCGTCGACCTGGTCGAGTCGATCTACCTGCTGCAGACCGGCATGGTGAACTTCATCGTGGTGATCGCGGCGACCTTCGTCTTCACCTTCATCACCTTCGGCGTGTTTCTGCAGGTCTCGGGCGGCATCCGCATCTTCACCGACTTGGCGATGGGCATCGCCGGCCACCGCAAGGGCGGCCCCGCCAAGGTGGCGATCGTGTCGAGCGCGATGATGGGCACGCTGTCGGGCAGCACCATCAGCAACGTGGTCACCACCGGCGCCCTCACCATCCCGATGATGAAAAAGTCCGGCTTCAAGCCGCACGAGGCTGCAGCCATCGAGACCTGCGCTTCGGTGGGCGGCGCGCTGACCCCGCCGATGATGGGGGCCGGCGTTCTGATCATGTCGGAATTCACCAACATCCCGCTGATCACGCTGCTCGGTTTCTCGATCCTGCCGGCGATCCTCTACTACGTGTCGCTCTACAGCTACGTCGACCTGAAGTCGCGCAAGGCCGGCATGAAGGGCCTGTCGCGCGACCAGCTGCCGCGAGTGCGCGACGTGCTCCGGCATGACGGCCACATCTTCGTGCCGATCGTGGTGCTGGTGGTGCTGCTGCTGCTCGAGTACACGCCCTATCTCGCCAGCTCGGCCTGCGTCGTCAGCTCGCTGCTGATCTCCTTCTTCCGCGCGAGCACCCGGATCGGCCCCAGGAAGCTCCTGGTCGCGCTGGAGGGCGCCAGTCGCGCCACCATGGGCATCACGCCGATCGCCACCTGTGCCGCCATCATCTACGCGGTGATCGCGATCACCGGGCTTCTGGTGAAGGTGACGTCGGTGATCCTAGCGCTGTCGGGCGGCAGCATCCTGCTGGCAGTGATCTTCATCGCGCTGATGTCCTACGTCCTGGGCATGGGCCTGCCTGTCAGCGCCGCCTACGTGCTGATCGCCGCGCTCGGCGCGCCGGCCCTGGCCGATCTCGGCCTGCCGATCATCGCCGCCCACATGATCATCTTCTGGTTCAGCCAGGACAGCACCATCACCCCGCCGATCTGCATGACCGCCATCGTCGCGGCCCGCATGGCCGGCGCGCCACCTATGAAGACCGGGTTCCAGTCGATGCTGATCGGCAAGGCGCTCTACCTCGTGCCGCTGGTCTTCGCCTTCGGCAACCTGCTCGACGACTCCATGCCGGAGATGGTGTTCGACTTCGCGGTGATGTGCGGCTTCTTCCTGCTGATGCCGCGGGTCACCGAGGGCTACCACACCCGCTACCTGACCCTGCCCGAGCGCGTGCTTCTCGCGGTCGCCGGCGGCCTGCTGTTCTGGGCCGCGCTCGGCCCGATGGCGACCGGGGTCTACTATGCGGCGGGCGGTCTGGCGCTGACGCTCCTGTGCCACAAGATGATCACCGCCGGCCGGCCGGTGAGCTCCGAGGCCCGGTCGTGACCTTGGCCCCCTGCGCCATCCACCCCGCCCGCGGTGACCGGCAGGGCGCCGACGTGATCATCGTAGGCGGCGGGCTGCAGGGCTGCTCGGCGGCGCTGCACCTGGCCGGGCGGGGCGTCGACGTGCTGCTGCTCGAGCGCGACCATGTTGGCCGCCACGCCTCGGCGGCCAATGCCGGCGGCGTCCGCCGCATCGGGCGCCACCCGGCCGAGCTCGAACTTTCGGCCGCCAGCGCCCGGATCTGGGAGCGCCTGCCCGATCTGGTCGGCACCGAGGCCGGGTTCCAGCGCGTCGGCCACATGTTCGTCGCCGAGACCGAGGACGAGCTGGATGCGCTGCGCGCCCGCCGCGCGCAGGTGCAGGCCCTGGGCCACGAGTTCGAGGAGTTGGTCTCGGCCGAAGAGGTGCGCGCCGCAGTGCCGGGCATCGGCCGGCACGTCGTCGGCGGCCTGGCGAACTGGTCGGACGGCTATGCCAACCCCTTCGCCACGGTCCGCGCCTTCAGGGAGGCTGCGCTGCGCCTCGGCGCCCGCATCGAGACCGGCGTCCGGGTCGACGCCGCGCGCAGGCTAGACGACGGCTGGCTGCTTGCGACGACGGGGGGCGAGTACCGCGCGGACCGCGTGCTCAACTGCGCCGGCTTCGGCGGCGCCCGCGTGGCGGCCATGTTCGGCGACGAGGCCAGTCTCTCGGTCGAGGCGCCGATGATGATGGTGACCACGCCGGTGCCGCGCTATCACGGCCCGGTGCTCGGCCGGGTCAAGGGGCGGATGTCGCTCAAGGCGTCGGCCAACGGTTCGCTGCTGATCGGCGGCGGGCACCGGGCCCGCTATTCCGACACCGCCCGGAAGGTGACGGTCGATTTCGCCGGCATCGCCAAGAGCGCCCGCACCCTGGGCGAACTCATGCCGGACCTGACCCTCGGCCGCATCCAACGTGCCTGGTACGGGCTCGAGGCCTACACCACCGACGGCCTGCCGATCCTCGGCCCCTCGCCGTCGGCCAGGGGGCTGCTGCACGCCTTCGGCTTTTCCGGCCACGGCTTCCAGCTCGGCCCGGTGATCGGCCGCGTGCTGTCCGACCTCGTCGTAGACGGCACCACGGGTTTCGACATCTCCGCCTTTGCCCTCGACAGGTTCTCGCGCCCACGACCGGACAACCCGGTCTGGTGCAGCCTCGGCGCCCGCATGGCGGCGAAGGATTCACCGGGCGCCTTGCCCATCTCCTAGCAACCCAGCAAGAAGTGGACAGAAGATGAAGATCCATCGTGTCGGCCTCAACCCCGGCAAGGACGAGGGGCCGGTCCCCCATACCGGCCAGATCGCGGTCTACAACGGCGTGGCCTATTTCACCGCCACGCCGGACAAACCCTACAAGCGCGAGATCGGCATTCGCGGCCAGATGAAGGAGCTGCTCGACCGCGTCGACGCGCGGCTCGCGAGCGTCGGATCGGACAAGGCGATGATCCTGTCGATCGACGTGACCCTGGCCGATGTCGCCGATGTCCAGGAGATGAACCGGGTCTGGAACGAATGGGTCGACCGGGACAGCCCGCCGGCCCGGATCTGCACCATCGCGCAGTTCACCAAGCCGGACATACTGGTCGAGGTGACGGTGCGCGCGGCGGTCGACGAGGCGCGCTTCAAGGCCGCGCAGGCGCAAGATGCCGCGTGACGGCACGACCGTCACCGCGGATGTCGCGGTGATCGGCGGCGGCGTCACCGGCGCCGCCATCGCCTACGGGCTGCTGCGCCGGGGCCGCCGGGTCGTCGTTCTCGACGAGGGCGACAAGGCGTTTCGCGCCTCGCGCGGCAATGGCGGGCTGGTGTGGGTCCAGAACAAGGGGCTGGGCTGCCCCTCCTATACCCGGCTGTCGCTGCGCTCCTCGTTGCTCTGGACCCGCTTCGCCCGCGATCTGCAACAGGACAGCGGCATCGACGTCGCCTATGAGCGGCGCGGCGGGCTGCAATGCTGCCTGTCGGAGGCCGAGGCCGACACACGCGCCGCGCAGGTGCGGCAGATGACCGCCGCGTGCAGCGCCGACGGCCTCGACATCCGCATGATCGCGCCGGACGAGATCAGGTCGATGGAGCCGCAGATCGGCCCCGACGTGGTGGCGGCCTCCTATTCGCCGCATGACGGCGCGGCCGATCCGATCAGGCTTTTGCGCGCGCTGCACGCCGCGATCCTCGGGCGCGGCGGTCGGATTCTCTCCGGGCCCGCGGTCGAGGCCATCGAGCCGGCCGGCGACGGCAGCCACATGCTGCGCCGCCGCGACATGCGCGTCGCGGCCGGGCAGGTCGTCATCGCCGCCGGCAACGGCGCCCGCGCCCTGGGCGGGACCCTCGGCGTGGCCCTGCCGGTCCGGCCGCAGAAGGGCCAGGCCATCATCACCGAGCGGTTCGGCGGCCACCAAAAGGTCTTCATCATCAAGGCGCGGCAGACCATCGACGGCCATTTCATCTTGGGCTCGAGCATCGAGGAGGACGCCGCCGATCTTGGCACCGATCTCGGCTATGTCGGGCCCAGCGTCGCCCGGACGCTGCGCATCCTGCCCTTCCTGCAGAACGCCCGCGTGCTGCGCACCTGGGCCGCCTACCGGGTCATGACCCCGGACTCTTTCCCGATCTACGGCCCCATCGCGACGGCGCCCGGCATCCACGTGGCCACCTGTCACAGCGGCATCACGCTCGCCGCGTTCCACGCGCTGGACCTGCCCGGCATCCTGACCGGCGATGCACCCGCCGACCCGATCGCCCAATTTTTAACCACTCGGTTCGAGGAAGCCGCCTGATGCTCGATCAAGCCATGACGCAATTCGATGTCGTGATCGTGGGCGCCGGCCCCGCCGGCATGTCGGCCGCGATCACCGCCCGCGCCGCGGGCCTGTCCTGCGCGGTGCTCGACGAACAGGGCACGCCGGGCGGGCAGATCTACCGCTGCGTTGCCGAAAACCGGCTCACCGACGCTTCGATCCTCGGCCCGGACTATCACGGCGGCGCGGCGCTGGTGCAGGCCTTCCGCGACAGCGGCGCGACCTACCTCCCCGGCGCCACCGCCTGGGAGCTGACCAGCGATCTGCGCGTGGCCTATTCGCGCAACGATGCCGTGGGCTTCGCCACCGGCCGGGCGGTGGTGGTCGCCACCGGGGCGCTGGAACGGCCGATGCCGATCCCCGGTTGGACCTTGCCGGGGGTGATGACCGTCGGCAGCGCCCAGATCATGCTGAAATCCGAAGGCGCCGTGCCGCAGGGTCGCTTCGCGCTGGCCGGCACCGGGCCGTTGCTGCTGCTGACCGCGCTGCAGCTCTGCCGCGCCGGGGCGCGGCCCGCGGCGATCATCGAGACGGGCGGCGGCAGCCCGGCCGGCGCCTTCCTGGCCGACCCGCTGGCCGGTGCCTCCGGCCTGCGGGCCCTGGGCAAGGGCCTGTCATGGATGCGCGCGCTGCGACGTCACCGGGTGCCGTACTACCACGGTGCCGACCGGCTCGTGGCGCATGGCGAGGACCGGCTCACCGGCCTCAGCTTCCGCCACCGGCGGGGCGAGGAGCGGCTCGCCCTCGACGGGTTGTTCCTGCATCAGGGCGTCGTGCCGCATCTCAACCTGCCGGCCTCGCTGGAATGCGGGCTGGAGTGGGTCGAGGACAAGCGGCTGTGGCAGCCGACGACCGGCCCGGAGGGGCAAAGCAGCCATGAGGGCGTCTACATCGTCGGCGATGGCGCCGAGGTGCTCGGCGCCGAGGCGGCGCGGGTCGGCGGACGTCTCGCGGCGCTGGAGATCGTCGGCCGGCTGACCGGGCAGGACACGGCCCGCGCCCGCGCCGCCTGCCGGCGCCGGCTCGACGCCGAGCGCCGGTTCCGCCGCGCGCTCGACCGGGCCTACCTGCCGCCGATGCACCACGTGGTGCCCCGGGAGGATGAAACCATCGTCTGCCGCTGCGAGGCGGTGACCGCCGGCGACCTGCGGCAGGCCGCGCAGAACGGCTGCCCCGGCATCAACCAGCTCAAGTTCTTCACCCGCGCCGGCATGGGCCCCTGCCAGGCCCGCACATGCGGCACCACCGTGTCGATGCTGATGGCGCAGACCACCGAAAGCAGCCCCGCGCAGCTCGGCTACATGTCGATCCGCCCGCCGGTCAAACCGGTGCCGCTGCGGCAGCTGGCGGTTCTGGCGCAGGAGACCGCGTGATGACGTTCCGAACACTCGAAACCGCGTCCGAACACGACGGCGCCGACATGGTCGAGATCTTCATCGACGACAATCCGGTGCGGGCCCGCCGGGGCCAGAACCTCGCCGCCCTGATGCTGACCGGCACGGCCGGAACCTTCCGCGCTTCGCCGGTCGACGGCTCCGCGAGGGCGCCGTTCTGCATGATGGGAAGTTGTTTCGAATGCCTCGTCGAGATCGACGGGCTGAGCAACTGCCAGGCCTGCCTGACGCCGGTCCGGCCCGGAATGCGGGTCAGGCGCCAGCTGTGAGGCCGCCATGCGCATAGCGATCATCGGCGCCGGGATCGTCGGCGCGGCGGTGGCCTTCCGCCTCGCGCAGGCGGGCCACGCGATCACCATGTTCGAGCCCGCGCCGGCCGGGCGCCCGGCATCCTACGGCAATGCCGGTCACGTCGGCACGGCCTCGATCCTGCCATGGGCCTCTAGTGCGAACCTCAGCTCGGCCTTCTCCTGTCACCGCGACCCGCGGCACCCGCTGGTCCTGCACCCGTCGGACCTGCTGCGCCAGCCGCGCTGGGTCGCCCGGTTTCTCGGGGCCTGCGGCAGGGCGCGGCACGACTCGGGCGTGCGGGCGCTGGCCGGCATCCTCGCCAATGCGGACGATGCCCTGTCCCGGCTGATGACGCAGGCAGGCTGCGCGCGGCTGCGCGAGACCGAGGGGCTCTTGCATGTCTACCTCTCCGAAGAGACCCGCCAAGGCGCCGAGCCGGGCCTGGCGCTGCGGCGGGCCCACGGCATTCCCTGTCACCGGCTGAGCGCCGCGCAGCTGTTCGACCTCGAACCCGAGCTGGTCGCCCGCGACCGTCGCGGCATGGTCCGGGGCGCCACCCTCTTTCCCGGCGTCAGCCAGATCGTTTCGCCGCATCGCCTTGTCGAGGCGTTCCGCGCGGCGTCGGGCGTGCAGCCGGTCGCAGCGGCGGTGTCGAAGATCGAGATCGAAGGCGAGCGCCTGCGCGTCCGGACGCCGGGCGAGACGCATGTCTTCGACGGCGTGGTGATCGCCGCGGGCCGCGACGGCGCCCGGCTGGCGGCACCGCACGGGGCGCGGGTGCCGGTGATCGCCGAACGCGGCTACCACCGACAATACGATGCGGCGGCGCGGTTCCGGCGCTCGGCCCTGTTCGTCGACATGCGGGTCGTGGCGTCGCCCACGCTCGACGGCCTGCGCCTGACCACCGGGGCAGAGTTCTGCCGGCCGCATCGCAAGCCCGATCACGCCCGGATGGCGCCGGTGTTTTCCCGCGCGGTGGAGCTGCTGGGCCAAGGCGCGCCCCCGTCGGACATCTGGTCGGGCGATCGGCCGAGCACCCCGGATTCACGCCCGGTCCTCGGCCCCGCCCCCCGGTCGCGCCGGATCTTCCTCGCCTATGGCCACGGCCATCTGGGCCTGACGATGAGCGGCATCACCGCCGAGATCGCGAAGGCGCATTTCGATGGAGCGACCCCACCGACAGATCTCGCGCCGTTTCGTCCCGACCGCTGACGCCCCCTGCGGCGATCGGCCCGAACCGGGTGATTGCAACCTCACGACAGATTGTCGATAATCTCGGTAGGCTTGGAGCGGGGCTTACATGTTGCGTAGTCAGGACATCGCGCGGTCGCTGGAACAGCAGATCGTCTTCGGCCGCCTGCATCCCGGCCAGCGGCTGATCGAGGACGAGCTGCTGGCGCAGTTCGACGCGACGCGCCACCAGGTGCGCAGCGCGCTCGAGGCGCTGGTGAGCGAAGGGTTGGCGACCAAGGTGCGCAACAAGGGCGTGCATGTGCGCAGCTATACCCCGACCGAGATCTCCGAGCTTTACGAGATCCGCGACATCCTGCAGACCGCCGCGATCCGGCGCATGCCGCTGCCCTGCCCGCCCGAGACGGTGGCACATCTCCAGAAGCTCTGCGACGCCCATTGCGCCGCCACCGCACCGCATGACCTGCTGACGCTGAACGACGCCTTCCACGAGACCATCTTCGCGCTGTGCGGCAACCGCATGCTCGCCGACGAGGTCGCCGCCCATACGCGCGCGACCCATCCGATCCGCTCGCGCGGGTTCTTCGACGCCGAGTATCTCAGCATCGCCCGGCGCGAGCACCAGCAGATGGTCGATGCACTGCGAGACGGCGATCGCGACGCCCTGATCGCGCTGAACTCGCGCCATATCGAGCGGCCCAAGCAGCGCTACCTGGAAATGCGGGCGGCGCTCGACCTCGCCTAGACGGTGGCGACCGGCGTCACCGGTGAGCCGACCGCGCCGGGCAGGCGCAGCGGCGGCGCGGTGAGCAGGAAGCCGTTGCGCGCCTGCCCGCGCAGATGCGCGTTCAGGGGCCCCAGATGCCACAACTCGCCCAGCGGCAGGCCGAGCTTGAACAGGCAATGCTCGTGCAGCGGCAGTGCGGCATGCGGCCCGTCGCCCGCCCGCGCCGGCGATTGCTCGACCGCGTAGTTGTCGGCCACCAGCGCCGCGATCCCGCTGTCGGAGATCCAGTTCAGCAAGGCCGGGTCATGACCGTCGAGAACGGCGAAGGCACCGTGCAGCGCCTGCGCATCTGGCTGCCCGCCCATGGCGATCACCGCGTCCGCGAACCCGGTGTGCAGGCACAGGATGTCGCCCGGCTCGATCTCGGCCCCCTGCGCGTCGATCGCCCCGAGCAGGGCGTCGCGCCCGACGGCGACCCTGTCCCGCCCGGCGATCGCGTGCAGGTCGATCAGCACGCCGCGCCCCTGCACGCAGGTTTCGGCCATGGTCTCGATCCCCAGCCGTCGCGCCGCGACGCCCTCGACATCGCCGCAGCCCTGGCAGGCCTCCGTCCCGTCGGAGCCGGTGACATGCTCGCCCGCGCGCCAGCCATTGTAGTAGACCGGCTCGGCCACGCCGTCGCCGTCTGCATCGAACAGCGCGCCGGCATGGGCGAGCGAATCCCACTGCGTGGAGTACTGCGTGTGCAGCAGCACCGCGTCGTCGCAGATCACGTCGGTCAGGTCCGGGTCATGCTGCGCCAGCGCGTGGTTGAAGTTGCTCAGCCCCGCGCGCGCGGTCGCGAAATGGCGCGGCGGGGCCCGGCGCGGGTTGAGCGTGCTGCCGCCGGGCAGGTCGAGCGGCAGCGACAGGCAGAAGCTCCGCCCCTCCCGCACCTCGGCCAGGCCGCGTTTCACCGCGTCGGGCCCGAGCAGGTTGAGCCGGCCGATCTGGTCGTCCGGGCCGAACTCGCCCCAGTTCGACCCCTCCGGGCGGCGGGTCCAGCGCCGCGCCCCGGTCATCGCGCCGCCTCAGCGACCGGGTGGCGCCGCGCCGCGACCAGCACATGCGCCAGCACCAGGACGGCGATCCCTGCCAGATCACTTGCCGCGTGGGGCCACAGAAGCAGCCCCGCCGCCGCCAGCACCGCGACCCGCGGCGCCGCGCCGCTCATCACCCAGCCGGGCAGCAGCGCGCCGGTCTGCGCCGCGGTCAGGGCATAGATGCCGAGAAAGGCGGTGAGCAGCGACCACAGCACCTGCCAGGTCAGGCCGTCCTGCAACAGAAGCTCGGGGTGGTAGGCGAAGATCATCGGGATGATGAAGCCGGGCAGCGCCAGTTGCATCGCGAACAGACCCACCGCCATCGGCTTCGTCCCCTCACCGGCGATGGTCGCGGCGATGAAGTTCGACGGCCCGACCGGCGGCGTGATCGAGGAAAGCGAGGCGAAGTAGATCAGGAACAGATGCGCCGCGATCGGGGCGACGCCGGCATCGATCAGCGCCGGCGCGACCAGAACCGCCATCAGCAGGTAGCAGACGATGGTCGGCAGGCCGAGGCCGAGGATGATCGAGGTCACCGCCGAGAGCAGCAGCAGCAGGAAGTAGCTGTTGCCCGCCAGCTGCGACAGGATCTGCGACAGCACGAGCCCGAGGCCGGTGGTGCTGGTCAGCCCCGCGATGATGCCGGCCGCCGCCACGATGCCGACGATCACCGCGCTGCCCTTCGCGCCCTCGATCAGGCCGCGCAGCAGGTTGCGCAGCACGCCGCCGAGGCTGCGCGTCTCGATCAGGTCCACCGCCATCACCGACAGGATCGCCCAGAAGCCGGCCCGCTGCGGGGTGAAGCCCTGCACCAGCATCGCGATCAGCACCGCGATCGGCAGCAGCTTCAGCCAGCCGCCCCAGAGCAGGTCCTGCGGGGCCTCGTCTCGCACCTGCGCCGGCACGCTGCGGATGCCCTGCCGCACGGCGGTCAGGTCGACCATCAGGAAGATGCTGCCGTAGAACAGGATCGCCAGCGGCAGGCTGGCCAGCATGACCGAGTTGTAGGTGATGCCGAGGATGTCGACCATCAGGAAGGCCGCCCCGCCGAGGATCGGCGGCACGAACTGCCCGCCGACGCTGGCCGTGGCCTCGACCGCGGCCGCGAAGGCCGGGTTGAAGCCCGAGCGGCGCATCATCGGGATGGTGAAGGCGCCGGTGCTCGCGGTGTTGCCATAGGCCGTGCCCATGACCGCGCCGAGCGAGCCGCTGGCCACGACGGCGATCTTGGCCGGCCCGCCGCGCGTGCGCCCGAGCACCGCGCGCGACTTGTAGAGCAGGAAGTCGATCAGGCCGATCTGACCGAGATAGGCCGCGAAGATCACGAACAGGACGATGTAGTTGGCCGAGACGCCGGCGATGGTGCCGTAGATGCCGCGCCCTGTCACGTAGAGCGCCTGCACGATCTGCTCGATGTCGAGACCGGCATGCGAGAAGGGCGCGGGCAGGCTGTTGCCGGCCAGCGTGTAGACCACGAAGAAGCTGGCGATGATCGGGATGCTCGGCCCGGCGACCATCCAGGCCGCGAGCAGCGAGATCAGGATCGCCGCCACCCCCAGCCCGATCTCGAGCCGCGACGGCGGCAGCCCGACGAACTGCCAGGCGATCGGGTAGAGATGCAGCGCGTAGGCGGTGACGCCGACCATCGTCACGAGGGCGATCACCGCGGGCCAGCGCCAGCCGCTGCGCGGCACGGCGCGCATCGCGAAGAGCATGACGAAGCCGACCCCGATATGCAGGATCCGGTTGATCACCGGGTCGACGAAGAAGAGGCCGGAGGCCATGACGAGCGTCAGGGCGGCGAAGCCGAGAGCGGCCGCGTCGCGCCCCAGCTGCGGCCATGTCGGGCGGGCGTGGCTGTCGGACATTGGACTATTCCCCCGATGGGATGGTCAGGACGGCAAACTGGCGGCGCCCGGACGGGCACCGCCGCGACACTGGTCCGGCCTTACCAGATGCCGATTTCCTCGAAATAGCGGATCGCGCCGGGATGATAGGCGATCCCCTTCCTGTCGAGGAAGTCGCGCGAGGCCAGGGCGTTCTCCTGCGTCCACTGGTTGCCGTTGCTGTGCACCTTGGCCAGCTGGGCGCTGTTCTCGTAGATCGCCTTGGTCACCGCATAGGCGGTGTCGTCCGGCGTGTCGGCCGTGATCATCATCAGCGAGGGCAGCATCACCGTGGTGATCGGCTCCGGCTGGTTGGTGTAGGAATCGGCGGGAATGGTGCCGGTCGCCATGTAGGGCATCTGCTCGCGCACCATGGCGATCTCCTCTTCCGTGCCGGCGATCATCCGCGCGTCGATCGAGGACATCACGTCGACGACCGCACCGGTCGGGATGCCCGGCGTCACCACCATGGTCTCGATGTCGCGGTTCTTCAGCGCGTCGGCCTGGGCCTGGTGGCCGATCCGGGCCGGGCGGATGTCGCCCAGATCCGTGCCGAGCGCACGGATCGCGCCGGTGGTGACCTCGAAGGCGGCGCTGCCCGGCTCGCCGACGCCGATGGTGCGCTGCGCGGCCATGGCCTCGCTCCAGCTCTGGGCCGCGTCGTCGGCCCGCACCACCACCTGCATGAAGTTGCCGTGGCCCGCGCCGATCGCGCGGATCTTGTCGGGGTCGACCGTGCCGTCGTCGATGCCGTTGGCGACGCTGGTCGCCAGCGCCAGGCCCATGGTCAGATCGCCACCGGCCGAAAGGCGGCGGGCGTTCTCCATCGAGCCCGCGGTGGTCACCGGCGTGACCGTCGTGTCGAGCGCCTCGCTCAGCACCTGCGCGAAGCCGTTGCCGAGGACGAACCAGACGCCGCCCTCGGTCGCGGTGCCAAGCCGGATCGCGTCTGCACCCATTGCCTGGCTGGCCATCATCGTGACACCGGCGATCGCGGCGAGATATCGTTTGTACATGTTTTCCTCCCTGTTGTTCTGTCGGCCATCCTCTTCCCCATGGCCGGGTTGTCAGTCGTTGCCGGACCTCGCGATCGGCAACGACAAGAGCCGGAACGACTGCGTCTTGCCGTGTCCGTCGAGATTGAGGCTGCCGTTGACGCCGCCCTCGAGAACCCCGTCGATGACGAAGTTCATGCCGTGCAGCCTGGGCAGCAGGTAGCGCCGGACCGAATGCGCCCCGCGGTGGCGGAACAGCTCCCGCACCCGCGGCTCGGTCACCTGCTCCACCAGCAGATCGTAATCCTGGGGCTCGTAGGCGAAGAGGCAGATGTTCAGCCGCTCGCCCTTGTCGCCGGCGCGGGCATGGGCAAGGTCGTAGAGCGTGAGCTGACCGGCCCCCTTGGCCGCGAGAGTTTCGTGCTTCATGCCAGCAACTCCATGCGTGTGTGCACCGCGGCCTTCGGCGCCAGACAGGAAATCGTGTGGATGCGTTCGGTCGCGGCGCGCCGGACCCCGCCGCCGCCGGCCGGGCCGCAGCACAGCAGGGCCAGCACCTCCTGGGTCGCCGCCTCGACCAGCTCGCGGCTTTCACCCTCCACCGCCATCCGCAGGCGGATGTCGGTCGGCGCCTGCAGCGCCGCCGCCGACAGCGCGCCGTCGTCGCTGTCGAAGACGCTGGCCACGCCGATCAGGTCGAAGCGGTGCCGCAGCGCCAGGCCGCGCAACTCGAGCCGGTCGCGCAGCACGTCGCGCGCCAGTCGGGCGCGGGCCAGCGCGCCGGGCCCGGCATAGCTGATCTCGCCCTCGCCCAGCCAGCCGCCGGGATAGCTGATCGTGACCTTGTAGCTGTCGGTCGCGGCCCGCCCGGTGACGCCGTGCACCGCGACGCGGTCCGGGCCCTGCTGCGAGACGCTTACACCGCTCAGGTCGATGATCACGTCGGGGGTGATGTAATGAGCAGGGTCGTGCACCTCGTAGAGTAGCTGCTCCTTGACAGTGCGCAGGTCGACCATCCCGCCGGTGTTCTCGGGCTTGGTCACGACCAGCGCGCCGTCGCGGCCGACCTCGACCACCGGGAAACCCAGATCGGCCATCCCGTCCACCGGCTTGCGCGCCGGGTCGGCGAAGTAGCCGCCGGTGACCTGCGATCCGCACTCGACGAGGTGCCCGGCCAGCATCCCCGCCGCGAGGCGCGGCCAGTCATCCGCGGCCCAGCCGAAATGATGCAGCAGCAGCCCCAGCGCCAGCGACGGGTCGGCGACCCGCCCGGTGATCACGATCTGCGCACCGGCCCCGAGCGCGTCGCGGATGCGCTCGGCACCCAGATAGGCATTCGCCGCGATCACCTGGGTGCCCTCGGCCAGAGCCCGGCCGTCGTCGCCCTCCCAGGGCTGCAGCGGGATGTCGGAGAGCTGCGCCGCGATGTCGTCGCCGGTCACGATCGCGATCCGCGGCCGGGCGCAGCCGATCTCCTCGGCGATCCGGTGGATCCGCTCGGCGGCCGCGCGAGGATTGGCCGCGCCCATGTTCGAGACGATGGGAATGCCATGGTCGAGGCAGCGCCGCAGCACCGGCCGCAGCAGCGCGTCGAGCAGCGGCTCGTATCCCGCCCGCTCGTCCTTCTGCCGCGCCTTCTGGGCCAGGGCCAGCGTGCGCTCGCCCAGCGTCTCGATCATCAGCCCGGCCGGCGCGCCGGACCGGATCAGATGATCGACCACGGGTCCCGGGGCGTCGACCCGGTCGCCGGAAAACCCGGCCCCACATCCAATCAGAAATGCATCCATCGCTGGCCTCCTCCGACTTCAATCTATCGACTTTATTATCGATAATATAGAGGAAGTTGCGTGATGAAATTGTTTCAAGGGCCGATGCGGCGTCGCGACCACGACTGCCTAAGCCGGCAGGGTGCCGGCTTAGGCATTGGTAGTGCTTATGAATCCAGTCCCCCGCCCAACTAGCGGCACGGCCCGTTACGGGCAGCGTTCGGCCGGCAAGATCGGCGTCGAGGCCGCCCGGAACGCACGGTCAGCCCCCCCTTCGCGTCACGGCGGGCAACGGCGTCGCGGCCGCGACGCCCGCCGCCGGCTTGCTCAGAGTTGCTCGAAGGCCTTGCGAAGCTGACCGGCGCCCCCAGCCATGAGCGTGTGGTCCGAGCCCACCACGAACAGCGAGGCCCCGGCCTCGCGAAGCGGCGCCAGCGTCTCGCCCGGCGCGCAGTAGAGCCCGGTGGCGGCGCCGGACGCGCCCAGGATCGCCGCGCAGCGCGCCGCGATGTCTGGCGCGAAGAAGTCGTCGCGCCCGCAGGATACCGCGAGATCGGCCCGGCCGACGAACAGCGCGTCGACGCCCTCCACAGCGGCGATCTCGTCGAAGCGGTCGGCCCCCTCGGCATCCTCGATCTGGCAGATCAGCGACACCTCGTCGCCAGCCATCGCCAAGTGCTCGCGCATGCTGCGCCCGGCGTATTCGGCGGCACGGGTCGTGCCCGCGAAGCCGCGCCCGCCCGCGCCGTAACGCATCGCGCGGGCCAGCTCGGCCGCCTGCCCGGGCGAAACGACATGCGGCACCATCACGCCCGCCGCGCCCGCGTCGAGCACGCCGAGCAGCCAGTCCGGGCTGGAACTCGGCACCCTCACCAGAAGCGGGCAGCCCGCGGCCCGGCCGGCGATCATCATGGTGTCGATCGCCGCGCGATCGAAGGGGGCGTGCTCGGCGTCCAGCACGAGGAAGTCGAAGCCGGACCGGCCCATGATCTCCACCACGATCGGGTGCGGGGTCTTGACGAAGGCGCCCAGCAGGGGCTCGCGGGCGATCAGGCGGCGGCGGAATTCGGCGTTGAGGCTCATGTCGGGCTCCGGGTCAGGCGGTTTCGGGAAGGGGCATGGCGGCGTTGCGCTGGCGCGACAGGGCCATCAGCCCGGCAAAGAGCACCACCGCCCCGATCGTCGCACTCCAGGGCGGCAGGAGCGCCAGCAGCGCCGGCGCCAGCCAGAGCACCGAGACAGGTCTCGGGCCCGGCAGTCGCGCGCCGCCCAGCAGATGCGCCATGGCCATGGCGAAGACGGTGCCCGAGATCACGGCGCGCGCGATCGCCTCCATGCCGCCGCCGCCCAGCATGCCGGGATAGATCAGGAACAGCATCGGCAGCACATAGGCCGTGGCCCCGAGCCGCAGCGTCTGCAGCGCGACCTTCATCCAGGGCGCCTGCGCGATCGTCGCGGCCACGAAGACCCCGAGGCAGACCGGCGGCGTGATCACCGACAGCGCCGCGTAGTAGAGAACGAACATGTGCACGACGAGCGGCTCGATCCCCTGCTGGATCAGCGCCGGGGCGAAGACGGCGGCGACCATCACGTAGGCGGCCGAGGTCGGCAGGCCCATGCCGGCGATCAGGCAGACCACCGCCATCAGCACCGCGATCAGCGCGAGGTTGCCCTGCCCCACCGCCAGCACCGCCGAGGTCACCGCGACGCCGAGGCCGGTGAGGTTGATCATCGCCACGAAGACCTGCGCCCCGACAAGGAGGATGCCGACGATCACCACGCCGCGCCCGCCCTCCTCGAGCGCGCGGACCACGATCCGCCCGACCTCGAGCGGGTTCTGCCCGGCGCAGATGCGCGCCACGAACACCGCCACGATCATCGCGATCATGCCGTAGCAGGCGGTCAGCTCGATCGAGTTGCCGTTGAGGATGCCGAAGCCGAGGCCCGCGAGGCCCGCCAGGATCGGCGCCAGCCGCGTCGCGGTCATGGCCGAGCGCCAGTCGGGCAGATCATCGGCCATCACCGGGCGAAAGCCCTGCCGGCGGGCGATCACGTGGACCGTCGCGTAGACGCCGAGATAGAACAGCAGCGCCGGGACCACGCCGGCCAGCGCGATGGACCAGTAGTTGACCCCGACCAGCTCGGCCATCACGAAGGCGGCCGTGCCCATGATCGGCGGCGCAAGCTGGCCGCCGGTCGAGGCGATGGCCTCGACCGCGCCGGCATAGGGCGCGGGGTATTTCAGCCGCTTCATCAGCGGAATGGTGAAGTTCCCGGTGGTCGCCACGTTGGCCACGGTCGAGCCGTTGATGGCGCCGAAGAAGCCCGAGGCGAAGGTCGCGATCTTGGCGGCGCCGCCCGGGCGCGACCCGCCGAGCCGCGCCGACAGGTCGAAGAAGGTCTCGCCCGCGCCGGTGTGCAGCAGGATCGCGCCGAACAGCACGAAGGCGGCCAGCGTCGTCGAGGCGACGTTGACCAGCATCCCCCACAGCCCCCGGTCCGACAGGAAGATGATCTCGGTCAGGTAGCCCGCGTCGAAGCCGCGATGGCCGAACTGGCCGGGAATGAGATAGCCGAAGAAGGCATAGGCGACCGAGACGAGCACGATCGCCGGAAACACCCAGTTGGAGCTGCGCCGGGCCAGCTCGAGCACCGCCAGCAGCGTGCCGAAGCCCATCGCCATGTCGCGCGGTTCGGCCCAGGGCAGCTCGGTCATGATCGTGACCTGGTTCGCCGTGATGTAGGCGGCCGAGCCGGTGATCATCGCCACGATGCCCAGATCCACCGCGATCCCCAGCGGTCGCAGCCGCGTGCCGTAGAACAGCGGATACATCAGCACCGCCAGCGCGCTGATCATGGCCACGAAGACCGACCGCTGGATCAGCGACTCGAACGGGCCGTTCAGGGAGGTGTAGAAGACGAAGCCACCCAGCAGGATGGCCAATGCGGAAATGGCGCGCTTGCGAATGGCGTCGGGGTCGCGACCGGTCATGCGGGGGCTCCGTCCGGAAGAGGTGGGTGTCCCGGCGGACCCGAAACGGGTCCGCCGGTCGGGCTCACTTGAGGGCGTCGGGCACGGTCAGCCCGATTTCCTCGTAGTAGCGGATGGCGCCGGGATGCAGCGGGCTGGTCGCGTATTGCAGCGTCAGCTCGGCGAGGTTCTCACCCTCGACCGAGGGGAAGGCCGCGGCCTGCTCCGCCATGTTCTCCATCACCGCGCGGGTGATGTCGTAGGCGGTCTGCTCGTCGAGATCCGGCCGCGCCGAGACGCCGATCATGAAGCCCCAGGTGGTGTAGGGGCCGGAGTTCTCCATCTCGCCGCCGGGCATCTCGACGATCGACAGCTCGGGCAGCGCCTCGCGCACCTTGGCGGTCTCGTCCTCGTTCAGCCCAACGACCTGCAGCGGCGTGAAGGCCGCGATGTCGGTGGTCAGCGCGTCGAACTGGGTGCCGACCGCGCTCTTGACGAAGCCGGCGGAACGGTCGTCCTTGATCATGTTCGCCAGCTCGCCATTGGTGCCGCGCACCCAGTCGGGCGTGATGTCGAGCAGCGAGAAGACATCCTCGCTGGTGGCCTCCGTCGAGGAGCCGCGCATGCCCGGCCCCATCTCCTTGCCGCCCAGGTCCGACAGCGCCGTGATGCCGGAATCGCGGCGCACGACGACGTTCTGCGGCGCCAGCGAATAGGCCCAGAGCAGCTTCGACGGCACGGCGCGGCCCTCGAACTCCTTCAGGCCGTTGAAGGCGTGGTAGAGCGACGAGGTGGTGATCAGCCCGATGTCGAGCTGGTCGCGCGACATGCGGCGCAGGTTGTCGACGGTGGCGCCGGTCTCGACCACGGAGGCCTGGTAGGTCTCGGGATAGGCGTCGTTCACGATCTTGGCCAGCGACGCGAAATAGGCGTAGTGGGCGCTTTGCGAGTTGGTCGCCCCGAAGGCGAGCCGGGTCTCGTCGGCCTGAGCCGCCCCCGCCGCCGCGACGACGGAAAGCGCCGCCACGAAGGCCTTGGTCGATCGGGTCATGTGTTCCTCCCAGTGAGCTGTCGAACCGGTGTCCTCCGCCGGTCGTCAGAGCAGTAGCGAGACGGGTTCCCCAGAGGCAACCGGGCAGGCTTTCACTGAAATTATTTCACCACTCTTCGCAGGGCCGCGGATCTGGTGCAGTCTGGCGGCCGGACAAGGGAGGTTCGGATGGCAGGACCGACGGGGCGCGACGTGGCCCGTGTCGCGGGGGTATCGGTCGCGGCGGTCTCGCGCGCGTTCCAGCCGGATTCTCCCCTCGCGCCCGCCCGCCGGGCCCGGATCCTCGCCGTGGCGCGCGAGCTGGGCTACAAGGCCCCGGCCGAGCGTCGCATCGCCGAGATGACCACCGGCACGGTGACGCTGGTGGCCGGCGATCTGTCGAACCCGTTCTACACCACGGCGATGGAGACCCTCTCGACCGCGCTGCATGCCCAGGGCCGTCGGCTCGTTCTGCACGTCGTCCCGCCCGGCAGCAGCGTCGATGCGGTAATGCGGCAGGTGCTCGACTACCGCTCCGACGCCGCCATCGTCACCTCCGCGACCATGTCCTCGCGGCTGGCCCGCGCCTGCCGCGAACAGGGCATGCCCGTGGTGCTGCTGAACCGGGTGCAGCCCGATGCCGGCATGACCGCCGCAACCTGCGACAACTTCGGCGGCGGCCGCCAGATCGCGCACCGCTTCATCGCGAGCGGGCGCCGCCGAATCGCCCTGATCGGCGGGCGCGAGGACACCTCGACCCATCTGGAGCGGATCCGCGGGTTTCTCGACGTGCTCGACGAATCCGGGATCGCGCTGTTCGACCGCCGGTCTGGCGGGTTCACCTACGAGGGCGGCCTCGATGCCGCCGGCCAGCTGTTTGACGCCCCGACCCGCCCCGACGCGCTGTTCTGCGCCAATGACGTGATGGCGCTGGCGGCCATCGACGCCGCCCGCGCGCGGGGCATGAACGTGCCCGACGACCTCGCGGTGATCGGCTTCGACGACATCCCGATGGCGGCCTGGTCGTCCTACCGGCTGACCACCATGCGGCAGCCGATCAACCGCATGGTCGCCGACGCGCTGGAACTCATCGATCTGCAGATGCAGGACCCCACCCGCGCCGGCGCCATCCGCATCGCCCCGGTCCGGTTGATCGAGCGGCAAAGCGGTTGAAAGAATTTCACCAGCCTTTCATGTTCTTGCAGCCTCGATGGCGGCTGGCCTAGCGGTAGGACGACATAGCCCCGGGAGGATCTGCCATGACCATCACCCATCTCAAGCGCGGCAAGCCGCAGACCGAGCGGGCCGAGGACGACGCCCGGACCCGTGGCATCGTCGAGGCCACGCTGCGCGACATCGAGGCCCGCGGCGACGCCGCCGTGCGCGAACTGAGCGAGAAGTTCGACGGCTACACGCCCGAGAGCTTCCGCCTGAGCCAGGACGAGATCGACGCGCTGATCGCCGAACTCAGCCCGCGCGAGCTTGAGGACATCCGCTTCGCCCAGGCGCAGGTGGTGAAGTTCGCCGAGGCGCAGCGCGCCTCGATGACCGACATCGAGGTCGAGACCCTGCCCGGCGTGGTGCTCGGCCACCGCAACATCCCGGTGCAGTCGGTCGGCTGCTACGTGCCGGGCGGCAAGTTCCCGATGGTCGCCTCCGCGCACATGTCGGTCGCCACCGCCAAGGTCGCCGGCGTGCCGCGCATCGTCGCCTGCACGCCGCCCTTCAAGGGCAAGCCCAACCCGGCGGTGATCGCCGCGATGCATTTCGGCGGCGCGCACGAGATCCACGTGCTGGGCGGCATCCAGGCCGTGGGCGCCATGGCGATCGGCACCGAGACGATCGAGCCCGTGCACCTGCTGGTCGGCCCCGGCAACGCCTTCGTGGCCGAGGCCAAGCGCCAGCTCTTCGGCCGCGTCGGCATCGACCTCTTCGCCGGTCCGACCGAGACCATGGTGATCGCCGACGAGACGGTGGACGCCGAGCTGTGCGCCACCGACCTGCTGGGCCAGGCCGAGCACGGCTACAACTCGCCCGCGGCGCTGATCACCAACTCCCGCCGCCTGGCCGAGGACACGCTGGCCGAGGTCGAGCGCCTGCTGAAGATCCTGCCCACCGCCGAGACCGCCGCCGCATCCTGGCGCGACTACGGCGAGGTGATCCTGTGCGACAGCCACGAGGAGATGCTCGAGGTGGCCGATGAGATGGCCTACGAGCACGTGCAGGTGATGACCGACCGCGACGACTGGTATCTCGAGAACATGACCGCCTATGGCGCGCTGTTCCTCGGGCCGCGCACCAACGTCGCCAACGGCGACAAGGTGATCGGCACCAACCACACGCTGCCCACCAAGCAGGCGGGCCGCTACACCGGCGGGCTCTGGGTCGGCAAGTTCCTCAAGACCCACAGCTACCAGCGCATCACCAGCGACGCCGCCGCCGCCGAGATCGGCGCCTACGGCTCTCGGCTGTGCATGCTCGAGGGCTTCGTCGGCCATGCCGAGCAGTGCAACATCCGCGTGCGCCGCTACGGCGGGCGCGACGTGCCCTACGGGCAGGCGGCCCAGAGCGCCGGCCCGGTCGCGGCCGAATGAGACCCGGGCGCGCCGGCCGGCCCCGCCGGCCCGGCGCGCCCCTGCCCCGCGGCCGCGCCGCCCGCGGATGTGAAAGGACCAAGCCATGCCCCTGCCCCGCACCCCCTCCTTCCGTCTCGACGACCGCCGCGCGCTGGTCACCGGCGCCTCCTCGGGGATCGGGCTCGGCTGCGCGGTGGCGCTGGCCGAGGCCGGCGCCGAGGTGACGCTGGTCGCGCGTGGCGCCGAAAAGCTCGACGCCGTGGCCGCCGAGATGGCCGAGGCCGGCTTCGCGGTCCGGACCCTGCCGCTCGACATCTCGGACATCGCCGCGACCGAGGCGGCGGTGGCCGCGCAGGGGCCCTTCGACGTGCTGGTGAACTCGGCCGGGCTGGCCCGCCACGGCCCCGCGCTCGAAACCGACCCCGCCGATTTCGACGCGGTCACCGACGTCAACCTGCGCGCCGCCTACTTCCTGACCCGCGCCGTGGCGCGCGGGCTGATCGCCGCCGGCCGCCCCGGCAGCCTGATCAACGTCTCGAGCCAGATGGGCCATGTCGGCGGCCGCGAACGCGCGCTCTACTGCGCGACCAAGCATGGGCTCGAGGGCATGACCAAGGCGATGGCGATCGAATGGGCGCCGCACGGCATCCGCGTCAACACGCTCTGCCCCACCTTCATCCGTACCCCGCTCGGGGCGCAGACGCTGGAGGACCCAGAGAAGCGCGCCTGGATCGAGGGCATGATCAAGCTCGGCCGCGTCGGCGAGGTCGAGGACGTGATGGGCGCGGTCGCCTATCTCGCCTCGCCCGCCTCGGCGCTGGTCACCGGCACCGCGCTTCTGATCGACGGCGGCTGGACGGCGGACTGAGCGGCGCGCGGCCCCTTCAGGCCGCCCCCCTCGCCTCCGCGAGATCGATGATCGCGCCATGCCGCGCGATCACCCGCGCCGCCATGGCGATGCCCGCCTCAGCCGCCGCCGCGCTTGGCGCACCGCGCAGACGGGCCGCGAGATAGGCACCGTTGAAGCTGTCGCCCGCGCCGGTGGCATCCACCACCTCCGCGGCTTCGGGCACAGGGATCTGCGATAGCACGCCCGCGTCCAGCAGCGTCACCGGCCCCGCGCCGTCCTTCACCGCCACCTCGTCCGCCCCGGCATCGGCGTAGCGCGCGGCGCAGGCGGCCGGGTCGGCATCGCCGAACCAGCGCGCCTCGTCCTCGAAGCTCGGCAGCACGATGTCCGAGATCGCCGCCGCCGCCATGATCGCGGCGCGCATCTCCTTTGCATCCGGCCAGAGCGCCGGGCGGATGTTGGGGTCGAAGGCCACGCGTGCGCCCCGCTGCCGCGCTTCGCGCAGCGCGTCGAGCAGCCGCGCCCGGTCGCCGCTCGGCAGGATCGCCAGCGTGATGCCCGACAGGTACAGCATCCGCGCCCCCGCGATCGCCGCGCGCAGCGCCGCGTCGTCCTCGGCCAGCGCCCGCGCGGCCGAGGTCTCGCGCCAGTAGGTGAAGGCGCGGTCGCCGTCCCTCTGCTCGATCATGTAGAGGCCGGGCCGGCGGTCGGGGAGGCGCCGGATCGCCCCGGTGGCGATGCCGGCTTCCTTGAGGAAGGCCACGATCCGGTCCGAGAAGCCGTCGCGCCCGAGCGCCGTGAAATAGCCCACCGGCCCCTGCGCCGGGTCGAGGCCGGCCCGCGCGTACCACAGCGTGTTGAGCGTGTCGCCGGCGAAGCCCATGCGCCAGCAATCCTCCTGCCCGCCCGACATCTCGATCATGCATTCGCCGATCGCCATGAGCTGCATCACGCAGGCCCGCCCATGCCGACCACGCCCTTCTGCGCCAGCTGGTCGAGCTGCGCCGCGTCATAGCCGAGCTCGGCGAGGATCTCGCGCGAATGCTCGCCCACCAGCGGCGCGTGCCGGCGGATCGAGGCCGGCGTGTCGCTAAACTTCACCGCCGGGGCCACGCATTTCACCTCGCCCGCCGTCGGGTGGGTGTAGCTGGTGATCATCCCCATGTGCCTGACCTGCGGGTCGTCGGCCACCTCGAGATGGCTCTTGACCCGGCCGCACCAGATGTCGGCCTCGAGCAGCCGGTCGAGCAGGTCGTCGCTGCCGAACCTGCGCGTCTCCTCGGCCAGCGCCGCCCAGACCTCGTCGCGCCGGTCGTAAAGGATCGCCGGGTCGTCGAAGCGGGACAGGTCGGGATTGCCCAGCACCTCGACCAGCCGCGCATAGGGCGACATCGCGATGGTGATCCAGCCGTCCCGCGTCGGGTAGGTGCCGAACGGGGCGTCCATCCCCGGATGGCCGATGCCGGAGTTCGGGCGCTCGAAATCCTCGTTGAAGTTCATGGCCATGACCATTTCCTGGTTCTGGTGCGCGAGCATCCCTGCCATCAGGTTGACCTTGATCTCCTGCCCCTTGCCAGAGCGTTCGCGCCACAAAAGCGCGGCGAGGATGCCGTAGACCATGTTCATCGCGCCGACCTGGTCGGAAAAGCCCGCCCCGACCGGGGTCGGCGGCTGGTCTGCCTGTCCGGTCGCGGCCATGATCCCGGTCAGGCCCTGGATCAGCATGTCCTGGCCGGGCCGCGAGACATAGGGCCCCTCCTCGCCGTAGCCCGAACCCGAGCAGTAGACGATGCGCGGGTTCACCGCCGCGAACGCCTCGTAGCCGTAGCCCAGCCGCGCCATCACGCCGGGGCGGAAGTTCTGCACCACCACGTCGGCCTCCTCGGCCATCTTCATGATGATCTCGCGCGCCTCGGCCGATTTCAGGTCGAGCGCGAGGCTGCGCTTGTTGCGGTTCCAGGCCAGGTGATTGGGGCTCTCGGTGCCGCCGACCCACTTGTTGCGGAAGGTGAGCGAGCGGAACAGGTCGCCCTTGCCCGGCCGCTCGATCTTGATCACGTCGGCGCCGAGATCGGCCAGCAGCTGGGTCGCGAAAGGCCCCTGCAACAGGTGCGAGAAGTCGAGAATGCGCAGGCCCGAAAGCGCGCCCTCGGCGCCGCTGAAGGGAAGGGTCGTGTCGGTCATTTCAGGTCTCTCCTGTCATCGTCGAGGGCGCCGCGCGCGCGCCCGCGGGCGTCGCGCCACAGGCGCCGGATCGTGTCGAGCGTCCGGGCCTCGTCTTCGGCCCCGGCAAGCCCGTCGCGGATCGCCGCGGCGGCCGCGGTCTGAAAGGCGATGTAGCCGTCGAAGCGCGGCCGCAGCGCGGCGTGCTCGGCCGTGTCCATCGTCGCGGCGTAGAAGCCGCCCCATGCGGCGTTGACGGCCGGGTCGGCCCAGGCGCCGCGCGCCGAGGGCTGCCCGTCATGGGCCGGGATGAAGCCGGCCTGCGTCTCGGGGCGCATCAGCCATGCGATGTGATCGAGCAGCGCCGGCGACGGCGCGGCCCGGCGGGTGAAGGCGATGCCGGTCCCGCCGAGCACGCCGCCATACCCGCCCTTCGCGCGCGGCGTGTCCGAGAAGGCCAGCGGCCGCGCGCCGCGCGCGTAGTTCACGTAGCCGAAGACCAGCGGCACCAGCGCGATCTCGTCCGAGCCCGCCATCCGCTCGCTCAGCGCGATCGGGTTGAGCGTCTCGCTGCCGGGCGGCCGGCTTCGCCAGAGCCGCGCCATCCGCGACAGCGCCGCGAGCGCGGGCCCGTCGGGCAGCATCGCCTCGCCCCCGACCAGCGCGCCCTCGGAGGCCGCCAGCGACAGCAGCGTCAGGAAGGCATGCGGCCCGGCCAGCGACAGCGCCACCGGCAGCCGCGCCGCGATCTCCTCCATCTCGTCCCAGCTGGTCGGCGCATCCGCGATCCGGTCGGGCCGGCGCAGCGTCACCTGCGTCGCGACGTCGAGCGGCAGCGCCCAGCTCCTGCCGTCCCAGCGGTAGGACTCCATCGCCGGGCCGATCGACTGCGCCCGCCACCGCGCCAGCAGCGGCTCGGGAAACAGCGCCTCGAGCGGCGTCAGGCAGTCCTCGGCCACCGCCTCGCCGATATGCGGGTGATCCATCACCAGCAGGTCGTGGCGCGCGGCCAGATCCGCGATCGGCGCGCTCTCGAAGCCTTCGAGCGGCTGCACCTCCCAGCGCAGCAGCCGGCCCTCGGGCGCGTCGGTGCCGGCCGCGGCGGCGATCAGCGCGTTGCGGCCGCGCGGGTGATCCCATGTGAGGCCCAGATAGGTCATAGCGATTGCTTCCATAGCGGCTCGGCCCCGACGGCCATCTCGATCCGGGTCACGTGCCAGCGGCCGAGATTGGCGGCGAAGAGCGCCGCGCCGTCGAAGGCGATGTTGGTGGGATGGCAGAGCCGGTGCGCGGTCGGATCCGCGATCACCGTCTCGGCCGCGCCGCCGCCGGGCGGCACGCGCAGGATATGCGAGGGCTCGTAGCAGCCGACGATCAGCCCGCCTTCCGCGTCGAAGGCGATGCCGTCGGGCAGGCCCGGCAGGCCGGTCGCGTAGATCTCCGCCGCCCCGGCCGACCCGTCCGGGCGGATTTCGATCCGCCGGATCGCCGCGGCGAAGGTCTCGCACAGGTAGATCGCGTCCTCGCCGTCGCGCATCGCGAGCCCGTTGGCGAAGTCGTAGTCGCGCCCGTCCCAGACCGCGCCCGCGCCCGTCGCGAGGTCGAAGGCCCAGATGCCGGGGCCGGGCCGCTCGGCGTCGTGGCTGTCCGACACCATGAGCCGCCCGCGCGCCCGGTCGACCAGCGGGTAGTTCGGGATGCGCGGCCCCTCGGCGAAGCGCGTCAGGCGGCGGGTGCAGAGGTCGAGCCGGAAGACCGCCGCGTGGCGCAGGTCGCACATGAACAGCGCCCGGTCGCCGTCGAAGGCGAGGCCGAGGGCGAAGCCGCCGGTCGAGGCCACCTTATCGATGCGGCCGCCATCGGGGGCGATGCGGCAGATGTCGCCATCCTGGTTGCCGGCCCAGATCCAGCCATCCGGGCCGACGGCCACCGCCTCGGGATGGCTCAGCCGCGGCTCCGAGAAGATGCCGTCGAAGAAGACCTCGGCCCGTTCGGGCGGCAGCGCCGCGGGCGGCGCCGGCGGCAGGGGCGGCGCAGCCCTCATGCCCGGCCCTCGATCCGCGCCCCGCTCTCGCCGTCGAACAGGTGCAGCGCGCCCGGCGCCAGCCGCAGCCCCACCGGCTCGTCCATGTCGCGCCCGTCCTGCGGGCCGACCTTGGCCGCGACCAGCTTGTCGCCGACCCGCACGTTGAGCAGCGTGCAATCCCCCAGAAGCTCCGAGGAATAGACCTTGCCCGTGAAATCGCCCTCGCCCGGCGCGGCGAGCGTGACGTCCTCGGGCCGCACGCCCAGCACCGCGGGCCCCTGCGGCGCCGAGGCCAGCGCCACGCCGCCATCGGGGTGGTGGAACCGCCCCTCCGCCACCGTGCCCTCGATCAGGTTCATCGGCGGCGAGCCGATGAAGCTCGCCACGAAGGTGTTGGCCGGCCGGTCGTAGATCTCCTGCGGCGTGCCCTGCTGCTGGATCTTCGCGGCGTTGAGGATGACGATGCGGTCGGCCAGCGTCATCGCCTCGACCTGGTCGTGGGTGACGTAGATCGTGGTGGTGGCGAGGTCGCGCTGCAGGTGCTTGAGTTCCGCCCGCATCACCGTGCGCAGCTTGGCGTCGAGGTTGGAGAGCGGCTCGTCCATCAGAAACAGCCGCGGCGTGCGCACGATGGCGCGGGCCAGTGCCACGCGCTGGCGCTGGCCGCCCGAAAGCTCGGCCGGGCGGCGGGTCAGCAGGTGGCCCATCTCGACCTTCTCGGCGGCGGCGCGGATCTGCGCCTGCCGCTCGGCCTTGGCGATGCCGCGCACCTTGAGCGGGTAGCCGATGTTCTCGCCCACCGTCATGTGCGGGTAGAGCGCGTAGGATTGGAACACCATGGCGAGGTCGCGGTCGCGCGCCGGGATGTCGTTGACCCGCCGGCCACCGATCCGGATCTCGCCGCCGGTCGGCTCCTCGAGCCCGGCCACCAGCCGCATCGTGGTCGACTTGCCGCAGCCCGACGGGCCGAGCAGGACGAGAAACTCGCCATCCGCGATCGTCAGATCGAGGCTCTCGAGGGCGGTGAACCCTCCGAAGCGCTTGTTCAGGCGCTCAAGTTCAACGGTTGCCATCTTGGTCTCGCGCCTCCTCTTGCGCATCGAAAAGGGTCCGGGGGCAGGGCAGCGCGCGGCGCTGGCCGCCCGGCCCGCTCAGAACGAGGCTGTCGCCCTCCCAGGCGATGCCGTGCAGCCTGTCCCAGCCGGGTGGCCGGGCGATCGCGCCGATCAGGTGGTGCAGCCGCCGTCGGCCGTGGGGGTCGAGATCGAGCGCGGTCGGCACCCCCTCGGCCGCCACCGGGCCGCGGCCCGCGGCGGCCTCGGCGGCGGTGACCGCGCCGCCGGCCATGCCGTCCTCGATCCCGAGCACGCCGGTGTGCCGGCCGTTCCACGGCGCGTAGTCGCGGCCGGCGTTGGAATGCCACAGCATCGTCACCGGCATCTCGGCCACCGGCCGCAGCACGAAGACGATGTCGTCGTGCCGCTCGCGCAGCACCGCGGTCCAGCCGAAGCCGTCGCGGGCCGCCTCGACCAGCGTCACGAAATCCTCGTGCGCCGCGCCGATCGGCAGGCGGGTGAGGTCGATGACGCCGCCATCGGCGGCCGGAAAACCGCCGAGCGCCGCCGCCCGTCCGGGGCAGCGCAGCCGGTTGCGCCCCGGCTCGAGCGGCGCGTCGGGCGCCACCACGGCCCGCTTGGGGCTGGCCGACAGCCGCGCCGGCCCGCCGAGCGCGACCATCACGTGATGCGACACCGGCAGCCGCCCGCGCCCGCCCTCGAACTCGTGCCGGCACAGCAGCAGCGGCGCGTCGGGCAGAAGCCGCAGCCGCTTGCGCAGCCGCGCGCCCTGGATCTCGCGCCCGAGCCGCAGGTCCAGCCCGCCGGGCCGCTCGGCCTCCACCTCCCAGGCGCTGTTGGCCGACCAGCCATGCGGCGGCGCGTCCTCGGCGCCGCCGGGGCCGAAGGGCGCGCAGAGAAAGTCGCCCGACAGCCGCCGCTCCACCGGCGGCAGCCCGGCCGGCAGCTCCGCCGTCTCGCCGAGCCATGGCGCGGTGGCCAGCGGCGCGATCTCGCGCCCGCCGTCGCGCAGGCGCAGCCCGTGCAGGTGCCCGACCGAGAGGTCGACCTCGAGCCCGCCCGAGGCGGCCTCGCAGCGCGCGACGCCCGCGATGTCGGCCGCGCCGCTCATTCCGCGCGCACCGCGAGGCCGCCATCGACCCGGACGATCTCGCCGGTGATGAAGCTCGCGCGGTCCGAGGCGAGGAAGGCCACCGTCTCGGCCACCTCCTCGGGCTGGCCGAAGCGGCCGATCGGGTGGGCCCGGTTCCAGCTGTCGATCAGCTCGGACGGGTCGTCCATCTCGGCGAAGATCCTGGCGTTCATCGGCGTCATGATCGTGCCGGGCGAGACGGCGTTGACCCTTATGCCATGCGGCGCGAGATCGACCGCCGACTGCCGCGTCAGCGCGTCGATCGCGCCCTTGGCGGCCGAGTAGGCCGACCAGCCCTTGAACCCCAGAAGCCCCTGCACCGAGGACATGTTGACCACCGCGCCCGACCCCTGACGCCGCATGTGCGGCACGCAGGCCTTCATGCCGCGCCATGCGCCGCTCAGGTTGGTGTTGATCACCGTCATCCAGCGCGCCTCGTCGATCTCGTCGACCACGCCCGGAAGCGCGCGAGCGGCGTTGTTGACGAGGATGTCGATCCGCCCGAACCGGTCGATCGCCGCCGCAGCGGCCGCCTCGACCGCGGCGAGGTTCTCGACATCGGTTTCGACGAACAGCGCCCGCGCCCCGAGCGCGGCCACCGCCTTGTCGCCCTCCTCGCGCGAGATGTCGGCCAGAACGACATTGCCGCCGCCGGCCACGAAGCGCTCGGCGCAGGACAGGCCGATGCCCATCGCGCCGCCGGTGATCACCGCGGTCTTGCCCTCGAACTCCATCACTGCCTCCCGAATTGCGGTTCGCGCTTGCCGAGGAAGGCGTCGATGCCCTCCTGCCCGTCGGCGCCGGAATAGAGGCGGAACAGCACCTCCTGCTCGAAGCTCTTGGCCGTCTCCAAGGGCGCGTCCACGCCCTCGCGGATCAGCCGCTTCATCTCGGCCTGCGCGCTCGGCGCGATCTTGAGGCAGGCCCGCGCGCGGGCGATCGCCGCGTCGTCGAGCGCCTCGGGCGCGGCCAGCTCGCAGGCCAGGCCCAGCTGGTGCGCGCGCCGCCCGTCGATGCGCCATCCCGCGAGCATGATCTCGGAGGCCGCGTATCGCCCGACCGCGCGGGTCAGCCGCTGCGTGCCGCCGCCGCCCGGGCACAGCCCGAGCCGGCCTTCCGGCAGGCCGAGGCGCGCGTTCTCGGAGACGACGATCATGTCGCAGCACAGCGCGATCTCGAAGCCGCCGCCCAAGGCAAAGCCGCCGATCGCGGCGATCACCGGCTTGGGCAGCCGCTCGAGCCGGTCGAACAGGGCGCGCGCCGCCATCTGGTAGGCGATGAAGGCCTCGCGCCGGTCGCCGGCATATTCGCCGATATCGGCCCCGGCCACGAAGGCCCGGTCGCCGGCGCCGCGCAGGATCAGCGCGCGCACCGTCGCGTCAGAGGCCGCCGCCGCGAGGGCCGCGTCGAACTCATGAAGCAGTGGCGTCGACAGCGCGTTGAGCTTCTCGGGCCGGTTGAAGGTGAGGCGGCGGATGCCGGGTTGCGGGTCGTCGATCTCGATCAGCGCCATGGGGTCAGCCTTTCACCGCACCGGCGGTCAGGCCGGCGACGAAGTAGCGTTGCAGGAAGAAGAAGACGGCGATCACCGGCGCCGAGACCATCACCGAGGAGGCCATCAGCTCGCCGTAGCGGATGCCGTACTGGCCGATGAAGTCGTTCAGCCCCACCGGCAGGGTGCGCTCGGCCTTGCTCGAGGTGAAGGAGAGCGCGAAGAGGAACTCCTGCCAGGTGACGATCAGCACGTAGACGGCGGTGGCGATGATCCCCGGCCGGGCCAGCGGCACGACGATCTCCCAAAACAGCCGCAGCGGATGCGCGCCGTCGATCGCCGCCGCCTCCTCGAGCGCCACCGGCAGCTTCACGAGGAAGCCGCGCAGCATCCAGATCGCCACCGGCAGCGTCACCGAGACATAGGCGATGATCAGCGCGATCTTGGTGTCGAGCAGGTCGGCGCTCCGCATCATCTTGTAGATCGGGATGATGATCGCCGAATGCGGGAACATCTGCGCCAGCACCACCATCCCCATCAGCGCCGTCAGCGCGATCAGCGCCCCGCGCGAGAAGGCATAGGCGGCCAGCAGCGCCAGCGTGACGCAGATCGTCACCGAGGCCGCCGAGACGATCAGCGAGTTCAGGAAGTAGGTCCGGAACTCCGGCCGGAAGGCGGTGACGTAGTTCGACAGGGTCGGATCCTCGGGCCAGAGCCGGGCCGGGATCGCGAAGGGCTCCGAGGGCGGCTTCAGGCTGACCGAAAACATCCAGAAGAACGGCAGCAGCACGAACGCGGCGAGCAGGATCTGGCCGGCCACGATGGCGGCGCGGGTGCGACGGGTATGGGTCATGCCTCGGGCCTCCGCCGGGAGGTGCCGCGCTCGACGATCACGTAGAGCGCCACCAGCACCGCCAGCACCAGGATCGACATGACGCCGTAGGTCGCCGCCTCGCCGAACTGGAACTGACCGAACCCGGTCTCGTAGATTTTCGTGGGGAAGATGTGGGTGCTGTCCTGCGGCCCGCCGCGGGTCAGGACCCAGACGATGTCGAAGTAGTTGAAGGTCAGGATCAGCGTCAGCACGATGTTGACCAGCACCACGTGGCGGATCGCCGGCAGCACCACGTCGAAGAGCTTGCGCACCGGCCCCGCGCCGTCGAGCGTCGCGGCCTCGAGTTGGCTCTCGTCGACGTTCTGGAGCGCGGCGAGATAGATCAGCATCGAGAAGGGAAAGCCCTTCCAGACCGCGACGAAGATCACCGCCGCCATCGCGGTGCCCGGATCGGCGAGCCAGGCGGCGCTGTCCTCGACCAGACCGGTGCGGATCATCAGCGAGTTCACCAGCCCGAGCTGCGGGTCGTACATGAAGCGCCACAGGATGGCGGTCACGACGCCGGGCAGGATGAAGGGCATCAGCACCAGCGCCCGCAGCACGCCCTGCATCGGCAGGCCCTGGTTGAGCAGCATCGCGGCGGCGAAGCCCAGCACGTTCTGCAGCGCCACCACGCCCACGGTCCAGACCAGCGAATTGGCCAGGATCGTGCCGAAGTCGGGGTCGTCGAGCACCCGGCTGTAGATCTGCGCGCCGACGAATTCGGGGTCGGGCGAGATGAAGGAGCTCTGGTGCAGGCTTTCCCAGACGGTGCCGATCATCGGGTAGTACAGGAAGACGCCCATCAGCAGGAGCGTCGGGGCCAAAAACAGCCACAGCAGCCATTGGTCGCGGCGGGTCATGCGGATCTCCGGTTGGGGGCCGGTCCGGTCTGGCCGGACCGGCGCTGGTCTCAGCGCAGCTGGTCGATGCGCGCGCAGGCTTCCTCGGCCGCGGCCGCCACCTCGGCGCCGGAATAGATGTCCTGGTAGAGGTCCATCTGCGCATCGGCGATCTGCAGGTAATGCGGCGAGAGCGGCCGCGGCGCGGCGTTCTCGAGATGCGCCATGATCCGGTCGGCGCCCTCGCGGTTGGCCGCAAGGAAGCTCTCGGCCGCGGCGACATTGGCGGGGATCAGGTCGACCACGTCGCCGTTGACGTCCTCGCGGGTCAGAAACTCGATGAACTTCCAGGCTGCGTCCTTGTGCTCGGAGCTTTCGAACACCGACAGGTTCCAGCCGCCGAAGGTGCCGACCGGCGTCTCGCCCTCTGGCGCGGTGCCGACCGCGAAGCCCCAGTCGATGTCGCTCGCCTGCAGGGTCGGCTGCTCGAGCGCCGGCCAGAACTCGATCGCCAGCGAGCCGTTGAGGAACAGCTCTCGCATGTCGCCCGACGAGGCGTTGAGGATGCCGCTCGGCGCGAACTGCGACAGCTCCTGCAGGTATTGCAGCGCCTCGACCGCCGCCGGCTCGTCGAGCGCGCAGCTGCCGTCCTCGGCCAGCACCTGCCCGCCGTTGGAGAAGATGAAGGAGTTGGCGACCACGACGGTGTCCTCGCCCTGGTGGCCGAACAGCCCGACCCCGAACCGGCCCTCGCCGCTCAGCGCCTCGGCCGCCTCGCGCAGCCCCTCGAAGGTCGCGAGCCGCTCGGGCGCGACCCCCGCCTCCTCGAGCAGCGCGCGGTTGAAGAAGGAGAACTGCCAGACATCGACGTTGAACGGGATGCCGTAGAGGCCGTCCTCGTAGACCGCCGAATCCCAGGCGCCGCCGAAGAAGGCGTCGCGCGACACGCCCGCCGCCTCGGCCCGCTCGTCCAGCGGCACCAGCGCGCCCGCGGCGGCGAAGGCGCCGGTCCAGATCTGGTCGAGCGTGGCGATGTCGGGCGCGTTGCCGCCCTGCACGGCCGTGAGCAGCCGCTGCTGGTATTCCGGGTAGGGGATCGTCGTGACCTCGACGCGGATCTCGGGGTTCTCCTGCATGAAGCGGTCCACCGCCTCCTGCTGGTACTGCGAAAGCCCGCTCTCGGTCTGCTGGTTGTCCCAGAACTGCAGCGTGACCTCCTGGGCGAAGGCGGGGCCGGCCAGCAGCAGCGCGGCGGTGGATGTCGTCAGCAGTCGTTTCATGTCGTTCTCCTCCTCTTGAACTCAGCTTCGCGCGGCGCCGGCCGGCAGCGCGGCCTCCTCGCCGGCGGTGATCACGTCGATCCCCAGCGCCCGCAGCGCCTGCCGGTCGGCCGAAAGCGCGCCCTCGTCGGTGATCACCGCGTGGATCTCCTCGGCCCGGCCGACCCGGTGCAGCGCGTCGGCGCCGATCACCGTCTGGTCGGCCAGCAGCACGGTCTGGCGCGCGGCCTCGCGCAGCCGCGCCCCGGCCAGCGCCAGCCGCTCGTCCTGCTCCGAGGCCCCGAAGCCCGGCGTCAGCCCGGCCACCGCCAGGAAGGCCCGGTCGGCGCGCATCCGTTCGAACAGCGCGCCGATCGCGGGGCCCACGAGGCAGCGGTCGGCGCTCTGGTACTCGCCCGCCGTCAGCAGCGTGCGGATGCCCGCCGCGCCGTCGAGCCGCTCGAGCACGTCGAGCGCGTTGGTCACGACCGTCACGGCAAAGCCGCCCTCCGCGGCGCGGCGGCGCAGCGCGCCGGCCATCTGCAGCACCGCCTCGCCGGTGCCGAGGATGATCGTCTCGCCGTCGCGCACCATCGCCGCGGCGGTCTCGGCGATCTCGCCCCTGAGCCGCGCCACCTCGGCGGCGATGCCCTCATGCGGCGGGATCACCACCAGTTCGAGCCCCAGCGCCTCGGCCCGGCTCGCCAGAGACTGGCCGAGGCTGCGATACCAGTCATGCGCCGGGTAATGCGGCATGAAGCCGACCCGCCGCCCGGCCAGCGAGGAGCCCCGCCGCACCGGGTCGGGCAGCACGCGGTCGCGATGCGCGAAGGCCTCTAGCGTGTCTGGCGTGACGATGGTGAAGGGCGTCACGATGTCCTCGGGCAGCGGCGTGCCGCGCAGCGCCGCGGCCACGGCATCGAGCGCCATCGCACCCACGCGGCGCGGATGCAGCGCCGCGACGCCCCAGATCCGCGCCGCGTCGCGCATCCGCTCGACGAAGTCGTCGCGCTCGCCGCCGGTGGCGAAGCCCGCGACCTCCATGCCGCGGCGGCGCGCCGCCTCGAGCCCGCCGAGCGCCGCGTGGTCGTTCACGCCGAACACCGCGTCGATGTCGGGATGCGCGGCCATGGCGTCCTGCGCGACCCGCAGCGCGATGCGGAACTGGCCCTGGCTGTTGACCCGGACCAGCTCCAGCGCGCCGCCGAAGCTTTCGCGCAGCCCCGCCTCGAAGCCGCCGGCGCGGGCGCGGGTGTTCTCGAGCTCGGGCTGCGTCAGCATCAGCAGCTTCAGCCGCGCCCGCCCCGACAGCGTCCGGCCGGCATGGCGGCCCAGCTCGCGGCCGGCCTCGTGGTTGTCGGGGCCGAGATAGCAGCCGCCGCGCTGCGGCGCCGACTCGGCGATGAAGGGGATGCCGCGCCGGGTGATCCAGTGGCGCAGCGCGTCGCTGCCGGGCCCCGGCACCGGCGGCAGGATCACCGCGTCGAGCCCGGCCAGCGGGTGCGGCGCCCGCGCCCGCGCCGGATCGAGCAGCGCCGCGTCGGGCAATGTCGCCCCGCCCCGCGTGCGCTTGAGCGCGCCCGCCTCGGCCAGCTCGGCCACGTCGCGGCGCAGCGTCACCTCGGAGACCTCCGGCATCAGCCGCGCCAGCTGCGCGATGGCGATCATGCCGTCGCTGCGCAGCAGGGCCAGGATCCGTTCGTGACGCTTCTTCTTGATCATTTCGACCTCCGATGACCGCTTGACTGATCGAAACCCTGCACGCTTTCCACAAATCGATCGCCCGTATCGCGGCAAAGCGGCCGGTTCCGATCAATTCCGATCACGCCGTGCAACCATGGCGGCCCGGGCGGGGCCGCATGCCCGCGCCGACACGCCCGCGCGGCGAAAACACGATTGCATCATTGACAAGATCGCCCGCCACCGCCTAAGTGAAACCGCTTTCACTCTTGGCGGCGCGGAGGAGGCGACGTGATCAGGTCCTGGAACGCTCTCGAACCCCATCTGGGGTTCCTGCTCGAAGGCTTCGCGCTGACCGTCGCGGCCTGCGTGCTGGCGGTGGCGGGCGCGGTGGTGCTGGGCGCGCTGATCGCCTCGCTGCGCACCGCGCGCAGCCGCGCCGCCCGCGCCGTCGCCGCCGTCTACTGTGACCTGTTCCGCAACGTGCCCTTCATCGTGCAGCTGTTCTTCTTCTTCTACGGCCTGCCCGAGCTCGGCATCTACATCGGCGCCTTCGAGACCGGCGTTCTGGCGATGTCGATCGCCGGCGGCGCCTTCGTCGCCGACGTGATCCGCGCCGGCATCCTGTCGATCGAGCAGGGCGTGATCGAGGCGGCGCGGGTGTTCGGCCTCGGCCGCTGGCAGATCTTCAGCCGCATCGTCATGCCCAACGCGCTGCGCGTCTCGGTCAGGCCGATGGGCTCGGTGCTGATCAACCTCGTTCTGACCTCCTCGATCCTGTCGACCATCACCGTCAACGAGCTGACCGGCACCGCCAAGATCGTCGCCGCCACCACCTTCATGCCGTTCGAGGTCTATGCCGTGCTCCTGGTGCTCTACGCCGCCCTGACCTATGCGCTCTCGCTCGCCGTCGCGGGCGTGCATCGCCGCCTCAACCGCGGCATGCCGGAGGCGGTGGCATGAGATACGCCGACTTCACCCCCTACGACCTCGTGCTCCTGGCGCAGGGCCTCGGCGTCACGCTCGGCCTCTTCGCCGCGACCACGCTGATCGGTCTCGCGCTCGGCGCGGCGCTGACGGTGCTGCACTACTACCGCGTGCCGGTGATCGGCCATGTCGTCGTCGCCGTGACCGAGCTTCTGAAGAACTCGCCGGTGCTGGTGCAGCTCTTCCTGGTGTTCTTCGGGATGCCGGCCTTCTTCCAGGTCAACATGACCCCGGTGACGGCGGCGCTGCTGACGGTGAGCCTCAACACCGCCGCCTTCGCCTTCGTGATCTTCCGCTCCGGCGTCGAGGCGGTCGATCGCGACCAGATCGAGGCGGCGCGGGTCTTCGGCCACAGCCGCTGGCAGATCCTGCGCCGGATCATCTCGCCGCAGGCCGCCGCCTTCTCGGTCGGCCCGCTGATCGGGCTTCTGGTGAACCAGCTGCAGGTCACCTCGCTGATCTCGGTGATCGGCGTCGCCGACCTGACCAAGATCGGCAACATCCTCAACCTCCGCACGCTCGAACCCTTCGTGGTCTGGAGCGTGATCGGGCTGACCTATTACCTCTGCGCCAAGGCGCTGGCCGCCCTCGGGGGCCGGCTCGAGCGGCACCTGCGCAGATCCGTCGTGTGGCAGGGACTCTGATGATCGAGATCAACAACGTCGAGAAGCGGTTCGGCAGCGCCGAGGTGCTCAAGCGCATCAACCTCAAGGTCGAACCCGGCGAGGTGGTGACGATCCTCGGCTCCTCGGGCTCGGGCAAGTCGACGCTGATCCGCTGCATCAACGGGCTCGAGACGCTCTCGGGCGGCGCCATCCGGGTCGACGGCAACGACGTCTCGACCGCCGCGGGCCTCGCCGCGGCGCGCCGCCGCTCGGCCACGGTGTTCCAGCTGTTCAACCTCTACCCGCACATGACGGTGCTGCAGAACGTCACGCTCGCGCCGATCCACGTGCTGGGCCAGCCCCGCGCCGAGGCCGAGACCCGCGCCCGCGCGCTGCTCGACCTGGTCGGCCTCACCGCGCAGGCCGACGCCTACCCGCAGCGCCTCTCGGGCGGCCAGCGCCAGCGCGTCGGCATCTGCCGGGCGCTGGCGATGCAGCCGCGCTACCTCTTGCTCGACGAGGTGACCAGCGCGCTCGACCCGGAGATGACCGGCGAGGTGCTCGACATCCTCGCCCGGCTCGCGGCGGAGGGCACGACGATGGTCTTCGTCACCCACGAGATCGAGTTCGCGCGCCGCATCTCCGACCGCATCGTGTTCCTCGAGGCCGGCGAGCTGATCGTCGACATGCCGGCCGAGGCCTTCTTCTCCGAGGAGGGCGGTCTCGCCGTGCCGCGGATCCGCAAATTCCTCTCGAAGATGACGAAAGACTGACCCCGTGATCCTGCTTGCAAACTGCGAGGCCGAGCCCGGCTTCTTCCATTCCGTGGCCGCGCTGAAGGCCGGCACCGGCGCCGTCGACGCGCTGGTCGAGGGCATCGGCCATGTCGAGGCCGACCCGGCGGTGCGCTCGGTCGGCTATGGCGGCTGGCCCAACATGATCGGCGAGATGGAATGCGACGCCGGCGTCATGGACGGCACCACCCGCGAGGTCGGCGCCGTCGGCGCGGTGCCGCGCACCCTGCCGGTGGCGCGGCTCGCGCGCGAGGTGATGCGCCGCCTGCCGCATGTCATGCTGACCGGGGCCGGCGCGCGCAGGTTCGCGGATGAAAGCGGTTTCAGCCGCGACGAGATGCTGCATCCCGACAGCGCCCGCGTGTGGTGGGACAAGCTCGAGGGCCTGCTCGACCCGGCCCAGCGGGAGGCCTTCCCCGACCTGCCGCTCGCGCCCTTCTCCAAGGCGATCACCGACCCAGAGCGGGTGCGCGACACCACCGTGTTCCTCGGCCGCGACGGCCGCGGCGACATGGCGGCCGTCACCTCGACCTCGGGCTGGGCCTGGAAATATCCCGGCCGGCTCGGCGACAGCCCGATCCCCGGCGCCGGCTTCTACGCCGACAGCCGCTTCGGCGCCGCCGCCTGCACCCATACCGGCGAGATGACCATGCGCAGCGCCACCGCCCACGCGGTGGTCCACGCCATGCAGCTCGGCCACGATCTCGACCAGGCGGTGGAGGCCGCCGCGCGCGACCTGCTGGCGCTCGAGACCGGCTTTCTCGGCGAGGTGGTGATCCACGCCATCGACGCGTCCGGCCGGCACCGGGTGGTCAACCTTCTCGGCCGGGCCCCGGTGTCCTACTGGATCTGGACACCGGAGATGGCAGAGCCGGAGCGCCGGCTCTCGGAGCAGTTTCAGTCTTAAACCAAGGGAGGACCCCATGAAGACCCTGTTGAAGAACGCGGTGATGGCCGCGGCCGCCGCGCTGACGCTCGGCGGCGCCGCCAGCGCCGGCACGCTCGAGGACATCGTCGAGCGCGGCGTGGTGCGGATCGGCGTGTCGCTGGGCGGCGAGCCGATCGGCTTCCGCGACGACCGCAACAACCCGGTCGGCTACGACGTCGACGTCGCCACCATGCTGGCCGAGAAGATCGGCGTGCCGGTCGAGTTCACCGACGTCTCGGGCGATGCCCGCGTCTCGATGCTGGTCTCGGGCCAGCTCGACGTGGTGGTGGCCAACACCTCCGCGACGCTGCCGCGCGCCCGCGCGGTGAGCTTCTCGATCCCCTACAACCGCGCCGGCCTGCGGGTCATCGCGCAGGCGGATTCGGGCATCGACAGCATCGCCGATCTCGACGGCAAGAAGGTCGTGGTCGGCCGCGGCACCACCGGCGAGACCTTCCTCAAGCGCGAGGTGCCCGGCGCCGAGCTGGTCTACACCGACAACTTCTCGCCCGACGGCGTGCTGCTGCTGCGCCAGAAGCGGGTCGATGCCGGGATCGAGGACAGCTCGCTGCTCGACTACCTCGCCACCCAGGAAGAGAGCCTCAAGACCCTGCCGGGCCTGCATTCGAACGACCCGATCGGCATCGCCATCGCGCAGGGCGACCCCGCCTTCCAGCGCTGGATCGACATGTTCGTCTCCGACTACATCCAGTCGGGCGCCTACGAGGCCAACTACAAGAAGTGGTGGGGCGACGACGCCAACCCGCCCGAGCTGAAGACGCTCTGGTAAGCGTCGCGACCGGGCTGGGGCGTCGCGCCTCAGCCCGTGCCGCGCGGCACGAAGCCGGTGCGGATCTCGTGCAGCTCGCCGCGCGCCGAGAACCCGGCCGGATCCTTCAGAAACAGCGCCACCCGCTCGATCAGCACGCTCTTGTCGAAGCCGATGGTCGAGATGTCGTAGGCATCGAAATTGGTCCGGCTCAGCGCGTCGAAGCCGTAGAGCAGGTAATCCTGCGGCGGCCGCAGCCCGGCCCGCCGCAGCCCGTCCATCACCCCCATCGCCATGGAGTCCGAGGTGCAGAACACCACGTCCGGGCCATCCTCCGGATCGATCCGCGCCGCCGCCTTCAGCCCCGAGGCATAGGAGTAGTCGCCTTGGATCTCTTGCGCGATCGCGATGCCGCTGGCGGCGCAGTGGCTGCGGTAGAAGCCGCAGCGCGCCTGCTCGACCAGCGACGAATCCCGCCCCGTCACCAGCACCGCGCGCCGCGCCCCGCGCGCCGCCGCCCGCTCCACCGCCGCGGCGATGCCGGCGGCGTCGTCGACCACGATCCGCGCCGATTGCAGGTCGGCGCGCCCGTTCAGCATCAGCACGTTGTCGCTGTGGAACAGCTCGCGCACCGTCTGCGCGTCGGCGAAGTCCGAGAACACCAGCGCCGCGTGCACGTGGTAGGCGACGCTGTTGCGCAGGAAATCCTCGATCCGGCGGGTCTCGCCCACCCGGATCAGCACCGCCTGCTTGCCGAGCGCCTGGATCCGCTCCAGCAGCGGGTCGATCAGGTCGAGATCCGACAGGTCGTTGAGATGGTTGACCAGCACCGCCACGAGGTCGAGCGACTTGGTCGCCAGCCCCCGCGCCAGCGGGTTCTGGTTGTAGCCCAGCTCCGCCGCCGCCTTGAGCACGCGCTCGCGCTTCTCCTGCGAGACGGGCCGGCGCACCGGCGACAGCGCGCGCGACACGATCGCCGGCGCGACGCCGGCGCGGCGCGCCACATCGGCAATGGTCGGCCGCTTGTCGCGGCTGGCAGGATCATCGGGCATTCGGGAAAGCTCGCGAGGTTCGCCCCGGGAGTTAGCGAAAAACCGGGGCCAAGGAAACAGGACAGACCCGCATGATATGCGCATTCGACATCGGCGGCTCCAAGATCGCCGCCGCCACGCCCACCTCCGGCGACCCGGCCCGGCTGAAGCCGCTGGGCGAGGTGCAAACGCCCACCGACGACTTCGACGGCTTCTGCGCGGCGCTCGCCGCCCTCCTGCCGCCCGGCGCGCACCGCGCCGGCGTCTCGGTCGCCGGGGTGATCGCGCCGGGAAACGGCCGCCTCTCCAGCGCCAACATCCCCTGCATCCACGGCCGCCCGCTCGCGCGCGATCTGACCGAGCGGCTCGGCCTGCCGGTCGACGTGATCAACGACGCCAACGCCTTCGGCCTGGCCGAGGGCGTGCTGGGCTGCGGCGCCGGCCACCGCGTGGTCTTCGCCGCCATCCTCGGCACCGGCATCGGCGGCGCGGTGGTGATCGACGGCCGCGTGCATGAGGGCCGCGCCGGCACCGCCGGCGAATGGGGCCACGGCCCGGCCTCGGCCACCGACCCCGCCGCCCTGCTCCGCCTGCCCTGCGGCTGCGGCCAGACTGCTTGCGTCGACACGCTGGGCGGCGCGCGCGGGCTCGAGCGGTTGCACCGCCACCTGCACGACCGGCGCGCCACCAGCCACGAGATCCTGTCGGCCTGGCACGCGGGCGACCCGGCCGCCGGGCGCACGCTCGGCCTCTATCTCGACGTGGTCGGCGGCGCGCTCGCGGCGGCGGCGAACCTGATCGACCCCTCGGTCGTGCCGGTCGGCGGCGGGCTCGGGCAGGACGCCCGCCTCGTCGCCGCGCTCGACGCCGAGGTCCGCGCGCGCATGATCGCGCCGCCGGACACACCGCTTCTGCGACAGGCGGTCCTGCAACCCCATGCGGGCCTGATCGGCGCCGCGATCCATGCCGGGAGGTGCGGCCATGACCGGAACGCTTGAGGTCTGCATCGACGACGCCGAGGGCCTCGCCGCCTGCCGCGACGCCGGCGTCGACCGGGTCGAGCTCTGCGCCGCGCTGGCGCTCGGCGGGCTGACGCCCGGCCCCGGCCTGATGCGCGCCGCGGCGCGCTCGGGCCTGCCGGTCTACGCGATGATCCGCCCGCGCGCCGGCGGCTTCGTCGCCACGCCGGACGATCTCGCGGTGATGCGCGACGACATCGCCATGGCCCGCGACTGCGGCCTCGCAGGCGTCGTGCTCGGCGTCGCCCGGCCCGACGGCACCCTCGACATGGCCGTGCTCGAGACGCTCTGCGCCGCCGCCCACGGCATGGGCCGGACGCTGCACCGGGTGATCGACCTCGTCCCCGACCCGCTCGCGGCGGTCGATCAGGCCGTGGCGCTGGGGTTCGAGCGGGTGCTGAGCTCGGGCCAGGCCCTTCGCGCGCCCGACGGCGCGGAGATGCTGGCGCGGATGCACCGACACGCCGCCGGGCGGATCGAGGTCATGGCCGGCGCCGGCGTCACCCCCGACAACGTGGCCGACCTCGCCCGCGCGACCGGAATCGGCGCCTTCCACGCCTCCTGCGGCACGGCCGCGCCCAACCCGCCCGAGATCGTCGCGATGGGCTTCGCCGCCGCAAGCCGCGCGCGCACCGAGGCCGGGCGCATCCGCGCCCTCAAGGCCCGGATCGCCGCGCTCGACCCGCCCGCCTGACCGGGCCCCGCGCCCCCCTCCCCCAACGCCGGAAGACAGACCCCATGAAGATCCTCATCCTGCCGGACCCGGACGCCGCCGCCGCGCGCGTGGCCGACATCATCGCCCGGACCCTCGTCGCGCGGCCCGAGGCGGTGCTGGGCCTCGCCACCGGCGGCACGATGGAGCCGGTCTATGCCCGGCTCGTCGCACAGGCCCGGTCGGGCCAGGTCGCGCTCGACCGCATGACCGGCTTCAACCTCGACGAATATGTCGGCCTGCCGCCCCGGCACCCGCAATCCTACCACGCCTTCATGCGCGCCCATCTCGCCGCGCCGGCGGGGCTCGACCCGGCCCGCCTGAACCTGCCGCGGGGCGACGCGCCCGACGCCGCCGCCGAGGCCGCGCGCTACGAGGCCGCGATCGCGGCTTCGGGCGGCATCGACCTGCAGCTCCTCGGCCTCGGCGCGAACGGCCATATCGGCTTCAACGAGCCCAGCTCCTCGCTGGCCTCGCCCACGCGCGTCAAGACGCTGAACCACGCCACGCGGGCCGCCAATGCCCGCTTCTTCGGCCCGGGCGAAGAGGTGCCGCGCCACGCCATCACCATGGGCATCGCCACCATCCTGCGCGCGCGCCATGCGCTGCTGCTGGCCACCGGCGCGCACAAGGCGCAGGCGGTCGCGGCGATGGTCGAGGGCCCGGTCAGCGCCCGCTGCCCGGCCTCGGCGCTGCAGATGCACCCCGCCGCCACCATCGTGCTCGACGCCGCCGCGGCGGCCAAGTTGGAGCTGCGCGACTACTACGAGACCGTGCACCCCGAGGGCCGGGAGCCGTGCCTTGCCTGACGCCGCCCGCTTCGTCCTGCTGCCCGGCCAGCTCTATGACGGCGACGGCGCGCTGCCGCGGCCGGGCCGCGCCGTGATCGTCGAGGAGGGCCGGATCCTCGCCGTGACCTCGGCCGAGGCCGCGCCGGCCGGCCTGCCGCGCCTGCGCGTGCCCATCGCCGCGCCGGGCTTCATCGACCTGCAGATCAATGGCGGCGACGGCGTGATGTTCAACGACGCGCCGGAGCCCGAGACGCTCGCGCGCATCGCCCGCGCGGCGCGGCGCGGCGGCACCGCGCATCTGCTGCCGACCTTCGTGACCGCGCCGGGCCGCGCCTATGCCGCCGCGATGGACGCGGTGCGCGCGGCGCTGCGCGCGCGCCTGCCCGGCATCCTCGGCCTGCATCTCGAGGGGCCGTTCCTGTCGCCCCGCCGCCCCGGCATCCACCCGCCCGCCGCGATCCGCCCGATCGCGCCCGAGGACGTCGCGGTGCTCGAGCGCGGCATCGGCGGGCCGCTCCTGCTCACCCTCGCGCCGGAGGAGGTGCCGCCGGGCACCATCGCCCGGCTCGCCGCCGCCGGCCTGCGGGTCTTCGCCGGCCACAGCGAGGCGACGCTGGAAGAGGTGGCCTCGGCCGCGGATGAGGGGCTTCGCGGCGGCACGCATCTCTACAACGCCATGTCGCAGCTCACCGGCCGCGGCCCCGGCCTCGTCGGCGCGCTTCTGGGCGACGACCGGCTTTTTGCCGGGCTCATCGCCGACGGCATCCACGTCCACGGCCAGAGCCTCGCTCTGGCGCTGCGCTGCAAGGGCGCGCGCCGCCTCTGCCTCGTGACCGACGCGATGGCGACGCTCGCGGCGCCCGACGCCGCCTTCACGATCAACGGCAAGCGCATCGCGCAGCGGGGTGGCCGGCTCGCCGATGCCGAGGGGCGGCTGGCCGGCGCGCATCTGGCGATGGACGAGGCGGTGCGCAACATGATCGGGATGGGCGGCGCGACCCGCGCCGAGGCGCTGCGCATGGCCTCGACCACACCGGCCGCGGCGCTCGGGCTCGGGCACGAGCTGGGCCGCGTCGCGCCGGGCTACCGCGCCTCGCTGACGCTGCTCGACGACGATCTCGAGGTGCTCGGCGTGGTGGTGGACGGCGCGACCTTCCTGAAGGACATCGACTAGGCCCGCGCCGCGCGCGGGGCCGGCGGGCGCGCCCGGCCCCCCGGCGAGGCCCGGCCTTACAGGTAGAGCGAGCCGCCGAAGATCCGCTGCACTTCGCCGGCGCGGGTCAGGCCCTTCGCGGCCAGTTCCTCGTCGGTGGTTTCGTTCAGCTTGCGCAGCTGCTGCATGCGCGGGCCGGATTCGGCCATCGCGACGAACACGCGGAAGATCGCGCGCAGCGGCGCCAGGGCGATCTCGCCGAGGTTCCGGTGATCGGTGGCCTGCGTCGTGGTGAATGCCATGGGACTGTCTCTCTCGCTTGAAGATCCGTCCCCTCCCTGACCGCGAACATACGCCGCGCGGTGTGGGGGACAACCTGCGAGAGAGACTGCCCGGGTTGCAGCCAGCGCAAGGCGCGCGATGCGCCGCCCCGGCGGGGCGGCGCAAGCGGGGTCAGTCGCAGTTCCAGTGGTAGCGCGAGAAGTCGAACTCCCAGCTCTGCATCGGCACCCACTCGAAGCCCTCGAGGCAGGCATTGACCGCGTGGCGGCGCTCCTGCGTCAGAAGCCAGACCGAGCGCTGGTCCTCGACCAGCTTGGCGTAGATGTCCTGGTAGATGCCGTTGCGCGCCTCGGTGTCGGTCTCGGCGCGCGAGGCGGCGATCATCTCGTCGATCGCCGGGTCGTCGACCCAGTCCATGCTCGACCACGTGCCCGCCGCGTCGGAGGCGTACTGCACGTAGAACACCGAGTCCGGCGAAGGATAGGTCGGCCCGTAGAACACCTGCGTGGCGTGCGGCGTCGTCTCGACCGAGGTGGCGAGTTCGGTGATCCGGTTCCACGGCTCGGGCTGGATCGTCACGTCGAAGCCGATGCTGTCGAGCGTCGCCTTGAACAGCAGCGCGATCTCCTCCTCGAAGGCGGTCTTCGAGACATAGGTGTGCACCAGCTCGATCGGCCCCTGCCCGGCATAGGGCGACTTCGCGAGCTCCGCCTGCGCGGCGGCGAGGTCGAATTCCGGCGCCTTGGCATCCGCCGGCACCGCCGCCTCGAAGGCGTCGGCCAGCGGGCCCTTCAGCGGCGCGCCCGGATAGATCACCTCGCGGATCGTGGCGTAGTCCATCGCCATGGCGATGGCGCGGCGCACATGCACGTCGTCGGTCGGCGCCTTCTGGTTGTTGAGCTTGATGTAGAGCCCGGTCGCGGTCGGCGCGGTCAGGATCTCGTAGCCCTCGACCGCGGCGATGCCGTCATAGGTCTCGGTCGACTGGTACTGCGAGGAGATGCCCAGCTCGCCGCGCTGCGCCAGCGCCCGCACCGTCGCCTCGTCGCGCGTCACCACGAAGCGCAGCTCGTCGATCGGGCGCCCGGCCTCGGGAAAGCCGCCATGGTAGTCGGCGTAGCGCGACAGCGTCATCTGCGCGCCCCGGTCCCAGCTCTGCAGCGCGTAGGGCCCGGCGCCGTAGCCGGCCTCGGCCAGCAGCTGCTCGCCCCATGCGTCGCCCTCGCCCGCCTCGGCCTCGACCGCGGCCTCATTGACCACCAGCACCAGCGGCGTCACCGAGATGAAGGGCGCGTAGACCTTCGACAGGGTGATCTCGACGGTCCGCTCGTCGAGCGCCTTCACCGCATCCTCGGCGACGAGGTCCTTGAACAGGTAGCTCGGCCCCTCGTTCAGCGCCAGCATCCGGCGCAGCGAGTAGACCACGTCGCCGGCGGTGACCGGGCTGCCGTCCTGGAAGGTGGCGTCGGGCTTCAGCGTGAAGGTGTAGGTCAGGCTGTCCTCCGAGATCTCCCAGCTCTCGGCCAGCTGCGGCACCACGGCGCCGCTGCCGTCGACGGTGGTGAGACCGTCATAGAGGTTCACCGCCGCCATGTACTCCGTGTAGTCGTTGATCTTGGCCGGATCGATGGTGCCGAAGATCTGCACCGCGTTCACCGTCACCGCGACCTTGTCGTCCTGCGCCTGCGCCGGCAGCGCCGCCGCGAGGGCCAGCGCCGAGGCGCCCAGTAGCTGTTTCATCGTCTCACTCTCCTGTTGGGGGCCGCGGGTCTTACACGCCCTTGGCCAGGGTCTCGATCGGGGAAAACGCGTGGTCGTAGCCGAAGTATTGTGGCCCGGCCAATTCCAGCCCGGCCGGGCTGCGCCATTGCGGATCGGCCGGCAGGCCGATCAGCCGCAGCCCCAGCCCGTAGCGCAGCGTCTCGGTCGTCACCGGCAGCCCGCCATCGGCGTCGAGCGCGCAGATCAGGTCCGGCGTCAGCGCCATCGGCCGGCCGGCATCGTCCTCGAGGCAGAGGAACTCGTTCTGGAACGACAGCACGAATTCCCGCCCCTGGTCGGCGTCGAGCCCGCGCAGCCGCGCCCGGCCGCGGGCAAAGCCGCCGGTGGTGCGGCGGTCGATGTCGACCACCCGCGCGGTGCACAGGTCATGCCCGCCGCAGCGCGCGATCAGCGCGTCGCCGGGGTGGCGGTTGGCGGCGCGCTCGGCCGCGATGGTGCGGCCGATCTCGTGCACCAGCCCGAGCGTGCCCTTCAAGAGGCCGCGCTTGGCCGCCGCCCCCACCATCGGGTAGAGCGCGACCAGCGCCGCGCCGCCCATCTCGATGGTCTGGGCGCGGGCCAACCGCTCGGTCCAGAGGTTCGACACCGCGTTCAGCACGCTCGAATTGCCCTTGTCGTCGGCCAGCACCATCGGGCTCGCGCCGATGTCGTGCAGCGTCAGGCTGACCATCTGCAGCTCGGGAAAGGCCCGGCCCATGCCGTCGGCATCGACCAGCGGCAGCCCCGTGGCCGCCGCCACCGCGAAGGGGATGGTCGAGTTCAGCCCGCCTGCCTCGATGCAGACGAGGTAGTCCGCCTTGCGCCCCAGATAGGCCTCGAGCGCCGAGAGCGCGGCCAGCGCCTCCTCGCCGCTCGGCAGCTTCTCCAGCATCACCGTCGGCGCGCCCATCATGCAGACCGGCACGCAGAGCGCGTCGTCGGGCACCTCCGACAGGTCGGCCACCCGCACCGCGCCCTCGCCGATCGCGGCGCGCGCCATCAGCTTGCCGATATAGGGATCGCCGCCGCCGCCGGTGCCAAGGAAGGCGCCGCCAAGCGCGATCGCCTCCATGTCGTCGGCCGTGATCTCGAGCGCCATCACGCCGCCTCCGACATCGGGCGGTAGACGAGATCGGGGAAGCCGAAGGCCCCCGGCCCGATCACCTCGAGCGCCTGCGGCGTGCGCAGAAGCTCGTGGCAGGGCAGCGCCAGCACCGCGACGCGCTGGCCGTAGCGCAGCACCTCGGTGGTGATCGGCAAGCCGCTGTCGAGGTCGAGCACCACCACGAGGTCGGGCACGCAGACCTGCATCTCGCCGTCGCGGCGGAAGATCAGGAACTCGTTCTGGATGGTGATCTCGCCCTGCGAGCCGCGGCAATCCTCGAGCCCCTCGATCGCGGCCACGCCGACATTGAAGCCGCCGCGGAAATGCCGCTTGAGATCGGTGATCTTGCCCGAGAACATGCGCCGCCCCTTCTCGCGCGCGCAGATCGCGGCGATCGGGTCCTCATGCGCGCGCCGCGCCTCGATCACCGCGCGCCCCAGCCCGATCGCCTGGGTGTAGCTGTGCGGGATGGCGTGACGCTTGAAGAAGGCGCCCGACATCGGCGCCGAGGCCAGCACCGAGGCCCCGCCCTGCGCGATCACGCAGGCCCGCGCCATGGTCTCGTGCCACTTCTCGCTGATCGCGTGGTCGAAGATCACCGCGTTGCCATGCGGGTCGCACATCACCGACGGGGTCGAGCGGTGGCCGTAGATCGCGTAGGTGGTCATCTGCATCTCGGGGAAGGCGCGGCCCATGCCGTCGCCATCCACCACCGGCAGCCCGGCCATCGCGGCGGTGACCAGCGGCTCCATCGAATTCTGGCCGCCGATCTCCTCGCAGCCCACCGCGTCGGCGGTGAAGCCCATGCGTTCTTCGAGAGCGCGCAGGCAGCGCAGCCCCTCGCGCCCCTCCTTGATCCGCTCGAAGGACACCAAGGGCGCGCCGATGCCGCCCATCGGCACCACCTTCGCCTCGTCCTCGAGCGCCTCGATCGGCAGGATCTTCAGCTCCAGCCCCGAGCGCAGCGCCTCGCGGGCGCGCAGCTTGCCGATATAGGGGTTGCCGCCGCCGCCGGTGCCGAGGATGCCGGAGCCGATCTCCAGCGCCTCGATGTCGGCCTCGGTCAGGCTCCAGCACTTGTCAGCCAGATCACGCATGAACGCCTCCCATGTCGCCGACCACCTTGAGATGGATGCGCGTGGCGTTGCCGGGCAGGTAGGCCAGCGGCACGTCCTCGCGCTCGATCACCGAAAGCGTCTCCTCGACCGCCCCGGCCGCCACGGCGGCGGCGCGGGCCTCGCTCTCGGCCGCGGCGAGGCAGTCCTCGCGCGTCGTGCCGTCGAGCGCGAAGATCCGGTCGACCTCGCCCGAGATCTGCGCGATCGCGGCACCCACGGCGTTGGCCACGGCGAAGTTCTCGGGGCGCAGCACCTCGAGATCGCCGATCCGCTCCGGCGCGAGGATCGAGCCGCCGCCCACCGCGATCACCGGGATCGGGTCGGGGCTGATGCGGCTGCGCTCGACCGCCGCCTCGAGCATTTCGGCGATGCGCGCCCGCGCCGCGGCGACGAGGTCGTCGTCGATGCCGGCCGCGCGCTCGGGCTCGCCCACCTCGGCCATGCCGGCGCGCACCGCGATGTCGGTGGTGGTCAGCGTCTCGCCGCCGAAGACCAGCGCCTCGCGGGTCAGCCGGTAGCCCACGGATTTGGGCCCGATCGCCAGGTCGGAGGCCCCGCCCTGCACGATGCTGCCGCCGCCCAGACCGATCGAGAACACGTCGGGCATGCGGAAGTTGGTGCGCACGCCGCCCACGTCGACGACCGTCGAGGCCTGCCGCGGGAAGCCGTGCTGCAGCGCGCCGACATCGGTGGTGGTGCCGCCGATGTCGATCACGATCGCCTCCTTCACGCCGGTGAGGAAGGCGGCGCCGCGCATCGAGTTGGTCGGCCCCGAGGCGAAGGTGAGCACCGGGAAGCGGCGCACCATCTCGGCGCCCATCAGGGTGCCGTCGTTCTGGGTCACGAAGAAGGGGCAGGTCAGCCCGGCCTCGGCCAGCGCCGCGCCGAAGGCGTCGACGGTGCGGTCCGACAGGCCCAGAAGGGCCGCGTTCATGATCGCCGCGCTCTCGCGCTCGAGCAGGCCGATCCGGCCGATCTCGCTCGACAGCACCACCGGCAGCTCCGGGCAATGCGCCTGCAGGATCTCGCGGGCGCGCTCCTCCATGCCGCGGTTGATCGGCGAGAACACCGAGGAGATCGCGGCGGCGCGGATGCCCTTCTCGGCGATCTCGCCGGCGATGCGCACCAGCTCGTCCTCGTCGAGCGCGGCGATCTCGCGGCCGTCGAACTCGTAGCCGCCGCGCAACAGGTAGCGGTGGCCGCCGACCATCTCGACCAGGTCCTCGGGCCAGTCGACCATCGGCGGCAGGCAGGCGGTGGCCGGCAGGCCCAGCCGGATCGCCGCCACCGGGTCGAGCCCGCGCCGCTCGATCACGGCGTTGGTGAAATGCGTGGTGCCGATCATCGTCACGTCGATCTCGTCGCGCCCGATGCCGGCCTTGGCGATCACCGCCTCCAGCGCCGCGCTGATGCCGCCGATCACGTCCTCCGTGGTCGAGGCCTTGACCCCCGCCAGCACCTCGCGGTCGCGCAGGATCACCGCGTCGGTGTTGGTGCCTCCCACGTCGATGCCGAGTCTCACCACCATGTCTCTCTCCTTCCAGCTCATGCCGCCGAGGGCACGAGAAAGCGTTGTTTCTCTTCGAGTGTGACGCGCGGCTTAGCGGCCTCCTCGGCGTCGGTGACGACCGGGATCGCCGCGATCAGCGCGCGGGTATAGGGATGGGCGGGCGCGCCGAAGACCTCCGAAGGCGTGCCCTGCTCGACCAGCTCGCCGCGCAGCATCACCGCGATGCGCGAGCAGAAATTTCGCATCAGCGACAGGTCGTGGCTGATGAAGAGATAGGTCAGCCCCAGCTCGTCGCGCAGCTCCTCCAGAAGCGCGATCACCCGCTTCTGCACCGCCACGTCGAGCGCCGATGTCGGCTCGTCGAGCACGATCAGCTTCGGGTCGGCCGCCAGCGCCCGGGCGATCGCCACGCGCTGCTTCTGCCCGCCCGACAGCTCGTGCGGGTAGCGGCTGGCGAAGTGGCGCGGCAGCCCGACCCGCTCGAGCAGCGCCTCCGAGCGGCGCGACCCCGCGCGCCCGTCATGCCCGGCGAAGCGCAAGGGCACCTCCAGCGTCTGCGCCACGGTGCGCTTGGGGTTCAGCGAGGTGCCGGGGTTCTGGTAGACGATCTGCGCCATCGCGCGGTCGGCCCGCCCGCCCTGCATCTGGTCGAGCGGCACGCCGTCGATCGTGACCCGCCCCGCGCTCGGGCGCATGATCCCCATGACGATCCGCGCCAGCGTGGTCTTGCCCGACCCGCTCTCCCCCGCGAGACCCATGATCTCGCCCTTCGCGATGTCGAGATCGACCCCCTTCACCGCCGCCACCTCGCGGTCGGGGCGCAGAAGCCGCTTCTCGGTGAAGCTCTTGGAGATGCCCTCGAGCCGGACCAGAGACCCGCCGCCCGAGACCGGCTGGTCCTTGACGCCTTCGCCGTAAAGCGGCGGAATCGCCCCGATCAGCTCGCGCGTGTAGTCGGTCTTCGGCGCCTCGAAGATCTCGGCGATCGGCCCGTGCTCGACCACCTCGCCGCGGTTCATCACGTAGACGTAGTCGGCCGTCAGCCGCACCACCCCGAGATTGTGGGTGATCATCAGAAGCGACAGCCCCTCCTCGCGCACCAGCCGGTTGATCAGCGCCAGGATCTCGTCCTGCGTGGTGACATCCAGCGCGGTGCCCGGCTCGTCGGCGATCAGAAGCGCCGGCCGGTTCATCAGCGCCAGCGCGATCAGCACCCGCTGGCGCATCCCGCCCGAAAGCTGCGCCGGGTAGGCCCGCATCACGCGCTCGGGCTCGGCCAACTGCACCTTGCGCAGCACCTCGGCGATGCGCCGCGCCCGGTCGGCCCGGCTCGCGCGGCGCCCGGCGCGGCGGTCGGCCCAGTAGAGCACGTCCTGCAGGTGCCGGCCGATGGTGAAGACCGGGTTGAAGGAGGAGAGCGGGTCCTGCATGACCACCGACATCTCGATGCCCTTGAGCCCCTCGCGCGCCGCCTCGCTCTTCTGCAGCAGGTCCTCGCCGCGCCACAGGATCTCGCCGCCGGTGACGCGGGCATTGCCGGGCAGCGTGTTCAGCACCGCCTTCGACGTCACCGACTTGCCCGAGCCGGTCTCGCCGATCAGCGCCACGCGCTGGCCCTCGGCGATCTTCAGCGACACGTCGCGCAGCACGCTCTGGGTGCGGCCGTAGCTGGTGAAGGAGAGGTCGAGATTGCGGATTTCCAGTAGGCTCATCGCTCAGACCTCCACGTCGAACATGTCGCGCAGCCCGTCGCCGAGCAGGTTGAAGCCGAGCGTCGCGAAGAAGATCGCGAAGCCCGGGGCGAGCACGCCCCACCAGTGCTCGGGCAGGAACTGCCGTCCGTCGGCGACCATGGTGCCGAGATCGGGCGTCGGCGGCTGCACCCCGAGCCCGAGGAAGGACAGCGTCGCGCCGAACAGGATGATGAAGGCCGCGTCCAGCGTGGTCTTGACCGAGATCACCGCGATGCAGTTGGGCAGGATCTCACGGCACAGCACGTGCAGATGCGAAGCGCCGGCCAGCCGCGCCGCCTCGACATAGTCCTCGGCGGCCACGGACTTGGCGACCCGGTAGACCAGCCGCGCGTGCCAGGTCCACCACAGCAGCGCGATGGCGATCATCGCGTTGGTCAGGCTCGGGGTAAGCACGTTGCCCACCGCGAGCGCCATGACCAAGGGCGGGATCGCCAGCATGACATTGGTGAAGCCGGTGATCAGCGTCTCGACCCAGCCGGTGAAGTAGCCGGCCAGAAGGCCCAGTATGCCGCCCAGCGGCACCGCGATGGCCAGCACGCCGCCGACCAAGAGGAGCGAGACCCGGAAGCCGTAGATCACCCGGCTCAGCACGTCGCGCCCGACCTTGTCGGCGCCCAGCAGGTAGGTGCCGTCCGGGGCGGCGTGCTTGTTGCGGAAGTCGATCACCGCGCCGGCATGGTCGGGAAAGGGCGCGATCAGCGGCGCGAAGATCGCCGCCAGCACCACGGTCGCGACCATCAGCGCGCCGATCACCGCCACCGGGTTGGCGCGGAAGCGCAGCCAGGCCATGCGGCGCGCCGAGAGGATCTCGACCTGTTCCTCGACGATGGCGGCCATCAGCGGCTCTCCTTGATGCGGATGCGGGGGTCGATCAGGCCGATCACCACGTCGATCACGAGGTTGGCCACGACGAAGAAGCCGCCCGAGACCAGCACCACCGCCATCACCGTGTTGAGGTCCTTCTGCAGGATCGCCTCGAGCCCGGCCGAGGCGAAGCCGCCCCAGGAGAACACCATCTCGACCACGAAGGCGTTGCCGATCAGCGAGGCGAACTCGAGCCCCATGATCGTCAGCGGCGCGATCGCCGAGAGCTTCAGAAGGTAGCGGAAGGTGACCACCCGCGCCGGCACGCCGAAGCTGCGCAGCGTCTGGACGTGGTCGCGGCGGCGATGCTCGATCATCGCCGAGCGGGTGATGCGCATGATCTGCCCGATGCCGGACATGGCCAGCGCGATGGCCGGGAAGGCGAGGTGGCGCAGCGCGTCGGCGGCGATGTCGAACCGGCCGGTCAGCACGCCGTCCAGCACAAGAAGCCCGGTCGGCCCCTCGAAGCCCGCGAAGTCGCGCGACAGCCGCCCGAGGATCGGCCAGTCGGTCAGCCAGTAGGCGGCGCCCAGTTGCAGCAGGATCGCGAAGAGAAAGCTCGGCATGGTGACGCCCACCAGCGACACGATCCGCAGCACCGCGTCGAAGGCGCTGTTGCGGTAGCGCGCCGCCAGCACGCCGAGCGGCACGCCCAGTGTCAGCATGATCACCAGCGTGACCAGCACCAACTCCAGCGTCGCGGGCAGCAGCGCCGCGATCTCCTGCGCCACCGGCTGGCCCGAGATCAGCGAGTTGCCGAAATCGCCGCGGATCGCGCCGCCGAGGAAATCGACGAACTGCATCGGCAGCGGGTCGTCGAGCCCCATCTCGTCGCGCAGCTGTTCCACCTGCTCGGCCGAGGCGGTCGGCCCCAGCGCGATCCGCGCCGGATCGCCGGGCACCACCCGCGCCAGCACGAAGATCATCAGCGCCAGCACCAGCAGCACCCCGGCAAAGCCGGCCACGCGCCTGAGCATGAACTCCAGAAATCCCGCCGCCATGCAGCCCTCCTCGTGTTGGACGCAGGCTGCCGCAAGGTCGCCCTGCCGCGACAGCCGGCAGGGGGATAGGTTTTCGACGAAGAGGGATAGGTTTCTACCCGGGCAGGTGCCCCAGCCGCCGCGCCTCGGCCACCGCCGCCTGCCGCCCGCCGACCCCGAGCCGGGCATAGAGGTTGCGCAGGTGGAACTTCACTGTCGGCAGGCTGACCCGCAGCTGCCGGGCGATCTCCTTGTTGGGGCAGCCCTCGGCCAGCAGCAGCAGGCAGCGCCACTCCTGCCCCGAGAAGCCGCCCGAGGGTGCCGCCGGCACCGCGCCGCGCCGCACCGCCTCGGGCACCCGCACCCGCCACGCCGCCGCGCCGCCCAGCCGCCGGTCCTCGATCAGCGGCATCAGGAAGCCGCGCTCCTCCAGCGCCGGGGCCCAGTGACGCCGCCGTTCGCTGGTCTCCAGCATCTCCGCGATCGTGGACCTGGCGGCGGCCAGCGCGCCGGTCCGCCGCGCCGCGAAGCCCGCCCAGATGTCGAGGCAGAGCCGGTCGCGCGCCGACAGCGTCGGGTTGTCGCGCAGCGCCGCGAGCCGCGGCATCAGCGCCGGGTCGCGCGGCCGCTCATAGACCTGCTGGCGCATCCAGATCGTCGCCTGCCGCAGGTCCTCCAGCGCGCGCAGATCGGCGAGGTTCTCGCCCGAGCTGTCCATCCACAGCCGGCCGATCCGCATCGCCATCCCCTCCAGCCGCAGCCGCGCCTCGCGCCAGCGCCCCGCGCCCTGCAGCAGCGCCACCTCGCGCTGCTCGATCAGGATCTGGAACCGCCGGGTGCGCCAGGCCTGCACGCGCCAGCGCTCGAGGTAGCCCGTCGCCGCCTCCAGCCCGCGCAGCTGCATCAGCGCCTCCGCGCCATAGGCCAGCGCCATCGCGGCGATCGAGGGCCAGATCTCCCCGAAGGCGAAATCCCGCGCCCGCCGCTCGGCGAACCGCGCCATCGGCCCCGGATCGCCGGTCTCGTAATCCGCCACCGCGCGCAGCAGCTCGAGAAAGCGCCGGTCCTGCGGCACGTCGAAGCGTAGCTCCGCCAGCGCCGCCGCCGCCCGGTCGAGATGCGGCGCCGCCTCACCCGGCCGGCCGTCGCGCAGCACGATCACCGCGCGGTGCACGTGGATGTAGAAGCTGAGGTAAGGCGCCCCCGCCTGCTCGTAATGCGCCAGCGCCCGCGCCGCCATCTCCACCGCCTCGCGATGCGCGCCGGCGCGGATCTGCAGCTCCAGCACCGCGTTGTAGATGCCGCCGCGCAGCAGCAGTTGATCGGGGGCCACCGCCCCCAGAAGCGCCGAGGCCTCCGAGAGGATATGCTGGCGCACCGTGTCGCTGCGGTAGATCGCCAGCATGATCCGACAGAAGCCCAGCTGCGGCGCCACCGGCGGCCCGCTCAGCGGCCGCGACAGGTCGATCAGCCCCGGCGGCCCGGCCTCCGCCAGAAGATGCGCCGCCCGCTCGACATGCCCGGCCTTGGCGGCGGCGAGGAAGGCGAGCCCGACGAGGTCCGGGTCCGGCCGGTCGCCGCCGCCCAACCCCGCCAGCACCCGCTCGGCCGCCTCCGGCCCGTGCAGGTGCAGAAAGAACAGCCCGCCCTCGGCCCTGAGCTGCGCCAGCGCCGCGCCCGGCCCGCCGATGGCGAGCGCGGCCAGCACCGTCTCGGCCGCGCCGCCGCCCTCGGCCGGCGCGTCCGGCCGCCCGGCCAGCGCCGCGGCCAGCAGCCGCCGCAGCGTCGCGGTCCGGACCATCCAGCGCCCGCCGCGCGGCTCCGCGAGCGGGTCGAGCCAGGCCAGCACGGCGCGCGCCGCCACCCCCTGCCCCGCATCCTCGAGCCCGGCTTGCGCCCGCGCCAGCCGCCCCAGCACCGCCCGCACCGGCCCGGGCAGCGGCGCCAGAAGATCGCGCAAGAGCGCCACCGCCCCCGCCTCGTCGCCCGGCGCGGCGGCGAAGTGCCGCGACAGCGCCGGCCAGCCGCCGCTCTGCTCGAAATGCGGGTCCTGCTCCACCCGCAGGAACAGGTCGCGATTGCCGATCTCGGCCACCCGGCCGTCGCGGCGCAGAAGGTCGAGATCGGCGATCTGCTCGGGCCGCGCCCGCAGGATCCCGGTCGCCTCGCCGACGCGCAGCGGCGGATGCGCGTCCGGCAGGTCGACCGGCCCGGCCGAGGGCCAGACCGTCCCGACCGCCTGCCCGCCCGCGAAGGCCCGCATCAGCCGCCCTGCCCCGCTGCCCGGCAGCGCATGCACCCAGATCAGCTGCGCCGGCGCGCGCAGCAGATGCGCGACCAGCCGGCGATGCGGGCGGTCCGGGTCGAGGCTGTCGGCATCGAGGCTCTGGCACATGCCTTGTTGTGCCGCCCGCCCGGCCGGGTTTCCAGCCCCGGCCGCGCACTGGACCGCCCTGCCCGCGCCCCGGCAAGCGAAACGGCCGGCGCCATCGCTGGCGCCGGCCGCGGGCAAGGCCCCGGAAGAGGCCCCCGGCCTTACCGGTCGAGCAGGTTCGACAGCCGCGCGCGCGCCTCGTCGTTCAGCCACTCGGCCCAGACGTCCTTGTTGTTGGCGAGGAAGTAGGCGGCGGTCTCCTCGGTGGTGGCGTTGGTCTCGCCCTTCCACGCCAGCAGCGCGCTCATCTCGTCGGTCTCGAAGCTGATGTTGCTCATCAGCTCGGCGACCTCGGGGTTCTCCTCGACGAAGCGCGTGGTGGCGACGGTGTAGACCAGGCTCGGCGGGTAGGCGCTGGGTTCGGGGTTGGCGACGCCCTCGTCGAGATTGGCCTCGTGCGCCTCGAGATCGACGCCGCCGATATCGACCTTGGTCATGTCGAAGCGCCCCATGATCGCGGTCGGCTCCCAGTAGTAGCCGAACCACGGCTCGCGCGCCTCGTAGGCGGCCGAGAGGGAGGCCGCCAGCGTCTCGCCGCCGCCATGGTCGAACACCTCGATCCCGGCCTCCTCGAGCCCGTAGGCGCGCGCGATGTTGCGGTTGATGGTGCTGCAGACCCAGCCGCCGCTGGGGCAGTTGTTGAAGCGGTTGCCCACCAGCTCGGGGTTCTCGAGGATGCCCTCGATCGTGGCCAGCTCGGGGTGCTCCTCGACGAGGTAGGTGGGGATCCACCACGCCTCGATGCCGCCCGGCTTCAGCACCTCGGTCAGGTCGGTGATCACGCCGTCGGCCTTGAGCTTGTCATAGGCCGCGCCGGCCGAGTTCACCCACAGCTCGGTGACGATGTCGGGCTCGCCGTTCTCGGCCAGAGAGGTCAGCGCCGGGATGGTGTCGGAGGGCACGCGCGTCACCTCGCAGCCATAGCCCTGCTCCATCAGGAAGGTCGCGATCTCGGTGGTGATGATGGCCGAGGAGAAGCTCATCTCGGTGATGCTCACCTCGCCGCACTCCGCGGCCGCGACGCCGGGGGCGGCGGCAATGGTGGCGAAGGCCGTGGCGGACAACATGCGCTTGATCATGGTCGTGTCTCTCCCTGTCGAAACATTATTGCTGTTGGCTGCGTGACATAGCGCAAACCCGCCCCGGATTGAAACCGCCGCACCCGGCGGCCCGGCCCGCCGTTGGTTCTCCGGGTCGCGCCCCCCGCCCGCCGTGCACCCGGCCCGCGCGCAAAACGGGCGGCACAGCCCCCTGCCCTGCCCGACCTGTTGCGCAGCATCCGGCGATGCATCCGGGCCACCCACCGGTCCCACCCGCCCCACGTCCCGGCCGTGCCCATTGACTTGCGGTGACATGTAGATAGACCGGTCTACCTATACTCAGGGTGCCCGACATGACCGATAGCGCGACACCACGCGACCGCAGCGCGCGCGACCGGCTGCTGCACGCCGCGGCCGAGCTGTTCTACGACGACGGCATCACCGCCACCGGCATCGACGCCATCATCCGCCACGCCGGCGTGGCGCGGCAGAGCCTCTACAACAACTTCGCCTCGAAGTCCGATCTGGTGGCCCGCTATGTCGAGATGCGCCTTGCCGAATGGCGCGCCCTCCACGCCGCCCGCGACGCGGCGGCCGAGGGCCCGGCGCAGAAGATCCTCGCCGTCTTCGACGCCCATGCCGACCACGCCGCCCGCCTCGGCCAGCGCGGCTATCGCGGCTGCGCCCTGCTGAACGCCGCGACCGAGCTGGCCACCGACGAGCCCGCCCGCGCGGTGGTGCTGCGCCACAAAGCGGAGGTCGAGGCGATCATCGCACACCAGCTTCAGGAGATGCTGCCCGAAACCCCCGACCGCGCCGCGTCCCTCGCTGCGCATCTGGCCATGCTGCTGGAGGGCGCCCTGGCCCGCGCCGGTCTCGAAGCCGACCCCGCGCGCCTGCGCCACGCCCGCGCGCTGGCCGCCGGGATGCTGGCCGCGCCCTGACGGCCAGTCGTCGGTCTCGCGCTGCCGCGCTGCCAAGCCGTGGCGGGTTGCCGACCATTCGCTCCGGAGTGCCGACCTTTCCGGTCGTCACCGGTTCGCCCGGTCTTCTCGGTCTCGCGGCTTCAAGAACGCGATCTCTTCAATGCACCTCATCAGTGCTGCACTGATCCGGCCAACGATGTCGAATGCGCTCTGTCCGGCGCTCGACCTTCGACCTTGCTCGGAACCGGAGCCTGATGCGCTGGCCCGCAACCTCGCTCAGCGTGCGTGTGACGCCATCGCGAATTTCATGCTGCGCGCCACTCGGCCGATAGGACCGTCGCCGTCTCTGCCGGCGCGAGGAAGCTGCCCTCCGCGACATCCGGCTCAATTTGGCGTCCGGCGATTTGAGGCTGCCGGGTCGGCGGAGGTCTTGTAGGACCGCGTTCCGTCCCGGAGTGGAAGCAATGTCTCGGAGGTCGTCGCGATAAAGGCGCCTCAGCATGCCGCCCTGTTTCAGGTTCCTAGCCGAGCGTGTTTCCGAGGCATTCCTCGCGCGCTCGCCCGGTTAACCGCTTCTTCGTCGAGACAGGCGATAAATGTGCTTCGATCAAAGCCGAGGGGGTTATCTTGGGACGAAGCGGGATGTCGCTGCGCAGAATTACTTGTTTCAGGGGAGACCGGGCATCAAGTGTCGCAAGTCCTGCCGTCCTAGCGTTCCATTCAGAGCATATGCTCTAGTCCGACGACCGCATCCCGTCAGACTTTCTCCCCGAGTTCACAGTTGTGAACTTCTGATTTCCGAGCCGCGAAGACCTGCGGCGAACCAAAAACCGCGATCTCCGGAGAACCATCGGCGCGGTTCGGCACTGCCGCACGACCCAGCCAGCCACACCCCGAGTTCACAACTGTGAACTCTCAAGTCGGCGATGGAGTGAGGGCCATGATCATGCGGGTCGGCGAGAACTTCCCATCCCGCGCACAGGCGACGAGCTTGCGCAGGTAACCGCCCGGATTGCGGATCTCCGAGAACCGCTGTAGCATCGCGGAAAGCGCCGCCGCAGCCTGACCCGCACCCATGATGCTCTTGGCCTCGTGCCACATGGCATCCGAAATCCCGGTCATCGGACGTATCTTGTCCGTCGCCCGGATCAGGCTCGGCCAGTCGTGGATCGGGTCCGGGGTGAATACTGCGATCTCGGTGCAGGCATTCTGCACGAGGCGGAACGGCGGAAGAGGCGCTTCGATCTTCTTCGCATCTTCCTGCGGACCGGAGATGTCAGAGACCGGCGAAGGCGTCTCTTCGAGCATGGCCACCTGGTCCGATTCAGAATCCAGAGATTCTTTTTTTGATTTCTGTTGGTGCTGCTCATTTTGGGCGTCGCTGGTGCTCGGATCGTCTGACTCGAAGCCGAGCATCTGGCGCGCCGTGGCGATCGCGTCGCTCAGAACGGCCTCGATCCGGGCGAGCGTTTCGCGGTCCAGCCTGCGGCGCAGCGCGCGGGCGGTGGAGGTGGCGAGGTCGGCGAGGGGGGACCAGGCGGGGTCCGAGGGGGCCTCCTGCGCGGCCAGGTCGAGCAGGGCGACGAGGTCGCGGCGCTGCAGGCTGACGGTCTCGCGAAGGGCCGCGCGTTCGGCGGCCTCGGCACGGCAGGCTTCGGCGGCGCCGGCGATCTCGGCGGCGCGTTGGGCCAGCGGGCGGAGGTCGAAGCCGAAGGCGATCTTGGTGCCGGCGAGGCGGCGGGCGTAGCGCTTGCCGTTCGGGCTGTCGCGGCGGGCGATGAGGCCGGCGGCGACCAGCTTGGCGAGGTGGCGGCGCATGGTGGAGCAGGGCATGCCGTTGGCGCGGGCGCAGATCGTCTCGTTCGAGGGGTGGACGATCAGCGGGCCGGATGCGGCGTCGAGACGGGTCTCGGGGTGGCAGCTCAGCAGCGCCTGCAGCACCGTCATGTCGCGGTCCGACAGCTCGAATCGCGCGCGGCCGGCGGTGAGGTCGCGCAGCAGCTGCCACTTGTCGACCGGGGCCTGCATTTCGGCCGGCCGGGCAGGGGTGCGCAGCGCGGCGCGGACAGCCTCGGCCGTTCGCCCGAAAGGCGTGAGAGATTGATAACCCATGTCTTTTCACGAAGACAAAGACGTCCCGCTCCGCAAATCGATATCGACTTGCAGAGGACGATCCGGGAGACTAACTTGAAGGTGCTAAGATCAAGTGAGGGTCTCGTGGAGCTTCGGCTTTGCGGGGCTCTTTCTTTGTCGGGCTCGTGCCTCCTTCAGTTGCGGTTTGCGGTGTTCAGTCCTTCGCGCGGGCGGTCCAGCGCGCGTGAAGCTCCTCGATGACCGATTGCGCCTCGGCCTCGAGCCAGTCGGCGAAACCCTGATCCTCCAGTTGCAGATCGACCCCCCTGGCGGTGCGCTTGAGCGAGCCGGCCTTGCGGCCGCCGATCTCGAGCCGTTGCCGCGACGGCGCGGCGGCGGGCTTGCGCCTCGGGGCAGGGGCGGGGGCCACGCGCTTCATCACCGCCTCGAAGGCGGCGGCGGAGACGTCGTCGCCGGGGTCCTCGCCGCGGGTCATCGCGACCTGCGCGGCGGTGTGCACGTCCTCGGCCAGGTCGGCCAGGGCGGTGCGGTCGGCGCCGCTGGCCTCGATGGCGCGGGCCAGCGCCTCCCAGCGGGGGCGGCCGATGCCATGCGCCGGCCCGATCGCGAGGGCGAGGTCGCGGCCGATGATCTCGGCCACGGAAAGCGCCATGGAGACCGAGGATTTCGACACGGTCAGCACCTCGGCCACGCGGCTCTGGTTTCCGAAACCGGTCTCGATCAGCTCCTGCGCGAAGAGCGCCTTCTCGATGTAGGAGAGGTCGCGCCGCGCCATGTTCTCGGAGATCTGCGCGGTCATCGCGTCGCGCTCGTCGAGCGTGGCGATCAGCGCGCGGACCTTCTCGACCTTGTCGGAGCCGCGCACCGCCTCGAGCCGGCGGCGGCCATAGACCAGCAGGTAGCGGCCGGGCTTCTCGGGGTGGCGGCGCACCAGGATCGGCACCGCCTGGCCGTTGGCCTCGATCGCGTCGCGCAGGTCGATCACGTCGGTCGGGTCGAGCCGGTCGCGGGTGCGCAGGTCGTCGACCATCTCGGGGTCGAGCTCCCAGACGCGGTGGCTGTCGACGGCGTCGCGCGCCGAGCGCAGCGCCCGGTTGCCCGACATCGCCGGCGTGCCGTTCTGGGCCCCGGCCGAAGCGAGGCTGTCGAGCATCGACATGCGTTTCTTGCGGGTGTCGCTCATCGTCTCTTTCTTCTCAACGGCCCCAGGTGGTCTGGATCAGCTTGGCGATCTCGTCGTTGACCGCGTTCATGCTTTCGAGCGCGCGGTCGTAGGTGGAGCGGGTGAAGGCGCTGCGGTCGACCTCGTAGAGCGTCTGCTTGGTCAGGCCGGCATCCGAGATCGCGGTGGATTTCAGCATCGGCGCGTTCAGCACCGTGTCGCCATACATGGTGCGCAAAAAGGCCACGACGCGGTTCTGCGGCGCGTCGGTCGGCTCGTAGCGGGTGAGCAGGTAGCGCATCCAGTCGTGTTTCATGTCGGCGCCGCTTTCGGCGATCACGTCCATCAGGTCGGCGGTCATGCGCAGGAACTGCGACATCGACATCACGTCGAGCATCTCGGGATGGATCGTGACCAGCACGCCGGTCGCGGCGGAGAGCGCCGACATGGTCAGGAAGCCCAGCTGCGGCGGGCAGTCGATCACCACCACGTCGTAGCGGTCGTCGACCTGCGACAGCGCCTCCTTGACGCGGAAGAAGAACAGGCCGGCCTGGCCCTGCGCCAGAGCGCGCGGCGTCTCGTGCTCGAACTCCATCAGCTCGAGATTGCCGGGGATCAGGTCGAGGCCGGGGATGTAGGTGGGGCGGATCACCTCGGCGATCGGCACCGGGCTGTCGTAGCGGATCGCGTCGTAGAGCGTGCCGCCATTGAGCAGGTCGAACTCGGGCTGCACGCCGTGCAGCGCGGTGAGCGAGGCCTGCGGGTCGAGGTCGATGGCCAGCACGCGGTGGCCCAGCAGCGCGAGGCGCTGCGCCAGGTGCGCGGCGCTGGTGGTCTTGCCCGAGCCGCCCTTGAAGTTCATCACGCCGATGACCTGCAGGTGGTCGCCCTCGCGGCGGCCGGGCAGGTAGTCGCCGGGGCGGCGGGCGGTCTTCTCGAGCAGCACGCGCAGCGCGTGCAGGTCGTGCACCGAGTAGAGCCGGCGGTTGCCCGGCGTCAGCTCGGGCGAGGGGCCCTTGCCGTCGAGATGCAGCTTGCGCAGGTAGGAATCGTTGACCTTGAGCAGCGCCGCCGCCTCGCCGGAGGTGAACTTGCGCATCTCCTTCGCGGCGTCGGGCGGGAACAGGCTCTCGGCCTGCGCGTGCAGCTGCGCGGTCAGCCGCTCGGAATGGTCACGGATGACGGCGTTGAGGTCATCGTCGTGTTGGAGGTCCTGCATCTGCACGGTTCTTGCCCACTGTCCTTCCCCGGCGCCCCCGAGTGCGTTGTCGTGTTCACGGTTTCTGGCGTTTTCCGGTATCGTTTCGTGACTATTGGCCGGGAGACGCGAGTCGCGCAAGACGATTCCTGAGATTGTTTGCACGCGCAGGGCGCGCGCGGCCGATCCCGCGGGGCGGCGTGGCCGCGAGGGCACGCCCGGCCGATCGTCGCCCGGGACGCGGTGTCGGGGCAAGGCCCCGACGGGGGAGGGGGGGCGTCAGCCGGCGGCGGCGGCGCGGATGCCCTCGACCAGCAGGTCGAGCGTGTCGACGGCCAGCGCCTCGGACGCGACCGCGTCGGCGATGAGCGAGAACTCGGTGCAGGCCACGAGCTGCAGCGTCGCGCCGCGGGAGAGCAGATCGCTCGAGGCGGCGCGCAGCGCGGCGCGGCTGATCGGGTCGGGGCCATGCGCCTTGATGGCGCGGATCGCGGCCAGCAGCCCGGCCTCGTCGCCCGGGTGCACGAGGTCGAGCCCGGCCGCGGCGCAGGCGCGGTCGTAGAGTTCGATCCGGCGCAGCGCCGGCGAGCCCAGCAGCCCGACCCGGCCGCCGGGGCCGGCGCGCCGCGCGGCATGGGCGACCGAGAGCGCGACCATGTCGATGAAGGGCACCGAGACGGCGGCGCGGATCTCGGGCGCGTAGTGATGCGCGGTGTTGCAGGGCATGGCGAGCGCGGTGGCGCCGGCCGCCTCGAGCCCGCGCGCCATGCCGGCCAGCACCGGGCCGGGATCGGCGCCGCGCCCCTCGATCAGCCGGGCGATGCGCGAGGGCACCTGCGGGTTCATGTCGACCAGCAGCGGGACATGATCGGCATCGTCGCGCGCCGGGGTGGCGGCGATCAGGCGCTGCATCAAGAGCACCGTCGCCTCGGGGCCCATGCCGCCGAGGATGCCGATCCGCCGCAGGCTCACTCCGCCGCCATCCGGCCGCCGGTGGCGCCCTCGAGCACCGCGTCGTAGCCGAACAGCGCCGCGGCGCCGCCGGTGTGCAGGAAGACCACGCGCTCGCCCTTCCTGAAGCGGCCCTTGCGGATCTGGTCGATCAGCCCGGCCGCGCCCTTGCCGGAATAGACCGGGTCGAGAAGGATGCCCTCGAGTTCGGCGAACATGCGGATCGCCTCGATCGTGTCGTCGCGCGGGATGCCGTAGCCTTCGCCCACGTAGTCGCAGTTGGCGACCACGTCCTCACGCGCGACCACGTCGGGGCAGCCGAGCTTCTCGGCGGTGAGGCGGGCGAGCTTGAAGACGTTGTCCTCCTGCTTGTCGCGCGGGGCGCGCACGCCGATGCCCAGGAGCGGGATCTGCGCGTTGATCGCCTTGAGGCCGGTGACGAGACCGGCCTGCGTGCCGGCCGAGCCGGTGGCGGTGACGATGTGGTCGATCAAGAGACCACGGTCGTTCGCCTGTCCGACGAGCTCGAACGCACAATTGACATAGCCGAGCGCGCCCGTCGCGTTGGAGCCGCCGCCGGGGATGGTGTAGACCTTGGCGCCGTCCTGGCGGAAGCGCTCGGCCACCGCCTCCATCTCGGCATGCATGTCGAGATCGGGGCCGCGGGTCTCGGTGGTGGCGCCGTGCAGGTGATCGAGCAGCACGTTGCCGTTGCGGTTGTAGTTGTGGTCCTTGGAGCCGGTGCGGTCCTCGAGCAGCAGGTGGCAGCGCAGGCCGAGCTTGGAGGCGAAGGCGGCGGTCTGGCGGGCGTGGTTCGACTGGGTCGCGCCCTGGGTCATCACCATGTCGGCGCCCATCGCCTGCGCCTCGGCCATCAGGAATTCGAGCTTGCGGGTCTTGTTGCCGCCGGTCGACAGGCCGGTGCAGTCGTCGCGCTTGATCCAGATCTCGGGGCCGCCGAGCTCGGCGCTGAGCCGGTCGAGCCGCTCCAGCGGGGTGGGCAGATGGGCGAGGTGGACGCGGGGAAACCGGGCCAGATGCATGTGACGCTCCCATTCGATATGTCTCGATGCGCAGATTGCGGCCGGGAAAACCGCTATGCAAATGCGAATGTCGCATTGTAACATGCACAGGTTGCAACTTGCGGGGGGCGGGCGATGCGGCTGGAATGGCTGGAGGACCTCGTCGCGGTGGCCGAGACCGGCTCGTTCAGCGAGGCGGCGGAGCGCCGCGCGCTGACCCAGTCGGCCTTCTCGCGCCGGATCCGGCAGATCGAGGAGCATGTCGGGGTCGAGCTGTTCGACCGCAGCCGCAAGCCGGTGCAGCTGCAGCGCACCACCGCGGCGCAGCGCGAGCGGATCGTGCAGATCATCGCGGCGCTGCGCCGGCTCACCGCCGATCTGCGCAGCGGCAGCCAGCTGATCGACAACACCGTGGTGCTGGCCAGCCAGCACGCGCTGACCACCTCGCGCACGCCGCGGCTGCTGCAGATGGTGCTGGCGCGGCACGAGGGGCTGAGCGTGCGGCTGCTCTCGGCCAATTTCGACGAATGCTACGGGCAGCTGCTGTCGCGCCGGGCCGACATCGCGCTGGTCTACCGGGTCGAGGGGATCATGCCCGAGGTCGAGGCCGACTACCTCGAGACCGCCGGGATCGGGCGCGACCGGCTGATCCCGGTGCATGCCGCGGCGCGGCGGGCCGAGCATCTGGCCGATCTGGCGGCGGGGCGGCTGCCGATCGTCTGCTACCCGGACGAGGTGTTTCTGGGTCAGGTCATGACCCGGCTGATCCTGCCGCGCCTGCCCGAGACCCTGCAGCCGGTGCCGCGGGTGGAGACGGCGCTGACGCTGGCGGCACAGGAGATGGCGCAGGCCGGGATCGGCAGCGCCTGGATCCCCGAGAGCCTGGCGCGCGGGCGGATCGCCGAGGCCGGGCTCGTCGACCTGTCGGACACGTTGCCGAGCTGCGCGCTGAGCATCACCGCGATGCGGCTGACCGGCCCCAAGCGCCCGGCCGAGGAGGCCGTCTGGGCGGAGCTGGTCGCGAGCGCGGCGGCGGGGGAGGGGTAGCCGCGGGGCGAGGGTGTCGCGCCGCCGGTGTCGGAACCGCCGGGGCCACGTGGCGCGATGGGGTCGGGGACATGAGTGGCGGCCCGCGCGATCCGCGCGCCGGCCGGGCCCTGCGATGTTTCGCGGTGCGGGCGGGGGGGAATCGGCGTAGCAAGGGCGCGACCGCAGACAGAATGTAGGAACCGCATGACCCAGCGCAGCAGAACCGCCATCGTCACCGGGGGGCTTTCGGGAATGGGGCTGGCGATCGCACGCCGGCTGATCCGCGACGGCGTGGACGTGAGCATCGGCGCGCGCCGCGGCGGCGAGGCCGAGACCGCGCGCGCCATTCTCGAGCCGCACGGCATCGCGCCGCATGTCGCGGCGCTCGACGTGCGTTCGAGCGACAGCGTGGCAGGTTTCGTCGACGAGGTGGTGGCGCGGCGCGGCGGCGTCGACATCCTCGTCAACGCCGCCGGCGTCTATGTCGAGGCGCCGATGACCGACCATTCCGACGCCGCATGGGACGACCAGATCGACACCAACCTGTCGGGCACCTTCCGGATGATCCGGGCGGTGATGCCGCACATGGTGGCCGCCAAGCATGGCCGGATCGTCAACCTCGCCTCGGTCGCCGCGCACCAGGGCATGGCGAACAACGCCGCCTACTGCGCCTCGAAGGCGGGGCTTCTGGGGCTCGGGCGCTGCGTCAGCCTCGAGGGCGCGGCGCATGGCGTCACCTGCGTCTCGATCAGCCCCACATGGGTCGAGACCGAGATGCTCAAGCGCTTCATGGATGCCGACATCGAAGCGACCGGCCGGCCGGCCGAGGAGATCCGCGCCGAATACGCGGCGTCGAACCCCCAGAACCAGCTGGTCCAGCCCGAGGAGGTGGCCGAGCTGGCCGCCTTCCTCGTGAGCGAGGCCGGCCGGGCGATCACCATGGAGGATGTTCAGGTCAACGCCGGCTCGCTCTGGTAGGCCGCGCGCCGGCGCGCCAGCAGCGCGCCGGCGTCGCAGATCGCCGCGAAGGGCGCGTCGGAGACCCGCGCCCACGCGGCCCTTGCGGCCGCGGTCTCGAACCCCGCATCGACGGTGAGCGTGTCGGGCGCCTCGGCCACGACGCGGGCGATGCCGGCGGGCAGATCGACCGTGGCGAGCCAGTCGCGCGCCGTCAGCGGTGTCGCCGCCTCCGGCATCACGCGGGCGTCCGGGATCAGGTTGTAGACCGGCGCATCCGCCCCCGTGACCGGGCCGAGCAGGAGCGCGGCGGCGGCGGTGACGTCGGTCATCGGGAACCGCATGCCTTGCGGGACCGCCCCGGCGGCGAAGGCCGCGGCGAGCAGGATCTCGCAGATGTCGCGCGGGTTCGGCGCGTCGAGATCGTAGAGCGAGGGCAGGCGGATGATGGCGGCGGGCAGGCCGGAGGCGGTGATCGCGGCCTCTGCCGCGATCTTGGCGGCGCCGTAGCCGGTGCAGCCGTCCCAGGGCGCGGCCGGGCCCTCGGGCCAGGGGCCGCCGCGGTCGGGGAAGACCGCGCTCGACGAGCTGAAGCGCAGGTCGGCGCCGGCGGCGCGGCAGAAGGCCAGCACCGTCTCGATGCCGCGGGCCGACCAGTCGCGCATCTCCTCGCGCCCGACCGCCATGTTGACCAGCGCCGCGCAATGCACGACCGAGCGCACCGATGCGGCCAGCGCGTCATGCGCCGACCGGTCCAGCCCGAAGCGCGGCGCGTCGAGCGTGCCGGGTACCATGACGTAGCGCCCCTCCGGCACGCCGTGCCGGCGCGCGGTGTCTTCGAGCCGGTCGCGGGCGTCGCGGCGCTTGTCGCGCACGAGGCAGTAGATCACCTCGCCCGGCGGCAGGTCGCGCGCGGCGCGCGCCAGCACGTGGCCGCCGAGAAAGCCGGTGGCGCCGGTCAGCAGGATGCCGGGGCGGTCGAAATCGGGGGCGGCGGCGCAGGGCTCGGCCGCCGAGAGCAGCCGTTCGAGCCGTTGCAGCGGCACGTTCATTGCCAGCTCAAAATCGACGGGGCGGTCGAAGGCGCGCTCGAGGTCGAGGATCAGGCTCACGCACATCAGCGAGTCGCCGCCCTGGTCGTGGAAGCTGAGCGCCGGGTCGATCGTCTCCGCGCCGCAGCCCATCGCGCGGGCGGCGGCGGCGATCACCGGGCTTGCGGCCGCGCCGCTGTCGGGGGCCGCGTCGTCCGTGACCGGCGGCAGGGCGCGCAGGTCGGCCTTGCCGGAGACCGGGTGCAGCGGGATGGTGTCGAGCTGCACGAGGAAGGCGGGCAGGCAGTAGGCCGGCAGCACCGCGCGCAGATCCTCGGCCAGCGCGGCGGGCAGGCGGTTGGTGCCGGGCGCGAGACCCCAGCGCCGGGCGTTGTCGCGCGCCTGCGCGGCGTCGGCGGCGTAGTAGAAGACGAGGCTCTGGCCGCGGACGCCGATCTCGGCCACGCGCGGCACGGCCTGCCAGAAGCCGAGCCGCTCGGCCAGCGTGTCGGTCAGTTCGCGGGTCTGGATCGAGTGGCCGCGCAGCTTCAGCATGTGCGCGATGCGGCCGATGATGTGCAGCGCGCCGTCCGCGTCCACCCAGGCCTGGTCGCCGGTGTCGTAGAGCCGCGCGGCGCGGCCCTCGAGCGTGAGCTCGCGGAAACGCAGGGCGGTTTCCTCGGGGCGGTTGACGTATCCGGGCCCCAGCATGCGCGGTCCCTCGAAATGCAGCCGGCCGGGGGTGCCGGGCGGGCAGGGGGCGTCGGCCTCGTCGAGGATCACCGCGCGCAGATGCGGCATCGGCACGCCGACCGAGGCGGCGGCTTCGCCCGACGGCTCGGCGAGCCGGGACATGCAGATGTCGTGGGTCTCGCAGATGCTGTAGAGGTTCCACAGCTCCGCCTGTGGCAGCTTGTCATGCGCCGCGCGGGCGAGCGCGTCGCCCACCACCTCGCCGTTCAGCACGACGCGCCTGAGCGGCAGCGCGCGGGCGGTGTCGCGGTCGAGCGCGCTGAGGAAGGTGTCGAGGAAGGAGGGGGTGAACAGCATCTCGTCGATGCGGTTCTCGGCCAGGAAGGCGGCCAGCCCGCGCGGCGCCATCAGCGTGTTGGCGGCCGGGAACAACAGCTCGGCGCCCATGCGCAGCGGGCGGAACATCTCCCAGATCGCGAAGATGTAGATCCCGACCCGCAGGCCGGGCGCGTAGGGCGTGTGCGCGTCGCGCCAGTCATAGGAGAGCTGCGCCGCCTCCTGCGTGACGGGGATGCATTTGGGCCGGCCGGTGGTGCCGGAGGTGGCCACGAGGTAGATCGGGTCGCCCGGCGCCACGGGGGCGGCGTGCAGCGGGGCGTCCGGGGCGGCGGCGTCGAGATCGTCGAGCAGCGGCGGCGTGTCGAGCGCCGGGCAGGCGGGCGGCAGCTGGCCCGGGGCGGGCGGCTGGCAGGTGAGCACGAGCGAGACGCCGAGCTCGGTGACGATGCCCTCGAGCACCGATTGCGGCATGGCCGGGTCGAGATGCACGAAGGGCCGGCCATGGATCACGCAGGCGGTGGCGCTGGCCGCCATGGCGAGGCCGGGCGCGCCGAAGACGCCGACCGCGCCCGCCCCGGCGAGATCCGGCGCGAGCCGCGCGGCGAAGCGGCCGAGCTGGCCGTAGGAGAGGCGGCGCGCCTCGTCGGCCATGGCGGGACGCGCGTCGTGCCGCGCGATGGCGCGGACCAGCTCGGCGGCGACGGAGGGGGCAGGGGGCATGACAACGGCTTCCTCAGGGTGGGGCGCCCTCGCGACCGGGCCTGACCGGCCGGCCGGACGAACGGCATCGTCTCGGCGCCGGACTGGCGGGACCATGTGAGAGAAACGCGCGGGTTACAACATGGCCGGAACGGGGGCGGCCGGGGGCGGCGGGTTTCGCCGATGCGCCGGGGGCGGCGGCGAGTCGGGCGGGGGCGGGGCCGGAAGGGCCGGCGCGACCGGGCGGGGCCGGTGGCGCGGGGCGGATGTCGTGGTGCCGCGATTGCGCAGGAGATCTTTGAAAACAAGGGGCTTGGGCCAATACGGCGCGCCTCGGCGGCGGCGCGGACCAAAGCCCGAAGACGGCTGGATCGAGAATCTTCTTGACCGGTTTGGATCGTTCCAAGTAGAACTCGTTTGGAACGATCCAATCCGAACTGGAAACGGGTCAGAGGAACAGGGAGGACGCCATGCGTTGGGCGCTGCTGGGGGCGAGCCGGATCGCCTCATCCTATGTCATCGACGCGATCCGGGCGCAGCAGGGGGCGGAGATCGTCTCGGTGCTCAGCTCGGACGCCGGGCGCGGCCGCGCCTATGCGGAGCGGCACGGCATCGCCGGGAGCGTCACCGATCTCGACGCGGCGCTCGGCGCCGAGGGCGTCGAGGCGGTCTACATCTCGACCACCAACGAGAAGCACCACCCGCAGGCCATGGCCGCGATCGCGGCGGGCAAGCACGTGCTGTGCGAAAAGCCGCTCGCGACCGAGCTGTCGCAGGCGGTGGAGATGGTCACCGCGGCGCGCGAGGCGGGCGTGGTCTTCGCCACCAACCACCACCTGCGCAATGCCGGCGCGCATCTGGCGATCCGCGAGGCGGTGGCCTCGGGCCGGATCGGCCGGGTGCTGAGCATGCGGGTGTTCCACGCGGTCAGCCTGCCCGAGGAGCTGCGCGGCTGGCGCGTCGCCGATGCGGCGGCGGGCGGTGGCGTGATCCCCGACATCACCGTGCACGACGCCGACACCGTGCGCTTCCATCTCGGCGAGGACCCGGCCACGGTCGTGGCGCGGGCCGGCGAGAGCGGGCTGGGGCAGGGCGTCGAGGACAGCGTGATGTCGGTCTGGTCGATGCCCTCGGGCGCGATGGTGCAGGCGCATGAGAGCTTCACCCACCCCCATGCCGGCACCGGGCTCGAGATCCACGGCACCGAGGGCTCGATCGTCGCGCGCGGCGTGATGACCCAGGAGGCGGTCGGCGAGGTCTGGATCGAGGATGCCGAAGGCCGCCACGCGCTGAAATTCGAGACCCACAACCTCTATCACCGGGCGCTGGGGCTCTTCACCGCCGCCGCGCGCGGCGAGGGCCGCCCCTCGGCCGACGGGGTGGACGGGGTGAAGTCGCTCGCCGTGGCGCTGGCGGTGCGCGAGGCGGCCCGCAGCGGCCGCGCGGTCGACGTCGATTACGGGGGGCTGTGAGCATGGCGCGGATCGTTTCCGCGGCCGAGGCCGCGCAGCGCATCGGCGACGGCGCCGTCGTCACCGTCTCCTCCTCGTCGGGGCTGGGCTGCCCCGACTCGGTGCTCGCCGCGATCGGCGCGCGCTTCGAGGCGGAGGGCCACCCGCGCGCCCTGACCACGCTGCACCCGATCGCCGCGGGCGACATGTACGGCATCAAGGGCATCGACCACATCGCCCGCGACGGGCTGCTGTCGCGGATCATCGCCGGCTCCTACCCGTCGGGGCCGTCCTCGCTGCCGATGCCGGGGATCTGGAAGATGCTGGTCGAGAACCGGGTCGCGGCCTACAACGTGCCCTCGGGCATCCTGTTCGACATGCATCGCGACGTCGCCGCGCGCCGGCCCGGCGTGCTGACCAAGGTCGGGCTCGACACCTTCGTCGACCCGGTGCGCGAGGGCTGCGCGATGAACGCCGCCGCCGCCGAGGCGCCGATCGTGGCGCGCCACGAGATGGGCGGCGAGACCTGGCTGCACTTCCCCAACATCGTGCCCGACGTGGCGATCATCCGCGCCACCACCGCCGACGAGCGCGGCAACCTCACCTACGAGCACGAGGGCGCCTATCTGGGCGGGCTCGAGCAGGCGATCGCGGTGCGCAACCATGGCGGGCTGGTGATCGCGCAGGTCAAGCGGGTCACGGCGGCGGGCTCGCTCAGGCCGCATGACGTGCGGGTGCCGGGGCACCTCGTCGACCTCGTCGTGGTCGATGCCGAGCAGCGCCAGACCACCGAGACGCTCTACGACCCGGCGATCTCGGGCGAGATCATGCGGCCCTGGTCGAGCTTCAGCGCCGCGCCGCACGGCGTCGAGAAGGTGCTGGCGCGCCGCGCCGCGCTGGAGCTGTCCGGCGGCATGACCGCCAATCTCGGCTTCGGCATCTCGGCGCTGGTGCCGCGCATCCTGCTCGAGGCCGGGCATCCCGACGCGGTGACATGGGCGATCGAGCAGGGCGCGACGGGCGGCATGCCGCTTCTCGACTTCGCCTTCGGCTGCGCCTCGAACGCCGATGCCTACATGCCCTCGCCGCAGCAGTTCACCTATTTCCAGGGCGGCGGCTTCGACCTGTCCTTCCTGTCCTTCCTCGAGATCGACCGGGCGGGCAACGTCAACGTCTCCAAGCTCGGCAAGAAGCCGTATCTGACGGCCGGCTGCGGCGGCTTCGTCGACATCACCGCCCATGCCCGCAAGATCGTCTTTTCCGGGCTGTTCGAGGCGGGGGCCGATCTCGACCTGTCGGAGGACGGGCTCAGGGTCCGCGCGCCGGGCAAGTTCACCAAGATGGTCGACGAGGTCGAGCATGTCACCTTCTCGGGGGCGCGGGCGCGCGAGACCGGGCAGGAGGTGCTCTACGTCACCGAACGCTGCGTGATCCGGCTGACCGAGGCCGGGCTGGTGGCGACCGAGATCATGCCCGGGATCGAGCCCGAGCGCGACATCGTCGCGGCCTCGGAGGGCCGGGTGACGGTGGCCGAAAACGCGACCCTGATGCCGCGTGCGCTCTTGGCCGAGGCGCCAATGGAGCTGAAGCTGTGAGCGGGCTCGATCTCATACGCCACGGCGCGGTGGCCGAGCTGCGGCTCGACAACCCCGGCAAGCTCAACGCCTTCACGCCCGACATGCTGGCCGCGCTCGAGGCGCATTGCGCCGCGATCGAGCGCGACGGCGCGCTGCGCGCGGTGGTGGTGACAGCCGCGCCTGCGCGGGCCTTCTGCGCGGGCGCCGACATCGCGGCGTGGTCGGGGCTGGCCCCGGCCGAGTTCGCCCGCCACTGGGTGCGCGACGGCCACCGGGTGTTCGACCGGCTGGCGCGGCTGTCGGTGCCGAGCGTCGCGGCGATCGGCGCGCATGCCTTCGGCGGCGGGCTGGAGCTGGCGGCGGCCTGCGACGCGCGGGTGATGGCGCCGGGCGCGACGCTGGCGCTGCCCGAGGCCGGTGTCGGCATCGTGCCGGGCTGGTCGGGCACGCAGCGGCTGGTCCGGCTGATCGGCGAGCCGGTGGTCAAGGAGATGGCGCTGTTCGGCCGCCGCATCGACGCAGGCCGCGCCCATGCCATGGGCTTCGCCTGCGAGGTGGCCGAGGAACCCGACGCCGCCGCCTTCGCGATGGCCGAGCGGCTGGCCGCGGTGTCGCCGCGCGCCGTCGAGGTGGCGAAATACATGATCCACGCCGCCGTGGGCGAGGACCGCGCCGCGATGATCGAGGCCCTGGGCGGCGGCATGGCCGGCGCCACGGCCGACCGCGACGAGGGCGTGGCCGCCTTCGCAGAGAAACGCAAACCGAACTTCCCCGGGAGCTGAGCATGACCGAGCTGACCGTGATCTCCGCCGCCGCCGCGACGCCCGGCGACGCCCCCTACCACGCCCGCCACCTGATCGGCGGCACGCTGCGCGACAGCGCCGGCGGCGCCCGGTTCGAGCGCCGCTCGCCCGCGCATGGCACCGTCGCCAGCACCGCCGCGCGCGGCGGGCCGGCCGAGGTCGACGCCGCCGTCGCCGCGGCGCGCGCCGCCTTCGACGCGGGCGACTGGTCGCGCCGCGACGGCAAGTCGCGCGCCGCGCTGCTTCTGAAGGTGGCCGACCTGATCGAGCGCGACATCGAACGCATCGCCCGGATCGAGACGCTGGAATCGGGCAAGCCGATCTCGCAGGCGCGCGACGAGATCGCCGGCGCCGCCGATCTGTGGCGCTACGCCGCGGCGCTGGCGCGGACCATGCATGGCGAGAGCCACAACACGCTCGGCCCCGACATGCTGGGCGTGGTGCTGAAGGAGCCGATCGGCGTCGTCTCGGTGATCACGCCGTGGAACTTCCCCTTCCTGATCGTCAGCCAGAAGCTGCCCTTCGCGCTGGCGGCGGGCTGCACGGCGGTGGTCAAGCCCTCGGAGCTGACGCCGTCGAGCACGGTGATGCTGGGCGAGCTCTTGCTCGAGGCCGGTCTGCCGGACGGGGTGGTCAACATCGTGCTGGGCTACGGCGACCCGGTGGGGGCGGCGATGACCACCGACCCGCGGGTCGACATGGTGACCTTCACCGGCTCGACCGCGGTCGGCAAGGCGATCACCGCCGCGGCCTCGGGCACGCTGAAGAAGGTGTCGCTCGAGCTCGGCGGCAAGAACCCGCAGGTGATCTTCCCCGACGCCGATCTCGACGCCGCCGCCGACGCGATCGCCTTCGGGGTCTATTTCAACGCCGGCGAATGCTGCAATTCCTCCTCGCGGGTGATCGTCCACGAGGACGTGGCCGAGGCGCTGATCGGGAAGGTCGTGGCGCTGTCGCGCGCGGTGCCCTTCGGCGACCCGCTCGACCCCGTCACCAAGGTCGGCGCGATCATCTCGCCCGAGCACCAGGGCAAGATCGACGCGCATGTGCAGGCGGCGGTCGCCGGGGGCGCGGAGCTGCGGCTCGGCGGCGCGGCGCTGCAGGTCGCGGGGCTCGAGGGCCAGTTCTACCAGCCGACCGTGCTGTCGGGCGTGCGCCCCGAGATGCCGATCGCGCGCGAGGAGGTGTTCGGCCCGGTGCTGTCGGTGCTGCGCTTCTCGGAGTTCGACGAGGCGGTGCGGCTGGCCAACGACGCGAGCTACGGGCTCTCGGCCGGGGTCTGGAGCGAGAGCGTGCACACCTGCCTCGACTTCGCCCGCCGGGCGCGGGCCGGCACGGTCTGGACCAACACCTGGATGGACGGATTTCCGGAGATGCCCTTCGGCGGCATGAAGGAGAGCGGCCAGGGCCGCGAGCTGGGCCGCTACGGGCTGGAGGAATTCCTGGAGGCGAAGACGGTGACGATGCGGATCGGCCGCGCGTCGCGGGCGCCCTGGGTCGAGACACCCGGGCGGTCCTGAGGCCGCGGATCACGGGACGGATACGCAACAGGGAGGAGAACCATGCGTAGACTGACGGCAACCATGACGGCGCTCGCCGCGCTCGGCACCGCGACGATGGGCCAGGCGCAGGATGTGGAGGTCCTGCACTGGTGGACCGCCGGCGGCGAGGCCGCGGCGCTCAACGTGCTCAAGGACGATCTCGGCGGGCAGGGCATCGGCTGGCAGGACATGCCGGTCGCCGGCGGCGGCGGCACCCAGGCGATGACGGTGCTGCGCGCCCGCGTCACCTCGGGCAACGCGCCGACCGCGGTGCAGATGCTGGGCTTCGACATCCAGGACTGGGCCGCCGAGGGCGCGCTGGCCGATCTCAACCCGATCGCCGAGGCGGCGGGCTGGAACCAGGTCATCCCGGCGGCGATCCAGCGCTTCGCCACGCATGACGGCCAGTGGGTCGCGGCGCCGGTGAACGTGCATTCGACCAACTGGGTCTGGGCCAATGCCGGCATCCTCGACGAGCTGGGCCTCGAGCCGCCGCAGGACTGGGACGGCTTCGTCGCCGCGCTCGACGCGGCCAAGGCGGCGGGCTACGTCGCGCTCGCCCATGGCGGCCAGCCCTGGCAGGACGCGACCGTGTTCGACGCGGTGGCGATGGCCACCGGCGGGCCGGAATTCTACCAGAAGGCCTTCATCGAGCTCGACGAGGAGACGCTCGGCTCCGACACCATGCGCGAGGTCTTCGACCGCATGGCGGTGCTGCGCGGCTATGTCGACGACAACTTCTCGGGCCGCGACTGGAACCTCGCCACGGCGATGGTGATCAACGACGAGGCGGCGTTCCAGCTGATGGGCGACTGGGCCAAGGGCGAGTTCCTCAATGCCGGCGAGACGCCGGGCGAGGACTTCCTGTGCTTCCGCTTCCCCGGCACCCAGGAGCAGGTGATCTTCAACTCCGACCAGTTCGCCATGTTCGACCAGGCCGGCGCGGTCTCCGACCAGCAGGCGGCGCTCGCCGAGGCGATCCTGTCGCCCGAGTTCCAGATCGCCTTCAACAAGGTGAAGGGCTCGGTGCCGGCGCGCACCGATCTCGAGGCGGACGCGCTCGACGCCTGCGGCCAGCAGGGCTACGCCGAGTTCAAGGCCGCGGCCGAGACCGGCAACCTGCTGGGCTCCTTCGCGCATGGCCACGCCAACCCGGCGGCGGTGAAGAACGCGATGTACGACGTCGTCACCGCGCATTTCAACGGCGAGTATGACGGCGAGGTCGCCGTCGAGGAGCTGGTGACCGCGGTGCAGATCAACCGGTGACACACACCCCGGGGGCGGCCCCGCGCCGCCCCCGCCCCAGCCAGCAACCGGGAGAACCGCCATGTCCATCTCCGAGACGGCGCGCCGGCCCGGCGCGGCCGACCGGCTGCGCGACGCCCTGCCGAAACTCGTCCTGAGCCCGACCGTCGCGATCGTCGCGGTCTTCGTCTACGGCTTCATCGCCTTCACCTTCTACCTGTCCTTCACCGACAGCCGCATCCTGCCCTCCTTCGGCTGGGTCGGCTGGCAGAACTACGAGAACCTGTTCCGCATCCGCGCCTGGGACACGGCGGTCGCCAACCTGGCGATCTTCGGGCTGCTCTACATCGCGATCTGCTGCGCGCTGGGGCTGATGCTGGCGATCCTGCTCGACCAGAAGATCCGCGCCGAGGGCGCGATCCGCACCATCTACCTCTACCCGATGGCGCTGAGCTTCATCGTCACCGGCGTCGCCTGGAAGTGGTTCCTCGACCCGGGCATCGGCCTCGAGGCGGTGATGCGCGGCTGGGGCTGGGAGAGCTTCAGCTTCGGCTGGATCAAGGACAGCGACATGGCGATCTACACCATCGTCATCGCCGCGGTCTGGCAGACCTCGGGCTTCGTGATGGCGATGTTCCTCGCCGGTCTGCGCGGCATCGACAGCGAGATGCTGCGGGCGGCGCGGATCGACGGCGCCACCAACTTCGCGCTCTATCGCCGGATCGTCATCCCGCAGCTGCGCCCGGCCTTCATGTCGGCCTTCGTGGTGCTCGCCCACATGGCGATCAAGTCCTACGACCTCGTCATCGCCCTGACCGGCGGCGGCCCCGGCACCGCGACCGAGCTGCCGGCGACCTTCATGTATTCCTACACCTTCACGCGCAACCAGATGGGGATCGGCGCGGCCTCCGCGGTGATCATGCTGATGACCATCGCGGCGATCATCGTCCCCTATCTCTGGTCCGAACTCAGGGAGAAGTCGTGATGGCCACCGCACCCACCTCAGAGGCGATCCTGGCCGGCACCGGCGCGCCGGCGCGGTCGGGCGGCCGCTCGCGGCTCGCCGCGCATCTGCCGCGCTTCGTGCTCTACGCCGTGCTGACGCTGTTCTGCCTCTACTACCTGCTGCCGCTCTACGTGATGCTGTCGAACTCGCTGAAGCCGCTTTCCGAGATCACGGCGGGCGGGATGATGGCGCTGCCCGGCGAATGGACCACCGCGCCCTGGAGCGCCGCCTGGTCGAGCGCGCAGGTCGGCGTCGAGGCCACGGGCCTGCGGCCCTACTTCGTCAACTCGATCCTGATGGTGGTGCCGGCGGTGGCGCTGTCGACCATCGCGGGGGCGCTCAACGGCTACGTGCTGACCAAGTGGCGCTTCCGCGGCGCGACGCTGGTGTTCGGGCTGCTGCTGTTCGGCTGCTTCATCCCGTTCCAGATGGTGCTGATCCCGATGGCGCGGATGCTGGGGCTGATGGGGCTCGCCGGCAGCGTGCCGGGGCTGGTCTTCGTCCACTTCGTCTACGGCATCGGCTTCTCGACGCTCTACTTCCGCAACTACTACGCCGCCTTCCCGACCGAGCTGGTGCGCGCGGCGCAGATCGACGGGGCGGGCTTCTTCCGGATCTTCTGGCGCATCCTTCTGCCCTCGTCGGGGCCGATCGCCGTGGTCTGCATCATCTGGCAGTTCACCAACATCTGGAACGACTTCCTGTTCGGGGCCTCGTTCTCGGATTTCGACAGCCAGCCGATGACCGTCGCGCTCAACAACCTGGTGCAGTCCTCGACCGGCGTGAAGGAATACAACGTCCACTTCGCCGGCGCGATCATGGCCGCGCTTCCCACCCTGTTCGTCTACGCCGTCGCCGGCCGCTTCTTCGTGCGCGGGCTGATGGCGGGTTCCGTGAAAGGATAATCCCATGGGCTTTCTCGACATCAAACGGGCCACCAAGTCCTACGGCGCGGTCAAGGTGCTGCACGAGACCGACATCTCGATCGAGGAGGGCGAGTTCCTGGTGCTGGTCGGCCCCTCGGGCTGCGGCAAGTCCACGCTGCTGAACATGATCGCCGGGCTCGAGGAGGTCAGCTCGGGCGACATCGCGATCCGCGGCCGCAGCATGAACGGCGTCAAGCCGGCCGAGCGCAACATCGCCATGGTGTTCCAGAGCTACGCGCTCTACCCGAACATGACGGTGCGCGGCAACATCGCCTTCGGCATGGAGATGCACGGCATCCCCAAGCCCGAGCGCGAGCGCAAGATCGGCGAGGTGGCGCAGCTTCTGCAGATCGAGCCGCTTCTCGACCGCAAGCCCGGCCAGCTTTCGGGCGGCCAGCGCCAGCGCGTCGCCATGGGCCGGGCGCTGACCCGCGACCCGGACGTGTTCCTGTTCGACGAGCCGCTGTCCAACCTCGACGCCAAGCTCAGGGTCGACATGCGCACCGAGATCAAGAAGCTGCACCAGAAGCTCGGCACCACCATCGTCTACGTCACCCATGACCAGATCGAGGCGCTGACGCTCTCGACCCGGATCGCGGTGATGTATGGTGGCCATGTGCAGCAGCTCGGCACCCCTAAGGAGATCTACGACAACCCGGCCAACATGTTCGTGGCGGGCTTCATGGGCTCGCCCTCGATGAACCTGTTCCCGGCGAAGGTGACCGGCCATGAGGGCCGGCCCGCGGCCGAGATCCGGCTCGGCGACGGCAGCCTGGCGCGGCTGCCGTTCGCGCAGGGCTTCGAGGGGCAGGAGGGGCGTGAGATCATGCTCGGCATCCGGCCCGAGGCGATCACCGACCGCGACGGCGCCGACCGCAACGCCCGCGCGCTGCAGGTGATCGACGCCCGCGTCGAGGTGACCGAGCCGGCCGGGTCCGACATCTTCGTGGTGAGCCAGATGGGCGGGCGCGACGTGACCGGCCGCTTCCGGGCCGACGTGCCGGTGCGGGCGGGCGAGCACTTCCCCTTCGCGATCAACATGGACAAGGCCGTGGCCTTCGATCCGAAGACCGAGATGCGGATCTCCTGAGGCGACATGGCACCCAGACCGGACATCGTGGTGATCGGCAGCGGCATGGGCGGGGCGAGCCTGGCCGCCGGCCTCGCGCCGAGCGGCGCGCGGATCGTGATCCTCGAGCGCGGCGCGCCGATCGCCGACGACGCCCCGGCGCGCGACCCCGAGCGGGTGCATGGCAACAGCGCCTTCCGCTCCGACGAGACATGGCTCGACGGGGCGGGGCGGCGCTTCTCGCCGGGCAACTACTACAATGTCGGCGGCAATTCGAAGTTCTACGGCGCGGTGCTGATGCGCTACCGGGCCGAGGATTTCGGCGCGCTGCGCCACCATGACGGCGTCTCGCCGGCCTGGCCCTTCGGCTATGACGAGCTGGCGCCGCATTACGACCGGGCCGAGGCGCTCTACCGGGTGCGCGGCGCCGCCGGGGAGGACCCGACCGAGCCGCCGCACGCCGCGGCCTACCCGCACCCGCCGGTGCCCGACGAGCCCGCGATCGCGGCGGTGCGCGCGCGGCTGGAGCGGGCCGGGGCCCGGCCCTTCAGCCTGCCGCTCGGCGTCGATGTCGAGCGCTGGCTCGCCGCCGGGCGCACCGGCTGGGACGGCTATCCCGACCAGCGCTGCGGCAAGATGGACGCCGAGACCTGCGGGCTGGCCGCCGCGTTGGCGCATGACAATGTCGAGTTGGTCACCGGCGCGCGGGTCACGGCCCTGCGCACCGGGCCGGACGGCCGCCGGATCGCGGAAGTGGTCTACGAGAAGAACGGCGAGGCGCACAGGCTCGCGCCGCGCATGGTGGCGCTCTGCGCCGGGGCGGTGCAGTCGGCGGCGCTGATGCTGCGCTCGGAGATCGGCAACGACCAGGTCGGGCGCTGCTTCATGAACCACAACGCCAGCGCGCTGATCGCGATCGACCCGCGGTTTTGCAACGACAGCACCTACCAGAAGACCTTCGGGATCAACGACTGGTACCTGTCGGACGGGGCGGGCGGGCCGCCCTTGGGCAACCTGCAGCTGCTCGGCCGGGTGGTGCCGGAGATCCTGAAGATCCAGGCGCCGCGCCTGCCGCGCGCGGCGGCGCGCTGGATCTCGGGCCACGCGGTCGACGCCTACGTGATCTCGGAGGACCTGCCCGACCCCGAGAGCCGGGTGACGCTGTCGGGCGGCGAGATCCGGCTGAACTGGCGCCGCTCCAACATGACCGCGCATCGCCGGCTGGTGGCGAAGGCGCGCGAGACCTTCCGCGCCGCCGGCTTCCCGCTGGTGCTGTCGCGGCTGTTCGACGGGCGCGTGCCCTCGCATCAATGCGGCACGCTGCGGATCGGCGACGATCCGGCGCGCTCGGTCGCCGACCCCGAGGGGCGGTGCTGGGACCACCCCAACCTCTTCATCGCCGATGCCGGCGCGCTGCCGACCTCGGCCGCCGTGAACCCGGCGCTCACCGTGGCCGCGCTGGCGCTGCGCGCGGCCCGCACCATCGAGAAGGATCTCGCAGCATGACCCGCGTCGCATTGATCACCGGCGGCCAGAGAGGCATCGGCCTCGGCATCGCCGAAACCCTCGCCCGCGCCGGCTTTGCCGTGGCGCTGGCCTCGCGCAGCCCGGCCGAGCACGCCGACGTGCAGGCGGCGCTGGAGCGGCTGGGGCCGGGGGCGCGCTACTACGCCCACGACCTGCAGGCGATCGAGGGCCATGCCGGCCTCATCGACCGGATCGAGGCCGATCTCGGGCCGGTCGACTGCCTCGTCTCGAACGCCGGCGTGCCGGCCAAGGCGCGCGGCGACATGCTCGACCTCGCGCCCGACAGCTTCGACTTCGTGCTGGGCGTGAACCTGCGCGGCGCCTTCTTCCTCGCGCAGGAGGTGGCGCGGCGGATGCTGGCGCGGCCGGCCGGGGCCTACCGCTCGATCAGCTTCGTCACCTCGGTCAGCGCCGAGATGGTGTCGGTCGAGCGGGCCGAGTACTGCATCTCCAAGGCCGGGGCGGCGATGATGTCCGAGCTCTTCGCGGTGCGGCTCGCGCCGCATGGCATCGGCGTGTTCGAGATCCGCCCCGGCATCATCGAGACCGGCATGACCGCCGGCGTGAAGGACAAGTACGACAGCCGCATCGAGGGCGGGCTGGTGCCGGCGGCGCGCTGGGGCCGGCCCGAGGACATCGCGGAGGTGGTGCTGCCGATCGCCGAGGGCCGGATGGCCTTCGCCACCGGCAGCGCGATCCGCGTCGATGGCGGCCTGTCGATCCCGCGACTCTGAGGACCCACCATGGCAGACGGCTACGACTTCATCATCATCGGCGGCGGCAGCGCGGGCTGCGTGCTCGCGGCCCGGCTCTCGGAGGATCCGCAGGTGCGGGTGCTGCTGCTGGAGGCGGGGGGGCGCGACCGGCACCCCTTCTACCACCTGCCCGCGGGCTTCGCGAAGATGACCAAGGGCATCGGCAGCTGGGGCTGGAGCAGCGTGCCGCAGGCGCACATGCAGGGCCGGGTGTTCCGCTACACACAGGCCAAGGTGATCGGCGGCGGCTCGTCGATCAACGCGCAGATCTACACCCGCGGCAACCCGCTCGACTACGACGAGTGGCGCCAGAAGGGCTGCACCGGCTGGGGCTATGACGACGTGCTGCCCTATTTCCGCAAGGCCGAGGACAATGACAGCTTCGAGGACCGCTACCACGGCAAAGGCGGGCCGCTGGGCGTGTCGCAGCCGCGCGCGCCGCTGCCGGTCTGCCAGGCCTATTTCGAGGCGGCGGCCGAGCTCGGCATCCCGCGCAACCACGACCTGACCGGCGCCAGCCAGGACGGGGTCGGCTTCTACCAGCTGACCCAGCGCGACGCGCGGCGATCCTCTGCGGCGATGGCCTATCTCGCGCCGAACCGCGACCGGCCCAACCTCACCGTGCGCACCGGCGCGCAGGTGCGAAGGATCCGGGTCGAGCGCGGCCGCGCGCGCGGCGTCGAGATGGTCGACGGCAGCCGCATCGACGCGACCTGCGAGGTGATCCTGTCGTCGGGCGCGATCGGCTCGCCGCGGCTGCTGCAGCTGTCGGGGATCGGGCCGGCCGACGCGCTGCGCGAGCTGGGGATCGAGCCGGTCTACGACCAGCCCGGCGTCGGCGCCGAGCTGCAGGACCATCTCGACCTCTACTGCATCTGCGAGCTGACCGGCCCGCACAGCTACGACCGCTACGCCAAGCCGCACTGGTCGGTGCTGGCCGGGCTGCAATACCTGATCTCGCGCAGCGGGCCGGTGGCCTCGAGCCTGTTCGAGACCGGCGGCTTCTGGTACGCCGACCCGGACGCGCGCTCGCCCGACCTGCAGTTCCATCTCGGGCTCGGCACCGGCATCGAGGCCGGCGTCGAGGCGATGCCCGACGGCGGCGTCACGCTCAATTCCTGCTACCTGCGGCCGCGCTCGCGCGGCTCGGTCCGGCTGCGCAGCGCCGACCCGGCCGAGGCGCCGCTGATCGACCCGAACTACCTCGCCGATCCGCGCGACCGCGAGATGTCGATCCGCGGGCTGAAGCTGACGCAGGAGATCATGGCGCAGTCGCCGCTCGCCCCCTTCGTCCGGGCCGAACGGCTGCCGGGGCCGGAGGTGCGCAGCGACGACGAGTATTTCGACTTCATCTGCCGGCACTCCAAGACCTCGCACCACCCGGCCGGCACCTGCCGGATGGGCAGCGACCCGGCGGCGGTGCTGGACCCGCGGCTGCGCTTCAACGGCATCGAGGGGCTGCGCGTGGCCGACGCCTCGATCATGCCGAACCTGATCTCGTCCAACACCAACGCCGCGGCGATCATGATCGGCGAGAAGGCCGCCGACATGATCCGCGAAGATCACGGGGTGCCCGCATGATCCGCCACATCGTCCTCGTCCGCTTCGCCCCCGGCACCGGGGAGGCCGAGATCGCCGCGCTCTGGGAGGAGCTGCACGCCATCGAGGGCCGGGTGCCGGGGCTCTTGTCGATCGCCTCGGGCCGCAGCGAGAGCCCGGAGGGGATCGAGCGCGGCTACCTGCACGGCTTCACCGCCGATTTCGCCGATTGGGACGCGCTCGCCGCCTACCAGGCGCATCCCGACCATGTCCGTTTCGGCCAAAACCTGACCGCCCATGCCGAGGGCGGGCGCGACGGCATCCTCGTCTTCGACCTGCCCGTCGCCGCCCGCTGACCCATCTTCCGGAGAGATCCATGCTGAACCTGCCCACCCCCGACCACCGGCTCGAACCCTATGCGCTGAGCGGCGAGCCGCTGGTGCCGCGCGCGCCCGCGCTGCCGCTGACCCGCACCGCCTTTGCCGCGGCGCATGTCGTCTCCGACCCGCTGCGCGAGCGCGACCCCTGGGTCGGCGCGCCGGCGGTGGACTGGGAGAACACGCTGCGCTTCCGGCACTGGCTCTGGGACCAGGGGCTGGGGCTGGCCGAGGCGATGGACACCGCGCAGCGCGGCATGGGCACCGACTGGCCGACCGCGCGCGAGCTGATCGCCCGGACCATGCGCGAGGCCAAGGCGCATCCGCTCCGGCCCCGCGTCGCCTGCGGCGCGGGCACCGACCAGCACCCGCCCGAGGCGCTGCGCGACGAGGCGGCGATCGTCGCCGCCTATGCCGAGCAGATGGAGGCGATCGAGGCCGAGGGCGGGCAGGTGATCCTGATGGCCACCCGCGCGCTGCCCGCGATCGGGGCCGATGTCGAGACCTACGCGCGCGTCTATGGCCGGTTGCTCGAGCAGGCGGCTGAGCCGGTGATCCTGCACTGGCTGGGCGAGATGTTCGACCCGGCGCTTTCGGGCTACTGGGGCACGCGCGACGTCGCCGCCGCCTCTGACGCGGTGCTGGCGATCATCGCGGCGCATCGCGACAAGGTGGACGGCATCAAGATCTCGCTGCTCGACCAGGCGCATGAGGAGGCGTTCCGGGCCCGCCTGCCCGAGGGGGTGCGGCTCTATACCGGCGACGATTTCAACTACGCGCCGTTGATCGAGGGCGACGGGCGGCACCATTCGCACGCGCTGCTCGGGGCCTTCGCGGCGATCGCGCCGGCGGCGAGCCAGGCGCTCGAGGCGCTGGCGCGCGGCGATGTCGCGACCTACCACGCGCTGCTCGAGCCGACCGTCCCGCTCTCGCGCGAGATCTTCAAGGCGCCGACCCGCTTCTACAAGGCGGGCATCGCCTTCCTCGCATGGCTGAACGGCGCGCAGTCGCATTTCGTCATGCCCGGCGGCTTCCAGTCCTCGCGCGAGATCACCCATTACGCCGCGCTCTACCGGCTCGCCGACCGGGCGCGGCTGCTGGCGCGGCCCGATCTGGCCGAGGACCGGATGGGGCTGCTGCTGAAGCTGCACGGTCTGGGCTGAGCGCGGTGGGCCGGCGCGCCACGATCCGCGATGTCGCCCGGCGGGCGGGGGTGTCGAAATCCACCGTCTCGCTGGTGCTGCAGGACTCGCCCTTGGTGCGCGACAGCACCCGCGCGCAGGTCGAGGCGGCGATGGCCGAGCTGGACTACGTCTACAACCGCGCCGCGGCGGGCCTGCGCGGCGCGGCCAAGGGGCTGGTCGGCCTCGTGATCAACGACCTGCGCAACCCCTTCTTCACCGAGTTCGCGGCCAGCGCGCAGATGGGCTTCGCCGAGCGCGGCTTCGCCACGGTGATCGCCAACACCGACGAGGATCCGGTCTTGCAGGCGCAGGTGATCGACTCGATGATCGAGCATGGCGTCTCGGCCATCGTGATCTCGCCGGCCTATGGCGACGCGACCGGCTTCGACCGGATCGCGCGCGCGGCCATCCCCTGCATGCAGGTGCTGCGCCGGGTCGATCCGCGGACCGAGCTGTTCCCCTTCGCCTCGCTCGACTACGGCGAGGGCGGCCGGCTGGCGACGCGCCACCTCGTCGAGGCCGGGGCGCGCAACATCGCCTTCGTCGGCGGGCTCGAGGACCGGCCGATCACGCTCGAGCGGATGGCGGGCTATGCCGACGTGATGGCGGCGGAGGGGCGCGCGCCGCGGGTCTTTCCGGGCCGGCCCTCGCGCGGCTTCGGCCGCGAGCTGGCACTGGAGCTGGCGCGGGCGCATCCCGAGATCGACGCGGCGGTCTGCTTCAGCGACCTCGTGGCGCTCGGGATGCTGTCGGGCTTCGCCGAGGCCGGCGTGGCCCTGGGCGAGACGTTCCGGCTGGTGGGCTTCGACGACATCGAGGAATGCTCGCTGGTCTTCCCGCAGCTGAGCTCGGTGCGTTGCGACACCGCCCGTTTCGGCCGCGACGCCGCGGCGACCCTTCTGGACTGGATCGACACGGGCCGGCGGCCGCCCGACAGCCGGCGCCTGCCGGTGGAGCTGGTGGCGCGCCGGTCGAGCCTTGGAGTGACGCGATGACCCCTTCCCCCGAAGAGTTGCTGCGCTCGCTGTTCGACGCGGCGGTGGCGGCGGCCGACCCGATGCGCTGCCTGCCGGCGGCCCTGCCGCCGCGGCCCGTGGGGCGGCGGCTGGTGGTCGGGGCCGGCAAGGCCGCGGCGCGCATGGCCGAGGCGGTCGAGCAGGTCTGGGGGCCGTGCGAAGGGCTGGTGATCACCCGCGACGGCTACGAGCGGCGCTGCGCGGGGATCGAGATCGCCTCGGCCGCGCACCCGGTGCCGGATGCGCGCGGCCGCGCGGCGACGCGGCGGATGCTGGATCTGCTCGGGGGGCTGGGCGAGGCCGACGAGGTGCTGGCGCTGGTCTCGGGCGGCGCCTCGGCGCTGATGGTGGCGCCGGCCGGGCGGGTCACGCTGGAGGAGAAGCGCGCGATCAACGCGGCGCTCCTGGCCTCGGGCGCGCCGATCGAGGCGATGAACACGGTGCGCAAGCATCTGAGCGCGGTGAAGGGCGGCCGGCTCGCCGCCGCCGCCTGGCCCGCGCGGATGACCGCTCTGGTGATCTCGGACGTGGCGGGCGACGATCTCGCCGCCATCGCCTCCGGCCCGACGGTGGGCGACCGCTCGACCCCGGCCGAGGCGCGGGCGATCCTCGACCGGCACGGCATCGCGGTGCCGGCCTCGGTGGCCGAGCTGCTCGACGGGCCGTCGGGGGTGATCTCGCCGGATGACGCGCGGCTGTCGCGCTGCGAGACCCGGCTCGTGGCGGCGCCCTCGCAATCGCTCGCCGCCGCCGCGGCGGCCGGGCGGCGCGCCGGCTGCCGGGTCGAGATCCTCGGCGACGCGATCGAGGGCGAGGCGCGCGAGGTCGCGGCGGAGCAGGCGCGGCTGGCGCGCGCGCGGCAGGCGGAGCTGCGTCCCGGCGACGCGCCGCTGCTGCTGCTGTCGGGCGGCGAATGCACGGTGACCCGGCGCGGCGAGGGCAGCGGCGGGCCGAACGCCGAGTATGCGCTGGCGCTCGCGCTGGCGCTGCGCGAGCAGCCCGGCATCGACGCCATCGCCTGCGACACCGACGGGGTGGACGGGGCGGCGGAGGTGGCGGGCGCGATCGTCGGGCCGCGCACGCTGGCGCGCGCCCGCGCGGCGGGCCGCTCGCCCGAGGCGGCGCTGGCCACGAACGACGCGCATGGCTTCTTCGCGGCGGTGGGCGGGCAGGTGGTGACCGGCCCGACGCTGACCAACGTCAACGATTTCCGCGCGATCCTCGTGCGGGCCTGAGCGCCGGGGTGCGGGGCTCAGCCCGCGCCGCGCGGGCTGAGATGCAGGCCGGCCAGCATGCAGCGCACCGATCCGCCCGCCATCTCGATGGTCGGGATCTCCAGCGGCAGCAGCGCCGCGTGGCGGGAGATGCGCTCGCGCTGCTCGGCGTCGAGCGCCGCCAGCGCCCGCGCCGAGAGCGCCAGCCGCGGGCCGTCCGCGCCCTCCAGCTCGATCGCGTTGCCCGCGAACTCGGCGATCTGCGCCTGGCTCAGCGCGATCACGTCGCGCCCCTGCGCGCCGAGCCGCGTCAGGATCTCGGCGCGGCGGGCCGGATCGGCGATGCAATCCGCGCCGACCAGCGCGAAGCGGGTGGCCACGCACATCAGAACGTTGGTGTGGTAGATCGGCGTGCCGGTCTCGTCCGCCGCGTCGAACACCACCGGCTCGAAGTTGAAATGGGTGCAGAACCGCTCCAGCAGCACCTCGCTCGTGCGCTTCGAGCGGGCCGCGTAGGCGACGCGCTCGACATGGTCGAGCACCATCGCGCCGGTGCCCTCGAGAAACAGCCCGTCGGGCTCCAGCCCCGAATAGTCGATCACGTCCTGCACCCGGTACTCGGCCTTCAGCATCTCGATCACGTCGGGCCGCCGCTCGGCGCGGCGGTTGGGCGCGTGCATCGGGTAGAGCGCGACATGGCCGCCGGCATGGGTCGAGAACCAGTTGTTGGGAAAGACCGAGTCCGGCGTGTCGCGGCCCTCGTCCTCGAACAGGTGCACCCGCAGCCCGGCCGCGGCGAGCCGCTCGGCGGCGCGGCTCACCTCATGATGCGCGCGCGCCGCCACGGTGGCGGCCTCGGCCGCGCCGGGCAGGGACTGGAACCGGTTGTCGGCCGCAGTCTGGGCGTTGGGGGCGAAGTGATGCGGGCGGATCATCACGACCGCGCGCGGGGCCTGGGGCGATGGCATGGGCTGGGCTCCGTCAGGTTTCGACATGGGCCAAGGCCTAGCCGCCCGGTATTTCATGATGTATGGGCAAGTTGCGCGATCCGGGTGCGAAGTTCGACCAGATTGCGCAGGAAGGACGCGAGATCCGCATGCATGTCTTCGACGAGCTCGACCGCCGGCTGATCGCGCAGCTGCGCGAGGACGGGCGCGCGCCCGTCTCCAAGCTCGCCACGCTCCTGGGGGTGACGCGGGCCACGGTGCAGGCGCGGCTCGACCGGCTGCTCGACAGCGGCGCGATCCTCGGCTTCACCGTGCGGGCGCGGCAGGATCACGGGCCGGACGGGGTGCAGGCGATCATGATGATCGAGGTCTCGGGCCAGTCGACCACGGCGGTGATCCGGCGGCTGCGCGGCCTGCCGGAGCTGCGGCAGCTGCACTCGACCAACGGCAAGTGGGATCTCGTGGCGCATCTCACGGCCGAGAGCCTGACCGATTTCGACCGGGTGCTGCGCGAGGTGCGGGCGGTGCAGGGCATCACCAACAGCGAGACCAGCATCCTGCTCAGCTCGGTCTGACGGGCTCCGTCGCGCCGGCCCCCGGCGCCCCGCAGGACTCGCGGACCACCAGCCGGGTCGGCAGGATCGTCTCGGGCGGCACCGCCTCGCCGCCGATCCGCGCCAGAAGCGCCGCGGCCGCGGCGCGGCCGAGATCGTCGATCCGCACGTCCACCGTGGTCAGCGGCGGCGCGTGATGCGCGGTCTCGGCGACGTTGTCGAAGCCGGTGAGCGCGATGTCGCGGCCGATCCGGAGCCCCTGCGCCCGCAGCGCCCCGCCCGCGCCGAAGGCGACGATGTCGTTGTAGCCGACGAAGGCGGTGGGCCGGTCGCCTTCGCGCGCCGCCGCGAGCACCTCCAGCGCCGCCGCGTGCCCGCCGCTGCGCGAGGGCAGCGCGTCATGCACCGTCACCGCCCGGTCGGGGTCGAGCCCGGCGGCGGCGAGACCGGCGCGCAGCCCCGAGAGCCGTTCATGCTGGGTCGACATGCCGGTGGTGCCGCCGAGGAAGGCGAGCCGGCGATGGCCGAGGCCGTGCAGATGCGCGGCGATCCGGCGGGCGCCGTCGGCATTGTCGGGGCCGACATAGGGCAGCGCCGGGTCGGGCGCGCTGGCCGGGCGGCGCATCATCGTCACGATCGGCAGGCCGAGCCCGGCGAGATCCTCGGGCGGGGTGCCCTGCGCGGGGCTGATCATCACCCCGGCGGCGCCGTGCTCGCGCATCGAGCGCATGAGGTCGCGCTGCCGGTTGGGCGAGTCGTTGGTGTTGGCCAGGAGCGGCACGAAGCCGCGCGCCGAGAGCGCCTCTTCGACCGCGACGGCGAGCTGGGCGAAGAACGGGTTGACGAGGTCGGGGATGACCAGCGCCACGAAGGAGCTGGTGGCCGAGCGCAGCGCCGCCGCGCCACGGTTGTAGACGTAGCCGATCCGCTCGGCCGCCGCCTCGACCCGGTCGCGGGTCTCGGCATTGACGAGGGAGGAGCCGCGCAGCACCAGCGAGACGGTGGATTTCGAGACGCCGGCCTCGCGCGCGACGTCGAGGATGGTGATCCGGCGCTGGGATCTGTCGGGCATCGGGGCTCCTTGGGTCTCGGGCTGCGTCGCGCCAGTATGGAACGTTCCGACCCGGTCCGACAGGGGGCGCGAGAGGAACGGTGCCGAGATGTCGCTTCCCGCGGGGGTTGCGGCCGCGGCGATCGGCGCGGGCGGCGTCAGCCGAACTTGCCGCGCAGGTAGCCCAGATAGTCCGTCGGGTCGTCGGCCGGGCCGTCCAGTTCGGCCTGCAGCTCGGCCCGGCTCTTCGAACGGCCGTGCCGCCAGACCAGCTGCCCGAGCGCCGCGCGCAGCGGCGCGGTGTCGCCGCGATCGGCCGCCGCGCGGAGGCCCGGCGCGCTTTTGTCGAGATGCGCCATGATCCGGGCCGCGGTGAGGTTGCCGATCGTGTAGGTCGGGAAGGAGCCGATATAGCCAGACGACCAGTGCACGTCCTGCAGGCAGCCGCGCGCGTCGTCGGGCACCGATAGGCCCAGATCCTCGCGCATCGCCGCGTTCCAGGCCTCGGGCAGGTCGGCCACGGCGAGCGAGCCGTCCATCAGCGCCATCTCGATCCGCACCCGCAGTATGACGTGCAGGTCGTAGCTCAGCTCGTCGGCCTCGACCCGGATCAGCCCGGGCTCGACCCGGTTGATGGCGGCGACCCATTCGGCCTCGCTCACGTCGCGAAGCTGCTCGGGGAAGGCGTCGCGCAGCCCCGCGAACTGCGCCGACCAGAAGCCGGGGCTGCGGCCGACATGGTTCTCGAGCAGACGCGACTGGCTTTCATGCATCCCGAAGCTGGTGCCGCCGACGGCGTAGAGGCCGACGAGGTCGGTGGCGTGGACGCCGCGGGTGTGGGCCGGATCGACCCCCATCTCGTAGAGCGCGTGGCCGGTCTCGTGGATCGTGCCGAAGATCGCCATCGGCAGGTAGTCGGGCCGCCAGCGCGAGGTGATGCGCACGTCCTCGCGGGTGAAGCTGATCTCGAAGGGATGCACGGCGGTGTCGAGCCGGCCGCGGCCGAAATCGTAGCCGAGATCGCGGGCGAGGCCGGCGCAATAGGCCTGCTGCGTTTCGGGCGGGTAGTGCCGGTAGAGGAAGTCGGTGCGCGGCGCGGGGCGGCCGCGCGCGGCGTCGAGGATCGGCAGGATGCCCGCGCGCAGCCGGTCGAACAGCGCCGAAAGGCTGGCGGCTGTCTCGCCCGGCTCGAACACCTGCACCATCGGGTCGTAGGAATGGCCGTCATGGCCGAGCGCGTCGGCCGTCTCGCGCGCCAGCCCGACCACCGCCTCGAGATGCGGGCGGAAGATCGAGAAGTCGGAGGCGGCGCGCGCCTCGGCCCAGGCCGCGCCGGCCAGCGCCGAGCGTTCGGCCTGCATCCGCAACAGCTTGGCGGGGATGCGCGCGTGGTGGTCGATCGCCTGCAACACCGCCTCGGCGCCGCGCCGGCGGACGGGGTCGTGGGCCGCCTCGTGCTCGGCCAGGGCGAGGTCGCGCAGCGCCGGGTCGAGGATCGCCTCGCGGGCGAGGCCCTTCAGCGTCGCGACCTGGTGGCCGCGCGTCTCGGCGCCGCGCTTGGGCATGGTGACGCGGGCGTCCCAGTTGAGCAGGTTGACCGTGCAGAGCAGGTCGTTGATGCGGGCGACGCGGTCGGCGAAGGCGTTCATGCCGCGACCTCCGCGCCGGTGCCGCCATGTTCGAGGTGGCAGGCCACCGCGCGGCCCGGCCCGGCGGGGCCGAGCGCCGGCACTTCCGTGCGGCAGCGCGGGCCGGCCATCGGGCAGCGCGGGTGGAACGGGCAGCCCGGCGGCGGGTCGAGCGGCGAGGGGATCTCGCCCTCGATCGGGTGGAAGGCGCGGCGGCCGCGGCCGATCTCCGGCACCGAGGCGAAGAGCGCGGCGGTGTAGGGGTGCTTCGGCGCGGCGTAGAGCTCCTCGGCCGGGGCCAGCTCGACCAGACGGCCGAGATACATGATCGCCACCCGGTCGCAGACATGGCGCACGACCGACAGGTCGTGGCTGATGAAGAGCGCGGTGAGGCCGAGATCGCGGCGCAGCTGGAGGAAGAGGTTGAGCACCTGCGCCTGGATCGACACGTCGAGCGAGGCGACCGCCTCGTCGAGCACCAGAAGGTCGGGCCGCATGGCGAGCGCGCGGGCGATGGCGATGCGCTGGCGCTGGCCGCCCGAGAACTGGTGCGGCAGGCGGTTGGCATAGGCGCCCTCGAGCCCGACCTGCGCCATCAGCGCGCGCACCATGGCCGGGATCTCGGCGGGCGGGGTCAGGCCGTGCTGGCGCGGGCCCTCGGCGATGGTCTCGCCGACCTTCATGCGCGGGTTGAGGCTGGCGAAGGGATCCTGGTGGATCATCTGCACATTCGGGGTGAGCTTGGTCACGTGGCCGCCCCGATCCCGCGCGACCGGCTGGCCGGCGAGCGTGACGCGGCCCTCGCTCGGGGCGTGGATGCCGGCCACCATGCGGCCCAGCGTGGACTTGCCGCAGCCGCTTTCGCCGACCACGCCCAGCACCTCGCCGCGCGCCACCTCGAGCGTGACGTCGGTGACGGCGTGCACCGTCTCGTCGCGGGCCGGGCGGCCGGTGATCCGCCCGGCGAGGCGCTCGGCCAAAGCGGGGCGGCGCGAGAACCGCTTGGAGACGGCCTCGATCTTCAGCAGCGGCTCGGTCATGCGGCCTCCAGCGGGTGATGGCAGAGCACCTCGCGCCCGTCCGATCCGCGCGCGGGCGGGGTGGTGCGGCACAGGTCGGTGGCGCGCGGGCAGCGCGGCCGGAACGGGCAGCCGGCGGGCAGGTTGGCGAGCTGCGGCGTCGAGCCGGGGATCTGCGGCAGCGGCTGGCCCGGGGCATGGCCGCTTGGCACGCTGTCGAGCAGGCCGCGGGTGTAGGGGTGGCGCGGCGCGGCGATCACGGCCTCGGCCGGGCCGCGCTCGACGATGCGGCCGGCATACATGACGCAGATCTCGTCGGCGAGGCTGGAGACCACGGCGAGGTCGTGGGTGATCCAGACGATGGCGGTGCCGGTCTCGTCGGCCAGGCGGCGGATCTCGGCCAGGATCTGGCCCTGGATCGAGACGTCGAGCGCGGTGGTCGGCTCGTCGGCGATGATCACGCCGGGGCGGTGCAGGAGCGCCGTGGCGATCGCCACGCGCTGGCGCATCCCGCCCGACAGCTGGTGCGGATAGGCCATCAGCCGTTCCTCGGGGGCGGGGATGCCGACGGTGGCGAGCGCGTCGCGCGCCCGCGCCCAGGCGGCGCGCTTCGACATGCGCTCGTGCACGCGCACCGCCATCGCCATCTGGTCGCCGACCCGCAGCACCGGGTTCAGGGTCATCATCGGGTCCTGGAACACCATCGCGACCTTGCTGCCGCGCATCCGGCGCATCGCGGCGGGGGCGAGCCCGCGCAGCTCGGTGCCGGCGACGCGGATCTCGCCGGCCGCGACCTCGCCGGGCGCGTCGATCAGTCCGAGGATCGAGAAGCCGGTGACGCTCTTGCCCGAGCCGCTCTCGCCCACGAGGCCGAGGATGCGGCCGGGCTCGACCGAGAAGCTGATGTCGTTGACGGCGGTGACGAGCCCCGCGCGGGTGTCGAAGCGGGTGGTGAGCCCGCGCACGTCGAGAGCGGCGGTCATCGGCTGTTCCTCGGGTCGAGCACCGTGCGGACCTGGTCGCCGACGAGGTTGATCGCCACGACGGTGACCATCAGCGCCACGCCGGGATAGATCGACAGCCAGGTGCGGTCGGTGTGGATGTACTTGAAGCCGTTCGAGATCAGCGATCCGAGCGACGGTTCGGTGAGCGGCAGGCCGACGCCGAGGAAGGACAGCGTCGCCTCGAGCGCGATGGCGCTGGCGACCTGCACGGTGGCGACCACGATCAGCGGCGGCATGACGTTGGGCAGCAGGTGGCGCAGCAGCACCCGGTGGGTCGGCAGCGGGGTGGAGCGCGCGGCCTCGATGTAGTCCTTGCGCCGCTCGGCGGTGGCGGCGCCGTGGGTGGTGCGGGCGAAATAGGCGTATTGCGCCACCACCAGCGCCAGCACGATCTGCGCCACGCCCTGGCCCAGCACCGCCACCAGCACCAGCGCCAGAAGGATCGCCGGCATCGAGAGCTGCAGGTCGACGACGCGCATCAAGAGCGCCTCGACCCGGCTGCCGAAATAGGCGGCGGTGAGGCCGACCGAGATGCCGAGCGCCAGCGCCAGCGCGCCCGCGCTCAGCCCGATCACGAAGCTGGTCTTCAGCCCGTAGAGGATGGCCGAGAGCATGTCGCGGCCGGCATTGTCTGTGCCGAGCAGGTGCACGTAGCCGCCGCTGCCGGTCTCGCCGGGGCGCAGGAAGGCGTCGGCATAGTCGAGCGCGGCCATGTCGTAGGGGTCCTGCGGCGCCACCAGCGGCGCACCGAAGGACAGAAGCAGCATCAGCACGACGAGGCCGAGCGCGGCCACGGCCATCGGCGCGCGGCGGTAGTCGTCCCAGAAATGGCGCAGCCGGGTGGCGCGAGTCTCGGCCGGTGGCGCGGAGGGCACCGGCACCGGGCCGCCCTCGCTCAGGGTGGTGTCGGACATCAGGCGCCCCCCTTCAGGCGGACCCGCGGGTCGAGGCGGGCATAGATCAGGTCGACGACGAGGTTGATCAGCACGAAGAGCACCACGACCATCACGAGGTAGGAGACCATCACAGGCCGGTCGAGCTGCAGGATCGAGTCGATGATCAGCTTGCCGACGCCGGGCCAGTTGAAGACGCTCTCGGTCACCACCGCGAAGGCCAGCGTCGAGCCCAGCTCGAGGCCGAACACGGTGACCAGCGGGATCGAGATGTTGCGCAGCACGTGGCGGGTGACGATCTGGTGGTCGGGCAGGCCCTGGGCGCGGGCGAAGCGGACGTAGTCGGTGCGCATCGCCTCGACCATGCCGGCGCGCGACAGCCGGATCATCAGGCCCATCTTGAACAGCGACAGGTTGATCGCCGGCATGATGACGTGGCTCCAGCCGTCGGCGGTGGCGAGCGAGGTCTCGAACCACAGGAGCTGGCCGAGATCGCCGCGCCCGCCGGAGGGCAGCCAGCCGAGCTGCACCGCGAAGGTCATGATCAGCAGCATGCCGATCCAGAAGGTCGGCACCGAGAAGCCCAGCACCGACAGCGCCATGATGGCGCGGGCCGAGAGGCTGCCGGGGTGGTAGCCGGCCCAGATCCCGGCCGGGATGCCGATGCCGGCGGCGATGGTCACCGAGACCAGCACCAGCTCGAGCGTGGCGGGCAGGCGCGAGAAGACGAGGTCGACGACCGGCACGTTGTAGACCATCGAGGTGCCGAGATCGCCGCGCACGACGTTGCCGACGAAGGCGAAATACTGGCGCCAGAGCGGCTGGTCGAGGCCGTATTGCGCGATCAGCTTGGCGCGGATCGCCTGGTCGGCGCCGGGGTCGATCAGCACGTCGATCGGGTTGCCGATCGCGAAGACGCCGGTGAAGACGATCACCGACATGGCGACGATCACCGCGGCGGCCTGCATCAGGCGCTGGAGGAGGAAGCCGGTCATGCGGGTCCTTCGGAAAACGGGGTGGGGACCGCCCCGCGCGGGCGGGGCGGTCCGGGTCGGGTCACTCGGCCGGGCTGATCTTGTAGGCCAGCGTTTCCTGGTCGGTGCGCGGCGTGAAGCTCAGCGTGTCGGCCTCGGCGGCCCAGACCGTCTGCAGGATCACCGTCGGGATCAGCGCCCGGTCCTCCATGGCGATGAAGGAGGCCTGCTCGAACAGGTCGCGGCGCTTGGCCTCGTCGAGGGTCATCTGGCCCTCGTCGAACAGCGTGTCGAACTCGGCATTGGCGTAGCCGGTGCGGTTGAACGCGCCGAGGCCCAGCTCGTCATCCTTGGAGTGGGTGAGCGAGCCGTAGGTGTAGCTCGCCTCGCCGGTGAGCGTGCCCCAGGCCGACATGGTCATGGTGTATTCCTCGCGCGCGGCGGCGGGGAAGAACACCGTGCCGTTCAGCGCCTGGGCGTTCACCTTCAGCCCCAGCTTGGACCACATCTGCGCCAGCGCCTCGCAGACCACCGCGTCGCCCGGCACCCGGTTGTTGGTGCAGGTGAAGTCGATCTCGAAGCCGTCGGGGTAGCCCGCCTCCGCCATCAGCGCCTTGGCCTGCTCGAGGTCGTATTGCCGCTCGCCCAGCTTGTCGGAATAGCCGAAGAAGCCCTCGGGCATCAGCTGGTTGGCCGGCGTGCCGAGGCCCTCGAGCACGACCCGCACCAGCGTGTTGCGGTCGATCGCGAGGTCGAGCGCCTTGCGCACCCGCAGGTCCTGCAGCGGGTTGCCCTCGACTTCCTTGCCGTCGATCGTGATCGGCTGCGGCTCCTCGTCCTTCACCGACGGGGCGATGTTGAGGATGTAGACCGAGTCCGACACGAAGGTGTCGAGGTCGGGGTTGCCCTGCATGGTCAGGTAGTCCGAGGCGGGCACGTAGTTGATCAGGTCGACCTGGCCCGACTGCAGCGCCGCGACGCGGGCGGCGTCGTCGGCGATCTCGCGGCGGATCACGGTCTGCCAGTGCGGCGTCTCGCCCCAGTAGCCGTCGAAGCGCTCGAGCTTGAGGTCGCCCTTGGGCTCCCAGCTGACATATTCGTAGGGGCCGGTGCCGATCGCCTTCTCGCCGGAGTTGAACTCCTCGTTGCCGGCCTCCATGCCGGTCGAGGCGGGCACCACGAAGAGGCGGATGAAATCGTTGGGCAGCGACGGCGCGGTGCCGTTGGTATGCACGTGGAGCGTGTTGTCGTCGATCACCTCGACGTCCTTCACGCGCTTGGTGTAGATCGTCATCGACATCGGGCCGGTGACGGCGGGGATGCGCTCGATCGAGAACTTCACGTCATGGGCGGTCAGCGTCTCGCCGTTGTGGAACTGCACCCCCTCGCGGATCTTGAACTCCCAGGTGTCCTCGTCGATCGGCTCCCAGCCGGTGGCGAGGCCGGGGATCAGCTGCAGGTTCTCGTCGACGCCGACCAGCGTGTCGAAGACATGGCGCAGCGCCTCGGCCTGGCTGCCCAGCGTCGACCAGTGCGGGTCGATCGAGTCGGGGCCGGCGCGCAGGCCGATCACCAGTTCCTGAGCCATCGCGCCGGGCGCCGCGGCCCAGAGCGCCGCGGCGGCGATGCCGCCCTTCAGTAGGGTCTTCAACATTGTTACGCTCCCTGTGTTACACTTTTCTGATACACTAGGATCGGAAAGATTTGCCGGTCAACCCATATATTTGCGGGACCCGGATTCTCGTTTTGCCCAAACAAATGGCTTGAGTGCCCAAGTGTTATGATGCAGTGATACATCATGACACGACAGGACACCGATCTCGAAGCCACCATCGACCGGATCGCCCGCGCCATCGATCGCGGCGCCTCGATCCCGGTCTCGGTGCAGCTGCGCGGCGCGCTGGAATACGGCATCGGCACCGGCGACGTCGCCGCCGGCACGCGGCTGCCCTCGGTGCGGGCGCTGGCCGCGCGGCTCGGCCTTTCGCCGGTCACGGTGAGCGGCGTCTATGCCGGCCTGCGCGAGGCGGGCTACATCGAGGGCCGGGTCGGCTCGGGCACCTTCGTGACCGGCGGCGACGCGGCCGGCCCGGCGCGGCGCGCCGGGCTGCAGGAGCTGGAGCGGCGCATCGCCGAGCTGGTGCGGCTCGGGCAGGGGCTCGGGCTGAGCCCGGCCGAGATCGCGCTCCGCGTGTCCTCGGCCGGTGCGTCGCCCGAGGTGGCGGGCGCGCGCCGGCTGCGGCTGCTGATGCTTGGCACCTTCCGCGACGCGACCGCCTTCTACGCCGAGGAGATCCGCCCGCATCTCGCCCCCGGCGACACGATCAGCGCGCTGACGGTCGAGGAGGCGGGGGCCACGCCGCCCGGCGGGTTCGACCTCGTGGTCACGCCGCGCACCCTGACGGGCGAGGCGCGCACGCTGTTTCCGGACCTGCCGGTGGTCGGCATCACCATGATCCCGACCGAGACCACGCGGGTGGCGCTGGCGACGCTGCCGCCCGAGGCGCAGGTCGCCGCCGTGTCCTATTTCGACGATTTCCTGACCCTGATGAAGACCGGGATCATGCGCTTCGCGCCGCATGTCACGCAGGTCGAGGCGCTGGTGCGCAGCGACCCGGAGCTGGCGGCGCGGCTGGCCGAGGCCGACGTGCTGATCCACTCGACCGGGGCCGAGTACCTGCGCGCCGGGCTGCGCCCGGACCAGACCGCCATCGAATACCGCCACACCCCGGATGGACGGGCGATCCGGGCCGAGCTGCTGCCCGCCATCGCCGCCTGCCGGGCGGGCGAGCCGCAACAGGAGGAGACCCGGCTTGAGGATCACCGATAGCAACTGGTTCGAGGTCGAGAGATACCTCGAGACCGACGACCGCGCCGTGCTGCCGCTGGGCAGCACCGAGCAGCACGCCCATCTCAGCCTCTCGGTCGACTCGATCCTGTCGGAGAAGGTCGCGGCCGACGCCGCGGCGCCCCTGGGCGTGCCGGTCTTCCCGGCGGTGGCCTACGGGCTCACCCCCTATTTCATGGCCTATCCGGGCAGCGTCTCGCTGAAGCTCGCGACCTATGCGGCGCTGGTGCGCGACATCCTCGACAGCCTCTACGCCACCGGCTTCCGCCGCATCCTCATCGTCAACGGCCATGGCGGCAACAGCCCGGTGCAGCCGGTGACGATGGAATGGATGGAGGCGCATGAGGGCGCGCGCTGCCGCTTCCACGACTGGTGGAAGGCGCCGCGCACCTGGGACTGCGTGCAGCAGATCGACCCGGTGGCGAGCCACGCCTCCTGGATGGAGAACTTCCCCTGGACCCGGCTGCCGGGCCGCGAGATGCCCGCGGAGCAGAAGCCCTTCGTGCCCTTCGACCGGCTGCGCGACCGCAACGCCGCGGGCGTGCGCGCGCTGATCGGCGACGGCAATTACGGCGGCTACTACCAGCGCCCCGACGCCGACACCGACCGGCTCTGGGCCGTCGCGGTCGAGGAGACCCGCGCCCAGCTCGAGGGCGACTGGGCATGAGCGCGCCGGTGCTGATCTGGGGCGCCGGCGCGATCGGCGGCATCCTCGGCGCCTGCCTCGCGCGGGCGGGCCACGCGGTGCAGATGGTCGACATCGTCGAGGACCACGTGCGCGCCATGCGCGACGACGGCCTCGCCATCAAGGGGCCGGTCGAGCGCTTCGTGCAGCGCCTGCCGGCGGCCACGCCGGACGAGCTCGAGGGCCGCTACGAGCGGGTGTTCCTCTGCGTGAAGGCGCATCACACCGAGGAGGCGCTCGACATGCTGCTGCCGCATCTGGCGCCGGGCGGCCACGTGATCTCGGCCCAGAACGGGCTGAACGAGATGATGATCGCCGAGCGCATCGGCGTGGAGAACACGGTCGGCTGCTTCGTCAATTACGGCGCCGACTGGATCGGGCCGGGCCGCATCCTCTACGGCAACCGCGCCGCGGTGGCGGTGGGCGAGCTCGACGGCGAGATGACGCCGCGCGTGGCCGAGATCCACGCGCTTCTGCGGCTGGTCGAGCCCGACGCGGTCGCGACCGACAACATCTGGGGCTATCTCTGGGGCAAGCTCGGCTACGGCGCGCTGCTCTTCGCCACGGCGCTGACGCCGGATTCGATGAGCGACGCGATGGACCGCGCCGCGCACCGCCCGGTCTACGAGGCGCTGGGGGCGGAGGTGATGCGGCTGGCGCGGGCGCGCGGGGTGCGGCCGCTGGGCTTCAACGGCTTCGACCCCGACGCCTTCGCGCGGCAGGACGCGGGCGCGATGCGCGCCTCGCTCGACGCGATGGTCGCGCACAATCGCAAGACCGCGAAGACCCATTCGGGCATCTGGCGCGACCTCGCGGTGCGCCGCCGCAAGACCGAGGTGGACGCGCAGATCGGAGTGCTGGTCGAGATGGCGGGCGCCGACGGCATCGCGGTGCCGGCGCTGACGCGGCTGCGCGACCTGATCCACGAGATCGAAGCCGGGCGGCGGGCGCAGTCGGCGGCGCTGCTCGACGAGATGGTGCCGCTATGCGCGTGACGCTGGAGGGGCAGGTCTTCGCCGTCACCGGCGCGGCGCAGGGCATCGGCGCGGCGATCGTGGCGGGACTGGGCGCGGCCGGGGCCACGGTCGCGGCGATCGACATCGACGGCGCGGGGCTCGAGCGGCTGGCGGCGGGCGTGAGCCGCCACCCCGCCGATCTCGGCTCGCGCGAGGCGACGCACGAGGCCCTGGGCGAGATCGCGGCGCGTCACGGCCGGATCGACGGCCTCGTCTGCGCCGCCGGCGGCGTGCGCGGCCAGGCCGGCCGCCCGGTCGAGGAGATCGGCGAGGCCGACTGGCGCGCGATCTTCGCCGCCAATGTCGACGCCGCGATGTGGTGCGCCCAGGCCGTGGCGCCGGGGATGAAGGCGCGCGGATCGGGGCGGATCGTCACCATCTCCTCCGGCGCGGGGCTGCGGCCGAGCCTGACCGGCATCCAGGCCTATGCCGCGGCCAAGCACGCGCTGGTCGGGCTGACCAAGCAGCTGGCGCTGGAGCTCGGGCCGCATGGCGTCACGGTGAACTCGGTCGCGCCGGGCTTCGTGCTTTCCAACCCCTCGACCGAGCGGCAATGGCAGGCCTTCGGTCCCGAGAAGCAGCGGCAGGTGATCGAGGGCACCCACATGCGTCGCCTCGGCCGGGCCGAGGACATCGCGGACGCGGTCACCTTCCTCGCCTCCGCGCAGGCGGGCTGGATCACCGGGCAGGTGCTGTCGGTCGACGGGGGCCACGCGTGAGCGCGCCGCTGTTGCCGCCGCAGACCCCGCCCGCCGAATGGGACGAGCCGACATGGCGCGGGCTGGTGCAGCGGCTGCGCGCCGGGCGCAGCCTGCGGCCCGCCTCCTGGCCGGGCGGCGCGCGCTGCGCGGTGGCGCTCTCCTTCGACAGCGACCACGAGACCAACGAGCTGCGCGACGGCGCCAATTCGCTGGCGCGGCTCAGCTGGGGCGAATACGGCGCCCGGCGCGGCATCCCGCGCATCCGCCGCGCGCTCGACCGGCACGGCGCGAAGGCGAGCTTCTTCGTCCCCGCCGTCTCGGCGCTGCTGCATCCCGAGGAGCAGCGCGCGCTGGCCGATGACGGCCACGAGATCGCGCTGCATGGCTGGATCCACGAGCTGAACACCACGCTCGCGCCGGCCCGCGAACGCGAGCTGATGCTGCGCGCGGCCGACACGCTCGAGCAGGTCACGGGCCGCCGCCCGGTGGGGATGCGCACGCCGTCGTGGGACTACAGCCCCGCCACGCTCGGCATCGCGCGGGAGATGGGGCTGATCTACGACAGCTCGATGTTCTCGGACGACGATCCCTACGAACTGGTCGAGAACGCCGCGCCGACCGGGCTGGTCGAGCTGCCGGTGGAGTGGATCCGCGACGACGCGGCCTATTTCATGATGAACCGCCACGGCGCGCAGCGGCCCTACACGCCGCCCGAGGCGGTGCTCGACATCTTCCTGCGCGAGTTCGAGGGCGCGCGGGACGAGGGCGGGCTGTTTTTGCTGACCATGCACCCGCACGTGATCGGCTATCGCAGCCGCATCTTCATCCTCGAGGAGCTTCTGTCGCGGATCGCCGAGGCGGGCGATTGCTGGGTCGCGACGCATGAACAGATCGCCCGGCACTGCGCCCAGTCCGCCGGGCTGGAGGGTTCGCCATGACCAGATTCTCGCTCGCGCTGCATGGCGGCGCCGGCACCATCCTGAAGTCGCGCATGACGCCGGAGCTGGAGGCGCGCTACCATGCCGGGCTGCGCCGCGCGCTCGAGGCCGGGCACGCGGTGCTGGCCGATGGCGGCGCGGCGCTCGACGCGGTGACGGAGGCGGTCTGCGCGCTCGAGGACGAGCCGCTGTTCAACGCCGGGCGCGGGGCGGTCTTCACCTCCGAGGGGCTGCAGGAGATGGACGCGGCGGTGATGGAGGGCGCGACGCGGCGCGCGGGCGCCGTGGCCGGCATCTTCGGGCCGCGCAACCCGGTGCGCGCCGCGCGCGCGGTGATGGAGCGCACCGACCACGTGCTGCTGATCGGGCCGAACGCGATCATGGTCGCGCGCGGGGCCGGGCTGCCCTTCGAGGAGAAGCCGTATTTCTTCACGCAGGCCCGCTGGGACGCGCTGAAAGAGACGCTGGCGCTGCGCGAGCAGGGGCTCGAGACCGACGACCCGGCGCGCCGCCACGGCACGGTGGGCGCGGTGGCGCGCGACGCCCATGGCCATCTCGCCGCCGCCACCTCGACCGGCGGCATGACCGCCAAGGCGCCGGGCCGGGTCGGCGACACGCCGATGATCGGCGCGGGCAGCTATGCCGACGACGCGACCTGCGCGGTCTCGGCCACTGGCCATGGCGAGATCTTCATCCGCTGGACCGCCGCCGCCGAGATCGCCGCGCGGATGCGCCACGGCGGCGAGACGCTGGAGCAGGCGGCGACCCACGTGGTCGAGCGCGACCTTGCGCCGAACGACGGCTCGGGCGGGGTGGTGGCGGTGGATGCCGAGGGCCGCATCTCGATGCCGTTCAATTGCGAGGGCATGTATCGCGGCCGCGTCACCGAGGCCGGCGATTTCGAGACCTTCATCTACCGCTAGGCGGAAGCGCCTGCGCCGGGTCTACCGGGCCTGCGCGGCGGCGGCCGGGCGGTCGGCGCGGCGCACCAGCAGCATCCCCAGCACCACCACGGCGCCGCCGAGCGCCAGCGAAGGGCCGGGGCGGTCGCCGAAGACGATCCAGCCGGCCGCGGTGGCCAGCAGGATCGACAGGTAGCCCAGCGGCGCGAGGCGGCTGGCCTCGCCGAGCGCGTAGGCCCGCAGGAAGCAGTACTGCCCGGCCTGCGCCAGAACCCCGATGCCGATGAGCGGCCACAGGTCGGCGCGGCCGACCGGCGCCCAGTCGAGCGCCGCGAGCGGCGCGCTGAGCACGGCGAGGCCCAGCGTGTAGAACAGCATCATCACCACGAGACTCTCGCCGCGCAGGGCGCGGGTCTGGATCGCCGCCATCGCGCCGAACAGCACTGACAGCGCCGCCGCCGCCAGCCCGGCGGCGGGCAGCGCCCCGCCCGATCCGTCGGGCGCGATCATCAGGAGCACCCCGGCCAGCGCCACCGCCGCCCCGGCCCAGTGCAGCCGGCGCACGGTCTCGCCCAGAAGCAGCGCCGCGAGGCCCATCGCGACCAGCGGCCGGGTGAAGGAGATGCCGGTGACGACGGCCAGCGGCAGCAGCGTGAGAGCGGTGAAGTTCATTCCAAGCGCCACGGCGTTGCAGGCGACCCGGCCGGCGTTGCGCCAGGGCGCGCGCATCCGGGCGAAGTCGCGGCGGTGACGCCAGACCAGCGGCGCGATCAGAACGAGGCCGATCGCGGCGCGCAGGAACACCATCTGCGCCACCGGCCGCGACTGCCCCTCGAGCTTGACCAGCACCGTGACGCCGGTGACGAGGGTCATGTCGAGCAGCAGCCAGGCCGCGGCGGCCGTCGCCGGGGCGGGACGGCGCATCGGCGTCAGGCGGGCTGGACGAGGTTGGCCAGCAGGCGGAAGGCGCCGGGCACCATGCGGTCGAGCTGGTGGTGCAGCACGAGGGCGCAATGGGTGTGGCGGCCGCGACCGACCGGCGCCGAGACCAGCGCACCGTCGAGCGGCGCCTCGCCCGGGTCGGACATCTTCAGGAGCGCCTCGTAGGCCGGGTCGCGGCGGGCGGCGAAGTAGAGGCCGCGCTCCTTGTCCCAGCCGTCCCAGTCGCGCGGGCCGATCCGGTTCGGGCCGGAAAGCAGCGGGTGCTCGGGCCGCAGCATCGTCACAGGCGCGGCCTCGTCGGTGGTGCGCCAGCGCAGCGAGGGCGTGCCGATCTCGAGTGGCAGCGGCGGCGTGGTCTCGGCCTGCCAGCCCTGGTCTGGGCGCTGGTAGAGGGTCACGAGATGCCCGCCTGCCCGCACGAAGCGGTGCAGCGCCGGGGTCGCGGCGGCAAGGTCGGCGCGGGCGCCGAAGGCGACGATGCCGATGAGCACGGTGGTGAAGCCCGACAGGTCGGTGTGCGGCTCGATCCGGTCGAGCGTCACCGTCTCGACGCCCATGCGCCCGAGCCAGCGGCCGACATTGTCGCCGCCGCCGCCGAGATAGGCGACGCGCGCGCCCTCGGGCAAGGCGAGGTCGAGCGAGAGCACCCGCAGCTCGGCCGGGGCGTGGTGCAGGAAGGGGCCGGTCTGCGGATGGTCGTAGGCGCTGCGCCCCAGCGCCGGGCGGCCGTCGAGCCGCGGGCGCAGTACGGTCAGGCCTTCGGGCAGGTCGGCAGGCGGCGTGACGACGGCCTCGGCCGGCGAGAGATCGGCGCTCCAGCCCTCGGGCATGTCAATCTCGACGCGGCCCTCGGGGGTGCCGAGGCCAATGCGCAATGGCTCTGGTGCATGGCCGCGGCGCAGCAGGACGGCCTCGGGCTCGATCTCCAGCACCTCGCGCGGGCCGATCTCGAGCGGGTGCGACAGGTCGGCGGCGAGGCGGACCGGACGGCCGGCGATGGTGCCGGTCAGCCGCAGCGCGCCCGGCCCGTTGCCGCCGAGCGCCGCCCAGCCGGGCCGGAAGGCGGCGGGGAAGGGCGCGCCGGGCGCGGCGGAGACAGCGAGGCGGGCGGTGTCGTCGGGGGCGAGGTCGACCGGGGCTGCCGAGAGGCCCTCCGGCAGATCGGCATCGGCGGTGAGGCGCAGCGGCGTGTCGGCGAGCGGCGCGGCGAGGCGGATGGCGATCTCCGCGGTGCCGCCGGGGGCGAGCAGCGCGGGCGCGGGGCGGGCGTCGATCTCGAGGCCCGCCGCCTCGAACAGCGCCGCCGAGAGTTCCTGCCGCTTGCGGTCGAGACGGTGGCCATGGGCGGCGGCGAAGCCGGGCTCGGCGGCCTCCTGCGCGGCGGCGATGGCGGCATCGGCGGCGGCGAGCGCGTCGAGCAGCAGCGCCCGGTCGGGGAAGGCGCGGCGCGCGGCCGCGACCGCGCGCGCCGCGTCGGTGAGCGCCTCGGCGGCGGGGCCGGCCAGCGCGGCCAGCTCCTCGAGCGTGGCAGGCAGGCCGGCGGTGATCGTGGTCTCCGCCGGGCCGTCGACATAGTGCAGGTTCCACGACCGGGCCGGGACCTCGTGCCAGCGGCCCATGCCCTGCGAAGCGTGGCGGGCGCGGGACCATTCGCCGATCCGGGCGTAGTCGGCCCCGGTGGCGGGGTCGCGCCCGGCGACGGTCTCGGTCAGCGTGGTCTGGGGCGGGGGCAGCTCGTCGTCATAGGTGCCGCCGCCGCCGGACCAGGCGGGGAGGTAGAACTTCGCGACCCGCCACGGCGCGAGGCCCTGCTCGGGGAAGGCCTCGGGATCCGCGGCGAGCGCCAGCGCGGTCCGCGCGGCGCGGGTCATCGCGCGGTGGTGGCCGTGCTGGCCGGGCACGTCGAGGAAGGTGGGGATGACGATGTCGGGGCGGGCGGCGCGATAGGCGCGGACCAGCCGCTCGACGATGCGCTCCTCGCCCCAGCGGGCGAAGGTGTCGTCGCCGTCCTTGGAGAAGCCGAAATCATGCACCGGGTCGTCCGGGCCGTGGCCGAGCCATGCGACATCGGCGTCGAGCACGCGGGCCGCCTCCTCCATCTCGCGGCTGCGCAGCAGGCCGAGCGCCGCGCCGCGCGCGCCGTCTAGGATGTTCTGCCCGCCTTCGCCGCGGGTCGAGCAGGCGACGGTGACGCGCAGGCCGCGGCCGAAGCGCAGCCATGCGAGCAGGCCGGACTGCTCGTCGTCCGGGTGGGCGCCGGTGTTCATCACGTGCAGCACGGAGTCGAGCCGCGACAGGCTGCGATGCAGGCGCAGGAGCGCCGGGGCGGCCTCCTGTCGGGCGAGGTGGCGCGAGGCGGTCATGCGGTCTCTCCGGTGACGAATGGATCTTCCGGGTCCTGCGACAGCTCCAGCCGCGGCGTGATCGCGGCGTGGAAGGGCAGGGCGGCGGCGCCGAGGGCGGCGGCCATCGGCCCGGCGCGGCCGCGGATCACCCGCGGCACGGCCCGGTCCGAACGCGCCGCGACCGAGGGCGCGAAGCCGATCCGGGCGATGATGGCGTCGAGGATCGGCGCCGGCAGGGCGCCGCCGAGGATGATGGTCTCGGGGTCGAGCACGTTTTCGAGGATCGCGACCATCGGCGACAGATGCGCGGCGGCCTCGGCGATCCAGGTCATCAGCACCGGCTCCTGCCCGGCCATCATCCGGTCGAGCGCGGCGTGGTCGCCGGCCAAGCCGGCGGCGTCGAGCGCCTCGCGCAGCGCGTGCAGCGAGGCGTAGCGTTCGAGGCAGCCGCTCTGGCCGCAGGGGCAGGCGCGGCCGCCCGGCGCCACGACGATGTGGCCGACCTCGCCGGCATTTCCGAAGGCGCCGCGCACCGGCCGGTCGTCGGCGATCAGCCCGAGGCCGAGACCGGCGCCGAAATAGACCACCGCGAAGCTCGACAGCGCCTGTCCCGAGCCGAACAGCGTCTCGCCGATCGCGGCGGCGTTGGCGTCGTTCTCGACGCTGACCGGCACGCCGATGCGCCGGCCCAGCTCGGCCGCCGCGTCGATCCCGGCCCAGCCGGGCAGGGTGGTCGGGCCGACGCCGGAAAAGCCCTCGATCTCGAACGGGCCGGGCATCACCACGCCGACCCCCATCAAGGTGGCGTCGTAGCCGGCGGCGAGGCGGGCGACCGTCTCGGCGATCAGCGGCAGCAGCGCCTCGGGGCCGCTGTCGGCCAGCGGCACGATCTCCTCGTGGCGGGGATGGCCGCCGAGGTCGAGCACCGTCGCCGCCATGCGGGTGACGGCGATCTCGATGCCGATGGTGATCGCGCCGTCGGGGTTGATCGCGAATTGCAGCGGCGGCTGGCCGCGCCCCGATTTCAGCCGGCCGCGCGCCTCGATCAGACCGGCGGCGATCAGCTCGTCGAGGATGTTGGTCACCGCCTGCGGCGTCAGCTGGGTCATCTCGGCCAGCTGGCGGCGGCCGAGCTGGCCGTGGCCGCGCATCAGGTCGAGCACGACCCTGCGGTTGTGCGCCCGGCTGCGGCCCGGGTTCTTGCCGCGCGCGGCGCGCAGCCGGGCGGGGCCGGTTGCCTTCTCGGCGCTCATCGCCTCGTCCTCCCTGCTCTTCGCGGCCAGATTGCAGCGGTCGAAATAATAACTCAAGTTAATTATTGTATTGACAGGCGGGGGCCGGCGCGGCGACGTTGCCCCAACCGCGCGGCACACGACGCGGGACCCGCGCCCTCGGGAGGGGGCGTGCCGACAGGGCGGGGCCATGGGGTCGCGCCGCACCGACGCCATCGGCCAGGCCGGGGCGTGCAATGGGAGAGACCTATGCGTAAGCGCAATCTGATGGCCGGCGTCTCGGCCGCCGCCTGCATCCTCGGCGCGCAGGCCGCGGGCGCGGTGGAGATCGAGTACTGGCAGTATATCTACGACACCCGCGTCACCGCGATGGACCAGCTGATCGAGAAGTTCGAGGCCGAGAACCCCGACATCACCGTCAAGCAGGTCACCTTCCCCTACGCCGACTACCAGACCCGGATCGTCGCGGCGAACATGGCCAAGAAGGGCCCCGACGTGCTGCAGCTGTTCTACGGCTGGACCGACAAGTTCGTCGCCGGCGGCCTGATCCAGCCGCTGCCGCAGGAGGCCTTCCCGCATGACGAGATCGAGGAGGACTTCTTCCCGATCGTCGAGGCGATGAAGCGTGACGGCGAGTATTACGGCCTGCCGACCGCGGTGCGCTCGCTGGCGCTGTTCTGGAACAAGAAGCTGTTCGAGGAGGCCGGCATCGACGGCCCGCCCGAGACGCTGGACGAACTGGTCGAGACCGCCAAGGCGCTGACCCAGACCGACAATGGCGGCAACTTCACCACCGTGGGCATGACCGTCGACATGGCCGGCCAGGACCACCACTGGTGGCGCGAGGTGCTGATCCGCCAGTTCGGCGGCCAGCCCTACAACGAGGATTACAGCGAGATCGCCTATGACGGCGAGGCCGGCACCGCGGCGCTCGACTTCTACACCTCGCTGCAGAAGGAGGAGAAGGTCGGCACCGCGGGCTTCATGGACGAGGGCCAGGCCGCCTTCCGCGCCGGCCGCGCCGCGATGACCATCGACGGCACCTTCCGGCTCGGCTCCTTCTCGAGCATCGAGGACTTCGAATGGGGCGTGGCCGAGCTGCCCGCCAATGCCGACGGGATGCGCTCGAACTACGCCAGCTACTTCGCCAACGCGATCGGCAGCGGTGCCGAGGGCGAGGAGAAGGAGGCCGCGGCCGCCTTCCTCGAATACCTCGCCTCGCCCGAGGCGATGAAGCTCTGGCTCGAGGTGGTGGGCGAACTGCCGGCGCGGCGCGACGTGGCGCTGACCGACGAGAACCTCGCCGACCCGATCTACGGCCCGTTCCTCAAGGCGCTGGACTACGCCCACACCACCCGCTTCGTCGACGAGGCGGCGCAGCGGCAGGTCACGATCGACATGACCAACCGGGTGCTGCTGCAGGACCAGGCGCCGGCCGACTCGGTGGCCGAGGCGGCCGCGGCCGAGCAGAAGATCATCGACGACGCGCGCTGAGGCGCGCCACGGCCCGGCCGCGCGCGGCCGGGCCTTTCCCAAGGGGAGGCAGGGCATGACGATTCAGGAGGCCGGTCCGGCGCGGCCGGAGGCCCGCGCTGGCGGCGCGCGGCTCAGCATGCGGACGCGGCGGGCGCTGTGGGTCTGGGGATTCCTGGCGCTGCCGATCCTGTTCTACAGCGTGATCCGCTTCTACCCGACGCTCGACGCGTTCCGGCTTTCCTTCACCGACTGGGACCTGATGTCGACGCCCGAGTTCATCGGCGTCGAGAATTACGCGCGGATGTTCGGCGACCCGCATTTCTGGCAGGTCTTCCGCAACACCTTCGCCTACCTGATCATCGGCACGCCGATCAGCCTGGTGCTGGCCTTCACCATCGCATTCTTCCTCGACCGGGTGCGCTTTGCGCACACCTTCATCCGGGCGCTCTATTTCCTGCCGTTCATCACCACGGCCTCGGCCATGGCCTGGGTCTGGCGCTGGTTCTACCAGCCGGCGCCGACCGGGGCGATCAACTCGTTTCTAGGGCAGATCGGGCTGGCGCAGATCGACTTCCTGAAGTCCACCACTTGGGCGCTGCCCTCGATCATGGTGACGGCGATCTGGGCCGGTCTCGGCTTCCAGATCATCATCTTCATGGCCGGGCTGCGCGCCATCCCGCAGACCTACTATGAGGCCGCGCGGATCGACGGCGTCGGCGAATGGGGCATCCTGCGCAAGATCACCCTGCCGCTTCTGAAGCCGACCACGGTGTTCCTCGTGGTGTTCGCCTCGATCGGCTTCCTGCGGATCTTCGACCAGGTCTACAACATGACCACCAACGACCCGGGCGGCCCGCTGGGCTCGACCAAGCCGCTGGTGCTGCTGATCTACCAGACCGCCTTCTCCTCCTATGACATGGGCTACGCGGCGGCGCAGACCGTGGTGCTCTTCACGATCCTGCTGATCGTCTCGCTGCTGCAACTCTGGATCATGAGGGACCGCGCATGACCGCCGCCACCGCCACGGCCCGCGAGGCCCGGCCGCTGCCCATGGCGCGGCTGCGCCCCGGGCGCATCGTCACCTGGACCGTGCTGTTCATCGGCGGGGTGCTGATGGTCACGCCGCTGCTGTTCATGTTCTCGACCTCGCTCAAGGATGCCGGCCAGATCTACGACCTGCGGCTGATCCCGAAGGAACCGACGCTGGCCAACTACTTCGAGGTCTTGGGCGACGGCCGCTTCCTGCGCTGGTTCCTGAACTCGTCCCTGGTCGCCATCGCGGTGACGCTGTCGAACGTCTTCTTCGACAGCCTCGTCGGCTACACCCTGGCCAAGTTCCGCTTCCGCGGCCGGCAGTTCATCTTCCTCGCGATTCTCTCGACGCTGATGATCCCGACCGAGATGCTGGTGATCCCGTGGTACCTGATGTCGGCCAATTTCGGATGGCTCGACACCTATTGGGGCATCATGTTCCCCGGCATGATGACCGCCTTCGGCACCTTCCTGATGAAGCAGTTCTTCGAGACGGTGCCCGACGACTTCCTCGAGGCGGCGCGGATCGACGGGCTCAACGAGTTCGCGATCTGGTGGCGGGTGGCGATGCCGCTGGTGACACCGGCGCTCTCGGCGCTGGCGATCTTCACCTTCCTCGGCAACTGGACCGCCTTCTTCTGGCCGCTGATCGTGACCACCAGCAGCGAACTCTACACCCTGCCGATCGGCCTGACGAGCTTCGCGGTCGAGCAGGCGATCCGCTGGGAGATGATCATGACCGGGGCGGCACTGGCCACGATCCCGACGCTGATCGTGTTCCTGCTGCTGCAACGCTACATCGTCCGCGGCGTGATGCTGGCGGGCCTGAAGGGATGACCATGACGACCCATCCGCGCGACAGCGACGCCACGCGCTTCCCCGACCCGGTCTACCGCGACACCGTGCTCGCGCCGCTGTTCGACGGGGCGCGGCTGCACCATGCCGAGGGCTTCCGCCGCATCGACCGGGCGCATCTGGTGATGCTGGCCGAGACCGGCATCCTCGCACCCGCCGAGGCGGCCGGGATCGCCCGCGCGCTGAAGGCCATCGCCGCCGAGATCGACCCGGCCGGCCTGCGCTACACCGGCGAGGTCGAGGACTACTTCTTCCTCGTCGAGGCCGAGCTGAAGCGCCGGCTCGGGCCGGACCTGGCCGGGCGGCTGCACACCGCGCGTTCGCGCAACGACATCGACCACACGCTGTTCAAGATGTCGCTCAAGGCGCGGCTCGACGACCTGCTGGCGCGGGCGCGGCAGCTGCTGTCGGCGCTGATCGACACCGCCGACCGCGAGCGGGCGACGCTGGTGGTGGCCTACACCCACGGCCAGCCGGCGCAGCCCACCACCTTCGGGCATTACCTCGGCGCGGCGATCGAGGTGCTGATCCGCGACATCGAGCGGCTCGAGGCGGCGCGGGCGAATTGCGACCTGTGCTCGATGGGCGCGGCGGCGATCACCACCTCGGGCTTCCCGATCGACCGCGCCCGGGTGGCGGCGCTCTTGGGCTTCGCGGCGCCGCAGCGCAACGCCTATGGCTGCATCGCGGCGGTGGACTACACCACCGGCGCCTATGCCGCGCTCGAGCTGACCTTCCTGCATCTGGGCCGCCTGATCCAGGACCTGCAGTTCTGGTCTGCCTTCGAGGTCGGGCAGGTCTACGTTCCGAACGCCTTCGTGCAGGTCTCCTCGATCATGCCGCAGAAGCGCAACCCGGTGCCGATCGAGCATCTGCGCCACCTCGCCAGCCAGACCACCGGCCGGGCGCGGATGATGCTGACCATCATGCACAACACGCCCTTCACCGACATGAACGACAGCGAGGGCGAGAGCCAGGGCGCGGGCTACGGCGCCTTCGACAGCGGCGCGCGGGTGCTCGACCTGATGGCGGCGCTGATGGGCTCGCTGAAGATCGACGGCGCGCGGGTCGCGGAGAACATCCGCCGCTCCTGCATCACCATCACCGAGCTGGCCGACACGCTGGTGCGGCGCGAGGGGCTGTCGTTCCGCGAGGCGCACGAGATCGCCGCCGCGACGTCGCGCGCCGTGGTCGCGGAGGGCATCGACCTGCCCTCGGGCTACGCCCCGTTCCGCCGGGCCTTCGAGGCCGCGACCGGCCGGGCGCCCGAGCTCGACGAGGCGGGCTTCGCCGAAGCGGTCAGCCCCGAGCATTTCGTGGCGGTGCGCGACCGCTTCGGCGGCCCGGCCGAGGCGGCGATGGCGGAGGCGCTCGACGCCTACCGCGCGGCGCTCGACGGCTTCACCCGGGCGGCCGAGGCGCGCGCGGCCCGCGAGGCGGGCGCCGCGGCCGAGCTCGAGGACCGGTTCAACCAGATTTCGGAGGCGTCCTGATGGCGACCATCACGCTCGACAAGCTCGTCAAGTCCTACGGCAAGGCCCGTGTGATCCACGGCATCGACCTCGAGGTGCGCGACGGCGAGTTCGTGGTCTTCGTCGGCCCCTCGGGCTGCGGCAAGTCCACGACGCTGCGCATGATCGCCGGCCTCGAGGAGGTGTCCGGCGGCGAGATCCGCATCGGCGGCAACGTGGTGAACGAGCTCGACCCCAAGTCGCGCAACATCGCCATGGTATTCCAGAACTACGCCATCTACCCGCACATGACGGTGCGCCAGAACATCGCCTTCGGCCTCTACACCACGAAGCTCGACAAGCAGGAGAAGAACCGCCGCGTCGAGGATGCGGGCCGGATCCTCGGGCTCACCCCCTATCTCGACCGGCGCCCGGCGGCGCTGTCGGGCGGGCAGCGCCAGCGCGTCGCCATCGGCCGCGCCATGGTGCGTGAGCCCGCGGCCTTCCTGTTCGACGAGCCGCTGTCGAACCTCGACGCGCAGCTGCGCGCGCAGATGCGGATCGAGATCAAGGCGCTGCACCACCGGCTCGGCACCACCATCGCCTATGTCACCCATGACCAGGTCGAGGCGATGACCATGGCCGACCGGATCGTGGTGATGCGCGACGGGCACATCCTGCAATCCGGCCCGCCGATGGAGATCTACGACGACCCGGTCGACGTGTTCACCGCGCGCTTCATCGGCACGCCCTCGATGAACATCCTGCCGGGGCGCGAGGCCGACGGGCGCGCCGTGGCCGACGGCGACGGCCGGCTGCTCTTCGGGATCCGGCCGCAGGATCTTCTGGTGCGCGACGGCGCGGCGGCCGCGGATGCGCTGGAGCTGACCGGCACCGTCACCGCGGTCGAGCCGCTCGGCCCCGAGACGCTGGTGCATTTCGACGTCGCCGGCCAGCAGGTGATCGCCACCGCCCCGGCCCGCGCCGTGCCGGAGGTGGGCAGCCGGGTCAGTGCGCAGGCCGCGCGCAGCGAGATCCACCGCTTCGACCGGGAGACCGAGCGGTCGCTCGGCCGCAGACGATGACCGCGCAGCCGGGGCGGCTCGACGCCGCCGGGCTGTCGCTGCCGGCGCGCCGGTGGCTGCGCGCGGCGCTGTCCGCCGAGGCGGCGGAGCCGGCCCCCGACGAGCTGGCCGGCTGGACCGGCCCCGAGGGCGGTCTGCGCGACGACGCCGCGCTGCTGATGGGCAGCGACATCGGCGGCACCAAGGCGCAATCCGTGCTGTGCGACCTCTCGGGCCGGGTGCTGGCCGAAGTGAAGGCGCCGACCGCGCCCGAGGGCGGCCTGGCCGTGGTCGAGCAGATCCGCGCCCAGAAGGCCGAGCTGCTGGAGCGCGCGCAGGTCGCGCCCGACCGGCTGCGCGCCGCCGGCATCGGCCTGCCCGCCGCGGTCGACCCGCGCAGCGGGCGGCTGCACCGCGCGCCGAACGTGTCGGACCTCGAGGGCCGCGACCTGCGCGACGTGATCGGCCGGGCGCTCGGCCTGCCGGTGGCGGTCGAGAACGACGTCAACATGGCGGTGCTGGGCGAAAGCTGGCTCGGCCACGGGCAGGGGCGCGAGAACGTGGTGTTCATCGCGCTCGGCACCGGGATCGGCATGGGGGCGATGGTGCATGGCCGGCTGTTGCGCGGCGCGCATGGCGCGGCGGGCGAGATCGCGGCGCTGCCGATCGGGGCCGATCCGTTCGACCCGGCGACCCATGCCAGCGGCGCGCTGGAAAGCGTGATCTCGAGCGCGGCGCTGCGCGCGGCCTACACGGCCGGGGGCGGCAGCCTGCCCGGCAATTTGCGCGAGCTGTTCGAGCGGCCGGATGACGCGGTCTTCGCGGCCGTGCTCGACGGGCTCGCGGCGAAGCTCGCGCAGGCGGTGCTGTCGGTCTGCGCGGTGATCGACCCGTCGCGGGTGATCTTCGGCGGCAGCATCGGCTCGCGGCCCGAGCTGCAGGAGCGGCTGGCGCTGGCGCTGGCGCGCTGCATGCCCGAGCCGCCGGACTGTTACGTCAGCGCGCTCGGCAACCGCGCGGGCGTGCTCGGCGCGGTGCGGGCGGGCCGGACCGCCTTCGCGGAGAGCCTGGCATGAGCGGGCCGCGCGTCGAGATCCTCGACTCGGCCACCGATGTGGCCGAGCGCGCGGCCGCGCGCATCGCCGCCGCCTGCGCCGCGCCGTCGCCGGTGCTGGGGCTCGCCACCGGGCGCACGCCGCTCGCGGTCTATGCCGCCCTGCGCGAACGGATCGCGCCCGGGGGGCTGCGGCTCGATCATGCGACCTTCTTCAACCTCGACGAATATGCGGGCCTGCCGCCCGGCCACCCGGCGAGCTTCGCCAGCTATATGCGGCGCGAGCTGTTCGACCCGGCCAGTGTGCCGGAGGGCCGGTGGCACCTGCCCGACGGCAATGGCGGGCCGGCCGAGGCCGATGGCTACGAGGCAGCGATCGCGGCCGCGGGCGGCATCGGGCTGCAGCTTCTGGGTATCGGGCGCAACGGCCATGTCGGCTTCAACGAGCCGGGCGCCGCGCATGACAGCCGCACCCGGCGGGTCCGGCTGACCGAGCAGACGCGGCAGGCCAACGCGCCGGATTTCCCGGCCGGCACGCCGGTGCCGGAGCACGCCGTCACCATGGGCATCGGCACCATCCTCGAGGCGCGCGAGATCCTGCTGCTGGCGACCGGCGCCGCCAAGGCCGAGGCGCTGGCGGCGGCGCTGGAAGGGCCGGTGACGGAGGCCGTCCCGGCCTCGGCGCTGCAGCGGCATCCCCGCGTCACCGTGCTGTGCGACGTCGCGGCGGGGCGGAACCTGCGCCGGATGGCGGCCTGAGCGAATGCCGTGCCTAGTAGGGGCGGCCCTCTGACGGGCCCTAGAGCGTGACGTCGGGCAGCGCGTCGAAGGCGGAGCGCAGCGCGTCGCTCCAGCCCTCGGAGATCGCGAGGTACTGGGGATCGTTGGCCTCGATCCGCAGCGTCTTGCCGGTCTGCAGGCTGTCGGTCTCGTAGACCTGCAGGTCCATCGGCGGCCCGACCGAGAGGTTGGCCTTGATGGTCGAGTCGTAGCTGACCATCAGGAGCTTCGCCGCCGCCTCAAAGCTCATCGCCGGATCGAAGGCGCGCACCAGGATCGGGCGGCCGTACTTTGTCTCGCCGCTCTGGAACCAGGGCATGTCGTCGCCGGCCTCGATGAAGTTGCCCTCCGGGTAGATCAGGAACAGTCGCGGCGCGCTGCCGCGCACCTGACCGCCCAGGATCAGCGTCGCGGCGAAGGTGCCGGCATCGGCGCTCATCTGGCCGCTGCCGGCGCGGGCGATCTCCTGCTTGAGCAGGTCGCCCACCATCCGCGCCACGGCGAACATCGAGGGCTGGCCGAGGATCGAGGGGCTGCGCTCGCCGGGCGATTTCAGCCGCTCCTCGATCAGGCTCACCACCGCCTGGGTGGTGGCGAGGTTGCCGGCGGTGAGCAGCGTCACGGCGCAGTCGCCGTCCGACCAGCTGAACATCTTGCGGCAGCTCGCGACGTTGTCGACGCCGGCATTGGTGCGGGTGTCGGACATGAAGACCAGCCCGCGGTCCAGTCTCAGGGCGACGCAATAGGTCATGTGAGGATCCGTTCAGTCCTGGCGCACCTCGACCGCGACCGAGAGATCCTCCTGCGCGGCGCCGAAGCGAAAGCCATTTACCGGCGCGGCCTCGGTGTAGTCCAGCCCCGTCGCGATGCGGACGTAGCGTTCGTCGGGCGAGATGCCGTTCGAGACGTCGAAGCCGACCCAGCCGAGATCGGGCACGCAGGCCTCGGCCCAGGCATGCGTCGCCTCCTGCGCCACCCGGTCGTTCATCATCAGGTAGCCCGAGACGTAGCGCGCCGGCAGCCCCATGGCGCGGGCGCAGGCGATGAAGACATGGGCGTGATCCTGGCAGACCCCGGCCCCGGCCTCGAGCGCGTCCTCGGCGGTGGTGCCGACCTCGGAGCTGCCGGTGCTGTAGGTGACGGCCTCCGAGATCGCGGTTGAGAGCGCATGCAGCCGGTCGAGCATCGGCAGCTTCTCGTCGATCGCGTGCACCAGCCTGCGGCAGCGCGCGCCGCTCCTGGTGAGCTTGGTCGGACGCTCGAACAGCCACAGCGGCATGAAGCCCGCATGCGGCCCGTGCACGCCGTGGCGATCCTCTATCTCCAGCTCGCCCTCCGACAGGATCGCGATCTCGGTGGCGCCGGGCTCGACCGAGACAAGCTCGACGGTGTTGGCGTGGTGATCCTCGAAGGAAAGCTCGCGCCGGCCGCCGGTGACGCTGGTGCGCCAGTTCAGCACCTGCTGGCCGCCGGTGGATTTCGGCGTCAGCCGCAGCTGCTGCAGCGCGAACTCGACCGGGGCGTCGTAGCTGTAGACGGTGCGGTGGGAAATGCTCAGGCGCATCCCTTGGCTCCTCTCGGCGTGTCGGGCCCGGCCGCCATCAGCGGTAGAACCTGTAGTCGATCTCGACCTGGCTGCTCAGCGACGCGATGCAGCCCTGGAAATCGACCAGGAACTCGTGCAGCCCGGACTGGAAGATCGCGTCGATCGGCTGCGCGAGCTTCTTGTCGTTCATGTCGGCGACCACCTCATGCGAGTGCATCCGCGCGCCGTAATCCTCGGCGAGGTAGTCGAGGTTCTCGCGCAGCTTGCGGGCGCAGAAGGCGAGGCTGCGCGGCATGGTGCGGTCGTGGATCAGGAACTCGGCGATCTCGCGCGGGCGCAGCTGCTGGCCGAAGCGCATCCGGTAGGCGCCGATGCCCGAGACCGAGCGCAGGATCGTCTCCCACTGGATGTCGTCGAGCCGCGAGCCCACCGCCGAGGAGGCGGGCAGCAGCACGAAATACTTCACGTCGAGGATCCGCGCCGTGCAGTCGGCGCGCTCGGTGAACATGCCGAGCCGGCAGAAGTCGTAGACGTCGTTGCGCAGCATGGTGCCGTGGGTGGCGCCGCGGACGAAGGCGGCGCGCTGGCGCACCAGCCGCAGCACGTCCTGAAGTTCGCGGTCGCCGATCCGCCGCGCCATGGCCTGCTTGAGCGTGATGTAGGCCTCGTTCACCGCCTCCCAGACCTCGCGGGTGAGCGCGGTGCGCACCACGCGGGCGTTGTCGCGCGCCGTCGTGACCACCGACAGCACCGACGAGGGGTTGTCGGCGTCGCGCAGCATCCAGTCGATCGCGAGATCGCGGCGCAGCTCGTCATGCTTGGCGCGGTAGCCGTCATAGGTGCCCGCGGCCTGCAGCACGCTGGCCCATTCGTCGTCGTCGGAGGAGCGGGTCAGCGCGATGCGCTGGCCGACCTCGACCATGCGCGCGGTGTTCTCCGAGCGCTCGAGGTAGCGGAACATCCAGTAGAGCCCGCCCGCTGTCTTGCCCAGCGTCGTCATTCCTCGAGCACCCAGGTGTCCTTGGTGCCGCCGCCCTGGCTGGAATTGACCACCAGCGACCCCTTCTTCAGCGCGACCCGCGTCAGCCCGCCCGGTGTGATCGTCACCCCCTCGGGCGAGACCAGCACGAAGGGCCGCAGGTCGACATGGCGCGGCGCGAGGCCGGCGCGGGTGAAGATCGGCACGGTCGAGAGCGACAGCGTTGGCTGGGCGATGTAGTTGCCGGGCCGGGCCTTGAGCTTGTCGCGGAAGGCCGAGAGTTCCTTCTTCGAGGCGGCCGGCCCGATCAGCATGCCGTAGCCGCCGGAGCCGTGCACCTCCTTGACCACCAGCTCCGACAGGTTGTCGAGCACGTAGGCGAGCGCCTCCTTCTCGGCGCAGCGCCATGTGGGGACGTTCTTCAGGATCGCCTTCTCGCCGGTGTAGAACTCGACGATCTCGGGCATGTAGGAATAGATCGCCTTGTCGTCGGCGATGCCGGTGCCGGGCGCGTTGGCCAGCGTCAGCCCGCCCGCGCGGTACACGTCCATGATCCCCGGCACGCCGAGCGCGCTGTCGGGGTTGAAGTTCAGCGGGTCGATCCAGTCGTCGTCGACCCGGCGGTAGAGCACGTCGATCGGCTGGTAGCCCTGCGTGGTGCGCATCGCCAGCCGCCCGTCGACCACCCGCAGGTCGTGCCCCTCGACCAGCTCCACCCCCATCTTGTCGGCGAGGAAGCTGTGTTCGTAATAGGCGGAGTTGAAGCTGCCGGGCGTCAGCACCGCGACCACCGGCTTGCCGTTGGCGTGGCCCGGAGCCGAGGCGCAGAGCGAGCGGTGCAGCATCGCCGGGTAGGAGGAGACCTGCCGCACCCGGGTCTTCATGAAGAGCTCGGGGAACATGGCGAGCATGGTCTCGCGGTTCTCGAGCATGTAGCTCACGCCCGATGGCGTGCGGGCGTTGTCCTCGAGCACGTAGAACTCGTCCTCGTCGGTGCGAACGAGGTCGGTGCCGACGATGTGGGTGTAGACGCCGCCGGGCGGGTCGACGCCGATCATCTCGGGCAGGAAGGCGGCGTTGCGGGCGATCGCCTCGACCGGCACGCGGCCGGCGCGCAGGATCTCCTGCCGATGGTAGATGTCGTGCAAAAAGGCGTTGATCGCCCGGACGCGCTGCTCGATGCCGCGCGACAGCCGGTCCCATTCGCGGCCCGAGATCACGCGGGGCACGATGTCGAAGGGGATCAGCCGCTCGCCCGCGGCCTTGTCGCCATAGACGTTGAAGGTGATGCCGGTCAGCCGGAACAGCGCCTCGGCCTCGCGCGCCTTGCGGCGCAGCCGGCCCGGATCCTCCTGGCTGAACCAGCCCTCGATCGCGGTGTAGGGGGCGCGTGGCGTTTCGCCATGGCCCCACATTTCATCGAAGGTCGCGGAATCGCTCATGTCTTGACGTTACGACGGAAGTCGGTTTCGCCAAATACCCTGCGTCGTCCCGGCTCCGAATGGCACGGCTTCGCGTCCGCCTGCCTGCAGATTGCCCGGCAATTGATTGAAGAGCCTCGATATTGGGCAATGCCTGCATGTGCAGGGCGACCGGCCGGTGAAGGTTCGGGTCCGGCCGCCCGGCGGTTCGGGGCGTGAGGCCGCCGCGCGGCCGGTCTTCGGGCGATACCTCAGGAAGCGGGCTTACGGCTTTGTTTTCCAAGCAGGATCGGCATCAGGCCCACGAGAATCAGGATCCGGGCGAAATGATGCGCGGCGACGAAGGCCGGGTCGTAGCCGAGCGCGAGGCCGATCGCGGCCATGGCCTCGACGCCGCCCGGCGCGTAGGCGACCCAGAGTTGGCCGAAGGGCAGCCCGGTCAGCAGATGCGCGATGAAGGCGAAGCCGAGCGACAGGCCGAGCGCGGTGGCGACCACCGCGGCGCCCGCGCCCGACAGGCTCCACAGCGCCTTCGGCTTGACCGAGGAGAGCCGCGTGCCGAGCACGGTGCCGGTGATCGCGAAGCCGAGGAAGATCGCCCAGCCCGGCGCGGTGCCCGTGGCCAGCCCCGAGACATGGCTCCCTGCGCTGACCAGCATGCCGCCGAGCAGGCAGGCCGCCGGGATGCCGCGCCGCGCGCCGAGCCGGCCGAGGCCGAGCGCGAGCAGGACCAGCGCCGCGAGCATCGGCAGCGGCATGTCGGGGGACGGGGCGGTACCGGCCTGCGGCGCGTCGAGCGCGATGGCCAGCGGCGGCACCAGCATCACCAGGATCAGCAGCCGCATCAGTTGCAGCGCCATCACCGCCGTGGCGTCGCCGCGCCCGTCGAGCGCGATGGCGATGGCGTTCGACATGGTGCCGGGCGAGCTGGCCAGCACCGCCGTGTCGCCGTCATGGCCGAACAGCCGCGTCAGCAGCAGCCGGCCGGTCAGCACCGTCGCCACCAGCGCCACGGCGAGGAGCGCGAGGCTGACCGACCAGGCCGGGAGCTGCGCGAGGATATCCGCGTCGACCCCGGCCCCGAGCGACACGCCGATCAGCGCGAAGGCGAGGTCGCGCAGGCGCGGCGCGACGGCGAGCCTGAGGCGCAGCGCCGCCGCCGCCGCGACCGCGAGGGTCGCGCCGATCAGCGGCCCGGCCGGAACGCCGAGGAGGGCGGCGACCGCCGCCCCCCCGAGGCCCAGACCGGCCGCCGCGAGGTGCGGCCGGATCCTGTGGATGGCCGGCATGCCGGGCTCAGTTCCCGGCGCCGACCGGGGCGCCCTCGGGGCGCGGCCGGTTGCGGCGCGCGAGCCAGATCGGCAGCACCACCACCAGCACGGCGAGGCCGTAGAGCGTCAGGCTCTTCCAGTCGGCGACGAGGATGCCCCAGTCGCCGCCCGAGATCGACAGCGCCCGGCGCAGGTTGTTCTCGAACAGCCCGCCCAGCACGAAGCCGAGGATCACCGGCGCCAGCGAGAAGTCGAGCTTGCGCAGGAACCAGCCGAACAGGCCGAGACCGGTGATCAGCAGCAGGTCGAACGGGTTGCCGACGATGGTGTAGATACCGATGAAGGCGAGGATCGCGATCAGTGGCGTCAGGTAGTGCTGCGGGATGGTCAGCATCCGCGCGAACAGCCCGACCAGCGGCAGGTTGATGACTAGAAGCGCCACGTTGCCGAGATACATCGAGGCGATCAGGCCCCAGGCGATCTCGGGCCGCTGCGCGAACATCATCGGGCCGGGCTGGATGTTGAACATCAAAAGCGCGCCCAGCAGGATCGCGGTGGTGCCCGAGCCGGGGATGCCCAGCGTCAGCATCGGCACCATGGCGCCGCCGGCGGCGGCATTGTTGGCCGCCTCGGGCGCGGCGAGGCCGCGCATGTCGCCCTTGCCGAAGGTGCCCTCGGTGTCGGAGATCCGCTTCTCGGTGCCGTAGGCCACGGCCGAGGCGACCGAGGCGCCGGTGCCGGGCAGGATGCCGATGAAGAAGCCGATGACCGAGCAGCGCAGGATCGTCCACTTGGTCCTGGCGAGGTCGGTCATCCGCACGAAGCTGCTGTCGACCGGCAGGGTCCTGAGCTTGCCCGAGACCTGCTGCTCGACCAGGGTCAGCAGTTCGGCCATGCCGAACAGGCCCACCACGACGATCAGGAAGTCGATGCCGGCGAGGATGTCGGGGATGCCGAAGGTGTAGCGCGCCACGCCGGTGTTGGCGTCGATGCCGATGGTGGCGAGCATCAGGCCGATCACCGCGCCGAGCAGCGTCTTGGTCGGGTTCTTGCCGACCAGAGAGGCCAGCGACGCGAAGGCGAAGACCATCAGCGCGACGTAGTCGGCCGGCGAGAAGGTCACCGCGAAGGTGGCGAGCAGCGGCGCGAAGAGCGACATCAGCACCACCGCGAAGGTGCCGCCGGCGAAGCTCGCCACGGCCGAGAGCGACAGCGCGCGACCGGCCTCGCCGTTGCGGGCCATCGGGTTGCCGTCGAGCGTGGTCATCACCGCGCCGGCGTCGCCCGGCACGTTGAGCAGGATCGACGAGATCCGGCCGCCGTACTCGGCGCCGTAATAGATGCCGGCGAGCAGGATCAGCGCCGATTCCGGCGGGAAGCCGAGGCCGTAGGCGATCGGCAGCAGGATCGCCACGCCGTTGATCGGGCCGATGCCCGGCAGAGCGCCGATCAGCGTGCCGAAGAAGCAGCCCAGAAGGACCAGCATCAGGTTGAACGGGTCGAGGGCGACGGCGAAGCCGGTCGCGAGACCCGAGAGAACGGCGTCCATCAGCCTTCCTCCTCGGTTGCGGTTTCGGTCTCGGTGAAAGCGGCCTCGACCAGCTCGCCCAGCGGCAGGTTCAGCCCGAGCAGGCTGGCGCAGACCAGATAGCCGATGATCCCGGCGGCAAGGCCGAAGCCGGCGGCCCGCAGCCGCGGCGCGCCGAGCATCAGCGCCATGACGGTGCCGTAGAGGAAGGTCGCGACCACGAAGCCCAGCGGCTCGTAGAGCTCGGCATAGGCGATCAGCGCGAGCACGGTGGCGGCGAGGCGGAACCAGACCTGCCGGGCGATGCCGAGCGCCTCGGTGTCGGGCTTCCACAGGATGCCCGCGATGCAGGCGAGCGCGACGACGGCAAGGATGCGCGGCCAGCTCTCGGGGCCGAGGGGGTCGTATTGGAACGGGGCGCTGATGGCGGTGAAGGCGATGGCCGCATAGGCCATGGTCACGGCCAGAAGCACCCCGGCGAAGATCCGGTCGGCCATCGGGGCCTCCTCTTCGTTGCGGGGTGACTGGAAGGGGTCGGGGGCCGATCCGGAGACCGGCCCCCGTTCCGGGGAGGAACTCAGTTGATCAGGCCGGCCTCGGAAGCGACGCCACTCAGCCGCGCGACGCTGTCGGCGATGGCGGCCTCCAGCTCGGCCCCGGCGAGGTTCAGCGGCAGCAGGCCTTGCGCCTTCTGGACCTCGGCCCATTCCGGCGTCGCGTAGGCCGCCTCGAAGGCGTCGACCCACTTGGCGTAGTCTGCGTCGGAGGTCTCGCCGCCCATGTAGAAGCCGCGCAGGATCGTCCATTCGAGGTCGAAGCCCTGCTCGATCGCGGTCGGGATCTCGGCGAAGGGCTCGTCGAGCCGCTCGGGCGACATCACCCCGAGGATGCGCATCTGGCCGCTTTCGAGATGCGAGACCATCTCGCCGACATCGCCCAGATAGACCTCGATCGAGCCGCCGAGCAGCGCCGCGATCGCGTCGCCGCCGCCGTCGAAGGCGACGTAGCGCATGTCCATCGGCGCGCCGCCGGTCTCGCGGATCAGCAGGGCGCCCTTCATCCAGTCCTGCGAGCCGACCGAGCCCCCGGCACCGACCACGACGCTGGCCGGGTCGGAGCCGAGATCGGCCATCAGCCCGGCGAGGTCCTGGTACTCGCTGTCGGCGCGCACCACGACGGCGCCGAAATCGGCCCCGGCGGTGGCGACCCAGCGCACGTCCTGCTCGGTGAAGGCGCCGTACTTGCCGGTGACGATGTTCAGAAGCGAGCCGGTCGAGAAGGCGACGATGGCCGAGGCGTCGTCGGTGCGGGTGGTGTTGAACATGTTGTAGGCCACGGCGCCGATGCCGCCGGGCATGAAGGTGACCTGCATCGGCGCCGTCAGATGCGGCTCGAGGCCCTTCTGGGCGACGCGGCAGGTCAGGTCGAAGCCGCCGCCGGGGTTGGCGGGGGCCACGCATTCGGGGGTGCGGATGTCGCTCTGGGCGAGCGCGGGCGCGGCGACGCTCATGGCCACGGCGAGCGCCGTGCCGATGCGGGCAAGAGTCATTCGGTTGTCCTCCCTCGGAACCTTGTCGTCGCGGGGTCCTCTCCCCGGACGGCGCCACCATGCGCGCGGATCGCTGAGCGGGCCCTGACGCGAAGCTGACCGGAGGCTGACACGGGTGCGGCGCGGCTTCTCGCGGCGGCGCGGGGCGGCTATCGTCGCGCCATGCGGATGCTTCTGGTGGAGGACAACGACGACCTGGCGGAGACGATCATGGATCGGCTCCGGGCCGAGGGGCATTCGGTCGACCGCGAGCGCGACGGCGAGGAGGCCAACGCGCTCTTGCGCCACGCCGGCTTCGACATCGTGCTGCTCGACGTCAACCTGCCGGGCCGCAGCGGCTACGAGGTGCTGCGCTCGCTGCGCTCGCGCGGAGACGACACGCCGGTGATGATCCTGACCGCGCGCAGCCAGATCGACGACCGGGTGATCGGGCTGGATGCCGGGGCCGACGACTACATGGTCAAGCCGGTCGATTTCCGCGAGCTCTCGGCCCGCTGCCGGGTGCTCGCCCGACGCCGCGCCGGCAGCGCCAGCAACCTCTTCGCCGCCGGGCCGCTGAGCTTCGACCGCGCCGCCAAGCGCGCGACGATCCATGGCCGCGACGCGCAGCTTCGGGCGCGCGAGATCCAGCTGCTCGAGATCCTGATCGACAACATGGGCCGGATGCTGACCAAGGAGGAGGTGGCCGACCGGCTCTACACCTTCGAGGAGACGCCGAGCCTGAACGCGGTCGAGCAGCTGGTGACCCGGCTGCGCCGCAGGCTCGAGGGCACGCCATTGGTGATCAAGACCGCACGCGGCCTCGGCTACATGGCCTATGTCGCCGATGACGACTGAGCCGGGCGGCCGCTCGCTGCAGCGACGGCTGCTGGCCTCGATGGCGGCGGGCTTCGCGGTGCTGCTGCTGCTGATCTCGCTCTTGCTCTGGGCCTATGCGCGGGGTGCTGCGAACCGCACCTACGACCTGCTGCTGGCCGGGGCGGCGCTGGCGATCCTCGAGCGGACCTCATTCGCGGCCGAGGGGCCGACGGTCGACCTGCCGCATTCGGCGATGGAGATCCTCGCGCTCAACCCCGACGACCGGGTCGCCTACCGGGTCTTCTCGCCGAGCCGCGGCGAGATCACCGGCACGGCGGCGCTGCCCGAGCCGGGCCGGGCGCTCGACGACGCGCCGCATTTCTACGACGCCGAGATCGACGGCACGCCGTTCCGGCTGGTGTCGCAGGGCCGCCGCCTGACCGCGCCCGAGGGGCGCGAATGGGTCGGCGTGCAGGTCGGCCAGACCGTCGAGGCGCGGCGCGCGCAGCAGTGGTCGCTGTTTCTCAACGGCATGGCGGGGCTGGCCGTGGTCTCGCTGATCGGGCTCGGCTTCGTCTGGCTGGCGATCCGCCGCTCGCTCGCGCCGCTGCGCCAGATCGAGCGGGCGCTGCGCCACCGCGAGCCGGCCGACCTGTCGCGGGTCGAGGGGCGGCCTCCGCGCGAGATCCGCGGGCTGTTCGACGCGATCAACGGCTTCATCTCGCGCCTCGGCCAGAGCCGCGCCCTGACCGAGAGCTTCATCGCCGACGTGGCGCACCAGACCCGCACCTCGCTCTCGGCGTTGCAGGGGCACCTGTCGCTCGCCTCCGACGCCACCGGCTACGACGAGATGCGGGCCCGCGTGCTCAAGGCCGACCGGCAGGCGCAGCGCACCGTGCGGCTGACCAACCAGCTTCTGGCCAACGCCATGGTGATCCACCGCTCCGACCGCGGCAGCCTCGCGCCGCTCGCCCTGCGGCCGCTGGTGCGCGACACGCTGGCCGAGATGCTGCGCGACAGCCGGCTGCGGCGCCTCGCGCTCAGCTTCGAGGACGAGGGGCTGGGCGAAGGCGGCGACCGGATCGCCGGCGACCCGGTGTCGATCCGCGAGGCGCTGCGCAACCTGATCGACAACGCGGTCCGGCACGGCCCGGCGGAGAACACGGTCGTGGTCCGGCTGGCGGAGGCGGGCACCGAGGTCGTGCTGAGCGTCGAGGATGCCGGGCCGGGCATCGCCGAGGCCGACCTGCCACGCGCGACGCAGCGCTTCACCTCGATCTCGCGCGAGACGGCGGGCTCGGGGCTCGGCCTGTCGATCGTCGGGGCGGTGGCCGAGGGCCATGGCGGGCGGCTGGAGCTTGGCCGCTCAAGGCTCGGCGGGCTGCGGGCGGCGCTGGCCTTTCCCCGGCTGATGGCGCTGCTGCTCTTCGGGGTCTGGGCCGCCGCGCTCGCGCCGCCCGCCGCGCGCGCCGAGACGCTGAACATCTTCAGCGCCACGGACGGCCCGGCCATGGCGCCGCTGATCGCCGCCTTCGAGGCGCGCAACCCGGGCCTCAGCGTGAGCTACAGCGAGTTCCAGACCCTGACGCTGCACCGGGCGCTGCTCGACGTCGCGCCGGGCGCGATGCCGGACCTGGTGATCTCATCGGCCATGGACCTGCAGGTCGACCTCGTCAATCGCGGGCTGGCACGCCGGCTGGACCTGCCAAACGAGCTGCGCCCGCCCGACTGGGCGGCGTGGCGCTCGGAGCTCTTCGGCTTCACCTTCGAGCCGGCCGCCATCGTCTACGACCGCAGGCGTCTCGCCGAGGACGAGCTGCCGCGCAGCCATCGCGACCTCGCGAGCTTCGTGCGCGACAACGAGGCCCGGCTTTCGGGCCGGATCGGCGGCTACGACCTGCGCGGATCGGGGATCGGCTATCTCTTCGCGACGCAGGACGCGATCCAGGGTCCGCAGGCGCAGCGCCTGGCCGAGGCCTTCGGGCGCGCCGACCTGCGCAGTTTCTGCTGCACCGCGCAGATGGTCGAGGCCACGGCCGAGGAGGAGATCGCCTTCGCAGTCAACGTCATCGGCTCCTACGCCGCGGCCTTCGCGGCGGACAGGCCCGAGGTGGGGCTGCACTTTCTCGACGACTACAACCTCGTGATGACCCGGACGGCCTTCGTGCCGCTGGCCGCACCGCGCCCCGACCTCGGCGCGCGGTTCATGATTTTCCTGCTGTCGGACGAGGGGCAGGGCCTTCTCGCGACGCGCACGCCGCTCATCCCGATCCGCCCGCCCGCGGGCGTCGAGACGCCGATCCTGCACCAGATCGAGGCGCAGCGCGGCAGCTTCCTTCCGATCCGGCTGGGGCCGGGGCTCCTGACCTATCTCGACCGGCTGAAGCGCGAGCAGTTCCTCTCCGGCTGGGACGCGTCGCTGGGGCGGGCGGTCGACGGTCACGCGCCCTGACGTCCTACGGCGCGCGCGGCGCGGTGATGCCGGGGCGGCGACGAGGCGTGGGGTCCGTCGACGCTGCCGGCTGGACCCGGACAGCGCCGGATGACTCCGGGCCAAGCCGACCTTGTCGGCGTCTCTTGTGGCCTGCCTGCCGGGCCGAACTCGCAACGCCTGTTTTTCCGGCGATCCCGGCCGGGGGCGCCGTTCGATCGGGCAGATGCGTCCTCGGCAGCCTGCACCCCCGCCGCGGGGACGAGCCCGCTTGACCGCGCCCGCCGCTTCGCAAGATGCATCGCGCATGGGCGACAGGCTGAGCATCGTGGTGGTCGAGGCCGATCGGGAGCGGGCGCATCTGATCGTCGACAGCCTGCGCGGCACCGGCGACCACAACATCCGGGTCATCGCCGAGCCGAGCCGGCTGGCGCGCTGCATCGCCGAGGCCGACCCCGACATCGTGCTGATCGACGTCGCCGACCCGTCGCGCGACATGCTCGAGGAGCTGGCGCTCGCCTCCGGGCCGCTCGACCGGCCCGTGGCGATGTTCGTCGATCGCAGCCGTCAGGGGCTGGCCAAGGCGGCGGTCGAGGCCGGGGTCTCGGCCTATGTCGTCGACGGGCTGCGCCCCGAGCGGCTGACGCCGGTGCTCGACGCCGCGATGGCGCGGTTCCAGATGTTCCGGCAGATGCGCAGCGAGCTGGCCGCGACGCGCCGCGCGCTCGAGGAGCGCAAGACCATCGACCGGGCGAAGGGCATCCTGATGAAGGCGCGCGGCATCGACGAGGGCGAGGCCTACGCGCTGCTGCGCCGCACCGCGATGGACCAGAACCGGCGCATGGCCGACGTGGCCGAGGCGCTGGTCACGGCGGCGGGGCTGCTTTCATGAGCCTGCCGCGGCTCTCGGTCGGCTTCATGCCGCTGGTCGACGCCGCGCCGGTGATCGTGGCGCGGGAAATGGGCTTCGCGCGGGCCGAGGGGCTCGCCATCGAGCTGCACCGCGCGCCCTCGTGGTCGAGCCTGCGCGACATGCTGGCCTTCGAGGCGGTGGACGCGGCACAGATGCTGTCGCCGGTGCCGGTCGCGACCGCGCTTGGCTTGGGCGGCGCGGGCGTGCCGCTGCAGGCGCTCTCGGTGCTGTCGGTCAACGGCAACGTGATCGGGGTCAGCCGCGAGCTGGCCGCGCGGCTGCGCGGCGCAGGCCACGGCTTCGGCTTCGACGACGCGCGCGCGGCGGGCGAGGCGCTCTTCGCGGTGCGCGACGCGCCGCTCCGGGTCGGGGTGCCGTTCCCCTTCTCGATGCATTTCGAGCTGATCCGCTACTGGCTCGACGCGGTCGCGCCTGGCCGGGCGGTCGAGATCCGCACCGTTCCGCCGCCGCTGATGGCCGAGGCGATCGGCGCGGGCGAGATCGACGCCTTCTGCGTCGGCGAGCCCTGGGGCTCGATCGCGGTCGAGACCGGCGTGGGCGAGCTGCTGCTGCCCGGCCGGGCGATCTGGGCCGGGGCGCCGGAAAAGGTGCTGGCGGTCCGCGCCGGCCGGGCCGAGGCGGAGCCCGCGCGCTTCGGCGCGCTGGTCCGGGCGCTGTGGCGGGCCGGGCGCTGGCTGGGCCAGCCGGGCAGCCGGACGACGGCGGCCGAGCTTCTGAGCCGGCCGGAATACCTGAACGTGCCGGCCGAGATCATCGACCGGGCGCTGACCGGGCGGCTGACGATCTCGGGCCGTGGCGAGGGGCGGCATGTCGAGGGGCTGGTCGCGTTCCACGGCGGGGCGGCGGGCTTTCCCTGGCGCAGCCAGGCCGCCTGGATCGGCCGGCGCATGGCGGCGCGGGCCGGGCTCGATCCGCAGGCGGCCGACGCCGCGGCGCGGGCGGTGTTTCGCAGCGATCTGCACCGGCAGATGCTTTCGGGCATCGGCGCGGTGCTGCCCGGCGCGTCCGAGAAGATCGAGGGCGCGGTCGAGTCGGACCGTCCGGTGGCGGCCGAGGACGGCACGCTCGTCCTGCGGCGGGACCGGTTCTTCGACGGCCGGGTTTTTGACCCCTCGCGCCCCGACTGACCAAATTTTCGGCAAAGCCGCGCCTGACCCCGAGATTGCCACGCCGCGCTGCGGCATTGCCCTTGCGGCATGACGGCAGGGCGGGTCAGCTGGGCACGTGGGCAGGCAACGACGTCTGGCCGACCGAATTCTCCCAGCGACTGGGCGATCTGGAGCAAAGCCGCTCGACCGTTTCGCGACATCCGTCGCGCGATGAGTCGGCGGCTTTTTTGGTTTTTGCCCGGAGCTTCCCCCCCGGGCCCTGAGACGGGAACGACGCGCATGACACGGCTGACCGCGATCCTCGCCACCACCACCTGCCTCGCCGCACCGGCTTCGGCCGAGATGCTGCCACTGGAGAAGGACGAGCTGACCTTCGGCTTCATCAAGCTCACCGACATGGCGCCGCTCGCGGTGGCCTACGAGCAGGGCTACTTCTTCGACGAGGGGCTGTTCGTCACGCTCGAGGCGCAGGCCAACTGGAAGGTGCTGCTCGACGGCGTCATCGACGGCCAGCTCGACGGCGCGCACATGCTGGCGGGCCAGCCGCTCGCCGCGACCATCGGCTACGGCACCGAGGCGCATATCGTCACGCCGTTCTCGATGGACCTCAACGGCAACGGCATCACCGTGTCGAACGAGGTCTGGGCCGAGATGAAGCCCAACGTGCCTCTCGACGCCGAAGGCCGGCCGCAGCACCCGATCTCGGCCGCGGCCCTGAAGCCGGTGATCGAGGCCTACCGGGCCGAGGGCCGGCCCTTCAACATGGGCATGGTCTTCCCGGTCTCGACCCACAATTACGAGCTGCGCTACTGGCTCGCCGCCGGCGGCATCGAGCCGGGCTACTATTCCGAGCAGAACACCACCGGCCAGATCGGCGCCGAGGCGCTTTTGTCGGTGACGCCGCCGCCGCAGATGCCCGCGACGCTCGAGGCCGGGACGATCTACGGCTACGCCGTGGGCGAACCGTGGAACCAGCAGGCCGTGGCCATGGGCATCGGCGTGCCGGTGATCACCGATTACGAGCTGTGGAAGAACAACCCCGAGAAGGTCTTCGGCCTCACTGCCGAGTTCGTCGAGGAAAACCCCAACACCACGCTCGCCGTCACCAAGGCGCTGATCCGCGCGGCCATGTGGCTCGACGAGAACGACAACGCCAACCGCGCCGAGGCGGTCGAGATCCTGTCGCGCCCCGACTATGTCGGCGCCGACCCGGAGGTGATCGCCGCCTCAATGACCGGCACCTTCGAATACGAGAAGGGCGACGTGCGCGAGGTGCCGGACTTCAACACCTTCTTCCGGCATCACGCCACCTATCCCTTCTACTCGGACGCGGTGTGGTACCTCACCCAGATGCGCCGCTGGGGCCAGATCGCCGAGGCGCGGCCCGACAGCTGGTACGACGAAGTCGCCCGCTCGGTCTACAAGCCCGAAATCTACCTCGAGGCCGCCCGGATGCTGGTCGAGGAAGGGCTGGCGGACGAGGCCGACTTCCCGTGGGACAGCGACGGCTACAAGGCGCCGACGCCCGCCGCCGACATCATCGACGGCATCCCCTACGACGGCCGCAGCCCCAACGCCTATCTCGACAGCCTGCCGATCGGGCTGAAGGGCGACCAGCGGGTCGTCGGCACCGAGATCCAGGGCTGAGGCCCCGCGCGGGGCCCGGCGCGGGCCCCGCCTCCAGACATTCTCCGCAGACCCCAACCCCGGAGCACTCCCCATGACCGCGATCGACCCCACCGCACTCGAGGCCGACCGGCGCGAAGCGCGCCGTGCCCGCCTCGCCGCGAGGCTCGGCGCCGCCGACCGCTGGTTCCAGGTCCTCGGCCTGGCCTGGCTGACCCCGCTGATCCGCGCCGCCGCCGGCGACGACCCCCGCGCCCAGATGCGCGAGGTCTGGCGGCTCCTGGGCGTGCCGCTTCTGGCCATCGCGGGCTTCCTCGCGCTCTGGGCCATGCTGGCGCCGCAGGTGCAGACCTCGCTCGGCGCGATCCCCGGGCCGGGGCAGGTCTGGCACGAGGCGGTGGGCCTGCACGAGGACGCCGCGCGCACCGCCGAGAAGGAGGCCCGCTTCGAGGAGCAGGTGGCCCTGCGCAACGAGCGGCTGGTCGAGCAGGGCCGCGCGGACGAGGTCAAGGAGATCGCCTTCACCGGCGCGCCGTCCTATTACGACCAGATCGGCACCTCGATCCTGACCGTGTTCTTCGGCTTCCTGGTGGCGAGCGTCGTGGCGATCCCGCTCGGCATCCTTGCCGGTCTTTCGGCCACCGCCAACGCCGCGCTCAACCCGCTGATCCAGATCTTCAAGCCGGTCTCGCCGCTGGCGTGGCTGCCGATCGTCACCATGGTGGTCTCCGCGCTCTCGGCGGGCGGCGAGGGGCTCTTCGCCAAGTCGTTCCTGGTCTCGGCGATCACCGTCACGCTCTGTTCGCTCTGGCCCACGCTGATCAACACCGCGCTCGGCGTGGCGCAGGTCGACCGCGACCTCGTCAACGTCTCCAAGGTGCTGAAGATGAGCCCGCGCGCCAAGATCACCAAGCTGGTGCTGCCCTCGGCGCTGCCGCTGATCTTCACCGGCCTGCGGCTGTCGCTCGGCGTCGGCTGGATGGTGCTGATCGCGGCGGAGATGCTGGCGCAGAACCCCGGCCTCGGGAAGTTCGTCTGGGACGAGTTCCAGAACGGCTCGTCGTCCTCGCTGGCGCGGATCATCGTCGCGGTGCTGACCATCGGCCTGATCGGCTTCCTGCTCGACCGGGTGATGCTCGCGCTGCAATCGCTCTTCACCCACGCCCCGAACCGGTGATCGCCATGACCCCCATTCTCAAATTCGACACCGTCTCCAAGGGCTTCGGCGAAGGCAAGTCGCGCAAGGAGGTGCTCAAGGGCATCGATCTCGACGTGGCCGAGGGCGAGTTCGTGGCGATCCTCGGCTTCTCGGGCAGCGGCAAGTCGACGCTGATGAACCTGATGGCCGGGCTGGTCATGCCCGACCAGGGCGCCGTGACCTTCAAGGGCCAGCCCGTCGCCGGCCCCGGCCCCGAGCGCGGGCTGGTGTTCCAGAGCTACTCGCTGATGCCGTGGCTCACGGTCGCGGGCAACGTCATGCTCGCGGTCGAGGCGGTGCACCCGAAGCTGTCGAAGGCCGAGAAGGCCGCCAAGGCGCAGCGCTACATCGAGATGGTCGGCCTCGGCCATGCCACGGGCCGGCGCCCGGCGGAGCTGTCGGGCGGCATGCGCCAGCGCGTCTCGGTCGCCCGCGCGCTCGCCATGGAGCCCGAGGTGCTGCTGCTCGACGAGCCGCTCTCGGCGCTCGACGCGCTGACGCGCGCCAACCTCGCCGACGAGATCCTCGAGATCTGGGAGCGCGAGCGCACCACCTGCGTGCTGATCACCAACGATGTCGACGAGGCGATCCTGCTCGCCGACCGGATCGTGCCGCTCAACCCCGACGGCACGTTGGGCGAGGCGGTGAAGGTGCGCCTGCCGCGGCCGCGCGACCGGGCGGCGATGAACTCCGACCCGGCCTTCAAGGCGCTGCGCGCGCAGGTCACCGGCTACCTGATGGATGTCGGCATCCAGTCCCGCGCCGAGGCCACGCGCCGGCTGCCGGACATCCGCCCCGTGCATGACCTGCCCGCCGCGCAGAAGCAGGCGCAGGAGGGGCTGATCGCGGAGCGCTTCCTCGACTTCAGCCAGCTCCACAAGGTCTACCCGACGCCGAAGGGCCCGCTCACCGTGGTCGAGGACTTCAATCTCAAGATGAACCGCGGCGAGTTCATCTCGCTGATCGGCCATTCCGGCTGCGGCAAGTCGACGGTTCTGACCATGGCCGCCGGTCTCAACGAGATCTCCAAGGGCGCAATCAAGCTCGACGGCCGCCATGTCGAGGGCGCCGATCCCGAGCGCGCGGTGGTGTTCCAGAGCCCCTCGCTCTTCCCGTGGCTCACCGCGCGCGAGAACGTCGCGGTCGGCGTCGACCGGGTCTATCCCCGCGCCAGCCAAGGCGAGCGGCAGGAGGTGGTCGAGCACTACCTCGAGCGCGTGGGCCTGGGCGACGCGATGGACCGCATGGCCTCCGAGATGTCGAACGGCATGCGCCAGCGGGTCGGCATCGCCCGGGCCTTCGCGCTCTCGCCCAAGCTGCTCCTGCTCGACGAGCCCTTCGGCATGCTCGACAGCCTCACCCGCTGGGAGCTGCAGGAGGTGCTGATGGAGGTCTGGGACCGCACCAAGACCACCGCCATCTGCGTCACCCACGACGTCGACGAGGCGATCCTCCTGGCCGACCGGGTGGTGATGATGACCAACGGACCCCGCGCCACCATCGGCAAGATCGTCGACGTGAAGCTGCCGCGCCCGCGCACGCGCAAGGCGCTTCTGGAGCATGCCGACTACTACCACTACCGGCAGGAGGTGCTCGATTTCCTCGAGGAGTACGAGCACGGCCGCGACCCCCGTCAGAAACCGGCGCCGAGCGCCATCGCAGCGGAGTGACCGCCATGACCAAGAAACTCGTCGTCATCGGCGCCGGCATGGCCTCGGGCCGGATGCTGGAGCACCTGTTCGAGGACGCGCCGGGCAACTGGGACGTCACCCTCTTCAACGCCGAGCCGCGCGGCAACTACAACCGGCTGATGCTGTCGCCGGTGCTGTCGGGCGAGAAGACCTTTGCCGAGATCGTCACCCATGACGCCGACTGGTACGACGCCCACGGCGTCACCTGCCGCTTCGGCGAGCGGGTGGTCGAGATCGACCGCGCGGCCAAGGTCGTGGTCGGCGAGAAGGGCGAGGTGGCCTATGACAAGCTGGTCGTCGCCACCGGCTCCGACCCCTTCATGATCCCGCTGCCGGGCCACGACCTCGACGGGGTGATCCCCTATCGCGACCTCGAGGACACCGAGCGGATGATGCGGTTGTCGGAGACGCCCGGCGCCAGGGCCGTGGTGATCGGCGGCGGGCTGCTGGGCCTCGAGGCCGCCGCCGGCATGGCCGCGCGCGGCGTCGACGTGACCGTGGTGCACCTGATGGGCCACCTGATGGAGCGCCAGCTCGACGAGGCGGCGGGGTATCTCTTGCGCCGGGCGCTGGTCGAGAAGGGCATCACCGTGCGCTGCGCGGCGAACTCCAAGCAGATCCTCGGCGAGAACGGCCATGTGAAGGCGCTCCTGCTCGACGACGGCACCGAGCTGCCCTGCGACCTGCTGGTCATGGCGGTGGGCATCCGGCCCAGCGTGGCGCTGGCGAAATCCGCGGGCCTCGCGGTCGGGCGCGGCGTGCATGTCGACGACCAGATGGTGACGTCCGATCCCGACGTGCTGGCCCTTGGCGAATGCGTCGAGCATGACGGCGCCGTCTTCGGCCTCGTGGCGCCCCTTTACGATCAGGCCAAAGTTCTGGCCGAGACGCTGATGGGCCGCGCGGCCGCGTTCCGGCCCAAGGAGGTGGCGACCAAGCTCAAGGTCACGGGCTGCGACCTGTTCTCGGCCGGCGACTTCGCCGAAGGAGAAGGCCGCGAGGACATCGTCTTCCGCGACCCCGCGCGCGGCGTCTACAAGCGGCTCGTGCTCGAGGGCCCCCGCCTCGTCGGCGCGGTGATGTATGGCGACACCGCCGACGGCGCGTGGTTCCACGGTCTCATCAAGGACCGCGAGGACGTCTCGGAGATGCGCGAGACGCTGATCTTCGGCCCGGCCTTCCAGGGGGGCGCGCAGGCGGACCCTATGGCGGCCGTTGCAGCCTTACCGGCTGACGCAGAGATCTGCGGCTGCAACGGCGTCTGCAAGGGCCGGATCGTCGAGGCCGTGGAAGGCGGGGCTGCGACCATCGAGGACGTCCGCGCCGTGACCAAGGCGTCGGGTTCCTGCGGCACCTGCACCGGGCTGGTCGAGCAGGTCATGGCGCTGTCCTTGGGCGACGATTTCGTCATGCCCACGGCCAAGCCGGTCTGCGGCTGCACCGACCTCACCCATGAGGATGTCCGCCGCCTGATCAAGGCGCAGGAGCTGAAGTCGCAACCCGCCGTCTGGCAGGAGCTGGGCTGGAGCACGCCCAATGGCTGCCATGTCTGCCGCCCGGCGGTGAACTACTACCTGCTGGCGGACTGGCCGCTCGAATACCAGGACGACCCGCAGAGCCGCTTCGTCAACGAGCGCAACCACGCCAACATCCAGAAGGACGGCACCTATAGCGTGGTGCCGCGCATGTGGGGCGGGCTGACCAATGCGCGCGAGCTGCGCGCCATCGCCGATGCCGCCGACAAGTACGGCGTGCCCACCGTCAAGGTCACGGGCGGCCAGCGCATCGACCTGCTGGGCGTGCGCAAGGAAGACCTGCCCGCCATGTGGGCCGACCTGAACCGCGCCGGGCTGGTCTCGGGCCACGCCTATTCCAAGGGGCTCCGGACGGTGAAGACCTGCGTCGGCCGCGAGCATTGCCGCTTCGGCACGCAGGACAGCACCGGGCTCGGTGTGCGGCTGGAGAAGCGGCTCTGGGGGGCGTGGACGCCGCACAAGGTCAAGCTCGGCGTCTCGGGCTGCCCCCGCAACTGCGCCGAGGCGACCTGCAAGGATCTCGGCATCGTCTGCGTCGACAGCGGCTTCGAGATCGGCGTCGGCGGCGCGGCGGGCATGGACCTCAAGGAGATCCAGCCGCTGGTCAAGGTCGCGACGGAAGGCGAGGCCGAGGAATGGTCGGTCGCCTTCGTGCAGCTCTACCGCGAGCACGCCAAGTATCTCGACCGGCCCTACAAGTGGATCGCCAAGGTCGGCATGGACTGGGTGCGCGAGGCGCTCTCGGATCCGGCCGAGCGCGCGGCGCTCGTCGCCCGTTTCGACCTGAGCCAGACGATCTACCAGAAGGACCCATGGGCCGAGCGGGCCGAGCCGGCGCAGGCGCGCCGCTTCCAGCCGCTCGCCGATCTCACGCTGGAGGCCGCGGAATGAGCTGGATCGATATCGGAGCCGTCGAGGACATCCCGCTGCGCGGCGCGCGGCTGGTGAAGACGCCGGTGGGCTGCGTGGCGCTGTTCCGCACCGGCGAGAACGAGGTCTTCGCCGCCTCGGACCGCTGCCCGCACAAGGGCGGGCCGCTGTCCGAGGGCATCGTGCATGGCCGCGCCGTCACCTGCCCGCTGCACAACTGGGTGTTCGACCTCGAGACCGGCCGGGCGCAGGGCGCCGACGAGGGATCGATCCCGACCTACCCGCTGCGGGTGGAGGACGGCCGGCTGCTGATCGACGGCGAGGCGGTGGGCCGCAGGGCGGCGGCATGAGCGCGGCGCAGCCTTCCGCGCAGCCGGGCGAGATCCGCACCACCTGCGCCTATTGCGGCGTCGGCTGCGGCGTGCTGGCGCGGCCGGACGGGCAGGGCGGCGTCGCGGTCCGGGGCGACCCGGACCACCCGGCCAATTGCGGCCGGCTCTGCTCCAAGGGCGCGGCCCTGGGCGAGACCGTGGGGTTCGAGGACCGGCTGCTGTACCCGATGGTCAATGGCGCGCGCGCCGGCTGGGACGACGCGCTGCAGCAGGTGGCCGACCGGTTCCGCCAGACCATCGCCGAACACGGGCCCGACAGCGTCGCCTTCTACGTCTCGGGGCAGATGACCACCGAGGACTACTACGTCGCCAACAAGCTGATGAAGGGCTTCATCGGCTCGGCCAATATCGACACCAATTCGCGGCTCTGCATGGCCTCGACCGTGGCGGGCCACAAGCGCGCCTTCGGCACCGACACGGTGCCGGGCACCTACGAGGACCTCGAACTGGCCGACCTCGTGGTGCTGACCGGCTCGAACCTCGCATGGTGCCACCCGGTGCTCTACCAGCGCCTCGCCGCCGCGCGGGCGACGCGCGGCACCAAGGTGGTGGTGATCGACCCGCGCCGCACCGCGAGTTGCGACATCGCCGACCTGCATCTGCCGCTCGCGCCCGGCTCGGACGTGGCGCTGTTCAACGCGCTGCTCTCCGAGATCGACCGGCGCGGCGCCGGCGACGCCGGCTTCGCGCGCCATCTCGACGGGCTGCAGGAGGCGCTCGCCGCCGCCCATGCCGACGACCCGGCGGCCACCGGGCTCGACCCGGCGCAGATCGCCGAATTCTGCGACCTGTGGATCGGGACCGAGAAGGTCGTCACCGTCTTCAGCCAGGGAGTGAACCAGTCGAGTTCGGGGACCGACAAGGTCAACGCCATCCTCAACTGCCACCTCGCGACGGGTCGCATCGGCCGCCCCGGCATGGGGCCCTTCAGCGTCACCGGCCAGCCCAACGCGATGGGCGGGCGCGAGGTGGGCGGGCTCGCCAACGCGTTGGCCTGCCATCTCGACATCGAAACGGCGGCGCATCGCGACGCGGTGCGCGCCTTCTGGAACGCCCCCGCCATGCCCGAGGGGGCCGGTCTCAAGGCCGTGGACATGTTCCGCGCCGTCGAGCGCGGCGAGATCAAGGCGCTCTGGATCATCTGCACCAACCCCGCCGTCTCGATGCCCGAGGCCGACCGGGTGCGCGCGGCCATCGCCGGCTGCGACTTCGTGGTGGTGAGCGACGTCACCGCCCGCACCGATACGGCACGGCTCGCGCAGGTGCTCCTGCCCGCCGCCGGCTGGGGCGAGCGCGACGGCACCGTCACCAACTCCGACCGCACGGTCAGCCGCCAGCGCGCCTTCATGGCGCCGCCGGGCGAGGCGCGGCCCGACTGGGCGATCCTCGCCGAGGTCGGCCGCCGCATGGGCTGGGCGGAGGCCTTCGGCTGGGACGGCCCGGCGGCGGTGCTGCGCGAACACGCGGCGCTGTCGGGCGTCGCGGCCGGGTTCGGGCTGGATTTCGACATCACCGGCCTCGCCGACATCAGCGAGGCCGGTTACGCCGCGATGGCGCCGCGGCGCTGGCCCGTGAGCGCCACGGCACTGGGCGGGCGCTTCTTCGGGGACGGACGGTTCTTCACGCCGTCTGGGCGCGGTCGGATGGTGCCGGTGACGGCCCGTCCGCCCATGGCCGCCCTGACGCCGGAGCGCCCCTTCCGGCTCAACACCGGTCGCGTGCGCGACCAGTGGCACACGATGACCCGCTCGGGCCGTTCGGCCCGGCTGTCGCGCCACATCGCCGAGCCCTTCCTCGAGATCCATCCCGACGATGCCGCCCGGGCGGGCCTCGCGCCGGCGGCTCTGGCCGAGGTGACGGGGCCGGGCGGGCGCGCGGTGCTCCGGGTGCTCGTCACCGACCGGGTCAGGCGCGGCGAGGTCTTCGCGCCGATGCACTGGAGCGGCGAGACCGCGCCCACGGGCCGCATCGACGCGCTGGTCGCCGCCGCCACCGACCCGGTCTCGGGCCAGCCCGAGAGCAAGGCCGCGGCGGTCGCGGTCGCGCCGTGGCGCGCCGGCTGGTTCGGCTTCGCGGCCAGCCGGTCGCGGCCCGAGCCGGGCTGCGACTACTGGTCCCGCGCGCGCGGCGAGAAGGGCTGGCGGCTGGAACTGGCGGGGGCGAAGGCGCCGGCCGATTGGGAGGCGGAGGCGCGCAAGCTGTTCGGCCTGCCCGACGCGCGGCTGTCGCGGGTCAGCGACCCGGCGCGCGGCCTCGAGCGGCTGGCCTTCCACGTGGACGGGCGGCTCGAGGCGGCGCTCTTCATCGCGCCCGAGCCGGTGGCGGTGGCACGTGAGCATCTCGCGGGGCTCCTGGGCGAAGGCGGCGGCCAGCCGCTCAGCGGCCGGCCCGGCGCCGACGCGCCCGATCCCGGCACGACGCTCTGCGCCTGTCTCAACGTCGGGGTCAACACCATCCTCACGGCGATCGAGAGCGGACGGGCATTGAGCGTCGAGGCGATCGGCGCCGCCCTCGGGGCGGGCACCAGCTGCGGCTCCTGCCGCCCCGAGATCGCGGCGCTGCTGGCGGCGGCGCGGCAGCCGGAGGCGGCGGAGTGACGGCGAAAGATCATGTTCGGACGGGGGACGGCATGGGTCCTGAGGAAACCTGGGAGAGCCGTGCCGAGGATCGCGCCCCCTTCTGGCCATGAAGCTGGCGCGCTGAACTGGCACGCGAGGAGCCTTACGGCATGTTGGCATCAGCATCCGCAAGCATGTCAGCCTGACTGTCGCCGCGACGATGAACGCAGCCCGGAAGGCCGGTGCTTAGTCTGTTGCACTCTGATTTAGCTATGTTTTTTGTCCGGCCTCGTGAGGCTCTCTCGCGCGGTGGACTGGACCGGCGATGTCCAAGACCCGTATGGTGAGACGGCGGGCATCGGCTCTGGACCTTGAGATACCGGAATGATGCGGTATATTCGAGGGTATCAGCTCATGGAGTAGGGACGATGTCGGCGACGGCGCGGAAATCGACAAGCATGACCCTTGATCGCGACCTGCTCGACGAGGCGAGGACCTTCGGGATCAACATCTCCCAAGCTGCCGAGAACGGCGTCCTCTCGGCGGTGCGGCGCGAACGTGCCCGCCGCTGGCGCGAGGAGAACGCGGGCGCCATCGCGGACTACAATGCGATGATCGAGACGGCCGGGGTGCCGCTGGCCCGCTTCCGCAAGTTCTGAGCATGGCCGCCCAGTACGACCTCTACCGCCTCGACGACGGCATGCTGGTCGTCATCCTGCAAAGCGATCTGCTCGACCAGCTGACCACGCGGGTGGTGGCGCCGCTTCTGCCGTCGGACAGCGTCACGCGGGTGATGAAGTCGCTTAATCCCGGCGTGACCGTCGGCGATACGGCCTATCTCGTGATGCCGCAGCTCGCGGCGACACTGACGGTGGCCGAGCTTGGCACGCGCATCGGCTCGCTGGGCATGCTGCGCGACGAGATCACCCGATCCATGGACGCGTTGCTGTCGGGCATCTGAGGTCGCGCTGCTCATCGCTGGTCTACCCAAGCTGCGCCATGGGTGTGCCTCCGATACTCTCACGAATGGCGACGAAGGCCGGCTGCCCGTCTGCTGGGCATCAGGCTGAGGTCGCCAGGCTTCGAGTGGCGGCGCTTCGGGTCGTGGATCAATTCGATGCCGCCGCGCGCGTTGGCCTGACCGCGATGGACCTCGCGGGTGGCGAGTGCTTTCCATCGCGGCCCGGTCCCGGGCATCGCCGGCGCGGCTCATCGCGCAGGCGATGCCGTGATCGTCAGGCGCGCCTTGGTGTCCGCTCGAAACCGGGGCCGGCTCGGCATCCGAAGGCGCGTGTCAGGGACTTCCCCTGAACAGATGCGTCTGCTCGGGCCGGAAGGTCAGGCTGACTTCGCGGCCCCGCTCGAACATCGCGTCCTCGGAGAGCGCGGCAATCAGCGGGCTGCCATCGGTCAGCTCGAGATCGACCACGGTCTCGGAGCCGAGCCGCTCGGTCAGCTTGACCTTGCCATGCAGCCTGCCCTCGGACGGATCGAGCGAGGGATGCAGGTATTGCGGCCTGAGGCCCAGCGTCAGCTTCTCGCCAGTGCGCACGTCATCGAGCTTGCAGGGCAGCTCGACCGGGTCGAGCGCCGGGTTCTTCACCACCGCATGGCCCGCGCGCGCCTCGGCCACCTCGACCTCGATCAGGTTCATCGAGGGCGCGCCGAGGAACTTGGCGACGAAGAGGTTGGCGGGGTTGTGGTAGAGATCCATCGGCGCGCCGACCTGCTGCACCTCGCCCTCCTTCAGCACCACGATCTTGTCGGCGAGCGTCATCGCCTCGACCTGGTCGTGCGTGACGTAGATCATCGTGGTCTTCAGCTCCTTGTGCAGCCGGCCGATCTCCATCCGCATGTCCATCCGGAGCGCCGCGTCGAGGTTCGACAGCGGCTCGTCGAACAGGAACACCTCCGGCTTGCGGGTGATCGCCCGGCCGATCGCGACGCGCTGGCGCTGGCCGCCCGACAGCTGGCTGGGCCGGCGGTCGAGCAGGTGCTCCATCTGCAGGATGCGCGCCGCCTCGGCCACGGCGGCCTCCTTCTCGGCCCTGGGCGCGCGGGCGACGGTCAGGCCAAAGCCGATGTTCTCGCGCACCGTCATGTGCGGGAAGATCGCGTAGGACTGGAACACCATGGCGATGCCGCGTTCCTTGGGCTGCACCTCGTTGACCACGCGGCCGCCGATCTCGAGCGTGCCGTCCGAGATCGTCTCGAGCCCCGCGATCATCCGCAAAAGCGTGGACTTGCCGCAGCCCGAGGGGCCCACGAAGACCACGAACTCGCCATCCTCGATCTCGAGGTCGACCCCCTTGATCACCTCCGTCGCGCCGTAGCGCTTGCGGATGTCCTTCAGCCTGACCGTCGCCATGTCATTTCCCCCTGTCGGCTGGCGCGATGTAGAGAAGACCGTCATCGTCGACCTTCAGCGGCACCGGATCCATCACGTAGCCGCCGAAGCTGTCCCTGCCGCCATCGGCGAAGCCCATGATGACCCAGCCCTGCGCCGTCTCGAGCACGCGGGCCGCGTAGCGGTAGCAGGGCAGGTCGCCGTCGAGGAAGCCGGGCGCCACCGTCCACGGCCCGCGCGGGTCGTCGGCCGTGAGGTAGTGGTTGCCGGTCACCGGCGGCGTGCCGGCCTGCGCCTTGCGACCTTCCGACCAGTGCTCGTCGGCGGTGCAGAACAGGCAGTAGTACCGCGATCCGATCCGAAAGACCTGCGGCACCTCGAGTTGGCCGTAATCGCCGGCGAAGACCGGCGGCTGCAGGGTCCACTCGTAGAGGTCGGGCGAGGTGGCGAAGCCGATCGCGCCGCCGGCATTGGCCTCGGCGATGCCCGGCGCGCGGGCGGTGAAGTACATCAGCCAGCCGTCGCCGTCGGGATCCTTCATCACGAAGGGATCGCGCATCGCCCGGTCGTGCCAGTGGCCGACCGCGTGCTCGGCCTCGTAATGCGCGGCGTTCGGCCCCTCCATGTCGAGGCAGAGGCCCGAGCCGACGCGCTCCCAGGAATGCATGTCGCGCGAGGTGGCGTGGCCGATGCGCTGGTAGAGGCCGTTCTCGGCCGAGCCGCCGCCGGTGTAGAACAGGTGCCAGACCCCGTCCGGCCCCTGGATCACCGAGCCGGTCCAGGTCGTGGTGTCGTCCCAGGCGGGCTTCGGCGCGGGCCTGAGGCAGGTGCCCTTGTGCTCCCAGGTCTTCAGGTCGTCCGAAACGGCGTGACCCTGCGAGACGTTGAAATGGCGCAGGTCCGGGTCGCCGAGCGACTTGTCGGCCTGCAGGAAGTAGCCGTGCCAGCGCTGCCCGTCATGGGCGTACCAGCTGTCCCAGATCCATTTGTCGTCGAGTGCGAGAGGCATGTGATGTCCTTGCGGTTATGTGGGTCAGCCCTTCACGCCGGTCGAGGCGATCGAGGAGATGAAGGCGCGTTGCAGCACGAAGTAGAAGGCGAGAACGGGCAGGGTGATCAGCGACAGGTAGGCCATGATCTCGCCCCAGGCGCGGTTGAGCTGGAAGAAGTATTGCAGCCCCACCATGACCGGGCGGTAGCCCTCCTCCTGCACCACCATCAGCGGCCAGAGATACTGGTTGTACATCACCAGGAACTTCAGGATCGCGGCGGTGGCCAGCACCGGGCCCGCGAGCGGCATGACGATGCGGCGGTAGATCATCCACCAGCTCGCCCCCTCGACGCGGGAGGCCTCGATCAGCTCGCGCGGCAGGTCGCGGAAATACTGCACGAAGAGGAAGATGGTCAGCCCGTCCGAGACGAAGGGCAGGATCTGCACGCGGTAGCTGTTGAGCCAGCCGGTGCTGAGCCCGTCGAGGCCGATCCAGGGCAGCTGGTTGACGATCAGCAGGAGCGGGATCGCGATGGTCTCGAACGGCACGATCAGCGTGGCGAGGATGACCGACAGCAGGAGCCCCGAGCCGCGCCATTCGAGGAAGACGAAGGCGAAGGCCGCGAGCGAGCAGACCAGCAGCGACAGCACCACCGTGATGCCCGTCACCAGCACCGAGTTGAAGATGAACAGCCCCACCGGCGCGCGCTGGAAGGCGGCGGCGTAGTTGCCGAGGCCGATGTCGCCGACCGGCAGGAAGGCCCGCAGGCTGCCGGTGTCGGACAGAAGCTGCTGGTCGGGCTTGAGGGAACTCACCACCATGAAGACCAGCGGGAAGATGAAGATCACCGCGATCAGCACCAGCACTGCGTAGCGGGCGGCCAGGCGCAGGCCGCGGTTGGACGGGTCGATCTGGGCCATCAGCTGCGCTCCCGTGTCAGGTATCGCTGGATCAGCGAGATGGTGAGAACCAGCAGGAACAGCAGCACCGAGATGGTCGAGCCGCCGGAAATGTCCTGCTTGCCGTAGCCGCGTTCCACGGCCTGGAAGACGATGGTCTGGGTGCTGTCGAGCGGCCCGCCGCCGGTCATCACGTCGATCTGCGCGAACAGCGCGAAGGCCTGCATGGTGATCACGATCAGGATCAGCACGGCGGTGTTCCTGAGGCCCGGCCATGTCACGTATCGGAAGGTCTGCCAGCGCGAGCTGCCCTCGATCTCGGCCGCCTCGTAGAGCGTCGGGCTGATGGTCTGCAGGCCTGCGAGCCAGATCACCATGTGGAAGCCCACCGCCTGCCAGATCGACATCGCCATGATCGCGGGCAGCGCGGTGCCCGGGTTGCCGAGCCAGTCGACCGGCTCGAAGACGCCGAAGCTCAGCGCGGAGAGGATGTTGTTCAGCAGCCCGTCATTGCCGTCGTAGATGAAGCGCCACAGGAGCGAGACCACGACGATCGAGACCACCACCGGCATGAAGTAGATGGTGCGGAAGACGTTGATGCCTCGGAGCCGCTGGTTGATGAGTAGCGCGAGCCCGAGCGCGATGGCGGCCTGCACCGGCGCCACGACGAGCACGAAGGTCAGCGTGTTGACGATCGCGGTCATGAAGACGACGTCGCGCGCCAGCACCACCACCCGGTCCTCGCCCCAGCCCCAGCTGAGCCATTCGCGCATGCCGTCGAGATGGGCGTAGTCCGGGTTGCCGCGGGTGAAGCCGCGCAGGCGCGGATACTCGATCGCGCCGTCCTCGTCGCGGATCACCGCGCCGGCCTCGTCGCGCTCGGGCTCGAGCGTGAGCACGCCCAGCCCCATGAGCTGGCGGTAGTTGTCGAAGCCGACCCACTCGGTCGGGTTGGGCGAGATCAGCCGCTGGTTGGTGAAGCTCAGCCCGAAGGCCAGGAAGAAGGGCAGGATTATGAAGACGGCGATCAGCCCGAAGCCCGGCAGCGCCATCGCCCATCCGGCCCGGTTCGATTGCGTCAGTCGTGAGCGCGACATGGGAGCACCTCGTCTCTGGGTCCGGCCCCCTTCGGGAGCAAGGGGGCCGGACGGGGGAGGATCAGTGGCCGTAGCCCTGGTTGCGCTCGATGTCGGCGTCGATCTCGTCCACCGCCGCGTCGAGCGTGTCGATCACGTCGGCGCCGTTGGCGATGTCGGCCAGCGCCTTCTCGAACACCTTGGCGGCGACGACGTAGCCGGGCGTGACCGGGCGCAGCCTCGCCTGCTCCTCGGACAGCTCGTAGAACACCGCCATCGGGCCGCCCTCGGCGTAGTTCTCGGTCATCTCGGCGGCGGTCGGCGTGGCCGGGATCAGGCCGATCCCGTCCGAGAACTCGGCGAGGTACTCGTCCTGCAGCGCGAACTCGATGAAGGCGGCCGCGCCCTCGGGATGCTCGGAGGTGGCCGAGACGCCGAACTGCCAGCTCGCCGCGCCGATCACCGGGCCTTCGCCGAAATCGGGCGCGGGCAGGAACAGCGTGTCGTCGCCATACTCGGCGAGGATCGGCACGGCAGCCCAGTTGCCGTTCCAGCTGATCGCGTACTTGCCTTCGACGAAGCCGGTCTCGCGATCGGCCGGGTCCTGGCTGGTGCCGGGCACGAGGTCGCGCTCGAACAGCGACTGCCACCATTCGCCGAACTCGATCGCCGCGTCGCCGTTCAGCGCGCCCTCGGCGGTGGCGTAGCTCTCGCGGTCGACGATGTCGCCGCCGAAGCTCTGAAGCAGGGGGCTGAAGGCGTAGGGGTACCACTCGCCGGTCCAAGCCATGCCGACATCGAGCGGGTACTGGAACTCGCCCGTCTCCTCGAGCGTGACCAGCGCGGCATCGAACTCCTCGCGCGTCCACGGCTCCTCGAGGGTGGGAATGCGGATGCCGTTGTCCTCGAGATAGCTGCGGCGCGTGACCATCGCCACGGCGGCGTCCCACAGCCCGATCGAGTAGAGCTCGCCGTTCCACTCGCCCTTGGTGCCGGGCAGGAAGTTCTCGATGACGCTCTCGTCGAGCGGCAGCGGCTGCAGGTAGCCCGACCAGGCCCAGTTCGGCATGACCGGCCCGTCGACATCGATGATGTCGGGCAGGTTGCCCGCCAGCGCCGCGGCGATGATGCTGTCGTTGTAGCTGCCCTGCGGGAAGCTCTGCAGCTCCACGGCCCAGTCGTCCTGGCTCGCGTTGAAGTCATCGACGATGCGGTTGATGATCGCGCTCTCCACTTCGCCGCCGGCGCCGTGGTACCACATGCTGAGCTCGGTCTGCGCCGCCGCACCCGTGGCGATGACGGCGGAAAGGGCGGTGGCGAGGATCGTGCCTGCCATCAGGTTCGTTCTGGTCATCTCCGGGTCTCCTCCCTCTTGGATGTCAGTGTTCGGTGACGGATTGGCGCCAGCAGACCGGCCCGCCGATCACCTCGGCCTCCGTCGGCGCCGGCGCGCCCGCGATCAGCGCAAGCAGGCGGCGCGCGGCCGCTTCGCCGATGCCGCGGTAGTTCAGGTCCGCCGTGGTGAGCGGCGGGTAGAGCGTCTCGGAAATGACGCGGTAATCGTCGTAGCCGGCGACCGAGATCTCCTGCGGCACGCGGATGCCGCGGTCGCGCAGCTCGCCATAGAGCCTGAGCGCCAGCTCGTCGTTGCCGCAGCAGATGACGCTCGGCCGGTCCTCGAGCGCCAGCAGCCGGTCGAGCGCCGACGCGATGTAGGGCCTCGGCCCCTCGCCGTGATCGGCGAAGCCCTCGATCACCAGCGCCGGGTCGAAGGCGATGCCCGCGGCCTCCAGGGCCTCGCGGTAGCCGCGGCTGCGCAGCTCCGTCGCGATCATGCCCTCCGGCAGCGTGAGATAGGCGATGCGGCGATGGCCGGCCGCGATCACGCGCTCGACCAGCGCGCGCTGGCCCGCCCGGTCGTCGGGAAGGACGGCCGGCGTGCCGGCGGCGTCGAAGCAGTTGGCAAGGACCAGCGGCGTGCCGCGCGGGTCGAGATCCTCGATCCGCTGGTGGGAATCGGCGACGTAGATCAGCCCCTCGGCGCGGTGCTGGGCGAAGGTCGCCATCAGCTCCACGGCGCGGTCGGCCTCGCCGCCGGTATCGGCGATCATCAGGGTCATTCCGGCCTCGGCCACCACGCGCTGGATCGCCTGGACGATGAACAGGTCCGGCAGGCCCGAGGGGCCGGCGCTGCCGTCGCCGCGCGAGATCGCCCCGGTGATCAGCCCGACCAGCCCGGACCGGCTGGAGCGCATCGTCCGCGCCGCGCTGGAGGGCCGGTAATCGAGGGCGCGGATCGCCGCCTCGACGGCCTCGCGGGTGCGGGCGCCGACCGGTGCGTCGCCGTTGAGGACACGGGATACCGTCTTGGGCGAAACCCCGGCCTGTTTGGCAACATCGTAGATCGTGGCCACCGTGCGTTCCTCGCTTCCCGACGCCATCCTCCGTCATGCGGATTCGCTGACATCGATGTCATGACATCGGTGTCATAACAGGGTGTCCGTCGCCGGGTCAACAGGATCGTGCGACGGGCTGCAGGGGGAGCGGCAGGTGCACCCCGCCACGACATCGCGTCACGGGGTGAACCGGCAGGTCATATCGATGCTGGGGACCGTCCCGGACGACAACTGGCGCCCGGGCGGTCAAGCTGGTGCGTCGCTAGTCGCGCTTTCAGCCGGCGCGGGCCTCGGGGGCGGGCTGCGCGCCTTCGTGTAGGCAGGTGCGCCCGGCGGCCGAGATGGCGCGCGCCGCGGCGGTTTCGAGCGGCAGGCCGAGATCGAGCCCGGCGGCGAGGCAGCCGGCAAAGCTGTCGCCCGCCCCGGTGGTGTCGCGCGGCGAGAGCGGCGCGGCGGGCAGGTGCAGGGTCGAACCGTCGGCTCTGGTCAGCGCCGCGCCCTTCGGCCCGAGCGTCTCGATCACGGCAAGCCCCGGGCCCTCCACCGTGCCGACCAGCGCCGCCAGCGCCGCGCGCTCCTGCGCGTTGACGACGAGGATGTCGGTCGCGTCGAGCAGGGCCCGCGCGGTCGCGGCGTCGAGCCCGGCGGGCACCGGGGCGAGGTTCAGCACGCCGCGCCGCCCCGCCGCCCTTGCGCGGCGGAGCATTTCGAGCACCGCGTCGACCGGCACCTCCATCTGGCACAAGAGCAGCGTCGTGCCCTCGGGCAGCGGCGCCGGGGCCAGGTCGTGATTGGCCCCGGCCGCCACGGTGATCGCGTTTTCGCCCTTGGCATCGACCACGATCAGCGCGCAGCCGGTGGCGGCCGGCATGGTGGCGACGCCGCCCGTGCCGACCCCGTGGCGCGCGAGGTTGTCGCGGCAGGCCGCGCCGAAGGCGTCGGCGCCGACCGCGCCGACCATCTCGACCCGCGCCCCGGCCCGGGCGGCGGCGACCGCCTGATTGGCGCCCTTGCCGCCGAAGCCCTGCACCAGCCCGGCACCGAGCACGGTCTCGCCCGGCGCCGGGATCGCCGGGGCGTCGCAGCGCAGGTCCATGTTGATCGAGCCGAAGACGCAGATCATCGCCCCGGCCTCAGCGCGCCGCGTCCATGGCGTGCAGCTTCTCGACCCGGCGGCGGCAGGCCTCGTCGGTCGAGAACTCGGCGCCGAGGAAGGCGTCGATCAGATCGGTGGCGAGCCACGGCCCGACGATCTGGGCGCCGATGCACAGCACGTTGACGTCGTCATGCTCGACGCATTGATGCGCCGAATGCACGTCGTGGCCGACCGCGGCGCGGATGCCGCGCACCTTGTTGGCGGCGATCGAGGCGCCGACGCCGGTGCCGCAGACCATCAGCCCGCGTTCGGCGCGGCCGCCGAGCACCGCGTCGGTGACCTTCTGCGCGACGTCCGGAAAATCGACCGGCGCGGCGTCGAAGGAGCCGGCATCCTCGACCTCGTGGCCGCGGGCCTTCAGGTGGTCGAGGAGATGGGCCTTGAGCGGGAAGCCCGCATGATCGGAACCGATGACGAGACGCATGGGCGTGTCCTTGGGGTTGGGGAAGTGAGACATGGTCAGCGCAGAAGCGACGGCAGCCAGAGCACCAGCTCGTCGGCGAAGGTGATGATCGCCAGCGTCGCCAACAGCGGCAGGTAGAAGGGCAAGAGCGCCTTGAGCAGCGCCCGCAGGCTGATCCGCGCGATCGAGGCCACGAGGAACAGCGACAGGCCCATGGGCGGCGTCAGCAGGCCCAGCATCAGGTTGAAGATCACCACGATGCCCAGATGCACCGGGTCGACCCCCGCCAGCACCAGCGGCGGCGCGATCACCGGCACCACCAGCAGCGTCGCGGTGGTGCTGTCGAGGAACATGCCGGCGACGAAGAAGATCAGGTTGGCGATCAGCAGCAGCGCGACGGGGTCGTCGGAGATCTGCAGGATCAGCTTCGAGAAGTCCTGCGGCACCTGCTCGACGGCGAGGATCCAGCCGAACAGCGCCGCCGCCGCGACGATGACGAGGATCGCCGAGGTCGAGCGCAGCGTCAGCGCCATGGCCTGCCACAGGTGGCTCCAGGTCAGCTCGCGGTAGACCGCGCCCGAGATCACCACGACATAGGCGGCGGTGACGGCGGCGGCCTCGGTCGGGGTGAAGAGCCCCGCCATCATGCCCGCGATCATCAAGACCGGCGCCAGCAGCGCCGGCAGGGCGGGCAGCAGGCTCGCGCCCACCTCGCGCGGGCTGGGCCAGCGCGCCGCGCGCGGCATGTTCGCGCGGATCGCGATCACCGCGGCGGTGGTCATCAGCAGCGCGATGCAGATCAGCGCCGGCACGATCCCCGCGATCAGCAGCTGGATGATCGAGACCGAGGTGACGGAGCCGTAGACGATCAGCGGGATCGAGGGCGGGAAGATCGGCCCGACCACGGCGGAGGCCGCGGTGACGGCGGCCGAGAAGGGCGCCTCGAAGCCGCGCTTCTTCATCGCCTCGATCTCGATCTTGCCCAAGCCGCCGACATCGGCGAGCGCGGCGCCCGACATGCCCGAGAAGATGAGGCTGGAGAAGATGTTGACCTGCGCGAGCCCGCCCGGCACCCGGCCGACCGCGGTGTCGGCGAAGCGGAAGATCCGGTCGGTGATGCCCGAGAGGTTCATCAGGTTGCCGACGAAGATGAAGATCGGCACCGCGACCAGCGGGAAGCTGTCGAGCGCGTAGGTGACGCGCTGCGCCAGCAGGCCGAGCGGTAGCCCCTCGATCGCGATATAGCCGATCGCCGGCAGCAGGATCGCGTAGACCACCGGAAAGCCGGTCACGAAGAGGGCGAGAAAGACGAGGATCAGGATCAGGCCCATGTCAGAGGCTCACGCTGTGGCTGTCGGCGGCGGCGCCGGTTTCGGTGGGGGTGGGGCGGCGCGACAGGGCCTGGCGCAGATGCACCAGGGCGGCGCCGCCGAAGCCCGCGCAGGCCGCGCCGAGAAAGAGCCAGAACGGGATCTTCAGCGTCGGCGTGGCGTTGCCGGGATTGTCGATGATGCTGCCGAGCGCGACCCAGGCCATCAGCCCGCAGCCCGCCAGCGCCGCCAGGCCGATCAGCCGGTGCAGGGCGCGGCGCAGCCGGTCGGGCAGGGCCTCGCGCAGTTCGGCCATGACGATGTTCTCGCGCCCCGCCACGACCAGCGGGTAGGCCAGGAACACCGTGCAGATTAGCAGGAACCGGGTCAGCTCCTCGGCCCCGATCAGCGGCGCGCCGAACAGGTCGCGCATCACCACCTGCAGCAGCGGCACCGTCACCAGCGCGCCGAGCAGCACCGTGCAGATCACCTGCAGCCCTTGCCTCAGCATCTCGTCCTCCTCCCTTGGTCGGCCGGGGGCGAACGCGCCGCCCCCGGCCCGGTCGGTCACTCGACCGCCATGATCTGTTCGATGTACTCGCCGTATTCGGGGAAATCGGCCTCGATCTGCGCCAGCACGCCGGTGCGGAAGCTCTCGAGATCGAGCCCGGTCTCGGCGGTGGTGAAGGTCATCCCGGCCTCGGTCAGCTCGTCGACCAGGTCGGCCTCGGAGGCCTGCGCCCATTCGAGCGACTGCGCGGCCTTCTCGTCGAGCGCGGCGGTGATCGCCTCGCGCTGGTCCTCCTCGAGGCCCTGCCAGGCGTCGTCGTTGACGAAGACCGCGAGCACCGACTGCATGTGGCCGGTCATCGCGACGTGGCTCTGCACCTCGTAGAGCTTGTTGGCCGAGATCATGGTGAGCGGGTTTTCCTGCCCGACCACGAGGCCGGTCATCAGCGCGGTCGGCAGCTCGGAGACCTCGACCGGGGTCGGGGTCGCGCCCATGCCCTTGATCATCGAGATCCACAGGTCGAGCGGCACCGCGCGGAACGGCTTGCCCTCCATGTCGGCGGGCTCGTCGATCTCGAAGTTCGAGGAGATGTGCCGCGCGCCGCGATAGATGCGGCCGATCACCCGCATACCGCCGTTCTCGACCAGCTCGGCGTTCAGCGCCTGCAGCGCCGGCGAGGTCTCGGGGTCGGTCGCGGCCAGGGCGTGGGCGCCGTCGCGGTAGATGAAGGGGGCGTTGAACACCGCCATCTCGGGCACGATGCGGGCCAGCGAGGCGAAGTCGTGGTGGCCCATCTGGATCGAGCCCATGCGCACCCCGTCGACCATCTCGGCGACGTTGCCGAGCTGGCTGGCGGGGAAGACCTGCAGGCTCACCTCGCCGTCGGTCGCGGCCTCGATCGCCTCGGCCGCCTCGGCGGCGAAGCGGGTCTGGATGTCGCCCTCGGCGCCGACATGGGCGTAGCGCAGGGTCTCGGCGGCGGCGGGCAGCGCGCACAGCGCGATCGCCGTGGCGGCCAGAAGCCGCCGCGTGGTCAGTGTCGTCATCTCGTCCTCCCTTGGATGGTCAGTTCAGCCCGGACCGGTCCCTTTCCTGTAGGTCTCGATCAGGCTTCGGCGGCGCAGCTCGTCGCCGATCGCGAAATGCTCGCGCAGCCGGGCCTCGGCCGCGTCGGCATCCTTCGCCACGATGGAGAGGAACACCTCGCGATGCGCCTCCACCAGGTCTCCGACCACCTCGCGGCGGTCATATGTGGTGCGCCGGCGCTCGACATGGCTGCGACGCAGAAGCTCGGAGAGCGCGCCGTAGAGCGTGATCAGCGAGCGACTGTGGCTGGCCTTGACCATCGCCTGGTGGAAGGCGAAGTCGGCCGCGCCGCCGGCGTCGGGGTCGTCGAGCGTCTCGATCAGCCGGGCCAGCCACTGGCCGATCCGGGCGAGGTCGCGCTCGTTGGCCCGCGCGCAGGCCAGGCGGATCGCCTGCACCTCGATGGCGATGCGCGACTGCATCACGTCGTCGAGGATGTCCTGCTCCTGCGACAGGCAGAAGGTGAAGAAATCCGACAGCACCCCGAGATCGGCGCGGCCGACATAGGTGCCGCTGCCCTGGCGCACGTCAAGCAGCCCGAGCATCGACAACGAGCGGATCACCTCGCGCAGCAGCGGCCGCCCGACGCCCAGATGCTGGGCCAGTTCGCGCTCGGGCGGTAGCCGCTCGCCGACCTTCATCTCGCCGAGGATCATTCGCTCCTTGAAGTAGGCGATGATGCGCTCGGCGCCGCCGGTGCGGGGCGCGGTCTGCGGCTGGATGTCCTGTGCAAGGGTCATGGCGGTCCCGGTCGAACTGTCAGGACCATATGGCGACCACCGGGCGACGAGGGCAATGAGGCCTCAAGCGAAATGGGCGGGAGCCGGGCCGGATATCCGCGGTTGAAAGGGCGCCATACTCGAAAATACAGGATTAACGTTCGGTTATTATTGATCTTTCTTTTGGGCGCCGCCTCACTCTTTAAGAGCCTCAAAGAATGCAGATTGGTCTTACCATTGGTAAGAAATACCGATCCAACCGTGTAATCGACGTCCAAATCCATCATCGAGCCAGTCGAAATCGTCCGATTTGGATAAGGTTCCGCCAGCGATCGCAATGATAATTACATAAGGTAGATTATCAGCGAAATTGAAGGGCCGTCACTGCCACTACCGGCTGTAATCAGCGTTCCACGACAGGCCACCCGTCAATCGGTTCGGGACCGGGCAAGACCAAGAGGCAGCGGTGCGCCATCGGCGCCCGTCCCGGCGGGCCGGAGGGGCCGTAGACCGCTCGCCGAAGCCCGGCGCGTCAGATGCCGCCGAGGCAGGCGCATTTTTAGCTCCATGTAGTCATCCGTGCCGTGCCGAGCACCGTCACGCCGCGCCCTCCGCTTCCGGCAGAAGGAACGCCATCATCTGGCGCAGTTGGCCCTCCAGCATCATGCGCCCCAGATGGGTCGGCAGCCCGCGCGCCGCCGCGGCGGCGAGCAGCGGCGTCTCCTCCGGCTGCATGATCACCTCGGCCACGAGGGTGCCGGGCGACAGGTCCGCCGGGTCGAACGGCAGCGGGTCGTCCGGCTTCAGCCCGAGCGAGGTGGCGTTGACGGCGATGTCGTGGCGCTGCGGGTCGTGACCCGCCTCGACCGCGACCGCCGGGAAGGCCGACTGCAAACGCTGCAGAAGCGCGCGGGCCTTGGCTTCCGATCGGTTGGCGACGGTCAGCCGCGCCGCGCCGGCCTCGGCCAGCGCGAAGGCGATGGCGCTGGCCGCGCCGCCTGCCCCGGCCAGGAACACCGACCGGCCCTCGAGCTCGACCTCGGCGGCAGAGAGGCCCGCGACGAAGCCCGCGCCGTCGAGCAGGTCACCGAAGAGCCGCCCGTCGGCCTCGCGCCGGACGACGTTCACCGCCCCGGCAAGCCGGGCCCTTTCGCTCAGCGCGTTGCAGTGGCGGGCGATCTCGGTCTTGTGCGGCACGGTGACCACCAGCCCGCCGAGGTTGCGGACGTTGCGCAGCCCCCGGACGGTCTCCTCCAGCGCGTCTGGCCCGACCTCGCAGGGCACCAGCACCGCGTCCTGCCCGGCCTCTGCGAAGCGGGCGTTCAGGGCCTGCGGCGTTCGGACATGGCCGACCGGGTCGGCGAGAATGGCGAAGAGTCTGGTCGTTCCGGAAATCATCGCGGCCTCAGAGCAGAAGGGTCATCGGGTTTTGGATCGCCGCCTTGAAGGCGGCCAGCCATTCGGCGCCGAGCGCCCCGTCCACCGACCGGTGGTCGACGGAAAGGGTGCAGCTCATCACCGGCGCAAGGACGATCTCGCCGTCGCGCCCGACTGGCCGCGTCTCGGCCGCGCCCACGGCGAGGATGCAGCTCTGCGGCGGGTTGACGATCGCGGCGAAGGACTTGACGCCGTACATCCCGAGATTGGAGATCGAGAAGCCGCCGCCCTGGTATTCCTCGGGGCGGAGCCGGCCCTCCCGCGCCCGCGCGGCCAGTTCCTTCACCTCGGCCGAGATCGTGCCGAGGCCCTTGCGGTCGGCCTCGCGCAGGATCGGCGTGACCAGCCCGTCCTCGGTTGCCACCGCGATCGAGATGTCGACCGACCGCAGCTGCAGCGTCGCGTCCTCGGTCCAGACCGCGTTGGCGCGCGGCACCTTGCGCAGCGCCAGCGCCGCCGCCTTCACCACGAGATCGTTCACCGAGATCCGCTCGGCCCGGTCGCGGCCCTCGTTCACCCGGCCGCGCATTTCGAGCAGCGCCGCGATGTCGCAATCGGCCTCGAGGTAGAAATGCGGGATGGTGGTCTTGGCCTCGTGCAGCCGCCGCGCGATGGTGCGGCGCATGCCGCTGTGCGGGATCGCGTCATGGGCGCCGATCCCGGCTGGGATCGCCGGGTCACGCGCCTCCGGCACCCGGGACGCCTTTGGCGCGGCGGGCGGGTCAACTTCCGCGGCGGCGTCGGCAGGCTCGGCCGCGTCGCGCGCGCGCTCCACGTCGACCCGGACCACGCGGCCCGCCGGCCCCGAGCCTGGCAGGCCGTCGAGCGCGACGCCCCACTCGGCGGCGACGCGCCGGGCCAGCGGCGAGGCCGCCTTGCGGCGGCTCGGCGCGGGCTGCTCCGACACCGGCGAAGCTGCGACCTCGTTCCTGTCCGCCTCCGGTTCCGGCGCGGGCTTCGGCGCCTCGGCGTCCAGCGCGGACGGGTCCTCGTCGCCAGCGAGGACCAGCGCGATGGCCTCTCCGACCGCCGCGCGCTCGCCGCTTTGGCAAAGCAGGCGGCCAAGGCGGCCCGCGGTCTCGGCCTCCAGCTCCATCGTGGCCTTGTCGGTTTCAATCTCGGCGAGCACCTCGCCCGGCGCGACGTCGTCGCCCTCGGCCTTGAGCCAGCGGGCGATGATCGCGTCCTCCATCCCGGCGGACAGCGAGGGCAGCACTACTTCGGTCGGCATCCGCGTCTCCTTATTCGGCGGCCAGCTTCAGGCCCTGGTCGGACATCAGCTCGCGCAGCCCGGCCTCGACATCCTGCGGCCGCGCGCAGGCCGCCGCCTCGAGCACCTTCGAGATGCTGGGCGAGGCCTCCGAGCCGGTGACCCGCTTGATCGGCTGGTCAAGCCAGTCGAAGCAGCGGCGCTGCAGCTCGTCGGCCAGCCAGGCCCCGTAGGAGGTCCCGGAGGCGCCCTGCTCGACGATCATCACGTTGCCGGTCTTTCGGATCGAGGCCTCGACCGTCTTCCAGTCGAGCCCGGCCCGGTCGAGGCTGCGCAGGTCGATCACCTCGGCGTCCATGCCCAGGCGCTCGACCGCCGCGCGGGTCGTCTCGACCATGCCGAGATAGGTCAGGATCGTGGCGCGCCGCCCCTCGCGCACGAGTCGCGCCTTGCCCAGCGGGATGCAGTAGTCGAGATCCTCGACCGGCGCGCGCCCCTTGGAGGCGTAGAGATCGACGTGCTCGAGCACCAGCACCGGATCCTCGCAGCGCAGCGCCGAGTTCATCAGCCCGACATAGTCGAACGGAGTCGAGGGCGCGACGATGCGCCAGCCCGGCGCGGTGGCGAAGATGCCCGCCGGGTCCATCGAATGCTGCGAGCCGTAGCCGGTGCCCATCGCGATCTTGGTGCGCAGCACCAGCGGCATCGCGCTGTCGCCGCCGAACATGTGGCGCGCCTTGCCGATCTGGTTGAACACCTGGTCGGCGGCGACCCACATGAAGTCGGGATACATGAACTCGATGACCGGGCGCACCCGGCCGTCCGCCGCCATGCCGCCGGCGAGGCCGGTGAAGGCGTTCTCGCTGATCGGCGTGCCGAGCACGCGGTCGGGGAACTCCTCCGACAGGCCGCGCGTCGCGCCGTTCGTGCCGCCCTTGAGCCGGTGCACGTCCTCTCCGAGCACGACGATGCGGTCGTCCTCGGACATGCGCCGCGCCATCACCCGCGAGACCACGTCGATGAACTTCACGTCCTTCTTCAGCTTGCCGGAGAAGCTCGCCTCCTCCTCGAAGCGCGCGCCCTCGAATTCCGACAGGTCGCCGCGCAGGCCGAAATCGCGGAAGTTCTCCTCGGGCCAGAGCGCCGGCACGATGCGACGCTGGCCATCGACCGTCTCGACCAGTTCACCGGCGATCTCGTCCATCAGGCCGGTGCAGTTAGCCCGCAGATCCTCGATCGCCTGGCTGCCGATGATCTGCCGGTCCTGCAGGTCGGCGCCGAGACGGTCGAGCGGGTCGCGCCCGCGCCACTCGGCCTCCTCCTCCTTGCTGCGATAACCGAAGGCCGAGCCGGGCAGCGCGCCGTTCTGGTGGAAGTAGCGGTAGACGTCGGCCTCGATGATCGTCGGGCCGCGGCCGGTGCGCATGATCGCATTGGCCTCCTGCGCGGCGAGGTAGACCGACAGCGTGTCCATGCCGTCGACCTTGAAGGCGGGGATGCCGAAGGCCTGCCCGCGCGAGGACAGCCGCGGCTCGGCGGTGCATTCCTCGACATGGGTGGAGACCGCGTAGCGGTTGTTCTCGATGAAGAAGCAGATCGGCAGCTTCCAGGCTGCGGCGATGTTCATCGTTTCGAGCACCGAGCCGATATTCACCGCGCCGTCGCCGAAATAGGTGTAGACCACGTCGCCCTTGCCGGCCCGCCGATGCGCCCAGGCCGCGCCCGCGGCCATCGGCACGCCGCCGCCGACGATCGCGTTGGTGCCGAGATTGCCGGCCTCGGACCAGCGCAGGTGCATCGAGCCGCCGCGGCCCTTGCAGAAACCCTCGGCGAGGCCGAGGATCTCCGACAACGTGCGCTTCGACAGCGAGCGGATCGTCTCGTCGAAACCGGCCTCCGGGTCGATCCCGTCCGGCGCCACATAGGCCAGCGCCTTGGCGAGGAACTGGTGGTGCGCGCGGTGCGAGCCGTTCACCTGGTCGCTCGGGCGCAGCGCCAGGGCGGAGCCCACGGCGCCCCCCTCCTGGCCGATCGCGGAATGGGCCGGGCCGTGCACAAGCCCCTGCCCGGCCAGCTCCAGCACCTTCTCCTCGAAGGCGCGGATCAGGTGCGCCTGCACCAGCATGGTCCGGCCGAGGCCGGGCTCCAGCGCGGTGCGGTCCTCGGCCGAGGCCGCGATCTCGCGCCAGGTGGAGATCGGGGTCAGATCGGTGAAATCGGGCATTGCGGCCTCCAGTTCGGTAATCGGATCAGGCGGCAAGGAAGCCGCCATCGACCGGCAGCACGGCGCCGGTGATGTAGCCGGCCATCGGCGAGGCAAGGAACACGACCGGATCGACGATCTCGCGGGTCTCGCCGATCCGCCGCATCGGCACCCGGTCGAGGAACCAGTCGGCGCCGCCGGGCCGGGCGAGCTGCGCCACCGCCATCTCGCTCATCATGATCCCCGGCGCGACGGCGTTGACCCGCACCTCGTGCGGCGCGAGGTCCCGCGCCATGACCTGGGTCAGCGACCGCACCGCGCCCTTGGACACGACGTATCCGGCGGTCGAGCCGCCGGCGACGAAGCCGGCGACCGAGCACAGGTGCACGACATTGCCCTTCGCGGCCTTCAGCGCGGGCACGAAGGCGTGCGACATATTGAAGGTTCCCTCGAGATTGACGGCCATGGTCCGGTCCCAGACCTCGGCGCATTCCTCGCTGTCGAAGCCGGCGCGCCCCGCCACGCCGGCATTGTTCACCAGCACGTCGAGACCGCCCTCGCGCTCGAGGATCTGTGCCGCGAGGCGCCGCACCGCGGCGCGGTCGGTGACGTCGAGCAGCTCGGGCATTGCGGACGCGCCGATCGCCTCTAGCCGCGCGGCGACGGCCGCGACACCGTCGGGGTCGCGATCGACCAGCACGAGCCGTGCGCCGGAGCGCGCCATGCCCTCCGCGATCGCCGCGCCGAGCCCTCGCCCGGCGCCGGTCACCAGCGCCAGTTTTCCCTCGAGCAGCCCCGTCATCGCGTCCCCCGTCCTCGCGCGGCGTTCCGGCAGCGTGCCGTGTTCCGCAGTGTCCGAATTGCCATCGCCGTCAGCCCTTCATGTAGAGGCCGCCATTTACGTGCAGGGTCTCTCCCGTCACGAAGCTGGCGGCGTCGCTGCACAGGAAGGCGACCACGGAGGCGACCTCGTCCGCGGTGCCGAACCGGCCGAGCGGGGTGCCGCTCAGGGTCTCGGCGCCGCGCTGCGCTATCAGGACTCGCGTCATCGGTGTCTCGATCACGCCCGGCGCCACCGCGTTGACCCGGCAGCGCGGGGCGAGTTCACGCGCGAGGCTGCGCGAGAACGCCTCGAGCGCGCCCTTCGAGGCGGCGTAATGCGCGTTGCTGACCGCGCCCCGATGCGCCGCGAGCGAGGTCAGGTTCACGATGCTGGAATTGTCCCTGAGACAGGGCACCGCCCGGCGGGTCAGGTAGAAGACCCCGTCGAGATTGACCGAAAGCGTGCGGCGCCACTGCGCGTCAGTCATCCCGGCGAAGGGCTCGGCGAGGTAGATCCCGGCCGCCGGCACGAGGAAGTCGATGCCGCCCATCGCCTCGGCCTCCGCCACGGCGGCCTCGGCGTCGGCGGGCTCGGCCGCGTCGAGGCGCAGCGTCGCGAGCCGGCCACGGCCGGGCCCGAGATCCGCCGCCGTCGCGGCGAGCGCGTCGCGGTCGAGATCGGCCAGCACGAGGTTGGCGCCGGCCGCGCGGAACAGCCCGGCCACCGCCCGCCCGATGCCGCCGCTGGCCCCGGTGAGCAGCAGGGTGCGGCCGCTGAAATCGAACATCATGCCGCCGGCCCCGCGAGATCGGGACGGTAGGCGGCGATGTCGGCGTATTGCACGATCTCGAAGACATGCCCCTCCGGGTCGCGCAGGAAGGCCAGGTAGGTACCGGGCCGCACCTCGACCGGATCGTCGCCTGTCATCGGCCGCGCCCCGGCCGCGACGGCGCGCGCCACCACGTCGCCGAGGTCGTCGACGATGAAGGTGAGATAGGCGCCGTCGGCACGGTCGAGGATCATCTCGGTCGGCTCCGGCCGTGCCGCGGGCGGCGTGTCCGGCGCCAGGAGCTTGATCCGCTCGCCACGGGGCGTCTGCAGCCGCACGACGCGGTACCCGCCCCGGCTCAGCGCCGCGGCCCGGGCCTTCTCGGCCGGAACATGGACGTCCGCGACCGTCTCGAAGCCGAAGGCCTCCCGGTAGAAGGCCAGCATCCGGTCGAGGTCGCGCACGGCGAGACCCGCCTCCATCGGTGCCGTCATCCTCATCTTCGCAATCCTCCCTGCGCGCCTCAGACGGCGAGCCATTCCTCGGTGACGTCCGGCCGGCCCTCGAGCTCGGCCGGCGTGCCCTCGAACACGATCTGGCCGTGGCCCATGACGCAGAGCCGGTTCGAGACCTTCAGCGCGATCGAGAGCTTCTGCTCGACCAGCACGACCGAGACGCCGCGCCGGTTGATGTCCTCGATGACCTCACCCACCACCGCGACGATCTTGGGGGCGAGACCCTCGGTCGGCTCGTCGATCAGCATGACCAGCGGGTTGCCGAGCAGCGACCGGCACATGGTGAGCATCTGCTGCTCGCCGCCCGACAGGCTGCCGGCCCGGGTGTTGCGGCGCTCCCTGAGGCGCGGGAAGTAGGTGAACATCTCCTTCACTTCCCAGCGCGTCGCGCCCTCCGGACCGCGCTGACGTCCCATCTCGAGGTTCTCGTCGACGGTCAGGTTGAGGAAGATGTCCCGCTCTTCCGGCACGTAGCCGATGCCGCGGCGGCAGACCGTGAAGCTGCGCTGGCCGGCGAGATCCTCGCCGCGCAGCAGCACCCGGCCAGAGCTGGGCGGCACCAGCCCCATGACCGACTTCATCGTGGTCGAACGGCCCGAGCCGTTGCGGCCCAGAAGGCTGACCACCTCGCCCGGCGCGACGTCGAAGTTGACGCCCTGCAGGATGTGGCTCTTGCCATAATGCGCGTGCAGGCCCTGCACCGACAGGATCGCCTCGCTCATGCCGCGACCTCTTCGCCCAGATAAGCTTCCTTCACTTGCGCGTTGGCGCGGATCTCCTCGGGGGTTCCGGTCGCGATGATTTCGCCGTAGACCAGCACGCTGATCCGGTCGGCCAGCGCGAAGACCACGCTCATGTCGTGCTCGACGATGAGCAGGGTCCGGCCGCGCGTGATCTCGCGGATGAGATCCGCGGTGTAGTCGGTCTCCTCCTGCGACATGCCGGCCATCGGCTCGTCGAGCAGGATGAGCTTCGGGTCCGAGGCCAGCGTCATGCCGATCTCGAGCGAGCGCTGCTCGGAATAGGATAGCTGGTTCGCCAGCGTGCCGGCGCGCGCGGTCAGCCTGAGGCGATCGAGCAGATCCTCGACCTCGGCATTGACCGCCGAGAGCCGCCCGGCAAAGCGCCAGAAGCTGAACTGCAGACCGTGCTTGCGCATCACCGCGAGGCGCAGGTTCTCGTGCACCGTGATGCCGGGGAAGATGTTGGTGATCTGGAAGGAGCGCGCCAGTCCGCGGCGGTTGACCTCGGCCGGACGCAGCCCGCTGATCTGCTCGCCGTCGAGCAGGATCCGGCCGCTGCTGGGAGCGAACTGCCCGGAGCACAGGTGGAACAGGGTCGATTTCCCGGCCCCGTTCGGGCCGATCACAGCGTGGCGCTCGCCCCGGTGGACGTCGAGATCGACGTCGCGGATGATGTGGGCCGGCCCGAAGGACTTGTGGACGTTCTCGAATTTCAGGACGGTGTCGTTCATGCCAGCGCCTCCTGTTGTGCGGCCGCCCGCTTGTTGGCCGCGCCGAGCAGCCACAGCCCGGCCGCGAGCAGCGCCGCGGGCAGCAGCCAGGTGAGCGGGGACCCCGGCGACCAGTCGAAGCCCATAAGTTCGATCGGCGGCCAGTTCTCGCCCGTCGCGGTGGCGCGGTAGCCGGTCGACAGGAAGCGCTGCAGGAACTCGACCAGGAAGACGCAGCCCGCCGCGGCCATGGCGAAGCCGGCCAGTCGCCAGCCGCCGTCGAGCAGCGCCGTGCCGCCGGACCGGCGCTCGCCGCCCGAGAAGCGCTCGACCAGCTCGCCGACCAGACCGCGCGGCAGGAACATCATGACCAGCACGAAGATGATGCCCTGGTAGAGCAGCCAGACCCGGGTGAGATCGGCGGTGATGTAGCCGAAGAAGGTCATCGCCGCGCCGCCGATCGCCGGCCCGAGGAAGACCCGGACGCCACCGATGAAGCTGTTGAGCACCACCGAGGTCGAGACATGCGCCTCGAGCACCACGTAGTTCGCCGCCTCGATGTTGAGCGACTGCAGCGCGCCCGCGACGCCCGCAAACATCGCCGAGACCGCGAAGACCAGCGTGCTCAGCGCGTGCACGTTGTAGCCTAGGAACCGCAGCCGGTGGCCGTTTTCCCTGAGGCCGAGCGCGAGGCGGCCGAGCGGCGTCAGGCCGAGCAGCCACAGCAGGCCGATGCAGAGCAGCACCCAGGCCAGGGTCAGGAAGTAGACCTCGGTGACCGAGCCGAAGGTGAAGCCCCAGGCCGGCATCCGGAAGGAGGAGATCCCCGCCTCGCCGCCGAAGGTGCCCTTGAGGTGCGGCGCCAGCGCGTGCAGCAGCTCGGCCAGGGCGAGGGTGATCATCGCGAAGTAGACGCCGGTGCGCTTGGTCGCGAAGTAGCCGGCGATCAGGCCGCCCAGCAGCCCGGTCCCGGCGCCGACCAGCGGCAGCAGCGGGGTGGGCAGCAGGCCCGCGCCGCCGAAGGCGTTCATCGCGTGCACCGCGGCGAAGGCGCCGATGCCGAAATAGGCGGCATGGCCGAAGCTCAGCATGCCCGCCCGGCCGCACAGGAAGCTGAAGGCCATTGCGAAGAGCGCGGCGATCAGCATCTGCACCGCGGCGTTGAGCAGCGGGGTCGAGACCAGCCAGGGCAGCGCGACCAGCACCGCCACCGCGATCGCGACGAGGAAAATCTTGGCTTTCATGGCGTTATTCCTTCTCGCCCATGAGACCGGACGGCCGGACCACCAGCACGATCAGCATGATCAGGAACGGCAGCGTGGCCGCGAGGCTCGAAAGCTGCACGGTCATCAGCCCGCCGATCTGCTCCGCCCAGTCGCGCTGTCCTACCAGCGCAAAGAGATCGGCCGGCCTGAGATTGCTGCCCACCGCCAGCGAGTTGGTGATGCCGATCAGGAGAGAGGCGAGCATCGCGCCGCCCATCGAGCCGAGGCCGCCGACCACGACCACCACGAAGACCACCACGCCGAGTTCGAGCGCCATGTTGGGGTTGGTGGTGTAGAAGGCCCCGGCCACCGCGCCGGCCAGCCCCGCCAGCCCGGCGCCGACGCCGAACACGCCCATGAAGACCAGCGGCACGTTGTGCCCGAGCGCCTCGACCATTTGCGGCCGGTAGATGGCCGAGCGGACCACGATGCCGACGCGGGTGCGGGTCAGCAGCAGGTAGATCGCGGCGAACATGACGAGCGCGATCGCCCCCATGAACAGCCGGTAGAACGGGTAGTCGATGCCGGAGATCGAGAAGGCCGCGAAGCGCAGCTCCGGCGGCACCCGGTAGTCGACCGGAAAGTTGCCGTAGCCCATCTTGATCAGCTCGGCGATCACGACGGAGAGGCCGAAGGTCACGAGCAGCTCGTGGGCGTGCCCGAAGGCGTGCACCCGCCTCAGGATGAACTTCTCGACGAGCACGCCGATGCCGGTGACCAGGAGCGGCGAGAGCAGGATCGCGGCCCAGAAGCCGGTCAGCGGCTCCAGCGTGTAGGCGAAATAGGCGCCCAGCATGTAGAAGGACGCATGGGCGAAGTTGAGCACGCCCATCATGCCGAAGATCAGCGTCAGACCGGCCGAGACCATGAAGAGCAAGAGCCCGTAGATCGTGCCGTTGAGCAATGCGAAGACGAGTTGGTCCATGGCTCTGCCATTCCCTGCAGTTCGGGTGCGGTCCGCCCTGCCGCGGCGGGCACGGGCGGACCGAAGCTGTCCTAGGGTGGGGTGTCCGGTATCAGCCGGGACGCTGCATCTCGCAGCTGTCCTGCACCGGCGCCGCGGCGTCCTCGGCCGAGATCAGCTTGACCGGTTTGAAGCCGAACTCGGTGTCGTCGGCCTTGTAGACCGCGTCGCGGCTCACCGTCTGGACGACCATCGGCAGCACAGCCTGGTGGTCTTCGGGGCGGATCGAGAGCTCGCCCATCGGGGTCTCGATCGAGACGGTCTCGAGCGCCTGCGCCAGCGCGGTCACGTCGACCCCGGCCTCGGTCGGCTCGACCTGGCCGAGCGCCTCGCCGAGCAGCCGGATGCCGAAGGCGGCCGCCGGCTCGACATAGGAGGGGTAGTGACCGGTCGCGGCCTTGTAGTCCTCGACGAAGGGCCCCGACAGATCGGGGTTGGTCTCGGCGTTGAACGGCGTCGAGACGAAGTGCCCTTCGGCGACGGCGCCGGCATTGCCGACATTGCCGGGCTGGTCGAGGAAGGCGGTGCCGAAGCGCGCCTCGAGGCCGGCGCTGCTCGCGGCCTTCATCAGCAGCAGCAGGTCGTTCGACCAGTTGCCGGTGATCACCGTGTCGGCGTGGGCGGCCTGGATGCGGGCGACGTAGGGTGCGAAATCCTGGATCTTGTTGACGTCGTGCAGCGTCTCCTCGACCACCTCGAAGCCCATCTCCTCGGCGGCGGCCTTGGTGTTCTCCTGCACGTCGACGCCCCAGGAGTAGTTCTGGTTCATCGCGTAGACCCGCTCGCCGAGCGCGTCGGCCTCGCGCATGCCCTCGACCAGCGTGCCGACGCGGATCGCGGCGTTGGGGCTGACCCGGAAGTGGTAGAAGTGGCACTTCTCGCCGGTCAGCTCCATCGCCTCGGCGCCGAGATTGACGTAGAGCACCTCGTTGCCGGGGTTTCGCAGGTTGTGCTTGCGCACGTCCTCGGTGACCTGACCGGCCACAGCGGAGGACGAGCCCTGCAGGATGATCTGCGCGCCGTCGGCGATCGCCGCCCGGACCCGGTCGGCCGCCCCGACTGGGCCGCCCTGGTTGTCGTACTCGGCCAGCACGATCTCCTCGCCGCCGAAGCCGCCCTGCTCGTTCAGCTTGCCGATCTCGTACTGGACGGCCGAGCGGTAAAGCAGGCCGGTCGAGGCCTGCGGGCCCGACAGGGTTTCCACCAATGCGATCTTGAGCGGCTCGGCCGCGGCCGAACCGGCCATCAGGACAAGCGCGCTGGCGGCGGTGCCGCGGACAAGCGAACTGAACGTCATGTCTTCCTCCCCGAAAGAAACTTGATCCCGGAATCCTCCCGATCCCGGTCCAGACGCTGGCATGACTGGTCTTACAGGTCAACTACCCGTCTGGCCAAAAAGCCATGATGCCTGATATCAGGGTATAATGCCCTGAGATTTATCACTTAAGTTACTTCTATTGCTTTATTATTCTCTCAAGTTGACCTGTCTGGCCAATTTCGTATGATTGAAGCCATGACCCCCCGCTCGCTTTGGAGATGTCGCGGATGAGCAGAAACGGATCCACGCGCACCGCCGCGGCCGGCAGCCACCTGCCGGACGAGATCGCGAGCGATCTGGCCCGCAAGATCCTGAACGGAGAGCTTGCGGTCGGCGACCGGCTGCCGAGCGAACGGCTGCTCTGCGCGGAGTACGCCGTCAGCCGCCCGGTCGTGCGCGAGGCGCTGTCGAAGCTGAAGTCCGACGGGCTTGTCGCCTCGCGCGCCGGCAGCGGCGTCTTCGTCACCGCGCAGAACGCGACCAGCTCGTTCCGCATCCAGAACTTCGCGGTGAGCAACCGCGAGGCGCTCGAGCAGGCGATGGAGCTGCTGGTCGCGATCGAGGTCGCGGCGACGCGGCTGGCGGCCCTGCACCGCACCGACGAGGACCTCAAGCGCATCAAGCGCGCGCTGGTGGGCATGGAATTCGCGATCGCCAATGACGAGCTCGGCGACGAGGAGGATTTCCAGTTCCACCAGGCCATCGTCGAGGCGACGCACAACCCGCATTTCCAGGCCCTGTGCAAGCACCTCGAATTCGGTGCGCGCAACGTGATCCGGCAGGCCCGGACCAACACCCGCGCCAACCATGTCGACCTGCTCGACGCGGTGCAGGAGGAGCATCGCGCGATCTTTCGGGCGATCGCCGAGGGCGACGCGCCCGGCGCGGCGGGCGCGGCCGAGCGTCACCTCGTCAACGCCGCCGCGCGGATCGAGGTCTACCTCACAGGTACATCCCGCGGCACCGAGGGCGGCGGGGCCTGAGCCCCGGCCGTCGGCCCGTCGCCCGCGCCCGGCGGGCACGGCGGGCCGCGGTTGCGCGATCGGGTTCGACAGCGTGCCGATGGCGGTGAGGGCCTCGATCAGCACCGGGATGTCGAAGACGAGGTCGCGGATCACCGCCCGCTGGCGCTCTTCACCGTTCAGCGTCGTCACCAGCTCGAGCGCGGTCACTTCGTTCACGATCACGTAGCCGGCGACGCAGCGCATCGTCTCGTTCCGGCCGGCGTGCTGCGCCTTGTGGCCGATCACCACCCCGAGGTCGCCCTTGTAGTCGACCCCGCCGGTCGGGCCGAGCGAGCCTCTATAAAGCGAAACATCGTTGGACGCGGCCGCGTGCGGGCCGAATGCCGGCCTACCCTAGACCGGGCATCCCGCCGTCACAGCCGATCTTTTCTGCCTGCACGGCTTTGGCCCCGCCCGCCAGCACGACAGCCGGCCCTCCCCCGCCCGGACTCCAAATTCCCGCCCTTCGAGGCCCGTACAAACATTGTCCGACATAATTGTTGACTATGTCGGACAATATGCGAGGCTGTGACGACGTTGACAGGAAGACCCATGGATCAGATCGCCCCGGCATCGCAGAAGCAACGGCAAGTCATGGATGCGCTCTTGCAGATCATCGACGCCGAAAAGCTCGGCGTCGGAGATCGCCTGCCGGCCGAGGTCGATCTCGCGCGGCGGCTCGGCCTCGGCCGCGGCACCGTGCGCGAGGCGATCAAGTCCTGGGAGGCGATGGGGATCGTCACGCGCAACAAGGGCGCGGGCACGGTGCTGGCCACCGACATCTCGGGCCACGCCCTGCAACTGCCGCTTTCGGTCACGCTCGAGGCGCAGAGCCTCGCCCGCACGCTCGCGGTGCGCCGTCCGCTCGAGATCGAGGCGGTGCGGATCGCGGCGCGCGAGGCCGACGAACGCCAGCGCCACGAGATCCGCGGCCTGATGCTCGAGCTGATGGCGGTCTACGAGGCCGGCGAGGACTGGCGCGCGATCGATCACCGTTTCCACGCCGCGATCCACGCCGCCACCGGCAACCCGCTCTTCGGCCAGCTGATCGGCCAGCTGCAGCGCGCCTTCCACGACATCTACGAGGCGCCCTTCGGCCAGGCGCAGCTGGGCCATGCCTCGATCCCGCTGCACCGGCCGCTGGCCGAGGCGATCGTCGCCGGCGAGGCGGAGGCCGCCGCCGGGCTGATGGCGCAGATCCTCGACGAGGTCACCGCCGCCGCGGCGGCCGTCACCGCGCGGGAGGAACAGGCATGAGCGCGGGCGGCGACGGCCTCGACAGCCTGCTCGCCACGCCGCATGACGGCGCCTATGGCGAGATGACCCCGCCGATCTACCAAAGCTCGCTGTTCGGCTTCTCCAGCTACGCCGAGTTCGAGGACCGGATGGCCGGACGCTCGGACCGCCCGCTCTACAGCCGGGTGCAGAACCCCACCGTCAGCGCCTTCGAGCAGATGATCGCGCGGCTCGAGGGGGCCGAGGCCGCGGTCGGCTTCGCCTCCGGCATGGCGGCGGTGGCCTCTACCCTGTTCGCGCTGGTGAAGCCCGGCGACCGCATCGCCTGCATCACCCATGTCTACCCCGACAGCTACCGGCTGATGGAGCGGATGCTGCGGCCCTGGGGCGTCGAGATCACCTACCACACGCCGGAGGCCTTCGAAGCCGAGCCCGAGCTTCTGGCCGGGGCGCGACTGGCCTATCTCGAGAGCCCGAACTCGATGATGATGGAGGTCATGGACCTGCGCGCCGTGGCAGGCCATGCCCGTCGCCACGGCGTGACCACCGTGATCGACAGCTCCTGGGCCACGCCGGCGCTGCTCAACCCGGTGGCGCTCGGCATCGACCTCGTGATCCATTCGGCCTCGAAATACATCTCGGGCCATTCCGACACGGTGGCCGGGGTGGTGGCGGGCCGGGCCGATCTGGTCGCCCGTCTGCGCGACCTGACGCTGCCGCTTCTGGGCGCCAAGCTCGCCCCCTTCGAGGCCTGGCTGCTGCTGCGCGGCCTGCGCACGCTCGAGGCGCGGATGCGCCAGCACGGCCGCACCGCCGATCTCTTCGTCGACCGTCTGGCCGCGCGGCCCGAGGTGACGCGGGTGCGCTCGCCCGGCGCCAACGCCGTGCCGGGGCTGCGCGGTCGCTCGGGGCTGATGTCGGTCGAGTTCGCCGAGAACGTCGACATCCCGCGCTTCGCCGACGCGCTGAAGATCTTCCGCCTCGGCGTGAGCTGGGGCGGGTTCGAGAGCCTCGTCGTGCCCGCGGCGATCACGCTGCGGCAGGCCGGCGAGCAGAACGCGCCGCAGCGCTTCGGCGTGCCGCCGCGGCTGGTGCGGCTCAGCCTCGGGCTCGAGGGGGCCGAGGATCTCTGGGAGGACTTCATGCAGGCATTGGAGGTGGCCACGGGCTGAACGTGACCGAGCGGACACGACCCCGAAAAGAGGGCGGCCGCGCAACGACAATCAGGGAGGAGACGACATGAAACAGCTACTGGGCGCCTCGGCGCTCGCGATCATCATGGCCGCGGGCGCGGCCGGGGCGGCGGATCTCAAGCTGGTCGAGGTGATCACCTCGCCCGAGCGCACCGAGACGCTGCAGGAGATGGTCTCGGCCTGGGAGGCCGAAACCGGGCACAGCGTCGAGATCGTGTCGCTGCCCTGGGGCCAGGCCTTCGAGAAGCTGGCGACCATGGTGGCCGGCGGCGACGTGCCGGACGTGGTCGAGATGCCCGACCGCTGGCTCGCCCTCTACTCGGGCAGCGGCCAGCTGATGGACCTGACCGACCGCGTCGCGGCGTGGGAGCACGGCGACACGCTGACCGACAAGACCGTCGCCATGGGCAGCCAGACCGCCGACGGCCGGCTGCGCGAGATCCCCTACGGCTTCTACCTGCGCGCCATGTTCTACAACAAGGAGCTGCTGGCCGAGGCCGGGGTCGAGGGCCCGCCCGAGACCATGGAGGAGTTCATGCAGGCCGCGGCCGCGGTCTCCGAGCTCGACGGCAAGTCCGGCTACTGCCTGCGCGGCGGGCCGGGCGGGCTGAACGGCTGGATCATGATGGCCGCCGCGATGAACGGCACCAACGAGTTCTTCACCGAGGACGGCAAGAGCCGGCTGAACGAGCCGGGCAGCGTCGAGGGGCTGCAGTTCCTGATCGACATGTACCAGGAGGGCAACGCCCCGCGTGACAGCGTCGGCTGGGGCTTCAACGAGATCGTCGCCGGCTTCTACTCGGGCACCTGCGCCTTCCTCGACCAGGACCCCGACGCGCTGATCGCGGTGTCCGAGCGCATGGACCCCGAGAGCTTCGCGGTCGCGCCGATGCCGGTCGGCCCTTCGGGCAAGGCCTTCCCGACCATCGGCTATGCCGGCTGGGCCGCCTTCGAGAGCACCGAGCATCCCGACGCGTCCTGGGAGCTGATCGCGCATCTCTCCGCCCCCGAGCAGAACGAGACCTGGGCCAAGCGCGTCGGCGTGATCCCGATCCACGAGGGCGCCGACCAGGACCCCTACTTCCAGACCGAGCAGTTCGCCGGCTGGTTCAAGGAGCTCAACGACCCGGCCTACGTGCCGACCATCATGCCGACCTATCTCGAGGGCTTCGGCTACTTCGCCGACAGCGTCGCGCTCGAGACCTCGCAGCAGGCGCTGCTGGGCGAGATCTCGGCGCAGGAGATGGCCGACCATTGGGCCGAGCTGCTGACCGAGGAATACGAAAAGTGGCAAGCCGCGCAATGAGCGCGACCCACGCAGAGCACGCGCCCGGGATGCCCCGGGCGCGCCTCGCCCGGGCCTGGCTGCGCTACGCGGTCGAGCCCTATCTCTACCTGTCGCCGGCGCTGCTGCTGATCTGCTTCGTCATGCTGATCCCGCTGGCGATCGGCATTTCCTACGCCTTCCAGTCGATCAACCTGCTGCGCCCCTTCGACGCGGGCTTCGTCGGGCTCGAGAACTTCGAGACGCTGGTCGGTGACGGCCGGTTCTGGACCGCGATGTCCAACACCTTCTGGTGGACCTTCGGCTCGGTGACGCTGCAGTTCGGGCTCGGCCTCGGGCTGGCCTTGCTGCTGTCCACGCAGTTCCACGGCAAGCGGCTTGTGCAGGCCCTGGTGTTCCTGCCCTGGGCGGTGCCGACCTTCCTGATCGCGCTGACCTGGTCGTGGCTGTTCAACCCGGTGATCGGCCCGCTGCCGCACTGGGCCGCGGCGCTCGGCCTTCTGTCCGAGCCCTACAACATCCTCGGCGACCCCGACACCGCGCTCTGGGGGCCGATCCTGGCCAATGTCTGGTACGGCGTGCCGTTCTTCGCCATCACCCTGCTCGCGGCGCTGCAGTCGATCCCCTCCGAGCTCTACGAGGCGGCCGAGATCGACGGCGCCTCGCGCTGGCAGTGCTTCACCAAGATCACCCTGCCCTTCCTCGGGCCGATGATCGCGATCACGGTGATGCTGCGGGCGATCTGGATCGCCAACTTCGCCGACCTGATCTACGTGATGACCGGCGGCGGGCCCGCGAACTCGACCCAGATCCTCGCCACCTACGTCTTCACCACCGCCTTCCGGAAGCTCGACTTCGGCTATGCCTCGGCGATCGCGGTGGCGCTCCTGGGCGTGCTGATGGTCTACGCGGTGATCCTGCTGGTGGTCCGCGAAAAGCTGGTGCGCGTCTGATGGCCGCGCTTCGCCGCACCCCGCCCGCCCTCGTCGCCGGCAAGTATGCCGCCATCGCGGCCTATGTCGCCTTCGCGCTGTTCCCGCTCTACTGGCTTCTGAAGATCGCGCTGACGCCGGACGCGCTGATCTTCAGCGACGGCACCGCGCTCTGGCCCTCCGAGCTGACGCTCGACAACTTCCGGACGGTGATCTTCCAGTCCGACTTCATGGCCTATTTCCGCAACTCGGTGATCGTCTCGCTCAGCACCGCGGCCGCGACCACGCTGATCGCCGCCGCCGCGGGCTACGCCTTCTCGCGCTTCGCCTTCCGCGGCAAGCGCTGGGTGGTGGCGCTGATGCTGCTGACCCAGATGTTCCCGCTGCTGATGATCATCGCGCCGATCTACAAGCTGGTCGCGGCGATCGGGCTACTGAACTCGCTGACCTCGCTGATCGTGGTCTACACCGCCTTCAACATCCCCTTCGCGACCTTCCTGATGCAGAGCTTCTTCGACGGCATCCCGCGCGATCTGGAGGAGGCGGCGATGATCGACGGCTGCACCCGGCTGCAGGCGCTCAGGGTGGTGATCCTGCCGCTCACCCTGCCCGGCCTCGGGGCGACGCTCGGCTTCGTCTTCACCGCCGCGTGGTCCGAGCTTCTGTTCGCCTTGATGCTGATCAACTCGAACGACGCGATGACCTTCCCGGTGGGGCTTCTGACCTTCGTGTCGAAGTTCTCGGTCGACTGGGGCCAGATGATGGCCGCGGGGGTGCTGGCGCTGGTGCCCTCCTGCCTCTTCTTCCTGTTCATCCAGCGCTACCTCGTCCAGGGGCTCACCTCTGGCGCCGTGAAGGGATAGGCCATGGCCGGAATGGAGCTGAGAGCGCTGCGCAAGTCCTATGGCGGGCTGGAGGTGCTGCACGACATCGAGCTGAGCATCGCCGACGGGGAATTCGTCGTGCTGGTCGGCCCCTCGGGCTGCGGCAAGTCCACGCTGTTGCGGATGATCGCGGGGCTCGAGCCGATCACCGGCGGCGAGTTCCGCATCGGCGGCCGGAGGATGAACGAGGTACCGCCGCGCGATCGCGACATCGCCATGGTGTTCCAGAGCTACGCGCTCTACCCGCACATGTCGGTGGCCCGCAACATGGGCTTCTCGATGGAGATCCGCCGCCGCCCCGCGGCCGAGCGCGAGGGTCCGGTCGCCGCTGCGGCGCGCACGCTCGGGCTCGACCGGCTGCTGGAACGCTTCCCAAAGGCGCTGTCGGGCGGGCAGCGGCAGCGGGTCGCAATGGGCCGGGCCATCGTGCGCGACCCGCAGGCCTTTTTGTTCGACGAGCCGCTGTCGAACCTCGACGCCGCGCTCAGGGTCGAGATGCGGCTCGAGATCGCCCGGCTGCATCAGCGGCTCGGCACCACCACGGTCTACGTCACGCATGACCAGGTCGAGGCGATGACGCTGGCCGACCGGATCGTGGTGATGAATGGCGGCGTGATCCAGCAGGTCGGCACGCCGCTCGAGCTCTACGACCGGCCCGCCAACCGCTTCGTCGCGCAGTTCATCGGCTCGCCGACCATGAACCTGCTCGACCTCGCCGCCGATGCGGCGGGGCTGCGCCTGGGCAACGGCGCGACCCTGCCGGGGCCGGGTTCTGCCGCGCAGCTCGGCATCCGGCCCGAGCATCTCGAGCTGGTGAGCGCCGAGGAGGGCGAGATCGCGGCGCAGGCGCAGGTGATCGAGCGGCTCGGCTCGGACACCAACGTCTTCACCGAGGCCGAGGGCATCGGCCTGCTGCTGGCGCGGGTGCATGGCAATGTCGACCTGCGCCCCGGCGACCGGGTCGGGCTGCGGCTGATGCGCGACCGCATCCACCTGTTCGACGCCGAGGGCGCGCGCCTGCCGACCGCGCATTGACCCCGCTTGCCGCGCCGGACCGGCCGGCCGATGATCCGCAGCGACGCCACCGGCGGCCGGGGAGGGCCGCCGCAGGGAGGACACCGATGGACGCCACGCATCTGAAGACCGCCGAGCAGCGCCTGCTGTGGCTGTCGCACTGGATGATCCACCACGCCAACCACATCCGCCCCAAGGCGGACGCGATCAAGCTTGGCGGCCACCAGGCCTCCTCGGCCTCGATGGTATCGATCATGGCGGCGCTCTACTTCACCGCGCTACGCCCCGAGGACCGGGTGGCGGTGAAGCCCCATGCCGGGCCGGTGTTCCATGCCATGCAATACCTGATGGGCCGGCAGGACCTCGAGCGGATGCAGAACTTCCGCGGCTGGGGCGGGGTGCAGTCCTACCCGTCGCGCACCAAGGACGGCGATGAGGTCGACTTTTCCACCGGCTCGGTGGGTCTCGGCGTCGGCATCACCGCCTTCGCCTCTCTGGTGCAGGACTACGTCGCCTCCAAGGACTGGGGCCGCGACATGCCGCTCGGCCGGATGATCGCGCTGATGGGCGACGCCGAGCTCGACGAGGGCAACGTCTACGAGTGCCTGCAGGAGGGCTGGAAGAACGACCTGCGCAATTGCTGGTGGGTGGTGGATTACAACCGCCAGTCGCTCGACGGCGTGGTGCGCGAGGGGCTGTGGCAGCGGATCGAGAAGATCTTCGACGCCTTCGGCTGGGAGGTGGTGCGGCTCAAGCACGGGGTGCTGCAGCGCGCCGCCTTCGAGGAGCCGGGCGGGCCCGCGCTGCGCGACTGGATCGACGCCTGCCCGAACCAGGACTACGCGGCGCTGACCTTCATGGGCGGCGCGGTCTGGCGCAAGCGGCTGCTCGACGATCTCGGCGACCAGGGCGAGGTCAGCGCGCTGATCGAGAGGCGCTCGGACACCGAGCTGGCGGCATTGATGGAGAACCTCGGCGGCAACTGCGTCGAGACCATGGCCCGTGCCTTCGCAGCCATCGACCATGACCGGCCGACCTGCTTCCTCGCCTACACCATCAAGGGCTGGGGCACGCCGATCGCCGGGCACAAGGACAATCACGGCGGGCTGATGACCAAGGCGCAGATGGCCGAATGGCAGCGCCACATGGGTGTGCCGGAGGGCGCGGAATGGGACCGCTTCGCCGCCGTCGCGGACGAGGCGGGCTTCCGCGACTGGCTCGACCGCGTGCCGTTCTTCGCGGGCGGATCGCGGCGGCGCGGCGATGCCCGCCTCCCCGCCCAGCGGATCGAGCTCGCGCCCGAGCGCGAGGCCTCGACCCAAGCGGGCTTCGGCAAGATCCTCGACGCGCTGGCAAAACAGGGCGGCGATCTCGCCGACCGGCTCGTGACCACCTCGCCGGACGTGACCGGCACCACCAGCCTCGGGCCATGGGTCAACCGCCGCAAGCTCTTCGCCCGCTCCGCGCGCGCGGATGCCTTCCGCGCCCAGAAAATCCCCTCCACCGCGAAATGGGACTTCGCGCCCGAGGGCCAGCACATCGAGCTTGGCATCGCCGAGATGAACCTGATGCTGCTTCTGGGCGCGGCCGGGCTGTCGCACGCGCTGTTCGGCAAGCGTTTGATCCCGGTCGGCACGGTCTACGACCCCTTCGTCGCGCGCGGCCTCGATGCGTTGAACTACGCCTGCTACCAGGACGCGCGCTTCCTGCTGGTCGGCACGCCATCGGGCGTGACGCTGGCGCCGGAGGGCGGCGCGCACCAGTCGATCGCCTCGCCGCTGATCGGCATGAGCCAGGACGGTCTCGCCGCCTTCGAGCCGGCCTTCCTCGACGAGCTGTCGGTGATCATGGACTGGGCCTTCGACTACCTGCAGCGCGACGGCGCGGGAGACCCGGACGAGCGGACATGGCTCCGCGACGAGACCGGCGGCTCGGTCTACCTGCGGCTCTCGACCAACCCGATCGAGCAGCCGGGCCGGCGCCACGACGACGCCTTCCGGCAGGGCGCGATCGACGGCGCCTACTGGCTGCGGCCGCCGGGGCCGAACTGCGAGGTGGTGATCGCCTATCAGGGCGTGATCGCGCCGGAGGCGATCCGCGCCGCCGGCATGCTCTCGGATGCGCGGCGCGACGTGGGTGTGCTGGCCGTCACCTCGGCCGACCGGCTCAACGCCGGCTGGACCGCGGCGCAGCGGGCGCGGGCGCGCGGCGCCACGGGCGCTCGCAGCCAGGCCGAGCGGCTGCTCGACGACCTGCCGCGCGACTGCCGGATCGTCACCGTGATCGACGGCCACCCGGCGACGCTGGCCTGGCTCGGCGCGGTGGCGGGGCATCGCACCGTATCGCTCGGGGTGGAGCATTTCGGCCAGACCGGCAGCATCGCCGATCTCTACCGCCATTACGGCATCGACGCCGCCTCGATCGCCGAGACCGCCACCGGCCTCAGCGTCGGACGCGGCCTATACGCGGTGCGCTGAGGGCTCAGACGATGCCGCCCGAGCCGCCCGCCACCGCCGGGCGCTGCTCCGCCACTTGCGCGCGGTAGCCCGAGGCCCGGAACGCCGCGACCGGATCGATCGCCGCCCCCGCCTCGAGCCGCGCCATGGCGAGGATCGGCTCGACATCGGTGCGGAAGGCGCGCTTCAGCGTGGTCGTCGCCATCAGCGCGTCGTTGCCCTCCTGGAACCCGGCCAGCGCCGCGCGGTCCACCAGCAGCGCCTGCGCGTAGGCGCGCTGCACCTCGGTGGCCGAGACCATCAGGCTCTCGATCGGGTCGGTGACGTTGTGGCTCTGGTCGAGCATGTGCATCGGCTCGAAGCCGGGACCGTCGGCCTCGACCAGCTCGTTGAACACCAGGAACAGCCGGTAGGGGTCGATCGCGCCGGTGTCGAGATCGTCGTCGCCGTACTTGCTGTCGTTGAAGTGGAAGCCGCCCAGCTTGCCGAACCGCGCCAGCCGCGCGACGATCATCTCGATGTTGACGTTGGGCGCGTGGTGGCCGAGATCGACGAGGCATTGCGCGCGCTCGCCCAGCTCCTGCGCGATCAGGTAGTTGGTGCCCCAGTCCTGCACGACGGTGGAGTAGAAGGCCGGCTCGTACATCTTGTGCTCGGTCAGCAGCCGCCAGTCGCCGGGCAGCCCGGCATAGATCTCCTTCGTAGCATCGAGGTAGCGGTCGAACTGTCGGGCGAGATGCGTCTGGCCGGGAAAGTTCGAGCCGTCGCCGACCCAGACCGTCAGGGCCCTGGAGCCGATCTCCCGCCCCAGCGCGATGCAGTGCAGGTTGTGCTCGACCGCCTGCGCGCGGACGGCGGCGTCGACATGCGACAGCGAGCCGAACTTGTAGCTCAGCGCCTGCCCCGGCTGGTCGGAGAAGGTGTTGGAGTTCATGGCGTCGAAGCCGAGCCCCGTCTCCTCGGCCTTGGCCCTGAGATCGGCCGGGTCGGCCTCGTCCCACGGGATGTGCAGCGAGACGCGCGGCGTCGCCGCGGTCAGCCGGTGGATTACGCCGCAATCGTCGAGCTTGTCGAACACGCCGCGCGGCTCGCCCGGGCCGGGGAAGCGGGCGAAGCGGGTGCCTCCGGTACCCACGCCCCAGCTTGGGATGGCGATGCCGAAGCCCGCGATCTTGTCCTTGATGCCCGCGATGTCGATGCCGCGCCGGTCGAGCTGTTCTGCCAGCGCGTCGTAATCGGCGCGCAGCCCTGCTTCGCGCTCGTCGTTCGAGGCTTCGATGATGCCCTTGTCGATCATGTCTCTCTCCTCCCCTGCCCGGCTCAGCGCGTGAAGGCCTGGACGTTGCCGGCATCCACGTTGAGGATGTTGCCGGTCGACTTGGCGCTGGCCTCGGAGGCCAGGAAATAGCAGGCCTCTGCGATGTCCTCGGGCAGCACCGACCGCTTCAGCAGCGAGCGCTGGCGATACATCTCCTCCAGCCCCTCCTTGTCGGTGCCGTAGGTGCCGGCGCGCTGGTCGAGCCATTCGCCCTGCCAGATCCGGGAGCCGCGCAGCACCGCGTCGGGGTTCACCACGTTGACGCGGATGCCGTCGGGCGCGCCCTCGAGCGCGAGGCAGCGGGCGAGATGGATCTCGGCCGCCTTGGCGGTGCAGTAGGCCGAGGCGCCGGGCGAGGCGGCGAGACCGTTCTTGGAGGCCACGAAGACCAGAGCGCCACCGATACCTTGCGTCTTCAGGAGCCGGAACGCCTCGCGGCTGACCAGGAAATAGCCGGTGGACAGGATGTCCATGTTGCGGTTCCACAGCTCGAGCGAGGTGTCCTCGACCTTCGCCGAGGAGGCGATGCCGGCGTTCGACACCACGATGTCGACGCCGCCGAATTCCACCGCCACCTCCGCATAGGCGCGCGCCACCGCCGCCTCGTCCGTGACGTTCACCTCGACGCCGCGCACGACGTCGGGGCCGAACTTCCGCGCCAGGCCGGCGCGCGCCTCTTCCAGGGCACCGGCGTCGATGTCGGCCAGCATCACGCAGGCGCCCTCGGAAAGGTAGCGCGCCGCCGTCGCCGCACCGATGCCGCCCGCGCCGCCGGTGACGAGGGCCACCCGCCCGGCGAGGCTCTTGGGCTTCGGCATGCGCTGGAGCTTGGCCTCCTCCAGAAGCCAGTACTCGATGTCGAAGGCCTCCTGCTCGGGCAGGCCGCGATATTCGCTCACGGCAGCGGCGCCGCGCATCACGTTGATGGCGTTGACGTAGAACTCGCCCGAGATCCGCGCCGTGGCGCGGTCGAGCGCGAAGGTGATCATGCCGACGCCGGGCACGAGGTAGACCACGGCGTTGGGGTCGCGCATGGCCGGGCTGTCGTCGTGGCGGCAGCGCTCGTAATAGGCGGCGTAGTCGTCGCGATAGGCGGCGATGGCCTGCTCGAGCCCGGCGAGCGTCGCCTCGACATCCGGGTTCGCCGGGTCGAAATCCACCACGAGCGGCCGGATCTTGGTGCGCAGGAAATGGTCCGGGCAGGAGGTGCCGAGCGCCGCGAGGTCGCGCATGTCGCGCGCGTTGACGAATTCGAGCACCGCCTCGCTGTCGTCGAAATGGCCGAGCTTGTGGCGCTCCTTCGAGATCATGCCGCGGATCGCCGGCATCAGCCTAGCGGCCACGGCGCGCCGCTCCTCGGACGGCAGGGGCCTGTGCACGGCGCCGCCGAAGGCCGGCACGTCCCTCGTCCTGCCCTCGAACCAGCCGATCGCGGTGTTGATGATGCGAAGCGTCGTCTCGTAGCAGGCCCTGGCGTCGTCGTCCCAGGTGAACAGCCCGTGGCTTTCCAGCACGACGCCCTTGGCCTCGGGATTGTCGAGGCAGAACTTCTCGAGCCACAGGCCCAGCTCGTAGCCCGGCTTCTTCCAGGACAGCCAGCCGATCTCGCCGCCGAAGATCTCCTGCGTCAGCGCCTTGCTGTCGGCCGAGGCGGCAATGGCGATGATCGCGTCGGGGTGGACGTGGTCGACATGCCGGCGCGGCACGTAGGCGTGCAGCGGCGTGTCGATCGAGGCCGCGCGCGGGTTCAGCGCGAAGGTGCAGTGCGGCAGGTAGCCGACCATCTCGTCCTCGTGTTCGACCCCGCGATACTTGCCCTTCAGCGCGCGCAGCCGGTCCATGTAGAGCGTGGCGAAGCCGTCCTTGGCCATCGAGCCGATGTCGCCGCCCGAGCCCTTGACCCAGAGCACCTCGACCGCCTCGCCGGTGAGCGGATCGGTCTCCGTCACCTTGGCCGAGGTGTTGCCGCCGCCGTAATTGGTCACCCGCTTGTCCGAACCGAGCAGGTTCGAGCGGTAGAGCAGCTTGTCGCTCTCGCTCATCCCTTCGGCGCGGGCGTCGTCCCAGCGGTTCTCGATGCGAGATTCGGGGCTTTCCTGCAGCATGATGTCCTCCCTTTCGGGCCGGCGCGGCCCCCTCCGATCGCATCCTGTGTCGCGCAGCGGGCGCTCAAAGTCAATCATTAACGATCACGATTGAGCATATAGCGATCAGTCATGATCGAAAATGATTGACACACGTGGCGGCCTGCCGCAGTCTGGGTCGCAAGGGAGGCCCCAGATGCACGAAACCGAACGCCATCGCGTCATTCTTTCCGCCGTCCAGTCGCGCCCCGTCGTGACGGTGGCCGAGATGGTCGAGCTGACCGAGGCCTCCGAGGCGACGATCCGGCGCGACATCGCGCAGCTGCACATGGCCAAGAAGCTGCGCCGGGTGCGCGGCGGCGCCGAGGCGCTGACGCCGCCGACGATTTCGGGCCTGACCGGGCGGCCCTTCGCGCTCAATGCCACGCAGAACATCGCCCAGAAGCGCGCCATCGGCCGCGCCGCGGTGGCGCTGTGCGAGGAGGGCGAGGCGATCATCATCAACGGCGGCACGACCACCTTCCAGATGGTGCATCCGCTCGCCAACCGGCGGCTGCAGGTCTTCACCAACAGCTTCCCGATCGCCGAGCACCTGCTGCACCAGTCCAAGAACACGGTGATGCTGTCGGGCGGCACGATCTACCGCGAGCAGAACATCATCCTGTCGCCCTTCGACAACGACGTGACGCGCAACTTCCAGGCGCGGCGCATGTTCATGGGCGCGCAGGGCATCGGCCCGCTCGGCGTCACCGAGGCCGACCCGCTGATCATCCAGGCCGAGGAGAAGCTGATCGGCCAGGCCGAGGAGCTGGTGGTGCTGGTCGACGCCACGAAGTTCGGCCGCCGCTCGAGCCTGATCGTGCGGCCGCTGTCGAAGATTTCCACCGTCGTCACCGACGACCGGATCGAGGATCGCCACGCCCGGATGCTGGAGGAGGCAGGGGTGCGGCTGGTGGTGGCCGAGGTCTCGGCCGCGCAACGGGAGGCCGGCGCCGCGGGCTGACACCAGGGCGTCGGGACGTTTTTCAGGGAGGAAGACCATGGGTATCAGGACGACATTCGCGGCCGGGCTGACGCTGGCCGCCACGCTGATGGGCGGCACGGCGCTGGCGCAGGAGCCGCTGCGCATCGCGCTGGTCGTGAAGTCGCTCGGCAACGGCTTCTTCGAGGCCGCCGCGCGCGGCGCCGAGGAGGCCGCCGAGGAGCTGGGCGACACCGAGATCATCTACACCGGCCCGACCTCGACCACCGCCGAGGGGCAGATCGAGGTGATCAACAGCCTGATCGCGCAGCAGGTCGACGCGATCGCGGTCTCGGCCAACGATCCCGATGCTCTGGTGCCCGCGCTCAAGCGCGCCATGCAACGCGGCATCACCGTGATCTCCTGGGACAGCGGCGTCGCGCCCGAGGGCCGCGAGATGCATCTCTCGCCCTCCTCGAACGAGCTGATCGGTCAGACCATCATCAAGCTCGCCGCCGACCAGCTGCCCGAGGGCGGCCAGGTGGCGCTGCTCTCGGCCACCTCGACCTCCACGAACCAGAACATCTGGATCGAGGAGATGAACAAGGTGATGGACCAGTACCCCGACATCGAGGTGGTCGCGACGGTCTATGGCGACGACCTCGCCGACAAGTCCTACCGCGAGGCGCAAGGCCTGATGCAGTCCTACCCCGATCTCGACGCGATCATCGCGCCGACCTCTGTGGGCATCGTCGCCGCCGCGCAGGCGGTGCAGGACGCAGGCAAAGCCGGCGAGATCAACGTGACCGGGCTCGGCCTGCCCTCCGAGATGGCGGGCGCGATCGAGAGCGGCGCCTCGAAGAGCTTCGCGATCTGGAACCCGGTCGATCTCGGCTACGCCACGACGATGATCGCCCACGCGCTGGCGACCGAGACCGCCAGCGCCGAGCCCGGCGCCGAGGTCCCGATGGGCCGCATGGGCACCGCCACGCTCGACGACAACAACGAGGCGGCGATGTCGGAGCCCTTCACCTACGACGCCAGCAACATCGACGAGTTCAAGAGCGTCTTCTGATCCTCCCCCCGGCGCGGCCCCCGGTTCCCCCTTCGGGCCGCGCCACCCGGATCACCCGCGCCCTGCGAAAGGAGCGAGGCCATGCTGCATCACGGACCGATGACCGCACCCCCGCCGGAAGCGGGTGCAGATGCCGCGCCGGTGCTGGAGCTGCGCGGCATCACCAAGACCTTCCCCGGCGTGCGCGCGCTCGGCGATGTCGAGCTGGCGCTGCATCCCGGGCAGGTCACCGCGCTGATTGGCGAGAACGGCGCCGGCAAGTCGACGCTGGTCAAGATCCTGACCGGCATCTACCAGCCCGACGCAGGCGAGATCCGGCTCGACGGCGCGCCCACCCGATTTCCCACCGCGCTTTCCGCCACCCGCGCCGGCGTCACCGCCATCCACCAGGAGACCGTGCTCTTCGACGAGCTGACGATGGCCGAGAACGTCTTTCTCGGTCACGCGCCGCGCAGTCGCTTGGGGCTGATCGACTGGCCGCGGATGCGGCGCGAGGCGGCGGCGATCCTCGAGCGGATCGGCGCCCGGCTCGACCCCGACACGCCGCTGCGCGATCTCGGCATCGCCTCCAAGCACCTCGTCGCCATCGCCCGCGCGCTCTCGGTCGAGGCCCGCGTCGTGGTGATGGACGAGCCGACCGCCGCGCTCAGCCAGGCCGAGATCGAGGAGCTCTACGAGCTGGTCGACCGGCTGAAGGCCGAGGGCAAGGCGATCCTGTTCATCTCGCACAAGTTCGACGAGATCTTCCGCATCGCGGACCGCTACACCGTGTTCCGCGACGGCGAGATGGTCGATGCCGGGCTGATCGCCGACGTCACCGAGGCGCAGCTCGTGGAAAAGATGGTCGGCCGCGCGGTCGACACGATCTTTCCCAAGCGCAGGGCCGAGATCGGCGCACCGGTGCTGACCGTGGCGGGCTACTGCCACCCGACCGAGTTCGAGGACATCCGCTTCACGCTCCGGCGCGGCGAGATCCTCGGCTTCTACGGCCTCGTCGGCGCAGGCCGGTCCGAGTTCATGCAGGCGCTGTTCGGCGTCACCCGGCCCTCCAAGGGCGCGATCCGCATCGACGACGAGGTCGCGGTGATCCGCTCCCCCGCCGAGGCGGTCGCCAAGGGTATAGTCTACGTGCCCGAGGATCGCGGCAGGCAGGGCGCGATCACCGCGCTGCCGATCTTCCAGAACGTCACCCTGCCCTCGCTTTCGCGCACCTCGCGCCGCGGCTTCCTGCGGCTGGCCGAGGAGTTCGCGCTGGCGCGCCAATACACCGAGCGGCTCGACCTGCGCGCCGCCAGCCTCGACCAGCCGGTCGGCAACCTCTCGGGCGGCAACCAGCAGAAGGTGGTGATCGCCAAGTGGCTCGCCACCGCGCCCAAGGTCATCATCCTCGACGAGCCGACCAAGGGCATCGACGTAGGGAGTAAAGCCGCCGTGCACGAGTTCATGTCCGAGCTCGCCGCGCAGGGCCTGTCGGTGATCATGGTCAGCTCCGAGATCCCCGAGATCCTCGGCATGTCCGACCGGGTGATCGTGATGCGCGAGGGTCGCATCGCCGCCGAGTTCGAGCGCGAGGGTCTGACCCCGGAGGACCTCGTCCGGGCCGCCGCCGGATATGGAGAGACCGCATGACCCGCCTTCTGAAATCGCGCGAGCTGCTGCTGTCGGCCGCGATCCTCGCGCTGATCCTGCTGGTCGAAAGCCGGTTCCGCGGCTTCGCAGCCCCTGGCAACCTGACGGCGGTGTTCAACGACACCAGCGTGCTCATCATCCTCGCCCTCGGCCAGATGGCGGTGATCCTGACCAAGTGCATCGACCTGTCGGTCGCGGCCAACCTCGCGCTGACCGGCATGGTGGTGGCGACGCTCAACGCGGCGATGCCCGGCCTGCCGGTCGGGCTCCTGATCCTCGTCGCGATCGGCCTCGGGCTGGTGCTCGGCGCCTTCAACGGGCTCTTGGTCTGGCTTCTCGACATCCCGCCCATCGTGGTGACGCTGGGCACGCTGACCATCTATCGCGGCCTCGTCTTCACCGTCTCGGGCGGCGAGTGGATCAACAGCTTCGAGATGTCGGCGGGTTTTACCGCCCTGCCCCGCGCCACGCTGCTGGGCCTGCCGGTGCTGAGCTGGGTCGCCATCGCGGCGATCGCGCTGGCCTGGCTGCTGATCCGGCTGACGCCCCTGGGCCGCGCCTTCTACGCCGTCGGCGGCAACCCGCATGCCGCGGTCTATACCGGCATCGATGTCGGCCGCACCCGCTTCATGGCCTTCGTGCTGTCGGGCGGTCTGGCCGGGCTCTGCGGCTATCTCTGGGTGTCGCGCTACGCCGTCGCCTACACCGACGTCGCGCTCGGCTTCGAGCTCGACGTGGTCGCGGCCTGCGTGATCGGCGGCATCTCGATCGCCGGCGGCATCGGCTCGGTCGGCGGCGCGGTGCTGGGCGCTCTGTTCCTCGGCGTGATCAAGAACGCCCTGCCGGTGGCCGGCATCTCGCCCTTCTGGCAGCTCGCCATCTCCGGCGCCGCGATCATCCTCGCCGTCGCGTTCAACGCCCGCGCCGAGCGCCGCGCCGGCCGCGTCATCCTCAAGCGCAAGGAGGCCAGCGCATGAGCAACGACACCGTACTCGAGACCGGCACCCGCCCGCGCCGGCTCCCCGATCGGCTGACCGGCCGCGGCCAGCGCGCGCTCAGGAGCTGGGAGCTGCTGCTGCTCGCCGTCGGCATCGCGATCTTCATCGCCAACTCCATGGCCTCGCCCTACTTCCTGTCGGCCTGGAACCTGTCGGACGCGACCTTCAACTTCACCGAGAAGGCGATGATCGCCTTCGCCATGGCGCTCCTGATCATCTCGGGCGAGATCGACCTCAGCGTCGCCGGCATCATCGCGCTGTCCTCCACCGCGATGGGCTTCGCGCTGCAATATGGCGCGGGCACGCCGGTGCTGGTTCTGGTCGGCCTCGGCACGGGTCTCGCCTGCGGCGCGCTCAACGGAACGCTGGTGACGCGGATGGGGCTTCCGTCGATCGTCGTGACCATCGGCACGATGAGCCTGTTCCGCGGCATCTCCTACATCGTGCTGGGCGACCAGGCCTTCAGCGGCTACCCCGCGGGCTTCGCGGTGTTCGGGCAGGGCTATGTCTGGTGGGTGATCACGGTCGAGCTGGCGATCTTTGCAGCGCTCGCGCTGGTCTTCGGGGTGCTGCTTCACGCCACCAATTTCGGGCGGCAGGTCTACGTCATCGGCAACAACCCGACCGCCGCCGCCTTCTCGGGCGTGCGGGTGGCGCGGGTGAAGATGATCCTCTTCCTGCTCACCGGGCTGATGGCCGGCCTCGCCGCGATCTGCCTGACCTCGCGGCTGGGCTCCACCCGCCCCTCGATCGCGCAGGGCTGGGAGCTCGAGGTCGTCACCATGGTGGTGCTGGGCGGCGTGTCGATCCTCGGCGGCGCGGGCTCGATCCTCGGCGTGGTGCTGGCGGCGCTGGTGATGGGCATGGTGACGTTCGGGCTAGGCCTTCTGAACGTGCCGGGCATCGTCATGTCGATCTTCATCGGCGCGCTGCTGATCGGCGTCATCGCGATCCCGCGGCTGATCGCGCTGGCCCGGAGGCGCGCGGCATGAGCCTCGAGACCTACGCCTTCCGGATGCAGCTCAACCCCGGCATGGAAGAAGAATACCGCCGCCGCCACGACGCGATCTGGCCCGAGCTGGCCGAACTGCTGCGCGCGGCGGGCGTGTCGGACTACACGATCCATCTCGACCCCGGGACCGGCGCGCTCTTCGCGCAGCTGCGCCGGCCGCGCGATCACGGCATGGACGCGCTGCCCGATCACCCGGTGATGCAGCGCTGGTGGGCGCACATGGCCGACATCATGCAGACCAACCCCGACGGCAGCCCGGTCGCGGTGCCGCTCGTGCGCATGTTCCACCTGCCATGAGCCACGTCGCCGTCCTCGACCTCGGCAAGACCAACGTCAAGCTGGCGCTGGTCGACCGCGCCGGGCTGCGCGAGGTGGCCGTCCGCAAGACGCCCAACGCCGTGCGGCCCGGCCCGCCCTACCCGCATTTCGACACCGACGCGCAATGGGCCTTCTTCGCCGCCGCGCTGCGCGAGCTGGGCGAGGCGCACGAGATCGACGCCATCTCGATCACCGCGCATGGCGCGACCGGGGCGCTGCTGCGCGCCGACGGCAGCCTCGCCCTGCCGGTGCTAGACTACGAGCACGCCATACCGGCGGAAGCCGTCGCCGCCTATGACGCGGTGCGCCCGGACTTCGCCGAGACCGGCTCGCCACGGCTCGGCTGCGGCCTCAATCTCGGCGCGCAGCTGCACTGGCAGATGCAGGCCTTCCCCGAGGCGCGCGACGCGGCGCTGTTCCTGACATGGCCGCAATACTGGGCGCATCGCCTGACCGGCGTGGCGGCGGTGGAGCCGACCTCGCTGGGCTGCCACACCGACCTGTGGAACCCGTGGACGGGCGAGCTGTCCTCGCTGGTCGAGAGCATGCGCTGGCGCGAGCTGTTCCCGCCGGTCCGCGGCGCGCACGACGTGCTGGGCGGCCTGTCGGCGCAAGCCGCGCGCGAGACCGGCCTGCCCGTGGGGCTCCCCGTCCATTGCGGCATCCATGACAGCAACGCCTCGCTCTACCCGCACCTGGCGCGGCGCGATGGCGCGTTCTCGGTCGTCTCTACGGGCACCTGGGTGGTCTGCATGTCGGTCGGCGGCGCCGCCCGCAGGCTCGACCCGGCGCGCGACACGCTGGTCAACACCGACGCGCAGGGCCACCCGGTGCCCTCGGCCCGCTTCATGGGCGGGCGGGAATTCGAGCTGGTCCGCAACGGGCGAGATGTCATCTGGAGCGAGACCGACATGGAGCGGATGTTCACCGGCGGGCCGATGCTGCTGCCCGCCGTCGAGCCGGGCTCCGGCCCGTTCCGGTGCCGTGCCGCCCGCTGGACCGCCGAGCCCGCCACCGACGGCGAACGGATGCTGGCCCTGTCGTGGTATCTCGCGCTGATGACCACGACCTGCCTCGAGCTGACCGGCGGCGCGGGCCCGGTGATCGTCGAGGGCCCCTTTGCCGGCAACGGCGCCTATCTCGAGATGCTCGCCACCGCGACCGGGCGGCCGGTCGAGACCGCCGCGAGCGCCACGGGCACCGCTGTCGGCGCCGCCCTGCTCGCATGCCCCGGCGCCGCCGCCGGCGCGACCCGGCCAGGGCCGCCGGGCTCCGCGCTTCTGCGCGAACACGCGGCCCGCTGGAGGTGCACCGTCGGCAGTGTCGAGGTCCCGGTCAGCGGCTCTCCGGCCTGACCGGAAAGAGGTCGAGCCTGGGCGCATCAGCGCGCTGCGGCAGCCGCATGCGAGCGGTCACCTGGTCTTGCTTGGAAATGAACTCCTTTGGGTACCCGTAATCTCTGACCCGCTCTTCTAGAATGTCTGCTCATTGAAGTTTCCCGGTTCTCCAAGAGAAGAGACAGCCAATGAGAAGAAGCCGGCTCAGCGGGGGGCAAATCATTTCATCCTGAAAGAGCATCAGGCCGCATTCGAGGTGAAGAGGTTGTTCCGTCAGCACGGCATCAGTGATGCGACCTGCTACAAGTGGCGTTCGGAGCATGGCGGCATGGAAGTGCCGGATACCAAGCAGCTGAAGGCTGCTTTAGACCGGGAACGCCAAGCTCAAGAGTGTGAGGGGACCGTCGCCGCGGCAGGGCGGCATAAGCCCCGGTCACGCTGGCGGAGCAGATGCTGAACTCAGATCGGCCAATTTGAGGCGGATCTGATGCTGTTCCGGCGGCAGTTCCGCCAAGGCCGAAATCAGCGCGAAGCCGAACGCCGCTCCGAGACGCTGTCTCGGCCACAGGACACCGGCCGAGGCCACCTCCGAAGAACCCCGCCAACTCGACCGGTCCTGACCCCGTGCCGCAGCCAGCATTGAATTCGCACGGGGAGCAGCGGCGAAGGGCGGCCGGAGCAGTGGCACCGCGCCCCCTTGCCGTGATCGTATCGGCTTGGCCGCGCCCCCGGTTCGCGCTCAGGACCGCCCGAAATGCTCCATGATCGCGGCGGCGTACTTGATGCCCTGGATGTACTTGTCGACATGGATGTTCTCGTCCGGGGCGTGCAGGTTGCAGCCGGGGTTGGCGAAGCCGGTCAGCACGCAGGGGATCCAGACATGCCGCAGGATCGCGCCCTCGGCCGAGACGCCATTGACGATCGGCGGCTCGCCATAGACCTCGTGCGCGGCGGCGATGATCGACTTCGAGATGTCCTCCTTGGCCGAGATCTTGTAGGGCTCCTCGGCGCGCTCGAAGGTGCGGACCTCGATGTTGTCGAAGCCCTGCGCCGCGATGTGGTCGCGCAGCTTCTTCGCCGCGGCGTCGGGCTGGATGTTCGGGATCAGCCGGAAATCGAGCCGCACCCGGGCCTCGGCAGGGACGATGGTCTTGGTGCCCTTGCCGGTGTAGCCGGCGACGATGCCCTGTATGTTGGCGGTCGGCTCGTAGGTCCGCGCGCGCACCGCGTCGACCCCGTCGCGCCCCAGCGCGAATTGCTCGACGCCCAGCTCCTCGCGCAGCAGGTCGAAATCGATCCGCGCCGCCTTGTCCTTCAGGAACTCCTCATGATCGGCATCGGGGACGTAGATGCCCTCGGCCCAGTTCTCGATCAGGATGTTGCGGTCGCGATCCATGATCGTGGCGAGGCAGTGCACGAGATCCCAGACCGGGTTCGGCACCAGCGGGAAGTTCAGAGAATGCACGTCGGTCTTCGCGCCGCGCGCCACCAGCTCGACGAAGAGCACCGATTTCAGGCCGAGCGAGACGTCCGGCACCTCGGGCCCCACCTCCACCGAGCCGTCGAGGCAATGCATGCCGTCGGCCTCCAGCATCGCCTTGTTGGCCTCGGCCCAGGGCCCGAGATTGGGGCTGCCGATCTCCTCCTCGCCCTCGATCAGCAGCTTGAGCCCGACCGGCACCTCGCCGCGCACGGCGAGAAAGGCCTTGGCCGCCTTGTTGAAGGCGAGAACGCCGCTCTTGTTGTCGGTCGCACCGCGGCCGTAGAGCACGCCGTCGACGACATCCGCCGACCACGGGCCGCCATGGCTCCAGGCCTCGATCGGCTCGGGCGGCTGCACGTCGTAATGCGAGTAGCACAGCAGCGTCTTCGACGAGCGGTTCGACTTCACCTCGCCAAACACCACGGGCGGGCCGTCCTTCGTCTCGTGCAGCTCGGCGGGCAGGCCGTCGTCATGCATCATGCCGCGCAAGAGCTCGGCGCAGTCGCGCAGGCCGATGTCCTGCGCCGAAACCGAGGGCTGGCGCACGAAGCGCTGCAGGTCGGCGACGAACTCCTCGGCATGGGCGTCGATGTAGTCGTAGATGTCCTGCATGTCGGTGTCGTGGCTCATGTCGTCTCCGTTTCCTGCGAGAGTTGCCAGGCGTCGAGCCGCCTGCCGTTCCAGTCCGGCCGCCGCTCGGCGGCGATGCGGAGAAAGGCCGGCGCCAGCCGGTCGGGCTCGACCCATGTCCGCTTCAGTTCGGGGGGGTAGTTGCGCTCGGACATCGGCGTTCGCATCGCCATGCCGGGCGTGATCGTGCAGGAGAGGATGCCCTCGGCCTCGCCCTCCATGGCGAGGCATTTCGACAGGCCCTCCAGCCCGTGCTTGGCGGCGCAATAGGCCGTCTCGTCGACGAAGCCCCGGATGCCCGACTGCGACGACACGAAGATCAGCGCACCGCCGCCCCGGCCTCGCATGCCCTCCCAGATGCCCTGCGCCAGCAGGAAGCCGGCCTGCAGCCCGACATCCAGCGTCGCGCGGAAGGTTTCGAAGCCGACCGCGGCGAAGGGTTCGGGCCTCAGTATGGCGGCGTTGTGGATCAGCGTGTCGACCGGGCGGCCGCCGGTCACCGCGGCCAGCGCGTCGCGCGTGGCCTGCGGGTCCGACAGGTCGGCCACCGCGATCGCGCCGCCGGTCTCGCGCCCGACCGCCTCGAGGCCTGCGCGGTCGATGTCGATCAGCCCGAGCGCCGCGCCCTCGGCCGCGAATGCGCGGGCGATCGCCGCGCCGAGGCCCTGCGCCGCGCCGGTGACGACCACGAGCTGCTCGGAGAGCGGCCGGCTCACGTCGCCTGCCCCATGTCGAGATCGACCCAGGCGCGCCGCTCGGTCGAGGCCCAGACCGCGTCGAGGACCATCTGGTTGCGCAGACCGTCGACGAAGGTCGCGCCGCGCGCCAGTTCGCGTCCCTCGGCGATGGCCGAGGTCAGCTCGCGCAGCGCGCCGAGCACCGAGACGTTCCAGATCCCCTTGTTCAGCCCCGGCAGACGGGCATCGGGATCCTCTGCGGTGATTTCCTCGAAACCGTTCCTGCCCTTGGCGAAATAGAGCCGCTCGTCCGAGTTCGACAGAATGATGCTGCCCTTCGCGCCGAAGATCTGCGTCTCGTTGCCCATGTTCGCGGCAGCGACGCCTGACATGAAGACCTGCGCCAGCGCGCCGGATTGCATCTCCAACGTGAAATGCGACAGGTCGTCGGCGGTGGCGGTCCAGGCCTCGCCGGTGTCGGGGTCCACCCGGTCCGGCACCATGGTCAGCGCCTGTCCCATCACCGCCGCGGGCTCGCCGAGCCACCAGCGCAGCATGTCGACCTGGTGCGAGCCGTTGGCCCCGAGCCGGCCGCCGCCCATGGCGCGGTCCGACCACCAGTCGCCCTTGCGGCGCGACGCGGGGTCGTTCCAGGAGGCGCCGATATTGGTGATGTTGACGTGCCGGATCTCGCCCAGCTCGCCGCCCGCGATCAGCTCGGCGATGCGGGCGCGGTTCGGGTTGAAGCGCAGCTCGTGGTCGATCATGTGCAGCCGCCCGGCCGCGCGGGCGGCGTCGAGCATCTGCCGCGCCTCGGTGGCGTCCATCGCGGTCGGCTTCTCGCACAGCACGTGGGCGCCGCGCACCAGCGCGGCCTTGACCATGGGCGCGTGCATCGCCGTCGGCGTGGCGATGCAGACCAGGTCCAGCTCGGTCTCCTCGAGCATCGCCTCCCAGTCGTCGTAGACCCGGTCGATGCCATGCGGTTCGGCCGCCGCGCGGGCGCTCTCGATCCGGCCCGAGGCCAGCGCGACGGCCTGCGCCCCCTCGATATGCGCGAGCGCCGGAAGATAGGCGTCGCGCGCGAAGCTCGCGCCGATGATGCCGGTCCTGATCATGTCGTTCCCTCCTGTCATTGCGGTGCGGTCCGCAGCGCCGCGCGGACCTCCTCCATCTCCACCGGCCCGCCGCGCTCGGACGAGCGGATGCAGGCCTCGAGCATCATCAGCGAATGAAGGTGGTCGCGGCCGGTGCACTGCACCGGGCCGCGCCCGGCGAAGGCGCCGATGGCCATGTCCAGAAGCCCCGCCGCGTCGGTGATCCAGGGCTCGTGCGGCGCCAGCGGCAGCGGGCGGAAGTCCCGTTCCGCGCGCCGCGCGGCGACCAGCTCGCCGAACATGTCGCGCTGGATCAGCACGCCCTCGCTGCAGTCGCTGCGCCATTCGAAATCCAGCCGGTCGACTCCGCCGGCCCATGTCCCCTGGTAGGAAAGCTGCATCCCGCCCGCGAACTCGATCAGCGCAAAGACGTTGGCGGCACCGCGATACATCGACCAGCTCGGGTTGAAGCAGCGCGCGTCGATCCGTTCCGGCTCGACGCCGTAGACGTGGCGCATCAGGTCGAAATGGTGGATCGACTGCTCCCACAGCATCGGGTGGGGCATGCTCAACGGATACTTGTTGAGATGCGACAGCTTGCCGTCGCGCCAGCGCTCGTAGGTGAAGCGGGCGAACTCGGCCCGGCCCACGAGGCCGCGCTGCAGCGCGTCGCGATAGGCGATCGTCACCGGCAGGTAGCGAAAGTTCAGGCCCACCAGCAGCGTCCGTCCCGCCGCCTCGGCCTGCGCGACATAGCGCGCGGCCAGCGCCACGTCGTCGGCCAGCGGCTTCTCGGCGAGGATGTCGAGACCGTGCTCGAGGCAGGCCTCGATCTGGGCCTCGCGGCGTCCCGGCGGCGTCACCAGCAACGCCGCGTCGGCCTCGACCCGGCGCAGCAGCGCCGCGGCATCGGGGGCGGTCTCGGCACTTGGGAAGACCTCTCGCGCCAAAGCGCGGGCTCCCGCATCGGGATCGGCCAAGCCGACCACCGTCGCGTCGTCGCGGGCGGCGATCACCTTCAGCCATGTGCGCGCGCGCGCGCCCAGGCCGATCACCACGAGGCGGAGCGGCGCCGTCATGCCAGCAGCCCCAGCTGCCGCAGCCCGTCCGCCACCGGTGTCCAGTCGACGGCGTCGAAGGGCGAGCGGCGGATCGAGGCCATCGGCGGGCGCGGCGCCTCGCCGCCATCGGGCAGGGCGACCTCACGCCCCGTGACCAGCCGCGCCATCTCGCGATCCGCCAGCACCGGAGGGGCGCCGGGATGCAGCACGCCCGGCTCGAGATAGGGCATCGCCGCCAGCAGCGCCGGCATCTTTCGCGCGAGATCGGGCAACCAGCTCCATTCCCGCTCGGCCCGCGCATGGCCGGACCGGACCGGGCCGGCCGCCGCCTCCCGGCGCAGGCGGTGCGGCAGGCTCAGGCCGGGGCGCGAGGGCCGCGCCCGCTCGCCCGGGCCGAAGATGTTGCCCAGCCGCAGCGAGAGCGTGGCGAAATCGTCCGCGTCGGCCGCGCGGACGAGGATCTCTCCCGCCCGCTTGGCCGCGGCGTAGGGCGAACAGCCGGTCGCCGGGAGGTCCTCGGTCAGCCGCGCCGCGCCCTGCCCGTCTTCACCGGTGAAGATGCCGGTGGAACTGAGGAAGAGGAAGCGGTCGGCCCCGGCACGCTGCGCCCAGTCGAGCATCGCGGTCAGCAGGCCGGTGTTCGCCGCGAGATGACGCGCCGGCGTCATGCCGGCCTCGGCCGGGGCTGCGGTGATCGCCGCGCCGTGAATGACCGCACCCGGGCTCAGACCCTCCGGCAGCCCGCCCCCGGACAGCAGGTCTGCCTCGATCGTCTCGATCCCCGTCAGCGCCGCGCGCGCCTCCGCGTCGAAGCTGCGGTCGATCGCCACCACCTCGTATCCCGCGTCGGCCAGCGCGCGGGCCATGGCCGAGCAGACGAAACCGCCCGCGCCGGTGATGACGACCGGGCCGGCCATCAGGCCGCGACCGGCGATCGCGACAGTCGAACGGCCGCCGAGATCGCCGTCGCGTGCCCTGCCGTCGTCTCGACCAGCGGCGGCCGGACCCGCGCATAGGCCGGGTCGTCCCGGCGCTGCACCACGGCGGCCTTGATCGCCGGGATCAGCGGCAGCCCCTCGAACAGCTTCCGGACCTCCGAGACCTGCGCGTGTGCCGCCGCTTCGGCCTCCGTGCCCAGCCCGTCGATCAGCCGGCGGATGCCGCCGGGATTGACGTTCGAGCTGGCGCTGATGCAGCCGGCGCCGCCCGCCGCGGCGTTGTTCGGGATCATCGACTCCGAGGCGGAATAGACGTCGAGCTCGGGAAAGGCGGCGATTACCGCGGCGGTGTTGTCCCAGTCGCCCGAGCTGTCCTTCAGCCCGGCGATCCGGTCGCCGAAACTGGCGCGCAGCCGCTCGATCAGCCCCAGCGTGATCGGGACGCCGCTCATCTGCGGGATGTGGTAGAGATAGATCGCCGGCACGTTCGGCCCGCAGGCCTCGATGGTCCGGGCAAAGGCCGCGTGCAGCCCCGCCTCGCCGACGCCCTTGTAGTAGAAGGGCGGCAGCATCAGCACGCCCCGGCAACCAAGCTGCGCGGCGTGGCGCGACAGCTGCGCGGTGTCGTCCGTAGCGCAGCAGCCGGTCCCCGGGATGATCCGGTCCGGCGCGATCCCGGCGGCGACCAGGGCCTCCAGGCCTTCGCGCCGCTCCCCGAGCGTCAGCGAGTTCGCCTCGCTGGTGGTGCCGAACGGCGCCAGCCCGTGCGCGCCCTGATCCAGCAGCCAGCGGCACTGGTCCACCAGCCGCGCGGTATCGAGCGACAGGTCGGCCCGGAACGGCGTAATGGCGGGCACGAAGAGCTCGATGGTCTTGCCGGTCATGTCATGTCCTCGCGCTGGCCGGCCTCAGCCGGTCATGATGATGGGGGGGATGGTCCGGAACTGGTCGTCGGGCTGCGGCCCGCCGCGCCACATCAGCACGGCGAAGCTGGCCTCGCGGTCGAGTACGGTCGCGCCCATGTGCCATACCATCGGCCGGAAGACGACGCCGCGGTCGCCGGGCACCAGAAAGGCGCGGGCGCCGTCGCGGCTCGGCCCGCCCTCCGCGTCGGTGGGCATCACCATGATCACGTAGCGCGCCACGTCGAGCGGCAGGAAGCATTGCGCCGCACGCGGGTGACGCTCGACCGTGTCGCAGGTCAGCGGCAGCTCAGACGGGGCGACGCGGTTGACGTGCAGCACCGGTGCGGCCTGCGACGGGATCGGGTCGAAATGGGCGCTGTAGAAGGCCCGGCGCTGCCCGGGGGCGGGCGGCGCGACGAACTCCCCGAAGGGCGCGAAGGCCGCGTCGTCGGGCGGCTCGATCCTGAGCAGCCGCCCGGTCACGCGGCGGCCCCGGCGGAGGTGACGTCGGCCCAGTGCGCGGCGATGGCCTCGCGCCCCGCCACCCAGACACCCTCCTGCCGCGCCACGTGGTCCATGAAGCGCATCAGGCCCGCCAGGCGGCCCGGATGGCCGATGATCCGCGAATGCAGCCCCACCGACATGATCCGCGGCACCCGCCGCGATTCCGCCAGCAACACGTCGAAGCTGTCGATCAGGAACCCCGCGTAGTCCCGCGCGCCGAACACGTCGCCCGACAGAAACTTCGCGTCGTTGGTGACCATCGAGTAGGGCACGACGAGATGACGCTGGCCCTCGACCTCGGTCCAGTAGGGCAGGTCGTCGTTGTAGGCGTCGCTGTCGTAGAGATAGCCGCCATGCTCGACCACCAGCCGCCGGGTCTGGGTCGAGGGCGCGTAGCGGCTGTACCAGCCGCGTGGCGCCCGGCCGACGCTGCGGGTAATGCTGTCATGCGCCCTCGCGATGTGCTCGCGTTCGGTGTCCGGATCGAGGTGGTAGTGCTCGACCCAGCGCCAGCCATGGGCGCAGAGGTCCCAGTCGGTGTCGGCGATCGCCGCGGCCACCTCTGGCGCGCGCTCCAGCGACAGCGCGGCGGCAAAGATCGTCAGCGGCAGCCCGCGCGAGGTGAAGAGCTCGTGCAGCCGCCAGAAGCCGACGCGCTGCCCGTACTCGTACATGCTTTCCGCGGCGAGGTCGCGCGCGCCGGCGGGGACCCGGGGCGCGCGCACCTCGAGCAGCGCGCCCTCGGACTTCCCGTCGCCGTCGCCGATCGAGTACTCGGACCCCTCCTCGACGTTCAGCACGAAGTTCAGCGCCAGCCCGGCCCCGTTCGGCCAGCGCAGCTCCGGCGGCCGTTGCCCGTAGCCCGTCAGGTCGCGGGCCCCGCTCATCCGCCCGCTCCCGGCCGCGATCTCCGCCCCGGATCAGTCACGGTGACCCTCCACGATGTTGAAGAAGCAGCACCAGTCGCCGGTCTGCACGTTGGGCAGGGCGCGCAGCCCGAAGAACATCCCGTCGGCCGGGGCCTCGATCGTGCCGACCTCGTCGCCCCAGACGTCGACGATCCGCGCGATCGGGTCGCCCTTGCGCATCATGGTCAGGAACTCCACGCCCTTGACCGGCAGGAAGATCCCCGAGGCCGGCGCCAGAAGCGCCTGCTGCGCGCCCTTGGTGCAGGGGTCGGGATAGCGCGCCTCGCCGGGCAGCATCCCGTAGTGACGGCAGATGTTGACGATCGACTTGGCCAGCTCGTCCGCCACCCAGCGGAACCTCTCGGGCGATGTGGCCGAGCGGCCGCCCAGCTCGACCGTGATGCCCACCGCGCCGTTCTGGTTCAGCATCGCCATCGGGCTGCCGGTCTTGGAGAAGTTGGACATGATGCAGCCCCACCCCTCGCCCATCGCCTTCGCCAGCTCGACGGACTCGGGCCGCTCGTCGCAGAAGATCGCCTTGTCGAGGAAGCTGTGCGCGCCGCCGGAATGGATCGAGATCTCGAGATCCGCGACGCCGTTCATCGCCGTCCAGTGCGCATGCGCGACCCGCTCGGTGAAATAGCCGTCGGGCTTGCCCGGATAGCAGCGGTTCATGTCGTAGGTGAAGGTGTCGAGCGGGTTGCCGCGCTCCATCGCCGAGAAGGCGACCGGGTTCACCACCGGCACCAGCACCACCGCGCCGCTGAGCTGCGCGGGATCGATCCGCTCCAGCGCCAGGTGGCAGGCGCGCGGCCCCTCGGGCTCGTCGCCGTGGATCGCGCCGTTCACCCAGAAGGTCCGGCCGCCCTCGGCGCCGTTCACCACGATGACGGGGATCTTCACCTCGACGCCGCCGGCCAGCACGCCGACCTCGATATGGCCGCGGGCGATCTCGCCCGGGGCGGCGGTGGCGGTGCCGACGGTGAGGCTCTCGTTGGCTTGCGTGCTCATACCGCCTCCGCTCCGGATTCCTCGTAGGCCTTCAGCTGTGCGGGCGTGTAGACCTGCATGAACTCGATCTCGATGCCGCCCGCGTCGTTGTCGAGGAAGGCCACCCAGCCCTCGGGATGGGCGTGGCTGCCGGTCTTGCGGCAGGCCTTGCATTCGCGCAGCGCCGCGCCCTGCGCCTGCGCATGCGCCAGCGCCGCGTCAATGTCGTCGACCTCGTAGCAGATGTGATGCAGCCCCTCGGCGCCGCGCTCCCGGATCCACGACGCAAAGCGGCCGTCCGGCTCGGTCGACTGGCAGAGCTGGTACTCGATCCCGCCGAGATGGAAGAGCGCGACCTTGTTGCCCGATTTCGGGAAATGCACGATCTCGGTGTCGGACGGGACGTGCAGGTAGCGCGCATAAGCCTCGAGCGCCTGCGCGGCATCGCTCACGGCGAAGGCCATGTGCTTGATGCCCTTCACGTTCGGATTGTCGGATTTCTTGTCCATGTGTGGTCTTCTCTTTCCCTGTCAGACGGCGGGGGCGGTCCGCTCCTCGCGGATCGCGGCGACGACGGCGGCCATGCGGGCCATCGCCTCCTCGATGCGGGGAACCGGCTGGGTCATCGACATGCGGACGAAATCGTCCGTGTGATCGCCATAGATCGTGCCCGGGTACATCATCACCCGGCCCTCGGCCAAAAGCCGCTCGCAGAACGCCCCGGCGCCGATCCCGAGCTTCAGCGAGGCGACGTCGGCGTAGACGTAGAAGCCGCCCTGCGGCTCGGCATAGCGCATGCCGATGGCGTCGAGCCCGGCGCAGATCGCGCGGCGCCGCGCGTCGTAGGTCCCGCGCATCTCGGCGACACAGTCCTGCGGACCGGTGGCAGCGGCAAGCGCCGCGTGCTGGCTCACCCCGGCGACCGAGATGGCGAAGGCGTGGTTGATCTCGGTCATCGGCGTGATCAGGTCGCGCGGCCCGGCGAGGTAGCCGATGCGCCAGCCGGTCATCGCGTAGGCCTTGGAGAAGCCCGAGAGCGTGATCGTGCGGTCGCGCATGCCCGGCAGGGCCGCGACCGGCTGCACCCGGTGGTTGCCGAAGGTCAGTTGGGCGTAGATCTCGTCCGAGATCACGATCAGGTCGTGCTCGCGGGCCAGCTCGGCGATCTTCACCACCTCCTCGGGCGCGGTGACCGTGCCGGTCGGGTTGTTGGGGTTGATCAGCACCAGGATCTTCGAGCGCGCGGTGATGTGCGGCCGGATCATCTCGGCGGTGAGGGTGAAGTTCGTCTCCATCCCCATCGGCACCTTGACCACCTTCGCCTCCGACAGCTCGGCCGCCTGCTGGTAGGGGTTGTAGCCGGGGCATGGCACGATGATCTCGTCGCCCGGATCGAGCAGGCTCAGCGCGATCACGAACATCCCGTGCTGCCCGCCCGGCGTCACCAGGATCTCGTCGGCGGCGTAGTCGGCGCCGCCATGCTCGCGGATCTGCGCCGCGATCGCCTCGCGCAGCGGCGCGATCCCGGCGGGATGGGTGTAATGCGTCGCCCCGTCCGATAGCGCCTGCCGGCCCGCCTCGACGATATGCGCCGGCGTGTCGAGATCCGGGTCGCCCCGACCCAACTTGATCACGTCGTCGAGGCCGTCGGCGATGTTCAGCATCCGGGTGATCAGGTGCGCCTCGGACAGCTTCACCCGCGCGGCAAGCCTGTGGGCGTTCGGTGTGGTCATGGGTTCCTCCTCCCCCGGGTCAGGCCGCGAGGCCGTAGATCTCGGAATACTTGGACGTCAGGTGCCGCAGATACGGCTCCGGATCGAGCGCCCGGCCGGTGGCGTTGACCAGCAGCTCGTCGCGCGAGTAGCGGCGGCCGTGGCGGGCGACATGCTGGTTCAGCCAGCCCCTGAGCGGCGCGTAATCGGCACCGTCCAGCGCGGTTCGGATGCCCGGATCCGCCGTCACCGCCGTCTCGAAGAGCTGCGCGGCCATGATGTTGCCGATGGTGTAGTTGCAGAAGGTGCCGATCTGGCCCGAGGACCAGTGCACGTCCTGCAGCACGCCCTGCGCGTCGTCCGGCACCTCGATGCCGAGATAGTCCTTCATGCCAGCGTTCCAGGCCTCTGGCAGGTCCTCGACCGAGAGGCTGCCATCGATCAGCCGGCTCTCCAGCTCGACCCGCAGCATGATGTGGAAGTCGTAGGTCAGCTCGTCCGCCTCGACCCGGATCAGGCTCGGGCGCGAGCGGTTGATCGCGCGGTAGAACTCGGTCGCCGACACGTCGTCGAGCGTGCCCGGATAGGCGGCGCGGATCTCGCCGAAATGGTTCTCCCAGAAGGCGCGGCTGCGGCCGACATGGTTCTCCCAGAGCCGCGACTGGCTCTCATGCGCGCCGAAGCTGACGCCCGAGACCGCGTAGAGCCCGACTAGGTCGGTGGCGAGCGGCGTGCGCACATAGGCCGGGTCGGCGCCCTGCTCGTACATCGCGTGGCCGGCCTCGTGCAGCGCGCCGAACAGCGACATCGGCATGTAGGCGGGGTTGACCCGCGTGGTGATCCGCACGTCGTTGCGGGTGAAGCTGATCTCGAACGGGTGCACCGTGGTGTCGAGCCGGCCGCGGTCGAGGTCGTAGCCGATCCGTTCGGCCATCTTCAGCGCGAAGCCCATCTGCGCCTCGACCGGGTAGTTGCGGTAGAGGAAGTCCGAGCGCGGCTGCTCGGCCTCGGCGATGGCGCGCACCAAGGGCAGCATCCCCTCGCGCAGCCGCGAGAACAGCGTCCTGAGCTGGGCCGTGGTGGTACCCGGCTCGAAGCGGTACATCAGCGCGTCGTAGGGGTGCTCCTCGTAGCCGATCGCCTCGGCCATCTCGCGGCTGATCTCCACCATGGTCTTCAGCGCCGGCGCGAAGATCGAGAAATCCGCCTTCTCCCGCGCTTCTGCCCAGATGTCGTGGCCGGCCGAGCCGAGCTCGGTCTTGCGGCGCAGCAGCTCCGAGGGGATGCGCTCGTGATAGTCGATCGCCTCGCGCACCTGGGCGACGATCCGGCGCTCGGGCGAGTCCTCCGCCCTGCCCTTCACCTCGGCCTCTGCGCCGTCGAGGGCGCGCTTCATCTCGTCGGAACACAGCAGGTCGCGTGCCGCCACGGCGAGCGTCGCGAGCTGCTTGGAGCGGGTCTCGCTGCCGCCCTTCGGCATCATCGTCCGCGCGTCCCAGGACAGGATCGACCCCGCGTTGAGCAGGTCGTTCACCCGGCCGCTCACCTCGATCAGCTTGTCGTAGCTCATGTTTTCCGCGTCCCTGCCGTTGTGTCCCGGGGTTCGTCGAGCCTGCCCGTCCAGGGTGCTTGACTAAGGGGTATTGCCGTGCTTCCCATACGTCGTCACAATGTCGACAATCTACTGGTGGCAATTGCCGGAAGTTTTGTCAACACCCCACGAGGCGATGGAGGGACCCGTAACCGCGATGCCAAACCTGCTCACGAATGAGACGAGCCTCGTCGAGATGGCGGTCGCCGGCTCGGTAACGACGCCATCGGTCAAGGCCGGACAGTACATTCCCTGGCCTGACGGCAGATCCACCGTGCTGCCCGGCATGTTCGGTGTCACCTACAATGTGCGCTGCGGCGACCGCGCCTTCGGCTGGGCGGCCGATCACGTCGAACCCGGCGTCTCGATCGACGACGAGGCCGATGGTGGCCGGCACCACGCGCTGCACTACCTCACCTGCATCGGCAACGAGGCCGTCGTGACCTCCGGCATGGCCGAGGGCGCGCGCGGCGTGGTGATCGGCGAGCACGCCCGCATCCTCGTGCAGTTCGACGACGCGGCGCATCGACTGATCGCGCCGGGCGACCGCATCCAGGTCGTCACACATGGCCGCGGCTTCGCCCTGCCCGAGTTTCCGGCGGTCGAGTTCAAGAAGATGAGCCCGCGGCTGTTCCACGCGATGGGTGTCACCGCCCGCGAGGGGCGGTTGCACGTGCCCGTGGCGATGGAACTGCCGATCCGGATCATGGGCTCGGGCGCCGAGCTGAACTCCGAATATGTCGACCAGGACCTGATGTCGGGCGACCGCGCGCTGATGGCCGATCTCGGCATCGACCGGATGCGGCTCGGCGACCTCATCGCGATCCGTCACGCCGACCACCATTTCGGCCGCTCCTACCGCGAGGGCGCGGTCAGCATCGCGCTGTGCATCCACGGCGACTCGATCATGACCGGGCACGGCCCCGGCATCCTCACCCTCATGACCGCGCGAGACGGCGGCATCGATTTCAGCGTCGAGCCGTCCGCCAACATCGCCCGCCATCTCGGCCTGGGAGACCCCGAATGACCGTCACCAACGCATCCGACCTCGTCGCCGTCTCCGTCGCGGGCAAGGTCGCGAACCCCGCCTTCTCCGGCCTGCCGGCCGAGCCCTACCGCCTGGCCGCGGACGGCACGCCCTTCCTGTGGCCCACCTTCGGCGGCATCGTCTACAACGTCTCGGTCGGCGACAGCGCCTTCGGCTGGTCGGGCGACTGCATCCACCCCTCGGTGTCGATCGCCCATCCCGACGCCAACAAGAACCGCGGCCTGAACATCTTCGCCTGCGTCGGCAACCGCGCCACCGTGGTCTCCGGCGCGGCCAAGGGCGCGACCGGCACGGTGACCGGCAAGTCCGGCCGCTTCTCCGACCAGGTCATCATCCATTTCGACCGCGCCACGCGCGAGAAGCTCGCCGTCGACGACACGATCATGGTCGCCGCCGAGGGCGTCGGCCTCACCCTGCCCGACCATCCCGGCATCGCGCTGAAATCGCTCGACCCGCGGCTCTTCGACAGCCTGCCGAAGGAGAACGTGGGCGGCGTGCTGAAGATGGGCGTCGCCGCCACCGTGCCGCCGCACATGGTCGGCGCGGGCGCCGGCCTGACCTCGGAAGGCGGCTCGCTGCACATCCAGTCCACCGACCGCGAGGAACTGGCGCGGCACGGGCTCGACCGGCTGCGGCTCGGCGACGTGGTCGCGGTGGCCGACACCGACAGCCGCTACAACCACGGCTACCTGCGCGGCGCCCTGTCGATCGGCATCGTCGGCCAGACCGACGGGCCGCGCGCCGGCTACGGCCCCGGCCTGACCATCGTGATGACCGCGCCGGAGGGCCGTCTCGGCGCCTTTGACGCGCCGCAGACCAACATCGCCGACATCCTGGGACTTTCCGCATGACCACCGAACAGACCCCCGCCCGCGCCATCACCATGACCAATGTCGGGCGCGAGAGCCTGCGCGCCTTCGTCGCCGAGGGCTTCCGCGCGCTGGGGCTGACCGAGGAGGATGCCGGCATCTTCGCCGACGCGCTGATCTTCTCCGAGTTGCGCTTCCACCCCGGCCAGGGCCAGGGCGTGATGCGGCTGCGGCGCTACCAGCAGCGCATCGGCAACGGCGAGGTCGCGCCGCGCGCCGACTGGACCGTGCTGAAGGAGGCCCCGAGCCTGGCGCTGGTCGACGCCCATAACGGCATCGGCACCGTCGCGGCGGCCAAGGCCATGCGGCTGGCCGTGCGCAAGGCGAAGGAGAACGGCATCGGCACCGTCGTGGTCCGCAACTCGACCCATTACGGCTCGAGCGCGGTGCATGCCTGCCAGGCGCTGGAGCAGGGCTGCATCGGCATCGCCTTCACCAATGCCGGGCCGGAGATGGCGCCCTGGGGCGGGCGCGAGGGCGTCACCGGCACCAATCCCTGGTCGATCGCCGCGCCGACCGACAAGGGCTTTCCGGCCGTGCTCGACATCGCGCTGACCACCGCCGGCAAGGGAATGATGAACTGGTACCTGCGCGAGGGGAAGAAGATGCCCCGCGACTGGGCGCTGACTCCCGAGGGCGAGGAGACCGACGATCCCGCCGCCGCGATGAACGGGCCGCTGCTCGCCATCGGCGGCCACAAGGGCTACGGCCTCGCCTTCATGACCGAGGCGCTGACCGGCGTGCTCTCGGGCGGCGGCTTCGGCCTCACCCCCTATTCCGACCCGAAGAAGCTCGACGTCTCGCACACCTTCATCGCCATCGACATCGGCTGGTTCATGGAGCCCGCCGAGTACGAGGCGCGGATGGGCGAGTTCGTCGAGATGGCCCGGAGCCGCGCGCGGCGGCCGGGCTTCGACGAGATCCTCGTCCCCGGCGAGCAGGAGGCGCGGCGAACCGCCAGCAAGTCCGAGAACGGCGTGCCGATCGCCGACGACGTGCTCGCCGACCTGCAGGCGCTGGGGCGCGAGCTGGGGCTGGCCTCGGAGCTGGAGGTCCTCGACCGCTACACCGGCGACATCCTGTGAGCCCGCCCCGCCCGCTCGCCCCCGCCTTCCACGCGGCGGCAAGGGACCGGCTGCGCGCCCGCGCGGCCCGCGCCGGGCTCGACGGGCTGCTGCTGACGCATGCGGCCAACATCGCCTACGCGACCGGGCTGTTCCTCTCGGCCGGCGAGCGGCCCATGGCGGTCTGGCTGCCGGTCGAGGGTGAGCCGATCCTCTTCATGCCCGGGCTCGAGCGCGAGAACGCCGAGGGCACCGGCATCGCCGACCTGCGCTGCTACGACGAGTTCCCCGGCCCGGTCCCCGCGATCCTGTGGATGCTCGACGAGATCGGCCGCCGCCGGGTCGGCATCGACCAGCTCAAGGCGCGGCTGCTCGACGCGGCGCGGGCCCGGACCGAGGCGCTGGACCTCGCCGATCACGGCATGGCCGAGCGGATCGTCAAGCAGCCCGAGGAGCTGGCGCTGACCCGCGTGGCCGCCACCTACGCCGACCTGTTCCTGCGGCGGCTGCACGCCGCGGCCGCCGACATCATCGGTCAGGGCGGCACCGAGCAGGACCTGATGGACGACGCCATGGCGCATGCGAAGGGCGCGCTGACCCGGACCCATCGCGACGCCTTCGCCGGCACGCCGATGGGCATCACCGCCACGGTGCATTCCGGCCCGCGCGCCGCCCTGCCGCATGGCGCCACCCTGCCCCGCATGCCGCAACCCGGCGAGACGCTGATCGCCGGGATCGGCGCCAGCCTCGGCGGCTACCACGCCGAGAGCGGCGCCACCTTCGTGCTGGGCGAGCCAGACGCCGAACAGCGTCATGTCATGCAGGCGATGGAGGAGTGCGACGCCGCCGCGCAGGAGGCGCTGGCCGCCGGGCAGAGCTGCGAGGAGATCGACCGCGCCGCGCTGGACCGGCTGCGCGCGGCCGGGCTGTCGGACGCGATCCGCCACCGCATCGGCCACGGCATGGGCCTGCAGGGCCACGAGGCGCCCTGGCTCGCCCCGGGCGACGCCACGCCCACAGGCCCCGGCATGGTCTTCTCGTCCGAGCCGGGCGTCTACCGCCCCGGCCGCGACGGCTGGCGCAGCATCAACACCATGATCGCCACGGAGGCCGGGGTGGAGATCCCCTCGCGCTTCCTGGCCGACACGCCGATCGGCGCGCGCGTCATCGCGCTCTGATCCAACACAAGAAGGGGAGCGACACATGCCGGAACCGGCAGCCTGGAAATACCAGAAGATCACCAAGAAGATGTTCGACGCACCGGCGGTGGACCTCGTGCTCATGGGCCGCGTCATCACCGCCGTCGGCGACGAGCTGATCGAGGACGGCTTCGTCCATCTCTCCGGCGGCCGGATCGCCGCGGTGGGCCGGCGTGGCGAGGCGCCGCGCGAGATCGAGACCATCGAGACCGGCGGCACGCTGATGCCCGGCATGATGAACAGCCATGCCCATCTGAGCTGGGACGGCATCCACGAGCTGTCGCAGCAGTCGATGTTCGACCCGCCCGAGATCCGCGCCTACAAGGCGGCGGGCAACATGCTGAAATCGCTTTGCGCGGGCATCACGCTGGTGCGCGACCTCGGCGTCCACGACGCCAACCTCTTCACCAAGCAGGCGGTCGCGCAGGGGATCTTCCCCGGCCCGCGCCTGCTGGTCTCGGGCGAGAGCATCATCCAGACCGGCGGTCACACCTACTGGGTCTGCCGCGAGGCCTCAGGCGCCGACGAGATGCGCCGCGCCGTGCGCGACCAGGTCAAGCGCGGCGCCGACCTGATCAAGATCATGGCCTGCCACGACACGCTCGAGTTCACCGATGAGGAGCTGCACGCCGTGATCGACGAGGCGCATCGCAATCGCCTGCCGATCACCGCCCACGCCACCTACGACGCCTGCATCCGCCGCGTCGCGGAGTTCGGCATCGACTGCGTCGAACATGGCGGCGCGATGTCCGACGAGACGATCGGCCTGCTGCTGGAGCGCGACATTCCCATCGTCACCACCTTCTCGGCCCTCGTCATCCAGGCCGAGCCCTCCATCGCCCGCGCCTTCGGCATCCCCGAATGGAAGATCGAGGAACGCCAGAAGGCGGTCGCCGACAAGACCCGCTTCGACGGGCTGGTGCGGGCCGCGAAGGCCGGCGTGCCGATCGTCTTCGGCACGGACGCGGGCAGCCCGGCGGTCGAGCACGACCGCATCGTGCCCGAGCTGAAATTCATGGTCGAGGTCGGGGTCTGCCCCGACAACATGGATGCGCTGCGCGCCATCACCGCCCGCGCCGCCAGGCTCAACGGCTTCGGCGACACGCTCGGCACGCTGGAGGCCGGCAAGCTAGCCGACCTGATCGTCGTGGACGGCAAGCCCGATCAGGACCTTGGCGCGCTGGAGCGCGTCACCATGACCTTCATCGACGGAAAGAGGCTTCACTGATGTCCCTGCTGCATGACCGCATCGCCCCGCGCATCGTCGAGGAAGACGGCGCGTTCCGCACCAAGATGCTCGGCATCGCCGCCGGGCTCGACGACGTCATCGCGCTCGGCCGCGGCGACCCCGACTTCCACACGCCGCCGCACATCGTCGCCGCCGCCAAGGCCGCGCTCGACGCCGATCAGCACCACTACACCGGCCCCACCGGCATCCCCGCGCTGCGCGAGGCGATCGCCGAGAACCTCGTGAACGAGTACGACCTCGACTATTCCGCCGACGAGATCGTGGTCACGGCCGGCGTGCAGGAATCGATCATGCTGCTGATGCTCGGCCTCTGCGCGCCGGGCGACGAGGTGCTGATCACCTCGCCGCGCTTCACCACCTACGACACCGCCGTGCATCTGTGCGGCGGCGTGCCGGTGCCGGTGCCGACCCATCTGCGCGACGATTTCGCGCTCGACCCCGACGAGATCGAGGCGCGGATCACCGATCGCACGCGGATGTTCGTGCTGGTCTCGCCCAACAACCCCACCGGCGCGGTCACCCCGCCCGAGGTGATCCGCCGCATCGCCGGTCTCGCGGTGAAGCACGACCTGCTGATCGTCGCCGACGAGATCTACGCGCGGCTGATCTATGACGGCCACGAGCACCTCTCCATCGCCACCCTGCCGGGGATGAAGGAGCGGACGATCACGCTGAACGGCTTCTCCAAGACCTACGCCATGACCGGCTGGCGCGTCGGCTACCTCGCCGCGCCGCGCGACTTCGTCGAGAAGATGACCGAGCCGCGTCACACGCTGTCGATCAACACCTGCACCGTCAGCCAGCACGCCGCGCTGGCCGCCCTGACCGGACCGCAGGCGCCGATCGACGCGATGCACGCCGAATACGCCGAGCGCCGCGCCTGGCTGACCGGCGCGCTCACCGAGGCCGGGCTGCGCTACGGCGCGCCGGGCGGCGCCTTCTACGTCTACACCGACATCTCCTCGACCGGCATGAAGGCCAAGCCCTTCTGCGAGGGGCTTCTGCGCGAAACCGGGGTCATGGTCTTCCCCGGCGACATGTTCGGCGAGGCCGACAGCGACTTCATCCGCATCAGCTACCTGCAGCCGCTGCCCCTGATCCGGGAGGCGATGCGCCGGATCGCCGGCTTCGTCGCCGCGCGAAAGGGGGTGGCCGCATGAGACCCGATCCGGAAGAGAAATTCGTCGGCATCCAGGTCAGCCCGATCAGCTTCGTCGACGAGGGCACCGACGCGGTGCTCGACACGTTGCACGACCGGGTCGGCGTCAACGTGCTGATGCTCGGCACCTGCTCGTGGCTGGGGCTGAAGACCGGTCGCTCGATCAGCCACGCGCTCGACGGCTGGCCCGACCACGGCGTGCCCGAGCCCTTCACCATGAAGGGCGGCGCCTATTTCGACCCCGATCCGCGCTTCTACGCCAACACGATGATCAAGGATTTCCGCGCCACCGACCCGGAGATGGAGGGCGTCGACATCCTCGACCTCGTCATCCCCGAGGCGCGCAAGCGCGGCATGAAGGTCTATCCCGAGCTGATGGAGCCCTTCTTCAAATATGCCGGGCATGGCAGCGCCAACACCATCGAGGTGCCGAACCTGCCGCAGGTGATGGAGATCGACTGCTTCGGCCGGATGAAGGACGAGCCCTCGACCTCGAACCCCGACTACCGCACCTGGATGCATTCGATGATCGAGGACCAGGTCCGCAACTACGACATCGACGGGCTGATGTGGTGCAACGAGCGCAACTCGCCGCTCGACCAGCTGATCCAAGGCCAGGCGCCGGGCGATTTCTCCGAGCCGGCGCTCGACGAGGCGCGGCGGCGCGGCATCGACCCCGAGGCCTGCCGCCGCGGGCTGATCCGCATGTACGAGTTCATGCAGGCCGCGATCGCCGGGGAGGAGTTCGACGACGGCGCCTTCCTGACCTTCCTGCGGGTGCTGATGGACAACCCCGAGATCCTGATATGGGAACGCTTCTGGCTCGAGCGCAACAAGGATCTCGACCGCGAGCTCTACGGTCTGGTCAAGTGGTGCAAGCCCGGCCTGCCCTTCGGGCTCAACGTCTGGAACCGCAACCACTTCAACATCTTCCGCCGGGCCCAGTGGCCCTGGGCCGAGCAGACCATGTATGCCGACTGGGTCAAGCCGATCACCTACCAGCACCAGTCCGGCGAGATCTGGCACAAGGAATTCGGCTTCTTCCACCGCACCATCCTGCGCGATTTCGACGCCGGCGCGGCCGCGGCCGTCATGTCGCGGATGCTGGGTCTCGGCGCGCCGCCGCTCGACCGGGCGATCCAAGAGGGCATGGACCCGGACGTCTACGTCCACGACCAGTGCGCCGACGCGCTGCGCGGCGTCCACGGCAAGGCCAAGGTCTACATGGGTCTCGGCATCGACGCGCCGCGGGTCCGGGCCGACCAGGCGAAATGCACGCCGGACATCGCCTACCGCTCGGTCATGGCGACCTACCGCGCCGGCGGGCACGGCGTGGTGCTCTCGCCCAACTACGCCTCGATGCAGCTGTCGAACCTCGACGGCGTGGCGCAGGCGCTGACCGAGCTGGGGCTGAAATGACCGACACGCTGCTGCAGGGAGGGGAGGTTCTGCTCCCCTCCGGCCCCGCGCGTGTCGACCTGTCGATCTCGGAGGGCCGCGTCGCCGGGCTCCACCAACCGGGCAGCGCCCCAGAGACGCGCGAAACCATCGACTGCACCGGTCTGACGGTGCTGCCGGGGATCGTCGACATCCATTTCCACGTCCGCGCCCCGGCCTATCCCGAACGCGGCACGGTGCTGTCCGAGACGCGGGCCGCGGCGGCGGGCGGCGTGACCACGCTGTTCGAGATGCCGATCTCGAAGCCCTGCTGCGCGACGCCCGAGATCTTCGAGGCGCGCCGCGCCCATTTCGCCGAGCACGCTGTGGTCGATTTCGGGCTCTACGCCGCGCCCGGCGACCTGACCGAGGCGACGCGCGACCGCTTCCTCGAGCTGGGCGCCATCGCCTTCAAGATCTTCACCACACCGGCCCCGCCCGGCCGCGGCGACGAATTCGACGGCCTCGCCTTCCCGGGCGAGGACGACCAGCTGCGCGCGCTCGAACTGCTCGCGGGCACCGGCCGCCCGGTCGTCGTGCATGCCGAGAGCGCGGCGCTGCTCGAGCGCTACGAAAGGCAGGCCCGCGCCACGCTCGACCCCGCCTCGGGCTACACCCACAACAAGGCGCGGCCCGCGGTCTGCGAAAGCGTCGCGGTGGCCAAGCTGCTGGCGATGAACATCACCGCGCAGGCGAAGCTGCACATCGCCCATGTCACCAGCGCCGAGACGGTCGCGGTGCTGCGCGCCTTCGCCGGCACCTCCGACTTCACCGCCGAGACCTGCCCGCAATACCTCTTCGCGACCGAGGCCGATGTCGACCGCGCCGGGGTCTTCGCCAAGGTGAACCCGCCGATCCGGACGCAGACCGACCAGGACGCGCTGTGGGAGGCGCTCGGCGACGGCACCATCGCGCATGTCACGACCGATCACGCGCCCTTCGCCCATGCCGAGAAGGCGGCGGCCGCCGGCGACTTCTTCGCCGCGCCGCCCGGATCGCCCGGGATCGAGACGCTGCTGCCGGCGATGCTCGACGCCGTGGCGGCGGGCCGGCTCGACCTGCGCCGGGCGCATGACCTGATCTGCGCCAACGGCGCTCGTCTCTACGGCCTTTACCCCGAGCGGGGCACGCTGCTGCCCGGCGCGCGGGCCGACGTGGCGCTGGTCGACCTCGCGGGCACCACGCGGGTGCGGCTCGGCGGGCTGGTCAGCCACGCCCGCGACGTCGCCCATCTCTGGGACGGCCGCGACTTCCGGGGCCGGGTCGTCCGCACCCTGCTGGCCGGGCGCAGCGTCTATGCGGACGGCGAGGTCACCGGCCGGGAAGGCGGCGGCCGCTTCGTCGCGCCCTGACCCCTTCCCCATCGGACAGCATGACGACCGGAGCGGGCGCAGGCCCCTCCGGTCGTCTCGTTCGCGCCCGACCCCGGCATCGAGACCTGCCACCACCGCAACACGCAGTCTGAAACGACGACGCGCCCCCGTGCGAACGGGGGCGCGTTGCCGCGTGATCCGGGTCGCCCGCCGGTCAGTCGCGCTCCTTCAGGCGGGGGTCGAGGAAGTCGCGCAGCCAGTCGCCGATGATGTTGAAGGCCAGCACCGTGAAGACGATGGCGAGGCCGGGGAACACCGCGAGCCACCACTTGTTGGCCAGCAGGTGATCGCGGCTCTCCGACAGCATGCTGCCCCAGGTCGGCACGGTCGGCGGCACGCCGAGCCCGAGGAAGGACAGCGCCGCCTCCGACAGGATGACGCTCGCCACGTTGAACGAGGCGATCACGGTCAGCGGCGCGACGATGTTGGGCAGGATGGTGCGGAACAGGATCGAGAACAGGCTGTCGCCCATCGCCCGCGCCGCCTCGACATATTCCTTCTCGCGCAGGCTCAGCGTCTGCGCCCGCACGATCCGCGCATAGGTGATCCACTGCCCGATCCCGAGCACCAGGATGATGTTCACCAGCCCCGGCCCGAGCACGACGAGGAACATGATGGCCAGCAGGATGAAGGGAAAGGCGAGCTGGATGTCGCCGAGCCGCATGATCACGTCGTCGATCCAGCCGCCGAAATAGCCCGAGATCAGGCCCAGCAGCGTGCCGAGCGTGCCGCCCACCGCGATCGAGGCGACGCCCACCAGCAGCGAGACCCGCGCGCCGTAGAGCAGCCGCGAGAGCACGTCGCGGCCCAGATGGTCCGAGCCGAGCCAGTAGGTGCCGTTCCGCGCCGCCTCCGCGCCCGGCTCCATCAGCCGCATCATGATGTTCTGGCGGTTCGGGTCGAACGGCGCCAGCCACGGCCCGAAGACCGCGATGAAGGTCGCCGCGAACAGGATCAGCATGCCGATCAGCGCCCATCGGCTGGCGATCAGGCTGTGCACCGCGCGGCGGAACTCCTTCCTGCGGTAGGAGACCACGGTCTTGCCGCGATCGGCGAAGTCGAGGCGGGCCTCGGTGTCCACATTGGCCATGTCCGGGCGCTCCTTCAGAGTTTCACGCGCGGATCTAGCCGCGAATAGATCAGGTCGACGATCAGGTTCAGCGCGATGAACACCAGCGCCAGCAGGATCACCGAGGCCTGCACCACCGGGATGTCGCGCTGGTTGATGGCGTTGAACACCAGCCGGCCGATGCCGGGATAGGAGAACACCGTCTCGACCACGACGACGCCGCCGAGCAGGAAGCCGAACTCGAGGCCGATCATCGTGACCACCGGCAGCCAGGCGTTGCGCAGCGCGTGATGCATGATCACCTGCCGCTCGGGGATGCCCTTGGAGCGCGCGGTGCGGACGTAGTCCTGCTGCAGCACCTCGAGCATTGAGGAGCGCACCAGCCGGGCATTGCGCGCCAGCGTGTAGGAGCCCACCGCGATCGCCGGCATGATCATGTGGTAGAGGCTGTCGGGCAGGTTGGCGAAGGCGGTGGCGAAGTCGCCCGAGAACAGCGGCATCAGGAACGGCACGTTGCCCGAGATCGGGAACCAGCCGAGATAGAGGCCGAAGAACATGATCATCATGATTCCCATCCAGAAGTTCGGGATGGACTGGCCGATCATCGCGAAGGTCATGATCCCGCCGTCGACCGGCGTGCCGCGGCGCAGCGCCGAGTAGATCCCGAGCGGGATCGACAGCGCGATGGCGAGCACGAGCGAGAAGATCGTCAGCTCGATCGTCGCCGGCATCGCATCCAGCACCACCTCCATCGCCGGCTGCCGGTAGCTCAGCGAGTTGCCGAAATCGCCCTGCAGGGCGTTGCCGATATAGGTGAGGTACTGGATGTGCAGCGGCGCGTCGAAGCCGAGGGCCTCGCGCGCCCGCTGGATCTCCTCGGCGCTCGCGTTCTCCGAGACGAAGAGATAGGTCGGATCGCCGCCGATCTGCAGCGATACGAAGCTGATCAGCGTCACGCCGATGATGACGATGACGCTCTGGCCGAGCCGCCTGAGAAGGAACGCCCCCATGGCGACCTCAGACGCGCCGCGGCGCGCCGGCCGACCGGCCGGCCCGCGACGCGGAACAATTGCGCGAAAATGCTGTCACTTTGATCCCCATCGCTCCGACAATTCGTTTTCCGTGCTCCGCTGCCGGCGTGACGCTTGACAAGATCGAAAGCGCTGCACCACAGTAGATGCTACATTGTCGACAGTAGACCACAGAAAATCGACAGGTCAAGGGATCGATCGGCGGGCGGCCTCATTCGGGCCGCGGTTGCCGGCCCCGAAGGCGGCCTGCCGGATCACGCAGCAGAAGGATGCCGCCATGACCATGACAGCGGAACCTGAAAATGCAGCGCCGCCGCGGGCCGGGCCGGCGGCCGGGCGGCCGCTGCTGCAGGTCCGGGATCTCCAGACCAGCTTCCGGGTCGGCAAGTCGTCGGTCCGGGCGGTCGACGGGGTGAGCTTCGACCTCGCCCCCGGCGAGACCCTCGCCATCGTCGGGGAATCCGGCTCGGGCAAGTCGGTCACCAGCCTGTCGATCATGGGCCTGCTGCCGAAGGGCGCCGGCCGCGTCACCGGCGGCAGCATCCGGCTCGACGGCCGCGACCTGCTCGGCCTCGACGAGCCGCAGATGCGCGACATCCGCGGCCGCGAGATCGGCATGATCTTCCAGGAGCCGATGACCAGCCTCAACCCGGTCCACACCATCGGCCGGCAGATCTCCGAGGTGGTGATGCGGCACCAGGGGCTGAACCGCGCCGCGGCGCGCCGGCGCGCGATCGAGATGCTCGACCTCGTCGGCATCCCCGAGCCCGGCCGCCGGGTCGACAACTACCCGCACGAGATGTCCGGCGGCATGCGCCAGCGGGCGATGATCGCCATGGCCATCTCCTGCGAGCCGCGGCTGCTGATCGCCGACGAGCCGACCACCGCGCTCGACGTGACGATCCAGGCGCAGATGCTCGAGCTGCTGCGCGACCTGCAGGCGCGCATGGGCATGGCGATCATCTTCATCACCCACGACCTCGGCGTCGTGGCCGAGATCGCCGACCGCGTCGTCGTCATGTATGCGGGCCAGGTCGTCGAGAGCGGCGAGGTCGCGGAGATCTTCGACGCGCCCCGGATGCCCTACACCGCCGGGCTGATGAACTCGATCCCCCGCCTGGGCCGCGGGTCGCGCCGCCGCGAGCGGCTCAAGGCCATTCCCGGCACCGTGCCGTCGCTGTTCTCGCTGCCGCCGGGTTGCCGCTTCGCGCCGCGCTGCGCCCACGCCGCGCCGGTCTGCCAGACCCCGCCGCCGCTGGAGCGCATCCCCGGCGGGCGCGAGGTGCGCTGCGCCCGCTGGCAGGACATCACCCTCGACACGCCGGAGACCCCATGACCCAGCCCCTGCTCAAGGTCGAGAACCTGTCGAAGCACTTCCCGATCCATGGCGGCGTGCTGCGCCGCGTCACCGCACAGGTGAAGGCCGTCAACGACGTCTCCTTCGAGATCGCCCCCGGCGAGGTCGTCGGCCTCGTGGGCGAGAGCGGATCGGGCAAGACCACGGTCGGCCGCACGCTGCTGCGGCTCGAGGAGGCGACCTCCGGCAGCGTCCGCTTCGGTGGCACCGACATCATGTCGCTCTCGACCCGCGAGATGCGCGCCTACCGCAAGCGGATGCAGATCATCTTCCAGGATCCCTTCGCCAGCCTGAACCCGCGCGAAAAGGTGCGCGAGATCGTCTCGCACCCGCTCAGGCTGCACCGCATCGGCAGCGAGTCCGACCGCATCGACCGGGTGGTGGCGCTGCTCGAGAAGGTCGGCCTCGGCACCGAGCATCTCGAGCGCTTCCCGCACGAGTTCTCCGGCGGCCAGCGTCAGCGCATCGGCATCGCCCGTGCGCTGGCGGTCGAGCCCGAGTTCATCGTCGCAGACGAGCCGGTCTCGGCGCTCGACGTCTCGATCCAGGCGCAGGTGATCAACCTGCTCGAGGATCTCTGCCAGGATCTCGGCCTGACCATGTTCTTCATCGCCCACGATCTCGGCGTGGTGGAGCATTTCTGCGACCGGGTGATCGTCATGTATCTCGGCCGCATCGTCGAGATGGGCCGCTCCGAGGACATCTACGCCCGGCCCAACCATCCCTACACCCGGGCGCTGCTCTCGGCCGCACCGCAGCCGCGCCCGGGGCGCCGCCGCGACCGGGTGATCCTCAAGGGCGACATCCCCAGCCCGATCGATCCGCCCTCCGGCTGCGTGTTTCGCACCCGCTGCCCGCTGGCCGACGCCGAATGCGCCCGGGTCGTGCCGCCGCTGGAGGCGGTCGGGACCGGGCATCTGAGCGCCTGCATCAAGACCCGCTGACGAACCGCCCTCCGATCAGGAGCTGACACTTGACTCGACGCCCTGCTTCGCCTCATTGTCATCTGACAGGTTGTCGACAACATACAGACTACTTACTCTCGTCATCAGGCGATTGGACTCGACATTCGGGCCTCGACGTTAGATCGACCGCTGCGCCCCTGCCCCGATTCCGTCCCCACAGGAACACCACCGTCGCGGCACCGGGCGAGACATAGAGAGGAACACCAGATGAACTCCACCGGAACAGCGGCGAGCGCGGGCCTGGCGGATATCAGCCCGATCGAGAACGTCCCGCTGCGCGTGCAGGTCGCCAACCGCCTGCGCGCCGCGATCCTGAACGGCCGCCTCAAGCCCGGCACGCCGCTGGTCGAGACCGCGCTGGCCGAGCAGATGAACGTCTCGCGGGCGCCGATCCGCGAGGCGATCCAGATCCTCGAGAATGACGGCCTGGTCGAGACCATCGCCTACAAGGGCAAGCGGGTGAAGCCGCTCACCCCGCGCGAGGTTGCCGAGATCTACTCGCTGCGCGAGGTCTACGAAGTCATGGCCGTGCGCCGCATCATCGAGCGCGGCACCTCGGTCGAGGCGCTGCGCGCGCCCTGCGCGGCGATGCTCGAGGCCGCCGAGCGCAACGATTTCGAGGGCGTGATCTCGGCCGACGAGACCTTCCACCGCACGCTGATCGGAATCTCCGACCACGAGCTGCTCTTCGCCTCGTGGCAGAACCTCTACCTGCGGATCCACCAGATCATGGCGCTGCGCAACCGCGACCTGCCCCAGCTGCACGAGATCGCCGCGAACCACCCGCCCATCGTCGACGCGCTCGAGGCGCGCGACATGGAACTGGCGGTGAAGCTGATCTCCGACCACACCCGCAACCTGGACGAGCTCAACCCGGAGACGATCGCACAGGAACACTGAATTCCGGCCCCTCCGACAACAGGCGGCAGGCGCCGGTTTCCCGGCCCGTCCACGACGCGAAGAAGCGTGGCGGGCACTATCCGACCAACAGGTGAAAGGAAATGCGAATGCCTGTCTTCAACCGCCTGCTGAGCGCAGGTCTGGCGGGGAGCCTCATGGGGACCGCCGCCCTCGCCGCGCCGGCCGACGACACGGTCGTGGTCGGCCTCAGCGCCGACATCACGACCTTCGACCCGGCCGCGATCTCCTCGCGCGACAACGCCAACATCGCGCGCCACATCTTCGGGACGCTCTACACGATCGACGGCGAGGGCACCGAGACCCCGGACCTGGCCGAGAGCTACGAGGTCTCCGAGGACGGGATGGCCTACACCTACACGCTGCGCGAGGGCCTGACCTGCCATGACGGCGAGGCGCTGACCGCAGAGGACGCGGCCTATTCCTTCAACCGCGCCGCCGACCCCGAGAACGGCTTCACCGGCAACACGCCGGGCTTCATCTTCAGCTCGATCGACTTCCAGAGCGCCGAGGCGCTGGACGAGCGGCGGGTGCAGATCAATCTCGGCCAGCCGAACCCGATCGCCTTCGGCCTGATCGACGAGGTCTACATCCACTGCAAGGACAGCTACGAGGCGATGAGCCTCGACGAGGCCTCGAGCAACCCGGTCGGCTCGGGCCAGTACCGGCTCGCCGACTGGACCCGCGGCTCCGAGATCGTGCTCGAGAAGGTCGGCGACAACGCCAATTTCGAGAAGATCGTCTGGCGGATCATCCCCGAGGCCTCGACCCGTGCCGCCGAGCTGATCGCCGGCAATGTCGACATCATCGCCAACGTCTCGCCCGACCAGATGGACGCGATCAACGCGCGCGAGGGCGCGCAGGTGATCCCGATCCAGGGCACCCGCCGCATGTATGTCGGCTTCAACCTCTCCGACGCCATGGCGCAGGAGCCGGGCGGCGACGCGATCCAGGACCCGATGGTGCGCCGCGCGCTGCAATACGCGGTGGACGTGCCGACGATCTGCAAGCAGCTCTTGAACTTCGAGTGCGAGCGGATGACCGGCATCGTCAACCCGCCCAACGCCAACCAGTCGCTCGAGCCCTACCCCTACGATCCGGACATGGCCGAGCAGATGCTCGACGAGGCCGGCTGGCCGCGCGGCGACGACGGCAACCGTTTCTCGATCCGGTTCCAGGCCGGGCCGGGCCGCTACCTCAACGACGCCAGCGTCGTGCAGGCGATCGCGCAGTATCTCGGCGATGTCGGCCTCGACGTCGAGCTCGACCTGATGGAATGGTCCAGCGTCTACATCCCGCTGATCCGGGAGCGCAACGCCGGCCCGCTCTACTTCATCGGCTCGGGCGGGGCGCTGTGGTCGCCGCTCTACGACATGGCCGACCTCTCCGCCGTCGATGCCGGAACCAACTACACCCACTGGGACGACCCGCGCTGGTTCGACCGCTGGGCCGACATCAACGCCGCCGAGACCGATGAAGAGCGCCGAGTGATCATCGACGAGATGCTCGAGGTGTTCTACGAGGACGGCCCCTGGCTGCATCTCTATTTCCAGCCGGACTTCTACGGCGTGAGCGATCGCATCGACTGGGAGCCGCGCCCGGACGAGAAGATCTACCTCTTCGGCGCCGAGGTGACGCCGAGCTGAATCACGGCTTGCGAAGCAACGAGGCCGGGCTCCGAAAGAGCCCGGCCTTTTGCGTCGCGGACTGCGTTCGGGCTGCATTGCCGATCAGACACGCAAAGGCACTGCCCGTTCCGGGATCGAATGCCGGCGTCATGCCGGAGTGTTCGCAAACGAGGCGGCGCGGCCCCACCGCGACCCCTGCGCGGTCCAGCTTCAGTTCCTGCATCATGGCGAGAAGTCGAATTCACAGCTCTGCATCGGCACGCATCGAAGCCCTTGAGGCAGGCGTTGGCCATGCGGCGCGCTCCTGCGTCAGGTGCCAAGCCAAGCACAGACCATCGACCGGCTTGGTGGAGATCCCCCTTGGATGCCGCTGCGCGCCTCGATGCCGGTCTCGGCGCGCATAGCACCGGCCGGAAAGAAACAGGCCGGGCGATGAACGCCCGGCCCGCCTCTTCGTCGTGACCCGGTCCTAGATGAGCGGGTCGTCGTAGGTGATGTTCAGCGTCGGGGCGAGGCCGGCGTTCGACTTGCCCTCATCCGCCGCGGCCCAGAACCCGGCCGCCGCGTTCGACGCCGCCAGCGCGTCGAGCTGGAAGACGAGGCTGTCGGTCGACTGGTCGCCCGCCTGCGCCAGGAACGCGTTCACAAGGTCGGTGACGTCCAGCTGGACCTTCGAGCCGTTGCTGACGGTCCCGGGCGTGAAGACGAAGCTGTCGCCGAAGTCGGTGTAGCTCCGGTTCTCGACCGCGCTGCGCGAGTTGGTGAAGGCGGCGGGGTTCGCCGTGTTCTCGATCAGCACGTCGAGGTTCGGAATGGCGCCGTTGCCCTTGGCCGTCAGGGTGATCGTCGCCGAGGCGACCGGGGCGTCGTTCAGGCCGAGGCCGGCGAACCGCATGGCGACGAAGTCGGTGGCCGCCTGCCATTCGTAGTCGTCCGATCCGCTCAGCCCGACATTCGCCCGCGTCTCGTAGTCGCTCGACGCCGAGATCAGGGTCGAGGAGATGTCGCCGGACGTCCCGCCGCCCTCCCCCGTCACCGAGAAGCCGAAGCTCTGGCTGCCGAGCAGGGCGCCCGTGCCGCCGGTGCCGCTGTAGCTTTCGGCGACGAGCGTGTAGTCCCCCGCCGACAGGCCCGAGGTCGCGATGCTCAGGTCGAAGGGCGTGACGTTCTCGACCTGCGATCCCACGACCTGCCCGTCCTTCAGTAGCACCAGATCCACCGAGGCCGCCGTGCCGGAGGTGAACTCGCCGCTGAAGACCACCGTTCCGGCGAAATCGGTCAGGGCATAGCTGTCGCCGGTCTGCAGGTCGGCATCCACCGTGATGCCGCCCGAGACGACCGAGACGTTCAGCTCCGGGCCGACCGGCTCCTGCGTCACGTTCAGCTCGAAGCTGTCGGTGGCGATGTTGCCGTCGTCGTCCTCGGCGCTGACCGTCAGCGTGTAGCTGCCGATCTGCGCATTGCTGACGGTGAAGATCCCGTCGGCGAAGCTGACGAAGCCCTGCGCCGCCTGCGGGATGCTGGCGGTGATGGTCAGCGGATCGCCGTCGAGATCGACGAAGGTGCCGTCGGTCGAGATCGTCGCGCCGGCGCCGACCAGGATCGAAAGGTCGTCGATCGGATCGACCACGCCGGGCACGGTGTCGCCGGTCGCAACGAACTGCGAGTTCGTCGCGTTCACGCCGGGCGCGGTGCCCTTGTAGAGCTCCCAGAAGTCGATGTGATAGCCCTGGCTGCGGCCGGCGATGGAGACCGTGTAGAGCCCCGGCTCGGTGATCGCGACCTGCGCCGCGAAGTTGCCGGGATCGCCGTCCACGGACGAGGCGTTGCCCCAGCTGCCGTTGTTGGGCCCGCCGAACACCTTGACGTGGCCCTGGCTCGTCGGCTCGGCCACGTCGGAGGGCTCGGTCAGGTAGGCCTCGATGCTCTCGCCGCTGCCGGCCTTGCCGAAGTTCAGCCAGATGTCGTTCTGCTGGTCGCTGGCCGCCTCGCCGTCCCGCGAGACGCGGAACCGGAAGTTGTAGATGCCGGTCGCGCCCTCGGGCACCTCGATGGTGTATTTCAGCACCTCGTTCGCGTTGACGCCGTTCAGCTGGGTGCTCGTGTTCGAACCGAACAGGTAGTAGCCGTCACCCTGGAAGCCGGACTGGCGGCCCTGGGCGTCGGGCGCGTCGACGAAGCTCCACTTGCCGCCCGGATCCGTGCCGCCATTGGCGTTCTGGTCCTCGATCTGCACCTTGAAGCGGTAGTTGCCGCCCGGGGTGCCGATGCCCTGGTAATGGCCCTCGGCCCCGGTGCCGCCGCCGCCGCCCGAGACCGGCACGCCGTTCGAGGTCAGGTACACCCGGTCGACCGGGCCCAGCGGCTCGCCCGCACCGTTGACGACCGAGGCCGCGATGACCATCGGCGCCGTGGCGAAGCCCTCGGTATAGGCGGTGCCCGAGAAGTTCTGCCCGCCGCCTGCGTTGTTGTAGTCGAAGGCGTTGCCGGGCAGCGTCGCGGTGCCGGAGCCGTCGAGCGTCACCTCGAAGGTCTGGAAGTCCGCGGCGTTCGAGACCGGGAAGGCGGGATGCGCGTTGTCGAGCCGCGCCTCCACGAGGTCGGCCACCCCGCCGGAGCTGTTCGTGACCGGGTTCAGGCCCTTCGACATGGTCACGAGGACGGTGGCGTTGGCCGGGCCCGTCACCACGATCTCGGGGGTGGTGCCGCCGTAGATGCCCGCGCCGCTGGCGCCGTTGACGGTGACGCTCGCGGTCTGCGGCGCGGCCGCCTGGGTCGCGGTCCCGACGCTGCCCGCCTGGCTGCCGTCGGATCCGAGGTAGCCGGTCGCGGTCGTTCCGTCATCGAACAGCACGGTGAAGGACGACCCGATCAGCTCGGCCCCCGAGACGCCGCCGACGTCCCAGCTATTGACCGCGCCCGAGTCCACCGCGCTCTTGGCGATCGCGGCAAGGGAGTTCGGGTCCATGTCGCCGGCGAAGCCGATGCTCTCGCCGTTCGAGAAGCCGCCCGACGAGCCGTCGAACCGCAGCAGGAGCCCCCTGAAGCCGCCGGTCGCGCCATTGCCGCCCGGAACGGGTTCGGCCCCGGGGAAGAGGTAGCTGTCGGCGAGGCTGAGACCGTCGCCCTGCCCCCCGACCGGCTCGGTGATCGCGCCGGTGGCGCTGGCACCGCTCTGCAGCGCGAACTCCTTGGCCGAGGTGTCACCGGCCGTGCCGTCATAGTCGATGACCGAGTCGCCGTAGATGGCGTCGCGGAAGTCGATCACCACCGCCGCGATCTGCTTGTCGCCCGTATTGGTCAGCTGGAACGACCCGCCGCCGAAGTTGGAGGCCTGGACGCTGTTCGAGCCCTTCATGATCTCCAGCGTCGCCGCGCCGGTCTGGTTGCTGCCATAGGTCGCGCCGCTGTCGATGCCGCTCAGCCCCTGCAGGATCTCGATCGCCTCGTCGGGATCGCCGCCGCCGCCGTTGGGATCGGGCACCTCGCCCGAATACTTGGCGATCTCGATCGCGTTGACAATCGGGTTGTCCGAGATGTCCTGCAGGAAGTCGATGTTGAGCTCGCCGTCATCGACCGTGACGTTGTAGCTGATGACCGTGGCATCGGTCCCGTCCCCGAGCGCCGCCGGATCGATGTTGTCGAGATCGCCGAGGATCTGCCCCTCGATCGCGACGTCGAAGATCCGCTCGCCGGGCACCTGGTTGCCGGTGAACAGCTCGGCGAGGTAGAGCCGGACGGTGTAGTTGCCGTTGCCGTCGAGCGCCGCCACCGGGATGTCGTAGGAGAACGGGAAGTCGCTCGAGCGCGCCGTGTCCATGACGGCCTCCGGCACGTCGGCGGGGATGGCGCCGGGATCGCCGGCATAGCCGAAGGTGTCGCCGCGATCCTGGGTGGTGCTCAGATACGGGCTGTTCGCCGCCCCGAGACCGTCGCCCTGCCAGACCGGTCCGCCGTCGCTGGCCGCGACCTCGGGCCCGAAGGCGTTGATCCGCAGCAGCACCTCGTCACTACCGCCACCGATGTTCAGCGTCGCGGAGGCGGTCGCCGCGGCATTGACGTTGCCGGCACCGTCGGACACCTCGCCGGGCTTGAGCGTGATGCCGATCTGCGCGCCGTCGGTCCAGCCGCCGGCCGGTGCCGCGACCTCGTAGCTCGCCACGCCATTCGCGAAGCCCGTGAAGGTGATCGCAGCGCTCGTGTCGGTGCCGCCGATGGAGAGCTGCAGATCCTCGCTCCCCAGCGTCGCGGCGTCGATGCCGCTGTCGTCGGTGAGCGTCACCGCGACCAGGAGCGGGCCGTTGGCATCGGCCGGCTGGGTCAGGGCGACGGTGGCCGCGGGCGCGGTCGTGTCGGTGACGCCGCCCGCGAGCTTCACGACCTCGATCGCGTTGACGATCGGGTTCTGCTGGCCCTCGATCAGATCCTTCAGGATGCCGATGTTCAGCTCGCCATCCGTGACCACCACCTCGGCCGAGAGGATGCCGACATCCGGCCCGAACTGCGCACCGGGGTCGATGTTGTCGAGCTGCACCGGCACCGTCCCCTCGACCGAGGCGTCGAAGCTCCGGAAGTTGCCGGCCTGCGCCCCGGCGAACAGCTCCGCGATGTAGAAGTTCACGCGGTAGCTGCCGGGCCCGCCGATATCCGCGACGGGGATGTTGTAGAAGAACGACGCGTCGCTCGAACGAGCGGTGTCGAGAACCGCCTCCGGCACGTCGGCCGGGATGGCGCCGGGCGCGCCGGCATAGCCGAAGCTGTCGCCGCGATCCTGCGTGGTGCTCAGATACGGGCTGTTCGCCGCCCCGAGACCGTCGCCCTGCCAGGCCGGCCCGCCGTCGCTGGCGGCGACCTCCGGCCCGAAGGCGTTGATCCGCAGGACCACCTGCTCGAGCGCGGTCTCGGCCACGTCGGCCACGGTCACGGCGAGATCCGACGACACCGGCGCGTTGACCCCGTCGCCGACCGAGACCGTCACGTCGTAGACGTTGTCGCCGTCGGCGTCACCGGGCGCCTCGAAATCCGGCGCCTGCTTGAAGGTGAGCACCCCCGCGGCGTCGATGTCGAACAGCGCGCCGTCGGTGCCGCCCAGCGTGAAGCTCAGCGTGTCGCCGACATCCGGGTCGGTGGCCGTGAAGGCCGCCACCCCGGTCTGGTTCTCGTCCACCGTCACCGCGGCGGGCCCCGTCAGCGTCGGCGCGGCGTTCGCGGCCGTGACATCGATGCTCAGGGTCACGCTGTCGTCCGGCGTGGCCCCCACCGCGATGTCGTCGACCGTGACCGTGACGTCGAGCGGCCCGGCCAGGGCCGAAAGATCGGTGCCCGCCTTGAGGAACAGCTCGGAGCCCGTGATCTCGAACAGACCCGCATCCGCGCCCGCGAGCCCCAGCGCGTTGGTGCCGACCCCGTCATCGGCGATGACGATATCGGCGATCTTCACCGGCTGGCTCGTGTCGGTCTCCGCCGCGAGCGCGCCGGGCGCACCCTGCAGGGTGATCGTCGGCGCCGCGTTCGGCGCCGCGCTGGGGGTCAGCGTCACCTTGTCGATCCGGCCGAACTCGCCGTCCTTCGCGGTGACCTCCAGCGACAGGACCGACCCCTGGCCCACGGTGAACACCGTGTCGAAGGGGATCGTGCGGAAGTTGCCGGATTGCGCGAAGGTGCCGGTGGCCGCCTCGGGGCCGGCGTCCTTGGGCGCGGTGCCGTCGAAGTTCCAGCTTCCGATGACGATGTCACCGATCTTGGCCACCGCCGAGGAGATACCGTCCGTCTCGTCGACGAACGAGACGCTCAGAGTGTAGGTGCCGGCCGGCACCGCCGACAGGTCGGTCGCCGCCGTGCCCGTGGTCTCGCCCGGAAGGCGGATGACCTCGCCGCCCGACGCCTTGGTGATCGTGTTGACCACGTAGGGCGACCGGATGTCGGTGAAGTCCTCGGCCTCGATGACGATCGGGTCCTGCGACACCACCGGCTGTTCGACCGTCACGGCGATGGCCGGCGCGGCCACGCTCGCCCCGGCCTGGTCGGTCGCGGTGACGACGACGCTCAGATCGGCGGCGCTGTCGGGCGTGCCGGACAGGGTGCCCGTCGCCGGATCGATGGACAGCCAGCCGGGCAGCGGCGAGCCGTCCGCCAGCTGCGCCGAGTAGGTCAGCACGTCGGCGGCGTCCACGTCGGTGAAGGCCCCGGCGGGCAGCGCGTAGCTGAAGGCCTGTCCCAGCACCGCCGCCTGTCCCGCGAGCGGCACGCCCAGTTCGGGCGCGTCGTTGGTGTTCTCGACCGTGAAGGTCAGCGTCTCGATCGTCGAGGCGCCGCGCCCGTCGGTCGCGATGACATCGACCTCGACGCTGCCGACATCGTCATTGCCGGGCGTTCCGGTCAGGAAGCCGGCCTCGGCGTCGATCTCGATCCAGCCCGGCGACCCGTCGGCGAGCGAATAGGTCACGCCGTCCGGGTCCGAGAACACGATCTGCTCCTCGAGCGAGCCGTCCTCCTGCACCACGATGGGCTCGACCGGGGCGCTGACCAGCGTCGGCGCCTCGTTGGTGTCGGTCGAGGTGATCACGAAGGTGTCGGAGACCGTCACGTTCGACGCGCCGGGCCCGTCCGTGGCGGTCACGGTGACGGTGTAGGTCCCGCCCGCCGGAAGCGCCCCGGTCAGCACGCCGTTCACGATCGAAAGCCCCGGCGCAGCCGGATCGACGATGACGCCGTAGGTCAGGGCGTCCTCCTCGGGATCGGCGAAGACGCTCGACAGGTCGATCGACACGTCGAGGCCGGCGATGGTCTGGTCCTCGATCTGGTTGGTGACCGTCGGGGCGAAGTTGCCGCCGGCATTGCCGGTGGGCACCAGCTCGACGTAGTCGATCCGCACGAACTCGTCCGTGTCCGACTGGCCCGTGATCTTCAGCGCGGTTCCCGGCTGCACGTCGAGGCCCGGGAAGGTCAGGATCCGCAGGTTCTGCAGCTGCGCGGCGCTGCCGCCGCCATCCTGGTCGAAGATCCAGCTTCCCAGCTCCGTCTCGATCTCGTCATTCACCGACCAGATCGTCGCCGAGGACACGCCGTCGTTCTCGTCGAAGAAGCGGACCCTGACATCATAGCTGCCGCTGGCCCCGGTGGGATCCAGCGCGTAGATCGCCTCGCCGGTGGAATCGCCCTGCAGGCGGATGCGCGTGATGCCGTTCGAGCTTTCCTCGAAGAAGCCGCTGGTCAGCTGGAAGTCCTCGGCCTGGATCAGGATGGACTCGCGGCCGTCGCCGCCCGGCTGGACGGTGAAGACGAAGGTCTCGGAGGTCGAGAGACCGCCGCCATCGGTCGCGGTGACCGTGACCTGGTAGGACCCGGCCGCCGTCGGCGTGCCGGAGAAGATGCCCGTCGTGGTGTCGAAGTCGAGGCCGGGAACGGCCGTGTCGGCGGAGAAGGTCAGCACGTCACCCGCGTCGGGGTCGGAGAAGGCCGCGCCGGCATCGAACTGCGCCGAGGCGCCGGCGGTCAGCGACTGGTTCGCGATCCCCGTGCTCTCGGGCGCCTCGTTGACGTCGTTGACGACGAAGCTGACCTGCTGCGGCGCGGAGACATTGCCCGCGACATCCGTCGCGACGAAGGAGACCGTGTAGCTGCCCGGCTCGCTCGGCTGGCCCGACAGGGTTCCGGCGGCATCGAGCACGAGGCCCGCGGGCAGCGTGTCGCCATTGGCGAGGGCCACGGTGAAGGCCTCTTCCTCGGCATCCACGAACAGGCCGGCCACGTCCAGCGAATAGGGCGCGTTCTCGTCGATCACCTGCTGGGCCGGCGGGAAGGGCACGAAGGGCGCGCCGTTGTCGCCGGTGCCGCCACCGCCCAGGTCGCCGGTGCGGGTGAACTCGACATAGTCGATCCGGCCGAACTCGCCCGCGTCGCGCGTCCCGGTGAGGGTCATCACACCGTCGGCACCGATCTCGACATCCGCGAAGGTCTTCATCCGGAAGCTCGAGGGCTGCGCCGCGTTGCCGCTGGTCGCGTCGTCGTCGAGGACGAAGCTTTCGGACGTGCCGCCGACGTCGGTCGAGGAGATCTCGAAGCCGAGCGTGCTTTCACCGTCGCTTTCGTCGAAGAGCGCGATCTGGACGTTGTAGAGACCCGCCGCGATGCCCCAGTTGGCCAGGTTGTAGGTCGCGCTGCCGGCCGCGCCGCTGGTCAGGTAGATCACCTGCCCGTCGGCCGCGTTCTGGTTCTGCGTGGCGAAGACGTTGGCCGTGTCGAAATCCTCCGCCTGGACCCGGATGGTTGTGGGCGGGCTGAAGGCCGACACATCGACGCTGGCCGAGCCTTGGGCGGTGTTCCCGCCCGCATCCGCCACCGTGTAGTCGAAGGTGATCGCCTGTCCGGCCGCGACGCCGGTGGCGTCGACGGTGACGGTGCCGTCGCCGTTCAGGGTGACGATGCCGGCGCTGGCATTGTCGATCGCGGTCACGGTCAGATCGGCGCTGTCGGCATCCGTGTCGTTGGCCGCGGGATCGAATGTGAGGCTCTGGCCCTCCTGGACGCTCGTCGTGTCGTCGACCGCCACGGGGGCGAAGTCATCCTCTGTCAGCGTGGCGGTGACGGCGGTCGTGTTCACCGCGAAGCCCGCGCTGGAGGTGTCGATCAGGGCGACATTGACCGAGCTGTCGCCATCGGCGAGGTCGTCGTTGCCGATCTCGATGGCAAGCGATCCGGTGCCGTCCGAGCCGAGCGCCAGAAGCGCGGTTTGCGGCGCGCCGCCATTGATCGCGTAGCTCACCGACACCTCGGCGGCGGCGGCGACGCTGGCGCTGACCGGCAGAAGCAGGGTGGTGACCCCGTCATCGCCCTGCTCGATGCCGCTCGCGGCGCCGAGCGACAGGACCGTGGCATCCGAGACCGTCACCGTGAAGGTCACCGGAGCCGCCGAGTCCGCGACGCCGTCATTGGCGAAGACCGCGATCTCGTAGCTGCCGGCGGGCAGGCTGTCCGCGACGTCGAGCGTGCTGCCGTTCAGCGTGATCCCGTCGGGCAGCGGGCTGCCGTCGGCAAGGCGCACCGACAGCACCGGCGTGTCGGCCGCGTCCTCGTCCGCGAGCACGAGACCCGCAAGCGACACGGAGGTCGCCTCGCCGGTCGTGGCGGTGACACCGGCGATCGTCCCGCCGATGGTCGGCGCGTCGTTGGCATCGGTCACCGGCAGCGCCAGCG
>NZ_FNAT01000002.1 GCF_900102015.1 Limimaricola pyoseonensis | reverse complement strand
TAGCCGGTGCCCTGGCCGCGCTTGGAGACGAAGACCTGCTTGGCCTTCCAGACCTCGAGCACCGGCATGCCGGCGATGGGCGAGTTCGGGTCGTCCTGCGCGGCGGGGTTCACGATGTCGTTCGAGCCGATGACGATGGCGACGTCGGTGGTGGGGAAGTCGTCGTTGATCTCGTCCATCTCGAGCACGATGTCGTAGGGCACCCGCGCCTCCGCGAGCAGCACGTTCATGTGGCCGGGCAGCCGCCCCGCCACCGGGTGGATCGCGAAGCGCACGGTCTTGCCCTGCGCCCTGAGCCGGCGGGTCAGCTCGGAGACCGACTGCTGCGCCTGCGCCACGGCCATGCCGTAGCCCGGCACGATCACCACGCTCTCGGCCTCGTCGAGCGCCTGCGCCACGCCCTCGGCGTCGATCGCCACCTGCTCGCCCTCGACCTCCATCGCGGGTCCCGTGCTGCCGCCGAAGCCGCCGAGGATGACCGAGACGAACTTGCGGTTCATCGCCTTGCACATGATGTAGGACAGGATCGCGCCCGAGGCGCCCACCAGCGCGCCGGTGACGATCAGCAGGTCGTTGCCCAGCGTGAAGCCGATCGCGGCGGCGGCCCAGCCCGAGTAGGAGTTCAGCATCGAGACGACCACCGGCATGTCGGCGCCGCCGATGCCCATGATCAGGTGCCAGCCGATGAAGCCGGCGATGACAGTGACCAGCACCATGGTCCAGATGCCGGCCCCGGTGAGGTAGAGAAGCCCCAGCGCCACGCAGAGCGCCAGTGCCGCGGCGTTGAGCATGTGGCCGCCGGGCAGCTTCTTCGGCTTGCCGTCGACCCGGCCGGCGAGTTTGCCGAAGGCCACCACGGAGCCGGTGAAGGTGACCGCGCCGATGAAGATGCCCAGGGCCACCTCGGCCTTCAGGATCGCGATCTCGGCCGCGTCCTTCAGCGCCAGCTTCTTGCCGAAGCCGGTGAGCTCGCCGAAGAAGCCGCCGCCCGCGGCCTGAAGCTCGTCGGGGTCCAGGAGCGCCAGCGCCGCGCGGTCGAGCCCGAGCCCGGCCAGCGTCGCCTCGATGTCGGCGAGCATGATGTCGGCGTTGAGCCCGATGAACACCGCGGCCAAACCGACGAAGCTGTGCAGCGCCGCCACCAGCTGCGGCATCTCGGTCATCTGCACCCGGCCGGCGACGACCCAGCCGGCGAAGCCGCCGGCGATCACCGCGATCAGGATCAGGAAGAGGTTGTGCACGCCGGGGCCGAACACGGTGGCGGCGACCGCCACCGCCATGCCCGCGATGCCGTACCAGACCGCGCGCTTGGCGCTTTCCTGGTTCGACAAGCCGCCCAGCGACAGGATGAAGAGAATGGCCGCGACGATATAGGCGGCCGAGACGATGCCGATGCTCACGATCCGGCCCCCTTACGACTTGCGGAACATGGCGAGCATCCGGCGCGTGACCAGGAAGCCGCCGACGATGTTGATCGAGGCGATCAGCACCGCGATGAACGAAAGCAGCACCACGAGGAAACTGCCCGAGCCGATCTGCAGGAGCGCGCCGAGGATGACGATGCCCGAGATCGCGTTGGTGACCGCCATCAAGGGCGTGTGCAGCGAGTGGCTGACGTTCCAGATCACCTGGAAGCCGACGAAGCAGGCCAGCGCGAAGACGATGAAGTGGCTCATGAAGCTCGCCGGCGCCACCGCGCCCAAAAGCAGCATCACCGCGCCGCCGGCGGCCAAGAGCGTCACCTGGCTGCGGGTCTGGGCGCGGAAGGCCGCGACCTCCTGGCCGCGCTTTTCCTCGGCCGTCAGCTCGCGCGGCTTCTCCTTCTTCGGCGCCGCGGCGATGGCCGCGGTCCTGGGCTTGGGCGGCGGGTAGGTGATCTCGCCCGCATGGGTGGCAGTGGCGCCGCGGATCACGTCGTCGTCCATGTCGTGGTCGACGACGCCGTCCTTGCCCGGCGTGAGATCAGCCAGCATGTGGCGGATGTTGGTGGCGTAGAGCGTCGAGGACTGCGCCGCCATGCGCGAGGGGAAGTCGGTGTAGCCGACGATGGTGACGCCGCCCTCGGTGACGAACTTGTCGTCCGGCACGGTCAGCTCGCAATTGCCGCCGCGCTCGGCGGCGAGATCGACGATCACCGAGCCGGGCTTCATCGCCTCGACCATGTCCTTCGTCCACAGCACCGGCGCGTCGCGGCCCGGGATCAGCGCGGTGGTGATGACGATGTCGGTCTCGGGCGCGAGCTCGCGGAACTTGGCGAGCTGCTTTTCGCGGAACTCAGGCGAAGACGGCGCGGCGTAGCCGCCCGTCGCCGAGCTGTCCTGCGTGTCCTCGAAGTCGAGGAAGACGAACTCGGCGCCCATGCTCTCGATCTGCTCGGCCACCTCGGGGCGCACGTCGAAGGCCTGCACCTGCGCGCCGAGCGAGGTCGCGGTACCGATCGCGGCGAGGCCCGCCACGCCCGCGCCGATCACCAGCACGCGGGCGGGCGGCACCTTGCCCGCGGCCGTCACCTGCCCGGTGAAGAAGCGGCCGAAATTGTTGCCCGCCTCGATCACCGCGCGGTAGCCGGCGATGTTGGCCATCGACGACAGCGCGTCCATCTTCTGCGCCCGGGAGATGCGCGGCACCATGTCCATCGCGATCACCGTGGCGCCGGCGTCCCTGGCGCGGCCCAGCGCTTCGGCGTTCTGGCCCGGGTAGAAGAAGGAAATGAGCGTCTGGCCCTCGCGCAGGCGGCCCAGCTCGTCCTCCAGCGGCGGCCGCACCTTGGTGACGATCTCCGCCTCGGCCCAGAGCGTCGCGGCATCCGCCACGACGGTGACACCGGCCGCCTCGTAGGCCGCGTCGGTGAACCCCGCCGCCAGGCCCGCCCCCGCCTCGACCAGGCAGTCATGCCCCAGCTTCTGCAAGTCCCGTGCCGAGGCCGGCGTCATCGCCACGCGCGACTCGCCCTCATGGAGTTCCTTCGGTGCCCCGATCCTCACGCGTCATCTCCCTCTGGATCATTCTGCAGTCGCGAAAGGAGTATCGGGGGCCAGAATGTTGCACAAGGTCATCACCGGACGAAATTGACCATGCGTCCCATGCGTGGCGTGCAGGTCTCAAAGCCAGCGGCGGGTGCGGGCCGACCATTCGGCGAAGGCCTGCGGGAACCGCGCGCGCAGCGCCGCCTCCTCGCCACGGATGAAGCGCCGGGTCAGGATCCATGCGAAGAGCGGCACCAGCGGCAGCGCCAGCGGCGCGTCGAGCATCAGCGCGGCCCCGGCCAGCACCAGCGCGTCGCCGAGATAGATCGGGTTGCGCGAGAAGCGGAACGGCCCGTCCGTGACCAGCGCCTCGGGGGTCCGGCGCGGCATGACCGGCGTGCCGCGCGGCAGCATCCGCCGCACCGCCCAGAGCATCAGCCCGACCCCCGCCACGATCAGCGCGAGGCCCACCCACCAGGCAAGACCGGCGAGCGTGCCGAAGCCGAGCCCGGTCGGCTCCAGCCAGGCGACGATCCAGGCGGCGGCCAGGCACAGCGCCAGCCAGGCGGGGGGTATCTCGACCTTCGACATGGCGGCACCCTGCGCCGAAGCCGCGGGCTTGTCACGCAAGGATCGCTCAGGGCATCGGCACTGTCAGGCCGCTCGGCACCGTCTCGGGCACGCCCAGACGGCCCTCGCGCGCCACCGGGTCGGTCAGGCTGCGCAGGAAGGCCGCCAGCGCGGCGATCTCGCCTTCGCCCAGCGCCACGGCCTCGCGCGCGCCGGCCTCGACGATGGCCGCGCTCTCGGCCGGGTCGTCGAGGATGCGCCAGTCGGCGACCGGCAGATCGGGCAGCACCGCCTGCGCCCGGTCGTAGCCCGTGGCCGGGTCGGCGTGATGCGCGACGAACCCCTTGAGCGTCGCATGCGCCCCGGCATGGCCGTAGGGCGCGGTCAGCTCGACATTGCGCAGCGACGGCGTGCGGAAGGCGTGCAGGTCCGCCGGGTCGCCGGTCACCCGGAACCGGCCCTCGTCGCGGGCATGGGTCTCAAAGCGCGCGCCCTTGCCCGGCCCGATCTGCGGCGCGGCCATGGCGTGGAAGCCGTGATCGGTCTGGAACGGGCCGGAATGGCAGGCCGCGCAGCCCGCCTCGCCGTAGAACAGCGCCAGCCCCGCCTCGGCCTGCGCGTCAAGCGGCGTGCCGTCGCGCAGCCGCGCGTCGAAGGGGCTGGTGTCGGAGCGGAACTCGAACTCCATGAAGGCGGCGACGGCGTTGGAGATGTCGGGAAAGCCGATCTCGTCGGGGGCGAGCCCGTAGACCGCCGCGAAGCGTTCGGCATAGCCGGGCTCGGCCGCCACCCGCCGCGCGATCAGGTCCCATGCGCCGCCCGGGCCGGTCAGCATGCCCAGCCGCACCGCCTGCGCGACCTCGTTCTCGCTGTAATGCCCGGCCATCTCGTCGGGGCTGAGCACCGGGAACATGGTCTGCGCCGAGAGCATCGTGTCGAAGCCCGCGACCATGTCGGCGTCGAGCGGCGTGCGCATGCCGCCTGGTGCTGCGGGGTCGATCTCCACCCGGCCGTCATGGAACATCGAGACGTATTCGCGCGCGCCGAGGTTCCACAGCGCCTGGCTATTGCGGGGCACCCGCTGCTCGGGCGGGTTGGCGGGGTCGGCGACGCGCGCGGGCCCCAGCCCGATGCCGCCGTCGCCCAAGGGCAGCGACAACCCGTCCGACGTGCCGAAGGCCGGGTGGTGGCAGGTGGCGCAGGCGACCTCGCGGTTGCCCGAGAGGATCGGGTCGTAGAACAGCAGCTGGCCCAGCTCGGCCGCGGCGCGGTCCACCGGCCGGAAGGCCGCGTCGTCGAGCGGCGCGGGCAGCTCCTGCGCCAGCGCCGTTCCGGCGAGAGCCATGCCCAACATGGCGATCGCTGCCTTCCGCATTGCCGTCTCCCTCTTCCCGGCCGTCAGAATGCCGTGGCGGCCGACGCGTCGCAACGCCGCATACAGCATTTGACGCAACGCCGTTCGCGGACTAGAACAAAAGAAGAACACTGATTTGCAAGAGAGAACCCGTGACGTGGTCCCCGATGGCCTCAAGCCCTGCCCCGGAACCGGCCTCCGCCCTGCCGCGCCGCAGGCCGGAGCTGCGCCAGCCGACGCTGTCCGAGATCTTTCCCGAGACGGCGATGGACGCCGCCGCCCCGGCCTTCGCTCTGGCGCATCTCGATCCGGGCGACGGGCCGGTGCTCTGGGTGCAGGACCGGCTCTCGGCGCGCGAAAGCGGCCGGCCCTTCCCGCCGGGGCTGGGGCGCTGCGAGCTGCTGCATCTGCAGGTCTCGCGGCCGATCGACGTGCTCTGGGCGATGGAGCAGGGTCTGGGCTGCGCCGGGCTCGGCGCGGTGATCGGCGAGGTCTGGGGCAGCGCCCCGGCGCTCGACTTCACCGCGACCAAGCGGCTGGCGCTGCGCTCGGAGGCGCATGGCGTCCCGGCCTGGCTGATCCGCCGCGCCGCGCCGCCCGAACTCAGCGCCGCGCGCGAACGCTGGCGGCTGTCCTCGCTGCCCGCGCGTGCCGAGCCGGACGACGCGCGGGCGCCGGGCGCACCGCTCTGGAGCGCCGAGCTGTTCCGCGCCCGTTGGCGCGCGCCCGGGCGCTGGGTGGCCGGGCATGACCCCGAGAGCGGAGAGCTGGCCCTGGGCCACGCCGTCGGCATGGACGAGGCCGAGGCGCTGCGCGTCACGGCCTGAGCCGCGCGGACGGCCGATGCCGGGCCGGGCGCATCCGGGGCAAGGTGAAGGGAAAGAGGTGGGCGTTTTCCTTCCGTCCGGCGCGCCGGGCGCCGGCGCCTTGCCGTCCCTTCACGTTCCACATGTTTCGCTTTCCGCCGCCCCGCCGCTGCGCGCGCCCGGTCCCGTGGTCTCCTGGGGGGAGCCGCGGGCATCGGGCCGGGGCGTCATGGTGCGTGGCCTCACCGGGCATCGCGCCCCCGAACAGAGCGGACGACGACGATGAAGGGCGGGGACAAGCTGCCCGTCCTCGCCTTTCCCACGCCCCGAAAGACCGGACCCCGGCCCCGCGCCGCCGATCCGCGCCGCCTCGCCCGCGCGGCCGAGGCGCTGCGCGCGGCGACCGCAGCCGCGCCGGAGGCGCAGGCGGCGCCCGCCCGTCCGGCGGTCGAGGCGGAGGAGACCTTCACTCCCGTCGGGATCCCGCGCTGGCGCGCCGGGCCGGATGCGCCGCGCGACCCTGCGCGGCAGGGACGCATGGCCGACCTTGCCGGAGCGGAGGGGCGTGACGGCGCCACCGAACGGCCGCGCCGCCGCATCCTGTCGCTGCACCTGCCGCGCTTCGCCATCGAGCGCTGGCAGACCGCCGCCGCGCGGGCGGGCGAGCCCTGGCCCGAGGACGCGCCGCTGGCGCTGGCGCTGGAAGGCCCGCACGGGCCGGTGATCCACGCGGTGAACGCCGCCGCCGCCATGCAGGGCCTCGCCCCCGGCGCGCGGGTGGTCGACATGCGCGCGCTCTGCCCCGAACTGCGCACCCGCTTCGCCGATCCGCGCGGCGACGCGGCGGCGCGGCGGCGGCTGATGCTCTGGGCCCGGCGCTGGTGCCCCTGGACCGCGACGGACGGCACGGACGGGCTGATCATGGACATCACCGGCTCGGACCACCTCTGGGGCGGCGAGGCCGCGATGCGCGATGAGATCGAGACCCGCCTCGCCACGCTCGGCCTCACCGGCCGGGCCGCCATCGCGCCCACCCGCGGCGCGGCTTGGGCGCTGGCGCGGTTCGCCCCCGCCCATCCCGCCTGCGACGACCCGCTCGCGGCCTGCGGCCCCCTGCCCGTCGCGGCGCTGCGGCTCGAACCCGACACGGTGCTGGCGCTCGACCGGCTCGGCCTTTCGACCATCGGCGCGCTGGCCGAGGTGCCCCGGCTGTCGCTGGCGCGCCGCTTCCGCGCCGGGCCACCCGAGACCGACCCGCTCCTGCGGCTCGACCAGCTTTCGGGCCGCACGCCCGAGCCGGTCGACAGCCCCGACGACCCGCCGCGCTTCGCGGTGCAGGCCCGGCTGCCCGAGCCGGTGATCGACCCGGTGCCGCATATCCCGGCGTTGGCCGAGGAGCTTTGCGCCGGCCTCTCGGCGGCGGGCTTCGGCGCGCGGCGCGTGGTGCTCACGCTCTACCGCACCGATGGCGAGGTGGCGCAGGCACAGGCCGCGACCTCGCAGCCCTCGCGCGACCCCGCCCACCTCGTGCGGCTGTTCGGCGGGCGGCTCGACCGGCTCGACCCCGGCTTCGGCTTCGACCTCGTCACCCTCGCCGCGCTAGTGGCCGAGGCGCTGCCCACCCGCCAGCGCCGGCTCGACGGCGCGGCCGAGGCCGAGGGCGACCTCGCCCGGCTGATCGACCGGCTCGCCGCGCGCTTCGGCGCCCACGCCCTGACCCGGCCCTGGCCCGCGCCGAGCCACATCCCCGAGCGCCAGACCCTCTGGCGCCCCGCTCTGCATGTCCCGTCCCGCCCGTACCCGGCGCGGCCCGACCGGCCGCTGCGCCTCTTCGAGCCGCCCGAGGAGATCCGCGTGCTCTATGCCGTGCCCGAGGGCCCGCCGGCGCAGTTCGTCTGGCGCCGCCAGCGGCTGCGCGTCGCCCGCTTCGCCGGGCCCGAGCGCATCGCACCGGAATGGTGGCGCGACCGGCCCGGCACGCGGCTGCGCGACTACTACCGGATCGAGGATCACACCGGGCGGCGCTTCTGGCTCTATCGCGAGGGGCTTTTGCATGACGGCCGCGGGGCCGAGCCGCGCTGGTTCCTGCACGGGGCCTTCGCATGAACGGGCGCGCGAATGTCGGAGTTTTCCAAAGCTCCGACCCGGTCTTTTGCAAAAGACCGGGGACAAGCTGATGCCGGAGATCGAGAAACCGCCGCGCCGCGAGGTGCCATCGGACGGGGACTTCCCGCCGAACCCGCCCGCGCCTTACGTCGAGCTGGGCCTCGCCACCTGCTTTTCCTTCCTGCGCGGCGCCTCGGACGCGATCGACCTCGCCATGCGGGGATGGCAGCTCGGCTACGACGCGCTCGGCGTGGCCGATCTCGACACGCTGGCGGGCGTGGTGCGGATGCACGTGGCGGCGAAAAAGGTGAACGTCCGGCCGGTGATCGGCTGCCGCCTGACGCTGATCTCGGGCGAGGTTTTCCTCGCCTACCCGACCGACCGCGCCGCCTATGGCCGGCTGTCGCGGCTCCTGTCCAAGGGCAAGATGCGCGACCCGGACGGGGGCTGGCAGAGGAAAGGCGTCTGCCAGCTGACGCTCGACGATCTCGCCGCCCATGCCGAGGGGCTGCAGCTGGTGCTGGTCCCGCCCGAGGACATAGCCGGCCTCGCCGCCGCCCTGCCCTACCTGTCCCGCCGCCTGCCCGGCCTGCGCCACGTCGCGGCGGCCTTCCTGTATCGCGGCCACGACCGCGCCCGGATCAACGCGCTCGACCGCATGGCGCGCGCGGCCGGGCTCGGGCTGATGGCCACGGGCGACGTGCTCTACCACGCGCCCGAGCGCCGGCCACTGCAGGACGTGATGACCTGCATCCGTGAGGGGGTGACGCTGGCCGAGGCGGGCGACCTGCTGCTGCCCAATGCCGAGCGGCACCTGAAATCGCCCGCCGAGATGTGCCGCCTCTTCGCCGAGTGGCCGCAGGCGATCCGCGCCACGCGGGCGATCGCCGATACCTGCCACTTCGACCTCGAGGAGCTGGCCTACGAGTACCCGCGCGAGGTGGTGCCCGAGGGCCGCACCCCGCAGGAGCAACTGGAAAAACTGACATGGGCGGGCGCGGCGGCGCGCTGGCCCGAGGGCACGCCCCCGGCCACCCGCAAGGTGCTGGAAAGGGAGCTCGACCTGATCGGCCGGCTCGACATCGCGCGCTACTTTCTGACGATCCACGACATCATATGTTTCGCGCGCGAAACGGCCCGCCCGCCGATCCTGTGCCAGGGCCGCGGCTCGGCGGCGAACTCGGCGGTCTGCTTCGCGCTCGGCATCACCACCGTCGACCCGGCGCAGCACCAGCTGCTGTTCGAGCGCTTCATCTCGGAGGAGCGCCGCGAGCCGCCCGACATCGACGTCGATTTCGAGCATGAGCGGCGCGAGGAGGTAATCCAGCACATCTACGCCAAGTATGGCCGCGACCGCGCCGGGCTCTGCGCCACGGTGATCCACTACCGGCCCCGCAGCGCGATCCGCGAGGTCGGCAAGGTGATGGGGCTGTCAGAGGACGTCACCGGCGCGCTGGCCAAGACGGTCTGGGGCAGCTGGGGCAAGAGCATCGAGGAGCAGAACGTGCGCGAGGCCGGGCTCGACCCGCGCGACCCGCTCTTGCGCAAGGCGCTGCTGATCGCCGGGCAGATGGTCGGCATGCCCCGGCACCTGAGCCAGCATGTCGGCGGCTTCATCCTGACCGAGCGGCCCCTGACCGAGACCGTGCCCATCGGCAACGGCGCGATGGCCGATCGCAGCTTCATCGAGTGGGACAAGGACGACATCGACGCGCTCGGCATCCTCAAGGTCGACATCCTCGCGCTCGGCATGCTGACCTGCATCCGCAAGTGCCTCGACCTTGTCGCCGCGCATTGGGGGCGGCGCGAGGATCTCGCCTCGGTCCCGCGCGAGGACCCGCGCGTCTTCGACATGCTATGCCGCGCCGACAGCCTCGGCGTGTTCCAGGTCGAGAGCCGGGCGCAGATGAACATGCTGCCGCGGCTACGGCCGCGCTCGTTCTACGACCTCGTCATCCAGGTCGCCATCGTCCGCCCCGGCCCGATCCAGGGCGACATGGTCCACCCCTATCTCCGCCGTCGCGCGGGCGAGGAGGCGGTGGAGTATCCGAGCCCCGGCGCGCCGCACGACCCCGAGGAGCTGAAGTCGATCCTGGGCCGGACGCTGGGCGTGCCGATCTTTCAGGAGCAGGCGATGAAGATCGCGATCGACGCCGCCCGCTTCTCGCCCGCCGAGGCGAACGAGCTCAGGAAGGCCATGGCCACCTTCCGCTCGCGCGGCACGATCGAGCTGCTGCAGGAGAAGATGGTCGGCCGCATGGTGGCGCGCGGCTACGCCGAGGAGTTCGCGCGGCGCTGCTTCGAGCAGATCAAGGGCTTCGGCGAATACGGCTTCCCCGAAAGCCACGCCGCGAGCTTCGCGCATCTCGTCTACGTCTCGTCATGGCTGAAATGCCATTTTCCCGGCGCCTTCGGCGCGGCGCTCTTGAACAGCCAGCCGATGGGCTTCTACGCGCCGGCGCAGATCGTGCGCGACATGCGCGAGCACGGCGTCGAGGTGCGCCCCCCCGACGTGAACCTGTCGGAGTGGGACTGCACGCTCGAGCCCCTCTCCTCGGGCGGCTTCGCGGTGCGGCTGGGGCTGCGGATGGTGACCGGGCTTCAGGCCGAGACGGCGGCGCGGATCGCCGCGGCGCGCGACGCGCCCTTCGAGAGCCCCGAGGATCTCAAGGCCTGCGCCGGGGTGAGTGCCGCGACGGTGCGGCGGCTGGCGGCGGCGGATGCGATGCGCTCGATGTTCCTCGACCGGCGGCAGGCGCTGTGGGAGGCGCGCGCGCTGAAGGACGCGCCCGACCTGCCGCTGTTCCGCGAGGCGCGCGACGAAGGCGCGGAGGTGCCGGTGCCCCTGCCCGCCATGCCGGTCTGCGAGCAGGTGGTGGCCGACTACCAGACGCTGCGGCTGTCGCTGAAGGCGCACCCGATGGCCTTCCTGCGCCGCAGCCTCGAAGCGCAGGGCTATGCCAGCGCCGCCGATCTGAACCGCGCGCGCCCGCGCCAGCGGCTGAAGATCGCCGGGCTGGTGCTGATCCGCCAGCGGCCGGGCAGCGCCAAGGGGGTGTGCTTCGTGACGCTGGAGGACGAGACCGGCGTGGCCAACCTCGTGGTCTGGCCCAAGGTGATGGAGCACTACCGCCGCACGGTGATGCAGGCGCGGCTGCTGGTGGCCGAGGGCTACGTGCAGCGCGACGTGGAGATCGTGCATTTCGTGGCCGAGCGGCTGGAGGACCGCTCGGACGCGCTCAGCCGGCTGGCGCCGGGCGGGCTTGTGCCGCCGCTCAGTCCTGCCGACGCGGTGAAGAACCCGGTGCAGGGCTCGGCCCGTGGCACCGGCGCACCCGCGAACGGCCACCCACGCAACGCGGTGCTGCTGCCGAAGAGCCGGGATTTCCACTGAGGCGCGCCGCGCCATTCACCTGCCCCGGAACGCGCGAACGGCCGGGCGCGCGGCCTCAGGCGCTGCGCCGCGCCTGCGCCACGGGCTGTCTGCGCGCGGCCCAGTCGCGCGCAGCCGCGCCGAAGGCCTCAAACAGCGGCCGCGACACCGGGTCGGCGCCGGCGTTCCACTCGGGATGCCACTGCACCGACATGGTGAAGCCCGGCGCACCCTCGACATAGAGCGCCTCGGGCGTGCCGTCGGGGGCGTGGCCGTCGATCACGATGCGGCGGCCCGGCGTCTTTACCCCCTGCCCGTGCAGCGTGTTGGTCATCACCTCGCGCGCGCCGAACAGGCGGTGGAACGGCCCGTCCTCGGTCAGCGTCACGACATGGCGCAGCGCGAACTTCTCCTCGAGCGTGCCGTCGGGCGGCATGCGGTGGTTGGTCCGCCCCGGCAGGTCGCGGATCTCGGGGTAGAGCGAGCCACCCATCGCGACGTTCACCTCCTGGAACCCCCGGCAGATGCCGAAGAAGGGCTGGCCGCGCTCGACACAGGCGCGCACCAGCGGCAGGGTGATTGCATCGCGCGAGCGGTCGAAGGCGCCATGCGCGGGCGTCTCCTCCTCGCCGTATTCGTCGGGATGCACGTTGGGCCGGCCGCCGGTCAGCAGGAAGCCGTCGCAGGCCTCCAGAAGCTCCTTCACAGAGACCAGCTTGGGGTCGGCCGGGATCACCAGCGGCAGCCCGCCCGAGACCTGCGAGATGGCCGAGGAGTTCATCGCGCCGCCGCCATGGGTGACGTAGTGGCCGTCGATGACGTGGTTGTTGCCGATGATTCCGATGACGGGACGGGTCATGATCGCTCCGATTGCCTCCGACCAGAGATATACACCACCGCCCCGCCTGAAAAGCGTCGCGCGGCCCGGGGAGCCCGGGCCGCGCGCACAATCGCCGTCCATGACGGCACAGGCCCCCCGCAGGGGCCCGCGATCAGGCGTCGCCCTTGAGCCCCGCCGCCGCGATGCCGGCCAGCGCCGCCTCGGCGTCGTTGTCCGAGGTGTCGCCGGTCACGCCGACCGCGCCCAGAACCGTGCCGTCCTCGCCGCGCACGATCACGCCGCCGGGCACCGGGACGACCTTGCCGCCGAAGGCGCCGTTGGCGGCCGTCATGAAGTAGTGCTGCGCCTCGGCGCGCGCCATCTGCGCCGAGCCGGGCATCCCGAGCATCACCGCGCCGTAGGCCTTGCCCTCGGCGATGGCGTAACGGCCGGGGCTCGCCCCGTCCTCGCGCTCGAAGGCGAGCGGGTGTCCGCCCGCGTCGAGCACGATCACCGACATCGGCTTGAGGCCCATGTCATGCGCCTTGGCGAGCGTCTCGCGGATGATGGTGCGGGCGGCGTCGATGTTGAGCTTGGACATCAGGCGTTCTCCAGGTTCTTCAGTTCGAGGCGGCGCTGGTGCAGCACCGGTTCGGTGTAGCCCGAGGGCTGCTTGCGGCCCTCGAAGACGAGGTCGCAGGCGGCCTGGAAGGCGAGGCCGTCGAAATGCGGCGCCATCGGCTTGTAGGACGCATCGCCCTCGTTCTGGCGGTCGACCACCTCGGCCATCTTCTTCATGGCGGCCATCACCTGGTCTTCCGAGACGACGCCGTGATGCAGCCAGTTGGCCAGCGCCTGCGACGAGATCCGGCAGGTGGCGCGGTCCTCCATCAGCCCGACATCGTTGATGTCCGGCACCTTGGAGCAGCCGACGCCCTGGTCGATCCAGCGCACCACGTAGCCGAGGATGCCCTGCGCGTTGTTCTCGATCTCGCGCGTGACCTCGGCCGCGTCGAAGTTGCGGCCGGTGGCCAGCGGGATGGTCAGCAGGTCTTGAAGCGTGCCGCGGGCGCCGCCCTTGGCGATCTCGTCCTGACGGGCCATCACGTCCACGTGGTGGTAATGCGTGGCGTGCAGCGTCGCGGCGGTGGGCGACGGCACCCAGGCGCAGGTCGCGCCCGATTTCGGGTGGCCGATCTTGGCCTCCAGCATGTCGGCCATCCGGTCGGGCATGGCCCACATGCCCTTGCCGATCTGGGCGCGGCCCTTCAGGCCGCAGGCCAGGCCGATATCGACGTTGCGATCCTCGTAGGACTGGATCCAGGCCGAGGATTTCATCTCGCCCTTGGGGATCATCGGGCCGGCTTCCATCGAGGTGTGGATCTCGTCGCCGGTGCGGTCGAGGAAGCCGGTGTTGATGAAGGCCACCCGGTTCTTCGCGGCGCGGATGCATTCCTTGAGGTTGACCGAGGTGCGGCGCTCCTCGTCCATGATGCCGAGCTTGACGGTGTATTGCGGCAGGCCCAGCAGCTTCTCGACCGCCGAGAACATCTCGTCGGAGAGCTTCACCTCGTCGGGGCCGTGCATCTTCGGCTTCACGACATAGACCGAGCCGTGGGTCGAGTTGCGCGGGCCTTCGGTCTTCTTCAGGTCGTGCATGGCGATCAGAACGGTGATCGCCGCGTCCATCAGCCCTTCCGAGATCTCGTGCTCGTCATCCTTGCCGATGATCGCCGGGTTGGTCATCAGGTGGCCGACATTGCGCACCAGCATCAGCGAGCGGCCCTTGACGGTGAAGCTCGACCCGTCCGGCGCGGTGAACGTCTGGTCGTCGGCCATGCGGCGGGTCATCTCCTCGCCGCCCTTCTTGAAGGTCGCCTCGAGCGAGCCCTTCATCAGGCCGAGCCAGTTGCGATAGGCCAGAACCTTGTCCTCGGCGTCGACGCAGGCGACCGAGTCCTCGCAATCCATGATGGTCGAGACCGCGCTCTCGAGCCGGATATCGGAGATGCCGGCCTTGTCCGACTTGCCGATCTGGCTGGACGGGTCGACCACGATCTCGATCAGCAGGCCGTTCTGCTGCAGCAGCACCTGCAGGTCCGCCTTGCCGTCGGTCCTGGAGCCCGCGAACTGCTCGGGGTCCTGCAGCCCGTGCTCGGCGTCGCCCCGGCAGGCCACCAGCGTGCCGCCCTTGACCTCGAGACGCTCGATCTCGGCCCAGGAGATACCGTCGAGCGGCGCGATCTCGTCGAGATGCTTGCGGCCCCAGGCGATCACCTCGGCGCCGCGCGCGTCGTCATAGCCCTTGCCCTCGGGCAGGCTGCCCAGCGCATCGGTGCCGTAGAGCGCGTCGTAGAGGCTGCCCCAGCGGGCGTTGGCGGCGTTCAGCGCGAAGCGGGCATTGGTGATCGGCACCACCAGCTGCGGCCCGGGCGTCGTCGCGATCTCGGGGTCGGTGTTCTCGGTGCCGATCTCGAAATCGCCGCCCTCAGGCACGATGTAGCCGATGCTGTCGAGAAAGCCGCGATACTCGGCCGGGTCGATCTGCTGGCCCTTGCGCTCCAGGTGCCAGGCGTCGATCTCGGCCTGCATCTTGGCGCGCGCGCCCAGCGCCTCGCGGATCCGCGGGCCGAACTCCTGCTCGAGGGCGGCGAAGCCCTTCCAGAACGCCTCCGCGTCGAGGCCCGTGCCCGGAAGCGCCTCGTCCGTGACGAACTCCACCAGTTCGGGGGCCCAAAGCAGCCCGTGCTTGTCGATCCTCTCGGCCATGGCCGTTCCTCCTCGCATTCAGTCGCACATTGGCTAATCCATCGCGAGGGAGCCGGCAACTCGGTCGGGCAGAACGGTACAGGGGCGCGACCCCTCCGGACCGCGCCCCTGCACCGTTTCGCCGCGATGCGGGCCCGGAGGCCCGTGCGCTGTGTCAGTCGGGCGCCACGGCCGGCTGGCCGGGCGTCTCGTCGCCCAGCTGCTCGGGCGCGCCGACGATTTCCGGATCCTCGGTCTCGACCTCCTCGCCGGGCACGGCCTCCACGGTGGCCTCCGCCTCGGGCTCGTTGCCCTGGCCGAAGCCGATGAAGGTCAGCAGAACGATCAGCAGGACGCCGAAGACGGCCACCAGAGCGATGCCGACCAGCGGGCCCTTGTGGCGTTTTTCCTGTTTTTCGACATCGGTATGCGGGGCGGACATGGGCTATCTCCCTCGAATGGGTTGCCGCGCCGACATCTGCGGTCGCGGGCGGGGGCGCGCTTGAAGGCCCCCTGTCGAGGCCCTAACGTCCGGTCCGCCCGGAAGGTTCAGCGAAAGGCCCGCCAGCATGACCCAGCACGACCCCCGCACCGTCTACCTGAAGGACTACCAGCCGCCCGCCTACCTGGTGGACGAGGTGAAGCTGACCTTCCGCCTCGCGCCCGAGACGACGCGGGTGCTGTCGGAGATCCGCTTCCGTCCCAACCCCGACGCCGCCTCGCGCGACTTCTTCCTGCATGGCGAGCAGCTGAAGCTGATCTCGGCCAGCATCGACGGCACGCCGGTCGAGCCCGAGCTTGTCGAGGGCGGGCTGAAGCTCGACGCGCCCGACGCGGCCTTCACCTTCGCCGCCGAGGTCGAGATCGACCCCGAGCACAACACCGCGCTCGAGGGGCTCTACCGCTCGAACGGCATGTACTGCACCCAGTGCGAGGCCGAGGGCTTCCGCAAGATCACCTTCTACCCCGACCGGCCCGACGTGATGGCGCCGTTCCACGTGCGCGTCGAGAGCGACCTGCCGGTGCTTTTGTCGAACGGCAACCCGGGCGAGCGCGGCGACGGCTTCGCCGAGTGGCACGACCCCTGGCCCAAGCCCGCCTATCTCTTCGCGCTGGTGGCTGGCGAACTCGTCGCCCATTCCGACCGCTTCACCACCCGCTCGGGCCGCGAGGTCGAGCTGAACCTCTGGGTGCGCGAGGCCGACATCGACAAATGCGCATTCGGCATGGAGGCGCTGAAGAAGTCGATGCGCTGGGACGAGGAAGTCTATGGCCGCGAATACGATCTCGACGTGTTCAACATCGTCGCGGTCGACGACTTCAACATGGGCGCGATGGAGAACAAGGGGCTGAACATCTTCAACTCCTCCGCCGTGCTGGCCTCGCCCGAGACCGCCACCGACGCCGATTTCGAGCGGATCGAGGCGATCATCGCGCATGAGTACTTCCACAACTGGACCGGCAACCGCATCACCTGCCGCGACTGGTTCCAGCTTTGCCTCAAGGAAGGCCTCACGGTGTTCCGCGACCAGCAGTTCACCGGCGACATGCGCTCCCACGCGGTCAAGCGGATCGACGACGCGATGACCCTGCGCGCGATGCAGTTCCGCGAGGACAACGGCCCGCTCGCCCACCCGGTGCGGCCCGAGAGCTTCGTCGAGATCAACAACTTCTACACCGTCACCGTCTACGAGAAGGGCGCCGAGATCGTCGGCATGCTGCGCCGGCTGGTCGGCGAGGAGGGCTACCGCAAGGCGCTCGACCTCTATTTCGACCGGCATGACGGGCAGGCCGTGACCATCGAGGACTGGCTCAGGGCCTTCGAGGATGCCACCGGGCGCGACCTGTCGCAGTTCGGCCGCTGGTACAGCCAGGCCGGCACGCCGCGCGTGCACGTGACCGAGGACTGGGCCGACGGGCGCTACACGCTGACGCTGCGCCAGGAGACGCCCGCCACCCCCGGCCAGCCCGACAAGGCGCCGCAGGTGATCCCGGTCGCGGTCGGGCTGCTCAACCCCAATGGCGACGAGGTGGTGCCGACCACCGTGCTGGAGCTGACCGAGGCCGAGCAGAGCTTCCATTTCGAGACGCTCTCGGCCCGCCCCGTGCCCTCGCTGCTGCGCGGCTTCTCGGCGCCGGTGATCCTCAAGCGGCAGCAGTCGAAGGAGGAGCGCGCCTTCCTGCTCGCCCATGACACCGACCCGTTCAACAAGTGGGAGGCCGGCCGCGACCTCGCCCGCGACGGGCTGATGGCGATGGTGCTCGACGGCGCGGGGCCCGATGCCGACTACATCGACGCGCTGGGCCGCGGCATCGCCGACGAGGGGCTCGACCCGGCCTTCCGGGCGCAACTTCTCGCGCTGCCCGGCGAGGACGAGTTGGCGCAGGCGATCTTCGAGACCGGCCGCGCGCCCGACCCGACCGCGATCTTCGAGGCGCGCGAGGCGCTGCGCCGGGCGGTGGCCGAGCGGCTGGGCGACGTGCTGGGCCGGCTCTACGAGACGCATCAGATCGATGGCCCCTACAGCCCCGAGGCCGAGGATGCCGGACGCCGGGCGCTGACCAACGCCGCGCTGTCGCTGCTGTCGCTCACCGAGGGCGGCGACCGGGCGCGCGCGCAGTTCCGCGCAGCCGACAACATGACCCAGCAGATCGCCGCGCTCTCGGCGCTGCTGTCGATCGAGGAGGGCGCGGCCGAACTCAAGGCGTTCGAGGACCAGTGGAGCCACGAGCGGCTGGTGATGAACAAGTGGTTCGGCCTGCAGGTAGCGCGCGCCACGCCCGAGCGGGCGGCCGCGACCGCAGAGGCGCTGACCCGGCATTCGGCCTTCGAGTGGAAGAACCCCAACCGCTTCCGCGCGGTGTTCGGGGCGCTTGCGGGCAACGCGGCGGGCTTCCATCACCCGTCGGGTGCGGGCTACCGGCTGCTGGCGGACTGGCTTTTGAAGCTCGACCCGCTGAATCCGCAGACCACCGCCCGGATGACGCAGGCCTTCTCGACCTGGAAGCGCTACGACGAGACCCGGCAGGGCCTGATCCGCGCCGAGCTGGAGCGGATCGCCGGGACCGAGGGGCTGAGCCGCGACACCTCGGAGATGGTCGGGCGGATGCTGGCCGACTGACCGGCCCCGCGGCACTCCGCCGCGGAACGCCATCCCCCTCCTTGCGGTTTGGGCCTCGAACACCCGAACCGCAAGGAGACGGATATGACCGACATCACCGACGCCAAGATCCTGATCATCGCCACCGACGGTTTCGAGAAGTCCGAGCTCGAGGTGCCGCGCGACAAGCTGCGCGAGGCCGGCGCGACCGTGCATGTCGCAAGCCCCGACGGCGACGCGATCAAGAGCTGGGACGAGACCGACTGGGGCCCGAAGGCCGATGTCGACCTGAAGATCTCTGACGCCAAGCTCGACGACTACCACGCGCTGGTGCTGCCGGGCGGCCAGATCAACCCCGACATTCTGCGCACCAAGACCGAGGCGATCAGCCTCGTGAAGGAGTTCACCCGGGCCGGCAAGATCGTCGCCGCGATCTGCCATGGCCCGTGGATGCTGATCGAGGCCGACGTGGTGCGGGGGCGCGAGATGACCTCCTACCCCTCGATCCGCACCGACCTGAAGAACGCCGGCGCGAACGTCGTCGACAAGCAGGTCGCCATCGACAACGGCATCATCACCAGCCGCAATCCCGACGATCTCGACGCCTTCGTGTCGAAGATCATCGAGGAGGTGCGCGAGGGCAAGCATCCGCGCCAGGCCGCGTGACCGACAGGGGCGCGGCGGACCTGCGCCGCGCCCGCCCGGCACCCGGCGGGGTCTTGCCCTTGCCGGGCGCTTCGGGCCGCTACCATTGCCAAAACGGCGGCAATCGAGCAAACGTCACGGAACTGCCGCATGGGAATGGTTCTTAAGATCTCATGAAAGACCGCATAGACCCGCTGATTGCCGAGCGTGCGCCATGGATGTTCCGGCAGTCACCCCTGATCCGCCCTCTGCGCGGTCTTCTCCACCTCGCCCTCTCCTATGACCGCACGGTGTCGATCGGCACGCGCCTGCAGGACGAGCCGACCGCCCGCATCATGGGCGAGATGGGCGACATGCTGGCCAAGCATCTCACCGTGACCGGGCTCGACCACGTGCCGCGCCACGGCCCGGCGCTGATCGTGGCCAACCACCCGACCGGCATCGCCGACGGGATCATGCTCTACCACGTGCTCAAGTCGATCCGGCCGGATCTCTTCATCTATGCCAATGGCGACATCCTGCGGGTGCTGCCGCAGATGGAGGACCTGATCATCCCGGTCGAGTGGCGCAAGGAAAAGCGCAGCCACGCCAAGACCAAGATGACGATGGACCTGACCCGGCAGGCGGTGAAGGACGGGCGTCTCGGCGTCATCTTCCCCTCGGGCCGGCTGGCCAAGCGCCGCGGGCTGCGGCTGCACGAACGGCCCTGGATGCCCTCGGCCGCGATGCTGGCGCGCAAGTTCGACCTGCCGGTCATCCCGGTGAACATCCGCGCCCGCAACTCGGCGCTGTTCTACCTGTTCGACCTGATCCACCCGACGCTGCGCGACATCACCCTGTTCCACGAGATGCTGAACAAGGATCGCCAGCCCTACGTGGTCTCGATCGGCGAGGAGATCTCGCCCGCCTCGCTGCCCGCCTCGTCGGAGGGCGGGATCGAGATGCTGAAGAAGGCGACGCTGGCGCTGGGCGGGCGCGACGCGCCGACGGTGAGCCTCGTGCGCTCGACCCGCCGGCCGATGCTGCTGCGCAGTCGCGCCTAGAGCGCGGCGATCCGCTCCACCACCCGTTCGGGCCGCGCCTTGGGGCGCGGCGAGACCAGCACCGGGCCCAGCGCGCAGTAGCTCTGCTCGCGTGTCCATGCGGCCATCTCGGCCCGCATCGAGGATTTGGTCATCGGACCCCAATCGGCGGCGATCCCGGCGCGGCGGCCGTCCTTCAGCGCCACGGCGCCGTCGCGCGTCACCGTGCGGGCCATGATCCGCGCCGCGCAGGACAGGTTGCGGACCGGGTCGCGCAACGAAGCGCCGTCCTTGGCCATGCAGCCATAGCCGCGCGCGGTGCCGGGCAGGATCTGCAAGAGACCGTGATAGAGCCCGCCGCCGCCCACCGCCTCGGGGCGGTGCCGGCTTTCGTGCCGCGCCAGCGCCGACATCACGCCGACCCAGAAGGCGCGGCGCAGCTTCGGCGGGTTCTGGGCATAGGCCGGGCACCAGTCCGAGATGTCCTGCGGCAAGGTTTCGGCCAGCGGCGCGGCCGGGCCGTTCAGCGCGGCCAGCAGCCCCCGCGTCCACATGCCCGCGCCGGGTCGGTGGTCCCAGCGCGCCTCGGGCAGGAACGGGTCGCGCGCCGGCGGGCGCGGCACGCGCGTAGGCGCGGTGTCCCCGACCGTCCCGACCTTGATGGCCGACCGATCGGAAAAGTCAGAGCTTTCAGTGACTTGGACTGCAGCCGGGCCCGGCGGCTCGGCAGAGACCGCCAGACCCGGCATCACGGCGACGGAACCCCCCAGGAACCATGCCACGAGCATGGGCCGATACCTGCACCGTGCCCCGGACACGATGCAACGCCAAAAGACATGCCTGCCCCGTGGTCGTCGCATCCGGGCCACGGCCTGTGTCGCGCGCGTGACAGCCATGTCTCAGCTCTCGGCCGCGCCGGGCTGGCAGTAGGACTGGCTGCGGGTCCATTGCCGCATCTCCTCGCGCTTGCGCGAGCTGTGGAACGGGCCCCAATCGGCGGCGAGGCCGCGCATCCCGGCCGAAACCGCGTTGTCGCGCAGCACCGTGCGCGCCGCGATCCGCACCGCGCAGGAGAGGTTGGCGACGCCGTCCTGCAGCGCCGAGCCGCTGCCGGCCGCGCAGCCATAGCTGCGCGCGGTGGCCGGCGCGATCTGCACGAGGCCGAACCAGCGACCGCCGCCGCCCACCGCGGCGGGGTTCCAGGTGCTCTCGTGCTTGGCCAGCGCCGAGAACATCCCGGCCCAGAAGGCCGCGCGCTCTTCCTGGCTGGCTTCGGCGTAGCCCGGGCACCAGTCGCCGATGTCGACTGGCACCTCGGTCAGCAGCGGCGCGCCGTGCGAGCGCAGCGCCTTGAGCGTGGCGTCGGTCCATTCAGCGCTTTCGGGGCGGTGGTCCCAGGCCATGACCGGCAGCGGCGGCGGGGCGGTGACGGCGGCTTCGGGTTCGGGGATCTCGGCGCAGGCGGCGGCGAGACCGAGCACGACGAAGGGCAGCACTCGGCGGCGCAGACGCGCGGTCACGGTTTTGGGGAACATGTCTTGTCTCGGTTCGTTGTGGCAGCAACTGGCGCCGATCTGTGCGCCCGCGCGGGGGCCTGTCGAGTCCGCGATGGCCAAGCCCCTGATTTGGGCGGAACCCCGCCCAGCCGCCTGCGGGAAATCCGCCGGTCGAACCGCCCTCCGCCCGCTCATGCCCCTGCCCCGTCACCCTTGAAGGCCGGGCCGTCTGCGCCTAATCAGGCGCCGACAGTTGCAAGGAGAGGCTCAGATGCTGGACCTGACATTCGAGGCCCCCGCCCCCAAGGTGATCCAGGGCGCCAAGGAGGAGTGGGAGCTGGTGATCGGCCTCGAGGTGCATGCCCAGGTCTCGACCCGCGCCAAGCTCTTCTCCGGCGCCTCGACCGAGTTCGGCGCCGAGCCGAACTCAAACGTCGCCTTCGTCGACGCGGGCATGCCCGGCATGCTGCCGGTGATCAACGAGGGCTGCGTGGCGCAGGCGGTGCGCACCGGGCTCGGTCTCAAGGCCGAGATCAACCTGCGCTCGGCCTTCGACCGCAAGAACTACTTCTACCCCGACCTGCCGCAGGGCTACCAGATCAGCCAGCTCTACCACCCGATCGTCGGCGAGGGCGAAGTGATCGTCGAGATGGCGCCGGGCGTCGCCCGCCGCGTCCGGATCGAGCGCATCCATCTCGAGCAGGACGCCGGCAAGTCGATCCACGACATGGACCCGGCGATGTCCTTCGTCGATCTCAACCGCACCGGCGTGGCGCTGATGGAGATCGTCTCGCGCCCCGATATCCGCGGCCCCGAGGAAGCGGCCGCCTATGTCGGCAAGCTGCGCCAGATCATGCGCTATCTCGGCACCTGCGACGGCAACATGCAGAACGGCAACCTGCGCGCCGACGTCAACGTCTCGGTCTGCCGCCCCGGCGACTACGAGAAGTACCAGGAGACGCAGGATTTCGGCCATCTCGGCACGCGCTGCGAGATCAAGAACATGAACTCGATGCGCTTCATCCAACAGGCGATCGAGTTCGAGGCGCGCCGCCAGATCGCGATCCTCGAGGATGGCGGCAGCATCGTGCAGGAAACCCGCCTCTACGACCCCGACAAGGGCGAGACCCGGTCGATGCGCTCCAAGGAAGAGGCGCATGACTACCGCTACTTCCCCGATCCCGACCTGCTGCCCTTGGAGATCGAGCAGGCCTGGGTCGACGACATCAAGGCGCATCTGCCCGAGCTGCCGGACCAGAAGAAGGCCCGCTTCATGGCCGATTTCGGCCTGTCGGACTACGATGCGGGCGTGCTGACGGCCGAGCTCGCCAACGCGATCTACTTCGAGGCGGTGGTCAACCACGTCGAGGCCAAGGATGGCAAGCTCGCCGCGAACTGGGTGATCAACGAGCTGTTCGGCCGGCTCAAGAAGGACGACCTCGGCATCGAGGCGAGCCCGGTGAGCCCGGCGCAGCTGGGCGAGGTCGTGGCGCTGATCTCGAAGGGCGACATCTCGGGCAAGATCGCCAAGGAGCTGTTCGAGATCGTCTACACCGAGGGCGGCGAGCCGGCGAAGATCGTCGAGGAGCGCGGCATGAAGCAGGTCACCGACACCGGCGCCATCGAGGCCGCGGTGGACGAGATCATCGCCGCCAACCCCGCGCAGGTCGAGAAGGCCAAGCAGAACCCGAAGCTCGCGGGCTGGTTCGTGGGCCAGGTGATGAAGGCCACCGGCGGCAAGGCCAACCCGGCGGCGGTGAACCAGATCGTGACCGGCAAGCTCGGCCTCTGAACCGCGAGGGGAACGCGCCATGACCTCCTACGAATACAAGATCGTCCCCGCCCCGCGCCGCGGCCAGAAGGAACGCGGGCTGAAGACGCCCGAGGATCGCTTCGCCCGCACGCTCGAGGCCGCGCTCACCGAGCACGGCGCCAAGGGCTGGGAATACCTGCGCGCCGAGACCCTGCCCTGCGAGGAGCGGCGCGGCCTCGGCCGAAGCAGCACGGTCTATCACAGCGTGCTGGTGTTCCGCCGGCCCCTGCCCGGCGCGGCCGCGACGACGGTGCAGGAGGTGGGCGCCCCGGCGCCCGGCGGGCTCACCGCCAGCCGCGACGCCCGCCCCGCCGCGCCCTCCGGCCCCGGCCCTCGGGCGCGGCAGGACATCCCCGACCGCCCCGCCTCCCCCGCCGGCGGCGACGGCGACGCGTGATCCCGCGCCCCGGCGGTCGGCCGCCGGGGTGGTAAAAATTGCCCCGCAACCCTTCAATCTCTGGCGTCTTGGATTAAACTGCCGCGTCCGACTCGAAAGGATGAGGCAGAGCTCATGGCAAAGAACGACCCCTTCGGCTTCGACATCTCGGTGTCGGCCTCGAAGAAGAAGAACCCGCGCGGACGCCGCGGCATGTCGGGCGCCTTCGATACGTCGACGCGGGTCTGCGACCACCCCGGCTGCGAGGAAGCCGGCAAGTACCGCGCCCCGAAATCGCCTGACGTGCTCGATGATTTCTACTGGTTCTGCAAGGATCACGTGCGCGAGTACAACCTCAAGTGGAACTTCTTCGAAGGCACCACCGAGGCCGAGTACAGCGACCAGGTCGACAAGGACCGCGTCTGGGGCCGCTCCACCAAGCCCTTCGGCAAGCGCAGCGAAGAGCAGCGCGCCTGGGCCCGCCTCGGCGTCGACGACCCCCACCAGGTGCTGGGTGACAACGCGACCCGCAACCCGGGCCGCGAGAAGGCCGGCCGCAAGCTGCCCGCGACCGAGCGCCGCGCCCTCGACATCCTCGACGCCAAGGACAGCTGGTCCAAGGCCGAGATCCGCAAGTCCTACAAGGCGCTGATCAAGGTGCTGCATCCCGACATGAACGGCGGCGACCGCAGCCAGGAAGAGCAGCTCGCCGAGGTGGTCTGGGCCTGGGACCAGATCAAGGACAGCCGCTCCTTCCCCGACAAGAACTGACCGCCCGCGCCGGGGGGCGGGGTCGGCGCGCCCTTCGGCCCGCCCCGGCCCGCCCTTGAACCCCGCCGCCCGATGCTCCATCACTTGCGCGACCGCAAATGAGGGCCCGCGCCCGTCGCACGCGAAAGGATTTCCATGGCCGACGCCAGCACCGAGATGAACGCCCGCCCGACCGAGGAGATCGATGTCCGCGAGGTGTTCGGCATCGACAGCAACATGAAGGTCAAGGGCTTCGCCGAGCGTTCGGACCGGGTGCCGGAGATCGACCCGACCTACAAGTTCGACCCCGACACCACGCTCGCGATCCTCGCCGGCTTCGGCTACAACCGCCGCGTCATGATCCAGGGCTACCACGGCACCGGCAAGTCGACCCATATCGAGCAGGTCGCCGCCCGGCTGAACTGGCCCTGCGTGCGCGTCAACCTCGACAGCCACATCAGCCGCATCGACCTGATCGGCAAGGACGCGATCAAGCTCAAGGACGGCAAGCAGGTCACCGAGTTCGCCGAAGGCATCCTGCCCTGGGCGCTGCGCCACCCCTGCGCCATCGTCTTCGACGAGTACGACGCCGGCCGCGCCGACGTGATGTTCGTGATCCAGCGGGTGCTCGAGACCGACGGCAAGCTGACGCTGATGGACCAGAACCAGGTGCTGACGCCGAACCCCTATTTCCGGCTCTTCGCCACGGCGAACACGGTCGGCCTGGGCGACACCACCGGCCTCTACCACGGCACCCAGCAGATCAACCAGGCACAGATGGACCGCTGGTCGCTGGTCTCGACGCTGAACTATCTCAGCCACGACGCCGAGGCCGCGATCGTGCTGTCGAAGGCGCCGCACTACAACACCGCCGAGGGCCGCCAGACCGTGAGCCAGATGGTCACGGTGGCCGACCTCACCCGCACCGCCTTCATGGCGGGCGACCTCTCGACCGTGATGAGCCCGCGCACCGTGATCAACTGGGCCCAGAACGCCCAGATCTTCCGCGACGTGGGCTACGCCTTCCGGCTGAGCTTCCTCAACAAGTGCGACGAGCTCGAGCGCCAGACCGTGGCCGAGTTCTACCAGCGCTGCTTCGACGAAGAGCTGCCCGAGAGCGCGGTCAGCGCGGCGGCGGCCCGCTGAACCGATGGCCGGGCTGCATATCGGCCTGATCGGCGGCATCGGCCCGGCCGCCACCATCGTCTACTACCAGCGGCTCTGCGACGCCATGCGCGCCCGCGGGGCGCGGCTGGATCTGACGGTGGTGCAGGCCGACATCCACGAGTTGATCGCCAACAACCTCGCCGACCGGCGGCAGGACCAGGCCGAGATCTACGCCCGGCTGATCGAGCGGCTGCAGGCCGCCGGCGCCGACTGCGCCGCGATCACCTCGCTCGGCGGGCATTTCTGCTTTGAGGAAACACGCGCGATCTCCGCCCTGCCCCTCGTCTCGGCGGTCGAGCCGCTCGACGCGCATTTCGCGCGCGAGGGGCTGTCTCGCGTCGGGCTGCTCGGCACCCGCGTGGTGATGCGCACGAGGCTCTACGGCCAGCTCGCCCGCACCGAGGCGGTGGCGCTCGACGACGAGATCGAGGATCTGGGCCAGCTCTACCAGGATCTCGCCGTCGCCGGGGCCTGCGACGACGCGACGCGCGAACGCCTGATCGGCGCGGGGCGGCGCATGGTCGAGGAGATGGGCGCCGAGGCGATCGTCCTCGCCGGAACGGACCTCAACCTCGCCTTCGACGGCCAGGAGCCGGGCTACCGGGTGATCGACGCGCTCGACGTGCATGTGGCGCTGCTGGCCGACCTCGCCTCCGGCGCGCGACCGCTCGACGCCTGACGGGGCGCGGACGCCCGGCCCGGGCGTGCTATGCTCCGCCCCGACCCTTGCCGCCCCCGACCTCAGGTGAAATACCTCTGCCCATGAGCCCAACGTCAGACAACCCCGCCGATCCGTTCAAGAAGGCCCTGACCGAGGCCACCAAGGTCATGGCCGACGACCGCGAGCTGAATGTCAGCTTCAGCGTCGACCCGCCGGGGCTGAGCCACGACTCGGTGCGCCTGCCGCAGATCAGCCGCCGGATGACGCCGGACGAGGTGCTGCTGGCGCGCGGCACCGCCGACGCGCTGGCGCTGCGCCACCGCTACCACGACGCCGCCGTCAACAGCCGCTACCAGCCCGAGGCCGGGATCGCGCGCGACCTCTACGACGCGATGGAGACGGCCCGCGTCGAGGCGGTCGGCGCCAAGCACATGCCTGGCACCGCCAAGAACATCGACGCCAAGATCGGCTCTGAGGCGCGGCGCAAGGGCTACGAGCAGATCCGCGACAAGGCCGACGCGCCGCTCGCGGTGGCCGCGGGCTACCTGATCCGCCACCTCGCCACGGGGCGCGACCTGCCGCGCGGCGCCGACAACGTCATGGATCTGTGGCGCGGCTTCATCGAGGAGATGGGCGGCGACCGGCTCGAGGGGCTGACCGAGGCGCTGCACGACCAGAAGAGCTTCGCCCGCTTCGCGCGCGAGCTGATCCGCGATCTCGGCTACGGCGACCAGCTCGGCGACGACCCCGACATGGAGGACCCCGACCAGGAGGACGAGGCCGCCGAGGAGGAGGAACAGCAGGATCCGGATTCGACCGGCGAGGACGAGCAGGACGAGGACGACACCGACGCCGCGCCCGAGGAGAGCCAGGACCAGCAGCAGGACCAGTCGCAGGCGCAGGTCTCGACCGAGGAGCAGGAGCAGTCCGAGGAGGCCGAGGAACAGGAGATGCCCGAGGGCGAGGCCCCGCAGGACCCGCCGCCCCCGGCCCATTCCGACGCCGACCCGAACTACGCCGTGTTCGACACCCGCCACGACGAGGAGATCGGCGCCGAGGAGCTGGCCGACCCGGCCGAGCTGGAGCGGCTGCGCGCCTATCTCGACCAGCAGCTCGACCCGCTGAAGGGCGCGGTGTCGCGGCTGGCCAACAAGTTGCAGCGCCGCCTGCAGGCGCAGCAGAACCGGTCGTGGGAGTTCGACCGCGAGGAGGGCATCCTTGATGCCGGCCGCCTCGCCCGCGTCGTCGCCAACCCGACCACGCCGCTGAGCTTCAAAGTCGAGAAGGACACCGAGTTCCGCGACACGGTGGTGACGCTGCTTCTGGACAATTCCGGCTCGATGCGCGGCCGGCCGATCTCCATCGCCGCGATCTGCGCCGACGTGCTCGCCCGCACGCTGGAGCGCTGCCAGGTCAAGGTCGAGATCCTCGGCTTCACCACCCGCGCCTGGAAGGGCGGGCAGTCGCGCGAGGATTGGCTGGCGGCGGGCCGCCCGGCGATGCCGGGCCGCCTGAACGACCTGCGCCACATCGTCTACAAGCGCGCCGACGCGCCCTGGCGGCGCACCCGCGACAATCTCGGGCTGATGATGAAGGAGGGGCTGCTGAAGGAGAACATCGACGGCGAGGCGCTGGAATGGGCGCATCGCCGGCTGCTCGGGCGGCGCGAGGCGCGCAAGGTCCTGATGGTGATCTCCGACGGCGCGCCCGTGGATGACAGCACGCTCAGCGTGAACCCCGCCAACTACCTCGAGAAGCACCTGCGCGACGTCATCGCCATGGTCGAGAAGCGCAAGGCGGTCGAGCTGACCGCGATCGGCATCGGCCACGACGTGACGCGCTACTACGACCGCGCGGTGACGATCACCGACGTCGACCAGCTGGCCGGCGCGATGACCGAGCAACTCGCCTCCCTCTTCGACGCCGACCCGCGCAAGCGGGCCCGCGTCCTCGGAATGAACAAGGTCGCCTGATGTACCAGAACTTCGCCACCACCGCCCGCCCCGAACAGGGGCCGCCCCGCCTGGCCAAGCTGCGCGAGCGCATGGCCACGGAGCAGCTCGACGGCTGGATCGTGCCGCGCGGCGACACCTGGCGCGGCGAGAACGTCCGCGCCCGCGACGAGCGGCTCGCCTGGCTCACCGGCTTCACCGGCTCGGCCGGCTTCGCCGCGATCCTCGCCGACAAGGCGGGCGTCTTCATCGACGGCCGCTACAAGATCCAGATCAAGGCCCAGGTCGCGCCCGAGTTCACCGCGGTGGACTGGCCCGGCACCCGGCTCGCCGACTGGTTGGTGGCCAACCTGCCCGAGGGCGGCACGGTGGGCTACGACGCCTGGCTGCACACCCCCGAGGAGATCCGCGAGCTGCACGGCAAGCTGCACCCCAAGGGGATCGGCCTCAAGCCCTGCGACAACCTCGTGGACGCCATCTGGGAGGACCGCCCGGCCCCGCCGCCCGCGCCCTTCATCGCCTGGCCCGACGAGTTCGCCGGCAAGAGCCATGCCGAGAAGCGCGCCGAGATCGCCGCTAGGCTGCGCGAGGCCGGCCAGCGCTGCGCCGTGCTCACCCTGCCCGACTCGATCGCATGGCTTCTCAACATCCGCGGCGACGACGTGCCCTCGACCCCGGTGCCGCTGAGCTTCGCGATCATCGACGACGCCGGCCGCACCGAGCTGTTCTGCCCGAAGGGCAAGGCGGACGAGCTGCGCGAGTATCTCGGCGCGGAGGTCGACGTGCTCGACATCGACGCCTTCCTCGGCGCGCTGGGGCAGCTGCCCGGCCCGGTCCGGGTTGACCCGAACTCCGCGCCGGCGATCGTCGAGACGACGCTGAAGGACTGGGACATCGCCATCGCCGAGGCCGAGGACCCCTGCGTGCTGCCCAAGGCGCGCAAGAACGCGGCCGAGATCGCGGGCGCGCGCGCAGCCCATCTGCGCGACGCCACCGCCGTCTGCCGCTTCCTGCACTGGCTCGACGACGAGGCCGAGAAGCTGGCCTCGGGCGGCCACAAGCTGACCGAGATCGGCGTGGTGAAGGCGCTCGAAGGGTTTCGGCGCGAAACCGGCGAGCTGCGCGGCATCAGCTTCGAGACCATCGCCGGCGCCGGCCCCAACGGCGCGATCACCCATTACCGCGTGACCGAGGACAGCGACCGCGAAGTGAAGCCGGGCGAGCTGCTGCTGGTCGATTCGGGCGGCCAGTATCTCGACGGCACGACCGACATCACCCGCACGATGGCGATCGGCACGCCGCCCGCGGATGCGCGCGAATGCTACACCCGCGTGCTGCAGGGCATGATCGCGCTCAGCCGGGCGCGCTTTCCCAAGGGGCTCGCCGGGCGCGACCTCGACGCGCTGGCGCGCTACCCGCTCTGGCTGGCCGGGCTCGACTACGATCACGGCACCGGCCACGGCGTCGGCGCCTACCTGTCGGTGCATGAAGGCCCGCAGCGCATCTCCAAGGGCGCGGGCACGGTGATCGAGCCGGGCATGATCCTGTCGAACGAGCCGGGCTACTACCGCGAGGGCGCCTTCGGCATCCGCATCGAGAACCTGATCGTCACCCGCGAGGCCCCGGCCCTGCCCGGCGCCGACGACCGCGAGATGCTCGATTTCGAGACGCTGACCTGGGTGCCGATCGACCGCCGGCTTGTCGTCACGGAAATGCTGTCGCGCGCCGAGCTGGACTGGATCGACGCCTACCACGCCGCTACATTCGACAAGATCGGTCCGCGTCTCGACGGCGCGGCGCGGGACTGGCTCGAGGCCGCCTGCGCCCCGCTGCGCGCGTGACCATCCTAGGGAGCAACGAGAACATGAGCGATCACATCACGATCCGCCCCGCCGAGGGGACCTGGGTGGTGCGCGCCGGGGGCGCCGTCCTCGGCGAGAGCAGCCGCGCGCTGGAGCTGATCGAAGGAGACTACCCGCCGGTGATCTACTTCCCGCGCGAGGACATCGCGATGGCCTTCCTCGAGCCGTCGAGCACGCGCTCGCACTGCCCGTGGAAGGGGGATGCGAACTACTTCAACATCATCGCCAAGAGCGGTGCGATCGAGGACGCCGTCTGGTCCTACGAGGCGCCGAAGGCCGGGGTCGAGCAGATCAAGGACTGCCTCGCCTTCTACAAGAACAAGGTCGCGATCGAGCAGGTCTGAGCGCCTGCCCCATCCCGAACGGCGGCCTAGGAATGCTCCTCGGCCGCCATCCGCGACAGCGCCCGGTTCATCGCCCGCAGCGCGTCCACCTGGAACAGCGCCCCCCACAGCTCCGGCTCGGCATCGTCGCGCCCGAAGCGCACCACCGGGATGAAGCTGGCCCCGGTCGCCTCGAACAGCGGCATCGCGTCTTCCAGCGTCGCTCCGGACTGCAGGAACACCCCCTCCTTCATCATCTGCCGCAGCGCCTCTTCGGGCGCGGCCCGCGGCGCGCCGATCGCGCGCATCACCGTCTCGGCCCGGATCGTGCCGAGCAGCCAGGCCTGCGGCCCGGCGGCGAGATGCACGCCGCGCCGCTCGAGCTGGGTGAGGAAGAACGACCGGTGCACCAGCCGCGAGGCCAGCGCCGAGGCGAGCGACACCGCCACCATCACCGCGAGGCCGGTCTGCCAGTCCCCGGTCAGCTCGAACACGATCAGCGTGGTCGAGATCGGCGCGCCGAGCACGGCGGCGGCGACCGCGCCCATGCCCGCCAGCGCGTAGAGCGTGCCCTCGCCCGAGAACTCCGGGGCGAGGCCGGTGGCGATGGTGCCGAAGGCGAGCCCGGTCAGCGCGCCCACCATCAGAGAGGGCGAGAACACGCCGCCGCCCATCCGCCCGGCCATGGTGATCGCCACCGCCGCCACCTTGACCACGACGAAGATCACCGCGAGGTCGAAGGCGATCCGGCCCTGCAGCGCCGCCGAGGTCGTCTCGTAACCGACGCCGATGATGTGCGGGAACCAGATGGCGATCACGCCCAGCATCAGGCCCGTCACCGTCGGGCGCATCCAGCGCGGCCAGCCGAGGCGCGCCTGCACCCGGTTGGCCAGATCGTCGGACCAGAAGATGGCGCGCATCAGCACCACCGCCACGAGGCCGCACAGAAGCCCCAGGAGCAGGAAGGCCGGCAGCTCGACATAGAAGGCGAGGTTGCTCTTCTGCGGCAGCACGAACTCGGTCACGTCGCCCCAGATCAGCCGGCTGAGCACGGTGCCCGCGACCGAGGCGATGACGATCGGCGCGAAGGCGTGCACCGCGAAGTGCCGCAGCACCACCTCGAGCGCGAAGAGCGCCCCGGCGATCGGCGCGTTGAAGCTTGCCGAGACGGCCGCCGCGACGGCGCAGCCCAGCAGGTCGCGCCCGGTGATGCCGTCGGCGCGGATCCAGCCCGAGACATAGGTGGCAAAGACCGAGGCGAGATGCACCACCGGCCCTTCGCGGCCCGTCGAGCCGCCGGTCGAGAGGGTGATCATCGAGGCCAGCGCCGAGACGAGCCCGCGCTTGCGCTCGACCCGCCCCTCGCGCAGCGCCGCGCCCTCGATCACCTCGGCGACCGAACGCACCCGCGCATCCTCGGTGAAGCGGTCGAGCAGCAGCCCGACCGTGAGCCCGCCCAGCGCCGGCACCGCCACCAGCCAGTACCATGGCAGCGAGGCCGCGAAGCTGTGCAGCATCGCCACGTCGTCGGTGTCGTAGAGCATCGCCTGCAGCCATTCGATCCCGGCGCGGAAGGCGATCGCGGCCAGCCCGGCCGCCCCGCCCAGCATCAGGGCGATGAACCAGAACTGGATCTCGCTCGGGCCCTGCTTGCGGATCAGCGCCCAGGCGCTGCGACACTTCGCGCGCCAGCGTGCCGGTGCGGGGATCTTCTCCCGCGATGCAGGCTCCGCCGGGTCCGTCTCGCCTGACAGCATCCTTCTCCGCTCTCCGGTTCTCCGCGGCCTGTTTAGGACAGTTCGGCCGCCGGTTGAAGCGCCGCCGCCAAGCGGGCAGGATAAGGTCAGACCCGCAACCGGCGGGTCGTGCAAATGCGGGACAATGATGACGGAAATGGCGGCGCGTCGCCTGGCGCAGCATCGGGCACAAGAGCGGCACGGCTTTCCGGCATCCGACCCGCTGACCGTGATCGACCGCATCTACGAGGTCGCGATGGATCCCACGCGCTTCGAGGAGATGCTCGACCACTGGGAGGCGGTGATGGGCCCCCTGCGCCGGGCCGGCACCGGGCTGGGCCAGTTCGACGGCCATGTGCAGCGCGCCGACCAGGTGCTGGAACGCGCGCTGGCCGGCGAAGGCGCCGACACGCCCGAGGCGATGCTCGGCCGGCTGGGCCATGCCGCCGCCTTCGCCGTCACGCCCCGTCTCACGGTCAGCCATTGCAACCCGGCCGCGACGCGCGCCTTCGGCATCACGCCCGACGCCCGGATCGGCGACCTCGCGCTGGCCGAGGCCGACACCGTGTCGCTGTCGCGCTGCGTCGAACAGCTCATGGCGGGGCCGGCGGGCGATCCGGTGGTGCTGCGCAACCGCGCGCGGCACAGCGACCGGCTGATCATGTTCCACCTGCGGCTGATCCGGCCGCGCGACGGCGAGGCCTATGTGCTGGCGGTCACCTCCGAGCTGGGCTGGCCCGAGGGGTTCTCGGCGCTGCTGCGCGAGGCCTTCGGCCTGACCCATGCCGAAAGCCAGATCCTGCGGGGGCTCGCCGAGGGGCTCAGCCTGCCCGAGATCGCCGACGGGCGCGGCCGCAGCCTCGCCACCGTGCGCGCCCAGCTCAAGGCGATCCTGAGCAAGACCGAGACCCGCAGCCAGACCGAGCTGGTGCGGCTGACCCTGTCGAGCATGGAGATGGCGCAACCCGGCCTCGCCAAGCGGCCGGCGGAGCGCGATCCCGTCGCGCAGCCCTTCCAGACGCTGAAACTGCCCGACGGGCGGCGCCTCGACTACCTGATCCTCGGCGACCCGGCGGGGCGCGACTGCCTGTACCTGCCGCTCAATCTCGGGCTGGTGCTCTGGCCCGCGCCGGCGGAGGCCGAGGCGCGCCGCCGCGGCCTCAGGATCATCGTTCCGGTGCGCGCGGGCTACGGCCACTCGACCGTGCTGCCGGCCGGCGTGCCCTATCTCGACACCCTGTGCGACGATCTCGTGCGGCTGCTCGACCATCTGGGCTGCGGCCCGCTGCCGGTGCTCAGCATCGGCGACGACAGCCTGCTGGCCATGGCCTTCAACGCCCGGCACCCGGGCCGAATGACAGCGCTGATCGCCTGCGCGGGCGTGCTGCCGCTGCATCGGCCCGAGCAGTACGAGCGGATGCACAAATGGCATCGCTTCATCCTGGCCTCGGCGCGCTACACGCCGCAGCTTCTGCCCTTCATGGTCAAGGCCGGCTTCGCGATGGTCCGCCGGCTCGGCAAGCCCGGCTTCGTCCAGGCGGTCTACGGCCGCAGCGCCGCCGACATCCGCACCTTCGAGATCCCGGAAGTGCGGGAGGCGATGCTGCTCGGCTCGGAAGTCACGGTGAACGACCACCATGCCGCGCAGGACGCCTTCGCACGCGAAATCGTGGCGCATGAGAGCCATGACTGGGAGCCCGCCCTCGCCGCGCTGCGACGGGTGCCGGTGCAGATGCTCAACGGCCTTCAGGATCCGCAGGTGCCGATCGCGACCCTCGAGGAGTTCCGCGACGATCACCCGTGGATCGACTGGCGCATCTTCCCCGATGCCGGGCAGCTTCTGTTCTTCCTGAAATGGCGCGACGTGCTGCCCGAACTGGAGAAACACGCCCGCGCGATAAAATCGTAGACCTTACCTTAATTGGGGTATGACGCCCCCCGGCGATGGGGTTAGGTAAATGACATTGATACGACACATTGTCCCCGCCCTCGGGCGGCGGAGCGGAGAGATTGGCATCGGGCGGAGGTGAGTGGCCGCCTGGTGCAACACTATTTCGCCTACCGGAGGCTGATCCGGCATCTTGGCGACGCGTGCGACGAAGCGATGGCATTCGCTTGTTCTGCACTCGTCGCCATTTTTTTTGCCTCGGCTAATCGGGCCCTGCGCCGCGACGACGACCGTCACGGCGGCGAGCGGCGGCCAAAAGGCGCCGCGTTCTCCCTAGCAAACACATGACGTTACGGAAAGGTTCCGGCTTGAGATACGGCCGCGTGGCGGGCCGTCAGGCGGCGTCGGCCCCCTCGAGCAGCACCTTGGCGGCGCCGCGCGCCGCATCGGTCACGGTGTCGCCCGCCAGCATGCGCGCGATCTCGTCGATCCGCGCGGCCGTGTCGAGCGGCACGACGCGCGAAATGGTGACCTCGCCCTCGTCGCGCCGGCTCACCGCCTTCTCGACCCGCCAGTGATGGCCGCCCAGCGCCGCGACCTGCGGCGAATGGGTGACGACCAGCACCTGCGCACCGTCCGCCAGCCGCGCCAGCCGGCGACCGACGGCATTGGCGGTCGCCCCGCCGAGGCCGCGATCGATCTCGTCGAAGATCAGCGTCAGGCCGGCGCTGTCGCCGGTCAGGCAGACCTTGAGCGCCAGAAGGAAGCGCGACAGCTCACCGCCCGAAGCGATGCGCGACAGCGGGCCGGCCGGCGCGCCGGGGTTGGTCGCGACGCGGAAGGTGACCTCGTCATGCCCCTCCGGACCCGGCTCGGCCGCGGCGAGATCGACCTCGAACACCGCCCGCTCGAGCTTCAACGGCGCCAGTTCGCGCGCCATCGCCAGCGACAGCCGCTCGCCCGCCTCGATGCGCAGCGCGCGCAACGCGCCGGCCGCGGCATCGTAGTCGGCATCCGCCCGGGCCACCGCGGCCTCGAGATCGGCCATGTCGCCCTCGGAGGCATCGAGCGCCTTGAGCCGCTGCCGCAGCCCGTCGGCGAACTCCGCCAGCTCGTCGGGCATGACCTCGTGCTTGCGCGCCAGCCCGCGGATCGCGAAGAGCCGCTCCTCGGCCGCCTCGAGCGAGCGCGGGTCGAACTCCATGCCGTCGAGCGCGTCGCGGATTCCGGTCTCGGCCTCGCCCAGCGCATCGAGCGCGCGGGTGAGCGCCTCGATCGGGCCGTCGAGCCGGCCCTCGGCCGCCTCCACCGCGCCGTCGAGCCAGCGCATCGCGTCGGCCACCAGCCCCTCGGCGCCCTCGCCCGCGATCACCTGATGGGCGCGGGCGATGTCGCCGCGCACCCGCTCGGCGCCCTGCATCCGGCGGCGCAGCGCGTCGAGCTCGGCCTCCTCGCCGGGCTGCGGGTCGAGCGTGTCGAGCTCGGCCACGGCGTGGCGCAGGTATTCCTCCTCGGCCCTGAGGCCGGCGATCTGCTCCTGCGCGCGGGCCAGCATCTTGCGCGCCTCGCGCCGGCCGGCCCAGGCCTGCCGGGTCGCGGCGATGGCGGCCTCGGCCCCGGCGAAGGCGTCGAGCATCGTCCGGTGGCCCTTGGGGTCCAGAAGGCCGCGATCGTCGTGCTGGCCGTGCAGTTCGACCAGGACGTCCGATAGCGCGCGCAGCACCTCGCCCGACACCCGGCGGTCGTTGACCCATGCGGTCTTGCGGCCCGAGACGGTGTTGACGCGGCGCAGGATCAGCTCGTCGCCCGCCTCGATCCCGGCCTCGGCCAGGACGGTGCGCGCGGCGTGGTCCTTCGGCAGGTCGAACACCGCCGTCACCTCGCCCTGATCGGCGCCCTGGCGGACCAGCTCGGCCCGGCCGCGCCAGCCCAGCACGAAGCCGAGGCTGTCGAGCAGGATCGACTTGCCGGCCCCGGTCTCGCCGGTGAGCACGTTCAGCCCGGGCTGGAAGTCGAGCTCCAGCCGGTCGATGATCAGCATGTCCCGGATGTCGAGCGCGCGCAGCATATCAATCCCCCTCGTGGCGGAACGTCATGCCTCCGCGCTCAGATCCATTCGCCCCGCACCATCTGGCGGTAGATCGCGGCCAGCCAGTTGTCGCCGGTCTCGCGCGCCTCCAGCCCCTCGCCGGTCAAGAGCGCGTAGCTGTCCTGGTACCAGTCGGTGCCGCGGTAGTTGTAGCCCAGGATCGCGCCGGCGGTCTGCGCCTCGGCGGTCAGGCCGAGCGACAGGTAGGCCTCGACCAGCCGGTGCAGCGCCTCGGGCGTGTGTGTGGTGGTCTGGAATTCCTCGACCACGACCCGGAACCGGCGCGCCGCGGCGGCGTAATGGCCACGCTTGAGGTAGTAGCGCCCGATCTCCATCTCCTTGCCGGCGAGATGGTCGAAGGCGAGGTCGAACTTCAGCTTGGCCTGGCCGGCATATTCGCTCTCGGGGTAGCCCTCGATCACGCCGCGCAGCGCCTGCAGCGCCTGGAAGGTCAGCCCCTGGTCGCGGCCGACGTCGTCGATCTGGTCGTAATAGCTCAGCGCCAGCAGGTACTGGGCATAGGCCGCGTCCTCGTCGGCCGGGTAGAAGTCGAGATAGCGCTGCGCGCTGGCCCGGCTGTTGGGGTAGTCGCGGTCCTTGTGGTAGGCGAAGGCCTGCATGATCAGCCCGCGCTTGGCCCATTCGGAATAGGGGTAGAGCCGCTCGATCTCGCCGAAATAGAGCGCCGCGTCGTCGGGCTGGTCGTCGGCCAGGCGCTTTTCGCCCTGCTGGAAGATCTCGACCGCCGAGAGCCCCTCGAGCGCGCCGGGCTCGAGCCGGGTGGTGCCGCCGCCGCAGCCCGCCAGAAGACCCAAGGCAAGGACCAGCCCCAGCCCGACCCGTGTTCCGCTGCCTGCCATGCGCCCGCCCTGAATCCTGTCGGTCATCTGCCCATCCCGGGATCGCCGCCCCGTTATCCACCCCCCGTCAGGGGGACCGTCCGGCACCGGGTCTAGCACGAAAAAATCGGGGGCAAAACGGCTTTTCCCGTCCGGCCCGGGCGCGGCGTCAGGCCACCGCGGCGAGGTCGGCCGGCTTCAGCCGGCTGCCCGGCAGAGTGGTGGCGAGGTCGGCATCGACCTCGACCCAACGCCAGGCCTCCGGCGCGGCGAACAGCGCCCGGAGCAGGTGGTTGGTCATGGCATGGCCCGCGCGGCGCCCCTCGTAGCGGCCGATGATCGGCGCGCCGGCGGTGGCGAGGTCGCCCACCGCGTCGAGCATCTTGTGGCGCACCGCCTCGTCGGCATGGCGCAGCCCGCCCGGGCTGAGCACCTGCGCCCCGTCGACGACGACGGCGTTCTCGTAGGTGCCGCCCAGCGCCAGCCCCTGCGACTGCATCGCCTCGACGTCGGAAAGCCGGCAGAAGGTCCGGCTGTCGCACAGCTCGCGCAGGAAAGCGCCGTTGGCCATGTCGAGCACGCGGCGCTGATGGCCGATCGCGGCGTCGGGGAAGTCGATCTCGAAATCGATCTCGAGCCCGCCCGCCTCGCGCGGCAGCAGCCGCGCCGCGGCGGCGCCCTCGACCGCCTCGACCGGGCGCAGCACCTCGATCGCGTAGAGCGGCGCGTCGAGCCGGCGCAGCCCCGCCTCGAGCAGCGCCCGTGCGAAGCCGGCCGAGCTGCCGTCGAGGATCGGCACTTCGGGGCCGTCGATCTCGACCCGCGCGTTGTGGATGCCGCAGCCCGCCAGCGCCGCCATCAGATGCTCGATGGTCGAGACGGTGACGCCGTCGGCGTTGACGAGACGGGTGTTGAGCGGCGAGACGCGGACATGGTCCCACAGCGCCGGCACGACCGGGTCGAGGCCGATCACGTCGCCGCGGCGGAACACGACGCCATGCCCGGCCGGCGCCGGTTTCACGGTCATGCGCACCGGCCGCCCCGAATGGAGCCCTGTGCCGGTAAACCCGACCTGTCTGAGTAGCGTGGTCTGCACGTGCCCGAGTCCGTTATCCGTTCCGGATTTCTTGGAGCCTGACCTAAGCGCTTGGTCAGTCGGTCACAATTCACTCTTTGCGACAGCATGTAACATGTGGCGCGGGCTCCGCATGGGCGATTTTTCGCCGCCCCGAACGACGAGGGGCCGCCCCGAAGGGCGGCCCCGTCGCGTCCCGACGTCGCGGGATCAGTTCGCCTGGCGGCGCAGGAAGGCCGGGATCTCGATGCGCTCCTGCTCGGGATCGGTCTCGCCGTCATCCTGCCAGCTCGGCGCCTGGCGCTGCACGGGCTGCTGCTGCGGCTGCGGCCGCGGCGCCGGCTGTTGCGCCGGCTGCGGCGACTGGGCCCGCTGGCCGCCCTGCGGCGCCTCGCCCTGCCCGGTCATGCGGTTGATCAGCGAGTTGATGCCGAAGCGCGGCTGGCGCTCGGCCTCGGAGGCGGCCTGACCGCGGGCCGGGGCGGCCGGCGCGCGCGGCGCTTCCTGACGCTCGGCAGCGCGGTTCTGGGCCTGGGCCGCGGCGCGCAGGCGCGCCAGCGCCTCGGGGTTGCTGCTGCCCGACTGGCCCGACTGGCCGGCCTGGCCACGCGGGGCGACGAAGCTCTCGGGCGCGGCTTCCTCCTGCTGCGGCTCGCGGCGCGGGGTGTAGGCCGGCGGCGGCAGGTCGTCGCTGCGCTGCTGGACCGGCTCCTCGCGCGGGGTGCGGCGGGTGTCGAAGCCCTGGCGGAACTCGTCCTCTTCCTCGTAGGCCTGCGGCTCGGGCGCGCGCTGCGCCGGCTGCTGCTGGCGCGGCGCCTCGCGCGAGGGCGCGCGGGCGGCGGGCTGCTGGGTCGGCGCCGGGCGCTGCTGCTGCGGCGCGGGCTTGTGCTCCTCGATCGAGGTGCGCTCGCGCAGCGGCTCGCTCATCGAACGGCGCGGCAGCGGGGTGTCCTCCTGCTTGACCAGCGCGTCGATGCCGGTGGCGACGACGGAGACGCGCATCCGGCCTTCCATGCCGGTGTCGAGGGTCGAGCCGACGATGATGTTGGCTTCCGGGTCGACCTTCTCGCGGATCTTGTTCGCCGCCTCGTCCAGCTCGAACAGGGTGAGGTCGTAGCCGCCGGTGATGTTGATGAGCACGCCGCGCGCGCCCTCGAGGCTGATCTCGTCGAGAAGCGGGTTCGCTATCGCCTTCTCGGCCGCCTGCACGGCGCGATCCTCACCATCGGCCTCGCCGGTGCCCATCATCGCCTTGCCCATCTCGTCCATCACCGCGCGCACGTCGGCGAAGTCGAGGTTGATCAGGCCCGGCCGCACCATCAGGTCGGTCACGCCCTTGACGCCCTGGTAGAGCACGTCGTCGGCCAGCGCGAAGGCCTCGGTGAAGGTGGTGTTCTCGTTGGCCAGCCGGAACAGGTTCTGGTTGGGGATGATGATCAGCGTGTCGACCACCTTCTGCAGCGCCTCGACGCCGGCCTCGGCCTGCTTCATCCGCTTGGCGCCCTCGAACTGGAAGGGCTTGGTGACGACGCCGACGGTCAGCACGCCGAGCTCGCGCGCGGCCTGGGCGATGATCGGCGCGGCGCCGGTGCCGGTGCCGCCGCCCATGCCGGCGGTGATGAAGCACATGTGCGCGCCGGCGAGGTGATCGACGATCTCCTCGATCGATTCCTCGGCCGCGGCGGCGCCGACGGTGGCGCGGGCGCCCGCGCCGAGACCCTCGGTGACCTTCACCCCCATCTGGATCTTCGCCTGCGCGCGCGACTGCTGCAGCGCCTGCGCGTCGGTGTTGGCGACCACGAACTCGACCCCGTCGAGTTCCTTCTCGATCATGTTGTTGACCGCGTTTCCGCCAGCGCCGCCGACGCCGAAGACCGTGATCCGGGGCTTGAGGTCTTCATGCCCCGGCAGAGAGAGGTTGAGTGCCATGCTGTCCGCCTGTCCTGAATCTGGCCCGTCCCGCCGGGCTTGTCTGCCACTGTCCGGCCAAACTATCTGCGCGCCGGCGCATCGTCACGGGGAAACTCGGGGGTTTCTACTTATTTTCGCCGCGTTTTCGACCGAGAATCCGCGGCTGCCGTGGCGTTCGGCAGGTTCCCGCGTATCACCAGTTGTCCTTGAGCCATTTTATGGCCCGTTTGAGCGACCGCGCCGGGTAGCGTTCGGCCGGCACGTCGAAGTCCCACCACTCGTCCTGCGGATGGGCGGCGAAGAGGCACAGCCCCACGGCGCCGGCGAAGGCCGGCCCCGTCGCGGCCTGCGGCAGGCCCTGCACCCTGAGCGGGCGGCCCAGCCGCACCTGCTGGCCGAGGATGCGCGTGGCCAGACCGTCGAGGCCGGGGATCTGGCTGCCGCCGCCGGTCAGCACGATCTGCTGGCTCGGCAGGTGCTCGAAGCCGGCCGCGTCGAGCCGCTGGCGCACCTCCTCGAGGATCTCCTCGACCCGCGGGCGCATGATGCCGATCAGCTCGGCCCGGCTGACGGTGCGGCGGTCATGCTCCCAGTCGCCAGTGTCGCCGCCGATCTCGATCATCTCGCGGTCGTCCATGCCGGTGGCGACGACGCCGCCGTAGAAGGTCTTGATCCGCTCGGCGGTGGCCATCGGCACCTGCAGGCCCATCGAGATGTCGGAGGTGACGTGATCGCCGCCCATGCGCACCGAATCGGCATAGATCATGTGCTTGCGGATGAAGACCGAGATGCCGGTCGAGCCGCCGCCCATGTCGATGCAGGCGGCGCCCAGCTCCTGCTCGTCCTCGACCAGCGAGGAGATGCCCGAGACATAGGCCGAGGACGCCAGCCCCGCGACCTCGAGGTCGCAGCGCTTGATGCAGTAGAGCAGGTTCTCGATCGCCGTGGCATCGACCGTCAGCAGGTGCATGTCGGTGGTCAGCCGCTGGCCGATCTGGCCGCGCGGATCGGCGAGGCCGGAGCGATGGTCGAGCGCGAAGTTCACCGGCTGGGCGTGCAGCACCTCGCGGCCATCGCCGTAATCGGGCACCTCGCAGGCCGCGAGCACCCGACCGATGTCGCCGTCGGTCACCTGCCCGGCCTCGACCTCGACCTCGCCGTCGAGCCCGTAGCTGCGCGGCCGCGCGCCCGAGAGCGTGGCGATCACGTGGTCGACCCGGACCCCGGCCATCTTCTGCGCCGCCTGCACCGCGGTGCGGATCGCGCGCTCGGTCTCGGCCATGGCCGAGACCTCGCCGAAGGAGACCCCGCGCGAGCGGGTGGTGGCGGCGCCGATGATCCGGAAGGAGGACTGGCCGGCCATCGAGCCGATGCCCTCGGGCGCCGGCATGTCGCCGTCGAAGCGCAGCACCAGACAGGCGATCTTGGACGTGCCGACATCGAGGATCGCGATCACCCCGCGCTGCATGGCCGCCTTGCGCATGTTCCGCATCGCGCGCTGGGTCTGGTAGAGCTGCCCCATCTTCGTCCCCGCTACACTGTCCCTAGTTGTTGTTCTCGCTGACGCGCCGAAGACGCATCAGGGCCTGCTCGGTCAGCCTTATGGTCGGCCGATCCTCGTTCCTCACATCCACCGCGACGATGTCGCGGGCCAGCATGTCCTGCGCGGCGTCGAGCGCCATGACGCGCTCCAGCGCCGCCACCGGGTTCTCGGCCGGCAGCAGGATGCGCTGGCCGCGGTCGAGCACCAGGTCCCAGCGCCGCTCGCCCATCCGCACCAGCCCGCGCAGCCGGTCGGAGACCGGCTCGGCCGCGGCGAACAGCGCCAGCGCCTCGCCGATCTTCTCGCGCGCGCCGTCGCCGGCGATCAGCGGCAGCTCGGCCCGGGCCGAGCGCTGCGGGATCATCCCGGTCATCACCCCCTCGGCATCCACCAGCCGCAGCCCGTCGACATGACGCCAGACCGCCACCGGCACCCGCTGCGTGACGGCGATGTCGAGCACCCCGCCCGGCCGGACCCGCACCGTGGCATCGGCCACGGCGGTCAGCTCGCGGATGCGCGCCCGGATCTCGACCAGGTCGAGATCGAAGGAGGAGATCGGCATCCGCTCGGGCAGGAAGCGCTGGATCGCGGCGGCGAGCGCCGGGTCGGCGCCCTCGATCTCAACCGCGCCGACCATGAATTCGGGGCGCTGCTCGATCATGCCGCGCAGCCGCTCGTACTGCGCGGCGAAGGCCTTGCGGTTGTCCTCCTGCACGAACCACAGGCCGAGCCCGCCGGCCACCAGCAGCACCGGCAGGCCGAAGCGGACCCCGATGCGGAACAGCGGCGTGAGCATCAGGCGCTGGTAGCGATAGCCCCAGCGCGTCGGCGCGGGATCGCGGCGCATGCCGTATTGCGGCTCGCGCCGGAAGAGGCCGGTCAGCGATCGCATGACGCGTCCTCCACCAGCCAGCGGCACAGCGCCGGGAAGTCGATGCCGAGGCTCGCCGCCTGCTCGGGCGCGAGCGAGGTGGGCGTCATGCCGGGCTGGGTGTTGGTCTCGAGCAGCACCAGACCGGCCGCGCCCTTGTTCTCGTCCCAGCGGAAATCGGTGCGGCTGAGGCCGCGGCAGCCCAGCGCGCGGTGCGCGCGCAGCGCGTAGTCGAGGCAGGCCTCGAAGACCTCGGCCGGCAGGTCGGCGGGCACCACGTGGCGCGAGCCGCCCGCCTTGTACTTGGCGTCGTAGTCGTACCAGCCGTCGGTGACGATGTCGGTCACGGTCAGGGCGCGGTCGCCCATCACCGTGGTGGTGAGCTCGCGCCCCGGCAGGTAGCTTTCGACCATCACGGTCTCGGGCATGTCCTGAGACAGCTGCGGCGGCTGGTTCGCGCCCTCGGGCACGATGTAGATGCCGACGCTCGAGCCCTCGTTGTTGGGCTTCACCACATAGGGCGGCGCCATGACATGCGCGGCCATCACCTCGGCCTTCGAGGCCAGCCGGCTCTCGGCCACCGGCAGGCCGGCGGCGCGGAACACGGCCTTCGAGGCCTCCTTGTCCATGGCGAGCGCCGAGGCCAGCACGCCGGAATGGGTGTAGGGGATGCGCAGCCATTCGAGCAGGCCCTGCACGCAGCCATCCTCGCCGCGCCGGCCATGCAGGGCGTTGAAGACGACGTCGGGGGCATGGGCCTGGAGTTGCGCGGTCAGGTCGAGGCCGGCATCGACCTCGATCACTTCGTATCCCGCCTGCCGCAAGGCCGCCGCGCATTCGCGCCCGGAGGACAGCGAGACCTCGCGCTCCGCCGAGGGTCCGCCCATCAACACGACGACCTTGGGATGTGTCCCGCTCGACATTCCCAGACTGCCCCATTCGCGCGCCGCGTGTCGGCGCGTCATATTGCTTCGGCCCTTCGGGCCACCCCCGTTATCGGGGATCGTCTTGTTCGCTTGTCAGGCGGACGGCGCGCCGACCCGCATGATTTCCCACTCTAGCGTCAGCCCCGAATGCTCGTAAACCCTTTTCCGGACCCGCTCGCCCAGCTCTTCCAGCTCGGCGGCGGTGGCATTTCCGGAATTGGTGAGGAAATTCGGGTGCTTCTCGTTCATCACCGCGCCGCCGAAACGTGCACCGCGCAGGCCGGCATCCTCGATCACCTTCCACGCCTTCAACTCATGCGTGTCGTCCGACTGCCCGGTGGAGGAGAATCCCGCCGGGTTGCGGAAGGTGGAGCCGGCGGTGCGGTCCTTGGTCGGCTGGCTGTCGTCGCGCCGGGCGATCTGGTCGGCCATGCGCGCCTCGAGCGCTGCCGCCTCGCCTTCGGGCGCGTCGAACACCGCCTCGACGATCACCGCGCCCTCGGGCAGGCGGCTCGAGCGGTAGGCCAGCTCCAGCGCGGCGGCGGGCAGCGTCTCGGTGCGGCCGTCGCGATGGATCACGGTGATCTCGCGCAGCGCGTCGGCCACATATGTCCCGTAGCAGCCGGCGTTCATCCGCACCGCCCCGCCGATGGCGCCGGGAATGGTGCGCAGGAAAGTGAGGTCGCGCCCGGCCTGCGCCGCCTTGCGCGCGACATGCGCGTCGAGCGCCGCGGCGCCGGCCGTGACCGTGCCGTCAGCGCCGATCTCGATGCCGTTGAAGCCGCGGCCGAGCCGGATCACCACGCCGCGCACGCCGCCGTCGCGCACGATCAGGTTCGAGCCGACGCCCATCGGGAAGACCGGCACGGCCGGGTCGAGATCGCGCAGGAAGCTCGCGAGATCCTCGCGGTCGGCGGGCTGGAACAGCCAGTCGGCCGGCCCGCCGACCCTGAGCCAGGTCAGGTCTGCCAGCGGCTTGTCCCGCATCAGGCGGCCGCGCACCTCGGGCAAGGCCAGATCCGTCATCGCGTCACTCCGGGGACCGGTCGTCGAAGGGCTGCGCCGCCCGGACCAGCTGCTCGCGCAGCAAGGTGGCGCCCGCCGCCAGCAGCAGCACGCCGGCGACCGGGCCGAGCGAGAAGGTCGCCCACCCCAGCAGCGGCACGCCGGTGAACATCAGCGCCACGCAGCGCAGGCTGCAGCGGCCGCGCGCCGGCAGCATCGCGGCGAGGTTCGCCGCGATCAGCCAAAGGCAGGCCGCGGCCAGCGGCAGCACGTCGACGCCGCTCACGCCCCGGCCTCCAGGTTGGCCGGCAGCGCCTGCGCCCAGGTGCTGATCGTGCCGGCGCCGAGGCAGACCACGATGTCGCCGGGCCGGGCCTCTTCGCGCACCAGCCGGGCCAGTGCCTCCTCGGAGCCGATGGCATGGGCCTGGCGGTGGCCGTGCCGGATCAGCCCGGCGACGAGATCGTCGCGCGAGGCCCCCTCGATCGGCGCCTCGCCCGCGGCGTAGACATCGGCGATGCCGACCACGTCGGCGTCGTTGAAGCAGGTGCAGAAATCCTCGAACAGCGAGGACAGCCGCGAATAGCGGTGCGGCTGGTGCACCGCGATCACCCGCCCCTCGCTGGCCTGGCGCGCGGCGCGCAGCACGGCGGCGATCTCGACCGGGTGGTGGCCGTAATCGTCGATCACCGGGACGCCGTTCCATTCGCCCACCTTGGTGAAGCGGCGGTTCACGCCGCCGAAGGCGGCCAGCGCGGCGCGGATCTCGTCGCGCTTCATGCCCAGATGGCGGGCCACCGCCACCGCGGCGAGCGCGTTCGACACGTTGTGGTCGCCCGGCATCGGCAGGCTGCAGCCCTCGATCACCGCGTCCTCGGCCCTGAGCACGATGTCGAAATGCGCCACGCCCGCCTTGTAGTGCAGGTTCGCGGCCCGCACGTCGGCCTGGGCGTTGAAGCCGAAGGTCACGACCCGGCGGTCGGTGATCCGGCCGACCAGCGCCTGCACCTCCGGGTGGTCGGTGCAGCACACGGCGAGGCCGTAGAAGGGGATGTTCGACACGAAGTCGAGGAAGCCCTGCCGCAGCCCCTCGATCGAGCCCCAGTGATCCATGTGCTCGGGGTCGATGTTGGTGACGATGGCGATGGTCGCGGGCAGGCGGTTGAAGGTGCCGTCGCTCTCGTCGGCCTCGACCACCATCCACTCGCCCTGCCCCATCCGGGCGTTCGAGCCATAGGCGTGGATGATGCCGCCATTGACCACGGTCGGGTCGAAGCGGCCGGCGTCGAGCAGCGTCGCGACCATGGTGGTGGTGGTGGTCTTGCCGTGGGTGCCGCCGACGGCGACGTTGGAGCGCAGCCGCATCAGCTCGGCCAGCATCTCGGCCCGGCGCACCACCGGCAGGCCGCGCCTGCGCGCCTCGTCGAGCTCGGGGTTGCCCGGCTTGATCGCCGAGGAGATCACCACCACCGCGGCGCCGTCGAGGTTCTCGCCGCTCTGCCCGACGAACACCCGCGCGCCGAGCTGTTCGAGCCGCTTGGTGATCTTCGAGGCCTTCAGATCCGAACCCTGGACCGTGTAGCCCTGGTTCAGAAGCACCTCGGCGATCCCCGACATGCCGATACCGCCGATCCCCACGAAGTGGATCGGCCCGACATCGAGCGGCAGTTTGGTCGCTGCGTTCATGGCCCCGGTCCCGTCCATCAGCTTGGTTGTTCCTTTTGTCCGTCCGCCAGTTGCTCCACCAGGCCGGCCAGCCGCTCCGCCGCGTCGGGAATCCCGGTGCGGCGGGCCGCCTGCGCCATCTGCATCGCGCCCTGCCCGTTGCCCAGCACGAGGGCGATCTTCTCGGACAGCGCGTCGACGTGGAATCGTCTTTCAGGGAACATGATCGCCGCGCCGGCTTCGACAAGCCCCCGCGCGTTCGCGGTCTGCTCGTCGCGGATCGCGATCGCCAGCGGCACCAGGATCGAGGGCCGGCCGATCACGCTCAGATCGGCCACGGTCGAGGCGCCGGAGCGGGCGATCACCAGCTGCGCCTCGCTCATCCGCGTCGGCAGGTCGGTGAAGAAGGTCTGCACCTCGGCGTCGATGCCCTCGTCCGCGTAGTAGGTCGAGACCCGCTGCACGTCCTCCTCGCGCGCCTGATGGCTGACCCGCACCAGGCGGCGCAGCTCGGGCGGCAAGTTGGCGATGGCGGGCGGCACCACGTCCGACAGGATCCGCGCACCCTGGCTGCCGCCGATCACCAGCACCGACATCGGGTAGTCGCCGGGCGGGATGTAGGCGGCGCCGGCGCGGTCGAGCACGGCGCGGCGCACCGGGTTGCCGGTGTGCACCGCCTCGACGCCCGCGGGCAGCTCGGTCGGCCAGGTGCCGCAGGCCACGGCGTCGACGCGCTTGGCGAACAGCGCGTTGACCCGGCCCAGCACGCCGTTCTGTTCGTGCAGCATCCGCGGCAGGCCCAGCAGCGTCGCCGCCGCCAGCGCCGGGATCGAGGGGTAGCCGCCGAAGCCCACCACCGCCGCCGGCCGGTCGCGCAGCATCCGTGCCAGCGCCGCGGTCACGCCGCCGCCGATCCGCAGCGGCGCCAGCGCCTTGTCGGTGAGCCCGCCGCGGGCGAAAGTGCCGGCGCCGACCTGCTCGATCTCGACCTCGCGCGGGAAGCCCTGCGTGTAGCGCGCGCCGCGCGCATCGGTGGAGAGCTTGACCCGCCAGCCGCGGGTCAGCATCAGCTCGGCCAGCGCCTGCGCCGGGAACATGTGCCCGCCGGTGCCGCCGGCGGCGATGACGAGAAGGCGCCCCTCCGCCATCAGCGGCCCCGCCGCAGCAGGATGTCGCCGATGCCGCCCTGCGGGCGGGTGCGGGTAAAGGCCAGCAGCATGCCCAGCGCGATGCCGCTCGCGATCACCGAAGAGCCGCCATAGCTGACGAAGGGCAGCGTCATGCCCTTGGCCGGCAGGAGCCGCACCGCCACGCCCATGTTGATGATCGCCTGCACGCCGAAGGCACAGGCGAGGCCGGTGCCGGCGAGGCGGATGAAGATGTCGCGCTCCTTCATCAGCCGCATCAGCGAGCGCACGGTGATGGTGGCGTAGAGCATGATGATCACCAGCACGCAGACCAGCCCGTATTCCTCGGCCGCCACGGCGATGATGAAGTCGGTATGCGCGTCGGGCAGCGACCACTTCACCTGCCCCTCGCCGACGCCGACGCCGAAGAAACCGCCCTCGCGGATGGCGTTGGTGGCGTAGCCGAGCTGGGTGGTGGGGTCGACCTCGGCCGACAGGAAGCCGTCGATGCGGCGGGCGAAGTGCTCGGAGCTGTTGTAGGCCAGCGTGCCGGCCGCGGCGACCGCCCCGGCGAGGCCCAGCAGCAGGAACATCGGCGCGCCGCCGACGAAATACATCACCCCCCAGGAGAACAGCACCAGCGCCGCCTGCCCGAAATCGGGCTGCAGCGCGAGGAACAGCACGATGGTCACCGCCAGCGCGAAGGACCACAGCCGCCCCGGCGGGCCGGAGGGCTCGAGCCCCGCCGCCATGAACCAGGCCGCGACCACCACGAAGCCGGGCTTGAGGAACTCGGACGGCTGCACCGAGGCGAAGCCGAACGAGTACCAGCGCACCGCGCCCTTGCCGAAATCGGTGCCGAAGACCGGCAGCAGCGCCAGCGCCACGAAGGCGCCGAGGAAACCGAGCACAGCGAGCCGGCGCACCAGCTGCGGCGTCATCATCGAGACGCCGAACATCACGCCCAGCGACAGGATCCCGAAGAAGGCCTGCCGGCTGACATAGTAGAAGGGGTCGAGGCCGTTGCGGGCGGCCAGCGGCGGCGAGGCGGCCAGCCCCAGCAGCAGACCGATCGCGAACAGCAGGAGAATGCAGGACATGCTCCAGACGTCGATCGTGCGCCACCAGCGCGGAAGAATCGGGTCAACGGTCCGAACGGGGACCGCCCCATGCACCATTTCGGTCATGAAACTGCTGCCTGATTGCCTCTGCCTTGCCCGCTTGTGCGGGTCTCGTCGCGATACCCTAGCGCGAAAGGTGACGCTTTGCCACAGGAATGACGCGTTGGTCCGACGCCGGATCGGCTTGAGCCCGGGCCGAAAACGCGGCAGGTCGCGGGGATGGACAGGACCACGACCATCGAAACGCTGATCCTCGGCGCCGGCGCGGCGGGGCTCTTCGCCGCCGCCCATGCGGGCGGCGACACGGTGGTGATCGACCACGCCAAGGCCCCGGGCGAGAAGATCCGGATCTCGGGCGGCGGCCGGTGCAACTTCACCAACCTGCGGACCGCGCCGGGAAATTTCCTGGGCGCCAACCCGCATTTCCACAAATCCGCCCTCTCGCGCTACACGCCGTGGGACTTTCTCGACCTCGTCGGGCGGCACGGCATCGCCTGGCATGAGAAGACGCTGGGCCAGCTGTTCTGCGACGGCCGGGCGACGCAGATCGTCGCGATGCTGATGGCCGAGGCCGAGCGCGCCGGCGCCGAGGTCCGGCTGCGCACCGAGCTGGTCGAGATCGCGCGAGACGAATCGGGGTTCCGGGCGGTGATCGAGACCGAGGGCCGGCGGCAGGAGCTGCGGGCGCGGCGCGTCGTGGTCGCGACCGGCGGCAAGTCGATCCCGAAGATGGGCGCGACCGGCCTCGCCTACCGCATCGCGGCGCAGTTCGGCCTGCCGGTGACCGAGACGCGCCCGGGCCTCGTGCCCTTCACCTTCCCCGACCGCTTCGCGCCCCTTTCCGGGGTCTCGCTGCCTGTGCGCGCGACCGCCGGCGGCGCGAGCTTCGACGAGGCGATGCTGTTCACCCATCGCGGCCTGTCCGGCCCGGCGATGCTGCAGGTCTCTTCCTACTGGCACGAGGGCGAGGAGATCGCCGTCGATCTCGCCCCCTCGGGGACGCTGGCGCAGGCTCTGAAGGACGCCAAGCGCCGCGAGGGCCGCAAGGCGCTCAAGACCGTGCTGGCGCAGCAGCTGCCGGCGCGACTGGTCGATCACCTCGCCACCGAGCACGCGCTGTCCGGCAACATCGCCGACCAGTCCGACCGCGCCATCGACGCGCTCTGTGACAGCCTGCGGAACTGGCGGATGACGCCGGCGGGCACCGAGGGCTACCGCACGGCGGAGGTGACGCTGGGCGGGGTGTCGACCGACGCGCTGTCGTCGAAGACGATGGAGGCCAAGGCGGTGCCGGGTCTGCATTTCATCGGCGAATGCGTGGACGTGACCGGCTGGCTCGGCGGCTACAACTTCCAATGGGCCTGGGCTTCGGGTTTCGCCGCCGGGACCGCGATCGCCGGCGCGCGCTAGCCGTTGCCCGGGGCCTCGAAGCGGATCTCGAGCGTGAAGGGCGACATCGGCGCGCGCATCAGCGGCCCGACATGCAGGCGGAACGGCCGGACCCGGTCTTCGCCCCAGCCGACATACATCCGCTGATCGGTGGCGTCCCAGCCGCCGGGGGCGGCGGTGATCATGCCGCGTCCCTCGACCACCACGACCGAGAAGTTCTGCTGCACCGGGATGTCGAGCAGGTAGCAGGCCACCTCGTCGCCCGAGGCCTGCCCCTTCACGTGCCCCACCGTGTAGCCCGCGGGAAACCGCAGCATCTGGCACTGCTGCGCGGCCGCCGGCGCGGCCAGCGTCACCGCAGCCAGAGCGGCCGCCACCATCGATCTTCGAAACATCACTCACCTCCTGCACCGCAACGGAGGCCAGCCTAGCACGCGGCCGGGGTTCGCCCGATCAATCGAAGGGCGTGGTGACGCTCAGAGCCGGGCGCGCACCTCGGCCACGAAATCCTCGCCGCGCTTCTCGAAGTTGTCGTACTGGTCGAAGCTCGCCGCCGCAGGCGCGAGCAGCACCGTGTCGCCCGGCTCGGCCTCTTCCATGGCGCGCGCGACCGCGACGGCCATGGCGCCGCAGATCTCGGCCTCGACACCCGGCAGCTTGAGCGCGAAAGCCTCGGCCTCGCGGCCGATCACGTAGGCCTTGGCAACGTGGGAAAGCTGCGGTGCGAGGCTCGCGAGCCCGCCCTCCTTCTCCAGCCCGCCGCAGATCCAGCGGATGCGCGGGAAGGCGGCGAGCGCCTTGGCGGCGCTATCGACATTGGTGGCCTTGGAGTCGTTGACGAAGGCCACGCCATCCTTCTCGGCCACGCGCTGCGAGCGGTGCGGCAGGCCCGGATAGGAGCGCAGCGCCGCCTCGATGCCACGTGGGCCGAGGCCGAGGCTGCGCGCCACCGCCCATGCGGCGCAGGCGTTCTGGTGATTGTGCGCGCCCGGCAGGCCGGGCACGTCGCGCAGGTCAACCGAGGCGACCTGCCGGCCCTTGCGCCATTCGCTCAGGAAGCCCTTGCGGGCGAAGACGTTCCAGCCCGGCCCCTGCAGCTTGCGCCCCGAGGAGATCGCGATCACCCGGTCGTCCGCGGCGGCCGTGGCGAGCTGGTTGGCGAGGAAGCGGCCCTCGTTCTCGTCGACGCCGATCACCGCGCGGTCGGGCCCGCCCTCGGCGAAGAGCCTACGTTTCGCGGCGAAATAGCCGCCCGGCCCGGCATGGCGGTCGAGATGGTCGGGCGAGAGGTTGGTCAGCACCGCGACGTCGGGCGTGAGCGCGCGCGCAAGCTCGGTCTGGTAGCTCGACAGCTCGAGCACGACCACCTCGCCGTCCTGCGGCGGATCGAGGTCGAGCACGCCGCGGCCGATATTGCCGGCAAGCTGCGCCGGCCGACCGTTCTCGACGAGGATGTGGTGGATCAGCGCCGAGGTGGTCGACTTGCCGTTCGAGCCGGTCACGGCGACAACGCGCGGCAGCGTGTCGAACTCCTCGAAGCCCTCGGCCGCGAAGCTGCGGAAGAACAGGCCGATATCGTTGTCGACCGGCACCCCCGCCTCCCAGGCGGCCTGTATGGCGGCATGCGGCGCGGGGTAGAGATGCGCGATGCCCGGCGAGGTGACGAGCAGCGAGACGCCCTCGTAGGCCGAGGCGCGGGTCAGGTCGCGCAGCTCGATCCCCTCGGCCTCGGCGGCCTCGCGCCCCGAGGGGCCGTCATCCCAGGCGACGACATCCGCGCCGCCCGCCTTCAGCGCCGCCGCCGTGGCCCGGCCCGACCGGCCGAGGCCCAGAACGGCGATGGTCTGTCCCTCATGTCCACGCACCGGGATCATGGTCGTTCTCCGTGAAAACTCAGCGCAGCTTCAGCGTGGCGAGGCCGATCATCGCGAGGATCAGCGAGATGATCCAGAAGCGGATCACGATCTGCGGCTCCGACCAGCCCTTCTTTTCGTAATGGTGGTGCACCGGCGCCATCAGGAAGACCCGGCGCCCCGTGCGCTTGAAGTAGAACACCTGGATGATCACCGACAGCGCCTCGACCACGAAGAGGCCGCCGACTATCGACAGCACGATCTCATGCTTGGTGGCCACCGCGATGGCGCCGAGGCCACCGCCCAGCGCGAGGCTGCCGGTGTCGCCCATGAAGACCGCCGCCGGCGGCGCGTTGTACCACAGGAAGCCCAGCCCGCCGCCGATCAGCCCCATGGTGAAGACGAGGATCTCGCCGGTGTCGGGCACGTAGTGCACGCCCAGATACTCGGTGAAGTCGGTGCGGCCCACCGCGTAGGCGATCACGCCGAAGGCGCCGGCGGCGATCATCACCGGCATGATGGCGAGGCCGTCGAGGCCGTCGGTCAGGTTGACCGCGTTGGCGGCGCCGACGATCACGATCATCGCGAAGGGCACGAAGAGGATACCGAGATTGAGCAACAGCTCGTTGAAGACCGGGAAGGCGAGCTGGTTGGTCAGCGCCTCGGGATGGTGCATCGCCGCCCACCAGCTGGCGAGGCCGGCGATGGTGAAGCCGATCGCGAGGCGGACCTTGCCGGAGACGCCGGCCGTGTTCTGCTTGCGCACCTTGGCGTAGTCGTCGGCGAAGCCGATCAGCGCGAAGCCCAGCGTCACGAACAGCACCATCAGCACGTAGGCGTTGTCGAGCCGGGCCCAGAGCAGGGTCGAGGTCAGCACCGCGCCAACGATCAAAAGCCCGCCCATGGTTGGCGTGCCGGCCTTGGCCATGTGGCCCGCCGGCCCGTCGATCCGGATCGGCTGGCCCTTGCCCTGGGTGCGCCTGAGCACGTCGATCAGCGGCCGCCCGAAGGCGAAGGCGAAGAGCAGCGACGTCAGGAAGGCCCCGCCCGCACGGAACGTGATGTAGCGGAACAGGTTGAACAGGTCGCCGCCGTCGGACAGCAGCGTCAGCAGATAGAGCATGGGCCTCAGGCCTCCTTTTCGCCGGAGCGGGTCCGTTGCCCCAGTTTGCGGATCGCGTCAACGGCGCGGCTGACCCGGCTGCCCTTGGAGCCCTTGACCAGCACGATGTCGCCGGAATCGACCAGCCGGTCGATCTGCGGGACCAGCTCCTCGACGGTTTCGACCCAGCGCCCGCGCCGTTCGGGCGGCAGCGCCTCGTGCAGCGCCCGCATGCGCGGGCCGACGCAATGGACGGTGCGCAGCGCCGCCATCGCTGCGTCCTCGGCCAGCGCGGCGTGCAGCTCGTGCTCGCGCGGGCCCAGCTCCAGCATGTCGCCGAGGATGGCGATGCGGCGGCCGCGATGCACCCGGCCGACGCCGTCGCAGGGCTGCCCGGCGGCCAGCACGGCCAGCGCCGCCGACACCGAGGTCGGGTTGGCGTTGAAGGCGTCGTCGATCAGCTCGAGCGTCTCGCCCTCGCGGGCGGGGTCGATCACCACGGTCTCGCGGGTGCCGCGGCCGGAGGGCGGCGCCCAGCTGGCGAGGTTGCAGATCACCCGGGCGCGGTCGGCGCCCATGGCCTGCGCCGCGGCGATCACGCCGAGCGCGTTGAGCAGGAAATGCCGGCCCTCCGTCGCGATCTTCAGCGCGATCTCGGTGCGCCACAGCCGGGCCTTGCCGACCGTCGCGCCCTCGCGTACATGCGCCTCGCGCAGCCGGTGGTGGTTGCTGACCCCGGCGCCGAAGCCGATGATCCGCGCCTCGCGGGCGCGCGCGGCGGCGCGCAGGATCGGGCTGACCGCCAGATCGCCGTTGATCACCGCGCAGCCGCCGGGCTCGAGCCCCTCGAAGATCGAGGCCTTCTCACGCGCGATGCCCTCGACGTTCTCGAAGGCCTCGAGATGCACCGCCGCGACGGTCGTGATCATCGCCACATGCGGGCGCGCCATGCGCGCCAGCGGCGCGATCTCGCCGGGGTGGTTCATGCCGATCTCGATCACCGCGAACTCGGTGTCGGCCGGCATCCGCGCCAGCGTCAGCGGCACGCCCCAGTGGTTGTTGTAGCTGGCCTCGGCGGCGTGAACGCGGCCCTGCCCCTCGAGCGCGGCGCGCATCATCTCCTTGGTCGAGGTCTTGCCGACCGAGCCGGTGATCGCAACAACCCGCGCCTCGGTGCGCGCGCGCCCGGCGATGCCGAGCCGCTCCAGCGCCGGCAGCACCTCGTCGACGAGCAGAAGCGGCGCGTCTTCGGGAACGTCTTCGGGAATGCGGCTGACAAGTGCTGCAGCCGCGCCCTTCTCCAGCGCCTGCGCGACGAAGTTGTGGCCGTCGCGCGCCGCCTGCAGCGCCACGAAGAGATCGCCGGGCCTGAGCGTGCGGGTGTCGATCGAGACGCCGTCGGCCTGCCAGTCGCGGGTGGCGCGGCCGCCGGTCGCGGAGGCAGCGTCAGAGGCGGTCCAGAGGCTCATGCCCGACCCTCCAGCGCTGCGACGGCGACCGAGGCCTGCTCGGCGTCGTCGAAGGGCAGCACCGCGTCGCGGACGATCTGCCCGGTCTCGTGGCCCTTGCCGCAGATCAGCAGCGCGTCGCCCGGCCCCAGCGCATCGACGCCGCGCAGGATCGCCTCGGCGCGATCGCCGGTCTCGGTGACGCTCTCGGCGCCGCCGACCACGCCGCGCGCGCCGTCCATCACCGCGGCGCGGATGGCGGCGGGGTCCTCGCTGCGCGGGTTGTCGTCGGTGACGATCACCGCGTCGGCGTGATGCGCGGCGGCCGCGCCCATCAGCGGCCGCTTGGTGCGATCACGGTCGCCGCCGGCGCCGACGATGGCGACGATGCGCCCCATCACATGCGGGCGCAGTGCCTTGAGCGCGGTCTCGACCGCGTCGGGGGTGTGGGCGTAGTCGACGAAGACGGTCGCGCCGTTCTCGCGCTGCGCGGCGAGCTGCATCCGGCCGCGGACGGTGGTGAGCTCCGGCAATGCCCGGAACACCATGTCCGGATCCTCGCCCGCCGCGATCACCATGGCCGCCGCGAGAAGCACGTTCTCGGCCTGGAAGCCGCCGACGAGGTCGAGCCGGGTCATCCGCGCCGCGCCCTGCCAGGAAAAGCGCAGCTCCTGGCCGGTGGCATCGAAGCGCTGGTTCAGCAGCCGCAGACGCGCGTCCTCGTGCCGGCCGACGCCGATCACCTCCTGGCCACGCCGGGCGCAGCGCGCCGCGACCTCGCGGCCCTTGGCATCGTCGAGATTGACGGCCGCCGCGCGCTCGTCGGGCAGCACCCGGTCGAACAGCGCCATCTTGGCCTCGAAATAGGCCTCGAAGCTGCCGTGGTAGTCGAGATGGTCCTGGGTGAAGTTGGTGAAGCCCGCCGCCGCCAGAAGCACCCCGTCGAGCCGGTGCTGGTCGAGCCCGTGGCTCGACGCCTCCATCGCGACATGGGTGACGCCGGCGCGCGTGGCCTCGGCCAGCGCCCGGTGCAGCGTGATCGGCTCGGGCGTGGTGTGCTTGAGCGGGTGGGTCCAGGCGCCCTCGATGCCGGTGGTGCCGAGATTGACGGCGCGGCGACCCAGCGCCACCCAGATCTGGCGCGCGAAGGTCGAGACCGAGGTCTTGCCGTTGGTGCCGGTCACGGCGATCACCGTCTCGGGCTGCGGCCCGAACCACAGCGCGGCCGCGCGGGCCAGCGCCTGCCGTGGCTCCTCGGAGAGCACCAGCGCGACCGATGCGCCGTCGAGCGCCGTGGCGGCGATGCGCGCGCCCTCGGCATCGGTCAGGATCGCCGCCGCGCCCTTCTCGATCGCCATGGCGACGAATCCCGCGCCATGCGCCGTGCTGCCGGGCAGCGCCGCGAAGAGATGGCCCTCGCGCACCTCGCGGCTGTCGACCGACAGCCCGCTCAGCCGCGCCTCGCGGCCGCCTTGCGCCGTCAGCCCCAGATCGGCCAGTGAGGCCCTCTTGCCGTTCATGTCGTCCCCGCGGATCAGTTCGCAGCGAGCGATATACCCTGCTCGGGCGCGCCTTCAACCTGCGGCCTGAGACCCAGCAGCGGCGCGGTGCGCCGGATCATCTCGGCCGCGACCGGCACGGCGGTCCAGCCGGCGGTGCGGCGCGGGATCGAGCCGGTGGTCTCGACCGGTTCGTCGAAGGTCACGACGAAGACGTATTTCGGGTCGAGCGCCGGGAACATGCCTGCGAACGTGGCGATCACCTTGTCGTCGTAATAGCCGCCGCCGTTTTCCCTCGGCTTGTCGGCGGTGCCGGTCTTGCCGCCCACCTCGTAGCCCTCGACATCGCCGAGGCTGGCGGTGCCGCGGCTGACCACGGCGCGCAGCATGGCGCGGCTGGCGGCGGCGGTCTCCTCGCTGACCACGCGCTCGCCGGGGCCGCGCGCCGCGTCGTGCAGCAGCGTCGGCGTCACCTTCAGCCCGCCATTGGCGAGCGTGGCGTAGCCGGCGGCCAGATGCAGCGGCGAGACCGAGAGACCGTGGCCGTAGGAGATGGTCATGGTCGAGATCTCGGACCATTGCGCCGGCAGCAGCGGCTTGCCGGTCGGGGCCTCGACCATCTCGACCTCGGTCGGCTCGAGCATGCCGAGCTTGTCGAGGAATTCGCGCTGCTTCTCGGCGCCGAACATCAGCGCGATGCGCGAGGTGCCGATGTTGGAGCTTTCGACGATCACGTCGGTGACCGACAGCTCGGGCCCGTAATCGTGGAAGTCGCGGATCCGGAACCGGCCCCAGGTCATCGGGCCCTTGGTGTCGATCATGGTCGAGGGCTTGACGAGACCCATCTCGAGCCCCTGCGCCACGGTGAAGATCTTGAACACCGAGCCCAGCTCGTAGACGCCCTGCACCATGCGGTTGAAGAGCGGGCTGTCGGCGGGCGAGCCCTGCGTCAGCGGGCGCGGGCGGTTGTTGGGGTCGAAGTCGGGCAGGCTCGCCATGGCGACGATCTCGCCGCTGTCGGCCTCCATCAGCACGGCGGCCGCTCCGCGCGCGTTGAGCAGGTTCATGCCGCCCGCCAGCACCTCCTCGACCGCCGCCTGCACGCTGAGATCGAGCGACAGCTGCAGCGGCGCGCCCTCGTTGGCCGGGTCGCGCAGATAGGCGTCGAATCGCCGCTCGACCCCGGCCACGCCGATCACCTCGGCCGAGGACACGCCTTCGCGGCCGTAGCTCGCGCCGCCGAGGATATGCGCCGCGACCGGGCCGTTGGGGTAGATCCGCATCTCGCGCGGGCCGAACAAGAGGCCCGGATCGCCGATGTCATGCACCGCCTGGCGCTGCTCGGGGCTGATCTGCTTGCGGATCCACAGGAACTTGCGCGGGCCGGTGAAGTCCTCGAGCAGCTCCTCCTCGTCGAGCTCGGGGAAGATCGCCGCGAGCTCGCGCGCCGAGCGCACCGGGTCGACCATCTGCGGCGGCTGGGCGTAGAGCGCGTAGGTGTCGAGATTGGTGGCCAGCACCCGCCCCTTGCGGTCGGTGATGTCGGCCCGCTGGGCGATGATCGGGTTGCCGCCGGCCGTGGCGCGCGGCTCCTCGGCCGGGGCGCCCGCCATCGCGGCCATGCGCAGACCGACCGTGCCGAAGACCAGCGCGAAGGCCGCGCCGAGCACCAGCAGACGCCCCTCGGCGCGCGAACGCGAGCGGTCCCGCGCCTCCTCGTGGCGCAGGCGCAGGTTCTCGCGCTCGATCGCGTCGGGGTTCTCGCCGCGTTCACGGGCCTTGAGGATGCGCGCCAGCGGGCGCAGAGGGCGGCGGATCACAGCGGCTCCTCGTCGGTGTTCATCATCGCGGTCGAGACCTCGACCGGGTTCATGATCGGCGGCAGCATCTCGGGCGGGAAGCCGACCTGCCCGACATGGCCGAAGGCCTCGGGGGTCATCGGCAGGAGCGCGAGCCGGTCGAAGTTCAGGTCGGCGAGGTCGCGCAGGCGGTCGGGACGGTTGAGATAGGCCCATTCGGCGTTGAGCATGCCGAGCCGGGCATGCGCGGCGCCGATCTGGGAGTAGAGCTTGCGCACGTCGCGCAGGCTTTGCTGGGTGCGGTAGTTCTCTTGGTAGGCCCAGAAGCCGAGCCCGACGACGCCGAGCGCCACCAGCACGTAGATCACGCCCCTCATCCGCGTTTCTCCCTCTTGTCCAGTACCGGCATCCCGAGCGCCGCCGGGTCGGCCCGCCCGGCCGGAGCATCGGTGCGCCGCGCCAGCCTGAGCCGGGCCGACCGCGCCCGCGGGTTGGCCGCAAGCTCGGCCTCGTCGGCGGCGACGGCCTTGCGGCCGACCAGCTCGAAGGCCGGCGGCGGCCCCTCGATCTCGGGTGCGAAGCGGTTGGCGCCGCCGGTCGCGCCGGCGCGCAGCTGCATGAAGCGCTTGACCATCCGGTCCTCGACCGAGTGGAAGGTCACGACGCCCAGGAGCCCGCCGGGCTTCAGCGCCCGCTCGGCGGCGGCGAGCCCCTCGTAGAGCTCGTCGTATTCCTCGTTCACCGCGATGCGCAGCGCCTGGAAGCTGCGGGTGGCGGGGTGGCTCTGGCCGGGCTTTTGGCGCGGCAGGCAGGATTTCACGATCTCGGCCAGCTGCAGCGTGGTGGTGACGGGGCGCGCCGCGACGATGGCGCGGGCGATGCGGCGGCTCTGCCGCTCCTCGCCGTAGAGGAACAGGATGCGCGCGAGATGCGCCTCGTCGGCCTCGTTCACCAGATCGGCGGCCGAGGGGCCGGTCTTGCCCATCCGCATGTCGAGCGGCCCGTCCTTCTGGAAGGAAAAGCCCCGCTCGGGCTGGTCGATCTGCATCGAGGAGACGCCGAGGTCGAGCACCACGCCGTCGAGCGGCTCTCCGGCCAGCTCGTCGAGGCGGGAGAACCGGCCCTCGCGCAGGACCAGCCGCGCCCCGTAGTCGGGCGCCCAGGGCTTGGCCATCTCGAACACGCTGGGGTCGCGATCGACGCCGATCACCTTGTCGGCCCCGGCCTCGAGCAGCGCGCGGCTGTAGCCGCCGGCGCCGAAGGTGCCGTCGAGCCAGGTGCCGCGCACCGGCGCCAGCGCCGCGATCAGCGGGCGCAGCAGGACGGAGACATGCGGCTCTTCGGAATTGGACATGGATCAGAGGCCTTCCACGAGGCTGAGCGGGTCGAAGCCCTCGGGCTGGTCGTCGAGCCAGTCGCTGACTTCCTGGCCGACGGTGCTTTCGAAGGTATCGGCCTTCCAGATCTCGAAATAGTCGCCGACGCCGAGGAACAGCACCTCGCCCTGCTCGAGGCCGAGCTTGCGACGCTGGCGGATCGGCATGACGATCCGGCCATCGCGGTCCACCTCGAGCTTCATCGACTGGCCGAGATAGAGCCGGCTGACCATCAGCTTCTGCTTGGAGCCGGCGGGCATGGCCCGGATCTGGGCGGCGATGCGGTCGAATTCCTCGACCGAATAGACCCTGAGATTGTCTTTAAGATGGTCGCCGAACTGCAGGTAAAGCCTGGGAGAAAGCCCTTCGGTCCAGTCCGGGTCGCCGGCCTCGAGCACACGGCGGAAATCGGCCGGGATGGACATGCGCCCTTTCCCGTCGATCTTCTGCGGATACTCTCCGGTGAAGCCCAGCACGAGGTTCCCGAGACCCTTTCCCATGCCCTCCCAGGTCGAAGACCCCATGAACCGAAAACGGCGGACCGAGCTGCTGCCACTGCTCGATCCGCCGCATCGTCCCGTTGCCGGGAAGTCCGATCGCGCGCGCCACCTGGGGGGATGTCTGCTCGCTCGCGCGCCGGATCTCTTGTTAGAAAACAGCGGGTTGCCTGTATGAACCTGCTCTAGTTCTGCCGATGGGGTCTTTGGCGCCCCTGTCCGTCATTACCGCCGCTTCCTTGGCCAAAGGGATGCCATGGGAATTCATGGGAGGCAACATGTTTCATGCCTGAAGCAGCGACGGCGCTTGCGCGCGGGGCGACTCCAGATGCCTGAATCGGCAACCCCAGGAGGATCAGATACAAGGTGATGTGGAGAAGCGCCCAGCACGACCCATATATTGGGCTGCCATGGCTGTGGCCGAAATACTGCGCTTCCAAGTCCGTGTTTCGCGGGCCCTGTGACGCTCTGCCACTTTCTTGCCGCAATTAACCCACGGATGCACGAAAAGATCCACAGATTGTGGATAAAACTGAAGATATCCACAGACAGGCCGACGAATCGTGATCGGGGATTCGCCTTTCCGGCGAAACGACCCGCCGGAAAAGGCGCTCACACGCGACCGCGGCGAGGCGGTCCCATGCAATCCCATGACCGCTCCCATGCGGTCCCAAAGATGGTGGTGGGGCCGTGCCCCGATCAGGCCATGCCGCCGGCGACGAGGCCCTTCGCGATCCGGCGATAGGCGTCCGACATCGGGCCCTCGCCGGCCGCGACCGGGGTGCCGGCATCGCCCGCGAGCCGGGTCTCGAGGTCGATCGGCAGGCTGCCCAGCAGCGGCGCGCCGAGCTTCTCGGCCTCCTTTGCAACGCCGCCATGACCGAAGATGTGCGATTCGTGCCCGCATTCGGGGCAGACGAAGACGGACATGTTCTCGATCAGCCCCAGCACCGGGGTCTTCAGGGTCTTGAACATGTCGATCGCCTTGCGCGCGTCGAGCAGCGCCACGTCCTGCGGCGTCGAGACCACGAGGGCGCCGGTCATATGCGTGCGCTGGCACAATGTCAGCTGCACGTCGCCGGTGCCCGGCGGCAGGTCGATGATCAGCACGTCGAGTTCGCCCCAGGCGACCTGGCCGACGAGCTGCTGCATCGCCCCCATCAGCATCGGCCCGCGCCAGACCACCGCCTTGTCGGGATCGACCATCAGGCCGATCGACATCATGGTGACGCCATGCGCGTGCAGCGGCTCGATGATCTTGCCGTCTGGGGATCCGGGGCGCTTGGACACGCCCATCATCCGCGGCTGGCTGGGGCCATAGATGTCGGCGTCGAGCAGGCCGACCCTGCGGCCTTCGCGCGCGAGCGCCACCGCGAGGTTCGAGGCCACGGTCGACTTGCCGACCCCGCCCTTGCCGGAAGCCACGGCGAGGATGCGGTCGATGCCGGCCACGCGCTGCGGCCCGGTCTGCCCCGGTGCCTGCGGCGTCGGATGCCGGCCGATCTTGAGCGAGGGCGCGTCTCCCTTGGCGCCGGCCGGTGCCGCGGGGGCGGCGGGGCCATGCGCGGTCAGCACGGCGCTGACGCGTTCCACGCCCGGCCGGGCGGCGATCGCGGCCTCGGCCGCGCGGCGCACCGGCTCGAGACCACGCGCCATCTCGGTCGAGGGTGCCTCGATGACGAAGCGGACAGTGCCGCCATCGACCGCGAGCGCCCGGACCATGTCGCGCGAAACCAGATCGCCGCCGTCGGGCAGGCCGATGCGGCGCAGTTCGTCGAGGATGTCGTCGCGGGTCAGGCTCATGGAAACTCCGTCTCACCGGGCGCGTCATGCGTGCGCCGCTCGATTTGCGCGCAAGCCTCTACCTTTGCCGCACAAAGCGCAAGCAGCCGGCATACGCGCGAAATCACCCTAGGTAAGCTCCCGTATTCACAGAACTTTCACCATGCGTTTGCTGCATAGCAGCATTGCCGACGGACGGGATTGTGCATCCGCAGCACGAGCCTATTTTGGATCTCGAAGACGCAATACGGCGCTTCGTGACGACCGGTCCCGCGATCTGGGGACCCAGAGCAAGAGACCGGCCCCCCGACGGGGCCCCGAATGAAAGAGGTATGCATCATGGCATACACGACCGACACCCGCGCCACCGGCTTCGGCCAGCGCATCGCCGAGTTCCGCGCCAGCCTGGCTGACCGGATCGCCCGCCAGAAGATCTATCGCAGCACCTACAACGAGCTGCAGAGCCTGACCGACCGCGATCTCGCCGATCTCGGCATCAGCCGCTCGGCGATCAAGGGCATCGCGATCGAGGCCGCCCAGGCCCGCTGAGTTTTCCGCTTCCCGGCCGGTTCCTCCTCCTCCCTGAACCGGTCGCGAGCCGCGGTCCCGCTCCCTCCTCCTCCCTGGAGCGGTCCGCACCAAGGCGACGGCATCTCCTCCTCCCTGATGCCGTCGCTTTGCCAGATACCGAGATACGGGTCGTCCATCCTCCTCCCTTGGGCGACGCGTAGATCAGACCGGCAGGGTCCTCCTCCTCCCTGACGCTGCCGGTCGCACGAGACGCCGAGGCCCCCTCCTCCTCCCTGGGGCCCGAGCGGATCGATAGCGGCGGGGCTCTCCTCCTCCCTGCCCCGCCGCTCACAGTTTCACGGGATACGGGCCGCCCCTCCTCCTCCCTGGGCGGCGCGTAGATCGGACCGGCAAGGCTCTCCTCCTCCTTGGGCCTGCCGGTCGACCGAGACTCGGGCCGCCCTCCTCCTCCCTGGCGGGCCGGGAATCGCAGCGGCGGGACCACCTCCTCCCCGGTCCCGCCGCTTACAGTTTCAAGGTCGCGCGCCTCTCCTCCTCCCTTGGGGCGCACGGACCAGACCGGCGGGGCCCTCCTCCTCCCTGGCCCCGCCGGTCGATCCAGACACGGATGTCCCTCCTCCTCCCTCGGGGCATTCGTTGCATAGAGCGGCCGGGCTTCCTCCTCCCTGCCCGGTCGCTCGTCCGAGACGGATGCGGTCCTTCCTCCTCCCTTGGGGCCGCAGACCGGACAGACGGCGGCGCCCTCCTCCTCCCCGGGCGTCGCCGTTTCTCGTCTCAGGGGTCTTCCCTTCGCCACCGATCGGTGCAGAGTGCGGCCCATGACCACGCTCGCCATCCTTCCCGCGCTCATGGGCTTTGCCCTCGTCACCCTGTTCACGCCGGGGCCGAACAACCTGATGCTGATGGCCTCGGGCGCCAATTTCGGCCTGCGCCGCAGCGTGCCGCACATGGCCGGCGTGGCGCTGGGCTTCGCCGGCATGGCGGGCCTGGTGGGTCTGGGCCTCGCGCGGGTGTTCGAGATCTGGCCGCTGCTGACGCAGGTGCTGCGATTCGCCAGCGTCGCCTTCCTGCTCTGGCTCGCCTACAAGATCGCGACCGCCGCGCCGAAGGCGGCCGACGCCCCCGAGACCGAGGGCCGGCCGCTCACCTTCCTGCAGGCGGCGGCGTTCCAGTGGGTGAACCCCAAGGCCTGGGCGATGGCGGTGACCGCGACCAGCGCCTACGCGGCGCATCAGGGGCTGTGGGGCGTGGCGCTGGTGGTGACGGTCTTCGCGGTGATGGGCACGCTCTCGGCCGGGCTCTGGACGGTGCTGGGCCAGGGGCTGCGGCGGCTGCTTTCGGCGCCGTGGCGGCTCAGGGCCTTCAACTGGACGATGGCGGCGCTGCTGGTGGCCACGCTCTGGCCGATCCTGAACGCGCTCTGAAACGCGAAACGCCGGGGCGATGCCCCGGCGCTCCAGTTTCCCCATCCGATCGGCAGGATCAGCTTTCGGCGAAGGCCTGCATGACCTCGTCGGAGGCGTCGACATTGGTAGTGACGTTCTGCACGTCGTCGTCGTCCTCGAGCGTCTCCACCAGCTTCATCAGCTTCTGGAACTCCTCGAGCTCGAGCGGCGTGCGGGTCTGCGGCTTCCAGATCAGCTTGGCGGTCTCGCTTTCGCCGAGCGCTTCCTCGAGCGCGGTCGACACCTCGTTGAGATCGGTGTCGGCGCAGTAGATCCAGTGGCCGTCCTCGTCGCTCTCGACATCCTCGGCCCCGGCCTCGATCGCCGCCATCATGACGGTGTCGGCGTCGCCCGCGCTCGCCGGGTAGAAGATCTCGCCCTTGCGATCGAACATGAACGACACCGAGCCGGTCTCGCCGAGATTGCCGCCATGCTTGCCGAAGGTCGAGCGCACGTTCGAGGCGGTGCGGTTGCGGTTGTCGGTCATCGCCTCGACGATCACCGCCACGCCGTTCGGGCCGTAGCCCTCGTAGCGGATCTCGTCATAGCTCTCGGCGTCGCCGCCCTGGCTCTTCTTGATGGCGCGCTCGATCACGTCCTTGGGGACGGATTGCGACTTGGCCTCCTTCACGGCCATGCGCAGGCGCGGGTTCTTCTCGGGGTCGGGGTCGCCCATCTTGGCGGCCACGGTGATCTCCTTGGAGAGCTTGGAGAACAGCTTGGAGCGCGCGGCGTCCTGGCGCCCCTTGCGGTGCTGAATATTCGCCCATTTGGAATGGCCGGCCATGGCGGGGCTCCTGTCGTGAAAAGCGTCGATCCGCGCATCTATATGCCAGCCCCCGTGAGGGGAGCAAGCCGGTCAGAGCGGGAAGAACACCGGGATGACCAGCGCCGCAGTCAGGGCGGTGAGCGCGTTGAGCGGCACGCCGATCTTGAGGAAGTCCGAGAAGCGGTAGCCGCCGGGGCCGTAGACCAGCGTGTTGGTCTGGTAGCCGATCGGCGTGGCGAAGGCCGCCGAGGCGCCGAACATCACCGCCACCACCAAGGGCCGCGGATCGACGCCGAGCGACTGCGCGAGACCGATCGCCACCGGCGTCAGGATCACCGCCACGGCGTTGTTCGAGACGATCTCGGTCAGCGTCGAGGCCAGCGCGTAGACCACCAGCACCAGCGCCCAGGAGGGCAGATCCATCAGGAACGGCGTGAGCCAGCCCACCAGCAGCTCGACCGCGCCGGAGCGGTCGAGCCCCGCCCCGACCGCGAGCATCCCGAAGATCAGCGCCAGCAGCCGCCCGTCGATGAAGGCGAAGGCCTCGTCGGCGTCGATGCAGCGCGTGAGCAGCACGACGCCGACCCCGAGGAAGCTCATCACCGCGATGTTGGCGACGCCCAGCGCCGAGAGCCCGACGATCGCCAGGAGCACGCCGATCACGATCGGCGCGTGGCCGCGGCGATAGGCCCGCTCGGAGGGCTGTGCGACGTTGACGAGGTTCATGTCGGCCGCGAGGCGCTGGATGTCGGCCATCGCGCCCTCGAGCAGCAGCGTGTCGCCGATCCGGACGACCAACTCGTCGATCTGCCGGCCGATGTTGCGGTCGCGGCGGTGCACGGCAAGGGTATAGACCCCGTAGCGGCGGCGCAGGCGCAGATCGCCGAGACGGCGGCCGATCATCTTGCAGTCCGGCGTGATCAGCACCTCGACGGTGGTGGTCTCGACCGCCGAGACCTGATCGACGCGGCGCAGGCTCTTGTTGGCCTGCAGCGACAGAAGCTCGGTCATCGCGGTGCGCAGCACCACGCGATCGCCGACCTGCAGCTGCACGCCCTGCAGGTTGCGCCGCAGCGAGGCGTCGCCGCGGATCACGTCGACCAGACGCACGCCGTCGCGCTTGAACAGCTGCACGTCGGTCACGTCCCGGCCGACGAGGTTGCTCTCGGGCGGGATCACCGCCTCGGTGAAGAAGCGCATCTTCGACTTCTGGTTCAGCAGCCCGGCCATCGAATCGCGGTCGGGCAGCAGGTGCCGGCCGATCAGCCCGAGATAGGTCACCGCCACGGCGGCGAGCACGAGGCCGGCGCCGGTGATCTCGAAGATGCCGAAGGGCTGCATGCCCGAGGCCTGCACCACGCCGTCCACCAGCAGGTTGGTCGAGGTACCGATCAGCGTCAGCATGCCGCCGAAGATCGCGAAGTAGCTCAGCGGGATCAGCAGCTTCGAGGGCTGGTGGCCCATCTGCGCCGAGAGCTTCACGAAGATCGGGATCATCACCACGACGATCGGCGTGTTGTTGATCACCGCCGACATGGCGAGCACGGTGAAGGTGAGCGTGATCAGCGTCGTGCGCGGCCGCTTCTCGACATGCCGCGCCGCCTGCGCCGAGAGCCAGTCCAGACCGCCGGTGCGCACCAGCGCGCCGACCACCACGAACAGCGCCGCGATGGTCCAGGGCGCGGGGTTGGCGAAGATCGAGATGGCGTCCTGCTCGGGCAGGATGCCGAGGATCAGCATCACCAGCGCGCCGGTGATCGCCACCACCTCGACCGGGTAGACCTCGCGCAGGAAGGCCAGGAACATGCCGGCCACGATCACCATGGCGGCGATCGCCTGGTAGTCGGGAGTCAGCGTCAGACCGAACATCGCACGCCCACTCCTTTTCCGGCAGCGCCGCTCAGACCGGCCCGGCGGACGACAGGCGTCCGCCCTGGCGGACCATCTCGACCCGTTTGGCAAGGCCCGTGCGGTCGTCGGTCTCGACATAGAGACCGCACAGCGTGATCTCCTGCATCGCCGGCGTGAAACGCCCGCCCGGCAGGCCGGTGATGAAGCGCCGCATCGGCTCTTCCTTCTGCATGCCGATGACGCTGTCATAGTCGCCGCACATGCCGGCATCGGACTGGAACGCCGTGCCGCGCGGCAGGATCGTCGCGTCGGCGGTGGGCACATGGGTGTGCGTGCCAACCGCCACGCTGGCGCGGCCGTCGCAGAAATGGCCGAGCCCCATCTTCTCGGAGGTGGCCTCACAATGGATGTCGACGAGGCTCGCGGAGACCAGCCCGCCCGGCGGATGCGACTTGAGCACCGGCTCGAGCGCAGAGAACGGGTCGTCATAGGGCCGGCTCATGAAGACCTGGCCCAGCACCTGCGTCACCAGCACCTTGCGACCCTGCGTCGCCTCGAACACCCGCGCGCCGCTGCCGGGCGCGGATTTCGAGTAGTTCAGCGGCCGGATGATGCGCGGCTCGGCCTCGCAATACTGCATCATGTCCTTTTGGTCGAAGGCATGGTCGCCCAGCGTGATGACATCCGCCCCGGCCTCGAGGATCCCCTTGGCGTGCTCGGTCGACAGCCCCCGCCCGCCGGTCGCGTTCTCGGCATTGACCACCACGAAATCGAGCCGCCAGTCGCGGCGCAGGCCCGGCAGCCGTTCGGCCACCGCCTGCCGGCCGCCGCGGCCCATCACGTCACCAAGGAACAGTATTCTCATGCCACCGGGGATAGGGCCCACGTCCCGCGAGGGCAAGCGATGCGTTGCGGCACGTGGGCCACCGGCCCCCGCGAGACACCGGTCCGCATCGGAATCGGGCAGTCGGGCCGCCCGATGCCGTCCTCAGTCCGGCCGGATGATCCCGGCCTCGGTGACGATCAGGTCGAGCCGCTGGTCGGTGCCCTCGACCGGGATCTCCTCGGCCTCCTGCGCGGCGAAGGCGAAGCCCACCGCGATCACCGGCCCGGCGGCGCGCAGCCCTTCCAGCGTGCGGTCGTAGAACCCGCCGCCATAGCCCAGCCTGTGGCCCCGACGGTCGAAGGCCACGAGCGGCACGACCACGATCTCGGGCACCATCCAGTCGCCGTCCACCGGCACATGCGCGCCGAAATGGCCGCGCTCGGTGGTGCAGCCAGGCCGCCATTCGCGGAACCGCAGCGGCTGGCCCGCCCCGTCGATCACCGGCACGCCAACCCGGGAATGCCGGGCCGCGGCCTCCATGGCGGGCAGCGGGTCGATCTCGGTGCGCATCGGCATGTAGCCTGCCACCGGCACGCCCGGCCGTTCGGCCAGCCAGCGGGTCAGGTGGATCGCCTGCGCGCCCGCAGAGCGATGCGCCAGCTCGCGGCGCAGGAAGGCCGCCTCGCGCGCCGCCTTCTTGCGCGCCGCGAGCCCCGTCGCGAGGCTCACAGCAGCACCACGGAGGCAAGGCCGAGGAAGGCGAAGAAGCCCACCACGTCGGTCACCGTCGTCACGAAGGTGCCCGAGGCCAGCGCCGGATCGATGCCGAAGCGGTCGAGCACCACCGGGATCACCACGCCCGAGAGCCCGGCGATCACGAGGTTGATGATCATCGCCGCGGCGATCACCACGCCCAGCATGGGCGAGCCGAACCATATGAGCCCGACGACGCCCATGACGACGGCGAAGGCGATGCCGTTGATCAGCCCCACCGCCGCCTCGCGCCGGATCACCCGCCAGACGTTGGCGGTGGTCAGGTCGCGCGTGGCGATGGCGCGCACCGCGACGGTGAGCGACTGGGTGCCGGCATTGCCGCCCATCGAGGCGACGATCGGCATCAGCACCGCCAGCGCCACCAGCCCGGCGATGGTCTCCTCGAAGATCGAGATCACCAGCGAGGCGATGATCGCGGTGCCGAGGTTCACGGCCAGCCAGGGCAGCCGCTGCTTGGTGGTCTCGCGCACCGAGTCCGACAGCTCGGATTCGACGCCGACGCCGGCGAGGCGCAGGATGTCCTCCTCGTGCTCCTCGTCGAGCACGTTCATCGCGTCGTCGATGGTGATCACGCCGACCAGCCGGTCGTCGTCATCCACCACCGGGGCCGAGATCAGGTGGTACTGGTTGAAGGCATAGGCCACCGCGCCCTCGTCGTCCTCGACGTGGAAGGTCCGGAAGCTGTCCTCGGTGATGTCGCGCAGCTTGGTGGCGCGCGGCTTCGACAGCAGCCGCCCGATCTGCACGTAGCCCACCGGCTTCATCCGCGGGTCGACCAGCACCACGTGGTAGAACTGGTCTGGCAGCCGGTCGGAGCGGCGCAGGAAGTCGATCGCCTCGCCGACGCTCCAATGCTCGGGGACGCGCACCACCTCGACCTGCATCAAGCGGCCCGCGGATTCCTCCGGATAGGCCAGCGCCTTCTCGACCGCGATCCGGTCGGTCGCGGCCAGCGCGTCGAGCACCGCGGCCTGCTGGTCCTCGTCGAGATACTCGACGAGATCGACCACGTCGTCGGATTCGAGCTCGCGCACCGCGTCGGCCAGCTCGGTCGGCGCGAGGCTCTGGATCACCTCCTCGCGCAGGTTGTCGTCGAGCTCGGACAGGATCTCGCCGTCCATCCCGCCCTTCCACAGCGCCAGCAGCGCGCGGCGGTCGCGGGCGTCGATCTGTTCGAGCAGGTCGGCGATGTCGCCCGGGTGCAGTGGGTCGAGAAGCGCGTCGAGCCGCTCGGCGTCGCCCGCCTCGACCGCGTCGAGCACCTCGTCGAACAGCCGCGCCGGCAGGCCGAAATCGTCCTCGTCCTCGGGCGTGTCGATCTCGGTCTGGTCGTCCATGGCGGCCCTCTTCTTCTGTCGCGGACCATAGTGGATGCGCGGCGAACGGCAACCGGAGCGCGGCCGCGCGCGGGCGATTTACCTCTTCCCCCGCCCCTCATATTGTCGCGGCCATGACGAAGACGCTGCATCTGGGCCAGACCCTGCATTTCACCGGCGACCCCTTCCGCGAGGGGCCGTCCGCCGCCACCCATTCGAGCCGCGGCGCGGTGCTGGTCGAGGACGGCCGCGTCGCCGCCACCGGCGAGGCCGACGCGCTGCGCGCCGCGAATCCGCAGGCGGAGGTCGTCGATCACGGCGACGGGCTGATCCTGCCCGGCTTCGTCGACGCCCACATGCACTACCCGCAGACCGCGATGATCGCGAGCTGGGGCAAGCGGCTGATCGACTGGCTGAACAGCTACACCTTCCCCGAGGAAGGCAAGTTCGCCGACCGCGCCTATGCCGACGAGATCGCGGGCCGCACGCTCGACCTGGCGCTGGCGAACGGCACCACGACGCTGACGAGCTTCTGCACGATCCATCCGGGCAGCGTCGACGCCTTCTTCGAGGCCGCCGAGACGCGCGGCATGGCGGCCTTCGCCGGCAAGACCTGCATGGACCGCAACGCGCCCGACTATCTCAGCGACACCGCGCAAAGCGCGCATGACGACAGCGCCGCGCTGATCGGGCGCTGGCACGACAAGGGCCGCGCGCGCTACGTCATCACGCCGCGCTTCTCGCCCACCTCGACGCCCGAACAGCTCGAGGCGCTGGGCGCGCTCTGGGCCGCAAACCCCTCCTGCCTGATGCAGACGCACCTGTCGGAGCAGGTCGACGAGATCGAATGGGTCAAGGGGCTCTACCCGCAGGCGCGCGACTATCTCGACACCTACGAGGCGCATGGCCTGCTGGGCGAGCGCGGGCTCTACGGCCACGCGATCCATCTCGAGCCGCGCGAGGCCGACCGACTGCGCGAGGTCGGCGCGGGCCTCGTGCACTGCCCGACCTCGAACACCTTCATCGGCTCGGGCCTGTTCGACATGGCCGCACGCGTGGCCCAGGGGCAGCGGATCGGGCTCGCCTCCGACACCGGCGGCGGCTCGTCCTTCTCGATGCTGCGGGTGATGGGCGCGGCCTACGAGATCGGCCAGCTGAAGCGCAACCCGATCCACCCGGCCGAGCTTCTGTGGCTCGCGACCGAAGGCTCGGCCAAGGTGCTGCATTCCGAGGGCGAGATCGGGCGGCTGGCGCCGGGCGCGATGGCCGACATGATTGTGCTCGACCTCGCCTCGACCCCCGGCATCGCCCAGCGCTCGGCGCTGGCATCCGACATCTGGGAGGCGCTCTTCCCGACGATCATGATGGGCGACGACCGCGCCATCAGCCGCGTCTACGTGGCCGGCCGCGAGATGACCGCCGGTCGCTGACCGCCTCGCGCGAGGCGGTCCGTCAGGCCACCTCGCGCAGAAGGGCGAGCGCCTCGGCATGGATGGCGCGGTTCGCCGCCGCGAGCACGCGGCCGCCGGCATAGGCCGGGCCGCCCTGCCAGTCGGTGACCACGCCGCCCGCCGCCTCGATCACCGCGATCGGGGCGCAGATGTCGTAGGCATTGAGACCGGCCTCGATCACGAGGTCGATCTGCCCGGCGGCGAGCAGGGCATAGGCGTAGCAATCCATGCCGAACCGGGTGAGGCGCGCCCGCGCCGCGACCGCCTCGAACCCGGCGCGTTCGGCCGGGCTGCCGACCTCGGGGAAGGTGCTCATCAGCACCGCCTCGTCGAGGCCGCGGGGCGCGCGCGTGGTCAGGGCCCGCTCGCCCCGCGGGCCCGACAGCCGGGCCTGGCCCAGGCCGCCCTCGAAGCGTTCCTCGATATAGGGTTGGTCGATCAGGCCGTAGAACGGGCCGTCCTCGTCGCACAGCGCGATCAGCACGCCCCAGGTCGGGGTGCCGCTGATATAGCCGCGCGTGCCATCGATCGGGTCGAGCACCCAGGTCAGGCCGCTGCGGCCGGCCTGCGCGCCGTATTCCTCGCCGACCACGCCGTCATCGGGGCGGCGTTCGGCCAGCACGGCCCGCATCGCCCGCTCGGCGGCCCGGTCGGCCTCCGTCACCGGGTCGAAGCCGGCCTCGTCGGGCGCGGTCTTGTCCTCGGCGGCGAGATCGGCCCTGAAATGCCGCAGCGTTTCGGGGCGCGCGGCGTCGGCCATCGCGTGGGCCGTCGCCACCAGGTCGTGGAGATCGGTTGTCGAAGGAAATTGCCGCGCCATTCCGCCCCTGCCATTCTGGCGGGCCAGCCCCGCCTTCTGCGGGGGGGCGGTAGCGCGCCGGCCGCGGGCCGGTCAAGGCCCCCGCCCTGCCGCGCTCAGGCGGCGTCGCTCAGCACGCGCGCGAGGTCGAACAGGCGGCGGCGCTGCTGCTCGGGGATCGCGTAGTAGCTGCGCAGCAGCTCCAGCGCCTCGCGGTCGGCCATGACGTCGCCGGGCATGTCGCCGGTCTTGGCGGTCGGCTCGGCGGCTTCCATGCCCTCGAAGAAGAACGACACGGGCACGCCCAGCGCGTGGGCGATGTCCCACAGGCGGGAGGCGCTGACGCGGTTCATGCCGGTTTCGTACTTCTGGATCTGCTGGAACTTGATGCCGACCTTCTCCGCCAGCTGCTGCTGCGTGGTGCCGTTCATCCACCGCCGGTGGCGGATGCGTTTGCCGACATGGACGTCAACGGGATGCTTCATCTCCGGTCCTCTTCTTGTTGCTGGCGGATGATGGCCCCATCACCCGCGCTGACGCTGCCCTCACGTGTCTGCCAACCCCGTCCGGCCATGGCGCATGGTCCCGCGCATAGTCCAAACGGATCTTGACCTGCCTACACAGTCAATAAGACACGTTTTGGTTGCACGGGTCATCATACCTTTTAGGCCAAAGATCGGCTGCAAACTCCCATCAACCTGACCAGAAGACCAGAATTCCTGTTCTGGATCAGATATCTGTGAACGGCCGAAATGATCTTGCGCCCCCGATATCGATCACGACCGCGCGACGACGCCCGGTACCCCACTCGCGCACAACTCGCCATGTTCCGCAAGGTCAAGCCGCTTCGCGCGCCGCGATTTCCGCCACCGCACGCCTGATTTCCGCGACGAGAGCCTGCACCAGCTCCGCCTTGCCGGGGTCGCTGTGGTAGAGGTTGATCCGCACCGTGCCGAGATCGGGGAGCGCCCCGCCATGGGCGATGCGCTCGAAGATCTCCGGCTCGGTGCCCTCGATCATGGAATGCACCGCGAGATCGGCGCTGACCGTCGCCTCGACCGTGCGGCTCGAGCTGCTCTCGACCACGTCCTCCCAGCGGATCCCGGCCGCGTCGAGCCGGCGCTGCACGGCCTGCCGAAAGATGCAGCCCGTCTCATGCGCCAGCCGCAGCGGCCTCTGGCGCCAGGCCTGCCCGCCCGGCGCGCCGACCCAGACCAGCCGACGCCGGGCCAGTGTCTCGCCGCCCGGGTCGAGATCGGCCTCGGTGGTCAGGATCACGTCCAGCTCGCCGCGCGCGAACTGGGCCTTGAGCACGCTGGTGAACTCGGAGACCAGCTGCAGCTTTACCTGCGGCCAGCAGGCGGCGAACCGGCGCAGCACCTGCGGGATCGCGGGGTAGACCACGTCATGCGGCACCCCGAGCGTGATCTGGCCCGCATAGGCATGCGTCGACAGCCGCGACAGCGCCTCGTCGTTGAGCGCCAGCATCTCCTGCGCGTAGCCCAGAAGCTGCTCGCCCGAGCGGGTCAGCGTCACGCCGCGCCCGCTCCGGTCCAGCAGAGACAGCCCGAGCGACTCCTCCAGCCGCTTGAGCTGCATCGACACCGCGGACTGGGTCAGGTTCAGCAGGCCGGCGGCGCGGGTGACGCCCCCGGTCTCGGCCACCGTGACGAAGGCCCGCAGCGCCGTCATGTCGAGATTTCTGGCCATAACGAACCTTGATGTTTCATCTCAAGATCATTCGTTATCATGATCGCTCCGTTAGGCGCATGATGCAAGTCGCAAGGGGCCATCCCGGCCCAAGCAGCAAGGGGCCATCCCGGCCCGAGCGGCAAGGGACCCTCCCGCCCCACGCCGCGAAGGAGTGCATCATGACCCAGTTCACCGCGACCGGACCGCACCATGCCGCCGCCCCCCGCCGGGGCCGCTGGCCGCGCCTGCGCGACCTGCTGGCCCTGCGCCGGCAGCGCAATCATCTCGCCCGGCTCGACGACCACCTGCTGAACGATATCGGGCTGACCCGCCATCAGGCGATGATGGAGGCCGAACGCCCCGCATGGGACGTTCCAAGCCATTGGCGGCGCGGCTGAACCACCGCGCACGCGACCTGCCGCCGCACCGCGGCGGCAGGCTTGAAAACGCCCCTCCGATCGCCAATATCGGAACCGACCAGTTCTTATTCCGATCGGGAGGTCTCAATGGCTGAATTCAACACGATCCGCGCAACGGCCGGAGCCCGTTCCGCTCGGATCGACGAAGGGCTGCGCGCCCATATGAACAAGGTCTACGGCACGATGTCCGTGGGCATGCTGATCACCGCTGCCGCCGCCTGGGCGATCTCGGGTCTCGCGACCACGACCGACCCGGCGCTCGCCGCGGCGCAGATCGGCACCGGCAAGTACCTGACCAATTTCGGCGCCGCGATCTACACCTCGCCGCTGCGCTGGCTGATCATGTTCGCGCCGCTGATCTTCGTGTTCGGCTTCTCGGCCGGGATCAACCGCATGTCGGCGGCGACCGCGCAGACCGTGTTCTACGCCTTCGCGGCGGTGATGGGCCTGTCGATCAGCTCGATCTTCCTGGTGTTCACCGGCATGTCGATCGTGCAGGTCTTCCTGATCACGGCGATCGCCTTCGCGGGCCTGTCGCTTTACGGCTACACCACCAAGAAGGATCTGTCGGGCTTCGGCACCTTCCTGATCATGGGCGTGATCGGCCTGATCGTGGCGTCGATCGTGAACATCTTCCTCGCCTCCTCCGCGGTCGCCTTCGCGATCTCGGTGCTGGGCGTGCTGATCTTCGCGGGCCTGACCGCCTACGACACGCAGCAGATCAAGACCGAGTACGTCGCCCATGCCCAGCACGGCGACAGCGAGTGGCTCGGCAAGTCGGCGATCATGGGCGCGCTGCGCCTCTACCTCGACTTCATCAACATGTTCATGTTCCTGCTGCAGCTGTTCGGCAACCGCGAATAAGCGGCGCCGAAAGCGGAAGACAGGCAAGGCCGGCGGCGACGCCGGCCTTTTTCGTGCTCAATCGGGGATCTGGGCCTTCACGCACCAGGCCCGGGCCGGCAGCCGGATCGGCCCGCCATGGTCGAGCCGCTGCGCCAGAGCGCCCCTGAGCCGGGCCCGCGCCTCGTCGTCGAGCCCGTCGAGATAGCGCCGCGCCGTGCTCTGCGCCAGCGTGAAGGGGCGCCAGTACTCCTCGAAATCCTCGTGTTCGCTGATCGTGTCGATGGTCGAGATCGCCGGCTCGATCCCGACAGCCTGGCACAGCCGGGTCAGCCCGGCATGGCTGCAATCGGGGAAGCGCGCCCGCTCGGACAGCGCCGCGGCCGCCGGGTCCAGCTGCGCCGCCGCGCTCCAGAAGACGTCGAGCATGCCCATGCCGCCATCCGGGTAGTCCCAGACGTAGAAGCCCAGGATGCCGCCGGGCCGCAGCACGCGGCGCATCTCGCGCAGGCCCTCTTCCATCGAGGGCAGGAAGTTCAGGAACAGGCCGGCCACCGCCACGTCGCGGCTGCCATCGGCCACCGGCAGCGAGGTCGCGTCGACGGTGTCGATGCACAGGCGGCGATCGTCGAAGCGGTGGCGCGCGTAATCGGTGAAGGTCTCGGAGCTGTCGACCGCCACCACCGAGGCCGGGGCGCAGCGCTCGAGGATCGAGGCGGTCAGGACACCGGTGCCCGAGCCGACATCGATCCAGTCCGCGCCGGCCGGGGCGTGCAGCCAATCGAGGAACCGGTCGGCGACGGGGCGGCTCCAGCGCCCCATGAAGATCTCGTAGGCCTCGCCGCCCTGGCGTGCCGCGCTTGCATCCATGGCCCCACACTCCCCCGCACTCGTTCCGAAGACCAGTCTAGCACGGAACGCGCGACTTCGGACCGGCGGAATCGGGGCGCGTGCCCGGCGGCGCTACTTGCCCATCTTGGCGAGCTTCGACTGCAGCTCGGCGAGCTGGCGCTTGATCTCGTCGAGATCCTCGCCGCCCTCCCGCTCGGGGCCGGAGCTGCCCATCATGCCGCCGGTCATCGCCTTGAAGAAGGCCTGCTGCTGGGCGCGCATCGCCTCGAAGCCGGGCATCTGGCCCATCGGCGAGACCTTGGTCATGTTCTCCATCATCTTCGACTGCCCGTCGCGCAGCATCTCGAAGGAGGCGGCCAGGAACTGCGGCACCACCGAGCTGGCCTGGCTGGTGTAGCTGCGCACGAGGTCGGTCAGCACGTCCACGGGCAGCACGCTCTCGCCGCGGCTCTCATGCTCGGCGATGATCTGCAGCAGGTATTGCCGGGTCAGGTCGTCGCCGGATTTCAGATCGACGATCTGTACCTCGCGGCCCTGCCGGATGAAGGTGGCGATGTCCTCGAGCGTGACGTAGTCGCTGGTCTCGGTGTTGTAGAGCCGGCGGCTGGCATAGCGCTTGATCAGAAGCGGTTTCGCGGTCTCGGCCATGTCAGTTCCCCCTCGGCATGATGCGGCGCAGAAAAAGCCTAGGCCCGCGTTTCGCAAAAAGAAAGGGCGGGCTGCGCGTGGCAGCCCGCCCTTGGGGAACCGGTCGCGAACGACCGGTGGGGAGGACCCTTACTTCGCCGCGGCGGTCGCCTTGCGGGTGGCGGCCTGGGCGTCGGCGCCGGCCTTCTTGGCAGCGGCGGTCATGTCGTCGCTCATCGACTTGCCGGCCGAGAGCATCAGCTCGAGCGTCTCGGTCTGCAGCTTCTTGGCGATCTCGGCGAAGGCGGCCATGTGCTCGGCGGCGCTCTCGGCCGAGGCGGAGGCGAAATCGCCCATCGACTTGGCGTAGTCGGCCGGCTCGGACTTGGCACGGGTCACTTCGCCGAACTTGGCGAGCGTGTCCTGGGTCCATTTCGCCGACAGTTCGGTCGACTTCTGGGCCGCCTCGAGATTGGCGGCGGAGAGCTTCTCGGCCAGCGTCGACTGGGTCTTGAAGACCTCTTCCATGTTCTTGGTGTCGACCGGGAACGCGCCCATCATGTCCTTGAAGATCGCGGTGAAGTCCTGGGAGTTGGCCATCGGATTACCTCTTGCATTGCGCGGTAGCTCGCGGCCCCGCTGATCATCTGATGACCGGAATATGCTCGCTGCACCGCAGCATTTCAAGGATTTTTTCTGCGGTGCAGCAAAAAAACTTCCCTAGGGTAATTTGCCTTGGAAGATCAATCTATTCGGCTGCATCCGCCTGCAGCCGGCCGCCGGTGACGTAGCGCCCCGGGGCGGGACCGAGCGGCGGATGCGCCTTGCTGCCGGGCTGCCGCGCGGGCACCAGCTCGCCCGAGCGGCTCGACAGCCAGTCGATCCAGTGCGGCCACCACGAGCCCTCGTGCTTCTCGGCTCCCGCCTTCCAGTCCTCGGGCGTCGACGCCGCCGCGCCGTTGGTCCAGTAGCCGTATTTCTTCTTCGCCGGCGGGTTCACGATCCCGGCGATATGGCCCGAGCCCGACAGCACGAAGGTCTTGTCCTTCGAGCCCATCTTGTCGATGCCGCGCCAGCTCGCGTCCCAGGCGGCGATGTGGTCGCTCTCGCAGGCGACGGCGAAGATCGGCAGGTCGACGTCGCCCAGCCGCGCCGTGGCCCCGGCCACCTCGAAGCCGTCGCGGGCGAAGCGGTCCTCCTGGCACAGGCCGCGCAGGTACTCGACCGCCATCTTCGCCGGCAGGTTGGTGCCGTCGCCGTTCCAGTAGAGCAGGTCGAAGGCCGGCGGCGTCTGGCCCATCATGTAGCTGCGGATCGCCGGCTGCCAGATCAGGTCGTTGGCGCGCAGGAAAGAGAAGGTCCGCGCCATGTAGAACTTGTCGAGGATGCCGGCGCGGCGCGCCTCGGCCTCGATGCCATCGACGAAATCGTCGTCGAGGAACACGCCGACCTCGCCCTGGTCCGAGAAGTCGGTGAGCGTGGTGAAGAAGGTGGCAGCGTTGACGCTGCGGTCCTTGCGCGACTTCAGCACCGACAGCGTCAGCGCCAGCGTCGTGCCGGCGATGCAGTAGCCCACCGCGTTCACCTTCTTGACGCCGCAGATCTCCTTGGCGGTCTCGATGGCGCGGATGTAGCCGTCCTCGACGTAGTCGGTCATGCCGATCTCGGAATAGGACGGGTCGGGATCGATCCAGCTCACCACGAAGAGCGTGTGGCCCTGCTCGACCACGTGGTTGATCAGGCTGTTCTGCGTCTTCAGGTCGAGGATGTAGAACTTGTTGATCCAGGGCGGGAACAGCACGATCGGCGTCTCGCGCACGTCATCGGTCTGCGGCGCGTACTGGATCAGCTCGAACAGGTGGTTGCGAAACACCACCTCGCCCGGCGTGGTGGCGAGGTTCTCGCCCACGGTGAAGGCATCCTTGTCGGCCAGCGTCACCACGAGGTCGCCCTCGTTCGTCTCGAGATCGCGCACGAGGTTCTCGAGCCCGTCGATCAGGCTCTGCCCCTCGGTCTCGAGCGCGCGCTCCAGCGCGTCGGGATTGGTGGCGAGGAAGTTGGTCGGGCTGAACATGTCGACGATCTGCGTCGCGAAGTAGTCGAGGCGCCGCTTCTCGCGCGGGTCGAGCCCCTCGATCGCGTTCACCGCCTGCCGCACCGCCTCGGCATTGGTCTGGTACTGCTGCTTGATGAAGTTGAACCAGGGATGGCTGTCCCAGAGCGGATTGGAAAAGCGCCGGTCCGCCGGCTTGTCGCTTTCGGCCGCGGCCGGGCGGGCCTGCATCATCTGCTGCTGGGCCTCGACGTAATGCTTCAGCGTCCGGCTCCAGTAGCCGACCTGGTGCTCCATCAGCTTGCCCGGGTCGCGCATCATCTCGACCCAGTAGGCCCCGGCGGCCTTGGCGTAGAGCTCCTGGCTCGGACCTTGCAGCGCCGGCGGCACCTGCCGGCCCTGGCCCATCGCCGCGACCAGGCGCTGCGTCAGCGCCTCGATCCGCGCCAGATTGGCCTCCAGCCGGGCCTTCGCTTGCGTGGCCGTGGCGTCACCACCCGACGGCTCATCGCCCCCCTGCCTCGCGTCTCGAGTTGCCATGAATGCCTCCCCGTCCTAGTTTGCAGCCGCAGCAAGAGGCCTGCCGGATCGTCTTCCCGCCGGCACGCGGGACCGAACCGCCCCGCTGGATCCCGCCCCCTGCCCGGAGCAGATGACATGAAGTATATTCCGACCTACGACCTGATGGAAAGCGCGCGGAACACGAACCAGTGGCTCGGTGCGACCGCGCGGGCGATGGGCGCCTACCCGGCGATGGCCATGCTGGCCAATCCGGGCATGGAACTGCTGAAGGCCTGGGGCGAGGTCACCGAGCGCAGCTTCGCGCGCATGGTGGCCAAGCCGGACTGGGGCATCCCCACGGTCAGCGGGCCGGATGGCAAGGACCATCTCGTCAAGGTCGAGACGCTGGTGCGCCGGCCCTTCGGGGACCTGATCCGCTTCACCACCCCCGGCCGGGCCTCGCCGGGGCGCCGGGTGCTTCTGGTCGCTCCGATGTCCGGCCACTACGCCACCCTCCTGCGCAAGACGGTGATCAGCCTGCTGCCCGATTGCGACGTGCATGTGACCGACTGGCACAACGCCCGCGACATCCCGGTCAGCGCCGGCAAGTTCGACGTCGAGGACTACACGAAATACGTGGTCGAGTTCATGCGCCATCTCGGGCCGGACCTGCACGTGATCGCGGTCTGCCAGCCGGTGCCGCTGACGCTGGCGGCCACGGCCATGCTGGCCGAGGACGACCCCGAGGCGCAGCCGCGCTCGCTGACGCTGATCGGCGGGCCGGTCGACCCGGACGCGGCGGCGACCGACGTCACCGATTTCGGCAGCCGGGTGACGATGGGCCAGCTCGAGCACTCGATGATCCAGCGCGTCGGCTTCAAGTACAAGGGCGTCGGCCGCGAGGTCTATCCCGGCCTGCTGCAGCTGGCCTCCTTCATCGCGATGAACGCCGCGACCCACGCGCAGGCCTTCACCGACCAGATCTTCCGCGCCGCCAACGGCCTCTCGGCCGATCACGACAAGCACAACCAGTTCTACGACGAGTACCTCGCGGTCATGGACATGACGGCCGAGTTCTACCTCTCGACCGTGGAGCGGGTCTTCAAGGCCCGCGAGATTGGGCGCAACGCCTTCACCGTCGACGGCCGCGCCATCGACATCGGCAAGATCACCTCGGTCGCGGTGAAGGTGGTCGAGGGCGAGAAGGACGACATCTCGGCGCCGGGCCAGTGCCTCGCCGCGCTCGGGCTGCTGACCGGCCTGCCCGAGAGCAAGAAGGCCGCGCATCTCGAGCCGGGCGCCGGCCATTACGGCATCTTCGCCGGTTCGAGCTGGCGCAACAACATCCGGCCGCTGGTGCTCGAGTTCATCGACGCCAATTCCGCCCCGGCCCAGACGGCCACCGACGCCGCGCCCGAATCGGCCGCCAAGCCCGAAGCGGCCAAATCCGAGGTCGCCAAGCCCGAGGTTGCTGAATCCGAGGTCGCAAAGCCCGAGGCTGCCAAAGCCGAAGCTACCAAGTCCGAGGCCACCAAGCCCGAGGTTGCCGAATCCAAGGCTGCCAGGCCCGAGGCTGCCAAACCTGAGACTTCCAAACCCGAGGCCGCCAAGACCGAAACCGCCAAGCCCGAAGTCGCCCGGCCCGCGGCCGTCCGCGCCCGCGGGCGCGGCGGCCGGGCCACGCGCCGCACCAAGGGCTGACCGCCCGGCCCGCGGCCCGGGCGCCCGGCCCTACCCGGCCAGCGCCCGCGCCGCGGCCGCCGCGCCCCCGGCGCCGTGCGGGATGGACAGCGCGGCCAGCCCCGCCTCGATCACGCCCAGCGCGCCCAAAACCATGTGCGCGTTGACGTGGCCCATGTGGCCGATCCGGAACCAGCCCTCCATCGGCATCCGCCCCAAGCCGATGCCGAGCGTCAGCCCGGCCTCCTGCTCGCACCAGGCCCTGAGCCGGTCGGCATCGGGCGCCTCCAGCGCGATCGAGGTCACGGCGTGGCTGCGCGCCTCCGGTGCGGCGACGTTCAGCCGCATCGTGCCGTCGCGCCCCCAGCATTCGACCGCCGCCCAGACCGCCGCCGCCAGCCGGGCGTGCCGCGTCCAGACCTGCTCGAGCCCCTCCTCGGCGATCATGTCGAGCGCGGCGCGCAGCCCGTAGAGGTGGTGGGTCGGCGCGGTGCCGCCGAAATACTGGTAGTACTGCTCGGGCGCCGCCCGCGGCCGCCAGTCCCAGTAGGGCGTGACCATGTCGGCGCGCGCCCGCGCCGCCCCGGCGCGCTCTGAGAAGAACACGAAGCCGAGGCCGGGCGGGGTCATCAGCCCCTTCTGACTGGCGGTGATCGCGACATCCACGCCCCAGCGGTCCATCTCGAAGCGGTCGCAGCCCATCGAGGCGATGCAATCGGCCAGCAGAAGCGCCGGGTGGCCTGCGGCATCCATCGCCGCGCGGATCGCCGCGACGTCGCTGCGCACCCCGGTCGCGGTGTCGGCATGCACCACCATCACCGCCTTGATCGCGGCCTCGCGGTCCTCGCGCAGCCGCGCCTCGATGCGGGCCGGGTCGGCCGGGCGGTCGAGGCCGAACTCCATCACCTCGACCTCGGCGCCCAGCGCGCGCGCCACCTCGGCCCAGCCCTCGCCGAACCGGCCGCTGACCAGCGCCAGCACCCGGTCGCCGCGCGACAGCACGTTCAGCAGCGACGCCTCCCATGTGCCGTGCCCGTTGGCGATGTAGATCGCGACGTCGTGCCGCGTGCCGGCCACCGCCTTGAGGTCGGGCACCAGCGTCTCGGTCATCTCGTGCAGCGCGCCGGTGTAGATGTTGGGCGCCGGCCGGTGCATCGCCGCCAGCACCCGGTCGGGCATCACGGAGGGGCCGGGAATGGCAAGGTAGGGGCGGCCGTGGGAGAGGGACATGGGGCGCGGGCCTCGTCTGGGTTGTACGGGCCCGAACCCTACGCCACCCCGCCGTCCCGTCAATGCGGCCCCGTCAGCGCCGCGCTGTCATCCGGCTTGCTCGAGCGCGCGCCGCAGCTTCGCCTCGACCTGCTCCACCTCGGCCTCTCCGTCCAGCGGCATCGCCCCGTAGAGGTTGTTGAGGTCGCTCACATAGCCGCGGATCTGCTCGCGGATCGAGGCGAGCGTGCGGTCCGGCACGATCCCGGCGGCGCGCAGCTCGGCCTCGGTGGCGGGGGTCTTCTCGGGATAGGTGTTCAGGTCCGCCACCCGCAGCCCCGCCGCCGGCCCCACCCCGCGCGAGAAGAAGCTGCGATAGTCGCGCACCACCACGAGCCCGAGCGGCTCGGGGCCGAGCCCGGCCCGGTGAAGCCGGTCGAACATCACCCAGTTCTCGGCCACCCGCCGCACCACAGGCCGGCGGAAGGCCGCGGCCCAGGCCTCCGCGTTCGGACCCGTTTCGCGGCCCTCGAGCACGGCCTCGCGCTTCGGCCCGCGCGGCGAGATGCAGTGCTGGCACCCGCCCACCGCGTGCAGGAGCTTCAGCTGCCGCGCCGGGACATAGACGGCCCAGGCACCCCATTTCACCCGCATCAGGCGGCCGTCCAGCGCCGCATGGGTGGGCCAGAGCCGCACCCGCTCGATCACCTCGACCGCAAGATCGTCCATCGCACTGCCCCTTCGCCGCCCTGCCTTGCCCTAAGCGCGGACCGGCCATGCGTAAACCCCGCCCGGCTTGCGGGGCCGGACCGCGATGCTTATGCAAGGCCGGATGCACGACATGGGCAAGACGATGCGGCTTCTCGACAGGATCAGGGCTTGGGAGCGCGGAATGCGCACGCGGCGGCACGACATCGGCACCGCGCGCGGCCGCAGGCAGGCCTTCGCGAGCTACCTGATCCTCGACCACGCGATCCTGCGCTACTGGTGGACCAACTTCCACCTCGTCGCGCCGGGCGTGTTCCGCTCGAACCAGCCGACCCATGGCCGCTTCGGCAAGATGGCCAAGCTCGGCATCCGCACCGTGATCAACCTGCGCGGCGAGGGCGGCCATCCGCGCTACCTGTTCGAGGCCGAAAGCTGCCGCGCGCTGGGGCTGCGGCTGGTCTCGACCCAGCTGTCCGCCCGCAAGGCGGCGCCGCGCGACCAGATCCTGCGGCTGTTCCAGCTTTTGCGCGAGGCCGAGCGCCCGGTGGTGATGCATTGCAAGTCCGGCGCCGACCGGGCCGGCTTCGCCTCGGCGCTGCACCTGCTGGCCGAGGGGCATTCCGTCGCCGAGGCGCGCCGCCAGCTGCATCCGCGCTTCCTGCACTTCAAGAACTCGCGCACCGGCATCCTCGACCACATCCTCGATCTTTACGAGGCGCGGCTGCAAGAGGGCCCGATCGGCATCGAGGAGTGGATCGCCACCGAATACGACCCCGAGGCCGCCACCGCGAGCTACGCCGCACGAAAGGCGGACCGATGACCGCCACCACCGACCCTGCCGCCACCCCCGCGACCGGCCCCGTCGCCGCCGAGGACCGGCGCGGCCTGTTCCTGTGGCTGTGGCGCGGCTACCTGTCGCGGCACTGGCGCCTGCTGGCCGTCGCCATGGTGCTGATGGCGATCGAGGGCGGCTCGCTCGGGCTCTTCGCCTCGATGATGAAGCCGATGTTCGACGAGATCTTCGTCGCCGGCCGCACCGACGCGCTGTGGATCGTCGGCGTCGTGGTCATGGGCATCTTCATCGTGCGCGCCGTCACCTCGATGTCGCAGCGCGTGCTGATGACCACGATCCGCGAACGCACCGCCGCGCGCATCCGCGCCGACCTGCTGTCGCATCTGATGCGGCTCGACGGCGGCTGGCACCAGTCGCACCCGCCGGGCTACCTGATCGAGCGGGTGCAGGGCGACGTCAACGCCATCAACCAGATCTGGTCGACCATCGTCACCGGCGCGGGGCGCGACCTGACCTCGGTTGTCGCGCTCTTCGCGGTCGCGCTCTCGGTCGACTGGAAATGGACGCTGGTGGCGCTGATCGGCATCCCGGTTCTGGTGCTGCCCTCCTTCCTCGCGCAGAAATACGTGCGCCGCCGGGCGCGTGCCTCGCGCGAGATCGCGGCGCGCATGTCGACCCGGCTCGACGAGGTGTTCCACGGCCTCGCCCCGATCAAGCTCAACGGGCTCGAAGGCTACCAGTCCGACCGCTACGGCCAGCTGATCCGGCAGCGGGTGCGCGCCGAGACCCGCGCCGCCACCGGCCAGGCCGCGATCCCCTCGATGATCGACATCATGACCGGGCTCGGTTTCCTGGGCGTGCTGTTCTACGGCGGCGCCGAGATCATCGCCGGCGACAAGACGGTGGGCCAGTTCATGGCCTTCTTCACCGCCATGTCGCTCGCCTTCGAGCCGCTGCGCCGGCTGGGCAACATCTCTGGCCAGTGGCAGGCCGCCGCCGCCTCGATCGAACGGATGCGGATGATCTTCGCCGCCCGCCCGACCCTGACCTCGCCCGCGCGTCCGCGCCCCGCGCCGCAAGGCGCGCCCGAGATCGCGCTCGACGACGTCCGCCTCGCCTATGGCGACCTGCCGGTGCTGCGCGGCGCGTCCTTCACCGCCGCCGCCGGCAAGACCACGGCGCTGGTCGGCGCGTCCGGCGCGGGCAAGAGCACGGTCTTCAACCTGCTCACCCGGCTGGTCGATCCGCAATCGGGCGAGATCACCATCGGCGGCGTGCCGACCCGGGCGATGTCGCTCGAGGAGTTGCGCGGCATGATCTCGGTGGTGACGCAGGACGCGCTGCTGTTCGACGAATCGATCCGCGACAACATCCTGCTCGGGCGCACCGACGTCTCGGACGCGCAGCTGCGCGAGGTGCTCGACGCCGCCCATGTCAGCGACTTCCTGCCCCGGCTCGCCAACGGGCTCGACAGCCCCGCCGGCCCGCGCGGCTCGGCGCTCTCGGGCGGCCAGCGCCAGCGCGTGGCGATCGCCCGGGCGCTTCTGCGCGACACGCCGGTGCTCCTGCTCGACGAGGCCACCAGCGCGCTCGACACCCGCTCCGAGGCGGTGGTGCAGGAGGCGCTGGAGCGGCTCTCAGAGGGCCGCACCACGCTGGTCATCGCGCACCGCCTCTCGACCGTGCAGGGCGCCGACAGCATCGTGGTGATGGACCAGGGCCAGGCCGTCGACCAGGGCAGCCATGCCGAGCTTCTGGCGCGCGGCGGGCTCTATGCCGATCTGCACGCGCTGCAGTTCCGCGACGCCGAGAAGGAATGAGCCCACGGGCTGACGTCGCCGCGATGGCCGCCTATATCTGCCGCCATGACCCATGACCGCACCATCATCGCGCTGACCGGCGCCGACCGCGAGGAGTTCCTGCAGGGGCTCGTCACCACCGACATCGCGCGGGCCCGCGACGGCCTCGTCTACACCGCGCTGCTCACCCCGCAGGGCAAGCTGATCGCCGACTTCTTCGTGAAGGGCGAGGCCGAGCGGCTGCTGATCGACGCGCCCTCGGGCATCGCGCCGCAGCTGGCGCAGCGGCTGTCGATGTACAAGCTGCGTGCCGACGTGGCGCTTGAGGAGACCGGGCTGCGGGTGCGCCGCGGCACCGGCCCGGCCCCCGAGGGCGCCTTGCCCGACCCGCGCCACGCGGCGCTGGGCTGGCGGCTCTACGGCGACGAGTCCGGCGACGACGGCAGCGACTGGACCGCGATCCGGGTCGAACACCTGATCCCCGAATGGGGCAGCGAACTGGGCCCCGAGACCTACATCCTCGAGGCCGGCTTCGAGCGCATGGGCGGCGTCGACTTCCGCAAGGGCTGCTATGTCGGCCAGGAAGTGACCGCGCGGATGAAGCACAAGACCGAGCTGCGCAAGGGCTTCGCGCGGGTGGCGGTGGACGGCCCCGCCGAGCCGGGCAGCGAGATCCTGTCGGCCGACGGCCGGCCGGCTGGCACGCTGCACAGCCGCGCCGGCGACGAGGCCATCGCCTGGCTGCGCTTCGACCGCGCGGGCGACGGCATGACGGCGGGCGACGCGACGCTGCGGCGGATCGACTGAGCCCCGAGACGCGAAAAGGGCGGCCGAATGGCCGCCCTCTCCTCAACTCTTCCGGCCGCGATCAGGCGCGCTCGGAATATTCCATGCTCTCGGTGTTGACGACGATGTCCTCGTCCTGCGCGACAAAGGGCGGCACCATCACCCGCACGCCGTTGTCCAGAACCGCCGGCTTGAAGCTGTTGGCCGCGGTCTGGCCCTTCACCACCGGCTCGGTCTCGACCACCTTGCAGGTCACCTTCTGCGGCAGCGAGACGTTCAGCGCCTCTTCGCCGTAATATTCGATCTGCACGGTCATGCCGTCCTGCAGGAAGGGGCGACGCTCGCCCAAGAGGTCGGCCGGCAGCGCGATCTGGTCGTAGGTCTCGCTGTCCATGAAGGTCAGCATGCCGTCGGTCTCGAACAGGAACTGCTGGTCGCGCTGCTCGAGGCGGACGCGCTCGACCTTGTCGGCGGAGCGGAAGCGCTCGTTCAGCTTGGAGCCGTTGCGCAGGTTCTTCATCTCGACCTGCGCGAAGGCGCCGCCCTTGCCGGGCTTGACGTGGTCGACCTTGACCGCCGCCCAGAGGCCGCCATTGTGCTCGAGAATGTTGCCGGGGCGGATCTCGTTACCGTTGATCTTGGGCATATCGGTCCATGTGACGAAATTGTGGCAGATGCTTGATCGCGACTTTGGCCCGCCTATATCTCGCGGGTCGCGGCAAGGCAAGCTGACCGGATACTTGCGTTCTTCCCGTGCCGTCATGCACCGGACGCATGGCTGGCATTCCGAAATCGACCACCCGAATCGGGACGAAATCGCGATAGTCACTCGAACGCCAAGGCGACAAGAGCAAAAAGAACGTAAGGAAGCATCATGAAGGAATTTGTTGACGGCACCGCCTACAACAATGAGCAGGGCAACCGGGCCCGCAAGCTCTTCGCGGCCGTCGTTCTCGCCGCTCTGGACGACGCCATTGCCGATGACAAGAAATACGGCAACGGCCCCGAGCAGATCGCCCGCTGGGCCCGCTCCCGCGATGGCCGCGAAGTGCTGTCCTGCGCGGGGATCGACCCGAACGAGCGCGTCGTGCAGGGCCTGATGGAGTTCGTCGGCAAGGGCGTCCGGACCTCGGTCGCGCTGTCGCGCGAGGAAAGCGAGCGCCGTCACGCCGCCGAGCTGGAAACGCGCGCCGCCTGAGCGTGCCGCACAGCCTGCGCGAAAGGCGCGGCTCCCCGACCGGGAGCCGCGCCTTTCGTTTGCGCTAGAACACGAAGCGCCAGATCCCGGACGAGCCCAGCTCGGCCAGCAGAAGCAGGAGCAGCACCGCCCGCATGGCGAGGCTGCGGAACCGCCATAGCATCCAGCCCGTCAGCGCCACCGACAGCCCGGCCTCGAGCGGGCCGACGAGGCCGGCATGGCGGGCGCTGTCCCAGTAGCTGAACGGCGAGACGAAGCGCCACTCCGTGAACGGCCACAGCATCGGGCGCGCATCCTCGGCGTGCAGCGCCAGGTCGAGACCCAGATGCAGCAGCCCGGCCCCCGCGAAGGCCACGAGGACCGGCCAACGCCCGTAGAGCGCCAGCGCCAGCCCGGCCGCCCAGAGCGGGATCGAGTTGTCGATGGCGAACACCGCCATCCACGCATCGGAGAAATAGTAGTCGCGGAAGATCACCGCCGCCGGCACGCCCTCGACCAGAAGGCTCCAGCCGACCAGCAGGTAGAGCGACAGGTCGGGCGTCAGCCCGCCCAGAAGCGCCGCCGCCGTGACTGCCGGCCGGCCCGGCCGCCCGAAGGCCGCCGCGCCGAAGATCAGATGTGCCGGTGTGTTCATCCCTTTTCCCCGTCGTCCGCGCCGCCTAGACAGCTAGGGCAAACCGGCCGCGGCCGGAAGATGCGGTCAAAGGACGCGGGCGGGGGTGCGATGACGCGGGCCATCATGATCCAGGGCGCGGGCTCGAATGTCGGCAAGTCGCTGATCGTCGCGGGGCTGGCGCGCGCGGCCCGCAATCGCGGCCTCGCGGTCGCGCCGTTCAAGCCGCAGAACATGTCGAACAACGCCGCCGTCACCGCCGATGGCGGCGAGATCGGCCGGGCGCAGGCGCTGCAGGCGCGCGCCGCGGGGCTCGAGCCGCTGATCGACATGAACCCCGTCCTGCTCAAGCCCGAGACCGACACCGGCGCGCAGGTCGTCGTGCAGGGCCGCCGGCTGACCACCGCGCGGGCGCGCGACTACGCCCGGCTCAAGCCGACGCTGCTGCCGCGCGTGATCGAAAGCTTCCGCAGGCTGGCCACGGGGCGCGACCTGATCGTGGTCGAGGGCGCGGGCAGCCCGGCGGAGGTCAATCTCAGGGCGGGCGACATCGCCAACATGGGCTTCGCGCGCGCCGCCGGCGTGCCGGTTGTGCTGCTGGGCGACATCGACCGGGGCGGCGTGATCGCGCAGCTCGTGGGCAGCCATGCCGTGCTCGACCCAGAGGACGCGGCGCTGATCCGCGGTTTCGCGGTCAACAAGTTCCGCGGCGACGCGACGCTCTTCGCCGAGGGCATGGAGATCATCGCCCGCCGCACCGGCTGGGCACCGCTCGGGATCATCCCGCATTTCGCCGAGGCCTGGCGCCTGCCGGCCGAGGACGCGGCCGAGATCACCGCCCGCCCCGGCGGCGCGCTGAAGATCGCCGTGCCGCGGCTGGGCCGGATCGCGAATTTCGACGATCTCGACCCGCTCTCGGCCGAGCCCGGCGTCAGCGTCGTCATGGTCGAGCCGGGCCGCCCCCTGCCCGGCGACGCCGACCTGGTGCTGATTCCCGGCTCTAAATCCACCATCGCGGATCTCGCCGCCTTTCGCGCCGAGGGCTGGGACATCGACCTGCGCGCGCATCTGCGCCGCGGCGGCCGGGTGCTGGGCATCTGCGGCGGCTACCAGATGCTCGGCCGCGGAATTGCCGACCCGGAGGGGATCGAGGGCGCGCCGGGCCGGGTCGAGGGGCTCGGCCTGCTCGACGTGGAGACGGTGATGCGGCCCGAGAAGCGGCTGGGCCGCAGCACCGGCCACGCCCGCGACAGCGGCGCGCCGGTCACCGGCTACGAGATCCATATCGGTGCGACCGAGGGCCCCGACACGGCGCGGGCCTGGCTCGAGATCGAGGGGCGACCCGAGGGCGCGGCCAGCCGCGACGGGCGGGTGCGGGGCTGCTACCTGCACGGGCTGTTCGCCAGCGACGCGTTTCGCGGCGCCTTCCTGCAGGAGCTGGGCGGCACGCCCGGCGGGACGGCCTACGAGGACGGCGTGGAGCAGACGCTCGACGCGCTCGCGGCCCATCTCGAGGCGCATCTCGATGTCGATGCGCTCCTGGAGATGGCGGCGCCGGTCTGAAGGCTCAGTCGAACTCGCCCGTCGACAGCGCCCGGAAGATCTCGCGCCGCACCAGCTTGCGGACGTTGCGGGTGATCCGCTCGCCCAGCTCGCCGTCGAGCTCCTCGCGCAGCACCTCGCGCACGATGTCCTTCAGCATGTCGGGGTCGAGCGCGGCCTCGGCCGTCTCGGCCAGCGACGCGCCCCGGCTTTCCGCCGGTGCGGGCGCGGCCGGCCCGGGCAGGACATCCCGCTCGGGCTCCGCCGCGGGCTCGTCCCAGCTTTCGTCGAACGGCGCCTCGGCCTGCGGCGGCATGGCCAGATGCGGCTCGGGCATGGGCTCCTCGTCTGGCACCGGCTGCAGCCGGGCCGCCCCGGCCTGCCCCTCGGGGGCGGGCTGCTGCGGCTCGGGCCGCGATGCCATGGACGGCTCCTCGTCCGGCTCGGACGGTGCCTCGACCGGCGCGGGCCGGGCGGCGCCATCGGCCTGGAACGGCGGATGGCGACGGCTGAGGAACGCGGCCTCGTCGCCGCGCACGGCCTCCCAGTCCATGACCGGCGCGGCCTCGCTGCCGTCGGGCTCCCATTCCTCGCTGCGATGGGTGATCGCGGCCTCGAGCTCGGCGATCGTGCTCTGCAGCCGCGAGCGGATCGCGGCGCCGCGTTCCCGGTGGGCCTGCCCCGCCTCGCCCTCTGCCGTCTCGGCGCGGGCCGCCTCGGCGGCGATGGCCGAGATCGCGGCGCCGATCACCTCGTCCGGCGTCGGCTCGGCGCCCTCGGCGTGATCGTCGCGGCCGTGTTCGGAGGTCTGCGCCGGGGCGTCCCCGCTTCCGACCCGCAGCGCCGGGGTCAGCACCAGTGGCGCGGCCCCGCGCTTGGACGTCACCCGGTTGGGGGCGACGGCGCGCTCGGACGCGGCCGGGCGCGCCTCGGTGGCGGCGTTCTCCCCGTCCGACAAAAGACGGCGGATGGAGGACAGCACGTCCTCGATTTCGACGGATTTCACCGGATCGGACATGGACTACCCTGCTTGCCTCGACCCGCAGTCTAGCGGGTCGAGGATCGTCTCACAACAGCGGCGCGAGCGCGTTACCGGCCGATCGCCTCGAGCACCCGGTCGAGCGCGCGCCCCTGCTCCGACTTGGCCGCCGGCGCGTTGCGCACGAGGTTGTAATAGGCCGCCGGGTCGTAGACCTGCACCGCGAGGCCCAGCTGCTGGGCGGTGAGCTGGCCGGTCGCGGCGAGCACCGAGTAGGTCGCGAGCGTCTCGTCGATCTGCGCGGAGACGAGGTTGGTGCGCGCGTCGAGCAGGTCCTGCTCGGCATCGAGCACATCGAGCGTGGTGCGGGCGCCGAGCGCCGCCTCCTCGCGCAGGCCGTCGAAGGCCAGTTGCGCGGCCGTGACCTCGCGGCCCGACGCCTCGATCCCGGCCCGCGCCACGGCGAGGAAGGAGTAGGCGTTGGCCACGTTGCGCTCGATCGTGCGCGCGGTGTTGAGCAGGTCGCCCCGCGCCGCGTCGCGGCGGGCCTGGGCCTGGCGCACCTGGCTGGCGATGCGGCCGCCCGCATAGATCGGCGCGCCGACATCGATGCCGATCCGCTCGTTGTCGTCGAAGTCGTCATTGACGGTGATGCCGCCCGAGAGCGTCATCTCGGGCCGCGTCGCGGCCTCGGCGCGGGCGATGTTCAGCTCGGCCACGGTGACGCGCTGCTGCGCCTCGCGCAGCGCCGGATGGGTGCGCCGCGCGATGTTCTGCGCCTCGGCGAGGCTCGACGGGATGCGGGCATCGGGGGCCGGGGACAGGTTGCCCGGCGCGCGGCCGACCGCGGCGCGGAACTCGGCCCGGGCCTGGGTCAGCGCGCCTTCGTCGGCGGCAAGCTGGCTGCGGGCGGCGGCAAGCCGCGCCTCGGCCAGCGACACGTCGGTGCGGGTCACCTCGCCGACCTCGAAGCGGTCGCGCGCGGCGCGCAGTTCCTGGGTGATCAGGCGCAGGTTGTTCTGGCGCAGATCGACGAAGGCGATGGCGCGCTGGATCTCGAGATAGGCCTCGACGATGCGCTGCAGCACCTGCTGCTCGATGCCGCGCAGGCTTTCGCGCGTGGCCAGAACCAGCGCCTTCTGCGCGTCGATCGCGTAGCGGCTGGCGCCGCCGTCGTAGAGCAGCAGCGACGCGGTCAGCGAGGCGCTCGCCGCCGTGTCGGTCGCGGTGCCGCCCGCCGGGTCGGGGCCGCGCGTCGCGCGGGCATCGGCCGACCAGTTCAGGACCGGGCGGAGCGCCGAAAGCGCCTGCGCCACGTCCTCGTCGGCGGCGCGCAGCAGCGCGCGGTTCTGCTCCAGCAGGCCGCTGTGCTCGTAGCCGAAGGCCAGCGCGTCGGCGAGCGTTTCGGCCCGCAAGGCCGGGGCGGTGGCCGCGGCCAGCCCGATCCCCATCACCAGTGATCCCAGAATTCGCCGCATACCGCCCTCGCCCATTCCCTCGTTATCGGTGGTGTCACCGTCGTTCAGAGCACGAAGTCGCGCTCCCCTTCGAAGCCCGCAAGCACCGGCGCGCCGGCATTGAAAGCGTAGCGCCACGAAATCCGTCCGTCGATCTTGTGACCGATCCGCACCACGCCGACCGCCCCTTCCGCGAAGATCGCCGCGACGCGGCCGCCTTCGCGCAGCTGCTCCTCGAGCGACTCGGGAAAACGCTCGATCGCGCCTTGCAGGATGATCGCGTCGTAGGGCGCGCTCTTCGCCGCCCCCTCGGCCAGCGGGCCGCAGAGCACCGCGGCGTTGTCGACGCCGTTCTCGGTCAGGATCGACTGCGCCTCGGCGGCGCGCGCCTCGTCATCCTCGACCGCGGCCACGAATCCCGCGAGCCGGGCCAGCACGGCCGTCGAGTAGCCGAGCCCGCAGCCCAGATCGAGCACCGCGTCCTCGGCATCGAGCATCAGCCCGTCCAGCATCTTGGCCAGGGTGCGCGGCTCGAGAACGACGCGGTCGCCGCCCAGCGGCAGGTTCTCGCCCACATAGGCGGCCTCGCGCAGATGGGCGGGCACGTACTGCTCGCGCGGCACCTCGAGCATCGCGTTGATGATCGGGAATTTCGTCACGTCCGACGGCCGCACCTGGGTGTCGACCATGAAGACGCGGCGGGTCGCATAATCAACCACGGGCCGGGACTCTCTCGTTCAGTTTCGCCATGGCCGTGATGCCACAGGCGGAGGGAGGCGGCAACTGCGCAAGCCCGCTTCGCAACCTGCGCCCCGCCGCGACCGGGCAGCCCCGCCACACCCGGCGGCATCTCCGGGCTTGCCCGAAGGCCGCGGTCGTGGCATGAATGAACGATCGTTCACCACGGGACTCACGATGCTCGACACCCGCCGCGACACCAAGGCCGAGATCGGCGCCGCCGCGCTGCGGCTATTTGCCGAGCGCGGCTACGCGGCGGTCTCCGTGCGCGACATCGCCGAGCGGGTCGGCATCCGGCCCAGCGCGATCTACAACCATTTCCCCGGCAAGCAGGACATCCTCGTGGGCCTGCTCGAAAGCCACATGGAGCGGCTGCTGGCGGCGCTCGCGCGCGGCGTGCCCGGCACGGGCGACCCGGCGGCGCGGCTCGACGCCTTCGTGCGGCTGCATGTGGGCTACCACATCCGCCGGCCCGACGAGGTGTTCATCGCCTACATGGAACTGCGCAGCCTCGAGCCGGAGAATCTCGCCCGCATCAAGACGCTGCGCCGCCGCTACGAGGCGGCGCTGCGGGCGATCCTCGAGGACGGCCGCGCCACGGGCCGCTTCGCGATCGACGAGCCCTTCGTCGCGACGATGGGCCTGATCGCGCAGATCACCGGCGTGACCAATTGGTACCGCGAAGGCGGCCGGCTCGGCGAGGCCGAGGTGGTCGAGCTTTACGTCACGCAGGCGCGCCGCGCGGTCGGCGCCGCCATGCCCCAAACACAGGACAGGGAGGACACATGTTCGACAGATCGATGAATTTCGCGCTCGGCGACGAGATCGAGGCGCTGCGCGACATGGTGCACCGCTTCGCGCAGGAGCGGATCGCGCCGCAGGCCGAGGAGATCGACCGCTCCAACCAGTTCCCCGAAGGGCTCTGGCAGGAGATGGGCGAGCTGGGCCTTCTGGGCATCACCGTCGAGGAGGAGTTCGGCGGCGCCGGCATGGGCTACCTCGCCCATTGCGTCGCGGTCGAGGAGATCAGCCGGGCCTCGGCCTCGGTCGGCCTCTCCTACGGCGCGCATTCCAACCTCTGCGTCAACCAGCTGCGCCGCAACGGCACCGAGGAGCAGAAGCGCAAATACCTGCCCAAGCTCATGTCGGGCGAGCATGTCGGCTCGCTCGCCATGTCCGAGGCGGGCGCGGGCTCGGACGTCGTCGGCATGAAGCTGAAGGCCGAGAAGCGCAACGACCGCTTCGTGCTGAACGGCACCAAGATGTGGATCACCAACGGTCCCGACGCCTCGACCCTGATCGTCTACGCCAAGACCGACCCCGAGGCCGGCCCCAAGGGCATCACCGCCTTCATCATCGAGAAGGGCATGGCCGGCTTCTCGACCGCGCAGAAGCTCGACAAGCTCGGGATGCGCGGCTCGAACACCTGCGAGCTGGTGTTCGAGGATTGCGAGGTGCCCTACGAGAACGTGCTGGGCGAGGTCGGCGGCGGCGTGAAGGTGCTGATGAGCGGGCTCGACTACGAGCGGGTCGTTCTGGCCGCCGGCCCGGTCGGCATCATGCATGCCTGCCTCGACGTGGTCGTTCCCTACGTCCACGAGCGCAAGCAGTTCGGCCAGGCGATCGGTGAGTTCCAGCTGATGCAGGCCAAGATCGCCGACATGTATGTCGCGATGAACGCCTGCCGCAGCTACGTCTACGCCGTGGCCGGCGCCTGCGACCGGGGCGAGACCAGCCGCAAGGACGCCGCCGGCTGCATCCTCTACTCGGCCGAGGCCGCGACCCAGCAGGCGCTGCAGGCGATCCAGGCGCTGGGCGGCAACGGCTACATCAACGAGTACCCGACCGGCCGGCTCCTGCGCGACGCCAAGCTCTACGAGATCGGCGCCGGCACCTCCGAGATCCGCCGCATGCTGATCGGCCGCGAGCTGTTCAAGGAAACCGCCTGACCGCGGGGGCCGTCGGCCCCTGCCCGCTCACGAAGCGCTTGCGAAAAAGGCCGCCGGTTCGCCCGGCGGCCTTCTCTTTTGCCTCGGAATGCAGCCCCGCGGCGCGGTCAGGCCAGCCAGCGCTTGCGCCGCCGGTAATGCTTGATCGCGTGGTAGTCGACCTTGCCGCCGCTGCCGAGATAGAACTCCTGCACGTCGGGGTTCCGCTTCAGCGTCTCGGCCTCGCCGGACATCACGATCTGACCGTTCTCGATCAGATAGGCCCGGTTGACGATTTCCAAGGTCGCCGCGGCGTTCTGCTCGACCAGCAGCACGGTCAGCCCGTGCTTCTGGTTGATCTCGCGGATGATCGCGAAGATCTCCGCCACCAGCACCGGCGCGAGGCCGAGGCTGGGCTCGTCGAGCATGATCAGCTTCGGCTCGGTCACCAGCGCCCGGCCGATCGCCAGCATCTGCTGCTCGCCGCCCGAGAGATACCCCGCCTTGGAGCGCGCGCGCTCCTTCAGCCGCGGGAAGTAGCGGTAGACCTCGTCGCGCAGCTCCTCGAAGGAGCGTTCCGCCTTGCCGCCGCGATAGGCGGCGACGAGGTTCTCGTCGGGGGTCAGATGCCCGAAGACCCTGCGGCCCTCGAGCACGTGGACGAGGCCCCGGTCGACCCGCGCCGGCGCGCCCAAGGGCCGCAGGTCGGTGTCCCCGAAGCGGATCTCGCCGCGCGTGATCTCGCCCCGCTCGGGGCCGAGAAGCCCGCTGATCGCCTTCAGCGTGGTGCTCTTGCCGGCGCCGTTGGAGCCGAGGAGAGCGACCATCTCGCCCTCCCCCACCTCCAGCGACACGCCCTTGATGGCGAGGAACACCTTGTCGTAGACGACCTCGACGTTCGAGAGGGCGAGTCCCGTCATGCTCAGTTGCCTCCCGCGTACTCGGCCGCGTTCATCTCGATCTCTTCCTGCACGATCTCCGGGTAGGCGGTGGTCCAGTCGCTGACCGGCTCCCACGCGCTGCCGTTCCACTGCGCGACCCGGCCGTAGCCGCCGCCCTGGTGATCCTCGGGGGTGATGGTGATCGGCGGCATCATGCCCTCGGCGTCGAAGTTCTCGATCATCTCGAAGCCGGCCTTCAGCTTCGGCCCGTCGAGCGGCGCGCCTTCGCTTTCCAGCGCGAGGCGGGCGGCCTCGACCGCCACCGCCATCGTGGCGACGCCGATGTTGTAGTAGCTCGAGCCGACATTGGCCGCGTCACCCGCGCTCTTGCCGGGCTCGACCACCTTCTCGACGATACGCGACACGATCGGCGTCTCGGTGCCGGTGGCCACCGCCTCGAAGCGCTTCACGCCGGTCATCGCGTCGGCGCCGACATTGCGGGCGTCGGTCTCGGCCATCCAGACCACCGAGTGGATCGAGGCCGGGTCGATGCCGTTGCGGATCGCCTGCTGGACCGAGACCGACTGGCCGCCGCCCGCGCCCCAGATGAACACAACGTCGGGGCGGTAGCGGCGCACCTCGGACCAGGTGGCCGACTGCTCGTTGCCCGGGCTCGGATAGGGGAAGCCGCGCACCTCGAAGTTCTCGGCCTCGGCGATGCCCTCGAGCACCGGCATCGGCTCGCGCCCGAAGGGGCTGTCGATGTGCACGAGCGCCACCTTCTTGCCCTCGAGCCCGCCCGTGGACTTGATGTGGTCGGCCAGCACCGCGGCCTGCGACCAGTAGGTCGCCATCACCGGGAAGACGAAGGGGAAGGTCTCGCCCGCCGCCGCGTCGCCGCGGCCGTGCAGCGGCGTGATCAGCACCACCTCGTCCTTCATCACCTGGTCGACGAGGCCGCGCGACACCGGGGTCGAGAGGAAGTCGAACAGGATCGCGCCCTCCTCGCGCGCCCGGTTGTAGGCCTCGATGCCGCGCTGCGGCTCGTTGCCGGTGTCGCGGACGATGGCCTCGAACATGTGGCCGTCGATGCCGCCCTCCTCGTTGACCAGCGTCAGGTAGTCCTGCTGGCCCTGGTTATATTCGCCGGTCACGAAGGTGTAGACGGCGGTGAAGTCCTGCAGCAGGCCGAACTTGATCGGCTCCTTGTCCTGCGCCGCGACGCCGCCGGCGGCGCCCGCGAGGCCGAGCGCCAGCGCCGCCGGCCGCCCGATCCGCTTCAAAATCGTCATTGGGGTCCTCCTCCCTAGATTGCCCTGTTCAGGGTCTCAGCTTCCCGAATGGCGGAACGGCCAGACCAGGAAGTATTTCCGGATGTTGTCGTAGATCTTGGCGAGGCCGAGCGGCTCGAACAGCAGGAAGCCGATGATCATGCCGCCGTAGAAGATCAGCGGCAGATGCGCCGCGAGGTTCTGCGACACCGAGATCCAGCCCGCGCCGGCGAGCCCGGCGATCAGGTTGGTCAGCACGATCGGCACCAGAAGCACGAAGCCCGCGCCGAAATAGCCGCCGATGACGCTGCCGAGGCCGCCCACCAGCACCATCGCCACGAGCTGGATCGAGACGTTGAAGCCGAACTGCTCGGGCGTCACCGCGCCGTAGTAGCAGAACGCCAGGATCGCGCCCGAGACGCCGCCCGCGAAGGAGGCGGTCATGAAGGCCATCAGCTTGGTGCGGAACGGGTCGACCCCGATCACGGCGGCCGCGAAGTCCTTGTCGCGGATCGCCGCCAGCGCCCGGCCGAAGCTGGTGCGCTTCACGTTCAGGAAGAACAGTGTCATCAGCACGGTCCACAAGAGCGCCACGTAGTAGCGCGCGTCGAGGCTTTCGAGCGGCAAGAGCAGGAAGCTCACCTCAGGGGTTCGCAGCGTCGCCTGCGCGCCGCCCGAGATGGCGGGCACGTTGGTGATGACCCAGTCCACCAGGTACTGCATGGCGAGCGTCGCCATCACCAGGTAGAGGCCCTTCACCCGAAGCGCCGCCGCGCCGAAGGCGGTGCCGATCACGGCCGCCGCGACGCCGCCGCCCAGAAGCGCGAACTCGAAGGGCACGCCGGCCCGCGTCAGGTGGATCGAGCTGTAGGCGCCGATCGCCATCACCGCCGCGAAGCCGAAATGCAGCTGCCCGCCGAGGCCCATCAAGAGCGACAGCGACAGCGCCGCGGCGGTCCAGATCAGCCAGGGCAGCACGTAGCTGCCGAGATAGAGGTCCGAGACCAGCACCGGGGCGGCCAGCGCCAGCGCCGTGACCAGCCCGACCTGCCAGCGGTCGGCGGCGATCGGCCAGAGCTGGCGCGCGGCCGGGTAGCTGGTGTGGCGGATGCCGGAGAGACGGTAGAACATGGATCAGATCCTCTCGATGTCTTCGCGCCCGAAGATGCCGTGCGGCCGGACGAGGATGGTCAGCAGGATGATGACCGAGGTGACGACGTCGCGGGTGCTGCCGCCGACCATCGCGTCGAGATAGCCGGGGATGACGCTGCCGAGGATGCCGACGGCGAGGCCGCCGACCAGCACGCCCTTGATCGAGTCGACGCCGCCGAGGATCACCACGGCGATCGCCGGGAAGAGCAGCGTCGAGAGCGTCCAGTCCACGCCCTGCACCGAGCCCCAGAGCACGCCCGCGCCCACCGCCGCGATGCCGGCGATGCCCCAGGACAGGCCGATCGCGCGCTCGACCGAAAGGCCCACGGCCCAGCTCGCCACGTGGTCGTCCGAGACGGCGCGCAGCTTGGTGCCGAGGCGGGTGCGGAAGAACAGCATCGAGGCCGCGATCAAGAGCACCGCCACCAGCCCGCCGATCAGGTAGGCGCGGTTCATGAAGACGTCGGCGACGATCACCGGCGCGAGGCCGATGCCGAGGTCGAGGGGCTTCGGCGCCGCGCCGAACACGCCGGGAATGAGCCCGCGCAGCAAAATTTCCATGCCGAGCGTCAGCATCACCACCATGATCACCGGCTGGCCGACCATGCGCCGCAGAAGCAGCCGCTCCACCAGCAGGCCGAAGCCGAACATCAGCGCCGCCCCGACCGCGATGGCGATCCAGATCGGCAGGCCGAGCGAGCCGAGATACCACACGAGATAGGCCGCCATCATCACCAGCGCGCCCTGCGCGAGGTTGGGCACGCCGGCCGACTTGTAGATCAGCACGAAGCCCAGCGCGGCCAGCGCGTACATCAGCCCCACGAGGGCGCCGTTGACGAGAAGTTCGATGAAATAGGCCATGTCAGTGCTGCCCTCCCTTGAGGTCGCCGATCTTCAGGGTCCGGGTCAGCACCCCGGTCTCGCCGGTCTCGTAGGTGATCTGCGCCTCGTACTCGATCTCGTCGCGGGCCTCGTAGACCGCCTCGATGATCTGTCCGTAGCGCGCGTCGATGACCCCGCGCTTGAGCTTGCGGGTGCGGGTCACCTCGCCGTCGTCGGGGTCGAACTCCTTGTGCAGGTTGACGAAGCGGTCGATCGACAGCTCGGCCGGCACGGCGGCGTTGAGCCGCGCGATCTCGCCGCGCACCAGATCGACCACCTCGGGCCGCTGTGACAGCTCGGCATAGGAGGTGTAGGGGATGCCGCGCTCCTGCGCCCACTGCCCCACCGCCGAGAAATCGATGCAGACGATGGCCGAGAGGAAGCCGCGCTCCTTGCCGATGACGCAGACGTCGCGGATCGCCGGGGCGAATTTCAACCGGTTCTCGAGATAGGTCGGGATGAAGCGGGTGCCGTCGGCCTTGTGCATCACCTCCGACAGGCGGCCGAGCACCACGAGCTGGCCGTCCGCGTCGAACTGGCCCGCATCGCCGGTGCAGAGCCAGCCGTCGCGCAGGGATTCGGCGGTGGCCTTCTCGTTCTCGAAATAGCCGTCGAAGATGTTGCCGCCCTTCAGCAGGATCTCACCGCTCTCGTCGATCTTCGCCTCGACCCCCGGGAAGGGCCGGCCGACGGTGGTGAGGCTGATGTCCTCGCTCGACTGCGCCACGGCGAGCGCGCAGTTCTCGGTCTGGCCGTAGAACTGCCGCAGGTTCAGGCCCAGCGCCCGGAAATAGAGGAACACGTCCTCGCCGATCGCCTCGCCGGCGGTGTAGGGCCGCGCCACGCGGCGCAGGCCGAGCTGGTCACGCAGAGGCCCGTAGATCACCGCGTCGCCCACGCCGCGCCACAGCTTCTGCAGCGCCGACGGGCTGCGGCCCTCCAGCTTTTCGCGTTCGAGCTTCAGCGCGAAGGGCATGAAATGGTCGTAGAGCTTGCGCTTCAGCCCCGAGGTCTCGGCGATGCCCACCTGCACGCGGGTCAGCATGGCCGACCAGGCGCGCGGCGAGGCGAAGTAGAGCGTGGGCGCGATCTCGCGCAGGTCGTGCAGCGCGGTTTCCTGGTTCTCGGGCACGTTGACGGTGAACTTCAGCTCGATCGCCGCGGCGATCGAGAAGCTGAAATCGCCGACCCAGGCCATCGGCAGGTAGGCCATGTGCTCCTCGCCCTCGCGGAAATAGCCCGCGGCGGCGGCGTTGCGCACGCCCGACAGCACGTGGCCGTGGCGCAGCGGGATGCCCTTGGGCGCGCCGGTGGTGCCGGAGGAGTGCAGCAGCACCGCGATGTCGAAGACGCTGGCGCGCGAGACGAGGTCGTCGCGCAGGCCCGGCTCGGCCTTCAGCCGCGCGCGGCCCCGCGCCAGCAGGTCGGACAGCGCGCTCGCGCCCGCGGGCGCCTTGTCGCCCAGGCCGCGCGGGTCGTCGTAGAGGATGCGGGCCAGCTCCGGGCGCCGGTCGCGGACGCTCTCGAGCTTGTCGACCTGCTCCTGGTCCTCGACCACCGCAGCGCGGATGCCCTCGCGGGTCATCTGGTCGAGCAGTTCCTCGGGCCTTGCGTCGGAATAGGCGGGCGAGGGCACGGCGCGCAGCGCGATCAGACCCAGCGTCGCGGCGTAGAGCCGGGCGCGGTTGTCGCCGGTCACCAGCACGATGTCGCCCGGCCCGATCCCCTCGGCCTCGAAGCCGGCGGCGAGCGAGAGCACCTCGTCGAGATACTCGGCCCAGGTGGTCTGCTGCCAGATGCCGTGGTCGCGCTCGCGCAGGGCGACGCGGTCGGGATGCTCGCGGGCATTGCGCGCCAGAAGCGCGATCAACGTGTCCTCGGGTTTCCAGTCGGGGTGCAGCATCCGCGGGTCGCGGGCGGTCACGGGATCATGCTGCATGGGCCTGCCCCCCGATATAGGCCTTGACCACCTCCGGGTCCGACATCGCCTCGCGCGCCGGACCCTCGGCGATCTTGTTGCCGTCGTTGAGCACCAGCACGCGGTCGCAGATCGAGGTCACCACGTCGAGATGATGCTCGATGATCAGCACGCTCAGGCCCAGCTCCTCCTGCGCGTCGAGGATGAAGCGGACCATGTATTCCTTCTCTTCCTGGTTCATGCCGGCCATCGGCTCGTCGAGGATCAGCATCCGCGGCTCGGCGCAGAGCGCGCGCGCCAGCTCGACCCGTTTCTGCAGGCCCAGAGGGATCACCTCGACATGCTCGTCGCGCACGCTCTCGAGCTGCAGCAGGTCGATGATCTGCTCGACCTTGCGGCGGTGGGCGACCTCTTCCTTGGCGGCCCAGACCGGGTAGAACAGCGCCGCGAGCGGGTTCGGGTTCATGAAGATGTGCCGGCCCATCAGGATGTTCTCGAGCACGGTCATGCCCTTGAACAGCGCGACGTTCTGGAAGGTCCGGGCGATGCCGTTCGAGGCGATCCTGTGCGGCCGCTGGCCGCTGATCTGCCTGCCTTCGAACAGGATGCGGCCCTTCTGCGGCGGGTAGAAGCCCGTGACGCAGTTCACCAGCGTGGTCTTGCCCGACCCGTTCGGCCCGACGAGGCCGAAGATCTCGCCCTGCCGGACCTCGGCCGAGATGCCCTTGAGCGCGTGGATGCCGCCGAAGAAGCGGCTGACATTCTCGCAGCGCAGTACCGCCTCGCTCACGCCGCCCTCCCCCGGCGCAGCCGCGCCTGACTGATCTGGTCCATTCTTCTCCTCCCTTGCCGGGACCGCGCCGGCTCTCCCCCGCCCGCGCGCCCGGTCCTGTCCTGACGCGCCGGGCCTAGATGCCCACGTCGCGCTGGTCGTCGATCACCTTGCCGTCATTGGGCAGGCTGCCCGGGGCGCGGAACACCACCTCGCCGCGCAGCCGGCACTCGGCGCGCAGCGCCTCGCCCAGCCGCTGCGCCAGCCCGTCGCCCTGCTGGTCGCTCTCGACCTCGAGGACGAGCGTGTCGCGCCCCTCGCTTTCGCGCACCACGAGCCGGGCCCGCGCCACCTCCGGGTAGGGTTTGACCGCGCGGGCCACCTGCCCCGGATGCACGAACATGCCGCGCACCTTGGTGGTCTGATCGGCCCGGCCCATCCAGCCCTTCAGCCGCGGCGCGGTGCGGCCGCAGGGGCTCTCGCCCGGCATCAGCGCCGAAAGATCGCCCGTGGCGAAGCGGATCAGCGGGTAGTCGGGGTTGAAGGTGGTCACGACAACCTCGCCCACCTCGCCCTCGGCCACCGGGTCGCCGGTGCCGGGGCGGACGATCTCGACGATCGCCTGCTCGTCGCAGACCATGCCCTCGCCCGGCACCGTCTCGTAGGAGATCAGCCCCAGCTCGGCGGTGCCGTAGCACTGCCGCACGGCGATGCCGCGCCCCTCGTACCAGTTCCGCAGGTCCGGAAAGAGCGGCCCGCCGGTGACCAGCGCCTTGGTGACGCCGCGCGCATCGACGCCCCTGGCCTCGGCCTTCTCGAGGATCGCGCGCAGGAAGTCGGGCGTGCCGACATAGGCGCTGATCCCGAGCTTGGCGATCGCCTCGACCTGCTGGTCGGTGTTGCCGACGCCGGCCGGGAACACCGTCGCGCCGACGCCGGCGCAGGCATGGTCGAACATGATGCCGGCCGGGGTCATGTGGTAGGCGAAGCAGTTCGCCACGACGTCCTCAGCGCCGATGCCGGCGGCGTGCAGCGCCCGTTCGAAGCGCCAGTGCGGCGCGTCCGATTCGGGCTCCACGATCGGGCCGGGCGACAGGTAGAGACGGCGGAAAGCCTTCGCCTCCCGCGTCGCCAGCCCGCCGAAGGGCGGCACGCGCTCCTGCCGCTCGGGCAGGTCGGACTTGCGCAGCACCGGCAGCCGCGCCAGCGCGGCCCGGTCGGTCACGGTGTCCGCATCGACCCCATCGAGCGCCTCGCGCCAGTAGGGCGCGCCCGCCTGCGCCGCCGCGATCACCTCGCGCAGCGCGCCGAACTGCGCCGCCTCGCGCGCCTCGCCCCGTCTCGTCTCCAGCGCGTCGTAGTACTTCGCCATGCCTCCCCCTCGGACTCGGACCTCCCTGATCCTCGGCCTGCAGGCTCGGCCCCGATTGTTGCGAGAGTGTTGCCGGTTGCAGGAATTGTGACGAGCGGCCAGTCTGCGCGCGCCGCCGGGGGGATGCGGGCGGCGCGGAGGGGGAGCGATGCAGACCGACATTCTCGGCACGCTGATGACCGGGCTGAACCGGATCGACCAGGCGATCACGCTGTTCGACGCCGATCTGAAGCTGATCTTCGCCAATGACCGCTTCCTCGAGCTGATGGAGATGCCGAGCCGCCTCGGCCGCCCCGGCACGCCCTTCGAGGCGATGGTGCGCTGGAACGCCGAGCACGGCGAATACGGCGCGGGCGATCTCGACCTTCTGGTGGCCGAGCGGGTCGCCGCCGCGCGCCGCTTCGAGGCGCACACGCTCGAGCGCACCCGCCCCAACGGCGTCGTGCTCAAGGTCTCGGGCTGGCCGCTGCCCGATGGCGGCGGCTTCGCGACGCTCTACACCGACATCACCCTGCAGCGCCGCCGCGAGCTGGAGCTCGAGCGCCGCATCCTGCGCCGCACCGAGCAGCTCAGGCGCAGCGACGAGCGGGTGCGCGTGATCGCCAACGAGGTGCCGGCCGGCATCTCCTATCTCGACCGCGGCGGCGTGTTCCGCTTCGCCAACCGCCGCTTCGCCGCCGCCTACGGGCTCGACCCCGAACAGGTGGTGGGCCGCCGCGACGCCGAGGTGCTGACGCCCGACACCATGGCCCGCGTGGCCGAGTATTTCGAGCGCGGCGCGCGCGGCGAGGCGCTGGCCTTCGACATCCCGATCACCTTTCCCGGCGGGCGGCGGCTCGAGACCCGCACGCTCTTGCGCCCCGACCAGGCGCATGACGGCACGGTGCTGGGCTTCTACCTGCTCACCGTCAACGTCACCCGCGAGAAGGAGGCCGCGGCGGCGCTGATGCAGGCGCAGAAGATGGAGATGCTGGGCCAGCTGTCCTCGGGCATCGCGCATGACTTCAACAACCTGCTGACCATCATCCTCGGCAATCTCGCGCCGCTGCGCGAGCGGCTCGACGACGAGGACATGGCCGCCGAGATGCTCGACCCCGCGATCCGCGCCGGCCGGCGCGGCGCCGAGCTGATGCGCCGGCTTCTCGCCGTGGCGCGCCGCCAGCCGCTCTCGCCCGAGGCCGTCGCCCTGCCCGAGACCTTCGCCGGGGTCGCCACGCTGGTCCGCCCGGGGCTCGGCGAGGATGTCCGCCTCCTTTGTGAGCCCGGCCCGACCCCGCCCGTCCATGCCGACCCGGCGCTGCTCGAGACCAGCCTGATCAACCTCGTGATCAACGCCGCCGACGCCTGCGCCGGCGGCGGCACGATTCGCCTCTCCAGCGCGCCGGCCGGCGACGGAGCGGTCGAGATCCGGGTCGCGGATGACGGGGCCGGCATGGATGCCGCGACCCGGGCGCGGCTGTTCGAGCCGTTCTACTCGACCAAGGCCGGGCGCGGCGGCACCGGCCTGGGCCTGACCATGGTGCGAGGCTTCGCCGCCGATTCGGGCGGGCATGTCGAGGTCGAGAGCGCGCCGGGCCGCGGCACGCGCGTCACCCTCACCCTGCCGGCGGCGCCGGAGGGCACCGCCCCGGCGCCCGGCCCCGCCCGGGTGGCGCCGGCCCGGCTCGACGGACGGCTGGTGCTGCTGGTCGACGACGATGCCGAGGTGCGCACCACGCTGAGCCGCAACCTCGTGGCGATCGGCGCGCAGGTGCTCGAGGCCGAGAGCGGGGCCGAGGCGCTCGACCTTCTGGCCGCGGTGCCGGGCATCGGCGCGCTGGTCTCGGACGTGTCGATGCCGGGCATGGACGGGGTCGCGCTGGCCCGCCGGGTCCGCACCCGCGATGCCGGCCTGCCGGTCGTGCTGATCACCGGCTACGGCCGCGACCGGATCGAGGGCCGGCTCGGCGAAAGCCTGCGGCTGCTGCGCAAGCCGGTCGAGGCGGCGCAGATCGCGGCGGCCATCGCCAGCTGGGGGGACGCGCCGGTCGTCGCGCGGGGGGAGACATGAGCGAGACCATCTTCATCCTCGAGGACGACAGCGATCTGGCCGCGCTCTTCGCGCGCGAGATCGAGCGCGCCGGCATGACCGCCCGCCCCTTCCGCGCGATCAAGGCGGTGCGCGCCGCGCTGGCCACCGGCCGGCCGGATCTCTGCGTGCTCGATCTCGGCCTGCCCGACGGCGACGGGCTGGACTTCCTGCGCGACGACCTGGCCGCGCGCGGCGTGCCGGTGGTGGTGGTCAGCGGCCGCGGCAGCCTCGACGACCGGGTCGAGGGGCTGTCGCTGGGCGCCGACGACTACCTCGCCAAGCCCGCCGACCCGGCGGAGCTCGTGGCCCGGATCCGCAGCGTCCTGCGCCGCATGGCCCGCGCCGCGCCGGTGCCGCCGCCGGCCGAGACCGATGCCGCGCCGCGCCGCGCCCGCTTCGCCGGCCATTGCTTCGACGCCGACCGGCTGGAGCTGACCGGCCCCGATGGCGACACCCAGAGGCTGTCGCGGGCCGATGCCGACCTGCTGACCCTGTTCCTGCACACCCGCGGCCGGGTGGTCAGCCGCGACTGGCTGGTCGAGCAGCTGTTCGAGGATGCCGGCGGCCAGTTCGACCGCAGCGTCGACGTGCGGGTCTCGCGGCTGCGCAAGAAGCTCGGCGACCCGCCGCGCAGCCCGAAGCTGATCCGCACCGTCTACGGCGCGGGCTACGTCTTCGCCGCCGGCGTCGAATGGGACTGAACCCGGCGCCGATACCGCTTGACGCCCCCCGCCCGAAACCCTAGTGAACGCCACACAGAGGCGGGTTGGCGGAGTGGTTACGCAGCGGATTGCAAATCCGTGCACACCGGTTCGATTCCGGTACCCGCCTCCATTCCCATACAGCATTGACGCCGCCGCTCCGCGCCGCATGTCCCGACACAGGACGACAGGGAGCGCGACATGACCGACACCGCCCCGTGGTGGCAGGCGGCCACCGGCTACCAGATCTATCCCCGCAGCTTCTGCGACAGCGACGGCGACGGGATCGGCGACATCCCCGGCATCATATCGAAGCTCGACCACCTCGCCGATCTGGGCGTCGGCTTCGTCTGGCTGTCGCCGGTCTATCGCAGCCCGATGGTCGACAACGGTTACGACATCTCGGACTACCGCGACATCGCGCCCGAGTTCGGGACGCTCCACGACATGGACCGGCTGATCGCCGAGGCCCGCGCCCGCGGCATCGGCATCGTCATGGACCTCGTGGTCAACCACTCTTCCGACGAACACCACTGGTTCCAGTCCGCCCGGCGCGACCGCCAGAGCCCCTACCGCGACTTCTACGTCTGGCGCGACCCGGCCGCCGGCGGCGGCCCGCCCAACGAGCTGCAGTCCAATTTCGGCGGCCCCGCCTGGAGCTTCGACGAGGTCGCCGGGCAGTATTACCTTCACCTCTTCGACCGCAAGCAGCCCGACCTGAACTGGCAGAACCCGGCGCTGCGCCGCGAGATCTACGAGATGATGAACTGGTGGCTCGACCGCGGCGTGGCGGGGTTCCGCATGGACGTGATCGACCTGATCGGCAAGCAGCCCGACCGGGGCATCACCGCCGACGGGCCGGACCTGCACCCCTTCCTGCGCGAGATGCACGCGCAGACGCTGGCCGGGCGCGACGTGGTCACGGTGGGCGAGGCCTGGAGCGCCACGCCCGCGGGCGCGCGGCTCTATTCCGGCCGCGAGGCGCGCGAGCTGTCGATGGTGTTCCAGTTCGAGCACGTCACGCAGGGCTGGCACGAGGTGCATGGCAAGTGGCGCCCCAAGCCCTTCGACCTCGTGGCGCTGAAGGCGGTGCTCGACAAGTGGCAGATAGCGCTGGCCGAGGATGGTTGGAACTCGCTCTTCTGGGGCAATCACGACCTGCCGCGCGCGGTGTCGCGCTACGGCGATGACGGGCGCTTCCGGGTCCGCTCGGCCAAGCTTCTGGCGACGGCGCTGCACCTGATGAAGGGCACGCCCTACATCTACCAGGGCGAGGAGATCGGCATGACCAACGCGGCCTTCTCCGACATCTCGCAGTTCCGCGACGTGGAGACGCTGAACTTTCACGCGATCCAGACCGCGGCCGGGGTGGCGGCGGCCGAGTTCATGGCCGGGGCCAACGCCAATGGCCGCGACAACGCCCGCACGCCGATGCAGTGGACGGACGGGCCGCAGGCGGGCTTCACCGACGGCCGGCCCTGGATCGAGGTCAACCCAAACCACGCCGAGATCAACGTCGCGCGCGACCGCGCCGACCCGGACGGCGTCTTCGCGCATTACCGGGCGCTGGCGGCGCTGCGGCGCGAGCTGGCGGTGGTGCGCCACGGCACCTACCGCCCGCATCTACAGGATCACCCGCAGGTCATGGCCTATGAGCGGTGGCTGGACGACGAGCGCATCGTGATGGTCGCGAACTTCTCGGGCCGCCCGGCCGAGTTCGACCTGCCCGCCGCGCTGCAGGTCGCGGGGCGCTGCGTCTCGGCCAGCCTCGCGCCGCGCACATCCCTGTCGGGGCGCGTGACGCTCGAGCCATGGGAGGCGGTGGCGATCCATGCCACGGGCTGAGCGGCCTCAGCCGTCGCTCTCGGAATGGCCGAGGATCCAGTCGCGCGCCGCCTCGGCCGCGCGCGACATGGTGCGGCGCGGGGCGAGGATGTAGTAGTCCGGCCCCGTGGCCAGCCGGTGATCGACCGGCTGCACGAGCCGCCCCGCGGCGAGGTCGCGGTTGACCAGCACCCGCGCCGCCAGCGCCACCCCCTGCCCCGCCAGCGCCGCGTCGAGCGCCAGGGTGGTCTGGCTGAAGCGGATCCCCTTGCCCGATGCCGGCCCCGATGCCGGCCCCGAGGGGCCGAAGGCATCGGCCATGTAGCGCGGCCAGAGGTCATGCGTGTCGTGCAGCAGCGTCAGCCCCGCGAGTTCCTCGGCCGAAAGCGCCGCCCGTCCCTCGGGCAGCAGCTCGGGCGCGCAGACCGCGACCACCTCCTGCCGAAACAGCAGGTCGGCGCGCAGGCTCGCCCCGAAGGGCGGGTTGCCGAGCCGCACCGCGAGGTCGATCCCATCCGAGCGGAAGCTCGCGACCCGCTCGGTCGCCATCACCCTGAGATCGACGCCCGGATAGGCCGCCGCGAAGCGCGGCAGGCGCGGGATCAGCCATTTCGAGGCGAAGGTCGGCGTCACGCTGATCGTCACCTGGTCGGGCGCGGGCCGCAGCCGCGCCGTCGCCTCGCCCAGCTGCCTGAAGGCCTGCGACACCGCCGCGTGGTAGACGCGGCCGATCTCGGTGAAGCCGAGGCCCCGGGATTCACGCAGGAACAGCTGCAGGCCGAGCTGCTGCTCGAGCCCGCGCACCTGCTGGGCCACCGCGCCCTGGGTGACGCCAAGCTCCTCCGACGCGCCCCGGAAGCTCAGATGGCGCCCCGCCACCTCGAAGGCGCGCAACCCGTTCAGCGGCGGCAGGGACAGCCGTAACACGATAGATTTCCTACAGTCTCGAAACAGGCGATCTGGCTCGTCGTGCCAGCCTATCGGGTTTAGCTGGATGCGCAACGGGCCGCGTCCGGCCCGGATCGCATGTTCCGATGGAGTTGGTGATGACGACAGAAAAAGTGGCGCTCGTGGTCGCGGGCGGCAGCGGGATGGGTGCGGATGCGGCACGGCGGCTGGCGTCCGACGGCTACCGGCTGGGCGTGCTGTCCTCCTCCGGCCGGGGCGAGACTCTGGCGCAGGAGCTGGGCGGCTTCGGCGTGACCGGCTCGAACCGCTCGGTCGCGGATCTCACGGCGCTGGTCGAAGGCGCGATGGCGCGCTGGGGCCGGATCGACGCGCTGGTGAACTCGGCCGGCCACGGGCCCAAGGGCGACATCATGGAGATCGACGACGCCGGCTGGCATGACGGGCTCGAGGTCTACCTGCTCAACGTGATCCGCGCCGCACGGCTGGTGACGCCGGTCATGGCCGCGCAGGGCGGCGGCGCGATCGTCAACATCTCGACCTTCGCCGCCTTCGAGCCGGATCCGCTGTTTCCGACCTCGGGCGTGTTCCGCGCCGGTCTCGCGAGCTTCACCAAGCTCTTCGCCGACCGGCACGCGGCGCAAAACATCCGCATGAACAACGTGCTTCCGGGCTTCATCGACAGCCTGCCCGAAACCGAGGATCGCCGCGCCCGCATCCCGATGGGGCGCTACGGCCGCGCCGACGAGGTCTCCTCGCTGATCGCATGGCTGGTCTCGGACGAGGCCGGCTACGTGACCGGTCAGAACTGGCGCGTGGACGGAGGGCTGACCCATGGCGTTTGACGTCGCACCCGGGCCCGCGCTTCGGCGCGACCGCATCGCCTTTGCCGTCAAATGGGTGGCCTCGGTGGTGCAGATCGCGGGCTACGCCGCCACCGCCTTCGGGGTGACGCCGCTGAACCTCTACCTGTTCATCGGCGGCGTGATCGGCTGGTTCGCCGTGGGCGCGATGTGGCAGGACCGGGCGATCATGCTGATCCACGTCGTGGCGCTGGGCTCGATGCTGGCGGGCCTCGCCAGCGGCTGAGCCGCACCGAAAAAGAAAGCGGCCGGCGGTTTGCCCGCCGGCCGCGTCGCAGGTCAGGCCTCGACCTTGTCCTGCGTCTTCGTCTCGAAGTCCTCGGCCGAGTGCCGCTCGCGCAGCTGCGTCTCGGGCTCGCCGAAGCTGCGGTTCACCATGCGACCGCGCTGCACCGCCGGGCGGGCGTCGATCGCCTTCGCCCAGCGCATGACGTTCGCGTAGCTTTTCACGTCGAGGAACTCGGCCGCGTCGTAAAGACGCCCCAGAACCAGCTGCCCGTACCAGGACCAGATCGCGATATCGGCGATCGAATACTCCGCCCCGGCCATGAACTCGTTCTCCGCCAGGTGCCGGTCGAGCACGTCGAGCTGGCGCTTGGCCTCCATCGAGAAGCGGTTGATCGGGTATTCCATCTTGCTCGGCGCATAGGCGTAGAAATGCCCGAAGCCGCCGCCGAGATAGGGCGCGCTGCCCATCTGCCAGAACAGCCAGCTCATCGCCTCGGTGCGCGCGGCCGGGTCCTTGGGCAGGAAGGCCCCGAACTTCTCGGCGAGGTGCAGAAGGATCGCGCCGGATTCGAACACCCGCTGCGGGGCCTTGCCCGAGCGGTCCATTAGCGCCGGGATCTTCGAGTTCGGGTTGACCTCGACGAAGCCCGAGGAGAACTGGTCGCCCTCGCCGATGTCGATCAGCCAGGCATCGTATTCCGCGCCCGAATGGCCGGCGGCGAGCAGCTCCTCCAACAGCACCGTCACCTTCACGCCGTTCGGCGTCGCCAGCGAGTAGAGCTGGAACGGATGCTCGCCCACCGGCAGCTCGCGGTCATGCGTCGGCCCGGCGACGGGGCGGTTGATGCTGGCGAACTTGCCGCCGCTCTCGGCGTCCCAGTGCCAGACCTTCGGGGGCGTGTATTCGGTGCTCTCGGTCATCTCGCATCCTGTGTTTGGCGGCCTTTGGCCATCGGCGCAAACATGGAGATGGCTGCGCGAATGTCGAGACCGGCGGCCCGCACAGGCCCTTGCGGCCCGCCGCACGGGCGAGCCGAAAGGCCTGCACTCGCGCGGGTTTCGGTTCCATTCGGCCTGCGAAATGAGAAAAAACCAGCCAAATTTCCTCTAGCCCGGTGGCATTTCACCGCTAGTTCCCTCATATAGCCGACTTCGGAAACAGACAGGAGACCCCTCACTCGTGACGGAGAAAAACCTGCCCTCACTTCCGCTGGCGCTGTTGCCGGTGGTTCTCACACTGGGACTGCTGGCGCTGCAGCTGTTCTATTTCGGCGACTTCACGCCGCATATCCCGCTGGTGCTCGGCCTCGCCATCACCGGCCTTCTGGGCGTCATGCGCGGCCAGAAATGGACTGACATCCGCGAAGGCGTGTTCCACGTGATCCACGTCTCGCTGCCCTCGCTTTCGGTGCTGATCGTGGTGGGCATGATCATCGGCGTCTGGATCGCCTCGGGCACCGTGCCGACGCTGATCTACTACGGCCTGACGCTTCTCAACCCCTCGATCTTCCTTGCCGCAGCGATGATCCTCTGTGCGGTCGTCTCGCTGTCGCTGGGCACCTCCTGGGGCACCGTCGGCACCATCGGCGTGGCGCTGATGGGCATCGGTGCGGGCTTCGGCATCCCGGTCTACTGGACCGCGGGCGCGATCGTCTCTGGCGCCTTCTTCGGCGACAAGATCTCGCCGCTGTCGGACACCACCAACCTCGCCCCCGCCGTGACCGGCGTGAACATCTTCGACCACATCCAGAACATGCTGCCGACCACCGTGCCGGCGATGCTGATCGCCCTGGGTGTCTACATCGTCGCGGGTTTCGCGCTGATCGAGCCGGCCGACACCTCGCTCGCCGCGATCACCCAGATCACCGAGCGTCTCCAGCAGGACTTCAACCTGGGCCTGATCCCGCTCCTGCCGGCGCTTCTGGTCGTCGGGCTCGCGCTGATGCGCCAGCCGCCGCTGCCCTCGCTCTTCGCGGGCGTGCTGCTGGGTGGCCTCGTCGCGATCTTCTACCAGAACGGCATCGGCGTGCATGACGTGTTCACCTATGCCCAGTCGGGCTACTCGGTCGACACCGGCATCGCCGACATCGACTCGCTGCTGAACTCCGGCGGCATCCAGTCGATGATGTGGACGATCTCGCTCATGCTCATCGCGCTGGGCTTCGGCGGCGCTCTGGAGCGCACCGGCTGCCTCGAGGCGATCATCCTCGCCATCGTCAGCCGGGTGAAGAGCTTCACCGCGGTGCAGTCCTCGGCGATCGTCACCTCGTTTGCCACCAACGTGGTCGCGGGCGACCCCTACATCTCGATCGCCCTGCCGGGCCGGATGTATGCCCCGCTCTATCGCGGCATGGGCTACTCGACGCTCAACCTCAGCCGCGCCACCGAGGAAGGCGGCACGCTGATGAGCCCGCTGATCCCGTGGAACGCCGGCGGCGCCTTCGTGATCACCACGCTGGGCCTCGGCATCATGGACGGCAACCTCGAGAACCTGCTCTACATCCCGCTGGCCTTCGCCTGCTGGACGGCGCCGGTGATCGGCATCTTCTACGCCATCACCGGGTTCTTCTCGCCCAAGGCCTCCGAGAAGGACCGGGCGAACTGGGCGCGCGACAACGAGGACGTGATGGACCTGTCCGATCACGACCACCTCGGCGATCCGGGCCCCTCGAAGGAAGCCCAGCCGATCTGATCCGGACACCCGGACGCGACACGACCGAAAGCCCCGCCCCCGGCGGGGCTTTCTCTTTGGCTGCACCGGTTCACATCGCCGCCGCGGTGCCTACCTTGGATGTATCGCAGCGAAACGGAGGAGCGCATGGCCGGTGGCTGGTCCCGCGACGGCGCGGTGGAGGAACAGATCGAGGCGTCCCTGCAGGACGAGCTGGCGCGGATGCGCGCCCGGCGCGGCCCGATGGGCGAGAGCGCGACCCATTGCGTCGAATGCGACGAGCCGATCCCCGAGCGCCGGCGCGAGGCGATCCCGGGCGTCAAGCTCTGCGTCGAATGCCAGTCGGGGCGCGACAGCCGCAGCCAGGCGCGCGGCGGCATCAACCGGCGCGGCTCGAAGGACAGCCAGCTGAAGTGATCGGCTTCTAGCGCGGCCTCAGACCGCGCCGCCCACGTCCTGCGGCGCCACGGCGCTGGCCTTTACGATGGCCCAGACCGGCAGCCCCGGCTCGAGCCTGAGCGCCCGCGCCGAGCGACGCGTGACCCGCGCCAGCAGCCGGTCGCGCCCGCAGGCCAGCCCCACCGCCACGCCCTCGGGACCCTCGTCCACCGCCGTCACCTCGGCTTGCAGCACGTTGAGCGCGCTCAGCCCCTGCGGCTTGTCGCGGCTCAGGATCACGTCCTGCGCCGAGATCCGCAGCCGCAGATGCGTGCCGATCCGGCCGAGCTTGCCCGGCAGCACGATCCGCCCGCCCGACAGCGCCAGCTCGGTCAGCCCGTCGATCCGGTCGAGCCCGGCGATCCGCGCCGTGACCACCGCGCCCGCCTCCTGCGCGCCGATCGTGCCGACGGCGGCCGGGTCCGACAGCACCTCGGCCACCGCGCCCGCGCGCGTCACCCGGCCCTTCTCCATCACCACCACCGTGGTCGCCAGCCGCGCCACCTCGGAGGCGGCGTGGCTCACGTAGAAGATCGGCAGCCCGGCCTCGTCGCGCAGCCGCTCGAGCCAGGGCAGGATCTCGGCCTTGCGCTCGGCGTCGAGCGCCGAGAGCGGCTCGTCGAGGAGCAGAAGCCGCGGATCGGCCATCAGCGCCCGGCCGATCGCCACGCGCTGCCGCTCGCCGCCCGAAAGTGCGGCGGGCCGGCGGTCGAGCAGGTCGCCGATACCCAGCATCTCGATCACCCGTTCGCGGTCGTGGCGGCCGCCATAGGCGAGGTTCTTGGCCACCGACATGTGCGGAAAGAGCCGCGCATCCTGGAACACGTAGCCGACCCGGCGGCGATGGGTCGGCAGGTCGACCCGCCTTTCGGCGTCGAACAGCACGGTGCCGTCGATCTCGATATGCCCGGCATCGGGGCGCAGGAGCCCCGCGACGGCGTTGATCAGGCTGGTCTTGCCCGAGCCCGACTTGCCGAACAGCGCCGTCACCCCCGGCGGCGCGTCGAAGGCGGCGTCGAGCGCGAACTCGCCCAGCCGCTTGCGGATCTCGACCCGGATCATGCCGCCACCCGCCGCGCGATCCGCCGCGACAGCCATTCCGAGGCCAGAAGCGCCGCCATCGCCAGCGCCACCGAGACCGCCACCAGCCGCAGCGCCGCCGGCTCGCCGCCCGGCATCTGCAAAAAGGCGTAGATCGCGGTCGGGATGGTGCGGGTCTCGCCGGGGATGTTCGACACGAAGGTGATGGTCGCGCCGAATTCGCCCATCGCCTTGGCGAAGGCGAGGATCGCGCCCGCCACCACGCCGGGCAGCGCCAGCGGCAGCGTCACCGTGGCGAAGACCCTGAGCTTCGAGGCGCCCAGCGTCGCCGCCGCCTGCTCCAGCCCCGGATCGACCGCCTCGAAAGCGAGCCGCATCGGCCGCACCATCAGCGGAAAGGCCATGATCGCCGCCGCCAGCGCCGCGCCGGTCCAGCGGAAGGCGACCGACAGGCCCCAGGGCTCCAGTAGCGCCCCCACCGGCCCCTGCCGCGAGAACGCGAGCAGCAGCAGGTAGCCCGTCACCACCGGCGGCAGGATCAGCGGCAGATGCACCAGCCCGTTGAGCAGATGCCGCCCCGGAAAGCGCCCGCGCGCCAGAGCGAAGGCGCAGAGCAGGCCGAGCGGCAGGCTCGCCGCCACGGCGGTGGCGGAGACCTTGAGAGACAGCCGCACCGCCTGCCATTCCTCGGGGCCGAGCCACTCGGTCATTCGGGCACCGCGAAGCCGGCCTCGGCGAAGATCGCCCCCGCCTCGGGGCCGGAGAGGAAGTCGAGCAGACCTGCCGCCTCGTCCTCCGCCCCTTCGATCAGCGCGGCCGGGTAGCGGATCGGCGGGTGACTGTCGGCGGGAAAACGGCCGATCACGGTGACGCGCGGCTCGGCGACGGCGTCGGTGGCATAGACCACGCCCAGCGGCGCGGCGCCGCTCGCCACCAGAGCCAGCGCGGCGCGCACGTTCTCGGACTGCGCCACGCGGGGCGCGACCCCGTCCCACAGGCCGAGGTTCTCCAGCGCGGCGCGGCCGTACTGCCCGGCCGGCACCGCCTCGACCAGCGCCATGGCGAGGCGACCACCTTTAAGCATCGCGGCGAGGTCGAGATCCGGGCCGATCTCCACCGGTTCGGCCGCGCTCTCGCCCGAAACCAGCACCAGCGCGTTGCCGAGCAGGTCGCGGCGGCTGCCCGTGACGACCAGCCCCTCGGCCTCGACCGCGTCCATCCATTCGGGGCTGGCCGAGACGAAGAGATCTGCAGGCGCCCCCGCCGCGATCTGGCGTGCCAGCGCCGAGCTGCCCGCGTAGGACACCGTCACCGGCGCGCCGCCCTGCGCTTCCCAGGCCGCGACCGCGCGGTCGAGAGGGCCGCCGAGGCTCGCGGCCGCGAAGACCAGCGTCTCGGCCAAGGCCGCGCCGGGCCATGCGGCGAGGCAGAGGGCAAGAAGTTTCACGTGCATCGGGCTTCCCGTCTTGAGCCCCGCCATGTCGCATCGCCGGGGGGCCGGGGGCAAGAGCGGCCCGCGCCCGTGTCAGACCAGGACTCAGACCCAGGCCAGCAGCCGCGATTGCAACCGCTCGACCCGCTCGCGCAACAGGTCGGGCAAATCGCCCGGCCGCGGCGCGTCGAGCAGGGTGGACAGCCACGCCTCGGGCGGCGCCTTGACCCGCCTCTGTCCCGGCCAGTCGAGCCCGGCCAGAACCGCGCGCGCCCGCATGGGCAGCGGCACGTCCAGGTCCCGCCCCGACAGCTCGCCCCAGACCGCGGTCCAGAGCCGCCCGACGCTCCACGGGTTGTAGCCGCCGCCACCGAGCACGAGGAAGCGCGGCGAAAGCGGCCGCAGCCCGCGCAGCACGCCCAGATGCGCGTGGCCCGACATGGCGAGCCGCGATTGCGGGTCTTCCAGAAGCGCGTCGGCCCCGCATTGCAGCACCACCGCGTCGGGGCGGAAGGCGGCGACTGCGGGCAGGATCACCGCGTCGCGCGCCAGCGCCATCGCGTCGTCGCCGAGCCCCGATGGGATCGGCAGGTTGAACACCTGCCCCGCGCCCTTGTCGCCCAGCGCGCCGGTGCGCGGCCAGCGGTTCTCCTCATGCGTCGAGACCAGCAGCGTGTCGGGGTCGTTCGCGAAGGCCGCCTCGACGCCGTCGCAGTGATGCGCGTCGATGTCGACATAGGCCACGCGTTTCGCGCCATGTGCCTTCAGCGACAGGATCGCGAAGACCGGGTCGTTGAGATAGCAGAAACCGTTGGCCCGGTCGGGCAGGCCGTGATGCGTGCCGCCGCCCGGCAGGTGGATCACGCCGCCCTCGCGCAGCAATTCGCCCGCCAAGAGCGCGCCGCCGACGCCGGTGGCGGGGCGGCGATACATCTCGGGAAAGACCGGGTTGGAATGGCTGCCGAGGTGGTGGCGTTCGCGCACCTCCTCGCTCACCTCCTGCGTGGTTTCGGCCGCGACCAGCGCGGCGATATATTCGGGGGTGTGGAAGCCGTGCAGAGCGGCCGGCTTGGCGCGCGGGCTGGGCAGGTAGAGGTCGTCGGGCAGCCAGCCCAGCGCCCGGGCGAGGTCCATCACCGTCGAGACCCGCGGCACCCGCAGCGGGTGCCGCGAGCCGTAGCTCGACCCGCGGTAGATGTTGGCCCCGATGAACCGCGCCCTGCCCGCCATGCCGTCTCCCATGCCCGTCGTCCCGCGTCCCGTCCCGAGATAGCACGGCACGCGGCGCGGCCAGCCCGGCAGCCTGCCGCAGCCGCGCCGTTTCGCCGCGAAACGCCGCGCCGCGGCCGAACCACCCACCGGATGCGGCCTTCGTGCCACCGCGCCGGGCCGCGTGATCGGGCGTGCTTTGCATCCGGCGCGGCGGCGACCTATCTGAAGTTCATCCATCGGGGCTTTCGACATGATCCGCTACGACCTCACCTGCAAGAACGGCCACGCCTTCGACAGCTGGTTCGCCTCCGCGAGCGCCTATGACGCGCTGGAGAAGGCCGGGCAGCTGTCCTGCGCCGTCTGCGGCGACGCGCGGGTCACCAAGGCGCTGATGGCCCCGTCGGTGAAGGAAAGCGAGGCGCCGCGCCAGCCGCGCCGGCTGTCAGAGCCCGGCACGCCGCTCGAGCGCGCGATGGCCGAACTGAGGCGCAAGGTGGAGGCGAACTCCGACTATGTCGGCGACGCCTTCGCCCGCGAGGCCCGCGACATGCACGAGGGCCGCAGCCCCGAACGCGCGATCCACGGCGAGGCCAAGCCCGAGGAGGCGCGCCGCCTGATCGAGGACGGAATCCCGGTCGCCCCCCTGCCCTTCGCGCCGCGCCGTCGCACGAACTGAGCCGCCGGACATTGCCCTCGCGTCCCCCCCTCGCTATGAGGACGCCGGAATCTGCGCGGGGGAAAGCATGTCGGTCCTGGTGATGAAATTCGGTGGCACCTCGGTCGCCACGCTCGACCGGATCCACCGGGCCGCGAAACGCGTGGCCGTCGAGGTGGCCAAGGGCCACGACGTGATAGTCATCGTCTCGGCCATGGCCGGCAAGACTAACGAGCTGGTCGGCTGGGTCAACGAGACCTCGCCGATGTACGATGCGCGCGAATACGACGCCGTCACCTCATCGGGCGAGAACGTCACCGCCGGGCTGATGGCGCTGCGCCTGCAGGAAATGGACGTGCCGGCGCGCAGCTGGCAGGGCTGGCAGGTGCCGGTGCGCACCACCAGCGCGCATGGCGCGGCGCGGATCGAGGAGATCCCGACCGACAACATCACCGCCAAGTTCGGCGAGGGCATGCGCGTGGCCGTGGTCGCGGGCTTCCAGGGCGTGAGCCCGGAGGGCCGGATCACCACGCTGGGGCGCGGCGGCTCCGACACCACCGCGGTCGCCTTCGCCGCCGCCTTCGGCGCGGTGCGCTGCGACATCTACACCGACGTGGACGGGGTCTACACCACCGACCCGCGGATCTGCGACAAGGCGCGCAAGCTCGACCGCATCGCCTTCGAGGAGATGCTGGAACTGGCCTCTCTCGGGGCCAAGGTGCTGCAGACCCGCTCGGTCGAGCTGGCGATGCGCTACAAGGTGAAGCTGCGCGTGCTGTCGAGCTTCGAGGAACAGTCCGACGAGGCCGGAACGCTCGTCTGCGACGAGGAGGATATCATGGAAAGCAACGTGGTCGCCGGGGTCGCCTATTCGCGCGACGAGGCCAAGATGACGCTCATCTCCGTGGCCGACCGGCCCGGCATCGCCTCGGCGATCTTCGGGGCGCTGGCCGATGCCGGCGTCAACGTCGACATGATCGTGCAGAACATCTCGGAGGAGGGGCGCACCGACATGACCTTCTCCTGCCCCAACGACCAGGTGCTGCGCGCCGAGAAGGCGGTGGCCGCCGCCAAGGAGCGCGGCGAGCTGCGCTTCCACGACCTCGTCACCGACACCGACGTGGCCAAGGTCTCGGTGGTGGGCATCGGCATGCGCAGCCACACCGGCGTCGCCGCCGACATGTTCAAGGCGCTCGCCGCCGAGGGGATCAACATCAAGGTCATCACCACCTCAGAGATCAAGATTTCCGTGCTGATCGACCGGAAATACATGGAACTCGCGGTGCAGGCCCTGCATGATGCCTTCGGGCTGGACAAGGCCGCCTGACCGGGACCACTCCCCCCGGCACGGGCGGCGGGAAGAGGGCGGCGATGGCCGATCGACTGGTGGAATCCGAAAGCCGCAAGCTTCTGGGTCGGCTCTCGGCCGTGATGGCCGAGGGCGGCGCCGGCCAGGCGCGGCTCGACCGCATCGTCGGGCTGATCGCCTCGTCGATGAAGACCGAGGTCTGCTCGATCTACCTGTTCCGTGACGCCGACACGCTCGAGCTCTGCGCCACCGAGGGCCTCAAGCCCGAGGCCGTGCACCAGACCCGGATGCGGCTGGGCGAGGGTCTCGTGGGGCGCACCGCCCGCACGCGACAGGTGGTCAACACCGCCGACGCCCCGGCCGAGCCGGGCTTTCGCTACATGCCCGAGACCGGCGAAGAGCGCTATTCGAGCTTCTGCGGCGTGCCGATCCAGCGGCTGGGCGAGCCGATGGGCGTGCTCGTGGTGCAGTCGAAATCGGCGCGCCAGTTCACCACCGACGAGGTTTACGCGCTCGAGGTGGTGGCGATGGTGCTCGCGGAGATGACCGAGCTCGGCGCCTTCGTCGACACCGGCGCGGCGCTCTCGGCCCGCCACCAGCAGGCGGTGATGTTCCGCGGCACCACCGGGCAGGAGGGCGCGGCCGAGGGCCGGGTCTGGCTGCACGAGCCGCGCGTCGTCGTCACCAACCCGATCGCCGAGGACCCGGCGGTGGAGGTGCAGCGCCTGCGCGACGCGGTGGACGAGCTGCGCGTCACGGTCGACGACCTGCTCTCGGGCGCGGCCACCGCCAACCCCGACCAGGTGCAGGTGCTCGAGACCTACCGCATGTTCGCCAATTCGCGCAGCTGGATGCGGCGCATGGAGGAGGACATCGAGAGCGGCCTCTCGGCCGAGGCCGCGGTCGAGAAGGAGCAGTCGCTGGCGCGCTCGCGCATGAACCGCTCGGGCGACCACTACATGCGCGAGCGGCTGTCGGATCTCGACGACCTGTCGAACCGGCTCTTGCGCATCCTCACCGGCCAGGGCCGCGACACCGGCGCCGAGATGCCGGAGAACCCGGTGCTGGTCGCGCGCAACATCGGGCCCGGCGAGCTCCTGGAATACGGCAAGAAGCTCAAGGGCATCGTGCTCGAGGACGGATCGGTCGGCAGCCATGCCGCGATCGTGGCGCGGGCCTGGGCGATCCCGCTAGTGATCCATGCCAAGAACATCACCTCCGAGGCGCTGAACGGCGACGTGATCCTGGTCGACGGCGACCAGGGCGCGGTGCATCTGCGCCCCGAGGAGACGGTGAAGACCGCCTTCCGCGACAAGATCGCGATGCAGGCGCGCGCGCTCGAGCGCTACGCCTCGATCCGCGACCTGAAGGCCGAGGCGCTGTGCGGCACCACCGTGTCGCTGCACATGAATGCCGGGCTGATGGCCGACCTGCCCTCGCTCAAGGGGTCGGGCGCCGAGGGGGTCGGGCTGTTCCGCACCGAGCTGCAGTTCCTGATCCGCAACAAGATGCCCAAGCGCGCCGAGCTGTCGGCGCTCTATGCGCGGGTGATGGATTCGGCCGACGGCAAGCGCGTCGCCTTCCGCACGCTCGACATCGGCTCGGACAAGGTGCTGAGCTACATGAAGCCCAATGACGAGCCGAACCCGGCGATGGGCTGGCGCGCGATCCGGGTCGGGCTCGACAAGCCGGGCGTGCTCCGGATGCAGCTGCAGGCGCTGATCCGCGCCGCCAATGGCCGGCCGCTATCGGTGATGTTTCCCTTCATCGCCCAGCCCTCGGAGTTCCGCACCGCGCGGGCCGAGTTCGACAAGGCGATGGAGCGCGAGCGGATCCTCGGCCACCCGCTGCCCGAGACGGTCGAGGTCGGCGCGATGCTCGAGACGCCCAGCCTCGCCTGGGCGCCCGACAGCTTCTTCCACGAGGTCGACTTCCTCTCGGTCGGCGGCAACGATCTCAAGCAGTTCTACTTCGCCGCCGACCGCGAGAACGAGCGGGTGCGCCGGCGCTACGACACGCTCGACGTGAGCTTCATGTCCTTCCTCGACCACATCCTCGCCCGGGCCCGCTCGGCCGGGACGCCGGTGTCGTTCTGCGGCGAGGATGCCGGCCGGCCGATGGAGGCGCTCTGCCTCGCGGCGCTGGGCTTCCGCACGCTGTCGATGCGGCCGGCCTCGGTCGGGCCGGTCAAGCACCTGATCCGGCACTGCAACCTCGAGACGCTGCGCTCGGTGATCGACGAATCCCGCGCCGCCGGCGACGAATCGGTCCGCCCCGCCGTCACCAAGTGGCTGACCTCGCAGGGCTGGCTGATGTGACGCGGGCCGCTTGACACGGCGCTTTATATCCATAAATCCGGAAATATGGATATGAGGAACGCGCCGTGACCGACCTGCCCCATCTCGACCACGACCGGATGCCGCCGATCGACCCGGCGCTCTATGCCGCGCCCGGCGATCCCGGCCATGCGCCGCGCATCCTGATCCTCTACGGTAGCCTGCGCGAACGCTCCTATTCGCGCTTCGTCGCCGAAGAGGCGGCGCGGCTGCTGCGGCACTTCGGGGCCGAGGTGCGGATCTTCGACCCCGCCGGCCTGCCCCTGCCCGACGCCGCCCCCGAGGATCACCCCAAGGTGGCCGAGCTGCGCGAGCTGGCCGGCTGGTCCGAGGGCATGGTCTGGTCGAGCCCCGAGCGGCACGGCGCGATGACCGGCATCCTCAAGGCGCAGATCGATTGGATCCCGCTCTCGGTCGGCAGCGTGCGGCCGACGCAGGGCAAGACGCTGGCGCTGTGCCAGGTCAGCGGCGGCTCGCAGAGCTTCAACGCGCTCAACCAGATGCGGGTGCTCGGGCGCTGGATGCGGATGGTGACGATCCCGAACCAGTCCTCGGTCGCCAAGGCCTGGAGCGAGTTCGACGAGGCGGGGCGGATGAAGCCCTCGCCCTATTACAACCGGATCGTCGACGTCATGGAGGAGCTGGTGAAGTTCACCTACATGACCCGCGGCCGCCCCGCCCTGACCGACCGCTATTCCGAGCGGGTCGAGACGGCGGCGGAGCTGTCGAAGCGGGTGAACACCGCAGGCATCTAGAACCGGCGGCGCGGCATGCGGCGGCGTGCCAGCGCGTCGTGGAAGGCGTCGAGCACCTGCTCGTCGCCATGCGCGCGCGCCAGCCGTCGCAGCCCGAAATGCACGTGCGCCACCTCGACGTAGTAGTCGATGAAGGCGTAGTTCGTGCCCGCCCCCGCGGCCGCGCCGAGGATCGGCACCGCCTGGCCCGCGAGCTTCTGGCCCAGCACGGCCGCGAAGCGCGGCGCGACCTTGGCGATCAGCCGGTTGACGGCGACGCCAGAGAGCCCCAGCCGCGCGCCGAGAAAGGCGGTGTCGATGCCCTCGTCGCCTTCGCCCGGCCCGCCGGCGCCGAAGACGCGCAGGCATTCGGCGCGGGTCTCGGGGCTTGCCGGGTCCTCGCCGTATTGCGCGGCCACGCCCTGCACGGCGCGGAAGATCATCGTCGTGGCCACCGGCAGCTCGGCCAGCGCCGTGGTCATGCCGCCGATCCCGCCCAGCGCGCCCGACAGCGTCGCCATCGCCCGGTGCGCCCGGTCCGAGCCGAAGCGCGCCTCGAGCGCGGCGGCGCCGGGGCCGCGCGACCGGCTGGCGAGGTCGTAGCTGCGCGCCAGCGCGCCGCGCGCGGCCGCCTCGACCCGCTTGCGGGCGGGCGGCGGCATCAGCTTCAGCCCGTGCTCGACCCGGTCGCCCGCGAGGTTGATGATCCGCATCAGCGCGCCGCCGGCCCGCGCCTGCCGCGCGGCCAGCGCGCCGATCTGCTCGCGCGCCTCGGCGCTGAGCGGCGCGGGCGGGTGTTCGGGATTGATTTCCTTGATGCGGTGCGGGCTCATGCCCGGAAAAATGGTGCGCTCCGCGCGGCTTTTCAATCTCCGGCGCGCAGGACTTCGCCGCTCACCCCGCCCCAGGCGCCGTCCTCGAGCGCGATGCCCAGCACCCGCTCGGGGTTGGTCGGCGGCGGCATGGTCACGCCTTCGAGCCGCGAGAAGCCGAAGCGCCCGTAATAGGGCGCGTCGCCCACCAGCAGCATCCGGGGGTGGCCGTCGGCGCGGGCGCGCTCGATCACGTCGAGGATCAGCAGCCCGCCCAGGCCCTCGCCCTGCCGGGTCGGGTGGACGGCCACGGGGCCGAGCAGCAGGGCCGGAACGCTGCCGACCCGGACCGGCCATGTGCGGATCGCGCCGGCCACCTCGCCGGCGCGGCCCCGCGCGACGAGGCAGAGCCGCGCGACCTTGGCCACGCCGTCGCGCAGCCGGTAGGAGGACAGCGCCTCGCGCCCGGGCGCGAAGCACAGGTCGTAGAGCGCCTCGACCTCCCAGTGATCCTCTGCCCGCTCCTGCGCGATCTCGGCCATCCGCCCCTCCCTGCCCGGGTCCTTCCCGGCGGCGCACGCGCCGCGCGCGCGGCCTAGCATGGCGGATCGGCGGTGCAAACCGCCGCTCTGGACCCGGCCGCCCCGCCTCGCTACCCATGCGGCGACCAAGGAGGAGTTCCCGCATGTTCTACCGCCCCGAGGATGGCCACGGCCTGCCGCACAACCCGTTCAACGCCATCGTCTCGCCGCGTCCCATCGCCTGGGTCTCGACCCGCGGCAGCGACGGCAGCGAGAACCTCGCCCCCTACTCCTTCTTCAACGCCGTGGCCTACGTGCCGCCGCAGGTGATGTTCGCCTCGACCTCGGCCAAGTCCGACCGCGACTGGTCGAAGGACACCATGTTCAACATCCGCGAGACGGAGCAGTTCTGCGTCAACATCGTCGAATACGCGGCGCGCGACGTGATGAACGTGAGCTCCGGCCCCTGGCCCAAGGAAGAGGACGAGTTCGCCAAGGCCGGGATCGAGCGCGCGGAGTGCCAGACCATCGCCTGTTCGCGCGTGGCGAATGCACCGGCCTCGCTCGAATGCCGGCTGGTGAAGATCGTCGAGCTGGAGGGCGAGCACAACTTCATGGCCATCGGCGAGGTGACCGGCGTGCACATGCGCGACGACTGCATCGTCGAGGGCCGCTTCGACGTGACCACCTTCCAGCCGCTCGCCCGCCTCGGCTACCGCGACTATGCCCGCGTGACCGAGCTCTTCAGCCTGACCCGCCCCGGCCAGTAAGCGCGAAGGGGCGGCCCGACCGGACCGCCCCTCGCGACATCACCCCCGAAGACGCGCATGGCCCCGCGGCCATGCGGGCGGGCCTTCAGTGCCCGCCGCCCAGCGCGCCGGGCTGCACGTCGTAATCCACCGCGACGCCGTAGGCCGGGTCGTCGTCGCTCTCGACCACGAGCTGGCCCGCGCGGCGCAGGAGCGCGTGGCAGTCGGGCGAGAGGTGGCGCAGCACCAGCCGCTTGCCGGCATTGGTGTAGCGCTCGGACATGGTCTCGATCGCGGCCAGCGCCGACTGGTCGGCGACGCGGCTGTTCTCGAAATCGACGATCACGTGGTCGGGGTCGTTCTCGACCTGGAACAGCTCGGAGAAGCCGTCGGCCGAGCCGAAGAACAGCGGCCCCTGCACCTGGTAGACCTTGGCGCCGTCATCGGTGCGGTAGGTGCGCGCGCCGATCCGGGTGGCGTTCTGCCAGGCATAGGCCAGCGCCGAGACGATCACGCCCGCGACCACCGCGGTGGCGAGGTCGGTGAAGACGGTGATCACCGTTACCAGCACGATCACCACGCTGTCGACGCGCGGCACGCGGCGCATCACCCGGAAGGTGTTCCAGGCGAAGGTGCCGATCACCACCATGAACATCACGCCGACCAGCGCGGCGAGCGGGATCTGCTCGATCACCGGGGCGGCGAAGAGGATGAAGCACAGCAGGAAGATCGCGGCCGAGGCGGCGGCGAGGCGGGTGCGCCCGCCCGAGGAGACGTTGATCATCGACTGGCCGATCATCGCGCAGCCGCCCATGCCGCCGAAGAAGCCGGTCACCACGTTGGCCACGCCCTGCGCCACGCATTCCTGGCTGGCGCCGCCCCGCTTGCCGGTGATCTCGGAGACGAGGTTCAGCGTCAGCAGGCTCTCGATCAGGCCGATCGCGGCGAGGATCGCGGCGTAGGGGAAGATGATGCCCAGCGTCTCGAGGTTGAGCGGCACCATCGGGATCGAGAACTCGGGCAGCCCGCCGGAAATCTGCGCGAGGTCGCCCACCCGCGGCACCGGCAGGCCGAGGCCGATCACCAGCGCGGCGACGATGCCGATCGCGGCGAGCGGCGCCGGGATCGCCTTGGTGAAGCGCGGCATGATCCAGATGATGAACATCGTCACCCCGACCAGCGCCAGCATCAGCACCAGCGGGATGCCCGACAGGTAGCCGCCGGTGGCCGGGTCGTGGAACTGCTCGAGCTGCGACAGGCCGATGACGATGGCCAGGCCGTTGACGAAGCCCAGCATCACCGGGTGCGGCACCAGCCGCATGAACTTGCCGAGCTTGAACACCCCGGCGAGAACCTGCAGCACCCCCATCAGCACCACGGTGGCGAAGAGATACTCGACCCCGTGCTCGGCCACGAGGCTGACCATGACCACCGCGAGCGCGCCGGTCGCGCCCGAGATCATGCCCGGCCGGCCGCCGATCAGCGCGGTGATCAGGCCGACGAGGAAGGCCGCGTAGAGCCCGACCAGCGGGTTGACCCCGGCGACGAAGGCGAAGGCCACCGCCTCGGGCACCAGCGCCAGCGCCACCGTGAGACCGGAGAGGATCTCGGTCTTGTAGGCCGGTGCGCTCTTGGGCAGCGCCGGGGCGTTGTCGGAAGAGACGGCATTGGCCAGCACGGCCAGAGGTGATCGGCTCATCGGCTCACTTTCGCTGATGCGGGGTCGGGATGCGGTAGGGGGCATAGCCCGTCGCGGCCCGTGACGAAACCCGCAATCGGCGCATGCGGGCCGCAGCGGGGCTTTTCGTCGTCCCGCGGCGCGCATAGCGGTTTTGCAATCCGGCCGAAGGCGCCTATTAGGACGGGTTCTCGGCCAAGCCGGGGATTCGATCCATGCCGGGCGGCGCCCCTGCCCGGGACCGAAAAGACCGAGGAGCCCTCGAATGGCCCATGTGACCGACTACATCCGCACCATCCCCGACTTCCCGCATGAGGGCATCCTGTTCCGGGACGTGACCACGCTCTTCGCCGACCGCGACGGGCTGCGGCTCGCGATCGAGGGGCTGGTCGAGGCCTGCGAGGGGCTGCAGATCGACACGGTCGCCGGGCTCGAGGCGCGCGGCTTCATCCTGGGCGGCGCGCTGGCCGACCGGCTGGGCACCGGCTTCGTGCCGATCCGCAAGAAGGGCAAGCTGCCCGGCCGCACCATCGGCCAGAGCTACAAGCTCGAATACGGCGAGGCCGAGGTCGAGCTGCATGACGACGCGCTGCATCAGGGCCAGAAGGTGCTGCTGGTCGACGACCTGCTGGCCACGGGCGGCACTGCCGAGGCCGGGATCAAGCTGATCGAGCGGCTCGGCGCCGAGGTGGTGGCCTGCGCCTTCATCATCGACCTGAAGGACCTCGGCGGCCGCAAGCTGCTGGAAGGCCTCGGCCACCGGGTCGAGGCGCTCTGCGCCTATGAGGGCGCCTGACGCCCCTCCAACCCGAGAAGGACGAGAGGGCGCCCTGCCCTCTCGACCGGAAGCCCGCTCTCAGCCCCGCAGCACCGCGCCGGGGTTGAGGATGCCATGCGGGTCGAGCGCGGCCTTGATCGCGCGCATCATCGAAAGCTTGGCCGGGTCGCCGTAACGCTCGAGGTCGCCGACCTTGAGCCGGCCGATCCCGTGCTCGGCGCTGACCGAGCCGCCGAAGCCATGCGCGAGGTCGTGCACCAGTTCCTTCACCTTCGCGCGGATATGCTCGTAGTCCTCGCGCGAGCGGCCCTTGGGCGGAAAGACGTTGTAGTGCAGGTTGCCGTCGCCCAGATGGCCGAAGCAGTTGATCCGCACGTCGCCCAGCGCCCGCAGCGCAGGGCCGCCCTCGGCGATGAAGTCGGGCACGCTGGAGAGCGGCACCGAGATGTCGTGCGAGGAGATCGAGCCGATCCGGCGGTTGGCCTCGGGGATCGTCTCGCGCACCGCCCAGAGCGCCGCGGCCTGGCTCTCGGACGAGGCGATCACGCCGTCCTCCGACAGCCCCGCCTCGACCGCGGCCTCGAAGATCGCGGTCAGGCTGTCTTCCGGCGACAGCCCCTCGGGCAGGCCCAGCTCGACCAACACCATCCAGTCGGGCAGCGGGTCGAGCGGCACGCGCGGCTCGAGCCCGGTCTCGGCCAGGAACTCCGGCCCCTGCCGGTGGATCAGCTCGAAGGCGGTAACGTTGTCGCCCACCCGGTCGCGCGCCAGCGCCAGAAGGTCGAGCGCGGCGCGCGGCGAGGCCACCTGGAACAGCGCCGTGCCCGACGCCGCCGGAACCGGCGCCATGCGCAGCGCCGCGGCGGTGATGATGCCAAGCGTGCCCTCGGCGCCGATCATCAGGTCGCGCAGGTCGTAGCCGGTGTTGTCCTTGTAGAGACGCGTCAGCCCGTGCCAGACCTCGCCCTGCGCCGTCACCACTTCGAGCCCGAGGCACTGGGCGCGGGCGTTGCCGTAGCGCAGCACGTTCAGCCCGCCGGCATTGGTCGCGAGCAGCCCGCCGATCCGGGCCGACCCCTCGGAGGCCAGAGACAGCGGGAACATCCGCCCCGCCTCGCGCGCCGCCGACTGGATGTTGGCGAGGATCGCGCCGCCCTCGGCCACCAGCACGTTCTCGGACGGGTAGACGTCGCGGATGCGGTCCATCCGCGCGAGCGACAGGATCACCGGCGTCGCGCCCTCCTGCATCACCTGCCCGCCCACCAGCCCGGTGCCGCCGCCATGCGGCACCACGCCGACGCGCGCCTCGTGGCAGGCCCTGAGGATGGTCGCGACCTCCTCGGTCGAGCCCGGGGCGAGCAGCAGACCCGTCCCGGTGTAGCGGCCGCGCGGCTCCTGCAGGTGCTCGGGGCCGGCCTCGCGGAACGCAGCCTCGGGCAGCCGGTCGCGCAGAGTGTCGATGAATTCGGTGGTGGCGGGGTTCAGCATGGTCCTCCTCTCACCCGGCTTCGGCCCGGCCGCGCCGGTCGCGTCTCAGATTGGCGTAGAGCACGTGGTTGCGCCAGCGCCCGGCGATCTGCAGGTAGCTTTGCGCGACACCCTCGTACTTGTAGCCGCAACTTTCCAGCAGTCGACGCGACGGCGTGTTCTCGGGCAGGCAGCCGGCCTCGATGCGGCTGAGATCCATCACCGTGAAGGCATGATGCACCAGCGCCTGGACGGCCTCGCGCATGTAGCCGTGCCGGGCGAAGGGCGCGCCGATCCAGTAGCCGGTGGTGCCGGCCTGCGCCGGCCCGCGGCGGATGTTGTCGAGCGTGATCGCGCCCAAGAGCATCTGGTCGGCGCGGCGGACCAGGAACAGCGGCAGCGCCGTGCCCTGGGCCACCGACCGCTGCGCCCAGTAGACCCGGTTGGTGAAGGCGCGCCGGGTCAGGTGGTCGGGCGCCCATGTGGGCTCCCACGGGGTCAGGAAGGCCGCGGAATCCTCGCGCAGCGCGGCCCAGGCCCGGAAATCGGCATGCACCGGCGGGCGCAGGGTCAGGCGCTCGGTCTCGAGCTGCACCCGCCGCCGCTGGCCGAGCATCAGGCGGCGAGCCTTTCCTTCAGCTCCGCGAGATGCGGCGCCTTCTCGGCCGGGCCGTAGAGCGCGACGGCGCTGGCCGCCTCCGCCGTCGCCCGGCCGGCGAAGTCGCGGACCTGCTCGGGCGTCACGGCATCGATCTTCTCGACCGTCTCGTCGACGTCGGGCACCCGCCCCCAGATCGCCAGCATCCGGGCCAGGCGTTCGCAGCGGTTCGACGGGCTCTCGAGCCCCATCAGCATCCCCGCCTTGAGCTGGGCACGGGCGCGGTCCACCTCGGCGGCCGACATGTCGTCGGCGGCGCGGCGCATCTCGTCCATGGTCAGCCGGGCGAGGTCGCCGATCTCCTCGGCCGAGGTGCCGGCATAGATGGTGGTCATGCCGGTGTCCTCATAGGCGCCGGCCTGCGCAAAGATGGTGTAGCACAGGCCGCGATCCTCGCGGATCTTCTGGAACAGCCGCGAGGACATGCCGCCGCCGAGCGCGATCGCGTAGAGCTGCGCGGCGTAGATCGAGGGGTCGCGGTAATGCGGACCCTCGAGCGCCATCGCGAAATGCACCTGCTCGAGCGGCTTGATCACACGGCGCTCGCCGCCGAGGAAGCGGGCCGGCGGCTGCACCGGCGCGGTGACCCGCGGCGCGAGCCCGCCGAAGAGCCGCTCCGCCGCCGCGACGATGGCGTCGTGATCGACGTCGCCCGCCGCCGAGAGGATCAGCTGGCCGGGGCCGTAATGCGCCTGCGTGAAGGCGGCGAGGTCGGCGCGGCTGAAGCGCTGCACCCGCTCGGCGGGGCCGAGGATGGTGCGCCCGAGCGGCTGGCCCGGATAGGCCTCTTCCTGCAGCCAGTCGAAGATGATGTCGTCCGGCGTGTCGAGCGCCTGGCCGATCTCCTGCAGGATCACGCCGCGCTCGACCTCGATCTCCTCCTCGGAGAAGACCGGGTTCAAGAGGATGTCCGAGATCACGTCGAGCGCGAGGTCGACGTCCTGCCCCAGCACGCGGGCGTAGTAGGCGGTCATCTCGCGCGAGGTGTAGGCGTTGATGTAGCCGCCGACATCCTCGATCGCCTCGGCGATCTGCAGCGCCGAGCGCCGCGCCGTGCCCTTGAACGCCATGTGCTCGAGGAAATGCGCGATGCCGTTCTGCTCCTCGGTCTCGTGCCGGCCGCCGGCAAGCACCCAGATGCCGATCGAGGCCGATTGCAGGCCGGGCATCCGTTCGGTGGCGATGCGGAAGCCGTTGGGCAGGGTATGGAGACGGACACTCACCGCGCGATCTTCTCCCGGATGACGGATTGCAGGGCGGCGAGGTCGGCCTCGACCCGCGTCACCCGCTCCTCGCGCTCATACAGCCCCGCCATGCGCGGGGGAAGGGGCGGGCGGATGGTGGTGGCGGCCTCGACCGCGTCGGGGAACTTGGCGGGGTGCGCGGTGGCGAGCGTCACCATCGGGTTGGCGCCGAGATGCGCCTCGGCCACGTGCACGCCCACCGCCGAATGCGGGCAGAGCAGCTCGCCGGTCTGGTCGTGGACGCGGCGGATCGTGGCGCGGGTCTCCTCTTCCGAGGCGCGGCCCGAGGCGAAGCTCTCGCGCAGGCGGCCGATCGCGCCCTGGCTCACCGCGAAGCCGCCCTGCCCCTTCAGCTCCTCCATGAGCTGCGCCACCGCCGCGCCGTCGCGGCCATAGGCATCCCACAGCGCCCGCTCGAAGTTCGACGACACCTGGATGTCCATCGAGGGGCTGATCGTCGGCGTCACGCCGGACTTGCGATGCTCGCCGCTCTCCATGGTGCGGTGCAGGATGTCGTTGCGGTTGGTGGCGATCACCAGCCTGCCGATCGGCAGGCCCATGCGGCGTGCGATGTCGCCCGCGTAGATGTCGCCGAAATTGCCGGTGGGCACCGTGAAGTCGATCTCGCGATGCGGCGCGCCGAGGCTCGTGGCGGCGGAGAAGTAGTAGACCACCTGCGCCAGCACCCGGCCCCAGTTGATCGAGTTCACCCCCGCGAGACGCACCTCGTCGCGGAAGGCGAAGTCGTTGAACATGTCCTTCAGCGCGGCCTGGCAGTCGTCGAAATCGCCGGTCACGGCGAGGGTGTGGACGTTCTCCTCCGACGGCGTCGTCATCTGCCGGCGCTGCACCTCGGAGATGCGCTCATGCGGGTAGAGGATCACCACGTCGACATTGGCGAGGCCGCGGAACGCCTCGATCGCCGCCGAGCCGGTGTCGCCGCTGGTCGCGCCAACGATGGTGATCCGCTCGCCCGAACGCTCGAGCGAGGCCTGGAACAGCTGGCCGATCAGCTGCATGGCGAAGTCCTTGAAGGCCAGGGTCGGCCCGTGGAACAGCTCCATGAGGTGATGGTTCGGGCCGAGCTGAACGAGCGGCGCGCGCGCCGGATGCGCGAAGGCGGCGTAGGCCCTGGCGATAAGCTCGCGGAACTCGACATCGGTGAAGGCGTCGCCGATGAAGGGCCGCATCACGGCGAAGGCCACCTCCTCGTAGTCGCGCCCGGCCAGCGCCGCGATCTCGTCGCGGGACATCTGCGGGATGGTCTCGGGCACGTAGAGCCCGCCGTCGCGCGCGAGGCCGGTCAGCATCGCCTCCTCGAAGGAAAGGCTCGGGGCCTGGCCGCGGGTCGAGACGTAGCGCATGGGTCAGTCCTTCGGGCTCGGGGCGCGGGCGGCGCGCCACAGGAAGATGCCGGTCATCGCGGTCCAGACGGCGGCCAGCGAGAACCAGGTGATGGCGTAGCCGAGGTGGTCGTTCGGCACGGCGGCGCTGTCAAGCGGGATGGGCCGCGTGCCGACAGGCGGCGCGATCCGCCGCGCCACCAGCAGCATCGGCTCGGTGCCGAGCGCGACCGCCATCTGCCCGACCTCTCGGGCGTACCAGATGTTCTCGGCGGTGTCGGCCGGCGGGGTCCATTCGTCGGCTTCCTGCGGCCAGTGCAGGTTGCCGGTGATCATCACCTCGTCGGTGGCGCGCGGCGCCGTCTTCTCGGCCAGCGGCACGAAGCCGAGATCGGCCATGACGCGGCGCCGGCCGGTGTCGAGCACGGCGATCACCCGGTAGCCCGGCCCGTCGGCCGAGCTCAGCACGTGCACCTCCTCGCCGGTGAGCCGCCCCTCGGCCACGACCGGCAGGTAGCGCTGCGCCAGCGGATCCGGCGCGGCGACGCCCGAAAGCGGCACCGGCGCGGCGCCGATCCGGGCGTCGATCTCCTCGAGGATCGCGGTCTTCCACTCCAGCCGCTGCATCTGCCAGACCCCGAGGGACAGCAGAACCAGGCAGCCCAGCAGGCCCATGATCGCGAATGGCAGCAAGCGGCGCATGTCAGGTCCCGTCAAAACGAAAGGACGCGCGAGAGGGCCCGCGCGTCCTTGATCCGTGGGGCGTCGGTCGCGGCCCGAAGGCCGCGCGGGCTCAGCTGCCCCAGACGTAGATCGCGAAGAACAGGAACAGCCAGACCACGTCGACGAAGTGCCAGTACCAGGCCGCCGCCTCGAAGCCGACATGCTTGTTCTGGGTGAAGTGGCCGCTCTGCAGCCGCAGCAGGCAGACCGCGAGGAAGATCGTGCCGATGATCACATGCGCGCCGTGGAAGCCGGTCGCCATGAAGAAGATGCCGCCATAGACGTTGCCGCCGAAGGTGAACGGGGCCTCGAAGTATTCCAGCGCCTGGAAGAAGGTGAAGATCACGCCGAGGCCGATCGCCAGCAGCAGGCCGTTGCGCATGTCCTTGCGGTTGTTCTCGTGCACCAGCGCGTGGTGCGCCCAGGTGGCGGCCGCGCCCGAGCACAGCAGGATCAGCGTGTTGATCAGCGGCAGGTGCCACGGGTCGAAGGTGGTGATGCCCTCGGGCGGCCAGACGCCGTCGACCGCGGGGCTCTGCGGGCCCATCGGGTAGAGCGCGTTCTTGAAGAAGGCCCAGAACCAGGCGACGAAGAACATCACCTCGGACATGATGAAGAAGATGAAGCCGTAGCGCAGGCCGATGCGCACCACCGGGGTGTGGTCGCCGGCGCGGCTTTCGCCGACCACGTCGGCCCACCAGGCGTACATCGAGTAGAGCACCGCGGCGAGACCGATCAGGAACAGCCAGGGGCCCGAGCCGTGCATCCAGGTGACGGCACCGAACAGCATCGCGAAGGCGCCGACGGCCGAGGTCAGCGGCCAGATGGACGGGGGCAGGATATGGTAGTCGTGGTTCTTCTCGTGCGCCATAGCGTCGGTCCCTCGGGCCTCTCGTTCAGTTCGTCTCTATCGCCTGCGTGGCGGGTGCTGTCAAAGACTCCGTGCCCGGCGACAGCGCGGCCGTCTCGGTGTCTTCGGGAAGGTCGATCTCGTAGAAGGTATAGCCCAGAGTGATCTCGTGGACATACTTGGCCTCGCGATCCTCGACGATCTCGGGATCGATGTAGAAGCTGACGGGCATCATCACCGTCTCGCCCGGCTGCAGCACCTGCTCGGTGAAGCAGAAGCATTCGATCTTCTGGAAATAGCCGCCCGCCGCATAGGGCGCGACGTTGTAGCTCGCCTGGCCGGCCACGGGCCGGTCGGTCGGGTTGTGCGCCTCGTAGAAGGCGAGGCCGGTCTCGCCGATCCTCACCTCCATCTCGCGCTCGACCGGCTTGAACTCCCACGGCATGTCGCGCTCGAGCGAGGCGTCGAAGCGCACGGTGATGGTCTGGTCGAGCACCGTGTCCGAGCCCGCCTCGGCCACCGCCGTGGCGCCGCCGAAGCCGGTGACGCGGCAGAACCAGCTGTAGAAGGGCACCGCCGCCCAGGCCAGGGCGCCCATCACCACCACCACGCCGACCGCCTGCAGGGCGGTGCGGCGCAGGTTGGCGTCGCGCCCGCCGCTCATTGGTCCGCCCCGGTGCCGGTCTCGGCCGGCTGGAAGGCCCGGTCGGCGCGCTCCAGGTCGACGATGTCGCCCAGGTTCAGCGTCTTGACCACGGTCAGGCCGAAGATCAGCCCGACGAAGGCCACCAGAAGCAGGCCGACGCCGAAGTTGCGGCCTTTGCGGCGGTGATGCAGTTCGTGTTCGACTTGCATGGTCATGTCTCCCTCAGGCCCCGAACAGCGCCGACAGGATCTGCCAGGAGCCGCCCCAGGGGCGCAGCGCCGCCTCGATCAGAAGCGCGCCGAAATGCAGGAACAGGTAGCCGAGCGAGATCTTGAAGACCTTCTTCTCGGCGGCGTAGCCATCGGCCTCGGCCGCGGTCTCGTCGCGGCGGAAGAGCTGCCAGGCCCCGGCGAGGAACTGCAGGTTCAGCACCGCGGCGACGGCAAGGTAGATCGGCCCGCCGATCGAGGTGAAGCCGAGCCCCAGCGCCACCGGAACGAGCAGCACGGTGTAGGCCAGGATGTGGCGGCGGGTCGAGCGGCGGCCATGGGTCTCGGTCAGCATCGGCACGCCGGCATCGCCGTAATCGGACTTCACGAACAGCGCCAGCGCCCAGAAATGCGGCGGCGTCCACATGAAGGTCAGCGCGAACATCAGCACGCTTTCGATCGCGATATCGCCGGTCGCGGCGGCCCAGCCGATCATCGGCGGGAAGGCCCCCGCTGCGCCGCCGATCACGATGTTCTGCGGCGTCGAGCGCTTGAGCCACATCGTGTAGATCACGGCGTAGAAGAAGATGGTGAAGGCCAGGAGCCCCGCGGCGAGCGGACCGGCGGCCAGGAACAGCACCACCACCGAGAAGCCCGACAGCGCGAGGCCCAGCGCCAGCGCGTCGCCCGGCGTGGTCTTGCCCGACGGGATCGGCCGGTTGCGGGTGCGGCGCATGATCGCGTCGATGTCGGCGTCCCACCACATGTTGAGCGCGCCCGAGGCGCCGCCGCCCACCGCGATGCACAGCACCACGACGAAGCCGAGGAAGGGGTGCACCGGCACCGGCGCCACGACCAGCCCCACGAGGGCGGTGAAGACCACGAGCGTCATGACGCGCGGCTTGAGCAGGGCGAAGTAGTCGCCGATCCCCGCCTCGGGGCGGCCCGCGAAGGGGGCGTCGGTCATGCTGGCATCGGTCATGCGGGCTCCCATCCGGCGGGCAGGTTCCGCCGTCGCTGGTGGCGCGGAGGCGGGGCGCTCCCCCGCCGGTGCGGCCGGGCGGTCCCGGCCGGTCGTCATGTCGGATCGCGGCGCGCAGGGCGCCGCCCCGGGCGGGCGCCTGCGCGCGCCGCCCCGCTATCGCGGTCCCGGATCAGGCCGGGAACTCTTCCTTGGCCTCGGCCAGCCAGGCCTCGTAGGCCTCGGGGCTGACCACCTTGACGGTGATCGGCATGTAGGCGTGGTCCTTGCCGCACAGCTCGGAGCACTGGCCGAAATAGACGCCTTCCTGGTCGGCCTCGAACCACAGCTGGGCGATCCGGCCCGGCACCGCGTCCTGCTTCACGCCGAAGGCGGGGATGGTCCAGGAGTGGATCACGTCGGCGGCGGTGACGGACATCACCACGGTCGCGCCGGTCGGCACCACCACGGCGGTGTCGGTGGCCAGCTTGAACTCGTCGGCGGAGTAGCCCGCCTCGACCAGCTCGGCCTCGATCTCCTCGTTGAGGTTGCCCATGCCCGCGCCGATCATGAAGCTCTCGAAGGCGACTTCCTCGTCGGTGTACTCGTAGCCCCAGTACCACTGGTAGCCGGTCACCTTGATGTGGACGTCGCCCTCCGGGATCTCCTGCTGGTCGAACAGCACCGGGAGCGAGAAGGCCCCGATGAAGATCAGGATCACGATCGGCACCACGGTCCAGGCGATCTCGAGCGGCGAGTTGTGGGTGAAGGTCGCCGGGTTCGGGTTGGCGCGGCGGTTGTAGCGCAGGATCACGAAGGCCAGAAGGCCCACCACGAACAGCGTGATCGCGGTGATGATCACCAGCAGCATGCCGTCGAGCCAGTGGATGTCGCGCGCCAGCTTGGTCGCGGCCGGCTGCCAGCCCACCGCGCCGTCGGTCGGCGCGCCGATGATCGGCAGCGACTCCTGCGCGGCGGCAGCGCCCGCGGCAAGCGTGGCGGCGGCAGCGGAAGCGAGCACGGAAAGGGGCTTCGTCAGGTGCATGTCTCTACTTTCGTGTCTGGCGTAAGTCGGCGCCCCGAGGCCCCCGCTTGCGCGGAATCCCCTGTCGTCCGCGGGTCTATTCCCATAAACTCTCCGGCAGAACAAGCTGTCCGGTTGCGGCAAACGGCCGCTCGCTCCCCCGGACCGCACGGCATCCAGAGGACATCGCATGGCTTCCACGCAGGCGCAGCCCGCATTCGATCCCTTCGCCACGCATCTCGACCGCCCGGCCGCGCTGCGGCTTCTGCGCGAGGCCGTGGCCGGCGCCGATGACGGCGAGTTGTTCCTCGAGCGCCGCCGCTCGGAGGTGCTGAGCTTCGATGACGGGCGGCTGCGCCACGCCAATTTCGACGCCGCCGAGGGCTTCGGCCTGCGCGCGGTGCGCGGCGAGACCTCGGGCTACGCGCATTCGACCCAGATCGACGAAGCAGCGCTGAAGCGCGCCGTCGCCACCGCCCGCCTCGCCGTGGGCGATGGCGGCGGCACGCTGGCCGAGGCGCCGGCCCGCACCAACCGCCACCTCTACACCGATGCCGACCCGATCGCCGGCGCGGCCTTCGGCGTGAAGGTGGAGCTTCTGCGCGAGATCGACGCCTTCGCACGGGCGCTCGACCCGAAGGTGGTGCAGGTCACCGCGAGCCTCGCCGCCTCGCACCAGGAGGTGGCGATCCTGCGGCCCGAGGACGCCTTATATACGGACACCCGCCCGATGGCGCGGCTCTCGATCGGCGTGATCGTCGAGAAGGACGGCCGCCGCGAGAGCGGCCACATGGGCGGCGGCGGCCGCTTCGGGCTCGACGGGCTGATGGTTCGCGACCACTGGGAGCCGGTGGTGCGCGAGGCGCTCAGGATCGCGCTCGTGAACCTCGACGCCGAGCCCGCACCCGCGGGCGTGATGGACGTGGTGCTCGGCCCCGGCTGGCCCGGCATCCTTCTGCACGAGGCGGTGGGCCACGGGCTCGAGGGCGACTTCAACCGCAAGGGCTCCTCGGCCTTCTCGGGGCTGATGGGCCAGCAGGTGGCCGCGAAGGGCGTGACCGTGCTCGACGACGGCACGATCCCCGACCGGCGCGGCTCGATCACCTTCGACGACGAGGGCACGCCCTCGGGGCGCACCACGCTGATCGAGGACGGCAAGCTCGTGGGCTACATGCAGGACCGCCAGAACGCCCGTCTGATGGGGGTCGAGGCCACCGGCAACGGCAGGCGCGAAAGCTACGCCCACACGCCGATGCCGCGCATGACCAACACCTACATGCTGGCGGGCCAGGACGACCCGGAGGCCATGGTGGCCGACCTCAAGGACGGGATCTGGGCCGTGGGCTTCGGCGGCGGGCAGGTCGACATCACGAGCGGAAAGTTCGTCTTCTCCTGCACCGAGGCCTACCGGGTGAAGGACGGCAAGGTCGGCGCGCCGGTGAAGGGCGCGACGCTGATCGGCGACGGCGCCACCGCGCTGCAGAAGATCCGCGCCATCGGCAACGATCTCGCGCTCGACCCGGGCATCGGCAATTGCGGCAAGGCGGGCCAATGGGTCCCGGTGGGCGTGGGCCAGCCCTCGCTGATGATCGGCGGGCTGACGGTGGGCGGCTCGGGCTGAGCGCGCGGATCTCCCTCTGGTTTACATCCTGTTAACCTAGTCGCCTTAAATCTGGGCCCGCAACAGGCGAGGCTCGGGATGGCTCACCAACCCACTTCTTCCGCTCACCCCCCACTCCCACCCACCTCGGAAGAAGATCTGCTGTCCCGGCTTCGTCTGTTGCGCTCTCGCCGGGTCGGGGTGGCGACCTACTGGCGCCTGCTGGCCCAGCACGGCACGGCCGAGGCGGCGCTGGACGTCCTGCCCGACATCGCCCGCGCCGCGGGCGTGGCCGGCTACCAAGCCTGCAGCCGCGAGGCGGCGCAGGCGGAGCTCGAGGCCGGGCACGAGCGCGGCGCCCGGCTGCTGGCGCATGGCGACCCGCTCTACCCCGCCCTGCTGGCCGCCCTGCCCGACGCGCCGCCGCTCTTGTGGATGCGCGGCCGCGGCGCGCTGCTGCGCCGGCCGATGCTGGCGCTGGTCGGCGCGCGCAACGCCTCCTCGCTCGGCCGCCGCATGGCGCATCGGCTCTCCGGCGCACTGGCGGAGGCCGGATGGGTCGTCGTGTCGGGCCTGGCGCGCGGCATCGACGCCGAGGCGCACGCGGCCGCGCTGCCCTCCGGCACCATCGCCGTGCTCGCCGGCGGCATCGACGTGACCTACCCCACAGAGAACGCCGACCTGGCGCGCCGCATTTCCACCGACGGGCTCGCGCTCTCCGAGCAGGCGGTCGGGCTGACGCCGCAGGGGCGGCACTTCCCCGCGCGCAACCGGATCGTCGCCGGTCTGGCGCGGGCGGTGATCGTGGTCGAGGCGGCCGCGCGCTCGGGCAGCCTGATCACCGCGCGCTGCGCGCTGGAGGCCGGGCGCGAGGTGCTGGCCGTGCCGGGCCACCCCTTCGACGCGCGGGCGGCGGGCTGCAACATGCTGATCCGGGACGGTGCCGCGCTGGTGCGCGGGGCCGATGACGTGATCGACCTGCTCGAATCCGCGCCCTGCCCCGCGCCCCCTGTCGCGCCCCCCGCCGCGCCGGAGCCGGCGGCCCGCGCCGCGGCGCCGCGCCGCGACCGGGCCGACTCACCCGCGCCCCCGGCCCTGAGCGACAGGATCCTCGGGCAGCTCGGGGCGGCGCCGCTGGCCGAGGACCAGCTCACCCGCGATCTCGGCCTGCCCGCGCCCATGGTGGCCTGCGCGCTCACCGAACTCGAACTCGAGGGCCGGGTGGAGCGGCGGGCCGGCGGCCTGCTGTCGCGGCGCGATCTGAGCCCGGCGCAGGGCTGACCCCCCTCCATCGCGCGGCGCGCCCCTGCCCCCTTCGACGGCGACGCGATACCGCACGGACCGGAAACCCGCGCATCGGGTGCATTGACAATGCCGCGAGGGCCGCCACATGTTGCCCGCCCAAATCGCTCCCCCCCGATCCGAGGATTCTCCATGCCCGTCGTCGTCGTCGAATCTCCGGCCAAGGCCAAGACGATCAACACCTATCTCGGCTCGGACTACACCGTGCTCGCCTCCTACGGCCATGTCCGCGACCTGCCGCCCAAGGACGGCTCGGTCGACACCGAGAACGATTTCGACATGAGCTGGGAGGTCGGCGCCGACAGCCGCAAGCACGTCAAGGCGATCGCCGACGCGCTGAAGGACGACCCGAACCTGATCCTCGCCACCGACCCCGATCGCGAGGGCGAGGCGATCTCTTGGCACCTGCAGGAGGCGCTGACCAAGCGCCGGGCGCTGAAGAAGGACACGCCGGTGTCGCGCGTGGTCTTCAACGCCATCACCAAGGCGGCCGTGACCGAGGCGATGCAGAACCCGCGCGAGATCGACGCGCCGCTGGTGCATGCCTACCTCGCGCGCCGCGCGCTCGACTACCTCGTGGGCTTCAACCTGAGCCCGGTGCTCTGGCGCAAGCTGCCCGGCGCCAAGTCGGCGGGCCGCGTGCAGTCGGTCTGCCTGCGGCTCATCGTCGAGCGCGAGATGGAGATCGAGGCGTTCAAACCCCGCGAATACTGGAGCGTGAAGGCGCAGCTGCAGACCCCGCGCGGGCAGGAATACGAGGCGCGGCTGACCGTTCTAGGCGGCCAGAAGCTCGACCGCTTCGACCTCGCCGACCGCACCCAGGCCGAGATGGCGGTGCAGGCCGTGGCCTCGCGCGACCTCACCGTGGCCTCGGTCGAGGCCAAGCCGGGCTCGCGCAACCCCTCTGCCCCGTTCATGACCTCGACCCTGCAGCAGGAAGCCAGCCGCAAGTTCGGCATGGGCGCGCGCGCCACCATGTCGGCGGCGCAGCGGCTCTACGAGGCGGGCTACATCACCTACATGCGGACCGACGGCATCGACATGGCGCCCGAGGCGGTGATGGCCGCGCGCGACGAGATCAAGTCGCGCTACGGCGACGCCTACGTCCCGAAATCGCCGCGCATGTACAAGAACAAGGCCAAGAACGCGCAGGAAGCGCACGAGTGCATCCGGCCCACCGACATGTCGCGCGACGCCGGCAAGCTCGCCCGGCTCGAGGCCGATCAGCGCAAGCTCTACGACCTGATCTGGAAACGCACCCTCGCCTGCCAGATGGAGGCCGCCCGGCTCGAGCGCACCACGGTCGACATCGAGAGCCGCGACCGCGAGGTGGTGCTGCGCGCCACCGGCCAGGTCGTGCTGTTCGACGGCTTCCTCAAGGTCTACGAGGAAGGCCGCGACGACGTCGAGAGCGACGACGACCGCCGCCTGCCGCAGATCCACCAGGGCGAGGCCGCGAAGTTCGCCTCGGGCGCGCTCAAGGCCGCCTTCGGCAAGGCGACCGAGGAGAGCAAGGATGCCGCGGTGCTGGGCGGCGATGCCGCCGTGCTAGCGCTGCAGCACCACACCCAGCCGCCGCCGCGCTACACCGAGGCGACGCTGGTCAAGCGCATGGAAGAGCTCGGGATCGGCCGGCCCTCGACCTATGCCAGCGTCATCGGCACGATCCAGGACCGCGACTACGTCTCGAAGGACAAGAACCGGCTGATCCCGCAGGACAAGGGCCGGATCGTCACGATCTTCCTGCTGAACTTCTTCAAGCGCTACGTCGAATACGACTTCACCGCCGAGCTCGAGGAACAGCTCGACGACGTCTCGGCCGGCAAGGCCGACTACAAGGAACTGCTGGCGCGGTTCTGGTGCGACTTCTCCGCCGCCATCGCCGAAACCTCGGAGCTGCGGATCACCGAGGTGCTCGACGTGCTCGACGAGGCGCTGGCGCCGCAGCTCTACCCGCCGCGCGAGGACGGCACCGACCCGCGCCTCTGCCCGCAATGCGGCACCGGCAAGCTGCATCTCAAGACCTCGCGCACCGGCGGTTTCGTCGGCTGCGGCAACTACCCCGAATGCCGCTATACCCGGCCGATCGGCGGTGACGGTGCCGACACCGGCGCCGACCGGGTGCTGGGCGAGGACCAGGGCGACGAGATCTGGCTGAAGACCGGCCGCTTCGGGCCCTACGTCCAGCGCGGCGAGGCGACGGCCGAGCAGCCCAAGCCGCCGCGCGCCTCGCTGCCCAAGGGCTGGCAGATGGACGCGATGGACCTGCAGAAGGCGCTGACGCTGCTGTCGCTGCCGCGCTTCGTGGGCAACCACCCCGAGGATGGCGAGCCGGTCGAGGCCGGGATCGGCCGCTTCGGGCCCTTCGTGAAGCACGGTCGACTCTACGCCAACCTCAAGGAAGTGGACGAGGTCTTCGAGATCGGCATGAACCGCGCCGTCGAGGTACTGGCGCAGAAGGCCGCCGGGCGCGGCGGCCGCGGTGCGGCGGCCAAGGCGCTGAAGGAGCTGGGCGAGCACCCCTCGGGCGGCGCGATCTCGGTCATGCCGGGCCGCTACGGGCCTTACGTGAAATGGGAGAAGGTCAACGCCACCCTGCCCAAGGAGGTGGAGCCCGAGACGGTGACGCTCGAACAGGCGATCGCTCTGGTGGACGAGAAGGCCGCCAAGGGCGGAAAGAAGAAGGCCCCGGCCAAGAAGGCGGCGGCGAAGAAGCCCGCCGCCAAGAAGGCCACGACCACGAAGGCCAAGAGCACCACCAAGAAGGCGCCCGCCAAGAAGACGGCGTCCAAGAAGTCCGCCGACGAGGCGGCCGAGTGAGACCGCGCGCCGCGCCGCCTTCTGCGGCGCGGCACCCGCGTTGACTTCGGCCCCGCCCGGCGCAAAGGTTCCCCCCGACGCAACAGGGGGAGACAGATGCAAAAGACCTATCCGGACGCCGCGTCGGCGCTCGACGGGCTGCTGAAGGACGGGATGCTGATCGCGGCGGGCGGCTTCGGCCTGTGCGGCATCCCCGAGCTTCTGATCAACGCGATCCGCGAGGCGGGCGTGAAGGATCTGACCTTCGCCTCGAACAACGCGGGCGTCGATGATTTCGGTCTCGGGCTGCTGCTGCAGACCCGGCAGATCCGCAAGATGATCTCGTCCTATGTGGGCGAGAACGCCGAGTTCATGCGCCAGTACCTCTCGGGCGAGCTGGAGCTGGAATTCACCCCGCAGGGCACCCTGGCCGAACGGATGCGCGCCGGCGGCTCGGGCATTCCGGGCTTCTACACCAAGACCGGCGTCGGCACGAAGGTGGCCGAGGGCAAGGAGGAGAAGGTCTTCGACGGCGAGACCTACATCCTCGAGCGCGGCATCGTCGCCGACCTGTCGATCGTCAAGGCGTGGAAGGCCGACGAGACCGGCAACCTCGTCTTCCGCAAGACCGCCCGCAACTTCAACCCGCCCGCCGCGATGTGCGGCCGCGTCTGCGTCGCCGAGGTCGAGGAGATCGTGCCGGCCGGCTCGCTCGACCCCGACCACATCCACCTGCCGGGGATCTACGTGCACCGGCTGATCCAAGGCGAGCACGAGAAGCGCATCGAACAGCGCACGTTGAGAGAGCCCGCCTCCGGCGGGACGAGGGAGGCGTAAGCATGGCCTGGGACCGCAAGCAGATGGCGGCACGCGCCGCGCAGGAGCTCGAGGACGGCACCTACGTGAACCTCGGCATCGGCATTCCGACGCTGGTGCCGAACTACATCCCCGAGGGCGTGCACGTGACGCTCCAGTCCGAGAACGGCATGCTCGGCATGGGCCCCTTCCCGACCGAGGAGGAGATCGACCCCGATCTCATCAACGCCGGCAAGCAGACCATCACCGAGCTGCCGCACACCGCCTATTTCGACAGCGCGACCTCCTTCGGCATGATCCGCGGCGGCAAGATCGCCATGGCGATCCTCGGCGCGATGGAGGTGGCCGAGAACGGCGATCTCGCGAACTGGATGATCCCGGGCAAGCTCGTGAAGGGCATGGGCGGCGCGATGGACCTCGTCGCCGGCGTCGGCCGCGTGGTGGTGGTGATGGACCACACCAACAAGGCCGGCGAATCGAAGCTGCTGAAGGAATGCACGCTGCCGCTCACCGGCACCGGCGTGGTCGACCGGATCATCACCGGCCTCGGCGTGCTCGACGTGGTCGAGGGCGGCCTGAAGATCGTGGAGACGGCGCCGGGCGTGACCGAAGCCGAGATCCGCGAAGCCACCGAGGCGACCATTGTCTGATCGCGAGATCCGTCGCGAGGGCGGCCCCGAAAGGGGCCGCTACGCGCTCGATCTCGGCGGTGGCGCCGAGGCCGAGCTGACATGGGTGGCGCGCGGCGACGCGCGCGTCGCCACCCATACCGGCGTGCCGCGCGCACACGAGGGGCGCGGCCATGCCGCGGCCCTCGTGTGCGCGATGGTCGAGGATGCCGAGGCGCAGGGCTTCCGCATCGTGCCGGCCTGCTCCTACGTCGCGCTCTGGGCGCGGCGGCATCCGGAGAAGGCCGCGCTCTTCGCCTGACCTAGAGGCTGTTGACCGAGAACACGCAGCCGTCGCCGATCAGCACCGGCGGCGTCACGCAAAGCCCGCGCGCCACGCCCCAGGCGGTGAGCACCTTGGGCACGTAGCCCCGCGTCTCGGCATAGGGCGGCACGCCGCCATTGTCGCGCACCGCCCCCTCGCCCGCGTTGTAGCCCGCCAGCGCCAGGATCGGGTCGCCGCCGAAATGGCCGAGCAGCCAGTCGAGATAGGCGACGCCGCCGCGGATGTTCTCGGCCGAGACCCGCCAGTCGGCGACGCCGAACCGCGCCGCGGTGGCCGGCATCAACTGCATCAGCCCCTGCGCGCCGGCCCCGCTCTGCGCATCGACCCGGCCCGCGCTCTCGACCGAAATGACGGCCAGCGCCAGCGCGGGCGAGACGCGGGTGCCGATGGTGGCGCGCATGATCTCGGTGCCGTAGCTGCGCGCGATGTCCTGCAGGTGCTGCACCCGCGGCGCCGCGACGGCCCGGCCCGCCGGCGCCAGGCCCAGCGCCAGCATCGCCGGCTCGAGCCGGCCGGGGCCGGCATCGGCGAGGCGCGGCGAGACCGCCGCCCAGAACCAGTCGGACCCCGCGGCCCGGTCGGCGCCGGCCGGCGCCGCGGGGTCCTGCGCCTCGGGCACCGGCGCGGCGCGGACCGGCGCGACCGTGGGGTCGATCTGCACGGTGATCCGGCGGCCCGCGCCGGGTTCGGGCACCGCGATTCGCCTGAAGGTGAAATCCGCCCCCTGGCCGGTTTCGGCCCGGCCGGGCGCCGCCGCGAGGATGCCGAGCGTCAGCGCGAGGCCGAGCGCCAGGTTGAACAGCCTGCCCGGGGGACCGCCTGTCAGCGCCGCGCGCATGTCCACTCCCTCATCGCAACCGAGTCGCCGGGACTTTCGCAAAACCGGGCCGGCCTGACGATCCGGCCGGCACGAGACGCCGCCCGGGTGGGGCGGCTGGGCCACGCAAAGTTGCGACCGGCGCCGGACAAAGGGTGAAAAATCGCACCAATGGCGTCCAAATCCCGCCCCAATCCGCCGGCTATATGTAACCACCAGCGGGGAACGCGCATCGTCGATCCGCTGGGGGAATGACAGCAACAACCCCCCAGGAGGGACATGAAATGATCAACTTCATCAAGAAGTTCCATAATGACGAATCCGGCGCCGTGACCGTTGACTGGGTCGTCCTGACCGCCGCCATCGTCGGCATCGGCATCGCCGTGATGACCACGCTCGACACCAAGGTCGACTCGGTCGCCGCAACGATCTCGGCCGACCTGGACACCGCTGCCGGCCTCTGAAGCCGCGACAGCAGACCATCGTGAACCGGCCGCGCCGCTGCGGCCGTTCCACGACACGGAAAGGGCCGCTCGCGCGGCCCTTTCGGTGTTCGGGCGGGTTCTCGGAGTGGCCCCGCCGCGATCACAACCTCACCACAATCGCCGATCAAGGTGGCCTCCGGGGCGGGGGCCGTCGGTGGCAGGAGGGATGATGAAGTGCCATTTCGCTAGGCTGAAGAACTGCGAGGACGGGGCCGTCTCGGTCGACTGGGTCGTCCTGGCCGCCGGCATCGTCGCCGTCTCGCTCGCCATCGGCATCGCCGTCAGCCAGAGCACGCTGCGCGCCAACGGGCAGATCGCGCAGAAGCTCGAGCAATACGCCGACCAGACCCCTCAGTAGAAGAACAAGAAAGAGGATCCTTCCATGCGCGCAGTGTTCGCCTTCGTCTTCCTGATCGGCCTCGGCCTCGCCGGCTTCGCCGTCTACATGGTGCAGGGCCATTTCGAGCAGCAGCAGGCCGCGCTGGCGCGCGAGCGCGCCGTCGCCAAGCAGCAGGTCCCGACCGTCGAGGTCCTGGCGGTGAGCCGCGCGCTCTCCTATGGCGAGGAGCTGACGCCCGAGGACGTCGCGCCGATCCGCTACGTCGAGAAGCACCTGCCCGAGGGCACGGTCAGCAGCCTTGAGGAGCTGTTTCCCGCCGACCGCAAGGGCGCCCGCCTCGTGCTGCGCCCGATGGAGGCGAACGAGCCGGTGCTTCTGGCCAAGATCACCGCGCCCGGCGGCAATGCCGGCATCAGCACCCGGCTCGACCAGGGCATGCGCGCCTTCGCGATCAGCGTGACCGCCGCCAGCGGCGTGTCGGGCTTCCTGCGCCCCGGCGACCGGGTCGACGTCTACTGGACCGGCTCCCTGAACGTCGGCCCCGAGACCGGCCAGGAGGTCACCAAACTGATCGAGACCGGCCTCGAGCTGGTCGGCGTCGACCAGACCTCGGACCAGAGCCGCGCCGAGGCGATGGTGGCGCGGACCGTGACCGTGCAGGCCAGCCCCCAGCAGGTCGCCAACCTCGCGCAGGCGCAGTCGACCGGCACGCTGGCGCTGTCGCTGGTGGGCATGGGCGACCAGAGCGTCGCAGGTGCGGTCGAGGTCGACCAGCGCAGTCTGCTCGGCATCGTCGAGGAGGAGAAGGTGGCCGAGGTGGCGCCCGCCCCCGCCCCCGAGCCGCAGGTCTGCACGATCCGCACCCGCCGCGGCGCCGAGGTGGTCGAGATCCCGATTCCCTGCACCAACTGAGCCGCGCGCGCTGTTGCGCGCCGGCCCCACCGGCGGCCCGTGCGCCGCCGGTGCGTTGCGCGCCGACCACGACATGGGGCAGGCTCGCCGCAACCATGGGGCGCAGCGCCGCACCCGGGATTCGAATGACGAAGGCGGGCAACATGAGCATCCGACGCAGCATCAAGGCCGGCCTGACCGGCCTCGCCCTGGCCCTCGCGGCCGCGCCCGCGGCGCAGGCCGAGGCGCTGCGCGTCACCGGCGGCTCGCCCTCCTCGGCGCTGCAGGTGCCGATGAACCGCGCCGTGGTGGTCGAAAGCGACGTGCCCTTCGCCGAGCTGTCGATCGCCAATCCCGGCATCGCCGACATCTCATCGCTCACCGACCGCTCGATCTACGTGCTGGGCAAGGCGCCGGGCCGGACCACGCTGACCGTGCTGGGCACCAATGGCCGGCTGATCACCAATGTCGAGGTGCACGTCACCCCCGACATCGCCGAGTTCAAGGAACGGCTGGGCCAGATCCTGCCCGGCGAGCCGATCGAGGTGCGCACCGCCAATGACGGCATCGTGCTGTCGGGCACCGTCAGCTCGATCTCCAAGCTCGACCGCGCGCTGGAACTGGCGCAGCGCTACGCGCCCGAGCGGGTCTCGAACCTGATGTCCGTGGGCGGCACGCAGCAGGTGATGCTGAAGGTGCGCTTCGCCGAGATGCAGCGCTCGGTCAGCAAGTCGCTCTCGGCCTCGCTCGGCGCCCGCGGCACCGTGCTGGGCGACGATCTGGGCCTGTCGGTCGGCACCAACCGGCTCAGCAACGCCGGCGGCCTCGGCAGCGCCCTGACCGGCTCGCTGCCCTCCGCCACCTCCGCCAACGCCGCCACGCTGTTCGGCTTCAACGCCGGCGGCGTCGAGGTCGGGCTGCTGCTCGAGGCGCTGGAAAGCCGCGGCGTCGTGCGCACGCTGGCCGAGCCCAACCTCACCGCCCTGTCGGGCCAGGAGGCGAGCTTCCTCGCCGGCGGCGAATACCCGGTCCCGGTGAGCCAGGAAGGCGGCGCCATCACGGTCGAGTTCAAGCCCTTCGGCGTCGAGCTCGACTTCGTGCCGAGGGTGGTCGAGGGCGATCTCATCAACCTCGAACTGAAGGCGGCGGTCAGCTCGCTCGATTCCGCCAACGGCTTCACCGCCAACGGCTTCACCGTCGACGCCTTCCGCCGGCGCGAGACCTCGACCACGGTCGAGATGCGCGACGGCGAGAGCTTCGCCATCGCCGGGCTCCTGTCGGACGATTTCCGCGACCTGAACGGCCAGGTGCCGTGGCTGGGCGACATCCCGGTGCTCGGCGCGCTGTTCCGCAGCGCCGAATACGAACGCATGCAGACCGAGCTGGTGATCATCATCACGCCGCACCTCGTCACGCCGACGCGCGGCGAGGTGCTGGCCCTGCCGACCGACCGGGTGCGGCTGCCGACTGAGCGCGAGCTGTTCCTGTTCGGCCGGGTCTCGGCCGACCGCGCGCCGCAGACCGGCGGCGCGGGCGAGGTCGCGCGCCAGGACTTCGGCGGCTCCTACGGCTACGTGCTGGACTGAGAGGACACGCCATGCCCCTTGCCCGCCCCGCCGTCTGCGCCACCGCCCTGCTCTTCTCGCTCGCGCTGGGCGCCTGCACGGCGCCGCCCGCCTTCGACCAGGAGGCCGGCTTCGGCGCCTCCGGCTTCGGGGCCGCCACAGCCCGCAACACCGCCGTCCAGACCGGTCAGGCCGGCGCGCTGCGGCTCGACCTCGCCCGCCGCTTCGAGGCCGAGGTCGACACGGTGATCAACTTCGCCTTCGATTCGGCCGCGCTCGGCCCCGAGGCGCAGGCGACGCTGCGCGCGCAGGCGCACTGGATCCGTCAGTTCCCCGAGGTCCGCTTCCGGGTCTACGGCCACACCGACCTCGTCGGCAGCGCAGCCTACAACAAGGCGCTCGGCCTGCGCCGCGCGCAGGCGGCGGTGGCCTACCTGATCGCGCAGGGGATCGAACGCTCTCGGCTCGAGGCCGTGGCCTCCTTCGGCGAGACGCAGCCGCTGATCGTCACCGAGGGCCGCGCCCGCGCCAACCGCCGCACCGTGACCGAGGTCTCGGGTTTCGTGGCGAACCACCCCAGCGTGCTGAACGGCAAATACGCCGCGGTCATCTTCCGCGACTACGTCGCCAGCGCGGTGCCGCCGAGCGAGGTCGGCTCCGAAAGCACGGGTGCGACCGGCAACGGGAACGGCGGCGGCGAGGGCGGCGCAACCCCGCAATAAGTGGTGGGCCGGCACGTGGCAACAAAGCCAAATCCCGGCCCCAATCGTTGCAGCGGTTCCAACAATTTCAGATTTTCAGCCCCATTGCAGCCATCATTGCCGGCGACAACCTGATCAAGAAACGACCCCTTCATATCCCTGTCTCACACAGGGGGGGCGGCACGCCGCGGGGGATCGCCGGACAAGGATGTGACGCCCATGAGCAGCACCGCCCAACTGCAACCCGACCCGCAGCCGATCGTCGCCTGCACGGTCAGCCGCGACGTGCAGCAGTTCGATCTCCTGATCGAGGACATGGAAGCGGCGCTGGGCGAGACCTGGGGCGATCTGGGCTTCGAGGACGCGCTGGCCTTCCTCGGCCAGGCCGAGGCCGAGGAGCTGCAGTTCATCGCGATCGCCCTGACCAAGGAGGACGAGGCGGCGCTGCCGCTGATCGCCGACGTGATCGCGGCCGCCAAGACCCGGGCGATCAAGGTCATCCTGATCGCCGACGAGGTGAGCCCGACCGCGCTGCACCAGCTGCTGCGCGAGGGCGGCGACGAGTTCGTGCCCTACCCGCTGCCCGAGGGCGAGCTGGCCCGCGCCATCGAGCGGCTGCGCAGCGGCGCCGAGCCGGTGCTGCCGCCGCAGCCCGAGACCTCCCCCACCCCGAGCCAGGGCGGTGATCGCGACGGCGTGGTGATCCCGGTGCAGGGCATGTCCGGCGGCAGCGGCGCGACGACGCTCGCCGTCAACCTCGCCAGCGAGCTGGCGCAGGCCGACAAGAAGAACCCGCCGCGGGTCTGCCTGATCGATCTCGACCTGCAGTTCGGCGCCGTCGCCACCGCGCTCGACCTGCCGCGCCGCGAGGCGGTGCTCGAGATCCTCAGCGACACCGCCAGCGCCGACAACGAAAGCTTCCTGCAGGCGATGCTGACCTACCAGGACCGGCTCAGCGTGCTGACCTCGCCCTCAGAGCTGGTGCCGCTCGACCTGATCGGGCCGGCCGATGTCGAGCGGCTGATCGCGATGGCGCGCGCCGAGTTCGACTACGTGGTGATCGACATGCCGCCGAGCCTGGTCGAATGGTCCGAGACGGTGCTGAACGCCGCGCACCTGTATTTCGCGACGCTCGAGCTCGACATGCGCTCGGCCCAGAACACGATGCGGATGAAGCGGGCGCTGCAGGGCGAGGATCTGCCCTTCGACAAGCTGCGCTTCGTACTGAACCGCGCGCCGGGCTTTGCCGACCTGTCGGGCAAGAGCCGGGCCCGGCGGCTGGCGGATTCGCTCGGCATCTCGATCGAGATCATGCTGCCCGATGGCGGCAAGCCCGTGACCCAATGCGCCGACCAGGGCACCGCCCTGTCCGAGGGCGCCCCGAAGAACGCGCTGCGCCGCGAGATCGCCAAGCTCGCGCGCCAGATGCACAAGGTCAACAGGGCCGACGCCGCCGCGTCGCGCTGAGCCCGGAGTCTCCGCCATGTTCTCCAAGTTCAAGAAGACCGATGCCGCCAGCGCCGGGCGCACGCCCGCCCGGACGGCCGGCCCAGCCCCCGCCCCGGCCAAGGCGGAGCCTGCGCGCACCACGCCCGCGGCCACGCCGCGCCGCGCCGCGGAGGCCGCCCCGGCCGACAAGGAACGCCGCCGCAAGGAGCGGCTCTCGGAGATCAAGCTCGAGCTGCACAAGGCGCTGCTCGACAATCTCAACCTTGCCGCGCTCGACAAGGCCAGCGAGCAGGACCTGCGCAACGAGATCAACGCCATCGCCAGCGAGTCGCTGGAGGAGATGGGCGTGGTGCTGAACCGCGATGAGCGCCAGACCCTCAACCAGGATCTCTACTTCGAGGTGACCGGCCTCGGCCCGCTCGAGACGCTGCTCAAGGACGACACGGTCAACGACATCCTCGTCAACGGCCCGCAGCAGATCTTCGTGGAGCGCAACGGCCGGCTCGAGCTGACCGACATCACCTTCAAGGACGAGCGCCACCTGCTGCGGATCATCGACAAGATCGTCTCGGCGGTGGGCCGCCGGGTCGACGAATCGAACCCCTATGTCGACGCCCGCCTCGCCGACGGCTCGCGCTTCAACGCGATGATCGGCCCGATCGCGGTGGACGGCTCGCTGGTCTCGATCCGCAAGTTCAAGAAGGACAAGCTCGGCATCGACGACCTCGTGCGCTTCGGCGCCTTCACCGAGGAGATGGCCGCCTATCTCGAGGCCGCCGTCGCCACCCGGCTGAACGTCATCGTTTCGGGCGGCACCGGCTCGGGCAAGACCACCACGCTCAACGCGCTGTCGAGTTTCATCGGCGACAGCGAGCGCATCCTGACCATCGAAGACACCGCCGAGCTGCAGCTGCAGCAGACCCATGTCGGCCGCATGGAAAGCCGCCCCGCCAATGTCGAGGGCCGCGGCGCCGTCACCCAGCGCGACTGCCTGCGCAACGCGCTTCGGATGCGGCCCGACCGCATCATCGTCGGCGAGACCCGCGGCGAGGAGGTGATCGACATGCTGCAGGCCATGAACACCGGCCATGACGGCTCGATGACCACGATCCACGCCAACTCCGCCCGCGACGCCGTCTCGCGGCTCGAGAACATGGTGGCGATGGCCGGGATCGAGATGCCTATCAAGGCGCTGCGCAGCCAGATCGCCAGCGCCGTGCATCTCGTGGTGCAGGCCAGCCGCCTGCAGGACGGCACGCGGCGCATGACCTCGATCACCGAGATCACCGGCATGGAGGGCGAGGTGATCTCAATGCAGGAGGTGTTCCGCTTCCAGCGGGTCGGGCTCACCCCCGACAACCGGATCATCGGCCACTACACCGCGACCGGCGTGCGCAGCCACTTCTCGGAACGCTTCCGCCTGTGGGGCTACGACCTGCCGGCGCAGATCTTCGAACCGATGGCGGCGGAGTGAGGCCATGAGCATCGGCATGGAACCGATCATCTACGGGCTGGTCTTCCTGTCCGTTCTGGCCGTGGTCGAGGGGCTCTACCTGCTGGCCTTCGGCCGCTCGATCAGCCTCAACCGCCGGGTCAACCGCCGGCTCACCCTGCTCGAGAAGGGCGGCAAGCGCGAGGAGGTGCTCGAACAGCTCCGCAAGGAAATGTCGCAGCACGTGAAGTCGCGCCGCGTGCCGCTCTACTCGCTGCTCGCGGTGCAGGCGCAGAAGGCCAACATCGCCTTCACGCCGATGCAGCTGACGATGCTGATGGCCGGCCTGGCGGGGCTGGCCTTCGCAGGCCTGTCGGCCGGCACCGATGCCGGGCTGCCGATCCGGATCGGCGTCGCCGCGCTGATGGGCGTGGGCGGGGTCTATCTCTGGGTCTCGAACAAGGCCAAGACGCGCATGGCGCTGATCGAGGAGCAGCTGCCCGACGCGGTCGAGCTGATGGTACGCAGCCTGCGCGTCGGCCATCCCTTCGCCTCCGCCGTGGCGATCGTGGCGCGCGAGGTGCCCGACCCGCTCGGCACCGAGATGGGCGTGATCTCGGACGAGGCCGCCTATGGCCGCGAGATGAGCGAATGCCTCAAGGGGCTGGCCGAGCGCTGCGACATGCAGGACCTGCGCTTCCTCGCCGTCGCCGTGGCGATCCAGAGCCAGTCGGGCGGCAACCTCGCCGAGATCCTGGCCGGTCTCGGTAAGGTGATCCGCGCCCGCTTCAAGCTGTTCCGCCGCGTCAAGGCGATCACCGCCGAGGCCAAGTGGTCCGGCATGTTCCTGTCGGGCTTTCCGCTGGCGGCGCTGGTCGGGATCAACGTGATCGAGCCGAACTACTATGACGGCGTCAAGGAAACCGCGATCTTCATCCCCGCCTGCTTCGCGGTGGGCGCGCTGCTGACGCTCAACGTCATCGTCATGCGCGCCCTGGTCAACATCAAGGTCTGAACCGATGCCGGTCCAAGTCGCACAACTCCAGGCCATGCTGATCGAGCGCTTCGGCCCGTTCGGGCCGCTGCTCGCGGTCGGGCTGCTGGGCGTGGCGCTGATCCTGATCACGCTGCCGGCGCTGCTGCGCAAGAAGAACGACCCGCTCGACCGGCTGAAGGCCGAGAACCGCTCGGCCGAGCCGGCCCGCGCCGACAAGCTGCGCAGCGGCAACGGCAAGGACGCGCTGCAGCGCTTCGCCACCTTCCTCGAGCCGCAGGACGCCGAGGAGTTCTCGGCGGTGCGGCTGCGGCTGATGCAGGCCGGCTACATCCAGAAGAACGCGGTCCGCATCTACCACTTCGCCCAGTTCGCGCTGGGCCTCGGCGCGCTGGGGCTGGGGCTGGTCTACGCGCTCAGCCGCCCCGACGCGGCCGACGCCACGACGCAGGACATGATCATGTCGACGATCCTGCCCGGCGCGATCGGCTACATGCTGCCCAAATACTGGGTGACGCGCCGCCGCGCCGCCCGCCAGGAGGCGATCACCCACGGCTTTCCCGACAGCCTCGACATGATGCTGGTCTGCGTCGAGGCCGGCCAGTCGATCGACCAGGCGATCATCCGGGTCAGCCAGGAGCTGCGCGCCGGCTTTCCCGACCTCGCCTTCGAGTTCCAGCAGGTCGCCTACGAGATGAAGGCCGGCAAGGACAAGAGCCAGGTGCTGCGCGACATGGCCGAGCGCTGCGGCGTGACCGACATCAACAGCTTCGTCACCGTGCTGGTGCAGAGCCAGCAATTCGGCACCTCAATCGCCGAGGCGCTGCGGGTCTTCTCGGCCGAGATGCGCGACAAGCGGGTGCTCCGGGCCGAGGAGAAGGCCAACACCCTGCCCACCAAGCTCACGCTCGCGACGATGCTGCTCACCGTGCCGCCGCTGCTGCTGATCCTGATCGGCCCCTCGATCCATGATATCGCGGTGAACATCGGCACCCTGACCAAGTGACGCCATGAAAGCCGCCCTCGCCCTGCTCCTGCTGCTCGGCCTCGCCGCCTGCTCCGGCCTGAACGGCCTCGGCGGCTCGGCCGGCGGCGTCTACGCCCCCGGCCCGAGCCGCGAGCGCGCCGATGTCGACGGGCTGATCGTCGGCCACCGGCTGATGGCGGCCGGCGAGTTCGAGCTGGCGCTCAGGGCCTACAGTCGCGCCGCGGTCGAGCGCGGCCTGAACGTCGACACGCTGTCGGCCATGGGTTCGGCCAACCTCAGGCTCGGGCGGCTGGGCCAGGCCGAGACGCTGCTGCGCCGCGCCGTGGCCGAGGATGCAGGCTTCGCCCCGGCCTGGAACAATCTCGGCGTCGTGCTGATGGAGACCGGCCGCACCGGCGAGGCGGCCGAATCCTTCCGCCGCGCCTTCGCGCTGGTCGATGGCGGCGACGAGCGGATCGCCGACAACCTGCGGCGGGCCCTCGCCAAGCGCGATGCCGCCGCCTATGATGCGCCCGAGGGGACCGAAGAGTTCCTGTTGGTGCGGCGGGGGTCGAGCGAGTACCGGATCCTGTCCGCGCTCTGAGGATCACGAGCAGAAGGACGCCGCCCTTGATGCGCCATTCCGGCCACGCCCGCCTCGCCCTGCTGTCGCTCATGCTGCTCGCCGCCTGCGGCGCGGGTCCCGACCGCGAGGTCGCCGCCGCGATGGAGGAGGCCGGGCTGTCGGGCGACGCCGATCTCGACCAGATCATGCTCACCGTGGCCGACCCGGCCGAGAGCGTCGCCTATTTCCAGCGGCTCTCCACCGCCTCGCCCGACGCGATCGCGCCGATGCGCGGGCTCGCCACCTCACTGGTCCGGGCCAAGCGCGGCAACGAGGCGGTCACCGCATGGAAGAAGGTCGCGGCCCACCCGCAGGCGCGCGACGCCGACCGGGTCGAGCTGGCCGACGCGCTGATCCGGGTCAATGACTGGGACGCGGCCGAGGCCGTGCTCGACGCCATCCCGCCGACCTTCGAGACCTTCCAGCGCTACCGGCTCGAGGCGATGGTCGCCGACAGCAACGAGGAGTGGAGCCGCGCCGACAGCTTCTACGAGACCGCCGCCGGGCTCACCACCACGCCGGCGGGCGTGCTCAACAACTGGGGCTATTCCAAGCTGACGCGGGGCGACTACCCCGGCGCCGAGCGGCTGTTCACGGATGCGCTGCGACAGGAGCCGGGGCTGTTCACCGCCAAGAACAACCTCGTGCTCGCGCGCGGCGCCCAGCGCAACTACCGGCTGCCGGTGATGCCGATGACCCAGACCGAGCGGGCGCAGCTGCTGCACACCCTCGCGCTGGCCGCGATCAAGCAGAACGACGTCACCATCGGCCGCGGCCTCCTGCGCGAGGCGGTCGACACCCATCCGCAGTATTTCGACGCCGCCGCGCGGGCGCTGGCCGCGCTCGAGGGCAACGTGACCAACTAGGGCCGGCCCCGCTTCATCCTTTCGCCGCAATGGCCGCGCAACCTGACCGCGTCGAAGCGATCGAGCAAAGGGTGCGCAGATGAACATGCAGGCCGGCAACGTCTTGGCACCGCCCAGCCCGAAGACGCTCGACGCGGTGCGCCTGCCGCCGGTGATGATGCGCGACATCCTTCTCAAGACGATGTTCCGCACCAACACGACGCTGGCCAGCGACATCGCGGCGCTGATCTGCCTGCCGGTGAACGTCACGCAGGAGCTGATCGACCTCGCCCGCGGCCAGAAGCTGATCGAGGCGATGGGCACGCTGCACGCCAACTCGGCCGGCAACGAGATGCCCTACCAGCTCACCGACGCGGGCAAGGCCCGCGCGCTCGACGGCCTCGCGCAGTCCGAATATTTCGGCGCCATGCCGGTGCCGCTCGAGGTCTACCGCGAACAGGTGGCGCGGCAGTCGATCCGCAATGCCGCGATGACCCGCGACCGGCTCACCGCGGCGATGGGCCATCTCGTGCTGCCGCCGGCGCTGATCGACCAGCTCGGCCCGGCGGTGGGCGCCGGCCGCTCGATCCTGATGTACGGCCCGCCGGGCAACGGCAAATCCTCGATCTCGAACGGCATCCGCGACGCGCTGGGCGACCGGGTCTACGTGCCCCGCGCGATCGAGTATGGCGGGCAGGTCATCACCGTCTACGACCCGATCATCCATGCCGCCGCCGAAACCGAGGTCGAGGACCCCAACGCCCTGCGCCGGAGCGCCACCCGCCACGACATGCGCTACGTGCGCTGCGAACGGCCCACCGTCGTCACCGGGGGCGAGCTGTCTCTCGACATGCTCGATCTCGTCTACAACCCGGTCGCGCGCACCTACCAGGCGCCGCTGCAGCTCAAGGCCACGGGCGGCATCTTCATCGTCGACGATCTCGGCCGGCAGGCCGAGCCGCCGCAGAAGCTGGTCAACCGCTGGATCGTACCGCTCGAGGAAAGCCGCGACATCCTCGCGCTGCAGTCGGGCGAGAAGTTCGAGGTGCCCTTCGACACGCTGGTGATCTTCTCGACCAACTTCCACCCCAACGAGATCTTCGACAAGGCGGCGCTGAGGCGGATCTTCTACAAGATCCGCATCGACGGACCGAGCCAGGAGGATTTCCTGAAGATCTTCGCCCTGATAGCGCGCAAGAAGAAGATGCCGCTGAACCAGCAGGCGCTGATCCACCTGCTGAAGGTCAAGTACCCCTCGATCGGCAACGTCTTCGCCAACTACCAGCCGGTCTTCCTGATCGACCAGATCATCTCGATCTGCCAGTTCGAGGGCATCCCCTACCAGATGACGCCCGAGCTGATCGACCGGGCCTGGGCCAACATGTTTGTCGACATGGGCGAGCGGGTCGCGCACTAGCCCTCGGCCAGCGGCACCTCGCGCAGCCGCAGCGTCACCGCGCAGGCCAGCGCCGCGATCGCGGCGGCGGTCAAGAAGACCGGGCCGAGCGCCTCGGAAAACCCCGCCAGCACCGGCGCGCGCTGCGCCTCGGGCAGCGCCATCACCGCCGAGCGCCCGATCGTGCCGAGCCCCGCCCCCTCGACCAGCCCGGCGAGGTTGCGCGCGAGACCGGCGGCGAAGAGCGCGCCGAAGACCGAGGTGCCGACCGAGCCGCCGATCAGCCGGAACATGTTGGCGCTGGCCGTGCCGACCCCGAGAAAGCGCTGCGGCACCGCGTTCTGGATCGCCGCGACGCCGACGCTCATCATCGGGCCGATGCCGAGCCCGGTCGCCACCATCAGCGCCACCACCTGCCACAGCGGCATCTCGGGCCCGATCCGCGACAGGCCGAGCATCGCCACCGCCAAGAGCGCCGTCGAGGCCACCGGCAGCGCCTTGTAGCGCCCGGTGCGCGCCATCACCCGCCCGGCCAGCATCGAGGCCCCGATCAGCCCCGCCATCATCGGCAGCAGGTAGAGCCCCGAGCCCATCGGCGAGACGCCCCGCACCACCTGAAGATAAAGCGGCAGGAAGGTCAGCGTGCCGAACATCGCCATGCCGACCAGCAGCCCCGCCCCGTTCACCACCGCCACCGCGTTCAGCCGGAACAGCGACAGCGGCAGGATCGGCTCCGCGGCACGGCGCTCGACCGCGACGAAGCCCGCCGTCGCGGCCAGCGTCGCAGCGATCAGGCTCCAGAGCGCCGGGTCGTCCCAGCCCAGCTCGATGCCGCCGAGACTCGCGATCAGCACCAGCCCCGACAGCGCGGCCGCCAGAAGCGCCGCGCCCGCGACGTCGATCCGCGGCCGGTCGCGCGGGCCCTGCGCGTCGAGCGCGACCTGCAGCACCGCGAAGGAGAGCGCCACGACGGGCAGGTTGGCGAAGAACACCCAGTGCCAGCTCGCGGCATCGACGATCAGCCCGCCGACCAGCGGGCCGACCACCGTGGACAGGCCGAACACCCCGCCCAGCGCGCCCTGCACGCGGCTGCGCTCGCGCGCCGGATAGAGATCGGCCACCACCGCCATCGACACCACGATCAGCCCGCCGCCGCCCAGGCCCTGCACCGCGCGGCCGGCGATCAGCACCTCCATCGAGGGCGCCGCGCCGCAGATCAGCGCGCCCAGCGTGAACACGCCCAGCCCCGATTGCAGCACCGCCTTGCGGCCGAAGAGATCGCCCAGCTTGCCGAAGACCGGCGCGCCGACGGTCGAGGCCAGGAGATAGGCCGTCACCACCCAGCTGATCCGGTTCAGCCCGCCGAGATCGGCGGTGATCACCGGCAGCGCGGTCGAGACGATGGTCTGCCCGGTCGAGGCCACGAACAGCGTCACGCAGACCGCCCAGACCGCCAGCCGCCGCCGCGCCCCGAAGGACCGGTCATCCAGGGCATCGCTGGCGTCGGGCGTGGCGGTCATGCGTCTCTCCGGGTTTCGGGCGCGCAGGCGGGCTCGGCCCGCTGGCATGGGGCGGGGGCTTGTGCGACACAGGGAATAGGGATGGATATGTGCCGATGGCATATGCATGTCAACGGCACGCAATCCGGAAAGGCGGGGAATGGCCGAACGCGACGACCGACTGATCGAGGACATGGAGACGGCGGGCATCCCCGCCGAGACCACGCGCGCCGCGCTGGCCTTCGACGCGGTGCTGCAGCGCTGGCGGCGACGGGTGCGCAAGCGCGAGCTGGGCCACCGGGCGCTGTCGGAACTGGGCCTGCCGCTCGACCTCGCGCAGCTCGACGTGATGATCGCGATCTGGGCGCCGTCGAACGAGTTCGGCGACGAGCCCGAGGACGAGACCATGGTCTCGACCGTCGCGGCGCGGCTCAACATCGACCCCTCGCGCGCCAGCCGGATCGTCTCCGACCTGATCACCCGCGGCTTCGCGGCCCGTGCCGCCAGCCAGACCGACGCGCGGCGCACCGTGGTCGCGCTGACCCCGCGCGGCCTCGCCATCGTCGAGGCGGTGCGGCGCTACAAGTTCCTGCTTCTGGGCGGGTTCCTGTCGGACTGGTCGGCCGAGGAGATCGACACGCTGCTGCCGCTGCTCGACCGTTTCTCGCACTGGGCCGAGACCGGCGCCGACGAGACCGAAGCCGGGATGCGCGCCCGCATCGGCAGCTTGCGCGACGATCTGGCGCGGCGGCTGTCCGAGCTTTGAAAGCCGCCGCTCCGCGCCCTAGATGCTGCGGATGACCGCGCTGCCCCCCCAATTCGAAGACTGGTTCGCCCGCCGCGGCTGGAGCATCCACCCGCACCAGCGCGAGATGCTGGCCCGCGCCGACGCGCCGTCGCTGATGCTCATCGCCCCCACCGGCGGCGGCAAGACCCTCGCGGGCTTCCTGCCGACGCTGGCGGAGCTCGCGGACGGGGCGCACAAGGGGCTGCATACGCTCTACGTCTCGCCCTTGAAGGCGCTCGCCACCGACATCCGGCGCAACCTGACGATCCCGGTCGAGGAGATGGGGCTGCCGGTCCGGATCGAGGACCGCACCGGCGATACCAAGCAGACCGCCAAGAAGCGCCAGCGCGCCGACCCGCCGCACATCCTGCTGACCACGCCCGAGAGCCTCGCGCTGATGGTCTCATACGAAGACGCGCCGCGCATCTTCGCCGGGCTGAAGCGGGTGGTCGTCGACGAGATTCACGCTCTGGCCGAGGGCAAGCGCGGCGACCAGCTGATGCTGACGCTGGGCCGGCTGGAGACGCTGGCGCCCGGGCTGCGCCGGGTCGGTCTCTCGGCCACGGTGGACGACCCCGAGGCACTGGCCGCGCAGCTCGCGCGGGCCCCCAAGCCTTGCGAGATCATCGAGGCCGATCCCGGCCCCGACCCCGACATCTCGATGCTGCACACCGAGGCCCCGCCGCCCTGGGCCGGCGCGGGCGGCGGCTACGCGGTGCGCGAGGTGCTGGAGCAGGTCCGGAAGCACAAGACGACACTCATCTTCCACAACACCCGCGCGCAGGCCGAGATCTTCTTTCACAAGCTCTGGCTCGCCAACGAGGACGACCTGCCGATCGGCATCCACCACGGCAGCCTCAGCCGGCAGGTGCGCGAGAACGTCGAGGCGGCAATGGTGGCGGGCGAGCTGCGCGCCATCGTCTGCACCGGCAGCCTCGATCTCGGCATCGACTGGGGCGACGTCGACCTCGTGATCCAGATCGGCGCGCCCAAGAACGTCAAGCGCCTGGTCCAGCGCATCGGGCGGGCCAACCACCGCTACAACGCGCCCTCAAAGGCGATCCTCGTGCCGGCCAACCGCTTCGAGGTGGTCGAATGCATGGCCGCGCTCGAGGCGGTGAAGGCGCACGAACTCGACGGCGCGCCGAAGGGCCCCGGCCCGCTCGACGTGCTGTGCCAGCACATCATGATCACCGCCTGCGCCGGGCCGTTCGACGAGGACGTGCTGTTCGCGGAGGTGAAGGGCGTCGGCGCCTATGCGGGGCTCAGCCGCGCGCAGTTCGACGACTGCCTCGATTTCGTGGCCACCGGCGGCTACGCGCTGCGCGCCTACGACAAGTGGAAGCGGCTGCTCCGCCGCCCCGACGGGCTGTGGCAGCTGCGCGACCCGCGCGCCGCCCTGCGCATCCGCATGAACATCGGCACCATCCAAGACGCCGACCTGCTGAAGGTGCGGATGCGCGGCGCCGGCGGGCGCCCCTTGGGCGAGGTCGAGGAAGGCTTCGCCGCGACGCTGACCAAGGGCGACACGTTCCTCATCGGCGGGCAGGTGGTGCGCTACGAATCCCTGCGCGAGATGACCGTCGAGGTCAGCCGCCGTGCCGACCGCGAGCCACGCATCGCCACCTATGCCGGCGCCAAGATGCCGACCTCGGCGCAGCTCGCGCACCGCATCCTCGACGATCTGCAGCGCGACGACTGGCCCGAGCTGCCGCGCCACACCCGCGACTGGCTGCATCTGCAGCGCCGCGTGTCGAAGATGCCCGAGCGCGGCCGCATCCTCGTCGAGACCTTTCCGCATGAGGGGCGGCACCATGCCTGCTTCCACACCTTCGCGGGGCGCAACGCGCAGCAGACCCTGGGCCTGCTGCTCACCCGGCGGATGGAGACGCTGGGCCTGCACCCGCTGGGCTTCGTCGCCACCGACTACGCGACGCTGGTCTGGGGGCTGGACGAGCTGACCGACCCCGAGCCACTCTTCGCGGCGCGCGAGCTGCGCGAGGGTCTGGAGACATGGCTCACCGGCAACGCGGTGATGAAGCGCACCTTCCGGGGCGTCGCCACCATCGCCGGGCTGATCGAGAAGAACCTGCCGCAGATCCGCAAGACCGGGCGGCAGGCGACCTTCAGCTCGGACATCCTTTACGACACGCTGACCAAGTACGACCCCGAGCACCTGATCCTGCGCGTGACGCGCGAGCAGGCAATGCGCGGGCTCGTGGATTTCGCCCGGGTCGAGGAGATGCTGGAGCGCACGCGCGGCCGGGTCGACCTCGTGCGCGCCGACCGCCCCACCCCGCTCGCCGCCGCGATGCTGCTCGAACGCGACCGGGTGCCGGTGGCGGGCGCGGGCCGCGAGCGGCTGGCCGAGGAGGAGGCGGCGCGGCTCCTGAAGGAATCCGGCCTTGCCCAGTTCGGCGCGCCCACCGTCGCGGGGGTGTGAGGCGGGCCCGGCTTGCGCGCGGCGGCGCGCGCGGGCATGGGACCGGACCATGACCGGACTCGAGATCCCATTTCGCGGCGAAACCCTGCGCGCGCTCGGCTCGGGCGCGCTGCATTGGGCGGCGCGCGACCTGCTGATCGTCTCGGACCTGCACCTCGGCAAGTCCGAGCGCACCGCGCGACGGCGCGGCACCATGCTGCCGCCCTACGAGACCCGCGCCACGCTGGAGCGCCTCGCCGCCGATCTCGACGCCAGCGGCGCGGGCGCGGTGCTCTGCCTCGGCGACAGCTTCGACGATCTGGATGCGGCGCGGGGCCTCGACGGGCAGGACCGCGACCACCTCCTGTCGCTGATCGAAGGCCGCGGCTGGCACTGGGTCGAGGGCAACCACGACCCCGGCCCGGCCGATCTGCCAGGCGAGCACCATGCCGAGCTGACGCTCGGCCCCCTCACCTTCCGCCACATCGCAGAACAGGGTGCCGTGGGCGAGCTGTCGGGGCATTACCACCCCAAGCTCGGCCTGCCGGGCTGCGGCGGCACCAGGCCCTGCCTGCTGTTCGACACCGATCGGATGATCCTGCCCGCCTACGGCGCATATACCGGCGGCATGCCCGCCACCGCGCCCGAACTGCGCGCGCTGATCGGCCAGCCCGCCTTCGCGGTGCTGACCGGAACCAAGCCGCTGCTGGTCCCCTACCCGGCCCGCGCGGCGGGCCGGGGGCGGCGGCGGTTCTAGACCGCCACCGGCGTCCCGCTCAGGCGGTCAGCCCTTCGGGCTCCGGCAGGCCGTTGGCGCGGCAGCAGGCGGTGAGCGTGTTGGCCAAGAGGCAGGCGATGGTCATCGGGCCGACGCCGCCCGGCACCGGGGTGATCGCGCCCGCGACCTCGCTGGCGCTGTCGAACTCGACATCGCCCACCAGCCGCGTCTTGCCCTCGCCCGCGTCGATGCGGTTGATGCCGACGTCGATCACCGTCGCGCCGGGCTTGATCCAGTCGCCCGTGACCATGCCGGGCCGGCCCACGGCGGCGACCACGATGTCGGCGCGGCGCACCACGTTCGCGAGGTCGCGGGTGCGGCTGTGCGCGATGCTGACCGTGCAGCTGTCGCCCAGCAGCAGATGCGCCATCGGCTTGCCGACGATGTTCGAGCGGCCGATCACCACCGCCTCCTTGCCCGACAGGTCGCCCAGCTGCGCGCGCAGCATCATCAGGCAGCCCAGCGGCGTGCAGGGCACCATCGCCTTCTGCCCGGTGCCCAGAAGACCGACATTCGAGACGTGGAAGCCGTCCACGTCCTTGGCCGGGTCGATCGCGTTGATTACCGCGTCGGAGTTCATGTGCTTCGGCAGCGGCAGTTGCACGAGGATGCCGTGCACGGCCGGGTCGGCGTTGAGCTTGGCGACCAGCGCCAGCAGGTCGGCCTCGGTGGTCTCCTCGGGCAGGCGGTGCTCGAAGCTCTCCATGCCGACCTCGACCGTCTTGCGGCCCTTGGACTTCACGTAGACCTGGCTCGCCGGGTCTTCGCCCACCAGCACCACGGCGAGGCCGGGGGTGATGCCGTGCCCGGCCTTCAGCTGTGCCACCTGCTCGGCCACGCGGGCGCGGATATCGGCCGCGAAGGCCTTGCCATCGATGATCTCGGCCGTCACTCGGCGCCCTCCTTGCCCAGAACCTCTTCCTCGCGCGCGATGAAATGCTCCATCATCTCGCGCCACAGCCGCTCGGCGAGATCGGGGTCGAGCCCCTCCTCGCGCGCCCGCCCCAGCACCTTGTCGAGCACGTCCTGCACGCGGCTCTCGATCCGCGCGGGCATGCGCTCGGCCGGCTTCAGCTCGATCGCCCGCTCGATCATCGTCGAGCGCCGCGCCAGGAGCGCCACCAGATCCGCGTCGATCGCGTCGATCTCGCGCCTCAGCTCCGCCATGTCACCGATCTCGGCCGCTGCCTTCATCCGCCGTCCTCCGAAAGCTCGTTCGGCGGCCTTTTCCCACGTCTCGCGGCGCTAGAACAGCCCCTCGACATGGCCGGCCTCCGACAGCCGGATGCGCTCGGCCGCGGGTTCGCGCGGCAGGCCGGGCATGGTCATGATGTCGCCGCAGACCGCGACCACGAAGCCCGCCCCGGCCGAAAGCCGCACCTCGCGCACCGGCACGTCGTGGCCCACCGGCGCGCCGCGCAAGGTGGGATCGGTGGTGAAGGAATACTGCGTCTTGGCCATGCAGACCGGCAGGTGGCCGTAGCCCTGCGCCTCCCAGGCGTGCAGCTGCTGGCGCACCGTGGCGTCGGCGATCGCCTGGTCGGCGTGGTAGATGCGCCGGGCGACGGTGTCGATCTTGTCGAACAGGCCCATCCCGTCCTCATAAAGTGGCGCGAAGCTCGCCGCGCCGCTCTCGGCCAGCCGCACCACCTTCTCGGCCAGCGCCTCGACGCCGCGGCCGCCCTCGGCCCAGTGGCGGCAGACCACCGCCTCGGCGCCATGCTCGCGCACGTAGTCCTGCACGGCCGTGATCTCGGCCGGGGTGTCGCCCGAGAAATGGTTGATCGCCACCACCACCGGCACGCCGAAGCCCTTCAGATTCGACAGGTGCCGCCCGAGATTGGCGCAGCCGCGGCGCACCGCCTCGGCATCCGCGCCGCCGAGATCCGCCTTGGCGACGCCGCCATTCATCTTCAGCGCCCGGATCGTCGCCACCAGCACCGCCGCGTCCGGGCGCAGCCCGGCCTTGCGGCACTTGATGTCGAAGAACTTCTCGGCCCCGAGATCGGCACCGAAGCCGGCCTCGGTCACCACGTAATCGGAGAGCTTCAGCGCCGTCTTCGTGGCGATCACCGAGTTGCAGCCATGCGCGATGTTGGCGAAGGGGCCGCCATGCACGAAGGCGGGGTTGTTCTCGAGCGTCTGCACGAGGTTGGGCTGCATCGCGTCCCTGAGCAGGACCGTCATCGCGCCGTCGGCCTTGAGGTCGCGCGCGAAGACCGGGGTCTTGTCGCGGCGGTAGGCGACGATCATGTCGCCCAGCCGGCGCTGCAGGTCGTCGAGATCGGTGGCGAGGCAGAGGATCGCCATGACCTCGGAAGCCACCGTGATGTCGAAGCCCGCCTCGCGCGGAAAGCCGTTGGTGACGCCGCCCAGGCTCGCCGTGATCTGCCTGAGCGCCCGGTCGTTCATGTCGACCACCCGCCGCCAGACGATGCGGCGGGTGTCGATCTCCAGATCGTTGCCCCAGTAGACGTGGTTGTCGATCATCGCCGAAAGCAGGTTGTGGGCGCTGGTGATCGCGTGGAAGTCGCCGGTGAAATGGAGGTTCATGTCCTCCATCGGCACGACCTGCGCGTAGCCGCCGCCCGCGGCGCCGCCCTTCATGCCGAAATTCGGCCCCAGAGAGGCCTCGCGGATGCAGATGGCGGCGTTCTTGCCGATCCGGTTCAGCGCGTCGCCCAGGCCCACCGTGGTGGTGGTCTTGCCCTCGCCCGCCGGCGTCGGATTGATCGCGGTGACGAGGATCAGCCGGCCGTCGGGCCGGTCCTTCAGCCCGTCGATGAAGCGCTGACCCACCTTGGCCTTGTCGTGGCCGTAGGGAAGAAGGTCGGCGGCCGGTATGCCCAGCCGCGCGCCGATCTCCTGGATCGGCAGCTTGTCCGCCGCGCGGGCGATCTCGATGTCGCTGAACTGGCTCATGGCGTGCCCCCTCGCTGGTTCCTTCAGGATGGCGCCGCCCCGCCGGCCGGGGCCGTGCGCGGACGACGTTTCAGAGCCCTCAAGCGTCCTGCGCCGCCTCGGGCCGCCAGGCGCGCTGGTCGGGCACGTGCAGCCGCACCCGGTCGCCGAGCCGGAGCGTGCCGGGCCGCTCGACCCAGGCGGTGACGCCGCGCAGCCCCTCGGAGGCGCGCTTGAAGGCCTTGCCGTGGCCGGGCCTCGCCGCCTCGATGGTCATCGCCGGGAACTGGCAGGGCCGGTTCTGCATGTCGACCACCAGCGTGCAGCCCTCCTCGGACTGGATCCGCGCCGAGGGCGGCAGGTGGCTGAAATCCGGCAGCCCCTCGATCACCACCGAGGCGCCGAGCCAAGCCGGATCGAGCGCGTCGAGATCGAGCGTCCGCGCGATCCTGGCCAGCTCCTCCGCGCCCAGCAGGCTGAGCTGGCGGGTGTTGGCGATCTCGGTGCCCTTGGGGTGCTGCGAGGTGACGCGCGAGCAGGACGGCCGGGTCAGCCCGGCATGGACCTCGCCCGCGAGCCCCTCGAAGCCGAGCGGCATCGCCTCGAGCGGGTCGGTGACGATCGGCGCCGCGTCGCGATGCGGCACCCGGCCGAGCCAGGTGATGCGGCCGTAATGATCGGTGGGAACAAGCGCGGGCATGGCGTCTCCTCGGTCTGCGCCGCTTCCATGCCAGCGCCGGACCGGGCGCTCAAGCTCGGGTTGCGCCGCGCAACGAAAAAGCCCCGGCGCGGGTGGCCGGGGCTTCAGGGTCGACGTCGTGCCGGGTCAGGCGCTGGGCTCGGGCTCCATGCCGCCCTCGCTCGACTTCGGCTTGCGGGTCTTCGGGATCGCCGTGACCGAGGCCCCGCCGCCCTGCTCGGGCTTCTGGTGGTCGTCGTCGTCACCGCGGTTCAGCGGCTCGCCGGCGATCACGCGGGTGATCTCGTTGCCTGTCAGCGTCTCGTATTCCAGCAGGCCCTGCGCCAGCCGCTCGAGATCCTCGCGCTTCTCGGTGAGGATGCGCTTGGCGGTCTCGTAGCCCTCGTCGATGATCCGGCGGACCTCCTCGTCGATCACCTTCTGGGTGTCGGCCGAGTGGCTCGCCCCGCCCGAGTAGGAGCCGAGATAGCTCTGCTGCTCGTTGGCGTAGTCGATATGGCCGATCTTGTCGGAGAAGCCGAACTGCGTGACCATCGCGCGGGCGATCTTCGACACCTGCTGGATGTCCGAGGTCGCGCCCGAGGTCACGTTCTCCTTCCCGAAGATCAGCTCCTCGGCCACCTTGCCGCCCATCGCCATGGCGATCTTCGACTTGTACTTGGTGTAGGTCACCGAGAGCTGGTCACGCTCGGGCAGGCTGAGCACGAGGCCCAGCGCCCGGCCGCGCGGGATGATCGTCGCCTTGTGGATCGGGTCGTGCTGCGGGACGTTGAGGCCGACGATGGCGTGACCGGCCTCGTGATAGGCGGTCAGCTTCTTCTCGTCCTCGGTCATGACCATGGAGCGGCGCTCGCTGCCCATCATGACCTTGTCCTTGGCGTTCTCGAAATCGATCATCGTGACGAAGCGCCGGCCGACGCGCGCGGCCATCAGCGCCGCCTCGTTGACGAGGTTGGCGAGATCGGCGCCCGAGAAGCCGGGCGTGCCGCGGGCGATGATGCGCAGGTCGACGTCCGGGCCCAGCGGCACCTTGCGGGCATGCACGCCGAGGATCTTCTCGCGGCCCTTGATGTCCGGGTTCGGCACCTGCACCTGCCGGTCGAAGCGACCGGGACGCAGCAGCGCGGGGTCGAGCACGTCGGGGCGGTTGGTCGCGGCGACGATGATGATGCCCTCGTTGGCCTCGAAGCCGTCCATCTCCACCAGAAGCTGGTTCAGCGTCTGCTCGCGCTCGTCGTTGCCGCCGCCATAGCCCACGCCACGCGAGCGGCCGACCGCGTCGATCTCGTCGATGAAGACGATGCAGGGCGCGTTCTTCTTGGCCTGCTCGAACATGTCGCGCACGCGGGAGGCACCCACGCCCACGAACATCTCGACGAAGTCGGAGCCCGAGATGGTGAAGAACGGCACGCCCGCCTCGCCCGCGATGGCACGCGCCAGAAGCGTCTTACCGGTGCCCGGAGGGCCCACGAGCAGCGCGCCCTTGGGGATCTTGCCGCCCAGGCGCGAGAACTTCTGCGGGTTGCGCAGGAACTCGACGATCTCCTCGAGCTCGTCCTTGGCCTCGTCGATGCCAGCGACGTCGTCGAAGGTGACGCGGCCGTGCTTCTCGGTCAGCAGCTTGGCGCGGCTCTTGCCGAAGCCCATGGCACCGCCACGGCCGCCGCCCTGCATCCGGTTCATGAAGTAGATCCAGACGCCGATCAGCAGCAGGAAGGGCAGCAGCGACAGCAGGAAGGTGGTGAAGCCCGACTGCTCCTGGCTGCGCGCGGTGATCGGGATGTCGCGGTCGATCAGCAGCTGCGTGACCTCGGCGTCCTCGGGCTTGATGGTGACGTAGTCGCGGCCGTCGGTGCCGCGATAGCGCACTTCCTCGCCGTCCAGCGTGACCTGCGACACGTTGCCGGTCTCGACCGCCTCGACGAAGTCGGAATAGTTGCGGGAGTTCGACTGAAGCGTGGACTGACCGCCGCTGAACAGGTTGAACAGCGCCAGGATCAGCAGGAACAGCACGACCCAGAAGGCGATGTTGCGCGCGTTGCCCAAGGGGATTTCCTCCGAAAATTGGTGTGGCGGGGCACGAACCCCGACCATGGATCTAAAATAGAGATCGGGGCGGCATCTTCAATGCGGAAGCGTCGGGTAAGGGAAATCCGCGACAATCCGCGCCCTCCAGCCTTCGGCACGGCCCGCGCAGGGCGCGGCGACCAGCCGCGCGCCGTCCCACAGCGCGGGCGTGGGCAGAAGCGCGTCGCGCGGCAGGCCGAGATCGCGCCATCCGGGGCATTGCCGCAGCCCTTCGGCACCGAGCGCGGCGAGCCTGACCGCCCCGCCCGGCCCCGAGACCTGCCAGCGCCCGTCCCACGGCGTATCCGGCGCGACCGGCCCCTCGACCGCCTTCGGCTCGCGACAAAGCCAGAGCGTGCCGCGCGCGGCACGCAGCGTCACCCCCGCCAGCGTGCGCCGTCGCCCCTCGGCCGCCCCCTCCAGCGCGGCGCGCAGCGGCACGAGGCGCGGCCGGTAGGCCCCGCCGCCGATCCAGCGCAGCGCCGCCGCGGCGAGGCGCAGGCGGGTCTCCTCGGGGGCGGCCCGATACGCGGCGAGATCGACCGCCACCGCGCCCGCGACCAGCCGCAGGGCGCGGGACGACAGCTCCGCCGCCAGCGCATCCAGCGCCGCGCGCGCCATCGCCATGCGTTCGGCGGTGGCGACCAGACCATCCACCTCGAGGCCGAGCGGGGCGAGCGCCGCCAGCGCATCGCGCGCCCGCACCCGCTGAAAGCCGCGATCCTCGTTCGAGGGGTCCTCGTCCCAGCCGATCCCCTGACCGGTGAGCCAGTCGCGCAGCTCGGCGCGGCCGATCCCGAGCAAGGGCCGCAGCCAGCGCAGCCCGGCCTCGCGGCGCTCAATGGCCATCGCCGCCAGCCCGTCGACGCCGGAACCGCGCGCCAGCCGCATCAGCACGGTCTCGGCTTGGTCGTCGCGAGTGTGGCCCAGCGCCACGGCGTCGAGGCCGCGCTTGGCGGCCCAGTCTGTCAGAAGAGCCCGCCGCGCGCGGCGGGCGGCGTCCTGCAGGTTGCCGCGCCCGTCCCAGCCGGTCCATTCGAGGATATCGTGCGGCACGCCGAGGGCGGCGCAGGCGCGGGCCACGCGGCGCGCCTCGTCGCGCGCCTCGGGCCTCAGCCCGTGATCGACGGTGGCCGCATGGAGCCCGATGCCGCGCGCCCGCGCCGCGGGCGCCAGCAGGTGCAGCATGGCGACGGAATCGCCGCCGCCCGAGACCGCGAGGCCAAGGGCCCGCGGCGGGTCGCGGTCGAGGATGGCCGTGGCGCGAAGGGCCGGGCCCTCCGCCCCGCCGGTCACTGGCAGTTCAGCGCCCGCATCGCGGTCTGCGCCTGGGCCGCCGCCGGGTCGCCCGGGAAGCGGCCGCCGACCTCGCCCAGCGTGACGCAGGCATCGGGCACCTGCCCCAGCGCCGCCAGCGCCTGGCCCAGCTCGTAGAGCGCCTGCGCCGCCACCTTGCCGTCGGGATCGCCCGAGAAGCTGTCGAGATAGGCCCGCGCCGCGGCGGCGTTGTCGCCCAGCCCGGCCAGGGCCTGGCCGCGCTTGTAGAGCGCCTCGGAGCTCAGCGCACCGCCCGGGTAGGTCTGGAGATAGGCCGCAAACTTGTCAGCGGCGCCTTGAAAGTCACCCTGTGCGAGCGCCTCCGACGCCCGCTCGAAATCCGCCTTCTCGCCGATGGCGAGGGCGGGGCCGCCGGCTTCGGCGCTGGGCGCCGGGGCGGGGGTGGGCACGGCGGCGGCGCTGTCGACGCCGCCCAGGCTCGGCGTGTCGCCGAGCTGGGAGATGTCGCAGCCCTCCTCCAGCTCGCAGAGCCGGAATTCGAGGTCGCCGATGCGGTTGGTGCCGTCGGTGGTGATCCGGTTGATCCGGAACTCCAGCTCCTCTGTCTTCGAGGTCAGGCCCTGGAGCTGCGACTCGATGGCGTTCAGCCGCTCGAGCGCGGAATTGCCGCCCACCGCCGCGGAGGGCGCGCCGGTGGTGTTCAGCTCGGATTTGAGCTTCTGGATGTCGCCGTAGAGCACCGAGAGCTGCTGGCGGATATCGGCCAGCGTGGTGTCCTGCCCCTGCGCCAGCCCCGCGGCCGGGGCCGCGAGGGCGCACAGGAGCGCGAGGCTGCGCAGGGGTTTCAGCATCAGCTCAGCGCCCCCGCGGCGATCACGGTGACGGCGCGGCGGTTCTGGGCGTAGCAGCTCGGGTCGGAGCAGGTCGCGACCGGGCGCTCCTTGCCGTAGGAGATGGTGCGCAGGCGGCTGGCCGGCACGCCGCGCGAGATCAGGTACTCGCGCGCGGCATTGGCGCGGCGCGCGCCCAGCGCAACGTTGTACTCGCGGGTGCCCTGCTCATCGGCATGGCCCTCGACCACCGCGAGGTAATCGGTGTTGGTCATCAGCCACTGGGCCTGGCCGTCCAGCGTCGCCATCGCCTCGGGGCTCAGGGTCGACTGGTCGACGGCGAAGAGCACGCGGTCGCCGATGCTCTGCTGGAAGTACTCGGGGCTGCGCGGGTCGCCGGCGCCGCCGAGCCCCGCCTGCCCGATCGCGCCGGACTGGCCGAGACCGGCGCCCGCGCCCATCCCCATGCCGTCGGCGCCCGCGCCCGCACCGGCGCCGAAGCGGTCGGGACGGGTGCAGGCGGAGACCGCCAGAGCGCCGCAGAGAAGGCTCGCCACGAGAAACTTGTTCATATCCACTGTCCTGCCCATGCCTTGATGGTTTGGTTGATGCCTAGCACGCGGCCGCGCGCCGGGGAAAGTCTCACTGCTGCAGCGGGCCCCAGGACGGGTCCGAGGCGAAGCCGCCGGTCGGCACCTGCTTGAGGTTGCGGCCCGAGATGTCGACCGAGTAGAGCTGCGGACCGCCCTCGGAGCCCTGGCTCTCGCGGGTGAACATCAGCACCCGGCCGTTCGGCGCCCAGCTCGGGCTCTCGTCGAGGAAGGAGGAGGTGAGCAGCCGCTCCTCGGAGCCGTCGGTGCGCATCACACCGATGTGGAAGCGGCCCGCATTCTGCTTGGTGAAGGCGATCAGGTCGCCGCGCGGCGACCACACGGGCGAGCCGTAGCGGCCCTCGCCGAAGGAGATGCGCTGCGGCTCGCCGCCGCCCACCGGCATGACGTAGAGCTGCTGGGTGCCCGAGCGGTCGCTCTCGAACACGATCCGGCCGCCATCGGGCGACAGCGAGGGCGAGGTCTCGATCGAGGGCGCCGAGGTGAGCCGCGTATGCGCGCCGGAGCCGAGATCGGTGCGGTAGATGTCGGTGTTGCCCCCGGTGGAGACCGAGTAGATCACCGACTGCCCGTCCTTTGTGAAGCGCGGGCTGAAGGCCATCTCGCCCTCGACCGTGGTCACCTGGCGGCGGCCGACGCTGGCCACGTCGAGAAGGCTGATCCGGGGAAAGCCGCTCTCGTAGCTGGTGTAGAGAACCCGGTCGCCGCTGGGCGAGAAGCGCGGCGCCAGCACGAGGGAGTTGCTGTCGGTCAGGAACTGCCGGTTCTCGCCGTCGTAATCCATGATGCCGAGCCGGCGGGCGCGGTTGTCCTTGGGGCCGCTCTCGGAGACGAAGACGACGCGGCTGTCGAAATAGCCGCTCTCGCCGGTGATGCGCGAGTAGACCGCGTCGGCCACCTTGTGGCCCATCCGCCGCCAGCCGCCCCTGGTGCCGGCGAATTGCAGCCCCTCGCCCAGCTCGGCGCCGGTGAAGACGTCGTAGAGCCGGAACTTGACGGTGAGCTGGTCGCCATTGACCGCCACCGCGCCGGTGATCAGCGCCTGCGCGTTGATCGCGCGCCAGTCGGGATAGGCGACCGGGCTCGAGAAGCTCGCAGGCGTCGAGATGAAGGAGGCCGCCGGGATCTCGCGGAACAGCCCGGTGCCGGTCAGGTCCTGCGCGGCCACGCGGGTGATGTCGGCGGCCAGCTGCTCGGCGCCAGCGGTCTCGGCCTGGAAGGTCGGGATCGCGAAGGGCAAGGGCTCGATCACGCCCTCGGAGATGGTGATCCGGAGCGGCCCGTCCTGCGCGAGCGCAGGCGCGGGGATGGCCGTGGCCGCGACGAGCGGCAGCAGCAGAAGCGCGATGGTTCTGGTCAGCATTCTTGTCCTCGTTCCGTCAGGCCGCAGGCGGGTCCGTTGCCCCCTGTTCTGCGCGATGACCGGGTTCTGGGCAACGCCCGAGGGGGCGCGCCGGTTGAAGGTTGCGTGATCGGGGCGGACCGCAGCGTGCATCAGCGCATCCGCATTCCCGAGGGGTCGAAGGTCATCTCGACCTCCTTCCACTGCTCGTACTTGTCCGAGGGCAGCACGTAGCCGCCGCCCTGGCAGCGCAGGATGGCGCGGCGCGCCGCCTGGAAGGCCGCCTCCATCGCGCCCTCCGTGCCGCCCTCGGCCGAGACGCGGCGCACGTCGCCCTCGACCTGCCCCTGCGGGTTGAGGTCGAAGGCCACGGTCAGCGTCACCCGCGCGGCTTCAGAGCCCACGTCGACGTTCCAGCAGCTCTGCACCGCGATGCGGAAGGCGTCGCGTTCGCCGCCGGTCATCGGCGGACCGGGATTGGCGGCGGGCGCGGCCGGGCTTTCGCCGCCCGCCAGCGCGGCGGCCAGCGCATCGGCCACCGCGTCGCTGGTGTCGGAAACGGGTGGCGTCTCGACCTCCTGCGAGGAGGCGGTCTGCGTCTCGGGCTCGGTCGCCGGGGCCGGTTCGGGTGTGGGCTCGGGCTCCGCGGCGGGCGCTGGACGCGACGGCCGCGAGGCGGGGCGCGACACGCGCGACGGCGCGAGCGCGGCGGTCTGCGGCGGCGCCGGCGTCTCGGCGGTCTCGGGCGTCGAGGCCGGCTCCTCGGCCTCGGTCACGATTTCGGTGGTGGCCTCCTCGGGGGCGGTGGCCTCCTCCTCGACCTCGGCCAGCTCCGCGCTCTCGGCGTCGGGGGTCGCGGCCTCGCGCACCGTGTCGGCCACCTGCGCGTCGGGCGGCGGCGGCGCGACGGCCTCGGGGGCGACGCGCGGCGCCGGGCGCGGCACCGGGCGCTCGGCGATGTTGGGCACCGGGCTCGGCGGCGGCGGGGCGGCGGGCGGCGGTGCCGGCGGCGCGACCTCTTCGGCAAGCTCGGCGGGCGGGGTCGGCAGCGGCTCGGGCGCGGGCGGCGGCGGCGTCTCCTCCACCGGCGTCGCGGGCGGCGGCGGCGGTGGCGGCGTCTGCTCGGCCGGCGGCGTCTCGGCCGCGGGCGCGGGCGGCGTGTCCTCGACCGCCGGGGCCTCCGGCGCGGGCGGGGTCTCGGTCTCGGGCTGCGGCGAGGTCGCGGCGACCAGCGCCGCGTATTCCTCGCCCGAGACGACCGAGACCTCGGCCACCTCGAAATCCAGCGGTTCGGAATCGAAGCCCCAGCCCAGAACGAGCCAGAGCAGCAGCCCGGCATGGCCGCCGGCCGAGATGTATCCGCCTACGCTCATCGCCATAGGGCCTCAGCCGCCCGAGGGCAGCGCCTGCGGCGCGCCCGCGCCGAAATCGGGGCCGCCGACATCGGTGACGAGACCGATGTTGGAAAAGCCCCCGGCATTGAGCGCGCCCATCACCTCGGCGACGCGGTTCCAGGCGTTGGCGCCGTCGGCGCGCAGGTAGATGCGGTTGCCCGAACGCTCGGCGGCGATCGCCTGCAGACGGGTGATCAGCTCGCCCTCGGCCACCTCGGTGGTCTGGATCATCAGCCCGCCCTCGGCGGTGACGGTGACGGTGAGCGGCTCTTCCTCGTCGGCGGGCAGCGCGCTGGCGGCGGTCTGCGGCAGCTCGACCGGGATGCCCACGGTCATCAGCGGCGCGGCCACCATGAAGATGATCAGGAGCACCAGCATCACGTCGACGAAGGGCGTGATGTTGATGTCGGCCATCGGCTGCGCCCGGCTGCGCCGGCGACCGCGGCGGCTGCCGCCGCCGCCCCCGCCCGACTTGATGACGTTCGCGCCCATCTCAGCTGTCCAGCTGGCGCGACAGGATGGTCGAGAACTCGTCGGCGAAGGCCTCATAGCTGCCGATAAGCCGGTCGGAATCGGCCGAGAGCTTGTTGTAGAAGATCACCGCCGGGATCGCGGCCAGAAGGCCGAGGCCGGTGGCGAGCAGCGCCTCGGCGATGCCCGGCGCGACCACGGCGAGGTTGGTGTTCTGCGCCTCGGCGATCTCGATGAAGGCGTTCATGATGCCGAAGACGGTGCCGAACAGCCCGATGAAGGGCGCGGTCGAGCCGGTCGTGGCCAGCACCGGCAGGCCGCGCTGCAGCCGCGAGGCCTCCTTGGCGATCGCCACGTCCATGCCGCGGTCGATCCGCGCCTGCGCGCCGGCGATCAGCGCGCCGTCCTGGCGGTGGCTGCGCCGCCACTCGGTCATGCCGGCGGCGAAGATGCGCTCGGAGGCGCCGCGCGGCGCCGGCCCGATCTCGTCGAACAGCTGGTCGAGCGGCTCGCCCGACCAGAAGGCGCGGTCGAAGCGCGCCGCCTCGGCGCGGCCCGCGCGGTACTGGATCAGCTTGTCCACGATCACCGCCCAGCACCAGACCGAGGCGAGAATCAGGCCGATCATCACCAGCTTGACGGTGATCGTCGCGCGGGCGAACAGCCCCCACATGGTGAAATCTGCAACCTGTTCCATCTGCCTGCCCATCGTGACGCCCGCGCGGCCTCTCGCGGGCCGCTGTCGGGCCCCGCAATAGCCGATCCGCCGGGCGGAATCCATCTTGCGCTTCGCATGGCGGCCCGGCGTTTGGCAGGGCCGGGATCACCAAGGCCTTGGCTTCGGCGGAGTTCCGCGCAAGCCGGGGGGCGCGGTCCGGCGGCCGCCCGCGCCCCCTTCGGCCCCCGCAGGGTCGCCGGGTCAGGCCAGCGGCGGCTGGCCGTTCGAGGCGGTCAGGCCGCCATCGACAGGCATGATCACGCCGTTGACGAAGCTCGCATCGTCGCTGGCGAGAAAGGCGATCACGGCGGCGATCTCCTCGGGCTGGCCGTCCCGGCCCATCGGGATGCGGGCATGCATCCGCTCGAGGAACTTCTCGTCCTTCATCATGTCCTCGGTGAGCCCCGTCTCGGTGAAGCCCGGCGCGACCGCGTTGACGCGGATGCCGTGGCGCTGGAAGTCGAGCGCGAGCGAGCGGACCATGTTGGAGATGCCCGCCTTCGAGGTGGCATAGGCGAAGGCGCCGAAATCGCCGCGCATCCCCGAGACCGAGGAGGTGGCGATGATGGCGCCGCGGGCCTTCTTCAGCGGTTCCCAGGCCGCCTTGATGGTGCGGTAGGTGCCGGTGAGGTTGTTCTCGATCACCCCGGCGAAGTTCTCGTCCGAGACGTCCTCCATCGGCCCGACCACGGCGAAGCCGGCATTGGGCACGAGGATGTCGAGGCCACCGAAGTTCTCGACCGCGCAGGCCACCATGGCCTCGCAGTCGCCGGGCTTGGCGATGTCGCCCGCGAAGGTGCGGGTATGGGCGGAGGGCAGGTCGCGTGCGACTCGTTCGAGATCCTTCGATTCGGTATCCGAGAGCACGACATTCGCGCCCTCCTGCGAGAAGCGCCGCGCCGTGGCGGCGCCGATCCCCGAAGCCGCGCCGGTGACGAGTACGGTCTTGCCCTTGTAACGCATGGTTTTTCCCTTTCACTCATTGGCGCTGCCGGGCCGCAACGGCGGTGAAAGGGATGGGGTTCCGGCTTCGTACGGGTTGCGACGCTATGCCCCGGCGGCAAGCCTCTCGCGCAGATCGGCGGGCAGCCGGGCCGGCGCGCCGGAGCCGGTCAGCGCCGCCAACGTGACGCGGGCCGAGAAGCAGTCGGCACCTGCGCGGCGCACCGACTGGTCGAGCACGATCCGCGCGCCGCCGATCCGGGCGACGGCGGTCTCGACCTCGAGCTCGTCGTCGAAGCGGGCCGGCGCCAGGTAGTCGGCCTCGAGCCGGCGCACCGCGAAGACGATGCCGGTCTCGTCCTTCAGCCGCGCTTGGTCGATGCCGAGGCCGCGCACCCATTCGGTGCGCGCCCGCTCGATGAACTTCAGGTAGTTGGCGTAGTAGACGATGCCGGCGAGGTCGGTGTCCTCGTAATAGACCCGGCAGAGGAATAGGTGGCTCATTGCGCCATCCGCGCCGCGATCCTGAGCGCGGTGGCCGGGTCGTCGGAGGCCGCGGGCAGAACCGGGTCGTAGGCCGCGCGGATCAGCTGCGCGATCTCGGGCTTCAGCACCACCGTGCCGTCGGGGGCCGAGGCCAGCGGCGACTCGGCGTCGAAGGCGGTCTCGGACCAGGTCAGCATCGCCAGCACCGCCTGGCTCAGCGCCAGCACGTCGGCGGGCACGTCCGCCGCCTCGCCCTTCATCCGCAAAAACACGATGCCCGCCCGGATCGCGCCGTCGGGCTCGAAGCGGAAGGCACGGTACTGGCTGGCGTCGCCGGCCTCGAGCTTCGACAGAAGGTCGGGCAGGCCCGGTACCAGCTTGTCGAGGTCCGGCACGGCGGTGAGCTCGTCCCACTCGCGGCAGAAGAAGACCAGCAGGTTCACGCCCAACTCGGGGTCGGTCTCGGCCATGTCGTGATCGGCGAGCTGGCACAGCGCCTGGATCGCCGACTTCATCACCGAGAGCGTCTCGTCCTCGACGCCGAACACCACCGGGGCGATCGGGCGGCCCCAGCGGGCGCACATGTAGCCGCCATCGGGCCGGGTGAACATCTCCTGCACGCGCGCCGCATCCATGCCGCCATCCTCCTGTTGCCGCTTCGGGGGATACGCGCCCTGCCCGTCTGGGGCAAGCAAGCCGGGCCTCAGCCGAAGAGCGTGCCCTGCCCGGTCTCGGGCGGCGGCGGCGCGACGAGGCCGAGATGCCGCCACGCGGCATGGGCCAGCATCCGCCCGCGCGGCGTGCGCTGGATCAGCCCCTGCTGCAGCAGGAAGGGCTCGATCACCTCCTCGAGCGCGTCGCGGCTTTCCGACAGCGCCGCCGAGAGCGTCTCGATCCCGACCGGGCCGCCGCCATAGGCCTCGGCGATCAGCCGCAGGTAGCGCCGGTCGGCCCCGTCGAGGCCGAGATCGTCGACGCCGAGCCGAGTGAGCGCATTGTCCGCCAGTTCCTGCGTCACCCGCCCGTCGCCCTCGACCACCGCGAAATCGACGACGCGGCGCAGGAGCCGGCCGGCGATGCGCGGCGTGCCGCGCGCCCGGCGCGCGATCTCGCGCGCGCCCTCCGGATCGGCGGGCGTGCCGAGCAGACGGGCGTTGCGGGTGACGATCTCGTGCAGCTCGTCGACGGTGTAGAACTGCAACCTTGTCGGGATGCCGAAGCGGTCGCGCAGCGGCGTGGTCAGCAGGCCGAGCCGGGTCGTGGCCCCCACCAGCGTGAAGGGCTGCAGCTCGATCCGCACGGTGCGGGCCGCCGGCCCCTCGCCGATGACGAGGTCGAGCGCGTAATCCTCGAGCGCCGGGTAGAGCACCTCCTCCACCGCCGGGTTCAGGCGGTGGATCTCGTCGATGAAGAGCACGTCGCGCGGCTCGAGATTGGTGAGGATCGCGGCGAGATCGCCGGCCTTGGCGAGCACCGGGCCCGAGGTCATGCGAAAGCCAACGCCCAGCTCGCGCGAGATAATCTGCGCCAGCGTCGTCTTGCCCAAGCCCGGCGGCCCGTGGAACAACGTGTGGTCCATCGCCTCGCCGCGCTTGCGGGCGCTTTCGATGAAGATGCGCAGGTTGGCGCGCGCCTCGGCCTGGCCGATGAACTCCGACAGACCCTGCGGCCGCAGGGCGCGGTCGTGGTCCTCGGGCAGCCGCTCGGGGCGCAGCGCGGGATCGGGGGCGTCGGTCATCATTCGGTCCTATGCATGCGGGCCCTGCAAGACAAGGCGGCGCCTCACCGCTCCTTGGGGGCGAGCCGGCGCAGCGCGGCGCGGATCAGCTCGGGCGTGCCGGCCTCGGGGTCCTCGTGCGCCGCCTCGGCCACCGCGGCCGCCGCGTCCGACAGCCCGTAGCCGAGATTACCCAGCGCCGAGAGCGCGTCGGCCTGCGCCTCGGCGTTGCCACGGGCCTTCGGCTGCGCCTTGGGCTTCGTCGCCGGGGCCGTCTCGGCCGGTGCCGCGTCCTCGATCACCGCCGCGTCGTCGGCCTCGCTCTCGCGCATCGCGGCGGGCTGCGCGCCCATCGCCATGACCGAGGGCGCCTTGTCCTTCAGCTCGTTGACCACGCGCTGCGCCGTCTTGGGGCCGACCCCCTTGGCCCGCGCCACCGCCGACCAGTCGGCCAGCGCGATCGCCCGGCTGAGGCCATCGGCGCCCAGCGCGCCGAGAATGGCGAGCGAGGCCTTGGCGCCGATCCCCTGCACGGTCAGCAGCAGCCGGTGCCATTCCTTCTCGACCAGCGTCGGGAATCCGAAGAGCTGCAGGATGTCCTCGCGCACCAGAAGCTCGGTGTAGAGCGCCACCGCCTCGCCCGGCCCGGGCAGCTGCGCCAGCACCCGGTCGGAGACGTAGACCACGTAGCCCACGCCGCGCACGTCGATCAGCACGTGGTCGGTGGCGCGGTATTCCAGCCGCCCGGCGATCCGGCCGATCATGCGCGCGCCCTGCCCGCCTCGGCCCGCGCCACCGCCCGGGCGAGATGCCCCGCCGATTGCAGGTGATGCGCGTGGCAGATGGCGATGGCCAGCGCGTCGGCCGCATCCGGCCCGTCGAGCACGACGCCCGGCAGCTGCAGCTTAACCATGTGCTGCACCTGCGCCTTGGCCGCGGCGCCGTTGCCGACCACGGCCTTCTTGATGGTGGAGGGCATGTATTCACCGACCCGCAGCCCCGCCTCGGCCGGGATCAGCAGCGCGATGCCGCGCGCCTGGCCGAGCTTCAGCGTGCCGGCGCCGTCGGAGTTCACGAAGACATGCTCGACCGCCGCCGCGTCGGGGGCGTGGTCCTTCAGCACACGGCGGAGCTGTTCGGCCAGCGACATCAGCCGGTCGGCGAGGTCGTCGCCCTCCGAACGGCAGGTGCCGTTGGCGACGTGGCGCAGCTTTGCGCCGCTGACCTCGATCACCCCCCAGCCGAGATTGCGCAGGCCGGGATCGATTCCGATGACTCGCATGTGCCCCCATCCGCCGGTCGCCTGCCCGCGCGCCGGCCTTGTTGTGCTTGGTTTTCACCGCTCTAGCACAAAAGGCGAACGCGCGCCATGCCCTGCGGCATGGCGCGCGTCAAAGCCCCGGCCCGGCCGGGACGGGCGGGGCGGATCAGGCCAGGCGGCCGATCAGCGCGCCGTTCGGCCCGAGCCAGACCTTGTCCTCGCCGGCCTCGGAGTCGATCGCGAACAGCGTCTCGTCGATGCCGGAGATCCCGATCTCCTGCGGCTTGTCCGAGAGGTTGAAGGCGCAGATCGTCTTCTCGCCGCGATGGAAGGCCAGCACCGGCTCCTCGCTCTCGACGAACATGGTGCGGCCGGTCTTCAGGTCGGGCGTGGCGTGGCGCAGCTTCAGAAGCGTGCGGTAGGTCTCGAGCACCGAGTCCTCGACGCCCTTCTGCTGGTCGACGGCGCGCGCCGCCTGCTCGGGTTTGACCGGCAGCCACGGGGTTTCGGAGCCGAAGCCCGCGGCCGGGGCGTCCTTTTCCCAGACCATCGGGGTGCGGCAACCGTCGCGGCCCTTGTCGGCCGGCCAGAAGTTGATGCCCTGCGGGTCGGTCAGCTCGTGGAACTCGAGCTCCGACTCGGTCTGGCCCAGCTCCTCGCCCTGGTAGACGCAGATCGAGCCTTCCATCGACAGCAGCATCGCCGCGGCGAGCTTCGACACCGCGTCCTGCTCGCCATGCTTGGCCCAGCGCGTCGCGTGGCGCGGCACGTCGTGGTTCGAGAAGGCCCAGCAGGGCCAGCCATGCGGCGCCAGCTTGAAGAAACGGTCGATCTGGTCGCGGAAATGCGCGGCGGTGAAGTTCGGCCCGAGCATCTCGAAGCTGTAGGCCATGTGCAGCCGGTCGGCCGAGGTGTACTCGCCCATGATCTCGATCGGGTGGTGGCTCTCGCCGACCTCGCCGACCAGCGCCCGACCCTCGTACTCGTTCATCAGCTTGCGCATCTTCTCGAGGAAGCCGATGTTCTCGGGCTGGTTCTTCGAGAAGATGTGGTACTGCATGTCGTAGGGCTTGATCGCGGCCTCGCCGTCGAGGCGGAAATCGGCCGGATCGTCGCGCAGATGCTTGTCGTGGAAGTAGAAGTTCACCGTGTCGAGGCGGAAGCCGTCGACGCCGCGGTCGAGCCAGAACCGCATGGTGGAGAGCAGCCAGTCCTGCACTTCCGGGTTGTGGAAGTTGAAGTCGGGCTGCTCCTTCAGGAAGTTGTGGAAGTAGTACTGCTTGCGGCGCGGCTCCCACTCCCAGGCGATGCCGCCGAAGATGGCCTGCCAGTTGTTGGGCGCCGAGCCGTCATGCTTGGGGTCGGCCCAGACGTACCAGTCGGCCTTCGGGTTGTCGCGGCTCTGGCGGCTTTCCTCGAAGAAGGGGTGCTGGTTCGAGCTGTGCGACAGCACCTGGTCGATCATCACCTTGAGGCCGAGCTCGTGGGCGCGCGCGACCATGGCGTCGAAATCGTCGAGCGTGCCGAAGGTCGGGTCGATGTCGGTGTAGTTCGACACGTCGTAGCCCATGTCGGCCATGGGCGAGGTGAAGATCGGCGACAGCCAGACCGCGTCCGCGCCCAGCTCGGCGATGTGCGGCAGCCGCTCGGTGATGCCCTTGAGGTCACCGATGCCGTCGCCGTTTCCGTCCTGATAGGAGCGCGGGTAGATCTGGTAGATCACCGCACCCTTCCACCAATTCGCCTGGCTCATATCCGAATCCTTTCCGTCCCTGGGTCCGAGGGTCGCCTTCAGGCTTGCCCGAAGCGTTTCGGATTGGCAAGGTGCGACCGCAATCCAGAGGAAGATTCATGTCGGCCACGCTGAAGGACATCGCCGCCACGACGGGCCTGTCGGTCACGCAGGTGAGCCGGGCGCTGAACGACCACGACGACGTCAGCGCCGAGACCAAGGCCCGGGTGCGCGACGCGGCGCGGGCGCTCGACTACCGGCCGAACCTCTCGGCCCGCCGGCTGGCCTCGGGCCGCTCGGGCATCGTCGGGCTGGTGCTGCCGCCGGAGGGGCGCACGCCGCGCGATTCGATGGTGGTGCAGATGGTGCGCGGCCTCTCGGCCGAGTTCTCGCGCATGGGGCGGCTCTTCGTGCTGCACGCCGCCGAGCCCGAGGAGGACGTGGTGGCGGTGCATGGCCGGCTGATCGATGGCGGCTCGCTCGACGGTTTCGTGCTGATCGAGCCGGTGCCCGACGATCCGCGCATTGCCTATCTCAGGTCGCGCGGCGTGCCGCTGGTGCTGCATGGCCGCACCGAGGACCGCCCCAATTACCCCTTCTTCGACCTCGACAACCGCGAGGTCGGGCGGCGGCTCACCCGGATGCTGCTGGAGCGCGGCCATCGCCGCATCGGCTTCGTCAACGGCCTGCCCGAGATGTGCTACGTGATGCGGCGCAGCGAAGGCTGGCAGGAGGCGCTGCGTGAGGCGGGCGTCGCACCCGCGCCGGAGCTGCAGGAGTTCGGCGCGATGAGCGAAAGCCACGGCGCGCTGGCCACGCTGCGGATGATGTCCGAAAGCGGCCCCCGCCCGACCGGGCTGATCGCCGGCAACATGCTGATCGCCAAGGGAATCTACGGGGCGCTCTCGATGCTCGGGTTGCGCGTGCCCGAAGACGTCTCGGTGGTGGTGCATGACGACCAGCTGCCCGGAGAGGACCTGATGGCCATGCCCGCCACCAGCGGCACCCGGTCGCCGCTGGCGGAAAGCTGGGCGCCGCTGGCGCGGGCGCTGATCGGGGCGATCGAGAACCGGCCGCTGGCCGAACTGCAGGAGACCGGGCAGTTCGAGGTGGTCGAGCGCGGCTCCGTCGCCGCGCCCGGGCCAGAATTCCGAACCGCTTCGGAACCGTTTCGGGCCTGACATGGAAGCCGGTGCCACGCCGGGCCCGAACGCGCGTCCGAACCCGCGGCCCGAGCCATGTCGCGGACGCATGACGGGGCTGAAGAGGTGGCGCTGGTCGGCGCGCGATTTGACCACCAGATAGGCGTCACAACGGGCCACGCGGCCCGGCCCGACATTCAGCCTATCGAGGATCGCCAAATGGCCTTCGCCACCGACATCACCCCCCGCCCCGGTTTCTTCGGCCGCCTGGCCGCCCTGCGTGACGGCATGGCCCGCCGCCGCGCCCGCGCGCAGGCCTATGCCCGCACCTATGACGAGTTGCAGTCCCTGAGCGAGCGCGAGCTCGCCGATCTCGGCATCAGCCGCGCGATGATTCGCGACATCGCCGAGCGGGCCGCGCGCGAGGCCTGAGCCAGAACGAATTGCCTAACCTTTCGGCCAGTCCGCGGACCTTTCGCGGGCAACGGCCGTTGGGCGGATAACCCGGGCGTCCTCCCCGCCCGGGCGGTTCCAGATGGCGGCGGCGCCCTCCCTCCTCCCGGGGCGCCGCCGTTTTTCATGCCTTGAGCTCTGTCTCGAGGCCGAGATGCGCCTCGCCGAAGCCCAGCTCGACCGTCAGGCCCTCCGTGCTCGAGGTCCGCACGAAGCCGCCATGCTTCTGCACCATGGTCCGGATCATCCGCCAACCCAGCGAATCCGAGCGCTCGGGCCGCTCCATCCCCTCGGTCAGGCCGCGGCCGTCATCCGACACGACCAGCTTCAGCATGCCGTCCTCGCGGCGCACCGAAAGGTGGATGCGGCCCTGCGAGCGGCCCTCGAAGGCGTGCTTGCAGGCATTGGTCAGAAGCTCGCCCGCCGCCAGCGCGATGTCGGTGGCGGCGTTGCCCTTGATCGGCGGCGCCTCGCCCGTGACCACCACGCTCACCTCAAGATCCGCGGTCGAGAAGGCGGCGCGCGCCTGTTCGGCCACGTCGCGCAAGAGCGGCACCAGCGGCGTGCGATCGGCGGTCGAGGCGCGCTGCAGCCGGTCGTGCAGCGCGGTGATCGCCTTCACCCGCAGCTCGAGATCGCGCAGCACGTCGCGCGTCTCCTCCGACCGGGCGCCGCTGCGCGACAGCCGCATCAGCCCGCTGACCAGCGCCAGGTTGTTCTTGGTGCGGTGATGCACCTCGGCCATCAGCAGGTCGCGCTCCTCGAGCGCATCGAGCAGCTCGCGGTTCTGCTGGGCCAGCATCGCGGCCGGATCGGCGCGGCGCATCCCGGCCAGCGCCTCGCCCACCGCCCGCGCCGTCTCGGCCAGCGCGCCGGGGGTGAGCGGTGTGCAGAAGCCGACCGCGACGCGCGTGCCCTCGGGCCCGGTCTCGATGTCGAAGCGGTCGGCCATGCGGTGCACGCCGCGCAGGCCCAGCCCGAGGCCGGGCCGGTCGCCCGCGACCGGCGCGCTGCCGTTCAGCCAGGCCTCGACATCGGGGATGCCCGGGCCCTGGTCCGCCGCCTCGGCCGACAGCAGCACCCGCGGCCCGTCGGCGTCGAGCGACAGGGTCAGCCGGCCGCCGCCGCCATGCTGGACGAGGTTGCGCCCCAACTCGAGCAGCGCCGTCACGATCCGCGTCTCTGCGAACTTGGCAAAGCCGCAGATCCGCGCCGTCTCCTGCCCGGTCATCCGCAGCCGGACGATGTCGTCGTCGCCCTCGATCTTCAGCGTCGTGAGCCGCATCACGCCCCTTCCGTCATCGCCAGCCGCGCCACCAGGGCGCAGGCATCGTCGCGGCCGCGGTTGCGCCCCTGCATCAGCTGCGCGGCGATCATGGCGCAGCTCGCCCCGGCCATCTGCGGCAGCTCGCCGATGCTGCGGATCGAGGCCAGCCCGTCGCTATGCAATATCAACGTGTCGCCGGGGGTGAAGTCCACCTGCTCGACCGGCGGCGTGCGGGTCTGGCCGCCGATCCGGCCCTCGCGGCAGATCAGCCGCCGCAGCCGGCCGTCGCCGCCGAACACCATCGCCGAGATGTTGCCGATCCCGGCGAAGCGCAGCCGCCGCTCCGCCGCCTCGATCTGCGCCAGCCCGATCACCGAGCCGCGGCTGCCGGCGAGGCCCTTGGACAGCGCCGTCAGGCTCTGCGCCGGATCGTCGCCGCGCTGCGCCCCGAGCCCCGCCACCGCCTCCTCGGCCGCGTCCTGCGCGCGCGGCCCGTGGCCCAGGCCGTCGATCACCGCAAGATCGACCCGGCCGCCGACATCGCGCGCGGCGAAGGCGTCGCCGCAGGCGCGGTCGCCGGGGTAGTTCATCAGGAAGGCCCCGGCCTCGACCCCGCCCAGCACCGGCCGGGCGCGGCCGAAGCGGCACAGCACCACCGTGCCCGCCCCGGGGGTCGAGCGCATCTCGAAGCCGTCGGCCAGCCGCCGCATCGCGCCCAGGCCGCCACCGGCGGAGCCTGCGGTCGAATAGCCGTCGGCCAGCGCCGCGTCCGGATCGGCGATGCCCGGGCCGCGGTCGATCGCGGCCAGCGCCAGCGTCGCCGGGCGGCCCGGCTGGACCTGCAGCAGGATCTGGCCGCCTCCCGCGTGGCGCAGCAGGTTGGTGGCCATCTCCGTCGCCACGATCGCCGCGGCCTCGCCGCGTTCCTCGGAGAGCCCGGCGCCTTCCGTCAGCTGCCGCGCCATGCGGCGCGCCTCGGCCACGGCGCTCGGCTCCGCGATATCGACCACATGCCTCATAGCTTCGAGACCATCTCCACTGTCGTGCCGCCGCCGGGGCGGCTTTCGATCCGGAACTCGTCGACCAGCCGGCGCGCGCCGCCCAGCCCCTTGCCCATGCTGCGCGCGGTCGAGAAGCCGTCGGTCAGGGCCAGCTCGAGATCGGCGATGCCCGGCCCGGCGTCGCGGCACAGCACCCGGATCCGCGCCGGCCGCGCCAGCTGCCAGACCTCGAGCGTGCCGCCGCCACCATGATCGAGCGCGTTGCGGGCGATCTCGCTCACCGCCGTGACGAAGCGGGTCTTGCGCAGCGCCCGCGCGCCCATCGCGTCGAGCAGCTTCGAGACCGCGAGCCGCGCCGCGGCGAGATCGCGTTCGCGGCACAGCTCCACCCGCGCCGCCGGCTCGCCCGGCGGCCGGTTCACGCCAGGCCCTTGGCCTTCAGCGCCCTGAGCGCGTGGCTCAGTGACAATGCCGTGCGACTGCCGGCCAGATCCATGTCGAGCTCCACCAAGGTCATCGCCACCGCCGGGCGCATGCCGACGATGTAGGTCTCGGCGGCCAGAAGGCGCGAAATCGCCGAGAGCTGGGCGAGGATCCGGCCGACGAAGGTGTCGACGATCTCCAGCGCGGCGATGTCGATCACCACGCCGCGGGCCTTCTGGCTCACGATCCGCTCGGACAGCTCTTCCTGCAGGTTGATGATGTCGGTGTCGGTGATGTTGTCACGGATCGCGACCAGCAGCACCTTGTCGACCGAGTAGATCGAGGCCGCTTCAGACACGGGTGTCCTCGATCCGGGCGATCGAGAAGCCGACGCGGCGGAACGCCTCGGCCAGCGCGGCGCGGATCGTCGGCCGGGTGGTCACCTCGCCGACGTCGACGCCGAGCTCGACCATGGTCTGGGCGATCTTGGGTGAGATGCCCGAGATGATCGCCTCGGCCCCCATCAGCCGCACGGCGGCCGCGGTGCGCAGCAGGTGCTGCGCGACCTGGGTGTCGACCACCCGCACGCCGGTGATGTCGACGATCACCACCTCGGCCTGGTGCTCGACGATGGCGTTGAGCAGGTTCTCCATCACCTCCTGCGCGCGCATCGAGTCGAGCGTGCCGATCAGCGGGATGGTCAGCACCCGCTCCCACAGCTGCACCACCGGGGTCGACAGCTCCATCATCTCGGCGCGCTGGCGGTCGATGATCTCGTCGCGCTCGGCGATGAAATGCTCGTTGATGTGCATCGCGAAGGCGTCGACCACCCGGCCGAAATCGGAGACCTCCTGCAGCAGCCGGCCGGTGTCGTCCGACAGCCGCTCCTGCAGCAGCGAGGCGACCGGCTGCTTCAGCGCCAGCACGAAGGCGGTCATCTCCCACGGCGCGACGCCGCGCTCGGTGCGCACCAGCGTCACTTCCGACAGCGCCAGCCGCAGGTCGGACCAGGCCTCGGCCTCTATGTCGACCGCGGTCGAGAGATCGGCCTGCTGCAGCGCCGCGGCGAAGGCACGCAGCAGCTCAGACAGCTGGCGGCGGCTTTCGGCATCGCTGAACAGGTCGGGGCGGCGCACGCCCTCGCGCTTCTGGGTCGCGAACCAGGCCTCGAGCACCGCCTCGAACTCTTCGGCGAGAATGGTCTGGACCTCGGACATCTGGGCGGCGGTCATGGCGGCTCCTGCAATTGCGGCGTTATCGGGATAAGGACTGGCGGCGGCAATGAAAAGCCACCTTCGCCCCCGAAGGCCGGTTCCCGCGCAGGCAGCACCCCGCCCGTCCGGCTCAGCCGCCGCGGTGCCGCCCGAGCACGGAGGCCGCCCGACCCAGCGCCGCGTCGAGATCGGCGAAGGCCCGGCTCATCGCCGCGGGATCCTCGCGGCGCGGCGGCTGCGGGGGCCGCGCCCCCGGCTTGGGGCGCGCCGCCAGCCGCTCGGCCAGCCCCGGCACGGCCCAGATCCGGGCCGAGCGGCGCCGGGTGATCTCGCGCAGCAGGCCCTGCTCGCTCAGCGCCCCGATCAGGTTGATCGCGCCGCGCGGCGTGATCGCCAGCCGTTCGGCCAGTAGCGGCGCGCTGAGGCAGGGCGCCTCGGCGAAGACCTGCGCCGCGTCGCCCAGCCGCGACCGGCCATGCCGCCCTTCCCCGACCTGCCGCGCCCGGCGCAGCCAGTCGCGCGCCCGCCCGATCCGGCCGATCTCGGCCGCCAGCACGCGCTCGAGCCCGAAAAACAGGTCGGCCAGCCCCGCCGCGCTGCCCGGCGACCAGGGCCGGAACCCGCCATCGGTGAGCGCCAGCGCCGGCAGCGCCACCCAGTCCGCATCGACCCGGCCAGACAGGCCGCGCAGCGGGTCGTCCTCGATCCGCGCCGCCCCGCTGCGCCGGGCCGAGGCGCCGCGCAGCGCGCCCTCCACCCCCATGAACAAGAGCCGCTCGGCGATCGGCGCGCGGCGCTCGGTCGCCTGCGCGAAGCGCGCCGCCACCCGCGCCGCCGACAGGATCGGCGGGTCGTCGTCCCGCAGGTCGTCGAAGAGGCCCGACATGCCCTCTGCCGGCAGGCCGGCCATCCCGGCGGCGGCGGCATAGCGCAGGAGGGCGGGCCCCGTGTCGGCGATCGGATCGCCCGGCGCCTTCATCGCCCGGATCACCGCCAGCGCCAGCTCGCCGGCCACCGGGTCGGCCCCGGCGCGTCCCGCGCCCGCCACGCGCGGCAGAAGATCCGTCTCCGACAGGCGCAGATCCTCCATGGCGGCCGAGGCCACGGCTTCGGCGACGGCCAGTTCGGAGCGCCAGAGATTGCCGGCATCGGGATCGGCGCGGGCGAAGGCCTCGATCCGCGCGGCGAGCACCTCGACCCGCAGCATGTCGAGCGCGCCGATGCCGCGCTCCGCCTTCCGGGCCATGATCCGCCTCCCTGCCTGCCGCCCCGCCAGACTGCCCGGCCGGGCCGGGCCTGTCCATCGGGACGCGCGGCGCGTCTCCGGCGGTGTGGGGAATGGGCACATGCGTCGCGGTCGGTGATTGGCGGAGGAGGTGTCCGCCCGCGCGCATTCCAACCTGTTCCAGTAATGCATAAAATACAGTTCCTTATGCCCCGCGCAATGCTTGCAACGTCCATAGCCGTCCCCCATATTCCAGCTATAAATGGGGGACGCGATGGCGGACGGTCAGAACAGGCGGAGTGGCACGAAATCTGGCAGACACCCGGAGAAGGCGCTTTCCGCCGCATTCGTGCGAACCGTGAAGAAGCCCGGCAAATACACCGACGGGCACGGCCTGTTTCTCAAGGTCGATGCAAACGGCGCGCGACGCTGGGTGCAGCGCATTGTCATTCGCGGCAAGCGGACGGAAATCGGCCTTGGGTCGGCTTCGCTGGTCAGCCTCGCCCAGGCGCGTGAGACGGCGCAGGAGAGCCGCAGGCAGGCACGGCAGGGGGGCGACCCACTCAGGGCCAAGCGCGAGGCACAGGCCACGCTCAGTTTCGAGGAGGCGGCGCGCAAGGTCCACGCCATCCACGCTCCGGCATGGCGTAACGCCAAGCACGCTGCGCAATTCATCTCGACGCTCGAAACCTATGCCTTCCCCGTCATCGGCGCGCAGCGCGTGTCCGACATCACCACCGCCGACCTTCTGGCAGTGCTGCAACCCATCTGGCTGGAGAAGCCCGAGACGGCGCGCCGAGTCCGGCAGCGCATCGGCACCGTGATGAAATGGGCCATTGCGCAAGGATGGCGGCAGGACAACCCCGCCGAAGCCATCTCCAGCGCCCTGCCCCGCCAGAGCCGCGCCCAGCGCCACCGAAAGGCCATGCCCTATGGCGAGGTCGCCGGTTGCCTCAAGACCGTCCGCGCCTCCAAGGCTAACCCGTTCACCAAGCTGGCGTTCGAACTGCTGGTGCTGACGGCCTGCCGCTCGGGTGAGGTGCGGCTGGCAGTCTGGTCCGAAATGGATCTGGATCGCGCCGAGTGGACGATACCAGGCGAACGCATGAAGGCGGGCCGCGAACATCGCGTGCCGCTCAGCGACCATGCCATTGCGGCGCTACGTCAGGCGCAAGCGCTGGGCACCGGGTCCGGCCTCGTTTTTCCCGGCGCGAAGGCGGGACGACCCCTCTCGGACATGACGCTCGCCAAGCTGGTCAAGGAACTCGGCTTTGACGTCGACGTGCATGGTTTTCGCACCTCATTCAAGACGTGGGCGCAGGAACAGACTAGCATACCACGCGAAGTGTCCGAAGCAGCACTAGCGCATACTATACGTGACAAGGCTGAAGCTGCTTACGCGCGGTCGGACTTGCTCGAAAAAAGGCGGCGCTTGATGGAAGATTGGTCAGCATATCTGCTATCAGTACCGGCCACACAATCGAAAGCACCCTGATGTTCTACAAAGATGACTGGATGCCACTATCTGACTCTTTCAGGGTGCTGCACGCGGCAGAAACATGGGTCAGCACGGCCAATGGCTTTGACATCGATTCGACCGTCAGAACCACATCCAAACACCTCTGGACACACTTAAACGAAGTCGATCAAATTGGCGTCCTCCTCTCAAATGGAGAAATAGTTTTTGCCTCTAAGCGCCTAGTCGATGATGACTTTTTTGGAGAACGATCAAATGCACATGTCGACCTACTCATAGGGACCGTTGGCTCAACTACAGCTGAGGAAATAGAGCATTTCAGATCAAATGATGACTTAATAAAGCGATATGGGCCCTTTCTTGGCTGCCCAATCCTCCTAAAGCAAAAAGAATTTATTGGGTATATGGCGAAGTCCTATCCAGAATTCGAGCACAAAAGCGCGTCTCAATCCGTGCGGGCTAGTGAACACCAGCTTCGTGAAGTCTCCAAACGGAGAGGCCCCCGCAAGTATGGGGACGGGTGGGTTGAAAAAGTCGTAAAGAACGAGTTCTTAAGGCGCTTGAGGAAAGGCCTATTACCCTCAGACCAAAGAGACGCCACGACAATGGAGGCGATAGAGTGGGTAAAGATTGTGTTTGAGGAGGACGTATCGCGGTCCACCATGCAGCGATATCTGGCACCCGCGTTCCGCGAGATGGACGCCCATATTCCCGACAGATAACTTGGGCACGGTAGTCGAATTATGGGCAGCTTCTGCTGTTCCCAAACCTCAGCCTACTCGCCATTTTCCGAGCATACCAACGTGTTCGGAGAAGTTCCAAAATGTCTATCCGTCATTTGCGTCGCAACGACGTTGAACACCTGACCGGCCTTAGCCGGTCGAGCCTCTATGCAATGATGCAGAAGGGGCAGTTTCCCCGCCCCGTCCGGTTGGGCGAGCGTGCAGTCGCTTGGCCGGAAAGTGCCGTGCAGGACTGGCTCGCCAGTCGCCCCACCGCCCAGTCCGACATCGGGTAAGACAACACCCGCGTCTCAATGAGAGCGCGGGCGCTGGGTAGTCCGTCCAACACTATCCATACCAAAGCCCGCCTCTCACCGACAAGAGGCTATCGCGATGATAGTGAACGTTCTTCTGCGGGAGGGCGAACGCCCCCGCACGCTTACGCTCAAGGGCCGGCTCGGCTGGACTATGCATCAGCTGGCACAAGCCGGGTCGCGCGGGCTCACGCCCCTTGAGCGGCCCGCGCCTCGCTGGTCAGGCTACGTCCACGACCTGCGCAAACTGGGCGTCTCCATCGAAACCGAAATGGAGCCGCACGAGGGAGCCTACAGGGGTCACCACGCGCGTTACCGGCTGGCCTGCGCGGTCGAAGTCACGCCGGTAAGCAGGGAGGCTCAGCGATGACCCTGCCGCTTCCGAAGACTCCGCCCCGCATCGTCCCGCCCAGCGCACGGCGCGTCATGCTCAAGCACGGCCTGCCCGAGCCTACGGCCCGGCTCATTGCAGCCCTGGCCTATGGAGGCCCGAACAATGGCTAGAGGCCGCAAAGGCAAGCGACCGGAGGAGGGGCAATACGCCCCCCTCCCCTACGCGCTACTTAAATCGCGTGCGTGGCGCGCGCTGTCAGGTCCGGCCATCAAGGTCCTGCTCGAACTGCACACCCGCTACAACGGCGGGAACAACGGAAAGCTGTTCCTGTCGCTGAACGAAGCGGCGGAAACGCTGGGCATAGGAAAGGCAACCGCTCAGCGCGCGTTCGACGAGTTGCAGGACAAGGGCTTCTTGGTCCTGACCAAGCAGGGCAATTGGTATGGGCGTCAGGCGAACGAATGGCGCATTACCACCAAGCCCGAAAACGGCAGGCCGCAGAGCACGGCCTCGAACGATTGGCAATCGTGGCGGCCGAAAACAGAACGCGGTTCTGTAACGGACCCGTCGGCCTGCCCCATGGGTCCGCCTCGAAACCACCTCAATCGCCATGGGTCCGCTCGGAAACCCGTCAGGCCGGTTTCGCCGGTCACGCCGGGTTCTGAGATGGGCCGCTAATACATACCACTCCCCTGTAAGGAACGGACCATGACGCAGCCACCCACGGCACCACGGAGCACCCGAACCGCCCCCCGCTTCCGCACCTCCGCCAATGGTGTCGTCTCCATCGTGACGGACGGACCCGAGCAGCTACGCGAGCTGTTCGGGACCAAGACAGGCGAGGCCGCATCCGGCCTCATGCGAACCGCCATGAATGCGCTGGGCAGGAGCGGCGAGGACTACCGCGACCTGCTCGCCGCCATGGCTGTTGAAATCGAACCCCGCGATGGCATCGAGGCCATGCTGGTCGTGCAGATGGCCGCGACGCATACGGCGATGGCCGAAATGGCGCGGCGCATGATGGATACGACCGGCGGCTATCAGGTCCGCGAGAGCCTAGAGCGCTCGATGACCCGGCTAAGCCGCACCTACCTCGCGCAGATAGAGGCACTGAAAAAGCACCGCGCAAAGGCGCAGCAGACGGTGCGGGTCGAACGCGTCACCGTCGAGAACGGCGGACAGGCCGTCGTCGGCAATATCCAGCACGGAGGGCGGCCTCATGTCGAAGAATGACGACAACCCTATAAGCAAGGCGCGCGCGGCCTCTAGATGCATTCGCTGCGTAGAAGCAGGCAGGCGTGAGGTCCGAGAAGGGAAAAACGATATTCTCCGACCTCATGGGCGCCACAAGGCGCCAAAGATACAAGACGCGAATCCCCGTCCGTCGAAAAGCTCACCCTCGAACCAATGGAATTTCGTAATACCAACCGCCCGCAACGGAAAGGCATCGCCAGAAATTCCTCCAGATCAATATTGAACCGATCTGCCCTCCAAGTTTTTCTTAGAGGGCAGAAGAATAGTTAAAAGGCCAATGCACGGCACGTTCCCACATGCATGGTCCACATGCTGAAAAAACCGGCAGCATGTCCAAACCACAAATTGAATTCAGCCCTTTTCAGGGAGCTCCCGGGAGGTTTTCGGCGCAGCCCGATTGGGCTTGCACCTCCGCTCTTGCCTAGCAAGGTACTCCCGCTCACGCTGTGCACGATTCATATCGGCCATTTCGTCAAACGGGTCATCTATCCTTTTTGGAGTTTTATTTTCCATGATTCGCCCTCCTGGCCCCACCCTCTACCCCTCCCCAGCACAAAGATAGTGATTCGCTGCACACATTTTCCGCGAATCACCCGAACCACCCTTAAGGCAATGAATACGCTCAAGGCTTTGAATAATAAAAATGGCGGCACAGGCAGTGCCAGCCGAACAAAAATCTGAGCGAATCGAGGTCGATGACCTTGGCTCTGGGACCCGTGCTGGAGCCAGAGCTAACCCTACAAACACCCCGGTCCCGCCCTACTGCCTTCACCAAGAACATGACGGATGGAAAACCATGAACATAGCCGGATCATCTTCCGAGCTGGAAACTGCCCTCTTGGCCTCGGGGGTCGCCACACCATGCCCGGGCCAGTTGCAAGAATTGGTGGTCGGGAGGCGCCAAGAGGAGGATTGCTGCCAGTTCGCAACAGCTATGATGGCCGAGCAGGGACTCCACGACGGCATCAAGGCCGTGCTGGTCATTCAGATGACCGTGACGCACGCCGCAATGACAGAGCTGGCTCGGCGCGAGTTGAATACGACCGGCTGCTACCACGTGCGCGAGAGCTTCGAGCGATCGATGATCCGCCTGAGCCGCACCTACCTCGCGCAGATGGAAGCGCTGAAGAAGCACCGGGCTAAGGCACAGCAGACGGTGCGGGTCGAACGCGTTACTGTCGAGAATGGCGGACAGGCCGTCGTCGGCAACGTCCAGCACGGGGGGAGGCATCACGGTGAAAGGTGACGACAACCCCATGAGCAGGGCCCATGCAGCCCCCAGATGCACCGCCACGTCCAAACGTACGGGCGTGAGATGCAAGGGCCCCGCTGTCAAAGGCTGGAACGTGTGCCGCTTCCATGGCGCGGGCGGGGGGCACTCAGCAGGCAGCGCCCACCCCTCCTACCGGCATGGCAGGCGGTCACGGGAATGGGCTCGAACCCGGCGCGACATTAACGGGTTGCTAGGAGCGGTCCGGCCGTACCGGCAGACAGGCGAACACAGCTCATGACACCCGGCCCACCAGAAACGCAGTCGCGACTAAGCAGCGGGAGCGGGCTCGCCCAGGCCGACCTCAAGGCGGCAAGTAGAGAATGAACGGGCTGCAAACCAAACCGGTTGCCGCCTTCGCGCGCCATCAGTTTTGCAACCACTATCATGCGCGCGCGGATGGGTCCTTACTCGACCAAGCTATGAAGGATTGTTCCTGAATGGCACGGATCCAAGCCTTAACCGACGCACTCAAGACCAAGCGCTTTGCCCGCCGAAAACTACAGCGATGCGAAGTGCACCTAGCGAGTGTTCGGCACCATCGGGGGTTGACGGCTTTTCATGGAGAGCGACGAGACGGACGGGCTGCGCATCTGCATGTGGTCGAGGCGGAGAAAATATGGGCAGAGCATGGCGAGCCAAGGCTTACCCTGCCCCCCGGAGGCCGTTCGGGGGGCAGAACACTCGTAAATGAAGCTCGGCCATGGCTTCCACCTAGCAGGCACTCAAGCTCCTCATGCGCCACAAATGGTCCGGCGACATGCTCAATCTCTTGGATGGCGCAGTATCAGCTCTTGATTGGATCGGGGTGCGGCTTGTCGCCGGGTTGCGGCTGCGCCGGGTCCGATTCCTGATCGAGTGTCGCTGCCTTGTCTCGCGCGTATTGGGCGCGCTTCTTGTCGTCTTCATCCCTCGCGAGATTGCGACTGGCGGGGTTGCGGTTTGGCTGAGAAGTGTCGGCACCCATTATTGGGCCCTCCATAAAGCCAGAGAGGGAATACCCCTCGGCCACTACACAGATGGGGCACCTGAGCGCCAATACGACCCCGCGGGAGCCACATCGCTAGCAAGCCACGGATAAGGCTCAAATGAATCATCTCCTGCGACGATGATCGAAGGTCAGGACGGAGGAGTGAGTTGCCCGCACTCCGAAACACTTTGATTTGCAGACGTCAGCACAACGGCGCGAACAAAACGGCACGCTGTTCCTCTCCCTTAACGAGACGGCGGAAACGCTGAGCATCGGCAAGACCACAGCCCAGCGCGCGTTCGGCAAACAGCAGGGCAACCTCACGTAGATGGAAGCGCTGAAGAAGCACCGCGCTAAGGCCAATAAACCGTCTGAATAGCGCGCGTCACAGTCAAACGCGGTAGACAGGCGGTCGTGGGTAACATCCACCATGGTGGGCAGCATCATATCAAAGAATGACGATAACCCCATGAGCGGGGCTCAAGCGGCCCCTAGATGCGTCGCCACGCCTAAGCGAACGGGTGCAAGGTGTAGAGGCTCAGCTCTCAGAGGATAACGCGTATGCCGGTTTCGTGGCGCAGGCGGTGGGCGCTACGCTGATGAGAGGCATCCGTCCTACCTGCATGACAGGCGAGCACGGGAATGGGTTGACGCTGAACGCAACATCAACGAACTGACGAGACGTGTCAGGCCTCTGATAACAAGTAATCTCTTACAGCGGCAGCCTGCCCCCCCGGAAAAGTAAGTAGGGCGGCGGAGTCGAAGACCCGTGCCTCACCTTCGTGTGCATCGAGCTTAGGCAGGAAACGGGGTGGGGGTGCGCGAAGTCTCATCGCTGCCGAGCTGGGGACGGACAGCATTCTGAAAACACCCGCATCCGCAATTTGGAGAATGATCCCCCCTGCCCTCAATGCGGATTATGAATGGGGGTTTAAATGGGGGACGGTCCAGCGTCACGCGCCCCTAAATCACTGTTATACTTAAACATTCTAAAGAAACTTGGCGGAGGAGGTGGGATTCGAACCCACGGTACGCTTCCACGCACGACGGTTTTCAAGACCGTTGCATTAGACCGCTCTGCCACTCCTCCGGCGCGACCGCACTACGCAAGCCGGCGCGATTCGGGAAGGCCCGGGCGGCGCGGGAAAAATCCCGCCCATATCCGCGCCGGGCGCTTTCCATGCCGGCGGGGCACGGATATGCTGCCCGGCGCGGCGGCCCGTCCGACGGGACCGGCGGCCGCAAGCAGCAATCACGGCCGGCCAACGGCCGGATCCGCCAGGGCGGATCGCGCAAGCGAGGGGCAGGATGATGTCTGGCTATGGTTTCGCACGCCGTGCCGCGGCTCTGGCGGCGCTCGCGCTGCTCGCCGCCTGCGGCGACGCGCAGGGCCCCGGTGGCGGCGAGGCACCGGCCAAAAGCACGGAGATCGTCTCCCGCGACGTCGAGGCGCCCAATATCTTCCAGGTCACCGAGGCCGGCCTGTGGGACGGGCGGCCGTCGCTGGGCGGCGTCTGGGTCGCCTATCCCGGCGTCGACGTCGAGCAGATCGGCCAGGTGGTGATCCGCAACACCGCCAATGGCCGCTTCGTGATCGGCGCGCTGTTCCGGCGCGAGCGCGAGGCGCCCGGACCGGCGCTGCAGGTCAGCTCCGAGGCGGCCGAGGCGCTGGGCCTCCTGGCCGGCGCGCCGGCCGAACTCAACGTCACCGCGCTGCGCCGGGCCGAGCAGCCGGCCCCTGAGGCGCCCGGCGCCACCACCGATTTCGACGACCCCCAGCCGATCGAGGCGGTGCCGCTCGAGCCCGCCGCCGCGGCCGGAGCGATCGAGACCGCCGCCCTGCCCGCGGCCGAGGCCTCGACCACCGGCGCCGTAACGGAAGTTCCCGCCCGCCCCGAGCCCGCCGCCGCCTCGGCGCTCGAACGCGCCTTCATCCAGATCGGCATCTTCTCGGTCGAGGCCAACGCCCGCGACACCGCCACCGCGATGGAGGTCGAGGGGCTCACGGCGCGGGTGCTGTCCTCGCAGATCCAGGACAAGCCCTATTGGCGCGTGGTGGTGGGCCCGGCCGCGACCGAGGCGGCCCGCGCCGACGCTCTCGCCCGTGTGAAGGCGCTGGGCTTCACCGACGCCTATTTCGTGCGAGACTGACACACCCGGCCCGCCCCTGGCGGGCCGCCCGATGCGATCGCGGGCCGCGCGCCCGCCCGACAGACCGGAGCCAGTGATGATCCGAGCCTTCCTAGCCGCCGCGCTGCTTGCCATGGGCGCCCTGCCCCTGCAGGCCCAGTCCTTCGAGACCCCGGCGCGCGCGGCCTTCGTCTACGACCAGACCACCGACACGGTGCTTCTGGAAAAGAACGCCGACCAGCCGCTGCCGCCGGCCTCGATGTCGAAGCTGATGACCCTCTACATGGCCTTCGAGGCCATTGCGGAGGGCCGGCTCAGCCCCGACCAGCTGCTGCCGGTCTCCGAGCACGCCGCCTCCTATGGCGGCTCGTCGATGTTTCTCGACACCACCGACCGGGTCTCGGTCGAGGATCTGCTGCGCGGCGTGATCGTGCTGTCGGGCAACGACGCCTCCGCCGTGCTGGCCGAGGCGCTCTCGCCCGACGGGACGGAGACCGGCTTCGCCCGGCTGATGACCGAGAAGGCGCGCGAGATCGGCATGATGAACTCGACCTTCAAGAACTCGAACGGCTGGCCCGCCCCGAACCACGAGATGTCGGTGCGCGATCTCGGCATCCTCGCCGAGCGGCTGATCGAGGAGTTCCCGACCTACTACCCGATGTTCGCCGAGCAGGAGTTCGAATTCGACGGCCGGGTGCCCTCGAACAGCCAGAACCGCAACCCGATCCTCGGGCTCGGCATCGGCGCCGACGGGCTGAAGACCGGCCACACCTCCGAGGCCGGCTACGGCCTCGTCGGTTCGGCCAAGCAGGGCGACCGCCGGGTGATCTTCGTCATCACCGGTCTCGACAGCACCCAGTCGCGCCGGGTCGAGAGCGAGCGCATCGTCAACTGGGCCTTCCGCCAGTTCGCCCAGCGCGACATCGGCGAGGAAGGCACCCGCATCTCCGAGGCCGAGGTCTGGATGGGCGAGCGCAACCGCGTGGGCCTCGTGCTCGGCGCGGACCTGTCGCTGCTGATGCCGGCCATGGGCTCGGAGGATCTGGCCGCCGAGGTGGTCTATGAAGGCCCGATCGAGGCGCCGATCGAGGCCGGCCAGGAGCTGGCCGAGCTGGTGATCTCGCGCGAGGGGCTGCCCGAGACCCGCGTGCCACTGGTGGCCGAGGCCGCCGTGGCGCGCGGCGGCTTCCTGCCGCGCGTGAAAGTGGCCGCGAGCGTGCTGTTCGACCGCTTCGGCCCCGAGGGGCTGGCGCTGCCCGGCCTCGACCCGCTGGCCGAGCCGGCCCCCGCCGAAGCCGAGCCCGCGGCCGAACCGGCCACGGCCGACGAATCCTGATCCGGTGGCGAACGGGCTCTTCATCAGCTTCGAGGGCATCGACGGCTCCGGCAAGTCGACCCAGGCCCGGCTGCTGGCCGAGCGGCTGCGCGAGGCGGGCCGCGAAACGGTCCTGACCCGCGAGCCCGGCGGCAGCCCCGGCGCCGAGGAGATCCGCCAGCTCCTGCTCACCGGCGACCCGGCCCGCTGGTCGGCCGAGACGGAGCTTCTGCTTTTCACCGCCGCGCGGCGCGACCATCTGGAGCGCACCATCCGCCCGGCGCTTAAGGCCGGCCACGCGGTGATTACCGACCGCTTCGCCGACAGCACCCGCGTCTACCAGGGCGCGACGCGCGGCGAACTGCGCGACACGGTCGACCGGCTGCACGCGCTGATGATCGGCGCCGAGCCCGACCTCACCTTCATCATCGACATGGCTCCCGAAACCGCGCTCGCGCGCGGGTTGGCGCGCCGCTCCGGCGAGGACCGCTTCGAGGAGATGGGGCTCGGGTTCCAGCAGACCCTGCGCGCGGGCTTCCACGCGCTGGCCGAGCAGTTCCCCGACCGTTGCGTGCGGATCGACGGCGACCGTGCCCCCGAGGCCGTGGCCGCCGACATCGCCGCCATCGCCCTGCCGCGCGCGGGCCTCGCGCCATGAGCGCGGACGACCTCCCCGACCCGACCGGCCTGCCCGGCCTGCCGCATCCGCGCGAGACCACGCGCCTGATCGGGCAGGAGGCGGCCGAGGCCGAGTTCCTCGCCGCGCGCGCCGGCGGGCGGCTGCATTCCGGCTGGCTGATCACCGGGCCGATGGGGGTGGGCAAGGCGACGCTGGCCTACCGCATCGCCGCGCATCTGCTCTCGGGCCGTGGCGGGGCGGAGAGCCTCGACCTGCCCGAGGGCGACCCCGACCTGCGGCTGATCCGGAACGGTTCGCATCCACGGCTCTTCGTCCTCAAGCGCGGCCCGAACGACAAGGGCGACAGGCTCTCGGCGCAGATCCGGGTCGACGAGGTGCGCAAGCTCAAATCCTTCTTCCATCTCAGCAGCACCGATGGCGGCCACCGGGTGGTGATCGTCGATGCCGCCGACGAGATGAACCCGTCGGCCGCCAACGCCGTGCTGAAGGAGCTGGAGGAGCCGCCCGCCGACACCACGCTGCTCCTGATCTCGCACCAGCCCTCGGGGCTGCTGCCGACGATCCGCTCGCGCTGCCGGGTGCTTCGGCTGCGCCCGCTCGAACCCGCGCCGCTGGCCGAGGCGCTGGCGCAGTCGGGCGTCGCGAGCGACGCGCCAGAGGCGCTGGCCGTGCTCGCTGCGGGCTCGGTCGGCGGCGCGGCGCGGATCGCGCAGCTGGACGGCCGCGCGCTCTACGCCGAGCTGGTGGGCCTTCTCTCGGGCCTGCCGCGCATGGACCGGCCGCGCGCCATCGCGCTGGCCGAGAGCTGCGGCGGCAAGGCGGCCGAGACCCGCTTTCCGCTGCTTCTCGACCTGATCGACCTGCTGCTGACCCGCGCCGCGCGCGCGGGGCTTGCCGGCGAGCCCGACCTGCAGGGCGCCTCGGGCGAGGCCCGGCTGCTCGTGGCGCTCGCCCCCGACGCCCGCGCCGCGCGTCGCATCGCCGAGCTGCAGCAGGAGCTGTCGGCCCGCGCCCGGCACGGGCGGGCGGTGAACCTTGACCCTTCGGCGCTGCTTCTAGATATGCTGCTGAGGATCGAAGCGACGGCGGCGGAGACCGCCGCAGCCTAGAGGCCAGATGACTTCCCAAGACTTCCAACTCGTCGACGCGCATTGCCATCTCGACTTTCCCGACTTCGCCGAGGAGCGCGCCGCGGTGATCGACCGCGCGCTTGCTGCCGGCGTGACGCGGATGGTCACGATCTGCACCAAGCTGAAGAACGCGGACAGCGTCCGCGCCATCGCCGAGGCGCATGACCCGGTCTTCTGGGCCGCCGGCACCCACCCGATGAGCGCCGCCGACGAGCCGCTCGCCTCCGTGGAGGATCTGGTGGCGCTGGCCGCGCACCCGAAGATGGTCGGCATCGGCGAGACCGGGCTCGACTACCACTACACCGCCGAGAGCAAGGCGGTACAGCAGGAAAGCCTGCGCATCCATATCGAGGCCGCGCGCCGCACCGGCCTGCCGCTGATCATCCATGCGCGCGACGCCGACAAGGACATGGCGCGCATCCTGTCCGAAGAGCACGCCGCCGGCGAATACCGGTGCATGATGCACTGCTTCTCCTCGGGCGCGGGGCTCGCGCGCGCGGCGCTCGATCTCGGCTTCTACCTGTCGATGTCCGGCATCGCCGCCTTCCCGCGCTCGGGTGAGCTGCGCGAGATCTTCGAGGCCGCGCCGCTCGACCGCATCCTGGTCGAGACCGACAGCCCCTATCTCGCGCCGCCGCCGCATCGCGGCAAGCGCAACGAGCCCGCCTACACCGCCCACACGGCCAAGGTCGGCGCCGAGCTGTTCGGCCTGTCCCTGCCCGATTTCGCGGCGAAGACCAGCGGCAATTTCGACCGTCTCTTCGCCAAGGCCGCGGCCTGGGCCCCGGAACGGAGCGAAGCATGAGCGACCGGCTCGAGGCGCGCATACTCGGTTGCGGCTCCTCGGGCGGCGTGCCGCGGCTGGGCAATCGCTGGGGCGATTGCGACCCGGCCGAGCCGCGCAACGCGCGCACGCGCTGCTCGCTCCTGCTGACGCGGCACGGGCCGAACGGCGTCACCCGCGTGCTGGTCGACACCTCGCCCGACCTGCGCCAGCAGATGCTCGACGCCGGGGTGGGCGAGCTTGACGCGGTGGTCTGGACCCATGCCCATGCCGACCACGTGCACGGCATCGACGACCTGCGGATGATCGCCTTCAACATGCGGTCGCGGCTGCAATGCTGGGCCGACGCGCCGACCTCCGAGGCGCTGCTCGACCGCTTCGGTTATGCCTTCGAGACGCCGCCGGGCTCGGACTACCCGCCGATCTGCGACCTGCACCGGATCGCGGGCGAGGTGGTGGTGGACGGCGCGGGCGGCGAGATCCGTCTCACGCCCTTCGACCTCGTGCATGGCAACATCACCGCGCTGGGGCTGCGCTGCGGCGGCATGGCCTACCTGCCGGACGTCAACGAGATCCCCGAGGCCGCCTGGCGCCATCTCGACGGGCTCGACTGTCTGATCGTCGACGCGCTGCGCCGCAAGCCGCATCCGAGCCACGCGCATCTGGAGCTGACGCTCGACTGGATCGCCCGCGCCGCTCCGGCCCGCGCGGTGCTGACCAACATGCATTTCGACCTCGACTACGCCACCGTCGCGGCGGAGACGCCGGACCACGTCACCCCGGCCCATGACGGGATGACGCTCCACTTCGACATCTGAGCGCCGGGGACGCGCCGCGCCCCCGGCCCTTCCCGATCCACGCATCACCGCGGCCCCGGTCCGCGCGGAGCCGTCCGAATGCTGCTGCTGCTTTCCGTCACCCTGCCCGTCTTCCTCGTGCTGGGCTTCGGCTACCTCTCCGCATGGCGGGGCTGGATCACCGAAAGCGCCGTCGACGGTCTGATGACCTTCGCGCAGAGCTTCGCCATCCCCTGCCTGCTGTTCCTCGCCATCGCGCGGCTCGACCTCGCGCAGGAGTTCGAGTTCGCGCTGCTGGGCAGCTTCTATGCCGGCGCGCTGGCCGGCTTCGCGGCGGGGCTTCTGGGGGCGTATTACATCTTCGGCCGCACGCTCGAGGATTCGGTCGCGATCGGCTTCGTCGGGCTGTTCTCGAACTCGCTGCTTCTGGGCCTGCCGATCACCGAGCGCGCCTATGGCGCCGACGCGCTGCAGGCCAACTTCGCGATCATCGCGATCCACTCGCCGATCTGCTACGCCATCGGCATCACCGCGATGGAGCTGGCGCGCGCCCGCGGCGGCGCGCTGCGCCAGCTGCCGGGCAAGGTGCTCAAGGCGATGAGCCGCAACTCGCTGATCCTCGGCATCGGGCTGGGCGCGGTGGTGAACCTGTCGGGCCTGCCGATGCCCGAGGTCCTGGTGCAGGCGCTGGAGCTGATGGCGCGCGCGGCGCTGCCGGCGGCGCTGTTCGGTCTGGGCGGCATCCTCTACCGCTACAAGCCCGAGGGCGACATGCGGGTGATCCTCTACGTGGTGGCGGTGTCGCTGGTGCTGCACCCGGTCGTGGTCTGGGTGCTGGGCAGCATGGCCGGCCTCCGGGTCGAGGCGTTCCGCTCGGCGATCATCACCGCGGCGATGGCGCCGGGGGTGAACGCCTATCTCTTCGCCTCGATCTACGGCACGGCCAAGCGGGTGGCGGCCTCGGCGGTGCTGATCGGAACGGGAGTCTCGATCCTCACCGCGACGATCTGGCTGTCGCTGCTGCCCTGAGCGCGGAACCCTTCGAAGGACCCCTGTCAAACGTGAAACGCCCCGCGCGGATGGCGGGGCGTCTCGAAGATCGTGGTCCTGCGTGGCGCGGGATCAGCCCGGGCTCATGCCCCGAAGCCGTTCGGAGCGGCGGCGCAGCACCTCGAGCGTCACCAGCAGCACCACCGAGATCGAGATCAGCACCGTCGCGGCGGCGAGGATGGTGGGCGAGATCTGCTCGCGCAGGCCGGTGAACATCTGCCAGGGCAGCGTCTTCTGGCCGGCGGAGCCGACGAAGAGCACCACCACCACCTCGTCGAAGGAGGTGATGAAGGCGAAGAGGCCGCCCGAGACCACGCCGGGCAGGATCAGCGGCATCTGCACCTTGAAGAAGGTGCGCACCGGCCCCGCCCCGAGATTGGCCGCCGCCCGGGTCAGCGAGCGGTCGAAGCCCACCAGCGTCGCGGTCACGGTGATGATCACGAAGGGGATGCCCAGCGCCGCATGGGCGAGGACCACGCCCCAGTAAGTCCCCTGCAGGCCGATCCGGCTGTAGAAGAAATACATGCCGGCGGCCGAGATGATCAGCGGCACGATCATCGGCGAGATCAGCGTCGCCATGATCGCCCGGCGGAACGGCACATGCGGCTGGCTCAGGCCGATCGCGGCGAGCGTGCCCAGCGCCACCGACAGGAAGGTGGCCACGGGGGCGATCTTCAGCGAATTCCACAGCGGCACCTGCCAGTCCGGGTTGCCGAAGAAGTCGCGGTAGTGCTTGAGCGAGTAGCCCTCCGGGTCCAGCCGCAGCATCTCGGGCGTGAAGGTGAAGAAGTTCTCCGCGTTGAACGACAGCGGAATGATCACCAGGATCGGCGCGATCAGGAAGAAGAAGATCGCCGCGCAGATCGCCCTGTAGGCATAGTGCCAGATCTTCTGGCCGGTCGAGGCATAGGGGGGAAGTGCAGCCATTCTCTCAGCCTCCCAGCTTGACGTTGTCGATGCCGACGATGCGGTCGTAGAGCCAGTAGAGCACCAGCACGAGCGCCAGCAGGATCGAGCCGAGCGCGGCCGCCAGACCCCAGTTCAGCGAGGACGAGATGTGGTAGGCGATCCGGTTCGAGATGAACACGCCCTCGGTGCCGCCGACGATCTCGGGGGTGATGTAGTAGCCGATCGACAGGATGAAGGCGAGGATCGAGCCGGCACCGATGCCCGGGATCGAGAGCGGGAACCACACGCGCCAGAAGGCGGTCCAGTCGTTCGCGCCCATCGATTTCGCGGCCCGCACGTAGGAGGGCGGGATCGTCTTCATCACCGAGTAGAGCGGCAGGATCATGAAGGGCAGCAGGATGTGCGTCATGGCGATGATCGTGCCGGTGGCGTTGTTGATCAGCGCCAGGCGGTTGGCGTCCGACACGATGCCGATCCAGACCAGCGTGTCGTTGATCACGCCCTGCTGCTGCAGCAGCACCTTCCATGCGCTGGTCCGCACCAGCAGCGAGGTCCAGAACGGCAGCAGCACCAGGATCATCAGCACGTTGGCCGAGCGCAGCGGCAGCGTCGAGAGCAGGTAGGCGATCGGGTAGCCCAGCAGGATGCAGGAGAAGGTGATCGCCATCGACATCCACATGGTGCGCCAGAACAGCTTGAGATAGATCTGCTCGTCGTCCGGGCGCCACTGGGCATCGCCGCCCGGGCCGTTCATCATGTCGACCGAGTTCAGGAAGTAGCCGTCGGTATAGGCCGGGCTGTAGGTCTGGATGACCTGCCAGACCTCGGGGTCGAGCCAGTCCTCGTCGCTGTCCTCGAACAGCGCCCTGATCGAGACGGTCTCGAAGCTCGAGACGTCGACATCGGGGAAGTTCGCGGGCGCGGCACCGTTGGCGAGGTCGCGGTAGAGCGCGGTGTAGACGAAGTCGGCCACGTCCTCCTCGAGCGGGTCGTCCTCGTTCGCCTCGACGGTGAGCGTGGTCCAGGCGTCCCAGGCGTCGGCGGTCAGCGGCAGCGCGTCGCGGATCTCCTCCTCGGACATCCAGTTCGACCAGTTGACCGGATCCTCGAGCGCCGGTTCGGCCTCGACGAACTGGTCGGTGTAGATGTCGGTGTCGAAGCGGCCGACATCGCGGCCGGTGCCGCGGAACAGCGACGACAGGCCCGTCATCTCGTAGTTCAGCCGGCTGCCGAGCCGGGTGTGGACCTTGTATTCCTCGGCGATCACCAGGTCGGTGTAGAGCGCGTGGAACACCTCCTCGCCGGGCGCCTCCTCTGGCAGGGCCTCGTCGGCCTCGAGCGCGGCGACGGTGCGCGGCAGGGTCTCGGACACGATCTGGTTCTCGACCGAGCGGAACAGCATGTCGGCGATCGGGGCCACGAAGGCCACCAGGATGAAGATCAGCAGCGGCGAGATCAGCAGCAGGGCACGCAGCTTCTCGCGCCTGAGCGCGCGCTTCAGGCTGGCCTTGAGCGGCGTGCCGTCGGCCGCGAGCATCGGGCCTTCCGTCACCTCGCCGCCCGGCAGCGCCGCCATCGGCTGCTTCGGGGGTGTCATCGCGCTGTCGGTCATCATGCCTCCGTCAAAGGGGGTCGGGAGGGGGCCCGTTCGGCCCCCTCCCCTGTCGGGTCACGCGCGCGGCGTCACTGCGCGAGCCAGGCCTGGAACTTGCTGTCCAGGTCGTCGCGGTAGTCGGCCCACCATTCGTAGTTCTGCACGAAGGCGTTCTGCGCGTTGTCCGGGTTGGTCGGCATGTGCGGCGCCATGTCGATGCCCAGCTCGGCATGCTCGCCCACCAGCGGCGCGGAGGATTTCCGGGCCGGACCGTAGGAGATGTACTTGGCCTGGTCGGCGAGACGCTGGGTGTCGGTCGCGAAGTACAGGAAGTCCTGCACGCGGGCGAGCTGCGCCTCGTCGAGACCCTCGGGGATGATCCAGCCGTCGAGGTCGTAGGACTGGGTGTCCCACATCATGTTGACCGGCTGGTCCTGCTCGACGATGAGGCTGAACAGGCGACCGTTGTAGGTCGAGCCGAACACCACCTCGCCATCGGCGAGCAGCTGCGGCGTGTCGGCGCCCGAGGACCACCAGATGGTGTCGTCCTTGATGGTGTCGAGCTTGGCGAAGGCGCGGTCCTGGCCTTCCTCGGTCTCGAGCACGTCGTAGACGTCCTCATAGGCCACGCCGTCGCAGATCAGCGCCCATTCGAGGTTGTTGTGCGGCCGCTTCTCGAGCGAGCGGGTGCCCGGGAAGTTCTCGAGGTCGAAGACGTCGCAGATGTCGTCGGGCTCGTTGCCGTTCCACTCGGCCACGTCGTTGCGGTAGCCGAAGGTATAGGAGTAGGCGATCTGCGGGATGAAGCAGTCGGAGACCAGCATCTCCTCGCCGAAATCCTCCGATGCCGGGGTGCCGTCGGGCGCCGCGGCGAGGATCTCGTCGTGATCGACCTCCATCGCGAGGCCTTCGTCGCACAGGCGCATCGCGTCGGCGGCGGTGGCGTCGACGAGGTCCCAGGTGACGTTGCCGGCCTCGTTCTGGGCGCGCAGCTTGGCCACGGCCTCGGCCGAGCTTTCGTCCCAGGTGACGGTCACGCCCGGGTTCTGCTCGAGATAGGGCTCGACATAGGCCTTGAGCTGGCTTTCCTGATAGGCGCCGCCCCAGCTGACGATGGTCATCTCGTCGGCCATTTCGACATGGCTTTCCGCCCCGGCGATGGTGGCGGTGGCCACGAGCGCGGTGGTGGCGGTCAGAAGTCGAGTGATCTTCATGAAGTTCTCCCGTGTTGTACCCGGTTCTTGGTCTGACAGGGGGCGGCGTCCGGGCGGCCGTGCCCCGCATTCGGCGCGCCCCCTCGCGGGGCGCGCGCGCTGGCGCGCGTGACGCTCAGGCGTCGAGCGCGCGGCAATCCTCGGCGAGCCAGCCGATCCGGATCTCCTGGCCCGGTTTCAGGCGCGGCTGGTCGGGGGCGTTGCGCGTCTTCATGATGAAGTCGTCGCGCCCGGCGACCTTGAGCCGCGTGCGGAAGGTGTCGCCCATGTAGATGAACTCCTGCACCACGGCGGGCAGCGTGTGCGCCTCGGGATGCAGGCGTTCGAGGTTGGATTCGACCCGCTCGGGGCGGATCGAGACGCGGGTGCGCTGGCCGACCTCCTGCACGTTGACCGGCAGGGCGTCGATCACCTCGCCGCCGTCGAGACGAACCAAGGCGAAGCCGCCCTCGATCTTCTCGACCACGCCCTCGAGCGTGTTGTTCTCGCCGATGAACTGGGCGACGAAGCTGTTCTGCGGCTTCTCGTAGAGCTCGTCGGGCGGCGCCAGCTGCTGGATCCGGCCGTCGTCGAACACCGCGACGCGGTCGGACATGGTCAGCGCCTCGGTCTGGTCGTGGGTCACGTAGACCACGGTGATGCCGAGACGGTGCGCCAGCTCGGTGATCTCGAACTGCAGGCTTTCGCGCAGCTGCTTGTCGAGCGCGCCGAGCGGCTCGTCCATCAGCACCAGCTCGGGCTCGAACACCAGCGCGCGGGCCAGAGCGATCCGCTGCTGCTGACCGCCCGAGAGCTGGGTCGGTCGGCGGTTCTTGAAGTCGCCCATCTGCACCATGTCGAGGGCGCGGGCGATCTTCTGCTCGCGCTCGGAGCGGCCCATCTTGCGCACCTCGAGCGGGAAGGCGAGATTCTCGCCCACCGTCATGTGCGGGAACAGCGCGTAGTTCTGGAACACCATGCCGATGCCGCGCTTGTGCGGCGGGATGTTGTTGATCGACTTGCCGTCGAGGCGGATCTCGCCATGGGTGGCGGTCTCGAAGCCCGCGAGCATCATCAGGCAGGTGGTCTTGCCCGATCCCGACGGTCCCAGCATGGTCAGGAACTCGCCCTTCGGCAGCGAGAGGTTCAGATCCTTCACGACGAGGTTCTCGCCGTCATAGCTTTTCTGGACGCGTTCGAATTCGACGAACGCGTCGGTACTCGAGCCCTGGGCCAAGCCTTGCTCCCCGTTGTTGTGCCGGCGGATTGTATTCCGCACTTGTCGAGCAAGACTAAAACAAGCGTCCCCCCGGTTTGCAACCGATTAGGAAAGCGGCGCGAATAACCTAAGGTCACTCGCGCTGCGGCGCGGCGCGATCGCCCTGCCCCGCTTGGATATCCGCAGGTGCTAGGCGGCACGCGGCCGCGGCCGGAACGGCGGTCTTGCGGCGCAACCCTGAGATGTATTTTTTCGAGGGACTGCCCGAAATGCGATTCCCGAGGTCGCTTTCATCCAATCTGAAGTCGGAAACGACCCGCGACAAGCCGGCAGGCACTGCGCGGCCCGAAACGGCCAAACCCCGCCGATGCGCAGGGGGCGCGGCGGGTCGGGACGATCATGTCGGGGATGGTGCCTTCCAGTCCCGGCGGCCTGCCCTTCGGCAGGTCCGCCTGATTGGTGCGGTCGAGAAGACTCGAACTTCCACGGGAGTTACCCCACAGCGACCTCAACGCTGCGCGTCTACCAATTCCGCCACGACCGCACGTGATCAGGTAGGCTGGGGGGCCTATAGACCGCCCGTTCGGGGGAGCGCAAGAGACAATTTCGGAGGACCCGGCGTCAACGTCGCAATCGCGCGTTTTGACTTTCGGCGCGGCGCGCGCCATGCCCGCCCGGAGGACAACGGCAGGGCAAGGGCGCGGCCATGGTGGACTGGATCGTGAGTGACGATCTCGTGGAATACGAGGCGGCGGTGGCCGCGATGGAGGCGCGCGCCCGCGCGATCGCGGCCGGCGAGGCCGAGGAGGCGATCTGGCTGCTCGAGCATCCGCCGCTCTACACCGCCGGCACCAGCGCCAAGGCCTCGGACCTCACCGACCCGGACCGCTTTCCGGTGTTCGAGACGCGGCGCGGCGGGCAGTACACCTATCACGGCCCCGGCCAGCGGGTGATCTACGTCATGCTCGATGTCGGCCGGCGCGGCCGCGACGTGCGCGCCTTCGTCAAGGCGCTGGAGGGCTGGGTGATCGCGACGCTGGCCGAGTTCAACGTCGCGGGCGAGCTGCGCGAGGGCCGGGTCGGGGTCTGGGTGCGCCGCCCCGAGCGGCCGCGCGGGCCCGCCGGCGCGGTGGCCGAGGACAAGATCGCCGCGCTCGGCATCCGGCTGCACCGCTGGGTGAGCTACCACGGCATCTCGATCAACGTGGAGCCGGAGCTGTCGCATTTCGACGGCATTGTGCCCTGCGGCATCGCCGAACACGGCGTGACCAGCCTCGTCGATCTCGGCCTGCCGGTGACGATGGCCGATCTCGACGCGGCGCTGGAGCGCAGCTTCGGCGCCTGCGTCGGCGGCGAATTGCGGCGCGCCACGTCACTGTGAGCCCCCGACCCCCTGCCCCGGTGCTACGGTTGGCCGGCCAGGGCGACGCGCGGATCGGATAACGGCGCGGTCGCCCCCGAAAAGAAGGGGGGACATCCATGAGCGTGACGCTGCACGGTCTCGCGACCGCACTGCCTGCGCATGAGCTGCCGCAGGACCTGGTCCGGCGCAATGCCGAGCGCATCCTCGGCCCCCGCTACCCGCAGTTCGAACGCCTCGCCGCGAGCTTCGCGCAGTCGGGCATCGCGCGGCGCTGGTCGGTCGCGCCGTTCGAGTGGTTCGACGAGCCGCATGGCTGGGCCGACCGCAACGCCGTCTATCTCGAGGGCGGCGAGAAGATGTTCCGCGACGCCGCCACCGGCGCGCTCGACCGCGCGGGCTGGCGCGCCGACGAGGTCGACACCATCGTCACCGTCTCCACCACCGGCATCGCCACGCCGAGCTTCGAGGCGCGCGCCGCGGCCGCGATGGGGTTTCGCGGCGACGTCACGCGGGTGCCGATCTTCGGGCTGGGCTGCGCCGGCGGCACCGCCGGGCTCGGCATCGCCGCCGATCTCGCCCGCGCCCGCCCCGGCAGCAAGGTGCTGCTGGTGGTGGTCGAGGCCTGCACGCCCTCCTTCCGCGCCGACCGGCTGCAGAAGGCCGACATCATCGCCACGGTGCTGTTCGGCGACGGCGCGGCGGCGGCCTGCCTGAGCTGCGACGCCGAGGGCGGCAGCGGGCCGGTGGCGATCGGGCCTGCGCATCAGCACATGTGGCCCGACACGCTGCGGATCATGGGCTGGGAGGTCGACGACGAGGGCCTGGGCGTTGTGTTCGACCGCGCCATCCCCGGCTTCGCCACCGAGCATTTCGCCGAGGCCGTCGACGGCGCGCTGGCGGCGGCCGGCCTCAGGCGCGCCGACATCGACCGCTTCGTCTGCCATCCGGGCGGCGCCAAGGTGGTGACGGCCATCGAATCGGCTCTGTCGCTTGCGGAGGGCACGCTCGACGCCGAGCGTGCCGTGCTGCGCGATTGCGGCAACATGAGCGCGCCGACCGCGCTCTTCGTGCTCGAGCGGGTGCTGGCCTCGGGCGCCACGGGGCGGATGCTGGCCTGCGCGCTGGGGCCGGGCTTCACCGCCGCCTTCGTCGTGCTGGACGTCGCGGCATGAGCGCGGGCGCGCTGCTCTTTCTCGGCTTTCTGGGGCTGCAGCGGCTGGCCGAGCTGGCGCTGGCGCGGCGCAACACCGCGCGGCTGATGGCGCGCGGCGCGGTCGAGCATGGCGCGGGGCACTACCCGCTGATCGTGGCGCTGCACGCCGGATGGCTCGCGGCGATGGCGGTGATGGGCCATGACGCGGCGCTGCATTTCGGCTGGCTCGGGCTCTTCGCGCTCCTGCAACTGCTGCGGGTCTGGATCCTCGCGAGCCTCGGGCCGCGCTGGACCACCCGGATCATCGTGATCGACGCGCCGCTGGTGGCGACGGGGCCGTTCCGCTGGCTGCGGCACCCGAACTACCTTCTGGTGGCGGTCGAGATCCCGGTCGCGCCGATGGTGCTCGGGCTGTGGGAGGTGGCGCTGGTCTTCGGGCTGCTGAACGCCGCGATGCTGGCGTGGCGCATCCGGGTCGAGGCGCGCGCGCTCGCCCCCTACCGCTCCGCGACGAGGGCCTGAAACCGGCCCGAGGCGGGGGCCACGGCCGGGCGCGGCGGGGGCGTGGCAAGGCGGTGACCCGAACCGCGTTTCACGGCCCGCCTGCGGCGTCCTGACCGTTGTGCTGCGCGCGATCCCTCTCTAGAAGGGCGGCAATTGCCTGCGCGAGTCCTCGTGCGGGCCCGACAGGCAACCAGAAACCGGGAGAGCCACATGGCAGACGCCGCCATTCACGGCCACGGGCATGACGACCAGAGGGGGTTCTTCACCCGCTGGTTCATGTCCACCAACCACAAGGACATCGGGATCCTCTACCTCTTCGTCGCGGGCTTCCTGGGCCTGTTGTCGGTGATCCTGACGATCCACATGCGCCTCGAGCTGATGCAGCCGGGCGTGCAGTTCATGTGCGCCGAGCACGTCTCGGGCAACGCGCTGGCCACGACGCTGAAGAGCTGGATCCCCAGCCCCGAGAGCGAGTGCACCCCGAACGGGCACATGTGGAACGTCGCGATCACCTATCACGGCGTGCTGATGATGTTCTTCGTCGTCATCCCCGCGCTGTTCGGCGGCTTCGGCAACTACTTCATGCCGCTGCAGATCGGCGCGCCGGACATGGCCTTCCCGCGTCTCAACAACCTGTCCTTCTGGATGTTCGTCGCCGGCGGCGCGCTCGGCGTGGCGTCGCTCTTCGCGCCCGGCGGCAACGGCCAGCACGGCTCGGGCGTGGGCTGGGTGCTCTACCCGCCGCTCTCGACCTCCGAGCCCGGCATGTCGATGGATCTCGCGATTTTCGCGGTGCACGTCTCGGGCGCCTCGTCGATCCTCGGCGCGATCAACATCATCACCACCTTCCTCAACATGCGCGCGCCCGGCATGACGCTGCACAAGGTGCCGCTCTTCGCCTGGTCGATCTTCGTCACCGCCTGGCTGATCCTGCTGGCCCTGCCGGTGCTGGCCGGCGCCATCACCATGCTGCTGACCGACCGCAACTTCGGCACCAGCTTCTTCCAGCCCGCGGGCGGCGGTGACCCGGTGCTCTACCAGCACATCCTGTGGTTCTTCGGCCACCCGGAAGTGTACATCATCATCATCCCCGCCTTCGGCATCATCAGCCACGTGATCGCGACCTTCTCCAAGAAGCCGATCTTCGGCTACCTGCCGATGGTCTACGCGATGGTGGCGATCGGCGTGCTCGGCTTCGTGGTCTGGGCGCACCACATGTACACCGTGGGCATGTCGCTGACGCAGCAGTCCTACTTCATGATGGCCACCATGGTCATCGCGGTGCCGACCGGCGTGAAGATCTTCTCGTGGATCGCGACGATGTGGGGCGGCTCGGTCGAGTTCAAGACGCCGATGCTCTGGGCCTTCGGCTTCCTGTTCCTGTTCACCGTGGGCGGCGTCACCGGCATCGTGCTGAGCCAGGCCGGCATCGACCGCGCCTATCACGACACCTACTACGTGGTGGCCCACTTCCACTACGTGATGTCGCTCGGTGCCGTGTTCGGCATCTTCGCGGGGATCTACTTCTACTTCCCCAAGATGTCGGGCAAGATGTTCCCCGAATGGGCCGGCAAGCTGCACTTCTGGACGATGTTCATCGGTGCGAACATCACCTTCTTCCCGCAGCACTTCCTGGGCCGCCAGGGCATGCCGCGCCGTTACATCGACTACCCGGAGGCCTTCGCCACCTGGAACATGGTCTCCTCGATCGGCGCCTTCATCGCCTTCGCGAGCTTCGTGTTCTTCATCGTGATGCTGTTCTACGTCCTGCTCGCCGGCAAGCGCGTCAACGTCGCGAACCCGTGGAACGAGTATGCCGACACGCTCGAATGGACCCTGCCCTCGCCGCCGCCGGAGCACACCTTCGAGACGCTCCCCAAGCAGAGCGACTGGGACCGCAGCCACGCCCACTGAGGCCGGCCCGCGACGCGACAGACAGGAAGGGCCCGGCCGCAACGCCGGGCCCTTCTTCATTTCCCCGCGAAGATCCCCCACATGCCCTATCAATGGACCCGGCGCCCGGCCGAGACCGGCCCGCTCGTGGCCGAGATCGACCTCTGGCCCTACCGCTCGCTGCCCAAGCGCGACTTCGTGCGCTTCATCGCCGCCACCGCCGCGCTGGTGACGCTGCCGCTTCTGGCGGTGCTCGGATCGCCCGTCCTGTGGGGGCTCCTGCCCTTCCTCGTGGCGGCCGTGGCGGCGATCTGGTGGGCCTTGATGCGCAGCTACCGCGACGGCAGCGTGCTGGAGCGGCTCGAGATCGGCCCGGGGCGGCTGCGGCTGGTGCGCCACAACCCCCGCGGCCCGGACCAGAGCTGGGAGGCCGATCCCTACTGGGTGCGGCTGACGCTGCACGAGACGGGCGGCCCGGTCCCGGCCTATCTGACGCTGCACGGCGCCGGCCGCGAGGTCGAGCTCGGCGCCTTCCTGAGCGAGGAGGAGCGGCGCGCGCTGGCCGCGGAGCTGCAGCCCCTGCTCGACCGGCTGCGCGCGGCCTGACACCGGCGGGAAGCCGCGACCGGACGCCGCGTCGCGACGTCGTCATGGAACCCGGGCCGATAAGCGGGCATTTTCATGACAACGGAGGATTCGATATGTCCAAGCGCAACGACCCGATCGAGACGATCCGCAAGCTGGCCGAGCGGGGCCGCTCGATCCTCGCCGGTCTCGCCGACGCGGTGCTGCCGCAGCCGCAGCCCGACTACCGGCCGATCCCGATCCCCGCCGACGACCGCCGACGCCGCTGAGGCCGGCCCCGTCGGAGCGTTCCCGGTACACAGTGTTCCATGACACGGCCCGCCACCCGGAAGAGGGGGCGGGCCGTTTCGGTCTCGTCCCCCGCGCCCGTCAGCGGGCGCCGGGGGGCACGGAAGGCGAGGCGGGCGGCGGCGCCCTCAGCCCTTCTTGTCGGGCAGGTCTTCGCGGCTGGTCTGCGCGAGATCCTCGAGCTGGCTCTCGCTCATCTCGTCATACATTTCCTTAGACGCGCCCTGCAGGTCGCCGACCTTGGCCTCGCCCCGCTTCGCCGCGAGCGCCGCCCCGGCCGCCTTCTGCTGCGCCTTGGATTGTGCCGGCATGCTCATCCTCCATCGTTGAGACGTGGAGAGAACCCTCGCATGCCGCATCGCGTTCCGGCCCGGGTCCGCGCTTGGCCCGGCCTCAGCCCAGCCGCTCGCGCACCATCGGCCCGATCCGGGCGAAATCCATCCGCCCCGCATAGCGCGCCTTCAGCGCCGCCATGACCTTGCCCATGTCGCGGATCGAGTCGGCGCCGGTCTCGGCGATCGCCTCGTCGACGGCGGCCTTAGTCTCGGCCTCGCTCAGCGGGCGAGGCAGGAACTCCTCGATCACCGCGATCTCGGCGCGCTCCTTCTCGGCCAGCTCGATCCGCCCGGCCTCGTCATAGGCCCGCGCGCTGTCCTGGCGCTGCTTGACCATCTTGGCGAGGATCGCGAGCACGACGTCATCGGGCACCAGCCCGTCCTCGCCTTCGCCCCGGGCGGCGATGTCGCGGTCCTTGATCGCGGCGTTGATGAGACGCAGCGTCGAGAGCCGCTCGGTCTCCTTGGCTTTCATCGCGCCCCTGAGGGCCGCGTTGATCTTGTCGCGCAGGGTCATCGGATCGGTTCCGGGTTGTTGCAGACACAAGCGCACAAACTACCGGTTCGGACCGGGGCTGACAACTCGGCCGGCGGGCGACGCTGCGTCTTGATTCTCGCCCGACTGACGCCTAGGAAGCGTCGAATTTCGGAACAGGAGTACGCCGCCATGCCGATGACCGATACCGGCAAGCCGACCGCCTGCCTCGCCCTGGCAGACGGCACCGTGTTCTACGGCGAAGGCTTCGGGGCACCGGGCCGCACCACCGCGGAGCTGTGCTTCAACACCGCCATGACCGGCTATCAGGAAATCATGACCGACCCCTCCTATGCGGGCCAGGTCGTGACCTTCACCTTCCCGCATGTCGGCAACACCGGCACCACCGAGGAGGACGAGGAGGCCGCCGATCCGGTCGCCGCCGCGATGATCGTGCGCTGGTCGCCGACCGAGCCGTCGAACTGGCGCGCCACCGACACGCTGTCGAACTGGCTCGCCCGGCGCGGCCGGATCGGCATGGGCGGCATCGACACCCGCCGCCTGACCCGGGCGATCCGCCAGCAGGGCGCGCCGCATGTCGCGATCGAGCACAACCCCGACGGCGAGTTCGACATTGAGGCGCTGGTGGCGCAGGCGCGCGCCTTCGAAGGCCTCGTCGGCCTCGACCTCGCCAAGGAGGTGAGCTGCGTCCAGTCCTACCGCTGGGACGAGATGCGCTGGGCCTGGCCGGACGGCTTCAAGAAGCTCGACAAGCCGCGCCACAAGGTCGTCGCCGTGGATTACGGCGCCAAGCGCAACATCCTGCGCAGCCTCGCCTCGGCCGGCTGCGAGGTGACGGTGCTGCCGGCGACCGCCACCACCGACGAGATCCTCGCGCTCGAGCCCGACGGGCTGTTCCTGTCGAACGGTCCGGGCGACCCGGCCGCGACCGGCGCCTATGCCGTGCCGGCGATCAAGGGCGTGCTCGACCGCTCGGACATCCCGGTCTTCGGGATCTGCCTCGGCCACCAGATGCTGGCCCGGGCGCTGGGCGCGCAGACCGTGAAGATGAACCACGGCCATCACGGCGCGAACCACCCGGTGAAGGACCGCGAGACCGGCAAGGTCGAGATCACCTCGATGAACCACGGCTTCACCGTCGACAGCCAGTCGCTGCCCAAGAACGTGGTCGAGACCCATGTTTCGCTGTTCGACGGCTCGAACTGCGGCATCCGCATGACCGACCGCCCGGTCTTCTCGGTGCAGTACCACCCCGAAGCCAGCCCCGGCCCGCAGGACAGCTACTACCTGTTCGAGCGCTTCGCCGAGGCGATGGCGCAGCGCAAATCGGCCTCCGCCGAGGCTTAACCGCGCGTTAACCGAACGCCTCGCAGCATGGCGGCGACCCCCGGGAGGGCGAGCCCCATGCGCGCAGGCAACCGATCAGAATCGTCCGGCCGGCCCGACCCGCTGGTCTGCCCGCTGACCTGCCCACCCGATCCGCGGCTGGTGCGGCGCCTGGGCGCGCGCGCCTGCCTCGCGGCGGGCCTGCTGCCATGGCGCCGCGCCGGCGGCACCACCGTGATCCTGTGCGCCGGCCCGCCGGATGCGGCGGCACGGGCGCTGGTGGCGCCGCTGCGGCCCTGCCACTGGGCGCCATGCGATGCCGCGACGATCGAGACCGCCCTGCGCCCCTATCTCGACCCGGCCCGCATCCTGCGCGCCGAGACCCGCACCGCCTGGGGGCATAGCGCCCGGGCGTTGGACCCGCGGCTCGCCCGCGGCGTCGCGGCGGCGCTCGCCTTGGTCGGCACGCTCACGGTCATCCTCGCGCCCGGCCCGGCGCTGACGCTGCTGGCCGCGCTCTGCGCGCTGTGCCTGCTCATGAATGCCGGCCTCAAGGCCGCGGCCGCGCTCGCCACCCTGCGCGGCGGCCCGGCCCGGACCGAGCTGCCGGCGGTGCCGCCCGAGCAGCTGCCGCTGGTCACGCTGCTGGTGCCGCTGCACCGCGAGGAGCGGGTGGCCGAACGCCTTCTGGTCCGGCTCGGCCGGCTCGACTACCCGCGCGACCGGCTGGAGCTGCGGCTTGCCGTCGAGGCCCGCGACACGACCACGCTCGAGGCGCTCGCGCAGATCGCGCTGCCGCACTGGGCGCGGGTCGTGGAGGTGCCCGAAGGCCGGATCCGCACCAAGCCGCGCGCGCTGAACTTCGCGCTCGAAGGGGCGCGCGGCACCATCGTCGCCGTCTACGACGCCGAGGATGCGCCGGCACCCGACCAGCTGCTGCGCGTCGCGGCGCGCTTTGCCCATGCGGATCCGCGGCTGGCCTGCCTGCAAGGCGTGCTCGACTTCTACAACCCGCGCAGCAACTGGATCGCGCGCTGCTTCACGCTGGAATACGCGATGTGGTTCCGGGTGATGCTGCCGGGCCTGCAGCGTCTGGGGCTGGTGCTGCCGCTGGGCGGCACCACCCTGTTCCTGCGCCGCCACGTGATCGAGGAGGTCGGCGGCTGGGACGCGCACAACGTCACCGAGGATGCCGATCTCGGCATCAGGCTGGCACGCCGCGGCTACCGGACCGAGGTGATCGACACCGTCACCCGCGAAGAGGCCAATGCCCGGCTCTGGCCCTGGGTGCGGCAGCGTTCGCGCTGGCTCAAGGGCTACGCGATGTGCTGGGGCGTGGCGATGCGCGACCCCGGGCGGCTGTGGCGCGAGCTGGGCGCGAAACGCTGCCTCGGGCTGCAGCTGCTGTTTCTGGGCACGCTCGCTCAGTTCGCTCTGGCGCCGATGCTGTGGTCCTTCTGGCTTCTGACCTTCGGCCTGCCGCACCCCGCCGCGCCCTGGCTGCCGCCCGGCACGGGGCTGGCCCTCGTCGGGCTGTTCCTCGGGGCCGAGATGGTGACGCTGGCGGTCGCGGCGCTCGGGGCCGCGCGGGCGGGCCGGCCGAAGCTCGCGCTCTGGGCGTTGGCGCTGCAGGTCTACTTTCCGCTGGCCACGCTGGCCTTCTGGCGCGCGATGTTCGAGCTGCTGCTGCGCCCCTTCCACTGGGACAAGACCAGGCACGGCGTCTTCGGGCCGGAGCGGCCCGACCGGGTCACTCCGCCGCCTCGACCTTCGCCGCATCGAGCTTCAGCCGGGTGACGAAGGCGCGCGAGATGTGGTCGCGCACCGCCCGGTCGGCGGCGTCGCCGTCGCCCGCCTCGATCGCCTCGACGATCGCCCGGTGCTCGTCCAGTGCGCCGCGCCCGCGCCCTTCGGCCGCGAGCGAGGTCGAGGCCAGGAGCGCCATGGAGCGGTGCACGAGGTCGAGCTGCCGCACCAGGAAGCGGTTGTGGCTGGCGAGATGGATCTGCTTGTGGAAGCGCCGGTTGGCACGGCTGAGCGCCTGCGGGTCGTTCACCAGCGCCTGGTCGGCCTCGAGCATGTCGCGCAGCACGCGGACCTCCTCGGGCGCGGCATGGCGCGCCGCGAGGCGCGCCGCCAGCCCCTCGAGCTCGCCGCGCACCACGTAGAGCTCGGCCAGCTGCGTGTGGTCGAGCGAGGCGACGATCAGCGAACGGCCGTCGCGGCTCAGCATGCCCTGCGTCTCGAGGCGCTGCAGCGCCTCGCGCACGGGCGTGCGCGACACGCCGAAGCGGTCGGCCAGCTCGCTTTCGACCAGCCGGTCGCCGGGGCGGTAGATGCCGCCGTCGATCGAGTCGAGGATCAGCCCGTAGGCATCCTTCTGCGAGGGTCTGGTGTCCTGCATCCGCGGGCTTTCCTTGGGGTCTTGCGACGATACCCCCATGGGCGCGGGACGATCAAGCCGAACCGCCCGCCGCCGCTGGACCCCGACCGCGCCCGCGCCTAGGGTCGCGCCATGACCAGCCTCCCCTTCCCGACCGACTTTTCGCATGTGCGTGCCTGGGTCTTCGACCTCGACAACACGCTCTACCCGCCCCGGATGCGGCTCTTCGACCAGATCGAGGTCAGGATGCGGGCCTGGATGCGGCGCGAGCTGTCGATCGACGACGCCGAGGCCGACCGGCTGCGCGCCGACTACTGGACGCGCTACGGCACCACGCTGGCCGGGCTGATGGCCGAACACGGTCTGCCCGCCGACGACTTTTTGCGCGACGTGCACGAGATCGACTTCGGCGCGCTTGAGGCCGACCCGGCGCTGGCCGCCGCCATCGCCGCCCTGCCCGGCCGCCGCATCGTCTACACCAATGGCACGAGACCTTACGCGCTGCAGGTGCTGAAGGCGCGCGGGCTCACGGGCGTGTTCGACGCGGTCTACGGCGTCGAGCATGCCGGCCTCGTGCCGAAGCCCGAGCGCGCCGCCTTCGAGGCGGTCTTCGCGCTCGACGATCTCGCCCCCGACCAAGGCGCGATGTTCGAGGACGACCCGCGCAACCTCGCCGTGCCGCACGCGATGGGGATGCGCACCGTTCTCGTCGGGCCGCCCGAGGCGACGCGGGCCGATCACATCCACCACCACACCGACGACCTCGCGGGCTTTCTGTCGCAGCTGGTCTGAGCTTTCCCTGCGCCCCGTCCCGGCCTATCTCAACGCCATGACCCAGCATGTCGACATCCTGATCTCCGGCGGCGGCGTCGCCGGTCTCGCGGCCACGGCGGCCTTCGGCGCGGCCGGCTTCTCGGTGCTTTGCGTCGATCCGGCCCCGCCGGTGCAGGAGGCGGCCGACGAGGGCGCCGATCTGCGCTCCACCGCCTTCCTGCAGCCCGCCCGCGAACTGCTCGAGCAGGCCGGCATCTGGGACCGGCTCGACCCGCACGCCATGCCACTGCAGGTCATGCGCATCGTCGAGGCCGGGCCGCGCGGGCCGGTCACGCGCGACTTCGACGCCGCCGATCTCGGCCCCCTGCCCTTCGGCTGGAACGTCCCGAACTGGCTTCTGCGCCGCGAGATGGCGGCACGGATCGAAGAGATGGACAATGCCGCGTTCCGCGCCGGCACCGGCTTCGCCGGTCAGACGCCGCGCGACGACCGGGTGATGGTGCGGCTGAGCGACGGCGCCTGCGTCGCGGCCAAGCTGCTGGTGGCCGCCGACGGGCGCGATTCGCCGGTGCGCGCGGCCTGCTCCATCCCGGCGACGACGCGGCGCTACGGCCAGAAGGCGCTGGCCTTTGCCGTCACGCACGAGGTGCCGCACGACAACATCTCGACCGAGATCCACCGCTCCGGCGGGCCGTTCACGCTAGTGCCGCTGCCCGACCACGAGGGACGCCCCTCTTCCGCCGTGATCTGGATGGAGCCGGGGCGCGAGGCCGAGCGTCTGGCCGCGCTGCCCGCGAGCGATTTCGAGATCGAGGCCACGGCGCGCTCCGAGCGGGTGCTGGGGCGGCTCAAGCTGGTAACCGGGCGGCAGCTCTGGCCGATCGTCACCCGCACGGCGCGGCGGCTGACGGCGCAGCGCGTGGCGCTGGTGGCCGAGGCCGCGCATGTCATGCCGCCGATCGGCGCGCAGGGTCTGAACACCTCGCTGGCCGACGTGGCGGCGCTGCTCGAGCTTGCGCGCGAAAAGCCCGAGGAGCTGGGCAAGCCCGCAATGCTCGACGCCTATGCCAAGGCGCGCGAGGGCGACATCCGGCTGCGCAGCCTCGGCATCGACGCGCTGAACCGGGTGGCGATGGCGGGCGGGCCGGTGGCGCAGGCGCTGCGCGGCGCGGGGCTCGGCGTGATGCACGATGTCGGGCCGATCCGGCGCGGCGTGATGCGGCTCGGCCTCGGGATGGGGCGCTAGATCGGGCCGGGCAGCCGTTCCTCGGACAGAAGCACGTTGGCCTCGACCGGGCCGATCCCCGGCAGCGTCATGATCCGCCGCCTGAGCACCCGCTCGAAATCGGCGAGGTCGCGGGCGACGACCCGCAGCCGGTAGTCGTAGAGCCCGAGCACATGCTCGACGGTCTGCACCTCGCGGATCGCGCTCACCGCGCGCTCGAAATCCTCGAGATTGGCGCGGCCCGTCCGCGCCAGCTTCACGCCGAGGAACACGGTGACGCCGAAGCCCAGCGCGGCCGCGTCGAGATCGAGCCGCCGCCCCTTCAGCGCGCCGATCTCGCGCAGCCGCCGGATGCGGCGCCAGGCGGCGGGCTGCGACAGGCCCAGCTCGCGGCCGATCTCCGAGGCCGGGCGCGCCGCGTCCTCCTGCAAAAGCCGCAGCAGCCGGCGGTCGGTGTCGTCGAGCGCGCTCACAGCGGCAGCGCCTCGTCGAACTTCACCACGCTCACCGTCATCAGGCTCTCGATGTCGGCGATATGCGGCAGAGCGAGGATCTTCTCGCGGTAGAGCGCGCGGTAATGCTCGAGGTCGCGCGCGACGAGCTGCAGCCGCACGTCGACCACGCCGAGAAAGGTCTGGATCTCGATCACCTCGGGCACCTGCCGGGCCTCGGCGAGAAATTCGTCGAAGGCGCGCGGCTGGGTCTTGTCGAGCGTCACCCGCAGGCTGACCGCGACCGAGAAGCCGAGCGCCTTCCAGTCGATGACCGCGCGTTGGCCGCGGATGATCCCGGCATCCTGCAGCCGGGCGATGCGCCGCGCGCAGCGCATCGCGGTCAGGCCGGCACGCTCGGCCAGCTCGGCGGTGGTGAGGTCCGGCGTCTCCTGCAGGAGGCGCAGGAGGCGGCGGTCGGTGTCGTCCTGCATGAAAATCACGTTATTGATGCCCGAGACGAATGACCAGTGCGCAGATGGCGCGAAATTCATGCGATGCCCTCCTCGCCTCTTGCGCCCCGCACGGTCAGAGTGCGGCGCAGGACATATCCCCGAGGGACCAAGGAAGGACCAACCGATGCGCGTGTATTACGACCGCGACTGCGACGTGAACCTGATCAAGGACAAGAAGGTCGCCATTCTCGGCTATGGCAGCCAGGGCCACGCCCACGCGCTGAACCTGCGCGACTCGGGCGCCAAGAACCTCGTCGTGGCGCTGCGCGAAGGTTCGCCCTCGCGCGCCAAGGCCGAAGGCGAAGGCCTGCAGGTGATGGGCATCGAGGAAGCCGCCGCCTGGTGCGACCTGATCATGTTCACCATGCCCGACGAGCTGCAGGCCGAGACCTACAAGAAGCACGTGCACGACCACCTGAAGGAAGGGTCCGCCATCGCCTTCGCGCACGGCCTGAACGTGCATTTCGGCCTGATCGAGCCCAAGCCCGGCGTCGACGTCATCATGATGGCGCCGAAGGGCCCGGGCCACACCGTGCGCGGCGAGTACCAGAAGGGCGGCGGCGTGCCCTGCCTCGTGGCGGTGCACAACGACGCCTCGGGCAAGGCGATGGAGATCGGCCTGTCCTACTGCTCGGCCATCGGCGGCGGCCGCTCGGGCATCATCGAGACCAACTTCCGCCAGGAATGCGAGACCGACCTGTTCGGCGAGCAGGCCGTGCTCTGCGGCGGCCTGGTCGAGCTGATCCGCATGGGCTTCGAGACGCTGGTCGAGGCCGGCTACGAGCCCGAGATGGCCTATTTCGAGTGCCTGCACGAGGTGAAGCTGATCGTCGACCTGATCTACGAGGGCGGCATCGCCAACATGAACTACTCGATCTCGAACACCGCCGAGTACGGCGAGTACGTGTCGGGCCCGCGCGTCCTGCCCTATGACGAGACCAAGGCGCGGATGAAGGCGGTGCTGACCGATATCCAGAACGGCAAGTTCGTGCGCGACTTCATGCAGGAGAACGCCGTCGGCCAGCCCTTCTTCAAGGCGACCCGCCGCCTGAACGACGAGCACCAGATCGAGCAGGTCGGCGAGAAGCTGCGCGCGATGATGCCCTGGATCTCCAAGGGCAAGATGGTCGACAAGTCGCGCAACTGATCGCGCGGCAGCAGATTTCGAAGGGGGGCGCCGCGAGGCGCCCCCCTTTTCCGTTCGGGCCGGTCGTCGGGTGTCGAACGCCAGCGGACGGGCGGACAGGGCCGGTCCGCTTGTGGCGGACCGGCCCTGCCTGCGCGAATGCGCTGTCGTCCGGTTAGCGGTTGATGTTGCGGAACTGGTGTGTCGCGACGATCTGCCCGTCCACCTTCAGCACCGCCATCACGTCGCCACGCACCGGGCGGCGGGTGTCGATGCGGACATCGCTGTTCGCCCCGGCATGAACGCGCTCCGTGCCGATCAGGTCGCCCAGGCGGCCGGCATGGAAGGTGTAGAGTTCGACGACGCCGTCGCCGCCCGAACGCACCGTGCCGACATCGACGATCTTGGTGTTGTCCTGGATACGGCTCAGCGAGGTGAAGGCATTGTCTTCCGGAATCATCGCCGGCGCTCCGGTGGCAACCAGGCTTGCTGCGGCGAAAGCGAGAAACAGTGTGCGCATGATGTGTCCCTTTCCTGTGTTACGGGGTCGAGCCCGTCGGGTTCACGTGACCACATGCTGCGCCCCGACCCGTCACGGGGGAACGGCCGTAACATCACAAGCCCGGTGACGAGAGTTGAACGGTTTCGCCTCTTGAAAAGCGAGTTCTGCGCACCCTCGGCCCGACCGGCGGCGCAGGCGGGCAGGTTCCGGTCCGAGATGCACCGTCTTCCACCCAGAGATGCGCCGCGAATGTCACGAAGTTCACGAAAATCGCGCCGCAGGACCGCTGCCGCAAATCGTCAACCGCCGTGAATACCCCGTCCGTGAGCGATCTGCGGCCTTTGTTTCAGGCTCGGGACCCGGATTTCGGCGCGGGCTGCGCGAATCGGTCGCACCCCCGGGGGGCGCAACTCTCCGCCCGTGCCGGCCCCGGCACGTGGACAGCGCCGGCCGGCCATGCTCAATGCGCGGGCATGACCCGTCGCCCCACACCCGCGAACTGGCTCTCGATCCTGCTGCTCGGCGTGATCTGGGGTGGCACCTTCGCCGTGGTGCGCGTCGCGCTCGACGGCTACGGGCCGGTGACGGTGGCCTGCGCGCGCACCACGCTCGGCGCCGCCGCGATGCTGGCCCTGATGCGGGCCATGCGGCGGCCGCTGCCCCGGCTCGATCGCCGCACCATGGGCTACCTCGCGGCCATCGGGGGCCTTTCCACCGCCCTGCCCTTCCTGCTGCTGGCCTGGGGGCAGCAATACGTGCCCTCGGCCTTCGCCGGCATCTCGATGGCGGCGCTGCCGCTCTTCGTGCTGCCCCTCGCGGCGGTCTTCTCGGACGAGCCGCTCCACTGGCGCTCGGCCACCGGTGTCGGCGTCGGCTTCGCCGGGGCGCTGGTGCTGATCGGCCCGGGCGTGCTGGCGCCGGGGGCCGGCCTCTCGGCCTGGGGGCAGCTCGCCTGCCTCGCCGCCGCGCTGTCCTACGCCGTGGCCTCGATCCTGACGCGGCGCTGCCCGCCGATCGACGGCATCGTGCTGACCGCGCTGAGCCTCGGCGTCGGCGCCGCGATCCTGCTGCCGGCGATGCTGGTGATCGAGGGGGTGCCGGGCTGGGCCGGGCCGCGGGCGGGGCTCGCGGTGCTGTTCCTCGGCCTGCTGCCCACGGCGCTCGCCGCGCTCCTGCGGGTCACGGTGATCCGCTCGGCTGGGTCGGTCTTCATGACCCTGGTGAACTACCAGGTGCCGGTCTGGTCGATGGCGATCGGCGCGCTGGCGCTGAACGAGGCGCTGCCCTGGCGCTTCTTCGCGGCGCTGGTGCTGATCCTGACCGGGCTCGGCATCAGCCAGGGGCGCAACCTGCGCGCGCTGGCCAGGCGCGCGCAGGCCTAGGATTGAGGCTCAGGCGACGGACTGGACCTCGGCGACGATGCCGTCGACCACCTGCGCGAGCAGCCCGTCATCCTCGCATTCCGCCATCACGCGGATCAGCGGCTCGGTGCCCGACTTGCGGATCAGCAGCCGGCCCTTGCCGTTCAGCCGGCCCTCGGCCTCGGCGATCGCCCGCTTGACCGCCTCGGTCTCGAGCGGGTCCTGCCCCGGCGCGTAGCGCACGTTCTTGAGAAGCTGCGGCACCCGCTCGAACTGGCGCACCAGCGACGAGGCCGGCTTGCCGGTCTCGATCATCGCGGCCAGGAACTGCAGCCCGGCCAGCAGGCCGTCGCCGGTGGTGGCGTAGTCGGTCATGACGATGTGGCCCGACTGCTCGCCGCCGAGGTTCCAGCCGCCGCGTCGCATCGCCTCGACCACGTAGCGGTCGCCGACCTTGGTGCGCTCGAGCTTCAGGCCGCGGCCCTCGAGGTAGCGCTCCAGCCCGAGATTGGACATCACCGTGGCCACCAGCGTGCCGCCGCGCAGCCGGTCGGCCTCGGCCCAGCGGCCGGCCATCAGCGCCATGAGCTGGTCGCCATCGGCGATCTGGCCGGTCTCGTCGATGATCATCACCCGGTCGGCGTCGCCGTCGAGGCAGATGCCGAGATCGGCGCCCTCGTCGAGCACCCGCGCCGCGGCGTGGCGCGGATAGGTCGAGCCGCAATGCTCGTTGATGTTGGTGCCGTCGGGCTCGACCCCGACCGGGATCACCGTCGCGCCCAGCTCCCACAGCACCTCGGGGGCGACCTTGTAGGCCGCGCCGTTGGCGCAGTCGATCACCACCTTGAGCCCGTCGAGCCGCAGCCCGGTCGGGAAGGTCGACTTGAGCCGCTCGGCATAACGGAAGCGGCCGTCGTCGACGCGGCGCGCCCGGCCGATATTGGCAGCCTTGGCCGGCTCGATCTTGCCCGCGACCATCGCCTCGATCTCGGCCTCGGCCTCGTCCGAGAGCTTGAAGCCGTCGGGGCCGAAGAACTTGATGCCGTTGTCGTGGTGCGGGTTGTGGCTCGCCGAGATCATGATGCCGACATCGGCGCGCATCGAATGGGTCAGCAGCCCGACCGCCGGGGTCGGCACCGGCCCCAGCAGCAGCGCGTTCATGCCGGTCGAGGTGAGGCCCGCGACCAGCGCGTTCTCGAACATGTAGCCCGACAGGCGCGTGTCCTTGCCGATCACCACCCGGTGGCCGTTCGAGCCGTCATTGCGGAAGTAGCGCCCGGCGGCCGCGCCGATCCTGAGCGCGGTCTCGGCGGTCATCGGCCAGGCATTGGCGGTGCCGCGCACCCCGTCGGTCCCGAAAAGCTTTCGTGTCATTCGTCCTGTCCCATCATGGCCCTGTGCAACCGCAGGGCTTGCCTGGTATCGCTCACGTCGTGCACACGCAAGACGTGCACTCCCTGCTGCGCCGCGGCCAGCGCCACCGCCACCGAACCGGGTACCCGGTCCTTCGGGGCGGCGACATCGGCGATCGTGCCGATGAACCGCTTGCGCGACACGCCCAAGAGCAGCGGCAACCCGAAGCCGTGATACACGGGCAGCGCCCGCAGCAGGGTCAAATTGTGTTGCAGATCCTTGCCGAACCCGATGCCGGGATCGACCAGCAGCTTCGCCCGGTCGATGCCGGCCGCCTGCGCCGCCCTGATGCGGGCCTCGAGCATGTCCCAGACCTCGGCTGTCACGTCCGAATAGCGTGGCGCGTCCTGCATCTCGGCCGGGCTGCCCTTGGCATGCATGAGGCAGAGCGGCACCCCCGCCTCGGCCACGACATGGGCGAGATCCGGGTCGTAGCCCAGCGCCGAGACGTCGTTGACCATGTCCGCGCCCTCGGCCAGCGCCGCGCGCGCCACCTCGGCCTTGCGGGTGTCGACAGAGATCGGCGTGGAGAGGCCGGCGGCGCGCAGCTCGGCCACCAGCGGCACGACGCGGGCGATCTCCTCGGCCACCGGCACGGCTTGCGCGCCGGGGCGGGTGGATTCGCCGCCGATGTCGAGGATCTCGGCCCCTTCGGCCACCAGCGCCCGGGCCCGCGCCAGCGCGTCGGCCCGGCGGGCATGGTCGCCGCCGTCGGAGAAGCTGTCGGGCGTCACGTTGAGGATGCCCATGATCCGCGGCCGGTCGAGCGGCAGGCCGCAGAGGTCCGGGCGGCGGGCTGAGAGGCGGCCCTGCAGGTCGGGGGCGAGGTCGGCGGCCGCGATCAGCTGCCCGTCCGCGCCGAGCGCCTCGGAGAACCGCGCGCCGGCGATCCCTGCGAGCGGCAGGCCCCGCTCCGGCCCGATCGGCCAGAGCGGCAGGGGCGCGGGCGGGCGGCTCATGGCGCCGGGTCCAGCCGCCGGGCCGGGCAGCGCGCGCCGGGCGCGTCGGCGCCCAGCAGCAGGATCTCCCGCGCGTCGAAGCGATCGGCCAGCCAAGCCGCCAGGTCGCCCGGCCCGGTGCCGGCGGGCGGCTCCACCGCCGCCGCGACCATCCGCGACGGCGCCCAGAGACTGGCCGCGCCGCGGCGCATCGCCCAGTCGAGCTCGGTGCGGCTGTCGCGCACCTCGAGGCCGAGCACCGGAACCATCGCCCATGCGGCCTGGTCGAAGGCCAGAAGATCGATGCGGGCCTGCGCCACGGGGTCGGGCACGGCCAGACCGGGCGCGGCGGGCGCGACGCAGATGACGAGCGGCCCGGCTTCGGCCAGCAGCATGTCCCGCCAGCGTTCGGGCGCGGCGGCCGTGGCGGCGCCGATCAGCGCCACGACCGGGCGCGGTGTCTGTCCGGCTTGCTCGGTTGCGTCTGACGCGTCCTCGCGCATGATCTCGACGCCCAGCTCGCCCGGCCCGCGGTCGAGCTTGCGGATGCGCAGGTAGACGCGTTCGACCTGCGGCTCGGCCAGCAGACGCGCGGCGATGCGCTCGGCCAGCGTCTCGAGCAGGTCGAGCCGTTCGGCGGCCAGCGCGCTGTCCACCGCCTCGGTCAGCCGGTCGTAGGAAAGGATGCGGTCGACATCGTCGCCCGCAGGCGCAGCGGGCCGCAGGTCGGTCACGATGTCGACGACCAGCCGCTGCGTCTTGCCGCGCTCGGCCTGGAAGGCGCCGATCTCGACCTCGACCGGATAGTCGCGCAGAAGCAGCCGGTCGCGCGGACCGGCGGCGCCTGTTTCGGCGCCGGACTGGGCGCGGGCGGCCAGGTCGAAGGCCTGTCTGGTGTCGTCGGTCATCTACCGCTCCGGGCTGGAGGCAGGGGCGGTCTAACCGCCCCCCGCCCGGCCGGCAAGCACGGCCTCAGTTCGAAGCGGTGCGGGTGGCCTCGCGGTAGAACAGATGCGCGCCGATCGAGGCGGTGCGCGGGATGCGGCCGGCCCAGGACGGGTTCACCGCCTTGGTGTGGTAGTGCGTGGCGCCGGCGGTCAGCTCGCGCGGGCCGTCCTCGAGCATGATCGAGGCGATGCGGCCGAGCTTCTTCCACGAGCCCTTGTCGTTCACCGTGTCGGGCAGGCCGTCGCAGTAGTAGGAGAACTGGCAGGCATATTTGCGGCCGGTGCCCTGGCGCACCACCCCGCAGACGCTGTCGGGGTAGTCCGGGCTGTCGACGCGGTTGAGGATGACCTCGGCGACCGCGAACTGGCCCTTGAGCGCCTCGCCGCGCGCCTCGAAGTAGAGCGCCTCGGTCAGGCAGTTCCACTCGGCGTCGCCCTTGCCGCCCGGCTGGGCGGCGAGCATGGCCTCGTAATCCTGGCGGCCGGCGGCGGTGGCGAGCTCAATGCCGCGGTCGGCGGCGGCCGGCAGGGTCGCGGCGGTGGCGACGGCGGGAACAATCTCGGCCTCGTCGCGTTCAGTGCCCAGAAGCGCCCCGAGACGGGTCTCCTGATCGGGGGCGGCGGCTCGACCGTCGATCCGCGCCGCGGCCACGTTTCCGTCGGCGGTGGCGGGCATTGCGGTCGTGAAAGCCACAAGACATGCCATCGCGCCGGACTTGGTCAGGCGCAGAAAGTTCAGTCGATTCATCGCTGTCCCCTCGGTTCCTCGCGGTGTGCCCCGCGCTGGCAGGAGTGACCTAAGGGACCGGGGGCCGGGTGTCCACCGACCGGTTTTCTGTTAAGAAGGAACCGGCAGGTTCCCGCCAATCAGGCAAGCAGGAAGTCGCGTAACCCCGCTCAATAACCCGGAAGCGTGACCCGGAAATCACGCATTCCGCGCGCGGCCAGCGCCAGCTGGGCCGCCGAGAGCCGCGCCACCGGCACGCGGAAGGGCGAGCAGGACACGTAGTCGAAGCCCTGCCGCCGGCAGAACTCGATGGCGCTGCGCGAACCGCCATGTTCGCCGCAGATCGACAGCGTCACGTCCGGCCGGCCGGCGCGGCCGCGCTCGGCGCCGATCCTCAGCAGCTCCCCCACCCCGTCGAGATCGAGGCTGTGGAACGGGTCCTCCTCGTAGACGCCGTTCTTGACGTATGTGGACATGAAGCGGCCGGCATCGTCGCGCGACAGCCCGTAGGTCATCTGCGTCAGGTCGTTGGTGCCGAAGGACAGGAAGGCCGCGTGCTGGGCGATGTCGGCGGCGCGCAGCGCGGCGCGCGGCGTCTCGACCATCACGCCGAGCCGGTAGTCGAACTCGACCCCCGACTGGGTCCGCACCTGCGCGGCCACCGCGTCGACCCGCGCCTTGACCAGCTCGACCTCGCGCATTGCCGAGACCAGCGGGATCATCACCTCGGGCACCACCGGGTCGCCCTCGCGGCTGGCCTGCACGGTCGCCTCGAAGATGGCGCGGGCCTGCATCTCGTAGATCTCGGGCACGGTGATGCCGAGCCGCACGCCGCGCATGCCGAGCATCGGGTTGTACTCGGTCAGCGCCGTCACCCGCGCCTCGACATCCGACAGCGACACGGCGAGCCCGTCGGCCAGATCGCGCATGCCGGCGCGGTCGGAGGGCAGGAACTCGTGCAGCGGCGGGTCGAACAGGCGGATGCAGACCGGCTGGCCCTGCATGATCTCGAACAGGCGGGCGAAATCGGCGCGCTGCATCGGCAAAAGCCGCTCGAGCACGGCGCGGCGCGCCGCCTCGTCCTTGGCGAAGATCATCTCGCGCATCATGCCGATGCGCCCTTCCTCGAAGAACATGTGCTCGGTGCGGCACAGGCCGATGCCTTGGGCCGCGAAATTGCGCGCGGTCTGCGCGTCCTGCGGCGTGTCGGCATTGGCGCGCACGCCGATGTCGCGGAAGTCGTCGGCCCAGTCAAGCAGCGTGCGGAAGGCGCCGTCGAGCACCGCCTCGAACATCGCGGGCTCGCCCGCCAGCACCTCGCCGGAGGTGCCGTCGAGGGTGATCACCTCGCCCTCGGACAGCCGCCGCCCGCCCGGCGCGATCACCTGCCGCTTCTTGCGGTCGATGGTGAGGTCGGAGGCGCCGACCACGCAGGGCAGGCCGAGGCCGCGGCCGATCACCGCCGCGTGGCTGGTGATGCCGCCGCGGATGGTCAGCACGCCCTCGGCGGCATGCATGCCGCGGATGTCCTCGGGCGTGGTCTCGCGACGCACCAGGATGCAGGGCTCGCCGCGCGCCGCCGAGGCCTGCGCCGCGGTCGCGGTGAAGACGATCCGCCCGGTGGCCGCGCCCGGCGAGGCGGCGATGCCCGAAACGATCAGGTCGCGCGGCGCGGAGGGGTCGACATGGCGGTGCAGCAGTTCCGACAGCGCCTGCGGCTCGACCCGCAGCACCGCCTCCTCGCGCGGGATCACGCCATCCTCGGCCAGCGCCACGGCGATGCGCACGCTGGCGCGCGAGGAGCGCTGCACCCGCACCGCGTCGAGCACGTGCAACCGGCCCTCCTGCAAGGTGAACTCGATCTGCATCTCCTCGCGCAGCTTGACGCGGCACAGCGCGCCCATGCGCAGAAGCTCGGCGAAGGCCTCGGGGCAGAGATCCTCGAAGGAGGGGCCGCGATGGTCGCGGGTCAGGTAGATCGCGCCGGCGCCGGGCTTCAGCGCCTCGCGGCCCTGGCTCTGGCTGAGATAGCGGCCCGTCACCTGCGGCTGGCCGGTCAGGCTGTCGACGAACTGGATCACGCCCGAGCCGCATTCCCCCTGCCCCACGCCCAGCGCCATCTGCTGCACAACGAGGCCGAGCCCGGCATCGGCCGGCGCGCCCTTGGCCTGGCGCAACAGCCGCGCCGTGGTGCCCTCCCATGCGCGGGCCATCGAGCGCAGCACCTCGCAGAGCTGCAGGCTCGGATCCTGCGGGAAGGGTTCGTCGGCCTCGGCCTCGTAGGCGGCAAGCGCCGCGCGCAGATCCTCGGCGCCGGGATGGTCGGGAATGTGGAAGCTGTCGGGGTCGAGCCGCGCCACGTGCACGGCCCAGGCCTGGATGAAGCGCATGTAGAGCGAGGTCGCGGCCTCCTCGCCGACCTCGTCGCACATCCGCGCATGGCGCAGGTCGGTCATGCCGATGTTGAGGATCGCGCCGGGCCCGCCCCAGTCGGGGTCCTGGCTCGACGGGCGCACCGACAGAAGCGGCGCCTCGCCGAAATGGCGCATGATCTCGTCCATGTCGGGCATGCGGCCCTGCGCGATGGCGTGCACGCAGGCGAAGGAGAGCGCCACCGTCGTCGGCAGCGGCAGTTCCATCCGCACCAGCCGCTGCAGGCACTTCGCCCGGCCGCCATGGCGGTCGGCCGACATGTCTGCGGTCGGCGTGATCAGAAGGATCTTGGGGTCGCGCGGGGTATGCTGCACTGCGGCGCTCCTTTCGCCGCAAGATAGGCCGCGCCCGGCCATCCGCCAAGCGCGACCTTCGCAGCGTCGTGTGTCAGCCCTCGATCTTCGACAGGTCCGCCACCATCAGGCAGGTGGTGCGGATGCGCGAGAGCAGGTTGAGGCGGTTGCGGCGCAGCACCTGGTTGTCGGTGTTGACCTGCACCGCCTCGAAGAAGGCGTCGATCGGCGCGCGCAGGCTCGCCATCGCGGCCATGGCGGCGCCGAAGTCCTCACGCGACATGGCGTCGTCGATCTTCGGCTGCGCGCCGTCGAGCGCAGCGAAGAGCGCCTTTTCCTCGGCGCCTTCGGCGAACTTGGCGTCGGCGCCGAAGGAATACTCGACCCCGTCCTTCTCCTCGGCCTGTGTGAGGATGTTGTTGGCGCGCTTGAAGCCCTGCGTCAGGTTCTCGCCATCCTCGGTCTTGAGGAAGGCCGAAAGCGCCTCGGCCCGCGCCACCAGCAGCGCCAGATCGTCGTTGCCCGGCATGGCGATGCAGGCGTCGATCACGTCATGCGGGATGCCCTCGGCGCGCAGGTGCACCTTGAGGCGGTCGTGGAAGAAGGCGAGGAGGTCGTCCGCATCGGCCCGGTCGTCGGCCTTGGCGAACAGCTCCGACAGCTTCAGCCGCAGCCCGTTCGACAGGATCAGCCGGATCACGCCCAGCGCGGCGCGGCGCAGCGCGAAGGGATCCTTGGAGCCGGTGGGCTTCTCGTCGATCGCCCAGAAGCCCGCCAGCGTGTCGAGCTTGTCGGCGAGCGCCACCGCCACCGAGACCGGGGCCGCGGGCACGGCGTCGGAGGGGCCGAGCGGCTGGTAGTGCTCCTGCACCGCCGCCGCCACCTCGGGCTTCAGCTCCTGCGCCTCGGCGTAGTAGCGGCCCATCAGGCCCTGCAGCTCGGGGAACTCGCCCACCATTTCGGAGCGCAGGTCGGCCTTGGCGACGCGGGCCGCGCGCTCGGCGTCGTCGGCCTCGGCCGAGACCTGCGGCGCGATCTCGCGCGCCAGGGCGGCGATGCGCTCGATCCGGTCGGCCTGGCTGCCCAGCCGGTTGTGGAAGGTGACGTTCGACAGCCCCTCGCCCATCGCCTCGAGACCGCCCTCGCGCACGATGCGCAGGTCGTTCTCCCAGAAGAACTTGGCGTCCGAGAGCCGCGCGGCGAGCACCTTGCCGTTGCCGGCGAGGATGGTCGCGCCGTGGTCGCGGGTCTCGATGTTGGCGACGGTGACGAAGCGGGTGATCTTGCCGGTCCTGGGGTCGCGCACCGAGAAGAACTTCTGGTGCTCCTTCATCGAGGTCTGCAGCACCTCGGGCGGCAGGTCGAGGAAGTCGGCCCCGATCTCGCCCATCAGCACCACCGGCCATTCGACGAGGCCCGCGACCTCGTCCAGAAGGCCGCGATCCTCGACCAGCTCCAAACCTTGCGCGAAAGCCTGGCTCGAGGCCTCGGACCAGATCGCCTCGGCCCGCTCCTCGGCGCGCAAGAGCACGCAGGCGCGCTTCAGCTTGGCCTCGTAATCCTCGAAGGAGGTGACGGAAAATTCGTCAGGCCCCATGAAGCGGTGGCCGCGCGTGGTGTCGGAGGCGTTGATGCCGCCGACTTCCATCGGCACGACGCGCGCGCCTTCCTCGTCGGTGAGCAGGCACAGGATCGAGTGCAGCGGCCGCACCCAGCGCAGCTCGCCCGCGCCCCAACGCATCGACTTGGGCCAGGGGAAGTCGCGGATCGTGCGGCTCAGGACCTCGGCGACGATCGCCTCGGCCGGGCGGCCCTTGTGGGTGATCTGCGCGAAGTAGGACTGGCCCTTCTTCTCGTCGCGGATCTCCAGCTGTTCCAGCGTCAGCCCGGTCGAGCGCAGGAAGCCCTCGAGCGCCTTCTCGGGCGCACCGACCCGCGGGCCCTTGCGCTCCTCGACGGTGTCGCGGCTCGCCGCAGACAGCCCCTCGACCGAAAGCGCGAGGCGGCGCGGCGTGCGGAAGGCGCCGGCGGAGGCGTAGGTGAGACCCGCCTCGACCAGGCCGTCGGTCACCAAGCGCTTGAGATCCTCGGCCGCGCGGGCCTGCATGCGGGCGGGGATTTCCTCGGAGAAGAGTTCGATCAGCAGGTCGGGCATCAATAGGTCCCTTCGGGTGGGGTCGGGCAGCCGGGCGGCACCGGGTCGCCGTCGAAGACGACCTCGCCGCAGGCGTTGATCTGGTTCCAGGCGTAGCCGCGCCCGTCGCGCGTCACCGCGAGCACGCGGTCGATGCCGTAGGGCTCGTTCAGCTTCCAGACATAGGCGCGGGCCTCGCCGCTCTCGAGCGCGGCGCCGATCGCGGCGGCGTCGAAGCAGTCGAACCAGCCGGGCGCGACCAGCGGCTCGGCGCGCTCGTGGACCACGGCGTTGTCGAACGGCGTCGCGTCCTCGATGTCCATGCAGGCGCGGAAGCGGATCGGCGAGCTGTCGCTATCGATGCCGCGCAGGTTCTCGACCGCGACCGGGATCGGGGCGGCGCGGTCGTCGAGCACGGTGACGGCGCCGATCTCGGGGGCGTCGAGCTCCTCGTAGAAGGCGTAGACCTGCAGGTACCACATCGCCGCGCCGGCGATCAGCGCGACGACCAGCCCCGCGACGATGATGATGCGCGCGGTCATGCGGTGGCGTCGGCGCTGGTGTCGGCGTTGGCGTTGCCGGGAACGAAGCCGCCCGCCTCGGTGGTCACGAAGGCGTCGGCGCAGGCCTTGGCCAGCGCCCGCACCCGGCCGATATAGGCCTGCCGCTCGGTCACCGAGATCACGCCGCGCGCGTCGAGCAGGTTGAACAGGTGGCTGGCCTTGATCGCCTGGTCATAGGCCGGGTGCGCCATGACGATGCGCTTTCCGGTGCGCGGGTCCTCGGCCGGGGCCGACAGGATCTTCGCGCATTCGGCCTCGGCATCCTCGAAATGCCGCAACAGCATCTCGGCGGTCGCGGTGTCGAAGTTGTGGCGCGAATATTCCTCCTCGGTCTGGCGGAACACGTCGCCATACTTGAGCGCGATCGGCGCGTCGGGGTCGTTGAACGGCATGTCCATGACGTGGTCGACGCCGAGCACGTACATGGCGAGCCGCTCGAGCCCGTAGGTCAGCTCGCCCGAGACCGGCTTGCAGTCATGCCCGCCGACCTGCTGGAAATAGGTGAACTGGCTCACCTCCATGCCGTCGCACCAGACCTCCCAGCCCAGCCCCCAGGCGCCGAGCGTCGGGCTTTCCCAGTCGTCCTCGACGAAGCGGATGTCGTGCAGGGCGGTGTCGATCCCGATGGCACGGAGCGAGCCGAGATAGAGGTCCTGCAGGTCCGAGGGGCTGGGTTTGATGATGACCTGGTACTGGTAGTAGTGCTGCAGCCGGTTCGGGTTCTCGCCATAGCGGCCGTCGGTCGGGCGGCGCGAGGGCTGGACATAGGCCGCGGCCCAGGCCCGGTCGCCCAGCGCGCGCAGCGTGGTGGCCGGGTGGAAGGTGCCCGCGCCCACCTCCATGTCGTAGGGCTGCAGCACGGCGCAGCCCTTCGAGGCCCAGTAGGACTGGAGCCGCAGGATGATCTCCTGGAAGGAACGGGGGGCGTCGGTCATGTCTGGCCTTTCGCGGGCGAGGTGCAGGATCGCGGGCCTGATTACGGCGGGCGCTGCCGGGGGTCAATCATGGCGCGCCGGGGCAACAGCGCCGGCTTGGTGCGGCGCTTCGCCCTCGTCCCCGGCGGCAGGGCTGCTAGAGTGGCCTGCCACATCCACGGCACGGGACGCGCGATTCACATGAAACGGATACTCCTCGCCGGGCTTCTGGCCTCGGGTTTCTTCAGCGGCGCGGGCTGGGCGCAGGAGGGCGGCGTCTGGCTGCAGGTCGAGGCGCTGCCGACGCTGAGCCGCGCCGAGGCGCGGGCGCGCGCCTATGCCGGGCGGTTCGAGGACGTGAGCGGCTACGCGCTGGGCTCGGGCTGGTACGGCATCGCGCTCGGCCCCTACGACCCGGCCGAGGCGCGGCGCCTGCTGGGCGAGCTGAAGGCGCAGGGCGCGGTGCCGGGCGACGCTTTCATCGCCGATGGCGACGCGTTCCGCTCGCGGTTCTGGCCCGCCGGCGCCGCCGCCCGCGCCCCCGGCGCCTCTGCGCGCGTCGCTTCGGACGCGGCCGAACCGACCGAGGAGGCCGCCGAACGGCCGGTCGAGGTCGCCGCGCAGGCCGCCCCCGAGGCCCCCACCCCGCCCGAGGAGACGCTGCCCGAGGCGCGCGCCTCGGAGGCCGCGCTGAGCCGGGCCGAGCGCGAGCGGCTGCAGGTGGCGCTGCGCTGGGCCGGGGTCTACGACGCCGGGATCGACGGCGCCTTCGGCGCGGGCACGCGCGCGGCCATGGCCGAATGGCAGCGGCAGAACGGCTTCGAGGCCACCGGCGTCATGACCACGCGGCAGCGCGCCGCGCTGGTCGCGGCCTATAACGGCGTGCTCGAAGGGATCGGCATGGGCCCGGTGACGGACGAGGCCGCCGGCATCGCCATCGACATGCCGCGCGATCTTGTGCGCTTTGCCGAGCACCGGCCGCCCTTCGCGATCTACGAGGCCGCGGGCGAGGTGCCGGCGCAGGTGCTGCTGATCTCGCAGCGGGGCGACGCCAACCGGCTCGCCGGTCTCTACGAGATCCTGCAGACGCTGGAGATCATCCCGCGCGAGGGGCCGCGCGGTCGCAACGAGACGGGCTTCGTGATCGAGGGCGCGGGCGAGACCTTCACCGCCCATGCCGAGGCGCGGCTCGAGAACGGCGAGATCAAGGGCTTCGTGCTGGTCTGGCCGGCCGGCGACGAGGGCCGGCGCAAGCGCGTCCTCGATGAGATGAAGGCGAGCTTCGTGCGCCTGCCCGGCACGCTCGACCCGGCCGAGATCGCCGCCGACGACGCGCAGGCGATCGACCTCGTCGCCGGGCTCGAGATCCGCCAGCCGCTGCGCGAGCGCTCGGGCGTCTTCGTCGACGAGGCGGGCGCGGTCGCCACCGTGGCCGAGGCGGTCGCGGGCTGCGGCGAGGTGGCGATCGACGGCATTCGCGGCGCCGAGGTGCTGATGCAGGACGCGGCGCTCGGGCTGGCGCTGCTGCGCCCGGCCCGACCGGTCGCGCCGCGCGGGGTCGCGCAGTTCCAGACCGCCACGCCGCGGCTGCAGGACAAGGTGGCGGTGGCGGGCTTTCCCTATGGCGACGCGCTGTCGGTGCCGGCGCTGACCTTCGGCCGGCTGGCCGACATCCGCGGGCTGGACGGGCGCGAGGAGGTGTCGCGGCTGGAGCTCAGGGCCGAGCCGGGCGATGCCGGCGGGCCGGTGCTCGACGGCGGCGGCGCGGTTCTGGGGCTGCTTCTGCCCGGCGAGGGGCGCGCCGACCGGCAACTGCCCGAGGAGGTCGCTCTGGCGCTGGAGGCGGGCGCGATCCTGCCGGCGCTCGACGCGGCCGGCATCGCGGCGCGCACGACCGATACGCCGCAAGGCGGCACGCCGGAGGCGCTGACGCGCCGCGCCGCCGAGATGACCGCGCTGGTCAGCTGCTGGGAGTGAGCCGCCGGCCCGCGGCGGTCAGCGCACCGCCGCGGGCGTCAGGTGGATCAGCGTCGGGCCGCGGGTGGCGAAGGCCAGCGCCACGGTGTCGCGCAGCTCCTCGAGATTCTGCGGCCGCTCGGCCGCCGCACCCCAGGCCCGGGCCAGCGCACAGAAATCGGGGTTGCGCTGGATCACCGCGTTGGGCGCGATCTGCGCCGCGGTCATGCTGTCCTCGATCTCGCCTAGCTTGCCGTTGTCCCAGACGATGATCGGCAGCGGCAGGCCCAGCTCGACCGCGGTGCCGAGCTCCTGGATGGTGTATTGCAGCCCGTAATCCCCGGCCAGCGCCACCACCGGCCGGCCCGGGCATCCGACCTTGGCGCCGATCGCGGCCGGAAGGGCGTAGCCGAGCGTGCCGAAGCCCGAGGGGTGGTGCCACAGCCCCGGCGCGCGGGCGGGCCAGAGCTCGAGCGCCGCATAGGCGAGTTGGGTCATGTCGGAGAACACCGTCGCATCGGCCGGCAGCGCCGCGCGCAGTGCCTCGATCACCGGCACCAGCCCGGGCCGCTCGGCGGCGATCGCGGCGCGCCAGCGGTCGCGCGCGGCGGCGACCTCGTCCGGCTGCCACAGCGTGGCGGGCTCGGCCTCGCCCAACGCCGCGCGCAGCGCGCCGAGCCCCTCGGCCGCGTCGCCCGCGATCCGCAGATCCGCCCGATGGTCGGCGGCGAGGATCGCCGGGTCGATGTCGAAGCGGATCACCTTAGCATCGGCCGCGAAGCCGGGATCGGCACGCCACAGATCGGTCTCCGAGAGCGCGCAGCCCACCACCAGCACCGCGTCGGCGCGGCCGATCTCGGCGGCGCTGTCTGGCCGGGCAAGGGCGCAGCCGTAATGCAGCGGCGCGCCGCTGTCGATCACGCCGCGCCCGGCATAGGAGGCAAAGCTCGCCGCGCCCAGCCGCGCGGCCAGCGCACGGGCCTCGGTCGCCGCGCCCGCGGCGCCGCCGCCGAGCAGCAGCATCGGACGGCGCGCCTCGGCCAGAAGCCGCGCGGCGCGCGCCACCGCGCCCGGATCGGGCGGCGCGGCGCGGCGCGGCCCCGCGGAGCGCGGGGCGGCCGGTTTCGCGGCGGCCTCGAGCGCCGGGATCGGCACCTGGATGTGAACCGGGCGCCTGCGCCGCCCCTCGAAGCCCAGAAGCGCGCGGTCGACCAGCGCGTAGGCATGTTCGGCATCGCGCGCCTCCTCGGACCATTCGGTCACGGCGGCGGCCGCGGCCCGCTGGTCGCGCATCTCGTGCAGCCGGTGATCGTGCCGGCCGCCCTCGGGCAGGCAGGACGAGATGGCCAGCACCGCGACGCTGTCGGACCAGCTCTGGCCCAGCGGCGTCAGGATGTTGCACAGCCCCGGCCCGGTGATCACGTAGGCGACGCCGGGCCGGCCGGTGGCGCGGGCGTAGCCGTCGGCCATGAAACCCGCCCCCTGCTCGTGGCGGGCCAGCACGTGGCGCAGCCCGGCCTCCTCGATGCCGCGATACATTTCCTGATTGTGCACGCCGGGAATGCCGAAGATCACCTCGACGCCGCGCGCGGCGAGGGCGTGGCTGATCTGTGCGCCCAGCGGCCGCGTCATGGGTTCGGTGTCGAGCATCAGGATCTCCAGAATTCGCGTGTGCCCACGACCAGCACCACCAGCAGTTCCAGCCGACCGACGAACATCGCGAAGGTCAGGATCCACTTGGCGGCGTCGGGCAGCGGCTCGAAGGTGCCGGCCGGCCCGATCACCTGGCCGAGCCCGGGCCCGACATTGGCGATCGCGGTGGCGGCGCCCGAGACGCTGGTGATGAAATCGAGCCCGGTCAGCGACAGAAGCACCGAGGTGATGCCGATCGAGACCACGAAGACCACGAAGAAGGACATCACCGAGGACAGCACGTCGGGGGCGACGGGGCGGCCGTCGTAGCGCGGCGTGAAGATGCCGTGCGGCTGGTGGATCTTGCGGACCTGCGCCGAGATCGAGGCGAACAGGATCTGGTAGCGGAAGATCTTGACCGAGCAGGCGGTGGAGCCGGCGCAGCCGCCGATCAGGCCGATGAAGAAGAACATGGCGACCGGGAACGGCCCCCACTGCATGTAGTCGGCGCTGGCATAGCCGGTGCCCGACATGATCGAGACCACGTTGAACAGCGCCTCGCGCAGCGCGCGCTCGGTGAAGCCGTGGCTCCAATTGGCGATCGACAGCGCGATCAGCAGCACGCAGATGAGGATCGTCAGGAAGAAGTCGCGGACCTGCGTGTCGCGCAGCAGGGGCCGCGGATGCCCGGCGGCGAGCTGCACGTAGCGCACGAAGGGCAGCGCCGCGAGGAACATGAACAGCGTCGCCACGTAGTGCACGCCCGCGCCGTAGGCCGAAAAGGACGCGTCGCTGTTGGCGAAGCCGCCGGTGGCGATGGTGGTCATCGCGTGCACCGCGGCGTCGAAGGGCTCCATCCCGGTGGTGATGTAGGCCAGCATGCAGGCGATGGTCAGGCCGACATAGATCACCGCGATGCCGGAGGCGATCTGCGCGGCGCGGGGCAGGATCTTGCCCATGGTCTCGAAGGCCTCGGAGCGGAACACCTGCATGCCGCCGACCTTCAGCTCGGGCAGGAACACCATGGCGACGACGATGATGCCGATGCCGCCCAGCCATTGCAGGATGCCGCGCCACAGCAGCAGGCCGCGCGGCAGCTCGTCGAGCCCGACCAGCACCGTGGCGCCGGTGGTGGTGATGCCCGACATCGCCTCGAACATCGCGTCGGTCAGCGAGGCGCCGGTGGTGCCCAGCATGAAGGGCAGCGCGCCGAACAGCGGCAGCGCGATCCAGACGGTCGAGGTCAGCAGGAAGGTCTGGCGCAGCGTCAGCTTCGGTTTCACGCCGTTGAGGCAGGACAGCGCCATCAGAAGCCCCGTCAGGGTCGTCAGCACCGCGCTTTCGAGAAACACCGGCCAGTGGTCGTTGCCGGCGGCCAGATCGGCGAGCATCGGCCCCAGCATGGTCAGGCCCAGCACCGACAGGAGCAGGCCGTTCACGTATCCGACGGGGCGCAGGTCGATCATGCCGGAGCGTTGGCCCAGCCCCGCCGCCCTGTCAAGCTGGGCGACCGCCGCGCAAAACAAGGGGCGCGACCGTGACCGGCGCGCCCCTCACGGCCGTGGCCCACGGCTCAGCCGGGGTGGATCAGGCTCGCCAGCAGCCGCGGATCGAGGCTCTCGGCGGCGAAGGTCGGCCCCTCGGTCAAGAGGCTCACCGCGTCGTGGCTGTGCAGGCTTTCCTGGTGGCTGGCCATCACCCGGAAATCGCCGATCCGCGGGTCGGCCAGCAGCTGCTCGGCGAAGAGCCGGGCCGCGTCCTCGACGAAGATCGGGTTGGCGGCGTTCAGCTCCGCGAAGGCCTGCTCGTCCTCGCGCTTGACCATCACCTGCGTTTCGGTCGGCACGGCGGCGCGGGCGAGGTCGATCAGGTCCTCGAACCACAGCCGCGGCCCGGGCTGGGTGACGACCGAAAGCCGCGCCACAGAGCGCTGCGAATGCGGCGTGGCGAGTTGGCCGCGGAACTGGCGGGCGTGCTCGCTGAGTTCCAGCGAGCAGGGGCAGGTCGAGGAATAGACGTAGTCGAGATGGACGATGGTCTTCTCGACCCCGCCCTGCTCGACCAGTTCGAGCGCGATGTCGTAGTACTGGTAGCCCTCGAGCCCCGAACGCAGCGAGGGGCGCAGCATCGGGAAGCGGAAGCGCATCTGGATGCGGGCGTCGAAGCTGCCGAGATCGGTCTTGTAGTCGGCCAGCGCGGCGCGGACCGTGTCGAAGGAGAAGGTCTTGCCGGCATGGCGGTAGAAGGACCGCATGATGCGCGACATGTTGATGCCCTTCTTCTCGGCCTCGAGGCTGACCGTGCCGGTCACGCTGGCCTCGAGCGAGAGGTCGCCGTTGTCGCGGGTGTGGAAGCGCACCGGCAGGCGGAAGTTGGAGATGCCGACATGCTGGATCGGCCGGGCCGCGCCGCGGATCAGGCTCGCCGGGCCGTTCTGCAGGTCGGGCAGCGCGGCGCGGTAGGCGTCGTCGACCGCGAACTCCTCGGGGTAGGCACGGGCCAGCGCCGGGTAGTTCGAGACCTCGCGCCCCGGCACCAGCCGGCCGACCAGTGGGTCGAGCGTGGCGATCTCCTCTGGCGTGGCGCGCGCCGCCCAGTCGCGCAGGAGCTTCAGCGCCTCGGCGGCATCCTCGCGGCCGGGGGCGCGGGGCTGGTCGGGCTGGCGGTGCAGTTCGCGGTCGGCATGGGTCACGGGGCTGGTCCCTCTGTCTCTCCGCACCCTCATATGGGGGTGCGGTGAAGAAAATGCATCGCACCGCGCCCGCGGCAAACGGCAGGTTGTCGCAGGTTCCCGGCGATCAGATCGCCGCGACGCCGCGCCGCAGGTCCGCGATCAGGTCCTCCGCGTCCTCGAGACCGACCGAGAGCCGGATCAGCCCCGGCGTGATGCCGAGCCGGTCCTTCTGGTCCTGCGGCAGGCGCTGATGCGTGGTCGAGGCCGGGTGCGTGGCGATCGACTTGGCGTCGCCGAGATTGTTGGAGATGACGACGATCTCGAGCGCGTTGAGCAGGCGGAACGCCGCCTCGCGCGAGCCCGCGTCAAAGGCCACCACGGTGCCGCCCGCCCCCATCTGGCGCATGACGAGGTCGTGCTGCGGGTGGTCGGCATGGCCCGGGTAGAGCACCTGGGCGAGCTTGTCCTCGCCCTTCAGCGCCTCGGCGATGCGGCCGGCGGTCTCGGTCTGGGCCCGGACCCGCAGGTCGATGGTCTCGAGCCCCTTGAGCATCATCCAGGCGCTGAAGGGCGAGAGCGAGCCGCCGGTGTGCTTCATGTAGGTCTCGACCGGGCCGCGGATGTGCTCCTCGGTGCCGAGGATCACGCCGCCCAGCGCCCGGCCCTGCCCGTCGATGTGCTTGGTGGCCGAGTAGACCACCACGTCCGCGCCCTGCGCGATCGCGTCGGAATAGACCGGCGTGGCGAAGACGTTGTCGCAGATCACTTTGGCGCCGACGGCATGGGCCATCTCGGCCACGGCGGAGATGTCGACCACCTCCAGCGTCGGGTTGGAGACGCTCTCGAAGAACACCGCCTTGGTGTCCTCGCGGATCGCCGCCTTCCACTCGTCGAGGTTCTTGCCGTCGACGAAGGTCACCTCGACGCCGTAGCGCGGCAGGATCTCTTCCAGGATGTAGAGGCAGGAGCCGAACAGCGCGCGGGCCGAGACGACGTGGTCGCCGGCCTTGAGCATCGAGGTCAGCGCGCCGTTGACGGCGGCCATGCCGGAGGCGCAGGCGAAGGCGGCCTCGGCGCCTTCGAGCGCGGCGAGCCGGTCCTCGAACATCGCCACGGTCGGGTTGCCGTAGCGGGCATAGATGAACTCGTCGCCCTCGATGCCGACGAAGCGCTTCTCGGCGGCCTCGGCGCTCTCGTAGACGAAGCCCTGCGTCAGGAAGATCGCCTCGCTCACCTCGCCATACTGGCTGCGGCGGGTGCCGGCGTGGACGGCGCGGGTGCGCTTGCGGTGTTCGGTCATGGGCTGGCCTCCGGGCCTTGTCTGTCCGGGCGGCGGGGCCATGACGGCCGGGGCGCCGCGAATTGCCCGGGCGATAGACCCCGGCTGGCGTCGGGTCAAGCGCCCGGCCCTTGCGCATGGCGCGCGGCGCGCCATTCTCCTCGCGGAAACGGAAGGAGACCGCCATGCCCGCCCCCATCGAACTGCATTACTGGCCGACGCCGAACGGCTGGAAGGTCTCGATCGCGCTGGAGGAGATGGGCCTGCCCTACGAGGTGCGGCTGGTGAACATCGGCGCGGGCGAGCAGAAGGAGGCCGCCTTCCTGAAGCTCTCGCCCAACGGCCGGATGCCGGCGATCGTCGATCCCGAGGGGCCGGACGGCGCACCCATCGCGATCTTCGAGAGCGGCGCGATCCTGCAGTACCTCGCGCGCAAAACCGGCCGGTTCTGCGGCGCGACCGAGCGCGCGCGGATCGCGGTGGACCAGTGGCTGATGTGGCAGATGGGCGGTCTGGGGCCGATGGCGGGACAGGCGCACCACTTCCTGCACTACGCGCCGGGGATGGAGCCGCCGCAGGACCTGCCCTACGCCAAGGACCGCTATCGCGGCGAGGTGGCGCGGCTCTACGGCGTGCTCGACCGGCAGCTTGCAGAGAACGAATTCGTCGCGGGCGCGGACTACACCATCGCCGACATGGCCACCTTCCCCTGGGCGCGGCTGTGGGAGCGGCAGCAGCAGAGGATCGACGACTTCCCGCACATGAAGCGCTGGCTCGAGGCGCTCGAGGCGCGCCCGGCCGTGCAGTGCGGCGTGGCGCTGCATCTCGACAAGCGGCAGGGCACGGCGAACGCGGACCAGCAGAAGCACCTGTTCGGCAGCCGCTGAACGCGAAGCCGCCGGGGCCTTGCGGCGCCCGGCGGCAACTTCACTCCGGAAATACTCAGGTCCGGCGGCCTCGGTTATTTCTCCGGCTCGATCATGTAGCGCTGCAGCGAGGCGATCTGCAGCCACAGGAACAGGAACAGCGCCGCCGGGAAGGCGAAGGTCTCGATCTTGACCCAGAGTTCCTCGGTCTGGGTGCGCCAGACGATCTCGTTGGCGACGGCAAGGCCCGCGAACATCGCGACGAGCCGTTTTGTCAGCAGCATCCAGCCCTCGTGCTTCATCGGCAGCGCCTCGCCCATGATCCATTCGAGCCAGCTCTTCCTCAAGATCAGCCCGGTGCCGAGGATCGCGGCGAAGAGGCCGTAGACGATGGTGGTCTTCATCATGAAGAACCGCTCGTCGTTGAACCAGGCGGTGAGGCCGCCGAAGAAGATCACCATGAAGGCGGTGAAGACCTGCATCCGGCTGAGCTTGCCCGACAGCGCCCAGAGCGCGGCCATGGCGGCGAGCAGGATCGGGATGAACAGCAGCGTCGCGACGATGAAGCCGGAATACTCGGTGCCGGCGATCAGGAACTGCTCGTCCTTGACCCGCAGGTAGACGAGGAAGAAGGCCAGCGTCGGGCCCAGTTCCAGCACCTGCTTGAGCACAGGGTTGATCTTGCGTTCCGCCATTCTCAGCCTCCGAATTCCACGATCACCGCGCCCAGCGCGATCAGCGACATCAGCACCAGCCGCCGCGGTCCGACCGTTTCGCCCAGTATGAACCAGCCGATCAGCGCGGCGAAGACGGTCGAGGTCTCGCGCAATACCGCGGCCTCGCCGACCTTGTCGAGATAGGTGGCCAGCATCACGCCGCCAAAGCTGACCCATGCGACCAATGCGCCGACGAGCCCGCGCAGCATCAGCGGCGCCATCGGCGGCCGCACCTCCATGCGCCGCAGCCTGCGCCAGGCCAGCACCGGGAAGTCGAGCGCGGTCACAAAGAAGAACCACGCGAGGAAGGTGAAGGGATCGGGCGCCGAGCGGATGCCGGCGGCGTCCCAGGTCGTGTAGGCCGCGACCAGGAGCCCCGCTAGCAGCGCCCAGGCGAGGCCCGCGCGCAGCGCAAGCGGGTCGATCCGCTCCTCGGAGAGGTTGCGCAGCGCCAGCGCGAGGATCGCGCCCGACACCAGCGCCACGCCGAGCCATTGCGCGGCGGTGAAAGCCTCGCCGAAGACGAGGAAGGCCGCGAGCACGGTGACCACCGGCCCCGCGCCGCGCACCACCGGGTAGACGACGGTGTAGGCAGCCTTCTCGTAGGCGGTGGCCATGGCCCACTTGTAGGCGAAATGCACGACCAGCGCGCCCGCCACGAAGCCCCACGTCACCGCGTCGGGCCACGGCACGACGAAGATCGCGACCGGGGCCGAGAGGATCGCGAGCCACAGGTCGATCGCGCCGCGCGACAGCCACGGGTCGTGGCGGCCCTTCTGCAGCGCGCCGAATGCGGCATGCGCCACCGCCGAGAGCAGCGCGAGCCCGGCGGCGAGACGCGCGCCCTCGGGCGTGCCGGCGAGGGCGGCGAGCCAGTCGCTCACCGCGCCGCGCCTCGGAACGCAGCCGTGTCGCGGGCGTTCATCACGCAAACGTCAGACGGAGCCACGCCCATGCTCGACACCCTCCTCGCCGATCTGCAGAGCGGCTTCAGATCCACCTCGCCCTGGGTCGCGGCGGTGCGGCTGTTCTCGGCGATCGTGCTGACCGGGATGATCGGGATCGAGCGGGAGTGGCGCGGCAAGCCGGCGGGGCTGAGGACGCATATCCTCGTGGGTCTCGCGGCGGCGCTGTTCGTGATCCTCGGGCAGGAGGTGACGCAGCTCGACTTCGGCGGCACCGACGACCGGCGGATCGACCCGCTGCGCCTGATCGAGGCGGTGACCTCGGGCGTGGCCTTCCTCGCGGCGGGCATCATCTTCACGTCGCGGGGCGAGGTGCGCAACATCACCACCGGGGCGTCGCTCTGGCTGGCCGGGGCTGTCGGTCTGGGCTGCGGCGCCGGACAGATCCCGCTCGCCGCGATGGCCTCGGTCATGGTGGTGGTGGTCCTGATGCTGCTGCGCGAGGTCGAGCGGCTCTTGGGCTGGCACGACTAGGCGAGCTCGCCCTCCGCGCCGGTGAGCGCGCGCGCGAACTCCTCGGGGTCGAAGGGCGCGAGATCGTCGATCTGCTCGCCCACGCCGATGGCGTGGATCGGCAGGCCGAAGCGGTCGGCGATGGCGACCAGCACGCCGCCGCGCGCGGTGCCGTCGAGCTTGGTCATCACGAGGCCCGAGACGTCGGCGATCTTCTGGAAGATCTCGACCTGGCTCACGGCGTTCTGGCCGGTGGTGGCGTCGAGCACGAGAAGCGTGTTGTGCGGCGCGTCGGGGTCCTTCTTGCGGATGACGCGGACGATCTTCGACAGCTCCTCCATCAGGTCCTGCCGGTTCTGCAGCCGGCCCGCGGTGTCGATCAGCAGGAGATCCGCACCCTCGGCCTGCGCCCGTGTCATGGCGTCGAAGGCGAGGCTCGCGGGGTCGGTGCCCTGCGGCGCGGTCATCACCGGCACGCCGGCGCGGTCGCCCCAGATCTGCAGCTGCTCGACCGCCGCGGCGCGGAAGGTGTCGCCGGCGGCGATCACCACCGACTTGCCGGCCTCGCGGAACTGACTGGCGAGCTTGCCGATGGTGGTGGTCTTGCCCGAGCCGTTGACGCCGACGACCAGCACCACCTGCGGCTTCTTGGGATAGATCGGCATCGGCCGGGCCACCGGCTCCATGATGCGGGCGATCTCGCCGGCGAGCAGGTCCTTGATCTCGGGCACCGACAGCTTTCGGCCCATCCGCCCCGCGGCGATGTTGGCGGTGACGCGCAGCGCCGTCTCGACGCCCATGTCGGACTGGATCAGCAGCTCCTCGAGCTGCTCGAGCATCGCGTCGTCGAGTTCGCGGCGCGGCGCGGCCGCCTCGCCCCTGCCGAAGATGCGGCCGAGAAAGCCGGGCTTCTGGGCGGGTTCGGCCTGCGGCTCGGGCGCGCGGGCCGTCTCGGCGGGGCGTGGCGTGGGCTCGGGTGCGGGCTCGGCGCGGGGCGGCGTCTCCTCGCGCACCGGCGGCGCGGGCGGGGTGACGGGGGCGGCGGGCATGCCGGGGGTGACCGGCGGCGCGACCGGCGGCTGGGCGTCGGGCGTGGCGGGCTGCGGCGCGGCCGGGGCGCTGGGCTCGGGCCGCTCTTCGGGTTCGGCGGCGGGCTCCTCGGGCGCGGGCTCGGGCGCCTGCGGCGCGTCGGGGCGCGGCGCGTCCTGCTCGGGGGTTTCCGTCTCGGGGGTGTCTTCGACCTGCGCCTCGGCCCCCTCCTCGACGATCTCCTCAAGCCCCTTGTCGAGCTTGGAGGAAGAGGAGAAGAGCCGGTCTTTCAGTTTGCCGAAGAAGGACATGCGCCGCCCGTGTTTGCCGATATGCGAGATTTCCCCTCTCACCTAACCCCTGCGAGGGGGCTTGGAAAGGGACAGGGCCGCGGCGGGAACGGCGGCGAACCCCGCCCGATGCCGCCGACGGGCGCTCTGCCCTCCCCCGCCATGGCCCTTGCGCCGCCTGCCGCGGCAAAGCCGGGCCGGCACGCCTCGGTGCCGGCGGGGGCTGGCGGGACGCGCGCCGCCGTGCCAGCCTGATCCCATGCGAACGCTCGCCGCCCTCCTGCTTCTCGCCCTGCCTGCCACCGCGCAGGAGGCGTCGCTTTCGCCCGAGGAGTTCGCGGCCCGGGTGGATGGCCGGACGCTGACCTATCACAGCGGCGGCGCGCCCTACGGGATCGAGCGCTACGGGCCGGGGCGCGCTGTGACGTGGTCCTTCCTCGACGGGCGCTGCCTCGAGGGCGAGTGGTACCCGAATGCCGGCGCGATCTGCTTCGACTACGAGGACGGCACCGGCCCGGAATGCTGGCGCTTCTACGACGAGGGCGGGCGGCTCCGGGCCGAGTTCGTCAACGACCCCGACGCGCCGGTGCTCTACGAGGTCGAGGAGGCCGAGGGCCCGCTGCTGTGCCAGCCCGAGGTCGGCGTCTAGAGCAGTGTGCCCTGCTCGGGCGGCGCGGCGGTCTCCTGCTTCTTCTGCTTCTTCGGCTTGGCCGGGGTCGCGGGACCCGCGCCGCCGCCGGTGGGCACGGCCTCGACCCGCCCGTCGGCGAATTGCACCTCAAGAAGCTTGGCTTCGCGCGCCGTCGCCGCGTCTGTCACCAGCGCGCCCTCGGCCCGCACCACGGCATAGCCGCGCGCCAGCGTCGCCTCGTAGCCCAGCGTGCCGCGCAGCCGCTCCAGCGCGTCGAGCCGCTCGCGCTGGCGGTCGATGCGGGTGGTGACGAGATCGGGGCGCAGCCGCTCGGCCAGCCGATCGAGGTTGCGCCGCTCCTGCCGCAGCGCGGTCTGCAGCGCGGCCGGGCGCAGCCGCAGCCCTTCGAGCCGCAGCCGCTTCTGCGACAGCCCCGCGCGATGCGCGCCGGGCAGCCGGGCCGTGCTGCCCGCGAGCCGGTCGCGGGCGCGCTCGACCGCGCGGGCGGCGAGGCCGGGGCGCAGCGGGTGGTCCGACAGCTCGATCCGCTTTTTCGCGATGGCGGCGCGCAGCGCGCCGGGCAGCCGCGTGTCGAGCGAATCGAGCCGCTGCGCCGGCGAGGCCAGCAGCGCCTCGGGGCGCGGCAGCGCGCGGGCGAGGTCGCGCAGCCGCTCGGCGCGGCGGTCGAGCCCGCCGCGCTGGCTTTGCGCCATGCGCGCGCCGAGCTGGGCGAGGTCGGCCAGAAGCTCGGCCCGCACCGGCACCGCCATCTCGGCGGCGGCGGTGGGCGTGGGCGCGCGGCGGTCGGCGGCGTGGTCGATCAGCGTGGTGTCGGTCTCGTGGCCGACGGCGGAAATGAGCGGGATCCGGCTCTCGGCGGCGGCGCGGACGACAATCTCCTCGTTGAAGCCCCACAGATCCTCGATCGAGCCGCCGCCGCGTGCGACGATCAGGAGGTCGGGCCGCGGCAGCGCGCCGCCCGGCGTGAGCGCGTTGAAGCCGCGGATCGCGGCCGCGACCTGCTCGGCCGAGCCCTTGCCCTGCACCGCGACCGGCCAGACCAGCACCTTGCGCGGGAAGCGGTCGCGCAGACGGTGCAGGATGTCTCGGATCACCGCGCCGGTGGGCGATGTGACGACGCCGATGATCTCGGGCAGGAAAGGGATCGGCCGCTTGCGGCCCTCGTCGAACAGCCCCTCGGCGGCGAGCGCCTGCCGCCGCTTCTCCAGCATCGCCATCAGCGCGCCCGCGCCCGCGGGTACGACTTCCTCGACGTTGAGCTGGTAGCGCGACTGCGGGCCGAAGGTGGTCATCCGCCCGGTGGCGATGACCTCCATGCCCTCTTCGGGGCGATGGGCGAGCTTGGCCACCTGCCCTTTCCAGCTGACCGCCGAAAGCACGGCGCGGTCGTCCTTGAGGTCGAAATACATGTGCCCGGTGCGGGCCACGGTGACGCGCCCGACCTCGCCGCGCACCCGGACATAGCCGAATTCGCTCTCGATGGTCTTCTTCACCGCGCCGGAGATTTCCGAGACGGTGAACTCATGCGCGTTGGCGCCGGTGCCGGGGGTGTCGTCTTCGAACAGGTCCATGCGTCCTGTCTGCCCCAGCCGCGCGGTCCGGGCAACGGGGCGCGCGGCTCCGGGGCGGATGATTGCCCTCGCGGCGCACCCGCCCTAGAAGCGGCCCCGACGGCAAGCGCGCAGGAGGCTCGATCGTGAACATTCTCATCCTCGGATCGGGCGGGCGCGAGCACGCCATCGCCTGGGCGGTGCTGCAGAACCCGAAATGCGACAAGCTGATCGTCGCGCCGGGCAATGCCGGGATCGCCGAGATCGCCGAATGCGCCGATCTCGACATCCTCGACGGCGACGCGGTGGCGGGCTTCGCCGCCGACGAGGCGGTCGACCTCGTGGTCATCGGCCCCGAGGCGCCGCTGGCCGCGGGCGTGGCGGATGCCTGCCGCGCGGCGGGGCTGAAGGTGTTCGGCCCCTCGGCCGAGGCGGCGCGGCTGGAAAGCTCCAAGAGCTTCACCAAGGCGATCTGCGACGCGGCGGGCGCGCCGACCGCGGCCTATGCGCATTTCACCGATCTCGACGCCGCGCGCACCTATCTCGAGGCGCAGCCGATGCCGATCGTGATCAAGGCCGACGGTCTTGCCGCCGGCAAGGGCGTCGTGGTGGCGACCGAGCGCGACGAGGCGATGGCAGCGCTCGATGACATGTTCGGCGGCGAGTTCGGCGCGGCCGGCTCCGAGGTGGTGATCGAGGAGTTCATGGAGGGCGAGGAGGCGAGCTTCTTCGTGCTGGTGGACGGCGAGGAGGTGCTGCCGGTCGGCACCGCGCAGGACCACAAGCGCGTCGGCGAAGGCGACACCGGCCCGAACACCGGCGGCATGGGCGCCTACTCCCCCGCCCCGATCCTCGACGACGAGACCGCGCGAATGGCGCTCGACGAGATCGTCCGCCCGACCATGGCCGAGATGGCGAAGCGCGGCACCCCCTACCAGGGCGTGCTCTATGTCGGGCTGATGATCCAGCACGGCCAGCCGCGACTGGTCGAGTACAACGTCCGCTTCGGCGACCCGGAATGCCAGGTGCTGATGATGCGGCTCGGCGGTCAGGCGCTCGATCTGATGCAGGCCTGCGCAGAGGGGCGGCTTTCGGAAATGCAGGTGGCCTGGTCCGATGACCACGCCATGACGGTGGTGATGGCGGCCGAGGGCTACCCCGGCAGCTACGTGAAGGGCTCCGAGATCCGCGGTCTCGACGCGCTGGAGGACAGCTCTTCGGCGATGGTGTTCCATGCCGGGACGGCGCGGCGCGACGGGCGGCTCCTGGCCAATGGCGGCCGGGTGCTGAACGTGACGGCGCGCGGTGACAGCCTTTCGGAGGCGCGCGAGCGGGCCTACGCGATGGTCGAGGCGATCGACTGGCCCGAGGGGTTCTGCCGGCGCGACATCGGCTGGCGGGCACTGCCGAGCGGCAACTGAGGCGCCGGCTGTCGCATCAAGGGAGAACGGCCGAGCCGTCTCCCGCTGCGTCCATCCTCAAATACGCATGGCGACCGGCAAGCCCGGGGCTTTGCCCGTATCTTCGAGGCCGAACACGAAAAAAGGCCGCATCCGGCGGATGCGGCCTTTCTTCATGAACCGTCGGGACGATCAGGCGGCGGCGGCGCGGGCGCCGAGCACGCCGTCGATCTCGCGCGCGGCGGCGGTCTCGTCATTGCCCGAGACGGCGGCGATCTCGCGGATCAGGCGCTCGAGCGCGGCCTCGTAGAGCTGGCGCTCGGAGTAGGACTGCTCGCGCTGGTCGTCGGCGCGGTGCAGGTCGCGCACCACCTCCGCGATGGCGATCAGGTCGCCGGAGTTGATCTTCTGCTCGTATTCCTGGGCCCGGCGCGACCACATCGCCTTCTTGACCTTGGCCTTGCCCTTGAGCGTCTTCATGGCGTGGGCCACGACGTCGGGCGAGGAGAGCGAGCGCAGGCCGGCCTCGGTGGCCTTGTGAGTGGGCACCCGCAGGGTCATCTTGTCCTTCTCGAAGGAGATCACGAAGAGTTCGAGCGACATGCCCGCCACTTCCTGCTCCTCGATCGAGACGATCTTGCCGACGCCATGCGCCGGGTAGACGACGAAATCATCGGGACGGAACTCGTTCTTCTTCTTGCTCATGATGTCCTTCCTGGGAGATCCGAATCGTGGCCCAGAACGCCGAAAAGGCCTGCCGGACCGAGGGGTCCGTCAGGCCGGCGTCGGCCAAGCTGGATCAGGTTGTCAGCAGCATTACCGGAGGATCATACCACGAAAACGCCCTCGACGGAAGCGGGGGCGCATTCGGTCCGACGTCGGGCCGCCATCTAGCCGCCATCTAGTCGTCGGAGCAGCGGCTCAGCCGCCCTCGCCGGGCTTCTCGGAGAACAGCTCCATCTTGCCCTCCTTGCCGTCCATCTCCTCGGCCCCGGGCAGCGGGTCCTTCTTGGTGACGATGACCGGCCAGATCTCGGAGTATTTCCGGTTGAACTCGACCCATTTCTCGACATCCGGCTCGGTGTCGGGACGGATCGCGTCGGCCGGGCATTCGGGCTCGCAGACGCCGCAGTCGATGCACTCGTCGGGATGGATAACGAGCATGTTCTCGCCCTCGTAGAAGCAGTCGACCGGGCAGACCTCGACGCAGTCGGTGTACTTGCAGGCGATGCAGTTGTCCTTGACGACGTAGGTCATTGTCGGGCCCTCGATGCTTCTTGCGGCCTAGCTAGAGCAGCGGGCGGGATCATTCAAGCGCCCCGGGCGGCTCCTCTGCCGCAGACGTGACCGGGGGGTCGAGATCGTCGTAGAGGCCGCGCGCCTCGCTGGCCGGGCCGCGCCGTTCGCCCAGCGCGAGGATGCGGATCACCCGGATCGCGCGGCCCTGCGGAAAGGTCAGCACGTCGCCGGGGCCCACCCCGCGCGAAGGGCGCGCGGCGGGCTGGCCGTTGACCCGCACCCGCCCCTTGGTGACGAGCGCGGCGGCAAGGCCGCGGGTCTTGAAGAACCGCGCCTGCCAGAGCCACTTGTCGAGGCGCAGCGTCTCGCGCGGCGCCTCGGCGGGGTTGCCGCTGGTCCGGCTCAATCGCGCTTGAAGCCCGCGAGCGCGGCCGCGAACGGGTTGTCCGGGTCGATCTTCTTCTCGCGCTGCGGCTGCGAGGAGAACTGCCGGGGCTTGTCGCCGCGCTCGGGCTTGTCGCCACGGCGCTTGCCGTCGCTCTTGCCCTTGCCCTGCGGCTTGCCGCCCTTGGCGCCGCGCGGCGCGCCGTCGCCCTTGGCCTGGCGCCGGCCCTTGCCCTCGCCACCCTCGCGGCCCCGGCGCTGCCCGCGCCCGGCCCAGGTGAAGGTGTAGAAGGTCTCGGTCTCCGCCGCCTGCTCGGTGGCCTGGTCGGCCGCCTCATGCGCAGCCTCCGGCGCGGTCTCGCCCACGGCGATGGTGCCCGGCGGGATCTCGGTCGGACTGCCGGCGGGAATGCCGGCCGGCGGGTCGCTGTCGGGCATCTCGTCGGGCGCGGGCGCGGGGCCGCGATCGGGCGAGTCGCCCGGCACCTCGGCGGGCGGCACGTCGGGCTGGGTGCCCGGCACGTCGGTGGGCGAGGCCGGCGGCGCGTCGGGCTGATCCGGCGCGGGCGGGGTCTCGTCCGGCAGGTCGGGCGCGGTCGGCGGCTCGGGCGGGGTGATGCCCGGCGCGTCCGGCTGGTCCGGCGCCTCCTGCGGCGTCTCGCCCGGCACGTCCGGGCCCTCGGGCGCGGGCGGGGTGGTGTCCGGCACGTCGCCCGGCACCTCCTGCGGGTCGCCGGCCTTGACGGGCCGGGCCTTGGGCCGCTCGCCCTTCTCGGCCTTATAACCGAGGCCGGACATCAGCTCGGCGAACTGGTCGAGCGTCAGGCCGGTGATCGAGAGCATGTCCGGCACCGCCTCGAAGCCGTTCTTGCTGTCGCGGTCGCGCAGCATGTCGGCGAGGCGTTCGAGCATGTCGATGCGGATCGCCCGCTCGCCGGCGGCGCGATAGCCCGCCATGGCGTAGTAGCCCGGCGCGGCGCCGCGGGTGGCGGGCACGGTGACGAGGCCCGGCGGCGGGGTCTCGGGGAATTCCTGCAGGTTCTTCGACAGCGCCCAGAGCACCAGACGGATGCGGGTCGGCGCGGGCTTCAGCAGCGCCGGCATGAAGACGGTGAACTGGCCGAAGCGGATGCCGTGCTTCCTGAGCGCGCCGCGCGCCTCCTGGTCGAGGCCGCGGACCTCCTCAGCGACCTCGCCGCGCGGGATCACGCCGAAATTCTCGACCATGCGGTAGGCGAAGCCCTTGGCGACGCCGGTCAGCGCCTCGTCGTTCTTCAGCGCCAGCAGCGGCTCCTGGGTGGCCGCGATCTTGCGGTCGATGAAGTGCTGCAGGCGGCGCTTCACCTTCTCGGAGATCTCGGCGCCGGCCTCCTCGTCGACATAGGCCACGACCTGCGGGCGGAAGGCGTCGGGACCGGAGACCAGCTTGCCCACGGCCGAGCTGCCCCACATCAGGCCGCCCTGCTCGGTCACGTCGATCTCGGTGTCGGGCGCGTTGTAGAACCGGTCGGCGCGCAGGTGGAACTGCGGCGCGAGCGCCTTCTCGGCGGCCTGCCGCAGGGTCTTCGCCTCGTCCGGGCCGCCCGCCTTGTCGGCCCGGAAGCGGAATCCTTCCAGCCGTCCCACGAACTCGCCCTCGACCGTCACGTCGCCGGTGTCTGTCACTTCGGCCACCATGACCTCCTTCTGCTTGAGCCGCCGGGCCAGAACGCTGGTCCGCCGGTCCACGAATCTTTGCGTCAGAGCGCCATGCAGCGCGTCCGACAGACGATCTTCTACAGCGCGCGTCACCTCGCGCCAATGGCTTTCGTCCGAGAGCCAGTTGCTGCGCTGGGCCACATAGGTCCAAGTGCGGACATAGGCCAGCCGCTTCGACAACGCGTCGATGTCGCCGTCGGTGCGGTCGATGCGCTGGACCCGCTTGGCGAACCAGTCCTCGGGGATGCGGCCGCGATCCTGCAGGTGCGAAAAGATCTGCCCGACCATTTCGGCATGCTCGCCCCGGCCGATGCCGCGGAAATCGGGCAGACGGCAGACCTCCCACAGCAGCTTCACCGACGGGCCGTCATGCGCGCGCGCCGCGATCACCGGGTCGGCGGCGAGCGTCTTGAGCGCCGCGAGGTCGTCGCTCTCGCGCACCCGGCCGAGCCATGGATTGCTGGTGCGCTCCTCCAGAGTCTGGATCAGCCGCCGGAGCGAGCCGAACTGCAGCCGCGAGTTGCGCCAGAACAGCCGCGTCACCGGGCGGAAGCGGTGGTTCTCGATCGCCTCGACGGTCTCTTCCTCGAGCGGCGGCGCCTCGCCGGTGACGCCGAAGCTGCCGTTCATCTTGTGCCGCCCGGCCCGGCCCGCGATCTGCGCCAGCTCCGGCGGCGCGAGGTGGCGCATCTTGTGGCCGTCGAACTTGATCAGCGAGGAGAAGGCGACATGGCCGATGTCGAGGTTGAGCCCCATGCCGATCGCGTCGGTGGCGACCAGGTAGTCGACGTCGCCGTTCTGGTACATCTCGACCTGGGCGTTGCGGGTGCGGGGGCTGAGCGCCCCCATCACCACCGCCGCCCCGCCCTTCTGGCGGCGGATCAGCTCGGCGATGGCGTAGACGCTGTCGACCGAGAAGCCGACCACGGCCGAGCGCTCGGGCATGCGGCTGAGCTTCTTCGAGCCCGCGTAGCTCAGCACCGAGAGCCGCTCGCGGCGCATCATCTCGGCCTCGGGCACCAGCGCCCGGATCGCCGGGGCCATGGTCTCGGAGCCGAGGAAGAGCGTCTCGTGGCGGCCGCGCGCATGCAGCAGACGGTCGGTGAAGACATGGCCGCGCTCGGGGTCGGCGCAGAGCTGGATCTCGTCCACCGCGAGAAAGTCGGCATCCATCTCGGGCATCGCCTCGACGGTGCAGACCCAGTAGGCGGCGCGCGGCGGCACGATCCGCTCCTCGCCGGTGACCAGCGCCACCACGCCGGGGCCTCGCGCCTTGACGATGCGGTCATAGACCTCGCGGGCGAGCAGCCTGAGCGGCAGGCCGATCACGCCGGTCCGGTAGGCCAGCATCCGCTCGATCGCGTAATGCGTCTTTCCGGTATTGGTGGGGCCGAGAACGGCGCCGATGCGGGAGGGGGTCATAGGGGTCCTGTTTCGGACGGGGCCGGGAATGGGCGGTCGAAGACCGGCTCAGAGCGTCCGGCCGCCGAGCTGGATGTCGAGCCGCTCCTGCGCGGCTCGGGCGGTGTCGTCGCCGGGAGAGATGTCGCGCACCCGCCCCCAGGTCTCGAGGGCGTCCTCGGGCCGGCCCATCTCCTCGAGCAGGATGGCAAAGCCCCGGAGCGCGCCGAAATGCCGCGGCTCCAGCAGCAGGGCGAGGCGCAGATCCTCGATGGCGGGGCCGGTCAGACCGGCGAGGTAATAGGCGTTGGCGCGCGCCTCGTAGGCTTCGACGAAGTCCGGGGCGTGATCGATGGCGGCGGTCAGGTGCTCGATCGCGGCGCGCTGGTCGCCGGCCTCCAGCGCCTCGCGGCCGCGGCGCAGCAGCAGGTCGATCGCCGCCGATCCGCTCTTCGACCAGGCGTCGCGGATCTCGGCCTCGATCTCGCCCGTCTCCACGGGCCCGGCCTCGGCCAGATCGGCGAAGAGCCGGTCGATTCGCGCCGTGTCCTGCGCGGCGACGTGGCCCACGGGCGTCAGGCCCAGCAGCAGTGCCGCGAGGACAGGTTTGAAGCTAGGAAATCTTGCACCCATAGTCCCTAGTGTAGGCACCGCCCCCGGCCGAGACCAGAGGCGGCGCCATCACAAGGCCCAGATGACGGCCGACACAAGGGAAGGACGACGGGATGAGCGAACTGGTGAACCAGGCGGTGACTGCGCTGAACGCCAAGATGAACGGCGACGGCCTCGATGGCGGCCCGGCGAAGTTCGTGATCGAGGACGAGGGCGCGATCATGATCGACGAGAACGGCGCGCGCGCCGGCGACGAGGCCGCCGAGGTCACGCTCAGCGCCGACGCCGAGACCTTCAAGGCGATCCTCGAGGACGAGCTCGACCCGACCGCCGCCTTCATGCAGGGCAAGCTCTCGGTCGATGGCGACATGGGCCTCGCGATGAAGCTGGCGGCGGTACTTGGCTGACGGCACGACCCCCGAGGCTGCGGCGCCGTTCTTCGCCGAGGTGGCGGACGGCCCGGCGCGCGCCCGCTGGCTGCGCACCGCCGACGGGGTTCGGCTGAGGGCCGTCCACTGGGACGGCCCTCAGCCGAACGGCACGGTGCTGCTCTTCACGGGCCGCACCGAATATGCCGAGAAATACGGCCGCGTCGCCGCCGATCTCGGCGCGCGCGGCTATGGCTGCGTCACGCTCGACTGGCGCGGACAGGGCCTGTCGGATCGCGGCCACCGGATCGCGCTGCGCGGCCATGTCGACAGCTTCTCAGACTACCAGACGGACGTGGCGGCGCTGCTGGACCATGCCGAGGCGCTCGGCCTGCCCCGGCCGTGGCACCTGCTGGCGCATTCCATGGGCGGCTGCATCGGGCTCAGGTCGCTGATCCGCGGCCTGCCGGTGGCCAGCGCCTGCTTCACCGCGCCGATGTGGGGCGTGATGATGAGCGGCGGGCTTCGGGTCGCGGCCTGGGGGCTGAGCACCGCGAGCCGGCTGACCGGCCTGTCGCACCTGCCCTCGCCCGGCCGCTCGGCCACGCTCGACGACGCGATCGAGGCGGCCGAGGCCAACATGCTGACCCGCGACGCCGAGAGCTTCGACTGGGTGCGCCGGCAGGTCGAGGCGCATCCCGAGCTGGCGCTGGCCGCGCCCTCGCTGCACTGGCTGAACGAGGCGCTGCTGGAAACCCGCCGCCTCGCCGCCCTGCCCGCGCCGCGCCTGCCCTGCCTGACCCTGCTCGGCACCGAGGAATGGGTGGTGGATTCGGCGCGGGTGCGCGCGCGGATGCGGAGCTGGCCCGGCGCGGAGTTCGAGATGATCGAGGGCGGCCGGCACGAGCTCCTGATCGAGGACGCCGCGACCCGCGGCGCGCGGATCGACCGGATCACCCGGCATTTCGGCCGCCACGGGGGCTGAGCGGCGAGGGCTGGCCTACTCGGCCGCGCCGAGCCCCACCGGCGGCCCCGGGATCTCCGGCTCCGGCGCGGGCGCGGACCCGGGCAGGAGCCGCCGCGCCCGATGACCGCCCGCCACCGAGTCGTGCAGCCGCTCGGAGGGGTCGCGCCCGATCACCCGCCGCCCCCGCAGCAGGAACATCTTGCCCCAGCCGCGCCAGGTCCCGACCGAGGGCGCGTCCGGGTCGCAGGGAAAGCGCGCCTCCCAGTCCGCGGGCAGCGGCAGGCCGCAGGCCTCGAGCCGGGTCAGCATCCAGACCAGCGGAATGTTGGCCAGCGGCCGCGCGGCGAACTCGCCGTTGAGCTGGCCGCCGATGTCGCCATGCGTGCCGCGGAACCAGACCTGCTCGACATGGCCCTCGAAGGCGTCCGGCGTGGTCCAGAGCACCGGGGCGTAGCCCTCCCGCGTCTCGTCGAGCGCCAGCGCGTGGAAGCCGTGCAGCACGTGCCGGCCGAGCCGGTGGTCGTGGAACATGTGGTTGGGCTCCGACAGCCGCCACAGGAGCGGCAGTCTGAGCCCGAGCGAGGCGACCGTGTCCCAGCAGCCGACCGCCTCGATGTCGACCCGGTCGTGGCAATGCAGCCGGGCGAAGGCGCGGGCCGCCTCGCTCGGCGCCTCGCCGCGGTGGCGGTAGTGGCGGTAGGCGTCGCGGACGTTGCGCTCGGTCGCCTCCTCGGCCCGCAGCAGCCCGACCCGGCTGACCACCCCGGCCAGCGAGCGCACCGCGTAGGCGCCGCGCGAATAGCCCACCAGCACGATCCGGTCGCCGGGGCGGAATCGCGAGGCGAGCACGCCATAGGCGCGCTGGATCTGCCGGTTGATGCCGCGCCCCATCATCACGTCCAGCGTCTCGGACCAGCTCGGCCACTGGATGCCGGCCTCGTAATGCACGGTGAGGTTGGCTTGGCGGCCCGATTCGCGCAGCAGCTTGTAGGTCAGCCCGGCATTGGTCTCGTAGCCGCGCCTGAGCGTCGACATGGTGCCGTCGAGGATGATGACGTGGATCGCGGGGCCGCGGGCGCGGGGCTGACCCTCCGCCTGCCGCGCGCGGCGGCCGAACAGGCCCAGCAGCCAGTCACGGACGCCCATCCACGCCTCCGCCGCCGTGCCGCCCTGCCCTGCCTCGCATCATGTCGGTCCTTCCTGCTCTCCTTCAGCCTAGGGGATGGCACGGGTCTGTCCAGAGCCGCCCGACGCTGGCCTGCTCGCGTGTGCCATATCCGTTGAACATGGTGGTGACGCCGTTGAGATAGGCCCCGGCCGAGCGGAACAGCAGCCAGTCCCCTTCGGCCACGCAGCCGGCGAGCCGCGTCTCGCCCGGCAGCCGGTCGAGGCTGTCACAGGTCGGGCCGAACAGCGTGAAGGGCTGCGCGGGACCGGTCGCGCGGCCGTCATCGGTCACGAGATCCACCCGCGGCACGCCGATCGAGGGGCATTCCGACAGCCCGCCATAGATGCCGTCATTGAGGTAGAGCGCGGCGCCGCGGCGCGCCTTGACCCGCACCGCGTAGGCCATGGCGTCGGCCACCAGCCCGCGCCCCGGCTCGCAGACCAGCTCGGGCGGCCGTTCGAACCGCGACAGCCCGCGCGCCACCGCCGCGAAGATCGGCTCGAGCGCCGGGTCGCCGCCGTCGCGCCCCGAGGGAAAGCCGCCGCCGACATTGAGCCGCGCCAGCCGCAGCCCGGTGCGCCGGACGATGTCGGCGCAGGCCTCCATGTAGGCGGTCCAGGCGGCCGGGTCGGCGCATTGCGTGCCGACGTGAAACGTCATCGAGACCCGCGCCCCGGTCGCCGCCGCGCGCCGCAGCAGCGCCTCGGCCAGCTCCGGCGGCGCGCCGAACTTCGAGCCGAAATCATAGGCCGCGCCCGCCACCGGCAGCTTCAGCCGCACCGCGATCTCGGCGCCGGGGCCGACGCCCTCGGCCACGAGCTTCTCCAGCTCGCGCGAATCGTCGACCGACCACGAGGCGACGCCCGCGGCGAGGCCGGCGCGGATCTCGCCGCGCGACCGCACCGGGTTGTGGTAGTGCAGCGCCGCCGACGGGCAGAGCCGGCGCACCAGCGCGATCTCCGCGGGCGAGGCGACGTCGAAGGCGGGCATCCCCTCGGCGCCGAGCCGCGCGATCACCGCCTCGTCGGGATTGGCCTTGACCGCATAGGTCACGGCGCCCGGAAACCCGCGCCGGAAGCGGTCGTGCCGAGCCGACAGCGCGGCCAGACAGAAGAACAGCACCGGCAACTCGCCGCCATGCCGGGCGAGCCAGTCCTCCGGGCCGTCGGCATGGCCGGGAACAACCGTGGTGTCGGGAACAACCGTCGTCTGCAGCATCATCGTCCTCCTCTCCCTCATGCTGCCGGCCCCGCCCGCCGATCCGAAGCGGCGATATGCCCGATTTGTCTGGACCTTGCGGCATTTCGTCGGCTTCATCGGCGATATGACCGAGATCGACCGCACCGATGCCCGCCTGATCGCGCTTTTGAGCGAGAACGCCCGCCTGCCGGTCGCGCATCTGGCGCAGAAGCTCGGCCTCGCGCGCTCCACCGTGCAGGCGCGGCTCGACCGGCTGGAGCGGTCGGGCGCGATCGCGGGCTACACGCTCAGGCTGTCGGACAGGGCGCGCGGCGGCATCGCCGCCACCGTGCTGGTGCAGATGGAGCCGGCGCGGCAGGCCGCCGTGCTCGCCGGGCTGAGGAAACTGCCCGAGATCGAGACGGTGCACACCACCTCGGGGCGCTTCGACCTCGCCTGCCGGCTGCGCGCCCGCTCGACCGAGGATCTCGACGCGGCGCTCGACCGGATCGGCGCTCTGGCCGGCGTGAAGGCGACCGAGGCGCTGATTCACCTTAGCACCCGGATCGACCGCGGCGGCTGAGGCCCGCCGCGGCCTTTTCCTCCACCGTCCCGCGCGCTAGAGATCGGCGCGATTTCTACGAGGAGCCCGGACATGGCGATGGAAAAGACGTTCGACGCGGCCGGGGCCGAGGCCCGGCTCTACGAGGCCTGGGAAAAGGCGGGGGCGTTCCGCGCCGGCGCGGGCGCGCGGCGGCCCGAGACCTTCTCGATGATGATCCCGCCGCCGAACGTCACCGGCTCGCTGCACATGGGCCACGCCTTCAACAACACGCTGCAGGACATCCTCGTGCGCTGGCACCGGATGCGCGGCTTCGACACGCTGTGGCAGCCCGGCCAGGACCATGCCGGCATCGCCACCCAAATGGTGGTCGAGCGCGAGATGGCCAAGGCCGGCAACGAGAGCCGCCGCGAGATGGGCCGCGAGAAGTTCCTCGAGAAGGTCTGGGAATGGAAGGCGCAGTCCGGCGGCCAGATCGTCGGTCAGCTCAAGCGCTTGGGCGCCTCGCTCGACTGGGAGCGCAACGCCTTCACCATGTCCGGCGCGCCGGGCGCGCCCGAGGGCGAGCAGGGCAACTTCCACGATGCCGTGATCAAGGTCTTCGTCGACATGTACGAGAAGGGCCTGATCTACCGCGGCAAGCGGCTGGTGAACTGGGACCCGCATTTCGAGACGGCGATCTCCGACCTCGAGGTCGAGAACGTCGAGACGCCCGGCAACATGTGGCACTTCAAGTACCCGCTCGCCGGCGGCGAGACCTACACCTACGTGGAGCGCGACGCGGACGGCAACGTCGTCTTCGAGGAGGAGCGCGACTACATCGCCATCGCCACCACCCGCCCCGAGACCATGCTCGGCGACGGCGCGGTCGCGGTGCACCCCGATGACGAACGCTACGCGCCGATCGTCGGCAAGCTCTGCGAGATCCCGGTCGGGCCCAAGGAACACCGCCGCCTGATCCCGATCATCACCGACGAATACCCCGAGATGGATTTCGGCTCGGGCGCGGTGAAGATCACCGGCGCGCACGACTTCAACGACTACGAGGTCGCCAAGCGCGGCGGCATCCCGATGTACCGCCTGATGGACACCAAGGGCGCGATGCGCGCCGACGGCGCGCCCTATGACGAGGCCGCCGCGCGGGCGCAGGAGGTGGCGCAGGGTGCCGAGATCTCGGTCATGGAGGCCGACGCGCTCAACTTGGTCCCTGAGAAATATCGCGGCATCGACCGTTTTGCGGCGCGAGAGGCGGTGGTCGAGGACATCACGGCCGAGGGCCTTTCCGTCATGGTGCCCGAATGGGACCCGCGGCTCGGCCCCAAGGCCGCCAAGCGCGAGGCCGCCGAGGAAGGCGGCACCCCGCCCGAGACGCGGCTCGTCCCGCTCGTGGAGCACAAGCCGATCATGCAGCCCTTCGGCGACCGCTCGAAGGTGGTGATCGAGCCGATGCTGACCGACCAGTGGTTCGTCGACACCTCGAAGATCGTCGGCCCCGCGCTCGACGCCGTGCGGTCGGGCGAGACCACGATCCTGCCCGAGCGCGATGCCAAGGTCTATTTCCACTGGCTCGAGAACATCGAGCCCTGGTGCATCTCGCGCCAGCTCTGGTGGGGCCACCAGATCCCGGTCTGGTACGGGCCGACCCTGACCGACGGCCATGTCGACCTCGAGGCCGACTGGACGCCGTTCTGCGCCGCCACCCGCGAGGAGGCGCTGCAGAAGATGGCCGCCTATTACGGCCATGACGAGATCCGCTTCGTCGAGGACCGCGCCGAGGCCATGGCGCTGTTCGAGGCGGCGATCGGCAACACCACCGACGAGGGCGCGATCCGCACCCCCGACGCGCCGACCGCGATCCCGGTCTGGCGCGACCCCGACGTGCTCGACACCTGGTTCTCTTCGGGCCTCTGGCCGATCGGCACGCTGGGCTGGCCCGAGCAGACGCCGGAGCTGGAGAAGTATTTCCCCACCTCCACCCTCGTCACCGGCTTCGACATCATCTTCTTCTGGGTCGCCCGGATGATGATGATGCAATACGCCGTGGTGGGTGAGCGGCCCTTCGACACCGTCTACGTCCACGCCCTCGTCCGCGACGAGAAGGGCAAGAAGATGTCGAAGTCGCTCGGCAACGTCATGGACCCGCTCGACCTGATCGACGAGTACGGCGCCGACGCGGTGCGCTTCACCCTGACCGCCATGGCGGCGATGGGGCGCGACCTGAAGCTCTCGACCCAGCGCATCCAGGGCTACCGCAACTTCACCACCAAGCTGTGGAACGCCTGCCGCTTCGCCGAGATGAACGGCGCGCTGGGCGCCGAGCGCGAGGCCGCGCCGAACGTGCCGCCCAAGGCGCGCGCCACGGTCAACCGCTGGATCGTCGCCGAGACCGCGAAGATCCGCGAGGAGACCGACGCCGCGCTGCAGGCCTACCGCTTCAACGACGCCGCCAACGGGCTCTACGCCTTCGTCTGGGGCAAGGTCTGCGACTGGTATGTCGAGTTCTCCAAGCCGCTCCTGCAGGGCGAGGACATGGAGGCCCGGGCCGAGACACAGGCCGTGATGGCCTGGGTGCTCGACCAGTGCATGATCCTGCTGCACCCGATCATGCCCTTCATCACCGAGGAGCTCTGGGGCACCACGGCGCGGCGCGACACCATGCTGGTCCATGCCGAGTGGCCCGAATACGGGCTGGCCGAGCTGGCCGACCCGGAGGCCGAGGCCGAGATGTCGCTCGCCATCGCGATGGTCGAGGGCGTGCGCTCGGCCCGCGCGCAGATGAACGTGCCGGCGGGCCTACAGGTGCCGGTGGTGCTGGTCGGCGCCGACGACGCCGTCCGCACCGCCTGGGAGCGCAACGCCGCGATGATCCAGCGTCTCGCCCGGATCGAGGGGCTGACCGAGGCCGAGACCGCGCCCAAGGGCGCGATCACCGTGGCGCTGCCCGGCGCGACCGTGGCGCTGCCGCTGGCCGACATCATCGACGTCACGGCCGAGAAGGCGCGGCTGTCGAAGGTGATGGGCAAGCTCGAGAAGGAGATCGGCGGGCTGAAGGGCCGGCTGAACAACCCGAAATTCGCCGAGAGCGCGCCCGAGGAGGTGGTCGAGGAAACCCGCGAGAACCTCGTCGCGCGCGAGGCCGAGGCGGCGCAGCTTTCCGCCGCGCTCGACCGGCTGAACGAGATCGCCTGACCTGGCGCCGGGCATGGGGGCGCTGCCCCCGCCCCTTCGGGGCTCCCCCGGAGTATTTCAGGAGCGAAGTGAGCAAGGGCGGTGCCGCGAGGTGCCGCCCTTTCTTCGTGCTGCCGGGGCGGATCTGCCGCAGGATGCGGACATGATTCGCTCGCTACGCCATCTCACCGAAAGCCGCATCCGCGCCGCCGAGGCGGCGGGCGAGCTGCGCGGGCTCGCGGGCGAGGGCAAGCCCCTGCCCGACCGCTCGGGCGAAGCGCATCTCGACACCGGCACGCAGGTCGGGCACCGCATCATGGCCGAGGCCGGGGCGCTGCCCGAGGAGTTCCGCATCAAGCGCCGACTCGACGCCGCCCGCGCGGCGCTGGCCGCGGCCCGCGACCCGCAGGAGCGCCGCCGCCTGCAGGCCGAGGCCGCCGACCTGGAGCTGCGCCACGCCATCGCCACCGAGGCGCGGCGCAAGTTTCTGCGCCCCTGACGCGCGCCGGCACGATGCCCGCTGGACGCCGACCCCGCGCCGCGCCATCTTCCCCGCCATGACCGATCCGCGCCTCACCCCGCTCGCCGCTTCGCTGCCCGACACCGTGCCCTTCGTCGGCCCGGAAACCCAGGAGCGCGCCATGGGCCGGCCCTTCGCGGCCCGGCTCGGCGCCAACGAGAACGTCTTCGGCCCCTCGCCAAAGGCCATCGAGGCAATGCGCGCCGCCGCCGCCGAGGCCTGGATGTATGGCGACCCCGAGGCGCACGAGCTGCGTCACGCCATCGCCGCGCATCACGGCGTGGGGCCCGAGCATATCCGCGTCGGCGAAGGCATCGACGGGCTCCTGGGCCTTCTGGCGCGGCTGACCATCGGGCCGGGCGACTGGGCCGTGACCTCCGAGGGCGGCTACCCGACCTTCGACTTCCACGTCACCGGCTTCGGCGGCCGGATCGAGCGGATTCCCTATGACGGCGACCGCGTCGATGCGAAGGGCCTGATCGAGCGTGCCGAGTTCGCGGGCGCGAAGCTCGTCTACATCGCCAACCCCGACAACCCGATGGGCGGGCATCACGGCGCCGACACGATCCTCGAGATGATCGACACCCTGCCCGAAGGGGCGCTCCTGGTGCTCGACGAGGCCTATGTCGAGTTCGCCCCCGAGGGCACCGCCCCCGAGATCGACCCGACCGACGAGCGGGTGATCCGCTTCCGCACTTTTTCCAAGGCGCATGGCCTTGCCGGCGCGCGGATCGGCTATGCCATCGGCCCGGCGCCGCTGATCGCGGCCTTCGACCGGGTGCGCAACCATTTCGGGCTGACGCGCATGGCGCAGGCCGGCGCGCTCGCAGCGCTGCAGGATCAGGACTGGCTCGCGCAGGTGCAGGCGCATGTCACCGACGCCTGCGCCCGCATCGCCGCCATCGCCCATGACAACGGCCTCGTGCCGCTGCCCTCGGCCACCAACTTCGTCGCCATCGACTGCGGGGCCGACGGCGCCTTTGCCAAGCGCGTGCTCGACGGGCTGGTGAAGCGCGGCGTCTTCGTGCGGATGCCCGGCGTCGCGCCTCTGAACCGCTGCATCCGCGTCAGCGCCGGCACCGAGGCCGATCTCGACGCCTTCGCGCAAGCGTTACCCGAGGCGCTGGAAGAGGCCCGCGCCGCGGACTAGATCGCACGGGGTCGAGGAGACCCCGATGCGACAGCCCGCCCCGGACTACACCGCCGCCTTCCTGACCACGCTCGGCGTGCTGCTGTTCTTCGGCCTGCTCACCGTGGCCGCGATCTGGGGCTGGGTCGGGGTGATGCTCGGCGCGTGGGGCTTCGACCGCCTGGCCTGCCCCATCGCCCGCCGCGTGCGGCGCTAGAGCCGCGCCGTCACCTCCGCGACGCTCCCCGTGATCAGGTCGAGGCAGTCGGGCGTGGAAAAGCGGTGATCCGCCCCGTCCACCAGCGTCAGCCGCATGTCCGGCCCCTCGGCATGCTCCAGAAGCCGCAGCGCGGTGGCGACCGAGACGTCCTCGTCTGCCGTGCCCTGCAGGAAGCGCACCGGGAAGGGCAGCGACAAGGGCGTGCGCAGCACGAGGTGCCCCCGCCCCTCCTCGATCAGCCGCCGGGTGATCCTGAGCGGCTCGCCATAGTCCGACGGGTAGTCGAGATAGCCGTCGGCTTCGAACCGGCGCAGCATCTCCGCGGTCATCTCGGCCCGGAACCCGTCCTCGGTGAAATCGGGTGCTGCGGCGATGGTCACGAGCCCCGCCACATTCTCGGGCATCGCCCGCGCCAGCAGCAGCGCGATCCAGCCGCCCATCGAGGAGCCCACGAGGATCTGCGGCCCCTCGGTCAGACCCAGCGCCGCCGCCGCGTCCTCGGCCCAGTCGCCGATCGCGCCCTCCTCGAAGGCGCCGCCGCTGCTGCCATGCCCGGAATAGTCGAAACGAAGGAAGGCCCGGCCCTCGCGCTTGGCCCATTCCTCGAGGTGCAGCGCCTTCGTCCCCTCCTTGTCCGAGCGGAAACCGCCGAGGAACACCACCCCCGGCCCGGTCCCGGGCGTCAGGTCGTAGGCGATGCGGCGGCCCTGCGGGCTGGTGAAGTCGGGCATGGCGGTCTCCCTCTCTTGGTCGGCGCGCAGCATCGAAGCGCGCGGCCCCGATGGCAAGCCCCGCGCTTGACACCCGCGCCGCCGCCAAGCATCAAGCCCCGACACATAACCCGCAACCGGGCGTTCCGTGGGCGCCAAACCGACGAGGAGGCCGAACATGGCCCAGATCTCCCTCACCTTTCCCGATGGCAACAGCCGTGACTACCCGGCCGGCGTGACCGCCGCCGAGGTGGCGCAGTCGATCTCGCCGAGCCTTGCCAAGAAGGCCATCTCGGCCGACGTGAACGGCACCCATTGGGATCTGAGCTGGCCGATCGAGACCGACAGCCGCATCGCCATCTACTCCAACAAGGACGAGCTGCCCTCGCTCGAGCTGATCCGCCACGCCTTCGCGCACGTCATGGCGCGCGCCGTGCAGGAGATCTGGCCCGACGTGAAGGTCACCATCGGCCCGGTCACCGAGACCGGCTGGTTCTACGATTTCGACCGCGAGGAGCCCTTCACCCCCGAAGATCTCGGCGCGATCGAGAAGAAGATGAAGGAAATCATCGCCAAGTCCGAGCCGATCCGCAACGAGGTGTGGGACCGGGCGCAGGCGCGCGCCTACTACCAGGAGCGCGGCGAGACCTTCAAGATCGAGCTGATCGACCGCATCCCCGAGGACGCGCCGATCCGCATGTACTGGCACGGCGACTGGCAGGACCTCTGCCGCGGCCCGCATCTGCAGCATCTGGGCCAGCTGCCCGCCGACGCCTTCAAGCTGATGGGCGTCTCGGGCGCCTACTGGTTCGGCGACGTCTCGCGCCCGCAGCTGCAGCGCATCTCCGGCGTCGGCTTCCGCAACCGCGAGGAGCTGAAGGCGCATCTCACCTTGCTCGAGGAGGCCGCCAAGCGCGACCACCGCAAGCTCGGCCGCGAGATGGACCTCTACCACCTGCAGGAAGAGGCGCCGGGCATGGTGTTCTGGCACCCGAACGGCTGGACCGTCTACCGCGCGCTCGAGGACTACATGCGCCGCCGCCAGATCGCCGCGGGCTACAAGGAGATCCGCACCCCGCAGGTCGTCGACCGCGTGCTGTGGGAGCGCTCGGGCCACTGGGAGGCCTATCGCGAGAACATGTTCATCGTCGAGGTGGACGAGGAAGGCGCGAAGGAAAAGCGCACCAACGCGCTGAAGCCCATGAACTGCCCCTGCCACGTGCAGGTGTACAACCAGGGCCTCAAGTCCTACCGCGACCTGCCGCTGCGCCTCGCGGAGTTCGGCTCCTGCCACCGCTACGAATCCTCGGGCTCCATGCACGGGCTGATGCGGGTGCGCGGCTTCGTGCAGGACGACGCGCATATCTTCTGCACCGAGGACCAGCTCGAGCAGGAATGCGCGGACTTCATCGCGCTCTTGGCCTCGGTCTACGAGGATCTCGGCTTCGAGAAGTTCGACATCAAGCTTTCCACCCGGCCCGAGACCCGCGTGGGCTCGGACGACATCTGGGACAAGGCCGAAAGCGCGCTGGAAAAGGCGATCCAGAAGGCCGGGGCCGACTACACCGTCGATCCGGGCGAAGGCGCCTTCTACGGCCCGAAGCTCGACTTCAAGCTGACCGACGCCATCGGGCGCGAGTGGCAGTGCGGCACCTTCCAGGCCGACTTCAACCTGCCCGACCGGCTCGACGCCGAATACGTCAACGAGAAGGGCGACAAGGTCCGGCCCGTCATGCTGCACCGCGCCATCCTCGGCTCGTTCGAGCGGTTCCTCGGGATTCTCATCGAGAACCACGCCGGCCGCCTGCCGCTCTGGCTCGCGCCGCGTCAGGTCGTCGTGGCCTCGATCGTTTCGGATGCCGACGACTACGTGCACGAGGTGGTGGCCGAGCTGACCCGCGCCGGCATCCGCGCCGAGGCCGACACCCGCAACGAGAAAATTAACTATAAAGTGCGGGAGCATTCCGTCGGGAAAGTCCCTGTCATCCTCGCCATCGGCGGCCGCGAGGTCGAGGAGCGCACCGTCAGCCTGCGGCGTCTGGGCGAGAACCGCTCCGAGGTGCTGGGCTTGGACGAGGTGGTCTCGCGCCTCAAGGACGAGGCCACCCCGCCGGATCTGCGTCAGGGCCGGCGGTAACGCCCGCCCTCCTCGATCACCGGGCGCTTCATCAGCGCCGGGTGGTCCTTCAGAAGCCCGGCCGCCGGCCGGGCTTTTTCGTCCTCGGAAAGCCCCCGCCACGTCGCAGAGGCGCGGTTGATCGCCTTGTCGCCGAAAGCCTCGACCAGCGCCGCGATCTCGGCCTCGCTCAGCCCTTCGGCGCGCACGTCGACCAGCAGCGGCTCATGCCCCTGCTCTTTCAGCGCCTTCACCGCCTTGCGCGTCGTGTCGCAGTTCTTCAGCCCCAGCACCCGCATCTTTCCCTCCATTCGTGATTTGCCTTTCGGTGGAGCGCTCTAGACTCCCTGTCAACCGCCCCGCGTGGCGGAGGACGACACTTGAGACTGGAGTTACGACCATGCCGAAGGGCACCGTGAAGTGGTTCAACACGACCAAGGGCTACGGCTTCATCGCGCCGGAGGACGGCGGCAAGGACATCTTCGTGCACATCTCCGCCGTCGAACGCTCGGGCCTCACCGGTCTGGCCGACGAGGAGCAGGTGGAATTCGAGCTGATCGAGGGCCGCGACGGGCGGCAGATGGCGGGGAATTTGAGGAAGGTTTAGCCTTCTCCAATTGCCACTTCAGGCATTTCAATAGCGTTCTCTAGTGACTCTATCCTTTTTGGAAGGACGTAGAGATACTCGATTAGATAAACCAACAAGTCTAGAGTCTGCCGCGCCATTACTTGGTCTGCTTCTTTGTCCGGATCAAAATGAGCTCCAAGATTGCCTCCCTTTCTAACAGCGTTCGACAACCTGTCTATAGGAGCCTTGAAGTCGTAATTATCGCCAGCAGCTTGGATTAGCTTGTACAGGGAAGTATCTCGCTGCTCTTCTGGCAGCATATATTTAAAAATACCCTCAAGCGTACGTCGACCGCTGGTTGTCGTCGCCCCATAGATCCTTGCATTATAGGCGCGAATTGCATCGTCCAAAGATTTTCTGAGGGGCGCTGGCACACTATCGGGAAGCGCCCCGACCTTAAATTCAGAGTCCATCTCGGGATACAGATCTACCTGAATCGGCACCCGTGATCTATTTTGAACGGCCCGATCCTCATATAGCATTACAAACTTCACTAGGAAATTACAGCTAGGGCAATACGAACCTGCGGTCCGGATCGACATCGCCGGATTCAAATGGTTGTGCGCTAGAGTGAAGGATGCCCAATTTCCACAATTTGGGCAAACAGATCTAATCGCGGCAGGATAATCACAAGAAGTATTATCTTGAGTCATCTTATCGAAATATTCTGCGCCAATTCTAGTCATGTTTTTTTAGCACCCCTTGAAACTCCCGCCACTCCCTGGCGCTCATGCCGGAAGTCTCTTGGGTCACTTCCTCCCCAACGAGCATCCGGCGCAGGCACTCTACCGCCATGGTTGACAGAGTCACCCCTCCGAGCCGGTAGTCCTCGAAGGCGCGGTAGGCCATCGGCACCCAGTCCTTCACCATCTCGCAGATCGCGTCGGCATAGACCCGGATCTCGTATTGCGCGTGGGCGTCGGCCCGGAGCCGCAGGAAGTGGAACAGGTTGTGCAAATCCACCTTCCAGTACCACTGCGTGTAGATGTTGGCCGGCAGGTTCATCCGGGCGAGTTCGCGCGCGAGGCCCTGCTGCCCCTCGCCCTCGGGCGAGGTGTCGGAGATCATCGCCTCGTAATGGTCGTAGGAGCGCATCGCGTCCTCGCGCAGCCATTGCAGCACGCGCGCCGATTCCTCCGGGTTCAGCACGTCGCCCCGGCCCTGGTTGTTCTGCGCCGACTGCGCGGCGAGGTCCTCGGCGCGCGGGATGTAGAACTCGCGGTCGAGGATCGAGTAGCGTGCGGAGTACTCGTTCACGTTGGCGGTGCGGTGGCGGATCCACTGTCGGGCGACAAAGACGGGCAGTTTCACGTGCAGCTTCAGCTCGCACATCTCGAACGGCGTCGAGTGCCAGTGCCGCATCAGGTAGCGGATCAGCCCCTCGTCGTTGCTGACCGACTTGGTGCCGCGGCCGTAGCTGACGCGCGCCGCCTGGCAGATCGCGGAATCGTCGCCCATGTAGTCGACCATCCGCACGAAGCCGTGGTCGAGCACGGGATGCACCTTGTAGAGATGCGCCTCCGCGCCCTCCGAGACGGCGCGCAGGGTCGGTTTCGGGGCGGCGCGGAGATCTTCGATCTCGGCCTCCTGCTCGGGCGTCAGCGGCATGGCGGGTCTCCTCTGGATCGGCTGTCGCCCCTCTCTAGACGAGGCGTGGCGGCGAGGGAACATTCCGCGCTGGCCCCCGCCCCGGTTGCGGCCGCGCGTTGACTTCGCGCGCCCCGGCCGGAAGGGTCGGCCCCGAGGACAGCCCCCGAGGACCCGCCATGATCCGCCTTCTTTCCACCGCCGCCCTGCTGGCCCTGCTCGCCGGCTGCGGCGACGGCCAACCCTTCGACTTCGAGGACCCCGCCGACGCCCCGGCCGATGGCGGCGACGCCGGCGGCCGCGATAGCGGCGGCGATGCGGAGGACGGGGACGACGCCGATGACGGCTTCGGCGGCGACGAGCGGCTGCTGCCCGGCACCGCCGACCCCGACCCCGACCGCTCCATCACCCGCTTCGAGGCCGAGACCGAGGATGGTGGCGGCTTCGTGCGCCGCGTCACGCTGTTGTCCGGCGCGCGGCTGGAGGTCGACAACCTCGCCTTCGACGGCACCGAACCTTATCGCAGCGACTATCGCGGGCCGAGCACGCTCAACGGCTATGCCGTGTTCCAGAGCGCGGCCGAGGTCGAGACCGGCGGCTCCGAGCCGATCGACCAGCTCGACTACCGCGCCATCTACGGCGAGAGCATCAATACCGTTCGGGTCGATGGCGAACGGCTGCCCCGCACCCGCTTCGCGGTGGTGCGCACCGGCGATTTCTCGAACTTCGGCTTCGGCGGCTTCCTCTACGAGCGCAATGGCGGGGTCGAGATCCCGGCCCGCGGGCAGGCCGCCTTCCGCGGCGATTACGCGGGCATTCGGGTGTTCGACACCATCTCGCGGCATGAGTTCACCACCGGCGACATCGAGGTGCTGGTCGACTTCGACGACTTCAACGCCTCCGACGGCGTGCGCGGCACGCTCTCCAACCGCCGCGCCTTCGACGAGGACGGGCTCGAGATCGAGACCAACACCAGCGGCGTGCGCCGGACCGACCTGTCGGACCGGGCGATCCTCGACCTGCCGACGGTCCGCTTCGTGCTGACGGACGCGGCCTCCACCCCGAACGGCGAGATCGTGGGCCAGCTGAACAACCTGGTGGTGGTCGACGGCAAGGCCGAGCCTTATGAGGCCGGCGAGTATTTCGGGGTGCTGAGCGGCGACCTCGAAACCGGCGGCGAGGTCACGGGCATTCTGGTCTTCGAATCCGAGGATCCGCGGCTGGAAGACATCCGGGTGCAGGAAACCGGCGGCTTCACGGCGTATCGCGACTGATGCGATCGACGATCACCGCCCTGGCGGCGGCGGCGCTGCTGCTGGCGCTGCCCCTTGCCGCGCCGGCCGCGCCCGCCAGCCTCTCCGTCGAGCGGCTGCGCGGCCTCGCCGTGACCGCGCTTAGCGAGAACCGGCTGGATGAGGCCGAGGCGCTTTCGCGCCGCCTGCTGCAATACGCCCCCGACGAGCCGACGGGGCTGATGATCTCCGCCGAGGCGGCCCTGCGGCGCGGCGACCTCGACGCCGCTCAGGGCTTCGCTGCGCGGGCGCATCCGCGGCTCGAGGGGCCGGCCCGGTTCCGCGCCGCCCGCATCGTCGCCCTGGCGCATGCGAGGAGCGGCGCCTACACCCGGTCGCAGTTCTGGCTGCGGCGGGCCCTGCCCGACGCGCCGAGCCCGAACGCGCGGGCCGAACTGCGCCGCGATTACCAGGCGGTCCGTGCCCGCAACCCCCTTTCGATGCAGTTCACCTTCGGCGTGGCGCCCTCCTCGAACGTCAATGGCGGCAGCGACACCGAAACCCTGCGCCTGCCCGGCCTGCCCTATGACTTCACGCTGTCGGGGGACGCGCGGGCGCTGTCGGGCGCGACCGTCTCGGCCGGTGTCGCGCTGCGCTACCGGCTGCGCGCCGACCGCAGCTCGATGACCTCGGCCGACCTGCATCTTTCCGGCCGCACCCATTTCCTGAGCGACGCGGCGCGCCGGCAGGCGCCCGAGGCCCGCGGCAGCGACTACGCGCAGGCCAGCGCCTCGGTCGGGCTGCGGCATGCCTGGCGCCAGGAGGGCTGGAGCGGCCCGGCCGAGCTGTCGCTGCAGCTGGCGCGCGACGCCTATGACGACGCGCCGCTCTCCAACCGGCTGCGCTTGGCTTTGCGCCGCAGCTTCGCGATCGATGGCGACACGGATCTGAGCCTCTCGGCCGAGACGACCCGGGTCGAGCGGCTCGATCTCGACGACGGATGGTGGAAACCGGGCCTCGGGGTCGGGGTGACGCGCGCCCTGGGGCGCGACCGGGCGAGCCTGTCGCTGGACTGGCGCGAGGCCCGCACCGACCGCCCGGATCTCGGCTACGAGGGGCTGACCCTCGCCGCGGATTACGATTTCGGGCGGCGGTTCGGGCCGGCCGATCTGGGGGTCGGCCTCACGGCCGAATGGCGCGACTACCAAAGCAGCCGCTACGTGCTGGAGGAGCGGGAGGACCGGCGCCTCACGGCCGAGGCGCGGATCGGCATGCCGCGGGCGGAACGCTGGGGCTTTCACCCCGAGATCCGGCTCGAGGCCGGGCGGAACTGGTCGAACGCGGACCTCTACGACGAAGAGGTGCTCAGCCTCGATCTCGGCGTCGTCTCGAGCTTCTGAACCGCTGGCCCCGCCGGCGGCGCGTGCTAATCTCCGACCCGAACCGCGAGAAAGGGAACACGCGATGGCATTGACCTATCTGCACACCATGGTCCGGGTGAAGGATCTCGAGAAGAGCATGGCCTTCTACGAGCTGCTCGGGTTGAAGGAGACCCGCCGCATCGAGAACGAGGGCGGCCGCTTCACGCTGGTCTTCATGGCGCCCCCGGGCCAGGAGGAGACGCCGGTCGAGCTGACCTGGAACTGGGACGGCGACGATGCGCTGCCCTCCGACAGCCGGCATTTCGGGCATCTCGCCTACCGGGTCGACGACATCTACGAGACCTGCCGGCACCTGCAGGAGAACGGTGTCACGATCAACCGCCCGCCGCGCGACGGCCACATGGCCTTCGTCCGCTCGCCCGACAACATCTCGGTCGAGCTGCTGCAGGCCGGCGACGCGCTGCCCAAGCAGGAGCCCTGGGCCAGCATGGAGAACACCGGCCACTGGTAACGGGATGATCCGGGCGATCTGCGGCGCGCTGCTTCTGGCCGGGCTGGCCGATGGCGTGGCCGCCCAAGGCTGCCGGCAGGCGCTGGTGCTGGGGCTCGACGTTTCGGGCTCGGTCGACGCGCGGGAATACGCGCTGCAGCGCGACGGCGTGGCGGCGGCGCTCACGGCGCCCGATGTCGCGGCCGCGCTACTCGACCCGGCCATGCCGCCGGTCCGGCTGGCGGTGTTCGAATGGAGCGGGCCGGGCGAGACCCGGCTGATTCTGCCATGGACCGGGATCGACGGCGCGGCGGCGCTCTCCGCCGCCGCCCGGCAGATCCGCTCGGCCCGGCGGGCCGGGTTCGGCCCCACCACCGCGCTCGGCGGCGCCATGGGGGAGGGATACGCCCTCCTGGCCGCCCAGCCCGACTGCGACAGGCACACGCTCGACCTTTCGGCCGATGGCACGTCGAATGCCGGGCCGCGTCCGCAGGACACCGGCGCCGCGCCGCCCGGCGTGACCGTCAACGCGCTGCTGGTCGCGCCCGAGGCGCCCGGCCGCGCCGCGCCGCTGGTCGATTATTTCCGGGCCTATGTCATCCGCGGCGCCGACGCCTTCGTCGAGACCGCGATCGGGTTCGACGACTACGAGGCGGCGATGCGCCGCAAGCTCCTGCGCGAGCTGCGCGCACTGGCGATCGGCGCCCGGCCCGTCCCGGCGCGCCGCGGCTAGTAGATGTAGCGGATCTGGTCGGCCCAGTACCGCTCGAGCCGGCGCAGCGACATCGTCACGTCCTCGATCGCGACCTGGTCGAGAACGCCGCGGGACGACAGGCCCTGCGCGTGCCCCTCGAACAGCTTCTGGACGATGTCGCGGACGCGGTGCCCCTTCTCGGTCAGGCGCACCCGCACCGAGCGTCGGTCGACCCGGCAGCGCTGGTGATGCATGTAGCCCGCCTCGACCAGCTTCTTGAGGTTGTAGCTGACATTGCTGCCCTGGTAGTAGCCGCGGCTGCGCAGCTCGCCCGCCGTGACCTCGTGGTCGCCGATGTTGAACAGCAGCAGCGCCTGCACCGCGTTGATCTCGATCACGCCGACCCGCTCGAACTCGTCCTTGATGACGTCGAGCAGCAACCTGTGCAGCCGCTCGATCAGGATCAGCCCGTCGAGGTAACTCGCCATGAAGGCCGCCCCGCGCGGGCCCGTCAGGGCCGGTTCGAGGCTGGAATGAACGCTCATCTCAATTCTCCCTCTTGCCCGCCCGCCGGCCAGCAATGAGGGAAAATTGGAAACAAAGGATTAAGGCCGGCGCTCAGCGCGGCCGGGTGACGCCCTCGGCCCCCTTGGCGATCTCGGCTACCAGCGCCTCGTAGCGCTCGGGCGCCGGCTGCGCGCCGGCAACCCAGGCGTAGAGATCGTGGTCGTTCTCCGACAGGAGCCGGTCGTAGAGCGCCAGCTCGGCATCATCGAGATCCCGCATCCGCGCCGTCGCGAAGGCCTGCAGGATCAGGTCCATCTCCTTGATTCCGCGCCGCATCGAGCGCATCGCGAGCCGCCGCTCGCGGATCTCGCGCGGCTCGTCCGCGGGCGCGGCGGGCTCGACCGGCAGCCCGCTCATGCGCTCACCCCGAGCCGCCGCTTCAGCCGCTTTTCCAGAGCGCCCATGCGCTCGGCCGCCTGCAGCATCTCGGCCCGCAGCACCCGCATCTCGGACAGCAGGTCCTTGTAGTCGACCTCCTGCGCGCCTTCATCGGGCGCCTCGGGCCCGTCGCCGCGGCCGGTGAGCAGCCAGCTCAGCGACACGTTCAGCATGCCCGCCAGCATCTGCAGCCGGTTGGCACGCGGCTCGTCCATGTCGTCCTCCCAGGCGCCCAGCGTCTCCAGCTCGACCCCGAGCCGGGTGGCCAGCGCCTCCTGGCTCAGCCCCGCCGCCTCGCGCGCCCCCGCGAGCCGATCGCCGAAGGTGGCCGCGCTTTCGCTGTAATAGCCGTCGTCCTGCATCGCACATCCTCTCGCCCTGCCGCGGCTTGCCGGCCGCCCTGCCCCGCCATATGACACGGGGCAGGGATCATTTCCAGAACGCGGGCGACCCGGCGTCCGCCTCTAGCGACATCGACGGAGCCTTCATGCCTTTTCTTTCCGACACGCTCGCCCGGGTGAAGCCCTCCCCCACCGTCGCGATCACCGGCAAGGCGCTCGAGATGAAGGCCGCCGGGCGCGACGTGATCGGCCTGTCGGCCGGCGAGCCGGACTTCGACACCCCGCCGCACGTGGCCGAGGCCGGCCAGCGCGCGATCGCCGAGGGGCGGACCCGCTACACCGCCGTGGACGGCATCCCCGAGCTCAAGCGCGCGATCTGCGACAAGTTCGCCCGCGACAACGGCCTCGACTACCGGCCCGCGCAGGTCAGCGTCGGAACCGGGGGCAAGCAGGTGATCTACAACGCGCTGATGGCCACGCTGAACCCCGGCGACGAGGTGATCATCCCCGCGCCCTTCTGGGTGAGCTACCCCGACATGGTGCTGCTCGCCGGCGGCACGCCGGTGATCGTGGCCGCCGGGATCGGGACCGGCTTCAAGATCACGCCCGCCCAGCTCGAGGCGGCGATCACGCCGAACACCAAGTGGTTCCTGTTCAACTCGCCCTCGAACCCGACCGGCGCGGGCTACACCCGCGACGAGCTGAAGGCGCTGACCGAGGTGCTGTTGCGCCACCCGCATGTCCACGTGCTGACCGACGACATGTACGAGCACCTGACCTTCGGCGACTTCGCCTTCTGCACCCCGGCCGAGGTCGAGCCGCGGCTCCATGACCGCACGCTGACCGTGAACGGCGTCTCCAAGGCCTACGCGATGACCGGCTGGCGCATCGGCTACGCCGCCGGGCCCGAGCCGCTGATCCGCGCGATGGCCAAGATCCAGTCGCAATCCACCTCGAACCCCTGCTCGATCAGCCAATGGGCGGCGGTGGCGGCGCTGGACGGCCCGCAGGGCTTCATCGCCGACAACAACCGCATCTTCCAGCGCCGTCGCGACATGGTGGTCGAGATGCTGAACGCCGCGCCGGGCGTCACCTGCGCCGTGCCCGACGGCGCCTTCTACGTCTATCCCGACATTTCCGGCTGCCTCGGCAAGACCAGCGCCGGCGGCGTCGCGATCACCGATGACGAGGCCTTCGCCACGGCCCTGCTCGAGGAGGAGGGCGTGGCCGTGGTGTTCGGCGCGGCCTTCGGCCTCTCGCCCAATTTCCGCGTCAGCTACGCCACCTCCGACGCGGCGCTGCGCGAGGCCTGCACCCGGATCCAGCGCTTCTGCGCCGGTCTGTGCTGAGGGAGACCCGCGATGACCGACCTGCCCGGCTACTACTTCCGCATCCGCGAGAACGGCGCGTTGATGTTCCGGCTCGGCGAGGAGAACCGCCAGCGCCGGGTCGAGATGGAGCAGATCGCGGCGCTGAACACCCGCAGCGGCGAGATCCGCGGCATCGGCGGGCGCGAGCTGTCGCCCGAGGACCGCGCCGCCGCGGAGGAATGGATCGCCGGGCGGCAGGCGCTGCTGGCACAGCGCGAGATCGACGACATCGCGCGACTGGCCGACCAGCTCAACCTCGGCGCCCAATGGGCGCTGTCGCGCGCCACGCCCGAGCAGCTCGACGCCGTCACCGAGCCCTTGCTGATGGCGATGCACGATCTGCGGACGGTTCTGGTGCGCAAGCTGGCGGAGCGGGCCGAGCGGCCCGACACCGAGGCCTGATCAGCCCTCGCGCGGCTTGCGCCCCCGCCCCTTGAGCACGCGGTAGAGATAGAGCAGCACGATCAGCCCGACGATGCCGGTGGTCACCGGGTCGAGCCAGTTCTGCACCCGCTCGTATTGCGCCTCAAGCACGTAGCCCGCAGCGAAGAGACCGCCGACCCAGATCACGCTGCCCGCGGTGGTGTAGGCGAGAAACCGGCCGAGCGGCATGCCCTGCAGCCCCGCCGGCACCGAGATCAGCGTGCGCACGGTCGGGATCATCCGGCCGAAGAACACCGCCGCCGCGCCGTGCCGGTCGAACCAGTCGAGCGCCTGCTCGATGCTGTGCCGGTCGAGCGTCAGCCAGCGCCCGTGCCGGTCAACCCATTCCATCAGCCGCTCCCGCCCGAGCCTGCGGCCCAGCTCGTACCAGATCCAGGCCCCGGCCACCGACCCCACGACCCCGCCGATGAAGACCAGCACCGGCCCCGAGACGCCGCGCGCGGCGTTGTAGCCTGCCAGCGGCATCACCAGCTCGGACGGGATCGGAGGGAAGACGTTCTCGAGAAACATGAGCGCCGCCACGGCAAAGGCGCCCCCGGCGGCGATCCAGCTGGTGATGAAGTCGAACATGCCGGCCTAACCGGCGGACGCGCGCCCCGGTTCCTGCCCGATCCGCACCGAACGGCGCCAGAACCGCCACAGCAGGAACACCGCGGCGAGGCTGAGACCCACCACGAGGCCGAGCCAGACGCCGGTTGCCCCCAGCCCCAGCGGGAACCCCAGCACCCAGCCGACCGGCATGCCGATGCCCCAGTAGCTGATCGCGGCGAAGACCATCGGCATGGTGGTGTCCTGCACCCCGCGCAGCAGGCCCAGCGCCATCACCTGCAGCGCGTCGACCACCTGGAACAGCGCCGCCACGGCCAGCAGGCCGATGCCGATCGCGATCACCGCGCCGCGGGCCGGATCGTTGGGATCGATGAAGATCTTGATCAGCGGCTCGGGCAGCAGCAGGAACACCAGCCCCGCGAGACCGGAGGTGAGCACCGCGAGCACGATCCCGGTGCGGGCGATACGCCGTAGCGCCTCCTCGTCGACCCGGCCCAGCGCCCGGCCCGCGCGCACCGTGGCGGCCTGGCTCAGCCCCACCTGCACCATGAAGGCGACCGAGGTGATCTGGATCGCGATGCCATGCGCCGCCAGCGGCACCGCGCCGATCCAGCCCACCATCACCGCCGAGGCCGAGAACAGCCCGCCCTCGGCGAGGCTGGTCAGCCCGATCGGCGCGCCGAGCCGCGCCACCCGCCAGAACGCCTCCCAGTCGCTGCGCCACAGCCGCTGGAACAGCGCGTATTGCGGCATCTTCCACGCGGCGTAGACGCCGAGCAGGATGGTGCCGAGGATCATGTTGACCAGCGTGGCGATCGCCGCGCCGCGCACGCCCAGCTCCGGCGCGCCCCAGTTGCCGAAGATCAGCGCGTAGTTCATCGCCGCGTTCAGCCCGACCCCGGCCAGCGTGCCCCAGAGCAGCACGCCGATATGCTCGAGCGCCGACAAGAAGGAGCGCAGCACCAGAAGCATCAGCCCCGGCACCATCGACCACGCCGCGATGCGCAGGTAGGACTGCGCCAGCAGCGCGACCTCCTCCTCCTGCCCCATCCACAGGAACAGCTGCCCCGACCACAGCATCGGCGGCAGGAACACCGCCGAGTAGCAGAGCCCCAGCCAGAACCCCATCCGCGTGACCCGGCGCACCTGCACCTCGTCACCCGCCTCGGCGGCCGCCGCCACCACCGGCATCACCGCCCAGGCGAAGCCCGCGCCGACGATGAACAGCAGGAAGAACATCGAGGTGGCCAGCGTCGCCGCCGCCAGCGCGGTCACGTCGTACCAGCCGAGCATCAGCGTGTCGGTGACGTTCATCGCCATCTGGGCGAGGTTCGAGCCGATCAGCGGCAGCCCCAGCGCCAGGAAGCGCCGCGCGTGCTGCAGGTAGGTCATCTCGCCGGAGCCGGCGGCGCTGGTTGCCAGAGTCATTGAACCTGCCTACGCGCCGCGCCCGCCCCCGTCCAGATGCGGCGGCACGGGCGTGCGCGTTCGGCACCCTGCGGGTTGCCCGCCGCGCCCGAATGTGGCGACATCGCCGCGCAACCCGGAGGAGAAAGAATGAACAGACTCGTCATGGCCGCGACGGCCGCGCTGGTCGCCGCGCCCGCTGGGGCCGAGAACCGCATCGACATTGTCCGCCCCGACGCCCCCGAACTCGCCGCCTATGGCGACCACGCCATCGGCGTCACCACCATGAGCTTCACCCGCGAGCAGGTGCCCGACATCGCCCGCGCCACCGAGGAAGGCGTCGAGGACTACGACCGCGAGATCACCGTCGAGGTCTGGTACCCGGCGGCCGAGGGCACCGAAGCCGGCGGCAGCTACACCGCGCTCTTGCGCGACGGCACCACGGAAGTGGATCTGACCGGCCGCGCCGCACGCGACGCCGAACCGGCCGCCGAGGGGGACTTCCCGCTGGTCGTCGTCTCGCATGGCTACCCGGGCAACCGCTTCCTGATGAGCCACCTCGCCGAGAACATCGCCTCCAAGGGCTACGTCGTGGCCTCCATCGATCACCCGGATTCGACCTATGACGACATGGGCGCCTTCGGCTCGACGCTGGTGAACCGCCCGCACGACCAGGCCTTCGTGCTCGACCGGATGGCCGCGCTCGAGGACGGCATCGGCGCGATCACCGACGGCGACACCGCCGCCGTGATCGGCTACTCGATGGGCGGCTACGGCGCGCTGATCTTCTCGGGCGCGGGCCTGACCGAAGACTTCCGCGGCTCGCGCTACGCCCCGCCGCGGGACCTGCTGGAGATCAACGCGCCGGGCTCCGACAGCATGGCCGACCTGCCGGATGCGCGCGTGAAGGCGGTGGTGGCGATCGGCCCCTGGGGCCGCAACCGCGACGCCTGGAACGCCGAGGGTCTTTCCGCCATCGACACGCCGCTGATGCTGATCGCGGGCGGGGTGGACGACGTCTCGGGCTACGACGCGATCCGCTCGATCTTCGAGGAGACCACCGGCACCGAGCGGCACCTGCTGACCTTCGAGGACGCCAACCACAACGCCGCCGCGCCGATGCCCGCCCCGGCCGAGAGCTACGAGGTGTCCGAGGCTCTCGGCTGGGCGCCCTTCGAGCACTACGCCGACCCGGTCTGGGACACGACGCGGATGAACAACGTCACCCAGCACTTCGTCACCGCCTTCCTCGACCTGCATCTGAAGGGCGAGGACGCCAAGGCCGACTATCTCGACCTCGTGCCCGACAGCGCCGACGCCGTCTGGGACCGCGCCGAGGACGGCACCCCGAACGCGGGCGACAGCTACTGGGCGGGCTTTCCGAACCGCACCGCCGTCGGGCTGCGCTTCGAGACCCTGCCGTCGGGCAACTGACCCGGTGCCGCGCGCCCATGGCGCGCGGCCTCCCTGCGGGCGATGAGTATTTGGAGAGTAAAGTAGGCGGGCTGCACGCTTCGACGCCGCAGGTACGTAAAGTGAACACGGCGCGCGCGCCGCGCCGTTGCCCCCGGCCCGCCCATCGGGTTATATGGCCGGCACCTCCAGTCCACGAGCAGTGAGCCCATGCCCGACGATCTTCTCTCCGGCGCCGAGCAGTCCTACGACGCCTCCTCCATCGAAGTCCTCGAAGGGCTGGAGCCGGTCCGCAAGCGGCCCGGCATGTATATCGGCGGCACCGACGAGCGCGCGCTGCATCACCTCGTGGCCGAGGTGCTCGACAACTCCATGGACGAGGCCGTCGCCGGCCACGCCAACCGGATCGAGGTCGAGCTCCTGGCCGACTACTCCGTCGTGATCCGCGACAACGGCCGCGGCATCCCGATCGACCCGCACCCCAAGTTTCCCGGCAAGTCCGCGCTCGAAGTGATCCTCTGCACGCTGCATGCCGGCGGCAAGTTCTCGGGCAAGGCCTACCAGACCTCGGGCGGTCTGCACGGCGTCGGCGCCTCGGTCGTGAACGCGCTGTCCGACAGCATGGTCGTGCAGGTCGCGCGCAACCGCGAGCTGTTCGAGCAGCGCTTCTCGCGCGGCAAGCCCGAGGGCCCGGTCGCCAAGATCGGCGCCGCCCCCAACCGGCGCGGCACCACCGTCACCTTCCACGCCGACGAGGAGATCTTCGGCCATCACCGCTTCAAGCCGGCCCGGCTGATGAAGATGGTGCGCTCCAAGGCCTACCTCTTCTCCGGCGTCGAGATCCGCTGGAAGACCGAGATCGACGACGGCGAGACCCCGGCCGAGGCCACCTTCCACTTCCCCGGCGGCCTCGCCGACTACCTCGCCGAGACGCTGGGCAAGTCCTCGACCTATGCCGACAAGCCCTTTGCCGGCACCGTCGACTTCAACGAGAAGTTCAACGTGCCGGGCAAGGTCGAATGGGCGGTGAACTGGACGCCCTCGCGCGACGGCTTCACCCAGTCCTACTGCAACACCGTGCCGACCCCCGAGGGCGGCACGCACGAATCCGGCTTCTGGGCCGCCATCCTCAAGGGCATCCGCGCCTATGGCGAGCTCGTGAACAACAAGAAGGCCGGCCAGATCACCCGCGAGGACCTGACGACAGGCGGCTGCGCGCTGGTGTCGTGCTTCATCCGCGAGCCGGAATTCGTGGGCCAGACCAAGGACCGCCTCGCCACCACCGAGGCGCAGCGTCTGGTCGAGAACTCGGTCCGCGACCACTTCGACAACTGGCTCGCCTCCGACACCAAGTCCGCCGGCGCCATCCTCGACTTCCTCGTGCTGCGCGCCGAGGAGCGGCTGCGCCGCAAGCAGGAGAAGGAAACCGCCCGCAAATCCGCCACCAAGCGGCTGCGCCTGCCCGGCAAGCTAGTCGACTGCTCGACCGGCGCGCGCGAGGGCACCGAGCTCTTCATCGTCGAGGGCGACTCGGCCGGCGGCTCGGCCAAGATGGCCCGCGACCGCAAGACACAGGCGCTGCTGCCGCTGCGCGGCAAGATCCTCAACGTGCTCGGCGCGGCGTCCTCGAAGCTTGGCTCCAACCAGGAGATCAACGATCTCACGCAGGCGCTGGGCGTGGGCTTGGGCACCAAGTTCAACGTCGACGACCTGCGCTACGAGAAGATCATCATCATGACCGACGCCGACGTCGACGGCGCGCATATCGCGGCACTGCTGATGACCTTCTTCTTCAGCCAGATGCGCCCGCTGATCGACCACGGCCACCTCTACCTCGCCTGCCCGCCGCTCTACCGGCTGACACAGGGGGCCCGCCGCCTCTACGTCGCCGACGACGCCGAGAAAGATCGGATGATGGCCAAGGGCCTCGGCGGCAAGGGCAAGATCGATGTGCAGCGCTTCAAGGGTCTGGGCGAGATGGACGCCAAGGACCTGAAGGAGACCACCATGGACCCGAACAGCCGCAAGCTGATCCGGGTCTCGATCAACGACGAGGAGCCGGGCGAGACCGCCGACCTCGTGGAGCGGCTGATGGGCAAGAAGCCGGAACTGCGGTTCCAGTACATCCAGGAAAATGCACGATTTGTTGAGGAATTGGATGTCTGATCGGAGGTTATGCCCGATGACGATGAAGAAATCCTCAGCGAAACAGGCGCATATCCACTGAATGAACTCGTTCAGGATGGATATTTCCGGGCAAGCGAGCCTTGGACCGAGACAGAGGAGCGTGTGCTCCTGCAGCTGCATCAGGACATGCGGCTATCCACCGAAGGGATTTCCCGGCATCTGAGCCGGGCGCCCGGGGCGATCCGCTACCGTTTGAAGCGATTGCTAGATCCGGCGGTTCGCAAACGGCCCGGTGACGTGCCGGATAAAGATCATCCCTTGCGCCGCGTCCTGATGGGACGACATCCGGTGACCGGCAAGCTTCTGTCCCCCGACTCGGCGTGGCGCCACCCGTCCATACTCAACGATCTTCCGGTGATCTTGAGGGCTTGCGATGCACTGACCGCCGAAAAGCCTGCACCGGCCAAGCCGCAAGTCGTGGTGCGCCGCAATGACGAGCCCCTCAGGAAATCGAACAGACCAGCTCGTCTGGCATACAGCGCGCCGTCCGACGACTCTGTGATCGATGACTACTGAGTGCTGCCGGACCTACGCCACCACCCCGTGATCCATCCGGACCACCCGGTCCATCCGCGCCGCCAGCTCGAGGTTGTGCGTCGCGATCAGCGCCGAGAGGCCCGTACCGCGCACCAGCGCCATCAGCGCGTCGAACACCCGGTCCGACGTGTCGGGGTCGAGGTTGCCGGTGGGCTCGTCGGCCAGCAATAGACGCGGCGCGTTGGCGAGCGCCCGGCAGAAGGCCACCCGCTGCTGCTCTCCGCCCGACAGCGCCGCAGGGCGGTGATCGGCGCGCTTTTCCACCCCCACCTGCCCCAAGAGCTCGCGCGCCCGCGCCTCGGCCTCGGCGCGCGGCTTGCCGGCGGCAAGCTGCGGCAGGGTGATGTTCTCAAGCGCGGTGAACTCGGGCAGCAGGTGGTGGAACTGGTAGATGAAGCCGACATCGGCGCGGCGCGCCAGCGTGCGGCGGCGGTCCGAAAGCCGGGTCATCTCCTGCCCGGCGATTTCCACTTGGCCCTTGTCGGGCGTGTCGAGAAGCCCCGCGATGTGCAGGAGCGTCGATTTGCCCGCCCCGGAAGGTGCGACCAGCGCCACCACCTCGCCCGGCACGATCGCGAGGTCCGCCCCGCGCAGCACGCTCACCTCGTTGGGTTTGCCGTGGTTGTAGGCCTTCTGGATGCCCGAGAGCTTCAGGACGGTCTCACTCATAGCGCAGCGCCTCCACCGGGTTCATGCGGGCCGCGCGGCGGGCCGGGAAATAGGTGACGCCCCAGGAGAGCGCCAGCGACAGCGACACCGCCGAGAGCACGTCCACGAGCTGCAGCTTGGCCGGCAGCGCGTAGATGCCGCGGATCGAGGGGTCCCAGACGCCGCCGCCGGCGACGTAGTTCACGAAGGAGAAGATCGGGTCGATCCAGATCGCGAAGGCGCAGCCCAGCACCACGCCGAAGATCGTCCCCAGCGTGCCGATGCCCGCGCCGCAGATGAAGAAGACCCGCAGCACCGAGCCCTCGGTCAGCCCCATCGTGCGCAGGATGCCGATGTCGCCGCCCTTGTTCTTCACCAGCATGATCAGGCCGGAGATGATGTTCATCGAGGCGATCAGCACGAGGATCGACAGGATCACGAACATCACGTTGTCCTCGACGTCGAGCGCCCGCAGGAACGAGCCCGCGCTGTCGCGCCAGGTCCAGGTGAAGGCCGTGGGTCCCGCCGCCTCGAGGATCTCGCCGACAAGCTCGTCCACCCGGTCGGGATCCTCGACCATCACCTCGATCTCGTCGGCCACGCCGTCGCGGTTGAAGAACAACTGCGCCTCCGAAAGCGGCAGGTAGGCGCGCGTGCGGTCGATGTCGTAGCGCCCGGCGGTGAAGACATAGGTGATCTCGTAGGCCGAGACGCGCGGGCTCTGCCCCATCGGCGTGCGCGCGCCGTTGGGCGAGATGATCCGGAGCTTGTCGCCCACGCCCACCCCCAGCTCACGCGCCACGCCAGAGCCGATGGCGATGCCTTCGCCGAAGCGGCCGATATCGCCCATCGCGGTCTCGGGGTCGGCGACGCGCGGGATGGTGGCGAGGTCCTCGGGCGCGATGCCGTAGACCTCGACGCCCGCGTTCTCGTTGCCGGCATTGGCCATCACCTGACCGCGCACCAGCGGTGCCGCGCGGGTGACGCCCGGGATCGCCTCCAACCGCTCGGCCAGCGCCTCGTGGTCGGTGATCACCCGGCGGGTGATGTCGGTGTTCGGGATCACGCTGTCCTGGTAGACCGTGACATGGGCATTGGCGCCGAGGATGGTGTCGATGAACTCGGCCCTGAAGCCCGCCCGCACCGCCAGCGTCGCGATCAGCGCGAACACCGCCAGCGTGACGCCGACGAGGCTGATCCAGGTCATCACGCTGACGCCGCCCTCGGCGCGGCGCGCGCGGATGTAACGCCAGGCGATCATCCACTCGAAGGCGGAAAACGGGGCGGTGCGATTGGCCATGCGGGGCTCCGGTCGGGTTGCGCGCGGACCTTGGGGGCGCGGGTCGCGAGGGTCAAGCGCGACCCGACCGTCCCTCGCGCACCCGTGTGGCGGCTTGACGCCGAAGCCGCCAGCGGGCCAGCATTTCGCGGGGGATGTCGTGCCCGCGCCGCATCGGCGCGCCAGCCCGACCGGGGAACGAGGGAGGAGCGCCGATGCGCGCCGTGATCTGCCGCGCCTATGGCGGCACCGAGCATCTGGAGATCGTCGAGCGCGAGCTGCCCCGGCCGGGTCCGGGCGAGATCCGGGTCGGGCTCTGCGCCGGCACGGTCAGCGCCGCCGACTGGCGCATCCGCTCGCTCACCGTGCCGCCGGGCTACGGGCTGGCGGTGCGCGCCGCCATGGGCTGGGGCGGGCCGCGCCAGCCGGTGCTGGGCACCGCCTTTTCCGGCGTGGTCGAGGCGGTGGGCGCGGACGTGACGCGCTTCGGGCCGGGCGACGAGGTGTTCGGCTCGACCGGCATGAACATGGGCGCGCATGCCGAGGCGGTGGTGGTGAAGGAGGACGGCGCGGTGGTCCACAAGCCGCACGTGCTGATGCACAGCCAGGCCGCCGCCCTGCCCTTCGGCGCGACCACGGCGCTGCAGTTCCTGCGCGACCGCGGCCGGCTCAGGGCGAAGGAGAGGCTCTGCGTGGTCGGCGCCTCGGGCGCGGTGGGCACGGCGGCGGTGCAGATCGGCCGGGCCATGGGCGCGCATGTGACCGCCGTCTGCTCGGCCGCCAATGCCGACCTGGTGCGCGATCTCGGCGCGCGCGAGGTGATCGCGTATGACGAGGGCGAGGATCCCTTCGAGGAGGAGAACCGCTTCGACGTGATCTTCGACGCGGTCGGACAGGCACCGCTGAAGCGGCGGATGCGGGCGCTGCGCCGCCGCGGGCGGCTCTTGCTGGTCTATGCGGGGCTCGGCACCCAGATCGCCGCGCGCTTCGCCGGGCGCGGCGGGCGGCGGGCGCGGGACGGCATCGCGCAGGAGAGCCATGCAGACATGGAGGAGATCGCCCGGCTCGCCGAGGCGGGCGACCTGCGCGCGGTGATCGACAGCCGCTACCGGCTGTCGGAGATCGCCGCCGCCTATGATCGCGTCGCCACGGGGCGCAAGCGCGGCGCGGTGGTGCTGCTGCCCGACGACGTCTAGGCCGTCAGTCGCGGACGGCCACTTCGCCGGTCGCGTCGAGCGCCGAGACCAGCGAGTTGAACCGCTGCTCGGCCACCTCGCCGAAGAGGTTGCGGGCGCGCGGGTCGAGCTCGATCTTCAGCACCCGGTCCACGGCGTTCCACGCCAGCGAGCCGGGCATCGTCTCGGTGCCGAGCCACAGCATCGCGCCAAGCCGCATCGCCTTGCCCAGCACCTCCGCCTCGCGCTTGTCCTCGTCGCGGACCAGCGTGAACATCTGCTCGTAGCGCGCGCCCTCGCGCTTGTTCGAGTAGCGGTGCATCAGCGCCAGCCCGAGGAACACCCGCTCGGAATGCTTCAGACCACCGAGATTGGCGCGGGTGGCGTTGTCGAAGCAGACCTGCGGGCGGTAGTCGGGATGGGCGCGCCAGCTGACGTCGTGCAGCAGGCAGGCGGCCTTGATGATCCGCTTGCGCTGCCAGTCGGCATGGGGAAACAGCGGCCGGACGAAATCGTAAAGCACAGGGCCGAAGCCGGGCAGACGCGCATCCTTGGCCTCGGCGAAGCGGCAGGCCTCGATCAGCGGGTCGCGATCGCGCAGCTGCGCCGGCATCTGCTCATAGAGCATGCCCTCGCGGATGCCGTAGGACGAGATCGCGATGTCCTTGGGCTGGAACACCTTGACCAGACGGTCGAGCACGCGGATCGCCAGCGGCACCAGCGCCATCCGGTCCGACGACACACCGGCGCGTTTGCGCAGGTCGTCGGGATCCTCGGTCTCGATGTATTTGCGGGTCTCGGCCACGTCCTCCACGGTCATCCGGTACTCGTGCAGCACGGTGAGCGGGTAGTCGCGCCGGGTCATGTCGCAGCGCGCGATGGCCCGCCACGAGCCGCCCACAAGGAACAGCCGCATCCCGGTCTCGCCGCCCATCTCCTCGTGGATCCGGGCAATGGTGGTCTCGATGTACTCTTCGAGCCCCTCGTCGCCGCCCTTCACCTCCTTGAGCTTCAGCGGGCCCAGCGCCGAGGTGAGACGGCGCCCGACGCGGCCCTCGGCGATGTCGGCCAGCTCCATCGACGAGCCGCCGATGTCGCAGACGAGGCCGTAGGAGCCGGGCCAGCCCAGCAGCACGCCCTGCGCCGAAAGCCGGGCCTCCTCGTCGCCGGAGATGGTGTGCACCTCGATCCCGGTCTCGCGCAGCACCTGCTCGCAGAACTCCGGCCCGTCCTCGGCCTCGCGCACCGCTGCGGTGGCGACGGCGGTGAGCGGCACGATGTTCATGCCCTCGGCCAGCGTCGCGAAGCGCTTGAGCGCCTTGAGCGCGCGCTCGCGCCCCTCGGGGCTGAGCTTGCCGGTCTCCGACAGCCCGGCGCCGAGGCCGCACATGATCTTCTCGTTGTAGAAGTAGGCCGGGCTGCGCGCCGCGCCGTCGAACACCACGAGGCGGACCGAGTTCGAGCCCACGTCGACCACGCCGACCCGGCTCAGCGCGCGGCTTTCCGGATCGTTGAACAGCGGCCGTCCGAAAGGCCCCCAGTCGCCGCTTGAGGCGTCGCTGTTTTCGTTCATGAAGCCCCCATGATCCTTCGGCAGCATGTGGCGCGGGCCGAGTGCGAGTCAACGCCGCGCGTCGGGGCGGGTCATAACCCCTCGATCCGGCCCGGCAAAGTCAAATCGGGCCGGAAATTGATCGGCGGGTCAATCTCCCTGCGGCAGCTCAGTCATGCGCGTGGGTGAGCTGCGGCACGTCGCCCGCCCCGGCCGTGCCGCGGCCCGACAGCGACGGGTTCTCCATGAAGAAGCGGTGGCAGGAGAAGGCGCGCCCGTCCTCGGGCCAGTCGGCGCGGGAAAAGCGGCCATCGGGGCCCATCACCCAGCTCTGCGCCACGTCGGCGAGGTTGGCGGCCATAATCTGGTCGGTGATCTGCGCCTTCACCGTCGGGTTGGTGATCTCGGCCAGCGTCTCGACCCGGCGGCTGAGGTTGCGGCCCATCCAGTCGGCCGAGGAAATGAAGACCCGCGCCTTCTTCGACGGCAGGCCGCGCCCCGCCCCGAAGCAGACGATGCGGCTGTGCTCGAGGAACCGCCCGACGATCGACTTCACGCGGATGTTCTCGGACATCCCCTCGATGCCGGGCCTCAGCCCGCAGATGCCGCGGATCACGAGGCTGATCTTCACGCCCGCCCGGCTCGCCTCGTAGAGCGCATCGATCACCTCGGCCTCGACGAGGCTGTTCATCTTGGCCCAGATCTCGGCCGGCCGCCCGGCGCGGGCGTGGTCGGCCTCGGCGGCGATCATCTCCAGAAGCCGCGATTTCAGCGTCAGCGGCGAGATGGCGAGGTTCTCGAGCCCCAGCGGCTCGGCCGATCCGCCGATGAAGTTGAACACCTTGGTCGCGTCGCGGCCCAGCGCCGCATCGCAGGTGAAGAAGCTCAGGTCGGTGTAGATCCGAGCCGTGATCGGGTGGTAGTTGCCGGTGCCGAAATGCGTGTAGGTGACGAGCTGGTCGCCCTCGCGTCGCACCACCGTCGAGATCTTGGCGTGGGTCTTGTACTGGGTGAAGCCGTAGACGACATGCGCGCCGGCGCGCTCCAGCCGGCGGCTCTGGCGGATGTTGGCGGCCTCGTCGAAGCGGGCCTTCAGCTCCACCAGCGCGGTCACCGACTTGCCGTCCTCGGCCGCCTCGCACAGCGCCTCGACGATCGGCGAATTGCGCGAGGTGCGATAGAGCGTCTGCTTGATCGCCACCACGTCCGGGTCGGTCGCCGCCTGCTGCAGGAAGCGGTTGACCATGTCGAAGGTCTCGTAGGGGTGGTGCAGCAGCATGTCCTTCTGGCGGATCGCCGCGAACATGTCGCCGTCATGGTCCTGCACCCGCTCAGGGACCCGCGGGGTGAAGGGCGGCCAGAGCAGGTCGGGCCGGGCGTCGGTGACAAGCTCCTTGAGGTTGCCGATGCCGATCAGCCCCTCGACCTCCACCACCTCGGCGTCGCGGATGTGCAGCTCTTCCATGATGGTGGACTTCAGCGCGGACGGCGCGCCGGCCGAGAGCTTCATCCGCACCACCTCGCCGCGGCGGCGGCGCTTCAGCGCCACCTCGAATTCGCGCACGAGGTCCTCGGCCTCCTCCTCGACCTCGAGATCGCTGTCGCGCAGCACCCGGAAGGTGCAGTGGCCCTTCATCCGGTAGCCCGGGAAGAGCTGGTCGAGATTGAGCAGCAGAAGCTCCTCGAGCGGCAGGTAGCGCTGCCCCTCGCTCGAGGGCAGCGAGACGAAGCGGTCGATCTGCGCCGGCACCGGCAGGAGCGCCCTGAGCGGCTTGCGGTCCGAGGTCCGCTCCAGCGCGAGCGCCAGCGCCAGCCCCTCGTTCGGGATGAAGGGAAAGGGATGCGCCGGGTCGATCGCCAGCGGCGAGAGCACCGGGAAGACCCGGTTGAGGAAGGCGTCGGTCAGGAAGGCCCGGTCGGCCTTGGTGATGTCGGAGCGGTTCAGGATCTGGATGCCCTCGCGCGCCATCTGCTGGCACAGCGTGGCGAAGATCTCCTGCTGGCGGCGCATCAGCTCGCGCGCCTCGATGTCGATCTGGCGCAGCTGCTCGGCCGGGGTGAGGCCATCGGCGGCCGGCGTGGTGTTGCCGGCCTGGGCCAGCTCGCGCAGGCCGGCCACGCGCACGGTGTAGAACTCGTCGAGATTGGTGGCCGAGATCGACAGGAAGCGCAGCCGCTCGAGCAGCGGCACGCGCGGATTCTCGGCCTCTTCCAGCACCCGGAAGTTGAAGCCGAGCCAGCTCAGCTCGCGGTTGACGAAACGCGCCGGGCCGGTGAGGTCGGCGTCGAGCGCGACCGGCGCGGGGAAATCGGCGGCGAGGAAATCGGCTTGGGTCATGGGGGCGGTGTGGCGCATCTGTGCAACGTCCGGGTGACGGTCGGTCCCACTATCTCGTCCCGCCGGGCCGATTGTCCAGCCGTGCCCGCCCCCCGAGCATCCGCCGCGCCAGCGCCCGCGTCACCGGGCGGCCCTCGGCCAGCGCCATGCGGTCGAGCCGCTCGACCGCCCAAGCGGCGGCGGCGAAGCTGCGCTCGATCCGCGCCGCGAGATAGGGGATCACGTCGGCGGCGGGCACCAGCTGGCGGTCGGCGAAATGCTTGGCCAGCACCGCCGCGAGCAGCCGGTCGTCGGGATCCTCGATCCGCACCACTGCCGTGGCCTGCAGCCGGCTGGCAAGATCCGGCAGCCGGATGTCGAGCCGCGCCGGCGGCCGGTCGGCGGTCAGCAGCAGCCGCCCGCCCGAGGCCGCGAGGCGGTTGTGCAGATGAAACAGCGTCTCCTCGGCCTCGCGCGGCAGCCGGTCGACATCCTCGACCACGATCGCGGCGCCCGGCGCGGGCGGCGGCAGCGCGGGACCGAGCGCGCGGGCCTGCAGCACCATCGCCTCGCTCTCGGCCTGCCAGAGCCGGGCAAGGTGGCTCTTGCCGGACCCCGGGGCGCCGATCAGCGCCAGCTTGCGCTCGGGCCAGCCCTGTTCGGCCATCACCATGGCATGGGCGGCGCGGTTGGCGTCCGACAGGATGTAGTCCCCCGGCCCCAGCGCCACCGCCAGCGGCAGGTCGAGGCTCAGCTGCCAGGCCATTCGGCGTCCCGCGCGGGCGGCGGTGCCGCGGCCTCGGGCGGCATCGGCGCCGGGCCGCGATAGAGCGCGCTGTCCTGGTAACGCTGGATCGCGAAGCGGGCGAGCACGCCCAGCATCGCCGCGAAGGGCACCGCGACCAGCATGCCGACGAAGCCGAACAGCGTGCCGAACACCGCCAGCGCGAACAAGAGCCACACCGGGTGCAGCCCGACCGAGGAGCCGACGAGCCGCGGCGTGAGAATGTTGCCCTCGATCATCTGGCCGGCGACGAAGATCCCCGCCACCGCGCCGATCCAGACCCATTCGCCCCAGAACTGGAACAGCGCCAGCCCGATGGCGAGCGCGCCGCCGACCAGCGCGCCGACGTAAGGTATGAAGGTGATCAGCCCCGCCACCGCGCCGACCACGAGGCCGAAGTTCAGCCCGACCAGCGCCAGCGCCACCGCGTAGTAGGTGCCGAGAATCAGGCAGACCGTACCCTGGCCGCGGATGAAGGAGGCGAGCGTGCGGTCGATCTCGGCCGCGAGGCGGCGGATGGTGGGCGCGTGCTCGCGCGGCAAGAGCTCGTCGACGCGGGCCACCATGCGGTCCCAGTCGACCAGCAGGTAGATCGCCACCACCGGCACGACCAGAAGCAGCACAAGGAGGTTGATCACTCCGAGACCGGCGCTCAGCACGCTGTTGAGGATCTCGCCGCCGCGGGCGCGGATGCCCTCGCCGATGGCGTCGAGCTGGCCGCGGATGGTCGAGGTCTCGTCCATCAGCTCGGGAAAGCGGGAGGAAAGCCCCTCGCGCAGCTGCGCGAAGAGAAGGGGCGCGGTCTCCACCAGCTGGCTGGTCTGGCGGATCAGCGTCGGGATCACCAAGAGCACGGCCACGACCAGCACCAGCAGCGCGACCAGCGAGATCACCGTCACCGCCATGACACGGCTGAAGCCGAGCCGCTCCAGACGGTCGGCCACCGGGTCGAGCAGGTAGGCCACCGCGCCGCCCAGCAGGAAGGGCAGGATCACGTCGCCCAGAAGCCACAGCAGCGCGAAGGTCACGGCGGCGGCGATCGCCCAGATCCGGGCCTGTTTCTGAACGGGTAGGGCCACGCGGCACGCTCCTCGGGAGGTCGGGTCCGCAACTATGTCGCCGCTCGCCCGCCACGGCGCAAGCCCCGCGAGGGCGCTCGCGCGGGCCTGCGGCGGCGCGACATCGCTTGTCAGGTCGGCCCCGCTGGCCTAGAGGGGATTCGTTTGCCCGCAGCCCCAGCCCGAGGATCTCCGCATGCGCCTGACCCGCTATTTCCTGCCCGTGCTGAAGGAGACGCCCGCCGAGGCGCAGATCGTCAGCCACCGCTACATGCTGCGCGCCGGCCTGATCAAGCAGGCGGCGGTCGGCATCTACTCGTGGCTGCCGCTGGGCCTGAAGGTGCTGCGCAACATCGAGCGCATCGTCGACGAGGAGCAGCAGAAGGCCGGGCACATCCCGCTCCTGATGCCGACGCTGCAATCGGCCGACCTATGGCGCGAGAGCGGGCGCTACGAGGCCTATGGCGAGGAAATGCTGCGGATCAAGGACCGGCACGGCCGCGACCTGCTCTACGGTCCCACCAACGAGGAGATGATCACCGACATCTTCCGCAGCTACATCTCGTCCTACCGCGACCTGCCCAAGACGCTCTACCACATCCAGTGGAAGTTCCGCGACGAGATGCGCCCCCGCTTCGGCGTGATGCGCGGCCGCGAGTTCCTGATGAAGGACGGCTACAACTTCGACGTCGACAAGGCGAGCGCGCTCGAGGCCTATGACCGCCACATGGTGAGCTACCTGCGCACCTACGAGCGGATGGGCCTGAAGGCGATCCCGATGCGCGCCGACAGCGGCCCGATCGGCGGCGAGAACACGCACGAGTTCCTGGTGCTGGCCGAGACCGGCGAGAGCGAGGTGTTCTACGACAGCGCGATCCTCGACCTGCAGCTGGCGGACCGCGTGGTGAACTACGAGGACCCGAACCAGCTCAAGGAGATCGTCTCGGAGTGGACGACGCCCTACGCGCGCACCGACGAGACGCACGACCCGGCGCTGTTCGACGCGGTCCCCGAGGAGCGCCGCCGCTCCTCGCGCGGGATCGAGGTCGGCCAGATCTTCTACTTCGGCACCAAGTATTCCGAGGCGATGGGCGCGACCGTGACCAATGCCGAAGGGCAGCGCGTGCCGGTCGAGATGGGCTCCCACGGCATCGGCGTCAGCCGCCTCGTCGGCGCGATCATCGAGGCGAGCCACGACGAGAAGGGCATCATCTGGCCCGAAGGCGTGACGCCGTTCCACGTGGGCATCGTCAACCTGCGCCAGGGCGACGCCGAGACCGACGCGGCCTGCGCCGGCATCTATGCCGGTCTTCAGGCGCTGGGCCTCGACCCGCTCTACGACGACCGCAACGAGCGCGCCGGCGCCAAGTTCGCCACGATGGACCTGATCGGCCTGCCGTGGCGGATCACCGTCGGCCCGAAGGGTCTGAAGAACGGCGTGGTCGAGCTGGTCTCGCGCCGCACCGGCGAGAGCGAGGAGCTGCCGCCCGAGCAGGCGGTGGAGAAGATCGCCCGCATCTACGCCTATCTCTGAGGCCGGTTCAGGCCACCGACGAGGCCGCCAGATCGGCGATCCGCGACAGCCGGGCGGCCTCGGGCACCGAGAGCCGGCCCGGCGCCGCCCAGGCGACGCCGCGAAACGCCACCCCGGCCGCCTGGGCCGTGGCCTCGTCCACCTCGGTGTCGCCCACATAGAGCGCGGTGCCGCCGCCGAGATCCTCGAGCACCGCCAGGAGATGCCCGGGATCGGGCTTGCGCGCCGGCACGGAATCGGCGCCTCGCACCGCCAAGAAGTAGGATCCGAGCCCCGTCGCCTCGAGGATCGAGAGCGTCAGCGCCTGCGGCTTGTTGGTGCAGACCCCGAGCCGCCAGCCCAGCGCCTGCAGCCGCGCCAGGTCCTCTGCGACATGCGGATAGAGCCGGCCCTCGCGCAGCGGCTCCTCGGCATAGGCCTCGAGATAGGCCGCGGTCAGATAGTCGATGTCGGACGGCGCGGCCGGGATGCGCTGGCGGATCAGGAGGTCGCCGACCAGCCGCTGCGCGCCGTTGCCGACCATTTCGGCGATCAGCGAGGGTTCGGTCCGGTCGAGCCCGTGCCGGGCGAAGACGCGATTGACCGCGTGGGCGATGTCGGGCGTGCTGTCGAGCAGCGTGCCGTCGAGATCGAAAATGGCGGTGCGGATCACCGGCTCCCCCGGATTCGCGCCTGTTATCATCCGCCTCCCCCGCATCTCCTGCCCCTTACGTTAGGCGGCTGCGCGGGACACTGCAATGGTGGGCGGGCGCGCGGGCCTAGAGTTCGATCTCGGGCGCGGGATCGGGCCGGAACGGCGGCGCCTCGGGCCGGCGGCGGATGATGATGTCGCCATTGGGCAGGATCTCGGGCGGCTCGTAATTGGCGATGTCGTCGATCCGGTCGAGCACCGCCATCAGCGCCGGCCCCATCTCCGACAGCAGCGCCCGCAGATGCGGCCCGGCCTTCGCGGCGAAGCCCCTGAAATCCTCGATCGCCGGCTCCATCTCGCCGAGCAGACCCTCGAAGAACAGATCCGCCCCCTCCTGCATCAGCCCGAACCCCTCGGACTCCTCGGTCTCGGGGGTCTCGGGCGTGGCCTCGAGCTGTGCCATGGCAGGGGCGGCGCTGAGCAAGGCGATGGCGGCGGCGGTGGCGATGCGTGTCATGGCCGGGGATCTAGCCGGAGGTCGCGCCCTGTCCAGACAGGTCGAGATCGAGCGTGACCGGGAAATGGTCCGAGGCGGTCAGCAGCGCCTCGCGCAGGGCGGGATCGTCGCGGATCGCGGGGTCGTCGAGCGGGTGCCAGATCCGCCAGCGGGGGCGGCAGGCCATGAGATCCGGCGAGACCATCACGTAGTCGAGCAGCGCCGAGAGGATATGCCAGTCGGGCGGCACCGCGAAGCGCGCCGTCGCCGGCCCCGCGCCAGCGGGCCGCGCAAGCGCCGCCCGGGCATGCGGATCGAAGAGGCGCAGCGCCTCTGGCCCGCCCTCGCCCATCGCCACCTCGACGCCCGAGCGGCCGAACAGCCGCTCTTCGGCGTCGAGGCCGGGCCCGTCGTTGAAATCGCCCAGCACCACGAGGCTGTCGCCCGCCTCGAGATGATCCTCGATCCGCGCCCGCAGCCAGGCGCATTGCGCCAGCTGCTTGCGCCGGTTCTCTATGGCGATGCGCCGGGCCTCGCCGGGCGTCTCCGCGCCATGCGGCGCCTTGGATTTCGCGTGCACGCCGATCAGCCGCAGCGCCCGCCCCTCGGCCCGCACCTCAAGCTCGAGCGGCGGCTTCGACCAGGCGACCGGCGGCCCCTCGATCCGCGCGGGCCCCGATGGCGCGTCGAAGCGCGGCGCCCCCGGCGCGGCGCGCGGGTCGTGGCGGGCCGACAGCACCGCGGCGTCGTGCAGGAAGGCGATCTCCTGCTGGGTATGGCTGGGAAAGCCGATCACGGCCTCGCGGGTCCGCAGCCGTTCCTCGGCGGCGAAGCGTTCGAGCGCGCGCACGCCGCTGCGCCGTCCGCCGGTGTCGGGCGCCTCGATCAGCATCACCCCGTCGGCGTCGATCGCGCGCAGCACCCGGGCGATCGCCTCGATCTGCGCCCCGCGGGAGACGCCGTGGCGGCCCGAATCGCCGTCATCGCGCAGCGGGCGGCCGGACGCGTCGAACAGCCGGTCGAACCAGGCGACGTTCCACGTCGCCAGCCGCATCAGGCGCGGTCCCCGGCTCCGTTCCCGCCCGGCCCCGGCATCGCGACCGTCTCCGCCGCGTCGCGCAGCTCGTTGATCCGCTCCCAGGCCCGGTTGGCGGCGATCAGGCGCTTCTCGGCCATCTGCATCGCCTCCTCCGGCAGGCCGCGCGCGGCCAGCCGGTCGGGATGGGTCTCGCGCACCACCGCCCGCCAGGCGCCGCGGATCGTGCCCAGATCGTCGTCCGGCTCGACCCCGAGAACGTCGTAGGGGTCGGGCTCGGCATCGGGCACGAAGCGCGCCCTGAGCCGCGCGAAGCTGCGCTCGTCGATCTCGAAGATCCGCGCCACCTCCTGCAGGAAGGCGTTCTCGTCGGGGTGGTAGTCGCCATCGGCCAGCGCGATGTGGAAGAGCCCCTCCATCAGGTCGCAAAGCGGGCCGCGCTCGTTGCGGAACATGCGCGCGATGCGCCGCGCGTAATCCTCGAAGCCCGCGACGTCGGTGCGGGCCATGTTGAACACGCGCGCGGCGTTCTTCTCCTCCTCGGGCGGGATGGTGAAGACCTCGCGGAAGGCCGCGACCTCGTTGCGGGTCACCTGCCCGTCGGCCTTGGCCATCTTGGCGCCCAGCGCGATCACCGCGATCGCAAAGGCGACCGAGCGTTCGGGCGGGGCGCGCAGCAGGTCGAACACCGCCGACAGGCTTTCGCCCTGGCGGAGCGCGGCGATGGCCTGGGCTATGCGGGTCCAGATCGACATGGGCACACCTTAGCGCCGCAGCGCGGCGTTGTCAGAGACGTTTCTGCAGGATGGCAAGATCGAGCCAGCGGCCGAACTTGCGCCCCACCTCGGGCATGAGGCCGGTCCGCTCGAAGCCCAGCCGCTCGTGGAAGGCGAGCCCGGCGCGGTTCTCGGCGGTGACGCAGGCCACCATCACGTGCTTATCGGCGGCGCGCGCGGTCTCGAACAGCTGCGCCATCATCGCCCGGCCGACGCCGCGGCCGTGCAGATCCTCGCCCAGCAGGATGGTGTGCTCGACCGTGTGGCGGTAGCCGTCGGTGCCGCGGAAGGGAAACCAGCGTGCCAGGCCGCGCGCGCCCCGCCCCTCGTCCCAGACGAGAAACGGATCGCCCGCCGTGATCAGCTGCGCCACCTCGGCCTCGCTGCGCTCGGTCGCGTTGAAGATGGTGGTGGTGTCGCGGATCACCCGGTTCCACAGCGTCGCGAGCGCGGGCGCGTCGTCGGGGGTGGCGGATCGGATCATGGCGCGGTCCTTTTCGGTCTCGCCGCGACATGCGCCGATCCTCGGGCGGAGCGCAACCCCCGGCCCGGCCGCGTCTAGAGCTGCAGCTCCGGACGTTGCCAGCTGGCCCGGCCGGTCAGGCTGAGCGCGGCCTGCCGCGGCAGCAGGTTGATCTCGTGATGCAGGCGCCGCAGCCGCTCGACCGGGTGTTTCTTGCGCCGCCGCTCGGCCGACAGGTCCGAGGCGGTGCCCGCCATGTCCTGCCGCGCCATGGCCGGCGTCATCAGCGCCACGTCGAGGCGGTCGAAGACAGGCGAGACGTTGGGGCTGAACAGCAGGTGGTCGGTCGGCATGTCGATCTCGAAATCGCCTTCGAGGATCGCGCGGGCCGCCTCACGCCTGAGCCAGAAGCAGGCCGCGCCGGCCCGGCGCGAATGCAGCCGGTGCAGCTTTCGCTGCGGGTCGAAGGGCGCGCGGGCGAGTTCTGGGCCGAGCAGCACCTTGCCCTGCCCCGATCCGAACTGCTCGAGCTGCACGAGGCCGATGCCCTCGGGCACGAAGGACGCGTCGCGCGCCATCGGCGCCAGAGCCGGGGACAGCCGCACGTCGTCCTGCAGGAAGATCGCGCTGTCGCGGCCATCGGCGAGGAAGATCTCGAGCGCCGCGAGGAAGGAGGCCGCGTAGCACTGGCTGCCGCGGCCCATCCGCACGCGGTGGCCGCGATCGGCCACGCGCGGATGCACCCGGCCGGCCGGCACGGCGCGCGCGTCGAGCGCCGGGATCCGGGTCCAGCCCGTCAGCCCGATCCGGTCGAGCTGCGCGCGCATCTCCGCCAGCCGATCGGCGCGGCGATCGAGATTGACGAGATAGACGGCGCTTTGCATCCGATACTCCTGCGGTCGTGAACGGCGAGCGGTGCTACCTCTCGTGGAAACGCCCGTGGCGCAAGGGGGCGCCCGCCCCGCGCCCCGCATCGGCGACAAAAATCCGGGTGCGACGTTGCGACGGTCTTCGCGGCGAGCGAATTCGTGCCTATGTTCAGGATCATGGGACAAGTTTTCACGCTGCCCGCGGCATGTCTGGCCGCGATCATCGCGGTAGGACAGGCCGCCGCCGCGCAGGAGCCGGCCGAAGCGCTGATCTCGCGCTGGCAGGATCAGCCGGCCGCCGCCTACCCCGTGGGCGAAGCCGAGCTCGAGCAGTTCGAATACCGGCTCAGGCCGGTGATCGTCTTTGCCGACAGCCCGGACGACCCGCAGTTCCGCCGCCAGATCGCGCTTCTGGGCGAGCTGGTGGACGAGCTGGTGGCGCGCGACGTGATCATCCTGATCGACACCGATCCCGATGCGCGCAGCCCGATCCGCAGATCGCTGCGCCCGCGCGGCTTCGCGCTGCTTCTGATCGGCAAGGACGGCCGCATCGCCCAGCGCAAGCCGGCGCCCTTCTCGGGGCGCGAGCTGATCCGCGCGATCGACAAGCTGCCCTTGCGCCAGCAGGAGATCCGCGACGCCAACCGCGCCCCCGGCGCCGCCCGCGACACGACCGAGATGACGCCGCCGCAGATCCGCTGACATGCGAAAGGGCCGCCGGGATCGCTCCCGACGGCCCTTCCAATGCGCCGCCCCGGCCAGGCCGAAGCGGCCCGCAGGCTTAGTAGCAGCCGCGGGCGTTCGGGTTGGTCACGCAGGGCGCGATGCCGCCGATCGCACCGCCGACCAGCGCGCCGGTCACGGCGTCTTCGCCGGTCAGTTCGGCAGCGGCAGCGCCGGCAAGGGCGCCGGTGGCAGCGCGCTCGCCCGGCGAGGCGCCGCAGGCGGCGAGGGTCACGGCGACGCCGAGCGCGCCGAAGAGTTTGAACATGGATGCCATGGAAGGTCTCCGAAGGTGGTCTGTTGTGCCCCAGATAGAGCCGTCACTGCCATGCGCCACTGCGAGGTGCAAGATACTTGCGCATCGCTGCAACAGGTGACGGGCCGCCATGCCACGCCGGTCGGCGGCATCCCGCCGCCCGCCGGCCCTTCCGCCTACCGGTCTTCGTCGTCGACCTCGTCCCAGTCCTCCGCCTCGCCGGTGCCGGCGAAGACGTCCGGGAAGCTGCGGCGCGCCTCGGCGAGGTCGATCCTGAGCAGCGCGTCGTAGTCCTGCGGGTCGAAGGGGTCCTCGGCGGGCACCACCTCGCGGCCGAACAGCCAGCTCAGCCGCCCGGCGTCGAGATTGCCCCGCACGAAGGGCTCCTCGCCGAACTGCGCCCAGAGCGCGGCCATGAAGCCCTCGTCGGCGCGCTTGTCGGGCGGGCGGCGGTCGCGGAAGCGCTCGCGCCGGATGATCTTGGTCGGCCCCTCCTTCGAGGCACGGCGGATGGTGAACTGGTAGTCGGTGCCGGGCAGCCGGCTGGGAAAGCCGCGGTGCTTTTCCATTCTGTCGGTCCTCACGGGGCTGTCTCGGCCGCGGCGCGGCCCTTCGGGCCCCCGTGATAGCGCGGCCGCCCCGCCCCGGCCAGCCGGGTCAGCTGCCGGCGTGACGCCAGCCGGCGCGGCGCGCCTCGGCCTCCGAGCAGAACCAGCGCTCGCCCTTGCCGGTGTCGATCTTCGTGCGGCCGTAGAACGGGTCCTGCGGCAGGTGGTAGATCCGCCCGCCGCCCGAGACGTTGCCCTTGATCGTGCATTCGCCCGGCGCGGGCGCGTTGGCCTCGGCGCGGGCCTCGCGCCGGCCGCGGCGCCAGTCGGCCGGGTCCTGGACCGTGCCGCGCCAGATGCCGCGCCCGTCGTCGCGGGCCTCGCGCTCGTGGTTCACATAGGCGTCGGAATATTCCTCGTAGGCCAGCGCCAGCCCGGCCGAGACGATCGCCTCGCCGAGATCGCGCCCCTCGATGGCGCAGCGCGCCACGATCCGGCCGTAGCGGTCGGTGTCGACCTCGGCGCAGACCGCCTCGCGCCCCGCGAATCGCAGCGTCACCTCCTGCGTGACCCAGTCGCCGCAGGCCCAGTCGGCCCCGCCCGGCGTCTCGCAGCGCTGCGCCGCCTCGGGCGCGTCGACCCCGTGCAGCCGCACCCGCTCTCCGCCCACGTCGAAGGTGTCGCCGTCGACCACGACCAGCCGGCCGGCGGGGCCGGTCGGGTCGGGCGCGGCGGCGCAAAGGCCGACCAGGGCGAGAAGCGCGAAGCAGGCCATGCCGGGGATGTCGGGCGAAACGCCCGCCCCGGCAAGGCCGATCTTAACTTTTGGTTAAGCAATTTGTGCCCAACCGCCGATTCTAGCGCTGCGAGACCCGCCAGTTCGGGTGGATCCAGGGCTGCTCGTTGAGCGGCGCGAGATGACGGCCGAGAATGTGGTCGGAGGCCTTCTCGCCCACCATGATCGACGGCGCGTTGAGATTGCCGTTGGTGATGCGCGGGAAGATCGAACTGTCGGCCAGCCGCAGCCCCTCGACCCCGATCACCCGGCATTCGGGGTCGACCACCGCCCCGGCATCGTCGGCCGCGCCCATCCGGCAGGTGCCGCAGGGGTGATAGGCGCTCTCGGCATGTTCGCGGATCGCCTCGTTCAGCTCCTCGTCGCTCTGCACCTTCTCGCCGGGCTGGATCTCGTGGCCGCGATAGGGCGCGAAGGCCGGCTGGGCGAAGATCTCGCGCGTCAGCCGGATGCAGGTCCGGAACTCGGCCCAGTCCTTCTCGGTCGACATGTAGTTGAACAGGATCTTCGGCGCCCGCGCCGGGTCGGCCGAGGCCAGCGTGACCTGCCCGCGCGATTCCGAGCGCATCGGCCCGACATGCACCTGGAAGCCGTGCCCCTCGGCCGGGGCCTGGCCGTCGTAGCGCACCGCCATCGGCAGGAAGTGGTACTGGATGTCGGGATACTCGACGCCCGCGCGCGAGCGGATGAAGCCCGCGCTCTCGAACTGGTTCGAGGCGCCGAGGCCGGTGCGCGACAGCATCCACTGCGTGCCGGCCTTGCCCTTCCCCCACAGGTTCCAGTGGCTGTAGAGCGACACCGGCTGGGTCGCGGCCATCTGGACGTACATCTCGAGATGGTCCTGCAGGTTCTGGCCGACGCCGGGGCGGTCGGCCTTCACATCGATGCCGTGCTCGGCCAGATGCGCGGCCGGGCCGATGCCCGACAGCATCAGGATCTTGGGCGAGTTGATCGAGGAGGCGGCGAGGATCACCTCGCGGCGCGCCTTGACGATCTCGGGGCGCGCGTCGCCGCGGCTGATCTCGACGCCGGTGGCCCGGCCCTCCTCGATCACCACGCGATGCGCCAGCCCGCGCACCAGCGTGCAATTGTCGCGCTTGAGCGCCGGGCGCAGATAGGCGTTGGCGGCCGACCAGCGGGTGCCCTGCCAGATCGTCGCCTCCATCGGGCCGAAGCCTTCCTGCTTCTCGCCGTTGTAGTCGTCGGTGAGCTGGTAGCCCGCCTGCGCCCCGGCCTCGACGAAGGCGCGGGTCAGCGGGTTGTCGCGCGGCCCGCGGGTGACGTGCAGCGGGCCGTCATGGCCGCGGCGCGCCGGGTCGCCGCCATGGCCGCCATCGTGCCAGTTCTCCATCCGCTTGAAGTAGGGCAGCACCGAGGCGTAGTCCCAGCCTTGCGCGCCCATCTCCGACCAGGTGTCGAAGTCGCGCGCATGGCCGCGCACATAGACCATGCCGTTGATCGAGGAGGAGCCGCCGATCACCTTGCCGCGCGGCGTCACCAGCTGCCGGCCGCCGAGATGCGGCTCGGGCTCGGACTTGTAGCCCCAGTCGTAGCGCGCCATGTTCATCGGGTAGCTCAGCGCGCCGGGCATCTGGATGAACGGCCCGGCATCGGTGCCGCCATACTCGATGACGATCACGCTCCGGCCGGCCTCCGACAGCCGGTAGGCCATGGCGCAGCCGGCGCTGCCGGCCCCGACGATCACATAATCCGCTTCCATTTCTGCCATCCATCTTCTGTCGGGGCGGCCGGCCGGCCGCCCCTGTCCTTGCGTTTCAGCGCCTCGCGCGGCTCAGAACGGCGCCTCGACCTCGCCCATCGCGACGTAGACGGTCTTGAGCTGGCTCCAGTGCTCGATCGCCACCTGCCCGTTCTCGCGGCCGACGCCGGACATCTTCATGCCGCCGAAGGGCGCCTCGACGGGCGTCAGGTTGTAGGTGTTGATCCAGCACGACCCGGCCTGCAGCCCCGCCACGAAGCGGTGCGCGCGGGCGAGGTCGCGGGTGAAGACCCCGGCCGAGAGGCCGTAGACCGTGGCGTTGGCGCGCTCGAGCGCCTCCTCCTCGGTGGCGAAGCCGAACACCGACATCACGGGGCCAAAGATCTCCTCGCGCGCGATGGTCATGTCGTCCTTCACGTCGGCGAAAACGGTGGGCTCGATCCAGAACCCCTCGCGCTCGGGCCGGCCGCCGCCGGTGACCAGCCGCGCGCCCTCGGCCACGCCCTGGGAGATGAAGCCCTCGACGATCTCGCGCTGGCGCTCGGACACCATCGGCCCGAAATTGACGCTCTGGTCCATCGGGTCGCCCATCTTCACGCCCTTCAGCCGCTCGGAGAGCCGCTCGATGAAGGCGTCGCGGATGCCGTCCTGCACGAAGACGCGGGTGCCGTTCGAGCAGACCTGCCCGGTCGAGTAGAAATTGGCGTTGATCGCCGCCGAGACCGCGTCCTCGAGGCTGGCGTCGTCGAAGATCACCAGCGGCGACTTGCCGCCGAGCTCCATCGTCACCGACTTCATGTCGGCGGCGGCGGCGGCATAGACCTTGCGGCCCGTGGGCACCGAGCCGGTGAGCGAGACCTTGGAGACCCGGTCGTCGCCGACCAGCCCCGCGCCGACCTCGCCATAGCCCTGCACCACGTTGAACACGCCGTCGGGCAGGCCCGCCTCCTTGAGGATCTCGGCCACCTTCAGCGCGCAGAGCGGCGTGGTCTCGGAGGGCTTGAACACCATGGTGTTGCCGCAGGCCAGCGCCGGGGCGGCCTTCCAGCAGGCGATCTGGGTCGGGTAGTTCCAGGCGCCGATGCCGACGGTGACGCCGAGCGGCTCGCGCCGGGTGTAGATGAAATCCTCGCCCAGCTGGATGTGCTCGCCCGCCAGCGTCGCCGCGATGCCGCCGAAATACTCGAGCGCGTCGGCGCCCGAGGTGGCGTCGGCCACCAGCGTCTCCTGCAGCGGCTTGCCGGTGTCGTAGGTCTCCAGCTCCGACAGCTCGCGATTGCGTTCGCGCATGATGTCGGCGGCGCGGCGCAGGATGCGGCCGCGCTCGGTGCCGGTCATCGCCGCCCAGGCAGGCTGGGCGCGCTTGGCGGCGGCGATGGCGCGGTCGACCAGCGCCGGGGTCGCGGCGTGGAGGTTGGCCACGGTGGCGCCGGTCGCCGGGTAGATCACCGGCAGCGCGGCGCCGGCCTCGTCCTCGACATAGGCGCCGTCGATGAAGTGGCTGGCCTCGGGCTGGGTGTCGTAGCTCATGTCGGGTCCTCTGTTCGTCTCATTCCCCGCGCGGAAAGCGCTGGCTTTCCTCGAGGATGTTCAGGTCCATGTGATTGCGCATGTAGCGTTCGGAGGCGGCGCGGAGCGGCTGGTGGTCCCAGGGGTAGTAGCCGCCCTGCCGGAGCGCCTCGTAGACCACGTGGCGGCGCGCCTGGCTGGCGCGCACCTCGGCGTCCACCGCGTCGAGATCCCAGCGTTCGGCCGCCATGGCGCGGAACCGCGCCAGGATGTCGGCGTGGTCGGGATCGCCCGCGAGATCCGCCCGCTCCTGCGGGTCGGCCTCGAGGTCGAAGAGCTGGTCGGGATCGGCCGGGCAGGCCGTGTACTTGTACCGCCCCTCGCGCAGGGCGATCATCGGCGCGATCGAGCCTTCGGCGGCGTATTCCATCGCCACCGGCGTGCTGCGCCGACCACCCTGCCCCAGCGGCACGAGGCTCTCGCCATCGGTCCAGGGCATGACCTCGGCGAGGTCGACGCCGGCGAGGTCGCACAGCGTCGGCGTCACGTCGACGGTCGAGACCGGGTCGTCGATCCGGCCCGGCTCCAGCCCCGGCGCGGCGATCATCAGCGGCACACGGGCCGAGCCCTCGAAGAAGCTCATCTTGAACCACAGCCCGCGCTCGCCGAGCATGTCGCCATGGTCCGAGACGAAGACCACGATCGCCTCCTGGCGCGTGTCCTCGAGCACCTGCAGGATCTCGCCGATCTTGTCGTCCACGTAGGAGATGTTGGCAAAGTAGCCCTGGCGCGCCCGGCGCACCTCTTCGGGCGAGATGTCGAAGGCGCGGAAATCGCTGGCCTCCATCAGCCGCCGCGAATGCGGATCCTGCGCCTCGAAGGGGATCGCCGGGCTGGCCGGGTCGAGATGCGCGCAGCCCTCGTAGAGATCCCAGTACTTGCGCCGCGCGACGTAGGGATCGTGCGGATGGGTGAAGCTCACCGTCAGGCACCAGGGCCGCGCGTCATGGCCGCGCGCGAGGTCGTAGAGCCGGGTCTTGGCCTGGTGGGCGACGTCGTCGTCGTATTCCAGCTGGTTGGTGATCTCGGCCACGCCGGCGCCGGTGACAGAACCGAGATTGTGGTACCACCAGTCGATCCGCTCGTCGGGGCGGCGCCAGTCGGGGGTCCAGCCGAAATCGGCGGGGTAGATGTCTGTGGTCAGCCGCTCCTCGAAGCCGTGCAGCTGGTCGGGACCGACGAAATGCATCTTGCCCGACAGGCAGGTCTGCCAGCCGGCGCGGCGCAGGTGATGCGCGAAGGTCGGCATGTCCGAGGCAAACTCGGCCGCGTTGTCGTAGACGCCGGTGCGGAAGGGCAGCCGGCCCGACATGAAGGACGCCCGGCCCGGCGCGCAGAGCGGGCTTGCGGTATAGGCGTTGGCGAAACGCGCCGAGCGCGCGGCCAGCCGCCTGAGATTGGGGGCGTGCAGCCAGTCGGCCGGGCCGTCGGGAAACAGCGTGCCGGTGAGCTGGTCCACCATCAGCACGAGGATGTTCGGCCGGGCGGTCATTTCAGCTCCAGCTCGAGCGCGGCGAGCAGCTGCCTGACGGCGCCGGGGCCGTCGGGCGCGCCGCCGGTCAGCCCCTGCTTGAGATACAGCCCGTCGATCAGCGCCGCGAGCCGCTCGGCCGCGTCGCCGGCGCCGCGCCCGAGCAGCGGGCGCAGGTCGTGGGCGAGGTTGGAGCGCAGCCGGGCGTGGTAGATGCGCAGCAGCCGCGCCGCGCGCGGCGAGGTGCGCGCCAGCACGTAGAAGTTCATCCAGGCCGCCACCACCTCGGGACGGAAATTGCTCGGCGCGAAGTTGGTCCGCAGGATCGCCGCCACCCGGGCGCGCGGGTCGCCCCTTGCGGCCACCAGAGCCTCGCGCACCTCGGCCGAATAGACCGCCAGGAGGTAGCGCATCGCGGCCAGGAAGATCTGGTCCTTGTTGCCGAAATAGTGATGCGCCAGCGCCGAGGACATGCCGGCCCGACGGGCGATCTGGGCCACCGTGACGTCGAGCGAGCCCTGCACGCCGATCTCCTCGATCGTCGCTTTGACCAGTGCAGCGCGGCGTATAGGCTCCATTCCGAGCTTGGGCATAAAGGGTCTCCGCTCCGGCCCGGTCGGGCGACCGGGTTGCATCCGCGACCTTAATCGGGTTTTTATTGACGCGTCAATCAAGAACCCGGAACCACAGAGAGGACCAAAAAGATGATGCTTCGCACCACGATCAGCGCGCTGGCGCTGACCGCCGCCGCGGCAACCGGCGCCGCGGCGCAGGAGGCAGAAAGCTGCGGCCAGATCACCTTCTCCGACGTCGGCTGGACCGACATCACCGCCACCACCGCGGTGACCACGGAGATCCTCGAGGCGCTGGGCTACGAGACCGACGTGAAGATCCTGTCGGTGCCGGTGACCTATACCTCGATGGCCGATGGCGACATCGACGTGTTCCTCGGAAACTGGATGCCGACCATGGAGGGCGACATCGCCCCCTACCGCGAGGCCGGCACGGTCGAGACCGTCCGCACCAACCTGACCGGCGCGAAGTACACGCTGGCCACCAACGCCGCGGGCGCCGCGCTGGGCATCGACAGCTTCGACGACATCGCCGCCAATGCCGATGCGCTCGACGCCGAGATCTACGGCATCGAGCCGGGCAATGACGGCAACCGCCTGATCCTCGACATGATCGAGGCCGGCGCCTTCGGGCTGAGCGAGTTCGAGCTGGTCGAAAGCTCCGAGCAGGGCATGCTGGCGCAGGTCGACCGCGCCTCGCGCCGCGACGAGCCGGTGATCTTCCTCGGCTGGGAGCCCCACCCGATGAACGCCAGCTTCGACATGACCTATCTCGAGGGCGGCGACGACTGGTTCGGACCGAACCTCGGCGGCGCCGAGGTCAACACCAACACCCGCGCCGGCTTCGTCGCGGAATGCCCGAACGTGGGCCAGCTGCTCCAGAACCTCGAGTTCAGCCTCGAGATGGAGAACGAGATCATGGGCGCGATCCTGAACGACGGCGAGCAGCCGCGCGACGCCGCGCGTGCCTGGCTGTCGCAGAACATGGACGCGCTCGGCCCCTGGCTCGAGGGCGTGACCACGATGGATGGCGGCGAAGCGATGCCCGCCGTCGAGAGCGCGATCGCGGGCTGACGCCCCTTGGGGCGCGGCGGGACGACCGCCGCGCCCTGCCCTTTCCGGCCCCGGCCGCATGGCCGCGCGGGCCGCCTTCTTTTCGGCCGGAGCGATCCGGCCCCCCGCCGCCGACATCCGGATCGCCGCGAGGCCCCGCTCAGCCGAGCCGCGCCGCGCGCCCGCGATCCCCCACGGACACGGAGACGAGATGATGACAGCCGGACGACCGCAGCACCGCATCGGAGGCCCCCGCGCATGGAGATGATCCCCAAGATCCCGGTCGGAGACTGGTCGGCCACCGCATTCGAATGGCTCGAGATCAACCTCGCGATCCTGTTCGACACGCTCTCGACCCTGCTCGAAGCGATGATCGACGGCATCCTGTGGCTGCTGCAGGAGCCGCCCTCGCTGCTGGTGGTCGCGGTCTTCGTCGGCCTCACCTACGCGCTGCAGCGGCGCTGGCAGCCGGCGCTTCTTGTGGCGCTGGGCTTCCTCTTCGTGCTGAACCAGGGCTACTGGGAAGAGACCACCGAGAGCCTGACGCTGGTGCTTTCGGCCTGCGTGGTCTGCATGGGGATCGGCGTGCCGATCGGCATCGCCGTGGCGCACCGGCCCCGCCTCTACGCCTGGGTCGCGCCGGTGCTCGACCTGATGCAGACCCTGCCGACCTTCGTCTACCTGATCCCGGCCATCGTCTTCTTCGGCATCGGCATGGTGCCGGGTCTGATCGCCACGGTGATCTTCGTGCTGCCGGCGCCGATCCGGCTGACGCAGCTCGGCATCTCCAACACGCCCACCGCGCTGATCGAGGCGGCGCAGGCCTTCGGCGCGACGCCGCGCCAGCTTCTGTGGAAGGTCGAGCTGCCCTCCGCCTTCCCGCAGATCATGACCGGCCTGAACCAGACCATCATGCTGTCGCTGTCGATGGTCGTGATCGCCGCGCTGGTCGGCGCCGACGGGCTTGGCGTACCGGTGGTGCGCGCCCTCAACTCGGTCAACACCTCGCTCGGCTTCGAGAGCGGCTTCGTGATCGTGGTCGTCGCGATCATGCTGGACCGCGCGCTGCGGGTGACACGGAAATGAGCATGAACGAACAGAACCAACCCCGCCCCGCCGTCGAGTTCGACGCCGTCAACATCGTCTTCGGCGACAAGCCGCACGAAGCGCTGCCGCTGATGGACGAGGGCCTCGAACGCCACGAGATCACCGAGAGGACCGACCAGGTGCTCGGCGTGCACAACTGCACGCTCGACGTCCCCGAGGGCGAGATCCTCGTGCTGATGGGCCTGTCGGGCTCGGGCAAGTCGACGCTCCTGCGCGCGGTGAACGGCCTCAACCCGGTGGTGCGCGGCGACGTGCGCGTGCGCATGGGCGACGAGATGGTCTCGGTCACCGGCGCGCCGAAGAAGACGCTGCGCGAGATTCGGCTGCACCATGTCGCCATGGTGTTCCAGCAGTTCGGCCTGCTGCCTTGGCGCACGGTGCGCGACAATGTCGGGCTCGGCCTCGAGCTCGGCGGCATGAACCGCGCCGAGCGGCGCGAGCGGGTCGAGACCGAGCTGGAAATGGTCGGCCTCGCCGACCGGGCCGACGCGCTGGTGGGCGAGCTTTCGGGCGGCATGCAGCAGCGCGTGGGCCTCGCCCGCGCCTTCGCCACCGACGCGCCGATCCTGCTGATGGACGAGCCCTTCTCGGCGCTCGACCCGCTGATCCGCGCCCGGCTGCAGGACGAGCTTCTCGACCTGCAGGCGCGCAAGAAGCGCACCATCATCTTCGTCAGCCACGACCTCGACGAGGCGTTCAAGCTCGGCAACCGCATCGCCATCATGGAGGGCGGCCGGATCGTGCAGGCCGGCACGCCGCGGCAGATCTTCACCAAGCCCGCCAACGGCTACGTGCAGGATTTCGTCGCCCACATGAACCCGCTCGGCGTGCTCTGCGCCCGCGACGTGATGGACGAGAACGCCCAACTCGCGGCCGAGGGCCAGTGCGAGGCCTCGACGCCGATCCGCGAGGTGATGGCGCGGATCCACGCCACGCCCGCGCCGCTCGACGTGCTCGAGAACGGCCAGGTGATCGGCCAGGTCAGCCCCGGCTCGATCCTCGAGCGTCTGGGCGAGCTGCCTTCCGACTGACCGGCACCGCGTCGGGCGTGGCGGCGGTCGCCGCCCGCCGCGCCCGCGCCTCGCGCCAAGTGATGAACAGCACCGCGCCCATGATGATCGCGCCGCCCAGCAGGGTGAACGGGTCCACCGGCTCCCCGAACAGGAGCGCGCCGATCGCCACCGCCCAGACCAGCTGCAGGAAGGTGACCGGCTGCGTGACCGTCAGCGGCGCCGCCGCGAAGGCGCGCGTCATCGCGTAATGCCCGCCGGTGCCGAGACCGGCGGCGAGAAACAGGTACACCAGCGCCTCCGCCCCCGGCGCCTGCCAGACCGGCAGCGCGAAGGGAAGAAGGCCCAGCGGCACCATCAGCGACAGCATCGCCACGATCACCTCGGGCGCGAGGTCGTCCGACAGCCGCTTCACCACGAGGTAGCCCGAGGCGATCAGCATCGCCGTGCCCATCATCGCGATGTGGCCGGGGTCGATCTCGCGCAGGCCGGGGCGCAGCACCACGAAGGCGCCGACGAAAGCCGCCCCCACCGCCGCGAGACGGCGCGGCGGCAGCGGCTCGCCCATCAGCAGCGCCGCCCCCACCGTCACCCAGATCGGGTTGAGGTAGTTGATCGCCGTCACGTCGCCCAGCGGGATGCGAGCGATCGCGAAGAACCACAGCCCCACCCCGCAGCTGTGCAGCACCGCGCGCAGGCCCAGAAGCCGCCAGAGCCGCGGCGTGATCCGCGCCCGGCGCAGCGCCGGCAACATCGGCAAGAGGAAGGGCAGCCCCAGCGCGAAGCGCAGCAGCGCCGTCTGCGCCGCCGGCAGCGCCGGGCCCACCGCCTTGATCAGCACCGTCATGCCGACGAAGCACAGCCCGGCCGCCACCATCCAGCCGATCCCGGCGATGGGCGAGCCTTCCGAACGCGCGATGGATGCTGTCGTCATGCAAATCTCCTCGCGTCACCTGAGGGCAAAGCCGGCCGGGATGCAAGCCCGGCCAAGGTGCAGGCCGGGGATAGGGCATGCTGATCAAGAGAAGGAAGCGGGCCTCAGCCGCCCCAGACCAGCCCGGCGGCGATGCTCCACATCACCACCGCGATGCCGGCATCGAGCACGCGCCAGGCGGCGGGCTTGGCGAAGACCGGGCGCAAGAGCCGCGCGCCGTAGCCCAGCGCGAAGAAGAACAGGAAGGAGGCCGAGACCGCGCCCACGCCGAAAGCCGCCTCGACCCCTACGAAGCGCGAGGCGATCGAGCCCAGCAGCACCAGAGTGTCGAGGTAGACATGCGGGTTGAGCCAAGTCAGCGCGAGGCAGGTCAGCACCGCACGGCGCAGCCCGGCCGCGCCGTCATCGGCGGCGCGCAGCGCCTCGCCGCCGCGCCAGGCGGCCAACAGCGCCTTCGCGCCATAGATCACCAGGAAAGCGGCCCCGCCCCATCGCAGCACGGGCGCGATCCAGGGCGCGGCCTGCGCCAGCGCCGCGAAGCCCGAGACCCCGGCCGTAATCAGCACCGCGTCCGACAGCGCGCAGGTCAGCACCACGGCCAGCACATGCTCGCCCCTGAGCCCCTGTCGCAGCACGAAGGCGTTCTGCGCGCCGATGGCGAGGATGAGGGACAGCCCGAGCGCGACGCCGGCGAGATAGGCGGAGGCGAAGGTCATCGCGTTTGACTAAGGCCGGATACCGGATTAGCCAAATTAAAAGAACTGCGCTCGATTAAGCCAAGCTCATGATGGACTACCCCGCGCTCGCCGCCTTGGCCGCGGTGCTTCGCACCGGCAGTTTCGATCTGGCCGCGAGCGCGCTCGCGGTGACGCCGTCCGCCGTGTCGCAAAGGGTGCGCGGTCTCGAGGAGCGGCTGGGCGCCGTGCTGGTCGAACGCGGCCGCCCCTGCCGCGCCACCGCCGCCGGGGCGCGACTGTTGCGGCACCACGACGAAGTGCGCCTGCTGGAGGCCGGGCTCGACCGCGAGATCGGCGTGGCGGACAGCGGCTGGCCGACCGTCCATCTGGCGGTGAACGCCGACAGCTTGGCCACGTGGTTCCTGCCCGCGCTGGCGGGGCACGAGATGCTGTTCGACCTATCGATCGACGACCAGGAGCACAGCGCCGACCAGCTGCGGCGCGGCGCCGTCAGCGCCGCCGTCACTTCCCGGTCGGGGCCGGTGCAGGGCTGCGATTCAGAGCCGCTGGGCGCGCTACGCTACCGCGCCATGGCCCGGCGAGACGTGGCGGAGCGCTGGTTTCCGGAGGGGGTCGACGCCACCGCGCTCGCCGCCGCACCGTCGCTGGTCTATGATGCGCGCGACAGGCTGCAGGCGGACTGGGCCGAGCGCGTCTCGGGCCGCCCGGTCGCCCTGCCCGCGCACCGGATCGCCTCGACCCAAGGGTTTCTCGACGCGGTGCGGCTCGGGCTCGGCTGGGCGATGATCCCTGAGGTCATGCTGCCCGAGGATCGCGACCTGGTCGAACTGTCGCCTGTCCCGCTGGACACGCCGCTGCACTGGCAGGTGGCGCGCGGCATGGCCGGGCCGCTCGAAGCGCTGACGCGGGCGGTCAGGCGCGCCGCGCGCGCGGCGCTGGTTCAGAACGGCACGTCGTCGGCCTGATCGGCGGCCACCACGAAGCGCGCCACCACCTTCTTCTCGCCCGCCTTGTCGAAGGCCACGTCGAGCTTGTCGCCCTCGACGCCGCGGATCGTGCCGTAGCCGAACTTCTGGTGGAACACCCGGTCGCCTTCCGTGAAGGAGGACATCGCCGTCATGTCGATGGTGATGTTCTTGGCCTCGGCCGGCTGGCGCATCTGCCGCTGCTGGCCGCGCGCCTGCAGCCGCTTCCAGCCGGGGCTGTTGTAGACGTCGGCCTTGGCGGCACGGTCGTGCAGGTGCGAGCCCTGGCTTTCCATGATCGCAGGCGAGGCGCTGGCCGCCATGCCCGCCGCGCCGTAGCCGCCGCCATAAAGGCCCGGCGGGGTCAGCACCTCGACATGCCCCTCGGGCAGCTCGTCGATGAAGCGCGAGGGCAGCTGGCTCTGCCACTGGCCGTAGACCCGGCGGTTGGCGGCGAAGGAAATCGTGCAGACCGCCTCGGCGCGGGTGATGCCGACATAGGCCAGCCGCCGCTCCTCCTCGAGGCCCCGCAGCCCGCTTTCGTCCATAGAGCGCTGCGAGGGGAACAGCCCGTCCTCCCAGCCCGGCAGGAACACCATCGGGAACTCGAGGCCCTTGGCGGCGTGCAGCGTCATGATCGACACCTTCTCGCCCTCCTCGGCCTGCTCGTTGTCCATGATCAGCGCGACGTGCTCGAGGAAGCCCTGCAGGCTGTCGAAGCTCTCGAGCGCCTTCACCAGCTCCTTGAGGTTCTCGAGCCGGCCCGGCGCCTCGGGCGTCTTGTCGTTCTGCCACATCGTCGTGTAGCCGCTCTCGTCGAGGATCATCTCGGCGAGCTCGACATGGGTGTCGCTCTCGCCCACGACCTGCGCATGCCAGCGGTCGAGCGCGTCGACGAGGATGGTCAGCTCCTTCAGGCCCTTGCCGCCCAGCAGCCGGCCCTGCACCACGAGCCGCGCGCCCTCGACGAGGCTCACGCCGTTCGAGCGCGCGGTGCGCTGGATCGTCTGCACCGCCTTGTTGCCCAAGCCCCGCTTCGGCGTGTTGACGATCCGCTCGAAGGCGAGGTCGTCGTCGAGCGAGACGGCGAGGCGGAAATAGGCCATCGCGTCGCGGATCTCGAGCCGCTCGTAGAAGCGCGGGCCGCCGATCACGCGATACGGCAGGCCGATGGTCAGGAAGCGGTCTTCGAAGGCGCGCATCTGGTGCGAGGCGCGCACGAGAATGGCCATGGAATCGAGGCCGAAGGGCTGCATGCCGCGCGTGCCCTTCTGCGCCGCCTCGATCTCCTCCCCGACCCAGCGCGCCTCCTCGTCGCCGTCCCAGTGGCCGATCAGGCGCAGCTTCTCGCCCTCCTCTTCCTCGGTCCAGAGCGTCTTGCCGAGCCGGCCCTTGTTGGCGGTGATGAGGCCCGAGGCCGCGCCGAGGATATGCGGGGTCGAGCGGTAGTTCTGCTCGAGCCGGATCACTTCGGCGCCGGGAAAGTCCTTCTCGAAGCGCAGGATGTTGCCCACTTCGGCGCCGCGCCAGCCATAGATCGACTGGTCGTCGTCGCCGACGCAGCAGATGTTCTTGTGGCCGCCGGCCAGAAGCCGCAGCCAGAGATACTGCGCGACGTTGGTGTCCTGGTACTCGTCGACGAGGATGTAGCGGAACCAGCGGCGATACTGGTCGAGCACGTCGTCGCGGGTCTGGAAGATCGTGACCATGTGCAGCAGCAGGTCGCCGAAATCGACGGCGTTCAGTTCCTTCAGCCGCTGCTGGTAGGCGGCGTAGAGCTTGCGGCCCTTGCCGTCATAGGCCGAGGCGTCGGCGGTCGGCACCGCCTCGGGCGTGAGCGCGCGGTTCTTCCAGTCGTCGATGATGCCGGCCAGCATCCGCGCCGGCCAGCGCTTGTCGTCGATGTTCTCGGCCGCGACCAGCTGCTTCAGGAGGCGGATCTGGTCGTCGGTGTCGAGGATGGTGAAGTTCGACTTCAGCCCGACCAGCTCGGCATGGCGGCGCAAGAGCTTGACGCAGATCGCATGGAAGGTGCCGAGCCAGGGCATGCCCTCGACCGCCTCACCCAGCATCCGGCCGATCCGCTCCTTCATCTCGCGCGCGGCCTTGTTGGTGAAGGTCACGGCGAGGATCTCGTTCGGCCGCGCCCGGCCCGTCCGCATCAGGTGCACGATCCGCGCGGTCAGCGCCCGGGTCTTGCCGGTGCCCGCCCCCGCCAGCATCAGCACCGGTCCGTCGAGCGTCTCGACCGCCTGCCTCTGGGCGGGGTTGAGACCGTCGAGATAGGGCGCGCCGCCGGGCTGGGCCATGGCGCGGCGCGACAGGGGTTGGGCGGCGGCCTCGAAGGCCTCGTCGTCGGAGAAGCTGCTCATGCGCGGCAATCTAGCGCCGCGCCGTTCGGAATGAAAGCGGCGTTCGGTTAATGTTCCGTCCGCTTCCGGATCACGAAACCGCCGGACGCGGCAGCGAGGCGTGCCGGCACCGCCCGGCGCAACCTATTCGTTAGCGCTAACGCGCATACAATGCATAGGTCCCGACGCCGCGCGAGACACATCATGTCGGGGCTATACTGCACCGCAGAAACTTCTAGACTGCCGCCGACCGACGGAGGGGTAGTTATGGCGGAATTCCAGAAGATCCTGATCGCCAACCGGGGCGAGATCGCGATCCGCGTGATGCGCGCGGCCAACGAGATGGGCAAGAAGACCGTGGCGGTCTATGCCGAGGAGGACAAGCTCGGCCTGCACCGCTTCAAGGCGGACGAGGCCTATCGCATCGGCGAGGGGCTCGGCCCCGTTCAGGCCTACCTCTCGATCCCCGAGATCATCCGGGTGGCCAAGATGTCGGGCGCCGACGCGATCCACCCGGGCTACGGCCTGCTCTCGGAGAACCCCGAATTCGTCGACGCCTGCGCGGCCGCCGGCATCACCTTCATCGGCCCCAAGGCCGAGACCATGCGCAAGCTCGGCGACAAGGCCTCGGCCCGCAAGGTGGCGATCGAGGCCGGCGTGCCGGTGATCCCGGCCACCGAGGTGCTGGGCGACGACATGGAGGCGATCCGCAAGGAGGCCGCCGAGATCGGCTACCCGCTGATGCTCAAGGCCAGCTGGGGCGGCGGCGGCCGCGGCATGCGGCCGATCCAGTCCGAGGACGAGCTGGCCGAGAAGGTGCGCGAGGGCCGGCGCGAGGCCGAGGCCGCCTTCGGCAACGGCGAGGGCTACCTCGAGAAGATGATCACCCGCGCCCGCCACGTCGAGGTACAGATCCTCGGCGACCAGATGGGCCAGATCTACCACCTGTGGGAGCGCGACTGCTCGGTCCAGCGCCGCAACCAGAAAGTGGTCGAGCGCGCCCCCGCCCCCTACCTCTCGGGCACCCAGCGCGAACAGCTGTGCAATCTCGGCAAGAAGATCTGCCAGCACGTGAACTACGAGTGCGCCGGCACGGTCGAGTTCCTGATGGACATGGATTCGGGCGAGTTCTACTTCATCGAGGTGAACCCCCGCGTGCAGGTCGAGCACACGGTGACCGAGGAGGTCACAGGCATCGACATCGTGCGCGCGCAGATCATGATCGCCGAGGGCAAGTCGATCGTCGAGGCGACCGGCTGCGCCAGCCAGTACGACGTCAAGCTCGACGGCCACGCGCTGCAGTGCCGGGTCACCACCGAGGACCCGCAGAACAGCTTCATCCCCGATTACGGTCGGATCCAGACCTACCGCTCGGCCACCGGCCCGGGCATCCGGCTCGACGGCGGCACCGCCTATTCCGGCGCGGTGATCACCCGCTTCTACGATTCGCTGCTGACCAAGGTGACGGCGCGCGCGCCGACGCCCGAGATGGCGATCGCCCGCATGGACCGCGCGCTGCGCGAGTTCCGGATTCGCGGCGTGAGCACCAACATCGACTTCGTCATCAACCTGCTGAAGCACCCGACCTTCCTGTCGAACGAGTACACCACCAAGTTCATCGACACGACGCCGGACCTGTTCAAGTTCGACAGCCGCCGCGACCGCGCGACCCGGCTGCTGACCTACATCGCCGACATCACGGTAAACGGCCATCCCGAGACCGAGGGCCGCCAGCGCCCCGGCGCCGAGGCCCGGCCGCCGCGCGCCCCCGCCCCGCGGGTCGAGCAGCCCGTCGCCGGCACCCGCCAGATCCTCGAGGAGAAGGGCCCGCAGGCCGTCGCCGACTGGATGAAGGCGCAGGAGCGGTTGCTGATCACCGACACCACCATGCGCGACGGCCACCAGTCGCTTCTGGCGACCCGGATGCGCTCGATCGACATGGTCCGCGTCGCGCCCTCCTACGCGGCCAACCTGCCCGAGCTGTTCTCGGTCGAGTGCTGGGGCGGCGCCACCTTCGACGTGGCCTACCGCTTCCTGCAGGAATGCCCGTGGCAGCGGCTGCGCGACATCCGCGCCAAGATGCCCAACATCATGACGCAGATGCTGCTCAGGGCCTCGAACGGGGTGGGCTACACCAACTACCCCGACAACGTGGTGCAGGGCTTCGTGAAGCAGGCGGCCGAAAGCGGCGTCGACGTGTTCCGGGTCTTCGACAGCCTGAACTGGACCGAGAACATGCGCGTCGCGATGGACGCGGTGATCGATGCCGGCAAGCTCTGCGAGGGCACGATCTGCTACACCGGCAACCTGCTCGACGCCAAGCGCGACAAGTACGACCTCGACTACTACGTCGCGATGGCCAAGGATCTCGAGAAGGCCGGCGCGCATGTGCTGGGCCTGAAGGACATGGCGGGCCTGCTGAAGGCGCCGGCCGCGACCAAGCTCTTCACCGCGCTGAAGCAGGAGGTGGGCCTGCCGATCCACTTCCACACCCACGACACCTCCGGCGCCGCGATCTCGACCGTGATGGCGGCGGCGGCGGCCGGCGTCGACGCGATCGACGCGGCGATGGACAGCTTCTCGGGCAACACCTCGCAGCCGACGCTGGGCTCGATCGTCGAGGCGCTCTCGGGCACCGAGCGCGACACCCATCTCGACATCGACGCGATCCGCGAGATCTCGAACTACTTCGAGACGGTGCGCGCGCATTACGCCGCCTTCGAAAGCGGCCTGCAGGCCCCGGCCTCCGAGGTCTACCTGCACGAGATGCCCGGCGGGCAGTTCACCAACCTCAAGGCGCAGGCGCGTTCGCTCGGCCTCGAGGAGCGCTGGCACGAGGTCGCCAAGACCTATGCCGAGGTGAACATGATGTTCGGCGACATCGTGAAGGTCACGCCGTCCTCGAAGGTGGTGGGCGACATGGCGCTGATGATGGTGAGCCAGGGGCTGACCCGCGCGCAGGTCGAGGATCCGTCCCACGACGTCTCCTTCCCCGACAGCGTCATCGACATGATGAAGGGCAATCTCGGCCAGCCGCCGGGCGGCTGGCCCACCTCGCTGCAGAAGAAGGTGCTGAAGGGCGAGAAGCCGCTGAAGGACCGCCCCGGCAAGCACCTGAAGCCGGTGGATTTCGAGGCGGCGCGGGCCGAGGCCTCGCAGGCCTGCGGCGGCATGGAGATCGACGACGAGGATCTGCAGGGCTACCTGATGTATCCCAAGGTCTTCACCGACTACGCCCGCCGGCATGCCCAGTACGGCCCGGTGCGCACCCTGCCCACCCGCAACTTCTTCTACGGGATGGAGCCCGGCGAGGAGGTCTCGGCCGAGATCGACCCCGGCAAGACGCTGGAGATCCGGCTGCAGGCGGTGGGCGAGACCGGCGAGGACGGCGAGGTGCGGGTGTTCTTCGAGCTGAACGGCCAGCCGCGCACGATCCGGGTGCCGAACCGCAAGGCCGCGGCCACCAGCGCCAAGCGCCCCAAGGCCGAGATCGGCAACCCGGCCCATGTCGGCGCGCCGATGCCCGGCGTGGTCTCCACCGTGATCGCCCAGCCCGGCCGAAAGGTGAAGCAGGGCGACATGCTGCTGACCATCGAGGCGATGAAGATGGAGACCGGCCTGCATGCCGAGCGCGACGGCACGGTCAAGGCGGTGCATGTCACGCCCGGCGCGCAGATCGACGCCAAGGACCTGCTGGTCGAGCTGGAATGAGCCGGCTCGGCAATGTCAGCCTCGTCGTGCCCGATTACGACGAGGCGATCGCCTTCTTCACCGGGCCGATGGGCTTCGAGCTGGCCGAGGACGTGGCCATGGGCGACAAGCGCTGGGTCCGGGTGGTGCCGTCTTCGGGCGGCACCGGCCTGATCCTCGCCCGCGCCGACACCGCCGAGCAGCGCGCCGCGATCGGCGCGCAGGGCGGCGGCCGGGTCTGGCTGTTCCTCGAGACCGCGGATTTCGCCGGCGACCACGCGCGGATGCGCGACGCCGGCGTGGTGTTCGAGGAGGCGCCGCGCCACGAGCCCTATGGCACCGTGGCGGTGTTTCGCGACCCCTGGGGCAACCGCTGGGACCTGATCGAGCCGGGCGAACGCTGATCGGGGACTGACCGGGTGCTGCCCGGCGGCTGCGCCGGGAACGCCACGGCGCGTGGCGGGTTGTCATGCGACATCTTGGCAGCGCGGGGGCCGCGCGCCATGGTCGCAGCGACCTGACCTGATGGACCGCCATGCTTGAACTCTTCTCCGACCCCGCCGTCTGGGCGTCGTTCCTCACCCTCACCATCCTCGAGATCGTGCTGGGCGTGGACAACGTCATCTTCATCTCGATCGCCGCGGGCCGCCTGCCCGAGGCGCAGCGCCGCCGCGCGCGGATCCTCGGCCTCGCCGGCGCGTTGATCCTGCGGATCCTGCTGCTGTTCTCGATCGCCTGGATCGTCGGACTGTCCGAACCCTTCACCGAGATCCTCGGCCACCCGGTGTCGTGGCGCGACGTGATCCTGCTCGTCGGTGGCGGCTTCCTGATCTACAAGGCCGCGACCGAGATCTTCGCCGAGGTCGAGGGCGACAGCCACCACGGCACCGCCGAGACTGTGAAGGTCACCTTCTTCGGCGTGATCACCCAGATCATACTGCTCGACCTCGTCTTCTCGATCGACAGCGTGATCACCGCGGTGGGCATCGCCGACCACATCGAGGTGATGGTCGCCGCGATCACCATCGCGATCCTGCTGATGATGGTCGCCGCGACGCCGATCGCCAACTTCGTCGAGCATCACCCCTCGACCAAGATGCTGGCGCTGGCCTTCCTCGTGATGGTCGGCATGTCGCTCGGCGCCGAGGGCCTCGGCTTCCACATCGAGCGCGGCTTCATCTACGCGGCCATGGTCTTCGCCGGCGGCGTCGAGGTGCTGAACCTGTGGCGGCAGAAGCGGCGGATGCGGATCCGCGCCGCCGCCGACAGGGTGCTCGCCACCGAGGGCGAGCGGGCCGGCGTGCTGCACCAGCACTGAGACCTGCCGCCACGGCATGCGCGCCCCGCCGGAGAAATCCGCGCGGGGCGTCGTTTTTCCGCTTGCAGGCCCCGGCGCGCTTGGCTACATCCGCCCCACGAAACGGAAGCGGGCGTAGCTCAGGGGTAGAGCATTACCTTGCCAAGGTAAGGGTCGTGAGTTCGAATCTCATCGCCCGCTCCAGTTTCGATCCTCCCCGACATCGCAGGACGACCCACCGCGCAGGCGCGGTGTTCGTCTTTCCGACCCGCCGGTCTCAGCGGGTGCCGGCATGCCCCTCGAGCGTGCTGCGCGCCATGGCGGACGGATCGCGGCCGTCGCCGGGGGCGTGCGGCGCGTGCCGCCGCTCCGCCTCCAGCCGCCTGCGCCGCCGCCTTTCGCGCCACGCCCAGCTCACCGCCACGGCGAGGACCAGGAGCAGTCCGATCACGGCGATCATGTTCGCGGTCATGGCGGCATCATAGCACGAAACCGTGGCCGGCAGGCTTCCGCGAGGTCGGCCGAATTTTCTTGCCGCCCCCTCTTGCGGTCGCCCGCCGGCTTGGCTAAATCCGCCCCACGAAACGGAAGCGGGCGTAGCTCAGGGGTAGAGCATTACCTTGCCAAGGTAAGGGTCGTGAGTTCGAATCTCATCGCCCGCTCCAGTTTCGATCCTCCCCGACATCGCAGGCAGCCTCTCTTGGCCCCGGCCCTCGCGCGCCCTATAGACGGCGGCGACACGGGAATGAGGGATGCGATGCGCACCGCCAAGATCAGCCGCAAGACCGCCGAGACCGACATCGAGGTCGAGATCGACCTCGACGGCACCGGAAGCTACGACAACAAGACCGGCGTCGGCTTCTTCGACCACATGCTCGACCAGCTGTCGCGCCACGCGCTGATCGACATGAAGATCCGCACCGAGGGCGATCTTCATATCGACGACCACCACACGGTCGAGGACACCGGCATCGCGCTGGGCCAGGCGCTGCGCCAGGCGCTGGGCGACAAGCGAGGCATCCGCCGCTACGGCGAATGCCACCTCGCCATGGACGACGCGCAGGTGCGCTGCGCGCTCGACCTGTCGGGCCGGCCCTTCCTGATCTGCAATCTCGACTTCCGCGCGCCCAAGATCGGCAGCTTCGACACCGAGCTGGTGCAGGAATTCTTCCAGGCGCTCGCCACCCATGGCGGCATCACGCTGCATGTCGACCGCATCCACGGCCACAACGCGCACCACGTCGCCGAGGCCGCCTTCAAGGCGGTGGCCCGCGCGCTGCGCCACGCGGTCGAGCCCGACCCGCGCCGCTCGGACGCGATTCCGTCGACCAAGGGGGCGCTATGAGCCTGACCGCGCTGATCGACTACGAGAGCGGCAACCTGCACTCGGCCCAGAAGGCGTTCGAGCGCATGGCGCGCGAGACCAATGCGGGTGAGGTGATCGTCACCTCGCGCCCCGAGGACGTGGCCCGCGCCGATCGGATCGTGCTGCCCGGCGACGGGGCCTTCCCGCATTGCAGGGGCGCGCTCTCGGCCCAGCCGGGCCTGCACGAGGCGCTGGTCGAGGCGGTCGAGGTCAAGGGCCGCCCCTTCCTCGGCATCTGCGTCGGCATGCAGCTTCTGGCCGAAGTGGGCCACGAATACGAGCGCACCGAGGGTCTCGGCTGGGTGCCGGGCGAGATCGTGAAGATCGAGCCCTCGGACCCGGCGCTGAAGGTGCCGCACATGGGCTGGAACGATCTGGTCATCGACCGCCCGCACCCGGTGCTCGAGGGCGTCTCGACCGGCGATCACGCCTATTTCGTTCATAGCTGGCAGTTCCGCCCCAGCGACCCCGAGACGCTGCTCGCGCATGTCGACTATGGCGGGCCGGTGACGGCGGTGGTGGGCCGCGACAACGTCGTGGGCGCGCAGTTCCACCCCGAGAAGAGCCAGGCCGCGGGGCTCAGGCTGATCTCGAACTTCCTCGGCTGGAAGCCCTGAGGCGAAGGCCCGCGCCGCGGCGCGGGCCCCTGCTCGCTCAGCCCTTCAGGAAGGCGATCAGGTCGTCCGCGACCCGGTCGCCATCCGTCGCCAGAAGCCCGTGCGGCCGGCCCTCGTATTCCTTCAGCTCGGCCTGCTTCGCGAGCTTCGCGGCGCGACGTCCCGAGAGAGCGATCGGCACGATCTCGTCGCCGGTGCCGTGAATCACCAAGGTCGGCACGTCGATCCCCTTCACGTCCTCGGTGAAATCGGTGGTGCCGAAGGCGTCGACGCAGTCGAGCGTCGCCTTGGGGCTGGCCTGCATCGCCATCATCAGCGTCCATTGCAGCACGCCGTCGCTGACCTTGTTGCCGTAGAATGTCCGGGCGAAGTCCTGCAGGAAGGCCGGGCGATCCTTGCGCAGCCCCGCCCTCATCCCGGCGAAGACGTCCTCCGTGACGCCGTCGGGGTTGTGCCCGGATTTCAGCATCCCCGGCGCGACCGAGGCGATGAGGGCGGCCTGCTTCACGCCCCTTCCATCGTGACGCGACATGTAGCGGGCGACCTCGCCGCCGCCCATCGAGAAGCCGGCGATGGCGGCATCGGTCAGCCCCAGCTCCGAGATCACCGTGCCGAGATCGTCGGCCAGGGTGTCGTAGTCGTAGCCGCCATAGGGCTGGCCCGAACGGCCGAAGCCGCGGCGGTCATAGGCGATGACGCGATGGCCGCTCTCGGCCAGGCGCAGCGCGACGGTCTCCCAGCTGTCGGAGTTGAGCGGCCAGCCGTGAATCAGCACGACCGGCCGGCCCTCGCCCCAGTCCTTCACGTAGAGCTGGGTGCCGTCCTTGGTGGTCACGAGGGGCATGGCCTTGTCCTTCCCTTTGAGAATTCCGGGAAGGGGAACCGCCACGCCCCCGTGGCTGTTCCGGCCTACTGGACCTTCTGCCAGACGCCGCCCTCGCGGCAGAAGCCCAGCACGCAGCCCGACACCGACAGCCTGTCGCCCGACAGGACCAGCTTGGAGCTGTAGGTCTTGCCGTTGTCGGGGGCGAAGACCTTGCCGCGATACTCGCCGCCGCCCTTGGCGACGGTCTCGGAGATGATGTTGCGCCCGAGATTGGGCGAGCCGATCTCGGAGCCGTCGGGGCCGAAGGCCTTGACCAGCTGGCCGCAGAGTTGCGCGCCGCAGGGCGCGACCTGGATCAGGCCGCTGTTGCCGTTGTCGTCGGGCGCGGTGCGCCAGACCCCTTCCAGCGGGTCGGCGGCGGCCGTCCCCGCCAGTGCCACGAGCGCCAGGGCGGCCCAGGCCAGTTTCCGCATGATCGTCTCCTCCTCAATCACGGGCTCAATCACGAGGCGAAGCTGACCCCGGCGTCACCCCGGCTGGCAAGGCTGACGTGGCGTTGCATCCGCCGCCGCCCCGTGCCACGAGGCGCGCGCAACACCTTCGGAGACAGCGCGATGATCCTCTACCCCGCCATCGACCTCAAGGACGGCCAGGCCGTGCGTCTGCTGCGCGGCGAGATGGACAAGGCCACGGTGTTCAACGACGACCCGGCGGCGCAGGCGCGCGCCTTCGTCGAGGCCGGGACCGAGTGGCTGCACCTCGTCGATCTGAACGGCGCCTTCGCGGGCGAGCCGGTGAACGGCGCCGCGGTCGAGGCGATCCTCGCGGCCTGCCCCGGCACGCCGGCGCAGCTGGGCGGCGGCATCCGCGACATGAAGACGATCGAGACCTGGCTCGACAAGGGCCTCGCGCGGGTGATCCTCGGCACGGTCGCGGTCGAGAACCCCGACCTCGTGCGCGAGGCGGCCAAGGCGTTCCCGGGCCAGGTGGCCGTGGGCCTCGACGCGCGCGAGGGGCGCGTGGCGACGCGCGGCTGGGCCGAGGAGACCAACGTGATGGTCACCGATCTCGCGAAGAGCTTCGAGGATGCCGGGGTGGCGGCGATCATCTACACCGACATCGCCCGCGACGGCGCGATGGCCGGCCCGAACGTCGCGGCGACCGAGGACCTCGCCCGCGCCGTCTCGATCCCGGTGATCGCGAGCGGCGGCGTGTCGTCGCTCGACGACCTGAAGGCGCTGAAGGCCACCGGCGTGATCGCCGGGGCGATCTCGGGCCGCGCGCTCTATGACGGCGCGATCGACCTCGCCGAGGCGCTCAAGCTGCTGAAAGGCTGACAGGCGAAGGCGCCGCCGGGTCCCCCGCGCGGCGCCCTGCCACTTCACTCTTCAAATACTCATGGCCCGCCGGTTCCGCCCGGCGCGCCCGCGCCGGTCAGCTCCCCGCCGCGGCCTTGGCAAAGTTCTCGAGCGCGTCCTCCATCTTCTCGATCGCCTCGAGATCGTCGTCGACGGCGAGGTCGTCGAAGGTCTCCTCCGGCTCTTCCCAGGCAACGAAGACCTGCCCGGACCCGTCGTCATAGGCGAGCATCTTCAGCGGCAGGTAGAGCCCGGCCTGCGGGTCTTCCTGCATCACCGGCGTGCCGAGCTGCGGGTTGCCGAAGATCAGAAGCTGACTGTCGGCCAGCGTCATGCCGGCCTGTTCGGCGCCGCCGCCATGGTCGACGCGGGCGAAGACGGTGGCGCCGGCCTCGGTGACGGCGGCCTCGAGCCGGTCCATGACCTCGGCGACGCTGCCCTGCGCCTCGCGGGTCTCAATGTCGGCCAGCGCGGGCCCGGCGAGCGCGGTGGCGGCGAGCGCCGCGGCGATGATGCGTTTCATGTCGAATGCCTCCGGTTGTCCGGCCCCTCAACACCCGCACCCGCTCTGTCGTTCCGGGCCCGTTCCGGCACTGGCCCCGCGCGGCCATGGGCGCTAGAAGGGCAGCGATTGCAGGAGGCCCCCATGCTCAAGACCCGCATCATCCCCTGTCTCGACGTGGCCGACGGCCGCGTGGTGAAGGGCGTGAACTTCGTCGACCTGCGCGACGCCGGCGACCCGGTGGACGCGGCGCGCGCCTATGACGCGGCGGGCGCTGACGAGCTGTGCTTCCTCGACATCCACGCCACGCACGAGAATCGCGGCACGATGTTCGACCTTGTCCGGCGCACCGCCGAGAGCTGCTACATCCCGCTCACCGTGGGCGGCGGCGTGCGCAGCCATCACGACGTGCGGGCGCTGCTCCTGGCCGGCGCCGACAAGGTCAGCTTCAACTCGGCCGCCGTGGCCGACCGCAGCGTGGTGACGGAGGCCGCGCAGCGCTTCGGCGCGCAGTGCATCGTAGTGGCGATCGACGCCAAGACCGTGGAGCCCGGCCGCTGGGAGATCTTCACCCATGGCGGCCGCAAGCCCACCGGCATCGACGCTGTCGAGTTCGCGGTGGACATGCAGGCGCGCGGCGCGGGCGAGATCCTGCTGACCTCGATGGACCGCGACGGCACGCGGCAGGGCTTCAACCTGCCGCTCACGCGCGCCATCTCGGACGCAGTCGACATCCCGGTGATCGCATCTGGTGGCGTCGGCACGCTCGACCACCTCGTCGAGGGCGTGACCGAGGGCGGCGCGAGCGCCGTGCTCGCGGCGTCGATCTTCCATTTCGGCACCTACAGCATCGCCGAGGCCAAGGCGCACATGCAGGCGGCCGGCATCCCGATGAGGCTGACATGAGCCTGAAGGCCCTTTCAGATACGATCCTCGCGCGCCGCGGCGCCGACCCCGAGACCAGCTGGACCGCCAAGCTGCTGGCCAAGGGCCCGGAGAAATGCGCCGAGAAGTTCGGCGAGGAGGCGATCGAGGCGGTGATCGAGGCGGTGAAGGGCGACCGCGAGCGGCTGACCTCCGAGGCCGCCGACGCGCTCTATCACCTGCTGGTGATGTGCGCCGCGCGTAACGTCAGCCTCGACGACATCGAGGCCGAGCTGGCGCGGCGCGAGGGCCGCTCGGGCATCGCCGAGAAGGCGGCGCGCAAGGGGTCATAAAAAAAGCCCGGGACGGGGCCCGGGCTTAAAGGTGTGGAACGAGGGACAGTGAAATGAAACGCACATGTTCCAGATATGCGCTCCCATGAAACCATCTAAACACAGATTGGTTCCGCCAGAAGCCGCTGTCATCAACTTGTGAACGAGAAAACCCGGATTCGTGATCAACCCCGGGCTGCGTAAAGCGCCACGGCGGCCGCGTTCGACACGTTGAGCGAACCGAACCCGCCCGCCGCGTCGATCCGCACCAGCGCGTCGCAGGTCTCGCGGGTCCGCTCGCGCAGCCCCGGCCCCTCGGCCCCGAGCACCAATGCCACCGGCCGGTCGCGCTTGCCTTCGACCGCCGCCTCGATGGTGGTCTCGGCCTCGCCCGCGAGGCCCAGCACGAGGTAGCCCATCTCCTTCAGCCGCTCCATCGTCTCGGCGAGGTTGCGTACCCGCAGGTAGGGCTGGCGCTCGAGCGCGCCGGAGGCGGTCTTGGCCAGCGCCCCGGTCTCGGGCGCGGAATGGCGCTGCACGCCGATCACCGCGCGCGCGCCGAACACCTCCGACGAACGCAGGATCGCGCCCACATTGTGCGGGTCGGTCACCCGGTCGAGCAGCAGAAGCCGCGGCGGCCCCGCCCGCTCGCCGCCCAGCGCGACGTCGTCGAGCGTGCCCCAGTCGAGCGGCTTCACCTCGAGCGCCGCGCCCTGATGCACCGAATCGGGATCGATGGGGGCCGCGAACCTGCGCGGGTCCGAGATCTCGGGCGTCATGCCGCTCTCGGCGATGGCGTCGGCGAGCTTGGTCTCGGCGTTCCTGGTGACGACCAGCCGCAGGCGTTCGCGGCGCGGATTCACCAGCGCGTCTCGCACCGCGTGCAGGCCGAACAGCCAGACCGTCTCGGCCGCGGCGGCGCGCTTGGCCTGCTCCTTCTCGATCACCCACTTCGGCTTCTTCATCGCGTCCTCCGGTCCGTCCGCTGCCGCCTGATTGCGCGGAACGGGGCGCGAAGTCCAGCCGGGCCGACTTGGCGGAAGGCGCGGGATTTTCCGGTTGACGGTTCTGGGCCCGGCGCGTATTCCCCACCTCGCAGCGGGCCAGACGGTCCGATGCGGGCGACGAGCTGCAAGGTGCGGCAGCGGACTGTAACTCCGCCGGGGAGACCCACGCCTGGTTCGATTCCAGGGTCGCCCACCACCCCCCTCCCCTTTCCATGACGTTTGACCGGCCCTGCCGGGGCGATAGTCTCGCGCGGAACACCGGGGGCGGGATGCAGGCCGATTTCGACATCGTCATCGTGGCGCAGGCCGGTCGGCTGGAGGCCGAGGCGCTGCTTCTGGCGGCCTCGCTGCGGCGCTTTTCGCCCGGTTTCGCCGGCCGCCTCGTGGTGGCCGAGCCGCAGCCCGGGCCGCTCTGGCCCGACGACCCGCGCCTCACGCCCGAGGGCCGCGATATGCTCGTGGAGCTGGGCGCCACGCTCCTGCCCTTCGAGAGCCGCCGCTTCGGCGCCGCCTACCCGCATGGCAACAAGATCGAGGCGCTCGCGGCGATGCCGCCCCGGCCCTTCCTGTTCCTCGACAGCGACACGCTGGTCACGGCCGAGATCGGCGCGCTGCCGCTCGAAAGGCCTTCGGCCTCGATGCGGCGCGAGGCGACATGGCCGGTGCCGCGCCCCGGCTGGCCGGGATACGAGGCGGTCTGGCGCGCGCTCCACGAGCGCTTCGGCCTCGAGATCGAGCCCACCCTCGACCCCGCCCGCTCCGCCGAGGACTGGCAGCGCTACCTCTACTTCAACGCAGGCTGGGTCTGCGGCCCCGACGCCCGCGCGTTCGGCGCGCGTTGGGGCGAGTGGGCTTGCGCGGTGCTCGACGACCCGCCACCGGCACTCGACGGGCAGGTGCTGCACCCGTGGCTCGACCAGGCGGTGCTGCCGCTCGTCGTGGCGGCCTTCGGCGGCGGCCGCCCCGGTGCCGGTCTCTCCGGACTCGACGGGCCGGCCACCTGCCACTACCGCACCTTCCCTCTGCTCTACGCGCGCGAAAGCGACGCGGTGGTCGCGGCGCTGGAGGAAGTCGCCGCCCCGAACCAGCTCAAGCGCCTGCTCAAGCGGCACGAACCGATCCTGCGGATGGTCTACCAGGGCCGGGGCAGACGGGTCCGGGCGCTGTTCGACCGCGCCGCCCTGCCCGCCGCGGAGAAGGAGATCAGAAACATCCTGCGCAGCCACGGGTTCTGGATGAGATGAGACCGGAGGGCCGCGATGATCGAGGAGATGCTGTTCCAGAGCTGGTCGGGCATCCTGCGCACGCTGCTGGTGGGGACGCTGGCCTATGCCGGCTTGGTCGCCTTCCTGCGCATTTCGGGCAAGCGCACGCTCGCCAAGCTCAACGCCTTCGACCTCGTGGTCACGGTGGCGCTGGGCTCGACGCTGGCGACGATCCTGCTCTCGGAAAGCGTGGCGCTGGCCGAGGGGCTGACCGCCTTCGTGACGCTGATCGCGCTGCAATATCTCGTGGCGAAGCTCTCGGTCGCAAGCGACGGCTTCGCCCGTCTCGTGCGGTCCGAACCGACCCTCCTGATGCATGAGGGCCGGGTGCTGCAGGGCGCGCTCAGGCGCGAGCGGATCACCGAGGAGGAGCTGATCAGCGCGATCCGCACCAACAGCGGCGCGGCGCGCAAGGACGTCGCGGCGGTGGTGCTGGAGAGCGACGGCTCGTTCAGCGTGATCCCGAAGCCCGGGGACGGCGGCGGCGCGGACTATGCCAGCGCCGACCTGCCGAAGCCCCATGGCTAGTTCACTCGATCGCGTAGACCATGGTCACGTTCGCGGTGATCTCGACCTGCCCGGGCGCGACCGGCACGCCGGCATCGGCGGCCATGCGCATCTCCATCATCGGCTGCGGCCCGCCGCCGAAGCCGTTCTCCGACAGGCTGGTCAGCTCGGCCAGCTCGACCCCCGCCGCCTCGGCATAGAGCGCGGCACGCGCTTGCGCGTCGGCCACCGCCTTGCGCCGCGCCTCGTCGCGCGCGGCGGCCGGGTCGGCCAGCTCGAAGCGCAGCCCGTGCAGCCGGTTCGCCCCCTCGCCTACGGCCGCGTCGAGCAGCATCCCCAGCCCGTCGAGATCGGCCGTCTCGACCTCGACCAGCGTGGTCGCGACGAAGCCCTGCGGCTCAGGCGCGCCATCGGTCCGGCGGGCGTAGTCGCGATCGAGCGTCAGCTGCCCGGTGCGGATGTCCTCCTCGGGCACGCCCGCGGCGGTCAGCCGCTCCAGCACCTTGGCCATGGCGGCGTTCATCGCGTCGAGCGCGGCGCGGGCCGTCTCGGCGCTTTCGCTGACGCCGATCGAGACATGGGCGAGGTCGGGGGCGGCGGCGACGCGGCCCTCGCCGCTGACGGTCAGGCTGCGCTGAACGGTCTGGACCGGCCCGGCCGGGTCAGCGGCCTGTTGCGCGGCGAGCGGCTGGGCGAGAAGGGCGGCCAGGGCGAAGGCCGGCATGCGGGTGAATTTCATCTTGTCCTCCGTGGGTCTGGCGCCACAGAAGCCCCGGCCGGGCGATGGTGCAAGCACAGCTTGTGCCGCGTTGGTCCCCATGCCTTGCGCGCGCGGAAAGCTGCCGTCAAAATGGCGGCGATCCGGCGGATCAGTTCCTCCCCCTCGCCAGCGGTGCTAAGGCCGAGCCCATGAAACCGAATTTCGCCCTGTCGCTCTCGGTCGAGGGCATCCGTCTCCTGCATCGCGAGGCCGATGGCTGGGTCCGGCTGGGCGAGGTGCCGCTCGACAGCCCGGACCTTGCCGGCGACCTGGCGCGCCTGCGGGCGCGCGCCCTCAGGATCTCGCCCGCCGGGATCGACAGCAAGCTGATCATTCCGAGCGACCAGATCCGCTACCTGACGCTCGAAGGCGAGCTCGGCCCAGAGGCGGTCGCCGCCGCGCTGGAGGGCGCGACGCCCTACCCGGTCGCCGACCTCGTCTACGACCACGTCTTCGAGGACGGGCGCACCCACGTGGCCGCCGTCGCCCGCGAAACGCTGCAGGAGGCCGAGCTCTTCGCCAGCGATCATCAGATGGGCCCGGTCGGCTTCGCAGCCCTGCCCGATGACGGGGAGTTCCCGACCGAGCCGGTCTTCGGCACGGCCACCGGTGTCGCGACGCCGCTCGAGCGCGATCCGGTGCGCGAGCTTGAACCTGCCCCCGAAGCCGAACCCGCGAGCCCTGACACCGCACCGGAGGTCGAGGCCTCAAGCCCTGCCCCCGCGCCCGAGCCGGAAACGGCCAGCCCGGTCACGCTCGTCGCGGAGCGCGAGGTCGAGACCCTTGCGCAAGGCGCAGCACCCGAGGAGATGGCCGCCGAAGAGGCCGACGTGCCTGCCACCGCGGAGCCGGAAGACCCGGCCCCCGATGTGGCGCAGAACACGGACGCGCCGGACGCGCCCCATGACGAGCTGGAGGCGGAACAGTCGCTTCCACAGGCACCAGTGACCGCCCCCGATGCCGCGCCGGTGCCTGAAGAGCCGGCGACCCCGGCGATGGAAGAGCCCGCCGCGCCTGCGCCCGACAAGGCCGACATGGCGGCGACACAGGACACCGACGACGACCTGCTCGCTCCGGAGCACGCCCCCGCCGCGTCCGCGCGGCCGCAAACCGAGGACGCCGCGCCGGACGACGCGACCGCGACCGAGCCCGCCGAACCGGCCGAGCCCGCGACCGGCCCGGCCCGGCCGGCACCGCCGCCACCGACCGCCCCCCTGCCACCGGGCCGGCGCGAGGAGGCCCCGCGCGCCGATCCGGCCGAGGAGCCGGGCCCGCGGATCATGCCGCCCGCCGTGCCGCGCCCCGGCGCCCCGCCCGCGGCGATGCCCCCGGTGCCGAGCGCGACCGACACGCCCGCCGATCCCGAGCAGGCCGAGGCCGCAGCCCTTGCCGCCGCCGAGTCGCTGCGCCCGGCCGAGCCGGCCGCCGAAGGCGACGCCGCCATCCGCCGCAGCCCGCGTGCCGCCGCGGCCGAAGCCCGCGCCCGCGAGCGCGAGCGCATGACCGTCTTCGGCGCGCGCGAGAGCCGGTCGCGCTCCGGGCCGCACTGGCTCTACATCGCGCTGGCGCTGATCCTGCTCGCCGCTCTGACCATGGGGGCCGTCTGGCTGGGCAGCGCCGCCCGCGAGCCGGTGGCGAACCTGCTGCGCGGCGGCTCCGCGCAGGAGTTGCAGATGCCGGTCGCGGCCCGGCCCAACCCGGCGGACGACGCAAGCGCCCCGGCTGCCCCGACCGAAGCCGAGGAGCCCGCCGCCGCCGCGCCCGCCCCGGCCGTAGACTACACCGACTACCCCGAGCCGGAGCCGGCCAGCGGCCGCGCGATCAGCCCGGCCGAGGCCGACCGCGTCTATGCCGCGACCGGGGTGTGGCTGCGCGCCCCGCGCCTGCCGCTGGTGCCGCGCTCGGAAGAGCTTGCCATCGCGCATCCCGACCCGGCCGCCGCGGCGCCGCGCCAGCCCGAAGGGCTGCGCCTCGCCGCCGCCGCCCCCGAGATCGCGCCCGCGCCGCAGCCCGTGCCGCCCGGACCGGGAACGCGCTACGAGCGCGACGCGCGCGGCTTCATCGCCGCCACGCCGGACGGCACGCTCACGCCGCAAGGGCTCGTGGTCTATGCCGGTGCGCCGGCGCTGATCCCGCCGGCTCGCCCCGGCGCAGAGATCCAGCCTGCCGTCGCCGCGACCTCCGCGCAGACCGGCCCGCCGCAGACCGGTGACGAGGCCGGTGACGACCCGGCCGCGCCGGCGCAGGAGGCCGAGCTGCTGCCGGTGCAGGCCCCGGCCGTGACCGTGATCGAGGGGCCGCCGCCGGTGAACCCGCCCAACCGCCCGGGCAGCGCCGCCCCCGGCCCGCGCCCCGGCGCGCAGGCCGGGATCATGCCCGGCGGCGTGGCATTGGACGGGCTGCGCCCCAGCCAGCGCCCCGACGAGGAGACGGTCGCCGAGGCCGCGCCGCTGCCGGCCTTCGCCGGGCCCCGCCCGCCCGGCCGGCCCGAGAACCTCGCGCCGATGACCGCGCGGCTCAGCCGCGATCCGCAATCCGAGGCGCTGGCCGAGGCGGTGGCCGAGGCCACGCCGCCGGTGCGCGCCACCTCCGTGGCCGACGCGCTGGCCTCGATCATGCGCGACGCGCCCGACCCGCTGGCCAACGCCACGCCGCAGGCCGTCGCGCAGACCCCCCGCCCCGGCACCCGCCCGCGCAACTTCGACCGCGTCGTGGCCCAGCAGCTGCGCCGCTCCCCGCCCAGCCCGCAGGGCCAGGCCGCCGCCCCGCGCGAGGTCGCCAACGCCGCGGTCGCGCCGACCGGTCCGGTGCCGGGCAACGTGGCGCGCACCGCGACCAGCCCGAACGCGATCAACCTCAACGACATCAATCTGATCGGTGTCTATGGCCGCCCCGGCGACCGCCGCGCCCTCGTCCGGCTGGCCAATGGCCGCTACCTGCGGGTCGGCATCGGCGACAGCCTCGACGGCGGCCGGGTGACCGCGATCGGCGGCGACGTTCTGAACTACGTCAAGCGCGGCCGCACGCAGGTTCTGAAAATTCCTGACTGATCGGCACGTTGCCTTCGCGACGCTGAAGGGCGATAGCTAAGACATGCAGGGCTTTCTCCTTCAGGCGACGATCTATCTCGGCGCCGCGGTCATCGCGGTGCCGCTCGCGGCGCGGCTCGGTCTCGGCTCGGTGCTGGGCTACCTCGCGGCCGGCATCATCATCGGACCGGTGACCGGCCTCGTCGGCTCCGAGACCGAGAACGTGCAGCACTTCGCCGAGTTCGGCGTGGTGATGATGCTGTTCCTGATCGGCCTCGAGCTGGAGCCGCGGGCACTTTGGAACATGCGACAGAGGCTGATCGGGCTTGGCGGGATGCAGATCCTGCTGACCACCGGCGCGCTCTTCGCCGCCGGCACCGCGCTCGGGCTCGACACCAACGTGGCGCTGGCCACCGGCCTGATCTTCGCGCTCTCCTCGACCGCGATCGTGCTGCAGACCCTCTCGGAAAAGGGGCTGATGCAGACGCAGGGCGGGCGATCGGTCTTCTCGGTGCTGCTGACGCAGGACATCGCGGTGATCCCGATGCTGGCGCTCCTGCCGCTTCTGGCGATCGGCGGGCATGGCGGCGAGGAAGGGCATGGCGCGGAGGCCCTGCACGACACGCCGGGCCAGAAGGAGATCGAGGCGGCGCGCACGCTGATCGAGGGGCTGCCCGGCTGGGCGGTGACGCTGGTGACGCTAGGCGCGGTGGCGGTGGTGGTCCTTGCCGGGATCTACCTGACCCGCCCGGTCTTCCGCTACATCCACCACGCCCGGCTGCGCGAACTCTACACCGCGCTCGGCCTGCTGATGGTGGTCTCGATCGCGGTGCTGATGGAGCTCGTGGGTCTTTCGCCCGCGCTCGGCACCTTCCTCGCGGGCGTGGTGCTGGCCAACTCCGAGTTCCGCCACGAGCTGGAAAGCGACCTCGAGCCCTTCAAGGGGCTGCTGCTGGGCCTGTTCTTCATCACCGTCGGCGCCGGCATCGACTTCGGCGTGCTGTTCGACAAGCCGATGCAGATCGTCGGGCTGACCGCGGCGGTGATCGCGATCAAGGGCGGCGTGCTCTACCTGCTGGCGCGGATGGCGCAGATGCGCACCCGCGACCGCTGGCTGTTCACGCTGGCGCTGGCGCAGGCCGGGGAATTCGGCTTCGTGCTGGCCTCCTTCTCGCTGCAGCAGGGCGTGCTGGCGCGCGGCGATGCCGAGACGATCCGGCTGGTGATCGGCATGTCGATGCTGGTCACGCCGCTCCTGTTCATCCTCTACGAGCAGCTCACCCGCCGCGCCGCCGCGGCCGCCGCCGAGGCCGAGCCAGAGCCCGACGAGATCGACCGCCACGCGCCAATCATCATCGCCGGGATCGGCCGCTTCGGACAGGTGATCAGCCGGCTGGTGCAGGGCGCGGGCTTCGAGACGGTGGTGCTCGACCACGACATGGAGATGATCGACACGATGCGCCGCTTCGGCTTCGCCGGCTTCTTCGGCGACCCAACCCGGCCCGACATCCTGCACGCGGCGGGCATCGAGAAGGCCAAGGTGCTGGTGGTGGCGCTCGACAACCGGCAATCGGCGCTGCGGCTGGTGCGCCATGCCCGCGCCGTGCGGCCCGACCTGCACATCGTCGCGCGCGCCTATGACCGCGAGCATGTCTACCAGCTCTACCAGGCCGGGGCGAACGACATCGTGCGCGAGATGTTCGACTCGAGCCTGCGCGCCGGGCGCTACGTGCTCGAGCACATGGGGCTGTCGCAGTTCGAGGCCTCGGAGGTCGAGATGGCCTATTACCATCAGGACCGGGCCGGTGTGCGCGAGCTGGCGCAGCTCTGGGACCCCGAGGTGCCGGTGGCCCGCAACGAGGACTACGTGAAGCGCGCGCGCGAGCTGAACAAGGATCTCGAAACCACGATCCTCGAACGGCTCGAGCGCAACGCGGAGGCGCGGGAGGAGGCCGAGGAGGCCGACTACCAGAGCGGCTACCGCAGCAAGGACCGGGCCTGACGCGGGCATGCGCAGACCCGGCGCAGACCTCAGCCGCCGCTGACCCCGGCCTCCTCGAAGGTCGCCATGCCCGAATGGCAGGCCAGCGCGCCCTTGAGCACGCCGATCGCCAGCGCCGCGCCGGAACCCTCGCCCAGCCGCAGGCCGAGCGACAGGAGCGGCGCCTTGCCGAGCGCGTCCAGAAGCCGCCGATGGCCGCCCTCGGCGCTCAGATGCCCGGCCACGGCGTGGTCGAGCGCGCCCGGCGCCGCGCGGTGCAGCACCAGCGCCGCGGCCGAGCAGATGAAGCCGTCGAGGATCACCGGGATGCGATGCTGCCGCGCCGCGAGGATCGCGCCCGCCATCGCCGCGACCTCGCGCCCGCCGAGCTGGCGCAGCACCTCGAGCGGGTCCGCCTCGCCCGCGATGCGCGCCGCCCCCTGTGCCACGGCCTCGGTCTTGCGGGCGAGGCCGGCCGCGTCGACGCCGGTGCCGCGGCCGGTCCAGTCGGCCGCCTCACCGCCCTCCAGCGCCAGCGCGATGGCGGCGGCCGAGCAGGTGTTGCCGATGCCCATCTCGCCCGCGACGAAGAGATCGGCCTCGGGATCGACCGCCTCCCAGCCGGTCACGAGCGCCGCGACCAGCTCCTCCTCGCTCATCGCCGGGCCTTCGACGAAATCGGCGGTCGGCCGGTCGAGATCGAGCGCCCGCACCGTCACCCGCGCCCCGAAGCAGGCGGCGAGCTGGTTCACCGCCGCGCCGCTTGCCTCGAAATTGCCGACCATCTGCGCCGTCACCGCCGCCGGGAAGGCCGAGACGCCGCGCGCCACCACGCCGTGATTGCCGGCGAAGACCGCAACCTGCGGCCGCGCGATCCGCGGCCGCGCGTCGCCGCGCCAGCCGGCATACCACAGCGCCAGCTCCTCGAGCCGCCCCAGCGCGCCTGAGGGCTTGGTCAGCTGCGCGTCGCGGGCCCGGGCGGCGGCGATGGCCGCGTCGTCGGGGCCCGGCAGGTCGGTGAGGCGGGCGCGGAACCCGGCAAGGTCGTTCGGGGCGGTCATGGGCATCCTCGTTGCATCGCGGCTCCGGCCTGCCTACCCAAGGCGGGACCGGTTTGGGAAGAGGCGAGAGATGAGCGAGGCGATCCGTGCGGCCCTGGGGCTGCTGACCCGGCTGCCGGTGCGCCCCGGCCCGGTGCTGCCGCATCACGGCTGGGCCTTTCCACTGGCCGGGCTGGCGGTGGGCGGCCTCGCCGCGCTGGTCTTCTGGATCGCGTCCGCGCTCGGGCTGCCGCCCGGCCCCGCCGCGGCGCTCGGCCTCGCGGCGCAGATCGTGCTGACCGGGGCGCTGCACGAGGACGGGCTGGCGGATTGCGCCGACGGCTTCTGGGGCGGGCACACGCGCGAGCGGCGGCTGGAGATCATGCGCGACAGCCGGGTCGGCAGCTACGGCGTGCTGGCGATCGGCCTGTCGCTGCTGATCCGCTGGTCGGCCCTCGCGGTCGCGGGGCCCCTGGCGCTGGTCGCGGCGGCGGTGGCCAGCCGCGCGGCGCTGCTTTGGCCCATGCACGCGCTGCCGCATGCCCGCGCCGACGGCCTGGCGCGGCTGGCCGGGCGGCCGGACCGGGCGACGCTCGGACGCGGCTGCGCGCTGGCGCTGGCGCTCTGCCTGCCCTTCGCGGGCTGGCACGTGGTCACGCTGGCGATCGCGCTGGTGCTGGCCGCGCCGGGCTGCGCGGCGCTGGCGCGGGCCAAGATCGGCGGCCAGACCGGCGACGTGCTGGGCGCGACACAGCAGGTGACGGAGATGGCGGCGCTCCTGGTGCTCGCCGCCGTGGCGGCCTAGCGGCAGCCGAGCGCGGCCTCGAAACCGCGCTCGTAGGGGCCGATATCGCGGGCGGAGAGCGTGTCGCCCTGCAGCCGCACCGCCATGACCCGCTGCCAATCGGCATCGGCCAGCACCATCTCCGGCCCCTCTCCGCAATCGCGGACCCCGCCCTCGATCCGAGGCGCGCCGAAGCGGTGGTTGGTCAGCCCCGGCAGCTCGGCCAGCTGCACCAGATCGCCGCCCTCCATGCGCCAGACCCGCAGCACCTTAGCCAGATGCGGGCGGTCGACATAGGCCAGCTCGACCCGGCCGTCACCGTCGAGATCGGCGGGCGGCAGCGGCGCGAGCCAGCGCTGCGGCGTGCCGATGAACGGCGTCGCGGCCCGAAGCCCGTCGGTCCCGTAGACCGAGAGCCGCGCGCCCTGCGCGGCGTCGGTCTCGACCACCACCGCCTCGAGCGCGCCGTCGCCATCGACATCGGCCAGCCGCGGCGCGAAATCCTCGAAGACGCGGGTCTCGGGCAGCCGCACGACGTGGCGGACGCCTGCGCCGTCCAGCATCTCCAGCGCGCCCCATTCCTCGGTCTCGCCGAAGACGCCGTGGGCGTAGCGCGTGGTGGGCTCGGTGAACCGCGCCTCGACCACGCCCTCGGCCCGCCCCGGTCCGGCGGCGCAGGCCAGCGCGAGGGCGAGGCCGGCGGCGCGCATCAGATCTGGCGCTCGGGCATCCGCACCACGAGGCCGTCCAGCGCGTCCGAGACCTTGAGCTGGCAGGTCAGGCGCGAGCGTTCGGCATCGGGCTCGTAGGCGAATTCAAGCATGTCCTCTTCCATCGGGTCCTTCTCGGGCAGCTTCGCCACCCAGGCCTCATCGACATAGACATGGCAGGTCGAGCAGGCGCAGGCGCCGCCGCAATCGGCCTCGATGCCGGGGATGCCGTTGTCGCGCGCGCCCTCCATCACGGTCAGGCCGTTCGACACGTCGACGACGTGCTCGGTGCCGTCGTGCTCGATATAGGTGATCTTCGCCATTCTCGGCTCCTTCTGAAGGCTGCGCCGCCTGTCTAGGCGAGCGGTGCGCACAGGGCCAGTGACAAAGCCGCGGGCTGCGGCGCTGCTGCCACGCCACGGCCAGGCAGGGCCCGGCGGCTTTTCCCTTTGCGCCGCGGCGCGCTAGTGTCGCCCCGGTAACCCAGCGCCGGTGCCCGATGTTCCGAACCCCGCTTCTGCCCCTCCTCCTGCTCGCCGCCTGCGCCACGCCGCGGGCCGAGCCCGCCGTGCCCGCCTTCATGGCCGCGCGGATCGAGACACGGGCCGACGGGCGCTGCATGGGGCAGGACATCACCCCGGCGGTGCTCGAGACGGTGCGCGAGCAGGTGGTGGAGCGGCCCGCCGGCGTCGCGGCCGACGGCAGCCCCCGCCCCGCCAGCTACCGCAGCGTGACGCGGCAGCGCATCGTGCAGGAGCGCCGCGAGATCCTGTTCGAGACGCTCTGCCCGCCGGCCTTCACGCCGGGCTTCGTCGAGACGCTGCAGCGCGCGCTGATCACGCGCGGCTACCATGCGGGGCCGGTGACCGGCCTGCTCGATGCGACGACGCTGGAGGCGGTGCGCGCCTACCAGCGCGCCACCGGCGGCCCGGACAGCCCGGTGCTGTCGCTGGCCTCGGCGCAGCGGCTCGGCATCGTCGCGCTGGAACGAGATCAGATCGAGGCGATGAGCCGCTGACCCCCCAACCCCCTGGCCCCTGACCCCCTGACGCGAAAAGGGCGCCCGAAGGCGCCCTTTCAGTCGATGCTCCGGGCCGGGAAGATTACTCCTCGCCCTCCTGCAGCGGCAGCGCCACGAAGCGCGGATCGCCGCCGCGGCGCACCAGCAGCAGCAGCGACTTGCGGCCGGCCTCGCGCGCTTCCTCGACCCGGTCGCGGAAATCGGCGATCGACACCACCGGCTGCTGGCCGGCCTCGGTGATCACGTCACCGGCGGCAAAGCCCTTCTCGGCCGCCTCGGAAGCCGGGTCCACCTCGGTCACGACGAGGCCTTCCGCGCCGTCGGGCAGGTTGAACTGCTGCGCGAGCTCGGAGGTCACGCCCGAGAGCGTCAGGCCGAACATCTCGGCCTGGCCCATGTCCTCGCCGCCCGGCGCCGAAGCCGGGCGGGCGCCCTCGGCCTCCTCGCGGCGGCCGAGCTTGACGGTCAGCTCGACCATCTCGCCGCCGCGCAGCACCTCGACCGGGACCTCCTCGCCCACCGGGGCACGGCCGACCATGCGCACCAGTTCGCGCGTGTCGGCGACCTCGGTGTTGTCGAAGCTCAGGATCACGTCGCCGGCTTCCATGCCGGCCTCCATCGCCGGCCCCTCGGGCACGTCGGTGACGAGCGCGCCACGGCTGCCGTCGAGCCCCTCGATCGCCTCGACCATGTCGGGGGTCACGTCCTGGATCCGCACGCCGAGCCAGCCGCGGCGGGTCTCGCCGAACTCGCGCAGCTGGTCGACCACCTCGGTCACGACGTCGGAGGACATGGCGAAGCCGATGCCGATCGAGCCGCCATTCGGCGACAGGATCGCGGTGTTCACGCCGATCACCTCGCCCGACATGTTGAACAGCGGCCCGCCCGAGTTGCCGCGGTTGATGGCGGCGTCGGTCTGGATGTAATCGTCATAGGTGCCCGAAAGCGCCCGGCCGCGGGCCGAGACGATGCCCGCCGAGACCGAGAAGCCCTGCCCCAGCGGGTTGCCCATCGCCATCACCCAGTCGCCGACGCGGGCGCCGGCGCCGGTGCTGTCGCCGAACTCGACATAGGGCAGCTCCTCGGCATCGACCTTCAGAAGCGCGATGTCGGTGTTGGGGTCGGTGCCGACCACCTCGGCCTCGAGCTCCTGGCCCGAGTAGAACTCGATGTTGATCTCGTCGGCGCCGTCGATGACGTGGTTGTTGGTCACGACGTAGCCGTCGGCCGAGATGACGAAGCCCGAGCCCAGCGCCGAGGAGCGGCGCGGCGCGCCGTCGCCGCGGTTCTGGAAGTCGCGGAAGAATTCCTCGAAGGGCGAGCCCTCGGGCACGATGCCCTGCGGCCCGGCCGGCGCCTCGACCATGGTGGCGGTGGTGATGTTGACCACGGCCGGGCTGACCTGCTCGGCCAGATCGGCGAAGGTGAGCGGCCGGGTCGCATCGGGGGCCGAGGCGGTGGTCTCGGCTTCGGTATCGGGCGTCACGGCGGTGTCCTGGGCGGACAGCGGCGCGACCTGGCTCAGACCGAGCGCGCCACCGAGCGCCAGAACCGATACGGCACGGGCGGGGGTGACAAGCGACTGGATCTTGATCTTGGACTTCACGGGCTCACTCCTGCTTTGCGTCTCGGGCCGGACGGGCGGCGGGCGCCATCGTTCCGATCGGCGCGACCATCAACCTAAGGGCAGCCGGAGGCAACTCAAGCCCCATCGCGCGGGGACAAAGCGGTGTGAAGGCCCGTGACCTTCCCCGGCGGCAGCTGCGGGGGTGTCAGCCGCCGAGACCGCGCGCGGCCCAGATCAGCGCCGTGCCGGCCGCGAGCGCCGCCAGCCCGACCAGCCGCCGCCGTTCGACCGGAAGCCGGCGCAGCGCCTCCAGCATGTCCTCCAAAAGCGAAGGGGCCAGCGCCCAGGCCAGCCCCTCCACCACCAGAACCAGGCCTAGGCCCAGCAGGATCCAGCTCATTGCGTCGCGGTCTCCGCGGCGGCGCCCTCCTCGGCCGGCGGGATCACCCGCGGCTCGAGCACCCGCGCCTGGCTGTCGGCCGAGGCGTCGGCATCGGCCTCCGCATCGATCGGCTGGCCATCGCGCGTGGTGAAGGTGATCGCGCCATCCTCGCCCTGCTGCACGTCGATCGTGTCGAGCCGGATCACCCCGGCATCGGCCGCGTCGCCGGTCGCCGACGCCTCGCCGGCGGCGCTCTCGCCCGGGGCGCGCGCCCGCGCCGGGGCCGGCACCACGCCCTCGGGCAGGTCGTCGTTGTAGAGGTAGTCGAAGAAGGCGCTGTCGGGGGTCAGCACCAGCTGCGAGTTCGAGCCCTGCAGCGCCCGCTCATAGGCCTGAAGCGAGCGGTAGAAGTCGAAGAACTCGGGGTCGGCGCCATAGGCCTGCGCGAAGATCGCGTTGGCCTCGGCGTCGGCCTCGCCTCGGGTCACCTGCGCCTCGCGCTCGGCTTCCGACATGGTCTCGACCACGGTCCGGTCGGCCAGCGCGCGCACCCGCTGCGCGGCCTCGTTACCGCGGGCGATCTCGTCGGCGGCCTCGCGCTCGCGCTCGGCCCGCATCCGGGCGAAGGTGGCGTCGAGGTTCTGCGCCGGCAGGTTGGTCTGCTTGAGCCGCACGTCGACCACGTCGATGCCGAGGCCCTGGGCCGAACGCTGCGCCTGCTCGCGGATGCGGGTCATCAGGTCGCGCCGGTCGGAGGACAGGATCGTGTCCGAGGTCACCTGGTCGGCACCGAGCACCTCGCGGATCTGGGCGTTGAGGATCGAGCTGAGCCGGTCCTCGGCGGCGCGCACGCCGCCCGCGCCCACCGCCTGGCGGAACTGCACCACGTCCGAGATGCGGTAACGCGCGAAGGCGTCGACCACGAGACGGCGGTCGTCCGAGGGCGTGACCTCGATGGTCTGAGTGTCGAGCGACAGGATCCGGTCGTCATAGGTGACGACCTCCTGGATCAGCGGGATCTTCAGCCCGAGACCGGGCTCTTCCTTGACCTGGCGGATCTGGCCGAACTGCAGCACGAGAGCCTTCTCGCGCTCGTCCACGACGAAGATCGACGACAGCGTCACGGCCACTACGATGACCAGCGCCGGCAGAATGAATGCGGTCTTCTTCATCTCAGTTCCCCTGCCCGTTGGTGGTCGCGCCGGCGCTCGCGCCGCCCTGCTGTCCCGACCGGTCGCTGCGCGACAGCTCGTTCAGCGGCAGGAAGGGCACGACGCCCGTACTGCCCTCGCCCCCCGCGATGGAGGGATCGAGCACCATCTTGTCGACGTCGCCCAGCACCCGCTCCATCGATTCGAGATAGAGCCTGCGGCGGGTGACCTCCGGTGCGCGGGCATACTCGTCCTGCACCGCCGAGAAGCGGCTGGCCTGACCCAGCGCGTCGTTGATGGTCTGGGCGCGGTAGGCCTCGGCCTGTTCGATGGTCTGCGCGGCTTCACCGCGCGCCTCGGCGAGCACCCGGTTGGCATAGGCGTCGGCCTGGCGCTGCAGCCGGTCGCGCTCCTGCTCGGCGGCCTGCACGTCGCGGAAGGCGTCGATCACCTCCGACGGCGGGTCGGCGCGGTCGAGGTTGACCCGGACGATGTTGATGCCGCTCTCATAGGCATCGAGCGTCGCCTGGATCGACTGCATCGCGGTGTCGGCGATCACGCCGCGGTCGCGGTTGAGGATCGGCGCCAGGTTCGAGGCGGCGATGATCTCGCGCATCACCGATTCGGACACCGCCTGCACGGTGAGCTGCGGGTCGCGGATGTTGAACAGGAACTTGGCCGGGTCGGAGACGTTCCAGACCACCTGGAAGCCGATGTCGACGATGTTGGCGTCGGTGGTCAGCATCAGCCCGTCATTGTCGCGGCCGATGCCGATGTTCTCGGTCCGCTCCGAGGTGACGTTGACCACCTCATGGGTGACCAGCGGCCAGGGTGCGAAGTTGAGACCCGGATTGCCGGTCGCGGAGTACTGGCCGAGGAAGAGCTCGACCGACTGCTCCTCGGGGCGCACGGTGTAGAAGGACATCACGCCCCACAGCACCAGCGCGCCGGCCGCGACGAGGCCGATCGTGCCGCGGCTCAGCTTGAAGCCGTCGCCGCCGCCCGAGCCGCGGCCGCCGCCGCCACCGCCGCCCATCAGCACGCGCAGCTGCTCGCGGCCCTTGTTCATCAATTCGTCGATCTGCGGCGACTCGCCCGGCCGACGGGGCCGCTGCGGTCCGCCCGGGCGCCGGTCGTCATCTCCGCCCGAGGGGCCGCGGCCGCCTCCGCCACCGCCCCAGGGGCCGCCATTGTTTCCAGCCATGAAGCCTCTGTTCCCTTGTTGGTTTCCCCCGCGCCGGTGGACCCGGCACGATTAGCATGTGTGCCCCGGGGGGGCTTATTCAAGAACGACGCACAGGTTCGCGCATGGTCACGATCTCTTCGGCCATGGTCGGGTGCACCGCCACCGTGCGGTCGAAATCCTCCTTGGTGGCGCCCATCTTGACCGCGATCCCGGCGAGCTGGATCATCTCGCCGGCCTCGGGTGCGACGATGTGACAGCCCAGGATCTTGCGGGTCTCGACGCTCACCACCAGCTTCATCAGTACCCGCTCGGGGCTTTCGGCGAAGGCCGATTGCATCGGCTTGAAGGAGGAGCAATAGACCTCCACCGGCTCGATCTCGCGCGCCGCCTCCTCGGTCAGGCCGATGGTGCCGAGCTCGGGCTGGGTGAACACCGCCGAGGGGATCAGCGCGTGATCCACCGGGGTCGGGTTGCCCTTGAACACGGTCTCGACGAACTGCATGCCCTCGCGGATCGCCACCGGCGTCAGGTTCACCCGGTCGGTGACGTCGCCGATCGCGTAGATCGAGGGGCAGTCGGTCTGGCTGTACTCGTCGACCTCGATCGCGCCGCCGCGCGCCAGCGTCACGCCCGCCTCCTCGAGGCCGAGGCCGTCGGTGTTGGGCTTGCGGCCGGTGGCGAAGAGCACCGCGTCGTAGACCTTCTCGTCGCCATTGGTCGCCTTGACCCAGACCGGCCCCTTGGTGCCGGGCGCGGCCTCGGCCACGCCGTTGGCGCCGGCGGCATCCGAATCGGTGCCGTGGTGGCGCACCGAATCGCCGGCCTCGGCCTCGGGGCACATCTCGACGATGTTGGTGCCCAGATGCAGGTCGATGCCGCGCGCCCGCATCGAGTCCGCGATCAGCCCGCGCGCCTCGTCGTCGAAGCCGCGCAGGATCTGCGCGCCGCGGTAGAACTGCGTCACCTCGACCCCCAGCCCGTGCAGGATGCAGGCGAACTCGCAGGCGATGTAGCCGCCGCCGACGATCAGAATCGATTTCGGCAGCTCGTCGAGGTCGAACACGTCGTCCGAGACCATGCCGAGATGGGCGTTCTTCATGTCGGGCCGCACCGGGCGGCCGCCGGTCGCCACGAGGATGTGCGCCGCGGTCTTGCGGCCGCCATCGGCGAGCTCGACCGTGTGCGGATCGACGATCTTGGCGCGCCGGTCGTAGACCTCGACGCCAGAGCCATCGAGCAGCCGGCCATAGACGCCCTCGAGCCGGTCGAGCTCGGCATGCAGCTTCTCGCGGAAGGGCCGCCAGTCGAACCGGCCCTCGCCGAACTCCCAGCCATAGGCGCGGGCCTCCTCGGCCATTTCGCCGTAGCCCGAGGCGTAGACCATGAGCTTCTTCGGAACGCAGCCGCGGATCACGCAGGTGCCGCCCAGCCGGCTTTCCTCGGCCAGCGCGACGGAGGCGCCGGTGGCGGCGGCGGTGCGCGCGGCGCGCACCCCGCCCGAGCCGCCGCCGATCACGAAGAGGTCGTAGTCGAAATCCATGGGAATCCTTAGTCGGCTATGTCGTTGAAGATGTTGTCGGGCGCGAGGAAGTCGAAGCGCGTCTCCTCGGCCTCGCCGCTATGCAGGTCGCGGGTCTCGACCCGGCCGTCGCCGTGACCGATCACCACGGCATCGCAGATATCCACGAACAGGCCGTTTTCAACGACGCCGGGCACCTGGTTCAGCACGAGGCCGAGCTGGCGGGCATTGCCGATGCGCTTGAGATGCAGGTCGAGCACGAAATTGCCCTCGTCGGTGCGCACGGGCGCGCCGTCCTTTTCGCGCAGCGCGACCTCGCGGCCGAGCACGTCGAGACCGACCAGCGTTTCCTCGATCAGCACCTTGGTGGCCTGCCAGCCGAAGGGGATCACCTCGACCGGCAGCGGGAAGGCCCCGAGCGTCTCGACCTGCTTGGTGGCGTCGGCGATCACCACCATGCGGTCCGAGGCGGTGGCGACGATCTTCTCGTGCAGAAGCGCCGCGCCGCCGCCCTTGATCAGGTTCAGGTCGCCATCGAACTCGTCGGCGCCGTCGATGGTCAGGTCGAGCCAGCCGGCCTCTTCGAGGCTGATCACCTCGATGCCCTGCTCGCGCGCCAGGTCGGCCGTGCGCGCCGAGGTCGGCACCGCCTGGATCCGCAGCCCCTCGCCGCGCACCATCTCGCCGAGGCAGCGGACCAGCCACTCGGCGGTGGAGCCGGTGCCCAGGCCCAGCTTCATGCCGTCCTGCACCATCGCGCAGGCCTGCTTGGCGGCGACGAATTTCGCCTTCTCGACGGGGGATAGGTCCTTGGCCATGCTGCTCTCCTGCGGGTCCGGGGCGGTTATAGGAAAGATGCCGCCCGCGTGCGAGGGGCAATTGCCCCGCAAGGCTTGCGCCGGAGGGTGCGGAATGGTCGCATCCGGACAAGCGGCCCGGCCGCGCCCGCCCGAGGATCCCGCCATGACCCTGCGCCTGCATTACGCCCCGGACAATGCCTCGCTCTGCGTGCGGCTCGCGCTCGAGGAGCTGCGCCTGCCCTTTGACACGGCGCTGGTCGACCGCCGCGCCGGCGCGCAGCGCAGCCCGGCCTACCTCGCGCTCAACCCGCATGGCATGATCCCGGTGCTCGAGACGCCCGAGGGGCCGATCTTCGAGACCGCGGCGATCCTGCTGTGGCTCTCGGACCGGCACCGCGACCACGCCGTGCTGATGCCGGCGCCGGAGGCCCCCGACCGCGGCCTCGCGCTCGCCTGGCTGTTCTGGCTGGCCAACACGCTGCACCCGGCGCTCAGGATGATGTTCTACGGCGGCGAGCATATCGGCCCCGAGATGGTCTTCGCGCTGCACGAGCGCACCGCCCAGCGCACGCTCGAGATGCTCGACCGGCTGGAGGCGGCGCTGCCCGGCCTCGGGCCGTGGCTCGGCGCCGATCAGCCCTCGGCGCTCGACTGCTATCTCGTGCCGATGCTGCGCTGGTGCGCGCTCTACCCCGAGGCCGGGACCGGCTGGTTCGACCTCGCGCGCTGGCCGGGGCTACAGGCCGCCGCCACCCGCTTCGAGACGCGCCCCTCGGTCGCGGCGGCGATCCGGGCCGAAGGTCTCGGCCCCCGCCCCTTCACCGCGCCGCGCCCGCCGCATCCCCCCGAAGGATACGCCACCTGATGTTCCTCTCCGTCTTCGACATCTTCAAGATCGGCATCGGCCCGTCCTCGTCGCACACCATCGGCCCGATGGTGGCAGCGGGGCGGTTCCTCGACCACCTGCGCGCCCAGCCGTTCCGGGTCGCGGGCCTCAGCGCCCGGCTGCACGGCTCGCTCGCCTTCACCGGGGCGGGCCATGCCACCGACCGCGCCGTGGTGCTGGGCCTCGCCGGGATCACGGTCGAGGGCTACGACGCCGAGACCGCCGAGACCGAACTGGCGCGGGTGCGCGCCGAGAAGGTCCTGCACCCCGAGGGCCTGCCCGAGCTGCGCTTCGACCCGCAGAGCGATCTCGTCTTCGACTACGGCCCACCGCTGCCGGGCCATGCCAACGGGCTCGTGCTCAGGGGGCACGACGCGCAGGGCGACGTGGTGACCGAGATCACCTATTACTCGATCGGCGGCGGCTTCGTGCGCACCGCGGCCGAGCTGGAGGCCGGGCCCGCCCCGGATGACGGCCCGCCGGTGCCCTACCCCTTCGCCAACGCCGCCGAGATGCTGCGCATGGCGCAGGACAGCGGGCTGTCGATCGCCGCGATGAAGCGCGCCAACGAGCGCGTCCGCCGCCCACGTTCGGACCTGAACGGCGAGGTGCAGAAGATCTGGCGCGTCATGTCGGACTGCATCGACCGCGGGCTCGCGGCCGAGGGCACGCTGCCCGGCGGTCTCGGCGTGCGCCGCCGCGCCGCCAAAATCCACGCCGCGCTGAAAGAGGGCCATGGCGGCAACCTCGCCGCGCCGCACCTCGTGACCGACTGGATCTCGGCCTACGCCATGGCGGTGAACGAGGAGAACGCCGCCGGCGGGCAGGTGGTGACCGCACCCACCAACGGCGCGGCGGGCGTGGTGCCGGCGGTGATCCGCTACTGGCTCGACCACGTGCCGGGCGCCACGCGCGAACGCGTGCCCGAGTTCCTGCTTACCGCCGCCGCGGTGGGCGGGCTGATCAAGGAGAACGCTTCGATCTCGGGCGCGGAGTGCGGCTGCCAGGCCGAGGTCGGCTCGGCCGCCGCGATGGCCGCAGCCGGCCTTGCCGCCGTGCTGGGCGGCACTCCGGGCCAGGTCGAGAACGCCGCCGAGATCGCGCTCGAGCACCATCTCGGCATGACCTGCGATCCCGTGGCGGGGCTGGTGCAGGTGCCCTGTATCGAGCGCAACGGCATGGGCGCGGTCAAGGCGGTGGCGGCGGCGAGCCTCGCGCTTCGGGGCGACGGCTCGCATCTCGTGCCGCTCGACGTGGCGATCGAGACAATGCGCCAGACCGGCCGCGACATGAGCGACAAGTACAAGGAAACCTCGCAGGGCGGTCTGGCGGTGAACCTGCCGAACTGCTGAAGGCGCGGCGGGGGTAGAAACGGCGGGATTGGAGTATTTGTGGAGTAAAGTAGGCCCGGAGCGCCCTGCCACTTCACTCTTCAAATACTCACGGCCGGCCGCCGGCCTTCCGCGCGGCGCTCAGGCCCCGAAGAGCCTCGCGCGCCGGGACGTCATCATGCCGGCTCAGCGATCCCATTCGCGCAGCCGCGCGACGTAGCGCGCCATGGTGTCGATCTCGAGATTGATCGACTGGCCCTCGACCACCTCGCCCCAGTTCGTCACCTCGCGGGTGTGCGGGATCAGGTTGATCCCGAACTCGGTGCCCTCGACCTCGTTGACGGTGAGCGAGGTGCCGTTCAGCGCCACCGAGCCCTTGGGCGCGATGAACTTCGCCAGCGCCTCGGGCGCGCGGAACCGCACCCGCAGGCTGTCGCCCTCGTCGCGGGTCGAGACCACCTCGGCCACGCCGTCGACATGGCCCGAGACGATGTGCCCGCCCAGCTCGTCGCCGACCTTGAGCGCGCGCTCCAAGTTGATCCGCTTGCCCTTGTGCCAGCCGTCGCGGCCGATGCTGGTGAGGTTCACCGTCTCGGCCGAGATCTGCACCTCGAACCAGTTGCGCGGGCTCTCGCCCAGCGCCACCACGGTCAGGCAGACGCCGTCGCAGGCGATCGAGGCGCCGATCTCGATGGTCGCGGGGTCGTAGACGGTGCCGATCCGGGCGCGTAGGTCGCCTTCCTGGACCACGTCGAGGATCTCTCCGACGTCGGTGATGATGCCCGTGAACATGCGCGCCTCTCCCGTTGATGCGCGCCCAGACCTAGACCCGGGCCGGCCCGCGAACAAGTGCCGCCGGCACGGCCCGCCGGCGTGGCGCGGGCGCAACGTTTCGGCCTCGGCGCTTTGCAGCGTCACGCGCGCGCCGTAAAACCGCCCCGGCGCTTTGCGAAGCGTCAACCCGATGACGTCAGACTGGACCGCATGGTGACCGACCCCGCCGAGAAGACCTTCCTGTTCCTGCAGGGCCCGCACGGGCCCTTCTTCCACCGCCTGGGGAAGATGCTGCGGGCCGCGGGCGCAGGCGTGTGGCGCGTGGGCTTCAATGCCGGCGACCGCGCCTTCTGGCCCGACCGCGCCAGCTACATCCCCTATCGCGGCGCGCCCGGCGACTGGGCCGAAACATTCGAGCGGCTGCTGGGCGAGAAGGGCGTGACCGACATCGTGCTCTACGGCGACACCCGGCCCGTCCATGCCGAGGCCGTCGCCATCGCGCGGGCGCGCGGGCTTGCCGTCCACGTCTTCGAGGAAGGCTACATGCGGCCCTGGTGGGTGACCTACGAGCGCGGCGGCACCAACGGCCATTCGCGGCTGATGAAGATCGGGGTGAAGCGGATGCGCGCCGACCTCGCCCGCTCAGACCCCGAGCTGCCGGAGCCGCCGGCGCATTGGGGCGACATGCGCCAGCACGTGTTCTACGGCGCGCTCTACCACTGGTTCGTGCTCTGCGCGAACCGCGGCTACCGCAATTTCCGCGGCCACCGGGCGCTGCCGCTCTCGACCGAGGCGCGGCTCTACACCACGCGGCTCCTGCTGATGCCCTTCATCGCGCTCGACCGCATCCTCGCCACCGCGCGCATCCGACATGGCGACTATCCCTACCACCTCGCGCTGCTGCAGCTCGAACATGATTCGAGCTTCCGCAACCATTCGCGCTTCGAGAAGATGTCCGACTTCCTCGAACTGGTGGTCGAGGGCTTCGCCCGCGGCGCGCCGCGCCACCACCACCTCGTCTTCAAGGCGCACCCGCTGGAGAGCGGGCAGCTGCCGCTCAGGCGGATCATCCGCGACCTCGCCCGCGCGCATGGCGTCGCGGGGCGCGTGCACTACCTGCGCGGCGGCAAGCTGGCGCGGCTTCTGAACCCGGCGCGCAGCGCGGTGACGGTGAACTCCACCGCCGCGCAGCAGGTGCTGTGGCGCGGCATCCCGCTCAAGGTCTTCGGCCGGGCGGTCTTCGACAAGCCGGAGTTCGCCTCCGACCAGCCGCTGGCCGAGTTCTTCCGCGCCCCGCGCCGCCCCGACCGGCGGGCCTATCGCGACTACCGGCGCTTCCTGCTCGAGACCAGCCAGGTGCCGGGCGGCTTCTACTCGAGCCGCGGCCGGCGGCAGCTCCTGCGGCAGGTGGTCGACATGATGCTGGCCGAGGAAGACCCCTACGACGCGCTGCGCATCGGCCGGGTCGCGCCGCGCCAGCCGCTGCGCGCGGTCGGCTGAGGCCGAGGCTCGCGCGCAACACCGCGTCCCGCCACGTACTCCGCCATGCGCGCTGCGGTGGAAACATGCGGTGCACCGGGCTAGCCTCGCCCCTGACGGGCGCCGCGCGCCCCAAAAACCGATCATGACCGGTCCGCGAGCACGGGCCGCGCAGGACAGACAGGTCGAGGAGACCGAGCAGTGACCACCCTGACCCACCGCCTCGCCCGCGGCGCGGCCGTTCTCGCGGCGCTGAGCCTCGTGGCCGGCTGCGGGCTGACCCCGCGTTCGGGCCCCAGCAAGCGCGAGATCTTCGCGGGCTCGGTGCTGCGGCAGGGCGACGCCTTCGTGATCGCGGTCGACGACCGCGTGAACCGGATCGCCGGCGTGGTGCCGGCGCTGGGCTTCGCCGCCACCTTCGAGCAGGCCGGCCTCGTCGGCTCGGACACGATCCAACCCGGCGACGTGCTGGGGCTGACCATCTGGGAAAACGTCGATGACGGGCTGCTGGTCCCGACCGGCCAGAACGCCACCGTGCTCGAGGAGGTGCAGGTCGACGGGGCGGGCTTCGTCTACGTGCCCTATGCCGGGCGCATCCGCGCGGCCGGCAACACGCCCGAGGCGATTCGCCGGATCATCACCGAAAAGCTCTCGGCCCAGACGCCCGACCCGCAGGTGCAGGTGCGAAGGCTCGCCGGCGACGGCTCGACCGTTTCGGTGGTGGGAGATGTCGGCGCGCAGGGCGTCTACCCGATCGAACGCCCGACCCGCACCCTCTCGGCGATGCTGGCGCGCGCCGGCGGCGTCACCGTGCGGCCCGAGATCGCGCAGGTCACGCTGACGCGCGGCAACACCGCCGGGGAGATCTGGTTCGAGGACCTCTACGAGCATCCGCAAGCCGACGTGGCGCTGCGCCCGGGCGACCGCATCCTGGTCGAGGCCGACACGCGCGACTTCACCGCGCTCGGCGCGACCGGCAGCCAGGAGCTGGTGCCCTTCGACAGCCGCTCGATCTCGGCGATCGAGGCGATCGCCCGCGTCGGCGGCCTCAACCCGCGGCTCGCCGACCCGACCGGCGTCTTCGTGTTCCGCAACGAGCCCGCGGTGATCGCGCAGCAGCTCACCGGCCAGCCCGACCTCGTCGGCACGCAGCGGGTGGTCTACGTGCTCGACCTGACCAAGCCCAACGGCATGTTCATGGCGCGCGACTTCGCGATCCGCGACGACGACACCGTCTACGTGACCGAGGCGCCGATCGTCGAGTTCGACCGGGTGATCGGCGGGCTGACCGGCTCGCTCACCACCGCCGACGCCGCCGCCTCGACGCTGCGCTAGGCTTGCGCGGGCCCGACCAGGACGCCGCCGCGGGCCGCCCCCCGCGGCGGCTTTTCGTGTTCAACGGCGGGCTTCTCAGGGGCCCGATCCGCCGCAGGCTCCGGGCCGCGGGTTACGCGCCCTGCCTCGGCCTGCCCGGGCCGGACGATCTGGTGGGCGTCTGGGGCGCGAGCCCGACCGCATGGCGCGGCGAGCGGGTCGCGGCGACGCGCGGCGCCGCCCTCGTCCGGATCGAGGATGCCTTCCTGCGCTCGGTGCGGCCCGGCCGCGCCGGCGGCGCGCCGCTCGGCCTGCTGATCGACCATTCCGGGGTGCATTTCGACGCCGCCGTCCCTTCGGACCTCGAAGCCCTGCTGCGCGACCACCCTCTCGACGACACAGCCCTGCTCGACCGCGCGCGGGCGGGGATCGCCCGCATGCAGGCGGCGGAGCTTTCGAAATACGCGGGCTTCGACCCCGCGGCCGCGCCGCCCGCGCCGGGCTACGTGCTGGTGATCGACCAGACCGCCAGCGACGCCGCCGTCCGCGCCAGCGGCGGCGACCGCAACCGGTTCCGCGAGATGCTGTTCACCGCGCGCGAGGCGCATCCCGGCGCGCGGATCGTGGTCAAGACCCACCCCGAGACGCAGCAGGGCTTCCGGCCTGGGCATTTCCGTCCCGACGATCTCGGGCCGGACATGCAGCTTTTCGATGCGCCAGTCTCCCCCTGGCGGCTGCTCGAGGGCGCGGTGGCGGTCTACACGCTGTCCTCGCAGATGGGCTTCGAGGCCATCCTCGCGGGGCACCGGCCGGTGGTGTTCGGCCAGCCCTTCTATGCCGGCTGGGGCCTGACGCAGGACGAGCGGCCCGTGGCGCGGCGGCAGCGCAAGCTGACGCGGGCACAGCTCTTCGCGGCGGCGATGATCCTCTACCCGCGCTGGCACGACCCGTTCCGCGATCGGGCCTGCGCCTTCGAGGACGCGCTCGACGCCTTCGAGGCCGAGGCCCGCGCTCATCGCGAGGATCGCGCAGGCTGGGTGGCGTCAGGGATGCGCGCGTGGAAGCGCGGCCACCTGCAGCGGGGTTTCGGCCATGTCCGCCCGGTGGTCTTCGCCGACCCGCCCGGGACGGCCGCCGCGCGGGCCGCGCGCGACGGGCGGCGGCTGATGGTCTGGGGCGACCGGCCTGCGCCCGAGGGCGCGGTGCGGGTCGAGGACGCCTTCCTGCGCTCGCGCGGGCTGGGCGCGGCGCTGGTGCCGCCTGCGAGCCTCGGGCTCGACGATCTCGGCCTGCACTACGACCCCGCGCGCGAAAGCCGGCTGGAACGGCTGATCGCGGCCTCGACCGCCCTGCAGGAACACGAGCGGCGGCGGGCCGAGCGCCTCGTGGCGCGGCTGCTGGCGGCGGGTCTGACGAAGTACAACCTCGCTGGGGCGGGCCTGCCAGAGGGGCTGCCCGAGAGGCGGCCCGGAGGCCGCCGCATTCTCGTGCCGGGGCAGGTCGAGGACGATGCGGCGATGCGGCTGGGCGCGGGCAAGGTCCGGAGCAATCTCGACCTCTTGCGCGCCGCGCGGGCGGCGCATCCCGATGCGGTGATCCTCTACAAGCCGCACCCCGACGTCGAGGCCGGGCTGCGGCCCGGCGCGGTGCCGGGGGCCGACCGGATCGCCGACGCCGTGCTGCAGGGCACCGACCCTGTCGCGGCGATCGCGGGCGCGGACGAGGTCTGGACCATCACCTCCGGCCTCGGCTTCGAGGCGCTCTTGCGCGGCAAGCCGGTCACCTGCCTCGGCACGCCCTTCTACGCGGGCTGGGGGCTGACGCGAGATCTAGGCCCGCCCTGCCCGCGCCGCACCGCCCGGCCCGACATCACCGGGCTTGCCCATGCCGCGCTGATCGGCTGGCCGCGCTACTTCGACCCCTTGTCGGGGCGACCCTGCCCGCCCGAACTGGCGCTGGAGCGGCTGGCCGAGGGCCGAGTGCGGCGCGTGCCCTCGCTCAGGGCGCTGGCGAAATTGCAAGGCGTTTTAGCGGGTTACGCGGCGCTCTGGCGGCGCTAGGCGGCGGGCTGCCGGAACCCGGGACCGGGTGCGGCAGGATGCCGCGCCGCCGCACGATCGGCAGGAACATCGCCCTGCGCGACCTGTTAGGGCGGGGTCAGCCGGCCAACGCGCCGGGGGCGGCCTGCGCCGCCCGCAAGAACCGAGAGGACATGACATGACCTTCACCACCAAGAGCCTCACCGCCATCGCGCTGATCGGCGGCCTCGCCACCGCCGCCTCGGCCCAGCAGGCGACCTTCGCCATGGTCGACGCCGACAGCGACGGCTTTCTCACCGAAACCGAGCTGACCGCCGCCTTCGGCGAGGTCGGGCTCGGCCTGCTGCAATACGACCTCGACGGCGACGGCCAGCTCTCGATCGCCGAGATGCAGGCCCGCAACGCCGCGCAGGCCGAGGCCGAGGCCGAGGCCGAAGGCAGCGCCGAGATGGAAGGCGACGCCGCGGCACAGGCCGATGACGACGACGCCAACCCCGCCGCCGACATCGCCGCCGGGGCGAACCTCTCGGGCAATGCCGAGGCCGACGTGGATTCCGAGGAAGGCGTGGGCCTCTCGACCGAGGCCGGGGCCGACGGCTACGGAGAGCTGGGCGACGACGATGCCGATGACGTCGAGGACAGCGACGGCGACGATTTCGGCGACGCGGCGGGTGACGGCGACGACGCCGATGACGGCGCGAGCTGATCGCGCCCCGCGCTGACGCGTTTCGCGGCCGCCCCCCGGGGCGGCCGTTTCCGTTAGAGGGCCCCGGCCCGCCAGACGCTCATCACGTCGGCGCCCACACGCTCCTGCCGCGCCAGCCGCAGCCGCGGCGCGGCGGCAAGCCGGTCTACGCCCATCGCCGACAGGGCCGGCGTGCCCTCGGCCCCGATCGCGACCCCGGCGGTGAACAGCACCAGCTCGTCCACCAGCCCCGCGCCGAGCAGCGAGGCCGCAAGCCCCGCCCCGCCCTCGCAGAACACGCGCGTGATCCCTTCACCCGCCAGCGCCGCCAGAGCCGCGCCGACCGAGACCTGCCCGCCCGCGATCTCGCAGGGCAGGCTCTTCGCGCCGAGGGCGGTCCAGCCCGCGGCGTCGGCGGCCGGATCGTGGCAGAGCCAGAGCGGCACCTCGTACGCGGTGCGGGCCAGCACGCCGTCCTGCGGCAGGTCGAGCCGGCGCGACAGCACCACCCGCACCGGCTGCCTCTCGATGCCGAGCCCGCGCACGGTAAGCGAGGGATCATCGGCCCGCGCCGTGCCGCCGCCGACCATCACCGCGTCGTGCCGCGCCCGCATCATGTGCACGCGGGCCCGCGCCTCGGGGCCGGTGATCCAGCGGCTCTCGCCGGTGGCGGTGGCGATGCGCCCGTCGAGCGTGGCGGCGAGCTTCAGCGTCACGAAGGGGCGGCCACGCTCGACCCGGCTGAGGAAACCGGCGAGATCGGCGCGCGCCTCTGCCTCCCTCACGCCGATCTCGACCGCGATCCCGGCCTCGCGCAGCCGCGCCAGGCCCTTGCCGGCCACGCGCGGGTCCGGGTCCTGCGCCGCGACCACCACCCGCGCCACGCCGGCCGCGACCAGCGCGTCGGCGCAAGGCGGCGTGCGGCCGTGATGGGCGCAGGGCTCCAGCGTGACATAGGCGGTGGCGCCGCGAGCCGCATCGCCAGCCTGCGCCAGCGCCTGCGTCTCGGCATGCGGGCGGCCGCTATCGGCGGTGCGACCACGGCCGACGACGCGGCCGTCCTTCACGATGACGCAGCCGACATTGGGGTTGGGCCAGACCCGGCCGAGCCCGCGCCGCCCCAGCGACAGCGCGTGCGCCATGTGGCGCAGGTCGGTCTCGCGGCTCACTTCTCCGCCGGGTTCGGGCGCAGCTCGGACATGAACTTGTCGAAGTCGCCCACCGCCTGGAAGTTCATGTAGACGCTGGCGAAACGCACATAGGCCACGGTGTCGATCCGGGCCAGCGCCTCCATCACGATCTCGCCGATCTTCGAGGACGGGATGTCGGTGTCGCCCATCGACTCGAGCCGCCGCACGATGCCAGAGATCATCTGGTCCATGCGCTCGCGCTCGACCGGGCGCTTCTGCAGCGCGATGCGGATCGAGCGTTCCAGCTTGTCGCGGTCAAACTCCTCGCGGCGGCCATTGGTCTTGATCACCACGAGATCGCGCAGCTGCACCCGCTCATAGGTGGTGAAGCGGCCGCTGCAGCCCGGGCAGAACCGGCGCCGGCGGATCGCGACGTGATCCTCGGCGGGCCGGGAATCCTTGACCTGTGTGTCGAGATTTCCGCAGAACGGGCAGCGCATCGGGTCCTCGTCGGGTCGTGGTGGGGGCCTCGGCCCGTCAGTCCACGACCACTATATGAGTCCGACCAAGGATTGGGTAGGGGCGAATTCCCGACCCCAGATGACGTGGGGGCTCAGCGCAGGAGCCCGACCACCTCGCGCCGATGCGCGCGGGTCCGATGCTCGAAGAGATAGATGCCCTGCCACGTGCCCAGCGCCATCCGCCCGCCGATCACCGGGATCTGCAGCGAGGTCGGCAGCAGCGCCGCCTTGATGTGGCCCGGCATGTCGTCGGGCCCCTCATAGGTGTGGGTCAGGTAGGACATCGACGGGTCGTCCGTGGACGGTACCAGCCGATGGAAGAACGCCGCGAGGTCGGTCTGCACCTCGGGGTCGGCATTCTCCTGGATCAGGATCGAACAGGAGGTGTGGCGCACGAACAGCGTCAGCAGCGCCTCTTCGGGGTCGGCCTGCGCCACCCAGTCGGCCACCTGCCCGGTGAACTCGTAGAGGCCGGGGCCGTGGGTCGAGAGCGCGAAGCGGTGATGCAAGGCTCAGCCCGCGACCACGCAGCGCACGGCGGGCCCGGTCATCGCGGCCTCGACCGGCTCGGCCTCCGCCTCCACCGGGCTGCCCACGAAGACCTGCTCGAGCGTGGCGCGGCAGCGCTCCAGCTCGGCCTCGGCCACCGGGATCTCGATCGTGCCGTCGAGGTCGTAGCGCGAGGCGGGCTCGGTCACGTCGGCCCAGCCGGTGGCGGACAGGATCGGTGCGGCGCCCATGAGCGGCATCGTCAGGGCGGCGCAGAGAACGGCGGGTTTGGTCAATGTCATGGCAGGTCTCCCGTCACTCGATCCTGACAAGGAAACGGGAAAACCCGAACAGGGTTTCAACACGCAACATTGCCGTTGGGTCAGTGTAACCGCAGAGCCACAGCCCGTGGCACGGAAGGCACTCTCATTCCGCCGCTTCGCGCGACAGCGCGGGGGGCGTCTCCCGTTCGTCGGCCTCGTCGATCTCTTCGACCTCGTCGAAGGCGACGGGCAGGCTCTTCTGCGTGCGTGCGCCCATCGACTTCAGCTTCTCGATCTGGCCCAGAACGTTGCCGCGCCCGGTCGAGAGCTGGCCCATCGCGTCCTCATGCGCGCGGCTCGCCGTGGCGAGCGCGGCGCCGACCTTGTCGAGATTGCCGACGAAGCCCGCCACCTTGTCGTAGAGCAGCCCCGCGCGCTTGGCGATGTCCTCGGCGTTGCTCTCGCGCCGCTCGACCGTCCAGATGTGGTCGACGGTGCGCAGCGTGACCATCAGCGTCGTCGGGGTCATCACGCCGATGCCCTTGGACACCGCATAGGCGGTCAGGTCGCCGCTTTCGGACAGTGCCGCCGAAAGCGCGCCTTCGATCGGCATGAACATCAGCACGTAGTCGACCGAGCCCTCCTCCATGGCGTGGTAGCCCTTGGCGGCGAGCTGGTCGATGTGGCGGCGCACCGCCGTCACATGCTCGCGCAGGTGGCGGGCGCGCTCCTCCTCGGTCTCGGCGTTCACCGCCGCCTCGTAGGCCACGAGGCTGACCTTGCTGTCGACGACGAGGCTCTTGCCGCGCGGCATCTTCACCACGACGTCGGGCCGCCAGCGCGCGCCGTCCTCGTCGGTGCGGCTGTCCTGCACGAGATAATGCGTGCCGCGCTCGAGACCGGAGGTCTCGAGGATGCGCTCGAGGATCATCTCGCCCCAGGCGCCTTGCTTCTGCTTGTCGCCCTTGAGCGCGCGGGTCAGCGCCGCGGCCTCGGAGCGGATCGTCTCGGATTGCGAGGTCAGCATCTCGATCTGCTTGCCGAGCCGCGCCCGCTCCTCGTCGGCCTTGCCGTGCACCTGCCGCAGTTCGGCCTCGAAGCGCGAGACGTGGTCGCGGAACGGCGTCAGAAGCTCGGTGAGCTTTGCGGTGTTGGCCTTGGAGAAATCCTCGCCGGTCTGGCGCAGCGTCTTCGAGGCCAGCTCCTCGAAGCGGCGCGACATCTCCTCGCGCAGCTCCTTCAGTTCGGTGATGCGCGTCTCGGCCGCCTCGATCTCGCCCGCGCTCTTCGCCTGCAGCTTGGCATGGTCGGATTGGAGCCGGCCGTGGCGCTCCTGCAGCTCGCGCAGCTCGGCGGTGATCTCGGAGAGCTGCGCCTTGAGGTCGTCGCGCGCGGCCTCGAGCCCGCGCTTGGCCTCCTCCAGCGCCGCCTTGGCCGAGCGGGTCTCGCCATGCGCGGCGTCGCTTTCGAACTGCGCCTTGCGGGCGGCGGCCAGCTCCGCCTTCAGCGCCCCGAGCTCGCGCTCCCGCTCCTCCAGCCGCGTCCCCTGCCCCTCGGCCCGGGCCCGGCTGTCGTCGAGATCGCGCCGCCCGGCCTCGAGATCGGCGCGCAGCTGCGCCAGCGCGGCGCGCGCGCCCCTGAGCCCGGTCAGCGTGGCGGCAAGGGCGAGAAGCAGGACCAGCGCCGCGCCGAGCGCGGCCAGGGTGACGGGATCGGTGGGCATGAGGCGTTCCTTGCTCGGGATGCGCAGATGTTCACGGTTCGGCCCCGCTGCGTCAACCCGGCGTTGCACCGTTCAGAAGCGGTAGGCCGCCCAATCGAAACAGAGTACTTCGGCCTGAGCGCGACGTATGGCTGGAATACCGCCGTACTTCTGAATTGCACCCGACGCGGGCAGGAGCGTTCCTGCCTTCACGGAATCTTCCGACACGATGCAGACGGCGAGATCCGGCAGACCGCGGTCACGGCAGATGTCCCTCACCACATCCAGCGCCCCCTGCAGAAGACGCTGCTGGCCGGGGCGACCAAGCGCCTCGGCCAGTGCCTTGTAAGTCATCCAGACCCGGTTCTCGCGCACCGAAACTACAGCAAAGATCCGAATGATCTGTTCTGCAGTCTCCGCATTCGATGCCATCTTACTGGTCGAGGAAGCTGCGCAGCTTGCGCGACCGGCTCGGATGCTTGAGCTTCCTGAGCGCCTTGGCCTCGATCTGGCGGATCCGCTCGCGGGTGACGCTGAACTGCTGGCCGACCTCTTCCAGAGTGTGGTCGGTGTTCATGCCGATGCCGAAGCGCATCCGCAGGACACGCTCCTCGCGCGGGGTGAGCGAGGCCAGCACCCGGGTGGTGGTCTCCTTGAGGTTCTCCTGGATCGCGCTGTCGAGCGGCAGGATCGCGTTCTTGTCCTCGATGAAGTCGCCGAGCTGGCTGTCCTCCTCGTCGCCGATCGGCGTCTCGAGCGAGATCGGCTCCTTGGCGATCTTCATCACCTTGCGGACCTTCTCGAGCGGCATCTGCAGCTTCTCGGCCAGCTCCTCGGGCGTCGGCTCGCGGCCGATCTCGTGCAGCATCTGGCGGCCGGTGCGCACCAGCTTGTTGATCGTCTCGATCATGTGCACCGGGATGCGGATGGTGCGCGCTTGGTCGGCGATCGAGCGGGTGATCGCCTGGCGGATCCACCAGGTGGCGTAGGTCGAGAACTTGTAGCCGCGGCGGTACTCGAACTTGTCGACCGCCTTCATCAGGCCGATGTTGCCTTCCTGGATCAGGTCGAGGAACTGCAGGCCGCGGTTGGTGTATTTCTTGGCGATCGAGATCACGAGGCGCAGGTTGGCCTCGACCATCTCCTTCTTGGCCTGCCGGGCCTCCTTCTCGCCCTTCTGCACCTGCTGGACGATGCGGCGGAACTCGCCGATGTCGACGCCGACATACTGGCCGACCTGGGCCATCTCGGCGCGCAGGTCCTCGACCCGCTCGCGCGAGCGGTCGAACAGCGCCTGCCAGCCGCGGCCGGGCTTCTCCATCATCCGGTCGATCCAGGACGGGTCGAGCTCGGCGCCGCGATAGGCGTCGATGAATTCGCGCCGGTTGATCCGGGCCTGGTCGGCCAGCTTCACCATGTTCGAGTCGATCGACATGATCCGGCGGTTGATGCCGTAGAGCTGGTCGATCAGCGCCTCGATGCGGTTGTTGTGCAGGTGCAGCGAGTTCACCAGCGTCACCAGTTCGGAGCGCAGCTGCTGGTAGTCGGCCTCGTCGCCCTTCGAGAAGGTCTCGTCCTCGTTCAGCGTCGCCGACATCCGGGCGTCCTGCATCTCGGACAGGCGGGCGAAGTTCTCGGCGATGGTGTCGAGCGTTTCGAGCACGCGGGGCTTGAGCGCGGCCTCCATCGCGGCGAGCGACATGTTGTGCTGCTCGTCTTCCTCGTCGTCGTCATCGGTGCGGATCGGGTTGCCGTCGGCGTCGAGCTCGGCCTTCTCGCCGCGCTCGGGCTTCTGCGCCCCGTTGGTCGGCGCCGGCTGCTCGGCCACCGCCTCTTCCTCCTCCTCTCCCAGCTGGCCGGAGAAGGTGGTCTCGAGGTCGATCACGTCGCGCAGCAGGATGTCCTCGGACAGCAGCTCGTCGCGCCAGATGGTGATCGCCTGGAAGGTCAGCGGGCTTTCGCACAGCCCCGCGATCATGGTGTTGCGGCCGGCCTCGATCCGCTTGGCGATGGCGATCTCGCCCTCGCGCGACAGAAGCTCGACCGAGCCCATCTCGCGCAGATACATGCGCACCGGGTCGTCGGTGCGGTCGAGCTTCTCGGCGGCCTCGCCCGACAGCGCGACCTCGCGATTGCCGCCGACGGTCGCGACCTCGCGCGAGCCGCCGTCATCGGACTCCTCGCTCTCCTCCTCCTCGGTGACCTGGATGCCCATCTCCGAGAGCATCGACATCACGTCCTCGATCTGGTCGGAGGAGACCTGGTCGGGCGGCAGCACCTGGTTGAGCTGGTCGTAGGTGATGTAGCCGCGTTCCTTGGCCTCGGAGATCATCTTCTTGACCGCGGCCTGGCTCATGTCGAGCGTCATGGCGCCGTCCTGATCTTCGTCCTTGCGGTCGTCGGTGTCTTTCGCGGCCATGAAGGGCTCCTCGTTCGGTGAACGTCCTGTCCGGCGCCGGGCAGTGATTCGGACTGCACGAATCAAGCCGCATGGCCCGCGATTCGCAACCTCCCGGCGCCCGATTCTTTGGTTCTATCGCCACGTCCCGCCACCGAATCGGGGGCGACGGGCGTCGTCATTCCTTGCGCGGCTTGCCCTTGCCGAAGGCGATGGTGCCGAGCAGCGCCTCGAACTCGGACCGCTCGTCGCGCCGCATCGGTGCGCCGTTGGTCCCGTACTCGTATTCGGTGCGGTCCTCCCCGTCGCCGCGACCGGCGCGGTCGAGCGCCTCGGCGGCGCGCGACAGCCGCCATGTCAGCCCCTCGTCCGGCAGCCCCGCCAGATCCTCGACCGCCTCGGCCAGTTCGCGCGCATGGCCGCGCCGGGCGACCAGCTTGGCCAGTTCCTCTGCGAGGCACATCCGCGCCATGTCGGGATCGCCGGGGCAGCGCACCGCCGGGCTGATCGCCACATGGCGCTGCGCGAACAACGTTTCAAGAGCGTCCGGCCCCAGCCGGGCGGCCACCGCGCCGCGCAGATCGACGGCGTGGTGGCAGGCCAGGATCGCCTGCGCGATCGCCGCGTGGTCGGGGTCGCGGCAGTCCATCCGCTCGAGCGCCGGCTCGAACTCGGGCAGCACCTCGGGGTTGGCGACCAGCGTGGCGAGGATCACCGCCTCGCGCAGCTTGTCCTCGACCTCGCCGCCGACCGCGAGCACCGAGCTGCGGGCCGAGGGGCTGGGGGCGAGCGGCAGCTGGCCGGGGCGGAAGGAATTGCCGCGCCCGCGCCATTCGCCCCGGCCGCCATGACCGCCGCGCCCGGCCTCCGGCTTGCGGCGTGGGTTGAACAGCTCCCATTTGAGGCGCTTGAACTCGGCCTCGTAATGGCCGCGCAGGTCCGGGTCGCGGATCAGCGCCACCGCGTCGCGCAGCCGCTTGTCGAGCGCGGCGCGCCGCTCGGGGCTGTCGAAGTCGTGGCCTTCCGTCTCGCGCCGCCACAAAAGCTGCACCATAGGCTGCGCCTGCGTCACCACATCGCGCATCGCCGCCGCGCCCTGCTGGCGGATCAGGTCGTCGGGGTCGAGCCCCTCGGGCATCAGCGCGAATCGCAAGCCCTGCCCCGCGCCGATCAGCGGCAGGGCGAGGTCGATGACCCGGCGCGCGGCGCGCAGACCGGCCGCGTCGCCGTCGAGCGCGATCACCGGCTCGGGATGGACGCGCCACATCAGCTGGAGCTGGCTTTCGGTCACGGCGGTGCCCAGCGGCGCCACGGCGGCGCGCAGCCCGGCCTCCGACAGCGCGATCACGTCCATGTAGCCCTCGGCCACCACCAGCGGCTCGCCCTTGCCGGCGGCCTCGCGGGCAGGCGCGAGGTTGTAGAGGTTGCGGCCCTTGTCGAAGAGCTCGGTCTCGGGCGAGTTCAGGTACTTGGCGCGGGCATTGGGGTCCATCGCCCGCCCGCCCAGCGCGATGGCGCGGCCGCGCGCGTCGCGGATCGGGAAGATGATCCGGCCGCGGAAGCGGTCATAGGCCGCGCCGCCATTGTCGGGCCGGGCGGCGAGGCCTGCGGCGACGATCATCTCCTCGGGGATGCCCTTGCCCTTGAGCGCGCGCAGCACGCCCTGCCGATCGTCGGGGGCATAGCCCAGCTCCCAGCGCGCCTGCGCCTCGGCGTTCAGGCCGCGCCCGTCGAGATAGTCGCGCGCCGCGGCCGCGGCGCCCGTGCGCAGCTGCAGGCGGAACCACTTCACCGCCTGTTCCATGACCTCGACCAGCTCGCCGCGCCGGTCGGCCTTCTTCTGCGCCTGCGGGTCGCGCTCGGGCATCGGCAGGCCGGCCTCGCCGGCGAGGATGCGGACCGCCTCGATGAAATCGACGTTCTCGGTCTCGCGCACGAAGGAGATCGCGTCGCCCTTCGCGTGGCAGCCGAAGCAGTAGTAGAAGCCCTTGCGGTCATCGACGTGGAAGCTCGCCGATTTCTCCTGGTGGAACGGGCACGGCGCCCAGAAATCGCCCTTGCCCTGATTCGACTTCTTCATGTCCCAGGCGACCTTGCGCCCGACCACCTGGCCAAGGCTCAGGCGGCTGCGCAGTTCGTCGAGAAATCCGGGGGGCAGGCTCATGGCGCCAATATCGGTCCCGGCCGGGGGCAAGTCCAGCGTCCGGCCCCGGGGTCATCGATCAAATCTTTCCGGCCGTGGCGGGCGCCGCCCCTCGGGGCCGGCCGATGCCCGCCCGGCCCCCCTTCAGCCCCGGCGCAGCCCCGCGAAGAAGGCGGTCAGCAGCGCCTCGGCCTCCCCAGCCGCGACGCCGTCGAACACCTCCGGCCTGTGGTGGCATTGCGGATGCGAGAAGACGCGCGGCCCCTGAGCCACGCCGCCCGATTTCGGGTCGGCCGCACCGTAATGCAGCCGCGCGATGCGGGCGAAGGAGATGGCGGCGGCGCACATCGGGCAAGGCTCCAGCGTCACCCACAGCGCGCAGCCGGTCAGACGCTCGGAGCCGAGATGCGCGCAGGCTTCGCGGATCGCCAGAATCTCGGCATGGGCGGTGGGGTCGTCGCGCTCGCGGGTGCGGTTGCCGGCCCGCGCGATCACCTTTCCCGCCGGGTCGGCCACCACCGCGCCCACCGGCACCTCGCCGCGGGCGGCGGCGGCGCGCGCCTCTTCGAGCGCGATCTCCATGTGGGAAGCGAAACGCATGGCCCCCAGATGCCCCGCCGCCCTGCGCCCTGGCAAGGGGATCGCGCTTCGCGCTCTGGCAAGGGGCGGCGCGAGGGGCTATGGCGGGGGCATGGACAAGCCCGACTCCTCCGCCCCCGCCGGCGACCGCATCGCCAAGGTTCTCTCCCGCGCCGGCGTCGCCTCGCGGCGCGAGGCCGAGCGCATGATCGCCGAGGGCCGGGTGAAGGTGAACGGCAAGGTCATCGACAGCCCGGCGCTGAACGTCACCGCGAAGGACCGCGTGACCGTGGACGGCAAGCCGCTGGCCGAACCCGAGCCCGCCCGGCTCTGGCTCTACCACAAGCCCGCCGGGCTGGTGACATCGGCTTCGGACGAGAAGGGCCGCGAGACGGTGTTCGACGCCCTGCCCGAGGACATGCCGCGGGTGATGAGCGTCGGCCGGCTCGACCTGAACTCCGAAGGGCTTCTGCTCCTGACCAATGACGGCGAGCTGAAGCGTCGGCTGGAGCTGCCCTCGACCGGCTGGCTCCGGCGCTACCGGGTGCGGATCAAGGGTTCGGTCAGCGAGGAGAAGCTCGACCGGCTCCGGCAGGGCATCTCGGTCGAGGGCGTCGACTACCAGCCGATGCAGGTGACCTTCGACCGTCAGCAGGGCGCCAATGCCTGGCTCACCGTCGGGCTGCGCGAGGGCAAGAACCGCGAGATCCGCCGCGCCATGGCGGCGCTCGACGTGGTGGTGAACCGGCTGATCCGGATCAGCTACGGTCCCTTCCAGATCGGCAACCTCGAGGCCGGCGAGGTCGAGGAGGTGCGGCCCAAGGTGCTGCGCGAGCAGCTGGGCGAGGGCGACGGCCCGAAGGTGAAACGTCGCCGTCCCGACGGCAGCCCCGGCGCCAAGCCCGGGGTGAAGGGCGGCGCGGGCAAGCCGCGTGCCGCCGCGCCGAAGCCCGCATCCGAGGACAAGCGCCCGGCCTCGGGCACCGGCAAGCGCTTCGGTGCGAAGGTGCCCGGCACGGCCCCGCGCGGCGCGGAGGGCGGGCCCAGGGGCCGGTCCGGCCCCGACCGGCGGCCCGATCCGAAGGGCCGCAGCGGGCCGCCCCGCCGCGGGCCGCGGCCGCCAAAAAGCTGAGCCGCCTCTCGAAATCGCGAGGGACGGCCCCTATTATCGGTACAGCCTGACGGGGGACCGCCGACCGATGACGCGATTGATCTTCCTGCTCATTCTGGCCTCGGGGCTGGTCTTCGCCGGTTGGCAGGCCGTGACCGCGATCCGTGACATGCGCGACCGGCGCGCGCTGCCCGCGCGACAGGAGGACGCCATGCCCGCGCCGTTCCGCACCATCGCCTACATCGTCCTGCTGGCCCTGATGGCCGGCACCGCCACCGGCATCCTGGGAGCGGGCTGATGGCCAAGCGCTTCGGCGGCCGCTACAGCCCCGGCGGCGACCCGACCGGGACCACGCCCGGGGCCCCGCCCGCGCGCGAGATCCGCGACGCGGCGCGCATCGATCCGGCCGGCGCACGGGTCAACCTGCTCTTCGTGCCGCCCGCCTTGCTGGCGCTGTTCTCGCTCGGCGCGGGGCCCGCGGGCCTCGTCGCGGGTCTGGTGGGCGCCGGCGCGCTGACGGCGGCCGCGTTCCTGCTGCGCGACGGGCTTCGGGCCGAGGCCGAGTGGCGGCTGCGTCCGGTCGCCCGCCGCCCCGCCCTGCCCCGCAAGATGATGGCCTCCGGCCTGACCGGGATCGGCGTGGCGCTGGCCGCGTGGTCGGGCGATGGCGGCGTTCTCGGCCCCGCGCTCTACGGTCTCGCCGCCGCCGGCCTGCATGTCGCGGCCTTCGGGATCGACCCGCTCTCCGACAAGCGGGTCGAGGGCGTCGACGACTACCAGCAGGACCGGGTGGCGCGCGTGGTCGACGAGGCAGAAAGCTACCTCGCGCAGATGCGCGAGGCGGTGGCCAAGCTGCGCGACCGCCGGCTCGACGAGCGCGTCGCGGCCTTCCAGGCCCGGGCGCGCGAGATGATCCGCACGGTCGAGCAGGACCCGCGCGACCTGACCCAGGCGCGGCGCTATCTCGGCGTCTACCTGATGGGCGCGCGCGACGCCTCGGTGAAATTCGCCGATCTGTGGTCGCGCCACCGCGACAGCGCGGCCCGGGCGGAGTATGAATCGCTCCTGACGGATCTGGAGCAGAATTTCGCGGCCCGCACCGAAACGATGCTGGTGTCGGACCGCACCGACATGGATATCGAGATCCGGGTGCTGCGCGACCGGCTGGCGCGCGAAGGCGTCGCGGTGGCGCGCCGTGACGAGGAAGGGAACGAGCGAGATGTCTGACAAGACCCGCGACGCGGCGGCCGCCCGCATGGCCGAGATCGAACATCTGAACGAGACCCGGCTGCCCGAGCCCGCCGACGAGCTGACGCTCGAGACCGCGCCGCCCGCGCAGACGGCCGAGATCCGCAAGCGGATGGGCGAGATCGACCTCGAGGACACGCGCTCGATCGTCGGCTTCGGCTCGGCGGCGCAGACCGAGCTGCAGGAGATCAGCCAGTCGATGCTGCAGGGCGTGCAGAACAAGGATCTGGGCCCCGCGGGCGACAGCCTGCGCGACATCGTCGCCGCGATCCGCGGCTTCGACGTGGGCGAGCTCGACCCCAACCGCAAGCGCTCGCTCTGGGACCGGATGCTGGGCCGGGCCAAGCCGCTCGCCAAGTTCACCGAGCGCTACCGCGAGGTGCAGGGCCAGATCGACCGCATCACCGACGAGCTTCTGCGCCACGAGCACCGGCTGATGAAGGACATCGAGAGCCTCGACGTGCTCTACGAGAAGACGCTGGCCTTCTACGACGAGCTGGCGCTCTACATCGCCGCCGGCGAGGCACGGCTGCACGAGATCGACGCGACCGAGATCCCCGCCAGGCAGGCCGCGATGGAGGCCGCGCCCGAAAATGAACAGGTGATGGCGGCGCAGGAACTGCGCGACCTGCGCGCCGCGCGCGACGATCTCGAGCGCCGGGTGCACGACCTGAAGCTGACGCGGCAGGTGACGATGCAGTCCCTGCCCTCGATCCGGCTGGTGCAGGAGAACGACAAGAGCCTCGTCACCAAGATCAACTCGACCTTGGTGAACACCGTGCCGCTGTGGGAGACGCAGCTGGCGCAGTCGGTGACGATCCAGCGCGGCGCGGCCGCCGCGGGCGCGGTGCGCGAGGCCAGCGACCTCACCAACGAGCTTCTGAGCGCCAACGCCAAGAACCTGCGCCAGGCCAACACCGCGATCCGCACCGAGATGGAGCGCGGCGTGTTCGACATCGAGGCGGTGAAGCAGGCCAATGCCGAGCTGATCGCCACCATCGACGAGAGCCTGCACATCGCCGATGAGGGCCGCAAGAAGCGCGCCGAGGCCGAGGCGGAACTCAAGCGGATGGAGAGCGAGCTGCGCAACGCGCTCGGCTCGGCCCGCTCGCGTGCGACCGGCCGGGACGCCGGCGGCGTTGGGGCGCGGGGATAAGGCAAGGGCGCATGGCACGTTTTCCGTCGATACTGGTTCCGGGGCTGTTCGCCCTCACCCTCGGCGCCTGCGCGCAGCTGCCCGCGCCCGAGGCCCCGCCCGCGCCGCCGCCCAGCACCGCGCCCGAGAAGGTGCCGGACCCGCGGCCGCGCCCCACGCCTGAGCCGGGGCCCGAACCCTCGGCCGCGAGCCGCGCGCTCGGCCAGCATTACCGGCAGCTGCAATCCGACCTCGTGGGACAGGGCCTGCTGCGCGGCGATGGCGGCGGAACCGACACGCCCTTCACCGACACCATGCTGGCGCGCAACTTCGTGCGCATCGCGCTGTTCGACGAATACGTGGACGACGGCACCGGCCTCAGGCCCGAGGCCACGGTGAGCCGGCTCAGGCGCTGGGAACAGCCGATCCGCATGGACGTGCAGTTCGGCGCGACCGTGCCCGAGGCGCAGCGCGTGCGCGACCGCAACGCGGTGGCCGCCTACGCCGCGCGGCTGTCGCGGCTAACCGGTGTGCCGATCACCCAGACCGAGGAGGAGGGCAACTTCTCGGTGCTGGTGCTGAACGAGGACGACCGGCTCGGCTATGGCGCGCGGCTGCGCCAGATGGTGCCCGGCATCGCCGACAGCTCGGTCAGGGCCTTCCTGACGCCGCCGCGCTCGACGCTGTGCCTGGTGATCGCCTTCTCGGGCGACGGCGGCAACACCTACAGCCGCGCCGTGGCGCTGATCCGCGGCGAGCATCCGGACCTGTTGCGCCTCGCCTGCATCCACGAGGAGTTGGCGCAGGGCATGGGGCTGGCCAATGACAGCCCGCAGGCGCGCCCCTCGATCTTCAACGACGACGAGGAGTTCGGCCTGCTGACCCGGCATGACGAGCTGCTGCTCAAGATGCTTTACGACCCGCGGCTCCGGCCCGGGATGAGCGCCGCGGAGGCCGCGCCGATCGCGCGGCAGATCGCGGCGGAACTGGTCGGCGGAACCGGCTGACCGCCCGGAATTGGGGAGGACCACATGGGCATACTCGACTTTCTCTCGGGCCAGTTCATCGACGTCATCCACTGGACGCAGGACGACCGCGACACGATGGTCTGGCGCTTCGAGCGCGAGGGCCACGAGATCAAGTACGGCGCCAAGCTCACCGTGCGCGAGGGGCAGGCGGCGGTCTTCGTGCATGAGGGGCAGCTCGCCGACGTGTTCCGGCCCGGTCTCTACATGCTCGAGACCAACAACATGCCGGTGATGACGACGCTGCAGCACTGGCATCACGGCTTCCGCTCGCCCTTCAAGGCCGAGGTGTATTTCGTCGCCACGACGCGGATCACCAACCGCAAATGGGGCACCAAGAACCCGGTGATGTGCCGCGACCCGGAGTTCGGCCCCGTCCGGCTGCGCGCCTTCGGCTCCTACGCCATGCGGGTGGCCGACCCGGCGCTGTTCTTGCGCGAGATCGTCGGCACCGACGGCGAGTTCACCACCGACGAGATCTCCTACCAGATCCGCAACGTCGTGGTGCAGGAGGCAAGCCGGGTGCTGGCGCGCTCGGGGCTGCCGGTGCTCGATATGGCGGCCAACACCGACGATCTCGGCAAGCTGGTGCGCGACGGCATCGCGCCCGTGGTGGCGCAGTACGGCCTCGAGATTCCCGAGTTCTACGTCGAGAACGTCTCGCTGCCCGACGCGGTGGAGAAGGCGCTCGACAAGCGCACCTCGATGGGCGTGGTGGGCGACCTCAACCGCTTCGCGCAGTATTCGCACTCCGAGGCGATGACCACCGCCGCCGGCAACCCGTCGGGCACGATGGGCGCGGGCATGGGGCTCGGCATGGGGATGGTCGCGGGACAGGGGCCGTGGGGGCCCGTGCCCCAGACGCCGCAGACGCCGCAGGCTGCGCCGCCACCGCCGCCACCGCCGCCGGCCGAGCATGTCTGGCACCTCGCGGTGAACGGCGAGGTGTCGGGGCCCTTCTCCAAGGCGCGGCTCGGGCGGATGGTGACGGAGGGCGGCCTGACGCGCGAGACGATGGTCTGGACCGCCGGGCAGGACGGCTGGAAGCGTGCCGAGGAGGTCGCCGAGCTGGCGCAGCTCTTCACGGTGATGCCCCCGCCGCCGCCGCCGCCGGCCCCGCCCGCCCCCGGCGCGTGACCGCCCCGTGACGGATCTGGCCGACCCCGCGCCGACGGGGGTGATCGAAGAGCACCGCTTCCCCTGCCCGGTCTGCGGCAGCGATCTGGGCTACGCGCCCGGCACCTCGGAGCTTGCCTGCCGCCATTGCGGCCACCGCGAGGCGATCGCAGCCCTCGACGACCCCTCGGCCACGCGCGAGATCGACTTCGAGAGCGCGCGGCGCGGCGAGGTGCCGGTCTCCCAGATCGAGGAGACCCGCGTGGCGGGCTGCCCGAGCTGCGGCGCGCAGGTCGAGTTCGCGCCCGGCACCCACGCCATGCGCTGCCCCTATTGCGACACGTCCGTGGTGGCCGACACCGGCACGCATCGCCACATCAAGCCGCGCGCGCTCCTGCCCTTCGAGATCGACGAGGCGCAGGCGAAACAGGCGCTGACCCGCTGGCTCGGCAGCCTGTGGTTCGCGCCGAACGGGCTGAGGGACTACGCCCGCAAGGGGCGGCGCATGAACGGCATCTACGTGCCGTTCTGGACCTTCGACGCGGCGACGACGACCGACTACAGGGGCCAGCGCGGCGACACCTACTACGTCACCCGCACGGTGATGAAGGACGGCAAGCCCAAGCAGGTGAGCGAGCCGCGCATCCGCTGGCGCCGGGTCCGCGGCCGGGTGGCGCGCTTCTTCGACGACGTGCTGGTGCTGGGCTCGCGCGCGCTGCCCAAGGCGCACACCGACGCGCTGGCGCCATGGGACCTCGATGCGCTCACGCCCTACCGCCCGGAATACGTGGCGGGCTTCATGGCCGAGGGCTACCGGGTGGAACTGGACGAGGCCTTCGGAGAGGCGCGCGAGGTCATGGACCGGGTGATCGAGGCCGACATCCGCAGCGACATCGGCGGCGACCGCCAGCGGATCGACGCGCGCGAGACGCAGGTGAGCCAGGTCACCTTCAAGCACGTGCTGCTGCCGGTCTGGACCGCCGCCTACCGCTACCGCGGCCAAAGCTACGCCTTCGTGGTCAACGCGCGGTCCGGCAAGGTGCGGGGCGAGCGGCCCTATTCCAAGTGGAAGATCGCCTTCGCGGTGCTCGTGGCGCTGATCGTCGCGGCGGTGGTCGGGGTCTTCGGCTATCTCGGCCAGTGAGCCCGGACGATGCACCCGACCCTTGAACCCGACTTGCGCGACCCGGCGTCAGCCGCCATTGTCGCCGCCGATCCCACAGCCCCGAACCGGAAGGACCTCCCATGATCCTCGCCTGCGGCGAAGCCCTGATCGACATGCTGCCCCGGCGCACCGAGGCGGGCGAAACCGCCTTCGCCCCCTATGCCGGCGGTGCCGTGTTCAACACCGCGATCGCGCTCGGCCGGCTGGGCGTGCCGGCGGGCTTCTTCTCGGGCCTGTCCTCGGACCTGTTCGGCGACGTGCTGCGCGAGGCGCTCGAGGCCTCGAAGGTCGATGCCACGCCCGCCCATGTCTCCGACCGGCCGACGACGCTGGCCTTCGTCAAGCTCACCGACGGCCACGCCACCTACAGCTTCTACGACGAGAACACCGCCGGGCGGATGCTCACCCCCGACGACCTGCCCGACAGCGGCGCCGAGGCGCTGTTCTTCGGCGGCATCTCCCTGATGGTCGAGCCCTGCGCCACCGCCTACGAGGCGCTGCAGGCGCGCGAATCCGAAGCGCGCGTGACCATGCTCGACCCCAACATCCGGCCCAGCTTCATCCGCGACGAGGCCGCCTACCGCGCCCGGATCGAGCGGATGATCGCGCGGGCCGACATCGTGAAGGTCTCGGACGAGGACCTGCACTGGCTCAAGGGCAAGGGTGAGACCGCCGATCTGGCGCGCGCCATGCTGGCCAAGGGGCCGCGGCTGGTCTGCATCACCGAAGGATCGAAGGGCGCGACCGGCTACACCGCGACCCACACGGTCAGCGTCCCCGCCCCGAAGGTCACGGTGGCCGACACGGTCGGCGCGGGCGACACCTTCAACGCCGGGGTTCTGGCCAGCCTGCACCGCGAAGGGCTGCTGACCAAGGACGCCGTCGCGGCGCTCGACGAGGCGCAGCTGCGCGCGGCGCTGGAGCTTGGCGCCAAGGCGGCGGCGGTGACGGTCAGCCGCGCCGGCGCCAACCCGCCCTGGGAGCACGAGGTTTGAAGGCGCTGGTCCAGCGCGTCAGCGAGGCCAGCGTCACCGTCGACGGCGAGGTGATCGGCCGCTGCGGGCCGGGGCTGCTTGTGCTGGCCTGCGCGATGCAGGGCGACACCGACGCCCTGCCCGCCAAGCTCGCCGCGAAGATCGCCAAGCTGCGCGTCTTCCGCGACGACGAGGGCCGGATGAACCGCTCGCTTCTGGACACGGGCGGCAGCGCGCTGGTGATCAGCCAGTTCACGCTCGCGGCCGACACCCGCACCGGCAACCGGCCCGGCTTTTCCTACGCCGCGCCGCCCGAGGTCGGCAAGCGGCTCTACCTCGCGCTGGCCGAGGAGTTGGCCGCGCTCGGCGTGTCGGTCGAGACCGGCCGCTTCGGCGCGGACATGAAGGTGGCGCTGGTCAATGACGGGCCGGTGACCATCCCGCTGGAGGTCACCGGCTGAGGCTCAGCAGGGCTGCGCCATCACCAGCACCCAGACCGGGCCACTGGCGCCCTGCGCGATGCCGAGGCCGAACTCGCGGGCGCGGGCCAGCTCCATCACTTGCCGGTGGCCGGGCGAGCCGGCCCAGCCGGTGACGATCTGCTCGGGGCGCGGATAGCCCCAGGCGAGGTTCTCGGCGCTCACCCCGGCGCAGTAGCCGGTGCGCTCGACCCGGGCGCGGTGGTTCGAGCCGTCGCTGCCGCGATGGCTGAACGCCCCGGTGGCGGCGATGTCGCAGGCCTGGGTCTGGGCGGCGCGCGACAGGTCGCTGTCATGGCTGACGCGGGCGAGGCCGCGCTGCGCGCGGTAGGCGTTGAGATCGGCCGCGAGGCGCGTCGCCTTGGCGTTCACCTCCGACGGCAGGTTGCAACCGGAGGTGGCGGCGGCCGCCTGGGATTGGAACGGGGCGGGCAGCGGCCCGACTGCGGGCAGCGCGGCCAGCGCCATGGCCAGGATCATGCGTTTCATCTGCTCTCCTCGGGATCGGCCGCCGGGTCGCGGCCCCGGCGTGGAACCGGGCCAGATCTCAGGGGAAATGGGGCATGAGCAAGGCACCATGCCCTTGCCCGCCGCGATCGGCGATCATCCGCGCGTTGTGCCGCAGGTCTTGGGCGGAGGGCCGCGGGCGACGCGTGCCATGGCGACGCAGGCGGCGGCCCGCGTGCGGCGCGGGTCACGGGCCGGCTAGCAGACGACCCCGGCCGCTATCAGGCCACGCTGAGCGCCACGGTCACGCGATTGCGCCCCGCGGCCTTGGCCGCGTAGAGCGCCTTGTCGGCGTTGCGCATCAGCGAACGGGCCTCGGCCTCCGACAGGCCGGGGCCGGGCCCGGTTGCCACGCCCACCGACACGGTGACGCGGTGGCGGCCCGGCGTCTCCGACAGTTCGAACGAGGCGTCGCGGACGCTGCGCCTGAGCCGTTCGGCCGCGCGCCGCGCCGCCTCGAGCCGGGTGTCGGGCATGGCGACGAGAAACTCCTCGCCGCCGATCCGCGCCACGAGGTCGGCCGGGCGCAGCCCGTCGCGCAGACGTTCCGCCAGCAGCGCCAGCACCTGGTCGCCGGCGGCATGGCCGTGGCGGTCGTTCACCACCTTGAAATGGTCGATGTCGAGCAGCAGCACGGCCAGCGGCCGGCGTCCGCGCTGCGCGACCTCGACCATGCGGGTCAGGTGGTTGAGCGCGTATCGCCGGTTCCACAGGCCGGTCAGCTCGTCGATGGCGGCGGCCTCGAGGCCGAAGCGTTCGGCCGCGCGCAGCTGGTCGGCCTGCGCCTTGAGGGCGATCAGCCGCCGGGCGCGATGCGCGACCTCCTCGGGGCCGGCCGAGGCCGGCACGAGGTCGTCGGCCCCCAGGTCGAGCAGCAGCGCCGCCTCGCGCGCCCCGTCCGGCAGCCGGACGAGCAGCGCCGCCCGGCGGGTGGCCGAGCGCGACCGCAGGTCCGACACGATGCGGAACACCGCCTCGGGCGGCTCGCCGGCCGCCCGCAGCGCCGCCGCGTCGATCACGAAGAGGTCGACGGACGGCCCCTCCCCGCCGGATCGATGCGCCTGCGGCCGGTGGCGCGGGCGTCCGGGCAGCCCGGTCGCCCAGGGCGGCGCGGCCTCGGGGCCGATCAGCGCGATGCCGGGCGCCGGCACGAAGCCGGCCGGCGCCTCGGCGAAGCCCAGCGCGCGGTGGGTGGCCTGGCGCAGCGACAGCTCCGCCGCGGTGTCGCGCGCCCGCAGCAGGTTGCGGATGCGCGCCTGCAGGAGCGCCGCGCCGAGCGGCCGGCGCGCGACCTCGTCGACGCCGGCGCGCAGGAGCGCGATCCGCGCCTCGGAGGCCTCGAGCCGCCCGGCATGGATCAGCGGCAGCCCGGCCGCGCCCGGCCGCGCCCGCAGCGCCGTGACCTGCTTCAGCACGCAGGCCAGCGCGCCGTCGTCGCGCAGCAGGAGCAGGTCGGGCACGAAATCGTGCAGATCGGCGCGCGCCGAAACCTCGTCGGCGCTGCGGCGGACCTCGTAGCCGGCCGCCGTCAGCAGGTCGCCCTCGTCGCCCTCCGCCGTTGCGATTCGATCTATGATCAGGATACGACCCGGCATGCGCTGTCCTCGTTCGGGTCGGCACCCCTGCCGGAAGCCGCACCCCGCCATCCGGGCCTCGACCCGTTCCCGCCTTAGAGTTTCGGCAAGAAAGGTTAACAAATGCTTTCATTCCGCCCCCGGAGCCGCCCGTGACCCCCGAGCGCGCCGAGATGATCGCACTGGCCGCGCTGGGCTGGCTGGCGGCGAATGACGAGCTCTGGCCGGTCTTCCTCGGCTCGACCGGCGCCAGCGCCGAGGCGCTGCGCGACCGCGCCGGCGAGGCCGAGTTCCAGGCCTCGGTGCTGGAATTCCTGACCATGGACGACGCCTGGGTCACCGCGTTCTGCGACGAGGCCGGCTTCGACTACGAAACGCCGCATACGGCGATGCTGATGCTGGCCGGGCCGTCGCGGATGCACTGGACGTGACGGGCGGGACGGTCGGGGCGCTCAGGGCGCTGGTCTTCGACAAGGACGGCACGCTGTTCGACTTCCACGCCACCTGGAGCGGCTGGACCCGCAGCCTGATCCTGTCCGAGACGCGGGGCGACCATGCGCGCGCCGCGCTGCTGGCCGAGGCGCTGGGCTTCGCGCTCGAGCCCGGGCGGTTCAGCCCCGACAGCCCCGTCATCGCCTCGACGGCGGCCGAGATCGCCGCATTGGTCGCGCCGCATCTGCCCGCCGCCGACCGCCCCGGCCTTCTGGAGCGGATGAACGCGCTGGCCGCCGAGGCGCCGCAGGTGCCAGCAGCCCCGCTCGCGCCGCTGCTGGCCGAGTTCAGGCAGCGCGGATTGCGGCTGGGCGTGGCGACCAATGATTCGGAGGCGCCGGCCCGGGCGCATCTGGGCGCGGCCGGGGTGACGGCGGCCTTCGACTTCGTAGCCGGCGCCGACAGCGGCCATGGCGCCAAGCCCGGCCCCGGCCAGCTTCTGGCCTTCGCCCGGCAGGTCGGCCTGCCGCCTTCGGCCTGCGCCATGGTCGGCGACAGCCTGCACGACCTGCGCGCCGCCCGCGCCGCCGGAATGACCGCGATCGCGGTTCTGACCGGCATCGCCGGGCCGGACGAGCTGGCGCCCGAGGCGGATGCCGTGCTCGACAGCATCGCCGCGCTGCCGGGCTGGCTCGAGGCGCGAAACGGGGCCTGAGGCGGGCCCGCGACGACCGGCGGGGCTTCGCGACATGGCGCCGCAACCCCGCCGCCCGGGGTTTTCATCTTCGGCCAAAGCGCGCATGAGTGACGGACACTCACATCACGGAGCGCGGGATGACACCAGCCCAGCACGAAGCGCCTCGCCCTTCCGGGTCGTCGGTAGAGCTTCCCGAGGACCGTCCGACCAAGCCCGCCATGCTGCGGGGCTTCCGGCGGCGCTGTCCGAATTGCGGCGAGGGCCACATGTTCCAGGGCTACCTCAAGGTGGTCGATCGCTGCCCGGTCTGCCGCGAGGAGCTGCACCATCACCGCGCCGATGACGGGCCGGCCTATCTGACGATCCTGATCGTCGGCCACCTGCTCGCCCCGCTGATCCATGTCGGCTTCACCCGGTTCCGGCCCGAGCCGCTGGTGATGGCCACCGTGTTCACGGTGCTGGCAGTGGCGATGTCGCTCTACCTGCTGCCGCGGCTCAAGGGTCTCGTCGTGGGAATCCAGTGGTCGCGCCGCATGCACGGTTTCGGCAAGGCGCATTGATGCCGCCCGTCCCGGTCCGCGACGCCGCCACGGTGATCCTGCTGCGCGACGGACCGGAGGGGCCTGCGGTTCTGGTCGGGCGGCGCGGCGCCCGCGCCGCCTTCATGCCCAGCAAGTACGTGTTTCCGGGCGGCGCGCTCGACGCCGGCGACGCCGGCCTGCCGCTGCCCGCGCCCGATCCCGGCGTGTCGGCGGTGCTCGGCCGGCAGGCGGGCGCGCTCTGCGCCTGCGCGATCCGCGAATTGTGGGAGGAGACGGGGCAGATCATCGGCCGACCGGGCGACTGGCCCGATGCGCCGGCCGGCTGGCGCGGCTTCGCCGCGACCGGCCACCGCCCCGACCCGGCCGCGCTCGAGCTGGTGTTCCGCGCCGTCACGCCCGCGGGCCAGCCGCGCCGCTTCGACGCGCGGTTCTTCGTGGCGCGGGCCGAACGGCTCGCCAGCGATCCGGACGACTTCTCGCGCGCCGAGGACGAGCTGGCGCATCTGCACTGGGCGCCGATGTCCCGGCTCGACCGGCTCGACCTGCCCGAGATCACCCGCCTGGCGCTGGCCGAGCTGGCGGCCCGGCGCGCCGACCCGGACCCCGGGCGGCCGGTGCCGTATTTCCACGGCACCCGACAGGCGCCGATGCCGCCGGCCTAGCCTTCGGCCTTGTCCTTGGCCCCCCGGTCCGGCTTGCGGCCGACCGCGGCGCCCGCCCCTTCGGGGCGCGGCAGATGGGCATGCGCCTTGGCGATCTTCGCGAGGCAATCCTGCACCTTCGCCCCGGGCGCGGCGGCGCGGCGGCTTTCGAGATCGACATGCACCAGCATGTGCTCGGCCGTGGCCACGAGACGCGCATCCTCCCACATCCGGTGGAAGACCTGCGCCTTGCGGCCCTCGGCCATCAAGAGCTGGGTGTCGATCGTCAGCCGCGCCCCGGCCCGGGCCTCGCCCAGATGCCGGATATGGGTCTCGGCGGTGAAGAAGCTCTGGCCGCCGGCGAGGTAATCCTCGTCCACCCCGATCAGCCGCAGGAAACGGTCGGTCGCATCCCCGAAGGCCTGCAGGTAGCGATGCTCGGTCATGTGGCCGTTGTAGTCGGTCCAGTCGAGCGGCACGGCGCGTGCCCCGGTCGGCAGCGGCCCGGTCAGGGCCATCGCCTCGAGGCTCTTGGGCCCCTGCGCCATGCGGCGGTCGCCGGCGTTGAGCAGCCGCCCGGCGCCCCAGTCGCGCGTCTTCAGGCCCCGCAGGATCGCCACGAGATTGGCGTCGCGGATCCGCTCCAGATCGGCGATCGAGTGGCGGCCCGACTGGGCGTCGGACTGGCTGGCGATGGTCTCGACCAGCTCGTCGGTCAGCTCGGGCACGTCGGTGAGCTTGCTCCAAGGCCATTTCAGCGCCGGGCCGAACTGGGTCAGGAACTGCCGCATCCCGGCCTCGCCGCCGGCGATGCGGTAGGTCTCGAACAGCCCCATCTGCGCCCAGCGCAGCCCGAAGCCGTAGCGGATGGCGTCGTCGATCTCGGCGGTGTCGGCCACCCCGTCCGAGACCAGCCACAGCGCCTCGCGCCAGACCGCCTCGAGCAGGCGGTCGGCGATATGCGCGTCGATCTCGCGCCGCAGGAACAGCGGCTGGCAGCCGATCTCGCGCATCCTGCGGCGGATCAGCTCGAGCCGCGCCTCGCCGGTCTCGGGCGGGGCGACGATCTCGACCAGCGGCAGCAGGTAGACCGGGTTGAAGGGGTGCGCGACGACGATCTGGCCCGGCCGGGCCGCGCCCTCGGCCAGGTCGGAGGGCCGGAAGCCCGAGGTCGATGAGCCGATCACCGCGGATTCGTCGCAGACCGCCTGGATCCGGGCGAAGACCTCGCGCTTGAGATCGAGCCGCTCGGGCAGGCTTTCCTGGATCCAGTCGGCCCCCTTGACCGCCTCGGCCAGCTCGTCGTGGAAGCTCAGCCGCCCCTCCTCGGGCAGGGCCACGTCCCAAAGGCCGGGCATGGCGGCGCGGGCGTTCTCGAGCATGTGCTCGACCCGCCGCCGGGCGTCGGGGCCGGTGTCGTAAAGCCGCACGTCCCAGCCCATCAGAAGGAAGCGCGCGGCCCAGCCGCCGCCGATCACCCCGCCGCCGACGATCGCTGCGCGCTTCGCCATGGCTCAGCCCCCCCGGGCCGGGGCCAGCGCCCCGGTGTCATAGCCGTTGAAATCGAGGATCTCCCGCGCCGCCCGGGCCCGGTCGTAGCCCACCGCCCCGGGGCGGTGCATGATCCAGCCGAAGCGGCCGCCCGGCTCGCCGATCACCGCGCTGCGGAAATCGTCGTCGACCCAGAGCAGCCACCATGTCGCGCCCTCGACCTCGAACCGGCCGGGGCCGGCTGGTTTCACGGGCAACAATCGCGCCACGTCCTGCGAGACGATGCGCGCCACGCCCGCCCCCTGCCCGTCGAGCTGCAGCGTCACCCGGTCGCCCGGCGCCACCGGGCCGTCCGGATAGGCCTCGGCCACCTGCCACGCGCCGTTGAGATCGCTCGCGGCCCCCCGCAGGGTCGAGCCGATCGGGGCATCGCTCATGCGGTAGACCGGCACCGGCTCGGGTGCCACCGCCGCGCCGCAGCCGGCCAGGGCCAGCATCAGCCCGGCCAGCGCCGCCATGCGGCCGCGCCCCCGGCGGGCCAGGGTCATCGCGAAGGGCATCGCCATCCTCCCGGTTGTCGCGTGCACCGCCATCCAACAGCCGCGCGGGCGGCGCTGCAAGCGGCGATCAGAACGGCATCGGGTGCAGCTTGTGCACCGCGTCGATCTCGCGCGCGAGTTCCTCCGACACCGTCACCTCGCGGCCGGCGAGGATGCGCTCGAGCTGATCCACGTTGCTCGCGCCGAAGATCGGGCAGACCGGGAAGGGCCGCGTCCGCTGCCAGGCCAGCGCCATGTGCACCGGGTCGAGGCCGTGCTTCTCCGCGAGGTCGAGATAGGCCTGCGTCGCGGCCAGCACCCGCTCGGACTTGCGCCCGCCCAGATCGCCGTTGATCCACAGCCGCGAGCCCTCGGGGATGCCGTTCTGGTACTTGCCGGTCAGGTAGCCGCAGGCCAGCGGCGAATAGGCCAGAAGCAGCACGTCCTCGTTCACCGCCATCTCGGCCATGTCGGTGTCGTAGAGCCGCGCCAGCAGCGAGTACTCGTTCTGGACGCTGGCCACGCGCGGCCCGCCCTTGGCCTCGGCCCGGTCGATCCAGCGCGTCGTGCCCCAGGCGCTCTCGTTCGACAGGCCGAAGGTGCGGATCTTGCCCTCGCGCACCAGCTCCGACAGCGCGTCGATCACGCCGTCCATGTGGTCGCGGGTGCGCGCGGGGTCCTGCCCCGAGGGGTCGAAGCCCCAGTACTGGCGGAAATGGTACGAGCCGCGCTCGGGCCAGTGCAGCTGGTAGAGATCGATCACGTCGGTCTTGAGCCGCTTGAGCGAGCCCTCGACGATCTCGCGGATGTTGCCGCCGTCATAGCCTTTGCCGTCGCGCACGAAGCCGGGGTTCGGGCCCGAGGCCTTGGTGGCGATCTTGTAGCGGTCGCGCTTGCCGCTCTTCTCGATCCAGTTGCCGATGAAGGCCTCGGTGCGGCCGACCGTCTCGGCCTTGACCGGGTTCACCGGGTACATCTCGGCGGCGTCGAGAAAGTCGATGCCCGCGTCGAGCGCCATGTCGAGCTGGCGGTGCGCGTCGTCCTCGGGGGTCTGGCTGCCATAGGTCATGGTGCCCAGGCACCATTCGCTGACCTCGATGCCGCTGCGGCCGAGTGGGATCTTCTTCATGCGTCTCGCCTTCCTGTCATCGCCGGGACCGGGCCGCCCCGCACGCGGCGCAGAGGTAGAGCCTGCGGCGTGGCGCGGCAAGCCGGTCGCCCACTGGCCAGCGGCGCGCCGGACCGCTAAACGGGGCCGCGACGCAGCGAAGGACGGCAGCAGCATGGCACGGCATCTCATCACCTCGGCCATCCCCTACATCAACGGGATCAAGCATCTGGGCAACCTGGTGGGCAGCCAGCTGCCGGCCGACCTCTACGCCCGCTACCAGCGCGGCCGCGGCCACGAGGTGCTGTTCCTCTGCGCGACCGACGAGCACGGCACGCCCGCGGAGCTCGCCGCCGCCAAGGCCGGCAAGCCGGTCGCCGAGTACTGCGCCGAGATGCACCAGGTGCAATCCGAGCTGGCGCGCGGCTTCCGCCTCTCCTTCGACCATTTCGGCCGCTCCTCGAGCCCGCAGAACCACAGGCTGACCCAGGCCTTCGCGGCGCGGCTCGACGAGGCCGGGCTGATCGAGGAGCGGGTCGAGACGCAGGTCTACTCCAAGGCCGACGGCCGCTACCTGCCCGACCGCTACATCGAGGGCACCTGCCCCAATTGCGGCTTCGAGAGCGCGCGCGGCGACCAGTGCGACAACTGCACCAAGCAGCTCGACCCGGTCGACCTGATCGAGCCGCGCTCGGTGATCTCGGGCTCGACCGATCTCGAGCCGCGCGAGACCAAGCATCTCTACCTGCGCCAGTCGAAGATGCGCGGCGAGTTGCAGGACTGGATCGACTCGAAATCCGACTGGCCGGTGCTGACCACCTCGATCGCGAAGAAGTGGCTGAACGACGGCGACGGCCTGCAGGATCGCGGCATCACCCGCGACCTCGACTGGGGCATCCCGGTCCGCAAGGGCGACGCCGACTGGCCCGGCATGGAAGGCAAGGTCTTCTACGTGTGGTTCGACGCGCCGATCGAGTACATCGCCTGCGCGCAGGAATGGGTCGATTCCGGCAAGGGCGAGGACTGGCAGCGCTGGTGGCGCACCGATGCGGGCGCGGACGACGTGCGCTACACCCAGTTCATGGGCAAGGACAACGTGCCCTTCCACACGCTGAGCTTCCCCGCCACGATCCTCGGCTCGGGCGAGCCGTGGAAGCTCGTCGATTACATCAAGTCGTTCAACTACCTGAACTACGACGGCGGCCAGTTCTCGACCTCGCGCGGGCGCGGCGTGTTCATGGACCAGGCGCTCGAGGTGCTGCCCTCGGATTACTGGCGCTGGTGGCTCTTGAGCCACGCGCCCGAGAACTCGGACGCCGAGTTCACCTGGGAGAACTTCCAGCAATCGGTGAACAAGGACCTCGCCGACGTGCTGGGCAACTTCGTCAGCCGCGTCACCAAGTTCTGCCGCTCCAAGTTCGGCGAAGAGGTGCCGGCGGGCGGCGCCCATGGCGAGCGCGAGGAGCAGCTGCTGGCCGATCTCGAGCGCCGGGTGCGCGCCTACGAAGCCCACATGGACGCGATCGAGATCCGCAAGGCGGCGATGGAGCTGCGCGGCATCTGGGTGGCGGGCAACGAGTACCTGCAGGACGCCGCCCCCTGGGCCACCTTCAAGACCGAACCCGAGACCGCGGCGACGCAGATCCGCCTCGCGCTGAACCTGATCCGGCTCTACGCGGTGCTCTCGGCCCCCTTCATCCCCGACGCCGCCGCGCAGCTGCTGGGCGCGATGCGCACCGAGGACGACGCCTGGCCGGGCGACGTGGCCGAGGCGCTGGCGCTGCTCGAGCCGGGCCACGCCTTCACCGTGCCGGACGTCACCTTCCGCAAGATCACCGACGAGGAGCGCGAGGACTGGCAGGCGCGCTTCGCCGGCACGCGGGCCTGACGCCTTTTCCGCCGCGCCGATCCGGGGCAGGATCGGCGCGGGAGGAACCGGCATGGCAAAACGGCCTCTGGAGGATGCCGAAGAGGTCGAGCTGACCTCGCGCGCGGCGCTGCGCGACTGGCTTGCCGCAAACCATGCCCGCGACCGCGGCGTCTGGCTGGTGAGCTACAAGAAGGCCGCGGGCGACCGCTACCTGCCGATGGGCGAGATCGTCCGCGAATGCCTGTGCTGGGGCTGGGTCGACAGCCTGTCGCGCGGCAAGGACGATCTGCGCTCGATGGTCTGGATCGCGCCGCGCAAGCCCGGCTCGAACTGGTCGAAGATCAACAAGGACCACGTCGCCGCGCTCGAGGCCGAAGAGTCGATGCAGCCGCCCGGCCGCGCCGTGATCGACCGCGCGAAGGCCGACGGCACCTGGACCGCGCTCGACGAGGTCGAGGCGGGCGTCGTGCCGCGCGATCTCGAAGCCGCCCTCACCGCGCGGCCCGGCACGCGGGCGGTCTGGGACGGCTACCCCCGTTCGGTCACCCGCGCGGCGCTGGAGCAGCTGTTGAACGCCAGGACCCCGGCCACGCGGGAGAAGCGCATCCGGGCGATCGTCGAGGCGGCGGAGGCCGGCGAGCGGCCCTTTCAATGGCGCAAGGGCTGACGGCGCGAAGGGGGCTCCGCCCCCGCCGCTGGCGCGGCTCCCCCGGAGTATTTGAAGAGCGAAGTGTGCCTCAGCGCCCGGCGCGCAGCGTCAGCGCGACCTCGCGCCGGGCGCCGTCGCGCTCCAGCGTGACCGTGACCTCCTCGCCGACGCGGCGGCGGTCGATCTCGGCCATCAGCTCGTCCAGCGTCGCCACCGGCGCGCCGTCGATCCCGACGATCACGTCGCCCGGCACGATGCTGCCCCGGCCGACCCGCGCCGGCTCGACCCCGGCCCGCGCCGCCTCCGAGCCGCGCGCCACGTCGAGCACCACCACGCCCGAGAGCCCCTGCCGGTTCACGGCGGCGTTGATCCGCGCGTCGAAGCCCATCCCCAGCGAGGGCGGCACGTAGCGCCCGGTCTCGATCAGCTGCGGCACCACGCGCGACACGGTCGAGACCGGCACCGCGAAACCGATGCCCGTGCTGGTCCCCGACGGGCTGTAGATCGCCGTGTTCACCCCCACGAGCCGGCCGCGCGAATCGAGCAGCGGCCCGCCGGAATTGCCCGGATTGATCGCCGCGTCGGTCTGGATCAGCCCGCGGATCGTCGCGCCGCGCGGGTTGTCGAGCTCGCGCTCCAGCGCCGAGACGATGCCGGTGGTGAGCGTCCAGTCCAGCCCGAACGGGTTGCCGATCGCCAGCACCGACTGCCCGACCTCGAGCGCGCCCTCCCCCGCCTCGGGGCGCGGCAGCGGCGCGGGCAGGTCGCCGCCCTCGATCCTGAGCACGGCGAGGTCGTGGCTCGGGTCGCGCCCGACCACGCGGGCCGGCAGCGAGCGGCCGTCGGCCAGCTGCACCATGGCGCTGTCGGCCTCGCGGATCACGTGGTCGTTGGTCACGACGTGGCCGTCGCGGTCCCACAGGAAGCCCGAGCCGGTGCCGAGCGGCATCTCGGCGGCGCGGCGGGTGAACGGGTGGGCGACCCGCGCCGAGGTGGTGATCGCCACCACGCTGTCGCGCGCGGCGCGGAACACCGCGATGGTGCGCGATTCCGGCAGCTCGAGGCTTTCCGGCCCCGGCGGCAGTGGCGCGGGCGGCGGCGGTTCGGGCGCGGCGAGCCGGCCGATCTGGAACGCCCCGAGCAGCATCAGCCCGAGCACGACACCCGTCAGTATGGCCCGCATCTTCCCTCCCGCTCCGCGTTGTCCGAACCAGGCGCCGGTCTAGATCGTTGCGCAACCACCGGGCCGCCGAGGTCCGGGCCAGACCTGTCGGGAGTTAGTCCTTGAAACACGTGCTTTCCACCCTTCTCGCCCTGACCCTCGGGACGGGCGCCGCCCACGCCGCGAGCTGCGGCAACGACGCCTCCGGCTTCGAGCGCTGGAAGCAGGAATTCGCCGCCGAGGCCGCGGCGCAGGGCGTGGGCCAGGCCGGGCTGAACGCGCTGGCGCAGACCAGCTACGCCCAGCGCACCATCAACGCCGACCGCAACCAGAAGAGCTTCAACTACTCGCTCGAGAAGTTCATGCAGGTGCGCGGCTCAGACACCATCGTGGCGCAGGGCCGCAAGAAGCTCGCCGCCAATCCCGGCTTCTACCAGAGCCTCGAGAACAGCTACGGCGTGCCGGCGGGCGTTCTCCTGGCGATCCACGGCATGGAGACCGGCTTCGGCAACTTCATGGGCGATTCCAACGTGCTCTCGGCGATCTCGACGCTGGCCTATGACTGCCGCCGCTCCGAGTTCTTCTCGGGCCACGCGCTGGCCGCGCTGAAGCTCGTCGACCGCGGCGCGATCCGCCCCGGCTCGACCGGCGCGATGCATGGCGAGCTCGGCCACACCCAGTTCCTGCCCGGCAACATCCTCGCCTACGGCGTCGACGGCGACGGCAACGGGCAGGTGGACCTCACCAACCTCTCCGACGCCATGGCCTCGACCGCGAACTTCCTGCGCCAGAAGGGCTGGCAGCCGGGCGCGGGCTTTCAGGAAGGCCAGCCGAACTTCCGGGTGATCCAGGAATGGAACGCCGCCGGCGTCTACCAGAAGGCGATCGCCCTCATGGCCGCCGACATCGAAGGCTGAGGCCGGCGCCCGAGGAGCGTGCAACTGGCCTCGCCGCAGGGTGGCGGGGCCGGAACGGCAAACCGGCCCCGTGGCAGTCCGCACCGCCGGCGGCGGCGCGAACCGGGGCAGCGCGCCGCCCGCGGGCTCAACGCATCTGCGTTCCGATGGCCGATGAAAGCGCCTCCATGAGACGCACGTCCCTCTCCGTCAGCATGGGCCGGGTGTCCCGGCCGATGCAGCACAACATTCCGTAGACGCTGGCGTCCGTCCGGTAGACCGGGACGCTCAGATGGCTCCTGATCGGGATCAGCTGGGTGATGGGAAGATCGCGAGCGATCTGGTGCGCGCTGGTGTCGGTCATGAGCCGAGGCAGGCCGCCGTCGATGATGTGCCTGCAGTAGATCTCGTTGAGGTCGAAGGCCTGGCCGGTCTGGATCATGTTCTCCAGGCCCGGCGCGCTCACCGCGCGGATGACCGCCTTGTCGGCGCCGAACTCGGACAGGTAGGCCACGTCCATGTCGAACTTTTCGCGGATGTTGGGAAGCAGCGTCTCTATGAACTTCAGATCGCTCGGATCCGAGAACATCGCGAAGGCAGCGGGTGACGTTTCTACGGTCATGATCAAGCTCCGACATTGGACAGGCCGCCCGTCCGATGACCGGCTCACCTGTCTGCAAGGCAACGAGCCGCGTCGTCATGCGGACCGATTGATGTGGAACGAGACTGGCTTCGATTGATGGCCGAAATGGTCCGGGGGCGAGTTCAGACTGGGGCACGCGGCCGATCGGCCGCGCCAGCGCCATCCCGACCGCGATTGCCTCTCCCCATGCCCAGGCGACGCCCTAGTTCGCCCCGAGACACCCGAAACGCCTGTGTCCCGACGCGGACACGGAGCGGCAGGAGGCCGAAGAAGTGCAGCGAATGCAGTCCGAATTGGTGCCCACGGCCGGACTCGAACCGGCACGCCCGAAGGCAGGAGATTTTAAGTCTCTTGTGTCTACCATTCCACCACGCGGGCCCGGGGACCGGCTTACGACGCCCGCGAGGCGGGAACAAGCGCCGGTCTCGACTCCCGCGGGGTCAGAGATCGGTGCCGGGCGGCGCGACCAGCAGCGCGCGCTCGGGCAGCCAGGGGTTGCGGTCGAGGGCCTCGCGCAGCGCCGCCTGCGCCTCGGCATCGCGGCCCAGCCCGATCAGCGCCAGAGCCCGGCCCGACAGCGCGCCGACATGATCGGGCGTGCGCGCCAGCGCCGCGTCGAGATCGGCCAGCGAGGCCGCGAAGTCGCGCTGCAGGAAGCGGGCGAAGGCGCGCTGGTTCCAGCCCTCGGCATAATCCGGGCAGTACTCGACCAGCCGATCGAACAGCGCCGCCGCGCCGTCGAGATCGCCCGACAGCCGGCGCGCCATGCCGCGGTCCAGAAGGTCCTGCGCCCGCGCGTCGGGCGCCGTGGTCCAGAGCTGCCAGAGCTGTTCGCTGAAGCGGTTGGCCATGACCGGGTCGGGCGCGGCGGCGAGGTGGCCGAGCAGTCGCGACATCTCGGGCTCGTGGTCCGGCACCGCCGGGCAGTCCGCCGCCACGGGCGCGGCGAGGCCGAGAAACGCAATGGCGACGAGACGTTGCATGCCCCATGCTGCGCCCTGCCCCTCCGCGCGGTCAAGGCCGCCGCCCCGAAGGTTCACTGAGATGTTCCCGATCCGAGACCACAACCCGTCGCGCGGCTGGCCCTGGGTCACCTGGACCCTCATGGCGCTGAACATCGCCGTGCATCTGTGGGTGATGACCGCCGTGCCGGGCGAGCGCGGGCTGATGCAGCTCTATTACGACTGGGCGATGATCCCGGCGCGCATCGCGCAGCTGGAGAACCCGGTCTCGCTCGTGAGCTCGCTGTTCCTGCATGGCGGGCTGCTGCATCTCGGCGGCAACATGCTGTTCCTGTTCATCTACGGCGACAATCTCGAGGACGAGATGGGCCATGCCGGGTTCCTCGGCTTCTACCTCGCCGCAGGGGTGGCCGCGAACCTCGTGCAGTTCGCCGCGGCGCCGCTCTCGCCGATCCCGACCATCGGCGCCTCGGGCGCGATCGCGGGCGTGATGGGGGGCTACCTGCTGATGTTCCCGCGCGCCAAGGTGGACATCCTCATCTTCCTGGTGATCATCATCCGCGTCGTGCCGGTGCGCGCCTGGGCGGTGCTGGCGGTCTGGTTCGGCCTGCAGGTCGCGGGCGGCGTCGGCACCGACCCCGATGCCGGCGGCGTCGCCTACTGGGCCCATGCCGGCGGCTTCGTCGCGGGCCTCGCGCTAACCCTGCCGGTCTGGCTCAGACGCGGCGGCCCGGCCTTCTGGCGGCGGACGCAGGGCCATCCGCCGCACGCCCCCGCGCCGCCGCTGGGGCGGACCAACGTGCCCGCGGTGAGGAGACGTAGATGAGCCTGAAGGATCCCGTCCACCGCCTGACCTGCCATTGCGGCGCGGTCGAGCTGCGCCTGCATCTCAAGCACGGGCTGGGGGGCGCGCATCGCTGCGACTGCTCGTTCTGCCGCAGGCGCGGCGCCATCGCCGCGCCGGTCGATCTCGACCAGCTGGAGGTGGTGAAGGGGCAGGACGCGCTGACGCTCTACCAGTGGGGCACCAAGACCGCGCGGCACTGGTTCTGCGCCACCTGCGGGATCTACACCCACCACCAGAGACGCTCGAACCCGAACGAGTACAGCGTCAACGTCGCGGCGATCGAGGGGGTGAACCCGCGCGACCTCGGCGATGTGCCGTGGTCGGACGGGGTCAACCATGTCTGCGACCGGCCCGAGGGCCGCTAGCGATCAGGCCTCGCGGGCGCGGACCAGCTTGGCGAAGCGCTCGAAGATCTCGGCATTGGCGGCGACCACGTCGCCATGCTCGAGCGGGTCGTGGCCCTCGCGGATCGCGCCGACGAAGCCGCCCGCCTCGGTGATGATGACCTGCCCGGCCGCGATGTCCCAGATCTTCAGCTCGCGTTCCCAGAAGCCCTCGGTGCGGCCGGCGGCGACATAGGCCATGGCCAGCGCGGCCGAGCCGAACTGCCGGATGCCGGCCACCTCGGGCGCGATCCGGGCGAGATCCTGGATCATCGCCGGCAGGGTGCGGCGGCCGGCGGCCGGAACGGCGGTCTCGAACACCGACTCGACCAGGCGGTGGCGCCCCGAGACCCGCAGGCGGCTTTCGTTCATCCAGGCGCCCTCGCCCTTCTCGGCGTGGAACATCTCGTCCTTCACGGGGTCGTAGATCACGCCCGCGACGATCTTGCCCTTGTGCTCGAGCGCGATCGAGATCGCCCAATGCGGCTGGCCGTGCAGGTAGTTGGTGGTGCCGTCGAGCGGATCGACGATCCAGCGCCGGGTCGGATCCTCGCCCTCGACGGGGCCGCCTTCCTCGCCGAGGAAGCCGTAGGAGGGCCGCGCCTCCATCAGCGCCTCGCGGATGGTCTGCTCGGCCTGCCGGTCGGCGCGGCTGACGAAGTCGGCCGGGCCCTTGGTCGAGACCTGCAGCTGCTCGACCTCGGAGAAGTCCTTGAGCAGCGCCCGCCCGGCGCGGCGGGCGGTCTTCATCATCACGTTGAGATTGGCGGAACGGGCCATCGGGGCCTCCTGGAATGGGCTGTCAGGCCCACCGGGGCCCTGAGATGTCGCGGATCGTCGGGGCTATAAGTGTTCGCACCGCTTGCGGCAAGGGGCCAGCAGGCGGCGCGGGCGATCCCCCGCCTTCGAGCCAAACGCCACCTCGGCGCCGCAATTGCCTAACCCGGCCTTGGCATCTCGGGCCCAGCCTGTGTCGCGGGGGTGCGGCGAGGTGGACGGATGCAGCGACTGATCGGACGGATACGGCGCGAGGCCGGTTGCGCGATGCGGATCGCGGGGGCCAGCCGGGCCAAGCGGCTGGCCATGTCGGCCCTGATGCTGCTGCTGTGCCGCGAGATCGGGCAAGGCCCCGCCGCCCTGCAGATCGCCGCGGCGATCGTCACGCTCGAGGCGGTGCAGATCGCGGCCGCCTGGGCGCGCCCGGCGCGGGGCGGGCCCGGCCCCGGCGCGGCGCTGGCGGTCTGGGGCGTGGCGCTGTGCACCGCGCCGGTCTACCTGCTGCCCTCGATGCTGCTGGCCGGCCAGCCCTCGGTGCCGCTGATGCTCGCCGGCACGATCTGGCTGTTCGGCGTCTACGCGCAGATCTCCAACGTCTTCGTCACCCTGCCGCTGTTCTACTGGAGCCAGATCCTGCCGGGCTTCCTGATGGCGGGGGTGGTGTTTTCCTGCACCCCGGCGATCGCATTCGCGCCGCGCGCGCCGTTGATCGAGTGGCTCGTCCCTGCGTGCCTGATGCTGGCCTATGCCGCGCACAGCTACGACACGCTGCGCCTGCAGAAGCGCACCCGCCGCGCGCTCGAGGACGCGCGCTCGGAGGCCGAGGCCCGACTCAAGGCGCTCGAGCACGTGACCCGGCATGACGGGCTGACCGGGCTGCTCAACCGCCGCGCCTTCGACGAGCAGCTGGCCGAGTTCCTGCTGCGGCCGGCGCAGGCCGGCCGGCGCGTCGCGGTGCTGCTGGTGGATCTCGACGGGTTCAAGCCGATCAACGACACCTACAGCCACGAGGCGGGAGACCGGGTGCTGGGCGCGGTGGGCGAACGCCTCGGCCGGATCGCCGGCGAGACGGGCATCGCCGCGCGGCTGGGCGGCGACGAGTTCGCCCTGGCCTTTCCCGCCCTTCCCTCGGCCGCGCAGGCGCATGGTCTGGCGCGGCAGGTGCTGAAGGAGTGCGAGCGCCCCGTGCCGTTCGAGGAACGGGCGCTGCGGATCTCGGCCTCGGTCGGCATCGCGATCAGCGGGCCGGGCCGCGACAGCGTCACCGCGATCTGCGCCGCGGCCGACCAGGCGATGTTCGCCGCCAAGGACCAGGGCGCCGGCCGGGCGCTGCTCTACGATCCGGCCACCTTCCCGTCGCGCCCGGCGCCTGGCGAACGCCGCCGCCTCGCCGCGGCGCTCGAGGCCGGCGAGATCGAGCTGCTCTACAAGCCGCTGGTGCGGCTGACCGACGGGGAGATGGCGGGCTTCGAGGCGATGCCGCGCTGGCACCACCCCGAGCGCGGCCCGCTCGGCCCCGAGACGCTGCTGCCGCTGGTCGACGATCTCGGCCTGCAGGGCGAGTTCATCGCCCGGCTCGTGCGCATGGTGCTGCGCGACATCGAGGCGCTGCTCTGCGAGGGGTTCGAGCCGGGGCGGGTCTCGCTCGACCTCGCCGCGGCGGCGCTGGCCACGCGGTCGGGGCGCAACGATCTCGAGCAGGCCTTCGCCGCGCATCCCGAGGCCGCCGCCTGCCTGACGCTGGAGATCACCGAAACCGTGTTCGGCCTGCGCGGCGAAGGGCTGATCGAGGCCGGCGTGCTGCAGCTGCGCCGCGCCGCGATGCGGCTGTCGCTCGACGGCATCGGCTCTGGCGCGGGGTCGCTGCAGCAGCTGCGCCGGCTCGACTTCGACGAGCTGAAGATCGCGCCGGGCTTCGTCGCGGGGCTGGGCACGGACCGCACCAGCGAGGTGCTGGTCGCGGCCCTGCTCGGCGTCGCGCGCGGGCTCGAGATCTCGGCCGTGGCCTGCGGCGTGACCACCGAAGAGCAGCAGGCGCAGCTGCTGCGGCTGGGTTGCCCCTACGGCCAGGGGCCGCGCTTCGGGGCGCCCATGACGGGCGCTGCGCTGCGCGAGCGGCTGCGCGCCCGCAGCCCCGCGCCGCCGGCGCTGGCAGCCGGCTGATCAGCCGCGCTGCATCTTCACCGCCTCCTGCCGCGCCAGCCGGGTGAAATGCGCCACATAGGGGCGCGCGGTGTCGTCGGCGCGCGTCGCGGCAAAGAGCCTGCGGGTCTTGCCCTGCGCGGTCAGCGGCCGGGTCACGTAATCCGAGTTGTAGCGCACCTGCCGCACCACCCAGTCCGGCAGCACCGCGACGCCGCGATTCGACGCCACGAGAAGCAGGATCACCGCCGTCAGCTCGACCTGCCGGATGGCGGCGGGCTCCACCCGCGCCGGGATCAAAAGCTCGGTGAAGACGTCGAGCCGTGTCCGCTCCACCGGGTAGGTGATCAGCGTCTCGCCGCGGAAATCCTCGGCCTCGACGAACTCCTTTTCGGCCAGCGGGTGCGAGGACGACGCCACGAAGACCGGCTCGTAGTCGAAGAGCGGGGTGAAGTCGGTCTCGGGCAGCTCCTCGGGATCCGAGGTCACGACGAGATCGACCATCTCGCGCCTCAGCGCCGGCATCGCGTCGAAGGCCAACCCGGGGCGGATGTCGACATCGACCTCGGGCCAGGCGCGGCGGAACTGCTCGAGCACCGGCAGCAGCCATTCGAAGCAGGCATGGCACTCGATCGCGATGTGCAGCCGCCCGGCCTTGCCGGCGACGAGGCCCGCGAACTCGGCCTCCAGCTCGGCCACGCGCGGCAGGATATCCTCGGCCGCGGCCAGGAGCTTCAGCCCGGCGGCCGAAAGCTTCAGCGGCTTGGAGCGGCGCACGAAGAGCTCGACCCCGGCCTGGTCCTCGATGCCCTTGATCTGGTGGGACAGCGCCGACTGGGTGATGTTCAACAGGTCGGCCGCGCGCGCCAGCCCGCCTGTGTCGTGGATCGCCTTGATGGTGCGCAGGTGGCGAAACTCGATATGCAAGCGAAACTCATCATCGTGGTGAGGGTTATGAATTTGTCTCACGATCCCCCGTCTGCGACAAGCATCGCATCCCAAGGAGACCGTCCATGACCCGTCCTGCCGTCAGTTTCGAATTCTTTCCGCCGAAGAACATCGAAGGCTCGTTCCGCCTTTGGGACACGGTGCAGGCGCTGGCGCCGATGGGACCGGAATTCGTCTCGGTGACCTACGGCGCGGGCGGCACGACCCGGAAGCTCACGCACGAGGCGGTGGACGCGATCCACAAGAAGACCGACCTGCGGGTCGCCGCGCACCTGACCTGCGTCGACGCCACCCGCGCCGAGACGCTGGAGATCGTCGACGCCTACGCCAAGGCCGGCGTCGAGGAGATCGTCGCGCTCCGGGGCGACCCGCCTAAGGGCTCGGGCCAGTTCCAGCCGCATCCCGAGGGCTTCGCCGGCTCGGTCGAGCTGATCGAGGCGCTGGCCGCCCGCGGCAACTTCCGCATCCGCGTCGGCGCCTACCCCGAGCGGCACCCCGACGCCGCGCATGAATGGGCCGATGTCGAGCACCTGAAGCGCAAGTTCGACGCCGGCGCGCACAGCGCGATCACCCAGTTCTTCTTCGACGCGGACACCTTCTTCCGCTTCCGCGACGCCTGCGAAAAGGCGGGCATCGACCGCCCCATCATCCCCGGCATCCTGCCGATCGAGAACTGGAAGGGGGCCAAGAAGTTCGCCGGCCTCTGCGGCGCCTCGATCCCGCAGGTGGTGCATGACGGCTTCGAGCACGCGGCGAACCAGCAGGAGGCCGACCTGCTCGCCACGGCGCTGGCGACCGAGCTGTGCGACAAGCTGATCGCCGGCGGGGCCGAGCACCTGCATTTCTACACGCTGAACAAGCCGGACCTGACCCGCGACGTCTGCCACGCGCTGGGCATCCACTCCAAGGCCACGCTTAGCGAAGTGGCCTGAACGGCGCAGAGGTCGCCCCCGGCACATCGACGAGAAAACGGAAAGGGGCGCGAGGCGCCCCTTTCGCCTTTCTCGAAAGACGCACTTCCCGCCCCTGCCGCCCGCACTACCCTCGGATGCATGGGCGATCTTCTCACCTTCACCGACCGGGGCATCTATTGCGAGGCGGGCGATTTCTACATCGACCCGTGGCGGCCCGTCGACCGCGCGCTGGTCACGCATGGCCATGCCGATCACGCGCATGACGGCATGGCGCGCTACCTCGCCACCGACATCGCCGCGCCGGTGATGCGGCACCGTCTGGGCGACATCTCCCTCGACACCGTCCGCTACGGCGAGACGCGGCGCATCGGCGACGTCACCGTCTCGTTCCACCCGGCCGGCCACGTGCCCGGCTCGGCGCAGATCCGGGTCGAGCACCGGGGCGAGGTCTGGGTCGCCTCGGGCGACTACAAGACCATCGACGACGGGCTCTCCACCCCGTTCGAGCCCGTGAAATGCAACGCCTTCATCACCGAATCCACCTTCGGCCTGCCGGTGTTCAAGTGGACGCCGCAGGCCGAGCTGGCGGCCGACCTGAACGCCTGGTGGGCCGCCAACGCCGCCGAGGGGCGGTTCTCGCTGATCGGGGCCTACGCGCTGGGCAAGGCGCAGCGGATTCTCACGCTGGCCGACACCTCGATCGGCCCGATCCTGACCCATGGCGCGGTCGAGAACACCAACGCGGTGCTGCGGGCGCAGGGCATCGCTCTGCCCGACACGACCCGCGTGACGCCCGACACCGATCTCAAGGCCCATGCCGGCGCGCTGGTCGTGGCCACGCCCTCGGGCCTCGGCGGGCCGTGGTCGCGCCGCTTCAACCTGCCCGGCAAGCCCGCCTCGACCGCCTTCGCCTCCGGCTGGATGGCGCTCCGGGGCGTGCGGCGCAGGCGGGCGGCGGATCGCGGTTTCATCATGTCGGACCACGCCGACTGGCCCGGCCTCAACGCCGCGATCCGCGAGACCGGCGCCTCCCGCGTCTTCGTCACCCATGGCTACACCTCGGTGTTCCGCCGCTGGCTCGAGAGCGAGGGCTACGATGCCCATGTCGTCTCGACCGAGTATTCCGGCGAGAGCGTCGATGCCGAGGACGAGGGCGGCCACGAGGGAGAGGCCGCGTGAAGCGTTTCGCCGAACTGTTCCGCGCCGTCGACCAGACCACCCGCACCACCAGGAAGGTGGCGGCGATGGCCGACTACTTCCGCGAGGCGCCCGACGCCGACAAGCTCTGGACCGTGGCGCTGTTCTCGGGCCGCCGCCCGCGCCGCACCATCACCGCCACCGTTCTGCGCGAATGGGCGGCCGAGCGGGCGGGCATCCCGCTGTGGCTGTTCGAGGAGAGCTACCCGATCGTCGGCGATCTCGCCGAGACCATTTCGCTGGTCCTGCCGCCGGCCGAGGCCGAAGAGGACCGCCCGCTCAGCCACTGGATCGGCGAGATCCGCAGGCTGTCGAAACAGGACGAGGCGGCGCGCAAGGCCGGCATCCTCGCCGCATGGGACGCGCTGGGGCCGACCGAGCGGCTCCTGTTCACCAAGCTGCTCACCGGCAGCTTCCGCGTCGGCGTCAGCCAGAAGCTGATGACCCGCGCGCTGAGCCAGGCCACCGGCATCGACGAGCCCGAACTGACGCACCGGCTGATGGGCGCGTGGACCCCCGACACGGTCAGCTGGCAGGGTCTCGTCCACGCGCCCGACCCCTCGGCCGACCTGTCGCGGCCCTACCCGTTCTACCTCGCCTACCAGCTCGACGACCCCGAGGATCTCGGCGACCCGGCCGAATGGATGGCCGAGCGCAAGTGGGACGGCATCCGCGGCCAGCTGATCCTGCGCGGCGGCGATCATCACCTCTGGTCGCGCGGCGAAGAGCTGATGACCGACCGCTTCCCCGAGCTGGGCCGCCTCAAGGACTTCCTGCCGATGGGCACGGTGATCGACGGCGAGGTGCTGGCCTGGGGCGAGGATCAGCCGCTGTCGTTCAACGCGCTGCAGAAGCGGATCGGCCGCAAGACCGTGCCGAAAAAGCTCTTGGCCGAGGCGCCGGCGATCATCATGGGCTACGACCTTCTGGAACAGGACGGCGAGGACATCCGCGCCCTGCCCTTCGCCGAGCGCCGCGCCCGGCTCGACGCGCTGGGCGCCGACCTTCCGCCCGAAGCGCCGTTCCGGCTGTCGCCGCTGGTGCCGGTGGAGAGCTTCGACCAGCTGGCCGAGGAGCGCGCCCGCTCGCGCGAGCTGATGGCCGAGGGGCTGATGCTGAAGCGGGCGGACAGCCCCTATCTCTCGGGCCGCAAGAAGGGCGACTGGTGGAAATGGAAGGTCGACCCGCTCACCATCGACGCGGTGATGGTCTATGCGCAGGCCGGCTCGGGGCGGCGGGCCAACATGTTCACCGACTTCACCTTCGCGGTGCGCGACGGCAACGCGCTGGTGCCCTTCACCAAGGCCTATAGCGGCCTGACCGATGCCGAGTTTCGCAAGATCACCGCCTGGGTGCGGAAAAACACGCTCGAACGCTACGGACCGGTGCGCCACGTCAAACCGGAACATGTCTTCGAGATCGGCTTCGAGGGCATCCAGCCCAGCCCGCGGCACAAGTCCGGCGTGTCCCTGCGCTTCCCGCGCATGCTGCGCTGGCGGCACGACAAGCCGCTCGACGAGATCAACACGCTCGGCGATCTGAAGGACATGCTCGCCGCCTATGGCGGGGACGCCCCGGCATGAGGCGCGGCCTCGCCATCGCCGCCGGGGCCGGCCTCGCGTTGCTCGGCGCGGCCTCGCTGCTGCCGCTGCTCGAGACGGACGCGTGGTGGGTGCGCTACCTCGATTTTCCACGCATGCAGTTCGCGGGGCTGATCGTCCTTTTCTGGATCGCCATGGTCGCGCTTGGCGGGATCGGCCACGGCGCCGCGCGCTGGCTCACCGTGCTGGCGATCGCCGCGCTCTCCTATCACGGCTGGCGGCTCTGGCCCTACCAGCCGCTGGCGCAGGTGGCCGCGCCGATGACGGAAAGCTGCGCGCCGGGTGACCGCATCTCGGTTCTGGTCGCCAACCTCCGGCGCGACAACCGCGACGCGGAGGCGGTGCTGGCCCTGCTGCGCGACGCGGAGCCCGACCTCTTCCTCGCGATGGAGACCGGGCCCTGGTGGGACGAGGCGCTCGCGCCGCTGGGCGAGACCTATCCCGAGATCGTCCAGCACGTGCCGAAGGACGCGACCCATTACGGCATGCATCTCTACTCGAAGCTGCCGCTGGAGCGGGTCGAGTTCCGCTTTCCCTTTGCCTCCGACACGCCGATGCTGTTCGCGGACGTGCTGCACCCCGCGGCGCGGCTGCGCTTCATCGGCCTGCATCCCCGGCCGCCGCTCGCGCCCGACCAGCCGACCACGCTGCGCGACGCGACCCTACTGCTGGCCGGGCGCGAGGCCTGGGCCACGCCGCTGCCGGCGATCGTCGCGGGCGATCTCAACGCCGCCCCCTGGGAGCGCACCGCACGGCGGATGCTGCGGCTGGGCGGGCTGGTCGACCCGCGCGCCGGGCGCGGCCCGATGCCGAGCTTCGACGCCCAGAGTGCCTGGATGAAATGGCCGCTCGACACCGTGCTCTGGCGCCCCGGCCCCGGGCTCATGGCCTTCGAGATCCTGCCGGAGGTCGGCTCCGACCACCTGCCGGTGCGGGCCGAGCTGTGCCTGACCGGCGGCGCGACGCAGCACCCGCCGGCACCCTATCCCGGCGATGCCGAGGAGGCCGAGGCCACCTTCGCCGCCGCCCGCAGGCTGGGCGGCAGCGATGGCTGAGGCGGGTTGAGGCCCCTGCCCCGCGCCCATATCTTCCCCCTGACACACAGATGGAGACGACCGGACCATGACCCGAGAGCCCCGCTTCGACGCCGCGACCGAGACCGGGGGCCGCCCCTTGGGCAACCTGCCGGAATGGGACCTGACCGATCTCTACCCCGCGCCGGATTCGGCCGAGATCAAGAACGACATCGACTGGCTGGAGAAGGCCTGCGCCGACTTCGCCGCCGATTACGAAGGCAAGCTCGCCTCGCTCGACGCCGCCGGCCTGCTCGAAGCCGTGCAGCGCTACGAGCGGATCGACATCGTCGCCGGCCGGATCATGTCCTATGCCGGGCTGCGCTACTACCAGCAGACCACCGACAGCGAGCGCGCCAAGTTTCTCTCGGACTGCCAGGACCGGATCACCGTCTTCACCACGCCGCTGGTGTTCTACGGGCTGGAGTTCAACAGGCTTGAGGAGGACCACCTCGAGACCCTGCTCGGCCAGAGCCAGGAGCTGAACCGCTACCGCCCGGTGTTCGAGCGGATGCGCGCGATGAAGCCCTACCAGCTCTCGGACGAGCTGGAGAAGTTCCTGCACGACCAGTCCAGCACCGGCGCCGCCGCCTGGAACAAGCTGTTCGACGAGACCATCGCCGGCCTCACCTTCACCGTCGACGGCGAGGAGCTGAATATCGAGGGCACGCTGAACCTGCTCACCGAGCAGAACCGCGCCAAGCGCGAGGCCGCGACGCACGAGCTGGCCCGCGTCTTCAAGAGCCAGGTCCGCCTCTTCGCGCGCGTGCACAACACGCTTGCCAAGGAGAAGGAGATCGAGGATCGCTGGCGCGGCATGCCGACGCCGCAGACCGGCCGCCACCTCGCCAACCACGTGGAGCCGGAAGTGGTCGAGGCGCTGCGCGACGCGGTGGTCGCGGCCTATCCGCGGCTGTCGCACCGCTACTACGCGCTGAAGGCGAAATGGCTCGGCCTCGACCGCATGCAGGTCTGGGACCGCAACGCGCCGCTGCCGATGGAGACCGACCGCATCGTCGGCTGGGACGAGGCGCGCGCCACGGTCGAGGAGGCCTATCGCGACTTCGACCCGCGCATGGCCGAACTGTCGCAGCCCTTCTTCGAGGATGGCTGGATCGACGCGGCCGTGAAGCCCGGCAAGGCGCCCGGTGCCTTCGCGCACCCGACCGTCTCGACCGTGCATCCCTACGTGATGCTGAACTACCTAGGCAAACCGCGCGACGTGATGACGCTGGCGCATGAGCTGGGTCACGGCGTGCACCAGCGCCTCGCGGCCGGCCAGGGCGAGCTTTTGTCCTCGACGCCGCTGACGCTGGCGGAAACGGCCAGCGTGTTCGGCGAGATGCTCACCTTCCGCAAGCTGCTTGCCCAGGCCAAGGACCGCAACGAGCGCAAGGTTCTGCTCGCCGGCAAGGTCGAGGACATGATCAACACGGTCGTGCGCCAGATCGCCTTCTACGACTTCGAGTGCAAGCTGCACGCCGCACGCGCGCAGGGCGAACTCACGCCCGACGACATCGACGCGCTGTGGATGAGCGTGCAGGCCGAGAGCCTCGGCCCGGTCTTCGACTTCGCGCCGGGCTACGAGACCTTCTGGGCCTACATCCCGCACTTCGTGCACTCGCCCTTCTACGTCTATGCCTACGCCTTCGGCGACGGCCTCGTGAATGCGCTCTACGCGGTCTACGAAGAGGGCGGCGAGGACTTCCAGGAAAAGTATTTCGAGATGCTGAAGGCGGGCGGCTCCAAGCACCACAAGGAGCTTCTGGCGCCCTTCGGCCTCGACGCCTCGGACCCGGCCTTCTGGGACAAGGGCCTGTCGATGATCGAGGGGATGATCGACGAGCTGGAGCAGATGGAGGCGTGAGCCTCGATCAGCCCCGCGCGGCGCGGGTGACCCTCGCGCCGCTCGACCCCGACCACCTGCCGGTGCTGCGCGCGCTGCGCCCCCTGCCCGAGCAGGAGCAGTTCTCCGGCACCGCCGTCACCATTCTCGGCGACGACCGCGCCGGCATCGAGGTGCACGTGATCCTCGCGGGCGGCGCGCCGGTCGGCCTCTTCAAAGTCGACCGGGCCTACGAGGACGGGCGGCATTTCGCGGAGGCCGGCGCCTGGGGGCTGCGCGGCGTGATGATCGACGCCCGCCACCAGGGGCGCGGCATCGGCGGCGCGGCGTTCGGGCAGCTGCCCGGCTACCTCCGTGCCGCCTATCCCGACCTGCGCCGGATCTGGCTCACGGTGAACTGCCGCAACCCGGCGGCCCGGCAGACCTATCTGCGCGGCGGCTGGATCGACGACGGCACGCTCTACCACGGCGGCGCGGCCGGGCCGCAGCACGTGATGCGGCTGGAGCTGGCCTAGGCCGGCAGGCCGCGCCGCACCGACTTCGCGCGGGATCGCCGTAAGCGGGCGCCGCCACTCGCCGTTCCCCCCTTCACGGAACAAGGGCCGGGGATCGCTCCCCGGCCCTTGTCATGTCAGACCCCGGACACGGGGGCCCGTTCAGTCGTCGTCTTCATCGTCGTCTTCATCTTCTTCGTCATCATCATCGTCGTCGTCTTCGTCGTCGTCGCGGCGCTTCTCGGCCTTTTCCTCCTCGCGCTCGCGACGCGCCTCGGCCTTCTCCTCTTCCCGCTCGCGGCGTTCCTCGGTGCGCTCCGCCTCGCGCTCGAGCCGGTCTTCCTGCTCTTTCTTCGCGCGCTCGGCACGGGGATCGTCGGAGGGGCCTTCGTATTCCTCTTCCACGAGGTTGCCGGCCAGGTCGTATTCGCGCTCGACGGTCGAGCCGTCGGCGTTGCGGGTCTCCTCCTCGAACAGGCTGCTGCCGTCTCCGCTGTAGACCCGCTCGGTGCGGCCCGCGGCCCCGCTGGCCTCGACGATCAGCGTGTCGCCGCTCGGCCGGATGCGGATCTCGCCGCTGTAGCCCTCGGCCACGAGGCCCGCGACCACGGCGTCGATGACGGCCTGGTCGGGCGCCGCCGCGACCGGGGCCGCCACGCCGATCGTGGCGGTGGCGAGACCGGCGAAGAGGTAGGTCCTGAGGGTCATGCGATGTCTCCTGTCCCGTTGCGGCGGCCGCCTGCCGGCGACCGCCTCATCCGGGACAGGTCATGGGGCCGAAATGTGCCGAAAATGTGCTCTCGCGCAGAGCACCGGCCCCGTGGGCAGGATCACGCCAGCATCTCGCGCACCACCTCGAAGGAGGAGCTGTGCGCCGCGTCCTCCTCGCGCGCGATGGCGGGGGTCTGGCGCAGCCATTCGCCGCTCTCGGCGCAATGCAGCATGAAATGCGCGAGATCGGCGTGGCGGGTGCGGATCAGATCCTCGGGGATCACGTCCGGCACCACGACGTATTCGGCGGTGAGCGGCTCCGGCAGCAGCCAGCCCGGGCGCACCGCGGTCCAGTCGAGGTCGGTGGCGCGCAGCATCTCCTCCATGTCACGCATCTGGTCGAGCACGCGGGTCAGCGCCGGGATCGCGGTGGCGCGAAACAGCGCCGGGCCGCGGTCATGCGTGACCACGAAGCTCGCCGAGATGGTGACGAGGCGTTTCACGCCCGCGCCGCGCATCGCCTCGACCAGCCGCCGCGTCCCGGTGGTGTAGAGCGGCGGCGGATCCATCAGAGTCTGCGGATCGCCCGGCACGCCCAGCGCCGAGATGACGGCGTCGACGCCCTGCACCACCGGCCCGAGATCGTCCTTGAGCACGTCGGCCGTGACGCGCTCCACCCCCGGTGCGGGCGGCGCGGCGTCCTCGGGCCAGCTCATCTCGGCGGCGCGGACGCGGTGGCCCTTCGCCACCGCCTGCGCCACCACCTCCTGCCCGGTCACGCCATGCGCGCCCAGAACCAGCAGCGTCTTCGGATCGGTCATGTCGTTGCCCTCCGGCGAAATACCGGGAACAACGACGCCAGGCCTCAGCCGTTCCCGCGACCGCCTGCCGCGTAGACCATGTCGATCATCGCCTGCGTGCCGCGGCTGAACTCCAGCGGGCACGGGTAGTCCGCCTCGCCGCGCACCGCGCGCCCGAAGGCCTCGACCTGCAGCTTGTAATGGTCCACCCCCGGCCAGCGCTCATGCAGCACGCGCTTGCCCTCGGTCTCGAGCGTCAGCTCGGCCTGCCCGAAGGCGTTGGCGTTGAACGGGCAGAGCATCTTCAGCACGCCCGCCTCGCCATGGAAGGTCACCTCCTGACGCGGAAAGAGCCGCATCGAGACCATGCCGGAATACTCGAAGCCGTCGAAGCCGGCCGCGACCTGCGCGTAGACGTCGACGTCGTTCTCGGTGCGGATGGTGGCGTGCCGGATCTCGCGCGGCTCCAGCCCGGTGACGAAGCGCACCGAGCCGAAGGCGTAGACGCCGATATCGGGCAGCGCGCCGCCGCCCGTTTCGGGCCGGTTGCGGATGTTGCCGGTCTGGGCCGAGTTGTCGAAGCTGAAGGCCGCCTCGACATGCCGCAGCGCGCCGATCGCGCCCGACTGCACCAGCTCGCGCGCGCGGATCCATTGCGGGTGATGCACGATCATGTAGGCCTCGGCGGCGACCTGCCCGGTCTCGTCGCGTTTGGCGATCACCGCGTCGAAGTCGCCCGCCCGCATCGCCAGCGGCTTTTCGCACAGCACGTGCTTTCCGGCCGCGAGCGCCTTCAGCGTCCATTCGACATGCATGTGGTTGGGCAGCGGGATGTAGACCGCGTCGATCTCCGGGTCGTCGAGCAGCGCCTGGTAGTCGAGATGCACCCTGAGCCCGGGGCGGAAGGCGCGGAACGGCCCGGCCTTTTCCTCGGACGAGGTGGCGAGCGCCACGAAATCGGCGCCCTCGGCGGCATGGATGGCCCGCGCCATGAACTCGCGCGCGAATTTCGCGGCGCCCAGCACGCCCCAGCGGATCGGTTCGGTCATGTCTCTCTTCCCTCGTTCGGGAAAAGAAAAACCCTCTTCCCGGTCGGGGAAGAGGGTAACGGTCACGGCGCGGGGGGCGCAACGCGGATCAGGCGCGTTCCATCATCCCGCGTTCCTTGGCCAGCTCCTGCATCCGCTTCTGCAGCTTCTCGAAGGCGCGGACCTCGATCTGGCGGATGCGCTCGCGGCTGACCTCGTACTGGCCCGACAGCTCCTCGAGCGTCACCGCCTCGTCCTGCAGCCGCCGCTGCACGAGGATGTCGCGCTCGCGCTCGTTCAGCACGCTCATCGCCTCGGCCATCATCTCGCGCCGCGCATCGAGCTCGTCGCGCTCCTCGTAGTCGGTCGCCTGGTCGGCGCCCTCGTCCTCGAGCCAGTCCTGCCACTGGGTGGCGCTGTCGCCCTCGGTGCCGACCATGGCGTTGAGCGAGGCGTCGCCGCCCGACATGCGCCGGTTCATCGACACCACCTCGTCCTCGGTCACGCCGAGATCGGTGGCGATCTGACGCACGTTCTCGGGGCGCAGGTCGCCTTCCTCGAGCGCGCCGAGCCGGGCCTTGGCCTTGCGCAGGTTGAAGAACAGCTTCTTCTGGCCCGACGTGGTGCCGAGCTTCACCATCGACCACGACCGCAGCACGTATTCCTGGATCGAGGCGCGGATCCACCACATCGCGTAGGTCGCGAGACGGAAGCCCTTCTCGGGGTCGAACTTCTTGACCGCCTGCATCAGGCCGACATTGGCCTCCGAGATCACCTCGGCCTGCGGCAGGCCGTAGCCGCGATAGCCCATGGCGATCTTGGCCGCGAGCCGCAGATGCGAGGTCACGAGCCTGTGGGCGGCGCCCGCATCCTCGTGGTCGACCCAGCGCTTGGCGAGCATGTATTCCTCTTCCGGCTCCAGCATCGGAAACTTGCGGATTTCCTGCAGGTAGCGGTTCAGCCCCTGTTCGGGAGACGGGGCGGGAAGATTCGAATAGGTCGCTGCCATGGGCCCCTCCTTTCGGATGTCTTAGGGTCGGACACGATTAAAGCGCGGCACCGGTTCCGGCAAGCGCAACCGCCGCGCCGGTACCTGTGCAATCATGAACCGAGCGGCCCCGCTTGCGCGAGGGGCTGCATCGAAGGCTCGGCTATATGTGAATTTCGTTACGGCGTTTCAACCCCGCAGCGCGGCAAGGAGTTCCGCCATGTCGGCGGGCATCGGGCTGTCGAAGCTCAGCGCCTCGCGGGTCACGGGATGCCTGAAACCCAAGGACGCCGCGTGCAGCGCCTGCCGCGGGAAGGCGGCCGCGAGGGCTGCGGCATCTGGTCCCACCGCCTTCTCCGAAAGCTTACGCCGGCCGCCATAGACCGGATCGCCGATCAGCGCGTGGCCGGCATGGGCCATGTGCACCCGGATCTGGTGGGTGCGCCCGGTCTCGAGCCGGCACTCGACCAGCGCGGCGCCGGCGAAGGCCTCGATCACCCGCGCGCGGGTCACCGCGTGGCGGCCCTGCTCGAAGCTCACCGCCTGGCGCTGGCGGTCGGTGCGGTGCCGGCCGAGCAGGGTCTGGATCTTCAGCACCGCGCCGGGCTCGAAGCTCGCCCCCTTCACGCCGCGCAGCCGCGGGTCGTTCGGGTCGGGCACGCCGTGGCAAAGCGCGAAATAGCGCCGCTCGGCCGTGTGCTTCTCGAACTGCAGCGCGAGGCCCTGATGCGCGCGGTCGGTCTTGGCCACCACCAAGAGCCCCGAGGTGTCCTTGTCGATCCGGTGCACGATGCCCGGCCGCTTGGCGCCGCCGACGCCAGAGAGGCTGTCGCCGCAATGGTGGATCAGCGCGTTGACCAGCGTGCCGTCCGGGCTGCCCGGCGCGGGATGCACCACCATGCCGGCGGGCTTGTCGATCACGATGAGATCGTCGTCCTCCCACACCACGTCGAGCGGGATCGGCTCGGGCGCCATGTGGCTCTCGGCCGCCTGCGGCACGATGATCTCGACCTGCGCGCCCTCGGCCACCGCGGCCTTGGCGTCGGTCGCGACGGCGCCATCGACCGTCACCGCGCCCTCGGCCATCAGCTTGGCCAGCCGCGAGCGCGACAGCGCCGCCTGCTCTGGCACATCGCGGGCCAGGGCCTTATCAAGACGCGCCGGCGGATCGGCGGCGATGGTGAAGCGCAAAATGGAGACGTCGCCCATGCAGGACACTCCCGAAGCCGAGGGCCCGGTCCGGATCCCGCCCGAGCTGAAATGGCTCAAATGGCTGGTGATCGCTCTGGCGGGCGTGATGATCGCGGGCTTCCTAGTGCTGATCGCGACGCTTGTCATCCGTCTGAACGCCGATCCCCTGCCGCTGCCCGAGCGGATCGCCCTGCCCGAGGGCGCGGAAGCCGCCGCCTTCACCCAGGGCCGCGACTGGATCGCGGTGGTCACGCAGGACGACCGCATCCTCGTCTACGGCCGCGACGGCGCGCTGCGGCAAAGCGTGGAGATCGCGCCCGAATAGGCCGCGGCCCGGCGCGCCGCGACCGGCGAGGCCCCGGGACATGGCATGGCGTGGCGCGGCGGCCCGGCGCGATGTCCGCACCGCCGCGCGCCGCCGCTCAGGCGTGCCCGCCCTCATGCGGCATCAGGTGGGTCCACAGCGCCGCCACCGCGAGCACGATGCCGCACAGCACCGCGTTCCAGGTCGGCAGCGTCATGGCGGTGAACCCCATGACCCAGGGCGAGGCCACCAGCAGCACCGCCAGCACCGCCACCCCGTAATCGGTCCACTCCTCGGCCCCCGCCTCGAGCAGGCCCAGCGCCGCCATGGCCACGACCAGCGCGCCGAGCACGATGAAGCTCCACAGCGCGGCGCCGGTCGCGGCAAAGGCGAAGGGCGAGACGATCAGCCACAGCCCGATCGCGCCGAAGACCCAGTCCTGCCAATGATGTCGATGATGCATGTCGCTCCTCCGTCGCAGGGCCGGAAGGCGTCCGGACGCCGGTGCACCTTGCCGGCCGGCCCAAACGCGTGGCCCGGCGGGGCCGTCCGTCCATGATCGGGGGAGCGGCCCGCAGGCCACGGAAGGCCGCGCACGGCCTTCGGATCACAGATGGGAGAGCCCGGCACCGCGCGGTAGGGGTGGTCGATCACTTTGTCGGGATCGCAGGCGCGGCCGCGCCCGGGGCCGTGCGGAGACCGCGCGGAGGCCGGAATCACAACCCAAGAGCGAGGAATCGGGCGCCGGTCGATCGAAATTCCGCGGCCGCCGGCCCCGCGGATACGGGCAATTGCACGGCCCCGAAATACGGCGATTCTGTGTTGAACCGCCCCTCAAAGGGAAATAGAGGGTCGGCCGAACACAGAATTGCCATATTTCAGCTTCGCCGCGAATTTCGCTGGCCGGAGATGACGGCAGAGTGCAAAGTGGAAATGACCGAGCACTCCCAACGCTGCATGTCTTTTCCGTAGCGATACCATTCCATTTCGAGGTCCTTGCGACCCGACATCATCTCCGATCCGATGGACTGCCAGAGTTCACGGAATTCCATCGCGTCGAGCGCGAGAATTTGCCGTGCAAGGCTCGTCGTTTTTCTATCCATTCTGGATTCCTTTCACTTCCGACCCGAAATTCCACGCGGTCTCTCGCCACGATGTTCGCAGCCGCGCTTCGCGTCGTTCCGCCCCATGTCCGTCCCCATCCCTAGCGGCCGGCCAGCCAGCCCAGGGCCACCGACACCACCCAGATCCAAGACAATATGCCGGCCAGGAAGAACGGGATCAGGAACCAGCCCGACCTCGCATCCCCTTGGGGTCCGGTCACTTCAGCGGGCGGCGGAGGCGCGAAACGGTTCGGGGAGCGCCATTCGACCGCCCCATCCATCATTTCCACCCTACGCCCGTATCGCCCGTATTGATCTCCGATTCGGGACAGGTATGACGGATCCCTTGCCGCTCTTACCGTTATCACGATCGCTTCCACAATCACCTCGGTATTCGCGTGACGCATAGCCGGTATGTCGTGATTTGGGGAGATACTTCCGCATGAAATGGTTCTATCCACCGACCGCCGCCCATCACATTGCATTGCATCAAGATTGACAAAATCTGGCACGCACCAGATCGCATCGCAAACCAGTAGTTTTGATCCATGGCTTCAAGATTATTGGAGGAACCAGTTGGACACCGAAACAGTTAGGACATTCGTGGAAATCGTTGCCCAAGGCAGCTTCGCGGATGCCGCTTCTAGGTTGCATGTCGCCCAGACCACCGTCAGCGCGAGGATCAAGGCGCTGGAAGAGCGGGTCGGCCAGCCGCTCCTCTATCGCACCCGGGGAGGGGTCAAACCCACGCCCGCCGGGCAGCAGCTGCTTCGGCTGGCGCCGCGATTCATCCAGACCGGCGAGCAGATCACGCGACTCACGAGCGTGCCGGAAGGCCATCGCGACATCATCGTGGTCGCGACCGAGGCGAGGCTGCCCTTCGGCTACACCGCCGCATGGATGTCGCATCTGCGGCAATCCGATCCGGAGCTGGCCCTGCGGGTCGTCCTCGACTCGTCAGACCGGGTCGCCGAGGGGCTGGCGCTGGGAGAGATCGATTTGGCCCTGATGCATGTCCCGCCGCACCGGCCCGGCATCAGGTACGAGCTCTTCATCGAGGAAAAGCTGGTGATGCTGACGACGGACCCGGAGGTCACCTCCGTCGACGACCCGCGATTCATCCATATCGACTGGGGCGAGCAGTTCGAGCAGGATTTCAAGCACTGCTTCGGCGAACGAACGTCCCGGTCGATCGAGATCAACTCCGGCCCGCTCGCGATGCACTACGCGCTGAGCTATGGCGGCGCGGGCTATGGCCGGCTGCGCACCGTGCAGCCCTATCTGGACCGGGGCGAGGTCGCGATCGTTCCGGACATGCCGATCTTCTCCTACCCGCTCTACGTCGTGCATGCCGAGAACGCCGATCCGAAACTGATCGACCTCGCGCAGCGCGCCCTGCGCGCCTCGCTGGAGGACTAGCACCGACCGGGCCGCGGCCCCGACGGCGCGTCGGACGACCGGCCCGCCGGCCGGCAACTTCGCGACGTGGCACGACCGGACGTCGCGCGCCGCAGCAAGATATCGCGCAGCAGAAAGGGCCAGCTACAACGACCCTCGGGCCACGCATTGCCTGATCACAGGCAGCGATCCGACCACGTCGGGCCGCGAACACGATTTCGGGAGGATGGTACCGCCTCCCTGGCTTGAACAGGGGACCTCTGGATCCACAATCCAGCGCTCTAACCAACTGAGCTAAGGCGGCACTGGCGCGGAATTAGCGCCGGGCGGCGGGGATTGCAACCCCTGATCCGGCTTCCCTCGCGGCGGCCGCGCTTGCCCGGATCGCCGGCCGGCGATAGGGACGTTGCAACGAGGAAAGGAGCCGCCATGGGCATCGACACCGAACGCGACATCGAGGCGAACCTGCAGATCGGCCCGACCGACCAGGGCATGGTCCGGCTGTTCATCGAAGCCGGCAAGACCGAGATCCCGATGGATTTCGACCCCGACGAGGCCGAGGAGATCGCGGAAGAGATCATGGCCGCGGTGCGGGCGGCGCGCGCGGTCAGGCCGAGGAAAGGCTGATCGCCGGATCGCGCGCCTTGTGCCAGCGCAGCGCCGCATGGCGCGCGAATTTCTGCGTCATCGCCTTGCGCCGCGCGCCGGCAAGCTTCGCTTCCGGCGCCATGGCGACGATCTCCGCGTCGTAGCCGTCGGCGATGATCACGCCGGTCTCGTCGGGCAGCAGCTCCAGCGGAAAGCCGTCATCCACCGCCCAGAAGAAGCGGTCGCAATAGTCGAGATAGCCCTGCCACTTGCGGTCCGAGGTGAAGTCGGCGCGCGAGGACTTGCACTCGATCACCCACAGCTCGCCCTTGGGGCCGAGCGCCATCACGTCGACCCTGAGCCCAGAGACGGGCACGAATTCCTCGACCGTCACGAAGCCGTGCGACAGCAGGTGCCGGCAGACCCCGCGCGCGAGGATCTGGCCCGGTTGCGGCTCAGCGCGCGGGCGCGCCAGCGCCTCGGCCGATAGCGCATCCTCGGGCAGCTGCGGCGTCGGCGGCCGCCGCTCCCCCTTCTCCCAGTCGTCCCAGTCCTCAGGCATGGCGCGCAATATGAACGAAGGGCGAACGCCGTGCAAGCCGCGAAACCTCTCGCACGGCACCCTTGCACGGCCCCCTTGTCAGCGCCGGGGCGCGCGCCTAGGTGTGGCCTCGGCGGTTACTGCTCTTCTCGTGCAACGGGTCAATTCCGGTGGCCTTAAGCAAATCCGAGGGAGCTGGCTCTGGTCGGGTCCTGGCCCGTCTACCTGGCGCCCACCTGTATATACAGGTCCTCGGGAATTCTCACCCGCACGGTCGCTGCGGTTTCCGCCATCTTCCTCCCCTGCGATCCGGGGGCGTTCGTCACGCCCGCCCTGCGTGCTAGACTGCGCCGGCAACCGAACGCCTGCGGAGGTCTGCGCCATGACGCGCCCATTGTCGCTGTTTACCCTTTTGTCCGTCCTGTTCCTCGCGCCCGCCGCCCCGGCGCAGCCGCTCGATGTGCCGTTCGACACCTACTGCCCGCCCGACGCGCAGGCGGCCTGCTTCGGCGCGGCCACGGTGATGGGGCTCGACCCCAATGGCGACGGCTTTTTGGCCGTGCGGACCGGGCCGGGCTCGAACTACCCGATGATCGGCAAGATCCATAACGGCGACCGCGTCGGCACCTACGGGGCGCGCGGGCCGTGGTACGCGATCAGCTTCGGCCCCGACGACCGGCTGGGCTGGGCGCATGGCAATTGGCTGGGCAACCACATTCCCTGAGCCGGCCGAACGAAAAGGGGCGCGGCCATCGGCCACGCCCCTTTCGTGTCTCGTGCGCCCGTGGCGCTCAGAACGCCTCGGGCCGGGCCTCGCGCGCCATGTGATCGAGCACGGCGTTGACGAAGCGCGGCTCGCGCCCCTCGGGGTAGAAGGCCTTGGCGATCTCGACGAACTCGACGATCACCACCTTGGGCGGCGTGGCGTTCGAGATCATCTCGGCCCCGGCGGCGCGGAACAGCGCCCGCAGCGTCGGGTCGATCCGCGCGATCGGCCATTTCGCGACCAGCGCGCGATGCGTCATCTGGTCGATCCGGGCCTGCTCGTCGACGGCGCGCTCCATCAGGCCGCGGAAGGTGTCGAGATCGCCCTCCTCCCATTCGACCTCGTCATAGACCGCGCCGAAGCGATGCGTCTCGAACTCGCGCATCACCTGGTCGACCGATTGCTGCGCGGCCTCCATCTGGAACAGCGCCTGCACCGCGTACATCCGCGCGGTCGAGCGCATCCGCCGCTTCTGGGTCTGCTTGTCGGCCATCAGCCCTCTCCCGAGAGCCGGCTGGCGGTGAAGCCAAGGCCCTTGTCCTTGCGGCCCATGCGGCGCGCCAGCGCCACGAGGTGCAGCGCCGCGGCGGCCGCGCCGCCGCCCTTGTTCTGGCCCTGCGGGTCGGCGCGCACGGCGGCCTGCTCGTAGTTCTCGACCGTCAGGATGCCGTTGCCGATGCAGATGCCCTGCAGCCCCAGCAGCGTCAGCCCGCGCGAGCTGTCGTTGCACACGGTGTCGTAATGCGTGGTCTCGCCGCGGATCACGCAGCCCAGCGCAACGAAGCCGTCATAGTCGCCCATCCGCGCGGCGATGCCGATCGCCGAGGGCAGCTCGAGCGCGCCGGGCAGCTCGACCACCTCGGAGCTGCCGCCGGCGGCCTCGATCTCGGCCATGGCACCGGCGAGGAGGTTGTCGGCGATGTCCTTGTAGTAGGGGGCGACCGCGATCAGGATCTTCGGGCCCTCGTCGAATTCGGGTCGCGCGAGCGCGTGGTGGGTGGGGCCGGCCATCATCCGATCTCCGAAATCTTGCGCGTGCCGGTGATCTCGAGCCCGTAGGCGTCGAGGCCGACCACGCGGGGTTGGGGGGAATTGGTCAGCAGCACGATCCGCGACAGGCCGAGCGAGGACAGGATCTGCGCGCCGAGACCGTATTGCCGCAGCACGTGCGGCGAATGCTCTTCGGTGGTGGCGAGCTTCATGTGCAGGTCGCGCAAGAGCACCAGCACGCCGCGGCCCTCCTCGGCGATCAGCTTCATCGCCTCGCCGAACTCGCGCGCGCGGCCCTTCGGGCCGGTGCCGACCACGTCGAGCATCGGGTCGAGCGTGTGCATCCGGGTCAGCACCGGCGCCTCGCCCGAGATGTCGCCCTTGACCAGCGCGATGTGCTCGGCGCCCTGGGTCTCGTCGACATAGATGCGAAGCGTCCAGTCGCCGCCGAACTCCGACACGATCTGCTGCTCGTCGCGCAGCCGCACGAGGTTGTCGTGGCGGCGGCGATAGGCGATCAGGTCGCTGATCGTGCCGATCTTGAGGTTGTGCGTCTGCGCGAAGGCCACGAGGTCGGGCAGACGGGCCATGGTCCCGTCCTCCTTCATGATCTCGCAGATCACGCCCGACGGGTTGAGGCCGGCCAGCCGCGATATGTCGACCGCCGCCTCGGTGTGACCGGCGCGGACCAGCACGCCGCCCTCGCGCGCCCGCAGCGGGAAGACGTGGCCCGGCGTGGCGATGTCGGCCGCCGTCTTGGAGCTATCGATCGCCACCGCGACGGTCAGGGCCCGGTCATGCGCCGAGATGCCGGTCGACACGCCCTCGCGCGCCTCGATCGAGACGGTGAAGGCGGTCTCGTGGCGCGAGGAGTTGTTGGTCGACATCAGGGGCAGGCCGAGCGCGTCGATGCGCGAGCCTGGCATCGACAGGCAGATCAGACCGCGGCCATGGGTGGCCATGAAGTTGATCGCGTCGGGCGTGGCCATCTGCGCGGGGATCACCAGGTCGCCCTCGTTCTCCCTGTCCTCGTGGTCGACGAGGATGAACATGCGGCCGTTGCGCGCGTCGTTGATGATCTCGTCGATCGGGCTGATCGCATCGGACCAGTCGCTCTCGACGGGGCCGGGGGTCTCGTAGGCTTGGGTCACTGGCGGGTCCTGACGTTTGGCGTGGCCCGCAGATAGCCGAGACCGGCGGTTTTGCAAAGAGCGCGCGGTCCGCCCGCGCCCCGCTTCAGCGGGCCGGCCAGCACCGCGGCGCGGCGCGCAGCCCCGCGATCACCGCGTCGAGCGCCGCGCGCGGCGCGATCGCCAGCATCCCCGGTGCTTCGGCCCGCAGCCGCACCGGGCCGGTCGCCTCGTTCGAGGTGCCCACCCGGCGGTCGGGCGCGAAGTCGAGCCCCGCGGTCGGCCAGCGCAGCCCCTCGGAGGCGATGCGGACCGGCGCCATGGGAAACAGCGAGAAGGCGGTGCCGGGCGGCAGGTCGACCGCCAGCTCGGGCGGGCAGTGGCAGACCAGGCTCTGCGCGCCGATCACCAGGCAGGCCCGGTCGGGCCGCGCGGCGAGCACGTGGTAGACCGCCAGCTCGTGGTCGATCCGGCCGCCGGTGAAGCCGATCGCCAGCACCAGCGGCGCGTCGATGTTGCGCAGCGCCTTGTCGAAATCGGTGCTGTCCTGCTCGGCGATCTCGTGGATGCGGTCGGCGAAGCTCTCGGCGCAGTCGCCGAGGCTGTCCATGTCGCCGATCACCGCGCGCGGCATCGCCCCCGCCCGGCGGGCATGCTCTGCTCCGCCATCGGCGGCGACCAGCACCGGCGCGCGCTCCAGCGCGCATTCCAGATCCTGCGGAAACAATGCGCCGCCACCCAGGAGCGTGACCGCCCCTGCGGACTGGACAATCGGCATCGGTCTCTCCCATCATCGCCGCGGGCGGAACGGCCCGCCCCGCTTTTGCCATGAAATCATCCCACGGCAACCCATCTCACGATCCGGTTTCCAACCCATTCTCTGCTAGATCGAGTGAGCCGGACAGGGAAGAAAGCGAGGACGCTGATGGTTGGATCGAGCAAGATACTCACCGTTTCATACGGGACCTTCTCCTGCACGCTCGAGGGATTCGACGATTCCTTCGACACCATGAAGGCGATCGCCGAGTATTTCCGCGACCTCGCGGCCGACGACCGCTACTTCGGCGCCGAGCCGCCGACCCCCGACGCCGAGATGCTGGCCCGCATCGCCGAGCGCGAGGTGTCCCGCCGGGTCGAGGCGCGCACCGAGGGCACCGGCGTGGTGCTGCGCGCCGCCCTGCCGCAGGAACAGCCCGCCCCCCGCCCCGCACCGACCGAGCCCACCGCCGCCACGGCGCCCGCCGCCGCCGATCCGGCCCCGCGCGCGACCGAGAGCCCGGCGAGCCCGGCCCGGCAGGAAGACGCGACCCCGCAGCCGGCCTCCCCTGCCCCGACCCCCGAGGCAGCGGCCGAGCCCGCGCCCGAGGCGGCACCGGCCCGGAGCGAGCCGGCCCCGCAGCCCGAGCCGTCCCGCACCGCCGCCCCGGCCAGCGGCGACAGCATCGCCGCCAAGCTGCAGCGCATCCGCGCCGTGGTCGGCCGGCAGACGGCCCTCGCCGCCGGCGAGGAGGACGAGGATCTCGCCCCGATGACGAGCCCGGCGCCGCGCACCGGCTTCGGCGGCCGGGACTGGGCCGATGTCGAGGACGCGCAGGAGACCGAGGCCACGCAGCAGGCGGACGCGCAAGAGCCGCAGCCCGAAGTCGAAGTTCACGAGGCTCACGAGGCTCACGAGGCTCACGAGGCTCACGAGGCTGAGGCGCCCGAAACGTCCGAAACCGCAACCCACGACCTCGAAACCCCCGAGGCCGAGGACGAGGAAACCGTCGACTCGGTGCGCGAAGCGCTTCGGCAGGAGCGCGGCGCAGCCGAGGCGGCGCAGGACACGCCGGACGCCGCCGAGGCGGCCGCGCATGACGACGCGGTGGACGAGGCGCTCAGGGCGCTCGAAACCGAGGCCTGGGAAGAGACGTCCGAGCCGGACAACGAGGCCGCCCCCGTCGCGGAGACGGACGCCTCCCAAGAGCCGGGTCACGACGTTCCCGAGGCGCAGCAGACCGAGGAAGACGCAGCGGAGGCCGAGGACACCTCGCAGGCCGAAGCCGCCGAGCCGGCCGCCGAAGCCGATCCGGCCATGCCCCCGGCCGCGGCGCAGCCCGCACCGCGCCGGGCGCGGGTGATCCGGATGCGCAAGGCCGATTTCGAGCGCGCCGTCGCTCGCGGCGAAGAGCGGCCCGCCGAGCCGGAGGACGACCGCGCCGGCCCCGATGCGGCGGCCCAGACCGCGACCGGGCCGGAGCGGGCCGAAGAGGACCTGACCCTCGCCGATCTGGACGAGACCGCGCAGATCGACGCCCCCGGCACCGAAGCCGAAGCCGAGCCGGCCGAGGCCGCGCGGGACGAGGCGCCCCGGCCTAGCGGGTCCGACCCGTCGGACGATGCCGAGCGCGCCCTGCTTGCGGAACTGGCGGCGCTCGAGCGCGAGATGGGGCTCGACATGGCCCCCGCCTCGCGCGAGCTGGCAGACCGGTCGCAAGCCGATCTCGACCAGGCGCTGTTCGATGCGGTCGAGGCGCGCGAAGGCGATGACGCCGCCGAGACCGACGCCGCGCCCGAAGAGCGCCTCGAGGACGGCGACGCCGAAGAAACGGCGGCGTCCGGACAGCCCGACGAGGATGCCGACGAGACCGCCGCCCCCCGCGCCGAGACCGAGGCCGCGCCCCAGCCCGATCGGGCCGGGCCGCTGCGCCGCCCCGCCCCGGACGAGGCCGACATGGACCGGCTGCTCGATGCCGCCGACGCGCGGATGGCCGACCCCGAGGGCAGCCGCCGGCGCGACGCGATCTCGCAGCTCAAGGCCGCCGTGGCCGCGACCGAGGCGGCCCGCCGGCTCGGCGATGTCGAGGATCGCGACGCGGCGGAGAGCGCGTTCCGCGACGACCTGCGCCAGGTGGTCCGGCCGCGCCGCCCCAGGCTGCCCGCCCGCCCGGAGGAGCGCGAGGAGGCCCAGCCCCGCCCCGAGCGGCCGCGTCCCGCGCCGCTGAAGCTGGTGGCCTCGCAGCGGGTCGACCTGCCCGAGGCCGCCGAGCCGCAGCCTGCCAGCGCCGCGCCGGTGCGGCCGCGCCGGGTGTCGCTGGCCGATATCGAGGCCGAGGCCCCGGCCCTGCCGGCCCGGGCCGCCCAGCCGGCGCCGCGCGCCGAGGCGGCGCCGGAACGGTCCGCCGAGGCCGACAGCTTCGCGAGCTTCGCCGCGCGGATGGGCGCGCATGACCTGGGCGAGCTGCTCGAGGCCGCCGCCGCCTACACCGCCTTCGTCGAGGGGCTCGAGGACTTCTCCCGCCCGCAGCTGATGCAGAAGGTGCGCGAAGCGGCGCCGGGCCCGGTGAGCCGCGAGGACGGGCTGCGCAGCTTCGGCACGCTGCTGCGCCAGGGCTTGCTGACCCGGACCCGCACCGGCCGCTTCCAGGTCAACGCGCAGAGCCGCTTCAACCCCGAGCGCCGCGCCGGCTGACGCGCGGGGCCGAAACCAAAACGAAAAAGGGCGGCGCCGCGGCGCCGCCCTTTATCTTTTCGAAGCCGACCGCCCCGGTTCAGCGGTCGCCGCGCTCCTCCTCCTCCGGGTCGGCCTTGCCGACACCGAGAAATATCCGGCGGAAGGGCAGCGCCCAGAGCAGGCCGAGCGCGATGTAGATCACCAGCTCGAGAAACAGCGGCGGCCGGTCGAACAGGCCGACCACGGTGATCGCCACCACCACGTAGAGCGGCAGCCCGACCAGCAGGATCAGCAGCGACAGCCGCCGCCGGGCCTTGTGCGAAAGCTTGCGCGCCATGCCCCGAAGCCTCAGTCCGAGAAGGGGTCGGTGACGAGGATCGTGTCCTCGCGCTCGGGGCTGGTCGAGACCATCGCCACCGGGCACTGGATCAGCTCCTCGATCCGGCGGATGTACTTGATCGCCTGCGCCGGCAGGTCGGCCCAGCTGCGCGCGCCGGCGGTCGATTCCTGCCAGCCCGGCATTTCCTCGTAGACCGGGGTGCAGCGCGCCTGCTGGTCGGCGGCGGTCGGCAGGTAGTCCATGCGCACGCCGTCGAGCTCGTAGCCGGTGCAGATCTTCAGCGTCTCGAAGCCGTCGAGCACGTCGAGCTTGGTCAGCGCGATGCCCGAGACACCGCTCGTCGCGCAGGTCTGGCGCACGAGGCAGGCGTCGAACCAGCCGCAGCGGCGCTTGCGCCCCGTGGTGGTGCCGAACTCGTGCCCGCGCTCGCCCAGCCGCTGGCCGTCGTCGTCATGCAGCTCGGTCGGGAACGGGCCTTCGCCGACGCGGGTGGTGTAGGCCTTGACGATGCCCAGCACGAAATCGATCGCGCCCGGCCCGATGCCGGTGCCGGTCGCGGCCTGCCCGGCGATCACGTTCGAGGAGGTCACGAAGGGATAGGTGCCGAAATCGATGTCGAGAAGCGCACCCTGCGCGCCTTCGAACAGGATCCGCTCGCCGGCGCGGCGGCGCTCGGTCAGCACCTTCCAGACGGGGGCCGCGTATTGCAGGATCTCGTCCGCGATCTCGCGCAGCTGCGCGATCACCGCCTCGCGGTCGATCGGCTCGAGCCCGAGGCCCGCGCGCAGCGCGTTGTGGTGCACCAGCGCCCGGTCGACCCGCAGCTCAAGCGTCGCGGCGTCGGCGAGGTCGGCGACGCGGATCGCGCGGCGGCCGACCTTGTCCTCGTAGGCCGGGCCGATGCCGCGGCCGGTGGTGCCGATCTTGGCGACCGTGCTCTGGCCTTCGCGCGCGCGGTCGAGCTCGCCGTGGAACGGCAGGATCAGCGGCGTGTTCTCGGCGATCATCAGCGTCTCGGGGGTGATCTCGACGCCCTGCGCCCGGATGCCCTCGATCTCCTTCAGGAGATGCCACGGGTCGAGCACGACGCCGTTGCCGATCACCGACAGCTTGCCGCCGCGCACCACGCCCGAGGGCAGCGCGTGCAGCTTGTAGACCTCGCCGCCCACGACCAGCGTGTGGCCGGCGTTGTGGCCGCCCTGGAACCGCGCGATCACGTCGGCGCGCTCGGACAGCCAGTCCACGATCTTGCCCTTGCCTTCGTCGCCCCACTGGGTGCCGACGACCACCACATTCGCCATGGGCCCTGCCCCTTCCGGTCAAACCAATCCGGCGCTCCCTATAGCGCCGGGCGCGCGGCCGCGAAACCGCAATCTGCCCGCCGCACCGCCCGGCCCGGACCCCCGGCTTGCATTCGGGGTTGCGACGCGGGCCGCCAGCTTCTAGATACGGCCCGTTCCGAACCCGAGCCGTCCGCGAGAGGTCCGCATGGAAAACGTCGTCCTGATCGTCCACCTGATCCTCGCCCTGGCGCTGATCGGCGTGGTGCTGCTGCAGCGCTCCGAGGGCGGCGGTCTCGGCATGGGCGGCGGCGGTGGCGGCGTGATGTCGGGCCGCGCGGCCGCGACCGCGCTGGGCAAGGTCACCTGGGGTCTCGCCGGTGCCTTCATCGTCACCTCGATCGCGCTGACCATCATCGCGGCCAACAACTCGGCCGGCGGTTCGGTGCTCGACCGTCTGACCGCGACCCCCGAGGTCGAGGACAGCGCCACCGGCGACGCGCTGGGCGAAAGCCTGCTGCCGCCCTCGGCCGGCGACGGCCCCGTCGTTCCGCTGGCCGACTGATCGGCTTATCCACAACCACTGGGCGTCGGCCGGTTTCGGCCACATGATCTTGCGTCCCCGGTTGCGGTCACGGGCCGAATCCGGATATCCTCAAATCCCGTGATGCCGCGAAGCCCGAGTTTCGCGGCATATCATCTTTCGACATGAACTCGACGATCACGGGGTATCTCCGACCATGGCGCGTTACATCTTCATCACCGGCGGCGTCGTCTCCTCGCTCGGCAAGGGCCTCGCCTCGGCGGCGCTGGGCGCGCTTCTGCAGGCGCGCGGCTACACGGTGCGGCTGCGCAAGCTCGACCCCTACCTGAACGTCGATCCGGGCACGATGAGCCCGTTCGAGCACGGCGAGGTCTTCGTCACCGATGACGGCGCCGAGACCGATCTCGACCTCGGCCATTACGAGCGCTTCACGGGCGTCGCCGCGCGGCGCACCGACAGCGTCTCGTCGGGCCGGATCTACTCGAACGTGCTGGAGAAGGAGCGCCGCGGCGACTACCTCGGCAAGACGATCCAGGTGATCCCGCACGTCACCAACGAGATCAAGGACTTCCTCTCGGTCGGCGCCGACGAGGTCGACTTCCAGCTCTGCGAGATCGGCGGCACGGTCGGCGACATCGAGGGCCTGCCCTTCTTCGAGGCGATCCGCCAGTTCGCGCAGGAGCGCCCGCGCGGCCAGTGCATCTTCATGCACCTGACGCTGCTGCCCTTCGTCGCCGCCTCCGGCGAGCTGAAGACCAAGCCGACGCAGCACTCGGTCAAGGAGCTGCGCTCGATCGGCATCGCGCCCGACGTCCTGGTCTGCCGCTCCGAGCACCCGATCCCCGAGAAGGAGCGCGAGAAGATCGGCCTCTTCTGCAACGTCCGCAAGGAGAGCGTGATCGCGGCCTACGACCTCAAGTCGATCTACGAGGCGCCGCTGGCCTATCACCGCGAGGGCCTCGACCAGGCCGTGCTCGACGCCTTCGGCATCGCGCCCGCACCCAAGCCCAACCTCGCGCGCTGGCACGACGTGATGGACCGGCTGACCCATGCCGAGGGTGAGGTCCGCGTCGCCATCGTCGGCAAGTACGTGCAGCTCGAGGACGCCTACAAGTCGATCAAGGAAGCGCTCACCCATGGCGGCATGGCCAACAAGGTCCGCGTCAAGGTCGAGTGGGTCGACAGCGAGGTGTTCGACCGCGAGGACCCGGCCCCGCATCTCGAGGGCTACCACGCCATCCTCGTGCCCGGCGGTTTCGGCGAGCGCGGCACCGAGGGCAAGATCAAGACCGCCCAGTTCGCGCGCGAGCGCGGCATCCCCTACATGGGCATCTGCCTCGGCATGCAGATGGCGGTGATCGAGGCGGCGCGCAACGTCGCGGGCTTCAAGACCGCCGGCTCCGAGGAGTTCGACCACGAGGCCGGCAAGCGCCGCTTCGAACCGGTGGTCTACCACCTCAAGGAATGGATCCAGGGCAACCACGTGGTCGAGCGCGCGGTGACCGACGACAAGGGCGGCACGATGCGGCTCGGCGCCTACACCGCGGCGCTGAAGGAAGGCAGCCGGGTCTCCGAAATCTACGGCGCCAGCCGGATCGAGGAGCGCCACCGCCACCGCTACGAGGTCGACGTGAAGTACCGCGAGGCGCTGGAGAACAAGGGGCTGTGCTTCTCGGGCATGTCGCCCGACGGCCGCCTGCCGGAAATCGTCGAGTGGTCGGATCACCCGTGGTTCATCGGCGTGCAGTTCCACCCCGAGCTGAAGTCCAAGCCCTTCGCGCCGCACCCGCTCTTCGCCGATTTCGTGCGCGCCGCGGTCGAGACCTCGCGCCTGGTCTGAGCGCCGCGCTTTCAACGGGAAGGCCGGTCCCCTAGGGGGCCGGCCTTCGTCGTTCAGGGGGCAGGTCAGGTCTCGCCTTCGACCAGCACCAGCAGCGGCGACAGCCCGGCCTTGCCCAGCACCGCCGCCGACACCTCGTTGAAGGCGTAGTGATGCGCTCGCAGGCGGTCGACGCCGTCGGCTTTCAGCCGTGCCTTCACCTCCTCGACCAGCCGCGAGCCGAGGCCCTGCCCGCGCCACGCCGCATCGACGACGAGATGCCTCAACATGCCGTTGCGCCGCGCCGCGATCAGCGGCTTGGCCGCGACCTCCTCGACCTCGTAGACCGCGCAGCCGAGAATGCCGCCCGCCTCGGATACGGCGGCGAGCGCGACCACGCCCTCGCGGGCCAGCCATTCGTCGAGAAAGCGGCCGAGATCCGCGTCGGTCTCGTCGTCGCGGAAGACGCGCGGCAGGGCGGCGTGGTGGAAGTCCTGCGCCTGACGGAGCAATGGCAACAGGCTGCGCGCCTCTTCCGCCGGCACCTGCCTGATCGCGATCTCGGTCATTCCGCCGCCCTCCCTGCCTGGGGCGCATCTCCACGTCTTCGCACGGCCGGGTCAAGGCATCGGCCGGAAACGAGGCGGGGCCGGCCCGTCCGGACCGGCCCCGCAGCTTCCCGAGCGCCTGTGCTCAGAACCGGAAGTCGAACTTCCGGGTCAAGCCGATCCGGGCGGCGTACTGGTCGTCCTCGACCGTGATAGGGCTGTCTTCGGCATCGCCGACGAAGCGCTCCCAGGTCGCGGCGGCGTCGATGCCCCAGACTTCCGTGACCTCATAGGTCGCGCCGACCTCCACCCCGGCCGAGATCACGCCGCCCTCGGCCTCGAAGCCGGGCGTGCTGAAATAGGTGTCGGCGTAGTCGTCCGAGCCGATCAGCACGCGCGGCCCGGCGCTCAGCAGCCAGCGGTCCGAGGGCCGGGCGTAAAGATCCATGCCCAGCTCGGCCACCAGCGCCTCATGGCCGCCGAAGCCGTGGCGCAGGTCGGCGAAGACGCCGTAGGCGCGCTGGTCGTAGGAGACGCCGACGCCGACCTCGAGCGCCGCGTCCACGTCCTCGAGCCCGGCGACGTTCTCGACGTCGTCGGCGTCGCGCTCACCGATGTAGCGAAACGCGCCGCGCAGGCCGAAGCCGGTCGAGACGAAGTCCGGGTCGTCATTGCCGATGTCGAAGGGGCCGAAGCGCAGCCGGTCGAGCGCGAAGCCGAAATCCGGGCCGACCTCGTAGTCGTCCGAGCCGAAATACTCGGGCGAGACGCCGACGCCGCCGCGCAGCGTGAAGGCCAGCGCACGGCCCGGCGCCGGGGCGGGTGCGGCTGCGGGCGCCACGACCGGCTCGACCACCGGCTGGGCGAGCGATCCGGCGAAGGCCGGCACGGGCGCGAGAACGAAGGCGAGGAGCGGCAGGCGGCGCATCGGCGGATCCTTTCCAATGGAGATCGCCTTCCAGATACGTCACGCGGGCGCGCAGGCAAACAGATGAGGCCGATGGGGCGCGGCTGCGGCCCGCGCGCCACAGGCCCGCCACGCTTGCCCCGCCCGCGCCCCGCCGCTAGTCGGGGCGCGAAGGAGACGCCCATGCTGTCCTACCAGCACGCCTACCATGCCGGGAACCTCGCCGACGTGCACAAGCACGCGCTGCTGGCCTGGATGCTCGACTATCTCGGCCGCAAGCCGAAGGCGCTCAGCTACATCGAAAGCCATGCCGGGCGCGCGCTCTACCGGCTCGACGCGGCCGAGGCCGCCAAGACCGGCGAGGCGGCGCAGGGCATCCTCAGGGTGGCCGACTGGTTCGCGGCCGACCACCCCTATGCCCGCGTGCTGGACGCGACCCGCGCCGCGCACGGGGCCACGGCCTATCCCGGCTCGCCCGAGATCGCGGCGCGGCTCCTGCGCGAAGGCGACCGGATCGACCTCGCCGAGCTGCACCCGCAGGAACACGCGGCCTTGCAGGCCGCGATGGGCGATCGCGCCCGCGTGCATCGCCGCGACGGCATCGAGATGGCGGTGGCGCTGACCCCGCCAGAGCCGCGCCGCGGGCTTTTGCTGATCGACCCGAGCTGGGAGCTGAAGGACGAGTACCTCTCGATCCCCAAGGCGCTGAAGCGGATCGCGAGGAAATGGCCGGTCGGCGTGATCGCGCTGTGGTACCCGATCCTGCGCGACCGGCCGCACGCCCCGATGCTGCGCGCGCTCGAGCGCGACCTGCCCGACGCGGTGCGCCACGAGGTGACCTTCCCGCCCGCGCGGGAGGGGCACGGCATGACCGGCTCGGGGCTGTTCGTGGTCAACCCGCCCTACGGCTTTCACGCCGAGGCCGAGTGGCTCGGCGCCCGTTTCGCCGCCCTGACGAAATCGTAACCCCCCTTTTCCCCGCCCCGGGGCCGTCTATATCCGCCGCATGTTCGCAGATCTCATCCGCCGCCTCACCGATCCCGGCCCCGAGCCGCTGCCCGACATCGACGCGCGCCTCGCGCTCGGCGCGCTGCTGGTGCGCATCGCCCGCTCCGACGGCAGCTACACCACCGACGAGGTGGCGCGGATCGACCGCATCCTCGCCACGCGCTACCACCTGTCCGAGCCCGAGGCCCGCCGCCTGCGCGCCGATTGCGAACAGCTCGAGGCCGAAGCCCCCGACACGGTGCGCTTCACCCGCGCGATCAAGGACGCCGTGCCCTACGAGGAGCGCGCCGCGGTGATCGAGGCTTTGTGGGATGTCGTGCTGGCCGACGGCCAGCGCGACGACGAGGAAGACGCCTTGATGCGGATGGTGGCGCCGCTTCTGGGCGTCTCGGATCCCGACAGCGCGCTGGCCCGGCAGCGGGTCACCGACCGGCGCGGCCGCTGACCGGCCGGGGCCGGGCCACGGCCCGGTCGAAGCCCGTTCCGCGGCCCCCGTGACGCGGGGTCCGCGGCACTGAACCGTTGCAATTCGAGACGTTTTGCCCCCTACTCGCGATCCAAGCGAGGGGAGCGGACAACACGTGAGCGAGACGAAGCCGGTCATCGAGATCCGCGATCTGCACAAGTCCTACGGGGCGCTGGAAGTCCTCAAGGGCGTGGACATCTCCGCGCCCGCCGGCCACGTGGTGTCGATGATCGGCTCCTCGGGCTCGGGCAAGTCGACGCTCTTGCGCTGCTGCAACCTGCTCGAGGACAGCCAGCAGGGCGAGGTGCTGTTCGAGGGCGAGCCGGTGAAGTGGAAGGGCCAGGGGCTCGACCGCCGTCCCGCCGACCCGCGGCAGGTCACGCGCATCCGCACCAACCTCGCCATGGTGTTCCAGCAGTTCAACCTCTGGTCCCACATGACGATCCTGCAGAACGTCATGGAGGCGCCGGTCACCGTGCTCGGCCGCGACCGCGCCGAGGTCGAGGCCAAGGCCCGCGAATACCTCGAGAAGGTCGGCATCGGCGACAAGGCCGAGGCCTGGCCCGCCCAGCTTTCGGGCGGCCAGCAGCAGCGCGCCGCGATCGCCCGCGCGCTGTGCATGGAGCCGCGGGCGCTTCTGTTCGACGAGCCGACCTCGGCGCTCGACCCTGAGCTCGAGCAGGAGGTGGTGCGCGTGATCAAGGACCTCGCCGAGGAAGGCCGGACCATGATCATCGTCACCCACGACATGCGCATGGCGCATGACGTGGCCGACCACGTCGTGTTCCTGCACCAGGGGCTGATCGAGGAGCAGGGCCCGCCGGCCGAGCTGTTCGGCAACCCGAAATCCGAGCGGCTGCGGCAGTTCCTGTCGCATTCCGCCCCGCAACCGCAGCCCGCCTGACAGAGCGGGCACGGCCCCTTTCCCCAACAGGAGAAGACCACAGATGAAGACCCTGATCCTTTCGAGTGCCGTGCTGGCGCTGACCGCCGGCGCCGCGCTGGCCGAAAGCCACATGCAGACCGTGCGTCTGGGCACCGAGGGCGCCTACCCTCCGTACAACTTCCTCAACGACGCGGGCGAGGTCGACGGCTTCGAGCGCGAGGTCGGCGACGAGGTCTGCGCCCGGGCCGAGCTGACCTGCGAGTGGGTCACCAACGACTGGGATTCGATCATCCCGAACCTGGTCTCGGGCAACTACGACACGATCATCGCCGGGATGAGCATCACCGACGAGCGTGACGAGGTGATCGACTTCACCCAGAACTACCTGCCGCCCGCGCCCTCCGCCTATGTCGCCGCCTCCGAGGAGGTCGACGTGATGGGTGACGTGGTCGCCGCGCAGACCACCACCATCCAGGCCGGCCACGTCGCCGACAGCGGCGCCGCGCTGCTGGAGTTCGCCACCCCCGAGGAGGCCGTGGCCGCCGTGCGCAACGGCGAGGCCGAGGCGGTCTTCGCCGACAAGGACTTCCTCGTGCCGATCGTCGAGGCCTCGGGCGGCGAGCTGGTCTTCGTCGGCGAGGACGTCTCGCTCGGCAACGGCATCGGCATCGGCCTGCGCGAGAGCGACGGCGAGCTGCGCGAGACGCTCGACGCGGCGATCCAGTCGATGAAGGATGACGGCTCGCTCAACGAGCTGATCCTCAAGTGGTTCGGCGAGGACGCCCAGACCTTCTGATCCGGACCGACCGGACAAGACCGCGGGAGAGCGGATCGCCGCTCTCCCGCCCTGCTCCGCCCAGAGGCCCATGTTCTCCTACTGCGCCGATCCAGACACTCTCGAAGGCCTGCGCTGGCTGTCGTGCTACCTGACCACGGGCAAGCACCTGTCCTTCTATTGGGCCTTCGGCACCGTGCTGCTGCTCCTGGCCGTCACCGCGCCGGTGGCGCTGCTCTTCGGCTTCGGCGGCGCGGTCGCCGCGCGCTCACGCGTCGCGCCGCTGGCGTGGTTCGGCAAGGGCTACATCGCGCTGGTGCGCGGCGTGCCCGACATCGCCTTCTTCCTGTTCTTCGTGATCGCGCTCGACCAGGGCATCGAGTGGCTGCGCCATCAGGCGAAGTGCCCCGACTGGGACCAGCCGATCCGGCAGGGCAACGACTTCGTGGTCTGCGCCGAGGCCAAGATGCCGCTCTCGACCTCGGCCCAGTGGGTGCACGAGGTCTACGGCTTCTGGCTCGCCGTCTTCACCTTCGCCATCGTGTTCGGCGCCTTCGCCGCCAACGTGCTCTTCGGCGCGATGCGCGCCGTGCCGCGCGCCCAGATCGAGACCGGCGAGGCCTATGGCATGACGCGGGCGCAGATCTTCCGCCGCATCCTCGTGCCGCAGATGTGGGTCTATGCCCTGCCCGGCCTGTCGAACCTGTGGATGGTGCTGATCAAGGCCTCGCCGCTGCTGTTCCTGCTCGGCGTCGAGGACATCGTCTACTGGGCGCGCGAGCTTGGCTCGACCAAGACGCCGCAATTCACCGACTACCCGCATGGCGACTGGCGCATGTGGTACTTCCTGTTCCTGCTGGTCTTCTATCTCGGCTTCACCCGGGTGTCCGAGATCGCGCTCGACCGGCTGATGCGCCGCCTCACCCACGGGCAGGCGACGCTGGGCGGCGGCGCGGGCCGCGCGGGCATGACCGAAGCGGGGCCGCCATGAGCTGCTGGGACACCATCGCCGATTACGGGCTGCGCTCGCTGGGCTACGGCGAGCGGCTGCTGCCGCGCTCTGACTTCACGCTCTGCCAGCAGTTCACGCTGATCGGCTCGGGGCTGCTGTGGAACATCTATTTCGGCGTGGTGGCGCTGCTGTCGGGCTTCGTGCTCGCGACCGCGCTGGCGCTCGGCAAGGCCTCGGCCTCGCCGTGGTTCCGCAAGCCGGCCGAGTGGACGATCTTCGTCTTCCGCGGCTCGCCGCTCTTCATCCAGTTCTTCTTCGCCTACTTCCTGTTCCTGTCGCTCAAGGGCCAGGTGGACGGGCTCGACGCGCTGACCTCGGCCTGGCTCGGCGCGGCGGTGGTGCTGTTTCTCAACACCGCCGCCTATTCGGGCGAGATCTTCTACGGCGCGCTCCTGTCGGTGCCGAAAGGCGAGGTCGAGGCCGCCGACGCCTACGGCATGGCCGGCTGGACCCGGTTCCGCCGGGTGATCTGGCCCACCATGCTGCGGCTGGCCTGGCCCGCCTACACCAACGAGGCGATCTTCCTGTTCCACGCCACCACGCTGGTGTTCTTCTCGGGCTTCCCGGCCTCGCGCCAGCAGGGCGACGCGCTCTACTACGCCTCCTATTTCGCGGACAAGACCTTCAACCCCTTCGTCCCCTACCCGATCCTCGCGGGCTACTTCATCCTGCTGACGCTGGTGATCATCGCGCTGATGGGGCTGATCGGGCGACGTCTGAACCGCCACCTGCCGGCGGCGCAGGCCACCGCGCGGCGTCCGCGCCGCTTCGCGCTGCTGTTCCGCTGAAACCGGGCACGGCCCCGCTTGCCGCGGCCCCGGCCGCGGTCTAGCTTCGGGGCGTTCCAACCCACGGTGTTCCATGCAGATCGGCATTCTCGAGACCGGCCACGCGCCAGACGCGCTGCGCCCGGAGCTCGGCGACTATTCGGACCTCTTCGAGACGCTCCTTTCGGGGCACGGCTTCGCCTTCCGGCGCTACGACGTGGAGGCGATGCAGTTCCCCGACGGCGCGGCCGAGTGCGACGGCTGGCTCGTCACCGGCTCCAAGCACGGCGCCTATGAGGACCATCCCTTCATTGCCCCGCTCGAGGATCTGATCCGCGACATCCACGCCCGCACCATCCCGCTGGTCGGCGTCTGCTTCGGCCACCAGATCATCGCCCAGGCGCTGGGCGGCCGGGTCGAGAAGTTCAAGGGCGGCTGGTCGATCGGCCGCCAGCCCTACAGCTTCGAGGGCCGCGAGATCGCGCTCAACGCCTGGCACCAGGACCAGGTCGTCACGCTGCCAGAGGGCGCGCGGATCTGCGCCAGCAACGACTTCTGCGCCCATGCCGCGTTGGCCTGGGGCAAGCACGTCTTCACCGTGCAGCCGCATCCCGAGTTCGGCGCCCGCTTCATCGAGGGGCTGGCGACCACCCGCGCCATCGGCGTCGTGCCGCAGGAGCAGATCGACTACGCGCTCGCCAATCTCGACAAGCCGGTCGATGCCGACCTGCTGGCCGAGCGCATGGCCCGCGTGCTGAAGGGGGCCGCATGAACTGGGTCGACCAGATCCCCGAAGCCGCCCGCCTCTACCTCGAACAGCACCGCCTCGACGAGGTGGAATGCGTGATCGCCGACCTGCCGGGCATCGCCCGCGGCAAGGCGGTCCCCGCCGCCAAGTGGGAACGCCAGCAGTTCTTCCACCTGCCGAACTCGATCTTCTTCCAGACCATCACCGGCGACTGGGGCGAGGCGGCGGGCCCGGAGGGCTTCGTCGAGCCCGACATGATCCTGAAGCCGGACCTGTCGACCACCACCGCCGCGCCCTGGGCCGCCGACGGCACGCTGCAGGTGATCCACGACGCCTTCGACCAGAAGGGCCGCCCGGTGGGCTGCGCGCCGCGCAACGTGCTCAAGCGCGTGGTCGATCTCTACAAGGCCGAGGGCTGGACGCCCGTGGTCGCGCCCGAGATGGAGTTCTACCTCGTCGGCAAGAACATCGACCCCGCCAAGGCGATCGAGCCGATGATGGGCCGCACGGGCCGCCCCGCGGCGGCACGGCAGGCCTACTCGATGATGGCGGTGGACGAATACGGCCCCGTGATCGACGACATCTACGAATACGCCGAGATCCAGGGCTTCGAGATCGACGGCATCACCCAGGAGGGCGGCGCCGGCCAGCTCGAGATCAACCTGCGCCACGGCGACCCGGTCAAGCTTGCCGACGAGGTGTTCTACTTCAAGCGGCTGATCCGCGAGGCGGCGCTGAAGCATGACTGCTTCGCCACCTTCATGGCCAAGCCGATCGAGGGCGAGCCGGGCTCGGCCATGCATGTCCACCACTCGGTGATCGACGCCAAGGGCCGCAACATCTTCACCGGCCCGCAGGGCGGCGAGACCGACGCCTTCTTCAACTTCATCGGCGGGTTGCAGGAACACATGCCGAGCGTGATCGCGATGATCGCGCCCTACGTGAACTCCTTCCGCCGCTACGTGCGCGACCACGCCGCCCCCATCAACCTCGAATGGGGCCGCGACAACCGCACCACCGGCATCCGCGTGCCGATCTCGCCGCCGCAGGCGCGCCGGGTCGAGAACCGCCTCGCCGGCATGGACTGCAACCCGTATCTCTGCATCGCGGCCTCTCTGGCCTGCGGATACCTGGGCATGAAGAACGAGATCTGGCCCGACAAGCGGTTCCGGGGCGACGCCTACGAGGCCGCCGAGGAGATCCCGCAGGGCCTCTACGCCGCGCTCGACCTGTTCGACCAGGCCAAGGTGCTGCACGAGGTGCTGGGCCCTGACTTCGCGCGGGTCTACTCGATCGTGAAGCGCGCCGAGTACAACGAGTTCCTGCAGGTCATCAGCCCGTGGGAGCGCCAGCACCTGCTCCTGAACGTATGAACCCGCTCTACCGCAACGACCGCCCCGGCCAGATGCCGCGCAGCTGGTACGTGGCCAGCGGCGGCCCCGCCGAGGAGCGTGCCGCGCTCGAGGGCGAGCGGCGCTGCGACGTGGCCATCGTCGGCGCCGGCTTCACCGGGCTCTGGGCCGCGCTCACCGCGGCGCGGGCCGGGCTCGACGTGGTGGTGCTCGACGCGCATCGCGCGGGCTTCGGCGCCTCGGGCCGCAACGGCGGACAGGTCGGCTCGGGCTTCAACAAGGGCCAGCTCTGGCTCGAGCAGCGGCTGGGCGAAAGCCCGGCCCGGCAGCTCTGGGACCTCGCCGAGGAGGCCAAGCGCCAGCTGCGCGACTTCTGCGCCGAGCATGCGCCCGAGGCGCGCTACCTGCCCGGCGTGGTGCACGGCGCCTATTCCGAGAAGGAGGCCGCCGGCGACCGGGCCGAGGCCGAACACCTTTCTCGCGCCTATGGCTACGATGCGGTCCGCCCGCTCGGGCGCGACGAGATCCGCGGGATCGTCAGGACCGACGCCTATCACGGCGGCACCTACGATTCGGGCGCGGGCCACCTGCACCCGCTGCGCTACGCGCGGGCGCTGGCGCGCGCGGCCGAGGCGGCGGGCGCAACGATCCACGAACTGACCGAGGTCACGAAGGTCGAGCCCGGCCAGCCGGCGGTGCTGCACACGCCCGGAGGCCGCGTCACCGCCGATCACGTGATCCTCGCCGGCAACGGCTACCTGCCCGGCATCATGCCCGAGGTGGCCGAGCGGGTGATGCCGATCAACAGCTTCATCGCCGCGACCGAGCCCTTGGGCGAGCGCTGGCGCGAGGTGCTGGCCGAGGACATCGCCGTCGCCGATTCGCGATTTGTGGTGAACTACTACCGCATGACCGAGGACCGCCGCTTCCTGTTCGGCGGGCGCGAGAGCTATTCGATCGGTTTTCCGACCGACATCACCACCAAGCTGCGCCAGCGCATGGAAGAGCTGTTCCCGCAGCTCAAGGGCACGCGCATCGACAACGTCTGGGGCGGCACGCTCGGCATCACCATGACCCGCCTGCCCGCGCTGCAGAGGATCGGGCCGAACATCCTGTCGGGCGCGGGCTTCTCGGGCCACGGCGTGGCGCTGTCGGGCATGGCCGGAAAGGTGATGGCCGAGGCCGTCGCCGGGCAGGCCGGCCGCTTCGACACCTTCTCGCGCCTGCCGGTGCCCTCCTTCCCCGGCGGCGCCCGCTACCGCGCGCCGCTGCTGACTCTGGCGATGACCTGGTTCTCGCTCAGGGACCGGCTCGGCATCTGAAGCGGCGAAGGGGCGCGCCGCCCGGCCGCCGAGTGCGGTCGCTCCCGCCGCTCTGTCGATGATGCGGGCGAACGGCCCGGTCGTATCAGCTCCGGTAGAGAACGCCCGCCCCGCAGGGGTGCGCGCCGGCGGTACCCCGATGGGGGCACCGCCGGCCTAAAACCACTGCTCAGCCCGCGGCCACCGGACCTTCGCGCCGCGCTGCCGCCGCGTTCAGCCCGAGCACCAGCGCGATCACCGCGGCACCGACGGCCTCGATCGGCAGCGACGGCCAGAACACCGCCACCACGCCGACCGCAGCCAGCAGCCGCGCCCAGAGGCGCATCGGCGCGAAGAGATGCCCCTCGAGCGCCGCCGCGAAGGCGGTCAGCGCCAGGATCGCGAGCAGCCCGTTCCACAGCACCAGAGGCAGCGGCCCGCCGGTGATGATCGGCTCGTTGAACACCATGAAGAGCGGCACGAGGTAGAGGCCCTTGGCGAACTTCCACGCCTGCACCGAGGTCTCCATCGGCGGGGACTTGGCGATCGCCGCGCCGGCGAAGCCCGCCAGCGCCACCGGTGGCGTGACGTTGGAATCCTGGCTCCACCAGAACACCACGAGGTGCGCGATCAGGAGCGGAATGCCGAACTCCTCGGTCAGCGCCGGGCCGATCAGGATGATCAGCACGATGTACGCCGCGGTCACCGGCAGACCCATGCCGAGGATCAGGCTGGCGATCACCACGAGAAGCAGCGCCAGCAGCAGGTTGCCGCCCGAGAAGGCGATCATCATCGCCGAGAACTTCAGCCCGAGGCCGGTGAGCCCGACCACGCCGACGATGATGCCCGCCAGCGCGCAGGCCACCGAGACCGCCACCGCGTTGCGGGCGCCGAGCTCCAGCGCCTCCAGCAGCTTCGCGACGCCGGTGCGCGCCAGCGCCACCGCGCCGGCCGCCGTCGGCCCGGTCTGCGCGAAGGTGAAGAGCGCCCGCAGCACCGCCGAGGCCACCACCGCGACGATGGCGTAGAAGCCCACCCGCATCGGCGAGTAGCCGGCCACCAGGAGCCAGACCAGCACCCCGAGCGGCAGCAGGAAATGCCAGCCCTCGGCCAGCACCGTCCGCACCTTGGGCAGTTCCTCGTCGGGCAGGCCCTCGAGGCCGCGCTTCACCGCGGCGATGTGCACCAGCAGGTAGACCGTGCCGAAATAGAGGAAGGCCGGGAAGATCGAGACCAGCACGATGTCGACGTAAGGCGTACGGGTGAACTCGCTGATCAGGAAGGCGCCGGCGCCCATCAGGGGCGGCATGATCTGGCCGCCGGTCGAGGCCGCGGCCTCGATGCCGCCGGCCTGCGCCGGGCGGTAGCCGAGCTTCTTCATCAGCGGGATGGTGAAGGCGCCGGTGGTGACCACGTTGGCGATGGCGCTGCCCGAGATCGAGCCCATGCCGGCCGAGGCGATCACCGCCGCCTTGGCCGGGCCGCCGCGCTGGCGGCCGGTGGTGGCATAGGCGAGGTCGATGAAGAACTTGCCGGCGCCGGTCACCTCGAGAAAGGCGCCGAACAGCACGAAGATGAAGATGAAGGTCGCCGCGACCCCGAGCGGGATGCCGTAGATGCCCTCGGCGCCCAGCGTCAGCTGGCTCGCCAGCCGCTCGAGCGAGTAGCCGCGATGGTTGAGGATGCCCGGCATCCAGTCGGCGAGGAACGGCAGCTCGCCGCGATTGCCGGCGAAGGCGTAGACGATGAAGACCGCGCCGATCACGGTGATCGTCGGGCCGATGGCGCGGCGCGAGGCCTCGAGCACCAGCAGCGTGGTGACGATGCCCACGGCCACGTCCTGGGTGCGCGGGAAGATGGCGTTGGCGATGGCGTCGATGTTCGCCGGCACCCAGAACCCCACCAGCACGCCGCCGAGGATCAGGAGCCCGTCGACTGCCCAGCCGAGCGTGCCCCGCGGCCGGTCGCGGGTGACCGGGTAGATCAGGAAGCACAGCACCAGGATGAAACCGAGATGGATCGGGCGCTGGAAGAACAGGCCCAGCGGCTGCACGCCGGCGGCGTAGAGCTGGAACAGCGACAGCGCGATGCCGACCACCGCGATGACGCGCAGCGCGAGCTTCGGCTGGATCTGGGGGGCTTCGGGCTGCGGCCCGGGCTCGGTGGCGGCGGGCCGCTCTTCCGGCGAGGTCATGTGGTCACTCCAGTGCGATGCGGACACGGGCGCGGGCGGCGCGTGCGGAGAGCGAGACGGTGGTGCCGCCGACGCTCAGACGGTGGTCGACGGCCATGGAGCCTGCGCGCAGCACGTAGGCGTCGCCCGGCACCGGCTCGTCGATGCCGGTGATCCAGTAGCCGCCGGCGCCGTCGGAGGCTTGGGTGCCGCGGCCGGGGATGTGCCCGAGACCGGCGGCGAAGTCGGGCTGGTGCGACCGCACCAGCACCATGTGCCCGTCCCGGTTCTCGTAGCAGTCGGCCACCTCGAAGCCCTGCACCGAATGGCGCCAGAGCACGCACCACTCGCCGCCCGAGGGGACGGCGAGGCGGGCGATCTCGGTGCCGTCGGCGAGCGTGGCGACGAGGGCGGCGGTGCCGCCCTCTGTCACGGCATCGCCGGCCCCGGCGGCGCCGAGGGCGGAGGCGGCCAGCAGGAGGGACAGCGCCCCTCCCGCCGCGACGCGGCGCCTCACGGGCGCAGGTCGTCCGGGATCTCGGCGCCGGCTTCCTCGAAGTAGCGCAGCGCGCCCGGGTGCAGCGGCACCGGGGTGGCGTTCATGGTGAACTCGACCGTGGTCTCGTTGGCGGCCGGGTGCACGGCCTGCAGATCGGCGATGTTCTCGTACATGGCCTTGGTGATCTGGTAGACCGTCTCCTCGTCGGTCTCCGACGACACCACCAGCACGTTCGGCACGCCGATGGTGGCGACGTCCTCGTCGACGCCCTCGTAGGTGCCGCCCGCGAGCGACAGCGACGCGAAGGTCGGGTCGGCCTCGAGCGCCGCCGCCACCTGCTCCTCGGTGAGCGAGATCATCCGGATGTCCTGGGTGGTCGCGAGGTTGAGGATCGACGAGGTCGGCGCGCCGACGCTCCAGAAGCCGGCGTCGATGTCGCCGTTGGCCAGCGCGTCGGCGGTCTCGTTGAAGTTCAGCCGCTGCGCGTCGAAATCGTCGAAGGACAGGCCGTTGGCCTCGAGCAGGGTCATCGCGTTGACCTCGGTGCCCGAGCCCGGCGCTCCGACCGAGACGCGCTTGCCGGCGAGGTCCGCGATGGACGAGATGCCCGAGTCGGCCGGGGTCACGATCTGCACCATGTTGGCGTAGAGCGAGCCGACGGCGCGGATCATCGGCAGTTCCTGCCCCTCGAAGCGGCCGGTGCCGGAATAGGCCTGCTGCACGGTGTCGGCGAGGCCGATGGCGAGGTCGGCGTCGCCGGTGGCGATCAGGCCCATGTTCTCGACCGAGGCGCCGGTGACCTCTGCGGTGGCGCTCATGCCCTCGACATGGTTGTTGATCACCTCGGCGAGGCCGCCGCCCATGGGATAATAGACGCCTCCGGTGCCGCCGGTCGCGATCGAGAGCTGCGACTGCGCGGCGGCCGGACCGGCTGCCATCACGGCGACCGCAACGAGGGCTCGGATATGAAGCATGGTTTCCTCCCTGACATGCACCCCGCCGAGCCTAGCCGGAGATGCCCGGTTTTCAATGGGCTATCGGCGGCCGTGGCGCCGCGTCCGCCCCGACCCGGCGCCCACGATTCCCGCCCCGCGACTTCCGGCTGGCGGGGCACCGAGCCATCCTGCTCGCAGGGGCTATGCTCCGTGGAGCGCGAGAGGCTGCGCTGCTTGCCCTAACGGCAGGTCACTGCACCACCTTTGGTTGCGCGGGCTTCGCCGGGACGATGCCGAACCGGGGCATGGCCGCTCCGGACGCGGCGCAGGTTCCGACGGAGAGAGGGGGCGCTGCCCCTGCCCCTGCCCCTGCCCCTGCGGGGCTCCCCCGGAGTATTTGCGGAGTGAAGCGGGCCGCCAAGCGAAAGGGCCGCGCTCCTTGCGGAACGCGGCCCTGAACTCTGCCGAGGAGGCGTGGATCAATTACTTGATCTTGCCTTCCTTGTACTCGACATGCGCACGCTTGACGGGGTCGTACTTCCGCACGACCATCTTCTCGGTCATGGTGCGGGCGTTCTTCTTGGTCACGTAGAAGTGGCCGGTCCCCGCGGTCGAGTTCAGGCGGATCTTGATCGTCGTCGGCTTCGCCATGGTCGTCTCTCCTGCTCGCGGGGCGTGCGCGTTGACGGCGCCCGCGTGAATAAGTCTGAGCCCCGCCTTTTAACCGCGCGCGGGGCGCTGTCAACCGCGAAACGGGACGATCGGATACGCGCGGATGGCCTGTAAGCCGGATTCTGTTCCGGGGTCGCCCCCGGCGATGACCATTCGTCTCGACGCGCTGTTGCCAACGCGCCTGAAGCTGCCAACCCGGACCTCTCGGGGTCAGGCGTCCCTGCGGGGATATCCGGTCTCCCGGATCAGCGCCCGCGCGAGGTCCCTATTTGGCATTGCTCCCGGTGGGGCTTGCCGTGCCGGTCCGGTTGCCCGTCCCGCGGTGGGCTCTTACCCCACCGTTTCACCCTGACCCGGACCTGCCGGGCGGACTGTTCTCTGTGGCGCTTTCCCTCGGGTTGCCCCGGCCGGGCGTTACCCGGCACCGTGCCTTGTGGAGTCCGGACTTTCCTCGAACCTCTCGCGAGGCCCGCGGCCATCCGGCCATCCGCGCGAGAGATCTGCTACGCGCGGGGGCTCGCGCGGTCAACGGGAAAGCGCGCGGCGAGATCGGCGATGGCGGCCATGTCGGCCGGCCCCACCGGCCCACCCGCCCGCGGCCGGAAGCGCAGCCGGAAGGCCGCCAGCCGCGCGGCATGGCTCACCGGCGCGGTGTAGCCGAAGGCGCGGGCAGAAGCGTCGAAGGCCTCGGGCGACGGCGCGTCCGCCGGCCCCGCCGCCACGGGCCAGACCGACAGCCCGCGCCGCGCCAGACGCCGCCAGTCGAATCGCGGGCCGGGGTCGTCCTTGCGCTCGGGCGCCATGTCGGAGTGTCCGATCACCCGCTCGGGCGGGATCGACCAGCGATCGAGGATCTGCGCCAGGAGCCGCTCCAGAGCCGCCATCTGCGGCCCGGCGAAGGGGTGGTCGCCGCGATTGGTCAGCTCGATCCCGATCGAGCGGGAATTGACGTCCTCCACCGCGCCCCAGCGCCCCGCCCCGGCATGCCAGGCGCGCCGCTCTTCCGGCACCAGCGCGACCGTCTCCCCCGCCTCGGAGATCAGCCAATGCGCCGAGACCTCGGCCGCGGGGTCGCACAGCCGCTCGAGCGCGGCGTCGTGGCTTTCCATCGCGGTGTAGTGCAGCACGACGAGATCGGGCCGCGCGCCCAAGCGTCGCGGCCCGTGATTGGGTGACAGGCTGTCGGGCACCCGCCCCTAGCGGCCGACGGCGGCGCGGAACGGCGCCGGGTCCCAACCGCAGGCGAAGCCGTCGCCATCGGGGTCGATGCCGCGCGGGTCGCGCTCCGGCCCGCCGCGCGACAGGAAATCGCGCTGCGCCTCGTCGGGCGAGTTGTAGCCGGCGCAGTTGCGCTCGAAGCGGTTGCCCCAGGTGCCGAGGATGAAGCGCGAATACCACTCCTGCCCGCGCTGGTTCGGCGCGTTGAGCGCGTATTCCACGAGGTTCGGGCCATTCTCGCTGCGCTGCGGCAGCGCGGTCGGCTGGATCACCTGGTAGGCCGCGGCCTGCTGGGCGCGGCGCTCGGCGTCTGACTGGATCGTCTCGCGGTTCGACACCGCCTCGAAGCTCTGCTCGTCGGAGATCGAGGGCGAGGCGTTCGAGGGGCTGGCCTGCACGCCGGCGCGGCGCTCGAGATCGGCGCCGCCCGTGGTGCCGAAGCCCGGCTGCGCGCCGCCGATGCCGGCGGCCGACAGCTCGGAGCTGGCGATCGCGCCGCCCGCCGGGGGCTGGAAGCCCCCCATCGTGCCGGTGAGTTGCGCCTCGCGCATCGCCGCCCCGCTGTCGGGGACCGGCGCGGCGCAGGCGGCGAGCGTCAGCCCGGCCGCCGCGAAGGCGGCCATCTTCAGTTTCGGCGCGAGCGTTCTCACGGTGCGACTCCGGTGCAGGTTGTTCCCGAAGCCGCGGGTTACCACCATTTCTCGGGCTTGGAAACGAAACCTGCGGCCTGCTCCAGCGCATAGGCGGTATTGAGCAGATCGCCCTCCTCCCACGGCCGCCCGATCAGCTGCAGCCCGAGCGGCAGGCCCTTGGCGTCGAGCCCGGCCGGCACCGAGATGCCCGGCAGGCCCGCGAGGTTCACCGTCACGGTGAAGACGTCGTTGAGGTACATCTGCACCGGGTCGGCGTCCTTCATCGCGCCCAGCGCGAAGGCCGAGGACGGCGTCGCCGGCGTCAGGATCGCGTCGACCCCTTCGGCGAAGACCTGGTCGAAGTCGCGCTTGATCAGCGCACGCACCTTGCGGGCGCGGTTGTAATAGGCGTCGTAGAAGCCCGCCGACAGCACGTAGGTGCCGACCATGACGCGGCGCTGCACCTCGTGGCCGAAGCCCTCGGCGCGGGTCTTCTCGTACATCTCGGTGATGCCGTCGCCCTGCCCCAGCTTGGCGCGGTGGCCGAAGCGCACGCCGTCGTAGCGCGCGAGGTTCGAGGACGCCTCGGCCGGCGCGATCACGTAATAGGCCGGCAGGGCGTATTTGGTGTGCGGCAGCGAGATGTCGCGGATCTCGGCGCCCGCGTCCTTCAGCATCGCGATGCCGTCGGTCCAGAGCTGCTCGATCTCGGCGGGCATGCCCTCCATGCGGTACTCGCGCGGGATGCCGATCACCTTGCCGCGGATGTCGCCGGTGAGCATCGCCTCGAAGTCCGGCACCGGGAGGTCGGCACTGGTCGAATCCTTGGGGTCGTGGCCCGACATGGCGCGCAGCATGATCGCGGCGTCGCGCACGTCGCGGGTCATCGGCCCGGCCTGGTCGAGCGAGGAGGCGAAGGCGATGATGCCCCAGCGCGAGCAGCGGCCATAGGTCGGCTTGATGCCGGTGATGCCGGTGAATGCGGCGGGCTGGCGGATCGAGCCGCCGGTGTCGGTGCCGGTGGCGCCGAGGCAGAGATCGGCCGCCACGGCCGAGGCCGAACCGCCCGAGGAGCCGCCGGGCGTGAGGTCCGCGCCGGTCTCGTCGCGCCACGGGTTCACGGCGGCGCCGTAGGTCGAGGTCTCGTTAGACGAGCCCATCGCGAACTCGTCCATGTTGAGCTTGCCAAGCATCACCGCGCCGTCGCGGAACAGCTGGCTGGTGACGGTCGACTCGTATTGCGGCTTGAAGCCGTCGAGGATCCGGCTCGCGGCCTGGCTCGCCACGCCCTCGGTGCAGAACAGGTCCTTGATGCCGAGCGGGATGCCGCAGAGATCGGGCGCCTCGCCCGACTTGAGCCGTTCGTCGGCGGCCTTGGCCTGCTTGGCCGCGACATCGGGCGTCTTGTGGGCATAGGCGTTGAGCCGGTCGCCGCCGTCGACGGCGGCGTTGAGCGCGTCGGTCAGCTCGACGGAGGTGATGTCGCCGCGGCGCAGCGCGTCGCGCGCGCCGGCGATGGTGAGCCTGGTCAGTTCGGTCATCGTCTCGCGCCCCTTATTCCACGACCTTCGGCACCGCGAAGAAGCCCTCGCGCGCATCCGGCGCGTTGGCGAGCACCTTCTCGGGCTGGCTGCCGTCCGTCACCACGTCGTCGCGGCGCTTGAGATGCATCGGCGTCACGCTGGTCATCGGCTCGACGCCGTCCACGTCCACCTCGTTGAGCTGCTCGATGAAGCCGAGGATGGTGTTGAACTCCGAGGCAAGCGCCGGCAGCGCCTCTTCCTCGACCCGGATCCGGGCCAGCTTGGCCACCCGCCGGGCGGTGTCGGTGTCGATCGACATGGGGCTCTCCTGTCTGGTCGGCCCCGGCTTTAGCCGCCCCGGGGCGGTCCCGCAAGCAGGGCCCGGCGCAGCAGCTCGATCATCCAGCCCAGCATCGCCGCGTTCAGCAGGTGCCACATGAAATGCGTCCCCACCGGCCAGGCCGCGCAGAGCGTCTCGTCGAGCGAGCGGAAGGCCAGCGAGACGCAGAGGATCGCCGCGCCCAGCGCCAGCCCGCGCCCGACCATCGGCCAGCGCCGCCACAGCAGCACCGCGTAGATCGCGATCAGCAGCGGCACCGGCCAGTAGAAGGCCGAGACCGCGAAGAAGGGCAGCATCGCGAAGGCCGGTGTCAGCAGCATGGTCCAGGGGATGAAGGCCGCGGCCCCCAGCGCCGCGCCCCAGGCCGGCAGCCGCCAGTAGACCCGGTTCGCGGCATAAACGTAGAGCAGGATGAACAGCCCGATCGGCGTGGTGTCGGCGGTCGCGGCCCAGGCCATGGCGAAGCTGTGGAACAGCCCGCTGCCCACCCCGATGGCGAAGAGCACAACGGCCAGCAGCCGCGGCAGCACCAGCCCCTCGGCCCGGCGCCAGCACCAGATCGCGGCCACGAGGAAGGCTACGTTGGTCAGAAGGTTCACCGGCTCGGCCCAGAACCCCGGCGCCAGCCGCTCGCAATAGCCGTCGATCGCCCGGCTCCACTCCATGCCCGTCCCCCGCTGGCCCGCCGTCCCGCCCGGACTATCCTGACGGGTGACAGCAAGAGGAGGGATACATGAAACTCACATGGCTCGGCCACGCCTCGTGGCGCATCGAGGTCGGCCGCGAGGTGCTGCTGATCGACCCGTGGCTCGAGGGCAACCCCGCCTTCCCGGACGCGCGCCGCATCGAGGCGCTCACCGGCGCGACGCGCATCCTCGTCACCCATGGCCATGGCGACCACGCGAGCGAGGTCCCGGCCATCGCCGCCGAGATGGACCTGCCGGTGATCTGCATCGCCGACCTCGCCGGCTGGTGGTCGCAGAACCACGGGCTCGACTGCACCGGCATCAACAAGGGCGGCACGGTGGACCTCGACGGCGCCAGCGTCACCATGGTGAACGCGGTGCATTCCTCGTCGGTCGCCACCTCCGGCGGCCAGCCGGTCTATGCCGGCGCCGAGGCGGGCTTCGTGATCCGCGGCGAGGGGCGCTGCATCTACTTCTCGGGCGACACCGACGTGATGGCCGACATGGGCTGGATCGGTGAATACTACCGCCCCGACATCGGCATCCTCGCCTGCGGCGGCCATTTTACCATGGACATGAAGGCCGCGGCCTGGGCGTCGAAGCGGTTCTTCGACTTCGAGACCGTCTTGCCCTCGCATTACGCGAGCTTCCCGGTGGTGGCCGCGACCGCCGACGAGCTCGTGGCCGAACTGGACGGGGTCGACGTGCGCGTACCCGCCGTTCTGGAGACGGTCGAGATCGCCGCGAAGTGACGGGCGGGAGGGGCCGCGCCGGCCCCTCCCCTCCGGGCTCAGAGGCCCTTGGAGCGGTAGCTCAGCGCCACCCGGCCGATCGCCACGAGGTAGGCGGCGGTGCGCAGGTCCGGCACGTCGTCGCGGCCGTTCCAGAGCTCGCGCATCGCCTGGTAAGCGGTGCGCATCGTGTCATCGAGACCCGAGCGCACCAGCTCCAGCTCGTCGTCGCCCTTCAGGTAGCGCTCCTTGAAGTTCTTCGACAGGTTCCAGCCCAGACCCTTGTCGCCCGAGAGCCGCTCCAGCTCGTCGACGATCAGCTGCGCGCGCGCCTCGTCGGCGCGGCGCTCCATCCGGCCGAAGCGGATGTGGCTGAGGTTCTTGACCCATTCGAAGTAGGACACGGTCACGCCGCCGGCGTTGGCGTACATGTCGGGGATGATGACGCAGCCCTTCTCGCGCAGGATGTCGTCGGCGGCGGCGGTGACCGGGCCGTTCGCGGCCTCGATGATCAGCGGCGCCTTGATCCGCTCGGCGTTCGAGAGGTTGATCGTGCTCTCCAGCGCCGCCGGGATCAGGATGTCGCAATCGGCCTCGAGCAGCTTGGCGCCGTCGCTCTCATGGGTGGCGTGCGGGTAGTCCGCGACGCCGCCATGCTTGGCGATCCACTGGTGCACCGCCTCGACGTCGAGACCGTCCTCGTCGACGATCGCGCCGTCGCGCTCGATGATCGCGGTGATCTTGGCGCCGTCCTCCTCCGAGAGGAACTTGGCGGCGTGGTAGCCCACGTTGCCGAGGCCCTGCACGACGATCCGCTTGTCCTTGAGCGAGCCCGACAGCTTGGCGCGGGCCACGTCCTCGGGGTGGCGGAAGAACTCGCGCAGGGCGTATTGCACGCCGCGGCCCGTCGCCTCGACCCGGCCGTGGATGCCGCCGGCGTTGAGCGGCTTGCCGGTGACGCAGGCGCGCGAGTTGATGTCGGTGGTGTTCATCCGCGCGTACTGGTCGGCGATCCAGGCCATCTCGCGCTCGCCGGTGCCCATGTCGGGGGCGGGCACGTTCTGGGAGGGATGGATCAGGTCGCGCTTGGCCAGCTCGTAGGCGAATCGCCGGGTGATCTGCTCGAGTTCGTGCTCGTTCCAGTCGCGCGGGTCGATCCGGAGCCCGCCCTTGGAGCCGCCATAGGGCACCTCGACCAGCGCGCATTTGTAGGTCATCAGCGCCGCCAGCGCCTCGACCTCCTCCTGGTGCACGTTGGGCGCGTAGCGGATCCCGCCCTTGACCGGCTCCATGTGCTCGGAATGCACCGAGCGGTAGCCCGTGAAGGTGTGGATCTGGCCGCGCAGGCGCACGCCGAAGCGGACGGTGTAGGTGGCGTTGCAGACGCGGATCTTCTCCTCGAGCCCGGGCGACAGGTCCATCAGCGCCACGGCGCGGTTGAACATCATGTCGACGGAATCGCGGAATCCCGGCTCCGCGATCTGGCTTGCTTGCTCGGTCATCGCATCCTTCTCCCTGGTGCAGGCGGCCCGGGCCGGGCCTCTGCCTAGAACCTAATCCTTCCCTGTCAGGAATCGACCGCAAATACAGCGCGTTTGGAACGCAGTTCCGTCGCGGCACGGCCGGCACGGCCGCCGATGCGCCCGATTTTGGCCATGCGGCTCGGCTGTACTGGAGCCACCACACGAATCGACCCCGAACCAGGGAGGCCCATGCCGGTGCATCGCGACCGCCTCATCGCCCCGATCCTGCGCGGCGCCGCGCGACTGAAGCGCGACCAGGCCGGCTCCATGGTCATCTTCTCGCTGTTCATCTTCGCGCTGATGGTGGCGATGGGCGGACTCGGCATCGACCTGATGCGCTACGAGGCGCGGCGCGCCAAGATGCAGGCGACGCTCGACCGGGCCGCGCTGGCGGCTGCGGACCTGCAGCAGCAGCTGGCGCCGGAATCGGTGGTGCGGGACTACTTCGCCAAGGCCGGGCTGAGCGACGGGCTGAAATCGGTCAACGTGATCCAGACCCTCAACAGCCGCACCGTGCAGGTCGAGGCCGAGATCGAGCTCGACACCTACTTCATGCACATGCTGGGCGTCCCCACCCTGCCGGTGCCGGCGCTGGGTACGGCGATCGAATCGGTCACAGACCTCGAGATCGGCTTGGTGCTCGACGTCTCCGGCTCGATGGGCTCGAACGGCCGGATCGGCCGGCTGCGCGATGCGGGTACGGACTTCATCGACCTGCTCTTCGCCAACACCCCGGCCGAGAACCTCACCTTCTCGGTCGTGCCCTACTCGACGCAGGTCAATCTCGGCCAGACGGCGGCGCTGCTCTACGGCGTGGCGCCGCTGCACCCCTATCACGGCTGCGTGCAGGTGCCGTCCAGCACCTACAACTCCACCGCCATGCCGCTGGTGGGCCTGCTGCATTCGGGGCATTTCGACCCCGACAGCTCCAGCAACTGGTACGGCGGCATGGGCGCGCCGAACAAGAACTGCCGCACCGACGCGGCCTTCAAGGTGCTGCCCTGGTCGAACGACAAGGCCGCGCTCAAGTCGAAGATCGAAAACCTGACGCCCGGCGGCTGGACCTCGATCGAGATGGGGGTGAATTGGGGGGCGGCGCTGCTCGACGCCTCGGCCCGGCCAGTGCTGAACGGGCTGATCACCGAAGGCGAGGTCGATGCCAGCTTCGCCGGCCGGCCCTTCGGCTTCCTCGAGCCGGACGTGATGAAGGTGCTGGTCGTGATGACCGACGGCGAGAACACCCGCGACTACGAGATCGACCTGCCCTACCGCACCGGCCTGTCCGACGTCTGGCTCGACGGCAGCGACGACTACTACGTCGCCTCGATCGAGCAGTACAACCGCGACGGCGACTGGTGGTGGAACGAGCCCTTCTACCGGGCCAAGACCCGCGAATGGGTGATGGCGCCGCAGGGCCGGCAGCTGACCTGGCCCGAGCTGTTCGAGCGCATCTCGGTGGAAGACCACGCCGTGCACCTGCGCTACACCCAGTACTGGGACCGCTCCACGCGCAACTACTGGCGCGGCATCGAATCGCGCAACGACAAGGCGCTCAAGGACCAGCGGCTGTCGCAGATCTGCTCGGCCAGCAAGGACAACGGCATCGTGATCTTCACCATCGGTTTCGAGGTGAACGACGCCGCGGCCGAGATCATGCGCGACTGCGCCTCCTCGCCCGCGCATTTCTACCGCGCCGAGGGGCTGCAGCTGGCCAGCGCCTTCACCTCGATCGCCACCCAGATCAACGAGCTGAGGCTGGTGCAATGACCCGGTGGCACGGCCTGCGCCGCCTGGCCCGGCGGCTCGCCCGCGACCGGCGCGGCACCGCGAGCGTCGAGTTCGTGATGATCTTTCCCGTGGTCTTCTCGGTGTTCCTCGCCACTTACGAGCTGGGCCTGACGACCGCCCGGCAGGTGATGCTGGACCGCGCGGTGGACATCGTCGTGCGCGACATCCGGCTCGGCCTGATCACGCCCGTCACCCATGACGCGGTCAAGGACCGGCTCTGCGCCGGCGGGCTGCTGCTCGAGGACTGCCGCGCCCAGATCCGGCTCGAGATGCGGCCGGTCGATCCGCGCGCCTGGGTGCCGCTGCCGGTCGATGTCGACTGCGTCGACCGGATGGACGAGGCCAAGCCGGTGCGCCGGTTCCGCTCCGGCGTCTCGAACCAGCTGATGGTGATGCGCGCCTGCATCCTGTTCGACCCGATCATGCCGACCACCGGGATCGGCGCGACCATGACCAAGGGCAATGACGGCTTCTACGCCTCGGTCTCCACCTCGGCCTTCGTGGTGGAACCATGAGCGCGCTGGCACGCCTGACGCGCCGGCTGCGCGCGCTGCGGCGCGACGAGCGCGGCGCGCTGGTCATCGAGGCGATGCTGATGATGCCGCTTCTGATGTGGACCTTCGCCGCCAGCTGGGTGTTCTTCGACGCCTACCGCGAACAGTCGATCCATGTCCGCGCCGCCTACACGATCAGCGACATGCTCAGCCGCGAGACCGGCTACATCACCCCCGCCTATCTCGACAGCCTGCAACAGATGCAGACCTTCCTGATCGCGACCCGGCAGCCGGTCCGGCTGCGGGTGACGGTCTTCTCCTACGACGCCAACAACGACCGCTACGAGGTGCGCTGGTCCAAGACCCGCGGCGGCGGCACCGCGCTCGACACCGACGCTCTGGCCGGGCTTCGCGGCGAGCTGCCGGTCATGCCGCACCGCGAGGTCGGGATGCTGGTCGAGAACTGGGTCGACTACATGCCGCTGTTCGACGGCACCGGTCTCGAGCCCTTCACCTTCGAGAACCGGGTGGTCAGCCGGCCCCGCTTCGCCGGGCAGCTGTGCTGGAACTCCGACGCCGCCGGCGGCATCGCCACCGCCATCTGCTAGGGCGCCGGCGCCACCGGCTTGCCGGCACCGCCGCGGCGGGCCTATGGTCCGGCGACGCCGCCACGGACATCGCATGACCCCCTTCCACCGCCTCGCCGCCCTTGGCCTGCTGGCCGGCTGCACCGCGTTTCCCGAGCTCGACGCCCGCATCCCCGAGGCCGAGCGCGCGGCCCCGCCGCCGCCGCTGGTCGACGTGGTGCCGCTGCTGGCCCGGGCCGACGCCGCCACCCACCGCATCTCGCCCGAGGCGGGCGCGGTGCTGCGCGCCGAGGCCGCGGCGCTGCAGGGCCGCGCGGCGGCGCGCCCCTCCGGCACGGCAGCGCCCGGGTCGGACCGGCTGGCCGGTCTCGCGGCGCGGGCCGAGGCGCTGCGCGCCCGCGAGGCGATCGATCCCGCCACCCGCGACCGGCTCGAAGCCGGCGTCGCGCTGCCGCCCGCGTTGCAGTGATGCCGGTCAGCCGCTAACAGACGCGGGCAGCCCATTTCAGACCACAGACCGGAGCCTCCCATGACCTCTCCCCTTCGCCTCGGTATCGCCGGCCTGGGAACCGTCGGCGCGGGGGTCGTGCGGATCGTTCAGACCCATCCCGAACTGCTCGAGGCGCGCGCCGGCCGGGCGGTCGCGATCACCGCCGTCTCGGCCCGCGACCGCAACCGCGACCGCGGCGTCGACCTCTCGGCCTATGCCTGGGAAGACGACGCCGCCGCGCTGGCGCGCCGCGACGACGTCGACGTGGTGCTCGAGCTAATGGGCGGGCATGACGGCATCGCCAAGCAGGTGCTCGAGACCGCTCTCGACCACGGCAAGGACGTGGTCACCGCCAACAAGGCGCTGCTCGCGCATCACGGCCACGCGCTGGCCGAGCGGGCCGAGGCCAATGGCCGGATCATCCGCTTCGAGGCCGCCGTCGCCGGCGGCATCCCGGTGATCAAGGCGCTGACCGAATCGCTCGCCGGCAACGAGATCAGCCGCGTCATGGGCGTGATGAACGGCACCTGCAACTACATCCTGACCCGGATGGAAAGCGCAGGCCTGCCCTATGACGCGGTGTTCCAGGAGGCCGCCGATCTCGGCTATCTCGAGGCCGACCCGCAGCTCGATGTCGGCGGCATCGATGCCGGCCACAAGCTGGCGCTGCTCTCGGCCATCGCCTTCGGCACCCGCGTCGACTTCGACGGGGTCGAGCTGGAGGGCATCGGCGCGATCACCATCGACGACATCCGCCACGCCGCCGACATGGGCTTCAAGATCAAGCTGCTGGGCGTCGCGCAGATGACCGGCCGCGGGCTCGAGCAGCGCATGTCGCCCTGCCTCGTGCCGGCCTCCTCGCCGCTGGGCCAGCTCGAGGGCGGCACCAACATGGTGGTGCTCGAGGGCGACGCGATCGGCCAGATCGTGCTGCGCGGCCCCGGCGCCGGCGCCGGCCCGACCGCCAGCGCCGTGATGGGCGACGTGATGGACCTTGCCCGCGGGCTGCGGCTGCCGGTCTTCGGCCAGCCCGCCGCCAGCCTGCGCGCCGCGCGCGCGGCGCAGGCCGCGGTGGCCGCGCCCTACTACCTGCGGCTGCGGCTGCTAGACAAGCCGGGGGCGCTGGCCAAGGTCGCCAAGGTGCTGGGCGAGGCCGGGATCTCGATCGACCGGATGCGGCAGTACGACCACGAGGACGTCACCGCCCCGGTGCTGATCGTCACCCACAAGACCACCCGCGCCGCGCTCGAGGACGCGCTGTCGGGCTTCGAGGCGACCGGCGTGGTGCAGGGCCAGCCGGTGGCGATCCGGATCGAGCAGGTCTGAGCGAAGTCCCTGTCGCCACGGCCTGATTCCCGGGCGGCGGGACGCCACCGCCCGGCGATTCGCCCCCCGTTTGCGCAAACATCGCCTTGCGCGCTTGTCAGCGCCGCGGGGCGCGGGCTACCTCGAGGGCAACGCTCACACTGTCTTGAGGACCCGACCGAATGCCCCAGGCCCCCGAATTCCACGACCGCATGCTGTCCCTCGGCCTCGCCCGCGTTTCCGAGGCCGCGGCGATCGCCTGCGCGCCGCTGATCGGTCGCGGCGACGAGAAGGCCGCCGACCAGGCCGCGGTCAACGCGATGCGCACCCAGCTCAACATGCTCGACATCGCCGGCACCGTGGTGATCGGCGAGGGCGAGCGCGACGAGGCGCCGATGCTCTTCATCGGCGAGGAGGTCGGCACCGGCCAGGGCCCGGCGGTGGACATCGCGCTCGACCCGCTCGAGGGCACGACGCTGACCGCCAAGGACATGCCGAACGCGCTCACCGTGATCGCCATGGGCCCGCGCGGCTCGATGCTGCACGCCCCCGACGTCTACATGGACAAGCTCGCCATCGGCCCTGGCTTCCGCGCCGGCGTCGTCACGCTCGACATGTCGCCGGCCGAGCGGGTCAGCGCGCTGGCCTCGGCCAAGGGCTGCTCGACCGAGGACATTACCGTCTGCGTGCTCGAGCGTCCGCGCCACGAGGAGATGATCTCCGAGCTGCGCTCGACCGGCGCGGCGATCCGGCTGATCACCGACGGCGACGTCGCCGGCGTCATGCACTGCGCCGAACCCGACAAGACCGGCATCGACATGTACATGGGCTCGGGCGGCGCGCCCGAGGGCGTGCTGGCGGCGGCCGCGCTGAAATGCATGGGCGGGCAGTTCTACGGCAAGCTGCTGTTCCGCAACGAGGACGAGAAGGGCCGCGCCAAGAAGGCCGGGATCACCAATTTCGACCGGGTCTACACCCGCGACGACCTCGTCACCGGCGACGTGATCTTCGCCGCCACCGGCGTGACCGACGGCAGCCTCGTGCCGGGCATCAAGCGCGAGGTCGGCTACCTCACCGCCGAGACCATCCTGATGCGCTCCAAGACCGGCTCGGTGCGCCGCATGAGCTACCGCAACCCGGTCGGCCGCAGCCACCCGGGACGCTGAGCCCAGCAAGGCCGGGGGGCGCTGCCCCCCGCCGCCCGTGCCGGGCGTCTCCCCCCGGAGTATTTGCAGAGTGAAGTCGGGGGGCGCCCGTCGCCCTCCGGCACCGGATCGCGCGGTGGTGAGCGCCGCGCCCCTCGCGGGGCTTGCCTTGCCGGCCGCTTCGCGCGACACCCGCGCCATGCCGGACTTCCTGAACGTCTCCGCCTCGATCACGGGCCGCCGCTGGGTCGGCCCCGCCGCCGAGGCCGACCGCCTCGCCCAGGCCATGGCGCAGGGCTGCGACCTGCCGCTGCCGCTCTGCCATGCCCTCGTCGGGCGCGGCGTCACCGCCGAAAGCGCCGCAGCCTGGCTCGCCCCCACCCTGCGCGACCTGCTGCCCGACCCGCTGTCGCTGCGCGACATGGCCACCGCCGCCGAACGGGTGATGCAGGCGGTCGAACGGCGCGAGCGCATCGCGGTCTTCGCCGATTACGACGTCGATGGCGGCTCGTCGGCGGCGCTGCTGCTGGTCTGGCTCCGCGAGATCGGCCACCGCGCCACGCTCTACATCCCCGACCGGATCGAGGAAGGCTACGGCCCGAACGAGCCCGCGATGGAGCGGCTCGCCCGCGACCACGACCTGATCGTCTGCGTCGATTGCGGCACGCTCTCGCACGGGCCGATCGCCGCCGCCAGGGGCGCCGACGTCGTGGTGCTCGACCACCACCTAGGCGGCGAGACCCTGCCCGAGGCCGTCGCCGTGGTGAACCCCAACCGCCAGGACGAGAGCGGCGATCTCGCCCATCTCTGCGCCGCCGCCGTGGTGTTCCTGCTGCTGGTCGAGCTGAACCGGCGGCTGCGCGCGGCCGGCCGGCCGGGGCCGGACCTGATGGCGATGCTCGACCTCGTGGCGCTGGCCACCGTGGCCGACGTGGCGCCGCTCGTCGGCGTCAACCGGGCGCTGGTGCGCACCGGGCTGCAGGTCATGGCGCGGCGCCAGCGCGCGGGGCTCGTCGCGCTCGCGGACGTGGCCGGGCTCGACGTGCCGCCCACCGCCTACCACCTCGGCTACCTGCTCGGCCCCCGGGTCAACGCCGGCGGCCGGATCGGCAAGTCCGACCTCGGCGCGCGGCTCCTGGCCACCGACGATCCGCACGAGGCCGCCGCACTGGCCGAGAAGCTCGACGTGCTGAACCGCGAACGCCGCGAGATCGAGGCGCGGGTGCGCGACGCGGCGCTCGAGCAGGCCGAGGCGCGCGGGCTCGACGGCCCGCTGGTCTGGGCCGCGGGCGAAGGCTGGCACCCGGGCGTGGTCGGCATCGCCGCCGCGCGCATGAAGGAGGCCACCAACCGCCCCGCCGTGGTGATCGGCGTCGAGGACGGCATCGGCAAGGGCTCGGCCCGCTCGGTGCCCGGCATCGATCTCGGCGCGGCGATCCACCGCGTCGCGGCCGAGGGGCTGCTGATCCGCGGCGGCGGCCACAAGATGGCCGCGGGCCTCACCGTCGAGGAGGCCAAGATCGGCCCGGCGATGGAGCGGCTGTCGGAGCTTCTGGAAAAGCAGGGCGCCGGTGCCGGCGGGCCGCGCGACCTGCGGCTCGATTCGGTGCTGATGCCCGGCGCCGCCACGGTCGAGCTGATCGAGCGGATCGAGACCGCCGGCCCCTTCGGCGCCGCCGCCCCCGCGCCGCGCTTCGCCTTTCCCGACGTGATGCTGCACCACGTGCGCGAGGTGGGCCAGGGCCACCTCAAGATCGGCTTCGGCGACGGCATGGGCGCACGGCTCGACGGCATCGCCTTCGGCGCGCTGGACGGCCCTCTGGGCCAGCGTCTCGCCGCGCATGGCGGCGCGCGGTTCCACCTCGCGGGCAAGCTCGACCTCAACATCTGGCGCGGCCGCCGCAGCGTCCAGCTGCGGCTCGACGACGCCGCGCCGGCCGGCTGAACCGGCCCGGCATTTTCCGTCACGGCAACCATGCCGGGGCGCAAATTTCCCCTTGCGGGCGGCCGGGGCTTTGCCTAAACACCGCCTCACCGACGAGCGGCCCGTTCGTCTATCGGTTAGGACGCCAGGTTTTCAACCTGGAAAGAGGGGTTCGATTCCCCTACGGGCTGCCATCGGTCTACGGATCACAGGTCGCGTTTCGCGAAACCGGATCCGTCGTCAGAGTGGCCCGTTCGTCTATCGGTTAGGACGCCAGGTTTTCAACCTGGAAAGAGGGGTTCGATTCCCCTACGGGCTGCCACGACGTCACACCCCCTTCAAACTCGATACTTCAGCGACGGCACGCGCCGGACCCGATCGTTCCGCGTCTTCTCCGTGCGATCGCGCGCCCGACCATGGCCGGGCGCGCCGGGGATTTATTGGCGCTCGATGGCGAAGCCGCCCTTGAGGCCCGAACGTCCCTCATACGGCCTGCCGCCGACCACGCCCTCCTGGGAGATCACGCTGCCCTCGAAATCGCCGACGATGGCCTCGCCGTCCTCGCCGCGCATATCGCCCGAAAAGCGGCTCTCGTCGTCGAAGACGACGCCGTAGAGCATGTCGCCCTCGGTGCGCGACAGCCGGCCGTTCACCGTCCCGGCGACGCGGTTGGCGTCGAGCTGCCCTGCCAGCGACAGCTGACCGTCCACGTCCCCCACATCGCCCGAGAGGCCGCCGATCTCGCCGGCGATGTCGCCTTCGGCGAAATCGACCATCATCGTCAGATCGCCGTTCAGGTCGCCGAAATCCTCTTCCATGATGTCGACGGCGGCATAGCCGGCATAGCTGGCGGTTCCGGTATCCGGCAGCTCCGCGGCCGGCGTGGTCGACAGGTCGGCCAGCCGCGCGTATTCGGCGCCGTACTCGGAACCGGACCCGATGCACCCCGCCACCGAGGTCGTCAGCAGCAGGGCGAGGGCGGTCTTGGTCAGGGACATGGGTCATTCATCCTGTGATTGTTGGCCTGACTGGCTTTTAGTACAATCACGGCGAAAGAATGGCATCCCGCCCCGCGCGCAGCCCCTGTTCCCGCCCGTGACCAGCTTGCCGCGTCGGATCTGTTGTTCCCCCCGCCCGCGGAGGCTAGATGTGCAGCGACACTGAAAGGATCGGAGCCGCTTCATGGCACAAGAGGAAAAAGCGCAGATCGGCCTGGTCGGCCTTGGCACCATGGGCAGCGCGCTGGCGCTCAACATCGCCGAGAACGGCTTCCCGATCGCGGTCTGGAACCGCAAGACGCAGGTGACCCGCGACTTCCACGAGGAGGCCGGCCCGCTCGCCGACAAGGTGATCCCGACCGAGAGCCACGAGGAACTGGTCGCCGCCATCGCCAAGCCGCGCGCGATCATCCTGATGGTGCCCGCGGGCGAGCCGGTCGACGAGCAGATCGCCAAGCTGCGGCCGCTGCTCGACGAGGGCGACCTCATCATCGATGCCGGCAACGCCAACTTCCACGATACCAACCGCCGGGTGCGCGATCTCGACGACGTCGAGTTCCTCGGCATCGGCGTCTCGGGCGGCGAGGCCGGCGCGCGGCACGGCCCGGCCATCATGGGCGGCGGCAAGAAGGAGCTGTGGGACCGGGTCTCGCACATCCTCGAGGCGATCTCGGCCAAGTTCAAGGGCGAGCCCTGCGCCGCCTGGATGGGCCAGGAGGGCGCGGGCCACTTCGTCAAGGCGGTGCACAACGGCATCGAATACGCCGACATGCAGATGATCGCCGAGGTCTACGGCGTGATGCGCGACGGCATGAAGATGTCGCCCGACGCCATCGGCGACGCCTTCGCCCGCTTCAACGAGGGCGCGCTGCAATCCTACCTGATCGAGATCTCCTCGACCGTGTCGAAGGCCAGGGACAAGCACACCGGCGAGCCGATGATCGACCTGATCCTCGACAAGGCCGGCCAGAAGGGCACCGGCCGCTGGACCGCGATCGAGGCGCAGCACCTCGCCGCGCCGATCCCGGCGATCGAGGCCGCCGTCGTGGCCCGCAACCTGTCGAGCCGCGTCGCCACCCGCAAGGAAGGCGAGGAGATGTTCGGCGCCGCGCCGATGGAAGTGCCCGCCGAGATGATCGGCGAGGAGATGCTCGAGCGCGCGCTGATCGCCGGCAAGGTGCTGTGCTACGCGCAGGGCTTCGACATGATCTCGGCCGCCTCGGCGCAGTTCGGCTGGGCGCTGCCGTTGCCGGAGATCGCCAAGGTCTGGCGCGAGGGCTGCATCATCCGCTCGGCGATGCTCGACGACATGGCCGCCGCGCTCTCTGAGGACGAGGACCGCAACCTGATGCTCGCCCCCGCCTTCGCCCGCCACCTGCGCGAGGGCCACGTGGCGCTGCGCGAGCTGGTCGCGATCGGCGCGCGCTACGGCCACCCGATGCCGGCGCTGGCCTCGGGGCTGAGCTACTTCGACGCCATGCGCACCGGCCGCGGCACCGCCAACATGATCCAGGCGCAGCGCGACTACTTCGGCGAGCACGGCTTCGAGCGGGTCGACGGCGTCGAGGACCAGCACGGCCCCTGGCACGGTCACGGGGTCTGATGCCATGACCCTGCCCGGTGACCCCCGCCCGTTCCTGCGCGAACTGTTCGAGGCGGCGGTCGCCGCGGCGGACCCGATGAAGGTGATCCCCCCGGCCCTGCCGCCCCGCCCCGAGGGGCGGGTGGTGGTGGTCGGCGCGGGCAAGGCCAGCGCCCGCATGGCCGAGGCGGTCGAAAGCGTCTGGGGCCCCTGCGAGGGCCTCGTCGTCACCCGCGACGGCTACGAGCGCGCCTGCGAGGGGATCGAGATCGTCTCGGCCTCGCACCCCGTCCCGGACGCGCGCGGCGAGGCGGCGACACGGCGGATGCTGCAGCTGCTGGAGGGCCTGGGCGAGGACGACCTCGCTTTGGCGCTGATCTCCGGCGGCGGCTCGTCGCTGCTGGTCGCGCCCGCGGGCGAGATGATGCTCGAGGAGAAGCGCGCCGTGAACCGGGCGCTTCTGGCCTCGGGCGCGCCGATCGGCGCGATGAACCGGCTGCGCAAGCATCTCAGCCGGGTGAAGGGCGGCCAGCTCGCCGCTGCGGCCCACCCTGCCCGCATGGTGGCGCTGACCATCTCCGACGTGCCCGGCGACGACCCGGCCGACATCGCCTCGGGCCCCACCGTGGGCGAGACCAGCACCGCCGAGGATGCCCGCGCCATCGTCGCGCGCTGGGCCATCGACCTGCCGCCCTCCGCGCAGCGCGTGCTGGGCGGCCCGACCGGGCCTCTGCGTCCCGACGACCCCAGGCTCTCGCGCGCCAAGACCCGGGTGATCGCCGCGCCCTCGCAATCGCTCGACGCCGCGGCCGAACGGGCGTGGGCCGAGGGCGTCGAGGTGCGCCTGCTCGGCGACGCGCTCGAGGGCGAGGCGCGCGAGCTTGCGGCCGAGCACGCCGCGCTGGCGCTGCGCGAGGCCGCCGCCATGGCGCCCGGCGCGGCGCCGCTGCTGCTCCTGTCGGGCGGCGAATGCACGGTGACGCGGCGCGGCGACGGGATCGGCGGGCCGAACGCCGAATACGCGCTGGCGCTGGCCGTGGCGCTCGACGGCGCGCCCAATGTCTTCGCGGTGGCGGGCGACACCGACGGCGTCGACGGCGCGGCCGAGGTGGCGGGCGCGCTGGTCGGGCCGGACACGCTGGAGAAGGCGCGGCAGGCGGGGCGCGACCCGCGCGCCGCGCTCGACACCAACGACGCGCACCGCTTCTTCGAGGCGATCGGCGACCAGCTCGTCACTGGCCCGACGCTGACCAACGTCAACGACCTGCGCGCGATTCTGGTGCGGCCGCCCCGGGGCTGAGCCCCGGGGCCGCGGCTCAGTCCTGCTTGGTGGTGATCAGGTCCCAGATCACCAGCGCCAGCGTCACGCCGATCACCGCGCCGATGTCGAGGCGCGGGATGTGCCAGAGCATGATGCCCGCGAAGCCCAGCAGGAAGGCCAGCGCCACGAGCGACAGGATGCGGTTGGTCATGCCTCGGTCTCCCCGGTCAGCCCTTCGAGCCAGCGCGCGGTGCGCAGCAGCCGGGCGTCGTCGCCGCGCCGCCCGACGAGCTGCACGCCCATCGGCAGGCCGGTCTCCGATTGCAGCAGGGGCACGGTCACGGCGGGGGTGCCGCACAGCGTCCAGAGCCCGTTGAAGATGGAATCGCCGGTCGAGGCGTGGCCCTCCGGCGCGGGGCCCGGCGCCGCCGGCACCAGGATCGCGTCGCAGCGCTCGAAGATCTCGTCGAGACCGGCATAGAGCACGTCGGGCCAGTCGAGCGCGGCGATGTAGTCGCGCGCCGGGATCGCCTTGCCGCGGTCGAGCGCGCCCTGCATCTCCTCCGACAGCTGCGCGCGGCCGCGCTTCTCGTAGCCGTAATAGGACTTGGCCATCTCGGCGAGGTTGATCCGCTCGCGGATCGCCGCCGCCTCGTCGAAGGCGCTCGGCAGCGCCGCCTCGAAGCATTGCTCGCCCAGCGCCTCCACCAGCTCGCTGAGGCCGGCATGGGTGTCGGGATGCGCGTCGTCCCAGCCCGGCGGGCGCAAAAAGGCCAGCGTCGGGCGCACCGGCGGCTTCGTCGTCGCGATGGCGTGCAGCCGCGGCGCCGGGGCGAGCGCGGTCGCCCGGTCGGCCGGGTCGTGGCCGTAGAGCACCTCGGCCAGAAGCGCCGCGTCCTCGACCGTGCGGGCGAAGACGCCGATCGTGTCGAGCGAGGGCGACTGGCTCAGCACGCCGGTGCGGGGGATCGCGCCGAAGCTCGGCTTGAAGCCCACCGTGCCGCAGAAGGCGGCCGGGCGGATCACCGAGCCGCCGGTCTGCGTGCCCACCGCGAAGGGCACCATGCCCGCCGCGACGGCGGCCGCCGAACCCGAGGACGACCCGCCCGGCGTGCGGCTCTCGTCATGCGGGTTGCGGGTCTTGCCCGGATGCAGGAAGGCCAGTTCCGCCGTCACGGTCTTGCCGATGACGATCGCGCCCGCCGCCTTCAGCCGCTCGACCAGCCAGGCGTCCTTCTCGGGCACGCGGCCCTCGTCGAGCGCGGTGCCGTTGGCGGTGGGGATCTTCGCGGTGTCGATCACGTCCTTCAGCGCCACCGGCAGCCCGTGCAGCGGCCCCACGGGCCGGCCCGAGCGGCGATGCGCGTCGAGCGCGCGGGCCTGTTGCAGCGCGTGGTCGCCGTCGAGCCAGGCCCAGGCCTGCACCTTCGGCTCCAGCGCCGCGATGCGGTCGAGGCAGGCCTCGACCAGCGCCGCGGCGTCGAGCGCGCCCGCCGCCAGCCGGTCGCGCAGCTCGCGCGCCGTGAGGTCGAGCATGGCGACATGGCCCCTGGGCAGGGTCTTCGCGGTCATCTCAGCGCCCATAGAACAGCTCCGGCAGGCCGAACACGAGGTTCGGGAAGACGTAGACCAGCACCATCGAGACCACCACCATCGCGAGGAACGGCAGGATGCCCCTGAAGATGTGGGTGAGTTTCACCTCGGGCGGGGCGATGCCCTTGAGGTAGTAGGCCGACATCGCCATCGGCGGCGTCAGGAACGAGGTCTGCAGGTTCAGCGCCACGAGGATGCCGAAGAACAGCGGATCGACCCCGAAGATCTCCAGAAGCGGCAGGAAGATCGGCACGAAGATGATGATGATCTCCGACCATTCCAGCGGCCAGCCCAGCAGGAAGATGATCAGCTGCGCCAGGATCAGGAACTGCACCGGCGTCAGGTCGAGCCCCGAGACGAACTCCGAGATCAGGTGCTCGCCGCCCAGATAGGAGAAGACCGACGAGAAGATGTAGGAGCCGACGAAGAGCCAGCAGACCATCGCCGTGGTGCGCACCGTGAGATAGACGCTCTCGCGCAGCCGCTGGAAGGTCATGGCGCGGTAGACCACCGCCAGCACCATGCCGCCCAGCGCGCCGATCGCGGCCGCCTCGGTCGGGGTGGCGAGGCCGAACAGGATCGAACCCAGCACCGACAGGATCAGCACCGCCAGCGGGAAGAACGAGGTGAACAGCATCCACAGGAGCTTGCCCCAAGGCACGTCGGGCACCTCGTCCTTGGTCGGGCGCGGCGCCGAGGAGGGCTGCAGGATCGAGCGGCCGACCACGTAGACGAGGTAGAGCCCGACCAGCACGAGGCCCGGCAGCAGCGCGCCGGCATAGAGCCGCACGATCGAGACGCCCGAGGCCGCGGCGTAGACGATCAGCATGATCGAGGGCGGGATCAGGATGCCCAGCGTGCCGCCGGCGCAGATGATGCCGGCCGCGAAGCTGTCGTTGTAGCGCGCCTTGAGCATGGCCGGCAGCGCCAGAAGGCCCATCAGCGTCACCACGGCGCCGACGATGCCGGTGGCGGTGGCGAAGAGCGCGCAGGTGATCAGCGCCGCCACGCCCATCGAGCCGGGCACGTTCTTCGAGGCGATGTTCAGCGTGGTGAACAGCCGGTCGACGATGTTGGCGCGCTCGACGATGTAGCCCATGAACAGGAACAGCGGCACCGCGGTCAGCACCTCGTTCGACATCACCGTGTAGGTCTGGTTGATGAAGAGGTCGAAGATGCGGTTGTTGAAGAAGCCGCCGATCCAGGCCGAGGTGCTTTCCCACCAGCCGGCGACCTCGGGGTCGAGCCGGTCGAAGCTGCGCCACATGCGGCCGGCATCGAAATAGGCGAAGTAGCCGAAGCCGATGCCCAGCGCCATCAGCGTGAAGGCGATCGGGAAGCCCAGGAAGACGAGGCAGATGAAGACCCCGAGCATCATCAGGGCGATTTGCGGTTCGGTCACGTGCTCACGCTCCGTATCGGTTCGACGCGGGGCGAGCGCGTCATTTCATGTCCGGGTGGTCTTGCGGCGCATCGTGCTGCGCCATCAGCAGCTGCTCGGTCTCCTCGACATCCTCGGCCGCGGCCAGCCAGACGCCGTCGCGGATCGCCAGGATGCAGCGGAAGATCTGCGCCAGGCCCTGGATCGCCAGCAGCACGCCGGCCGCCACGATCGCGGTCTTGAACTGGTAGATCGGCACGCCCGCCGGGCTGTTGACCGACACCTCGCCGTACTGCCAGGAGCGCGAGGCGTATTTCCAGCCGGCGAAGATCAGCGCCAGAACGCCCGGGTAGAAGAAGATCAGGTAGAGCACGAGATCGACCGAGGCCTGCACCCGCACCGGCCAGAGCCGGTAGAGGAAGTCGCCGCGCACATGACCGCCGCGCGACAGCGTGTAGGCGCCGCCGATCATGAACAGCGTGCCGTACATGATGAAGGAGACGTCGAGCGCCCAGGGCGTCGGCGATCCCAGCACGTAGCGCACGAAGACCTCGTAGCTGACGCCGAAGGTCATCAGCACGATGAGCCAGCCGAAGACCTTGCCGAAGGCGGCGGAGAGGGCGTCGGCGAATTTGATGTATCCAACCATGCGTGTCCCGTGGGGTTGGGGGCCCGGCGGCACGCTGCCGCCGGGCGGTCAGGCCGCGCTCAGAGCGCCAGCTTGCCGGGGTAGTAGTGCTCGTAGGCGAGCGTGTAGTCCGGCGAGTTCATCAGCGTGTAGTAGGTCACGCGCTCGACCCATTCGCGCTGGCTGTCGAGCACGCGCTTCATGAACTCGTCCTGCTCCAGCTCGGGGATCAGCGCGTCCCAGGCGTCGAGCTGCGCCGACAGGATCGCCTGCGGCGTGCGGTGCACGGTGACGCCGCTCTCGGACAGCTTCTGCAGGTCTCGCGAGTACTGGTCGAGCGCCGTGGCCGAGTTGGCGGTCGAGGCGGCCTCGACGGCGTGGCGCAGGATCGCCTGCAGATCCGGGTCGAGGCTCTCGAGGAAGCTGCGGCTGAACAGGAACTCGAAGCTCTCCGAGGCCTGGTGATAGGACGACAGGTAGTAGTTCTTGGCCACGTCCTGCGCGCCGAAGCGGCTGTCGGAGGTCGGGTTGTTGAACTCGAAGGCGTCGATCACGCCGCGCTCCATCGCCGGGACGATCTCGCCGCCCGGCAGCTGCGCCACCGACATGCCCATCGACTGCATCAGGTCGGCCGCGAGACCCACCGTGCGGTATTTCAGGCCCTTGATGTCGTCGACCGCCGCGACCTCGTTCTTGAACCAGCCGAAGGGCTGGGCGGGCATCGGGAAGCCCATCATGCCGACCACGTCGAGCCCCATGATGTCCTGCGTCAGCTCGCGGTAGAACTCCTGGCCGCCGCCGGCATAGAACCAGCCCAGCATGGTGTCGGCCGAGCCGCCGAACACCGGGCCGGTGCCGAACAGCGAGGCGGCCTTGTTCTTGCCGTACCAGTAGACCGGCACCGAATGCGCCATGTCGATCAGGCCGTCGCTGACCGCGTCCATCACCTGGAACGCCGCGACCACGGCGCCGGCGGGCAGCACGTCAACCTTGAGCCGTCCGCCCGACATCGCCTCCACCCGGTCGGCGTAGTGCTGCGCCATCTCCTGCCAGATGTCGGATGCCGGCCACGAGGTCTGCAGCTTCACCACGATCGGGCTCTGCGCCAGCACCGCCGGGGCCGCGAGGCCGCCGGTCGCGGCGACGCCGGCACCCAGCGCGCCCTTCCTCAGGAACGAGCGCCGCGATACCCGCGCGGCGGAGTTGTCTTTGACTGTCATGGTTGTCCTCCCCTTCCCAGTCATCTGCCCGCGCTCCCCCCGCAGGCAGCCCGATCATTGGGTGTATCCGGCGCGAAGGCAACTGGTAATTATTCTTGACCACGTTGCCGCCGCTACGTCAGCCGCGGCGCGCGCAATCGTCATGGATCCGGAACCGGCCCGACTTGCTTGAGTCCAAAAGCCGAATATATCCGCAGGGCTGGCAGGGAGAACAATCTATGGGCGTCGACGTCGAGGCGATATTCGCGGCAGTGCCTTCGCCTTATGTCCTGCTCGACCGCGACCTCCGGATCGTCTGGGCGAACGCCGCCTATCTCGAAGTGACCGGGCGCACCGGCAATCCGCCGATCGGCAAAATCATCACCGAGGAGTTCCCCGCGCCGCCCGACAGCCTGTCCGAGCAGATGCTGCAAAGCTCGTTCCAGCGGGTGCTCGAAAGCGGGCGGGTCGACCACCTGCCGCTGATCCCCTACCCGATCGACATGCCCGACGGCCGGCGCGAGCACCGCTACTGGAGCGCCACGCACAGCCCGATCTACGACGCCGAGGGCCGGGTCGAGTACATCCTGCAGAACACCAACGACATCACCCGCCTGCACCAGCGCGGCCAGACCGGCAGCTTCGAGACCAGCGAGGAGGGCGACCTGATCCGCCGTGCCGAAAGCGTGGCGCAGGAGAACCTCGAGCTCGGCACCGCCACGCGCTTCTTCCAGACCGTGTTCGACCAGGCCCCGAGCTTCATCGCGATCCTGTCCGAGCCCGATCACGTGTTCCGGCTGGTCAATGACAGCTATCGCCAGATCGTCGGCCCCGAGCGCGACTATATCGGCCTGCCGGTGCGCGAGGCGCTGCCCGAGGTCGAGGGCCAGGGCTTCTTCGAGATGCTGGACCAGGTCTACGCCACCGGCGAGCCGATCGCGCTGCGCGGCGCGCAGGTCTTCCTGAACGTCGAGCGCGACGCGCCGCCGACCGAGCTGTTCATCGACTTCGTCTACCAGCCCCTGCGCGGCCCGGGCGGCGATGTCATCGGCATCCTCGTGCAGGGCCACGACGTGACCGCGCAGAAACAGGCCGAGCGGCAGCTGCGCGAGGCCGAGGAACGCTTCCGCACCATGGCGCAGTCCATGCCGTCGCATGTCTGGACCGCCGGCCCCGACGGCCTGCTCGACTGGGTCAGCGACCAGGTCCGCGCCTATGCCGGCACCTCGGACGGAGACTTGCTGGGCGAGGACTGGGTCCGGGTGCTGCATCCCGACGACGTGGCCCGCGTCGCCCCGATCTGGACCCGCGCGGTCGCCACCGGCGAGACCTACGAGACCGAGTTCCGCCTGCGCCGCCGCGACGGGACCTATCGCTGGCACCTGACCCGCGCCGTGCCGATCCACGACGAGGCCGGCCGCGTCCGGCGCTGGATCGGCAGCAACACCGACATCGAGGACCGCAAGGCCACCGAGGCGGCGCTGGCCGAGCTCAACGCCACGCTCGAGGAGCGGGTCGAGAGCCGCAACCGCGAGCTTGAGGAGGTCAACGCGACGCTGCGCCAGAGCCAAAAGATGGAGGCGATCGGCAACCTCGCCGGCGGCGTGGCGCATGACTTCAACAACCTGCTGCAGGCGATCACCGGCAGCCTGCAGCTGGCGCAGCGCGGTCTCGAGGCCGACTCGCCCGCCGCGCAGCGCATCGACCAGGCGATGCAGGCGGTGGATCGCGGCGCCACGCTCGCCGCGCAGCTCCTGGCCTTCGGCCGGCGCCAGCCGCTCGAGCCGCGCGCCACCGATCTGGGGCGGCTGCTGGGCGAGATCGACCCGATCCTGCGTTCGGCGGTGGGCGAGGGCATCGCGATCGAGACCCGCGTCGCATCGGGGCTGTGGAACACGCTGATCGACAGCGCCAACCTCGAGAACGCGCTTCTGAACCTCGCGGTCAACGCCCGCGACGCGATGGAGGGGCGGGGCCGGCTGTGCATCGAGGTCGAGAACGCGACGCTCGACGCCGCCTATGCCCGCGCGCAAAGCGACGTGGTGCCGGGCGAATATGTCTGCCTCGCCGTCACCGACGAGGGCAGCGGCATGACCTCCGAGGTGATCGACAAGATCTTCGAGCCCTTCTTCACCACCAAGCCCGAGGGCCGCGGCACCGGGCTCGGCATGGCGATGGTCTACGGCTTCGTGAAGCAGTCGGGCGGCCATGTCGCGATCGACAGCCGCCCCGGCCGCGGCACCACGGTGCGGATCTACCTGCCGCGCTCGCTGCGCCCCGAGGAAACCGCGCCGCCGCGCGTCGAACGCCCGGTCGCGGGCGGCAGCGAGACGATCCTGCTGGTCGAGGACGACGTCGCGGTGCGCCGCACCGCGCGCGACCTGCTCGAGGATCTGGGCTACGGCGTGATCGAGGCGGCCGATGCCGACGAGGGGCTCGCGGCGATCGAGAGCGGCCGGGATCTCGACCTGCTGCTGACGGACGTGGTGATGCCGGGAAGGCTGACCAGCCGCCAGATGGCCGAGCGGGCGCAGGCGCTGCATCCCGGCCTGCCGGTGCTGTTCGCCTCAGGCTATTCGCGCGACGCCATCGTGCATGACGGCCGGCTCGACGAAGGCATCCAGCTTCTGCGCAAGCCCTATCGCCGCGAGGTTCTGGCGCAGCGGCTGCGCGAGCTGCTCGACGCGCCGGGCGGCGCCGCGCCGGCCCCGAAGGCGGAAGCGCCGAAGCCCGCCGCCCCGCCGCGCGACCCGGCCGCCGCCTGCGCCGGGCTCGGGATCGTGGTCTGCGAGGACGACACCTTCATCCGGCTCGACCTCGTGGAGATGCTCGAGGCGGCCGGCGCAAAGGTGCGCGAGGCGGCCTCGGGCGCGCAGGCGCTCGACCTGCTGGCCGCCGCCCCGGCCGACCTGCTGCTGGTCGATGTCGGCCTGCCGGACCTGTCCGGCGTCGAGGTGGCGCGCCGCGCGCAGGGCCGCCAGCCCGGCCTGCCGGTGATCTTCGCCACCGGTCGCGACCGGGTCGATGGCGCCGAGACGGTCGAGAACGCGGTCACGCTCACCAAGCCCTTCGGCCAGGACGCGCTGCTGCGCGCCGTGGCCGAACGCTGCGGCGCGCTGGCCGAGGGCTGAACGGATCGGGGCCGCCCCCGAAGGGACGGCCCCGGCCCGCCTGCCCTGCCTCGCGCCTCAGTCGGTCTGCGCCGCCTCGCGCTGGGCCGCACCCCGCATCCGCGCCTTGACCACGCCGCCGACGAAGATCGGCAGCACGAAGCCCACGATCGCGATCGCCCAGAGCACCAGCGTCAGCCACGAGCCGAACAGCACCGAGTAGTCGCCATCGGCGATGGTCACGGCGCGGCGCATGTTCACCTCCATGGCGTTGCCCAGAAGCGTGCCGAGGATCACCGGCACCAGCGGCACGTCGAGCTTCCTGAGCACCCAGCCCATCACGCCGAAGCCGATCATCACCATCAGGTCGAAGCTCGAGCCCGAGATGCCGTAGATGCCGACGAAGGAGACCATCGCCACCACCGGCATCAGGATGCGCGGCGGCACCATCAGCACCCGCACGAACAGGCCGACCATCGGGATGTTCATCGCCAGAAGCATGACGTTGCCGATGAACAGCGCCGCAATCAGGCCCCAGACCACGTCCGGGTTCTGGGTGAACAGCAAGGGCCCCGGCGTGATGTTGAGCGACAGAAGCACCGCCAGCAGCACCGCGGTCGTGCCCGAGCCCGGCACGCCCAGCGCCAGCATCGGCACCAGCGCGCCGCCGGCGGCGGCGTTGTTGCCGGCCTCGGGGGCGGCCACGCCGCGCGGATCGCCGGTGCCGAAGGTGCCATTGCGGTCGACCAGCTTCTTTTCCATCGAGTAGGAGATGAAGGAGCCGAGCGAGGCCCCCGCCCCGGGCAGCACGCCCGCGATGAAGCCCAGCACCGTGGTGCGCAGCATGGTCGGCGTGCAGCTCTTCAGCACGCCCCAGGAGGGCACGATCCGGCCGATCGCCAGCTTCGGCGCGGTGCTCGCATCCTTGTCGGTGCCGCGATGCTCGAGGAAGATGAACACCTCCGACAGCGCGAACAGCCCGACGATGGCGACGAGGAAGTCGATGCCGTCATAGAGATGCACCTCGCCGAAGGTGAAGCGCGGCACGCCGGTCTGGGTGTCGACGCCGACCATGGCGAGCCCGAGACCGAGCGCGGCGGCGAAGGCCGATTTCGCCTGGTTGGTCGAGCTGACGCCGCCCAGCGTCATGAAGGCCAGCGCGAAGAGCGCGAAATACTCGGCCGGGCCGAACAGCAGCGCCACCTTGACGAGCTGCGGCGCCAGCAGCACGAGGCCCCAGGTCGCGAAGAAGGCGCCGACGAAGGAGGCGACGCCCGACAGCGCCAGCGCCTCGCCCGCCCGGCCATTGCGGGCCATCGGGTAGCCGTCGAGGCAGGTCATCATCGCCGGCTCGTCGCCGGGGATGTTCAGCAGGATCGAGGAGATCCGCCCGCCATACATCGCGCCGTAATAGACGCTCGTGAGCAGGATCAGCGACGGCGTCGCGCCCAAGCCCAGCGTGAAGGCGAGCGGGATCAGGATCGCCACGCCGTTCGAGGGCCCGAGCCCGGGCAGCGCGCCCATGATCGTGCCGAGAAAGCAGCCCATCAGCGCCAGGCCGATGTTCTGGAAAGTCAGCGCGACGGCGAAGCCGTCGCCGAGGGAAGCCAGAAGGTCCATGGCGCGCTCCTCAGAAGCCGAACGGCCCCTTGGCCAGCGACAGGCCAAGGATCAGTCGGAAGATGACGTAGATGCCGATCGAGGTGCCGGCGCCGATCAGCACGCTCTGCAGCGGCGGCGAGCCGAGCCGCCAGGTCAGGTAGGCGCTGGCGAAGGCGGTGGCGATCAGGAAGCCGACCTCGGGCAGAAGCTGCGCATAGGCGATCATCACCAGCACCGCGAAGCCGATCTCGGCCAGCCGGCCCGCGCGCGGCCATTCCGGCGCCGGGTCGGGCTTGAGCAGGAAGAAGACCGAGCTCAGCGCCAGCACCGCGGCGATCCCGTAGGGAAAGGCGCGCGGTCCCACCGCGTCGGACATGAAGCTGTCGGGGATGATCGCGGCGCGCCAGACATAGAGCAGCGCCAGCATCAGACCGATCCCGCCGAAGATGCGATCGCTCATGCGATCCTCCCGGTGTTGTGCGGGCGGGGCGCGCGCGTCGGGCGCGCCCCGCCACGGGTGCCGTTACTGGATGATGCCGATTTCCTTCGACAGCTCGGTGATCTCGCTCACCGACTCCTGCACGAAGGCCTGGAACTCCTCGCCCTGCAGGTCGAGCGGCGCGAGGCCGTTGCTCTCCATGATCGCCTTCCACTCGTCGGAGGCGTAGAGCTGGTCGAGCGCCGAGACCCAGTAGTCATAGGCCGCGTCCGACATCTCGCCCGGGCCGTAGAAGCCGCGCCAGTTGGCGCCGACCGCGTCGATGCCCTGCTCCTTGGCGGTCGGGATGTCCGAGTACTCGCCCTCGAGCCGCTCCGGCGCCAGCACCGCCAGCACGCGGATGTCGCCCGACTCGATGAAGCCGGTGGATTCCGACAGGTCGCCGGTGAAGGCCTGCAGCGAGCCCGCCAGCAGCTGCGTCACCGCCTCGCCGCCGCCGTCGAAGGCGATGTACTTGACGCCGCGCACCTCCTCGATCCCGGCCTCCTGCGCCGCGATCAGCACCTTGAGGTGGTCCCAGCCGCCCACGGCCGAGCCGCCGCCGATCGAGACCGAGGTCGGGTCCGACTTGATCATCTCCATCAGCTGCGGCAGGTCCTGCACCTCGCTGTCGGCCGAAACCGCGATCACGCCGTAATCGGCGCCGACCGAACCCAGCCAGCGGACCTGGTCCATGGTGTTGCCCGGATAGGCGTTCTGCGCCAGCCGCGTCGCGGTGGCCGAGGAGGCCGCGACCACGAGGTCGTTGTCGTCGGCGCGCTTGTTCACCACCTCGGCGAAGGCCACGCCGCCGCCGCCGCCGGCGAGGTTCACCACCTGCATGGTCGAGGGGATCAGGTCGAGATCCTGCAGCGTCTTGCCCGCCTGGCGGCAGGTGAAGTCCCAGCCGCCGCCCGGGTTGGCGGGCGCGATGCATTCGGGGCTCTCGGGGGTGAAGTCCTGCGCCATGAGCGCGCCGGGCGCGCAGCCGAGCAGCGCGGCGGCCACGAGGCCGCGACGGATGGTGATCGTCATCTTGTCTCTCCCATTTCGTGGTCCGGCCGGACTCCTCCCGCCGGATGCGGGGTCCCTTTTCTACCGCGAAGCTGTCACCAAGCTGTCATCGCCGCGCGCGGCCTTCTGCTCGCGCCGCAACGGCCCTATGCTCGGCCGCCGGGGAGGGACGAGATGCGCCTGCTGATCGTGGAGGACACCGCCGACGTCGCCGAGGCCGCATCCGCGAGCCTCGGGCGGGCGGGCTTCGCCTGCGACGTCGCGCCGACGCTCGCCGATGCCCGCGCCTGCGCGGGGCTCACGGATTACGGCGTGGTGATCCTCGACCTGAACCTGCCCGACGGATCGGGCCGCGACTTCCTGCGCGAGCGCCGCCGCGCCGGCGACCGCACGCCGGTCTTGGTGCTGACCGCGCAATCGGCGGTCGAGGACCGGGTCGGCGCGCTCGACGAGGGCGCCGACGACTACCTCGTGAAGCCCTTCGACCTGCGCGAGCTGGAGGCGCGGGTGCGCGCGCTCACCCGCCGCGAGGCGGGACGGGCCGAGAACCGGGTGACGCTCGCGGGGCTCGACTTCGACCCGGCGGCGCAGAGCCTGCGGGTGAACGGGGCCACGGTCTCGGCCACCCGGCGCGAGCTGGCGCTCCTGAACCTGCTGGTGGCCAACCGCGGCCGGATCATGCCCAAGGACCGGCTGTTCGACGGGCTGTTCGGCTTCGAGAACGCCGATGTCGGCGACAACGCGGTCGAGCTCTACGTGGCCCGCCTGCGCAAGAAGCTCTCGGGATCGGGCGTGGCGATCGAGACGCATCGGGGCCTGGGCTACCGGCTCGAGGTGGCGGGCGATGGCTGAGACGCCTGCGCCGCCGGTGCGCACGCTGTCGCTGAAGTCGCGCGTGGCGCTCGCGGTGGGCGCGGTGCTGCTGCTGGGCGGCGTGGTGGTGCTGGCGGTGGCGCTGGCCTATGGCCGGCAGGCGGCGCGCGAGGCCTATGACCGGCTGCTCGTCGGCGCGGCGAGCGACATCGCCGCCTCGATGTCGGTGCGCGACGGCGCGGTGGTGGTCGACATGCCGGTCTCGGCCTTCCAGATGCTGGCGCTCGCGCCCGAGGACCGCATCCGCTACCGGGTGATCGGCCCGGACGGCGCGACGCTGACCGGCAGCGACGCGGCGCCGCTGCCGCCCGAGCGCGAGGGCGTGGGCCCGGTCTTCTACGACGGCGATCTGGGCGCGGAACCCGGCCGCTACGTCGCCGTCACTCGCCGCTTCGCCGAGCGCGGCTTTTCCGGGCCGGTGCGGGTGCTTCTGGGCCAGACGACGCGGGCGCGCGCGGCCCTGGCGCGCGACATCGCGCAGGGCGCGCTGGCGGTGCTGGCGGCCGCCGGGGTGGTGATCGGGCTCTTCGCATGGCTCGCCACCCGCTCGGCGCTCAGGCCGCTGCAGCGGCTGGGCGGGGCGCTGGCAGAGCGCGACCCGACCGACCTCACGCCGCTGGCCCTGCCGATGCCGTCCGAGATCGCGCCGATGCTGGGGGCGCTCAACGGCTTCATGGGCCGGCTCGACCGCCAGCTCGCCGCCAGCCGCAACCTGATCGGCGACGCCGCGCACCAGCTGCGCACGCCGGTGGCCGCGATCCGCGCGCAGGCGCAGCTGGCGCAGGACGAGTGCGACCCGGAGGCGCGCGCCCGCATCCTCGGGCGCATCCACGAGCGCAGCGTCGGGCTGTCGCGGCTGCTGGACCGGATGCTCGACCGGGCGCTGATCATCCACCGCACCGACACCGCGCCGCGCGCCGCGCTCGATTTGCGCGACGTGGCGCTCGAGGTCTTCGAGGAGGTCGACGCCGCTGCGATCGCGCCGGGCGCGCGGGTGCGGCTCGACCTGCCGCCCGGCCCGCTGGTGGTGCGCGGCGACGCGCTGTCGCTGACCGAGGCCGGGAAGAACCTGCTCGCCAACGCGCTGGCGCATGGCCGCGCGCCGATCCGGCTCGGCGTGGCGCGCGAGGGCGGCCGCGCCCGGCTCTTCGTGCGCGACGCCGGGCCCGGGCCGTCAGAGGCGGTGCTGTCGGGGCTGGGCGCGCGCTTCACCTCCGGCGCGCCGGGCGGCAGCGGGCTCGGCCTCGCCATCGCCCGCGAGGTGGCCGAGAGCCATGGCGGCGCGCTGCTGCTGGGGCGCTCGGGCGACGGCTTCGAGGCGGCGCTGGCGCTGCCGCGGGCGGGGGCGGCATGATCCGGGCGCTCGTCGTCCTGCTGGCGCTGTGGCCCGCCGCCGCCCCGGCGCAGGAGCTGTCGCGCGATTTCGGCCCCGACACCGCGCCCGAGACGCTGCTGCTGCGCTCGACCACCGACCTCGCGGTGCTGGGGCCGGTGGTCGAGGCCTTCCTCGACACCCGGCCGGGGCTGCGCGTGGCCTTCGAGCAATGGGGCTCGAACCCGCTCTACCGGCTGCAATCGGAGGATTGCGCGGCGGGGCGCGCGGGCGCGGACCTCGTGATCTCCTCGGCGGTGCACCAGATGGTCGATCTGGTGAACGAGGGCTGCGCCCGGCCCTACCGCTCGGCGCTGACCGCCGCCCTGCCCGACGCGCTGTCGTGGCGCGACGAGCTCTGGGGCGTGACCCGCGAGCCGGCGGTGATGGTCTACAACCGCGAGCGCGTGGCGCCCGCGCAGGTGCCGCGCTCGCGCTTCGACCTGCTCGACCTCCTGCGCCCGACCGAGAGCCCGTTCCGCGGGCGGGTCGCGACCTACGACATCGAGCGTTCGGGGCTGGGCTTCCTCTTCGCCTTCGCCGATTCGATGGAGGCCTCGACCTTCGGCGGGCTGATGGAGAGCTTCGGACGCTCGGGCGCGGTGGCGACCTGCTGCTCGGCCGAGATCATCGACGGCGTGGCCGAGGGCCGCTACCTCGTGGCCTACAACGTGCTGGGCTCCTACGCGCTGGCGCGCGCGCGGCGCGACGAGCGGCTCGGCGTGGTCGCGCCCGAGGACTACACCTTGATGCTGTCGCGCGCCGCGATGATCCCGCGCGTGGCCGGCAACCCGCGGGCGGCGGCGCAGTTCGTCGACTTCCTGCTCTCGCCCGAGGGGCGGCAGGCGCTGGAGGCGGCGCTGCTGATCGTGCGGCTCGAGGCCGAGGACGGCGCGGCGCTCGACCGCACGGCCGAGACGCCGGAGCGGCCGATCCCGCTGTCGCCGGCGCTGCTGATCGCGCTGGATGCCCACAAGCGGGCGCTGTTCGGCGCGCGCTGGCGCGACGCCTTCCCGGCCGCGGGCGGCACCGCGCCCTGAGCCGGCCGATGGCGCGCCGCATTCAGCCGATCATCGCCACGCCGACGCCGAGCAATGCCGCGATGAAGGCGGTCTGCGCCGCGACCAGCGCGATCGCCGGGCCGCCGACGTCCAGAAGCTTCTTCAGCGAGGTCTTCATGCCCACGGCGGCGATGGCGGTGAGCAGCGCCCAGCGCGACACCGCGCTCGCCGCCTCGGAGAACCAGCCGGGCAGCAGGCCGGCCGAGTTCAGCGCCGCGAGCGCCAGAAAGCCCAGCACGAAGCCCGGCACCAGCGGCGGCCGCTTGGCGCCCTCGGGCGCGCGGCGGCGCATCACCAGCGCCGCGCCCAGAACGATCGGGGCGAGCATCGTGACCCGGATCAGCTTGACCAGCGTGGCGAGGTCGCCCGTCTCTTCCGAGACCGAGTAGCCCGCGCCCACCACCTGCGCCACGTCGTGGATCGTGCCGCCGAGAAACACCCCGGTCTGGCGCATGTCGAAGCCGAGCCGGTCGGCGAGGATCGGGTAGGCGATCATCGCCAGCGTCGAGAGCATGGTGACCGAGACCACGGTGAAGATGAGGTCGCGCTCGCCCTCCTCGCGCCGGGGCAGCACCGAGGAGATCGCCATGGCGGCCGAGGCGCCGCAGATCGCCACCGCGCCGCCCGAGAGAAAGGCGAAGAGCCGGTCGCGGCCGAGCACCCAGGCCGCGAGGATCGAGGCGCCGATGGTGGCGAGCACGCCGCCGACGATCAGGCCCAGGAGGCCTAGCCCCAACTCCTGCACCATGCCGGTCGAGATGCGCACGCCCAGAAGCGCCACGCCGACGCGCAGCAGCGTGCGCGAGGAAAAGGCGATGCCCGGCGCGCTGCGCGGCTCTTCCGACAGGAAGGCCAGCGCGATGCCCAGAAGGATCGCCATCAGCATGGCCGGGGCGCCGTAATGTTCTGACAGGAACTGCGCCGCCATCGCCACCAGCGCCGCGAGGGCCACGCCCGGGAACAGGCTCCGGGCGGTATCGGCAAGGCGGGTCATGGCGGCTCCTTCGGGCATGGCGGCGGCGTGGGCCCGGGCGATGGCCGGGGCACGGGGGGTATTCGTTCTCGGGGGGAAAAAGAGGCGGCCCCTGCCGGGGGCCGCCTCGCATGGCGGGGGGCGGCGACCGCCCCCCGCCCGATGTCAACGCGTCACTCCATGTCGGCGGCGCGGGCGGCCTCGAGCTCGCTCTCGGCCTCGGCCACGGCGGCGGTCAGCGCATCGTAGATCTCCTGCCCGCCTTCGACATTGGCGGTGAACCACTCGTAGACCGGCTGCGCGGCCTCGGCGAAGGCGGCCTTCTGCTCGGGCGTCGGCACGTAGAGATCGCCGCCGCCGGCCACGAAGTCCTCATAGGCCTCGATCGACTTGCGCTTGGGCGAGGCGAAGGTCGCCTGCTGCAGCTGGTAAAAGCCGTCGACCACGACGCGCTTCATGTCGTCGGGCAGCTCCTGGAAGCGCTGGTTCGACATCCACCACAGCGCGCCCATGTAGGCGTGGCCGTCGAGCGTGACGTATTGCAGGCCGGCATCGGGGAACTTCATCGACATGATGTCGGTGATGCCGTTCTTGGTGCCCTCGACCACGCCGGTCTGCAGCGAGGTGAAGAGCTCGGGCCACGGGATCGGCGTCGGCGAGGCGCCGAGCGCACGCACCAGCTCCTGCGGCAGGTCGGCGACCACGGTGCGGATCTTCAGCCCCTCGATGTCCTCGGGCGTCTCGATCCGGCGCTGGGTGTTGGCGAAGTTGCGCCAGCCGCCGGTGTTGCCGATGGTCATCAGCCGGATCGCGTCGCCCGAATCCGCCAGCGCCATGTCGCGCATGGTGCGGGTGAAGTCGCCCGACATCACCGCCTCGGCGACGCGGTCGTCGGCCATCACGTAAGGAAGGTCGAGCACCTGCACGTAGGGGAACAGGCCCGAGGCGCCGCCCGAGGTCGAGATGTAGATGTCGATCGAGCCGTCGGCCACGCCCTGCAGGCACTCCGCGCCGTTCGAGCAGAGCTGCGTGCCCATGAAGATCTCGACCTCGATGGCGCCGTTCGAGGCGGCCTCGACATGGCTCTTGAAGGCCTGCAGGCCGTCATAGTCCTCGTCGGCCTCGTTCGAGTTGGCGGTGGCGCGCAGCGTGTATTCCTGCGCGAACGCGGGTAGCGCGGTGCCGGCCAGCAGCGCCGCCAGACCGGCGGCCTTGAGGGTTTTCGTGAGCATGGTGTCCTCCCTGTTGCTCATCTCGTTGTGATTCAGTCCGCGAAGCCCGTCAGGCGCGGGATCGTCATGGAAATCTCGGGCACGAAGGTGATCAGCATGATCACCAGGATCTCGACCGCGAGGAAGGGCAGGATCGCCTTGGAGATCGTCTCGACCTTCTCGTTCGAGACCGAGGCCGCGACGAAGAGCACAAGCCCCATCGGTGGCGTCGCGAGGCCGACGGTGAGGTTCACGCACATGATGATCGCGAAATGCACCGAGTCGACGCCGAGCGAGGTGAAGACCGGGCCGAGGATCGGGCCGAGGATGATGATCGCGGGGCCCGCGTCGAGGAACATGCCCACCGCGAACAGCAGCAGGTTGATCAGGAACAGCAGGAGCAGCGGGTTCTCGGTCAGCGTCAGGATGAAGTCGGCCAGCAGCTCGGGCGCGTGGGAGAGCGAGACCACCGTCTTGAACGACATCGCCGCGCCCACGAGCAGCAGCACGACGGCCGAGGTGATCCCGGCCTTGGACAGCACGTCCGACAGCTCGGCCACCTTCAGCGTGCGCAGCACGAACAGGCCGATGATCAGCGCGTAGGCCACGGCCACGGCCGCCGCCTCGGTGGGGGTGAACACACCCGACAGGATGCCGCCGAGGATGATCACCGGGGTCATCAGCGGGAAGAAGGCCTTGAGCGAGGCCTGCCCGCGCTCGCCCCAGCTGTGGCGGCGCGAGGCGACCGGGAAGTCGTAGCGGTCGGCCATCAGCTTGACGAGCACCATCAGCCCGACGCCGACGAGGATGCCCGGCACGATGCCGGCGAGGAACAGCGCGGCCACGCTCTCGCCCATGACGTAGGCGTAGATGATCATGATGCCCGAGGGCGGGATGATCGGGCCGATCACCGACGAGGCCGCGGTGATCGCGGCGGCGAAGCGGCGGGTGTAGCCCTGCTTCTCCATCGCCGGGATCAGCATCGAGCCCAGCGCCGAGGTGTCGGCCACGGCCGAGCCGGAAAGGCCCGCGAAGAGCATCGAGGACAGGATGTTGACGTGTGCGAGGCCGCCGCGGAAATGGCCCATCATCGCCTGGCTGAACTCGACGAGGCGCAGCGTGATGCCGCCGCGGTTCATCAGCTCGCCCGCCAGCATGAAGAACGGGATGGCCATCAGCGGGAAGCTGTCCATGCCGTTGTAGAGGTTGCGGTAGAGCAGCGTGATGTCGCGCTCCTGCCCGTTCAGCCACAGCAGGATGCCGGGCGCGAAGAGCAGGCCGAAGAAGACCGGCAGGCCGACCATCAGGAAGAACAGGAAGACCGGAAGGAACAGGACCAGCATCTATTCGGCGCTCCCCAGCTCGGGATTGCGGACCATGGGCAGCCGGTCGGCCGCCCCGAACAGGCCCGCCAGGGCCCTGAGCATCAGCTCGATGTTGACGAGGATCAGCATGGCGAAGCCGACCACCAGCGACAGCATCATCCAGCTGCGCGGGATGCGGTACCAGCTGTCGAACGACAGCGAGGTCGGCAGGTAGAGCGAGGCGGTGTCGAAGCGCCCGCCGAGGCCGTTCACCTCGGCCCAGCCGATGGTGAGGCCCATCACCAGCACCAGCATGGCGATCGACAGGAGCACCAGCGTCAGCGCCGAGGACAGCCGCACCGGCAGCGCGGCGGGCAGCGTGTCGATCGCGACGAAGCCGCCATGGCGCAGCGCGGTCGGGGCCATCAGCCCGGTCATCCACAGCATACAGAAGCGCGCCGCCTCGTCGGGCCAGGGCAGCGCGTTGTTGAACACGTAGCGCATGACCACCTGCAGCAGCGTCACCGCCACCATCACCGCGATGGCCGCGACGCCGATGGCGCGGCCCGCCGTGCACAGCCCCGCATTGAGCCGCCCAAGCGGCCCCAGCACGGCCAGAACTCCTCCCATTCCGTCTCCCCTTCCCTCCCGGGTGGCCGCCCCCTCCCCGGGGGCACGCGGCCTAAGTGTCGTCCTGCGCCAGCCGCGCGGGCTTGCCCGCGTAGAAGACCAGCGGCGCGCCGTCGCGCAGCTCGGCCCGGTCGACCCGGCCGACCACGATCACGTGGTCGCCGCCGTCATGCGTGGCCTCGCGCGTGCAGTCGAAGCGCGCCAGCGCGCCAGCGATCACCGGCACGCCCGCGCCGTTCGTCTCGAGATCGTGCTCGCCGAGCTTCCAGGCGTCCTTCGAGACGCCGAAGCACAGCTCGGCCTGGTCGGCGGCGAGCACGTGGATCGCGTAATGCGTGGCATGCGCGAAATGCCGGAACCGGCGCGAGCCCTTGTCGGGCGACCACAGCACCAGCGGCGGGTCGAGCGACAGGCTCGAGAAGCTGTTGGCGGTGATCGCCACCGGCCCCTCCTCGCCCGCCACCGTGACGATGGTCACGCCGGTGGTGAAGCGGCCGAAGGCATCGCGCAGAAGCCGGGTGTTGCCGGCATCCGGCACGAAGCCGGTGATCTCGGCGGCCGCGCTCACGGCACCTCCTTGCCGAGGCCCGCCTCGTAGAGCGTGAACCAGTCCTGCCGGTCGAGCTCCACCTTCAGCGCGTCCGAGATCTTCGCGATGCGGTCGATGTTGTTGGTGCCCATCACCGGCAGGATAGACGCGGGATGCGCCAGCAGGAAGGCCACCGCGACGGCGGCGCGGTCGACGCCCTGCGCGCGGGCGATCGCGTCGAGCCGCTCGGCCACCGGCCCCTGCCCGGTCATCAGGTCGCCCCCGCCCAGCGGCGACCAGGCCATGACCGGATCGTTGCGGCGCTGGTGGAAGGCGAGATCGCCATTGGTGAAGGGCGAAAGCTCCTTGAGCGAGATCTCGATCTGGTTGGTGGCGAGCTTCGTCTCCATCGCCGATTCCAGAAGCTCCACGTCCCAGGGGCGGAAGTTCGACACGCCGACGGCGCGGACCTTGCCGGACGCCACCAGCGCGTCGAGCGCGGCGCCGGTCTCGCGGTGGTCCATCATCGGGTCGGGGCGGTGGATCAAGAGCAGGTCGAGATGGTCGGTGTGCATGTCGCGCAGGCTCGTCTCGACCGCCTGCTCAATGTAGCTGCGCGAGGTGTCGTAATGCTTCACCCGCTTGTCCGAATGCCGGCCCATCGGCGCGACGATGCCGCACTTGCTGACCAGTTCGATCCGGTCGCGCAGGGACGGATCCTCGCGCAGCGCGGCGCCCAGCACCTCCTCGGCGCCGTAGGCGCCGTAGATGTCGGCCTGGTCCATGGTGGTGATGCCCTGCGCGAGGCAGGCGTCGATCTTGGCCCGGACATGGGCCGGCGAGGTGTCGGAATCGTCGGCGATGCGCCACATGCCGTAGACGATGCGGCTGAATTCCACGCCCTTGGCGATCTCGATACGGTCCATCAGCGTCTCTCTCCCGCGCCCAGCGGCGTCTTCGGTGTCTGGTTCGGCACGCGCCCGTAGGCCTCGGGCAGCGAGCAGGTCTTCAGCCTCGGCAGCACGCGGGCGCCGAAATGCTTCGCCTCGTCGATATGCGGATAGCCGGAGAGGATGAAGGCCCGCATCCCCATTTTCCGGTACTCTTCCAGCTTGGAGTAGACCTGGTCGGTCGAGCCCACCAGCGCCGCGCCGCAGCCCGAGCGGGCGCGGCCCACGCCGGTCCAGAGGTTGGGCTCGATGAAGCCCTCCATGTCCGCGAGCTCGCGGTTGCGCGACTGGTGCGACACGCCGAGCGAGGTGGCGTCGAGGGCGCGCTCGCGGATCGCCTTGCCCTGCTCGTCGTCGAGCTTGGAGACGAGATGCTGCGCGTATTCGCGCGCCTCGGCCTCGGTGTCGCGGACGATGACGTGGACGCGCAGACCGTAATCCAGCGTGCGGTCGTATTTCTCGGCCACGGAATGGACCGCGCGCATCCGCTCGGCGAGGTCTTCCTTCTTTTCGGGCCACATCAGGTAGACGTCGCAATGCTGGCCGCAGAGCTCCAGCGCGTCGGGGCTGTAGCCGCCGAAATACAGAAGCGGCCCGCCTTCCTGGTAGGGTCTCGCCGGGTCGGTGGTGAGGCCCGAGAAGTCGTAGACCTCGCCCTTGTAGTTGATCTCGTCCTGCGTCCAGGCCTGCTTGAGGATCTCCACCACCTCGCGCGAGCGCTGGTAGCGGAACTTGCTGTCGGCCTTCTCGCCGGGGAAGTCGGACGAGATCACGTTCAGCGTCAGCCGGCCTTCCAGCATGTGGTCGAGCGTGGCGACGGTGCGCGCCAGCATGATCGGCTGCATCTCGCCACAGCGGATCGCGGCCAGCAGGTTGATCTTCGAGGTGATCGGCGCGCAGCCGGCGACGAAGGACAACGTGTCCTGCCCGACCTGGTAGGAGGACGGGCACAGGATGTTGCGGAAACCTTGGGCCTCGGCGGTCTTCACGATCTCGGAGCAATGCGCCCAGGAGGAGCGCAGATCGCCCTCGGGCACGCCGAGAAAACGGTAGTCGTCCGAGCAGAGCGCGGCGAACCACGACACCTCCACCGCGTCGAGATCGGGCGAGGTGATGGGGACGACGGTCATGGCGGCTTTCCTCCGGCAGCGGCGATTTCGTCTTGCGTAGCAGCCGCCGGAATGCAAATCAATGGTGCATCAATCTGACCTCCACGGTTTCCGCCGATGCCCGCCGCCGCGCCCGCCTCGCTTCCCATGCACCAGCAGATCAGCGAATTGCTGATCCGCGAGATCGCCTCGGGCCGGCTGGTCGAGGGCGAGCGGCTGCCGCCCGAGCGCGACTTCGCGGCCCAGCTCGGCACCTCCGTCAGAACGCTCAGGAAGGCGCTGGCCGAGCTGGCCGACAAGGGCATGCTCGAGCGCATCCAGGGCTCGGGCAACTACGTGCGGCGCAACGCGCGGGCCGAGAGCGTCTACTCGATGTTCCGGCTGGAGCTGCCCGAGGGCGGCGGCCTGCCGCGCGCCGACGTGCTCGACCTCGCGCGGATGCAGAAACCCGCCGACCTGCCCGCCTTCGGCACCTCGTCCGAGGGCACGCGGGTGCGACGGTTGCGCTACCTGAACCAGGTGGTGATCGCGGTCGAGGAGATCTGGCTCGACGGCGCGGCGGGCGGCATCGATTCGGCGAAGCTCGCCGACTCGCTCTATCTCTACTACAAGACCCATCTCGGCTTCTGGATCACCCGCGCCGAGGACCGGGTCACGATGGCCGGCGTGCCGGACTGGGCGCCCGCCGCCTTCGGCGTCCGCCCCGGCGCCCCCACCGGCTACATTGAGCGGCTGAGCTGGGCGCAGCGCCCGGCGCCGGTCGAGTTCTCGCGCACATGGTTCGACACGACGCGCGCGGTCTACGTGCAGCGTCTGATCTGAGGAGACGACATGACCACCACCCGTTACGGCATCATCGGCTGCGGCATGATGGGGCAGGAGCACCTGCGCAACATCGCGCTCCTCGAGGGCGCCGAGGTCGCCGCGATCTTCGAGCCCGACGCCGGCATGCGCGCCGAGGCCGCCCGCCTCGCCCCCGCCGCGCGGATGGCGGATTCGGTCGCCGACCTGCTCGCCACGCCGGATCTCGACTGCCTGCTGATCGCCAGCCCGAACTTCCGCCATCTCGAGCAGATGGAGGAGATCGCCGCCACCAGGCCGCTGCCGATCCTCGTGGAGAAGCCGCTCTTCACCGACCCGGCCGAGACCGCGCGGCTCGCGGCCTTCCGCGACAGCTACCCCGCCCCGGTCTGGGTGGCGATGGAATACCGCTACATGCCGCCGATCGCCGCCTTCCTGAAGGAAGCGCAGGAGACCACCGGCGGCATCCGGATGCTGACCATCCGCGAGCACCGCTTCCCCTTCCTGCACAAGGTCGGCGGCTGGAACCGTTTCAACCGCTACACCGGCGGCACCTTCGTCGAGAAATGCTGCCACTTCTTCGACCTGATGCGGCTCACGCTCGGCGACGAGCCGGTGCGGGTGATGGCCTCTGGCAGCCAGGCGGTGAACCATGCCGACGAGGATTACGAGGGCGTGGCGCCCGACGTGCTCGACAACGGCTACGTCATCGTCGACTTCGCCCGCGGCGGCCGCGCCATGCTGGAGCTGTGCATGTTCGCGGAAGGCGCGCGCTGGCAGGAGGAAGTGACGGCCGTGGGCCCCAAGGCGCGGATCGAGGCGCTGGTGCCGGGGCCGGGCCGGTTCTGGCCCGAGCATCTGGGCGCGCCGCCGGTGCCGCAGCTGATCGTCAGCCCGCGCGACCCCAAGGGCCCCGAGCTGCGCGAGATCCCGGTCGACCCGGCGCTTCTGGAGGCGGGCGACCACAACGGCTCGACCTTCTACCAGCACGCCCGCTTCCTCGAGCTGGTGCGCGGCGAGCGCGCGCATCCCGAGGTCACGCTCGAGGATGGCTGGGCGGCGGTGGCCATGGGCCTCGCGGCGCAGATGTCGATCCGCGAGGGCCGCGCCGTCGCGATCTCCGAGACCGGGCTGATGCCGGCGCGCCTGCGCGCGGCCTGAGACGGCCGCCGCAACAACGGCGCGGAAATATTCGCGCCACCGGGGGGCGAACCGCTTGTCGGACCGCCCCCTGCCATCCCATTTCACCGCGGGGCCGTGCCGACGGCCCAAGGGACAGTGAAAGGGATCTGACATGGACATCTGGCTGCCGCTGATCGGGGGCCTCGTTCTTCTCGTGCTGGGCGGCGAATTGCTGGTGCGCGGCGCGGTGAAGGTGGCGGAGAAGCTCGGCGTCTCGCCTCTGGTGATCGGCCTGACGCTGGTGGGCTTCGGCACCTCGACGCCGGAACTCGTGACCTCGGTGCAGGCGGCGCTCTCGGGCGCGCCGGGCATCGCCTACGGCAACGTCGTCGGCTCGAACATCGCCAACCTGCTGCTGATCCTCGGCGCCTCGGCGCTGATCACGCCGATCGCCGTGCAGTCGGCGGCGCTCAGGCGCGACGGCGGCGTGATGGTGGCGGTGGCGCTGGCCTTCGCCGCGCTCGGCCTCGTGATGCCGCTGGGGATGCTGACCGGCGCGGTCTTCGTCGCGGCGCTGGTCTTCTACATCTGGACCGCCTTCCGGCAGGAAAGCCGCGGCGCGGTGCACGAGAAGGCCGCCGCCGCCGAAGGCGTCGATCCGGGCCTCGCGCCCGATCATGGCGGCTCGGTCGCGGCCGGCCTCGTCACCGCGGTGGCGGGCCTCGGCCTCGTGGTGCTGGGCGGCTACTTCCTCGTGGACGGCGCGACCGCGCTGGCGCGGGCCTTCGGCATCTCCGAGACGATCATCGGCCTGACCATCGTCGCGGTCGGCACCTCGATGCCCGAGCTGGTGACATCGGTGGTGGCGGCGATCCGCAAGCAGGCCGACGTCGCCTTCGGCAACATCATCGGCTCCAACATCTACAACGTCCTCGGCATCGGCGGCGTCACCGCCATGGTCGCGCCGGGCCGGGTGCCGGGCGAGATCATCGGCTTCGACAACCTCGTGATGATCGCCGCCTCGCTGGCGGTGATGGTGCTGGCCTGGACCGGGCTCAGGATCTCGCGCCGAGAGGGCGGGCTGCTCTTGGCGGGCTACGCGCTCTACATCTGGGCGCTCTGGCCCTGACGCCCCCCGGGACATCGCGCCGCGCCGCCGGAACCCCGGCGGCGCGGCCTCCGTTGGCCGGTCAGATCCGATCACGGAAAGGACCCCCGCGATGACCCGTTTCCCGCTTGCCGCCGCCCTACTTCTCGCCGCCGGACCCGTTCTTGCCGAGGCGCATGAGGAGGAGATGGGCCGCAGCCGCATCGTTCCGGCCGAGGAGGCCGAGATGCTGACCTCCGAGCTGGTGATCGGCGCCAAGCTCTACTCCGTCGCCCCCGGACAGGGCCTGCCCGACCGCGATTCGGCCGGCGATCAGGACATCGTCGCCGCCGACGACTGGGAGCAGGTCGGCGACATCGTCGACATCGTGCTGTCGCGCGACGGCAGCATCGGCGGGCTCAAGGCCGAGGTCGGCGGCTGGCTGGGCCTGGGCGGCGACATGGTGGTCTTCGACCTCGCGGAGCTGCGCAAGGTCGGCACCGCCGAGACGCTGGGCTTCGTCACCGACCTCACGCCCGAGGAGTTGGAATCCCGCGCCGAGGCCGGATCGGACTGGTGAGGCCCCGCCCGTGCGGGGCCCCTGCCCTCACTCGGCGGTGTCGAGCACGCCGCGGGCGATCTGGTCGGCCTCGATCGATTCGAACAGCGCCTTGAAGTTGCCCTCTCCGAAGCCGTCATCGCCCTTGCGCTCGATGAACTCGAAGAAGATCGGGCCGATCACGGTCTTGGAGAAGATCTGCAGCAGGATCTTGGTCTCGCCGCCGCCGAGCACGCCCTCGCCGTCGATCAGGATGCCGTGCTTCTCCATCCGGTCGAGCGGCTCCTCGTGGCCCTGCACCCGCTCGCGGCTCATCTCGTAATAGGCGGCAGGGGGCTTGGGCATGAACTTCAGCCCGCGCTCGGCGATCTCGTCCACCGCGTCGTAGATGTCGCGCGCGCCGACCGCGATGTGCTGGATGCCCTCGCCCTTGTAGCGCTTGAGATACTCGACGATCTGCCCCTTCTCGCCCCGGTCCTCGTTGATCGGGATGCGGATGCGGCCGCAGGGCGAGGTCAGCGCCCGGCTGTGCAGCCCGGTGAACTTGCCCTCGATGTCGAAGAAGCGGATCTCGCGGAAGTTGAAGATGTCGCCGTAGAAGCGGAACCACACGTCCATGTTGCCCTTGTGGACGTTGTGGGTGAGGTGGTCGAGGTAGTAGAAGCCCACCCCCTCGGGATGCGCGTCCGACACCCAGTCGAACTCGGCGTTGTAGGGGTTCGTCTCGTAGTAGTCCTCGACGAAGTAGATCAGCGAGCCGCCGATGCCGCGGATCGCCGGCACGTCCATGGTCTTGCCCGGACCGGTGTACTCCTCGGCCCCCTTCGAGACGGCGTGCTTGAGCGCGTGCTGCGCGTCGACCACGCGCCAGGCCATCGAGGGCGCACAGGGGCCGTGCTCCTCGACGAAGTCGCGGGCATGGCTGCCCGGCTCGTCGTTCAGCACGTAGGTGATGTCGCCCTGCTGCCAGAGCTCGATCTTCTTCGACTTGTGGTTCGCGGTGTGGGTGTAGCCCATCTTGCGGAACAGCGCGCGCAGCTCCTCGGGCTCGGGATGGGCGAACTCGACGAACTCGAAGCCGTCGGTGCCGGCGGGGTTCTCATCGGTGATCCGCGCCTTGGGTGCGTCGTGCGGGAACGGTCCCATGGGGTCCTCCTCCTCCTGAATTCCTTGTCGCCGGGCAGGATATCGAAGGATGCGCGCAAGGTGCTTGCAAAGGCCGGCTCGCGACCGGGCACCGCGCACGAAACATGCATGGAAGCGTGAATTGCGCCTTCAGTCGCGCACGAGATGATGCAATCATGCGTCGTATCCACGCGATGGAGGGCGACATGGAGCTGGACCGCACCGACCGCGCGATCCTCGAGGCGCTGCAGCGCGACGGGTCGCTGACCAATGCCGCGCTGGCCGAGATCGTGCATCTTTCGGCCTCGCAATGCTCGCGCCGCCGCGCCGCGCTCGAGGCGGCCGGGCTGATCGCGGGCTACGCGGTTCGGCTCGACGCGGGCCGGCTGGGGATCGGCCTGCGCGCCGTGGTGCGGGTCAACCTGCGCAGCCACGGGCAGGAGCGCGAAGGCGGTTTCGCCCGCTTCGTCGACGACCATCCGCAGATCCGCGCCGCCTTCTCGGTCTCGGGCGATGCCGATTACGTGCTCGACGTGCAGGTGCCCGATCTCGAGGCCTTCGCGCGGTTCGTGCACGACCACCTGCTGCCGCATCCGCAGGTGGCGCATGTGCGCTCGGAAATTGTGCTCAAGACGCTCAAGGATCGGGCAGGTCCGGACCTGTCCCAGCTCTGATCGGCGGCAATCGGCCGTCCTGCCCGCCCCCGGCCCGAAGGGATTGACCCGACTCGCCTCCCTTGCGTGACTGGAAGCGGGAGGCGGCGCGCCGCTGCGGCACGCCGCGGGAGAGAAGACCATGACGGACGTGCTGCCCGCGACAGCCCGGCCACCGCGCGAATCCACCTCGCGCACGGGGGCCGGCCTTCTGGCCGACATACTCGCCGAGGCGCTGCGCGACATGCTGCGGGCCGAGGACACGACCAGCCGCGCGCTGGCGCGCCGCGCCGCGCGCGAGGCGCTCAGGACCCATCAGGCGCTGCGCAGCTGAGGGCGTTGCGTCACCTTGCACGTGGCGCAGAACGGGATTGCAGCTGACCCCCTGCCACGGCCGGCGCGAAGATCCGATATCGGGGGCATCGCAGCCGACGAAGTGCCATGCCCGCAGACCTCGCCCCCTCCGCCCCGCCCTTTCCGCTGCCCGGCGCCCTGCCGGACTGGCGCGGCACGCTGAAGGCGCATTACCTGCGCCTCGGCGCGTGGTCGCGGCGGCTGCGCTTTCTGGCGCCCTTGGGCGACGCCGCGCTCGACCGGCTGGTCGAGACCACCCGCCCCGACGCGGTGATCGCCACCCGGATCGACGACCGCATCCGCGGCGTGCTCGAGCTGTTCTTCGGCCCCGAGGGCCATGTCGAGATCGCGATCTCGATCGAGGACGCCTATCAGGGCCGCGGCCACGGCCGGCGTCTGTTCGAGGCCGGCCTGCGCGAGGCGCGCAAGCGCGGCGCCCGTACCGCCGACCTCTACTTCGCCCGCGACAACACCGGCATCCGCCGCCTGGTCGAGCGCGCCGAGGGGCGCATCGTCGAGCAGGACGGCGAATGCGAGGCCTTCATCGCGCTCGACCGGCTGCCCCGCGCCGCCTGAGCCGGACCCGGGGGCGCGCCTCGCGCGTTCCTTCCCGAAGCGTCAGGGGAGCCCCGATGAGCCAGCTCGTGCAGCCGCGCCTGGTCAACGACCCGTTCGGCGACCCCGGCCTCTATCTCGACTTCCGCCATGGCCGCCGGGCGCTGCTGTTCGACCTCGGCGACGTCTCGAACCTCAGCCCGCGCGAGTTGCTGCGCGTGAGCCACGTCTTCGTCAGCCACGCCCACATGGACCATGTCGCCGGCACCGACCGGCTGCTGCGGCTGCGGCTGCACCGGCCCCGGTCGCTGGAGATCACCGGGCCGCCGGGCTTTCTCGACCAGATGGAGCACCGGCTGCGGGCCTTCACCTGGAACCTGCTCGATGCCGATTCGGTGGATTTCCGGCTGACCGTGGCCGAGTTCGACGGCCACGCGCAGAGCCGCCGGGCGCTGTTTCGCGCCCGCGACGGTTTCGTCCGCCACGAACTGCCGCCCGAGGCGCTGCCGCCCGGGACGGTGCTGTCGGACCCCGATTTCGAGATCCGCGCCACGATGCTCGACCACGGCATCCCCTTGCTCGCCTTCGCCTTCCTTGAGCGCGAGCGGCTCAATGTCCGGCGCGAGGGCGTGCAGGCGCTGGGCCACGAGATCGGCCCCTGGCTCGGCCGCGCCAAGCGGCTGGTGCGCGAGGGGCGCCCACCGGAGACTCCGGTCGAGATCGGCGAGGGCGCGGCGCTGCGGCTGGGGGATTTCGAGGACCGGGCGCTGATCCGCGGCCCGGGCCAGCGCATCGCCTACGTCACCGATTGCGCCGACCATGCCGCCAACCGCGAGCGGATCGCGGCGCTGGCGCAGGGCGCCGACCACCTGTTCATCGAGGCGGTGTTCCTCGAGGTCGACCGCGACCTCGCGCAGGCCACGCATCACCTCACCGCCCGGGCCGCGGGCGAGATCGCGGTCAGGGCCGGGGCGGTGCGGGTGACGGGGTTTCACCACTCGATGCGCTATGTCGGACAGGACAAGACCCCGGCCGTGGAACTGGCCGGGGTCGTCGAGGCAGCACGCGCGACGGGCTGAGGCTACTCCTGCACCTGGACCGCGGATGCGGCGCAATGCGCGCCGGTGGCGGCGAGGCCCGAGCCGTAGGCCATGAGCGGCGGCGCCTGATAGGGGTTGAGCGGCTCGGAGCCGGCGAGGTCGGCGGCGATCAGCGCCGCCACCAGCCCGAGCACGCCGAAGGCGATGGGTTTGCGCGTCATCTCAGCCCTCCAGTCCCAGCTTCGGGCGCAGCTTCACGCCCCACCACGAGCCGTAGAAGGCCGCGATGAACCAGACCCAGCCATGCAGGCTGCCGGTCGAGACGCCCGAGAAGAAGGCGCCGACGTTGCAGCCGAAGGCCAGTCGCGACGAGTAGCCCAGCAGGAAGCCCGCGACGATGGCCGAGATCCAGCCGCGCGCCGGCAGCTTCGGCAGCTTCGCCGTCAGCCCCCGCCGCCAGGAGGCGACGAGGAAGGCGCCGCCGATCAGCCCGATATTGGTGAGCGAGGTCACGTCGGTGAGCAGGCTCTGCTGCAGCCGCTCGGCATTGACCGGAGTCGCCCAGAAGGCCGAGCCCGACAGGTCCGCGCCCAGCGCCTGGGCGCCCTTGGCGGCCCAGAGGCCGAGCCCGTAGACGATGCCCCAGGGCTGGCCCGCGATGAGCAGGTTGCCCACCGCCAGCGCCGCGATCAGCGCCGCCGCGATCCAAAGCCTTCGCGGGATGCGCCGCGCCTCGGCCGGCGCCAGCCACAGCGCCACGGCGGCCACCGCCGCGAGGCCGATCAGCGTCAGCAGAAGCCCGTCGGTACCGTCGAACACCACCACCGGCGCGGTGCCGAGCGAGATCCACCAGTCGAGGTGATAGGCACCCGCGAAGCTGCCGATGGCGAAGAAGGGCAGCGCCACCGCGCCCACCGCGTTGCCGCTGCCGGCATTGACCAGCGTGCCCGAGCCGCAGCCCATGACGAGCTGCATCGCCGCGCCGAAGACGAAGGCGCCGCCGACCATGGCAAAGCCCACCGGGGCGTGCGCGCCGAACAGCTCCTCGCCATTGGTGGCCAGAAGCGGAAAGGCCGCGAGCGCGACGAGACCGATCGAGACCAGCTGCGCGATCAGACCCGCCGGCTCGCGCCGCAGGATCATCGCGCGCCACGGCCCCGCGAAGCCGAAGCGCAGCCCCTCGAGCACGATGCCGAAGCCAAGCCCCACCAGAAGGAGCGCGCCGTAGCGCGCCCCCGCGAAGGCCGCGAGCGCGAGCGCCGCGATCAGCACGCCGCCGATCAGCAGCCCGCGCCGGGCGATCTCGCTTCCGCCGCGCGGCGCGGCGACTGCCGTATCGGCCATGGGCCTCTCCTCAGTTGCCGGTGATCTGGTTCAGCAGGTTCTCGAACACGCCCGGCGTGTTCTGCATCGGCAGACCCGCCTGCGACCAGCCGACCATCGACTCGGGGTAGAGCTTCACGTCGTCGAGCCCCGCCAGCTCGCTCAGCGCGAACCAGTTGGTCGCGGCCCAGTGGCCGGTGTTGCAAAAGGAGATCAGCGTCTCGTCATCCGAGAAGCCGCCCTCCTCGGCCAGCGCCACCGCTGCCTCGGCGTCGATCAGCGTCGGGTCGTCGGAGAACCAGTTGGAATGGGTGAAGTATTCCGACTGCGGCAGCGTGCCGGGCCGGGCGGCGGCGCCATGCGACTGCTCGCCCTTCCAGAAGCTCTCGGGCCGGGCGTCGACCAGCGTCGCCTCGGTCTCGCCCTCGACCACCTGCAGCACGTCCTCCTGCGTGGCGAGCCACTCGTCCGAGAAGCTGACGGTGATGGCGCTGGGCTCGGGGGTCACGGCTTCGGTCGACAGCTGGTTGCCCGCCGCCTCCCAGGCGCCGACGCCGCCGTTGAGGATGGCGAGATCGGAGACGCCGCTCGACTTCAGGGTCCAGTAGACCCGCGCGGCGGCGCCGAAATCGGTCTCGTCGCTGCCCTGGTGGGTGATCACGACGGGGCGGTCGGTGGTGACGCCGAGGCTTTGCAGCACCTCGGTCAGCTCGTCCTCGGGCACCAGCTGGCCCGGGTTCTCGGCCGGGCCGCGGAACAGGCCGTAGGGCGCCGAGACCGCGCCCTCGACATGGCCTTCGCCATAGGCGTCGCCGCGGATGTCGAGCACCAGCGGATCGCCCGATTCCATGAGCGTGGCGAGTTCCTCGGCGGTGACCAGCGGGCCGAACTCGGCCTGCTGCGCGAAGGCGGGAGCGGACAGCACCGTCGCGGCGGCGGCGAGGGAAATGAACCTGTTCATCTTGTCGGCCTTTCCTGAAGAGGTTTGCCTGTAGATCTGCCGCCACGGCGGAATCTTCAACCGCCGCCGCCGCGCCGGGCGCGCGCGGGCCGGATCGACGTTCCGCAAGGCCGCCCGGCCGGGAACGCATGTTCCACGCCATCCAAAATCAAAGGACATGCATTCCACGGGGGCGCGAAAATAAGAACGCGCCGGAACGCATGTCCGCCCTAGCGCAGCGCGTATCCGTGCCTGAGCCGCAACCGCAGCAGCCGGGTGGCGAGGTCCTGCGCCTCGCGCACGGAGCCGGAGCCCGCGATGCGCGTGCGGCCCTTGCCGCCGATCCGGCCCCAGCGCACCACGATGGCGGCCTGCGCGAAGAGATCCGGCTCGAGGCTGATCTCGTAGAAGCGGTAGCAGTTCTTCGCCCGGTCGATCTTCTCGAGATGGATCTCCATCCGCTCGCCCCGCTGGCCCATGTCGCAATAAGAGCGCGCGACCCCCTGCTTGGCAAGGGTCCGGCGCGCCGCATCGTCGAGTGGCAGGCGCTGGCCGGCCCCGAGACGGATGCCGGCGTCGCCCCCCGCCGCCGTCAGTCCAGCCCGAAGATCAGCCCGCCGAGGCTGCCGCCAAGCCCGAGATCGCGGTCGAAGGCGCCGTCGTCGAGGAAGGACAGCACCTGCGCCATGACGAGGGGGTTGTTCATCATGAAGGTGTGGCTGACCGGCAGGACGATATGGTCGGCCGCGCCCGCCAGCCGGGTCGAGGCGACCGAGACCTTGCCGTCGTCCGGCCCCTCGATCAGCCGCGAGAAGACCGGGTTGAGCGAGGCGTCGCCGGCGATGATGCCGACCTCGTAGGCCGGTAGCGGCAGGCCCTTGGGCAGGCTGGCCGGCCCGGTGCCGAGCTGCAGCCCGGCCGGGCCGTTGAACCACTCGAACGGCTCGAAGGCGCCGAACACGTCGACCAGCTCGGAGCCGCCATTGGGCGGCGCCAGCATCACCACCCGGCCCATCTCGGCCGGTCGCTTGGTCGTGAGCCACAGCCGCACCAGGATGCCGCCCATGGAATGGGTGACGAAATGCACCTTGCGGGCGCCGCAGGCGCGCACGTCGTCGTCGATCTCGTCGACCAGTTCCTCGATCCGCGCCTCGGTCGAGGGGTAGCCGCGGTTGACCACCCGGTAGCCCTGCGCCTCGACCACCTCGGCCATCGGCGCCAGCGACAGGTCGGTACGCGCCAGCCCGTGCAGGAACACGACGCAGTCGGTCGCGCTTTCGGGCGCGGCGCGGGCGCAGGCCGAAAGCAGGCCGAGACAGAGCGACAGGATCAGGATGGGCCGGGTCATGGAATGGAGATAGGTGCGCGGGCCTCGCCGCACAGCCCCGAACAGCCCCGTCTTGCCGCGCGGCGCGCTTGCGGCCATGGTCCGCCGCATGAGCCTGCCCCGTCCCGTCCGCCTCGCCGTCCGCGCCGTGCTGCTGCACGAGGACCGGTTGCTTCTGGTCAACGCCTACAAGGGCCGCGGCGATCTGTGGTGCGCGCCGGGCGGCGGCGTCGAGCCGCACGCCTCGCTGCCCGACAACCTCGCGCGCGAGCTGCACGAGGAATGCGGGCTTTCGGTCGAGGTGGGCGCGCCCTGCCTCGTCAACGAGTTCAACGCAGCCCCGCAATTCCACCAGGTCGAGATCTTCTTCCGCTGCCGGCTCAGGGGCCGCGCGTCCGCGGGCGACTGGACCGACCCCGAGGGCATCGTCAGCCACCGCCGCTGGGTCACGCGGGCCGAGATGGCCGGGCTCACGGTCAAGCCCGAAAGCCTCGCCGCGATCGCATGGGACGGGGCGGAGGCCGCGCATTACGACCCGCTCGAGCCGATCCTGCCCTAGCTCGCGAAGAACAGCGCCGTCATCACCAGCCCGACGCCGGTGATGCCGATCCGCAGATGCTCGATCCGGATCAGCTTGGCGCCGCGCGCGCCGAGATAGCCGCCCACCGTGGTTGCCGCCGCCATGATCAGCGCCGCGTCCCATTCGATCAGCCCGGCGGCGGCGTAGGCCGCGGCCGAGACCAGCGACAGCACCGCCGACATCAGCACCTTGATGCCGTTCATGCCATGCAGGTTCACGAAGCCGATCAGCCCGAGCATCGCCAGCAGCAGGATGCCGAGGCCGCCGTTGAAGTAGCCGCCATAGATCGACACCGCGAGCACCGCCGCCCCCGACAGCGCCGGCCCGGCCGGCCCCAGCCCCCGCGCCCGCACGAAGGCGAGGATGCGCGGCCCGAGCGCGAAGAGCACCGTCGCCACCAGCAGAAGCCACGGCACCAGCCCCTCGAACACGGCGCCGGGCGTGACCAGCAGCAGCCCCGCGCCGAGCAGCCCGCCCAGCGCGCCCAGCGCGATGATCGCGCGCAGCCCCAGCGTGCCCTCGGCCGCGACGTCGCCGCGATAGGCCCAGGCGCTGCCGGCATAACCGGGCAGCGCGCCGACCGTGGCCGTGGCGTTGGCGGCGATCGGCGGCACGCCGAGCCAGACCAGCGCCGGGAAGGTCAGGAAGGTGCCACCGCCCGCGACCGCGTTGAGCGCGCCTGCGAGCAGGCCCGCGACGGTGAGCGTGACGACGAACAGCATGCGATCCTCCCCGGCCCGGAACTGGGCCTCCGATCCATGCCGTGCGCATGGACCCGGTGCAAGACCGTTCGGCGGGCTTGTCGCCGGCCGGGCGATCCGGCCTTCTGGGGCGTGAACGAAACATGACGAGGACCACGCCGATGAAACCGCCGAAGCTGCCGATGGAGGGCGCCTGCCGCTGCGGGCACACCCGCATCCGCATCACCGCCGCGCCGCTCGTGACCTCCGCCTGCCACTGCACCGGCTGCCAGAAGATGACCGGCAGCGCCTATTCGCTGAGCGCGATGTTTCCCGCCGAGGGCTTCGAGGTGACCGAGGGCGCACCGGTGATCGGCGGCCTGCGCGGCCCCGACCAGCGCCATCATTTCTGCCCGGACTGCATGAGCTGGATGTTCACCACCTTCCCGGCGATGGAGGCCGTCGTGAACCTGCGCGCCACCATGCTCGACGACGTCTCGTGGTTCGAACCCTTCGTCGAGACCATGACGGACGAGCGGCTGCCCTGGGTGCGGACCCCGGCCAGGCACGGCTTCGAGGGGTTTCCGCCGATCGAGCGCTTTGAGTCGCTGATGGCGGAGTTCGCGCAGGCGCAGCAGGGCGCCTGAGCGCAAAAAAGGGGGCCCTGAGGCCCCCTTTCGCGTCGGATCGGTGATCCGGCGGATGATTACATCATGCCGCCCATGCCACCCATGCCGCCCATGCCGCCCATGTCGGCGCCGGCGCCGGCGTCGTCCTTCTTGGGCTTGTCGGCGATCATCGCCTCGGTGGTGATCAGCAGGCCGGCGACCGAGGAGGCATCCTCGAGCGCGGTGCGGGTCACCTTGGCCGGGTCGATCACGCCGAACTTGAACATGTCGCCGTACTCTTCGGTCTGCGCGTTGAAGCCGAAGGCCAGATCCTGCGATTCGCGGATCTTGCCGGCCACCACGGCGCCGTCGACGCCGGCGTTCTCGGCGATCTGGCGCAGCGGCGCTTCCAGCGCGCGGCGGACGATGGCGATGCCCGCGTCCTGGTCCGAGTTCTCGCCGGCCAGGCCTTCGAGCGACTTGCCGGCCTGCACGAGGGCGACACCGCCGCCGACGATCACGCCTTCCTGCACCGCGGCGCGGGTCGCGTTGAGCGCGTCATCGACGCGGTCCTTGCGCTCCTTCACCTCGACCTCGGTCATGCCGCCGACGCGGATGACGGCGACGCCGCCGGCGAGCTTGGCCACACGCTCCTGCAGCTTCTCGCGGTCGTAGTCCGAGGTGGTGTCCTCGATCTGGGTGCGGATCTGGGCGACGCGCGCCTCGATCTCGGCCTTCTCGCCGGCACCGTCGACGATGGTGGTGTCGTCCTTGGTGATGCGGACCTTCTTGGCGGTGCCGAGCATGTCCATGGTGACGTTCTCGAGCTTCATGCCGAGATCTTCCGAGATCACCTGGCCGCCGGTCAGGATCGCGATGTCCTGCAGCATGGCCTTGCGGCGGTCACCGAAGCCCGGCGCCTTGACGGCGGCGATCTTCAGGCCGCCACGCAGCTTGTTCACCACGAGGGTGGCCAGGGCTTCGCCCTCGACGTCCTCGGCGATGATCAGCAGCGGCTTCTGCGACTGGATCACCTGCTCCAGCAGCGGCACCATCGGCTGCAGCGAGGAGAGCTTCTTCTCGTGCAGCAGGATCATGCAGTCTTCGAGCTCGGCGACCATCTTGTCGTGGTTGGTCGCGAAGTAGGGCGACAGGTAGCCGCGGTCGAACTGCATGCCCTCGACGACTTCGGTCTCGGTCTCGAGGCCCTTGTTCTCCTCGACGGTGATCACGCCCTCGTTGCCGACCTTCTGCATCGCGTCGGCGATCTGGCGGCCGATGGCGGCTTCGCCGTTGGCGGAGATGGTGCCGACCTGGGCGACTTCGTCGCTGTCGTTCACCGGGCGCGCGGCGGCCTTGATCGCGTCGACGACCTTGGCGGTGGCGAGGTCGATGCCGCGCTTGAGGTCCATCGGGTTCATGCCGGCGGCGACCGACTTCAGGCCTTCCTTGATGATGGCCTGGGCCAGAACGGTGGCGGTGGTGGTGCCGTCGCCCGCCTCGTCATTGGTGCGGGAAGCGACTTCCTTCACCATCTGCGCGCCCATGTTCTCGAACTTGTCCTCGAGTTCGATCTCCTTGGCGACGGTGACGCCGTCCTTGGTGATGCGCGGCGCGCCGAAGGACTTCTCGATGACCACGTTGCGGCCCTTGGGGCCGAGGGTCACCTTCACCGCGTTGGCGAGCGTGTTGACGCCCTTGAGCATGCGGTTGCGGGCATCGGTGTCGAACTTGACGTCCTTGGAAGCCATGTGAGTGCTCCTTAATCAGTATGCGTTGGAGAGGGAGAGCGATCTCAGGCGATGACGCCGAGAATGTCGCTTTCCTTCATGATCAGCAGCTCTTCGCCGTTGATGGTGACCTCGGTGCCCGACCACTTGCCGAACAGGATCCGGTCGCCTTCCTTGACGGCCATCGCGATCAGCTCGCCATTGTCCTTGCGCGCGCCCTCGCCACAGGCGATCACTTCGCCCTCGGCCGGCTTCTCCTTGGCGTTGTCGGGGATGATCAGACCACCCTTGGTCTTTTCTTCACCTTCGACGCGGCGCACCAGGACCCGGTCGTGAAGCGGTTTGAATGCCATCTCTGCAGCTCCTCAGCAGTATGTGTTCTCATGCCCCTCGGGGGCATTAGCACTCCCCCTCGGTGAGTGCCAACGCCGGCAGAGTTAGGCAGCGCTCACGCCCCTGTCAAGAAGTCGGCTCGGCGGAAACGACACGGTTTCCCTGCCGCGTGCAGTTTATCGAAATAAGGGCTTCCCCAACGTCCCGTCTCGTGCATAGTGCCGCGCAGGACAACCCCGGAACGGGAGGGCGACTATGACCAGAGGATACATCCTTCACGGCTGAAAGCCGTATCGCCCCCTGACGCGGCGCGGGCGCTTCATGCCCCCGCCACGCCCCGAGTTTCAAGTTTCCGGGACCCGTTCCATGACCCCCATTTCCGACGCGGTCGATCGGCGCATCGACTCCGGCCCGACGCTGGCCTGCCCCACCCCGCTTCGCCTCTCGCGACGCGGCGTGGGCGCATGGCCCGCCATCGCCGGACCCGCCGCCCACCGCCCGCGCGCCTCACCGCTCTAGGCGCGCTTCCGCAGCGTTCGTGACCGGCCCTGCCGGTGGTGCCCCGCGCGCCGCCGCCCGGACCGCTTGCGCCCGCAGACCGGGCCGGGATGTCCCCTGCCCGCAAACTCAACCTGAAATTGAAGGACGCACAGCAATGCACCCTCCGTTCTACATCGTCGACCACCGTGCCGCCCCCGACGCGCCCGCGCCCTGGGAAGACCGGCCGCATGTCCGCCGCGGCGGCCCGGCCCGGCTGGAGCTGGGCCCGCGCCACCCGGCCACCGGCACCGGCTTCGCCGCGCTGCCCGACGCAAGCGGCAGCCCCCCGGCCCGCGCCGGCGCGGCGGGCGGCGTCTGGCCGCGCCTGCGGGCGCTGATCGCCAGACGGCCCGCCCCGGAGCCGGCCCGGTAAGGCAAGGGGCGGCGCGGGATCTCCCGCGCCGCCCTGTCCCCGCCCCTCGGCCCGGCCCATCGGCGTGACAAGGCGGACGCGCCTGCCTATAAGGCGCGCGACCCGACCACACGTCACTTCCGAGGAAATCCCATGACCACGCTCGTCTTCGGCCACAAGGCGCCCGACACCGATTCCACCGGCTCGCCGCTGATCTGGGCCTGGTACCTGCAGCAGCAGGGCCAGCAGGCCGAGGCGCGGCTGCTGGGCACGCCCAACACCGAGGCCGCCTTCGTCGCCGAGCGCTGGGGCTTCGAGCTGCCCGCCGTGATCGACGACGTCGAGGCCGGCCAGAAGGTCGTGATCGTCGACACCAACAACCCCGCCGAGCTGCCGGCCTCGATCAACGCCGCCGACATCACCGCGATCATCGACCATCACAAGCTGTTCGGCGGCCTCGAGACCAAGGGCCCGATCGACATCACCATCAAGCCGCTGGCCTGCACCGCGACCATCATGCACGACCTGATGGGCCACGTCGCGACCGAGATGCCCGAGGGCATCAAGGGGCTGATGCTGTCGTGCATCCTGTCGGACACGCTGGAGTTCCGCTCGCCCACCACCACCCCGGCCGACCAGGCGCTGGCCGAGCGGCTCGCCGCCGATCTCGGCCTCGACATCCCGGCCTATGCCGCCGAGATGTTCGCCGCCAAGTCCGACGTCTCGGCCTTCTCGGAGGCGGAGCTGCTGCGCATGGACAGCAAGGAGACCACGGTCGACGGCAAGAAGCTGCGGGTTTCGGTGCTCGAGACCACCTCGCCCGAGCAGGTGCTGTCGCGCAAGGACGCGCTGAAGGAGGCGATGCCGAAGGTCGCGGCCGAGGACGGCGCCGACGAGGTGCTGCTCTTCGTGGTCGACATCCTCAAGGAAGAGGCGACGCTGATCGTGCCGAACGACGCGGTGAAGGCGATCGCCGAGAAGAGCTTCGACGCGACCGTCACCGGCGACAGCGTGGTGCTGCCCGGCGTGATGAGCCGCAAGAAGCAGATCATCCCCGTGCTGAAGGCCTGAGCCGATGACGAGGATCATCGACCGCTTCGCCGACATCTCGGGCGACTACGACGCCGCCTTCGTGGATCTCTGGGGCTGCATGCATGACGGCGTGCGGGCCCATGACGACGCCGTCGCCGCGATGCGCGGCTTCCGGGCGGCGGGCGGCAAGGTGATCCTCGTCACCAACTCGCCGCGCCCGCGGCTGTCGGTCGAGCAGCAGATCCGCGGCCTCGGCATCCCGCAGGACAGCTATGACAGCATCGCGAGCTCGGGCGATTCGGCCCGCGCCGCGATGTTCACCGGCGCGGTGGGCGAGAAGGTCTGGTTCATCGGCGACGAACGCGACGAGGCCTTCTTCGAGCCCTTGAAGATCATCAAGGATCCGGTGGAGATCACCCGCACCGATCTCGACGCGGCCCAGGGCATCGTCTGCTGCGGCCCCGAGGACGAGCACGCCGACCCCGAGGTCTACCGGCCGCAGTTCCTGAAGGCCAAGCAGCGCGGGCTGAAGCTCCTCTGCGCCAACCCCGACATCGTGGTCGACCGCGGCGAGGAGCGGGTCTGGTGCGCCGGCGCGCTCGCCAAGCTCTACTCCGAGATGGGCGGCGAGAGCCTCTATTTCGGCAAGCCGCACCCGCCGATCTACGACCTCGCGCGCCGTAGGCTCGCGGAGATCGACCCGACCGTGTCGGACGCGCGGATCATCTGCATCGGCGACGGGCCGCACACCGACGTCTCGGGCGCGGCCGGCGAAGAGCTCGACTGCCTGTTCATCTCGGGCGGCCTCGCGGCCAAGGAGACCGGCACGCGCGAAGGCGGTCAGCCCGACCCCGACAGGCTCGAGGCCTATCTGAAGAGCGAACGGCAGGCGCCCGAGTTCACCATCGGCTTCCTGCGCTGATCCGGCCGGGGCGCGCGCCCGCTTGCGCGCGCCCCGGCGCACGGCTACCCAAGGCGTCATGCGCATTCTGAGCGACTTCACCGACATCGCCCCCGAGGATCGCGGCGCCGCCGCCGCGATCGGCAATTTCGACGGCGTGCATCTCGGGCACCTGTCGGTGATCGACCTCGCCCGGACCGAGGCCGAACGGCTCTGCGCGCCATTGGGCGTCATGACCTTCGAGCCGCATCCGCGCGAGTACTTCGCCCCCGACGCCCCGCCCTTCCGGCTGATGAACCGCGCCGCCCGCGCCCACCGGCTGCAGAAGGTCGGTGTCGAGAAGCTCTACGAGCTGCGCTTCGACGCCGATCTCGCCGCGCACACGCCCGAGGGCTTCGCCCAGGAGGTGATCGCCGAGGGGCTCGGGCTGCGCCATGTCGTGGTCGGCGCCGATTTCCGCTTCGGCAAGGGCCGCGCCGGCGACACCGCCATGCTGCGCGAGCTGGGCGAACGCTTCGGCTTCGGCGTCACCATCGCGCCGCTGGTGGCCTTCGACCAGGGCGAGGTCAGCTCCACCGCGATCCGCGAGGCGCTCTCGGAGGGCCGGCCGCGCGACGCGGCGCGGATGCTCGGCCACTGGCACCGGCTCGAGGGCGAGGTGATCCATGGCGAGAAGCGCGGCCGCGATCTGGGCTACCCCACCGCCAACATGGCCGTCGACGGGCTGCACATGCCGCGCTTCGGGGTCTACGCGGTCAAGGTCGACGTGCTCGACGGCCCGCATGCCGGCAGCTACGACGGCGCCGCCTCGATCGGGGTGCGGCCGATGTTCGGCGAGAACCACCCGAACTGCGAGACCTTCCTGTTCGACTTCAAGGGCGACCTCTACGGCGCCGAGATCTCCGTCGCGCTGGTCGAGTACCTGCGCGGCGAGGAGAGGTTCGACGGGCTGGAGGCGCTGATCGCGCAGATGGACGCCGACTGCGCCCGCGCCCGCGAGGTGCTGGCCCATGCGTGACAAGTTCTGGGAACTGCCGCTCGAACAGCTCGACAAGGCGGAATGGGAGGCGCTCTGCGACGGCTGCGGCAAGTGCTGCCTCAACAAGATCGAGGACGAGGACACCGGCGAGGTGGCGCTGACCCGCGTCGCCTGCCGCCTGCTCGACGGCGCGACCTGCCGCTGCACCAAATACGCCACGCGGCACCGCTACGTGCCCGAATGCATCGTGCTGACGCCCGAAAAGATCGCCGAGACCATGTACTGGCTGCCCGCGACCTGCGCCTACCGGCTCCGGGCCGAGGGGCGGCCGCTCTACGACTGGCACCACCTGATCTCGGGCGACCCGGCGACCGTGCACCGCGCCGGCGTGTCGATGATCCACCGCACCGTGCCCGAAACCCAGGTCGATGACGACGACTGGGAGGACCACATCATCGAGGAGCCCGTCTGATGCAGTTCGCCTCCGACAATGCCGGCCCGGCCCACCCCGCCGTGCTCGAGGCGATCGCGCGGGCCAATGACGGCCACCAGCGCGCCTACGGCTCGGAAAGCGCGCTCGACCGGGTGCGCGACCGTATTCGCGAGATCTTCGAGGCGCCGCAGGCCGAGGTGCATCTGGTCGGGACCGGAACGGCAGCGAACTCGCTGATCCTCGGCTGCATGGCGCAGCCCTGGGACGCGATCTTCTGCTCCGAGCACGCGCATATCGAGCATGACGAGGGCAACGCGCCCGAATTCTACACCGGCGGCGCCAAGCTCTCGATCGTTCCCGCCCCCGACGGGCGGATGTCGGTCGCCGATCTCGAGCGGGTGATCGGCCCCGAGGGCGCGCGCTCGTTCCACAACGCGCAGGCGGGGCCGATCTCGGTCACGCAGGTCACCGAGACCGGCGCGGTCTACGGGCTCGACCAGCTGCGCGCCATCGGCGATCTGGCCCGCGCGCGCGGCCAGCGCGTGCACATGGACGGCGCGCGCTTCGCCAACGCGGTCGCGGCGCTGGGCTGCAGCCCGGCCGAGATGACCTGGAAGGCGGGCGTCGACGCGCTGAGCTTCGGTGGCACCAAGAACGGGCTTCTGGGCGTCGAGGCGGCGGTGTTCTTCGAGCCCGACCTCGCCCGCGACTTCGCGCTGCGCCGTAAGCGCGGCGGGCACCTCTTCTCCAAGCACCGCTTCCTGTCGGCGCAGATGGAGGCCTATCTGGCGGACGACCTCTGGCTCGACCTCGCACGCCGGGCCAACGCCGCCGGGCGGATGCTGGTCGAGGGGCTGCGCGCACATGAGGATGCCGAGATCCTTTACCCGGCCGAGGCCAACCTCGTCTTCGTCACCCTGCCCCGCGCCACGCTGCGGCGGCTGATCGAGGCGGGGGCGGATTTCTACGTGATGGACGGCGATCCGATGGCGGGCGACCCCGAGGCGCGGCTCACTGCGCGCATGGTCTGCGACTGGTCGGTGGGCGAAGAGGGCGTGGCGCGCTTCCTGTCGCTGCTGGGCTGAGGCGCGCCCGCCGGGCGCCTTCGGCTCAGAGCTGCCCCGACAGGTGCAGCGCGAGGTCGCCCAGCCGGTCCTGCCCCCAGAACCGCTCGTCGGTGTCGGTGATGTAGAAGGGCGAGCCGAACACGCCGCGCCGCACCGCCTCCTCGAGGTTCGAGGCGTATTCGTCCGCAGCCCCCATCATGTTGCTCTCGGCCAGTTCCGGGTCGAACCCCGCCTCCTCGAGCGCGGCGCGGATCACCGCCTCCTCGGCGATGTCCTTCTCCTCGGACCAGCAGGCGCGGGTGATGGCGTGCACCAGGAGGCCCATGTCGCCGCCGCCCGCCTTCTGCGCGTTGATGATCGCGTAGCTCGAGGGCGCGGCGTTGGTGGGCCAGAAGGCCGGGCGCAGGTTGAAGGGCAGCCCCGCCTTCTTCGACTGCCGCCGCAGCTCCTGGGCGCGGTACTCGACCCGGCTCGGATGCCGGTCCTTGGGCGCCTGCCCGCCCGAGCGGGGAAACAGCGCCACCACGTCCATCGGCTTGTAGGTGATCTCCGCGCCGTATCTCGCGGCGATCTCCTCGAACCGCGTGCCGGCGATGTAGACATAGGGCGAGAGCGTCGCGAAGAAGTAGTCGATCTGCGGCATCCGCACCCCCTTGACAGACGGCCCCAACGGGCAGGTTTGCGTCACCCTAGGGCTGTGATAGGCGGTGTCAATCATCGCCGCCCGGCCCTTCGGGCGGCCCAGCCAGTCTGCCCGAAGGATGCTGCCCCGATGCCCACCGTGACCGAGCCGAAGCTGATCGCCGGAAACGCCAACAAGCCCCTCGCCAGCGCCATGGCGCGGCGGATGTCGATGCACCGGGGCATGAATGTCGGCCTCGTCGACGCGCGGGTCGAGCGCTTCAACGACCAGGAGATCTTCGTCGAGGTCTACGAGAACGTCCGCGGCGAGGACATGTTCATCATCCAGCCGACCTCGAACCCGGCCAACGACAACCTGATGGAGCTGCTGATCATGGCCGACGCGCTGCGCCGCTCCTCGGCCGCGCGCATCACCGCCGTGATCCCCTATTTCGGCTATGCCCGGCAGGACCGCCGCACCAAGGCGCGCACCCCGATCTCGGCCAAGCTGGTGGCCAACCTCGTCGCCGAGGCCGGCATCGAGCGGGTGCTGACCATGGACCTGCACGCCGCCCAGATCCAGGGCTTCTTCGACATCCCGGTCGACAACCTCTACGCCGCGCCGATCTTCGCGCTCGACATCGCGCACCACTTCCGCGGCCGCCGCGACGAGGTGATGGTGATCTCGCCCGACGTGGGCGGCGTGGCCCGCGCGCGCGAGCTGGCCAAGCGCATCGGCGCGCCGCTCGCCATCGTCGACAAGCGCCGCGAGAAGCCGGGCGAGGTGGCCGAGATGACGGTGATCGGCGACGTCACCGGCAAGACCTGCATCATCGTCGACGACATCTGCGACACCGCCGGCACGCTGTGCAAGGCGGCCGAGACGCTGATGGAGGCCGGCGCCACCGAGGTGCACAGCTACATCACCCACGGCGTGCTCTCGGGCCCGGCGGTCGGCCGGATCGAGAACTCGGTCATGAAGTCGCTGGTGATCACCGACTCGATCGAGCCGACCGAGGCGGTGAAGGCCGCGCCGAACATCCGCATCGTGCCGACCGCGCCGATGTTCGCCCAGGCGATCCTCAACATCTGGAACGGCACCTCGGTCAGCTCGCTCTTCGAGCACGAGACCCTCGTGCCGATCTACGAAGGCATGTACGTCACCGACTGAGGCACGCTGCCACCGGCGCCCGGCATGTGCGCGGCACATGCCGGGGATGCCGAAACGGCCATGGCGCGAAGCCGGGACCGCGACTAGATCCCCGGCATTCGCAACCCCTGCCGCAGCCGGCAGTCCAATCCCAAGGTCCCGCCATGACCAGCATCGCCACCGCCCGCCCCGGCGCCGCCACCCTGCCCCTCACCGCCCTGCTGACCCGCCTGCTCGTCTGGCACGACACCCGTCGCACCGCCAAGGCGCTCGCGGCGCTGACCGATCGCGAGCTGGACGACATCGGCCTCGACCGGTCCGAGATCGGCCGGATCGCCCGGCGCTCGGCCCGCCGCTGAGTCCGCGAGGGCCGCGCCGGCGCGCCGCTGCCCCCTAAAGGAGCGGCGCCAGCGCGGCGGCGAGGCCCTGCGTCACCGGGTCCGGCGTCAGCGCCCAGGCCAGGGCGCGGCCGGCCGCGCCGGTGCCCGACAGGCCGGCCTGCCACTGCGCGTAGGCCTGCGGGTCGAAATACAGCGCGAGGCAGAGCCGCGCGCCCAGCAGAACGGCCAGCGGCAGCAGCAGCAGCCGTGGCCCGAGCCGCAGCCGCAACCCGCGGCGCGGCCGCATCACGATCAGGCCCTCGGACCGCGTGACGGGACGCGCACCCTGCCCCGGCTTTCGACGCCGGGGCGCCGCGTGGTCGACCCGCCGCGTGAAGCCGTCCGAGACATAGGCCATGTCGCGCCCCCCATGAATGCCGTTCCTCTCCCGCCGTTCTAGCACGGCGAGAGGCGGAGATCGGCGCGCGGGGCGGCGCGCGACGCAGCGTCCTAGTGGGTCGGGACGTGACGTCGGACCATCACCAGCGTGGTCCATTCGCCATGGCTGGCGCGCGCGGCCGGCTCGAAGCCCGCACCCTCGTAGGTCGCTTCGACCGACTCGGCCTGCTCGTTGAGCAGGCCCGACAGGATCACGTGGCCCCGCGGCGCGACGTTGCGCGCCATTTCGGGCGCGAGCGCGATCAGCGGCCCCTTGAGGATGTTCGCGAACACCAGGTCGAAGGGCGCCGCGGCCTCGAGCGCCGCGTGGTCGAACCCCGCCGCCTCGAGGCACTCCACCTGCCCGGCCATGCCGTTCGCGGCGAGATTGGCCTCGGCCACCTCGACCGCGACCGCGTCGATGTCGGAGGCCATCACCCGCGCCTCGGGCCAGACCCGCGCCGCCGCCATCGCCAACACCGCCGTGCCACAGCCGATATCGGCGACCCGGGCCGGCTGCCCGCCCTCGGCCGCCAGCGCGTCGAGCGCCTTGAGGCAGCCCAGCGTGGTGCCGTGATGGCCGGTGCCGAAGGCCATGGCGGCCTCGATCAAGAGCGGGATGCGGCCCGCCGGCACCTTGTCGGCGTCGTGGCTGCCATAGACGAAGAAGCGGCCCGCCTCGACCGGGGCCAGCTCGCGCCGGACCTTGGCGACCCAGTCCTCGTCGGGCACCTCGGAGACCACGAAGGGCCTGGCGCCATGGCTCGCCGCCAGCAGGTCGAGCGCGACCGCGTCGGGCTCCTCCTCGAAATAGGCGGTCACCTCGTAGAGCCCCGAGCCGTCCTCGATCTCGAACACGCCGGTGCCGTAGGGCGCGGGCTCGAGCTCCTCGAGCGCCTCTGACAGCACCTCGCCGCGGCGCGGGTCGTCGAGGCTGGTGATCGCGGTGAAGACGGGCATGGCGGTTCTCCGGGCTGGGCCTGCGCGCGGGCATAGGCGCAGGCGCGGGGGGCGGTCAATCGCTGCGACGGCGGCACGAGGCCGCCATGCGCCGCGGCCACTGCTAACGCAATCTGTGGGTGAAATCACATCAGGCTTTTCTCCAAATGCGTTGTCAAATCCCCTGCCTTGGTTAGTATGACGCAGCGTAAGCAACCTTTAGTTGTATTCGCTCCTTTCGGCACACTCCTTGAAGAGGGATTTTTTCATGGTGCGCTTACTACTTTCGAGCCTTGCCCTGCTGGGCATGGGCACCGTCGCGCAGGCCGCGCCCGTCAACGGGACGGGCAACGTCACCCCGGACGTGATCTTCGGCAGCGGCAACGCCAACGGCGCCTTCACCGGAACCTCCGCGCTGAGCCGCGTCGAGCTCGGCCTGCGGGGCAAGCTGCGCTACGACACGTCGGGGGCTCCGCAGAACACCTTCAACTACGACGGCGACCGGACCTACAGCTTCGCCGTGGCCGAGGCAAACGCGCCGGCGACCCGGTCGGCCTTCAACTTCGAATGGTCGATCAACACGCAGCCCTTTCCAGTCATCGACGGCAATACGGGCGGGGGCGTTGGCCCGACCTCCGTTTCCATGACCGAGCCGTCGGATCTTCCGCCGGCCACGGAAGATCCGTTCCTCACGCTCGACAAGCTGACCTACCAGCTCCGGATCGATTTCGACCCCACGGAGGGCACCGATTTCGTGGCCTTCGATCCGATCAACCAGCCCATGGCGGACCATGCCATCGGCACCAACGCCACGGCGAATGGCGGCGGCATGGTGGCGGCCAACGCAACGCAATACGCCATGCTCATCGCGCAGAACAACGTCGCCCAGAACTCGTGGAATCTCGGCTTCTTCGAGCCGCCGGGCTTCGACCCGCAGACCCAGGGCAAGTACACGATCGAACTGGACGCCTACATCTCGTCGGACAACATCGAGGCGCTCGGCCTCGCGGGGATCCTCGACATCGACGCGGGCGCGACGGATCTGCCGGTCCTGCTTGCCTCGACCTCGATCGACATCGTCTACGGCGACGTGCCGGCCCCCATTCCGCTGCCGGCGAGCCTGCCGCTGATGCTGGGCGCCCTCGGCCTCGGTGGCCTGATCACGCGGCGCCGGAGGAGCTGAGACGCGGCGACGACCGCCGAAACGAAACGGGGGCGGCGCATGGCGCCGCCCCCGTGATGTCCGGCCACCGCGCGCCGCGCGGGGCGGGCAGACGGCTCAGGCGCCAGTGCCGATCGGGCAGGTCACGCCGGTGCCGCCGATGCCGCAATAGCCGGCCGGGTTCTTGTCGAGATACTGCTGGTGGTAGTCCTCGGCCATGTAGAACTCGGGCGCCGCCACGATCTCGGTCGTCACCGCGCCGTAGCCCGCGCCCGAGAGCCGCGGCGCGAAGGCCTCGCGCGAGGCCTCGGCGGCCTGCTTCTGGGCGTCGTCGAAGGCGTAGATGCCCGAGCGGTACTGCGTGCCGCGGTCGTTGCCCTGGCGCATGCCCTGGGTCGGGTCGTGGTTCTCCCAGAACACCCGCAGCAGCTCGTCATAGGAGGTCTTCGCCGGATCGTAGATCACCCGCACCACCTCGTTGTGGCCGGTGCGGCCGGTGCAGACCTCCTCGTAGGTCGGGTTCGGCGTGTAGCCGCCCGCGTATCCCACCATGGTCGAATGCACGCCCGGCTGCTGCCAGAAGATCCGCTCGACACCCCAGAAACAGCCCATGCCGAACATCGCCACCTCCAGCCCCTCGGCCGGGTTCGGGTCGAGCTTCGTGCCCAGAACGGTGTGGGTCTCGGCGGTGGGGATCGGCGTCGGGCGGCCCGGCAGGGCCTCCTCGGGCGACACCATCTCGGTCTTCTTGGTGGTCAGGCCGAACATTTCGGTACTCCTTCTAGGGGCTTGCCCGGCATATAGGCAGCGCGGCCGCCGATCGCTACTCGGCCGCGACGGGAAGCCTGCGCGCGGCGAACACGGTCTCGTGTCCCGGCGCCGGGTGGCGCGGGATCAGGAGCGCCAGCACCAGCGACACCCCGGCCATGGCCGCGGCCAGCACGAAGACGGCGTCGGGCGCCTTGAGCCACAGATAGCCGAGGCTCGCGGGCAGGAAGACGGCGGCGATGTGGTTGATGGTGAAGGCCACCGCGGCGGTGGGGGCGATGTCGCCCGGGTCGGCGATCTTCTGGAAGTAGGTCTTCAGCGCCAGCGCCAGCGCGAAGAAGATGTTGTCGACCACGTAGAGGATCGCGGCGACAGCGACGCCCCAGCCGAACCAGTAGAGCCCGCCATAGCACAGGAACACCACGGCGAGGCCGGCATACTCGACCATCAGCGCCCGCCGCTCGCCCCAGCGGGCGACGGCGCGGCCCAGAAGCGGGGCGGCGAAGATGTTGGTCAGCAGCGTGATCAGGAACAGCGCCGTGACCTCGTGCACGTCGTAGCCGAACTTCTCGACCATCATGAAACCCGCGAAGACCACGAAGATCTGCCGCCGGGCGCCGGCCATGAACTGCAGCGCGTAGTAGAGCCAGTAGCGGCGGCGCAGCACGAAGCTCTTCGTCTGCGGATGCGGCTCGCGGAAGGCCGGGAAGGCGAACCAGCACCACAGCGCGACCGCCGCGCAGAACCCGCCCGAGAGCATGTAGACGAAGTGGTAGGAAAGCTCGAAGGCCTCCCATGTCAGCACGATGGCGAGATAGGCCAGAAGCGTCGCCCCCGCCCCGGCCGAGACCAGCCAGCCCAGCATCTGCGGCGCGCGGTCCTTGGGCAGCCATTGCAGCTGCAGCGACTGGTTCACCGTCTCGTAGTAGTGGAAGCCGATCGACGAGAGCATGGTGATCATGAGGATGCCGCCCATGCTCGGAAATTGCGCGGTCAGCGCCGTCGCCACGCCCAAGAGGCCGAGCGAGACCAGCGCCAGCGTCTGCTCGCGCACGAAGAGCAGGATCGCGATCACGCCGATGGCGAAGAAGCCCGGGATCTCGCGCACCGTGTGCAGCCAGCCGATATCCGAGCCGTCGAAGCCCGCGGCCTCCACGACGAAGTTGTTCAGAAGCGCCGACCACGTGGCGAAGGCCACCGGCATGGCCATCGCCATCAGGAACAGGAGCGTCACCGGCCTGCGCCAGAGCGGCAGCGTCCGGGCCTCGGAAAGCGGCATCGGAATACGTGTCATGCGCAAGCTTTACGCCGCCGCCGCGCGATTGACGAGACGTGGCGTCAGCCGCGGGGCGAGAATCTGTAGTCGACCTCGGAGAAGCGCGCGGTCGGGAAGCCGTAGGCGAAGCGCAGTCCCTCCGGCCCGGCCACCACGCCATGCTCGGCCTCGGGCGGGATGAAGACGGCGGTGCCGGGCCCGATCGGGTGCGGCGCGCCGTCGATGGTGACGATGCCGGCGCCGTCGAGGCCGAGATAGAACTCCGCCGGGCCGTGGCGGTGCGGCTCGAGCGTGTCGAAGGGCCCGAACTCGGCGAGGCCCAGCGTCATGCCCGACGACGGCGTGCGGTCGGCCGAGACCAGCGTGCGCCAGCGGACCGTGCCGAAGGCCGGGTCGGTGCCGCCCTCGAGCGGCAGGCTCGCCGCCTCGACCGAGAATCCGCGCGCGACCCGCGCGCCCTCCCACTCCGCGACCGCCGGCAGTTCCATGGCGCACCTCCCGAAAGCTCCTGCCGCGAGGCTGCGCCGAATCGGGGTCGCCCCGCCGGTCCGGGCGCGACATGGCGGCGTCGTTTCCGGGCCTCGTTCGGGGCATGCGCCGAAACCGGCCTAGCGGTCGTGCATACCCTTGCCGGCGAGAATGCGCGGCGCGTGCTTGGCGATGCGGGCGAAGCGGGTCTCGGGCTTCTTCGCGCCCGAGACGAGGATCGCGTAGCCGCGCTGCCGCCCCGGCGTCAGCGCCTCGAAGGCTGCCGCCAGCTCCGGGTCGGCGGCGAGCGCCTCCTCCAGCTCGTCGGGCAGCACGATGTCGTCCTGCGGGAAGGTGACACGCCGCCCCGCCCGGTCGATCTCGACCGCCGCGCGCAGCAGGTCGCGCAGCGCGGGCTCGCGCGCCCGGATCTCGTCGAGGTCGTGAAAGGCCACGTAGCGCGCCGAGCGCGAGTTCGGGCCGGGCGGCACCAGGAGCCCGTCGGGGTCGGGCAACAGCACGCCCTTGAAGAAGGACAGCACGCAGCGCTCCGCCAGCCCGGCCACCATGGCGGTGTTGCCGCCGGCGCAGACATAGCAGGGCTGGCGCCACTTCCAGACCTCCTCGATGCCGTCGGTCGAACGGAGCAGCGCGCGCAGCGCGCCAAGCTCGGCCCGCCATCGCGGCGCCTCGGCGAAGAACGCCTCGATCCTCGGATCGGTCATCTGCGGCCTCCTTTTCCGCTGGCCCGCCACCAGTCTTGCCCCGCCCCGCCCGGCGGGCAAGCGCGAAGGCGGGCGCGTCCGGGCCACTCCGGGCCACCGTGACGGAACGTCCACGCGCGCGGGGGCTTGCGCCTGCGCCCGGCCGTATCAATCTCCGTCTCGCCTGTCAGAGCCGTCGCGCGCCTTCGCGGCCACGCCGACCGACCGGATGGTGGTGGCAAGCCCGGCTGGCCGGGCCTTCGCGGAGCGTGACTTGACCCGACCGACCCGGCGCCACGGCGCCATCCTCGCCCGGAGACCGGGCCCTGCGGCGGCCGCCCCGCGCCCCCGCCATGATTGACGGGTTCTGGGACATCGCGCTGATCGGCTTCGCCGCCCAGATGATCGACGGCGCGCTCGGCATGGCATACGGGCTGACCTCGACCTCGCTGCTGCTGACGCTGGGCTACAGCCCGGCGGCGGCAAGCGCGGCGGTGCATCTGGCCGAGACCGCGACCACCGGCGCCAGCGCCGCCTCGCACCACTTCGCCCGCAACGTCGACTGGAAGATGGTCCGGCCGCTGGCGATCTCGGGCGCGCTGGGTGGGGTGGCGGGTGCGAGCCTGCTCGCCACCGGACTGGGCGAGCACCTCGCGCCGCTGGTCTCGGCCTACCTGGTGCTGATGGGCGGGGTGATCCTGTGGAAGGCGTTCCGCGCGGTGCCCGGCATCCACCCGCCCCGGGGCGTGCGCCGCCTCGGCCTTGCCGGCGGCTTCGTCGACGCGGTGGGCGGCGGCGGCTGGGGGCCGGTCGTGTCAGGCACGCTGCTGGCCTCGGGCGGCTCGGCGCGGCAGATGATCGGCTCCTCCTGCGCGGCCGAGTTCTTCGTGACCTCGGCCATCACCGTCGCCTTCGCCGGCCATCTCGGCCTGTCGGAATTCGGCATGGCGGCGCTGGCGCTGGTGGTGGGCGGCCTGCCCGCCGCGCCCTTCGCCGCCATCGCCGTGCGCTACGCGCCGCGGCGCGCGCTGATGGTGCTGGTGGGCCTGCTGATCATCGTGCTGGGCGTCCGCGGCGTGTGGCAGGCGATCGGCTAGAGAAAGCTCTGTGGATCGATGTCGATCGCCAGCCGGGTGTTGGCCGGCACCTTCACCTGCGCCGCCCACTGCGCCAGCGCCGCCTGCAGCGGCGCGCCCTTCTCGGCCTTCACAAGCAGTCGCACCCGGTGGCGGCCGCGCACACGGGCGATCGGCGCGGGCGCCGGGCCGAAGAGCTGCGCGCCGATTCGCCTGAGCGGCGCGTCGAGCCGCGCCAGCCGGTTGCCGAGGTCGAAGGCCTGCTGCATGTCGGGCGAGGAGATGACGATCCCGGCCATCCGGCCGTAAGGCGGCACGCCCGCCGCGCGGCGGGCCGCGGCCTCGGCGGCCCAGAACCCCTCCTCGTCACCCGACAGGATCGCGCCGATCACCGGGTGCTCGGGCTGGAAGGTCTGCAAGAGCGCCGTGCCCGCCGCCTCGGCGCGGCCCGCGCGCCCCGCCACCTGCCGCATCAGCTGAAAGGTCCGCTCGGCGGCGCGCAGGTCCGAGCCCTGCAGCCCGAGATCGCTGTCGATCACGCCCACCAGCGTCAGCTTGGGAAAGTTGTGCCCCTTGGCCACCAGCTGCGTGCCCACCACGATGTCGGCCGCGCCCTCGGCGATCTCAAGGATGCGGGCCTTCAGCGCCCGGGCCGAGCCGAAGAGGTCGGAGCTGAGCACCGTGACGCGGGCGTCGGGAAACAGCGCCTGCGCCTCTTCCGTGATCCGCTCCACACCCGGCCCGACGGCGGCGAGCTTGCCCGCCACCTCGCAGTTCGGGCAGGTTTCGGGCATCGGCGCGGTCTCGCCGCATTGGTGGCACATCAGACGCTTGAGGAAGCGGTGCTCGACCATCCGCGCGTCGCAATGCTTGCAGCCGATCTGGTGGCCGCAGGCGCGGCAGATGGTCAGCGGCGCGTAGCCGCGGCGGTTCAGGAACAGAAGCGACTGCTCGCCGCGCTCCAGCCGCTGCAGCACCGCGCCCTTCAGGGCCGGCGAGATCCAGCTGCCCGAGGGCACCTCCTCGGTCCGCATGTCGATGGCGCGCATCTCGGGCATCACGGCGGGGCCGAAGCGGCTCTCCAAGTCGAGCCGGGCATATTTGCCCTGCTGCACGTTGACCCAGCTTTCCAAGGACGGCGTGGCCGAGGCCAGCACCACCTGCGCCCGCTCCAGCGAGGCGCGCAGCACCGCCATGTCGCGGGCGTTGTAGAGCACGCCGTCCTCCTGCTTGTAGGAGGTGTCGTGCTCCTCGTCGACGACGATCAGCCCGAGATCGGAGAAGGGCAAAAACAGCGCCGAGCGCGCGCCGACCACCAGCTGCGCGCCGTTCTCGGCCACCATCTTCCAACAACGCCGCCGCTCAGTGGTGGTCACGCCGGAATGCCATTCGGCCGGTTTCGCGCCGAACCGCGCCTCGACCCGGGTCAGGAACTCGGCCGTCAGAGCGATCTCCGGCAGCAGCACCAGCGCCTGCCGACCGGCCGCGAGGCAGGCGGCGACGGCCTCGAGATAGACCTCGGTCTTGCCCGAGCCGGTCACGCCCTTCAGGAGCGTCGTGCCGTAGCGCCCGCCCGCGATCCCCTCGCGCAACCGCGCCGCCGCCAGCTCCTGGTCGCCGGTCAGCGCCTTGCCGGCCATCTCCGGGTCGAGCGGCGGATAGGGCACGTCGCGCGGCGCCTCCTCCTCGACCACCGCGCCGGAGGGCACGAGCCCCTTGATCACCGAGGAGCCCACCCCGGCGAGATCGGCCAGTTCCCCAAGCTGGAAGGCCAGCCCGTCATGTTCCTCCAGAAGGTCGAGCACGCGGGCGCGGGCCGGCGTCATCCGCCCCGGCTGGCCATGGCCGCGCCGGTAGACCTTGCGCGCGCCGGGCGGCTCGGTCAGCCCCGGCGCGCGGGTGGCGAGCCGCAGCATCGCCGGCATCGGCGTCAACGTGTAATCCGCGACCCGGCCGAGGAAGTCGCGCATCACGGCGCGCATCGGCGCGATGTCGAGCACGCGGATCGCCGCCTTCACCTTCGCGGGGTCGTAATCCCCCGCCCCCGGCCCCCAGACCACGCCGTGCACGCGGCGCGGCCCGAACGGCACCTCGACATGGTCGCCCGCCGCGCAGCCGCCCGGCGGCGCGCGGTAGTCCAGCACCCGGTCCAGCGGCTGGGTGGTCAGCACGCCGATCAGCGCGCCTGCCTCGAAACGGGTCTCTGTCATGGGCGGGACGGCATCCTCGGGAAAATTCGAGAGCCGCCAACATGCGGCGCGGCGCCGCCCGGTTCAAGGGACCGGCGTGTCGCGCCGTCGGCGCCGGAGCCAGAGCCAGAGCCGGTGCCGGGGCGGGCGCAGACCGGGCCGCGGCCACCCCGGGCCCCGCCCGATGGGCGGGCCGCAACGTCAATGCGCTGTTCCACCATCCCCGCATCTAGGCTAGACCCAAGGCGAAGCCGCCCCCGCGCCGGGGACGCGATCCATGCAAGGGAGACCGTCATGAAATTCTTCGTCGATACCGCCGAGATCGACCAGATCCGCGAACTCAACGATCTGGGCATGATCGACGGCGTCACCACGAACCCGTCGCTGATCATGAAGTCGGGCCGCGACATCAAGGAAGTGACCAAGGAGATCTGCGGCATCGTCGACGGCCCGGTCTCGGCCGAGACCGTGGCGCTCGACGCCGAGGGCATGATCGCCGAGGGCCGCGAGCTGGCCAAGATCGCCGACAACATCGCCGTCAAGGTGCCGCTGACCTGGGCCGGCCTCAAGGCCTGCAAGACCCTCACCGACGAGGGCCGGATGGTCAACGTGACGCTGTGCTTCTCGGCCAACCAGGCGCTTCTGGCCGCCAAGGCCGGCGCGACCTTCATCTCGCCCTTCATCGGCCGTCTCGACGACATCAACCTCGACGGCATGGAGCTGATCGCCGACATCCGGCAGATCTACGACAATTACGGCTTCGAGACGCAGATCCTCGCCGCCTCGATCCGCTCGGCCAACCACATGTCCGAGGCCGCCAAGATCGGCGCCGACGTCGCGACCGCCCCGGCCGCGGTGATCAAGGCGATGGCCAACCACGTCCTGACCGACAAGGGCCTCGAAGGCTTCCTGAAGGACTGGGAGAAGACCGGCCAGAAGATCCTCTGAGGATCGTCGGCGGGGCGCTGTGCCTTCGAGGCCGCGCCCCGCCGCTTTCGCGCGCCGCCGGGGCGCATCGGCGCCGCGCGGCTGCTAGCATGGCCCGCGACGCGACAGCCCGGACCCGATCATGACCCAGCCCAAGCCGCTCGACCACGGTCTGCGCGACCGGATCCTGTCCGATCCGGCGCTACTGCTCGACGATCCCGACATCATGCGCGCGCTGGTCGAGGCCGACGAGCGCGCCCGCGGCACCAACGTGGTCGACCTGCGCGGCCTTGCCATGAAGCGGCTGGAGACGCGGCTCGACCGGCTCGAGGACACGCACCGCTCGGTGATCGCCGCCGCCTACGAGAACCTCGCCGGCACCAACCAGATCCACCGCGCCGTGCTGCGGATGATGGACGCCACGCAGTTCGAGGTGTTCCTGCGCGACCTCTCGGGCGAGGTGGCCGACATGCTGCGCGTCGACATCGTGCGCCTCGTGCTCGAGACCGCGCGCCCCGAGGACGACCCGGCGATCGCGCGGCTTTCCGAGGTGCTCTCGGTGGCCGAGCCGGGCTACGTCGCCGACTACGTCACGCAGGGGCGCAACGTGCCGCTGAGGCAGGTGGCGCTGCGTCAGGTCGCGCCGCGCGAGCCCAGCCCCTATGGCAGGCAGGCCCCCGAGATCCTGTCCGAGGCCTGCCTCAAGCTCGATTTCGGGCCCGGCCGGCTGCCCGGCATGCTGCTTCTGGGCGCCTCGGACGCCGACCGGTTCACGCCGCAGCAGGGCACCGACCTGATGGGCTTCTTCGCCGGCGTGTTCGAGCGCCAGATGCGGCGCTGGCTGTCGTGATCTCGCCCGCGCTCACCGCCGCGCTCGACCGCTGGCTCGAGCATGAACGGGCGCTGAACGGCGCGGCGCGAAACACGATCACCGCCTACCAGCGCGACCTGCTGGGCTTTCTGGCCTTCATGCAGTCCCATCACGGCGAATCGCAGGGGCTGGGCGCGATCACCCGGCTGAGCGTCACCGACATGCGCGCCTGGATGGCGCATGAGCGCGGCCGCGGTCTCTCGGCGCGCAGCCTCGCGCGGGCGCTCTCTGCGGTGAAGGCCTTCTATCGCTGGCTGTCGGACCGCGAGGGCTTCGAGGCGACGGCGGTGCTGTCGACCCGCGCGCCGCGCTTCAACGCCCGGCTGCCGCGGCCGCTCGACGAGGCGGCGGCGGCGCGCGTGCTCGACACGGTCGAGCTGCAGGCGCGCGAGCCGTGGGTGGCGGCGCGCGACGTCGCCGTCGTCACGCTGCTCTGGGGCTGCGGTCTCCGGATCTCCGAGGCGCTGGCGCTGACCGGCGCCGACGTGCCCCTGCCCGAGACGCTGCGCGTCACCGGCAAGGGCGGGCGCCAGCGGCTGGTGCCGGTGCTGCCCGCCGCGCGCGCGGCGGTGGCGGACTACCTGAAGCTCTGCCCGCATCCCATGGCCCCCGACCTGCCGCTGTTTCGCGGCGTGCGCGGCGGCGCGCTCGGGCCGCGCCCGATCCAGAAGGTGATGGAGGCGGTGCGGCTGCAGCTCGGCCTGCCCGCCACCGCCACGCCGCACGCGCTGCGCCACAGCTTCGCCACCCACCTGCTCAACGCCGGCGGCGACCTGCGGGCGATCCAGGAGCTTCTGGGCCATGCCTCTCTCTCGACCACGCAGACCTACACCGCCGTCGACGCGGCGCGGCTGATGGAGGTCTATGACCGCGCCCATCCGCGCGCGTGACCGCACGCCCACGTTGCGCCCGCCCGCGCTTTCGGCCATGAGGGACCGCATGACTGACGCTCAGAAGGCCCTCGGGGTCCACTTCCTCACCGCCACCGGGGCGGTCTTCGCGATGCTCGCCATGCTGGAGGCGGTGCAGGACGAGTGGAGCATGATGTTCCTCTGGCTCGTGGTCGCCTTCGCGGTGGACGGGGTCGACGGGCCGCTGGCGCGCAAATACGACGTCAAGCGCAACGCGCCGATCTTCGACGGCGTGCTGCTCGACCTGATCATCGACTACCTGACCTACGTCTTCGTCCCGGCCTACGCGCTGTTCGAGTCGGACCTCTTGCCGGGCTGGACCGGCTGGGTGGCGATCATCGTCATCACCTACGCCTCGGCGCTCTACTTCGCCGACAGCCGGATGAAGACCAGGGACAACTCGTTCCAGGGCTTTCCGGGCTGCTGGAACATGCTGGTTCTGGTGCTGTTCGCGCTGTCGCCGAACTTCTGGATCATCCTGGCGCTGGTGGTGGTGCTGGCGGTGGCGATGTTCCTGCCGGTGAAGTTCATCCACCCGGTGCGCACCAAGCGCTGGCGCGCGGTGTCGCTGCCGATGGCGCTGGCCTGGACCTTCTTCGCGGGCTGGGCGGCCTGGGTCGATTTCGACCCGGCGAGCTGGGCGCATTGGGGTCTGGTGATTACCTCGGTCTACCTGCTGGGCGCCGGCGCGGCGCAACAGCTGATCCACGGGCGCGACGGCTGAGGGCGCGGCCCGCTCAGAGCCGGGTCAGCGCCACGCCAGAGACGATCAGCGCCGCCGAGACCGCCTTGCCGCGATCCATCCGGTCGCCGAAGGCGGCCCAGCCGATCAGCACCGCGAACAGGATCGAGGTCTCGCGCAGCGCGCTGACCAGCGCGATCGGCGCCAGCGTCATCGCCCAGACCGCGATGGCATAGGCCCCGTAGGAGGCCGCCGCCGCCAGCGCCCCCTGCCCCCAGACCCGCGGCGAGACCCGCAGGAGCCCGCGCCCGCGCATCATGAAGGCCGCGGGCGGAAACAGCAGCGCCTGCGCCACGAAGAGCCAGCCGACATAGGCGATCGGGTCGCCGGAGACCCGCGCGCCCAGCCCGTCCACGAGCGTGTAGCCGGCGGTTCCCGCCGCCGCGCCCAGCGCGTAGGGAATGAGGTGGCGGCTCTCGCCCGAGCCCAGCGCGCCGCGCGCCATGCCGAGGATACCGAGGCCCAGCACCAGCACGCCCACGACCGACATCGGCTCGATCGCGTCCGACAGGAACAGCGCGCTCGCCACCAGCACCGCCATCGGCGCGGCACCCCGCGCGATCGGGTAGACCCGGCTCAGGTCGCCATGCTCGTAGGCGAAGGCGAGAAAGGTGTTGTAGACGGCGTGGCAGACGGCGGAGGCGGCGACCCAGGGCCAGACCTCGGCTTCGGGGAAGGGCCGCGCCAGCGCCACGGCAAGCCCCATCACGCCCTGCACAAGCGCCAGGATCACCATGCCCGCCACCTTCGAGGCGCCGAGCTTGATCATGGCGTTCCAGCTCGCATGCAGGAAGGCCGCGAGCATCACCGCGAGGAAGACCGGAAGGCTCATCGCGGGCCGCAGGCGGCGATGAGTATTTGCGGAGTGAAGAAGCAAGGCGCGCGCCCTGCTCCTTCACTCTTCAAATACTCGGATCCGGCGCCACGACTCGCGCGGCGCCGGAAGGTCGTCATGCGAGCGCCGCGTCGCAGCGGGCGCAGACGCCCGGATGCGCGTGGCGGCCGACATCGGGCAGGATCTTCCAGCAGCGCTGGCACTTCTCGCCCTCGGCGCGCTCGAACACCACGCCGACGCCCTCGACCTCCGGCAGGCGGAACGCCTCGGCCGGCGACGGGTCGGCGGTCAGGTAGATCGCCGAGGTGATGCAGAGATCCTCGAAGCTCACGCTCTTCAGCGCCTTGAGCGCCTCGGCATCGCGCACATGCACCACCGGCGCCGCCTCGAGCGAGGCGCCGATCACCTTGTCGCGCCGCGCCACCTCGAGCGCCGCGGTCACCACGCGGCGCACCTTGCGGATCGCGGCCCACTTGGCGGCCAGCGCCTCGTCGCGCCACGCCTGCGGCGTCTCGGGGATGTCGGCCAGATGCACCGAGGCGTCGTCGCCCGGATGCCGCTCGAGCCAGACCTCTTCCATGGTGAAGACGAGGATCGGCGCCAGCCAGGTCGTCAGCCGGTGATAGAGCAGGTCGAGCACGGTGCGCGCCGCCCGCCTACGCGCGGTGTCGCCGTCGCAGTAGAGCGCGTCCTTGCGGATGTCGAAGTAGAAGGCCGAAAGCTCGACCGTCGCGAAGTCGAACACCGCCCGGAACACGCCCTGGAAGTCGTAGGCGTCGTAGCCCGCGCGCACGGTCTCATCCAGCTCTGCCAGGCGATGCAGCACCCAGCGCTCCAGCTCGGGCATCTCCGAAGGCTCAACCCGGTCGGCCTCGGTGAAGTCCGCCAGCGAACCCAGCATGAAGCGCATGGTGTTGCGCAGCCGGCGGTAGCCGTCGGCCACGCCCTTGAGGATCTCCGGCCCGATCCTGAGATCGCCGGTGTAGTCCGACTGCGCCACCCACAGCCGCAGGATGTCGGCGCCGTACTGCTTGGTCACGTCGGCCGGGCTGACGGTGTTGCCCAGCGACTTCGACATCTTCATGCCCTTCTCGTCGAGCGTGAAGCCATGCGTCAGCACCCCGCGATAGGGCGCGCGGCCCTTGGTGCCGCAGGATTGCAGCATCGAGGAGTGGAACCAGCCGCGGTGCTGGTCGGTGCCCTCGAGGTAGAGATCGGCCAGCCCGTCCTCGGAGCCGTCCTCGCGGTCGCGCAGCACGAAGGCGTGGGTGGAGCCCGAATCGAACCAGACGTCGAGGATGTCGAAGACCTGCTCGTACTCGTCAGGGTTCACGATCCCGTCGAGGAAGCGGGCCTTGGCGCCGTCGCGATACCACGCATCCGCGCCCTCGGCCTCGAAGGCCTCGAGCACGCGGGCGTTGACGCCATCGTCGCGCAGCAGGAAATCCGGGTCGGTCGGCTTCGCCCCCTTCTTCACGAAGCAGGTCAGCGGCACGCCCCAGGCGCGCTGGCGCGACAGCACCCAGTCCGGGCGGCTCTCGATCATCGAGTGCAGCCGGTTGCGCGCCGATTTCGGCGTCCAGGTCACCAGCTCGTCGATCGAGGTCAGGGCGCGGTCGCGGATGGTCTTGCCGTACCGGTCCTGCCCGTCGCCGACCTCGCGGTCGATGGCGGCGAACCATTGCGGCGTGTTGCGGAAGATCAGCGGCGCCTTGGAGCGCCAGCTATGCGGGTAGGAGTGCTTGATCTTGCCGCGCGCGAAGAGCTTGCCGCTCTCGGTCAGCTTCTCGATCACCGCGGCGTTGGCGTCGCCCTCCTTGCCGTTCGGCTTGAGGATGCGCTTGCCGCCGAACAGAGGCAGGTCGGCGCGGAAGGAGCCGTCCTCCTCGACATTGTAGGTGATGACCTCCGACAGCATGCCCGCGTCGCGGTAGAGCTCGAACTCGTCCATGCCGTGGCTGGGCGCGCAATGCACGAAGCCGGTGCCGTCCTCGTCGGTGACGAAGGGCGCGGGCCGGAAGTCGCGCGGCTGGTCCCATTCGCCCTCGCCGCCCTCGATGCCCGCGAACGGGTGCGCGACCGACAGCCCTTCGAGCGAGGGCGCATCGCCGATCCGCTCCCAGCCGTCGACGCGGGCCTTGGACAGGCAGCCCTCGGCCAGCTTGTCGGCCAGAAGCAGCTTGTCGCCTGTCTTGACCCAGTTGCCCTCGGGCGCGCCGGTGATCTCGTAGACGCCGTAGGAGATGTCGGGGTGGTAGACGACGCCCTTGTTGGACGGGATGGTCCAGGGCGTGGTGGTCCAGATCACCACGTCGGTGCCCTGCAGGAGCGGGTCGTCGGAGCCCAGCACCGGGAAGCGCACCCAGATCGTGAAGCTTTCCTTGTCGTGGTACTCGACCTCGGCCTCCGCGAGCGCGGTCTTCTCGACCGGCGACCACATCACCGGCTTCGAGCCCTGGTAGAGCACGCCGTTCATGAGGAAGGTCATGAACTCCTCGGCGATCACCCGCTCGGCGTGGAAGTCCATCGTCAGGTAGGGCTTCTCCCACTTGCCGGTGACGCCGAGCCGCTGGAACTCCTCGCGCTGCACGTCGACCCAGCCCTCGGCGAAGCGGCGGCATTCCTGCCGGAAATCGACGACGTCGACCTTGTCCTTGTCGAGCCCCTTGGCGCGGTACTGCTCCTCGATCTTCCACTCGATCGGCAGGCCGTGGCAGTCCCAGCCGGGGATGTAGCGCGCGTCGCGGCCCATCATCTGCTGGCTGCGCACCACCATGTCCTTGAGGATCTTGTTGAGCGCGTGGCCGATATGCAGGTTGCCGTTGGCGTAGGGAGGCCCGTCATGCAGCGTGAAGGGCTTGCGGCCCTCCGCCTTCTCGCGCAGCCGGTCGTAGACCCCGATCCGCTGCCAGCGATCGAGCCAGTCGGGCTCGCGCTTGGGCAGGCCGGCGCGCATCGGGAAATCGGTGCGCGGCAGGTTCAGGCTGTCCTTGTAGTCGGGGGTGTCGGGGGCTTGGGTGTCGGGCGTATCGGCGCACATCGCTGGTCGGTCCTGTCGAAGTCCGGTCGTGGTCGGAAATGGATTGAGGGCGGCGCGGCCGTGGCTCATGCGCCTTGTCCCGGCGGCCCTGATGCTGTCAGAGCGCCGGGCCGGTAATTCGCGTGATATGGGCGCGAAGGGCCTGCATGCCCGCGCTTATAGGCCCGCGCGGATCGGGGGTAAAGCGCCCCCGCCCCCTCGCGGCGGCCGGCGCGAGGGGCTATGTGGATTGGCGAAAGGACCCGCCATGCCAGAGCCGCGCATCGAGATCACCGAGGCCGAGATCGCCCGCGTCGTGGCGCGGTTCTACGCGCGTATCCGCGCCCATCCCGGCCTTGGCCCGGTCTTCGCGAAACACGTGGAGGACTGGCCGGCCCACGAGGCGCTGGTCACCGATTTCTGGGCCAGCGCGATCCTCGGCCGCCCCGGCTACCGCGGCAGCCCGCTCAAGGCGCACCAGGAGGCGCGCGACGTGCGGCCCGGCATGTTCTCGCCCTGGCTCGCGCTCTTCGACATGACCCTGCGCGAGGAGCTGCCGCCCGAGACCGCGCAGGCGTGGTCCACGCTGGCGCACCGCATCGGCCGCACGCTGCGCGCCGGCGTGACCGAGCGCGAGACGTTTGAAGGCGGCGTGCCGAAACTGCGGTGACGGCGTTGTGCCGGCGGGGCCGCCGGTCTAGGCGTGGCCCCACCCGGCCGCATCCGCGAGGTTCATGACATGCAGACCCGTTCCGCCATGGGCACCGCGACACGGCCGGTCGAGACCCGTGTCATCAGCCTGCTCCGGCGGCCGGACCGGCGGCAGGTCATGCAGGCCAAGCTCGAATCGGCGGGCATCGCCTGGGAGTGGTTCGACGCCGTCGACGCGGCCAGCGCCGAGCCCGCGCAGCTGTCGCGCCACTTCCCCAGGATGAGCCGGTCCTATCCCTGCGCCCCGGCCGAGATGGCCTGCGCCATCTCGCATCGCCTGTGCTGGGAAGAGTTCCTTTCCGGTTCGGGACAGGCGCTCTGCGTGCTTGAGGACGACGTGGAGTTCGAGCCGGAGCTGGCCGGGCTGCTCGCGGATGACGGCTGGGTCACGCCCGCGGCCGGGCTCGTCAAGCTCGACCGCAACGCCCCGCGCGCCAAGAAGATGCTGGTCTCGGACAGCGCCCTGCCGCAGCCGCTGCCGGGGCGGCGGCTGGTCCGGCTGTGGTCGCGGGCGCTGGGCGGCGGGGGCTATGTCGCGCATCGCGACACGGTGGCGCGCATGGCCGCGAACTTCGACGGCTTCGCCGCGCCGATCGACCATCACCTCTTCAACCCCGCCTTCGCGCCGCATTTCCGGGCCCCCGGCGTGCACCGCCTGACCCCGGCGGTGATTTTCCACCACCATGCCGGCTCGGACATCGAGCCTTCGCGCCAGAGCCAGCGCGAGGCCACCGACTGGAACCGGGTGCGGCTCGCGCGCGAGGCCCTGTCGATGCGCGCGATCCCGGGCCGGCTGGCGGCGCTGTGGCGCGGCGCGCGGTTCGAAAAGCTGCTTTAGGGACCGGCGCCCCCTTTCCCGCCGGGCGCGCCGCCCGGCCATCGCCGCCCCCCGGAGCTTCAGCCCTCGCGCGATCCGAACAGCCCCGTCAGCGCCCGCCGCACCAGCCCGGTCACGCTGGGCCGTTCGACCGCGCGGAACGGCAGCGGGCGGCAGACCTCGATCGCCGCGACGCCGACCCGCGCGGTCAGGGCGCCGTTCACCACGCCTTCGCCGAAACGGCGCGAGACGCGGCTCAGCACGCCGCCGCCGGCGACCGAACTCACCAGGTCGTCGCCCACCGCCACCGCGCCGGTGGCCACCAGGTGCGTCAGCACCGAGCGCGTCAGCCGCCACGCGCCGAGCGTGCCGGACCGGCCGCCATAGATCTCGGCCACCCGGCGGATCATCCGCAGGTTCGCGGTCAGCGCCGCCACCACGTCCGCGAGCGCCAGCGGCACCACCGCCGTCACCGTCGCCACCTGCCGGGCCGCCGCCTCGACCTCGCGCATCGCCTCGCGGTCGAGCGGCGCGAGAAGTTCACGCTCGGCCAGCCCCAGCACCGCGTCGGCGTCGAACAGGTCGCCCTCTCGTGCCTTCACGCGCTCGAGCCCCGGCGCCAGCGCGTCGCGCGCCGCATAAAGCCGCGCGACCTCGGCCGAGACCGTCTTGGCCTGCGCGAGGTCCTGCGCGCCCAGCGCCGCCGCCGCGCCGCGCTGGATGTGGTCGAGCCGCGCCAGCCGGCGGAAGGCCGAAGCCTCCTTCACCGCGATCGCCATGAGCAGCCCCAGCACCAGCGCCAGCAGCGTCGCGGCGACCGCGCCCAGCATCGGCTGCGCGGCCAGCAGGCCCGTCACCCAGTTCCACGCTGCGACCGACAGCATGAAGCCGATGAGCGCGCCCAGCGCCGACAGGAACCAGCGCGCGAGCCGCGAGCGCGGCCGCGCCGCGACCACCGCCACGCGCTGCAGCGCCGCGCCCTGCGGCAGGCCCGGCTCGGGCACCGGCGGCGCGGTGGCGGGCGTCACTTCGGGGGCGCCGCGCTTCGGCTCCTCCTCGAGGTCGATCATCACCGGGCCGCGGCGTTTCTGGTCGCTCATCGCCCCCTCCCTAGAGCCGGTCGCCGAGCAGGAACTCCGCCGCCCGGTCGAGCCGGATATGCGGCGGCCCCTCGCCGGGCTTCAACGTCAGCCGCGCCGGCGCGAAATCCATCACCGAGTAGTCGCCGTCGAGCCAGTTCTCCGCCCCCGCCCGCGCCGGCGCCAGCAGGTGCGACGGATCCTCGGGCAGCGCGCCGGCATTGAGCGCCGCCTGCCGGCCCGAGGCCAAGAGCTTGCCGCGCACCACGTCGATCTCCTCGCCGCCATGGCTGATCCGGTCCTCGACCGTGGTCCTCAGCGCCGCGATCGCCATGGCCTGCGTGCGCGCGCCCGCGAAATCCGCCCGATCGCGCGCCTCGCGCAAGAGCGCCTCGGTGATCGCGGCGAGCTTGCCGTGCTCGGAATGGTGCAGGTGGTCGGCCTTGGTCGCGGCGAACAGGATACGGTCGATCCGCCGGCCCTGGAAGATACGGCTGAGAAAGGCGTTCCGCCCGGGGCGGAAGGCGCGCAGGATGTCGGCCATCGCCGCGCGCAGATCCTCGACCGCCTGCGGCCCGGCATGGATCGCGCTCAGCACGTCGACCAGCACCACCTGCCGGTCGATCCGCGCGAAATGGTCGCGGAAGAACGGCTTCACCACCTCGCGCTTGTAGGCCTCGAAGCGGCGTTCGAACTCGCGCCGCAGGCTTTGGCGCGGCGCCTCGCCCGCGGGCAGCGGCGCGAAGGTCAGCACCGGCGAGCCCTCGAGATCGCCCGGCAGCAGGAACCGCCCCGGCGTGCAGTCCGAATAGCCCGCCGCGCGCGCGGCGTTGAGATAGCCCGTGAAGGCTGCGGCCAGCCGCTTGGCCTGCGGCTCCTCCAGCGTCGCGGCCGGGTCGATCTGGCCCAGCGCCGCGCGGAACGCCGCCGCCTCGGGCATGGCCCCGGCGCGTGCCTCGAGCCGGGCCAGCGCCTCCGACGACCAGCGGGCGAAGTCCTTCTCCAGAAGGCCGAGATCGAGCAGCCATTCGCCGGGATAATCGACGATGTCGAGATGCACCGTGCGCGGCCCCTGCAGCCCGGCCAGCATGCCGCCCTGCTGCACCCGCAAGCTGAGCCTGAGTTCGCTCACCCGCCGCGTGCCCTCGGGCCATTCCGGCTCGGGCGCGAGCAGCTTCGCGAGATGTCCCTCGTAGTCGAACCGCGCCACCGTGTCGTCGGGCTGCGGCCGCAGCACCGCGCCGGTGATCCGCGGCCCGGCGGCGAATTGCGGCATCCGCCCCCGGTCGAGCAGGTTGGCCACCAGCGAGGTGATGAACACCGTCTTGCCGGCGCGCGACAGCCCGGTGACGCCGAGCCGGATCACCGGGTCCGAGAACGGCGCGACCAGCCGGTCGGCCACCCCCTCGACCCCGCGCGTCAGACCGTCGGCGATGCTTGAGATGACCACTGCCCGTTCCCCGTCTTCCTTGCCGGGCAAGATAGGCGGCGTGTCCCGGAATGGACAGGGGCGTGCCCGGGCCAGGCGCGGGAAATGAGTATTTTCAGAGTGAAGTGGACCATGCTTGCCATCGCCGCCCCGCATCGCTAACCCGCCATGCCATGCCCCGCTATGCCCTCAAGGTCGAATACAACGGCGCCCCCTTCTCCGGGTGGCAGCGCCAGTCCGAGCACCCCTCCGTGCAGGGCGCGATCGAGGCCGCGCTGGGGAAGCTGGAAAAGCGCGCCCACACCATCGCCGCCGCCGGGCGGACCGATGCCGGGGTGCACGGGCTGGGCCAGGTCGCGCATTGCGACATGGAGAAGGAATGGGACGCGTTCCGCCTGTCCGAGGCGCTGAACTACCACCTGAAGCCGGAGCCGGTCGCCATCACCGCCTGCGCGCGGGTCGATGACGCGTTCCATGCCCGCTTCTCGGCCACCTGGCGGCGCTACCTGTTCCGGCTGGTCTGCCGCCGCGCGCCGCTGACCCACGAGGCCGGGTTGGCGTGGCGGGTGCCGCACATGCTCGACCCGGTCGCAATGCAGGCGGGCGCCGACCGGCTGATCGGGCGGCACGACTTCACCACCTTCCGCTCCTCGATCTGCCAGGCCGACAGCGCGCTGCGCACGCTCGACCGGCTCGATGTCGAACCGGTGGAGCGGCCCGACGGGCTGGAAATCCGCTTCCACGTGCAGGCACGCTCCTTCCTGCACAACCAGGTCCGCAGCTTCGTCGGCACGCTGGAGCGGGTCGGCGCCGGGGCCTGGACGCCCGACGACGTGACCGCGGCGCTTGAGGCGCGCGACCGCGCCGCCTGCGGCCCGGTCTGCCCGCCGCACGGGCTCTACCTCGCCGCTGTGGGCTACGCGCCGGATCCGTTCGATCACATTTGACCGGCACGACCGAACCGGCGGTTGTCTCCCTCGCCCGATCGGATAGCAATAGGCGCAAGGTCCGGCTCCAGACCCGGATCGTGAAGACATACGAGCGGTCCGTCGGGAGGACAGACATCTTGCGCAACATCGCCGCCCTGACGGGGCTCTCGATCCTCGCCTTATCGACCAGCGCCGTGCTCGCGCAGGAGATCCGCTTCGACATCGAGGTCGCCGACGACGACCTCGAGACCGTGCTCGAGAACTCATCGCTGCTGATCGACCTGAAGGACGAGGCCGAGCCGCCGAGCGCGCAGGACTGGGTCGCCGCCGCCCGCGCCGATTACCGCCGCCTGCTGACCGGCCTCTACGCCGAGGGCTATTACGGCGGCACCATCTCGATCCTCGTCAACGGCCGCGAGGCCGCCGGCATCGCGCCGCTCGACGCGCCGGACCGGGTCGACGACATCGCCATCCGGGTGAACCAGGGCCCGCGCTTCGCCTTCGGCCGCACCGAGATCGCGCCGCTCGCGCCGGACACCGAGCTGCCCGAGAGCTTCGCCACCGGCGAGGTCGCCCGCGCCGAGGCCGTGCGCGCCGCCGCCCGCGCCGGGGTGGATGCCTGGCAGGCGGTGGGCCACGCCAAGGCCGAGGTGGGCGACCAGGAGATCGTCGCCGACCACCCGAGCCAGCGGCTCGCCGCGCGGGTCCGCCTCGCCCCCGGCCCGCGGCTGCGCTTCGGCCCGCTCGCCGTCACCGGCAACGAGGCCGTGCGCGTGGAGCGCATCCGCGCCATCGCCGACTTCCCGACCGGCACGGTCTACGACCCCGAGGATCTCGAGTTCTCGGCCACGCGGCTGCGCCGCAGCGGCGCCTTCGATTCGGTGGCCTTCATCGAAAGCGAGGAGATCGGCCCCGACGCCAGCCTGCCCTTCGAGCTGGTGGTCTCCGAGTCGCTGCCCCGCCGGGTCGGCTTCGGGGCCGAGCTGTCGACCGTCGAGGGGCTCGGCCTCTCGGCCTTCTGGCTGCACCGCAACCTCCTGGGCGGGGCCGAGCGGTTCCGCGTCGAGGGCGAGATCTCGGGCATCGAGGGCGAGGTGCCGGGCGTCACCGGCTCGGGCGGGGCCGACTACCGGCTCGGCGCGAGCTTCAACCGCCCCGCCACTTTCCGCGCCGATGTTGACCTCTTCGCCGAAGCCGAGATCAAGCGCGAGAACGAGATCGATTACCGGCTCGACCAGATCCGCACCGAGATCGGCCTGCAGCGCTACGTCAACGACCGGCTGAGCTACTCGGCCGCGATCGGGGTGCTGAGGGCGCGCGAGGAGACCGACGCGCGCACCCGCGAATACACCCTCCTTACCCTGCCGCTCGACGCCACCTACGACCGCCGCGACGTGGCGCTCGACGCGACCGAGGGCTTCTTCATCGACGCCGAGATCACCCCCTTCGTCGGCGTGACCGGCATCGGAGACGGCGTGCGGCTCTATGCCGACGGCCGGGCCTATCGCAGCTTCGGGGCGGGCGGGCGCGTCACGCTCGCCGCGCGGGCGCAGCTCGGCTCGGTGCTCGGCGCCGGCATCAGCGAGACCCCGGCCGACTTCCTGTTCTACTCGGGTGGCGGCGGCACGGTGCGCGGCCACGAGTACCAGTCGCTCGGCGTCACCACCATCCGCGACTTCGGCGACGGGCCGGTCGAGGTCCGCTCCGGCGGCCGCAGCTTCGCCGGCGCCCAGCTCGAGGCGCGGATCGACGTCACCGACAGCATCGGCGCGGTCGGCTTCTACGACATCGGCTATGTCGAGCGCGACGGCATCCCCGACGGCTCCGGCGACTGGCAGGCCGGGGCCGGCGCCGGCATCCGCTATGCCACCCCGATCGGCCCGGTGCGGCTCGACCTCGCCACCCCGGTCACCGGCGACGATGCCTATGACAGCGTCCAGCTCTACATCGGAATAGGACAGGCGTTTTGAAACAGCTCTCCCGCGCCGCGGCGCTCACCGTCGCCACCGTCGCCCCGACCGTCCTGCCCGCCCAGGAGGAGCAGGCCGAGCGCGACCGCGGCTTCCTGACCGGGCTGATTGAGGACAACCTCTCGGGCGCCGGGCGCGAGGTGATCATCACCGGTTTCGAGGGCGCGCTGAGTTCGACCGCCACGATCGAGGTCATGACCATCGCCGATGACGAGGGCGTCTGGCTCAGGGCCGAGAACCTCGTGCTCGACTGGAACCGCACGGCGCTGCTGCGCGGGCGGCTCGAGGTCGAGGAGCTGTCGGCCGGCGCGATCGAGCTGATGCGCCCGCCCAGCGCCGGACCGGGCGAGCCCCCCGCCGCCGAGGCCACGCCCTTCTCGCTGCCCGAGCTGCCGGTCTCGATCCGGGTGGACGAGTTCGCCATCGACCGGCTGGAGCTGGGCGAGGATTTCCTCGGCGAGCCGGTGGTGTTGACGATCGACGGCGCGGCCCGCCTGGCGGGCGGCGAGGGCGAGGTCCAGCTGGTGGCCGAGCGGCGCGACGACAAGACCGGCCGCTTCGAGATCTCGGGCAGCTACGCCAACGAAAGCCGCGTGCTCGACCTCAACCTCGCGCTCGACGAGGCCGAGGACGGCATCGCGGCGCGGCTTCTCGACCTGCCGGGCCGGCCCTCGGTCGCGCTGACCGTCGAGGGCACCGGCCCGATCGACGATTTCGACGCCGAGATCGCGCTGGCCACCGCCGGCGAGCCCCGCATCGCGGGGGATTTCTCGCTCGACCGCGGCGCCGCACCCGAGGGCGGCGCCGTGCCGCTGGCCTTCACGCTCGACGTCTCGGGCGACGTCACGCCGCTGCTCGCCCCGGATTACGAGGAATTCTTCGGCCCCGAGGTCGACCTGCTCGTCACCGGCCGCCGCGAGGACGACGGCGCGCTGGAGCTGTCGCAGCTCAGCATCGGCGCGCGGGCGCTGACGCTCGACGGCTCGGCCCGGATCGGCGCCGATGGCTGGCCCGAGCGCTTCGACCTGTCGGGCGAGATCGGCGCCGAGGACGGCGCGCCGGTGGTGCTGCCCGTCGCCGGCGGCGAGACTCGGCTCGGCAGCGCCAGCCTGACGCTGAAGTTCGACGGCGCGCTGGGCAACCAGTGGGGGCTCGACATCGTCGCCACCGACTTCGTCCGCCCCGGCCTGACCGTCCCGCGCCTCAACGTGCAGGGCGGCGGCGTCATCGTCGAGGACAGCGACGCCGCGCCGAGCCTGTTCACCGCCGACGTGAACTACACCGCGCGCGGGCTGCAGTTCGACGACGCCGACCTGGCCGAGGCGCTGGGCGAGGAGATCGCCGGCGAGATCGTGCTGGAGCGCGACGGCGAAGGCCCGGTCGTGATCGACCGCGTCACCCTCGACGGGCCGGGCATCGCGCTCGGCGCGAACGGCACCGTCGCGGGCCCCGAGGACGGGTTCGAGACCGACCTCGCGCTCGATCTCTCGGCCGAGCGGCTGGAGCGGTTCTCCGGCCTCACCGGCCTCGACCTCGCCGGCGCCGCCGATCTCGAGATCGCGGCGCTGTTCCGGCCCCTCGACGGCATCTTCGACGTGACGGTCGACGGCACCACCGCGCGGCTCGCGCTGGGGATCGAGCCGCTCGACCCCTACATCGCGGGCGCGGGCGAGATCGCGCTCGAGGCCGCGCGCGACGAGACCGGCACGCGGGTCGAGACCTTCCGCATCGTCACGCCCCGGCTCAGCGCCACCGGGCAGGCCGACATCACCTCCGGCGCCAGCACCGCCGAGTTCGACATCTCGGTCGAGGATGCGGGTCTCGCGCTCGACGGCGTCAGCGGCCCCGCGAGCCTCGTCGGCACCGCCACCCGCACCGCCACCGGCGCGACCGAGGCCAACGTCACCGCCACCCTGCCCAACGGCCGCGCGGTGATCGACGCCGTGCAGGCCCCAGAGGAGGACGGCGGGCAGATCACGCTCGACATGACCGCCGACCTCGCGGACATCGCCCCCTTCTCGACCATCGCCGGGCGCGAGCTGTCGGGCGCGGCGCGGTTCGAGGCCGCGGGCACGCTCGCCTCCGACGCCGCGACCTTCGACCTCGTGGTCGATGCCGAGACTGCCGACCTCGTCACCGGCATCCCGCAAGCCGACCCGCTGCTGCGCGGGCAGGCGCGGCTCTCAGGCAACGTGGTCCGCTCGGGCCCCGAAAGCTTCAGGGTCGAGAACCTCAACGCCACCACCCAAACGCTGCGCGCCACCGGCCGCGCCGAGCTGAACGGCACCACCGCGACCTTCGACCTCGACACGCAGGCCAGCGACCTGACCCCGGTGGGCGAGGCCATCGACCGGCCGCTTTCGGGCGCGGTCGACCTCTCGGCCGCGGGCAGCCTCGAGACCGACCTCTCGGCCTTCGACCTCACGCTCGACGGCAGCGCCACCGACCTCGTCACCGGCATTGCGCAGGCCGACCCGCTGCTGCGCGGCCGCGTCACGCTCTCAGGCAACGCCGCCCGCAGCGGCGAGATGCAGTTCTCGGCCGAGGATTTCGCGCTCTCCGCGCCCTGGATCCGCGCCTCCGGCGACGCCGCGCTCAACGGGACCACCGCCAGCTTCGACATCGAGGCCGAGGCCTCGGACCTCGCGCCGCTGGGCGAGGCGCTCGACCGCCCCATCTCGGGCGCGGCGCGGCTGACCGCACAGGGCACGGCCGAGACCGACGGCTCGGGCCTCGACGCCACGATCGACGCGGTGACGACCGATCTCGTGACCGGCATCCCGCAGGCCGACCCGCTCCTGCGCGGCCGCGTGACGCTGTCGGGCAGCGCCGCGCGCACCGGCCCCGAAAGCTTCGCCGTGCAGGAGCTGCGGCTCGACGGCCCGGCGCTCGCCGCCACCGGCAATGCCGAGGTGGTCGAAGGCCTCGCGGCCTTCGACCTCGAGATCGACGCGCGCGACCTCGCCGCCGTGGGCGAGGCGCTCGACCGGCCGCTCGACGGGCAGGCGACGCTCACCGCCAGCGGCTCGGCCGCGCTCGACGCCTCGACCTTCGACGTGACGCTCGACGGCCGCGCCACCGACCTCGCCACCGGCACGGCGGAGGCCGACGAGCTGTTCGGCGGCGCGCTGACGCTGTCGGGCCACGCCGTGCGCACCGGCCCCGAGGACCTGCTGGTCGAGAACCTGCGCGTCGCCTCCGAGGGGCTGAACCTCTCCGGCTCGGCGCAGATCGAGGAAGGCGAAGGCGTCTTCGACCTCGACCTCGACATCGACGACCTCGCGCCTATCGGCACGCTCGCCGGCCGCCCGCTCTCGGGCGCGGTCGACCTGTCGGCCTCGGGCACCGCGAGCGCCGACCTGTCGCGCTTCGACGTGACGCTCGACGGCACGGCGCAGGACGTGACCACCGGCATCGGCCAGCTCGACCCGCTGCTGGCCGGGCAGACCGTGCTCGACGCCCGCGCCATCCGGACGGGCGAAAACGACTTCGCCCTGCCCCGCTTCTCGCTCACCAACCCGCAGGTTACGGCCAGCGGCAGCGCCACCGTAGAGGACGGGCTGCCCACCGGCGATTTCGACATCCGCCTCGCCGAGATCGCGCCGCTCGCCCCCGGCCTCACCGGCCCCGCGACGCTCTCGGCCTCGGCCTCGGGCGATGCGCAGGGCGGGATCGACTTCGAGGTGACGGGCCGCGCGCAAGGCACCGACCTCGCCGCCACCGGCCGGGTCGCGCCCGAGGCGCAGGGCCGCGAGGTCACCGCGCGCGTCTCGGCCGACATCGCCTCGCTCGCGCCCTTCTCGGATATCGCGGGACGCCCCCTGGGCGGCAGCGTCAACCTCGACGCCGCCGGCACCGTGATGCCCGACCTGTCGCGCTTCGACGTGACGCTGGATGGCCGGGCCTCGGATCTCGATGTCGGCGTCGAGGCGGTCGAGCGGCTGCTCGACGGCACCGGCACCGTGCGGGGCCGGCTCGCGCGCAGCGCGCCGGGCGAGATCGCGGTGCGCGACCTCGACGTCCGCTTCCCCGCCTTCTCGGTCACCGCCGACGCCACCGGCTCGGGCACCGGCCAGAGCGCGACCTTCGACGCGCGGCTGAACGACATCGGCCTCTTCACCCCCGACTTCTCGGGGCCCGTGACCGCCAGCGGCAGCGCCAGCCGCGCCGCCGACGGCACGCTGACCATCGACGCCAGCGCCACCGGCCCCGGCGGCACCAGCGCCGATGTCGCCGGCACCTACGCCGTGAACGGCACGCTCGACCTCGACGTGACCGGCCAGACGCAGCTCGGCCTCGTCAACGACCTGATCGCGCCGCGACGGCTCGACGGCACCGCCCGCTTCGACCTGGCCGTGAACGGCCCGCCGGCGCTGTCCTCGGTGACAGGCACGATCTCGACCGCCGATGCCCGGCTCGCCGTGCCGACGGTCGGGCTGTCGGTCGAGGACATCGACACCACGGTCCGGCTGACCGGCGACCGCGCCGAGCTGGCGCTCTCGGCGGCGCTGGAACAGGGCGGGCGGCTTACGGTCAGCGGGCCGGTCGCGCTCACGGGCGGCTTCGATGCCGACCTCGCCATCGGGCTCGACGGGCTCGAGCTGCGCGACCCCGAGCTGTACGAGACCACCGCCGACGGGCGGCTTTCGATCACCGGCCCGCTCGCCGGCGGCGCGGTGATCGCCGGCCTCGTCGAGCTGGGCGCGACCGAGATCCAGGTTCCCTCCTCCGGCATCGGCGCGCTGGGCGACCTCCCCGAGGTGCGCCACATCGCGCCGTCGGACGCGGTGCGCCGGACGCTGAACCGCGCCGGCCTCACCGTGGCGGGCGTCGAGATCGGCGAAAGCGCCGGGGGCGCCGACGGCCCCTCCGGCCCCGGCTACGGGCTCGACGTGACGATCAGCGCGCCCTCGCGCATCTTCATCCGCGGCCGCGGACTCGATGCCGAGCTGGGCGGCCAGCTGCGGATCGGCGGCACCACCAACCAGGTGATCCCGGTCGGCGAGTTCGAGCTGGTGCGCGGCCGGCTCGACATCCTGCAGCAGCGCTTCCAGCTCGACCAGGGCGGCGCCTACCTGCAGGGCGGCTTCACCCCCTTCATCCGGCTGGTCGCCACCACCGAGACCGCGACCGGCACCGTGGTGCGGATCGTGATCGAGGGCCCGGCGAACGCGCCCGAGGTGCGGTTCGAATCGACCCCGGACCTGCCGCAGGACGAGGTGCTCGCGCAGCTGATCTTCGGGCGCGACCTCTCCTCGATCACGCCGCTGCAGGCGGTGCAGCTCGCCGCGGCGGTGGGCACGCTCGCGGGCACCGGCGGCGGCGGTCTGATCGATGACTTCCGCGCCGGCACCGGCCTCGACGATTTCGACATCACCACCGACGACGAGGGCAACGCCGCGGTCCGGGCGGGCAAGTACCTGTCCGAGAACATCTACACCGACGTCACCGTCGGCACCGACCAGACCTCGATCAACCTCAACCTCGACGTCACCGACGACATCACCGCGCAGGGCTCGGTCTCGAGCGACGGCGAGACCAGCCTCGGCGTGTTCTTCGAGCGGGACTACTGATCCCGCAGGCCCCCGGGGCAAGGGCCGGTCAGAGCGGCGTCGGCGCGGCCAGCCGTTCGTCCACCAGCGCGGCGAGGCGGGCCAGCGCCGGCAGGCCCGCCGCGCCCTCGCGCCGCGCCGCCGCCAGCCGTTCGACCGCGGCGGCAAGCGGCGCGTCGCCGGCGCTGCGCGCCACCCCGGTCAGGAACTGCGCCACATAGGCGATGTCGCGATCGGCCGGCCATTCGGCCCCCATCAGCTGCGCCGCCAGCGCCAGGTCGTCGCGCAACGCCACCCGGTCCGGCGCGATCTCGTCCTCGGGCAGCGGCCGCGGCCCGCCGGGGCGCCGCTCGGCCGGAAGGTGGCGCAGCACCGCGGTCTGGAACTCGGCCAGCCGGGCGATCGGCTTGGCGATGAAGCCGTCCGCCCCGGCCCCGAGCGCCGGCGCCTCGCTCTCCGGGTGGCCGGAGATGGCCAGCAGCACCTCGACCCGCGGTCGCGCCTGCCCCAGCTCCACGATCAGCTCGATCCCCGAGCCGTCGGGCAGGCCGAGATCGGCGATCACGACGTTGGGGCGGTAGACCCGCAGGTGACGCCGCGCGTTGTGCAGGCTGCCGGCCCGGCGGATCCGCGCCCCCGATCGCAGGCACAGAAGGCGCATCGCCTCGGACGCGAAGCGGCTGTCCTCCACCAGAAGCACGGTCAGGCCCAGCAGCGGCCGCTCGGCGGTCGCGGCGGGGGCCTGCGGAAAGGGGTCGATCATCGGCATGGTCGGGCTCCTCGCTCGAACGGGCCGGTCCCGCCCGCGCCCCGCCATGCTGACCGTTCGAGGTGAATCGCGGGTTAAGCCGCGACGATCCGTCCCCGAGGCCGCGCTTGCGCGGTGCCAAGCGGGGTGCGATAACGCCCGCCAGCCCGAAAGGAGCGCCGGATGATCGGACGCCTGAACCACATCGCCATCGCCGTGCCCGACCTCGAGGCCGCGGCCCGCCGCTACGCCGGCCCGCTCGGGGCCGAGATCAGCGCGCCGCAGGCCCTGCCCGAGCACGGCGTCACCGTGGTCTTCGTCACCCTGCCCAACACCAAGGTCGAGCTGATGCAGCCGCTGGGGGAAGGCTCGCCGGTCTCGGCCTTTCTCGAGAAGAACCCGTCGGGCGGCATGCACCACGCCTGCTACGAGGTCGAGGACATCATCGCCGCCCGCGACCGGCTGGTGGCCGAGGGCGCGCGGGTGCTGGGCGGCGGCGAGCCGAAGACCGGCGCGCACGGCAAGCCGGTGCTGTTTTTGCATCCCAAGGATTTCGACGGCTGCCTGATCGAGCTCGAACAGGTCTAGGCCGGGCGGCGGCCCCGCCCGCCGGCCATGAGTATTCAAAGAGAGAAGTAGCAGGGCCAGAGCGCCCATGGAGCCGCAATGACCATCACCGCCGCCTTCGTGCTCTTCGCCGTGACATGGTTCATGGTGTTCTTCGTCGTGCTGCCCCTGCGCCTCGTGACCCAGGGCGACGCGGGCGAGACCGTGCCCGGCACCCACGCCTCGGCCCCGGCCGACTTCCGGCTGGGGCGCAAGGCCCGGCTCACCACGTTCTGGGCGGTGCCGATCTGGGCGGCGCTGTCGGCCTTCATCCTCTGGGGCGGCGTCACGGTGCGCGACATCGACGTCTTCGACCGCATGTCGCCCGAGCGCGGCAGCCCGCTGGTCACCGCCCCCGAGTGACCCGCCGCCCGCCGGCGAGGCGGTGGTAGAAATGGGTGAAGGTGGCCGCGCCGACCACCGGCACCAGCAGGTTCACCACCGGCACCGTCAGCGGCACCGCCATCAGGCAGCCCGCGCCCCAGATCCGCAGCGGATGGCGCTTGCGCAGGCGGCGCGCGCCTTCGCGCCCCTCGCGCCGCATCGCCGCGACCTGGAAATACTCGCGCCCCAGAAGCCAGCCGTTCACGCCGTAGAACAGGAATGGTGCGGCCGGCGGAAAGGCGAGGCTCGCCGCGAAGGCCGCGACGTTGATCAGCACCAGCACCGCGAGGAAGGACAGCGCGTCGCGCACCTGGTCGGCGAGCGGGATCGATCGCGCCGAGGGCAGGCTCGGGTAATGCCGCGCCTCGACCGCCGCCGCCACTTCTTCGAGGAAGAACGAGCTCATCAGCGAGGCGACCGGCAGCATCAGCACCACCGACAGGCCGAGCATCAACAGGAGCGACCCCCAGCCCAGCGCGTCGTCGATCCAGGCGACCTCGCCGATCAGCGGCAGCGTCACCGTCTCGGGCGCGAACAGGCCGACGAGGCCGACGAGGCCGAAATAGATCGCCACCAGCAGCCCCGCCGAGAGCGCGAGGCCGAGCCAGAGCACGCGGCGGAAGCGCGGGTCCGAGAACTGGCCCAGCGCCTTCATCAGGTCGGCGAGGATCATTCCGAGCGCCATTCGGTCAGCGCCGCCACGTCCGGGCGCGGCCGCTCGGGCGGGGCGTGGCGCTCGGTGCCGATATGGATCAGCCCGGCGACGCTCTCGTGTTCGGCCAGCCCCAGCCCCTCGCGGCAGAAGACCGGGTCATGGCTGGCCCAGCCGGTCAGCCAGTTCGCGCCCCAGCCCGCGGCCAGCGCCGCGTTCAAAAGCGACAGGCAGACGCAGGCGGCCGAATGCTGCTGCTCGATCTCGGGGATCTTGTCGGAGGGCTTGGGCGCGGAGATCACCGCCACCACCAGATCGGCGTCGCGGTACTGCGCCACCGCCTTGGCCTGCTTCTCCGGCTCGACCCCCAGCGCCTCGGCGCGCGCGGGCACCAGCGCCGCCAGCCGCTCCAGCGCCGGCTTCTCCAGCACGATCAGCCGCCACGGCTCGAGCTTGCCGTGATCGGGCACGCGCAGCGCCGCCGTCAGCAGCGGCATCAGCGCCTCGCGGTCCGGCACCGGCGTGGTCAGCGTCTTGGCCGGGCGCGAGCGGCGCGACATGAAGAAGTCGAGGGCGGCGGCGTGGGTCTCGGGCATCGGGGTCTCCGGCGGTTGCGCCCCCTACCTGCCGCAGATCACGCGCGGACGAAAGGGCGCGGCGCCGCGCCCGGTGCGGCTCAGATCAGCAGCGGCAGGATCAGCGCCGCCGCGCCGATCGACAGGCCGAGCGGGTAGCGCCGGCTCTCGCGCAGGCTGACCCAGCCCGCCTCGGGCCCGCCCGCCACGCGCCGCGCCGCGAAGACCAGCGCCGCGCCGCCCAGCATGGTGAGCGAAAGCAGCATCGCGAAGCCGCCCCAGGCGTCGGGCGGCAGAAGCGGCACCAGAGCGGCCAGCATCTTGGCGTCGCCGCCGCCCATCACGCCCATGGCGAAGAGGCCGATGCCGACCACCAGCACCCCCAGCCCCGCCATGACCCGCAGCCCGAGATCGGGCATCAGCCCGAACGCCGCGCAGCCCGCCCCCAGCACCAGCACCGCCAGCACCAGCAGGTTGGGGATCTTCATCCGGGTCAGGTCGGTCCAGATCATCGCCGCCATCAGCGGCGCAGCCAGGATCAGCGGCAGGTCGGGCATGTCTCGTCTCTCTCGGCGTGTCGCGCCCCAGACTGCCCGGCCGGGGGGCCGATTCCGGGGCGCGAAGGCGGCGCGAAAGCGGCGATCAGTCGGTCTCTGACGAACGGGCCCAGAGGTTGATCTGTTCCTCGTCGGCGTAGCGGTCGATCTCGGCCAGCTCGGCCTCGGTGAAGTCGAGGTTGCGCACCGCGCCGGCGCAGTCCTCGACCTGGCTCGGCTTCGAGGCGCCGATCAGCGCCGAGGTGATGCCGCCGCCACGCAGCACCCAGGCGATCGCCATCTGCGCCAGCGTCTGGCCGCGCGCTTCCGCGATCTCGTTGAGCTTGCGGATGTTGCCGATCGCCTTGTCGGACAGCATCGAGGGGAAGAGCGACTTGTCCTGCGCGGCGCGGCTGTCCTCGGGGATGCCGCCGAGATACTTCTTCGTCAGCATGCCCTGCGCCAGCGGCGTGAAGGCGATCGAGCCGATGCCGAGATCGTCCAGCGTGTCCTTCAGCCCGTCGCGCTCCACCCAGCGGTTCAGCATGTTGTAGGAGGGCTGGTGGATCAGGCAGGGCGTGCCGAGATCCTTCAGGATCGCCGCCGCCTCGCGGGTGCGCTCGGAATTGTAGCTCGAGATGCCGACATAGAGCGCGCGGCCCGAGCGCACGATGTGGTCGAGCGCGCCCATCGTCTCCTCGAGCGGGGTCTCGGGGTCGAAGCGGTGGGAGTAGAAGATGTCGACGTAGTCGAGCCCCATCCGCTTCAGCGACTGGTCGCAGGACGCGATCAGGGACTTGCGGCTGCCCCATTCGCCATAGGGGCCGGGCCACATGTCGTAGCCCGCCTTCGACGAGACGATCAGCTCGTCGCGGTAGCCCGCGAAATCGGTCCTCAGGATCTCGCCGAATGCGGTCTCGGCCGAGCCCGGCTCGGGGCCGTAATTGTTGGCGAGGTCGAAATGCGTGATGCCGTGGTCGAAGGCCGTGCGGCAGATGTCGCGCTTGGTCTGATGCGGCGTGTCGTCGCCGAAATTGTGCCACAGCCCGAGGCTGACGGCGGGCAGCTTGAGGCCGGAGCGGCCGCAGCGGCGATAGACCATCCGCTCGTAGCGGTCCTCGGCGGGGGTGTAGCGCATCTCGGGGGCTCTCCTGTGTCTGGCGAGGCGACCCTAGGCCCGGCCCCCGCCACGGTCAAACGCGGCTCAGGCGGGGCGCGTCGCGTGCCGCTCCTCGCGATCCGCCGCGCGGTCCTCGGCCTTGAGCCGCGGATCTCCCGACAGGAAACCGCCGAAAGCCCGGAGCGAGGGGACGTTGTCGCAGATCGCCTTGACCACCACGAGGAACGGCACCGCCAGCACCGCGCCCGGCACGCCCCAGAGCCAGATCCAGAACGCCACGGTGACGAAGACCGAGACGATGTTCAGCTCGAGCCTGCGCCCGACCAGCATCGGCGTGACGAAATTGCCCTCGATCGTGGTCAGCGTGAAGTAGGAGAGCGGCGCCAGCAGCGCGTAGGGCACGCTGTCGAAGGTCACCAGAGCCGTCGCGCCGACCAGCACCGTGCCGATGATCGCGCCGATGAAGGGCATGAAGTTCAGCAGGAAGGCCAGCACGCCCCAGACATGCGGCATCGGCAGCTCGAGGATCCACAGCGCCGTGCCGACGCAGAGGCCGAGCCCGGCATTGATCACCGTGATCGCGCCGAGATAGCGCGAGATCTGCTTCTCGACGTCGCGCACGATGGTCAGGGCGCGCTTCTTGTCGTGCAGCTTGGGCGAGGCCTCGACGATGCGGCGGTGATAGAAGTCGCCCGAGGCCAGCAGGAACAGCGTCAGCACCAGCGCGGCGACCAGCGACGAGCCGACGCTGGCGGCGCTGCCCACCGCCTCGGGGATCAGCCCGGACTGGTCGACCACCACCTCCATCTTCTGCCCCTCGGTCGCGCCCGCCGCCTCGGCCATGTCGGAGACCTGCTCGCCCACCTCCTGGATCGAGGCGAGCCGGTCGAGCACGCCGGCGAGCTTGGCCTGCACCTCGTTGCCGATCTCGGGCGCGCGCGACGCCATCTTCGAGACCGGGCCGCTGAGGAAATAGCCCGCGACGCTCACGCCCAGCCCCAGCGTCAGCATCAGCACCACGGCGCTGATCGCCGGCGCGATGCCGATCCGCTCGAAGCCGCGCACCACCGGCCGCAGCGTCAGCGTCAGCAGGATGGCGAGCACGATCGGCAACAGCACGTCGCGCGCGAAGTAGCAGGCGGTGAACCCGGCCAGCAGGAAGGTGCACAGCAGCAGACGGCGGATCTTGCGCAGCTCCGACAGCCGCTGTTCGGACAGCGCCACGGCCGGATCGGGCGGCGCGTCGCCCTCCGCCGCACCCGCCGTGCTCTGCTTCTCCGTCACCGCCGCGAACCCTCCTGAGCCGATGCGGGACAACGCGGCGTCGGCAGGCCGGTTCCGCGCGCCGCCGATCGTCATGCCCGACCGCCACGGCCCGATTGCTACGGCCCGAGCGCACGCGTATGAGGGGGCCGATCGTTGACAGGAGTTCCCCGATGGCCAGCTACCAGTTCGTCTACCACATGGATGGCGTGTCCAAGACCTATCCCGGCGGCAAGAAGACCTTCGAGAACATCCGGCTGAACTTCCTGCCCGGCGTGAAGATCGGCGTGGTCGGCGTCAACGGCGCGGGTAAGTCCACCCTGCTCAGGATCATGGCCGGTCTCGACAAGGACTTCACCGGCGAGGCCTGGGCCGCGGAAGGCGCCAAGGTCGGCTACCTGCCGCAGGAGCCCGAGCTCGACCCGTCCAAGACCGTGCGCGAGAACGTGATGGAGGGCGTGGCCGAGAAGCAGGCCGTGCTCGAGCGCTACAACGAGCTGGCGATGAACTACTCGGACGAGACCGCCGAGGAGATGGCCAAGCTGCAGGACGACATCGACGCGCAGAACCTGTGGGATCTCGACGCGCAGATCGACGTCGCCATGGAAGCGCTGCGCTGCCCGCCGGACGACGCCGATGTCAGCGCGCTGTCGGGCGGCGAGAAGCGCCGCGTGGCGCTGTGCAAGCTGCTGCTCGAGGCGCCCGACATGCTGCTCTTGGACGAGCCGACCAACCACCTCGACGCCGAGACCATCGCCTGGCTGCAGAACCACCTGATCGAGTACAAGGGCACGATCCTCTGCGTCACGCACGACCGCTACTTCCTCGACGACATCACCGGCTGGATCCTCGAGCTCGACCGCGGCCGCGGCATTCCCTACGAGGGCAACTACTCGTCCTGGCTGGAGCAGAAGGCCAAGCGGCTCGAGCAAGAGGCGCGCGAGGACAAGTCCAAGCAGAAGACGCTCGAGCGCGAGCTCGAATGGATGCGGCAGGGCCAGAAGGCGCGCCAGGCCAAGTCGAAGGCCCGGATCGCCGCCTATGAGGAGCTGGCCGGCCAGTCCGAGCGCGAGCGCGTCGGCAAGGCCCAGATCGTCATCCCGAACGGCCCACGCCTCGGCGGCAAGGTGATCGAGGTCGAGGGCCTGAAGAAGGCGATGGGCGACAAGCTCCTGATCGAGGATCTGGAGTTCTCGCTGCCGCCGGGCGGCATCGTCGGCGTGATCGGCCCGAACGGCGCCGGCAAGTCGACGCTGTTCAAGATGCTGACCGGCCAGGAGCAGCCCGACGAGGGCTCGATCGAGTACGGCGACACGGTCAAGCTCTCCTATGTCGACCAGAGCCGCGACGACCTCGACCCCAACGCCACCGTCTGGGAGGCGATCTCCGGCGGCGCCGAGATCATCGAGCTGGGCGACGCGCAGATGAACAGCCGCGCCTATTGCGGTGCCTTCAACTTCAAGGGCGGCGACCAGCAGAAGAAGGTCGGCCTGCTCTCGGGCGGCGAGCGCAACCGCGTGCACATGGCGCGTCTGCTGAAGTCGGGCGGCAACGTGCTGCTGCTCGACGAGCCGACCAACGACCTCGACGTCGAGACGCTGCGCGCGCTCGAGGACGCGCTGGTGGACTTCGCCGGCTGCGCGGTGGTGATCAGCCACGACCGCTTCTTCCTCGACCGGATCTGCACCCACATCCTCGCCTTCGAGGGCGAGGCGCATGTCGAGTGGTTCCAGGGCAACTTCGAGGATTACGAGGAGGACAAGAAGCGCCGCCTCGGCCCCGACGCGGTCGAGCCCAAGCGGGTCAAGTTCAAGAAGTTCACGCGCTGAACGACAAAGGGCGGGGTCTTCCCCGCCCTTTCCTTGTGAGCCGCGCCGCGCCAGCCCCGGCGCGTGACGGCGGCCCGGCGGTGATCCGCCGCATCCCACCCGCCGCTCGAATTATGTTGCGTTCGGACGCCGGCGCCTGCATACGCAGCTTGCGAACGTTATTCCCTCGACCGCTGTTCTCCGTCACCGGCTGCAGTCTTCTCGTTGCGACACTGACCAAGCCGGGCTGCCGCATTGTCGCGGGCAGCGCATGACAGGAGATCACACGATGGCCACTGGCACCGTGAAATGGTTCAACACCACCAAAGGCTTCGGCTTCATCGCGCCCGATGGCGGCAGCAAGGACGTCTTCGTCCACATCTCGGCGGTCGAGCGTTCGGGCCTGACCGGCCTGCGTGACGACCAGAAGGTCAGCTTCGACATCGAAGCCGGCCGCGACGGCCGCGAGTCGGCGGTCAACCTGCAGGTCGTCTGACAGGGCCGGTGCCCCGGCACCGACGAATTTCGACGCCCCGGCCGCATGGCGGCCGGGGCGTTTTTCGTTCAGGAACAGCGGCTTGCTCGATATCGGCGGCTTAACCCCGTGTTATTTCCGCCACGCTAGTTTCATCGGGAGACCGCGGATCGGCCTCATTCCCGCCCGAATCCGGCGAGATGGTCAGGACGTAACGTAAGGAGAGCGACATGGGCACGATCTTCATCCTCGCCGGCAGCATGCTGGGCTTCGTCCTCGCTGCCGTGGGTCTCGTCACCGGCGTGCTGTCGCTGGCCACCGCCCTCGCGATCTGGATCGGCGCCGGCCCGGTCTCGGCCCTGCTCTTCGTGGCTCTGGTCCTGCCCGCGGTCCGCGCGGTGCGCCGGCCCCTGCCGCTGCAAGAGATGGCCTGAGCCCGCCACGGGCCCGCAGGCCGCGGGTCGCACCCTTCCCTCGTTCCCCATGCTCCGCCGGGCGGCTTGCCGCTCCGGCGGTTTTTTCATGGCCGATCGGCACTCGGGTGCCGGATCGCAGGCGCGCACGAAAAAGGGCCCCGCCGCTGGCGGGACCCTCTCGATCGGCGCGAAGGCCGGATCAGAAGTTCGGCTGCTTCGGGTCGAGGCCGATATGGGTGCCCACGGCCACCATGTCGGCCAGCAGCTTGGCGGTGTCGTCCACCGGGCCAGGCTCGTTCTCGAAGCGGGCGCGCGCGTCGCGATGCGCCGCGGCGAACTCCTCGACCAGCCCCTCGTAGACCTCCTGCGTGACCTCGCCGCGCGGCAGCGCGCGCTCGGCCAGCACGGACACCGAGTCCAGACCGATCTCGGCGAAGCCGCCCGAGACCACGTAGTCGTCGGTGCCGCCCGAATGCACGACCTGCAGAAGGCCCGGGCGCAGCGTGGTGATGGTGGGCGTGTGGCCCGCCATCGCCGTCAGGTCCCCGTCGGTGCCGGGGATGCGGACCTCGGTGGCCGAAACGGAAGCGAGCTTCCGTTCCGGGCTGACGAGGTCGAATTGCAGCGTGTCGGCCATGAAGCCCCTCCTATCAGGCCGCGGAGGCCATCTTCTCGGCCTTGGCCTTCACATCGTCGATGCCGCCGACCATGTAGAAGGCCGATTCCGGCAGGTGGTCGTACTCGCCCGCGACCACCGCCTTGAACGAGCGGATGGTCTCCTCGAGCGGCACCTGCACACCGTCGGAGCCGGTGAACACCTTCGCCACGTCGAAGGGCTGCGACAGGAAGCGCTGGATCTTCCGGGCGCGGGCCACGGTCAGCTTGTCCTCTTCCGAAAGCTCGTCCATGCCGAGGATGGCGATGATGTCCTGAAGCGACTTGTAGCGCTGCAGGATGCCCTGCACGTCGCGCGCCACCTGGTAGTGCTCCTCGCCGACGACCGCAGGGTCCATCAGGCGCGAGGTCGAGTCGAGCGGGTCCACGGCCGGGTAGATCCCGAGCTCGGAGATCGCGCGGTTGAGCACGGTGGTGGCGTCGAGGTGCGCGAACGAGGTCGCCGGCGCCGGGTCGGTGAGGTCGTCGGCCGGCACGTAGATCGCCTGCACCGAGGTGATCGAGCCGTTCTTGGTCGAGGTGATCCGCTCCTGCAGCGCGCCCATGTCGGTCGCCAGCGTCGGCTGGTAGCCCACGGCGGAGGGGATGCGGCCCAGAAGCGCCGACACCTCGGAGCCCGCCTGGGTGAAGCGGAAGATGTTGTCGACGAAGAACAGCACGTCGGTGCCGGACTGGTCGCGGAACTGCTCGGCGAGCGTCAGGCCGGTCAGCGCGACGCGGGCACGCGCACCCGGCGGCTCGTTCATCTGGCCGTAGACCAGCGCCACCTGGCTCTCACCCAGCGCGTCCGGCTTGATGACGTTGGATTCGATCATCTCGTGGTAGAGATCGTTGCCCTCGCGGGTCCGCTCGCCCACGCCGGCGAACACGGAGTAGCCCGAGTGCACCTTCGCGATGTTGTTGATCAGCTCCATGATCAGAACGGTCTTGCCGACGCCGGCGCCGCCGAACAGGCCGATCTTGCCGCCCTTGGCGTAGGGGGCGAGCAGGTCGATGACCTTGATGCCGGTCACGAGGATCTCGGACGAGGTCGACTGCTCGGCGAAGGTCGGGGCCTCGGCGTGGATCGGGCGGGTCTCGGTGGTCTCGACCGGGCCCTTCTCGTCGATCGGCTCGCCGATCACGTTGAGGATGCGGCCGAGCGTGGCGTTGCCCACCGGCACCGAGATCGGCTTGCCGGTGTCGGTCACGGTGGCGCCGCGCACGAGACCTTCGGTCGCGTCCATCGCGATGGTGCGCACGGTGTTCTCGCCAAGGTGCTGGGCCACTTCGAGAACCAGCGCCTTGCCGTTGTTTTCGGTGGTCAGCGCGTTCAGGATCTCCGGCAGGTGATCGCCGAACTGCACGTCCACGACGGCGCCGATCACCTGGGTGACCTTGCCTGTTGCTTGAGCCATGTCGTTTCTCCGGTTCTCTTAGAGCGCCTCGGCGCCCGAAATGATTTCGATGAGCTCGTTGGTGATGACGGCCTGACGCGAGCGGTTGTACTCGATCGTCAGCTTCTCGATCATCTCGCCCGCGTTGCGGGTCGCGTTGTCCATCGCGCTCATCCGGGCGCCCTGTTCGGAAGCGCCGTTCTCCAGCAGGGCCGCGAAGATCTGCGTCGCCACGCCGCGCGGCAGCAGGTCGGCGAGGATCTCCTCCTCGCCCGGCTCGTAGTCGTAGAGCGGCGCGCCCTGGGCGTCGTCCTCGGGCGCGTCGAACTTGGCGGGGATGATCTGCTGCTCGGTCGGAACCTGGGTGATCACGTTCTGGAACCGGGCGTAGTAGATCGTCGCCACGTCGAACTCGCCTTCGTCGAAGCGGCCGAGCACGTCGCGGGCGATGTCCTGCGCGTTGGCGTAGCCCACGCGCTTGACGTCGCTCAGGTCGATGTGACCGACGAAGTGCTGGCCGTAGTCGCGGCGCAGCATCTCGCGGCCCTTCTTGCCGACGGTGAGGATCTTCACCGTCTTGCCCTGGGTCAGCAGCTCGCTGGCCCGGATCCGCGCCTTGCGGACGATCGAGCCGTTGAAGCCGCCGCACAGGCCGCGCTCGGCGGTCATCACGACGAGCAGGTGCACGTCCTCCTTGCCGGTGCCGGCAAGGAGCTTCGGCGCGCCGTCCGAGCCGCCCACAGAGGCGGCCAGACCGGCCATCACCGCGTTGAACCGCTCGGCATAGGGCCGCGCGGCCTCGGCTGCGTCCTGGGCGCGGCGGAGCTTCGCCGCCGCGACCATCTGCATTGCCTTGGTGATCTTGCGGGTCGATTTGACCGACGCGATCCGGTTCTTGAGGTCCTTCAGACTAGGCATCGGCCAGCCTCCCTAAGTCCTTGGCTGGTTTCAGGCGAAGTCCCGGGCGAACTCGTCCAGGGCGGACTTGATGCGGCTCTCCGCGTCGCCCTTGATCTTCGGGTCCTCGTTGGTGATCCAGTCCAGCAGCTCGCGGTTGTTCTGGCGCAGGTGCTTGAGCAGGCCCGCCTCGAAGCGGCCGACATCCTTGACGGCGATCTTGTCGAGGTAGCCCTGGGTGCCGGCGAAGATCACGCAGACGATCTCGGCGTTGGTCAGCGGCGAGTACTGCGGCTGCTTCATCAGCTCGGTCAGGCGCGCACCGCGGTTCAGCAGCTGCTGGGTCGCGGCGTCGAGGTCGGAGCCGAACTGCGCGAAGGCCGCCATCTCGCGGTACTGCGCCAGTTCCAGCTTCACCGGGCCGGCGACCGACTTCATCGCGTTGGTCTGGGCCGAGGAGCCCACGCGCGACACCGACAGGCCGGTGTTCACGGCCGGGCGGATGCCCTGGTAGAACAGCTCGGTCTCGAGGAAGATCTGGCCGTCGGTGATCGAGATCACGTTGGTCGGGATGAAGGCCGACACGTCGCCGCCCTGCGTCTCGATGATCGGCAGCGCGGTCAGCGAGCCGGCGCCGTGCTCCTCGTTCAGCTTGGCCGAACGCTCGAGCAGGCGGGAGTGCAGGTAGAACACGTCGCCCGGGTAGGCTTCGCGGCCCGGCGGGCGGCGCAGCAGCAGCGACATCTGGCGGTAGGAGACGGCCTGCTTCGACAGGTCATCATAGATGATCAGCGCGTGCTTGCCATTGTCGCGGAAGTACTCGGCCATCGCGGTGGCGGCGTAGGGCGCGAGGAACTGCATCGGCGCCGGGTCCGAGGCGGTGGCGGCGACGACGATCGAGTACTCGATCGCGCCCGACTCCTCGAGCTTCTTCACCAGCTGCGCCACGGTCGAGCGCTTCTGGCCCACGGCGACGTAGATGCAGTAGAGCTTCTTGCTCTCGTCGTCGCCGGCGGCCTCGTTGTAGGTCTTCTGGTTCAGCACGGTGTCGAGCGCCACGGCGGTCTTGCCGGTCTGGCGGTCGCCGATGATCAGCTCGCGCTGGCCGCGGCCGATCGGGATCATGGCGTCCACGGACTTCAGGCCGGTGGCCATCGGCTCGTGCACCGACTTGCGCGGGATGATGCCCGGCGCCTTGACGTCGGCGACGCGGCGCTCGGCCGCCTCGATCGGGCCCTTGCCGTCGAGCGGGTTGCCGAGGCCGTCGACCACGCGGCCCAGAAGGCCCATGCCGGCCGGCACGTCCACGATCGAGTTGGTGCGCTTGACGACGTCGCCTTCGCGGATGTCGCGGTCCGAGCCGAAGATCACGCAGCCGACGTTGTCGTTCTCGAGGTTCAGCGCCATGCCGCGGACGCCGCCCGGGAACTCGACCATCTCGCCGGCCTGGACGTTGTCGAGGCCGTGGACGCGGGCGATGCCGTCACCGACGGAGAGCACGCGACCGACCTCGGCGACCTCGGCCTCCTGGCCGAAATTCTTGATCTGGTCCTTCAGGATCGCGGAGATTTCCGCAGCTTGGATCGCCATTATCCGACCTCTTTCATGGTGTTCTGGAGTGCCTGGAGCTTCGAGCGGATCGAGGTGTCGACCATCTTCGAGCCCAGCTTGACGACGAGGCCGCCGATGAGGCTTTCATCGACGGTCTGATTGATCTTCACCTCGCGGCCGGCGCTCTGCTTGAGCGCCTCGGCGAGCGCCTTGGCCTGCTTGTCCGACAGCGGCTTGGCGGTGGTGACGTCGGCGGTGATCTCGCCGCGCGCCTCGGCCAGCTTCTCGTCGAGCGCGCGCAGCATCTGCGGCAGCACGAAGAGGCGGCGCTTGGAGGCCATCAGGCCGAGCACGTTGCCCATGGTCTGGGTCAGGGCCATCTTCTGGGCGATCGCGGCCATGGCGCGGCCCTGCTCGTCGCGCGGATAGACCGGCGAGGAGATCAGGTCGCGGAAATCGGCGCTCTCGGCCAGGGCGGCCTTCAGCGCGTCGACATCCTTGCCGAGGGCCGCAAGCGCGTCATCCTCGCGCGCCAGGTCGAACACGGCGGTGGCATAGCGTTGCGCGATGCCGGTTGAGATCGAAGCTGGTTCGGACACGTCCACCCTTCCGCAGTATCTTGGCCCGGCATTCCCGCACCGGTAGAAAGTCGGCGGCGGTCGGGCAGCTTGCATGGCCCTCGCGCGGGCGAAGGCCGTCAAAATCAGGGGCGATGTAGCAGAGCGATCTGCACGTCGCAACCGCCTTGCGCGCCCTCGACGCGGGTGCGCGGCCCGCTCGCGCGGGACTTGCGCGGAGTGCGACATTTTGGCGCTTGCCGCGCGACCGCGCGGGGCCTGGCAGCGGCTCGGCCGTCGCCGGCCCCGCCGCTCAGCGGCAGCGCCGGCTGGGCTCGGGCACCGGCGCGCCGATCCCCTCGAGCACCCGCAGCGGCCGCTTGACCTTGCTGGTCAGCCCCGGCCGGTTCGGCGCCACGACCTGCTTGGAGGCCTCGACCATCAGCACGCCGCCGGCGTTGAACACCGGCAGGTGCTTGCCGGCCTTCTCGAGAAAGGCGGCCGAGCGGCGCCAGCCGCGGCGCAGGCTGGGCGGCTGGTAGAGTGCCGAGACCGCGCGCTCGGCCACGAAGCGGTGCCGGGCGAGCTGCGCCTCGAGCTGGGTCTGCGAATAGGGCCGGCCATAGCCGAAGGGCGTGGCGTCCGAGCGCGACCAGAGCCCGGCCCGGTTCGGCACCACGAAGACCGCCCTGCCCCCCGGCCCCAGCGCGCGCCAGCATTCCTCCAGAAGCGCCGAGCCGTGCTCGGAGGTCTCGAGCCCGTGCATCAGCACCAGCCGGTCGGCCTGCCCGGTGCGGATCGGCCAGAGCGTCTCCTCGCACAGGACCGAGACGTTGGGCTGGCCGGCGGGCCAGGGCATCACCCCCTGCGGCCCCGGCATCAGCCCGATCACCCGCCGCGCGGTGGCAAGGTAGGGCCGCAGCAAGGGCACCGCGAAGCCGTAGCCGACCACCGTCTGGTGCTGGCACTGCGCGGGCGTCCACCATTCCACCAGCTGGTCGCGGATCGCCTTCTGCGCCGCCCGCCCCAGCGCGCTGCGGTAATAGAAGTTGCGCAGGTCGAGCACGTCCAGATGCATTGCGGGCGGCGTGTCCTTGGGTCAGAATTTCGGGGCCGGTCACGGCGGGCCGGATGCGGTCCGGCCCACCATAGCAATCAAAGGACGGACGCCGCCATGCCTCTCGGACTCCTGACCATTCCGTGTCGCACCGACAACTACGCCTTCCTGCTGCACGACGATTCCACAGGCGCCGCCGCGCTGGTCGACGCGCCCGAGGCCGGGCCGATCCAGGCCGCGCTCGAGGCGCATGGCTGGCGGCTGACCGACATCCTGCTCACCCATCACCATGACGACCACGTAGCCGGGGTCGAGGAACTGCGGGAGGGCGGCGCGCGGGTGATCGGCGCCGAGGCCGACGCGCACCGGCTGCCGGCGCTCGACGCCGCCGTGACGCCCGGCGCGCCGCTCGAGGTGCTGGGCACCCGCGTCGAGGTGATCGACGTGCCCGGCCACACGGTGGGCCATGTCGCCTTCCACTTCCCGCAGGACCACATCGCCTTCACCGCCGACAGCCTGATGGCCTTGGGCTGCGGCCGGCTGTTCGAGGGCACCGCCGGGCAGATGTGGGACAGCCTGCGCCGGCTGCGCGACCTGCCGGGCGACACGCTGATCTGCTCGGGCCACGAGTACACCGAGACCAACGCCCGCTTCGCCCAGACGATCGAGCCCGGCAACGCCGCGCTGCAGGAGCGCGCCCGCGCCGTGACGCAGGCCCGGGCCGACGGCCGGCCGACCGTGCCGTCGCGGCTGTCCGAGGAGCGCGCGACCAACCCGTTCCTGCGCGCCGACGCGCCCGAGCTGCAGCGCGCGATCGGCATGGAGGGCGAAACCGCCGAAACGGTGTTTGCCGAGATCAGAGGCAGGAAGGACCGGTTCTGAGCGCATCTGTCGCAGCGAAGAAACCGGGCCGGGAAATCTTGGCGGATCGGAAACACAGCTGCGTGACGTCAGCCCCTCAGGCCACGGGTTTCTGCTAGTTTTAACTTGAAGCGGGGCGGATAAACCCGATCTTTAACTCTAGAGGCCACGGTCCGGACGGGCCCTTTCCCGACCGGACCCCCGATCAGAGGAGCACATCACCGTGCCGTCTTTTTCGACCACTCTCGAGCAGTCCATCCACGCGGCCCTGGCCCTGGCCAATGCCCGCCGCCATGAACTCGCGACGCTCGAGCACCTCCTGCTGGCCCTGATCGAGGAACCCGACGCCGCCCGCGTGATGCGGGCCTGCGCCGTCGATCTGGAGGAGCTGCGCAAGTCGCTCGAGGACTTCATCGAGGACGATCTCTCCACCCTCGTCACCGATGTCGAGGGCTCGGAGGCCGTGCCCACCGCCGCGTTCCAGCGCGTGATCCAGCGCGCCGCGATCCATGTCCAGTCCTCCGGCCGCACCGAGGTGACCGGGGCCAACGTGCTCGTGGCGATCTTCGCGGAGCGTGAATCGAACGCCGCCTATTTCCTGCAGGAGCAGGACATGACCCGCTACGACGCGGTCAACTTCATCGCCCACGGCCAGGCCAAGGACCCCGCCTTCGGCGAGAGCCGCCCGGTGACCGGCGCGACCGAGAAGGACGAGGACGGCGAGACCGCCTCGGCCGGCGGCGCGGGCGAGGAGAAGGACTCGGCGCTCGCCAAGTACTGCGTCGACCTCAACGTCAAGGCCCGCAAGGGCGACGTCGATCCGCTGATCGGCCGCGAGCACGAGGTCGAGCGCTGCATCCAGGTGCTGTGCCGCCGCCGCAAGAACAACCCGCTGCTGGTCGGCGACCCGGGCGTCGGCAAGACCGCCATCGCCGAGGGCCTCGCCTGGAAGATCGTCGAGGGCGCGGTGCCCGACGTGCTGTCGGAGGCCACGATCTACAGCCTCGACATGGGCGCGCTCCTGGCCGGCACCCGCTACCGCGGCGACTTCGAGGAGCGGCTGAAGGCGGTGATGGCCGAGATGGAGAACCACCCCGACGCGGTGCTCTTCATCGACGAGATCCACACCGTGATCGGCGCCGGCGCCACCTCGGGCGGGGCGATGGACGCCTCGAACCTGCTCAAGCCCGCGCTGCAGGGCGGCAAGCTGCGCTGCATGGGCTCGACCACCTACAAGGAGTTCCGCCAGCACTTCGAGAAGGACCGCGCTCTGAGCCGTCGGTTCCAGAAGATCGACGTCAACGAGCCGACGGTCGAGGACGCGGTGAAGATCCTCAAGGGCCTCAAGCCCTATTTCGAGGATCACCACCAGATCAAGTACACCCACGACGCGATCAAGACCGCGGTGGAGCTGTCGGCGCGCTACATCAACGACCGCAAGCTGCCCGACAAGGCGATCGACGTGATCGACGAGGCCGGCGCCGCGCAGCATCTCGTGGCCGAGAGCAAGCGGCGCAAGACCATCGGCGCCAAGGAGATCGAGGCGGTCATCGCCAAGATCGCCCGGATCCCGCCGAAGAACGTCTCGAAGGACGACGCCGAGGTGCTCAAGGATCTCGAGCCGACGCTCAAGCGCGTGGTGTTCGGGCAGGATTCGGCGATCGAGGCGCTCAGCTCCGCGATCAAGCTGGCCCGCGCCGGTCTGCGCGAGCCCGAGAAGCCGATCGGCAACTATCTCTTCGCCGGCCCCACCGGCGTCGGCAAGACGGAGGTGGCCAAGCAGCTCAGCCAGACGCTCGGCGTCGAGCTGCTGCGCTTCGACATGTCGGAATACATGGAGAAGCACGCCGTCAGCCGCCTGATCGGCGCGCCGCCGGGCTATGTCGGCTTCGACCAGGGCGGCCTGCTGACCGACGGCGTCGACCAGCATCCGCATTGCGTGCTGCTGCTCGACGAGATCGAGAAGGCGCATCCGGACGTGTTCAACATCCTCCTGCAGGTGATGGATCACGGCAAGCTCACCGACCACAACGGCCGGGCGGTGGATTTCCGCAACGTGATCCTGATCATGACCTCGAACGCCGGGGCCGCCGAGCAGGCCAAGGAGGCGATCGGCTTCGGCCGCAACCGCCGCGAGGGCGAGGACACCGCCGCGATCGAGCGGACCTTCACGCCGGAGTTCCGCAACCGGCTCGACGCGGTGATCTCCTTCTCGCCGCTGGCGCAGGAGACGATCCTGTCGGTGGTCGAGAAGTTCGTCCTGCAGCTCGAGGCGCAACTGATGGACCGCAACGTCCATATCGAGCTGACCATGGAGGCGGCCCGCTGGCTCGCCGACAAGGGCTACGACGACAAGATGGGCGCGCGTCCGCTGGGCCGGGTGATCCAGGAGCACATCAAGAAGCCGCTCGCCGAGGAGCTGCTCTTCGGCCAGCTCACCAAGGGCGGCATCGTCCGGGTCGGCCTCAAGGACGACAAGATCGAGCTGACCTTCGAGGAGCCGGGCGCCAAGCGTCTCTCGGGCAACAAGCCGCCGCTGCTGACCGCGGACTGAGCCCGAACCGAACGACACATTGACGGCGCGGCCCCCTTCCCCGGGGGCCGCGCCTTTTTCGTGACGCAGGGTCGCATTTCCCGCGACGCGCCGTTGCCGTGGACCGGCCGGGTCCGGCTCCCGCATCTTGGGGCGGACCGGACCGACCGGAGCGACGCCATGACCCGCGCCATCCGCCTGCTGGCCCTGCTGACCGCCTGCGCCGCCGCCCCCGCCGCCGCGCAGGAGCGGTTCCGCCTCGCGCTGCCGATCGACTGCGCGCCGGGGCAGGACTGCTTCGTGCAGAACTACTTCGATGCCGATCCCGGCCCCGGCATGCGCGACCATGCCTGCGGTCCGCTCAGCTATGACGGCCATCGCGGCACCGATTTCCGGGTCTCGACCATCGCGGCGCTGGAGCGCGGCATCACCGTGCGCGCCGCCGCCCCCGGCGTGGTGGCCGCGCGCCGCGACGGCATGCCCGACATTCTGCAGGGCTGGGCGGGCGCGCCCGAGATCGAGGGGCGCGACTGCGGCAACGGCGTGGTGCTGCGCCACGAGGGCGGCTGGGAGACGCAGTACTGCCACCTCGCCGAAGGCTCGGTCGCGGTGCGGCGCGGCGAGCGGGTGGAGACCGGCGCGGCGCTGGGCCTTGTCGGGCTCTCGGGCAACACCGAGTTTCCGCATCTGCATCTCTCGGTCCGCCGCGACGGGGTCGAGATCGACCCCTTCGACCCCGAAGGGTCGGGCGGCTGCGAGGCCGCGCGCGCCGACACGCTCTGGGTCGAGCCGCCCGCCTACCGGGCCGGCGCGCTGATGGAGGCGGGCTTCGCCCCCGCCCTGCCCGACTGGCCGGCGATCCAGTCCGGCACCGCGGCGGCCGAGGTGGCGGCGGACGCGCCGATGGTGCTCTGGGCCTACCTCTTCGGCGCGCGCAAGGGCGACGTGGTGCGGCTGACGGTGACCGGACCCGGCGGCCGGGTGTTCCTGCGCGACATGCCGTTGATGCGGACGCTGGCGCAGTCCTTCCGCGCCGCGGGGCTGGAGCCGCCGGAGGGCGGCTGGCCCGCGGGCGATTACGCGGGCGAGGTCACGCTGTGGCGCGACGGCGCGGCGCTGCACGCGCTCGAGGTGCCGCTGCGCATGGCGGCGCGCTAGCGCTCGGTCAGCTTCAGCTCGATCCGCCGGTTCTGGGCCCGCGCCTCCGGCGTGTCGGCCGGGTTCACCGGCTGGAACTCCCCGAAGCCGTTGGCGGCGAGCCGGTTCGGCGGAATGCCCTCCTCCTCGCTCATGTAGCGCACCACCGACAGCGCCCGCGCCTGGCTCAGTTCCCAGTTGTCGGCATAGGGGCCGCCGCGCACGGGGATGTCGTCGGTGTGGCCGTCGACCCGGATCACCCAGTCGATGCCCTCGGGGATCTCGGTGGCGATGTCGCGCAGCAGCGCCGCGACCTTGGAAATCTCCGCCTCGCCCTCGGGCGACAGCGTCGAGCGGCCCTGGCCGAACAGCACCTCGGAGGAGAAGACGAAGCGGTCGCCTTCGACCCGCACGCCCTCCTGCCCCTCCAGCATGCCGCGCAGCTCGCCAAAGAAGTCCGAGCGGTAGCGCGCCAGATCGGCGGCCTCGGCGGCGAGGCGCGCGGCCTCTTCCTCGAGCCGCTTGCGCTCTTCCTCCTCGAGCTGGCGGCGGCGGCGCTCCTCGGCGGCGGCACGGGCCAGCGCGGTGTTGAGCTGCGAGCCCAGCGCCTCGATCTGCACCTGCGCCTCGGCGTCGGCCTCCTCGGCCAGATCGAGCAGCGTCTTGAGCTGGCCCACCTCCTGCCGCAGCGCCGCGACCTGCTGGTTCAGCGCCTCGACGCGGGCCTGCGCCTCGGCCGAGATCGCCTCTTCCTGCGACAGCGCCTCGCGCGCGGCGGCGAGCAGCGCGGCGCGGCGCTCGGCCTCGCTCGTCTCGCTCTCGGCGCGGGCCTGCGCCGCGGCGGTGGCCGAAAGCGCCTCGGCCAGGCGGGCCGCGAGATCGGCGCGCTCGGCCTCGGTTTCCTCGGCCCCTTCCGCCCGTGCCTGCGCCGCATCGCGCGCGGCGATGGCGGCAGCCAGCCGGTCGGCGAGATCGGCGCGGCCGCGCTCGGCCTCTTCGCCGGCGGCCCGCGCCGCCTCGGCCTCGGCGCGGGCGGCGTCGCGGTCGAGGATCGCGGCGGCGAGCCGCTCCTGCAGCTCGGCCTCGCTGGTCTCGCGCGCGGCCAGCGCCGCCTGCAGCTCGGCGCGCACCGCCTCGAGATCGGCTTCGCCTTCCTCGCGCGCGGCGAGCGCGGCGGCGAGGCGCGAGGAGAGGTCGTCTTCGCGCGCGGCGGCCTGCTCGAGCGCGGCGCGCGCGCCGTCGAGTTCGGCCTGCGTCTCTTCCTGCAGCTCCAGCGCGGCGGCGAGGCGGGCGTCGAGCCCCTCGCTGTCCTGCGCCGCCTGCGCCAGATCCTCGCGCGCCCGGTCGCGCGCCAGCACCGCCTCGGCCAGCGCCGCGTCGAGCTCGTCGCGCGCGGCGCGGGCGGCGGCCAGGAGCGTCAGCGTCTCCTCGGCCTCGCGCCGCCGCTCCTCGAGCGCCAGCGTCATCGCCGTCAGCTCGGCATCCGCGTCCGAGAGACGCGCCCGCAACGCCTCGGCCGCCGCCGCCTCGGCCAGCTTCTCGGCCTCGAGCGTGTCGATGGTCTCGGCCGCGGCCTCCGCCTCGGCCTCGAGATCGGCCAGGAGCGCCTGCAGCGCCTCGCGCCGCGCGGCGGCGAGCCGGGCGGCCTCCGCCTGCGCGTCGATCTCCTCGCGCGCCTGCGCCAGCGCGGTCGCGGCCGCGTCGCGCGCGCCTTGGGCCGTCTCGAGGTCGCCCTCGAGCGCGGCGATCCGTTCTTCGGCCCGGTCGCGCGCGGCCAGGAGCCCCGCCACCTGCGCCTCGAAATCGGTGATGGTGGCCCGCGCCGCGTCGCGCTCTTCGGTCAGCGCGGCGATCCGTTCGGCCTGCCCTTCGACCCGCGCGCGCGCCGCGCTCAGCGTCGAGGTCAGGCTGCCCACCTCCTGCTCGAGGCCGGCCGACCGCTCGCGCTCCAGCCCAAGCGCGGTGGCGAGCCGCTCGACCTCGGCGCCGAGCGCGTCGAGCTGGCTCTCCTGCCCGGTGATGGTGTCGCGCAGCGAGAACTGCACCACGGTGAAGACCGTGAGCACGAACATCAGCACCAGCAGCAGGCCGGTCATCGCATCGACGAAGCCCGGCCAGATCGCGGCCTGGAAGCGGTTCGACGACCGGCGCTGCAGGGCCATGACCTAGCGCCCCCTGATGTCGCGCGTGGCCCGCAGGCCGCCGGGATGGCCGCTTTCGCGCAGCACCCGGGCCAGCCCCGAAAGATCCGAGCGCAGCTCCTCGAGCATCTCCTGCCGTCCCGAGGACAGCTCCTCGAGGATGCGCAGAAGCTGCACGTCCATGCTCCTGAGCCGCATCTGGGTCTCGGCGGGGTTGCCGGCCTCGCTCGCCCGTTCGAAGGCGGCGCGCATCTGCTCCTGCGCCTCGGCGATCCGCACCAGCGCGTCGTTCTCGGCGCGCGGGTCGAGCCGGTCGGCCAGCCGCGACAGCGCCTCGGTCAGCGCCTCGATCCGGCCCGCCTCGACGCGGCGCTGCTCCCCGGCGCCGGCGATCGCGCCCTTCATCTCCTCCATCCGCTCGCCCAGATGCTCGACCATCTGCGCCAGCACGCCGCTGTCGCCGCTGCCGTGACGCTCATCGCCCGAGGTGAAGCCGAGCCGGGTGATGGTCGAGAGCCACTCTTCCAGCTCGCGGTAGAACCGGTTCTGGCCATGGGTCGCGAAGAGTTCGAGCAGGCCGACCACCAGCGAGCCGGCAAGGCCCAGCAGCGACGAGGAGAACGCCGTGCCCATGCCGCCGAGCTGGCTCTCCAGCCCCGATTGCAGCCGCTGGAACAGCGCAGCCCCGCTTTCCTCCTCGGAAGGGCTGAGCGAGCGGATCGTCTCGACCAGCGCCGGCACGGTGGTGGCAAGGCCGTAGAAGGTGCCGAGCAGGCCGAGGAAGATCAGCGTGTTGGCGAGGTAGCGGGTGATCTCGCGCTCCTCGTCGACCCGCTGGCCCACCGATTCGAGGATCGAGCGGGCGCTGTCGGGCGAGATCTGCCGCCGCGCCCCGCGCGAGCGCAGGAGCGTCGCCAGCGGCAGGAGAAGCCCCGGCGCGGGGCCGGTCGAGGCGGGGTTGCGCGCGAAGGCCTCGATCCAGCGCACCGAGCGCATCAGCGCGATCACCTGCCAGAAGCAGGCCAGAACGCCCAGGACGAAGAAGGCCGAGATCGCGGAGTTCAGCCACGGGTTCGACAGGAAGATGCCGCGGATCACCGGGAAGCCCAGCACGAGGCCGGTCGCCACCAGCGCCAGCGCCACCAGCATCGACACGATCTGTCGCACCGGCTGCGAGAATTGCGGTTTTGCCTGGGGCTGCCTCATGCGCAGGGTCGTCCTCTCGTCTCGTTCCCGGCACCATAAGAAGGGAGCCCGGCGGCGGCCATCGGTGCCTCGCGCCTCGCGCGTCGGGTGTGGCGGCGCTGCTAGACGCCCGCCTTCAGGCTGCGCACCCGCCCGACCAGCCAGTCGAGGTCGGGATCGTGCACGCCCATCTCCTCGAGATGCGCCGCAGTGTTGTAGAGATACTCGTCGTTTGGGCCGCGCCCGCCCACGGCGGCGGAGATGCGGCGGGCCTGCGTCTCGAGGTCGAGCGCCACGTATTGCTCGTGTTTCGGGTCGATCACGTAGGTGAGCGCGGGCACCACGCGCCCGTCGGTCAGGGCGAGGTCCTGATGCGTCTCGAGATAGGCCGAGGAGACGAGCTCGCGCTCGCGCAGCATCTCCAGCACGCGGTCGCGCTCGGCCTCGGGGGCGCGCAGCGCCAGGCCGGTGCAGACCGCCCCCTCGGCGCGGTCGAGCGCCAGCACAAGGCCGGGCCGCTCGGGCGTGCCGCGGTGATGGATCGAGGACATGCAGAAACTGCGGTGCCAGCCGTCGAGACGGGCCACCACCACCTCCTCGGGCCGGAAGCCCGGGTTCCACAGTAGCGATCCGTAGCCGAACACCCAAAGCGCGGACTGGTCTGTCATGCTGGTCCTCCTAGCTCCGCCCCTGTAGACACCCGATCCGGTGCGGACGAAAGGGCCCCTCGATGCGATTGATCCTGATTCTCGTGGCGCTCGCCGCGCTGGCCTTCGGCGGCTGGTGGGTCTGGGGCAGCCGGCAGGTGGATGCCCGGCTGGCGCAGGTCACCGCCGATCTCGAGGATCGCGGCTGGCAGCTCGACTACGAGACCGAGGGCACCACGGGCTTTCCCTATCGCTTCCTGCTGGATCTCGACGAGATCGCGGCGGTCTCGCCCGATGGCGGCTTCGGCTGGCAGAGCCCGCGGCTGCGCTTCGTGTCGCAAAGCTACCAGCCCAACCGGCTGATCGCGCTGGCGGCCGACGAGCACGTGGTGCGGCTTCCGGGCCAGGAGCTGGCCATCACCGCGCAGGCGCCCCGCGCCTCCGGCGCGGTGGAGCTCGACACGCGCCTGCCCGTCAGCGAGGCGACCGCCGAGGCCGGCGCGGTGCGGATCCGCTCGGATCTGGGCTGGGAGGCCACGCTCGGCCGGGTGCTGACCGCGCTGCGCGCCGTGCCCGAGGGCGAGGGCTACGACGTCTTCGCCGAGGCCACGGCGCTGGCCCTGCCCGAGGCGCTGCTCGCGGCGTGGGACCCGCAGGGCCGCCTGCCGCGCGAGATCCCGATCACGCGGCTCGAGGCAGGGCTCGCGACCGATGCGCCGCTGGCGCTGGCCGGCGCGCCCGCCCGGGTCGAGGCGCTGGACCTGCGCGAGCTGTCGCTCGACTGGGGGCCGGTGAAGCTCGACGGCGAAGGCCGGCTCGAGATCGCCGCCGACGGCACGCCCGAGGGCGAGCTGGTGCTGCGGATCACCGGCTGGCAGGTGCTGCTCGACCTTGCCGCCGAGGCCGGGCTGCCGGTCGCGCAGTCGCCCCTGCTGCGCGGCGCGCTCGAGCAGATGCAGAGCGACGGCGTGCTCGAGGCGCCGATCAGCTTCTCTGACGGGCGGATGGCGCTGGGCTTCGTCCCGCTCGGGCCGGCGCCGCGGCTGCGCTGAGCCGGGGGCTCAGCGGCAATAGGGCGACCGGCCCGACGCGGTGTCGAAGTGGAAATGGTCGCGATGCGCCGCGTCGGCATCGGGGCCCAGCACCGTGCCGAAGGGGCCGCAGGCCGCCTTGTGCAGCGACCGGAGCGCCGCGCCCGCGCCGCGGCTGTTCCAGCCGGCGCTGAGCGAGATCTCGCGCCCGTCGCGCAGGCCGAAGGCTGAGATGTCCACCGCCCGCCCGAAGGAATGCTCGGACAGCTGCGCCCCCTGCTCGTGGTTGCGCGGGCGGCAGACATAGCTGCCGGCCAGGCGCAGCACCGAAAGGCCGCCGCCCGTGGCCGCGAGCGCGGGCTTCGCCGCCTGGTCGACCCAGGCCGCCAGCGCCCGCGCGGTGGGGCAATCGACCACCGCGGCCGGGGCGAGGCGCACGCCGTGCAGCGCGGTGATCCGCACCGGCTCGGCGATGCCGCAGGCCCCTGCCCCGTCGATCGGGGCGACCCGCGCACCTTCGAGCCCGGGCACGCCGCAGAGGGCCCCCGCCTGGGCGATGGCCGCCGGCGCGACCGGGGCGGAGACGGTCCGCGCGGTGGCGATCGCCGGTCGCAGGTCCGGACGTTCGGCCGGGCGCGGCGCGGCGGCGACGGCCTCAGGAGATGCGGGCGGCGATGCAGGCGCCGGTCCGGCCACCGGCGCCTCGGGCGCGGGGGCGGCGGGGGCAGCGGCGGCCGGAACCGCCGCGAGCCGGGCACGCGGGCGCGACACGGTCGCGGGCTGACCCGACGGCAGCTCGGGCGCCGCGACGGGCGCGCTCGAAACCCGTCCGACCGGGCGCGCGGCGCGGTCGGGGGCCAGCTCCTGCGCCGCCGCCGTCATCGACAGCGTCGCGCAGAGGGCCGCGGCCAGCGGCCAGGCGGGGCGCTTCACCCCCGGCGCTCCCGCGCCGCGCCGCGGCCGAAATCGGGCGCGGCGGTGTCCTGGCCCGCCTCGATGATGCCGCGCCGGATGGCGCGGGTGCGGGTGAAGTAGTCGTGCAGGTGGTCGCCGTCGCCGGTGCGGATCGCGCGCTGCAGCGCGAACAGCTCCTCGGTGAAGCGGCCGAGGATCTCCAGCGTCGCCTCCTTGTTGGTCAGGAAGACGTCGCGCCACATGGTCGGGTCCGAGGCCGCGATCCGGGTGAAGTCGCGGAAGCCGGCGGCGGAGTACTTGATCACTTCGCTGTCGGTGACGCGGCGCAGGTCGTCGGCCACGCCCACCATGGTGTAGGCGATCAGGTGCGGCGTGTGGCTGGTCACGGCGAGCACGAGATCGTGGTGCTCGGCATCCATCACGTCGACATGCGCGCCCATGGCCTCCCACAGCCCGGAAAGCCGGGCCACGGCCTCGGGCTCGGTGTCGCCGTTCGCCGGCACGATCAGGCACCAGCGGTTGTCGAACAGTTCCGCAAAGCCCGAGCGCGGGCCCGAATGCTCGGTGCCCGCCAGCGGGTGGGCCGGCACGAAATGCACGCCCTCGGGGATGTGCGGCGCCACCGCCTCGATCACCGCCTTCTTGACCGAGCCGACATCCGACACCGTCGCGCCCGGCTTCAGCACCGGCGAGATCTCCTCGGCCACCGCGCCCATCGCGCCGACCGGCACGCAGAGCACCACGAGGTCGGCGCCTTCGGCCGCCTCGGCCGCCGTTTCGCAGACCCGGTCGACGAGGCCGATCTCGGCCGCCACGGCGCGGGTCTCGGCCGAGCGGGCATGGCCGGTGATCTCGCCCGCGAGCCCGGCGCGGCGCATCGCATGCGCCATCGAGGAGGCGATGAGTCCGAGGCCGATCAGCGCGACGCGCCCGTAGATCGGCGCGCTCACGCCTGCCCCCGGAACCGGGCGATGCAGCCGACCACGCGGCGGCAGCCCGCCTCGTCGCCCACCGTGATGCGCAGCCCCTCGGGGAAGCCGTAGCCGCCGACCCGGCGCACGATGATGCCCTCCTCGCGCAGCATCGCGTCGCAGGCGATGGCCTCGGATTCGTCCTTGAAGCGCACCAGCACGTAGTTGGCGTGGCTCTCGTCGCAGGCGAGGCCGAGGCCCAGGAGCTTGTCGCGCATCCAGACCCTGAGCCGGGCGGTCTCGGCGCGGCACATCTCGGTGAAGCCGGTGTCGCGGATCGCCGCCTCGGCAGCCGTGAGCTGGGCGTTGGACAGGTTGAAGGGCTGGCGCACGCGGTTCAGCACGTCGATGATCTCGCGTGGGCCGTAGCCCCAGCCGATCCGGAGGCCGCCGAGCCCGTGGATCTTCGAGAAGGTGCGGGTCATCACCACGTTGCCGCGCGCCTCGACCAGCCGCGCGCCGCCGTCGTAATCCTCGGTGAACTCGACGTAAGCCCCGTCGAGCACGAGGATCACGTGGTCGGGGATCGCGTCGGCAAGCCGCGCCACCGCCTCGACCGGGATCATCGTGCCGGTCGGGTTGCCGGGGTTGGTGAGGTAGATGAGCCGGGTGCGCGGCGTGCAGGCCTCGAGGATCGCGTCGACATCGACCACCCGGTCGCGTTCGCGCACCATGACCGGCGTCGCCCCGGCCGCGCGGGCGAGGATCGGGTACATGGCGAAGCCGTGCTCGGTGTGGATCACCTCGTCGCCCGGGCCGGCATAGCACTGGGCGAGGAACTGCAGCACCTCGTCCGAGCCCACGCCGCAGATGATGCGCTCGGCGTCGAGGTCATGGACCTCGGCGATCGCGGCGCGCAGCTGCGCGTGGTCGGTCGAGGGATAGAGATGCAGGCCGGCGGCGGCGGCGCGCAGCGCGTCCTGCGCGCGCGGGCTCGGGCCGTAGGGGTTCTCGTTCGAGCTGAGCTTGAGGACCTCGTCATGGCCCTCCAGCCTGCTCTGCCCACCCTGGTAGAGGGCGATTTCCATGATGCCGGGCTGCGGGGTGATGCTCATGTCTGCGCTCCTTCGGACCGCGCCTGCATAGCCGGGCGCGGGCGCGGTTTCCAGCGGCAAGCGCCGCCTGCGAACTGGCCGCGAGCGATGCCGCGCCTATCTGTCGCGGCATGACCAGCGCGCTCCACCTCGTTTCGGGCATCGCGATCCTCGCCCTCGTTTCGGTCGACTTCATCCTCGCCACGATCGGCGCCGCGCCGCGGGTGATCCTGTCGGACCGCATCGCCCGCACCGTCTTCGCGATCCTCGCGCATGCGACGAAGCACCGCCCGGCCAAGGTGCTGGCGCGGATGAGCGGAGTGATCGTGATGGTGGTGGTCGCGGCCTTCTGGATCGCCGGCACGGCGCTGGGCTGGACGCTGGTGGTGCTGTCGGACCCGAGCGCCGTGGTGCTGACACAGTCGGCCGAGCAGGCCGGCTTCTGGGACGCGCTGGCGCATGTCGGGCACCTGCTCTCGACGCTGGGCGGCGCGATCACCCGGCCCTCGGGCACGTTCTGGAACGCGGTCGAGGTGCTGGCGGGGGTGAACGGCATGGTGGTGCTGACGCTGGCGGTGAGCTTCATCCTCGCCACGGTGCAGAGCGTGCAGGCGGGCCGCGCCTTCGCCGCGCTGCTGCACAGCCTGCCGCCGGGGGCGGACGTGACCGGGCTGTTCGACCGCCTCGCCGACGTGGTGGCGAGCCTGAACTCGGCGCCCTTCGCGCTCTATTACAGCCACGGCCGGGCCGAGCGGCGGCTGCCAGAGGCGCTGGTGGTGATGGCGCGCGCGGCCGCCGCGCAGGGCCCCAAGACCGAGGCGCGGTTCTACGCGCTGATCTCGGACCTGCCGCAGCTCGACCTGCCCGACGAGAACGCGGACCGTTTCGCCGTGCTGCAGGACTGGGCCGCGCAGCGGCGGCTTGGCGCGCTGCAGGCCTGAGACGGACGGGGCGGCCCCCGGCCCGAACCCGCCGACCCGTCGCCGCGCGCGGGAGTTCGGGCTTCACTCGCGGCGGTCGGGCTGACAGAAGTGCCGGTGACGGACATCCAAGAGGTCAGCCCATGCGCCACCCTGCCATCGCCGCGATCCTGACATTGGCGCTCGTCTCCGGCTGCGGCGCGTCCGCGAGCCGGACGATGGTCGAGGGCGCGGGCCCGGACGAGCTTCTGAAGCTGCGCGCGGGGCCGGGGCTGGGCCACGCGGTGATCCTCGGCCTGCCCGACGGCACCCGGCTTCTTCGGCGCGACTGCGTCACCGAGGCGGGCCAGCTGTGGTGCCGCGTCGCGCTGGCCGACGCGCCCGGCGTCACGGGCTACGTGTCCGAAGACTACCTGTCGGATCGCTGAGCCGGCACCCCCGCACCTGCCCGCAAGCCCAACCGCGCCGGCGCCCGAAGCGCCGGCCCGTAGACGCGCGGCCATCGCGCGCCGCCGCAGGCCCGCCCGTGGCCGCCCCGCGGAGTCGCCCATGAGAAAGGGCCGCGCGGTCTCCCGCGCGGCCCCCTGTCCCCCGTCCGGTATTCCGGATCAGTTCTTGGCGTAGAATTCGATGACGAGGTTCGGCTCCATCTGCACCGGGTAGGGCACGTCGCCCAGGCCCGGGACGCGCACAAAGGTGGCGGTCATCTTGGAGTGGTCGACCTCGAGGTAGTCCGGCACGTCGCGCTCGGGCAGCTGCGAGGCTTCCAGCACCACGGCGAGCTGCTTGGACTTGTCGCGGACGGCGATGACGTCGCCTTCCTTGACGCGGTACGACGGGATGTTCACGCGCTTGCCGTTCACGGTCACGTGGCCGTGGTTCACGAACTGGCGGGCGGCGAAGACGGTCGGCACGAACTTGGCGCGGTACACGACGGCGTCGAGGCGGCGCTCGAGCAGGCCGATCAGGTTCTCGCCGGTGTCGCCCTTGACGCGCTCGGCCTCACCGAAGATGCGGCGGAACTGCTTCTCGGTCAGGTCGCCGTAGTAGCCCTTGAGCTTCTGCTTGGCGCGCAGCTGGATGCCGAAGTCCGACAGCTTCTGCTTGCGGCGCTGGCCGTGCTGGCCGGGGCCGTATTCGCGGCGGTTCACCGGGGACTTCGGACGGCCCCAGATGTTCTCGCCCATGCGGCGGTCGATCTTGTACTTGGCAGAGGTGCGTTTGGTCACTCTCTGATCTCCTTCTCTCGGCCCCGGGGGGCCATGTATCGAAGGGCGTTGTCCTCTGGGACGGCCTTGGGGCCGCCTCCCGACAGGGATCCCCTCGCGGGGTCCGCCAACACCAATGAATGCCCCGGAACCGCGTCCCGGGACGGGCGGCTTATACAGCCGTGGAGGGGCGAGTCAACCGCCCCCTACCAGAGCCCGAACTCGAGCTTGAGCGACCCCAGCACCTGCGCCTCGTGCTGGCCCGCGAACTCCTCCGACAACCATGTCAGCCCGTAGAACAGCCGGATCTCGGGGGCCGGCTGCCAGTGCAAACCGGCGCGGGCGCGGGTGCGGTCGCGTTCCTCGCGGCCGGGCAGGAAGACGCTGTCGCCCACCGCGGCCCAGTCGGCACCGGCGGTGACGGCCCAGCCGGTCTCCGGCGCCTCGATCCCGCGATAGGGCTGGCCGGTCACGGGGTCGCGCAGCCACAGCGCGTCATGGCCGATGCCGCCCCAGACGAGGTCCGCGCCGAGGCGCAGCAGCTCCTCGCTGCCCGCCTCGGCGGCGAGGAAGGGGCGCAGCGTGAGGCGGTCGTCCGGCCGCAGCGGCCAGGCCACTTCGCTCTGCGCATGCAGGTGCAGCGCGTCGCCGAGCTGCCGGTCGGTGCCGCGCGGCGGCTCGAAGCCGAGGATATCGTGCGTCCGCTCCTGGAACTCCGACAGGCCCGTCGAGGGGCCGCGCGCGATCACCTCGCCGCCGAAGCTGCCCTCGATCGGTCCGAGCGACTGGTGCCCGAAGGCGCCGAAAGCCAGAAGCCCGGCATAGGGCCGGTCGTCGCGCCCGTCGCGCGTGCGCGCGGGGGCGAGGATTTCGCTGCGAAACCTCAGCTCCAGCAGCGCGTCCGGCCCGGCGGGCGGCGCGCCGTCCCAGGCATCGCCCCGGATCATCGACAGCGCGAAAGAGCCGCTGCGCCAGCGGTCGTGGCCGTCGCCGATGTAGTCGTTCGAGAAGATCCGCCCCCAGCCCAGCGTCTTGGCCTGCGTCTCGGCCCGTGTCTTGCCCGGCGTCTCTGCCTGTACTGGCAGGGCGATCGCTACGGTCAGGGCGGCGAGAGGCAGGCGCATGGCGGTCTCCGGGCTGGCCGCACCGGTCTAGCCGCCCTGCCCCGCCGCGCGCCAGCCGTGGCGCTACGCCCCGCTGCCGCCCGTGTCCTCGCGGTCATGCTCGCCGAGCTTGGGCGCGCGGCGGTCGAGCGCGAGCGGGCTGTCGGAAAAGCGGATCGGGCTGCGCAGCCCCGGCACGCCCTCGGGCTCGATCCGAAGGCCCCGCGCCGTCACCTGCGGGTCGGCGAAGACCTGGTCGACCCGGTTGATCGGCCCGGCGGGCACCGTCGCGGCCTCGAGCGCGGCCAGCACCTCGTCGCGGCCGCGCGCCGCGAAGGCCGCGCCCATCGCCTCGGAGAGCGCCTCGCGGTTGGCGACGCGCGCGCCGTTGGTGGCGAAGCGCGCATCGTCCGGCAGCGCGTCCAGCCCCAGCACCGCGCAGGCGCGGCGGAACTGGCCGTCATTGCCGACCGCGAGGATCAGGTCGCCATCGGCAGCGCGGAACACCTGGTAGGGCGCGATATTGGGGTGCGCGTTGCCCAGCCGCCGCGGCGCCTCGCCGGTGGCGAGGAAGTTCATCGCCTGGTTGGCGAGCACGCCGGTCGCGCAGTCCATCAGCGCCATGTCGATATGCTGGCCCCGGCCGGTCTTCTGGCGCGCGGCGAGCGCCGCCTGGATAGCGATGACCGAGTAGAGCCCGGTGAAGATGTCGGTGAAGGCGACGCCGATCTTCTGCGGCTCGCCCGCCGGGTCGCCGGTCAGGTCCATGATCCCCGACATGCCCTGGATCAGGAAGTCGTAGCCGGCCCGGGCCGCATAGGGACCGTCCTGCCCGAAACCGGTGATCGAGCAGTAGACCAGCGCCGGGTTCTCTTCCTTGAGGCTCTCGTAGTCGAGCCCGTATTTCGCGAGCCCCCCGACCTTGAAGTTCTCGATAACCACGTCGGCGCCGCGGATCAGCGCGCGGGTCAGCTCCAGCCCCTCGGGCGTGCGGAAATCGGCGGTGACGCTCTTCTTGCCGCGGTTGCAGGCGTGGAAATAGGCGGCGGAGCGGTCGCCCTCGACCTCGATCCAGGGCGGGCCCCAGCGGCGGGTGTCGTCGCCCTCGGGCGCCTCGACCTTGATCACCTCGGCGCCGAGATCGGCCAGCACCTGCCCGGCCCAGGGCCCGGCGAGGATGCGCGCCAGCTCGACCACCCTCAGCCCCGCCAGCGGCGCCTCTTTCGCTTCGGCCATGCGTCCCTCCTCCTCGTGGCGGCGCGACGCTAGCGGCTGGCGGCGCCGGTGGCCACAGCGATTTCCGGGCCGGCAGCCCGGCAGGAGGCGGCAGCGCCCCGAGGCCCCCATGGGCTCTTATGCGCCGGTCCGGCCCCGGTCCGGCCGAAACCGTCGCGATCGTGGCGGAACCGGGCTATCCTGCCCCGCATGAAGCTTCCCGGTCTCCTCCTTCTCGCGCTTCTCGCCGCGGGCGCCGGCTTCGCGCAGGAGCGCCGCGAGGTCGGGCTTGAGCTGGTGCTGCTGGCCGACGGCTCCGGCTCGATCGACGACGGGGAGCTGGCGTTCCAACGGCAGGGCTACGCCATGGCCCTGACCGATCCGGAGGTCGTCGCGGCGATCGAGGATTCGCTCTACGGCACCATCGCGGTGACCTATGTCGAATGGGCGACCAACACCGCCGTGGTGGTGGGCTGGACGATCATCTCGGACCACGACAGCGCGGCGGCCTTCGCCGAGGCGCTGCTGACCCCGCCCCGCCTCGCCGTCGGCCGCAACGCCATCGGCGGCGCCCTGCTCGAGGGCAAGCGGCTGATCGAGAGCAACGACATCGACGCGCCGCGCGCGGTGATCGACTTCTCCGGCGACAGCATCGGCAACTCCTCGGGCCCGTCGATCGCCGCCGCGCGGGCCGAGGTGATCGCGGCCGGCATCACCATAAACGCCCTGCCGATCCTGCGGCCCGAGGACGGACGGCGCGCGGGCGGCAATCTCGAGGCCGAATATGCCACGCGCATCATCGGCGGGCCCGGCGCCTTCATGGTGACGGCCGAGAGCCGCGCGACCTTCGCGCAGACCGTGCGCCGCAAGCTGGTGCTGGAGATCGCCGGGCCGGGGCACGGGGCCCAGGACCGTCGCCGCGCGGCCTGCTGCGGCGGCTGACGCCGCCCGGCCACGCGACACGCGCGCTTCGGCAGGCGGCGGGCCAAGACCCGGGCGGCCCGCGGCGGACCGCCGGGCCCTGCCCCGGCCACGCAGCCTCGCCGCGATGCCGCCTAGCGCGGCGCGCGGGGGACCGGGCCGCCGTCATCGGGCAGCTCGTCCCACCTGTCGTTCAGGATCCGGGCCTTGTCCCCGTCCGGATCCTCGTACTGCTGCGACCGCAGCGTCCACAGGAAGCCGAGCAGCCCCAGCCCCCCCAGGAACAACGACACCGGCATCAGGATCACGAGCACGTTCATCGCATGCGCCTCGCCGCGTTGAGGCTGACCGTGAGCGAGGAGCTCGACATCGCCAGCGCCGCGAGCCAGGGCGTCGCGAGCCCGGCCAGCGCCAGCGGGATCGACACCGCGTTGTAGAGCACCGACAGCCAGATGTTCTGCCGCATCCGGCGCGTCGCCACCCGCGCCATCGCGAGCGCGTCCGACACCGCGGTCAGCCGGTCATGCAGCAGCACGAGGTCGGCCGCGTTGCGCGCCGCGTCGAGCGCGTTGCCCGGCGCGATCGAGGCATGGCTCTCGGCCAGGCCGCCGGTGTCGTTCAGGCCGTCGCCCACCATCAGGCAGCGCCGCCCCTCGGCCCGGCGGGCCCTGAGCCAGTCGACCTTGGCCTCGGGCGACATGCGCGCCTCGAAGCGTTCGATCCCCAGCCCGGCCGCGAGGCGCGCGACCGGGCCCGGCGCGTCGCCCGACAGAAGCGCCACCTCGTAGCCCTCGGCGCGCAGCCGCGCGACGCTGGCCGCGGCGTCGGCCCGGGGCGTCTCGGCGAAGCGCAGCGCGTAGGTCGCGCCTTGGGCATCGCGCAGCCCGACGACGGTTTCGTCGTGATCGGCCTTCATGCCCAGCCAATCGGGGTTGCCCAGCGCGACCTCGCGGCCCTCGTGGCGCCCCTCGACCCCGCGGCCGGGCCGCTCGCGCAGCCGCTCCACCGGCACCGGCGCGAGCCCGCGCGCATGGGCGGCGGCGCGGATCGCGCGCGACAGCGGATGCGCCGAGGCCTGCGCCAGCCCTGCCGCCAGCGCCAGGACCGCGTCGGGCGGATCGCCCGCCAGCACCAGCTCGCCGGTGGTCAGCGTGCCGGTCTTGTCGAACACCACCATGTCGATCTCGGACATCCGCTCGAGCGCGGTGTGCGACTTGACGAGGATGCCGCGGCGGAACAGCCAGCCGGTCGTCACGGTCGAGACCGCAGGCACCGCGAGGCCGAGCGCGCAGGGACAGGTGATCACCAGCACCGAGATCGCCACGTCGAGCGCGCGCCAGCCGTCGGCGGTGCCCCACCACCAGCCGAGGAAGGCCGCCGCGCCCAGCAGGTGCACGACCGGCGCATAGATCCGCGCCGCGCGGTCGGCGAGGCCGGAATGCCGCGAGCGCTGGTTCTCGGCCACCGCCACCAGCTCGGCCAGCCGCCGCAGCCGGGTGTCCGAGCCGGCGCGGCGCACCTCGACGGTGAGCGGGCCACTCAGATTGGTCTCGCCGGCCGAGATCTCGGCCCCCGGCGCCACCGGCTGCGGCCGGCTCTCGCCGGTCAGCGCCGAGCGGTCGAGATCGCTCTCGCCGTCGCGCACCACCCCGTCGGCCGGCACCCGGTCGCCCGGCCTGACGCGGATCAGGTCGCCCTCGACGAGGCTGGCCGCGCGCACGATCTCCTCTCGGCCGCCCTGCAGCCGCAGCGCCTGCGGCGCCTCGAGCGCGGCCAGTTCCGAGGCCGCCGAGCGCGCTGCCTGCCGGCCGGCATGGTCGAGGTAGCGGCCGATCAGCAGGAAGAAGGTCAGCGCCAGCGCGGCGTCGAACCAGCCCGGCCGCTCCGCCCCCTCGAGCGCGCCCAGAAGCGAGACCAGCGTCGCGAGGCCGATGGCCAGCGAGATCGGCACGTCCATGTTGAGCCGCCCCGCCGAGACCGCCCGCGCCGCCGAGGCGAAGAAGGGCCGCGCCGCGTAGGCCACGGCGGGCAGCGCGATCAGCGCCGAGACGAGGTGGAACAGCTGCGCCGTCGCCTGAGCCGCGCCGGACCACACCGCGACCGACAGCAGCATCACGTTCATCATCGCGAAGCCCGACACGCCGATCCGCAGGATCAGGTCGCGCCCGGTGCTGTCGCGGCCGGCCAGCAGGTCGGTGTCGAGGCGCTGCGCCCTGTGGCCCCGGGCGGCGAGCGCGTCGATCACGCCGTCCGCGTCGAGGCCGTCGGTGCACAGGTGCACGCGCTTGCGGGTCAGGTTGACCCGCGCCTCGCGGATGCCGGGCAGCCGCGCCAGCGCCGCCTCGACCGAGGCGATGCAGGCGGCGCAATGGATGTCTGGCAGGTGCAGCACGAGGTCGGGACGCGCGATCGTGGCGGCCGGCGCGTCCTGCGACATCGGCGCCGCCACGCAGGCCGGGCAGGCCGCGGTCACGGCCGCACCCGCAGGGCGATGCGCTTCTCGAACGGCGTGCCGTCGGCGGCCTCGGCCTCGAGGTCGATCCGCCACAGGCCGGGCGCGAGATCGAGCGGGACGGGCGTGCCGTCCGCGGCCCCGATCTGCAGCGGCTCGGCCCGCTCCGTCGGCCGCCCGATCGCGACGGCGAGGCGGGCGGGCGTGACGATCCGGCCGTCCCGGTCGCGCAGCTCGAGCCGCAGCGCGCCGCCCTCGTGATCGGCCCGCACGGTCCAGCCCAGCCGCTCCTGCGCCGCGCGGCGGCGCTCGAAGCTCTGGCTCGCGACGTAGCTGCTGTCGACCTCGAGCCCCGAGAAGCTGCCCACGGCCTGCACCGCCATGGTAAGGTTGACCCCGATGATCACGGCGAAGGCGCCGGCGAAGAGCCCCAACACGTGGCGGCCGGTGAGTTCCCTTGTGGTCATGGCTTGTCCTGCCCGTTGAAGGTGGTGTCGACCGAGGCGCGCGCGCCGTCGCCGGCGGCCTCGGCCCAGATCCGCAGCGTGCTGCGATGTTGCCCGGCCTGCGCCGATGCCGGCGGCGCGGTCACGTAGATGCGGGCCAGCGCCTGGGTGTCGGCGGGCACGGTGACGACCGGCCGCGCCGCGCCCTCGACCGAGAGCGCCAGCCCCGTCCCGCCGCCCAGCGACAGCGCGAAGTCCCGCGGCGTGCCGGTCTTGTTGCGCAGCCGCAGGTCGTAGGCGTTGCGGATGCTGCCGTCCGAGAGCGTCACGAAGCGCGGGTTGCGCTCGGGCGCGACCGTCAGCTCGACATCGGCGCGCATGAACAGCATCGCCACCAGCGCCACGCCGATCCCGGCCCAGAGCGCGGCGTAGAGGATGTTGCGCGGGCGGAAGACGTGCTGCCGCGCCGGGCGCGGCGCGGCGCCGGCCGCCTCGCGCGGGGCATCCGACAGCGCGAGGTAGTCGATCAGGCCCCGGTCGCGGCCGGTGCGGGCCATGACCTCGTCGCAGGCGTCGATGCACAGCGCGCAGGTGATGCAGGCCATCTGCTGGCCATCGCGGATGTCGATCCCCATCGGGCAGACATTGACGCAGGCGCTGCAGTCGATGCAGTCGCCCAAGCCCTCGGCCGCGACGGCCTTGCGATGCTTGCCGCGCGGCTCGCCGCGCCAGTCGCGATAGGCGACGGTCAGCGTATCCTCGTCCATCATCGCGCCCTGGATGCGCGGCCAGGGGCACATGTAGATGCAGACCTGCTCGCGCATGAAGCCGCCGAAGACGAATGTGGTGGCGGTCAGCACGAGGATGGTGGCGTAGGCCACGGGCGGGGCGGAGAAGTTCGCGAGATCGCGCGCCAGCGTCGGCGCGTCGGTGAAGTAGAACACCCAGGCCCCGCCGGTCATGAGGCCGATCAGCGCCCAAGCCGTCCACTTGGTCAGCCGCAGCCGCCACTTGCGCACCGACCAGGGCGCGGCGTGCAGCCGCAGCCGGGCGTTGCGGTCGCCGTCGATCCAGCGCTCGACCAGGATGAAGAGGTCGGTCCAGACCGTCTGCGGGCAGGCATAGCCGCACCAGACCCGGCCCAGCGCCGCGGTGAACAGGAACAGGCCGATCCCGGCCATGACCAGAAGCCCCGCCACGAAGTAGAACTCGTGCGACCAGATCTCGATCATGAAGAAGTAGAAGCGCCGATGCGCGAGATCGACCAGCACCGCCTGGTCGGGCAGCTCCGGCCCGCGATCCCAGCGCAGCCACGGGGTGAGGTAGTAGATCCCCAGCGTCACCGCCATGATCTGCCATTTCAGCCGGCGGTAGAAGCCCGAGACCCGGCGCGGGAAGATCGGCACCCGCGCCGCGTAGAGTGAGGAAGATCGTGCCGTCATCTGTTCCGTCCTGTCTGCCGAGGCCCTTCTGCGGCGCGGCAGGACGGGCGGCATTGACGTGGATCAATTTCGGAAAGCTCGCGCGCCCCCGCCGCGACGGCGGGGGCGCGCGAGCCTCAGCCGGGTTCCGCGGCCGAGCCGGGGGCCGCCCCTATCCGCCGCTCCTCGGCCTCGCCGCCGCCGAGCTGGTGGACATAGGAGGCCAGCGCCCGCAGCTCGGCCTCGTCGAGCCGGCCGCCCCAGCCCGGCATCACGCCGTAGGGCCCTTCGGCGATCACGCGGGTCAGGGTCTCGGGCGCGTCGCCGTAGAGCCAGATCGCGTCGGTGAGGTCGGGCGCGCCGATCGACCGGTCGCCGCGCGCATCCGCGCCGTGGCACGAGGCGCAGTTGTCGGCGAAGAGCGCGCCGGCCGGGCCCGCCTCCGGATCGGCGCCCTCGGGCAGCGCCCGGACATGCGCGACGAGGCTGCGGATCTCGTCGCGGCCGAGGAAGTCGCCGAAGCCCGGCATCTGCGAGAAGCGCGTCTCGGGGTCTTCCTCGTTGCGGATGCCGTGGCGGATGGTGTGGGCGATCTCCTCGATCTCGCCGCCCCAGAGCCAGTCGTCGTCGAGCAGGTTCGGATAGCCCACCGCGCCGGCCGCGCCCGCGCCGTGGCATTGCGAGCAGTTGGTGCGGAACAGCGCCGCGCCGGCCTGCACGGCGAAGCGGTGCAGGTCCGGGTCGTCCTCGCGCAGCGCCGCCAGATCGGCGTCGAGCAGCGCCGCCCATTGCCCGGTTTGCGCCGTTTCGACCGCGCGGATCTCCTCGGCGACGGCCGCGCGGGTGGACCAGCCCAGCACCCCCGCCGTCGCGCCCGAGACCAGCGGCCAGGCCGGGAAGGCGATGGTGTAGCCGATGCCCCAGACCACGGTGGCGTAGAAGGTCCACAGCCACCAGCGCGGCAGCGGGTTGTTCAGCTCGCGGATGCCGTCCCATTCATGGCCGGTGGTCTCGGTGCCGGTGATCTCGTCGCGCTCGCCCCCGCTCATTGCCCGGCCTCCCGCTTCGCGCCGCGCTGGAGCGGCTGCTCCGGCTCGGGCGAGAAGATCAGCCGCGCCGCGTCGTCGTGCAGCGGCCGGCTGCCGGGCCGGAAGGCCCAGAGAATGCAGCCGAGAAAGAAGCCGAACATCATCAGCAGCACCCAGCTGTCGGCGATCTGTCGAAGTATCGAGTAGGTGTCCATCGCGCGTCCCCTATCGGCTGGCATCTGCGGTGAAGGTGGAGAAGTCGACCAGCGTGCCGAGCATCTGGAGATAGGCGATCAGCGCATCCATCTCGGTCAGCTCGGGGTTGCCGTCGAAGTCGCGGGCCTGCGCGCCCGGGTAGCGCTCGAGCAGCCCGTCATGGTCGCCCATCGGGTCGGCCTGGGCCCGGAAATCGGCCTCGGCCGTCTCGATCATCGCGGCGCTGTAGGGCACGCCGACCAGGCGGTGCGTGCGCAGCAGCGCCGGGGCGTCCTCGGCCGAGAGCGGCCGGCGTTCGAGGAAGTCGTATTTCGGCATGACGCTTTCGGGCACCACCGATTGCGGGTCGCGGAAATGGTCGACATGCCATTCGTCCGAGTAGCGCCCGCCGACCCGCGCGAGATCCGGGCCGGTGCGCTTGGAGCCCCACTGGAACGGGTGGTCGTACATCGACTCGGCGGCGAGGCTGTAATGGCCGTAGCGTTCGACCTCGTCGCGCATCGGGCGGATCATCTGGCTGTGGCAGACATAGCAGCCCTCGCGCACGTAGATGTCGCGCCCCGCCAGCTCGAGCGGCGAGTAGGGCCGCATGCCGTCGACCTCCTCGACCGTGTTCTCGAGCCAGAACAGCGGCGCGATCTCGACGATGCCGCCGATGGTGACGACGACGAAGGACAGCACCAGAAGCAGCGTGGCGTTGCGCTCGATCATGCCGTGGCGGTCGATCAGCCGGGGCTTGCCCGCCGGGGCGGTCTGGGTGGTTTGCTCGGTCATGGGATCACTCCGCGGCGATGGTGTCGGTGGGGGCGATGCTGCGGGCCGGGGCGCGGCGCACGGTCATCCACATGTTCCAGACCATGATCAGCGCACCGGCGAGGTAGAGGCCGCCGCCCAGCGCGCGGATCACGTACATCGGGAACTTGGCGGCAACGGTGTCGGCGAAGGAGTTGACGAGGAAGCCCTGGTCGTCGACCTCGCGCCACATCAGGCCTTCCATGATCCCGGTGACCCACATCGCCGCCGCGTAGAGCACGATGCCGATCGTCGCGAGCCAGAAGTGCCAGTTGATCGCGGCGCTGGAATACATGCGCTCCCGGCCCCAGAGCTTCGGCGTCAGGAAGTAGAGGCAGCCGAAGGTGATCAGCCCGTTCCAGCCGAGCGCGCCGGAATGCACGTGGCCGATGGTCCAGTCGGTGTAGTGCGACAGCGAGTTGACCGCCCGGATCGACATCACCGGCCCCTCGAAGGTCGACATGCCGTAGAAGGCGAGGCTGGCCACGAACATGCGGATGATCGGGTCGGTGCGGATCTTGTCCCAGGCGCCCTCGAGCGTCATCAGGCCGTTGATCATGCCGCCCCAGCTCGGCATCCACAGGATCACCGAGAACACCATGCCCAGCGTCGAGGCCCAGTCGGGCAGCGCGGTGTAGTGCAGGTGGTGCGGACCGGCCCAGATGTAGAGGAAGATCAGCGCCCAGAAGTGGATGATCGACAGCTTGTAGCTGTAGACCGGCCGGCCGGCCTGCTTGGGCACGAAGTAGTACATCATGCCGAGGAAGCCCGCGGTCAGGAAGAAGCCCACCGCGTTGTGGCCGTACCACCACTGGGTCATCGCGTCCTGCACGCCGGCGAAGAGCTGCACCGACTTGGAGCCCCAGATCGAGACCGGGATCGACAGGTTGTTGACCACGTGCAGCATCGCCACGGTGACGATGAAGGCGAGGAAGAACCAGTTGGCGACGTAGATGTGGCGCTCGCGCCGCTTCAGGATCGTGCCGAGATAGACCGCGAGGTAGGCGAGCCAGACCACGGTGAGCCAGATGTCGACGTACCATTCCGGCTCGGCGTATTCCTTCGACTGGGTCGATCCGAGCAGGTAGCCGGTGGCGGCGAAGACGATGAAGAGCTGGTAGCCCCAGAACACGAACCAGGCGGTGTTGCCGCCCCAGAGCCGCGCCGCCGAGGTGCGCTGCACCACGTAGAAGGAGGTCGCGATCAGCGCGTTGCCGCCGAAGGCGAAGATCACCGCCGAGGTATGCAGCGGCCTCAGGCGTCCGAAATTCGCGAGCCCCTCGGACCAGTCGAAGTTCAGCGTCGGGAAGGCCAGCTGCAGCGCGATGAAGACGCCGACGAGGAAGCCCATGACCCCCCAGAAGGCGGTGGCGATGACGCCGGCGCGCACCGGCCCGTCCATGTAGCCCGACAGGTCGGGCGCAGGGCGCGGGCTGCCGGTGCGGCGCAGTTCGCGCAGCAGCAGCCCGCCCGCAATCAGCATCACCATGGCGGCGTGCAGGCTGTAGGCCGGGTCGCGCCCCCAGTCGGCCGCGATCGCGGCCAGGAGCGTGACCAGGCCGAGCAAGGGGATCTTCATGTAATCCATTGGTCTCGTGTCCCTCGGCTTCGGCCGCGCTCCGGGAATGGCGCGGCGTTTCGACAGCCGATGGCACGGCCCGCACCGGGCGGGCTTTGACATGGATCAATTTCGCCTCGGGCCGGTCCGGGCGGCGGCCATGCATGCCGCGCATGGCGCGGCCCGGCGGCTCGGCCGCACGGGGCGGCCCACCGCCCTGCCCGCCAAGGGCCGGGGCGGCGCTCTAGCGGCCTCGTCGCGGCCGGGGCGAGGATGCGGATCGGAAGGTGGCGTCAGCCCGGTGCGACAATGCGCCCCGGCCTCGGCTCATGCGGCGCGCGGGCCCGGTTCAGGACAGGATGCCGCCATCGGCGTCGTCGCCGGCCTCGAGCGCCAGGCGCTCGAGATCGGGGATGCGGATCTCGCGCAGCGAGGGCGTCTCGATCAGCCCGTCCTTGCGCAGCGCCGTGACCTGCCGGCTGGTGGTCTCGATGGTCAGGCCGAGATGGTCGGCCATGGCCTCGCGCGACAGCGGCAGCTGCAGCGTCAGCGCCCGGCCCGCCCCCGCGCCGCTGCGCGCCCGGCGCCGCGCGAGGCTGACGAGGAAGGCGGCCAGCCGCTCGCGCGCGGTCATCCGGCCCAGCACCACCGTCCAGTCGCGCGCCGCGTCCAGCTCGTCGAGCGTCATGGTCAGCAGCCGCGTCGCGATATGCGGCGTCTCGCGCACCAGCCGCTCGAAGGTGCGGCGCTCGAATCGGCACAGCGTGACGTCGCTCAGCGCCACCACGTCATAGGCCGAGGCGCTGCGGCCGGGGCGGCCGATGAAGTCCGACGGCAGCAGCAGGCCGACCATCTGCCGCCGCCCGTCCTCGAGCGTGCGCGACATGGTGGCGCTGCCGGTGACGATCGAGCTGAGATAGTGCAGCGGCTCGCCCGCCGAGGCGAGCGAGGTGCCGGCGGGCACCTGGCGGTAGCTCTTGGCGCGTTCCAGCACGGCCAGTTCGTCGGCATCGCATTCGGCGCAGACGGCGTTGTGGCGGATCGGGCAATTGCCGCAGGCCGGGATATGGGGCTGCATGGTCATGTTCGACCCATAACGGCGGGATTGATCTGCATCAATGCCGGCCCGGCTGCCGGCGACAAATTGCCCGCATGACCCATGATCCCCTCAAGACCCGCCTCCTCGAAGCCCGCGTGCCCCGCTACACGAGCTTTCCGCCCGCCAACCGCTTCGGCCCCGAGGTCGGCCCCGACCAGATGGCGCAGTGGCTCGGCGCCACGCCGCCGGGCGCGCCGGTGTCGCTCTACATCCACGTGCCGTTCTGCCGGCGGCTCTGCTGGTTCTGCGCCTGCCGGACGCAGGGCGCGCGCAGCGACGAGCCGATCGACCGCTATCTCGACCATCTCGCCATCGAGATCGGGCTGGTGCGGGACCGCCTGCCCCGCGACGTCGCGACGACCGCGCTGCATCTGGGCGGCGGCACCCCCACCCTGCTGTCGCCCGATCGCATGGACCGCCTCGCCGCGATGGTGGAGGACGCCTTCCCGGCGCATCCGGGGCGCGAGGTCTCGGTCGAGATCGACCCCTGCGAATGCGACGGCGCCCGGCTCGACAAGCTGATGGAGATCGGGCTCACCCGCGCCTCGATCGGCGTGCAGGATTTCGACCGCGAGGTGCAGTCGGCCATCGGCCGCCACCAGAGCGCGGCCCGCACGGCGCGCATCGTCGAGGGGCTGCGCGAGCGGGGCGTCGGCGGGATCAACTTCGACCTGCTCTACGGCCTGCCGCACCAGACCGAGGCGAAGCTCGCCGACACGCTGCGGCAGGTTCTCGAGATGCGGCCCGACCGGATCGCGCTCTACGGCTACGCGCATGTGCCGTGGATGGCGCGCAGGCAGAGGCTCATCTCCGAAAGCACCCTGCCCGACGCGACCGAGCGGCTCGGCCTGTCGGCGCTGGCGCGCGACGCGCTTCTGGCCAATGGCTACGTGGAGATCGGCATCGACCATTACGCGCTGGCCGGCGACAGCCTCGCGCAGGCCGAACGGTCCGGGCGGCTGCATCGCAACTTCCAGGGCTACACCACGGACGCCACCGAACGGCTGATCGGCCTCGGCCCCTCGGCCATCTCGCGCTTCCCGCAGGGCTACGCCCAGAACCAGGCGGCCACCGGCGCGTGGCAGGACCGCCTCGCCGGCGCGACGCTCGCCACCGCGCGGGGGCATGTCATGTCGAAGACGGACCGGGCCATCGCCTTCATCATCGAGAGGATCATGTGCGAGGGCCGGGTCGATCTGCGCGGGGGGCAGGACGACCCGGACATGCTGGAGCGCACCCTGCCCCTGGCGCGGCGGGCCATCGAGGAGTTCCCTGGCATCGCGCGGCTCGACGGCCCCGTCCTGCAGGCCGGGTCGCGCGAATACTGGCGGCTGCTCGCCTCGGTCTTCGACACCGAATACGAGGACAGCGCGGGCCGCTACAGCATGGCCAGCTGATCCGGGCGCAGGCGCCGGTCGGTGCGGGATCGATTCGAAACGCCCGGCCGGCCGGCCCCGCGGGGCCGCCTTCAGGCCTCCGGAGACGAGCCGGGGGCCGGAAAGCGCGACGCATTTCCCGGCCATCGGTCGCCGCAATGGAATGCCGGACGGGCCGGGCCACGGGGCGCTCGCCGCGCGGCCCGGCCCCGCTCGGACCGCTCAGGCCGGGTCGAGCGCGACCCAGGCCCCGTCGCGCCCGGAGGAGTCGAGCGCGGCCTGGATGAACCGCAGCCCGGCCACCCCGTCCCGCACCCCCGGGATCGGGGCGCGGGGCGCGTCGGGCGACCGGAGGTCGTCGGCGAACTCGGCATAGAGGCTGGCGAAGGCTTCGAGGAAACCCTCGGGATGGCCGGCCGGGATGCGGGCCGCGCCCGCGAAGCCCGCCCCGCCCCGCGTCAGCAGGCGCCTCGGCTCGCCGATCGGCGTGAACCAGATCCGGTTCGGCGCCTCCTGGTCGAACTCGATCGACCCGCGGGTGCCGTAGACCCGCAGCCGCAGGGCATTTTCGTTGCCGACAGCCACCTGGCTGACCCAGAGAAGCCCCCGCGCGCCGTTCGGGTAGCGCAGCATGATGTGGGCGTTGTCGTCCACGCGCCGCCCGGCGCCGAAGCTGTGGAGATCGGCGCTCAGGGAGGTTGGCTCGAGGCCGCTCACGAAGCTCGCGAGATGCAGGGCATGCGTCCCGATGTCGGCGATCGCGCCGCCCCGGCCCGCCTGCTCGGGATCCAGCCGCCACTTCGACTGCTTGCTCTCGGCCGCGCCGGCCAGCCAATCCTGCGCGTATTCCACGTTGACGACGCGGATCTCGCCCAAGGCCCCTTCGGCGACCAGACGCCGGGCTTCGCGGACCATCGGATAAGCCGAGTAGTTGTGCGTGAGCATCAGCCGGACGCCGGAGCTTTCGACCAGCCCGCGCAGGGTTTCGGCGTCTTCCAGCGTCGACGTCATCGGCTTGTCGCAGATCACGTGGATGCCCTGCTCGAGAAACGCCTTCGCCACGGCGAAATGCAGGTGGTTGGGCGTCACCACGGCCACGGCCTCGATGCCGTCCTCGCGCGCGGCCTCGACGCGGGCCATCTCGGCGTAGTCCGCGTAGATCCGGTCCGGCGCGAGCCCGATCCTGCGGCCCGAGGCCAGAGCCCGCTCGGGGGTGGAGGACAGCGCGCCCGCGACGAGGTCGTACCTGTCGTCGATCCGGGCGGCGATCCGGTGCACGGCCCCGATGAAGGCATCGGCCCCGCCACCGACCATCCCGAGGCGAATTCTTGGTTGATGTTCCATGTCTTGTCCCTCCTGCTCGGTCATTCGCGGCCCGGGCGGGGCGTGGCCCCGCGCCGGCGGCGCTCCGGTTCGGCGCCTAGCGGTATCCGGCTTCGCCTTCGCCGTGCAGGCGCGGTCCGCGGGCCTCGATCTTCTCGGGCGCCTCCTCCACCGGCACGTTGGGCGCGGCGTCCGGATCCGCGATCCGGGCCGCCGGGTTGTGCGCCCATTCCACGGCGTTGCGCAGCACCTGCCGCACGTTCTCGTCGTGATAGGTCGGGTAGGTCTCGTGCCCGGGCTGGAAGTAGAAGACGTTGCCCACGCCCCGGCGATAGGTGACCCCGGAGCGGAAAACCTCGCCGCCCTGGAACCACCCGATCAGCACGGTCTCGAGCGGTTCGGGAATGCCGAAGGGCTCGCCATACATCTCCTCGGAGGCAAGCTCGAAATGATCGGGCAGCCCGCGCACGATGGGATGCCGGGGCGCGGTGACCCAGAGCCGCTCGCGCTCTCCGGCCTCGCGCCATTTCAGGTTGCAGGGGGTGCCCATCAGCCGCTTGAAGATCTTGGAGAAATGCGCCGAGTGCAGCGCGATCAGCCCCATGCCGCCATGCACCGCCGTCGCGACCCGCTCGACGATCTCGTCGGAGACCTCGCCATGCGCGCAATGCCCCCACCAGAGCAGCACGTCGGTCTCGGCCAGCCGCTCGACCGTGAGGCCATGCTCGTCCTCCTGCAGCGTGGCCGTGCCGGCCGAGATGCGGTCCGAGGCGTTGAGCGCCTCCGCGATGCAGGCATGCATGCCGTCCGGGTAGATCCCGGCCACGACCTCGTTGGTTCTCTCATGGACGTTCTCGCCCCAGACGAGGGCTCTGATCTTGGTCATCTGTCGGGTTTCCTATCTTGGCTGAGGCTTCGGGACGGAGCCGGTCAATCCGGGCTTCGCGGCCGCGCGGTGCTCTCGCGGGTGATCAGCACCGGCTGGATCACCTGCTCGTCCACCGCCGTGTTGGTGCCTTCGATCAGGTCGATCAGGCGGTCGCAGGCCATGCTGCCCCACTTGCGGCGCGAATGCCGCACGGTGGTCAGCCCCGGCGTGGTCGTCGAGGCGAAGGACAGATCGTCATAGCCCACGACCGAGATCTCGCCCGGGACCGAGATGCCGAGCCGCGAGAACTCGTGCAGCAGGCCGATGGCGGCCTCGTCGTTGTGGACGAACACGCCCGTCGGGCGGTCCGGCATTTGCGCGATCTCGTTCGCCGCCCGGCGGCCGTAATCGATGCTGAGATTGCCGTCGGAGCGGATGGTCCGGGCCCGGCCCAGCCCGGCTGTCTCGAGCACCTGGTCGAAGCCCCTGAAGCGGCGGTGGATGGCGTCGTGCTGCAGCGGACCGCAGACCTGCAGCAGGTTCCTGTGCCCCTGCTCGAGCAGATGCGTCGCGGCGATCGCGCCGCCCAGGTCGTTGTCGATCCGGACCGTGGGCACCCGCGCCTCCCTGATCGTCGTGCAGGCGACCACGGGCTTGCCGGTGCCGTCCTGCTCCTGCGTCTGCGCGATCATGCCTTGCGGCATTTCGGAGGTGTTGAGCAGCACGCCGTCGGCCTTGTTGGAGCCGAGCATCCCCGAATAGACGAGCTCGGTGTCCGCGTTCTCCGAGGTGTCGCCGATCAGCAGCGTGTAGCCGCGGCCCCGCGCGTGCACCTCGATGCCCTTGAAGAACTCGGCATAGAACGGGTTGCTGATGTCCGAGACCAGGACCATCAGGGTGCGGCTGCGGCCGGTGCGGAAATCCACCGCCATCTGGTTGGTGGTGTAGCCCGTCTCGCGCACGACGGCGAGGATGTGGTCGCGCGTCGACTTCTTGACCTCGTCGGGCCGCGACAGCGCGCGCGACACCGTCGCGACCGAGACGCCGGCGGCTCGGGCGACATCCCGAACGGTGGGTCGCTTGTGGGTCTCAGTCATCGCTTCTCCGCCGTGCTGTTCAACGTCCGATCGGTGCGCCGGCCGCGTCGAACCGGTGGATGCGGTCGACCCGCGGGGCCAGACCGACCGTCGCACCGAGATCGAAGTCATGCTGGCCGTCGAGGCTGACCGTGAAAAGCCCGATCTCGGGCACGCGCGCATAGACGATCGTGTTGTGGCCCAGCCGTTCGACCAGCGTGACCTTGGCCTGCCAAGTCGGGTCGTCGACGTTGATGATCATGTGCTCGGGCCGGATACCGACCGTCTCGGCGCCGAAGGCCCGCGCGGCCCCGCCCGAGATCAGGTTCATCTTGGGCGAGCCGATGAAGCTCGCCACGAACTCTGAGGCCGGGTTGTTGTAGAGCTCCATCGGCGAGCCGACCTGCTCGATTCGGCCGCCGTTCAGCACCACGATCCGGTCCGCCATGGTCATCGCCTCGACCTGGTCGTGGGTGACGTAGATCATCGTCGTCGCGAGCCGCTGGTGCAGTTCGCTGATCTCCACGCGGGTCTCCGAGCGCAGCGCCGCGTCGAGGTTGGAGAGCGGCTCGTCGAGCAGGAACAGCCGCGGGCTGCGCACGATCGCCCGCCCGATCGCCACCCGCTGGCGCTGGCCGCCCGAGAGCTGGCCCGGCTTGCGCTCGAGCAGCGGCTCGAGCTTCAGCGCCTCCGCCGCGGCCATGACCTTCCTGCTGATCTCGGCCTTGGGCGTCTTCTCGAGGCTGAGGCTGAAGCCCATGTTCTCGGCCACGGTCATCTGCGGGTAGAGCGCGTAGGACTGGAACACCATCGCGATGTTGCGCTGCTTGGGCGTCAGCTTGTTGCTGAGCGCGCCGTCGATGCGCAGCTCGCCCGAGGTGATGTCCTCCAGCCCGGCGATCATCCGCAGCAAGGTCGACTTGCCGCAGCCCGACGGGCCGACGAAGACGACGAACTCCCCGTCCCGGATCGACAGGTTGATGTCCTTCAGCACCTCGACCGCGCCGTAGGACTTGTGGACGTTCTTCAGTTCAAGATTGGCCATGGATCCTCAACCTTTCGCCACGTCGGCCCGCCGGGCCGCTCTCTGCTCGGCCAGCGGGGCCTCGAGAATTCTGTCGATCGAGGCCGGGTCGGCGGCCTGCAGCATGCGGCCCTCCCGCCCCGCAACGATGCCTTCGACGTCGTGCACGATCATCTCGCCGATCGGATGCCGCCCGCCCTGGACGGCCGCGGCACGATGCGGCGACAGGATCACGTTCGGCACCGAGCGGATCGCGTCGTCCCGCGGCAGCGGCTCCTGCGGGAAGACGTCGATCGCGAGCCGGATCCGCCGCTCGGAGGCGGCCGCGACGAGGGCGTCGTAATCCACCAGATGCGACCGGCTGATCACCACGACCAGCGTGCCCGGGCGCATCCGGGCGACGAGATCGGCGCTGATCAGCTTGTAGTTCTCGTCGGTCGGCGCGGCGGCGACGACTATGCAGCGGCTTTGCGTGACGAGCTCGTCGAGATCGCAGAGCGCGACGCCCTCGGGCCGCTCGCCCGCGCGTTCGAGCCACGGGTCGAAGGCGCGGATGCGGGAGGCGAAGGGTTCGAGTAGACGCGCGCATTCGCGCGCGATCATGCCGTAGCCGACGAAGCCGATCTCCTGGCCGTAGAGGCTGAAGTCGCGGCCGAGATTGTCGTCGAGCCAGCGCTCGTGCCCCTCGCGGAAGGCCTCGTGCTCCTGCACCAGTCCGCGCCCGCCGGCGATCATCATGCCCAGCGTCATCTCGGCGACGGAGTGCCGGAAGCCGGGCGCGCAGGACAGGACCTCGATGCCGCGCTCGAAGCAGGCCTTGTAGTCGAGCCCGGTCCGGAAGGTGCCCGCGACCTCGATGATCGCCTTGAGATTCCCGGCCCGGTCGAGCTGCTCCGCCGAAAGCCGGGGATGCGCCGCGACCAGGAAGGTCGCCTCGGCGAGCCTGTCGTCGATCTCGGACTGCGCCATCGGCCAGTTCACCCCGCCCGCGACATCGCAAAGTTCGGTCAGGCGGGCATAGCATTCGGGGCTGAAGAGCTCTTCGAGCTGCCTGAAATGCTGGTCCATGATGAGAAGCGGCTTCATTGCGGGCCCTTATTTGACGGCGCCGGAGGTCATGCCCCGGACGAAGTGGCGTTGAAAGATCAGGAAGAGGGCGACCACCGGGACGGCCATGATGACCGTGCCCGCCGACAGCGCCGTGATGTCGCGCGTCTGCGTGCCCTGGAAGTTCAGAAGGCCGACCGAAAGCGTGCGCATGTCCTCGCGCGGCAGGAGCAGCAACCGCAGGAGCAGGTCGTTCCAGCTCCACATGAACTCCAGCAGGCCGGTCGTGACGATGACGGGCGCGGAGATCGGCAGGACGACCCGGCGGTAGATCTGGAACTCGCTCGCGCCGTCGATCCGCGCGGCTTCGTGCAGCGCCTTCGGGATGCCGACGAAGTAGGAGGTGAACATGAACACGAAGACCGACACGGCCAGCGCCAGGTCCGCGAGGATGACGCCGAGATGCGAGTTGATCAGGCCGAAGCTGCGCACCGTCGAGTAGAGCGGCAGGATGATCGCGGTGACCGGGATCATCAGCCCGAGCAGGAAGACGAACTTGAGCAGCAGCTTTCCGGGGAAGTCGATGAACACCATCGCATAGGCGGCCATCGAGGCGATGAAGATCATGACGACCGCATCGATCGCCGAGATCAGGACGGTGTTTCCGAAATACTTGCCGAAGCCGCCCTCGGTCCAGACCCGGACGTAATGCTCGAAGGTCGGCGCCAGCGGCGGAAACCAGGCCGGGTCGCCCAGTTCGGTGGCCGGCTTGAGCGAGGTGAAGACCGTCATGATCGACGGGGCGCTCATCAGCACGGCGATGACCGTGAGCACGAGCAGAAGCAGGTAGCGAGCGAACATCCGTTACGCGTCCTTCTTCTCTTGGATCTGCATGTAGATGATCGTCGCCAGGCTCACGATCACGAGGAGCGCCACGCCGATCGCCGCGCCGTAGCCGTAGTTGTTCTCGAGCGCGCCGCGCTTGTACATGTAGGTGGACAGCAGCTCGCTCGACCGGATCGGCCCGCCCTGCGTGGTGGCCCAGATGATGTCGAACACCTTGAAGGACGCGGTCAGCGTCAGGATGAAGACCACCGCCGTCACCGGCCGCAGCGCCGGCATGGTCACGTGCCGGAACGCCTGCAACGTGGTGGCGCCATCCACCTTCGCGGCGTCGTAGAGATCCTCGTCCACGGCCTGCAGGCCAGCCAGGAAGATGATGACGCTCAGGCCGATGGTCGACCAGGAATGGGCGAAGGCCAGCGCGAACAGCACGACGTCGGGGCTGCCGAGCCAGGGGGTCGCCAGGGCCTCGAGGCCCACGCCCCTGAACGCCTCGTTGATGACGCCGTCGGGCTGGTACATCCAGCGCCAGATCGTCGCCACCGTGACCGGCGCCAGCACGACCGGCAGGACGATGGCGGTCTGCAGGATCAGCCGCGCGCGCCAGACCCGCGACAGCATCGCCGCGATGACGAGCCCCAGACCGACATTGATCACGATGATGAAGGCCGACCAGGCGAAGGTGTTGCGGAAGGCCTCCCAGAAGATCCGGTCGTCGAACATTTCGAGGTAGTTGCCGAGGCCCACCCATTCCATGTCCGGGCTGATGCCGTCCCAGTCGTGGAAGGAGTACTGGACGACGGACAGGGTCGGATAGATCGCGAAGGTCAGGTAGATCGCGAGCGCCGGAAGCAGGAAAAGCAGGGGCGCCAGCACCTTCGACAGCCGCGAGGATGTGTCACTGAACATTCTTGAGCCCATTCACGGTTCTGCGGATGCGGAGCGCGGTCTTCATGCCGGCCCCGCGGCGGGAGGCGTTGCCTGCGCCGCCGGGGGCCGCGCAGGCAACGCCCGATCGGGCGCGCCCTACCGGGGCGCCACCCCGCCCTGCTCCATCGCCTCGCCATCCTCCTTGGCCTTCTCCCAGGCCGACTGGAGCTCCTGCGTGAACTCCTCGGGCGACATCGCATCGAGCAGAAGCGCCTGCAGACCGTCATAGGCCACGTTGGTCAGGCGGCCCGGGGTGATGGTGTCGAGGAAGGCGGGCACGGTCCCGTTGTCCCGGTACCGGTCGACGCTCGCGTTGAGCTCGGCCCGCATCTCGGGGATCTGCGCGTTCTGCGATGCCTCGCCCAGGGGCCCGACCGGCACCATCCCGCCCGTCAGCAGCTTGGTGCGCCCCTCGGTGGTCATGAAGAGCGCGTTGAGATAGGCGACGGCCTCGTCCTTGTGCTCGGAATTGCTGCGGATGTACCAGCCGTTGCCGATCGACTCGGTCGGCACGATCTCCTGCCCCTCCTCGAAGGGCGGGGCCTGGAAGACGCCGTACTGGCCGGCGCGGTCGCCGGCGGCGTCGATGCCGCCATTGATCACCCACGGACCGGTGAAGGTCATCGGCAGGTCGCCCGCCCAGAAGCTGTCCATCATCTCGGCATAGTTGATCGCGACCGGGTTGGGGCCGAACCAGCCGTCCGAGCCCATCTGCTGCAGCCGGTCGCTGGCCGCCACGAAGGGGGCGTCCGTCCATTTCCCGTCCGCGAAGAGGACGTTCTCGATGCCCTCCGGCCCGGCGTAGCGGCCGAACATCATGGACTGCCAATGCGAGATCGACCACTTGTCGGCGGCGCCGAGCCCGATCGGCGTGTCGTAGCCCGCCTCCTTCAGCGCGGCCACCGCGGCCTGCATCTCCGCCCATGTCCGGGGCACGGCGATGCCGACCTCCTCGAAGATCGCCTTGTTGTAGAAGATCCCGGTCGACTCGACCTCGTTGCCGAGCGCCCAGAGCTTGCCGTCCTTCGAGGTCTGCATCAGGACCCCTTCGGGGATGACCTCGTCCCAGCCATGCTCGTAGTAGTAGGGCGTCAGATCGGCGACGAGGCCGCCGTCGATCAGGGCGGCGGGCTGCCCCGGGCCGGTCCCGAAGGTGAAGAGGTCGGGCCCCTCGCCGGCCGAGAGCGCGGGCACGAGCGCCGGGTTGAAGACGTCGGACGTGTTGGTCACCACGGTGTAGACGACATCCGGGTTCGCGGCGCTGAGTTCGTCTGCGAGCGTCTCGTAGATGGTCGTCTCCCCGGGCTCCCCACCGACCCAGATGACGACTTCCGTCTGCGCCGCCGCGGCACCGGCCGCCGCCGATCCGAGCGCAACTGAAAGCATCAGCTTGTTGAACATCTTCATCAGTTCCTCCCTCCAACTCGGCGCCAAACCTGCCGAACGAATCAAAATGTAACCGGTAACATCAGAAAAGTATACGGTTACATTGCTCAACTCAGGCGGTGATCGCCGGTCGCGCCCAAGATGTGCCACACGCTGCAGGCGGTGCCCGGAGGCCGGCGTCTGCGGATGAAAAGCGCTTCGGTCCTGCCTGATCGGGCCGCTTTCTAGACGCCCGGCAGGCCCTCGCCCGCGCCCCGACCAGGCTGCGCGCCCGCCTCGCGGCGCGTTCTGTCACGACGCGGAGAAGGACGAGTGAGATCGGCGCGAGGCGCCGATCAGCTGACCGGGACGGCCACCTGACGGCAGGAGTCAACGAAGGCCTCCACGGCCGCGAGCCGGGCCGTGGAACGGCGCCAGAGCACGCCGGTCCTGCGGGCCTCGCAGCCCTCGAGAACGGTCTTCTCCACCCGCAGACCTTCGGGCCACGGGGCGCCCCAATCCGGCACGATCGAGAACCCGAGCCCCCGGTCCACCATGGCGGCGATGGCGTCGAGCGCGTCGAGTTCGAGCCACTCGCGAACCTGCAGCCCGTTCTCGCGCAGATACCTGTCGACGATCTGCCCGCCCCACTGGTTGCGGTCGTAGCGGATGAACCGCGCGCCCGAGACCAGATCCGCGAGCGTTTCGCCGGCCCGTTCCGCCGGCGCGAGAAGGACCAGAGGCTCGTGGCGCATCGCCAGCCAGTCGACGCTCTTGGGCAGCGGGAAGTTCGGCTCGACCAGGATCGCGGCGTCGAGATGCTCCTCGATCAGGCGGTGGTAGAGATCGACCGACGCGCCGGGCTGCACGAAGTATTCGATCGCCGGGTGCCGCGCGCTCAGATCCGCGATGACGCCCGGCAGGATGCCGGTCATCGCCGTGGCCGTCGCCCCCAGCCGCAACTGCCCCGCGGGCCGGCCCTGCCCCGCGATCGCGCGCAGGTCGCGCGTGCCGGCCACCAGCATCCGCGCGCGGTCGAGGATCGCCAGCCCCGCGGCGGTCGGCTGGACCGTGCGCCCCGACCGGACGACCAGCGATTGCCCGATATCGGCCTCCAGCGCGCGCAGCCGCTGCGCCAGCGCGGCGGGCGTCAGGTTGAGCCGCCGCGCGGCCTCGGCGATCGAGCCGCACTCGGCCACCATGATGAAGGTTTCCAGATACCGGCTGTCCATAAGATGGAATTTCTATCTTCTGATCGTCGAAACACCAGTTTTTCCTGCATCCAGCCGGGCCCTAGGGTGCGATCGACCATCGCGAGAGGCATTTTTCATGACCATCAGGACCAAGTTCGAGAAGCTGGGCACGCGCCATGCGCCCGGGCAGGAAGTGCGGCTGGCCCCGACCGCACCGGAACGGACGCGGCACGAGCCCCTGCCGGGGCAGCCGGTGGATTTCTCGCACGGCGATGTCGACGCGCATCCGCCCTCCCCCGGCGCCTTCGAAGCCTTCGCAGAGGCGGTCGAGACCGGCGGCGCGCAGGCCTATACCGAGTATCGCGGCGCGGCGGCGATCCGAGAGACGCTGGCGGGGCACTTGGCCCGGTTCACCGGCGCGCCGGTCGATCCGCAGGACGGGCTGATCATCACGCCCGGCACGCAAGGCGCGCTGTTCCTGGCCGTCGCGGCCACGGTCTCGGCCGGCGACAAGGTGGCCATCGTGCAGCCGGACTACTTCGCCAATCGCAAGCTGGTGGAGTTTCTCGAGGCCGAGATGCTCCCCGTGCAGATGCGCCATGCGGAGGTGACAGACAGCGCCGGGCTGGACCTCGGCCAGCTCGAGGACGCGTTTCGCGCCGGCGCCCGGGTGTTCCTGTTCTCCAACCCGAACAACCCGGCCGGCGTGGTCTATTCCGAGCGCGAAATCGCGCAGATCGCCGCCCTCGCCGCCCGTTTCGACGCCACCGTCATCGTCGATCAGCTCTACGCGCGGCTGCGCTATCCCGACGTGCCCTACACCCATCTGCGCGCGCAGGACATCGCCCCCGAGAACGTCGTCACCATCATGGGACCGTCCAAGACCGAGTCGCTCTCGGGCTATCGCCTTGGCGTGGCGTTCGGCGGGGCCGAGATCATCGACCGGATGGAGAAGCTGCAGGCCATCGTGTCGCTCAGGGCGGCAGGCTATGCGCAGGCCGTGCTGCGCGGCTGGTTCGCCGAGCCGGAGGGCTGGATGAAGCACCGCATCGCCGCCCACCAGGCGATCCGGGACGATCTCGTGGCGCTGTTCGGTGCCATCCCGGGGTGCCGCGTGCGCCTGCCCGGCGCCGGAAGCTACCTCTTCCCCGAGCTCCCGCCCCTGTCGATTTCGCCCGAGAACTTCGTTACCGTCCTGCGCGAACGGGCGGGGGTCACGGTCACGCCGGGCACCGAGTTCAGCCCGCATGCGGCGCGCAACATCCGGCTGAACTTCTCGCAGGACCACGCCGCGGCGGTGGCGGCGGTGAAGCGGCTCGCCCTGCTCGTCGAGGAGTACCGGGGATGAGCGGCGCGCAGCCGATCCCGCAAGGCGACTACGTCGCCGCCACGCGGCATGGTGGATTGATCCACACCGCCGGTATGACGCCGCGCAAGGATGGCCGGATGATCATGACCGGCCCGATCCGGGCCGGGGAAATAGAATCCTTCGAGGCGGCCGTCACGCTTGCCTGCGCCAATGCGCTCGCGGCGGCGGAGGCGAAGCTGGAGCCCGGCGAGACGCTCGCCGCCATCCTGACGATGACGGTCTATGTCGCAGCCGAAGAGGGCTTTGCCGAGCACAGCAAGGTCGCCGACATCGCCTCGGCCCATCTGCGCCGACGGCTGGGGTCGCGGGGGCAGTGCAGCCGCGCCGCGGTCGGCGTCGCGAGCCTGCCGGGACGGGCGCCCGTCGAGATCCAGATCGTCGCGGCGGTGTGACGGCTGCGGGGCCGGTTCGGCCGGGCGCGGCGGGGCGGAACGCCCCGGCCGCGGCCCGACGGGACGGCCCGGACTACGCCCGGGCCGCGCCCGTCGTGATCGCGACGCAGACCTCGGCGGCGGCGTTCATGTCCTGCACCGAAATCCATTCCAGCGGGCCGTGGATCTCCTGCATGCCGGTGAAGAGGTTCGGGGCGGGCAGGCCCAGCTCGGTCAGGCGGGAGCCGTCTGTGCCGCCGCGCAGCGGCTGCGAGAACGGCGTGATGCCGAGCCCGACCATCGCGCGGCGCGCCAGCTCCACCGGGGTCATGTCCGCGTCGAGGACGTAGCGCATGTTGCGGTAGTTCTTGCGGATGTCGCAGGTGATCGTGGCGCGCGACTCGGTGGCCTGCACCGCGTCGCAGACCTTGCGGACGATGTCGGCCTTCTCCTGCAAGCCGGCCATTTCGAAGTCGCGCAGGATCAGCCTGATCTTCATCTCGGCGGCGCTGCCGGTCATCTCGGTGGCGTGGATGAAGCCCTCGTGCAGCTCGGTCAGCTCCGGCGTCATGGTGGATTGCGGCAGGGCGTCCACGATCTTCGACGCCAGCGTGATGGCGTTGACCAGCTTGCCCCTGGCCTTTCCGGGGTGGACCGAGACGCCGGTGACCGTGATCTCGGCCGTATCGCCGGAAAAGCTATCGTAGTCGATGCGGCCCAGCTCGCCGCCGTCGAGCGTGTAGCCGAAATCGGCCTTCAGGTCGCCCGGCAGCGAGGGATGCACGCCGCGCCCGATCTCCTCGTCGGGGGTGAAGGCGATGCGGATGGTCGGATGCTCGAGGCCCGGCGTCGAGATCAGGTGCCGCGCCATCGTCATGATGATGGCCACGCCGGCCTTGTCGTCAGCGCCGAGCAGGGTGGTGCCCGAGGCGGTCACGATGTCGCATCCGGGCTTGGTGCCGAGATAGGCGTTGTGGTCGGGCGAGAGCGCCAGGCCGGGCGCGTCCGGAAAGGTGATCGTGCCGCCGTCGTAGCGGCGGATCACGCGCGGCTTCACGGCGGTGGCATTGTACTGCTCGGTCGTGTCGACATGCGCAAGAAAGGCGATGGTCGGCCCCGGCACCGTGCCGGGGATCGTGGCCAGCAGCGTGCCGTAGCCTGTCAGGGTGACATCGGCCGCGCCGATCTCCGTCAGCTCGGAGAGCAGCAGGTTGAGCATGTCGAACTGCGCCGGCGTGCTGGGCGTGGCGTCGGAGCCGGAGTCGCTCTGGCTGTCGATGGCGGTGTAGCGCAGCAGGCGCTCCTCGAGCTCGGCGGCAAATCTGTGTTCGGTCACGGCAGGTCTCATGGTGGCGGTGGATCAGACGGCGGCGGCGGTCGCGGCGGCGAGGCCGTTCTGCCGTACCTCGGTGGCGAAATGGCAGGACGCCGCGTGCTTTTCGCCCAGCGCCACGCGCGGCGGCGCCGTCTCGCGGCAGACCGGCTGGGCCAGCGGGCAGCGGGGGTGGAACCGGCAGCCCGTGGGCTGGCCGGTTTGCGAGGCCGCATCGCCGGGCAGACGGATGCGGTCGCGCTTGACGGCGGTGGCGCGATGTTCCGGCGCGGCCCGGATCAGCAGCCGCGTGTAGGGATGCCCGGCCGCGGAGATCAGCGTCTCGGCCGGCCCCTCCTCGAGCACCGCGCCCAGATACATCACGGCGATGCGGTCCGCCATGTAGCGGGCCACGGCGAGGTCGTGGGTGATGTAGAGGTAGGTCACCCCGGTGTCGCGCTGGATGCCGCGCATCAGGTTCATCACGCCCGACCGGATCGAGACGTCGAGCATCGACACCGGCTCGTCCGCGATCACGACACGCGGCTTGATGATCAGCGCCCGCGCGATGGCGATGCGCTGCAGCTGCCCGCCCGAAAGCTCGGAGGGGAAGGCATCGGCGAAGGTCTCGGCCGGCCGCAGCTCCACCGCCTCGAGCATCTCCAGCACCGCGGCGCGCAGGCCGGCGCGGGGCACGAGGCCATGCAGGGTCAGCGGCTCGGCCAGCGACTGGCCTACGGTCAGGCGCGGGTTCAGCGCGTCATAGGGGTTCTGGAAGATCATCTGGACCTTGGCGCGATACGCCTTCAGCGCCGCGCCGGTCAGCCCGGTCACGTCCCGCCCCTCGTAGAGGACCCGGCCCGCCGTGGGCCGTTCCTGCAGCGTGGCGATGCGCCCCGCCGTGGTCTTGCCGGACCCGCTCTCGCCCACCACGGCGAGGGTCTCGCCCGGCCGCAGCGCCAGCGTCACGTCGTCGGCGGCGATCACCGGCGGGTCGGCCCGCCCCAGAAGCCGCGACACCAGACCGGTGTCGTCGGCATAGACCATGCGCAGGCTGTCGAGCTGCAGGATCGGCTGGCTCATGCGCAGGCCTCCTCGGTGGCGGTGGGTTCGGCGGCGTCCACGGGTTCGGCGGCGAACTCCTCGGCATAGTGGCATTCCGCGACATGGTTCCCGCCCAGCTGCACCGCCGGCGGCGGCGTCGAGCGGCACAGCGCCGTCGCGGCCGGGCAGGCATGGGCGAAGCGGCAGCCGCCTTCCGCCGCGGCGGATCCGGTCGCCGGCAGACTGTCCAGCGTCTCCAGCGGGCCGGTCAGGCTGGGCAGCGCGCTGATCAGCGTGCGCGAATAGGGATGCGCCGGCCGGTCGAAGATCCGGCGCGTCGGCGCGATCTCGACGATGCGCCCGGCATACATCACCGCCACCGTCTCGCAGCTTTCGGCCACCGCGCCCATGTCGTGCGAGACGAGGATCAGCGACAGGTTCAGACGCTCGCGCAGATCGGCGATCTCGCCGAGGATCTGGTCCTGGATCAGCATGTCGAGCGCGGTGGTCGGCTCGTCGGCGATCACCAGCTCGGGCTCGAGGATCAGCGACAGCGCGATCATCGCCCTCTGGCGCATCCCGCCCGAGAGCTGGTGCGGGTAGGCGTTCATGCGCGAACGGGGAATGCCGATCATGTCGAACACCTCGCCGATGCGGGCGGTCGCCTCGTCGCGCGTCATCCCGGGGCGGTGCAGGCGCAGCGTGTCGACCATTTGCCGCCGCACGGTGGTGACGGGGTTGAGCGCGTTCATCGCGCTTTGGAAGATCGTCGCCATGCGCGTCCAGCGCAGCGCCTCGATGCGCGAGCGCCCGCCCTCGATCACCGGCTTGCCGTCCAGCACGATGGCGCGGCCGTCATAGCGGATCGTGCCGCCCGTCAGCTCGGCATTGTTGGGCATGGTCTGCAACAGCGCCGAGCCGAGGCTCGACTTGCCGCAGCCGCTTTCGCCCACGATGCCGAGCGAGCCGCCGCGCGGCAGCGAGAAGGACACGCCGTCCACCGCCGCGATCCTGCGGTCGCCGGCGGCGTATTCCAGCCGCAGGTCCGTGACCTGCAGGATCGGCGCCCCGGCGGTGGCGGCGGGCTCGTCGGCGGGCGGTGCCACGCCCCGGCGCCGCTTCGGCGCGCCGCCGCGGGTGCGCAACTGCGGGTTCATGGCGAAGTTCACGCTGTCGCCCAAGAGGTTCAGGCTGGCCACCAGCACCAGCAGCGCCACGCCCGGCGCGATCGACATCCACGGCGCCAGCCGCAGGTGGCGCTGGCCTTCGAAGATCATGCTGCCCCAGCTGACCATGTTCTGGTCCCCCAGCCCCAGGAAGCTGAGCCCCGCCTCGGTCAGGATCGCCATGCCCATCAGGATCGTGCCGTCGGTGACGATCGGCGCGATGCCGTTGGGGATGACGTGGCGCAGGATGACCCACCAATGCGGCGCCCCGGCGGCCAGCGCCGCCTGCACGTAGACCCGCGATTTCAGCGTCAGCACCTGCGAGCGCATCAGCCGGGCCGAGCGCGGCCATGTCGTCAGCGCGATGGCGACGATCGTGAGCGGCAGGCTGGCGCCGAACAGCGCGACGATCAGCAGGATGAGGAAGAAGGTCGGGATGAGCAGGAAGATGTCGAACACCCGGCTCAGCAGCCCGTCGACCCAGCCGCCGAAATACCCAGCCACCGCGCCCAAGGCCGAGCCGATCAGGATCGACAGCAGCGCTGCGCCGATCGCCACGATCAGCGCCACCCGCGCGCCCCAGACCACCCGCGCGAAGATGTCGCGTCCGAAATTGTCGGTGCCGAGCCAATGCGCCGCGCCGGGGGGCTGGTAGAGGTCGAACGCCATGTCCGCCGGGTCGGGCAGCCCCAGCACCGGCGCGGCCAGCGCGGCCGCCGCGATCACCAGCAGGAGGGCCAGGCTCAGCACACCGGTCCAGCTGCGGGCGGTGGCGCGGATGGTCTTGATGACGGTGGGATTCACAGGCGCACCCTGGGGTCCAGTGTTGCGTAGAGAAGATCCGTCAGCAGCGCGGCCAGCATCACCGTGAAGGACATGATCAGGAAGGCGCCCATGATGACGGGCGTGTCCCGCGACAGGATCGCCTCGTAGATCAGGCGGCCGAGACCGGGCCAGCTGAACACCGTCTCGGTCAGCACCGCGCCCGACAGCAGGAGCCCCAGCTCCAGCCCCAGCACGGTGACGATCGGCAGGAGCGCGTTGCGCAGGGCAAAGCCGGTCATCACCCGGCGCTCGGAAAAGCCGATGGCGCGGGCGGTGGTGACATAGGGCTCGGCCAGCGTCTCCGAGACGGAGGACCGCGACAGCCGCACGTATTGCCCGAGCCACACCGCCGTCAGCGACAGCACCGGCAGGATCATGTGGCGGGCCACGTCGAGGCCGTAGGCCAGCCCCTCGCGCGGGCCGGCGACGGACATCATCCCCGACGAGGGCAGCCAGCGCAGCGTCACCGCGAAGAGCAGGATCAGCATCAGCCCCAGCCAGAACACCGGGATCGAGAACAGGGAGATGGAGATCGTGGTCACGGCGGCGTCGAGCGCCGAGCCCGGCCTGCGCGCCATGACGGTGCCGACGAGAACGCCGAGCACGGAGGCCAGCACCAGCGCCGTTCCCGCCAGCAGCAGCGTGGCGGGCACCCGCTCGGCGATGATGTCGATCACCGGCTCGCGGGTGCGGAACGACAGGCCCAGATCGCCCTGCAGCAGCTGGCCGATATAGGCCCCGAGCTGCTGGATCAGCGGCTTGTCGAGGCCGTAGCTCTCGCGGACCGAGGCCATGTAGTCCGGGTCGGCCCCCTCGCCCGCCAGCAGGATCGACACGTCGCCGGGCGCCATGTGGATCAGCGCGAAGTTGATGACGACGATGAACAGGGCGATCGGAAACATCTGCAGCACCCGGAACAGGAAGTAGCGGAGAAGTCTCATGTCGATCGCCCTGTCAGTTACCTTGCCTGCGGTGCCGGCTTAACCGGCATCGTCCGGGCCGGTGACGCCGTAGACGCCGAACCAGCTGATGGACTTGTTGAACCCGTCGGGCATGACCGCGAAGCCGGACCAGCCGGGGCGCACGAGGCTGGTCTTCTGCTCCTCGAAGACGTTGATGTAGGGCATGTCGCGCACCACGATCTCCTGAATGCGGTCATACATCTCCTTGCGCGTCGCCTCGTCGCTGACGGTGTTGGCCTCGGCGGCCAGCTGGTCGAGCTCGGCATCCGAATAGCTCATGAAGTTGCGCGCGCCGTCGGTCGAGAAATGCTCGCGATAGGCGTCCGGGTCGGGGCCGTAGCGGCCGAAATAGCACGAGATGTCGAACTGCTTGTCCTGGATGCGGCTGAACCAGGTCGACTGGTCGAAGCGGTCCAGCTCGGCCTCGATGCCGACCTCGCGCAGCTGGCGCACGAGGATCTCGGTGATCGCGGAGCAGTCGGAGATGTTCGGCCCGGTCACCTTGACCGAGAAGCGCCAGCCGTCATCGCCGCGCGGGAAGCCGGCCTCGTCCAGCAGGGCCTCGGCCTTCTCGGCGTCGTGCCCGGGGAAGCGGGCGTCCTCGTTCACCCATTTCTGCAGGCTGCTGACCCCGGCGTAGTAGCCCGGCGTCCAAGAGTTGTTGAAGGCCAGCTTGTTCATCTGCTCGCGGTCCATCGCGTAGGCGATCGCCTCGCGGACCTTCGGGTTGCCCAGCGCCTCGTGGTTGAGGTTGAGCTGCAGGTCGCGCGAGAAATGCGACGGCGTGTAGACCACGTTGATGTTCGGGTCGGCCTCGAAGATCGGCGCCTCGGCCAGCGGCGGGGCGTAGTTGAACGGCAGGTAGGGGAACTGGCCCGCCTCGAACTCGGCCCGCGCGACATTGGCGTCGGGGATGGTGCGGAAGATCAGCTTGTCCACGTTCGGCGCGCCGCGGAAATACTCCTCGTTCGCCTCGAGCACCACGGCGCTGCCGCGATCCCAGCGGACGAACTTGAACGGGCCCGAGCCCACCGGCTCGTTCACGTAGGGCCCGGTGTCGAACCCCTCCTGATCGGCCCAGAGATGCTCGGGGTAGATCTTGCCGGTCCACTGCGCGCCTTGCGCCATCATCGGCAGGAAGGCCATGTTGGGCTTGTCGAGTGTGATGACCACGGTGTCGTCGTCGGGCGTCTCGATCGACTTCACGTCGCGCAGGAAGGAGGAGAAGGTGTAGCCCTTCTCCATGATCCGCTCATAGGTGAACTTGACGTCCTCCGAAGTCACGTCCTCGCCGTCATGCCACTTGGCGTCGGTGTTCAGGTTGAAGGTGTAGGTCGTCGCGTCCTCCGAGACCTCCCAGCTGTCGGCCAGGTCGCCATAGGCGGCGACGCCGTCGACGATGCCCCAGTCCATCACCACGAGGTGGCTGTAGACGTTCGAGGTGGGGCCATGGCCGCCGGTGTCCGAGGACGGCGCCGGCGACAGCGTGCGCGGCTCATCCTGCTGCGGCATCACCAGCTCGGTTTCGGCCAGCGCGGCGGAAGGCAGCGCGATCGCCGCTGCCAGAATGGTGGAGGTCCTGAGTCTCATCTGACGTGGTCCTTTCATCGATCCTGTCGGGTGGTCTTCGATCTCTTTTTTGTTTCGCGTCGAAGTTGGGTCAGTACCCCCGCGCGCGATCGACGCGCTCGGGAATGGGGTCGCCGCGCCGGTGGCGGCGGATGTTCTCGGCCATGATCCGCACGGCGGAGCCGGCCTGCGTGGGGGCGGCGACGTGCGGGGTCACGAGGATGCCGGGATGGGCCCAGAGCGGATCGCCCGGCGGCAGCGGCTCGGCGCGGAACACGTCCAGCGCGGCGGCGCCGATCTGCCCGCTGTCCAGCGCGGCCAAGAGATCGGCCTCGACCAGGTGCTGGCCCCGTCCGGCGCTGGCGACGAAGCCGCCCCGCGCCATCCGGCCGAACAGCGCCGCGTCGAGCAGGTTCTCGGTCTCGGGCGTCAGCGGCAGCAGGTTCACCACCGCATCCGCGCCGGTGGTCGCCCGCACCAGCCCCTCGGGGCCGGCAAAGCTCTGCGCGCCCTCGACCGCGCGGCCCGACCGGCTCCAGACCCGCGTCTCGAAGCCGATCTGCGCCAGCAGCCGCGCCACGCGGCCGCCGAGCGCGCCGGCGCCGAGAACCGTCACGACGCGGTCGCGTGACAGGACCTCGCTGCGCCGCGTCCATTCGGTGTCGGCGCGGTAGAGGTGGAGGTTGCGGTGCCAGGCCAGCACCACGGCCAGGCACCAGTCCGCCATGCCCTCGGTCATGGCGGGGTCGACCAGCCGCGCGATCTCCACCCCCTCGGGCACCGCGCCCGGCGCCAGCAGGTGTTCGATCCCGGCGTTCAGGCTGAGGATCAGCTCGACCCCCGGCACCGCGGCGATGACGCCCGGATCGGGCTTGCCGGCCACGACGTAGGGCACGGGGCCCGCCCCGGCCTCGGCCGGGTCGGTGAACACCGCGGCCCCCGGAAGTTCGGTGCGGAACCCTTCGGCCAGCGCCTGCGGGTTGCCTTTGGATGCGATGAGTATGCGGATGTCTTGGGTCATGCGAACGAGGCTATTGAAGCGGGGCAAGGGGACAATGTGCCAAATTCTTGGTGACACCTTGCAGAAAACTCATGCAGACCGTTGCAGGCCTGCGACCGTGGCCGCGCGCGGCATCCGTCGGTTGAACGGGGGTGGCGCCCACCGGGCCAAGGTCGGTCAATCGCCCGGAAAACATACGTTCCGCACGGCTTTTCAACGCATCGAAACCGGCGGCGCGCGGCGCCTTCCGACCCGGGATGTCGCGTGGCAGGGCCCCGCGCCTACGGGCGGGCCGGGCCCGGGCCGCGTTCGGCCCGCATGTCGGAAAACTCATCATTGCAGCAGCCCCCGGGCGGCCATCTCGTCCTCGACGAGCTTCAGCGGCACGTGGCCGAAGGACAGGAGCGTGTCGTGGAAGGCCCGCGTCGTGCCTGTCCAGCGGCGGCGCAGGGCGCGGATACCCTCGACCCCGAGCCAGTAGGTCGCGCGCGAGGCGGGGAACATGGAGTTGCGCACCACTTCGGAATGCACGCGCGCCGGGGCGAAGCCCGCCTCCTCGGCATAGAAGCGTTCGCATTCGGCCATCGACCACGCCCCACTGTGCAGGCCCAGATCGACCAGCACCGAGGCGGCATTGCGCCGCTCGAAGGATTTCAGCAGCAGCTTCTCCGCCGGGGAATAGAAGCCGTCGGCCTCCATCAGCAGGTCCTCGACATGGCAGGCCCAGCCTTCCACCAGCGTCAGCGCGCCCTGGAACGCCAGGCCCATGGCGCAGTCGGTCGCCGCGATCCGGCCCAGCCGCGAGGCCGCCGCCCGGGCGCGGCCGTTCTGGGTGTGGTGTCCGACCGAGCCGTGGTGCACGGCGTGGATCGCCTTGACCATGGCCGTGCCATGCGCCAACGGATCGGCCGCGGACATCACCCAGTAGACGCTGCCCGATCCGGGGTTCAGCCCCGGCGGCGAGCGGTAGAACAGGAAGTAGAGCGGCCCGGCCACGCGTCGGAAACAGGCGGGCAGCGGGCGGTAATCCAGCCCGTAGCCGTCATCCGGCGTGACCAGCCCGTGGGTCTCGGCGGCGTCGCGCGCCGCCGCGTCCCAGAGGCGGTAGCTCGCGATCACGTCGTCGGCCGCGGCGGGATGCATGTCCGCCAGCGCGGCGAGCTGATCCTGCCAGCCGGTGTCGGGGTCGATCCGGGCGGCCATCTCCTCCAGTTCCGTGCCGCAGCGCTCGAAGGCCGCGCGGGCCGCCTCCATCGCCCGGTCCGCGCCGAGCGGCAGCTCGTGCAGTTCGCGCAGGACCAGCTCCAGATGCACCGTTCCGCAGGCCGGATCGGCGTCGGGCAGCTGCGCTAGAGAGGCGGCGAAACCGTCGAAGGCCTCGGCCGCCGCTTCGGCCGGGGCCGCCCAGTCGGCAAGCCACGCCTCGTGCAGGCGCATGTCCTCGCGCAGGAACAGCGACAGCGCCGCCGCCTCTGTCATCGCCCGTTCGCACCAGCCCCGCGGCACCGGGCCGTCGCCGATCAGGGCGCGGACCCCGTCCAGGAAGGCGGGGATGGCCGCGAGCCGGGCCGCGATGGCGTCGCGCCGCCACGGCGTGGATTGCGGCAGCAGCAGCGAGATCACGCCGAAGCCCGCCTCGCCCGTGGCCCAGGCCGGGTTTCTCTGCCGCGGGCGGCTCTCGAGGTTCGCCTCCTCCACCCGCATCTCCGCCGCGATCATGCGCCGGTCGTGGGGATGGGCCGCACCGTCCCGCGCGGCCTTCTCGTGCAGGGCGCGGATCTCCTCCAGCTCGGCTTCGATGCAGCCGGGCTCCACCGGCGGCAGCCGGTGATCGTGCCCCTCCGCCCCCATGAAGCTGGCGTCGACCGGCCGCCAGCGGAAGCGATGCGCGAGGTAGTCGCCCACCAGCCCCGTCATGCGCCCAAGCCCACCCAGCGGCGTTCGCGATGGGCCAGGATCATCGCATCGACGATCTCCTGGCTCTTGGCGCCGTCGAAGAAGGTGCATTCCTGCGGCCTGTCCTGCAGGATCTCGTCCACGAAATGGCGCACGAGGTTGCGGTAGTAGAGCTCGGGCCAGGGGGTGGCGAGCGTGGTGCCGGGCGGCAGCGCCGCCTCGGTCAGCTCGTAGGGCACGAATTCCACCGCGTCCGGCCTGGCATGGGTCAGGGTCTCGGCCACGTCGAACTCGGAGATCAGCCGCGCCACCGCCGCGCCCTTCGAGCCGTAGACGCGGATCTCCACGCCCGGGTAGTTGCCGACGGTGACGTAGCTGGTCTGGATCGTGCCCAGCGCGCCCCCGGTATATTCCACCAGCCCGACCGTGCCGTCGTCGATCATGATCTTCTGCCGGCCCGCCTCGCCGCGTACCACCCGTTCGGGCACGAAGTTCCGCATCGAGGAGGCCACGGCCGAGAACTCGCCCCCCAGCCAGCGCATCAGATCGATCAGATGCGAGCCGTAGCCGACGATCGAGGCCGGGATCAGCGTCGAGCGGTCCGCGTCGGGCGGCACCTGCCGCAGCGGCTCGTCGGGGTGCAGCCACTGCGAGTTCTGCTCGAACCCGTTGATGTGGAAGATCTCGCCCAGCGTTCCGTCATCGATCCAGGCCTTGAGCTGCCGGATCGCCGGGGAATAGCGGAAGGTGAAGCCGAGCTTGGTGCGCACCCCGCGCGCATCGGCCCGGGCGGCGGCGTCGAAGGCCGGGCCCGCCTCGGTGTGCAGGGGCTTTTCAGACAGCACGTGCTTTCCGGCCGCGATCGCCGCGAGGCTGAGCGGCAGATGCGTGTGGGTGGGGGTGCAGACATCGACCATCTGCACCTCGGGGTCGGCGATCATCTGCTGCGCGTCGGTGAAGACCTTGCGCGCGCCGAATTTCTCGGCCGCCGCGCGGGCCCGGCCTTCATCCACGTCGCAGACGGCCACGAGGTCGACATCGGGATGCGCGACGTAGCCCGGCAGATGCGCCTTGTCGGCCCAGGCATGGGTGCCGATCACCCCGACGCCAAGTCTCGCCGCGCTCATGGCAGGGCCTTTCCGCATTCGGCGACATAGGCTTCGAGCTCGTCGTAGTTGTGGAAGCCCAGCGCGCGTTTGCCGTCCTCGATCTCGTAGATCATGTCGAAGAGCTTGGCGTTGAGCCGCGTGTCGGCCCCCGCCGCCCTGCCGTAATCGATCAGCTTGCCCGACGACGACCGGGTCTCGGACGGGCGCTTGCGGTAGACGATGTCCCACCAGATGCCCGAGCCCTTCTTCTTGAAGTCGTGGGTCGGCTTGGTGTCCTGGTCCTTCTTCAGAAGCCAGATCGCGTGGTTGATGTTGTCGAGCAGCTTGCGCGTGTCGTCGGCGGTCCTGACGCGGTAATTGGCCGGGTCGAAGAAATCGAAGGCCTGCACGTCGATGCCGTTGGCATCCGCGATCTCCAGCGCCTCCTTGACGATCGCCCCGGCGATCCGGGCGTAGCGCTCGACGCCCAGCGTGTTGCGGATGCGGTCATCCACCAGCGCCGAGAAGACGACCTGGCTGGCATAGACCTCCTTGGCCCAGATCTGGCCCCAGATCTTGTCGGAAAGCTGCACCTCCGTCAGCGCGCCCAGCGCCTCGGCCAGCGCCTTCAGGCGCGGGGTCGAGCTTCCATCCATCTCGCCCAGCTGGATCGGGCCTTCATGCACGTATTCGATGTAGCCGGGATCGACGAGCGCGCCGCCGTAGTTCGGGATCGCGCCGATCACCATCCTGTCGCCGGGCAGGCCCGCGGCGTTCAGCGCCGCGACGAGGGCCGGCTCGTTGAAGCCGTTCTGGAACGACACGACGGCGGTGTCGGCCGTCATCAGCGGGGCCAGCTGCTCGACCGCCTCGACCGCGTGCTGCGATTTCGTGGCGATCAGCACCATGTCGAGCGGGGCCTCGAGTTCGGAGGGGTGCAGCGCCCTGACGGGGATCGTCATCTCGCCGCGAACGCCGTCGATGAACAGGCCGCGCTCCTTCATCCGGTCCACGTGCTCGGCCCAGCGGTCGGTCAGCGTCACATCATGTCCGGCACGGGTCATGTACGCGCCCGCAAGCCCGCCGATGGCGCCGGCGCCAACGATTGTCATCTTCATCTATGTCTCCGGTGGTTAAGCTGGCTGGTACATTTCCAGGCTCCGGGGGCTGTGCGCCCGCCCGTACAGGTATCGGATGAACTCGGGACGATGGGCGTCGGACACCCGCTCCCGCACGCGGCGCACCACCTCGTTGCCCGTCCAGAACGAGGCGGCGAAGGGGCCCTTGAACGGATGCGCGGCCGAGCGCAGGCGGCCGCGCACCCACGCATCCTGCCCCAGCGCCGTGTCGCGCAGGTAGTTCACCGTGCGCTCGGCCGACTGCCCCTCGGCCATGTAGGCCCATGTGGCGCTGGTCTGGCAGGCGGAGCGCAGGTTGCGCAGCTCCGCCGTCAGCTCGTCGTCCTCGTCTTCCATCCAGTCGATCAGGTAGATGCCCTGATCGCCGATGCCCTCCTGCACGCAGCCGGTGACGGCGTTGGCCGAGATGAGCAGCGCGTCCACGGTCGAGCGCCCCGCCGCGACCTCGGCATGGGCGTAGAGCGCCTGGGTCGCGTGGCCGGGAAAGATGTTGTGGCAGATGATGTGCTTCAGCCCGGCGCGCGAGAACATCATGTCGACGTTCAGGTCCACCCGCCGCTCGGCGAAGCCGCACCATGCCGGGTAGGGCACGTCGCGCACCGGGCGGATCTCCATCGTGAAGTCGCCGGTATCGAAGATCATCTCGTCGGTGCGGCGCTTGGCCTCGGCCACCAGCTCGGCCAGGGCGGCGTCCAGCCGGCCCTCGTCGATGGCGCGGGCGTCCTCCCACGACCGCACCCTGTCGGCCAGCGATCCGCGCACGAAGCCCATCCGGGTCAGGAGCCGGTCGATGCGGTCGCGGCAGCCGGCGATCATGCCCGCATCCTCGTGCCCGCGATCGGCACCGACCAGCCCCATGACCTTCTGCTCGTAGGTCGGGCTGCCCCCGGAAAACAGCCGCACCGCCAGAAGCAGCGATGCGATCATTCCTTCAAGGAATGTGCGCCGTTCCCCCGGCGCGATACCGCCCAGCGCGGCCTCGAGCTGCAGCAGTTCGCGCCGCGCGGTGTCCCAATCCTCGTAGCGGCGCGGGGCCACCATGTCGCCGCCGGTGTAGATCGGGACAAGGCCCTCGCCATCCAGCAGGCTGTTGCCGTCGTTTCTCTGGCGTTCGAGGGCATGAATGCCCATCGCGACCGCGGTCAGGCTGTATGTGATCTTGCTGAGGTTCACGGTCGGTTTCCCGTCATGCCGTCGCGGCAACACTGTTTCGAGGACAGGATCGGCCGGAATTGACTAGCGTCTCAACCTGCGAAATTCTGGTGCTTTAATGAGTTTTTGGAATACAGGATGAGCCGCGCCCTTCCCTCCCTGAACGCCCTGAGGACGTTCGAGGCCGTGTCCCGGCACGGCAGCTTCACCAGTGCCGCCGAAGAGCTGAACGTGACGCAAAGCGCCGTCAGCCGCATGATCAAGGGGCTGGAGGAGCATCTCGAGCTGCAGCTGTTCCAGCGCGCCGGCCGGCAGATCAGCCTGACCGAAGACGGCGTCTACTACGCCGGCAAGATCTCCAAGGCGATGGACATCCTCGAAGGCGCCTCGCGCGAGCTGATCGACACCCGGGCCGGGCGCGGCACGCTCAGCGTCGGCATGCTGCCCACCTTCGGCACGAAATGGCTGCTGCCCCGCCTCGGCTCCTTCATGCAGCTGCACCCGGAGCTGACCGTCGACATCACGAGCAGCGACGGCGATCTCGCCTTCGCCGACGAGGGAATCGACGTGGCGATCCGCTTCGGCTACGGCAACTGGCCCGACGCGCGGGCCGAGCCCCTGATGTCGGAGGAGCTGCAGGTCGTCTGCTCGCCCCGGATCATGGACGGCCCCTACCCCCTGACCGATTACGACCAGCTGCGCCGGCACAGCCTGATCGCGCATTCCTCGCGCCCCGGCACATGGTCCCACTGGCTGCAGGCCGTGGGTGCCGGCACCGACGGCTACGACAAGACCCTGCGGCTGGAGCATTTCTACATGGTTCTGCAGGCCGCCAAGTCGGGGCTGGGGATCGGGCTCCTGCCGAGATACCTCGCCGACGACGACATCGCCAATGGCAGCCTGACCGCGCCGTTCCCCGTCCGGGTCGTCAGCCCCGGCGGGTACTATCTCGTGACCCCCTGGGACAAGACGGACCTGCCCCGCGTCCAGATGTTCCGCAACTGGGTGCTGAACCAGGTCTGACCGTCTCGGGCCATGCCACCCGGCACCGCGCGCCCGCAGGTCGCGGCTCCGCGCCCGGCGGGCCCCGGTCCCTGCGGGCTCTCGGCGCGCGGGTCGAAGGCCGCCGTCGCGGTCGGCGGCCGGGCGGGCGCCGTCTTCACCGCGGACACGGGGGCGCGTGCCTCAGCCCGGCGCCCGTGGCGCTACGACAGGTCCGTCAGAACCTCGAACCCGGCGAAGATCATCGTCTTGCCGTTGATCGGCACCTCTCCCATGTCGCCCATGGCCGGGTCCTGCATGGCCTCCCGGAACTTGGCTTCCTGCGTGGCCTGGTCCGGCCATTCCTGCCAGCCCATCACCACCGTCTCGTCCGGGCCGGCCTGCACGGCGAGCGGGAAGGACGTCACCTCCCCCGGCGGGACGGCCATGCCCCAGCTCTCGACGACGCGCGTCGCGCCGTGCTTGCGGAACACCTCCGCCATCCGCGCGGCATGCGCCTGATACTCATCCTTCTTCGCCGTCGGGACTGCCCCGGCATAAGCCATGATCCAAGCCACTGATCGCTCCTCCTCGCTGCGCATCAAGGGCATCATAGCACCGCTGCCGCGATCGCGGCGCGAGCGAAATTTCGAAACCGGCGGCGGGGGATTCCTTGCGCCCCCGAGAACCCGGCCGCTCGAATCCGGAGGCGTCGTCCGGTGACGCCGACAGATGTCAGCCGTCGGGCTCGGATCCGCGAAACGAAAAGGGCCGCGGCAATGCCGCGGCCCGTCTTCTCGTGGGCTCCGTGGTCGAACGGCCCCTCGCTTCGGTACCTTCCGCGTGTTTCTCACGGCCCCTCGGAAAAACGCGGGAGCGCCGGCTCAGCAGCAACCTCGCGCCATCAGATCAGCCGCACTTGGAGTGGCCGCAGCTGCCGCAGGTCATGCAGCCCTCGACCATGCGCATCTCGAAGCTGCCGCAGGAGGGGCAGGCCGGGCCGCGGGGGGCGTCGAGGTTGACCACCTGCTGCTGCGGGTCCTCCTTCAGGCCCATGCCCTCGCCGGCGAGGAAGCCGGTGGAGATCATGTGCTTCTCGATCACGCCGCCGATCGCCGCGAGGATCGAGGGCACGTACTTGCCCTGCATCCAGGCGCCGCCGCGCGGGTCGAACACCGCCTTCAGCTCCTCGACCACGAAGGACACGTCGCCGCCGCGCCGGAACACCGCCGAGACCATCCGCGTCAGCGCCACGGTCCAGGCGAAATGCTCCATGTTCTTCGAGTTGATGAACACCTCGAAGGGCCGGCGATGGCCACCCACGACCAGGTCGTTGATGGTGATGTAGATCGCGTGCTCGCTGTCGGGCCACTTCAGCTTGTAGGTCGCGCCCTCGAGCTCGGAGGGGCGGTCGAGCGGCTCGGACATGTAGATCACCTCGCCGCCCTCGGCCTCCTTCGGCGCGGTCTTGGCCTCGGGCGCCTTGGCGGGCTCGGAGACCGACAGCACGGAGCCGGTGATGTCGTTCGGCCGGTAGGTGGTGCAGCCTTTGCAGCCGGTCTCGTAGGCCTCCATGTAGACGTCCTTGAAGTCCTCGAAGGAAATGTCCTCGGGGCAGTTGATCGTCTTGGAGATCGAGCTGTCGATCCACTTCTGCGCGGCCGACTGCATCTTCACGTGCTCCATCGGCTTCAGCGTCTGGGCGTTGACGAAGTAGTCCGGCAGCTCGGCATCGCCGAACTTCTCGCGCCAGGCCTGCACGGCGTAGTCGACGACCTCTTCCTCGGTGCGGGTGCCGTCCTTCTGCAGCACCTTGCGGGTGTAGGCATAGGCGAAGACCGGCTCGATGCCCGAGGACACGTTGCCCGCGTAGAGCGAGATGGTGCCGGTCGGCGCGATCGAGGTCAGCAGCGCGTTGCGGATGCCGTGCTTGGCAATCGCGTCGCGCACGTCCTTGTCCATCTGCTGCATGTTGCCCGAGGCGAGGTACTTCTTGGCGTCGAACAGCGGGAAGGCGCCCTTCTCCTTCGCCAGCTCCACCGAGGCGAGGTAGGAGGCGCGCGCGATGCGCTTCATCCAGGCCTCGGTCTGGGCGGCGGCCTCGTCCGAGCCGTAGCGCAGCCCGACCATCAAGAGCGCGTCGGCAAGGCCGGTGACGCCGAGGCCGATGCGGCGCTTGTTGCGGGCCTCCTCGGCCTGCGCCTCGAGCGGGAAGTTCGAGGCGTCGACGACGTTGTCCATCATCCGCACCGCGAGGGCCACGAGATCGTCGAGTTCGGCCTCGTCGAGCTTGGCGCCCTTCTCGAAGGCGTTCTTCACCAGCTTGGCGAGGTTGATCGAGCCCAGCAGACAGGCGCCGTAGGGCGGCAGCGGCTGCTCGCCGCAGGGATTGGTGGCCGAGATCTCCTCGCAGTAGCCGAGGTTGTTCATCTGGTTGATGCGGTCGATGAAGATCACGCCCGGCTCGGCCTGGTCGTAGGTCGACTTCATGATCGCGTTCCACAGGTCACGCGCCTGCACGGTCTTGTAGACCTTGTCCTTGAAGACGAGGTCCCACGAGCCGTCGGCCTTCACGGCCTCCATGAACGGGTCTGTCACCAGCACCGACATGTTGAACATGCGCAGGCGGGCCGGGTCGGACTTGGCGGTGATGAAGCTCTCGATGTCGGGGTGGTCGCAGCGCATCGTCGCCATCATCGCGCCGCGGCGCGAGCCCGCCGACATGATGGTGCGGCACATCGCGTCCCAGACATCCATGAAGGAGAGCGGGCCCGAGGCGTCGGCCGCCACGCCCTTCACCTCGGCGCCGCGCGGCCGGATGGTCGAGAAGTCGTAGCCGATGCCGCCGCCCTGCTGCATGGTCAGCGCCGCTTCCTTCAGCATGTCGAAGATGCCCGACATCGAATCGGGCACGGTGCCCATGACAAAGCAGTTGAACAGCGTCACCGCGCGCGCGGTGCCGGCGCCGGCGGTGATCCGGCCGGCGGGCAGGTAGCGGAAATCCTCGAGCGCGCCGTAGAACTTCTCCTCCCAGTGGGCAGGGTCCTTCTCGGGCGCGGCGAGCGCGCGGGCGATGCGGCGCCAGCTGTCCTCGACGCTGGTGTCGATCGGCGTGCCGTCGCTCTGCTTGAACCGATATTTCATGTCCCAGATCTGTTCGGCGATGGGCGCGGAAAAACGGGTCATGGCAGCGATCCTTCGGCTGGGGCGGGGTCTGGAATGTATCAAGATCGGGGGCGGCAGTCGCTCCACCGTCGACGCTGGATATAGACCAGCATAGCACGCCTCAAGCTACAGCTTGTGCTTGACATAGGCTTATCCACAAGAAATTGCGACCCCACGGCAACACGAAATCGCGACTTGAGGCGACCCCGCGCCGCGTCTAAGTCCCTGTCATGGCTCTTCATCTCATCAAGCTCTCGGTCGGCACGGAGGACGTGGCCGACCTCGCCGCATGGCAGTCCGACCCGCGCGGACAGGGCCCCGACGGCCTGCCCCGCCACGTCACCCGGATGTGGCCCAAGCGCGCCGAGGAGGTGCTCGACGGCGGCTCGATCTACTGGGTGATCAAGGGCGTGATCCTGTGCCGCCAGCGCGTGCTGCGATTCGACGAGGTCGATCGCGGCGACGGCATTCGCCGCTGCGCCATCGTCTGCGAACCGGATCTCAGGCGCGTGGCGGCGACGCCGAAGCGCGCCTTCCAGGGCTGGCGCTACCTCAAGCCCGGCGACGCGCCTCGCGACATCGCCGCCGGGGCCGAGCCGGAAGAGCCGCTGCCGCCGGCGCTGCAGGCGGCGCTGGCCGAGATCGGCGTGCTCTAGATCCCGAGCTTTTCCTCCAGCGCCTCGAGCGTGGCGCGGTGCGCCTCGCTCCATTGCGCCGCACCCGAGCGGAACAGAGTCGCCTGGCTGGAATGGATCAGCCCGTCAGAGAGGATCTTCAGCCCGTTGGCGCGCAGCGTCTCGCCGGTCGAGGTGATGTCGGAGATCGCCTCGGCGGTCTCGTTGCGGACCACGCCCTCGGTCGCGCCCTGGCTGTCGACCAGCTGGTAGTCGGCCACGCCGTGCTCCTTCAGGAACTCGCGGGTCAGCCGGTGATACTTGGTGGCGATGCGCAGCCTGAAGCCGTGGCGGCGGCGGAAGGCGGCGGCGACCGCGTCGAGATCGTCGAGCGTGTCGACATCGACCCAGCCCTGCGGCACCGCGATCACCAGATCCGCCCCGCCGAATCCGAGCCGCGCCAGTTCGCGCAGGCGCAGGTCCCAGCCGGCCACCTTCTCGCGCACGAGGTCGGAGCCGGTGACGCCCAGATGCAGCCGGCCCGCGGCCAGCTCGCGCGGGATCTCGCCCGCCGACAGCAGCGCCAGCTCGACCCCGCCGATGCCCTCGACCACGCCCGCATATTCGCGGTCGTTGCCGTTCTTGCGCAGGGTCAGGCCGCGCGCGCCGAACCAGTCGAAGGTCTTGTCCATCAGCCGTCCCTTGGACGGCACGCCGAGACGGATCGTCATGCCCGGCCCTCCCTGATGCGGACGACAAGCTCGGGGCGGACCACGCCGCCCACCGCGGCGACCGAGCGCCCCTGCCCCAGCACGCGGGTCAGCGCGTCGTAGCGCCCGCCGGTGGCGACGGGCGGCAGGTCGGCGCGGCTGGCATGCTGGAAGCCGAAGACGAAGCCGTCGTAATACTCGAGCGTGGTGCGGCCGAAGCTGCCCTCGAAGGGCAGCGCGTCGACATCCACCCCGCGCGCCGAGAGCGCGTCGAGCCGGCGGCGCAGCCCCGAGACCGCCTCGGTGATGGCGGGCATGTCGACGGCGATGTCGCGCAGCGCCGAGAGCACGTTGGGCGCGGTCTCGCGCAGGTCGAGGATCATGTCGATCAGCGCCGTCTCCTCCTCGGAGAGCGGGCGGGTGTCGGCGTCCTCGCGCAGCGTGCTGATGCGGTCCGCGACCTCGGCGCGGCTGCGGACGCCGACCTGCGGCCCGGCCTCCTTGAACGGGTCGGCGGCGGCGAGCAGCGTCTTCTTGTGCGCGGGCAGCGGCGTGCGGGCGCTGTAGCGGTCGAGCAGCGCCCGGAAGCGGCGCGGCCGCCAGATGTGGCGCAAAAGCGCGCCCTTGCGGGCGTCGCTGGTCTGCAAGCCGCGCACCGCCGCCATCAGGATGCCGATGTCGCCGGTCGAGGGCCGCAGGTCGAGACCCGACAGCGCGCCTGCGATGGTCGCGAAGACCTCGGCATCGGCCTCGGCCGGGTCGCCGCCGAACAGCTCGAAGCCGACCTGCAGGAACTCGATCGGCCGGTCGGGGTCGGTCTCCTGCCGGCGGAACACCTCGCCGGCATAGGTGTAGCGCGCCGGGTCGCCGCCCTCTTCCATGTGGGCGCGCACCACCGGCACGGTGAAGTCCGGCCGCAGCATCATCTCGCCCCTGAGCGGGTCGGCGGTGACGTAGGCGCGCGCGCGGATGTCCTCGCCATAGAGGTCGAGCAGCACGTCGGCGGGCTGCAGGATCGAGGTGTCGACCGCCTGCGCGCCGACGGATTCGAACAGCGCCGAGAGCCGCGCCGCCTCGGCGCGGGCGGCGGCGCCCATGGGTCCGGGCATCATGACGACTGGCCCTCGATCATCGCGCGGACGCGCTCGACGAGCTCGGCGCGCGGCACCTCGACCTGGGAGGGGCGGTCCTTCCACTCCTCCAGCGTCGCGTTCTTCGCGATCTGCGCGCCAAGGATCAGGTCCTTGATCTGCACGACGCCGCGATCCTTCTCGTCGCCGCCCTCGATCACCGCCACCGGGCTGCCGCGCCGGTCGGCGTACTTCATCTGGTTGCCGAAGTTCTTCGGGTTGCCGAGATAGACCTCGGCGCGGATGCCTGCCGCCCGCAGCTCGGACGCCATGGCCTGGTAGTCGGCCATGCGGTCGCGGTCCATCACGGTGACGACCACCGGACCCTGCGCCTCGGTCGCGCCGCGGCCCTTGGCGGCCAGCGCCGCGAGCAGCCGGTCGACGCCGATCGAGACGCCGGTGGCGGGCACGGCCTGGCCGGTGAAGCGCTTGACGAGGTCGTCGTAGCGCCCGCCGCCCGCGACCGAGCCGAACTGGCGCGGACGGCCCTTCTCGTCGAGGATCTCGAAGGTCAGCTCCGCCTCGAAGACCGGGCCGGTGTAGTAGCCCAGGCCCCGCACGACGGAGGGGTCGATCACGACGCGGTCGGGCCCCATGCCCTGCGCCTCGAGCAGCGCGGCGATGGTCTCGAGCTCGTCCACGCCCTCGGCGCCAATGGCCGAGCCGCCGACCAGCTCGCGCAGCCGCGCCAGCGTCTCGCCTGCCGTGTCGCGCCGCGCCTCCATGAAGCCCATCACCACCTCGGCCTGCGCGGGCTGCAGCCCGGCGCCTTGGGTGAAGTCGCCCGAGTCGTCCTTGCGGCCCTCGCCCAGCAGCATCCGCACGCCATCGGTGCCGAGCCGGTCGAGCTTGTCGATGGCGCGCAGCACGATGCCACGCTCACGGGTGAACTTCTCCGGGTCGGAGGGGTCGAGCACGCCGGCCACCTCCATCACGCCGTTCAGGACCTTGCGGTTGTTGACCCGCACCACGTAGTCGCCGCGCGCGATGCCCACGGCCTCGAGCGTGTCGGCGAGCATGGCGCAGATCTCGGCATCGGCCGCGACGGAGGGCGCGCCCACCGTGTCGGCGTCGCACTGGTAGAACTGGCGGAACCGCCCCGGCCCCGGCTTCTCGTTGCGCCAGACCGGGCCCATCGCGTAGCGGCGATAGGGGGTCGGCAGGTCGTTGCGGTGCTGGGCGTAGACCCGCGCAAGCGGCGCGGTCAGGTCGTAGCGCAGCGCCAGCCAGTCGCCGGGCCTGTCGCCCTCGGCGTCCTCCTGCCATGCGAAGACGCCCTCGTTCGGGCGGTCCACGTCGGGCAGGAACTTGCCCAGCGCCTCGACCGTCTCGACGCCCGAAGTTTCCAGCGCCTCGAAGCCGTAGCGATGATAGACCTCGGCGATCCGGCGCAGCATCGCGGCGCGCGCGGTGACCTCGGCGCCGAAATAGTCGCGGAACCCCTTCGGCGTCTCGGCGCGGGGGCGGCGGATCTTGTCCTTGGCCATGGATGGGCGTCCTTCTCGGGCACAGTCTTCGCGGGCACAGTCGCGCGCGGGCTTAGCGCGGGCGGCCCGCGGGAGCAACCTCCGCGCCGCGCTTGCAACCCCGCGCGACCTCGTGTGTTAAGGACGCATGACGAAGCAGATCGACATCGAGGAGAAGCTGAGCCACCTGATCCGCACGGTCGACGATCTTTCGGACGTGGTGGCGCGGCAGGAGCGCGAGATCGCCGTGCTGACACGGCAGGTCGCACATCTGCGCGAGCGCCTGGCCGAGGCGGAGGCCGAGGGCTCGGGCGGCGTCGTGCTGGGCGACCAGCGCCCGCCGCACTGGTAGGCTCAGCGCTCCACCCCCATCGCCAGCGCCCGCCGGTCATGCAGCAGCATGTCGGCGTGCCGGCCGCTGGCGCCGAAGGCGGCGTAGGCGGTCAGGAAAGTGGTGTTCGCCGCGAGCCGCTCGGCCGAGCGGCCGCAGGGCTGGCCCTTCGGCACGCCGCAGATCTGCCGCTTCACCTCCTCATAGGCCGCCGCCACCGGCTCATGCGCCACCCCCGCCCCATAGGCCGTCGCCTCGTGGACCCCGGTGTCGCCGAACAGCGCCAGCGCCGCGGTGAACTGCCGCGCGCAGCCATCGGAAAAGCCCGTGACGTAATGCGTGCGCGGCGCGGTGTCGCCGGCGGCGCTGTCATGCAGCGTGAAGCCCGAGGCCGCCTCGACCGCCGTGCCCAGCGCGTCGTCCGGCAGGCCGCAGACCCGGGCCATCTGCCCGAAGGGCAGGATCGTGCCGGGCGCGACCTCGCGGGCATCGGGCGCGGGGCCCGACCATGTCGCGCTGCCGCCGGCCAGGCCCGCCGCGCAGGCCGACAGCGCGATCGCGGCGGTCAGGAATACGAAAGGGCGGCGCATCGCGGTCTCCGTGACAGGGTCTGGCGGCCAGTCTAGCGCGCCGCCCGGCCCAGTCCATCGACCCTGCCCACGGCGCTGGCGGCGCGCCGCTCAGACCTCCTCGACCTCGACCACGCCCGGCAGCGAGCGCAGCGCGCCCTTGATCTGCGGTGTCACCGGCCAGTCGGCGCCGCAGTCGATCTCGACCTCGCCTGGCAGCCCCTCGCCCATCAGGCAGATGCTGATTGGGCCGCGCGCGATGCGCTGGCCGCGCTGCACCTCGCGCCCGGCCTGCTCGAGCACACCCTTGAGCATGGTGATCGCGTCGGGCTGGTCGAGAAAGACCCTGAGCCCCGAGCCGCCGGCATCGGCCACCACCGTGTCGATCGGCGCGACCGAACGGCCGAGGAGCTTCAGCTGGTCGCTCTCCATCGTCGCCTCGACCTGCACCACCACCTGGCTGCCGGTCTCGAGATGCTCGCGCGCGACCTCCAGCGTGTCGGAGAACATCGTCACCTCGTACTGCCCCGTCGGGTCCGAGAGCTGCACGAAGGCGAAGCGGTTGCCCCGCGCCGACTTGCGCTCCTGCCGGCCTGCGACGGTGCCGGCCATCTTGCCGACGAAGGCGCCGCGCTCGCCCGCCTTCTCGGTCACCTCGTCGAGCGTCATCACGCCCTTGCGCTTCAGAGGCGCGAGGTAGTCGTCAAGCGGGTGGCCCGAGAGGTAGAAGCCGACCGCCTTGAACTCCTCGGCCAGCCGCTCGGCCGGCAGCCAGTCGGTCACCTGCGGCATGCGCGGCTCGGGCAGGTCCTCGCCCGCCTCGCCGAAGAGCGAGACCTGCGCGCTTTCCTTCTGGGCGTGGATCGCGGCCGAATAGGCCACCAGCGCGTCGAGCCCCGAGAAGACCCGCCGGCGGTTGCGGTCGAGCACGTCGAAGGCACCGGCGCGGGCCAGCATCTCCAAGGGCCGCTTGCCGATCTTCTTCAGGTCGACCCGGCGCGCCATGTCGTAGATCGTGGCGAAGGGGCGCTCGCCGCGGCCGTCGACGATCAGCTTCATCGCCTCGACGCCGACATTCTTGAGCGCGCCCAGCGCATAGACCAGCTTGCCGTCCACCACGTCGAACATCGCCTGTGAGCGGTTCACGCAGGGCGGCGTCCAGTCGAGGCCGAGGCCTTTCTTCACCTCCTGGAAATAGACGCCCAGCTTGTCGGTGAGATGGATGTCGCAGTTCATCACACCGGCCATGAACTCGACCGGGTGGTTCGCCTTGAGCCACGCGGTCTGGTAGCTGACCACAGCGTAGGCGGCGGCGTGCGACTTGTTGAAGCCGTAATTGGCGAACTTCTCGAGAAGGTCGAAGACCTCCATCGCCTTCTTCTTGTCGACCCCGTTCGCCATCGCGCCCTCGACGAACTTCGGGCGCTCCTTGGCCATCTCCTCGGCGATCTTCTTGCCCATGGCGCGGCGCAGAAGGTCGGCGCCGCCGAGCGAGTAGCCCGCCATGACCTGCGCGATCTGCATCACCTGTTCCTGGTAGACGATGATGCCCTGCGTCTCGGCCAGGATGTAGTCGATCGAGGGATGGATCGAGGTGATCTCGCGCTGGCCGTTCTTGACCTCGCAATAGACCGGGATGTTCTCCATCGGACCCGGGCGATAGAGCGCCACCAGCGCCACGATATCCTCGATGCAGGTGGGCTTCATGCGCTTGAGCGCATCCATCATGCCCGAGGATTCCACCTGGAACACCGCGACGGTCTTGGCGCGCGAGTAGAGCCTGTAGGTCTTCTCGTCGTCGAGCGGGATCAGGTTGATCTGGTTCTCGCCGCCCTCTGGCGGTGTATAGAGCTCGGTCCCGTCCTCGGCCACGTGCAGCGGCCGGCCCGATTTCAGGATCAGGTCCATCGCGTTCTGGATGACGGTCAGCGTCTTCAGGCCGAGGAAGTCGAACTTCACCAGCCCCGCCTGCTCGACCCATTTCATGTTGAACTGGGTCGCCGGCATCTCGGAGCGCGGGTCGCGGTAGAGCGGCACCAGCGCGTCGAGCGGCCGGTCGCCGATCACCACGCCGGCGGCGTGGGTCGAGGCGTTGCGGTAGAGCCCCTCGACCTGCTGGGCGTAGGTCAGCAGGCGGTTCACCACCTCCTCGTTCTTGGCCTCCTCCCTGAGCCGCGGCTCGTCGGCCAGCGCCTTCTCGATCGAGACCGGCTTCACCCCCTCCACGGGGATCATCTTCGACAGCCGGTCGACCTGGCCGTAGGGCATCTGCAGCACCCGGCCGACATCGCGCACGGCGGCCTTCGAGAGCAGCGCGCCGAAGGTGATGATCTGCCCGACCTTCTCGCGGCCGTACTTCTCCTGCACGTAGCGGATCACCTCCTCGCGGCGGTCCATGCAGAAGTCGATGTCGAAGTCGGGCATCGAGACCCGCTCGGGGTTGAGGAAGCGTTCGAACAGCAGCGAGTAGCGCAGCGGGTCGAGGTCGGTAATGGTCAGCGCGTAGGCCACGAGCGAGCCCGCACCCGAGCCCCGGCCCGGACCGACCGGGATGTCGTGTTCCTTGGCCCACTTGATGAAGTCGGCGACGATCAGGAAGTAGCCGGGAAAGCCCATCCCCTCGATGATGCCCAGCTCGAACTCGAGCCGCTGCTCGTACTCCTCGACGCTGACCGCGTGCGGGATCACCGCGAGGCGGGCCTTGAGGCCCTCCTGCGCCTGGCGCCTGAGCTCGACCACCTCGTCATCGGCGAATTTCGGCAGGATCGGCGCGCGCTTGTAGGTCTTGAAGGCGCAGCGTTTCGCGATCTCGACCGTGTTCTCCAGCGCCTCGGGCAGGTCGGCGAACAGCGTCGCCATCTCCTGCGGGCTCTTGAAGTAGTGCTGCGAGGTCAGCCTGCGGCGCGGCTCCTGCTGGTCGACATAGGCGCCCTGGGCGATGCAGATCAGCGCGTCATGCGCCTCGTAGATCTCGGGCCTCGGGAAATAGACGTCGTTGGTCGCGACCAGCGGCAGGTCCATGGCGTAGGCCATCTCGACATGGCCGCGCTCCGACAGCTTCTCGGCCTCCGGCAGGCCGTCCTCGCCCGGATGGCGCTGCAGCTCGACATAGAGCCGGTCCGGGAATGCCGCCTTCAGACGCTGCATCAGCGCCTCGGCCTTGGGCCGCTGGCCCTGCCGCAAGAGCCGGCCGACGGGGCCGTCGGGGCCGCCGGTCAGGCAGATCAGCCCGCCCGAGAGCGCCTCGATCTCCTCGACCGAGACCTGCGGCAGCTGCCCGTCCTCCTTCAGATAGAGGCAGGAGTTCAGCTTCATCAGGTTCATGTAGCCGGCCTCGGTCTGCGCCAGCAGCACCAGCGGCGCGGGCAGCTCGGGGCGCTTGCCCGGCTCGGGCGGCAGGTAGCACAGGTCGACCTGGCAACCGACGATCGGCTGCACCCCGGCCTTGGCCGCCGTCTCGGAAAATTCCAGCGCGGCGAACATGTTGTTGGTGTCGGTGATCGCCACCGCGGGCATCTCGGCCTTGGCGGCGAGGCCCGGCAGCTTCTTCACGGGGATCGCGCCTTCGAGCAGCGAATGCTCGGTGTGGACGCGCAGGTGGATGAATCGAGGATCGGCCATGGAGGCGGTTCTACCCCGGCCGGGGCGGTCCGGAAAGCCGCGCGGGCCCATGGGTCACGCGGCGTCGTGCAAACGTGATGCCGGCGCCATGCCGCGCCGCCCCGCGCGGTCAATTTCGTGCCGAAAGCGGCGGACGGACGACGTGGAAGGCCCACGCCCGGCGCGCATTCCGCAACGAAACGAAGGCGGGGCTTGCCAAGTCGCGCCCCCATCGGCTTTCATGTTGTCCAGCGATAGGACGGCCCGGTCTACGCCGCATCGACCGGGCTCTGGCGTCCTCGGCCATATGGTAAGGCGGCGGATCTACTTCGATGACCGATATCGCGTTTCTTCTGAACGGAGAGACGGTCCGTGCCGGCGGAGCGCCGACGCGCACCCTGCTCGACTACCTCCGCGAGCAGAAGGGCCTGACCGGCACCAAGGAAGGCTGCAACGAGGGCGATTGCGGCGCCTGCACGGTGATCGTCACCGACCCCGAGGGGGGCCTGCGCGCGCTCAACGCCTGCATCCTGTTCCTGCCGCAGCTCGCCGGCCGCGCCGTGCGCACCGTCGAGGGGCTGGCCGAAGGGGCCGCGCTGCATCCCGTGCAGCAGGCGATGGTGGACTATCACGGCAGCCAGTGCGGCTTCTGCACGCCGGGCTTCGTCATGGCGATGGCCGCGGCCCATGCGCAGGGCCGCACCGACCATGACGACCAGCTCGCCGGCAACCTGTGCCGCTGCACCGGCTACGCGCCGATCATCCGCGCCGCCGAGGCCGCCCAGGGCGCGCCCCTGCCCGGCTGGATCGAGAGCGACCGCGAGAAGCTGAAGACGCTTTCCGCCGCGCAGACGGCGGGCGACGCGGCCGCGCGCGCCGATGCCGCGAGCGGCCCCGCGGGCGGCCGCGCCCCCTACGAGCCCGAGGCGGGCCAAGGCACCGACGCCACGCTGACCGAGGCACCGGGCTTCATCCCCGAGACCGCCGACGAGCTGGCCGCCTGGTATCTCGACCACCCCGAGGCGACGCTGATCGCCGGCGCCACCGATGTCGGGCTCTGGGTCACCAAGGGGCTGCGCGCCCTGCCCGAGACCGCCTTCCTCAACCGCTGCGAAGATCTGAAGACGATCACCCGCGAAGAGGGCCGCATCCGCTTCGGCGCGGGCGTCACCATGACCCGCGTGCTCGAGACGCTGGCCGCACCCTACCCCTCCTATGCCGAGATGGTGCGCCGCTACGGCTCGGTTCAGGTACGCAACGCCGCCACGATCGGCGGCAGCCTCGCCAACGGCTCGCCGATCGGCGACAACGCGCCCGCGCTGATCGCGCTGGGTGCGACGATCCACCTGCGCCGCGGCGACGACCGGCGCGACCTGCCGCTCGAGGAGTTCTTCATCGACTACGGCAAGCAGGACCGGCAGCCCGGCGAGTTCGTCGAGGCGGTGAGCCTGCCCGAAGCCCGCGAGAACTTCCGGGTCTACAAGATCTCCAAGCGCTTCGATCAGGACATCTCGGCCGTCTGCGCCGCCTTCGACGCGACCGTCGAGAACGGCAGCGTCACCGCCATCCGCACCGGCTTCGGCGGCATGGCCGCGACGCCCAAGCGCGCGGCGGCCTTCGAGGCGGCGCTGACCGGCCAGCCGTGGACCGCAAAGAGCGTCGAGGCCGCCCTGCCGGCGCTGGCGCAGGACTTCACCCCGCTCACCGACATGCGCGCCTCGGCCCAATACCGGCTCGAGGCGGCGCAGGGCCTCGCGCGGCGCTGGTTCGCAGAGATGTCGGGCCAGCGAACCAACGTGCTGGAGGTGCAGCCATGAGCGTCGGCAAGCCCCTCCCGCATGACAGCGCGGTGCTGCACGTCACCGGACAGGCGCGCTATGTCGACGACATCCCGGCCCCCGCCCATGCGCTGCACCTCGCCTTCGGCCTGTCGCGCATCGCGCGCGGGCGCGTGGTGTCGATGAAGCTCGACAAGGTCCGCGCCGCGCCCGGCGTCGCCATGGTGCTGACGGCGGACGACCTCGACCGGCCCGCCGACTGTTCGCCCAGCGCGCATGACGAGCCGCTGCTGTCGGACGGCACGGTGCATTACATGGGCCAGCAGCTGTTCCTCGTGGCCGCCGACAGCCATCTCGCCGCGCGCAAGGCGGCGCGGCTGGCGGAGGTGGAGTACGAGGAAGAGGAGCCGATCCTCACCGTCGAGCAGGCGCTCGCCGCCAACTCCCGCTTCGAGGACGGGCCGCGGGTCTGGTCCAAGGGCGACGCCGAGACCGCCATCTCGAACGCTCCGCGCCGGCTCAAGGGCCGGCTCGAGATGGGCGGTCAGGAGCATTTCTACCTCGAGGGCATGGCCGCGATGGCCCAGCCGCAGGAGGACGGGGTCACGATCCATTCCTCGACCCAGCACCCGACCGAGATCCAGCACAAGGTGGCCGACGCGCTCGGCCTGCCGATGTCGGCGGTGAAGGTCGAGTGCCGGCGCATGGGCGGCGGCTTCGGCGGCAAGGAAAGCCAGGGCAACGCGCTCGCCGTGGCCTGCGCCATCGTTGCCGGGAAGACCGGCCGCGCCTGCCGGATGCGCTACGACCGCGACGACGACATGACCATCACCGGCAAGCGGCACGACTTCCGGGTCGACTACGAGGTCGGCTACGACGAGGACGGACGGGTGCTGGGCGTCGACTTCACCCATTACACCCGCTGCGGCTGGTCGCTCGACCTGTCGCTGCCGGTGGCCGACCGGGCGATGCTGCATGCCGACAACGCCTACCTGCTGGACGCGGTGCGGATCACCTCGCACCGGCTGAAGACCAACCACCAGTCCGCCACCGCCTTCCGCGGCTTCGGCGGCCCGCAGGGCGTGCTCGGGATCGAGCGGGTGATGGACGAGGTGGCGCATGAGCTGGGCCTCGACCCGCTCGAGGTGCGCAGGCGCAACTTCTACCGCGCGGCGTCGGAGCTGAACGAGGCGCCGCAGCACCACGACGACCCCGCCCCCGCCCTGCCCAAGGACGGCGACACCGACCTCGCCTCGCGCGGCGCGCAGGCGCAGCTGCCAAGCGGCGGGGCCGCGCCCGAGACGGGCGCCAACACCACGCCCTATGGCATGGAAGTCACCGACTTCATCCTGCACGAGATGACCGAGCGGCTGCTCGAGACCTCGGACTACAAGGCCCGCCGCGCGGCCATCGCCGAGTGGAACGCCGAGAACCCGGTGCTGAAGCGCGGCATCGCCTTCTCGCCGGTGAAGTTCGGCATCTCTTTCACGCTGACGCACCTGAACCAGGCGGGCGCCTTGGTGCATGTCTACCAGGACGGCTCGATCCACCTGAACCACGGCGGCACCGAGATGGGACAGGGCCTGTTCCGCAAGGTGGCGCAGGTCGCCGCCGCGCGCTTCGGCGTCTCGCCCGAGCGGGTGCGCATCACCGCGACCGACACCCACAAGGTGCCCAACACCTCGGCCACCGCCGCCTCCTCGGGCTCGGACCTGAACGGCATGGCGGCGCAGGCCGCCTGCGACACGATCCGCGACCGGATCTCGGAGTTCCTGGCCGGCCTGCACCAGTGCAAGCCCTCCGAGGTGCGCTTCGCCGACGACCAGGTGCATGTCGGCGGCGAAAGCCTGAGCTTCGAGCAGGCGGTGAAGCTCGCCTACGAGGCGCGGGTCAGCCTTTCGGCCACCGGCTTCTACAAGACGCCGGACCTGAAATGGGACCGCATCAAGGGCCAGGGCCGGCCGTTCTTCTACTTCGCCCATGGCTGCGCCGTGACAGAGGTGGCGATCGACACGCTCACCGGCGAAAACCGCATCCTGCGCACGGACATCCTGCACGATGCGGGCCATTCGCTGAACCCGGCGCTCGACAAGGGCCAGATCGAGGGCGGCTACGTGCAGGGCGCGGGCTGGCTCACCACCGAGGAACTGGTCTGGGACGACAAGGGCGCGCTACGCACCCACGCCCCCTCGACCTACAAGATCCCCGCCTGCTCGGACCGGCCGGACGTGTTTCACGTGAACCTGTGGGACGCGCCGAACCCGGCGCAGACCATCTACCGCTCCAAGGCGGTGGGCGAGCCGCCCTTCATGCTCGGCATCTCGGCCTTCCTGGCGCTGAGCCACGCGGCCGCGGCCTGCGGGCCCCACTACCCCGCGCTCGACGCGCCCGCCACGGCGGAACGCGTGCTCGCGGCGGCAAAGAGGGCGCGGGGATGAGCTTCGAGCGCGAGGCGCTCGCCGCCGCGGTGGCGGCGCACGGGCCGGTGGTGCGGGTGCTGGTCGCCGCCACCGCCGGCTCCGCGCCGCGCGACGCGGGCACGGCGATGCTGGTCTGGGCCGGGGGCCAGTCCGGCACCATCGGCGGCGGCGCGCTGGAGCACGAGGCGGTGACGGCGGCGCGCGACATGCTGGCGGCGGGCCGCCGTGCGGCGCAGAGGCGCCTGCCGCTCGGCCCGGCCCTGAAACAGTGCTGCGGCGGCGCGGTGACGCTGGTCTGGGAACGTTTCGAGGAAGCCAGCCTGCCCGACGCCCTGCCCTTCGCCCGCCCGCTCGGGCCGGCGGGCGCGCAGCCCGGCGCGGTCGCCGCCAAGGCGCGTGCCATGCGGCCCGGCGCCGCCCCGGCGCTGGTCGAAGGCTGGCTCGTCGAGGCCGCCCCGCCCCTGCGCCGGCCGCTCTGGGTCTGGGGCGCGGGCCATGTCGGGCGGGCGATCGTGTCGGTCATGGCGCCGATGCCGGGGCTGTCGATCACCTGGATCGACCTCGCGCCCGACTGCTTCCCCGACAGCGTCCCCGAGGGCGTCACCGCGATCCCCGCCGCCGCCCCCGCCGCGCTGATGCCGCGCGCGCCGCGCGACGCCGACCACCTGATCCTGACCCGCAGCCACGACCTCGATCTCGAGCTGTGCCACGCCGCGCTGGGCCGCGGATTCGCCAGCTGCGGGCTGATCGGATCGGCCACCAAATGGGCCCGCTTCCGGTCGCGTCTTTCGGCGCTAGGCCATTCATCCGCCTCGATTTCGTGCATCGCCTGTCCCATAGGCGACACGACCCTCGGTCGCGATCCCCAGGCCATTGCCGTCGGCGTCGCGGCCGCGTTACTGAGAGGCGGGAACGAGAGAATGACGAGGGACAGGGCCGGATGAGCGAGCCGCTGCTGAAGCTTGACGGCCTGACCAAGGCCTATCCCGGCGTCGTGGCCAATGCCGACGTCTCCTTCGAGATCGCGAAGGGCGAGGTGCACGCGCTCCTGGGCGAGAACGGCGCCGGGAAATCCACGCTGGTCAAGACGATATACGGCCTGGTGCAGCCCGACCGCGGCGAGATGCGGATGAACGGGGCCGCCTTCGCCCCGGCCGAGCCGCGCGCCGCGCGCGCCGCCGGCGTCGCCATGGTGTTCCAGCACTTCTCGCTCTTCGACGCGCTGAACGTGGCCGAGAACGTCGCCCTCGGCATGGAGAACCCGCCGCCGCTGGGCCAGCTCGCCCAGCAGATTCGCGAGGTCAGCCGGTCCTACGGCCTGCCGCTCGACCCATCGCGCACCGTCGGCGACCTGTCGGCCGGCGAACGCCAGCGGGTCGAGATCATCCGCTGCCTGCTGCAGGAGCCGCGGCTTCTGATCATGGACGAGCCGACCTCGGTGCTGACCCCGCAGGAGGTCGAGATCCTGTTCGAGACGCTGCGCAAGCTGCGCGCCGAGGGGGTGTCGATCCTCTATATCAGCCACAAGCTCGAAGAGATCCGCGCGCTGTGCGACACCGCGACGATCCTCCGGCAGGGCCGCGTGGTCGGCAAGTGCGACCCCAAGACCACCGCGGCGCGCGACATGGCCGAGCAGATGGTCGGGGCGACCCTGTCGACGCCCTCGCGCAGCCTCGGCGCCACCGGCGAGGTGGTGCTGGAACTCAAGGGCCTCTCGGCCCCGGCGCCGCGCGCCTTCGGCACCGCGCTGCGCGACATCGACCTCGAGCTGCGCGCGGGCGAGGTGCTAGGCATCGGCGGCGTCGCCGGCAACGGCCAGGACGAGCTGGCGATGGCGCTCTCGGGCGAGATGGCCACCGCGCCCGGCATGATCCGCTTCAAGGGCCGCGAGATCGGCCGGCTCGGCGTCACCGCGCGCCGCCGGATCGGCCTGCTCTGCGCGCCGGAGGAGCGCATGGGCCACGCCGCCGTGCCGGACATGAGCCTGACCGAGAACGCCATGCTCACCGCCGGCCCGCGCGAGGATCTCGTGCGCCACGGCTTCCTGCGCTGGGGCCGCGCCAAGGGCTACGCCGAGAAGGTGATCGAGACCTTCGACGTGCGCACCCCCGGCGCCGGCACGGCGGCGCGCGCGCTGTCGGGCGGCAACCTGCAGAAGTTCGTGATCGGCCGCGAGATCCTGCAGCGGCCCGAGATCCTGGTCGTGAACCAGCCGACCTGGGGCGTCGACGCGATGGCGGCGGCCACGATCCGGCAGGCGCTGCTCGACCTGGCCGAGCGCGGCGCGGCGGTGATCGTGATCAGCCAGGATCTCGACGAGCTGATGGAAATCTCGGACCGCTTCGCCGCGCTGAACGCCGGCCGGCTGGGGGCGCCGCGCCCGGCCGAGGGGCTGGGTCTGCACGAAATCGGAATGATGCTGGGCGGCGCCCACGACATGGAACCGGCGCTTGGGGAGAGCTGAGGAAAGTTGCGTATTTCTGGGAAGATGAACAGGGGGCCGCGCCGCCCCGCGGAGGCGGCGTGATCCGTCTCGAACGCCGCCCCGAGCCGTCGCGCGCCTGGACGCTGGCCACGCCCTTCGTCGCCGTGGCGCTGACCATGGTGGCGGGCGGGCTGCTCTTCGCCATGCTTGGCAAGGACCCGGTCGCGGCGATCCGCACCATCTTCTGGGACCCGCTCTTCGGCGATTTCGCCTCCTATTCGCGGCCGCAGCTTCTGGTGAAGGCCGGGCCGCTGATCCTGATCGCGATCGGCCTGAGCCTCGGCTTCAAGGCCGGGATCTGGAACATCGGCGCCGAGGGCCAGTACATCCTCGGCGCTATCTTCGCCGCCGCGACCGGCCTCGCCATCTACCCCGCCGAAAGCTGGATCGTGTTTCCCGCGATGATCGTCGCGGGCGCGCTCGGCGGCCTGCTCTGGGCGATGATCCCGGCGCTTCTGAAGGTGCGCTTCGGCACCAACGAAGTTCTGGTCTCCCTGATGCTGGTCTACGTGGCCGAGGCGCTGCTGGCCTCGATGTCGCTGGGCCTGCTGAGAAACCCCGAGGGCATGGGCTTTCCCGGCTCGCGCAACCTCTCGCAATACCCCTCGGCCGCCAATCTCGAGCTGCTGCCGAACACCGGCATGCATTGGGGCGTGCTGCTGGCCTTCGTGGCGGTGATCGTCGCGCAGGTCGTCATGGCGCGCCACCAGCTCGGCTACCGCATCCGGCTGGCGGGCGAGAGCCCGCGCGCCGCGGTGTTCGGCGGCGTCAATCCGGGCCGGCTCGTGGTGATCTGCATGGGCATCTCGGGCGCCCTGGCCGGCCTCGCCGGCATGTTCGAGGTGGCGGGCCCGGCCGGCCGGCTCAGCATCGACTTCAACGTGGGCTACGGCTTCACCGCGATCATCGTCGCCTTCCTCGGCCGGCTGAACCCGGTGGGCATCCTGCTCGCGGGGCTCCTGATGGCGCTCACCTATATCGGCGGCGAGCTGGCGCAGCTGCAGATGAACCTGCCTCTGGCCGCGATCCAGATGTTCCAGGGCATGCTGCTGTTCTTCCTGCTGGCGGTCGACCTGCTGACGCATTTCCGCTTCCGTCTGGGCCGGGGGGCCGTGGCATGAGCAACATCGACCCGGTCCTGCTGCTCTCGGCGCTGATCGTCGTCTCGACCCCGATCCTGCTCGCCGCCATCGGCGAGCTGGTGGTCGAGCGCGCGGGCGTGCTGAACCTCGGCGTCGAGGGCATGATGATCACCGGCGCGGTCTGCGGCTTCGTCGTCGCCACAGCCTCGGGCTCCCCCTGGCTCGGCTTCGCCGGCGCGGCGCTGGGTGCGGCGGCGCTGTCGATGGTGTTCGGCGTGCTGACGCAGGTCTTCCTGTCGAACCAGGTCGCCACCGGCCTGGCGCTGACGCTGTTCGGCCTCGGCCTCTCGGCCCTGCTGGGCCAGGGCTATATCGGCGTGAAGGGCCCCTCGGTGCCCGACCTCTACCTGCCGCTTTTGCGCGACATCCCGGTGCTCGGCCCGGTGCTGTTCCGCCACGACATCATCGTCTACCTGGCGCTCGGCATCGTCGCCGGCGTGGCGTGGTTCCTCAACCGCTCGCGCGCGGGCCGGGTGCTGCGCGCGGTGGGCGAGAACCACGATGCCGCGCATGCGCTGGGCTACAAGGTGGTGCGGGTGCGGCTGATGGCGATCGCCTTCGGCGGCGCCTGCGCGGGCTTGGGCGGCGCCTATCTCAGCCTCGTGCGCGTGCCGCAATGGACCGAGGGCATGACCGCCGGCGCCGGCTGGATCGCGCTGGCGATCGTGGTCTTCGCCAGCTGGCGGCCGGGGCGGCTGGTGCTGGGCGCCTGGCTGTTCGGTGGCACCACGGCGCTGCAGCTGGCGCTGCAGGCCTCGGGCGGCGTGCAGATCCCAATCGAATACCTCCAGATGGCGCCCTACCTGGCGACCATCCTGGTTCTCGTTATCCTGCGGACCGGGCGCGCTCCGGGATCGCTGGGCCGCAGCTTCCACGCCTCGAGCTGAGGCGCGGGGACAACCACCAACAGGGGACACGACATGACGATCAAGAAACTGCTTCTGGGGGCGACCGCCGCGATGGCCGTGGCCACCGGCGCCATGGCCCAGGACGACAAGACCAAGGTCGGCTTCATCTATGTCGGCCCGATCGGCGATCTCGGCTGGTCCTACCAGCACGACCAGGGCCGGCTCGCGGTCGAGGAGGCCTTCGGCGACCAGGTCGAGACGGTCTATGTCGAGAGCGTGCCCGAGGGCCCGGACGCCGAGCGCGTGCTGACCCAGATGGCGCTGCAGGGCGCCGACATGATCTTCACCACCTCCTTCGGCTTCATGGAAGCGACGATGAACGTCGCCCAGAAGTTCCCGGACGTGAAGTTCGAGCACGCCACCGGCTACCAGCGCGCCGACAACGTCTCGACCTACTCGGCCCGCTTCTACGAGGGCCGCGCGGTGCAGGGCCTGATCGCCGGCGAGATGACCGAGAGCAACATCATCGGCTATATCGGCTCCTACCCGATCCCCGAGGTGATCCGCGGCATCAACGCGGCCTACATCCAGGCCAAGAAGGTGAACCCCGAGGTCGAGTTCCGCATCGTCTGGGCCTACACCTGGTTCGACCCCGCCAAGGAGGCCGAGGCCGCCAAGGCGCTGATCGACGCCGGCGCCGACGTGATCCTGCAGCACACCGACTCGACCGCGCCGCAGGCCGCGGCGCAGGAGGCGGGTGACGTCATCACCTTCGGCCAGGCCTCCGACATGCTCGACTACGCGCCGAAGCCGCGCGTCAGCTCGATCATCGACAACTGGAACCAGTACTATGTCGACCGCGTCGGTGCGGTGATCGACGGGACCTGGGAATCGACCGACACTTGGGCCGGCATCGACAGCGGCATGGTCGAGATCGGCGAGATCACCGAGGCCGTGCCGGCCGAGGTGCGCGAGGCCGCGCTCGAGCTGAAGGACGCGATCGCCGCGGGCGAGGTGCACCCCTTCACCGGCCCGCTCAACAAGCAGGACGGCTCGGAATGGCTCGCCGAGGGCGAGACCGCCGACGATGGGACGCTGCTCGGCCTGAACTTCTACGTCGAGGGCATCGAGGGCGACATCCCGCAGTAAGCGGCACGTCCGAACGGCACCCGAAGGCCCGCCCCCCGTGGCGGGCCTTTTCGCATGCGCGCACCACCCGTTCCGGGTGTAGCATGGCGCCGGCGACAGGGAGGACGCGACATGCCGAAGATCAGACCGTGCCTGTGGTTCGACGGGCAGGCGGAGGAAGCCGCCGAGTTCTACGTCTCGGTCTTTCCCAACTCGCGGGTCACTGCCCGCAACACCAGCGCCGTGGACTGGCCCGGCGGCCGCGCCGGCGACGTCATCCTCGTCGAGTTCGGCCTCGACGGGCAGGAGATGCAGGCCCTGAACGGCGGGCCCTATACCAGCTTCAACGAGGCGGTCTCGCTCTCGGTCCCCTGCCCCGACCAGGCCGGGCTGGACCGGCTCTGGTCCGCGCTGCTCGAAGGCGGCGGCGCGGAGATGCAGTGCGGCTGGCTCAAGGACCGCTTCGGCCTGCGCTGGCAGCTGGTGCCCGAGCCCTTCGAGGCGATGCTGCGCGAGGCGGACGAGGATCAGTCGAAGCGGCTGATGGCGGCGATGATGGAGATGGTGAAGCTCGACCTCGCCGCGCTGCGCCGCGCCTACGAGAACGCGTGACCCGGGAGGCCCGCCGCCGGCGGGCCTCCCCCGGCACTCAGCCCAGGTAGACCTGCCCGTCGGGGTAGCCCACACGCGGGCGGCTGCGGGTGGCGAGGAAGAAGCCCAGCGTCAGCGGCCCGACCCGGCCGAGGAACATCACCGCGCAGATCACCAGCTGGCCGAAGCCGTCGAGCTCGGTCGTCGCGCCGCGCGACAGCCCGACCGTGCCGAAGGCCGAGGCCACCTCGAAGCCGAGGTCGAACATCTCGCCCTCCCAGCGGATCGAGATCAGGAACAGCGCGGTCATGGTGACGAGGATGCTCACCGTGGTCAGCGCCATCACCTTCATCACCTCCTCGACCCCGAGGCTGCGGCCGAAGACGTGCAGCGTGGTGCGGCGCTTGAAGAAGGCCACCGTCGCGAGCAGCAGCACGATGAAGGTCGTCACCTTGATGCCGCCCGCGGTCGAGGTCGATCCGCCGCCGATCAGCATCATCAGGATCGTCACCAGCGCCGTGCTCTCCTCCATCGCGGCGATGTCGATGGTGTTGAAGCCGGCGGTGCGCGGCGTCACCGCCTGGAACCACGAGGCCATCAGCTTCTCGGCCGGTCCCATCGGCCCCAGCGTGCCGGGGTTGTCCCATTCGAGCAGCAGCACCATCGCCCAGCCCCAGGCGATCAGCGCCGCCGAGCCCGCCAGCATCAGCTTGCTGTGCAGGGTCAACGGCCGCCAGGCGCGCTTCTGGGCGATGTCGCCGATCACCACGAAGCCGAGGCCGCCGATGATGAACAGCGCCGGCACGACGAGGTTGACCATAGGGTTGCCGGCCCAGCGCGAGAGGCTGTCGGGAAACAGCGCGAAGCCCGCGTTGTTGAAGGCCGAGACGGTGTGGAACACCGCCTGCCAGGCGCCCCCGGCCCAGCCGAATTCGGGCACGAAGACCAGCATCAGCGCGGCGACGCCCACCGCCTCGCACAGAAGCGCCACCTTCAGCACCAGCCGCGCCAGCTGCGCGAGGTTCGACAGCGAGGTCTGGCCCAGATCCTCGCGCAGGATGATCCGCTGCGGCATGCCGATCGGGATGCCCAGCGCGGTCAGCAGCAGCACCGCGAAGACCATCAGCCCGAGCCCGCCGATCTGGATCAGCACCGCGATCACGCCCTGCCCGAAGGGGGTGAAGGCCGCGCCGGTGTCGGCCAGCACGAGGCCGGTCACGGTGACCGCAGAGGTGGCGGTGAAGAAGGCGCCGCCCCAGCCGAGATCCTCGACCATGGCCCAGGGCGTGCGCAGCAGCGCGGTGCCGACGAGGATGAAGGTGACGTAGAGCAGCGCCAGCAGCGCCGGCGGCGGCAGGCGGTAGAGCCGGGCCCGGCTCCAGGCCGCGCGCATGGGGTGCGAGGTCATGGCCGGCTCAAAGCGTCGCCGCGAAGTCGCGCAGGTTCTGCCGCGTGCCCAGAAGCAGCAGCCGGTCCTGCTCGGCGAAGGTCACGGGCGCGCCGTCGTCGCCCAGGTACTCGGCCCCGCGCATCACGCCGATGCAGCGCAGGTCGTGGCGCTCGCGCAGCTTCAGCTCGTGCACGCTGCGGCCCTCGAGCGATTCGGGCACGCGGAAGCTCACCACGTGGAAGCCGTTGCCGAGGCTGACATAGTCGCGCACCAGCGGGTTGTGCAGCACCTGAGCGGTGTGGCGGCCGACCTCCTCCTCGGGGTGGATGATGCGGTCGACGCCGAGCTTCGACAGGATGCGGTGATGCGACTTGCTGACCGCCTTGGCCCAGACCGTGGGCACGCCGATCATGCGCAGGTTGATCGCGGTGAGCACGCTGGATTCGAGGTTCTCGCCCATCGCGATCAGCGCCACGTCGCAATCGCCCACCCCGGCCTCGCGCAGCGCCGCCTCGTCGCGGCTGTCGACCACCATGGCCTGGCTGAGCTTCTCGGCGTAGTGCCCGACCACCTTCCGGTCGCTGTCGAGGCCGATGACGTAATTGCCGAAGCGGACCAGCTCGCTCGCGACCGTGGCGCCGAAATTGCCGAGGCCGATGATGGCGAAGGTCCTGTTCTTCTTTCTGTTCATGGAGGGGTCCAAGTCCAAACACCCCGGGGACGGGGCCGGATACGACCCGGTCCGGCAGCCGCGGGTGTCCCTTGGGCCGCAGCGATCACGCCATGACGGAACCGGTCGCGCCCGCATCACATAGCGCGCGCCCGGCGGAGGGAAGCGGCAAAACGCGCATGGCGGGACTTCGCGCGGCGCAGATCGCCGCCGCCGGCTCCGACCCTACCCCCCGCGTGATCCGGCGGCGCGGGTCGCGCGCCGCCGGTCGGGTGTCAGCCATCCGCGCGGATGGTGGCGTTGGTCGGGTCGTAGGGGCTGTCCTCGCAGATCTCGGCGTCCCACAGCTCGCGGAACATCCGCACCTTGAGCTTCGTGCCGGGCGCCGCAAGCTCGGGGCGCACGTAGCCCATACCGATCGACTTGCCGAAGGCCGCCGACCAGCCGCCCGAGGTAAGCCGCCCGACCCGCTCGCCCTTTTCCGAGAACAGCGCCTCGCGGCCCCAGGGGTCGGCGTCCTGCGGGCCGTCGATCAGCAGCGTCACGCATTTCGAACGCAGCCCGATCGCCTCCATCGCCGCCTTGCCGTGGAACTCCTTCGAGAGATCCACAAAGCGGTCGAGACCGGCCTCGAGCGGCGTCGCGTCGCGCCCGAGCTCGGTGCCGAAGGCGCGGTAGGACTTCTCCTGCCGCAGCCAGTTCTGCGCCCGCGCGCCCACCAGCTTCATGCCCGACGGCTCGCCCGCCGCCATCAGCCTGTCCCACAGGTGGGTCTGCATCTCGATCGGGTGATGCAGCTCCCAGCCCAGCTCGCCGGTATAGGCCACGCGCAACGCGCGGACCGGCACCATGCCAAGCTCGATGTCGCGCACCGACAGCCACGGGAAGCGCTTGTTCGACAGCACCGTCGCCGGGTCGGCGTCGCGCACCAGCCGGTTCAGCACCTCGCGCGAGCGCGGCCCGGCGATGGCGAAGACGCCCCATTGCGTGGTCACGTCCTGCACGTCGATGCGGCCGAACTCGGGCTCCTTGTCCTCGATGGCCTTCCTCAGGAAGTCGCCGTCATAGGCGCTCCAGGCGCCCGCCGAGACGAGGTAGAACCGGTCCTCCGCCAGCCGCACGATGGTGTATTCGGTGCGGGTCGTGCCGGCATCGGTCAGCGCGTAGGTCAGGTTGATGCGGCCGACCTTCGGCAGCTTGTTGGTGGTGAACCAGTCGAGGAAGGCCGCGGCCCCCGGCCCCTTCACCTCGTGCTTGGCAAAGGCGGTGGCGTCGATCAGGCCCACGCCCTCACGGATCGCCTTCGCCTCGGCGGCCGCATGTTCCCACCAGCCGCCGCGCCGGAACGAGCGCGCGTCGTGGTCGAAGCCCTCGGGCGCATCGACCGGCCCGTAATAGTTCGGCCGCTCCCAGCCGTTCACCTGCCCGAACTGCGCGCCCCTCTCCTTCTGCCGGTCATAGGCGGGCGAGGTGCGCAAGGGTCGCGCGGCCGGGCGCTCCTCGTCGGGGTGGTGCAGGATGTAGACGTGCTCGTAGGCCTCCTCGTTCTTGGCCACGGCGTAGTCTGTGGTCATCCACGACCCGAACCGCTTGGGGTCGAGCGACGCCATGTCGATCTCGGCCTCGCCCTCGACCATCATCTGCGCGAGGTAGTGCCCCGCGCCGCCCGCCGCCGTGATGCCGAAGGAGAAGCCCTCCGCCAGCCACATGTTGCGCAGGCCCGGCGCCGGGCCGATCAGCGGGTTGCCGTCGGGCGTGTAGCAGATCGGGCCGTTGAAATCGTCCTTCAGACCCACCTCCTCCGAGGAGGGGATGCGGTGGATCATCGACATGTACTCCTCCTCGATCCGGTCGAGATCGAGCGGGAACAGGTCGGCGCGGAAGCTGTCGGGCACGCCATAGGGGAAGCGCGCGGGGGCGCCTCGCTCGTAGGGGCCGAGGATCCAGCCGCCGCGCTCCTCGCGCACGTACCACTTGGCGTCGGCGTCGCGCAGCACCGGGTGCTGCGGGTTCGACTTGCGCCACTCGACCAGCGCCGGGTCGGGCTCGGTGACGATGAACTGGTGCTCGACCGGAATCGCCGGGATCTTGATCCCCAGAAGCCGCGCCGTGCGCTGCGCGTGGTTGCCGGTCGCGGTCACGACATGCTCGGCGGTGATGACCTGTTGCTCATCCGAGGGGACGAGGTTGCCGCCCTTCTCGACCATCTTGGTCACCGTCACCCGCCATTCCGAGCCGGTCCAGGCGTAGCCGTCGACCTGCCACCTGCGCTCGATCGAAACGCCCCTCTGCCGCGCGCCCTTGGCCATCGCCATGGTGACGTCGGCGGGGTTAATGTAGCCGTCGGTCGGGTGGTAGATCGCACCCTCGAGATCCTCGGTCCGGACCAGCGGCCAGCGCTCCTTGATCTGCGCGGGCGTCATCCATTCGAACGGCACGCCGACGGTCTCGGCAGTCGAGGCGTAGAGCATGTACTCGTCCATGCGCGCCTTCGACTGCGCCATGCGCAGGTTGCCCACCACGAAGAAGCCGGCGTCGAGCCCGGTCTCCTCTTCCAGCGTCTTGTAAAGCTTGATCGAGTGGTCGTGGATCCAGGTGGTCGCGTAGGACATGTTGAAGTAGGGCAAGAGCCCCGCCGCGTGCCAGGTCGAGCCCGAGGTCAGCTCGTCGCGTTCGAGCAGCATGACGTCGTCCCACCCGGCCTTGGCGAGGTGGTAGGCGATCGAGGTGCCGACGGCGCCACCGCCGACGACGAGAGCTTTGACATGGGTCTTCATCGGGCGGTCTCCGGGCTGGCCTTGTCCGCACCATCGCGCGATTGGCCGAAAAGGGGCGAAGCCGGGCGACATCTCGCGCGCCGAATGCGACACGCGCGGCCCGTGCTGGACAGGCGGGGCGCTTGCGGCGTGAATGGTGGGGCCAGGAGGGAGGGCCGCCATGAAGACGCTCGAGCCGATCGAGGCCGCGCGGATCATCGACCGCATGAATGGCGGGCTGGAGGGGCCGGACGTGGTCGAGACGCTCGACCTGCGCGGCGTGCAGGCCGCGATGCTGAAGCGCGGCATCCTCTACATCGCCGGCACCAACGAATTCTCGGACTGGTTCGAGTTCAACTTCGACTTCATCCACGACCGCGCGCCCGACGCGCATGGCTTCCGCATGGCGCCGGGCGACAGCGGCGCGCTGTGGCACGCGGGCTTTCTCGAACACGCGCAGATCGTCTACGCCTTCGCCAAGCCGCAGAAGCCCGCCTTCATCATCGGCCATTCGCTGGGCGCGGCCTCGGCGCAGATCGTCGGCGCCTCGCTCGGCGTGCCCACTCTCGCCTTCGGCAGCCCGCGCACGCTGCACGGGCGCGCGCATTTCGGGCGCGAGGGCTTCGTGCTGAACGTCTGCCGCATCGACGACACGCTGTGCCACCTGCCGCCGCGCTTCCTGGGCTTCCGCCATCTCGGCTCGGTGCACTGGCTGAACCCGCCCGCCGGCGACGTCGAGGAGGGCCACTCGATCGCGAGCTACATCGAGGCGCTGGAGGGCGACCTGCCCGCCGGCTTCCCGCGCGCCTGGCCCCCGACCGCCTGAGCGGCGCTGTTGTGCCGCCCTGCCCGGCCCCGTAAAAGACAGCCAGCGTCTGGGAGGGCATCATGCAGATCTGCCGCAGCATCAGTGCGATACGCGACGCCGTCGCGGGCTTCCGCGCGGCAGGCGAACGCGTCGGCCTCGTCACCACAATGGGCGCGCTGCATGACGGCCACATGAGCCTCGTCGCCGCCGCCAAGGCCGGCAACGACCGGGTCGTGGCCACCATCTTCGTCAACCCGACCCAGTTCGGCGACCCCAAGGACCTCGAGACCTACCCGCGCACCGAGGCCGCCGATCTCGCGGCGCTGGAGGCGGCCGGCTGCGACGCCGTGCTGATCCCGCAGGCCTACGAGATCTATCCCGAGGGCGACGAGACCGTGGTCGAGACCCGCGAACTGGCGAACAGGCTGCACGGCGCGGTCCGGCCCGGCCATTTCCGCGGCGTCGCCACCGTGGTCACCAAGCTCTTCAACATCGTTGGCCCCGACGCCGCCTATTTCGGCGAGAAGGACTACCAGCAGCTGCAGGTGATCCGCCGCCTTGCCTGCGACCTGCACATGCCGCTCGAGGTCGTCGGCGTGCCGACCATGCGCGAGGCCGACGGTCTGGCCATGTCGTCGCGCAACGTGCGGCTCACCTCCGAGGACCGCGCCGCCGCGGTCTGCCTCAACCGCGCGCTGGGCCGGGCCGAGCGGGTCGCGGCCGAGGGCGGCAGCCCGCGCCAGATCGAGGAGGCGATCCGCGCCACCGTCTCGGACGAGCCGCGCGCCACGCTCACCGGGCTCGACATCGTGTCGCCTGGCAGCCTCGCCCCCTTGGGACAATCGCCCGACGCGCCGCTGTCGGAGCCCATAGCCATTATGATCTCGGCCCAGTTCGGCGAGGTCCTGTTGATCGATCAGAGGGAGATCACCCCATGAGCAGCCAGACCGAGACGATCCGCCGGGTGACCGTGCCGCAGATCGCCCGCCGCAAGGGCGGCGAGCCGATCGTGTCGCTGACCTCGTACCACGCGCACACCGCCGCCATCGTCGACCGCTACGCCGACTTCATCCTCGTGGGCGACAGCCTCGGCATGGTGATGCACGGCATGGAGAGCACGGTCGGCGTGTCGCTCGAGCTGATGATCATGCATGGCCGCGCCGTGGTGCGCGGCACGAAGAAGGCTCTGATCGTCGTCGACATGCCCTTCGGCACCTACGAGGAAAGCCCGCAGGTCGCCTTCCGCAACGCCGCGCAGATCATGAAGGAAACCCAGTGCGGCGCGGTGAAGCTCGAGGGCGGCACCCGCATGGCCGAGACCATCCGCTTTTTGACCGAGCGCGGCATCCCGGTGATGGCGCATATCGGGCTCACCCCGCAGTCGAGCCACGTCATGGGCGGCTTCAAGACGCAAGGTAGGGACGAGGACAGCTGGGAGGCGCATCTCGAGGATGCCCGCGCCGTGACCGAGGCCGGCGCCTTCGCCGTGGTGCTCGAGGGCATGGTCGAGCCGCTCGCCGCCAAGATCACCAAGGCGATCGAGATCCCGACCATCGGCATCGGCGCGAGCGCGGAATGCGACGGCCAGATCCTCGTGCTCGAGGACATGCTGGGGCTGAACCCGTGGACGCCGAAATTCGTCAAGGTCTATGGCCAGCTCGGGCCGATGATCGAGGATTCGGTCAAGCGCTACGCCGAGGACGTAAAGACCCGCGCCTTCCCGACCGAGGACGAGGTCTACCGTTAATCCATGCCAGTTCCGGAGATGCCGATGTTCACCCGCCGCAGCCTGATTGCCCTTGCCGCCGCCGCCACGCTGGCGGCCTGCGGCACGCCCGACCCGAACCCGCTGTCGCGCAGCGCGCGGGCCGAGATGCAGCTCTCGACCATCTCGGTCGCGACCGAGGGCACCGGCTTCGAAAGCGGCGCGGCGCAGCGCTTCTCCAGCCGCCTCGCGCCCGATCTCGAGACCGCGCTGGCGCGCGAGTTCGCCGACCGGCTGGGCCGCGGCGGCCAGTGGCAGATGCAGGTCGACGTGTCGCGGCTGAACGTGGCGGGCGGCACCTCGACCGCCTTCGGGCGCGACCAGTCGCGCCTGTCGGGCGCGGTGCGGATCATCGACCCCTCGGGCGCGCTGCGCGGCAGCTACACGATCCAGGTGCTTGCCGGCGAGGCCGCCGAGGGCACGGGCGGCGCGCTTCTGGGGGCGGCGGTGAACTCGGCCGGCGGCTACTATCGCGACCTGCTCGAGGCCTTCGCGCGCGACGCGCGCATGCAGGTGCTGGGCGCCGACCTGCCCGGCCAGCGCATCCTGCGCCGCGTCAGCAACTGATCAGGTCTCGATCGCTCCGTCCGCATGGCCGGGGCGGGCGCGGCCGCGCAGCAGATGCGCGGTCGCGGCATAGGCGCCGAGCACGCCGAACAGCACCATGAGCACCCGCGCCACGCCGTGTTCGTCCGGCGTGTTCGCGCCGAGGCAGGCCAGGCCCGAAACCAGCGCGAGCGACAGCAAGGCGATGGCCCAGTTGCGCATGTGACAGCTCCGTGACGATCTCGACGTCGCTGCAATGCGGCACCGGCGAATCGGTTCCCGCAGCTACACGAAATCGGGAAGGATCAGGTCCGGCGGCGGCAGCCCGTCCTCGAGCGCGCGGATGTTGATCATCACCCGCTCGCCCATCTCGATCCGCCCCTCGCGCGTGGCCGAGCCCATATGCGGCAGCAGCACCACGTTGGGCAGCGCCCTGAGCCGCGGGTTGATCTCGCGCCGCTGCTCGTAGACGTCGAGCCCGGCCCCGGCGATCTCGCCCGCCCGGAGCGCGCGCGTCAGCGCGTTCTCGTCGATCACCTCGCCGCGCGAGGTGTTCACCACCACCGCGCCGGGCTTCATCAGCGCAATCCGCCTCGCGTTGAGCAGGTGGTAGGAGGCCGGCGTGTGCGGACAATGCACCGAGATCACGTCGCAATGGGCGACCATCTGGTCGAGGCTGTCCCAAAAGCGCGCGGCGTATTCGGCCTCGATCTCCGGGTGCAGGCGGCGGCGGTTGTGGTAGCCGATCTCCATGCCGAAGGCGCGCGCCCGGCGCGCCACCGCGCGGCCGATCCGGCCCATCCCGAGGATGCCCAGCCGCCGCCCGCCGATCCGCCCGCCGAGCAGCAGGTCGGGCGACCAGCCGCGCCATTCGCCCGACTGCATAAGCGCCTGTCCCTCTGGCAGCCGCCGCGTCACGGCAAGGATCAGCGCCATGGTCACGTCGGCGGTGTCCTCCGTCACCACGCCGGGCGTGTTCGTCACCGCGATGCCGCGGGCGCGGGCGGCGTCGGTGTCGATGTGGTCCACGCCTGCGCCGTAATTGGCGATCAGCTTGAGGCGCGGCCCGGCCGCGGCGATCATGTCGGCGTCGATCCGGTCAGAGAGGGTCGGCACCAGCACCTCCGCCGCCTCGAGCACGCCGCGCAGCGCCTCGGGCGCCATCGCCGCGTCGGCCGGGCCGGGCACGAAGTCGAACAGCTCGGCCATGCGCGCCTCGACCGCCTCGGGCAGGCGTCGCGTCGCGATCACATGAAGGCGTTTCCCCGCCATGACGCGTCCCCCCGCGCTTTTCCTCGGCCCCTCTCCATGACAAGGTGGCCCCGCGGGGCCCGCCGCGCAAGCGCGGGCGGCCCGGCGGCATCAGGCAGGATCGGGTGGACGGATGACGGGCTTTGGACGGATCGCGGCGCTGTTGACGCTCTGCCTCGCCCTGCCCGCCGCCGCGCAGGACGCGCCGCTGCGCCCCGCCGCGCGGCCGCTGCCGCCGCCCGCCGCCGAACCCGAACAGCCGGCCGCGCCGGCGCCGCCCGAGGCGCCGGCCGCGCCGCGCCGCTTCGCGGTGCCGGAAGGCCCGGCGCGCGGCCCCGAGACCAACCTGCCGCTGCCGCGCTTCGTCTCGCTCTCGAGCGACCGGGGCAACGTGCGGCGCGGGCCGTCGCTGTCGCACCGGATCGACTGGGTCTTCCTGCGCCGCGACATGCCGCTGCAGGTGACCGCCGAGTACGGCCACTGGCGCCGCGTCACTGACCGCGAGGGCGTGGGCGGCTGGATGCACTACGCGATGCTTTCGGGCGTGCGCACGGTGATCGTCGACGCCGACCCGCTGCCGGTGCGCGCCCGCCCGCAGGACGAGGCCACCGTGGTGGCCGAGTTCGAGGCCGGCGTGGTGGCGCGGCTGGGCGAATGCGAGCCCGAATGGTGCCGGGTCTCGGCCGGGGGCTACAAGGGATGGGCGCCCAAGACCGCGCTCTGGGGCGTCGCGCCCGACGAGATCCGCGACTGATCCGTGGCGGGACGGGCTTCAGACGACCGGCTGAACCTCTCGGCCGGGATCGCCTCCGTTTCCGTGGCGCTGGTGCTGATCGCGGCCAAGCTCTGGGCGCTGTGGCAGACCGGGGCGCTCTCGGTGGCCGCGACACTGGCCGACTCGGCGCTCGATCTCGTGATGTCGCTCGGCGCGCTCGCCGCCATCGCCTATGCCCGCCGCCCGGCCGATGCCGACCACGCCTTCGGCCATTCCTCGGCAGAGGATCTCGCGGCGCTGGGCCAGAGCCTGTTCATCCTCGTCTCGGCGGCGCTGATCGCGGGCGGCGCGATGATGCGGCTCAACGCGCCCGGCGACGCGCTTTCGAACGAGGGCGCGGGCATCGCCGCGATGGCGCTGTCGATCGTGCTGACCGCCGGGCTGGTGGCGTGGCAGCGCCGGGTGGCGCGGCTGACCGGCAACCGCGTGGTGGCGGCGGATTCGCTGCATTACCTCGGCGACCTGATCCCGGCGCTGGGGGCGATCGGCGCGCTCTGGGCCTCGCGCCGCTTCGGGCTCGACTGGATCGACCCGGCGGTGGCGCTGGGGGCGGCGGCGCTGATGGTCGGCGGCGCGCTGAAGATCGGCCGCGGCGCATGGGATGCGCTGATGGACCGCGCCGTGGACGACGACATGGTCGCGGGGATCGAGGCCATCGCCGGCGACTTCCCGGGCGTGCACGGCCATCACGACCTGCGCACGCGCCGCGCCGGCAGCCGGGTCTTCGTGAACCTGCATATCGAGCTCGACGGCGAGCAGAGCCTGCACGAGGCGCACGAGATCGGCGCGGCTCTGAAGCGCGCCATCCTCGCGCGCTACCCGCGCGCCGACGTGATCATCCACAAGGACCCGGTGGGCGACCCGCACGACCCGCGCCGCGCCGGCGCGGAACAGCGCCCGCGATAGCCGCGTTGCCCCGGCAGACAGCCAGACCACCGGGGAGCGCCGCCATGACCACCACCATCGACAGCCTCGAAGGCCGCCTTCTGGCGCAGCGCAAGGTGCTGGCCCGGCTGGTGGCGGCGCTGGACGGCCCCGCGGGCGAGCAGCTGCGCGACTACATCCGCGACCGCAGCCACATGGTCGGCGACGAGGAGGACCCGGGCGCGGTGCCCGGCGAGGGCCTCTCGATCGAGGGCGCGCTCGCCGACGAGATGCACCACATCCTCGAAGCCGCCGAGGCCCGCCGCAAGGAGGGCTAGGCCGCGAGGCCGCGGCCCTTCAGCAGCGCCTCGACCCCGGGCATCCGGCCGCGGAACCGCTCGTAGAGCAGGCCCGGCTCCTCCGCGCCGCCCCTGGAGAGCACGTGCTCTTCCAGCTTGCGCGCGGTCTCGGGGTCGAAGACGTCGCCCGTTTCCTCGAAGGCCGCGAAGGCGTCCTCGTCCATCATCTCGGACCACTGGTAGCTGTAATAGCCGGCCGAGTAGCCGTCGCCGGTGAAGACATGCGCGAAATGTGGCGTGGCGTGGCGCATCCGGATCGCGTGCGGGATGCCGAGGCCTTCGAGGATCTCGGCCTGCCGCTGCATCGGGTCGGCCGGGGCCGGGCCGCAATGGAACTCCAGATCGACGATGGCCGAGGCGGTCTGCTCTATGCTGGCGAACCCCTGGTCGAAGTTCTTCGCCGCCAGCATCTTCTGCATCAGGGCCTCGGGCATCGGCTCGCCGGTCTCGGCATGGGTGGCGAAGTCGCGCAGCACCTCCGGCACCTCCAGCCAATGCTCCAAGAGCTGGCTCGGCAGCTCGACGAAGTCGCGCGCCACCGAGGTGCCCGAAATGCTCTCGAAGGTGACGTCGGACAGCATCTGGTGCAGCGCGTGGCCGAACTCGTGGAACAGCGTGCGCGCGTCATCGTAGGACAGAAGCGCCGGCTCGCCCTCCCCCGGCTTGGCGAAGTTGCAGACGTTGACGACCAGCGGCCGCACCTCCTCGTCCGAGAGCCGGTGCTGCTGGCGCATCGCCGAGCACCACGCGCCCGAACGCTTCGAGGGCCGGGCGAACCAGTCGCCCACGAAGACCGCGAGGTGGCGGCCGTCGCGGGTGATCTCGAAGGCGCGGGCGTCCGGGTGGTAGAGCGGCGCCTCGATCTCGCGCGCCTTGATGCCGAACAGGCGATGCGCGACCGAGAAGGCCGCCTCGATCATCCGGTCGAGCTGCAGGTAGGGCTTGAGCGTGCCGTCGTCGATCTCGTGCTCGGCGCGGCGGCGGGCCTCGGCGTAGTAGCGCCAGTCCCACGGCTCGAGCGGCCCGTCATGGCCGTCGGCGCGCAGCATCTCCTCGTAGATCGCGGCGTCCTTCAGCGCCAGCTCGCGGGCCGGGGTCCAGACCGCGTGCAGCATCTCGCGCACGGCGTCCGGCGTCTTCGCCATCTCGGTCTCGAGCTTGTAGGAGGCGAAGTCGTCATGCCCAAGCAGCTTCGCGCGCTCCTCGCGCAGGCGCAGCACCTCGGCGGCGATGGCGCGGTTGTCGGTCTCGCCGCCCCGTGCGCCGCGCGCAGCCCAGGCCTCGTAGGCCTTCCGCCGCGCCGCGCGGTCGGGCGAATACTGCAGGAAGGGCACGATCAGCGAGCGCGAGAGGGTAATGACCGGGCCCTTCTCGCCGCCCGCCGATGTCGCGGCCGAGCGCAGCCCGGCGGGCAGCTCGGCCAGCGCCTCGGGCGAGAGCGGCATCGACCAGTCGGCCTCGTCGGCGAGCAGGTTCTGCGCGAACTGCGTGCCGAGCACCGAGAGCCGCGACTTGATCTCGGCCATGCGCTTCGCATCCTCGCCCTCGAGCTGCGCGCCCGAGCGGACGAAGCCGCGCCGGGTCAGCATCAGCACGCGGGCCTCCTCGTCGGTCAGGCCCAGCGTCTCGCGCCGGTCCCAGAGATCCTCGATCCGGGCGAAGAGCGCGGCGTTCGAGATCACCTCCGAGCCGTAGGCCGAGAGCTTGGGCGCGAAGTCGCGCTGCAGCGCCTGCAGCCCCGGCGTGCTGTCGGCCCCGGCGACCGAGTAGAAGGCGCCGAGCACCCGGCCCAGCCCGAGATCGGCGCGCTCCAGCGCGGCGACGGTGTTGTCGAAGCTCGGCGGCTCGGGGTTGTCGGCGATGGCGGCGACGGCGGCGCGGGCGCGCGACAGCTCGGCCTCGACCGCCGGGGCCCAGTGGTCCTCGGTGATGCGGTCATAGGGCGGCAGGCCGAAGGGCGTGTCCCAGTCTTCGAGCAGCGGGTTGGTCATGCGCGGTCTCCTTTGGGGGCCAAGCTATGCCCGGCCGGGGCCGTCTTCCACCCCGCGCGTTCTCAGCCCGGCAGCACCCCGCCCTCGCCCGCGCGGCGCGCGCCGTCCGGGCCGCCGCGCGCCCTGAGCCGCCGCTCGAGGCCGCGCAGCGCCAGCGACAGGCCGATGGTCATCACGAGGTAGATCAGCGCCACCATGTTGTAGGTCTCGAAGTAGCGGAAATTGCCCGCCGCCGTGACCTTGCCGAGCTGGGTGATGTCGGCCACGCCGAGCACGCTGACGAGGCTGCTGTCCTTGACCATGGCGACGAAGTCGTTGCCGAGGGGCGGCAGGATGGTGCGGAAGGCCTGCGGAAAGACCACGAGGCGGAAGCGCTGCCACGGCGAGAGGCCCAGCGCCTCGGCCGCCTCGACCTGCCCCTCGTCGACCGACATGAGACCGGCGCGGAACACCTCGGCGAGAAAGCTCGCATAGGCCAGCGTCAGCGCGATCACCGCGCGCCACAGAAGCGGCAGGTCGCGGGTGCGCAGCTCCTCGGCGCCGAAGGGCTGGGCAATCCAGTTCCAGCCCGCGACCATGGCCGGGGCGAGCACGAAGGCCACGTAGAGCAGCAGCACGATGATCGGGATGCCGCGCATGACCTCGACATAGAGCCGCGCCGCCTGCCGCAGCACCAGCCAGCGCGACATCTGCGCCAGCGCCAGAGCGAGGCCGATGACGCAGGCGCCGGCATAGGCCACCAGCGTCACCATCACGGTGATGCCGATGCCGCGCGACAGGGTCTCGAGCACCTGTGTCTGCACCCCGTCCTGCGCCGCGCGCCAGAACAGGAAGAGGCCGGTCGTCGCGACGACGACCAGCCACCATGGAAAGTCCTTCTCGGGAGACGGGGTGGGCTTCACGAGGCCGGGCGGCTCACTCGCCCATCTTGTAGTCGAGGAACCACTTGGTGTTCAGCGCCACGAGCGTGCCGTCGGCCCGCATCGCGGCGATGGCGGCATCGACCGCGCCGACCAGATCGCTGTCCTGCGGAAAGATGAAGCCGAACTCCTCGGTGCCGAGCTTCTCGCCGACGATCTTCAGCGCGCCGTCGGAGGCCGAGACGTAGCCCTCGCCCGCGGTGCTGTCGGTCAGGACGAGGTCGACATCGCCCGCGCGCAGCGCCTGCACGCCCGCGCCGAAGGTCTCGAACATCTGGATGCGCGGGTTGGCCTCGTCGCCGTCGAGCACCTCGTAGACGCCCACGTAGAACGGCGTGGTGCCGGGCTGCGCCGCCATCAGCAGGTCCTCGTCGGCGGCGAAGCCCGCGGCATCGGCGAAGCGCTCCTCGTCGCCGCGCACCAGCATGACCATCTCGCTGGTCATGTAGGGGGCGGAGAAGTCGACCACCTCGGCGCGGTCCTCGCGGATGGTGATGCCGTTCATCGCCATGTCGACCTGCCCCTCGGCCACGGCGGGGATGGTGGCGTCCCAGGACATCACCTCCCAGACCGGCTCGAAGTTCAGCCGCTCGGCCATCTCAGCCACGGCGTCGTATTCCCAGCCGACGGCCGCGCCCTCGGCGTCGAGGAACTGCAGCGGCGGGTAGGCGTTCTCGACCGCCACGACGACCTCGCGGCCACCGAGATCGGGCAGGTCCTGCGCGGCGGCGGGCAGCGCGGCGAGCAGGGCGGCGGCGAGGATCGGGCTGCGGGTCATGGGAAGGTCCTTCCGGGCTCGGGTCAGGGATCGAGGGCGTCGCCCGTCACTATGCGACGCCGGCCCCGCGACGCAAGCGTCAGGCGGTGTTCACCTCGCCGCAGACCGGGCAGCCGGCGCGGCGCGCGAGCTTCACGCTGCGGGTCTCGGCGTAGAGCGTGTCGTGGATCACCAGCCGCCCGGCGAGGGTCTCGCCCGCCCCGGTCAGATGCTTGACCGCCTCGGCCGCCATCATCGCGCCGAGCACGCCGGGCAGCGGCCCGAGCACTCCCGCCTCGGCGCAGGCGGGGACCAGCGCCGGGTCGGGCCGCTCGGGGAAGACGCAGCTCCAGCAGGGCGCGCCCTTCGCCGGGTGGTAGAGCGAGATCTGCCCCTCCCACTGGGTCAGCGCGGCGGCGATCAGCGGCGTGCCGGTGGCCACGGCGGCCTGGTTGACGACGGCGCGGGTGCCGAAGTCGTCGCAGCCGTCGAGCACGAGGTCGTAGTCGCCGAAGAGCTCCTGCGCGATCTCGCTTGTCAGGCGCCGCTCGTAGGGCCGGATCTCGACATGCGGGTTCTGCGCGCGCAGCTTCTCGGCGGCGGCGTGGACCTTGGGCATGCCGATCTGCCCCTCGTCGTAGAGCACCTGCCGGCCGAGATTGCTGAGATCGACGGTGTCGTGGTCGATCACGCCGATGGTGCCGACGCCCGAGGCCGCGAGGTAGGTGAGCGCCGGGCAGCCCAGCCCGCCGGCGCCGACCACCAGCACGCGCGCGCGGCGCAGCGCCCCCTGCCCCGGCCCGCCGATCTCGCGCAGGGCGATGTGGCGGGCGTAGCGGGTCAGCTCGGTCTCGGAGAACCCCTTGCGCGCGGGCGCGTCCGGCGCCTTCGGCGCGGCGCGCTTCTTCAGGAGCGCGAGCCCCCGGGTGTAGAGCCAGACCAGCGCGCCCAGCGCCAAGAGCAGCACCCAGAAGGCCGCCTCGCCGCCCGTCGCCTCGCGCAGCGGGTGGCCGTCGGGCAGGATCAGGTGGCCGGCGATCACCGCGACCATCAAGAGGCCGATCATGTTGAGCCGCGCCGCGCGCGGCGCGCCGGTCAGCGCGCCGATGCCCCACAGCGCCGCGGCCATGACGCCGACGAGGATCACGCGATCCCCCCGGTCGAGCCGAAGCCGCCCGCGCCGCGCGGCGTCTCGTCGAGGCTCTCGACCGTGACGAAGGCCGCGCGCGTGACCGGCGCCAGCACCGCCTGCGCGATCCGCATGCCATGGGTCACGGTGAAGCTCTCCTGCCCGGCATTCATCACGATCACGCCCAGCGGCCCGCGATAGTCGCTGTCGATGGTGCCGGGGCTGTTGGGGAAGGTGATGCCGTGCTTCAGCGCCAGCCCCGAGCGCGGCCGGATCTGCAGCTCATGGCCCTCGGGCACCGCGACGCGCAGACCGGTCGGCACCAGCGCCCGCGCGCCGGGCGCGAGCGCGATGCCGCTCTCGCGGTCGGCGGGGTCGAGATTGGCGACGAGATCGGCCCCCGCCGCGCCGGCGGTCTGGTAGGCGGGCAGCGGCAGGTCGCGGTCGGCCGTATCGGTCCAGCACAGCCGCAGGGTCGCGGTCCCGGGCATCTTCACTCCTCAAATACTCCCGCCGGAGGCGGTCCCGTCCTCGTTTGCCAACGCCTCGGCCAGCCGCTGCGCGAGCCGCCGGGCCACATCGGCCTTGCCCATGCGCGGCCAGTCCTCGGACCCGGTCGCGGTGATCAGCGTCACCGCGTTCTCGGATCCGCCCATGATGCCGGTGCCGGGCGAGACGTCGTTGGCGACGATCCAGTCGCAGCCCTTGCGGGCGCGCTTGGCGGTGGCGTTGGCGGTGACGTCATGGGTTTCGGCGGCGAAGCCCACCACGAGGCGCGGCCGCCCCTCGGCCATGCGCGCCACCCCGGCGAGGATGTCGGGGTTTTCGGCCAGACGCAGTTCGGGCAGCGCGCCGTCCTGCTTCTTGATCTTGCGGTCCGACCCGCTCTCGACCCGCCAGTCGGCCACGGCGGCGGCGAAGATCGCGGCGTCGGCGGGCAGCGCCGCGGCGACCGCGTCGCGCATTTCGGCCGCGGTCTCGACCGGCACGACATGCGCCCCTTTCGGCATCGGCGCGCTGGCCGGGCCGGTGACGAAGGTGACGCGCGCGCCCAGATCCACCAGCGCCTCGGCCAGCGCGGTCCCTTGCGCCCCCGAGGAGCGGTTGGCGATGTAGCGCACCGGATCGATCGGCTCGTGGGTGGGGCCGGACGTGACCAGCACGTGCCGCCCGGCGAGCGGCTTCGCGCCCGGGTCGAGCGCGGCCTCGATCGCCTCGAAGATCGCCTGCGGTTCGGCCATCCGTCCGGGGCCGTATTCGCCGCAGGCCATGTCGCCCTCGTCCGGCCCGACCACCGCGACGCCGTCGCCCTGAAGCGTGGCGAGGTTGCGCTGCGTCGCCGGGTGCAGCCACATCCGCACGTTCATGGCGGGGGCGATCATCACCGGCGTGTCGGTCGCCAGAAGCAGCGTCGAGGCGAGGTCGGAGGCCCGGCCCTGCGCCATCTTGGCCATCATGTCGGCCGTGGCGGGCGCGACGACAAGAAGGTCGGCCACGCGCGAGAGCTGGATATGGCCCATCTCGGCCTCGGCGGTGAGGTCGAACAGCGCTTCGTGCACCTTCTTGCCGGCCAGCGCCGAGACGGAGAGCGGCGTGACGAACTGCCCGGCGCTTTCGGTCATCACCGGCGTGACCTCGTGCCCGGCCTTGGTGAGCAGGCGGATCAGCTCGAGCGACTTGTAGGCCGCGATGCCGCCGCCGATGATCAGGAGGATGTGAGACACGGAAACGCCCCGCAGTTCATGCGGGGCGACCCTATGCGCTTGATCGGCCGGGGGCAATCTCGGCTCAGCCGAAGAAGCCCAGCACCTCGCGCGACTGGCCCTCGAGGCTCTTGCGCATCTTGCCGAAGGCGGCGGCCTCGAGCTGGCGGACGCGCTCCTTGGACAGGCCCAGCTCGTCGCCGAGGCTCTCCAGCGTGCGCGGCTCGTCGCGCAGCTTGCGCTCGCGGACGATGAACTGCTCGCGGGCGTTGAGCGCCGACAGCGCGTTCAGCAGCCACTGGCGCAGCATCTCGGTGTCGTGGCTGTTCTGCACCAGCTCGGCGGCCTGCAGCCCGTCATCCTCGAGCGCCTCGATCCATTCGCGCCCCTCCTCCTCGGAGGATTGCGTGGCGTTGAGCGAGAAGTCGGAGCCCGAGAGCCGCCCTTCCATCATCTCCACGTCGGCGAGCGGCACGCCCACCTCCTTGGCGATCATCTTCCGCAGCGTCGCGCCGTCGAGCTCCCGCCCCTCGGCCGCGGCCTCGCGCTCGATCCGGGCCTGCACGCGGCGCATGTTGAAGAACAGCGATTTCTGGGAAGAGGTCGAGCCGGTGCGCACCATCGACCAGTTGCGCATCACGTAGTCCTGGATCGAGGCCTTGATCCACCACACCGCGTAGGTGGAGAAGCGCACGCCCCGGTCCGGGTCAAACTTGTCGGCCGCCTTCATGAGGCCGAGGGAGGCCTCCTGAATGAGGTCGTTCATCGGCGCGCCGTAGCGGCGGAACTTCGACGCCATCGAGATGGCGAGCCGCATGTAGGCGGTGATCAGTCGGTGCAGAGATTTCTCGCAGCGCTGGTCGCGCCACGCATAGGCGAGCCTGAGCTCGGTCTCGGCGTCCAGCAATTCGGCCCGCATCGCGTTGCGGGTCATGGTCTGGTCCGCAAATCCGTCAAAAGCCATGTCATCGTCCCCGGGACTTCAAAGAGGTCGGTGCGCTTGCCATGGCCGGGCGGCCTGCTAGTCACCTTTCATGTGCCCTGCCAACGCCGCCCCCCCTCAGAAAGTTTCGCCCATGACCTTGCAGAATTTCACGCTGGTTCTAGGCGGCGCCGCCTCGGGCAAGTCGGATTACGCGGAATCCCTTGTTCTCAAGGCGGCTCGGGCACCGGTCTATATCGCCACCGCACAGGCCTTCGATCACGAGATGACAGAAAAGATCGCCCGCCACCGCGCCGCGCGCGGGGCGGGCTGGCGCACGGTCGAGGCGCCGCTTGACCCCGGATCGGCATTGTCCGGCCTGCGGGCCGGCGAAATCGCGCTGATCGACTGCGCGACGCTGTGGCTGTCGAACCTGATCCTCGCCGAGGCCGACCTCGCCGCCGCCGAGGCCGGGCTCATCGCGGCGATCGAGGCCTGCGCGGTGCCGGTCGTCGTGGTCTCGAACGAGGTGGGCGCCGGGATCGTGCCCGACAACGCGCTGGCGCGGCGCTTCCGCGCGGCGCAGGGCGGTCTGAACCGGCGTCTGGCGGCGCGGGCCGACCGGGTCGTCGCGGTGATGGCCGGGCTGCCGCTGGCGCTGAAGGGAGAGCTGCCATGAGCGCGCTATGGCTGATCCGGCACGGGCCGACCCATGCCAAGGGCATGTGCGGCTGGTCCGACCTGCCGGCCGACCTGTCCGACGCGGCGGCCGTGGCGCGGCTCGCCGGCGCGCTGCCCGAGGCGCCGGTGGTGTCCTCGGATCTCGACCGCGCGGTGCGCACGGCCGACGCGGTGACGGGCGGCCGGCCGCGCCTGCCGCACGAGCCGGACCTGCGCGAGATCCATTTCGGCGCGTGGGAGCTGAAGCGCCATGACGAGATCGAGGCCGAGGCGCCCGACCACATCCGCGCCTTCTGGGACCGCCCCGGCGACATCGCGCCCCCGAACGGCGAAAGCTGGAACGCGCTGCGCGCCCGTTGCGACGCCGCGATCGACCGGCTCTGGACCGGCGGAGACCTGATCGTGGTCGCGCATTTCGGGGTGATCCTCACCCAGCTCCAGCGCGCGCTGGGCTGCACCGCCCACGAGGTCTTCGGCCACCGGATCGAGCCGCTCTCTCTGACCCGGATCGCGCGCGAGGGCGGAAACTGGCGCGCCGCCACGATCAATCACCTGCCGTGATGGCGGCCGTCACGAAACGGCGTTGGCCAATCCGCGCGAACCGTGGCTAGCTCCGCGCGACCCTGCGGAGCGACAAGAATGACTTACGACCTGATCATCGGCGACCGGCTGTTCTCGAGCTGGTCGCTGCGCGGCTGGCTTGCCTTCGAAAGCTTCGGCCTGCCGGTGCGGCTGCACGAGGCCGGGCTCTATTCCGGCACGCTGGCCGCCGACCTCGTCCCCTTCGCCCCGGCCCGGCAGGTCCCTGCGATGCGCACCCCCGACGGGATCGTGGTGGCCGACAGCCTCGCCATCGCCGAGACGCTGGCCGAGCGGCACCCCGAGATCGCGCTCTGGCCGCGCGATCCGGCGGCGCGGGCGCTGGCGCGCTGGCTCGTGGCCGAGATGCATGCGGGCTTCAACGCGTTGCGCGGCGACTGCCCGATGATGCTGGCGCATGGCTGGGACGGCTTCGCGCCCTCCGAAGCGGTGCTGGCCGATCTCGCGCGGATCGAGACGCTCTGGGCCACGGCGCGCGAGCGGCACGGCGCGGACGGCCCGTGGCTGTTCGGCGAATGGTCGCTCGCCGACGTGTTCTACGCCCCCGTCGCGGCGCGGATCGCCACCTACGGCCTGCCGGTGGGCGCGGCCGCGCGCGACTACGTCGCCGCCCATCTCGCCCGGCCCGACTTGCGCCGCTGGCGCGCGCTGGGCCTGACGAAGCGCTACGACCCGATGCCCTATGCGCAGGGCCTGCCGCAGGTCGCGTGGCCCGGGCCCGCCCCCCTGCCCGCCCGCGCGGTCGAGGACGGCACGCCCGAGAACGCCGCCTGCCCCTATTCGGGCAAGCCCACGACCCATCTCGCCGAGATCGGCGGGCGGGTCTTCGGCTTCTGCAACGCCGGCTGCCGCGACAAGACCGTGGCCGATGCCGAGGCCTGGCCCGCCTTCATGGCCGTTTACCAATCCTAAACCATTGCCGCCCCAGCCTGCGGGACAGGGAGGGGCGGCAATGGTGGCGCGGGCCTACACGGTGGCCTTCGAAGGGGTCGAGGCGCGGCTGGTCGAGGTGCAGTGCGCGGTCACGCCCGGCCTGCCCGGCTTCGCCATCGTCGGCCTGCCCGACAAGGCGGTGAGCGAGGCGCGCGAACGGGTGCGCGCGGCGCTGGCGGCGCTGGCCATCGCGCTGCCGTCGAAGAAGATCACGATCAACCTCTCGCCCGCCGACCTGCCGAAGGAGGGCTCGCATTTCGACCTGCCGATCGCGCTTTCGCTGCTGGCGGCGATCGAGGTGCTGCCCGAGGACGACGTGGCCGCCACCGTGGCGCTGGGCGAGCTGTCGCTCTCGGGCGATCTGGTGCCGGTGATCGGCGCCCTGCCCGCCGCCATGGCCGCCGCCGAGGAGGGGCGCCGCCTGCTCTGCCCCGCCGCCTGCGGCGCCGAGGCCGCCTGGGTCGAGGCGGTGGAGGTGATCGCGCCGGGCAGCCTCGCCCGCGCCATCCGCCACTTCACCGGCGACCCGCTGCCGCCGGCACAGGCCGGCCTCGCCGCCCCGCCCGACCGGCCGCGCGACCTGCGCGACGTGAAGGGGCAGGAGCGCGCCAAGCGCGCGCTCGAGATCGCCGCCGCCGGGCGGCATCACCTGCTGCTGGTGGGGCCGCCCGGTTCGGGCAAGTCGATGCTGGCCGCGCGCATCCCCGGTCTGCTGCCGCCGCTCTCGCCGCTCGAGGCGCTGGAAACCTCGATGATCCACTCGATCTCGGGGCTTCTGACCGAGGGCGGGATCAACCGGGCGCGCCCCTTCCGCGAGCCGCACCACACCGCCTCGATCGCCGCCATCGCCGGCGGCGGGCGCGGCGCGAAGCCGGGCGAGATCAGCCTTGCGCATAACGGCGTGCTGTTCCTCGACGAGCTGCCCGAGTTCCCGCGTGCCGTGCTCGAGACGCTGCGCCAGCCGATCGAGACCGGCGAGGTGGTGGTGGCGCGCGCCAACGCGCATCTGCGCTACCCCTGCCGCTTCCTGCTGATCGCCGCCGCCAACCCCTGCCGCTGCGGCTACCTGTCGGACCCGGCCCGCGCCTGCGCCCGCGCGCCGGCCTGCGGCGAGGAGTATCTCCGCCGCATCTCCGGCCCGCTGATGGACCGGATCGACCTGCGCGTCGAGGTGCCGCCCGTGGCCTTCACCGATCTCGACCTGCCCGACCCGCCCGAGGGTTCGGCCGAGGTGGCCGGCCGGGTCGAGACGGCGCGCGCGGCGCAGGCGGCGCGCTACGAGGGCACGACGGCGTGGGTCAACGCCGACGCGGAAGGGCAATTGCTAGAGGAGGTGGCGACGCCCGACGCGGAGGGCCGCGCCCTGCTGGGCCGGGTGGCCGAGCGGTTCGGCCTCTCGGCGCGGGGCTATCACCGGGTGCTGCGGGTGGCGCGCACCATCGCCGATCTCGACGGATCGGAAACGGTGCGCCGCCCGCATGTGGCCGAGGCCGTGGGCTACCGGCTGGCGCTGGGGCGCGAGGCTTGAGCCACGCCTCCGGCGCGAGGCCTAGCCGCGCCGCGCCTCGATCGCTTCCCAGATCTTCGCGGCGACGTTGACGCCGTCGAAGCGCTCGAGTTCCTGGATGCCGGTGGGCGAGGTCACGTTGATCTCGGTCAGCCAGTCGCCGATCACGTCGATGCCGACGAGGATCTGGCCCTTCTCCTTCAGAAGCGGCCCGATCGCGGCGCAGATCTCGCGGTCGCGCGCGGTCAGTTCGACCTTCTCGGGGCGGCCGCCGACATGCATGTTCGAGCGGGTCTCGCCCTTGGCGGGCACGCGGTTGATCGCGCCGACCGGCTCGCCGTCGATCAGGATGACGCGCTTGTCGCCCTTGGTCACGGCGGGCAGGTATTTCTGCACGATCAGCGGCTCGCGCGAGATGCCGGTGAACATCTCGTGCAGCGAGGCGAGGTTGCCGTCCTGCGAATGCAGCTTGAACACCCCCGCGCCGCCATTGCCGTAGAGCGGTTTGAGGATGATGTCGCCATGCCGGTCGCGGAAGGCGCGCAGCGTGGCGAGATCGCGGGCGATGGCGGTGGGCGGCGTCAGATCCGGGAAGTTCAGCACCAGGAGCTTCTCGGGGTAGTTGCGCACCCAGAACGGGTCGTTCACCACCAGCGTCTTGGGGTGGATCATGTCCAGCAGGTGGGTGATGGTGATGTAGCTCATGTCGAAGGGCGGGTCCTGGCGCAGCCAGACCACGTCCATCTCCGACAGGTCGATCTCGCGCTCTTCGCCCAGGGTGAAGTGGTTGCCCTTCTCGCGGCGCAGCTCCAGCGGCCAGCCGCGCGCGGTCACGCGGCCTTCCTGGAAGGCGATCCGGTCGGGGGTGTAGTAGAACAGCTCGTGGCCGCGCGCCTGCGCCTCCTCGCCGATGCGGAAGGTGGTGTCGGCGTCGATGTTGACGGCACCGATCGGGTCCATCTGGAGAGCGACTTTCAGGGCCTTGGGCGACATGGGGGCGTCTTTCGCTTGGATGCGGTCGGACGATCCATGACGCAAGCGACCCGTCTACGCAATGCGGGGGCGCTGCGCCCCGGCGCACAGCCGGGCGCGCCTCTGGCCGATCTCCGACGCCGCGCTGCCGCCCCCGGCCGCTTGCAGGGTTCAGTCGTGACCGAAGGCGTTCTCGATCACGCGGACCGCGCCGTGGCGGTTGACGAGCGCGAGGTCGAAGCGCATCTCGGTCAGCACCCCGGCGGGCTCGCCTTCGCAGAAGGCGGCGGCCGAGCGGCGGATGCGGCGGGCTTGGCGCGGGCCGAGATGGGCGATGGCGGCGTCGAAGCTGCGGCTGGCCTTCACCTCGACGAAGACGACGCGTGGGCCTTCGCGCAGCACGAGGTCGATCTCGCCGCTCGGTCCGCGCCAGCGCCGGTGCGCCGGCGCGCGGCCGCTTCGGGCGTAGTGCCGCGCCACCGCCTCCTCGGCGGCGAGACCGGCGAGGTAACCCCTGCGCCCCCGCTCGGCGCGGCGGGCCGCGGGATCACTGGCCGCCTGCGGTGCTGCGTCGGTTGACGCCAGCGGGGTATTCGGAAGCGCCTTCGCCCCGCGCCTCGCCCGGCCATCGGACTTGCCCGGCGCGCCGGGCTTCGCAGGCCCGAGCCGGGCGTTCGAGGCAGAGCCGGATTGACGGAAGGGTCGGGCCGGCCCCGAAGGAGCCGCCCCCTGCCCGTTCTCGACTGTCCCGCCCTTCAGGTCGCCGAAGAGCCCGAGGCAGAGCTGCCCTTCGGCCTCATATGTGCCACCGCGGGACGGCGATCTTCGTCGCCTGCGCGCCGGGGCGCGCGGCGGGCTTACCGCCTCAAGCGTCATCTCCATCTGCATCGCGTCTCTCCCCCGCCCCGGCGGAGAGCGCCAGCGCGGCCTGGTACACTTCGCGCCGCGGCAGGCCCAGCGCGCCCGCCACCGCGGTGGCGGCGTCCTTCACGCGCATCGTCTTCATCGCCTCGCGCAGCGCGCTGTCGAGATCGTCGCCGGTCACCTCCTCGCTCTCGGCCCGGCCGACCAGCACCACGATCTCGCCCTTCAGGGTCCGCCCCTCGATGGCATCGCAGACCTCGGCCGCGCTGCCGCGGATCACCTCCTCGAACCGCTTGGTCAGTTCGCGGCACAGCACCACGGGCCGGCCCACGCCCAGAATATCGCGCAAGGAGGCTAACAACTCGTGAACGCGTTTTGGGCTCTCGTAGAGCACCAGCGTGAAGGGCAGCGACCTGAGCGCGGCGATCTCGGTCTCGCGCTGGGTCTTGGCGGGCGGCAGGAAGCCCGCGAAGGCGAAGCGGTCGGTCGGCAGGCCCGACACCGCCAGCGCCGCCAGCACGGCCGAGGCGCCCGGCGCGGCGAAGACCCGGTGGCCGGCGGCGATTGCGGCGCGGCCCAGCGCGTAGCCCGGATCGGCGATCAGCGGCGTGCCGGCCTCGGAGACATAGGCGACCGAGCCGCCGCGCTCGAGCACCGACAGCACCCGCGCCCGGTCCTGCGCGCCGGAATGGTCGTGATAGGCCAGAAGCGGCCGGCCGTTCAGCGGCACGCCGTGGATTTCCATCAGCTTGCGCAGCGTGCGCGTGTCCTCGGCCGCCAGCGCGTCGGCCCCGGCCAGAAGGTCGAGCGCGCGCAGCGTGATGTCGCGCGCCGAACCGATCGGGGTCGCCACGAAATGCAGACCGGCGGAAACGGGCTTCGTCTCGAAATTCGTCACTGGACCCCTCGTCGCCCCGGTTTATGATTGCCTGCGAACCCGCCTTGCCCGTCGGAGTACCAGATGTCCATGTTCGCCCGTTTGCCGCAGCCCCGCAAGGCTGTGGCCCGTCTCCTCGCCTTCCTGTCGCTGGCCTGGCTCGCCGCCTGCGAGCCGATGGCCACCGGCGGCCCGGTCTCCGACGCCGCGCGGGTCGAGCCCGACGCGCCGGTGAAGGTCGCGCTGCTGGTGCCCGAGGGCTCGGGCTCCTCCAGCGACGCGCTGCTGGCCTCCAACCTCGAGAACGCGGCGCGGCTGGCGATCGCCGACCTGTCGGGCGCCGAGATCGAGCTGCAGACCTACGCCACCGCCGGCAACCCGTCGCAGGCGGCGCAGGCCGCGCAGACCGCCGTGGCCGAGGGCGCGCAGATCATTCTCGGGCCGCTCTACGCCGAGGCCGCCAACGCCGCGGGCGTGGCGGTGGCCAACCAGGGCGTGAACGTTCTGGCCTTCTCGAACAACCCGACCATCGCCGGCGGCAACGTCTTCATCCTCGGCCAGACCTTCGCCGACACCGCCGACCGGCTGGTGCAGTACGGCATGCGCAACGGCATCCAGCGCTACGTGGTGGCGCATGGCAACGACCTGCAGGGCGCGATCGGGCGCGACGCGATCGTCAACGCCGTCAACCGCGCCGGCGCGGCCGTGGCCGGCACCGAGGGCTACGAGCTCACCCAGCCCGGCGTGCAGGCGGCGGCGCCGCAGATCGCGCAGACGACGCGCGAGGCGGGCGCGACCGGCGTCTTCACCACCGCCGGCGTCAATGCCGAGCTGCCGATCCTCGCCACCGCGCTGAACGATCTCGGCCTGACCCCCGACGAGGCGCGGATGCTGGGCCTGACCCGCTGGGACGCGGCGCCTCAGGCGCTGGCGCTGCCGGGTCTGCAGAGCGGCCTCTTCGCCGTGCCCGACCGTGGCCGCGCCGGTGCCTTCGAGCAGCGCTACGCCGCGACCTACGGCGCCCAGCCGCACCCGCTGGCCGGGCTCGCCTATGACGGCATCGCCGCGATCGGCGCGCTGACCGCCTCGGGCCGGGCCGATGCGCTGACCCGCGGCGCCCTGACCCAGACCCAGGGCTTCAGCGGCACCTCCGGCATCTTCCGGCTGCGGCCCGACGGCACCAACCAGCGCGGTCTCGCGGTGGCCACGATCCGCAACAACCAGGTGGTGATTCTTGACCCCGCACCCGCAAGCTTCCGCGGCGCCGGTTTCTGACCGGCCCACGCTGAATCTCGAACCGACCGACGCGCCGGAGGATCTGATCCTTCCGGCGCGCGACATATTCGACGCCACCCGGATCGCCGCCGCGCTGGCGGCCGACCTGGAGCGGGCCGAGGACGCGATGGCCGCGCGGCGCGCCGTGGTGCAGTGCCTCGGCGCGGCGCGCAAGGCCGGCCATGCCGCGATCGCCGAGGCCTTCGCCAACCGCCCCTTCGCCGCCCGCCCGGTGACCCGCTCCTACGCCTGGCTCACCGACCGGATCGTCACCGCCTGCTACGAGGTGGCGCTGCGGATGCACCCGCTGCCCAACCCGACCGAGGGCGAGCGGCTGTCGCTGCTGGCCGTGGGCGGCTACGGGCGCGGCGAGATGGCGCCGCAATCGGATGTCGACCTGCTGTTCCTGACGCCGTGGAAGATCACCCCCTGGGCCGAGAGCGTCATCGAATCGATGCTCTACATGCTGTGGGACCTGCGGCTGAAGGTCGGCCATGCCAGCCGCACCGTGAAGGACTGCCTGCGGCTGGCGCGGGAGGATCACACCATCCGCACCGCGCTGCTCGAATGCCGCCATCTCGACGGCGACACGGCGCTCGCCGAAAGCCTGCGCGAGCGGCTGCGCTCCGAGCTGTTCCGCACCACCAAGGCCGCCTTCATCGAGGCCAAGCTCGCCGAGCGCGACGCGCGGCACGTCAAGCAGGGCGGCCAGCGCTACGTGGTCGAGCCCAACGTCAAGGAGGGCAAGGGCGGCCTGCGCGACCTGCAGTCGCTCTACTGGATCGGCAAGTATGTCTACGACGTGCGCGAGGCGGCCGAGCTGGTCACCGAGGGCGTCTTCACCGAGGAGGAATTCTCCGAGTTCGCCCGTGCCGAGGATTTCCTCTGGGCGGTGCGCTGCCACCTGCACCTGATCACCGGCCGGGCGATGGACCAGCTCACCTTCGACATGCAGGTCGAGGTGGCCGAGCGCATGGGCTATCTCGACGGCGGCGGTCGCCGCGCGGTCGAGCATTTCATGCAGGACTACTTCCGCCATGCCACGCGGGTGGGCGAGCTGAGCCGCATCTTCCTGACCGCGCAGGAGGCGACGCATCTGAAATCCGAGCCGATGCTGACCCGGCTCTTCGCGCGGCGCCGGCGCGCCCGCGCGCCCTACAAGATCACCCAGAACCGGCTCGACATCGGCGACGAGGCGACCTTCCTGTCGGACCCGCTGAACCTTCTGCGGATCTTCGACGAGAGCCTGCGCACCGGCCACCTGCTGCACCCGGACGCGATGCGGATGGTGGCCGCCAACCTGCAGCTGATCGACGCGACGCTGCGCGAGAACCGCGAGGCCAACCGCATCTTCCTCGACCTGCTGCTCAAGCACGGCAACCCCGAGCGGGCACTGAGAAGGATGAACGAGCTCGGCGTGCTGTCGGCCTTCCTGCCCGAATTCGCGCCGATCGTCGCGATGATGCAGTTCAACATGTACCACCACTACACGGTGGACGAGCACACCATCCAATGCATCAGCACGCTGGCGCAGATCGAGCGCGAGGAGCTGGTCGAGGAGCTGCCGGTGGCCTCGGGCATCCTCAAGGCCGGGGTGAACCGCAAGGTGCTCTACGTGGCGCTGCTTCTGCACGACATCGGCAAGGGCCGCGACGAGGACCATTCCGTGCTCGGCGCGCAGATCGCGCGGCGGGTCGCGCCGCGGCTGGGGCTGTCGCGCAAGGACAGCGACACGGTCGAATGGCTGGTGCGCCACCACCTGCTGATGTCGGACATGGCGCAGAAGCGCGACATCGCCGAGCCGCGCACGGTGCGCGACTTCGCCCGCGCGGTGAAGACCAAGGAGCGGCTCGACCTGCTCTGCGTGCTCACGGTCTGCGACATCCGCGGCGTCGGCCCCGGCACCTGGAACAACTGGAAGGCGATGCTGCTGCGCAACCTCTACGCCGCGACCGCGCATGCGCTTGCCAACGGCCTCGAGGATCTGAGCCGCGGCTCGCGCGAGACCGAGGCCAAGCGGGCCCTGCGCGCGGCGCTGTCGGACTGGCCCGCCGCCGAGGTCCGGGCCGAGACGGGGCGGCATTACGGGCCCTACTGGCAGGGCCTGCCGCAGGACAGCCACGTGCTCTTCGCGCAGCTGCTGCGCGGGCTCGAGGCCGACGACATCCGCACCGACCTCAAGCCCGACGCCGACCGCGACGCGACCCGGGTGAGCTTTGCCACCACCGACCATCCGGGGCTGTTCTCGCGGCTCACCGGGGCGCTGGCGCTGGTCGGCGCCAACATCGTCGACGCGCGCACCTACACCGCCAAGGACGGGATGTGCACGGCGGTGTTCTGGGTGCAGGACGCCGAGGGCCACCCCTACGAGGAAGAGCGCCTGCCCCGGCTCAAGGAGATGATCGGCAAGACCCTGCGCGGCGAGGTGGTGGCGCGCGACGCGATCAAGAGCCGCGACAAGATCCGCAAGCGCGAGCGCGCCTTCCGGGTGCCGACCTCGATCACCTTCGACAACGAGGGCTCCGACATCTTCACCATCATCGAGGTCGACACGCGCGACCGGCCGGGCCTGCTCTACGACCTGACCCGGACGCTGGCCTCCTCCAACGTCTACATTTCCTCCGCCGTCATCGCGACCTATGGCGAGCAGGCGGTCGATACATTCTACGTGAAGGACATGTTCGGGTTGAAATACCATTCCGAGACCAAGCAGCGCGCGCTGGAGCGCCGGCTGCGCGAGGCGATCGAGGCGGGTGCGCGGAGGGCGCTGTCTTGAAGCCGATCCGGCTCGTCCAGGGCTTTCTCACTGTCGGTGTCTGGACCCTGCTCTCGCGCGTCTTCGGCTTCGCCCGCGACATCATGATCGCGGGCTATCTGGGCGCGGGCCCGGTGGCCGAGGCCTTCCTCGTGGCCTTCTCGCTGCCCAACATGTTCCGCCGCTTCTTCGCCGAGGGCGCGTTCAACATGGCCTTCGTGCCGATGTTCTCGAAGAAGGTCGAGGCGGGCGAGGACGCCGAGCGCTTCGCGCAGGAGGCCTTCGCCGGCATGGCCTTCCTGCTCACGATCTTCACCGTGATCGGCATCCTCGCCATGCCGGGGCTGGTCTTCGCGATGGCCTCGGGTTTCGCCGAGGACGAGCGCTTCGACCTCGCGGTCGAGTATGGCCGCCTCGCCTTCCCCTACATCCTGTTCATCTCGCTGGCGGCGCTGGTCTCGGGCGTGCTGAACGCCACGGGACGCTTCATGGCCGCCGCCGCCGCGCCGGTGCTTCTGAACGTGATCTTCATCGCCGCGGTGCTGGTCGGCGCGGCGCTCGGGCGCGACCCGTCCCAGAGCCTCGGGCTCGGCATCGACCAGGCGCTGCGGCTCGAGATCGGCGACACGCTGGCCGCCGCGGTGCCGCTGGCGGGGGTCCTGCAGCTCGGCCTCGTCTGGATCGCGGCGCGGCGGGCGGGCTTCCACCTGCGCCCGATGCGGCCGCGCATGACGCCCGAGCTGAAGAAGCTCGCCGCGATCGCGGCACCGGCGGCGCTGGCGGGCGGCGTGGTGCAGATCAACCTGCTGGTCGGCCGGCAGGTGGCGAGCTTCTTCGACGGCGCGGTGGCCTGGCTCAACTACGCCGACCGGCTCTACCAGCTGCCGCTGGGCGTGGTCGGCATCGCCGTCGGCGTGGTGCTGCTGCCCGATCTCTCGCGCCGGCTGCGCGCCGGCGACGAGGCGGGCGGGCGCGACGCCTTCAACCGCGCCGCCGAGATGAGCCTCGCGCTGACCATCCCGGCCGCCGTGGCGCTGATGGTGATCCCGGTGCCGCTGGTCTCGGTGCTGTTCGAGCGCGGCGCCTTCGACAGCGACGACACCATGGCCACGGCGCTGGCGGTGGCGGTCTACGGCCTCGGCCTGCCGGCCTTCGTGCTGCAGAAGGCGCTGCAGCCGCTGTTCTTCGCGCGCGAGGACACGAAGAGCCCGTTCCGCTACGCGCTGGTCGCGATGGTGGTGAACGCGGGCGTGGCGATCGGCCTCGCGCCGGTGGTGGGCTTCATCGCCGCCGCCCTCGGCACGACGCTCGCGGGCTGGGCGATGGTGGTGCTGCTGTGGCGCGGCTCGCGCGGCATGGGTGCGGCGGCCGAGTGGGACGACCGCTTCCGCCGCCGGCTGTGGCGGATCTGCGGCGCCTCGGCGCTGATGGCGGTGGTGCTGCTGGGCGCGGCGGCGCTGCTCGGGCCGTTCCTCGCCACCGCGACCGTGCGCTACGCGGCGCTGGCGCTGCTGGTGGCGATCGGCATCGCCGGCTACTTCGCCTTCGGCCAGATGCTCGGCGCGTTCCGCCTGTCGGAGTTCCGCCGCGCGGTGCGGCGCTAGCGCGCGCGCATCCGCTCGAGAAACGCGCTGGCGCCCCCGGGCGCCAGCAGCGGCGACAGCACGAGGCCGGCTATGAACCCCGCCGCGTCCGCGACCCAGGCCGGGTCGCCGCCGAACATGAGGCCGAACACCAGCTGCAGCGCCATCAGCACGCCGATCAGCCGGAAGGCGGCCAGGCGGTTGCCGCCGCCGCGGCCGATCTTGAGCCACATCAGGTAGGTGAAGCCGCCGATCAGCCCGTAGACCATCGGGTAGGCCCCGATCAGCGGGTAGTTCGCGCCGACGCCCAGGCCGTAGGCCAGCGCGCCGACCAGGGTCGAGGCCACAAGCAGCACCACCAGCGACAGCGGGTGCAGCACCTCGCCCACGAACTTGCCCAGCGCCAGCAACAGCGCGATGGCGAACATCGCGTGCACCGGCCCGTGATGCAGGAAGGGATAGCCCAGGAAGCGCCCGGCGACCGGCCAGTCCCACTGCACCATGAGCCGGTCGAGCGCGGCGGGCACCACGCTCCAGCCCTCGATCGCGGCGATCCGCCAGCCCACCGCCTGCGGCCCGCCGACGAGGCCGGTCGCCCCGAGGCTGAAGGCCACCTCGATCACCGCCATGGCGGCGGCAAGCGCGAGGATCAGCGGCGGGATGGTGCCGAACGGCCCCTCGATCGGCGCGTGGTTCGGGTCGGGACGGTCGTAATAGCCCTGGGGTCGCATGGGGGTCCCTTCGGTTGACCTTGACAGGGGGCATGGCTAATCGAGACGCCACCCGGTTTCCAGCAGGACAGCGCCATGACCGAAGCCCAATTCGCCCCCCGCGTCTTTTCCGGCATCAAGCCCTCGGGCGGGCTGACGCTCGGCAACTATCTGGGCGCCATCAAGCGCTTCGTCGAGATGCAGGGCGGCGATTTCGAGACGATCTACTGCGTGGTCGACCTGCACGCCATCACCGTCTGGCAGGATCCCGCCGAGCTCCGGCGCGCCACCCGCGAGGTGGCGGCGGGCTATCTCGCCTCCGGCATCGATCCCGAGACCTCGATCCTGTTCAACCAGAGCCGCGTCTCGGCCCATGCGGAACTCGGCTGGCTGTTCAACTGCGTGGCGCGGGTCGGCTGGATGAACCGGATGACCCAGTTCAAGGAAAAGGCCGGCAAGAACGCCGAGAAGCAGTCGCTCGGCCTTTACGCCTACCCCTCGCTGATGGCGGCCGACATCCTCGCCTACCACGCCACCCACGTGCCGGTGGGCGACGACCAGAAGCAGCACGTCGAGCTGACCCGCGACATCGCGGCCAAGTTCAACCACGACTACGGCGTCGAGTTCTTCCCGCTCACCACCCCGGTGATCGAGGGGCCGGCGATGCGGGTGATGAACCTGCGCGACGGCACCAAGAAGATGTCCAAGTCCGGCGAGTCGGACATGGAGCGGATCAACATGACCGACGATGCCGACGCCATCGCCAAGAAGTTCAAGAAGGCCCGCACCGACCCCGCACCGCTGCCCGAGACGGTCGAGGGGCTGGCCGAGCGGCCCGAGGCCAAGAACCTCGTCGACATCTATGCCGGCCTCGCCAACATGACCGCCGAGCAGGTGATCGCCGAATATGCCGGGGCGGGCTGGGGCCAGTTCAAGCCGGCGCTCGCCGATCTCGCGGTGGAGAAGCTGGCGCCGATCTCGTCCGAGATGGCGCGGCTGATGGACGACCCGGCCGAGATCGACCGCACGCTTGAGCGCGGCGCCGAGCGCGCCCGCGCCATCGCCGAGCCGATCCTTGCCCGGACCTCCGAGATCATGGGCCTGCTGCGCTGAGGCGCCGGGCGGGCGCCTCGACGCCCGCCCTTTCTATTTCCCGCGAATTACGCGGATCCCCGGCCGGCCGCATCGCGCGCCGGCCGGGGAGCGTGCCTCATTCGGCCGCGGGCACGCCGGCCTTCCAGGCGTCCCAGTTGCCGGTGATCTCCGACAGCAGCGCCGAGCCGACCCGCTCGATGTTCACCAGCGTCTCGTCGAAGCCGCCCGCCGTCTCGCCCGGCGCCGGGTCGAGATGCTCGAGCGTGGTCTCGTCGGGGTGACCCTGGTCGAAGTTCACCGCGCCGCGCAGGCTCAGCACCCGGTCGGTGCCGTGCAGGCGGTCGATCACCTGCGCGATCGCGGCGGCCTCCATCTCGGTGATGACGTAGTCGGCCGCCTCGTAGAGCTCGGCCATGTACTGCGCCTCTTCCGAGAGGCCCGGCCCGTGGAAGAAGGTGTCGCCGGTCATGTGGGTGCCGGTGCCGATGAAGGGCGCGCCCTGCGCCACCTCGTCGGGGTAGCGCAGCCGGTAGTCGCGCGCCTCCTGGCTGTCGGCCAGCTCGACATCCGCGCTCGCGGCCATGGCGGCCTCGACCAGCGCGGGGTTCAGCTCGTAGCGGCGGATGTCCTCGTAGCCGCTGCGCGGCATGAAGAGCGGCTCGCCCGCGGGCACCTCGTCCTCGGCCCAGCGATGGCCGAGATCGTAGTCGATCAGGTGGCTGGCCCAGCTCACCATGCCGATGGTCCCGCGCGAGGGCGGCGTGCCGGCGACGCCGGTGAGCAGGAAATAGGCGTTGGAGAAGTCGAAGCGCGGATCGAGCAGGATCGCCATCATCGAGGCCGACGAGGCCACCTTGCCCATGCCCAGCACCGAGCCGCAGACGCCGTCCTCGTTGCAGTGCACCGGCGTCTTGGCGCCGGCGACAGCGATCGGCTCGGCGCCGTCGAAGTGGTTCTCGTACCAGTACTGGAACTCGCCGGCGCGGTCGCCGGTCAGCTCGCCGATCTCGAACATCGAGGCGACGAAGGCGCGCACCTCGATCGGCGTCTCGGCGGTCTGGGCCGCGGCGGGCAGCGCGGCGAGCGTGGCGAGGGCCGTGGCGGCGGTACGGATCGGGGGCATCGGCATCTCCTGTGGTTGCGATGCCGCCGCCCTATCCGTCGCCCGACGCCGCGTCAGCCCTCGGAGACGCGATTTCCCCCTCGCGTCGGTCGATTGCCCGGCAGACGGGTGGCGCGAGGCGCGCCCTGCCCGTTCTGCGGGCAGCGCCGTCAGATCAGCCGCACCCGCGTGCCGACCTCGACCAGACCGTAGAGCCGGGCGATGTGCTCGTTGTAGAGGCCGATGCAGCCATCCGAGGAGGGCCGGCCGATCTTGCGCGTGTCGTGGGTGCCGTGGATGCGGTAGTACTGCCAGGACAGGTAGAGCGCATGGGTGCCGAGCGGGTTGCCCGGCCCGGCGGGCACCACCTTGGGCAGCGACGGATCGCGCTCGCGCATCGAGGGGGTCGGCGTCCAGGTCGGCCCGGCGACCTTGCGCACCACCTCGGTGTAGCCGAGCTTGGTCAGCTCCTCGCTCAGCGGCACCGAGGTCGGGTAGAGCCGGTAGGTCTCGCCGTCGCCGCCCCAGTAATGCAGCGCCCGCGACGCGGTGTCCGAGACGATCACGCCGACGCCCAGCGCGTCGAAATGGTCGCGCCAGTCGACCCTCTGCAGCGCCGAGAGGTTGCGCTGCACCGCCGGCGTGGCCAGGGCCAGGGCGGGGGTGGCGGCGGCGACGAGGCCGAGCCCCGCGCCGACGATGAAACGGCGTCTGTTCTGCATCCTGCCGATCTCCTTCGGGTTTTGCCCCTGCCTCCCCCGCCGGGGCGGCAAGGGCAACTCACGAGGCCGCGAGGCAGGGGTCCGCGGGGCGCAGGCACAGCCGGCTCTGCGCCAGCGCACGGCCCCTGCACGGTTCCGTGAGCAGAAAACGGGTGCCGCTTGGTCAGTTTGCACTATTCTATCCCCGGACCGCCTCGGAGACCGCCATGCCCGCTCTCGCCCCGCCGGAGACCCGGATCGGCCACGTGCATCTGCGCGTGTCCGATCTCGACCGCGCCATCGCCTTCTACACCGGCGTGATCGGTCTCGAGCTGACCCAGCGCTACAGTCACGGCGCGGCCTTCCTCTCGGCCGGCGGCTACCACCACCATGTCGGGCTCAACACCTGGGAGAGCCTCGGCGCCAGCCCGCCGCCGCCCGGCCATACCGGTCTCTACCACACCGCCATCCTCTACCCGAACCGGGCCGCGCTGGCGCGGGCGCTGCGGCGGGTGATCGAGGCCGGGGTCGAGCTGGAGGGGGCCGCCGATCACGGCGTGAGCGAGGCGATCTACCTGCGCGACCCCGACGCCAACGGGGTCGAGCTCTACCGCGACCGGCCCGAGGCCGAATGGCCGCGCGACCACACCGGCACGCTGGCGATGATCAACCGCCCGCTCGACATCAAGGCGCTGCTGGCCGAGGCGTGAAGGCAACGCCCGGCCCCGCCCGGCCCGGCGGATCGCCGCCGCTTCTGGACCATGCGCGCCCCCCCGCCTACCCTGCGCCCGAGCAGGGGAGACGCGACATGGCCACGGGCACCGACATCCGCACCTATCACGACGGTCGCTGGCACGAGGGCGACGTCGCCGTGATCCGCGCCTCCGATCACGGCGCATGGCTCGGCACCACGGTGTTCGACGGCGCGCGCTACGCCCATGGGCTGACGCCCGACCTCGACAAGCACTGCGCCCGCACCAACGCCTCGGCCCGGGCGCTGATGATCGAGCCGACCGTCGAAGCGGGCGAGATGGTCGAGATCGTCCGCGAGGGGCTGAAGGCCTATCCGAAGGACGCCGCGGTCTACATCCGGCCGATGTACTGGGCGCTCGATGGCGGGCCGCTCGGCATCCTGCCCGAGCAGGGCCCGACCGGCTTCGCCATCGCGCTTGAGGCGATCCCGATGGCCCCGCCCGAGGCCGCGACCACGCTGGGGCGCACCCGCTTCCGCCGCCCGGTCATGGAGGACGCGGTGGTCAACGCCAAGGCGGGCTGCCTCTACCCCAACAACGCCCGGATGATCGCCGAGGCGCGGGCCCGCGGCTTCGGCAACGCGCTGGTGGCCGACGCGCTGGGCCACGTCGCCGAAAGCGCCAGTTCCAACGTCTTCATCGTCAAGGACGGCGAAGTGTTCACGCCGGTGCCGAACGGCACCTTCCTCGCCGGGATCACCCGCGCGCGCCACATCGCCAACCTGCGCGCCGACGGCGTGCGCGTGCACGAGACGGTCATGAGCTTCGAGGACGTCATCGACGCCGACGAGGTCTTCCTTTCGGGCAACATGCACAAGGTCACGCCGGTGACGGCCTTCGAGGAGACCTCCTACCAGATCGGCCCGGTCACCCGCCGCCTGCGCGAGATGTACTGGGACTGGGCCGCCTCGGCGGGCTGAGACGGTGGCGGGTCGCGGCGCGCTCTACCGGGTTCTGGGCTTCGTCCCCTTCGCGCTGGGCGCGGCGGCGCTGCTGCTCGTACTGACGCAGAACCCCTTCTCCGCCCCTTACGTCGACCGCAGCGCCGAGGCGGTGCGGCTGGAGCTGCAGGCGGCGCTGGCCCGCGCGGTCGACCGTGACTGGTACGACGCCGAGATGGAGGCCGCGCTCGCGGCGCGCGACCTCGACCGGATGCGCATGGTCGCCGCCGTGGGCGGGCGGCACGGCCACGCGCCGGACGGCCCGACGCTGACCCGGATGCAGGATCTCGAGGCCGAGGAGACCGGCGCGCTGGCCTCGCTGCGCGACTGCGCGGTCTGCGCCGCCGACATCACCGCCTGCCCGCGCGTGGCGCTCCTGGCGATGTGCGGTGTCACGGTCGAGATGACGCCTCTGGGCGACCTCAACGCGCTGCGCCGCGCCGCGCAGGCGGGGCTCTCGGGCGGCGAGGTCGACGGGATCGAGGTGGCGCTGGCCGGCGCCGGGCTCGGCGCGACCGGTCTGGCGGTGGCCTCCGGCGGCACCAGCGTGACGGTCAAGGTCGGCGCCACCGCGCTCCGGCTGGCGCGCAGGCTCGGCACGGTGACGCCGGGCTTCGCGGCGGATCTGCGGCGGCTCTCGGATGTCGATTTCCGCCCCGGCGGCATCGACGACTACGCGCTGGGAAAGGCCGGGATCGAGGCCGTGGCCGACCCGCTGCGGCTGGCGCGTCTGGGCGAGCTGGCGGGCGATCTCGGCCGGGTGGCCGAACGAAGCTCGCTCACCGACGCGGTGCTGATGCTGCGCCATGTCGACGACGCCGCCGACGCGCGCCGCCTCGCCCGACTCTCGGACGCCGCCGGCCCCGACACCCGCGCCGCGATCGAGATCCTCGGCAAGGGCCGCGCCTTCCGGACGCTGGTGCGGTTGTCGGACCTCGCGCTCGGCGCGGCGGCCCTGGTCTGGCTGGTGGCGGGCCAGGTGCTGGCCTTCATCGGCGCGCGGATCGGCGCGATGGCCTTCGAGATCGCCCGCGCGCCGCTGCGGCCCCGCGCCCGGCCAGAGGCCCCCGCCCCGGCGATCCGGCCCGAGCCGCCGCTGACCCGGCCGCGCCCGGCGCTGCGCCCCGACCCGCCGCTGCGGCGACCCGTTGCCAGCCGGCCCATGCTCGGTCACACTCCGGCCGAATAGGGAGGCTCCATGCGCAAGTTCCTCGTCGTGCTCGACGACAGCCGCGAATGCCTGAACGCCATGCGCTTCGCCGCGATGCGGGCGAGCCGGACCGGCGGCGGCGTCGTCGTCCTGTCGGTGATCCCGCCGGACGAGTTCAACCACTGGGTCGGCGTCGGCGAGATCATGCGCGAGGAGGCGCGCGAGCGCATCGAGGTGCATTACGAGGTCTTCGCCAAGTGGATGCGCGACCGGCTGAACGTGCATCCCGAGCTGGTGATCCGCGAGGGCGAGGCGGTGCCCGAGATCCTCGCCCAGATCCGCGAGGACGAGCAGATCGGCGTGCTGGTGCTGGGCGCGGGCAACGATCGCGGCGGGCCGGGGCCGATCGTCGCGCAGCTCACACGGGAGGCCGGCTCGCTGCCGGTGCCGATCACCATCGTGCCGGGCGACATCTCCAAGGAACGGCTCGAATCGATCACGTGATTTAGAACCGTTCCAAATCTTGACTCGGGGCGCGGGCGGGCGCATATCGGGGGCCTCAGACGAAAGGTGGTCCCGATGTTCATCCAGACCGAATCCACGCCGAACCCCGCGACGCTCAAGTTCCTGCCGGGGCAGGCCGTGCTCGAGATGGGCACAGCCGACTTCCCCTCGGAGGAAGCCGCGCAGTCGAGCCCGCTGGCGCGGCGCATCTTCGCCACCGGCCATGTGGCGGGCGTGTTCCTCGGCTCGGACTTCGTGACCGTCACCAAGACCGCCGACGCCGAGTGGGACCACATCAAGCCCGCCGTGCTGGGCGCGGTGATGGAGCATTTCCAGTCCGGCGCCCCGGCGATCGATGACGGCTCGGCCCCGGCCCAGCAGGGCGGCCATGCCGAGCACAGCGGCGAGGACGGCGCCATCGTCGAGCAGATCAAGGAGCTGCTCGACACCCGCGTGCGCCCGGCCGTGGCGCAGGATGGCGGCGACATCACCTTCCACGGCTTCGACCGCGGCGTGGTCTACCTGCACATGCAGGGCGCCTGCGCCGGCTGCCCCTCCTCGACGCTGACGCTGAAGATGGGCATCGAGAACCTGCTGCGGCACTACATCCCCGAGGTGGTCGAGGTCCGGCCCGTCGCGGCCTGATGACCCCGATCCTGGCGATCGACACGTCGGCCGCGCATTGCGCGGCCGCGTTGCGTCTGGAGGGCCGCGTCCCGGCCCGGGTCGAGCCGATGGCCAAGGGCCAGGCCGAGCGGCTGATGCCGTTTCTCGAAGACCTGCTCGCGGATGAGGGCCTCGGCTGGCGCGACCTCGCCGCGATCGGCGTGGGCTGCGGCCCGGGCAACTTCACCGGCCTCAGGATCGGCGTCTCGGCCGCGCGCGGGCTGGCGCTGGGGCTCGGCATCCCGGCGGTGGGCGTCTCGGGCTTCGAAGCGGCCGCGCATGGCCTGCCGCGCCCGCTCACCGTCGCGCTGCCGGCGCCGCGCGCGCATCTGTGGACCCAGCGCCTGACCGGCGACGGGGCCGAGCCCCCCGCCCTTCTGGCCGCGGCCGAGGCGGGCGAGGTGGTGCACGGCCCCGACGCCGAGGCGCTGGTCCGCGCCATCGCCGAGATCGCCGCCCTGCGCGCTGCCACGCCGCAGCCGCGCCCGGCGCCGCTCTATGTCCGGCCCGCCGACGCCGCGCCGCCGCGCGACCCGGCCCCCGTGCTGATCGGATGAGCGCCGCGCCCGCGGCGCTGGCCGAGACCTACGCCCGCGCCTTCCCCGACGAGCGCCACCACTGGAGCGCCGCCGAGTTCGCCGAGCTGCTCGCCGCGCCGGGCGCGGTGCTGTCGGGCGACGCGGACAGCTTCGTGCTCGGCCGGGTGACGCTGGACGAGGCCGAGATCGTGACCCTTGCCACCCGGCCCGAGCTGCGCCGGCAGGGCCGCGCGGCGCGGGCTCTCGACGCCTTCCACGCGGCGGCCCAGGCGAAGGGCGCGGAGAGGGTGTTTCTCGAAGTGGCCGAGGACAACGCCGCGGCGCGCGCGCTCTACGACCGGGCCGGCTACGCCGCCGCCGGCCGCCGGCCGGGCTATTACGCGCGCCCCGGGCGACCGCCCGTCGCCGCGCTGATCCTGCGCCGCGACCTGCCCTAGCGTCATGTGACTTTCGGTCAGGCCGACGGGGCCGTGACTTCGCGCAACTCCGGGAAAAACCTGTTGACCCAAGGGGGTCCGCATTGCCTTATCTGGCCATGAGCCGGCGTAGGACCGGCAGGCGCCGCAGGTCTTGCGTCGCGCCGACACCTGACAGGGAGCAATCGATGACCCACCTCGCGAAATTCCTCGGCGCCAGCGCCGTGCTGGCGCTTTCGGCCGGAGCCGCGCTGGCCGACCCGGCGCTGGTCTTCGACCTCGGCGGCAAGTTCGACAAGTCGTTCAACGAAAGCGCCCACACCGGCGCCACCCGCTGGGCCGAAGAGACCGGCAACTCCTATGCCGAGGTCGAGCTGCAGTCCGACGCCCAGCGCGAGCAGGCGCTGCGCCGCTTCGCCGAGGCCGGCAACAACCCGATCGTCACGGTCGGCTTCTCCTTCATGACCCCGCTCGAGGAGATCGCCGCCGATTACCCGGACACCAAGTTCGTGATCGTCGACGGCGTGGTCGACCTGCCCAACGTCCGCTCGGTGATCTTCAACGAGCACGAGGGCTCCTACCTGGTCGGCATGATGGCCGCGATGGCCTCCGAGAGCGACACGATCGGCTTCATCGGCGGCATGGACATCCCGCTGATCCGCAAGTTCGCCTGCGGCTACGCCCAGGGCGCGCAGGCGGTGAACGCCGACATCACCGTGCTCGCCAACATGACCGGCACCACCCCGGCCGCCTGGAACGACCCGGTGAAGGGCTCGGAGCTGACCCAGGCGCAGATCAGCCAGGGCGCCGACGTGGTCTACGCCGCGGCCGGCGGCACCGGCATCGGCGTGCTGCAGACCGCCGCCGACGAGGGCATCAAGTCGATCGGCGTCGACAGCAACCAGAACTACCTGCAGCCCGGCTCGGTGCTGACCTCGATGGTCAAGCGGGTCGACAACGCGGTCTATGACGCCTTCGAGGCCGGCACCGAGATCGAGACCGGCATCAACGTGATGGGCGTCGACAACGAGGGCGTGGGCGTCGCCGTGGACGAGCACAACGAGGCGCTGGTCACCGAGGAGATGACCGCCGCCGTCGAGGACGCCAAGGCCAAGATCGCCTCGGGCGAGATCGCGGTCCACGACTACATGAGCGACGAGAGCTGCCCCTCGCTCAGCTTCTGATCCGCACGACACCGTGCTAGAAGGGGCCGCGCCGCAATGCGCGGCCCCGTTTCGCACCCGGAGACCGGACCACACATGACCGACCAGACCCCCGCGATCGAGCTCAAGGGCATCTCCAAGGCCTTCGGCCCCGTGCAGGCCAACAAGGACATCTCGATCCGGGTGATGCCGGGCACGATCCACGGCATCATCGGCGAGAACGGCGCCGGCAAGTCGACCCTGATGTCGATCCTCTACGGCTTCTACCGGGCCGATGCGGGCGAGATCTGGGTCGACGGGCGCCGCACCGAGATCCCCGACAGCCAGGCCGCGATCCGCGCCGGCATCGGCATGGTGTTCCAGCACTTCAAGCTGGTGCAGAACTTCTCCGTGCTCGAGAACGTGGTGCTCGGCGCCGAGGACGGCGCGATGCTGCGCCCCTCGCTCGCCAAGGCGCGGCGCGAGCTCAAGGACCTCGCCGCCGAATACGAGCTCAACATCGACCCCGACGCCCGGATCGAGGATATCGGGGTGGGCATGCAGCAGCGGGTCGAGATCCTCAAGGCGCTCTACCGCCAAGCCGACATCCTGATCCTCGACGAGCCGACCGGCGTGCTGACGCCCGCGGAGGCCGACCACCTGTTCCGCATCCTCAAGGGGCTGCGCGACCAGGGCAAGACGATCATCCTGATCACCCACAAGCTGCGCGAGATCATGGAGATCACCGACACGGTGAGCGTGATGCGTCGCGGCGAGATGACCGCCACCGTGCAGACCGCCGAGACCTCGCCGCCCGAGCTGGCCGAGCTGATGGTCGGCCGCAAGGTGCTCTTGCAGGTCGAGAAGGTGCCGCCGAAGCCCGGCAAGACCGTGCTCGAGGTCGAGAACCTGCGCGTGGTCGACTCCAAGGGGGTCGAGCGGCTGCGCAAGATCGGCTTCGAGATCCGCGCCGGCGAGATCCTCGGCATCGCCGGCGTCGCCGGCAACGGCCAGTCGGAGCTTCTGGAGGTGCTGGGCGGCTACCGCCGCGCCGAGGGCACCGTCCGGCTGAACGGCAAGCCGCTCGAACTGGCCGGGCGCCACGCCAACGGCCGCGCCCGGCGCGCCGCCGGCGTCGCCCACGTGCCCGAGGACCGGCATCACGAGGGGCTGATCCTCGACTTCTCGGCCTGGGAGAATGTCGCCTTCGGCTACCACGACCGGCCCGAGTTCAACAAAGGCCTGTTCATGGACAACGCCGCGATCAAGGCCGATGCGGCGGCCAAGATGGAGCGCTTCGACGTGCGCCCGCCGCATCCGCATCTGGCGGCCAAGAACTTCTCGGGCGGCAACCAGCAGAAGATCGTCGTGGCGCGCGAGATCGAGCGCAACCCCGACCTGCTGCTGATCGGCCAGCCCACCCGCGGCGTCGACATCGGCGCAATCGAGTTCATCCACGAGCAGATCGTCGCGCTGCGCGACATGGGCAAGGCGGTGCTGCTGGTCTCGGTCGAGCTCGACGAGATCATGTCGCTGTCGGACCGCATCGCGGTGATGTTCGACGGCAAGATCATGGGCGAACGCCTGCCCGCCGAGACCGACGAGCGCGAGCTCGGCCTGCTGATGGCGGGCATCACCGATACCGACAAGCCGCACAGCGAGGCCGAGATCGAGGCGAACCTCGCCCGCCGCCACGCCAGCGCGGACAAGGAGGCCTGATATGCAACGCATGCCGCAATGGGCCGACGTGATCCTGATCCCGCTGATCAGCCTGATCCTCGCGGCCGTCCTCTCCGCCCTGGTGATCCTCGCCATCGGCGAGAACCCCTGGGCTGCGCTGAAGCTGATGGTGGAGGGCTCGCTCGGCTCGACCTATGCCTGGGGCTACACGCTCTACTACGCGACCAACTTCATCTTCACCGGCCTCGCCGTGGCGGTCGCGATCCATGCCCGCCTGTTCAACATCGGCGGCGAGGGCCAGGCGATGCTGGGCGGCCTCGGCGTCGCGCTGATCGCGCTGTTCATCCCCTGGCCGCACTGGACGCTGGCGCTGCTGGGCGGCGCGGTCGGCGCGGCGCTGTTCGGCGCGGCCTGGGCCTTCATCCCGGCCTGGCTGCAGGCCAAGCGCGGCAGCCACGTCGTGATCACCACGATCATGTTCAACTTCATCGCCGCGGCGCTGCTGAACTACCTGCTGATCGGCGCGCTCAAGCCGCAGGGCTCGATGGAGCCCGCCACCGGCCGCTTCCCCGAGGCGACGCATCTGCCGACCTTCCAGGACATGTTCTCGACCGCCGAGACCGCGCTGTTCCGCGGCGCGCCGGTCAACGTGTCGTTCTTCGTGGCACTGATCGCCTGCGTCGCCGTCTGGGCGCTGATCTGGCGCACCCGTCTGGGCTACGAGATCCGCGCCTACGGCCAGTCCGAGGGCGCCGCGAAATATGCCGGCATCTCGCCGGTGAAGATCATCGTCGTGACCATGCTGATCTCCGGCGGCCTGGCCGGGATGATGGCGATCAACAACGTCATGGGCGAAGCCGAGCGGCTGGTGCTGAACGCGGTCGAGGGCGCGGGCTTCATCGGCATCGCGGTGGCGCTGATGGGCCGCAGCCACCCCTTCGGCGTGCTGCTGGCCGCGCTGCTCTTCGGCTTTCTCTATCAGGGCGGCGCCGAGCTCGCGCTCTGGACCTCGATCCCGCGCGAGCTGATCGTGGTGATCCAGGCGCTGGTGATCCTGTTCACCGGCGCGCTCGACAACATGGTGCGGATGCCGCTCGAGGGGCTGTTCCTGCGGCTGCGCCGGGCGCCCAAGCCCGACCGCAAGACCAGCCCGGCGGAGTGAGCGCATGGACTTTCTGACCCTCATCCAGGTGTTCGACACCACCATCCGTCTCGCGACGCCGCTGCTTCTGGCCTGTCTCGCCGGGCTGTTCTCCGAGCGCGCCGGCATCTTCGACATCGGCCTCGAGGGCAAGATGCTGGCCTCGGCCTTCCTCACCGCGGCGGTGGCGGCCGTCACCGGCTCGGTGCTGGTGGGCCTCCTGGCCGGGATCGGCGGCGCGATGGCGCTGGCCGGCATCCACGGCCTCGCCTCGATCACATTCCGCGGCAACCAGCTGATCTCGGGCGTGGCGATCAACTTCCTCGCCGCCGGCCTCACCGTCGTGGTGGCGCAGAGCTGGTTCGGCCAGGGCGGGCGCACGCCGCAGCTGTCGGGCAATGCCCGCTTCGGCACGATCGACCTGCCCTTCGCCGCCGAGATCCGCGACATCCCGCTGCTCGGGCCGATCTATGCCGACCTGATCTCGGGCCACAGCCTGCTGGTCTATGTCGGCCTGCTGATGGTGCCGCTGACCTGGTACGTGCTGTTTCGCACCCGCTTCGGCCTGCGGCTGCGCGCGGTAGGCGAGAACCCCGCCGCGGTCGACACCGCCGGCATCTCGGTGGTCGGGCTGCGCTACGCCGCCGTCGCGATCTGCGGCCTGCTGACCGGTCTGGCCGGCGCCTACCTGTCCACCGGCCTGCAGGCCGGCTTCGTCAAGGACATGACCGCCGGGCGCGGCTACATCGCGCTCGCGGCGCTGATCTTCGCCAAGTGGCGGCCGTGGTACGCGCTCGGCGCCTGCCTGCTGTTCGGCTTCCTGCAGGCGCTGGCGCTGCGCCCCGACGTGATCGAGGGCACGCTCGGCTTCGAGGTTGGCGTGCAGCTTTTGGACGCCCTGCCCTACATTCTCACGGTGGTGATCCTCGCCGGCTTCGTCGGCCGGGCGATCCCGCCCCGCGCCGGAGGCGAACCCTATGTCAAAGAGCGTTGAACTCGCGGGCCTGATCCGGGCCCAGGCCGGCGAGGCCCCGATCCGCTACGGCCTGATCCTGGGCTCGGGGCTCGGCCACATCGCCGACAGCGTCGACGGCGTGCAGATCCCCTACGACAAGCTCTCGGGCTTTCCGCATGCGGGCGTCTCGGGCCACAACCCGGTGCTGGCGGTGGGCGATCTCGAGGGCCAGCGCGTCGCCGTGTTCGGCGGCCGGGCGCATTACTACGAGAACGGCAACCCCAACGAGATGCGGCTGCCGCTCGAGGTGCTGCGCGCGCTCGGCGCCGAGGCGGTGATCCTGACCAACGCCGCGGGCAGCCTGCGCGAGGACATGCCCACCGGCTCGATCATGGCGCTGTCGGATCACGTCAACTTCTCGGGGCTGAACCCGCTGATCGGCGAGAAGACCGATGCCCGCTTCGTGCCGATGGGCGACGCGCACGACCCCGAACTGCGCGCGAAGCTGCGCGCCGCGGCCGAGGCCGAAGGGGTCGACCTGCACGAGGGCGTCTACGCCTGGTATTCCGGCCCCTCCTTCGAGACCCCGGCCGAGATCCGCGCCATGCGCACGCTCGGCATCGACGCCACCGGCATGTCGACCGTGCCCGAGGTGATCCTCGCGCGCTTCCTCGGCCTTCGGGCGATGGCCGTCTCGGCGATCACCAACATGGCCGCCGGCATGTCCGACGAGGCGATCGGCCACGAGCACACCAAGGCCATGGCGCCCCTGGGCGCGAAGAAGCTCGAGCAGGTGCTGCGGCGGATGCTGCGCGACATGGGCTGAGCGCGACCTTTCCGCCGCACCGCGCGAAACCCGGCGCCGGGTCTGGAAAAACCGGCGCGGGGCTGCCTTAATCGCGGCAACCGCCCGAGGCACAGATGCAGCTCTACCTCCCCATCGCCGAGGTCTCGATCAACGCGTTCCTGCTGCTGGGGCTGGGCGGCCTGGTCGGGCTGCTCTCGGGCATGTTCGGGGTGGGCGGCGGCTTCCTGATCACGCCGCTGCTGTTCTTCGTCGGCATCCCGCCCGCCGTGGCGGTGGCGACCTCGACCAACCAGATCGTCGCCTCCTCCTTCTCGGCGCTGCTGAGCCACCTGCGGCGCCGCACCGTCGACCTGGTGATGGGCACGGTGCTGCTGTCGGGCGGCCTGGTCGGCTCCGGGCTCGGGATGATCCTGTTCAACTGGCTCAAGGCGCAGGGCCAGGTCGACCTGTTGGTCAAGCTCAGCTACGTCGTCTTCCTCGGCACGGTCGGGGCGATGATGCTGGTCGAGAGCCTGAACGCGCTGATCCGGTCCCGCCGGCCCGGCGCGCGGCCCAAGCGGCGGCGGCACAACTGGGTGCACGCCCTGCCCGGCAAGATCAAGTTCCGCGTCTCGGGGCTCTACATCTCGGTCTTCCCGCCCTTTCTCGTCGGCATGTCGGTGGGCGTGCTCTCGGCGATCATGGGGGTGGGCGGCGGCTTCATCATGGTGCCGGCGATGATCTACCTGCTCGGCATGCCGACCAAGGTGGTGATCGGCACCTCGCTGTTCCAGATCATCTTCGTCACCGGCTTCACCACCATGCTGCACGCGGTGACCAACCAGACCGTCGACATCGTGCTGGCGCTGCTGCTGATCCTCGGCGGCGTGGTCGGCGCGCAGCTCGGCGCCCGGATCGGCGCGCGGATGAAGGCCGAGCAGCTGCGAATCCTCTTGGCGCTTCTGGTGCTGGGCGTCTGCGCACAGATCGCGCTCGACCTGCTGCTGCGGCCCGACGAGCTCTACGAGATCGAACCGGTGGCGGCATGATCCGGCTGGCGCTCCTGCTGCTCGCGCTCGCCGGCGCGGCCCGGGCCGAGGAGATCGTGCTGGGGCTGAGCCAGGACGAGGTGGCGATCACCGCCACCTTCGACGGCTCCGAGATCCTCGTCTTCGGCGCGGTCAAGCGCGTGGCGCCGCCGCCCGATGGCCCGCCGCTCGAGGTGATCGTCACCGTCTCGGGGCCGCTCAACCCGGCCACGGTGCGCCGCAAGGAGCGCCGCGCCGGGATCTGGGTCAACACCGACGCGATCGAGGTCGACGCCGCGCCCTCCTTCTACGCGGTGGCCAGCACCGGCCCGCTCGACGAGATCCTGAGCGCCACGGAAGATCTGCGCCACGCCGTCTCGATCCCGCGCGCGATCCGTGCCGTCGGCAACCGGATCGAGGGCTCGGCCGAGTTCGTCGCCGCGCTGATCCGCATCCGTGAGGAGATGGGTCTCTACGAGCGCCTCGACGGCGCGGTCGATCTCGAGCAGCAGACCCTGTTCCGCACCTCGGTGGCGCTGCCCGCGAACCTCGTCGAGGGCAATTACGAGACCCGCATCTTCCTGACCCGCGGCGGCGCGGTGATCGACCGCTACGAGACGGTGATCGGCGTGCAGAAGGTCGGCATCGAGCGCTGGCTCTACAACCTCGCGCAGGAGCGCGCCGCGCTCTACGGGCTGCTGTCGCTGCTTCTGGCGATGGCGGCGGGCTGGGCCGCCTCGGCCGCCTTCTCGGGAATGCGGCGATAGGACGGCTAAAAACCCAACTATTCGACAACTCCCCGCCACCTCGGTGCCATGCTAGCCTGTTTCATGGGAGTAGGCATTCTTCGGAAAGGAGATCGCATGTCCCATCGCTGGATGTTCGAGGTGCTTGCCGACCTCGAAAGCTATGCCCTGCACAACGACCTCGACCGTCTGGCGCAGAAGTTGTCGGAAGTCGCGCGTTACGCAGCCTACGAGATCTCCTCCTCAGAGGAGCGCAACCTGCCGGTGCCGCGCCAGGCCGAGCCGGCCCGGCTGGAGCTGCCGCCGGCCAAGTGACGCCGCGGCCGGCGCGCCCGTGACTCGGGCCCGCGCCGCATCGGCGGCGCCACCGGCGCTGACCACGGGCTCTGGCCCCCGGCGCGCCGCGCGGATAGGGTCGCGCCATGACCCTGCCCGCCGTGACCTTCTCCCCCGACCAGGCCGAAGCCTGGGACGCCGTGACCCGGATGCTGCGCGAGACCGGCATCGATCTCGATGACGAGCTGCTCTCCGCCCCGGCCTCCGAGGCGCGCCGCGTCGCCGCGGTGATCGGCAAGGCCGGCTCCGGCAAGACGCTGCTTCTGGCGGAGCTGACCCGCGCGCTGAAGGAGGCCGGGGTCGACATCGTCTCGGGCGATTGGGAGGGCCGCAAGAAGAAGGACCGCCGCACGCTGGCGATCCTCGCGCCGACCAACAAGGCGGCGAGCGTGCTGCGCAACCGCGGCGTGCCCGCCACCACGATCCACCGCATCCTCTACACCCCGGTCTACGACCCCGAATTCGAGAAGGTGGCCGAGTGGCTCGCGGGCCAGGGCGACCGGCCGAACATCGAGGGGCTCTCGGACGAGGCGCTCGACCGCGCCGCCGCGGCCTTCGCCACGCATGGCTCGGTGCCCGCCGCGCTCGCCGCCGCCGGGCTCAGGGGCTCGGACTTCATCACCGGCTGGAAGCGCCGCGAGGAGCCGCTCGACATCGGCTTCATCGACGAAAGCTCGATGCTCGACGAGAAGCAGGTCGAGGACCTGAAGGAGATCTTCCCGACCCTCGTGCTGTTCGGCGACCCGGCGCAGCTGCCGCCGGTGCAGTCGACCGGCGGCATGGTGTTCGACACCATGCCCGAGCCGCAGAAGCACGTGCTGCACCGCATCCACCGGCAGGACAGCGACAACCCGATCCTCGACCTCGCCCATGCGCTGGCCGACCCGCAGATCGATTTCTACGCCTTCGAGCGCATGGTGCAGGAGGCCGCGCAACGCGACGAGCGCGTGGTCTTCGCCCGCCGGGTCGAGTCGGACCTTATGGCGCGCAGCCCGGTTCTGGTCTGGCGCAACGCCACCCGCATCCGGCTGATCCACGCCTTCCGCGCCGCCCATGGCGCGCCTGAGGGCGACCTGCTGGTCGGCGAGCCGCTGATCTGCGACGGCATCGAGCTGCCGCTCAAGCACCGCAAGAAACGGCTCGACCTCGAGGCGCGCGGCCTGATCAAGGGCGCGCAGGTGGTCTACATGGGCCCCGGCCGCAAGCCCGGCTTCTCGCGGCTGCACGTGATGGGCGCGCCCGAGCCGCAGCTTTCGGCCGCCTCGATCGTGCGGATCGAGCAGGAGGGCGATGCCGAGCCCTTCATCCCCTACGCCGCGCGCATGGGCGCGACCTTCCTGCACGGCGCCGCGGTGACGATCCACAAGGCGCAAGGTTCCCAGTGGGACACTGTGCAGGTCTTCGCGCCCGACATCGAGATCGCCTCGCGCATGGGAAGGGTCGAGGCCGGCCAGCCGCTGTGGAAGCGGCTCGCCTATGTCGCGATCACCCGCGCCGAGCGCGAGCTGCGCTGGGTGGTGCGCTCGATGCTCGCCAAGCCCAACGCCGCGCTCGGGGTCGACGACCTCGCCGCGCCAGCGGCGCCGCTGGAGCTGACCACGCAGGAGGAGGGCGCATGAAGACCGCCATCGTCACCGGCGCCTCGAGCGGCATCGGCCGCGCCGTGGCCGAGGAACTTCTGGCGCATGGCTGGACGGTGGGCCTAATCGCCCGCCGCGCCGAGCGGCTGGAGGAGATCGCCGCCGCCCATGCCGGCGCGGTCCCCCTGCCCTGCGACGTCACCGCCCCCGAGGCGGTCGAGGCGGCCTTCGCCGAGTTCGACACCACCGCCGGGCGGCTCGACCTGCTGTTCAACAATGCCGGCATCTTCGTGCCGCCCGCCCTGCCCGACGAGATCGAGTCCTCGGACTGGGACGCCTCGGTCGCGGTCAACCTCACCGGCATGTTCCTCTGCGCCCGCGCCGCCTTCGGCCGGATGCGCCGGCAGGACCCGCAGGGCGGGCGCATCGTCAACAACGGCTCGATCTCGGCGCAGGCGCCGCGCCCCGGCGCGCTGTGCTACACCACCACCAAGCACGCGATCACCGGGCTCACCAAGGGGCTCGCGCTCGACGGGCGCGCCCACGGCATCGCCTGCGGCCAGATCGACATCGGCAATGCCCGCACCGAGCTGATCGACGACCTCGTCCAGCGCGAGGTCGCGGCCGGGCGGGAGGCGCCGCCGGTGATGGAGGTGGCGCATGTCGCGCGCGCGGTGCGCCACATGGCCGAGCTGCCGCCAGAGGCCAACGTGCTGTTCCAGACCGTCATGGCCACCACCATGCCCTTCGTGGGCCGGGGCTGAGCCCTCAGTCGGGCCGCGGCGCGGCCAGCCGCGCCGGCTCGAAGTGATGCGTCACCGAGGCCGCGTAGAAGGCCAGCAGCGGCCCCGCCCCCGGCGCCGGCGCGATCCCCTCGCCGCCCTCGACCACCAGCCGCCGGCGGCGCAGGATTGCCAGCGCGTCGGCGGTGATGCGCGCCGCGTCGCGCCGCGGCAGCGCCACGCCGCGCCCGTGCAGCATCGCCAGCCGCGCCGCGACCCGCAGCTCGATCCGCTCGGCCGGCAGCGGCGAGGCGTCGAGCAGGATCCCGGCCACCAGCGGCACCGGCAGCACCGGCATGACCTCCTCGATCCGCGCCATCAGCTGCCGCGCCACCACCCCGGCGGTGTTGGGTCCGGGCGTCTCGGGGCCGAGGAACTCCGACAGCGACAGCGGCCGGCCGAAGCTGACCGAGGCGGTGCCGAAGCCGTCGAAGCGGCCGGTCAGCCGCTCGGCGAAATGGCCCAGCACGGCGCCGGCGATCTTCGACAGCGGCACCCGGAACCGTCGGTTGCCGGCCGCCGCGGCCCCGATCAGCACCCGGTCCTCGAGCACGCGGTCGTAGTTCAGCGCCACGGGCACGAAGATCACGTCGCGCGAATGGCGGGCGAAATCCTCGACGATATGCCCCAGAAGCCCGGTCTTGGGCGATGCCAGCCGGCCATCGAGGCTCAGGCCCCCCTCGGGGAAGATCGCCTGCGTCACCCCGCCCGCCGTCGCCATCTGCACGTAGCGCTGCAGCACCCGGCGATAGAGCGCGCCGCGGTCGCGGCGGCGGATGAAATAGGCCCCCATCGCCCGGATCAGCGGCGCCAGCGGCCAGACCCGCGCCCATTCGCCCACCGCGTAGGACAGCGCCGAGGTCCGCGCCGCGAGCCACGTGACCAGCACGTAATCCATGTTCGAGCGGTGGTTCATCACGAAGACCACCGCCGCGTCCGGGTCGATCGCGTCGAGCGCGGCGCGGTCGAAGGCGCCGAGCCGGATCCGGTAGAGCGCGCGGCTCAGCCACTGCGCGGCGCGGGTGCCGAAGGTGAAATAGGCGGTGGCCGAGAAGGAGGGCACGATCTCGCGCGCGTGGTCGCGGGCCTGCTCGAAGGCGACGTTCTCGGGCACGCCTTCCCTGCGGGCGTGTTCGACCACGGCCTGCGTCACCGCCGGGTCGTAGATCAGCCGCTGGATCATGTCGTGCCGGCGGGCCAGCTTGAACGGCTCGATCGGCCGGGCCAGCCGGGTGTTGAGCCGCGCCACCGCCCGTTCCATCCGTTTGCGGAAGAACCACCGCACCGAGGGGAACAGGAAATGCGAGGCGAAGGTGACCGCCGCGAAAAGCAGGATCAGCACGAGCAGCCAGAGCGGGAGCGTGACGGGCCGGAACATGGGGCGACACTGCCGGAAATCGGCGGCGGGGTGTAGCACCGCGCCGGCCTGCACGGCCACGGCGACCGCGGGGTGATGCAGCGCTGCCGATCGCCGCGGCCCGCGCGCCCCGCCGGTCTGGACCTGTGCCCCGCCGCGGCGCATCATGGCCCCGCCCGGCAGAAGGCCGGCCTCGATCGAGCGGCGACGGCCGATGCCGGCCCGAAACAGCGAACCGGACGTCACATGAGCATTCCCCCGCCAGATCCCGCGCGGCCCGAGGCCGCCATCGACCATGGCCGCCTCGAGGATGCCGCCGCGGCCTGCCGCGCGGCGCTTGAGGCGGGCGCGGCGGCGCTGCGGCTGCGCCCCGACCTGCCCGGCCGGATCGGCTGCGACAGCGACCACCCTCTGGCCGGCGGGCATCTTGGCGGCGACGGCGTGCCGCTGCGCGACCTCGACGATTTGCGCGTGCTGCTGGCGGGCGTGCCGCTCGACCGGGTCGAGCTGCGCCTGTCCGCCGACGCCACCGCGCCTTGGCTCGTGGCGCTCTGCGCCGCGCTGGCCGAGGAGCGCGGCATCGCCCCCGCCCGGCTGCGCGGCAGCTGCGGCAACGACCCCGTCGGCGCCTGCGCCGCGCCCGACGCCCCGCCCTGGCCCGAGCACGCCCTCGCGCGGCCCGGCGCCGACCTGCTGATCTGGAGCGCGCAGCACATGCCGCTGTGGCAGCCGGCTGTCATCATGTCGGACCGGCCGGCCTGGCGCGGCCTGCCGCCGGCGCAGCGCACCGCCCGGCCGCTCTTTGCCGCGCTGCGGCTCCTGCGCGAGGCCGCGCGCCGCAGCAAGCCCGCGCAATGGGGCGCGCTCGCCGCCGCGATCCGCTTTTCCCCGCTGCCGGCACCGGCCGGGCCGCAATTGGCGCGTCTTTGGGCCGCGATTTGCCTCGAACGCCATGGCGCGCGGATCGACCCGGAAAATGTTTTTCAATTCATTCCGGGTGACGCTTTCGAAAAAACGCAACGTCACGATGACCGTCCCCTGCCCCGCGACGGCGCGGTGATGGCCGAACTGGCCCGTCTCGAAACCGGCGAGGCACAGCTGATACAATTTTTCGGATGGGGCGAAACCCGTTCCGATGGTGCGGTTCGCCCGGCGCTCGCCAATTCCGCACCTCGCCTCCGAAACGACGTGGCCGGTCCCGCGCGGGCGGGGCGTGACGGCAATGCCGCACAAAAGGCGCTTTTGGCCCTGCGGGAGGCCGCGAAACGCGAAATCAACGTCATGGGACCGACGATTGCCTGCGCAAAGGCCGGCGTGACCTGCGGCGAATGGGCCCGGGCCCTGCGCGCCGCCGGGGCCGAACCCGTTCAAGCCCCCCGACCCGGCGCGCCGCGGCCGCAACTTCTGGTCGGCGCCCTCGGGCTGTCGGCACCGGCGCCGATGACGCTCCCGCCCGAATTCGCCCCCGTCGCCAAGCGGATAGGTAGCCGTCTCCGCCCCGCGGACGTGGTGTCCGCGACGCTGCGCGACCGGCCCCGCGGGCTGCTGCTGACGATCTCCGCAAATTGTGACGCAGGGTTATTTCCCGAATTGCGCGAAATGCTTTGCAGCGAAGGGCTGGGAAGCCTGCCGATCTTCATTGCCGGCCCGGGCGACGAAACGCTTTCGAAGTCCTTGATTGACGCGGGTGCGGCGGCGGTTTTCGACGCCGGTCGCATTTGCAGCCCCGAATTTTCGGCAACCGTGAGGCGACTTATCGAGAAAAACCGCCCAGCGGCCGAATAAACGGGCTTTCTTTAGTACAGTTGTGAACTATCTTTCTGGATCATCTGAGGTAGCATCGTATAGCTGGCCGAAATTCGTTTTCAGGAACTCCGGAATGAACAAAGAACTGCACGAAATGTCCCGCAAGGAGCTCGAGGAGCTGCGCCGCGACATCGACGAAGCGCTCTCCACCGTGGCCGAGCGCGAAAGGAAAGCGGCGATCGAAGCGGCGGAACGCGCCGCGGCGGAGCATGGCTATTCGCTGAGCGAGCTGGCCGAGATCACGTCCAAGGGCAAGAAGACCAAGAGCAAGCGCCCGGCGAAGTTCCGCAACCCCGAGGATCCGACCCAGACCTGGTCGGGCCGGGGCCGCAAGCCGCGCTGGATCAACGAGGCGGAGGCCGCGGGCCGGCCGCTCGAAGACTTCGCCGTCTGAGCCATGTCGACGCATATCGGAGCCAAGCCGGAGGACATCGCGGACACCGTGCTGTTGCCCGGCGACCCGCTGCGCGCCAAGTGGGCGGCCGAGACCTTCCTGAAGGACGCGGTCTGCATCAACGAGGTGCGCGGCATGCTGGGCTTCACCGGCACCTGGAACGGCCACCGGGTGACGATCCAGGGCTCGGGCATGGGGATGCCGTCGCTGTCGATCTACGCCAACGAGCTGATCCGCGACTACGACGCCAAGACGCTGATCCGGATCGGCTCCTGCGGCGCGATGCAGACCCATGTCGGCGTGCGCGACGTGGTGATCGCGATGACCGCCTCGAGCGTCGGCAACCCCTCGCGCGCCATGCTGCGCGAGATCCACTACGCGCCGCATGCCGATTACGGGCTGCTGCGCGCAGCGCATGACGCGGCCGTGGCGCGGGGCACCAAGACGCATGTCGGCGGGATCTACTCGTCCGACACCTTCTACGACGAGCGGCCCGACCTGCACGAGCAGATGGTGCGGCACGGCATCCTCGCGGTGGAAATGGAGGCGGCCGAGCTCTACACGCTGGCCGCGCGCCATGGCCGCCGGGCGCTGGCCGTGCTGACCGTCTCGGACCACCTCGTCACCGGCGAGGACCTGCCGGCGATCGAGCGCGAGCGCAGCTTCGGCGACATGGTCGAGATCGCGCTTCAGGCGGCCTTCGCCTGAAGCTCAGAGCCCGTGCCCGCCGGCATAGCCGTTGCGGGCCGGGCTCTCCCACCCTTCCAGCATCCCCGCCTCGGGCCGCAGCACCGTCATGCCGAGCGGATGGCAGGCGGCGCGGTCGCTGGAATGCTCCTGCCCGCAATCGCCGCCCGGACAGGCGCTCATCACCGCCAAGAGGTCGACCTCGGCGAAGAGGTCGAGATGATCCCCCGCCCGCACCGGGCTCGCCTTCATGAAGTAGCGCCCCGCGTCGCGGCTGAAGCCCGTGCACATGAAGACGTTGAGCACGTCATGCACGTGGCGCTCGGCCTCCTCGGGCGCGAGGCCGGCATGGGCGGCCAGCGCGCGGGTCAGGTTGGAATGGCAGCAGCGGTCGTAGTCTTCGCCAGACAGCAGGTGATGCGTGTAGGGGTCGCAGCGCGTGCCGATCACGTCGTGCACCGAGCCGCCGTCGGCGTCGATACCGTACCATGACAGGCTGTCGGCGATGATCGTCGCCATCGGCCGCAGATGCGGGAAGCATGACCAGAGCCGGTCGCCCGTGCTCACATGCGTGCCGTGCAGCGCGCGGGTCTTGCCGGAATAGAACCGCTCGGAGAGGTCGTTCAGGGCGAAGAGGTTCAGGTCGCCCACCTGTGGCCCCTCGGGGCAGCCCAGCCGCAGGATCGACCCCGCCGGGACCTCGATCGCGGCGGCGTCGCGCGGCGGCACGATCACGTCGGCCACCGCCTGCGCCGTCGCGGCGGCGCGGGCATAGAGGTCCATCGGCGGCGGCGTCAGGCTGCCATCGGGATAGACCAGAACCGGGGGCGCCGCCCGGCGCGCATCGGCGTCGGACGGCGCGGCGCTCATACGGCCCGCTCGACCATCATGTGCTTGATCGAGGCGATCGCCTTCGCCGGGTTCAGACCCTTCGGGCAGGTCTTGGCGCAGTTCATGATGGTGTGGCAGCGGTAGAGCTTGAACTCGTCCTCGAGATCGTCGAGCCGCTCGCCCGTGGCCTCGTCGCGGCTGTCGACGATCCAGCGATAGGCGTGCAAGAGCGCGGCCGGCCCGAGATAGCGGTCGCCGTTCCACCAGTAGGACGGGCAGGCGGTCGAGCAGGACGCGCACATGATGCACTCGTAGAGACCGTCGAGCTTCTTGCGGTCCTCGATCGACTGGCGCCATTCCTTGGCCGGCGTGTTGGTCTCGGTCTCGAGCCAGGGCCGGATCGAGGCGTGCTGCGCGTAGAAATGGGTGAGGTCGGGGATCAGGTCCTTGACCACCGGCATGTGCGGCAGCGGGTAGATCTTGATGTCGCCCTGGATCTCGTCGAGCCCGTAGGTGCAGGCCAGCGTGTTGCGCCCGTCGATGTTCATCGCGCAGGAGCCGCAGATGCCTTCCCGGCAGGAGCGGCGGAAGGTCAGCGTCGGGTCGATCTCGTTCTTGATCTTGATCAGCGCGTCCAGGACCATCGGGCCGCAGCTGTCCATGTCGACGAAATAGGTGTCGACCCGCGGGTTCTTCCCGTCATCGGGGTTCCAGCGGTAGACCTGCACCTTGCGGACGTTCTTGGCACCCTCCGGCTTGGGCCAGGTCTTGCCGTGGGTGATGCGGCTGTTCTTCGGAAGCTTGAGCTGGACCATGGTCAGGTCTCCTTGGGGAAAACGCCGGAGGCCGTGCCTCCGGTGGTCGTCGCATGGAAATCGGTGAGATCGGTCATCTGAGCCGCGGCGGGCGCACGGGCAGCGCCCCGCTGCGCTCCACCACGCATCGTTCGTAGACCTCGAGCGGGTCGCGGCCGCGCAGGAAGTCGCCGCTGACGCCGATCGCGATGCCGGTCGAGAGGCCCTCGTCCGAGCTGACGCCGATCCGGGCGCGCCCGGTCGGCGCCTGCGCGGCGCGGGCGCGCTCCTCGCAGACCCGCGCCGCCGCCTCGGGCGACAGCGGCTGCTGCGCGCAGGCGGCGAGCAGCAGCGGCAGGCCGATGAGGAGCGCCGCGCGCATCAGTAGACCCGCGCCTTCGGCGCGATCTTCTTGAGGTCGATGCCGCCCTCCTCCGCCTTGGTCAGCGGGTCGAGATGCACCGGCCGGTAGTCGAGCCGGGCCTTCGCGCCCTCGACCCAGGCGAGGGAGTGCTTGCGCCATTCCTCGTCGTTGCGGTCGGGGTGGTCCTCATGCGCATGCGCGCCGCGGCTTTCCTTGCGCGCCTCGGCGGCGGTGATGGTGGCCAGCGCGTTGGGCATCAGGTTGGCGAGCTCCAGCGTCTCCATCAGGTCGGAGTTCCACACCAGGCTGCGGTCGGTGACGCGGATGTCGTCCATCTTGGACGCCACGCCCTCCATCTTCTGCATGCCCTCGGCCAGCGTCTTGTCGGTGCGGAAGACGGCGGCGTCTTGCTGCATGGTCTTCTGCATCTCGAGCCGCAGCTCGGCGGTGGCGACGGAGCCCGAGGCATGGCGCAGACCGTCGAAGCGGTCGAAGGCCTTGTCGATCGCCGCCTGCGCCGGCGCCTTCACTGCCGTCTCGGGGTCGACGACCTGGCGCGCGCGGATCGCCGCGGCGCGGCCGAACACCACGAGGTCGATCAGCGAGTTGGAGCCGAGCCGGTTGGCGCCGTGGACGCTCGCGCAGCCCGCCTCGCCCACAGCCATCAGGCCCGGGGCCACGGCGTCGGGGCTGTCCTTGGTCGGGTTCAGCACCTCGCCCCAGTAGTTCGTGGGGATGCCGCCCATGTTGTAGTGCACCGTCGGCAGCACCGGGATCGGCTCCTTGGTGACGTCGACGCCGGCGAAGATGCGCGCCGATTCCGAGATGCCGGGCAGACGCTCGGCCAGGGTCTCGGGCGGCAGGTGGTTGAGGTGCAGGTGGATGTGGTCGCCATCCTTGCCGACGCCCCGGCCCTCGCGGATCTCCATGGTCATGCAGCGCGAGACCACGTCGCGCGAGGCGAGGTCCTTGTAGGTGGGTGCGTAGCGCTCCATGAAGCGCTCGCCCTCGGAGTTGGTGAGGTAGCCGCCCTCACCGCGCGCGCCCTCGGTGATCAGGCAGCCGGCGCCGTAGATGCCGGTCGGGTGGAACTGCACGAACTCCATGTCCTGCAGCGGCAGGCCCGCGCGCGCCACCATGCCGCCGCCATCGCCGGTGCAGGTGTGCGCCGAGGTGGCGGAGAAATAGGCGCGGCCGTAGCCGCCGGTTGCCAGCACCACCATCTTGGCGGCGAAGACATGCATGGTGCCGTCGTCGAGCTTCCACGCCAGCACGCCGCGGCAGGTGCCGTCATCGTCCATCAAGAGGTCGATGGCGAAGTACTCGATGTAGAACTCGGCCTTCTGCTTCAGCGACTGGCCGTAGAGCGTGTGCAGGATTGCGTGGCCGGTGCGGTCGGCGGCGGCGCAGGTGCGCTGCACCGGCGGGCCTTCACCGTATTCGGTCGTGTGACCGCCGAAGGGGCGCTGATAGATTTTGCCTTCCTCGGTGCGCGAGAAGGGCACGCCGTAATGCTCGAGCTCGTAGACCGCCTTGGGGGCCTCGCGGGCGAGGTATTCCATGGCGTCGGTGTCGCCGAGCCAGTCGGAGCCCTTCACCGTGTCGTACATGTGCCACTGCCAGCTGTCGGGGCCCATGTTGCCCAAGCTGGCGGCGATGCCGCCTTGCGCCGCGACGGTGTGCGAGCGGGTCGGGAAGACCTTGGAGATGCAGGCGGTGCGCAGGCCCTGCTCGGCCATGCCGAGCGTGGCGCGCAGGCCCGCGCCGCCGGCGCCGACCACCACCACGTCGTATTCGTGCGTTTCGTATTCGTAGGCTGCCATTACGGGGCTCCGGGTCAGAGGGCGAGGCGGATCACGGCGAAGGCGCCGATCGCGGCGAGGCCGTAGGACAGGCAGGTCAGCCCGGCCAGCAGCGCCTTGCGCGAGAGGCCGCGCGAATAGTCCTCGATCATGATCTTGGCGCCGGCGCGGAAGTGCCAGAAGCCGACGAGGAAGGTGAGCAGCGCGATCACCGCCGGAAGCGGGCGCTGGTAGTAGATGACGACTTCCTCGTAGCTCGACCCGAGGATCGCGCCGAAGGTGAAGACGAAGAGCGGCACCAGAAGCACCAGCGCCACCGAGGAGAGCGACATGCGCCAATGCGCTTTCGTGCCGGAATGCGAGGCGCCGAGGCCGTGCGCGCGCTTGCGGTCGGTCAGGTAAGCCATGACTGCCCCTTTCAGAGAACGACGACGGTGAAGATGGTGAGCAGCACCGAGACGATCAGGATGATCTGTCCGAGCAGCTCGGCCTTGTCGAGCTCGAGCATCTTGCCCTCGTCCCAGATCAGGTGCCGGATCCCGGCCAGCGTGTGGTACCACAGGCCCAGCACCGAGAAGAACAGCACCAGGTCGCCGAACCAGCTGCGGATGAAGCCGTCCGCCACGGCGAAGTTCTCGGGCCCGGCGGCCGCGGCCGCGAACCACCACACCACCATGATCGCGGTGACGATCAGCGCGTTGCCGGTGATCCGTGTCAGGATCGAGGTCAGCATCGGGATGTGCCAGCGATAGATCGAGAGATGTGGCGAGAGCGGGCGGTTGCCCCGGTTCACGTCGGCCATGGCGTCGTCCTTACAGTGGCGGTTGGGCGGCCTCGCGGGCGCGCTCCGGCTGGCCTATCCCTAGCGATTTTCGGCGGGCTGTCACCCGCCGGCAAGGCGAAAGCCGGTGAAAAATCGCCGCAGTTGGCGGGATTTCGCGCCTCGTGATCACAGCCGCGGGGCGTGTGATCACACTGTTTGCGCTAGCAGTCGGGGCCCGGTGACTCATGCCCCGGCACCTAGGGCGCGCGGGCCGGGGCGACCAGCGGGATGCGACATCGCGCGCACCCGCCAGGCGTGTTCAGAGCGTGCCGAGCCGCAGGTCGGGGTCGTATTCGCCCTCGACCTCCTTCGTCACCGCCTGGCCGCAGCGCATCACGCCGTTGGCGGCGTCGAAGGCGTAGGTGGGCTGGCCGTAAAGCTCCCAGCCCTTGTTCAGCGCCTCGGTCACCTTGTGGCAGAAGGCCGAGGTGTCGTCCCCGGACAGAAAGCGGTAGATCTTCATGACATGGCTCCGAAAGGGTTGGCTCCGACCCAGCCATGCACCAGCCCGATCAGGATGAAAACCACCACCGCGCCGGCCACGGCGCCGATCTCGCGGCCCATCGGCGCCGGCGGCGGCGTCTCGGGCGCCGGGGCGCGGGCATTGAGCACCGCCATCTCGACCACCGCCCAGACCCCCAGCCCGCCGAACAGCACCAGCGCCGCCCAGTGGCCGTTGACCAGCAGATGCGCCGCGGCCCAGAGCGTCACGCCCAGAAGCTGCGGGTGGCGCAGCGCCACCGCCACGCGGGTCTTCATGCCCGAGGCCGCGTAGAGATAGACCGCGACCAGAACCATCAGGTTGTTGAGATGCCGGGTCCAGGCGGGCGGCGACCAGTGCCAGGCCGCGTCCCAGCCCGAATAGCCGCGGATCATCAGCCACAGGCCCAGCAGCACCCCCACCGCCACGACCGGGCGCGCCGCCCGGCCGAGCCGGTCGTGCAGCCCGGGCGCGAGGCGCGGCATCAGATGCGCCGCGCTCCACAGCGCGAGGCCCAAGAGCAGCAGGATCATGACGCCTCCCGTTCCGCGATGGCGCGCGCCCGCCTCAGCGTCGCGCGCGCGGTCTCCACATGCAGCGCCTCGACGATCCGGCCTTCGACCACCGCCACCCCCTGCCCCTCGGCCAGCGCCGCCTCATGCGCGGCGATCTGGCGGCGGGCGAGGTCGATCTCGGCCGCCGACGGCGCGAAGGCGGCGTTGGCGGCGGCGATCTGGCCGGGATGGATCAGGCTCTTGCCGTCATAGCCCATGTCACGGCCCTGCCGGCATTCGGCCGCGAGCCGCTCGGGGTCGTCGATGGCGTTGCAGACGCCGTCGAGCGCCACGATCCCGGCGGCGCGAGCCGCCAGCAGCACCGCCTGCAGCGCGTGCCACAGCGGCATCCGGTCCGGCGTCTCGCGCGCGCCGAGCTCGCGGGCGAGGTCGTTCGGGCCGACCACCACGCCGGCGAGGTCGGGGTGGCGGCAGATCGCCGGGGCCTCGATCACCCCGCGCGCGGTCTCGATCATCGCCCAGAGCGGCCGGCCGCAGCGCGCGGCGTCGAGATCGGCCGGGCCGCCCACCTTCGGCACCAGCACGCCGTCGCAGTCGAGCCGCGCCGCCGCCTCGAGATCCTGCGCGCCCCAGGGCGTGGCCGGCGCGTTGATCCGGACGATCCGGGCCCGCCGGCCGAAGCCGCCCGCCCCGAGCGCCGCGGCCAGCGCCGCGCGCGCATCCGCCTTGGCCTCGGGCGCGACCGCGTCCTCGAGATCGAAGAGCAGCGCGTCGCAGGGCAGGCCCCGCGCCTTCTCCAGCGCCCGCGGCTTCGAGGCCGGCACGAACAGGGCGGAGCGGTAGGGCAGATCGGGCATGGCAGGGTCTTTCAGGGGGCGGCGCGCCCCGGCAGCCTGCCCCTTCCCCGCCCGGCCGGTCAACCGCGCCGCGCGCCCGGTTAACCGCATCTTCGCGTCGTTGCGCGAGACTGCCTGCATCACCCCGCCGAACGCAGCCCTACCGGAGAGACACCATGACCCGTGCGCCGCGCCTGCTTCCGTTCCTGTTTCTCGCCCTGGCCGGCCCGGCCGCGGCGGCGCCGCGCTGCGGCCCGCATGCCGAGATCACCGCCCACCTGGCCGAACGCTACGGCGAAAGCCGGCGGGCGATCGCGCTGGACGGCAAGCGGCGCGTGGTCGAGATCTACGCCTCGGACGACGGCAGCTGGAGCCTGCTGACCACGAAGCCCGGCGGCCCGACCTGCCTGATGGCGGCGGGCGAGGCCTTCGAGGCCCTCGCCGGCGGCCTGTCGCCGCCCGAGCCCGAGGCCTGATCGGCAGAGTCGCGCGCGTTTTCGCCGCAGATATTGGCATCCCCCCGCCGCTTTCGGGGGCAATGCGAAAAATTGTCGCCTGACATGCAACCCGATGCCGGATCGGAGGTTCATCCGCCAGATACGGCCGGTCGCCGACAGGGCGCCGGCTGGCATTGGAAAGGTTCTGAGATGAAACATCTGCTTGCCTCTGCGGCGATGGGCCTGGTGCTGGGCACCGCGGCCTATGCCGAACAACATGAAATGGGCACGGGCGGCTACGAGATCGGCGAGAACGACTTCTATGCCACCAACATGATCGGCATGCGCGTCTACTCCTCCGAGCAGGAGCTCGGCGAGAACGGCGATGCGATCGACTTCGAGGCCCAGCAATGGGACGATGTCGGCGAGATCAACGACATGATCGTCTCCGAGGACGGCACCGTGCAGGCGGTGATCGTCGGCGTGGGCGGGTTCCTCGGGATCGGCGAGAAGGACGTCGCCATCACCATGGACCAGATCCGCACCTATGACGACGCCAATGGCGAGCGGTTCCTGGTGATCAACTCGAGCCAGGCGGCCCTGGAAGGCGCCCCGGCCTTCGAGCGCGCCAACGAGACCGCGATGGCCGCCGAGCCGGGCATGGTCGAGCAGACCGAGGAAGCCGGCGAGGCCATGGCCGAGGGTGAAGCGGTCGAGGGCGTGCCCGCCGACGGCGACACCGCGATGACCGAGGTCGAGACCGCCGAGGGCGAGATGGCCGAGGCGGAAGCCGAGGTCGAGACCGAGATGGCCGAGATGGAGACCGAGGCCGAAACCGAGATGGCCGAGGCGGAAGCCGCCGTCGAGGAAGGCGCCGCCGAAGCCGAGGCCGCGGTCGAGACCGAGATGGCGGAAGCCGAGACCGAGCTCGAGACCGAGATGGCCGAAGCCGAGGGCGAGGTCGCCGATGCCGCGGCCGAGGTCGAGGGCGAGATGGCCGAGGCCGAAGCCGCCGTCGAAGGCGAGATGGCCGAAGGCGAGGCCGCCATCGAGGGCGAGATGGCCGAAGGCGAAGCCGAGATGGCCGAGGGCGAGATGGCCACGGGTGGCGTCCAGCTCGAGGGCTATGCCGCCGCCACGCTCGACGACATCAGCGTCGAGCAGCTCAGCGGCGCTTCGGTCTACGGCGCCCAGGACGAGAACATCGGCGAGATCGAGGACCTCGTGGTCACCGATACCGGCGAAGTCGAGCAGGCGGTGATCGGCGTCGGCGGCTTCCTCGGCCTCGGCGAGAAGAAGGTCGCCGTGAACTTCGACGACCTGCAGCTGATGACCAACGAGGACGGCTCGGACATCCGGGTCTACATCAGCGCCACCGAGGACGAGCTGAAGGCCCTGCCGGAATACGAGGCCCCCGAGGCCGAGATGCCCGCCGCCGAGGCCGGCGCGGAGGCCGAGATGGAGATGGAGGCCGAGGAAGCGCCCGCGGCGCAGTGACCCCCGTCTCGCGAGAGGCCCTCATCGCATGAGGACAGGCGGCCGCCCCCCGGGGGCGGCCGTTGCCGTTTGCGCAAACATGCCGGCGCCCCGGCCCGCCCCCGGCGCGGCAGTCTTGCAAGCCTGCCGGGCAGGGCTTAGGCACGGGGCTGCATTCACATTCTCGACAGGAGCCATTCATGGCCAGACCCAAGATCGCCCTCATCGGCGCCGGCCAGATCGGCGGAACCCTCGCCCATCTCGCCGCGATCAAGGAACTGGGCGATGTCGTGCTGTTCGACATCGCCGAAGGCACCCCCCAGGGCAAGGCGCTCGACATCGCCGAATCCGGTCCGGCCGAGGGTTTCGACGCGGCCCTGAAAGGCACCAACGACTACGCCGACATCGCCGGCGCCGATGTCTGCATCGTCACCGCCGGCGTGCCGCGCAAGCCGGGCATGAGCCGCGACGACCTGCTGGGCATCAACCTCAAGGTCATGAAGTCGGTCGGCGAGGGCATCGCCAAGCACGCCCCGAACGCCTTCGTGATCTGCATCACCAACCCGCTCGACGCGATGGTCTGGGCGCTGCGCGAGTTCTCGGGCCTGCCGCACGAGAAGGTCTGCGGCATGGCCGGCGTGCTCGACAGCGCCCGCTTCCGCCACTTCCTGTCGCTCGAGTTCGACGTCTCGATGCGCGACGTCTCGGCCTTCGTGCTGGGCGGCCACGGCGACACCATGGTGCCGCTGACCCGCTACTCGACCGTCGGCGGCATCCCCCTGCCCGACCTCGTCGAGATGGGATGGACCACGCAGGAGAAGCTCGACGCCATCGTGCAGCGCACCCGCGACGGCGGCGCCGAGATCGTCGGCCTGCTGAAGACCGGCTCGGCCTACTACGCGCCGGCCACCAGCGCGATCGAGATGGCCGAGGCCTATCTCAAGGACCAGAAGCGCGTGCTGCCCTGCGCCGCCTATGTCGACGGCGCGCTGGGCCTCAAGGGTCTCTATGTCGGCGTGCCGACCGTGATCGGCGCCGGCGGCGTCGAGCGGGTCATCGACATCAAGATGAACCGCGACGAGCAGGCGATGTTCGACAAGTCGGTCGACGCGGTGAAGGGCCTCGTGGAGGCCTGCAAGGGCATCGATTCGAGCCTCGCCTGATCGCGACCCCGCCGCGCGACAGCGCCGCGGCAGCGACATGATGACGACAGGGGCGCCCTTCGGGGCGCCCTTTTTCGTGCCCGGCGCCTCGGCGCCGACCGGCGGCGCGGGCGGCCGCGAGTCGCTGCACCGCGGCGTTAGCGCAGCCAAGGGGATGCCCGTGATCACAGCCCCGAAAACTGTGATCACATATGTCGGGTTTTCGCCTACCGACCCAGAAAAGCTGTTCTGCGGGCGCCGCGACTGTGTTTGAAGGGGCCAAATCACGGCAACCGAGGACCGGTCCATGAACATTCACGAATATCAGGCGAAGGCCCTTCTGCGCTCCTACGGCGCCCCCGTCTCCGACGGCCGCCCGGTGATGCGCGCCGAGGAGGCCAAGACCGCCGCCAGCGAGCTCGACGGCCCGCTCTGGGTGGTCAAGGCGCAGATCCACGCCGGCGGCCGCGGCAAGGGTCACTTCAAGGAATCCGACGCCGGCGAGAAGGGCGGCGTGCGTCTGGCCAAGTCGGTCGAGGAGGCCGCCGAGGAGGCGCGCCGCATGCTCGGCCGCACGCTGGTGACCCACCAGACCGGCCCGGCCGGCAAGCAGGTCAACCGCATCTACATCGAGGACGGCTCGGACATCGAGCGCGAGCTCTACCTCGCGCTGCTGGTGGACCGCTCGACCAGCCGCGTCTCCTTCGTCTGCTCGACCGAGGGCGGCATGGACATCGAGGAGGTCGCCGAGAAGACGCCTGAGAAGATCCTCTCCTTCAGCGTCGACCCGGCCACCGGCTACCAGCCCTTCCACGGCCGCCGCATCGCCTTCTCGCTCGGCCTCGAGGGCCAGCAGGTCAAGCAGTGCGTCAAGCTGATGGACACTCTCTACCGGCTCTTCATGGACAAGGACATGGAGATGCTCGAGATCAACCCGCTGATCATCACCGACAAGGGCGAGCTGAAGTGCCTCGACGCCAAGATGGGCTTCGACGGCAACGCGATCTACCGCCACGCCGACATCGCGGCGCTGCGCGACGAGACCGAGGAGGACGCCAAGGAGCTGCAGGCCTCCAAGTACGACCTGAACTACATCGCGCTCGACGGCGAGATCGGCTGCATGGTGAACGGCGCGGGCCTCGCCATGGCGACGATGGACATCATCAAGCTCAAGGGCGCCGAGCCGGCCAACTTCCTCGACGTGGGCGGCGGCGCGACCAAGGAGAAGGTCACCGAGGCCTTCAAGATCATCACCTCCGACGAGAACGTCAAAGGCATCCTCGTCAACATCTTCGGCGGCATCATGCGCTGCGACGTGATCGCCGAGGGCGTGATCGCCGCGGTCAAGGAAGTCGGCCTGAAGGTGCCGCTGGTCGTGCGCCTGGAAGGCACGAATGTCGACCAGGGCAAGGAGATCATCAACAACAGCGGCCTTGACGTGATCGCGGCGGACAACCTGTCCGACGCCGCCGAGAAGATCGTCAAAGCGGTGAAGGGGTAAGACACATGGCGATTCTCGTCGACGAAAACACCAAGGTCATCTGCCAGGGCTTCACCGGCTCGCAGGGCACGTTCCATTCCGAGCAGGCGATCGCCTACGGCACCAAGATGGTCGGCGGCGTCACCCCCGGCAAGGGCGGCCAGACGCATCTCGAACTGCCGGTCTTCGACAGCGTGCACGAGGCCCGCGCCAAGACCGAGGCCAACGCCTCCGTCATCTATGTGCCGCCGCCGTTTGCCGCCGACTCGATCCTCGAGGCGATCGATGCCGGCATCGAGCTGGTGATCTGCATCACCGAGGGCATCCCGGTGCTCGACATGATGCGCGTCAAGCGCGCGCTGGTCGACAGCCAGACCCGCCTGATCGGCCCGAACTGCCCCGGTGTCATCACCCCCGACGCCTGCAAGATCGGCATCATGCCCGGCCACATCCACAAGCGCGGCTCGGTGGGCGTGGTCTCGCGCTCAGGCACGCTGACCTACGAGGCGGTCAAGCAGACCTCCGACATGGGTCTGGGCCAGTCCACGGCCGTCGGCATCGGCGGTGACCCGATCAAGGGCTCCGAGCATATCGACATCCTCGACATGTTCCTCGACGACGACGAGACCCAGTCGATCATCATGATCGGCGAGATCGGCGGCACCGCCGAGGAAGAGGCGGCCGAGTTCCTCAAGGAACAGAAGAAGAAGGGCCGCTGGAAGCCGACCGCCGGCTTCATCGCCGGGCGCACCGCGCCTCCGGGCCGCCGCATGGGCCACGCCGGCGCGATCGTCTCGGGCGGCCAGGGCGACGCCGAGAGCAAGATCGAGGCGATGAAATCGGCCGGCATCGTGGTCGCCGACAGCCCGGCGACGCTGGGCGAGGCGGTCAAGGCCGCGATCGGCTGATCGCCTGCGGGCGGGGGCGGAGGCGCCCCCGCCCCCTGACATCCGGGCCGCGCGCCCTATCTGGGCCCCCGGCCCCAAAATTTTCTGCCAAGGATCGAGGATCCGGCCATGACCGAGCACAGCCCCAACGACGTGTTCCACGCCTCCAGCTTTCTGCAGGGCGCCAATGCCGATTACATCGAGCAGCTGCACGCCCGCTACGCCGACAACCCGTCGAGCGTCGACGCGGCCTGGCAGGAGTTCTTCCAGAGCCTCGGCGACAGCGGCTCGGACGCCCGCGCCGAGGCCAGCGGCCCGAGCTGGGCGCGCAGCGACTGGCCGCCCGTGCCGGGCGACGAGCTGACCGCCGCGCTCGACGGGCAGTGGCCGGCCGAGGCCAAGGGCGCGCGCGACAAGATCGCCAAGAAGGCCGAGGCCGCCGGCGCCGGCCTGTCGGAGGCGCAGCTGCGCGCCGCGGTGCTGGATTCGATCCGCGCCTTGATGCTGATCCGCGCCTACCGCATCCGCGGCCACCTGGTCGCCGATCTCGACCCGCTCGGTCTGCGCGAGCAGACCCCGCATCCCGAGCTCGACCCGAAATCCTACGGCTTCACCGAGGCCGACATGGACCGGCCGATCTTCATCGACAACGTGCTCGGCCTCGAGATCGCCTCGCTGCGCGAGATCCTGGCGCTGGTGAAGCGCACCTATTGCGGCACCTTCGCGCTGCAGTACATGCACATCTCCGACCCCGAGCAGTCGGCCTGGCTCAAGGAGCGGATCGAGGGCTACGGCAAGGAGGTGAAGTTCACCGAGGAAGGCCGCCGCGCCATCCTCAACAAGCTGGTCGAGGCCGAGGGCTTCGAGAAGTACCTGCACGTCAAGTACATGGGCACCAAGCGCTTCGGCCTCGACGGCGGCGAGGCGCTGATCCCGGCGATGGAGCAGATCATCAAGCGCGGCGGCCAGCTCGGCGTGAAGGACATCGTGATCGGCATGCCGCATCGCGGCCGCCTCTCGGTGCTCGCCAACGTCATGCAGAAGCCCTACCGCGCGATCTTCCACGAGTTCCAGGGCGGCAGCTTCAAGCCCGAGGAAGTGGACGGCTCGGGCGACGTGAAATACCATCTCGGCGCCTCCTCGGACCGCGAGTTCGACGGCAACAAGGTGCACCTGTCGCTGACCGCCAACCCCTCCCACCTCGAGGCGGTGAACCCGGTGGTGATCGGCAAGGCCCGCGCCAAGCAGAGCCAGCTCGGCGATGCCGACCGCACGCAGGTCATCCCGATCCTGCTGCATGGCGACGCGGCCTTCGCGGGCCAGGGCGTCGTGGCCGAGTGCTTCGGCCTGTCGGGCCTGACCGGGCATCGCACCGGCGGCACCATGCATATCGTGGTGAACAACCAGATCGGCTTCACCACCGCGCCGCACTTCTCGCGCTCCTCGCCCTACCCGACCGACATCGCGCTGATGGTCGAGGCGCCGATCTTCCACGTCAACGGCGACGACCCGGAGGCGGTGGTGCATGCCGCCAAGGTGGCGACCGAGTTCCGGCAGAAGTTCCACAAAGACGTGGTGATCGACATCTTCTGCTACCGCCGCTTCGGTCACAACGAGGGCGACGAGCCCATGTTCACCAACCCGGTGATGTACAAGAAGATCAAGAGCCAGAAGACCACGCTCACGCTCTACACCGAGCGGCTGGTCAAGGACGGGCTGATCCCCGAGGGCGAGATCGAGGACATGAAGACCCAGTTCCAGGCGATGCTGGGCGACGAGTTCGAGGCCGGCAAGAGCTACCGCCCGAACAAGGCCGACTGGCTCGACGGCCGCTGGAGCCATCTCGACCGGCGCGACGGCGAGAGCTACGAGCGCGGCCAGACCGCGATCGACGAGAAGACCATGGCCGAGATCGGCCGCGCCATCACCCGCGCGCCCGACGGCTTCCCGCTGCACCGCACGGTCAAGCGGCTGCTCGAGGCCAAGAGCCAGATGTTCGAGAGCGGCGAGGGCTTCGACTGGGCCACCGCCGAGGCGCTGGCCTTCGGCTCGCTGCTGACCGAGGGCTACCCGGTGCGGCTCTCGGGCCAGGACAGCACCCGCGGCACCTTCTCGCAGCGCCATTCGGCCTTCATCAACCAGGAGACCGAGGAGCGCTACTACCCGCTCAACGCGATCCGCGAGGGGCAGGCGCGCTACGAGGTCATCGACTCGATGCTCTCGGAATACGCGGTGCTGGGTTTCGAATACGGCTACAGCCTCGCCGAGCCCAACGCGCTGGTGATGTGGGAGGCGCAGTTCGGCGACTTCGCCAACGGCGCGCAGATCATGTTCGACCAGTTCATCTCCTCGGGGGAATCGAAGTGGCTGCGCATGTCGGGCCTCGTGATGCTGCTGCCGCATGGCTACGAGGGCCAGGGTCCCGAACACTCCTCGGCCCGGCTCGAGCGGTTCCTGCAGATGTGCGGCCAGGACAACTGGATCGTCGCCAACTGCTCGACCCCGGCGAACTACTTCCACATCCTGCGCCGGCAGCTGCACCGCGACTTCCGCAAGCCGCTGGTGCTGATGACGCCGAAATCGCTGCTGCGCCACAAGATGGCGGTCTCGGACGCCGAGGACTTCACCACCGGCTCGTCCTTCCACCGCGTGCTGTGGGACGACGCCGAGAAGGGCCACAGCGACACCCAGCTCAAGCCCGACGCCGAGATCAAGCGCGTGGTGATGTGCTCGGGCAAGGTCTATTACGACCTGCTCGAGGAGCGTGACGCGCGCGGGCTGGACGACGTCTACCTGATGCGGATCGAGCAGTTCTATCCCTTCCCGGCGCTGTCGCTGGTCAAGGAGCTCGACCGCTTCAAGCAGGCCGAGATGGTGTGGTGCCAGGAAGAGCCCAAGAACCAGGGCGCCTGGAGCTTCATCGAGCCCAACATCGAATGGGTGCTGAGCCGGATCGAGGCCGACCACAAGCGGCCGCGCTATGTCGGCCGCCACGCGAGCGCCTCGCCCGCGACCGGTCTCGCCAGCCAGCACAAGGCCCAACAGGAAGCGCTGGTCAACGAAGCGCTGAGCATCGAAGGAAACTGAGAATGAGCACCGAAGTCCGCGTTCCCACCCTCGGCGAGAGCGTCTCGGAAGCGACCGTCGCCACCTGGTTCAAGAAGCCGGGCGACGCCGTCGCGGTGGACGAGATGCTGTGCGAGCTCGAGACCGACAAGGTGACGGTGGAGGTCCCCTCCCCCGTCGCCGGCACGCTGTCGGAGATCGTCGCGAACGAGGGCGAGACCGTCGGCGTCGACGCGCTCTTGGCGCAGGTCAGCGAGGGCGATGCCCCCGCCAAGTCCGCGCCCGAGGCGCCCGAGGAGGGCAAGCCCTCCGAGCAGCAGAAGGCCACCGACGTCTCGGGCGAGCCCAAGGGCGAGCCGGCCGAGAAGGGCGACGCCCGCGGCGACACCGAGGACGCGCCCTCCGCCAAGAAGCTGATGGCCGAGAACGACCTCAAGGAGGGCGACGTCAAGGGCACCGGCAAGGACGGCCGGGTGATGAAGGGCGACGTGCTCAAGGCGCTGTCCGAGCCGAAAAAGGCCGAGGCACCGAAGCAGACGCCGCGCGCGCCGGTCTCCTCGAACGACGCCGACCGCGAGGAGCGGGTCAAGATGACCCGCCTGCGCCAGACCATCGCCCGCCGCCTGAAGGAGGCGCAGAACACCGCCGCGATGCTGACCACCTACAACGAGGTGGACATGTCGGCGGTGATGGACCTGCGCAACACCTACAAGGCGCAGTTCGAGAAGAAGCACGGCGTCAAGCTCGGCTTCATGTCCTTCTTCGCCAAGGCCTGCGTGCACGCGCTGAACGAGGTGCCGGACGTCAACGCCGAGATCGACGGCGACCACGTGGTCTACAAGAACTACGTCCACATGGGCGTGGCGGTGGGCACGCCCTCGGGTCTCGTGGTGCCGGTGGTGCGCGACGCGCATGAGAAGAGCTTCGCCGCGATCGAGAAGGAGATCGCCGAGCTCGGGACCAAGGCGCGCGACGGCAAGCTTGGCATGGCCGACATGCAGGGCGGCTCCTTCACCATCTCGAACGGCGGCGTCTACGGCTCGCTGATGTCCTCGCCGATCCTCAACCCGCCGCAGTCGGGCATCCTCGGCATGCACAAGATCCAGGAGCGGCCCGTGGTGGTCGACGGCCAGATCGTGATCCGGCCGATGATGTACCTGGCGCTGAGCTACGATCACCGCATCGTCGACGGCAAGGGCGCGGTGACCTTCCTCGTCCGCGTCAAGGAGGCGCTCGAGGATCCGCGCCGCCTGCTGATGGATCTCTGAACCGCGCGCGTGGCCCGGCGTTGAGCCGGGCCACCGTTTCCATCCGAAAGGCCCCGCCATGCAGCTCCTGTGCCAGATCGACACCCCCGACTACGACGGCTGGAAAAAGGCCTTCGACGCCGATTACGAGGAGCGCATGCAGGCCGGCCTCAGCCAGCTGCAGATCTGGCGCGACGCCGATCACGGCTCGAGCGTGCTGGTGCTGTTCGAGGTCAACGACCGCAAGCGCGCCCAGGGCTGGATCACCAGGGAACAGGGCTTCGGCGGCGCCATGACCTGCACCTTCCTCGAGACGGTCTGATGCCCCGACCCGCGCCGTGCCGCGCGCCGCGGCGGATCGTGCTATCCTGCCCCGGTCCTTATCGGTTCGGGGAGGTGACCCATGTCCAGGGAACTCGACATCCTGGCGCTCTACGGGCTTTTCGTGCTCGTTCTCATCGTCATCCAGGTGCTCTTCGCGATCTCGCAGGTCGGTCTGGCGCGGCTGGCGCAGCCGCGCGACGACATGCCGAGGCTGACCGGCGTGGCCGGGCGGATGGAGCGCTGCGTGACGAACTCGGTCGTGGCGCTGGCGCTGTTCGCGCCGGCGGTGCTGATCCTGGCCGAGCGCGGCGCGCTGACCGGCGGCACGCTCCTGGCGGCGCAGGTCTTCCTGCTGGCGCGGCTGGCCTATGCGGTGCTCTACCCCGCCGGCATCCCCTGGGCGCGCACCGGGGTCTGGTCCCTGGGCTTTCTCGCCACCGCCTGGCTCTATCTCGCGGCCTTCTGAGGCCGCGCCCCGGCGGGGCCCTCCGGTGATGGCGCCCGAGCTGAAGGCGCTGGCCTGGGCGGGGCTGTTGCAGGCGGCGCAGTTCGCCTGGCTGTCCTGGCGCGCCAATCGCGAGCTGGGCTTCGCCAAAACGCTGTCGCCGCGCGACCCGCAGCGGCTCGGTGCGCCGCTCGAGCACCTGGCCAGCCCGCGCACCGGCCGGCTCTACCGCGCGCTCAACAACCATTTCGAGGGGCTGATCCTGTTCACCCTGGCGGTGGTGGTGCTGATCCTAGGCGACCGCACCTCGGGGCTGACCGGCCTGCTCGCCTGGACCTATCTCGGCGCGCGCGTGCTCTACGTGCCCGCCTATTTCTTCGGGCTCCGGCCCTGGCGATCGCTGATCTGGCTGGTGGGCTTTTCGGCCACCCTGCTGATGATCGGCCTCGCCCTCATCTGACACCCACAGGAGTTTTCCATGGCATCCTACGATCTCATCGTCATCGGTTCCGGCCCCGGCGGCTATGTCTGCGCCATCAAGGCGGCCCAGCTCGGCCTGAAGACCGCCGTGGTCGAAGGGCGCGAGACGCTGGGCGGCACCTGCCTCAACATCGGCTGCATCCCCTCCAAGGCGCTGCTGCACGCGACCCACGCGCTGCACGAGGCCGAGCACAACTTCGCCAAGATGGGTCTGAAGGCCGACAAGCCCGAGATCGACTGGCAGCAGATGCTGGCCTACAAGAACGACAGCATCGGCCAGAACACCGGCGGCATCGAATTCCTGTTCAAGAAGAACAAGATCGACTGGCTCAAGGGCTGGGGCTCGATCCCCGAGAAGGGCAAGGTGAAGGTCGGCGACGAGGTCCACGAGGCCAAGCACATCGTGATCGCCACCGGCTCCGTCCCCTCCTCGATCCCGAACGTCGAGATCGACGAGAAGACCGTGGTGACCTCGACCGGCGCGCTCGAGCTTGAGAAGATCCCCGAGAAGATGGTGGTGATCGGCGCCGGCGTGATCGGGCTCGAGCTCGGCTCGGTCTATCGCCGTCTCGGCACCGAGGTGACCGTGGTCGAGTATCTCGACGCGATCACGCCGGGCATGGATGCCGAGGTCGCCCGCAACTTCCAGAAGATCCTGACCAAGCAGGGGCTGAAATTCGTGCTCGGCGCCGCGGTGCAGGGCGTCGAGACCAAGGACGGCCAGGCCACCGTCACCTGGAAGAGCCGCAAGGACGACAGCGAGGAGAGCCTGACCGTCGACACCGTGCTCGTGGCGACCGGCCGCAAGCCCTATGTCGAGGGCCTCGGCCTCGAGGCGCTGGGCGTCGAGATGACCGAGCGCGGCCAGGTGAAGATCGACGACCACTTCCGCACCAATGTCGAGGGCGTCTACGCCATCGGCGACGCGGTGCCGGGGCTGATGCTGGCGCACAAGGCCGAGGACGAGGGCGTGGCGATCGCCGAGATCCTCGCCGGCCAGAAGGGCCACGTGAACTACGAGGTGATCCCGGGCGTGGTCTACACGCACCCGGAGGTGGCCACCGTCGGCAAGACCGAGGAGCAGCTCAAGGAAGAGGGCCGCGCCTACAAGGTCGGCAAGTTCCCCTTCCTCGGCAACGCGCGGGCCAAGGCCAACTTCTCGGCCGAGGGCTTCGTGAAGATCATCGCCGACAAGGAGACCGACCGCGTGCTCGGCGCGCATATCATCGGCCCGATGGCCGGCGACCTGATCCACGAGGTCTGCGTGGCGATGGAGTTCGGCGCCGCGGCCGAGGACATCGCCCGCACCTGCCATGCCCACCCGACCTATTCGGAAGGCGTGCGCGAGGCGGCTCTGGCGCTGGGCGACGGCGCGATCCACGCCTGAGTCGCCCTTGCACGTGACGCGAATCGAACGGCCGCCCCGAGGGGCGGCCGTTGTCGTTTCGTCGGCCGCCAGACAGCGGCGCCCCTGGCCACTTCGCTCGGAAAATACTCCGGGGGAGTCGCCCGGCACGGGCGGCGGGGGCAGCGCCCCCTGCCCCCGTTCGAGCCTATGCCACGCCGTTTCCGAAACCGCGCCCATCGGGCTCGCAGCTTTTGCGGGCAAGGCCGCAATCAACGGCCGGGCAGCGCCCGCATGACCGGTCGCCGCCGCGCGCGCGGCATGGGCGGAGCGCGGGTGCGCGCATCACAAAGCTGCGCCGAGAGGCTGGCTGATCTGCTAGTGATAAGAGGGTGATGGTGGAGCCTAGGGGGATCGAACCCCTGACCTCTTGCATGCCATGCAAGCGCTCTCCCAGCTGAGCTAAGGCCCCATCATGTCCGGCGTTTCCGCCGTGTCGGTCAGCGTCGCTGCCCGTGTGCCGCTCTCTAAGGGTGGTGCCGGGCGGGTGCAAGCGGAAAACACACGCCCGGTCCGACTTTTTTATTCCTCGTCTTCGGCCGGCACGTCGGCCAGCTCGTCGAGCGAGACGTCGTCGCTGTCGTCGTCGTCGTCGAGCACGTCGTCGCCCAGATCGGCGTCTTCGCTGTCGTCGTCGTCGTCCAGCAGCAGCTCTTCATCCTCGTCCGAGGATTTCGACTTCTTGGACTGCGAATCCTCGGCATCCGCCACCATGGTGCGGTTCTTGCCGGTGTCGAGCGTGACCACCTGGCCCGTGTAGGGGCTGACGATCGGGTCGGCGTTGAGGTCGTAGAAGCGCTTGCCCGTGGTCGGGCAGATGCGCTTGGTTCCCCATTCTTCCTTCGGCATGGGCTGTCCTTCCAGTTCCGTCCGGCGAAAATCGGCGCGCGGCAAGAGCGGCGCTGACGCGCCCTGACCTTGCGGCGGATCGCGCTCCCCTGCCATAAGCGGCTTGGGCTGTCAAAGCCTTTGGACCAGCGCAGGGGGCGATCGCGATATGGGGGAACACGTGCTGCCGGGCAACCCCCCCGTGCGGGTGGCGCTCAGGCGCTCGGACCGGGCGCGGCGGCTGACGCTGCGCGTGTCGCATCGCGACGGGCGGGTGACGCTGACCCTGCCGCGCCGCGTGCCCGAGCGCGAGGCGCTGGCCTTCCTCGCGGATCGCGAGGCGTGGCTCAGGGGGCATCTCGATAGGGTGGTGCCAGCGCAGAGCGTGCGGCTGGGCGGCACCCTGCCCTTCCTCGGGCGCGAGATCACCCTGACCCCGGCGGCACTGCGCCGGCCGCGGCTCGAGGGCGACGCGCTGCTGATGCCCGACGAGCCGGCCCGCGCCGCCGCCCGCGCCATGGCCTTTCTCAAGTCCGAGGCGCGCGACCGGCTCTCGGCGGCGGTGGACCGGCACGCGGCGCGGCTCGGCCGGCCGGTGGGGCGGCTGAGCTTTCGCGACACGCGCTCGCGCTGGGGGTCGTGCAGCGCGCGGGGCGACATCATGCTGTCGTGGCGGCTGGTGATGGCGCCGCCCGAGATCGGCGACTACGTGGCGGCACACGAGGTGGCGCATCTGGCCGAGATGAACCACTCGCCCGCCTTCTGGGCGGTCTGCGCCCGGCTCTTTCCCGAGCACCGCGCCGCCCGCGCCTGGCTGCGCGCGCATGGCGACGCGCTGCAGCGGGTGGATTTCGCCGCCCCCGACGAGGCGGCGGCATGATCCCCTCGGCCGTGCCCGTGCCGCGCGCGCCCGACCCGGCCGGCGCCGCGCATGACCGGGTCTACCGGGTGCTGCGGACCCGCATCCTGCATGGCGAAATCGCGCCGGGCGAGGCGCTGACGCTGCGTGGCATTGGCAAGCAGTTCGACGTCTCGATGACGCCCGCGCGCGAGGCGGTGCGACGGCTGGTCGCCGAAGGGGCGCTGCAGCTGTCCTCCTCGGGCCGAGTGACGACGCCGCTTCTGACCAACGACCGGATCGAGGAGCTGGCCAGCCTGCGGGCGCTGCTGGAGCCGGAGCTGGCCTCGCGCGCCCTGCCGCGCGCGCATTTCGCGCTGATCGACCGGCTGGAGACGATCAACCAGGGCGTCAGCCAGATGGTCGCCCGGCAGGACGCGACCGGCTACATCCGGATGAACCTCGAGTTCCACCGCACGCTCTACCTGCGCGCCCAAGCCCCGGCGATGCTGGCGATGACCGAAACGGTCTGGCTGCAGCTCGGGCCGACCATGCGGGCGCTCTACGGCCGCCTGCGGCGGACCGAGCCGCCCTATCACCACAAGCTGATCCTTGCCGCGCTGAAAGCGGGCGACGAGCCGGGGCTGCGGCTGGCGGTGCGCACCGACGTGACGCAGGGGCTGCGGCTGCTGAAGGGCTGATTGACAGACCCGACAATTTCAGTCAGGAATGAGCTCAGCCACGACCGGGCCGCGTCCCGGCGCAAGCCGGACGCGATACGGACCCCGGGAGTGCCCGACATGCCCCGCGATTTTACAGAAGAGACCCGCCGCCCGCCGCAGGGCGGCGCCGCGATCGGCCGGATCGAGGATCTCGACCCGATCGAGGCCCGCGCCGTGCGGCTCTTGCGGCTGTGGTGCGACGAGGGCCATGCCGCCGTCGCCGCCCGGCTCGCCCCCGATCTCGACCCCGGCCCGGCGCGCGCCGCCGCCGACGCGCTCGACGCGCTGTGCCGGCTCTGCGCCGCCGCGGGCCGCCGGCCGCTGATGCGGCACGGGGCGGAGTGCGCCTGTCTCGGCGCCGACGAGGCGTGGTTCGCGCGGCTGGTGGGCCATGGCTCGGAGGCGGCGCGCGAGGAGGCGCTGATGCTGGCGATGGCCTTCCTCGAGCCGGGTGCCGCGCATGACGCCGCGCGGCTGGCCGAGGCGCTGGGCCTCGGCCTGAGGCGCGCCGCGATCAGCCGGCCGCGGCTGCACTGAGCGCGGGCGCCCGCGCGATCCGCTCGCCGCTTTCGCGGTCGAACAGGCACAGCCCGTCGCGCGCCACGGCGAGACCGACATGGTCGGTCGCGTCCTCGGGGATGCGGCCCGGTAGCCGCGCGGTCAGCGTCTCGCCGCCCAGCACGAAGCTCACATAGGCCTCGGCGCCGGTGTTCTCGATCATCACCGGCTCGACCGTCAGGTCGGCCTCGTCCCCCTGCCCCGTCGCGCGCGACAGGTGCTCGGGCCGGATGCCGAGCGTGACCTCGGCGGGCAGTGCGCCCGCTTCCCAGCCCGGCCCCATCGCCAGTTTCGTGCCGCCGATGTCGAGCCCCTCGGCCGTCACCCGCGCCGGGACGAGGTTCATCGGCGGCGAGCCCATGAAATCGGCGACGAAGGTGTTGGCCGGGCTGTCGTAGATCTCCTGCGGCGTGCCGATCTGCTGCACCACGCCGCCCTTCAGCACGACGATCCGGGTGGCCAGCGTCATCGCCTCGATCTGGTCGTGGGTGACGTAGACGATCGAGGCGTGGGTGGTCTTGTGCAGGCGCTTGATCTCGGCCCGCATCTCGACGCGCAGCTTGGCGTCGAGGTTCGACAGCGGCTCGTCGAACAGGAAGAGCTTGGGGTCGCGCACCAGCGCCCGGCCCATGGCGACGCGCTGGCGCTGGCCGCCCGAGAGCTGCGAAGGCTTGCGGTCGAGCAGATGGTCGATCTGCAGGAGCTTCGCCACCTCGCGGATCTTCGGATCGGCCTCGGATTTCGGGATCTTGCGGACCTTCATGCCGAAGCCGATGTTCTCGGCCACGTTCATCGTCGGGTAGAGCGCGTAGGACTGGAACACCATGGCGATGTCGCGGTCCTTGGGCGGCTCGGTGGTGACGTCGCGCCCGGCGATGTGCAGCGACCCGCCCGAGATCTCCTCGAGGCCGGCAATGCAGTTCAAGAGCGTGGACTTGCCGCAGCCCGAGGGGCCGACGAGAACGAGGAACTCGCCCTGCGCCATGTCGATGTCGATCTCGTGCAGCACCTCGACGCCGCCATAGCTCTTCTTCAGCCTGTCGGCGCGCAGCGCGCTCATCCGGGGGCCTGTGTCACGGGGGGCGTCGTTCGGGGCCATGGGGTCTCCTCTCCCTGCGGGACGGGGCCGGTCGAGCCGCGGACGGTGAGCCCGGCCCGGATCACGGTCTGCAGGCGCGCGGCCGGCGCCCCGTCGATATGGTCGATCAGCTGCTGCGCCAGCGGCGCGCAGGCGTCGCGCATCGGTGCGCGGGTCACGGTGAGCGGCGGGTCGAAGCGCAGCGCGTCGGTGTGCGGCAGCGCGTCGTCATGCGCCATCACCGACAGGTCGCGCGGCACCTTCAGACCGAGGTCGCGCGCCGCGCGCATCGCGCCGGCCGCCTGCGGGGTCGAGGCGCAGAGTATCGCGGTCGGCCGCGGCCCGCAGCGCCCGGCGAGCCAGGGCAGCGCCGCGGTGTAGCCCGCGCTCTCGGTCGGGGGGCCGGAGGCGACGAAGCCCTCGGGCAGCGCCAGCCCCTCGGCCGCCATGGCATCTCGGAAGGCCCCGGCACGCTCGGCCGCGAAGGCGAAGCGGGTCTCGCCGTTGATCAGCGCCATGCGGCGATGGCCCAGCGCCACCAGGAACTCGACCGAATCGCGGCTGACCGCCGGGTTGTCGATGCCGAAGAACGGGTAGTCGGGCCGGGCGCAGTGCTGGCCATGCATCACGAAGGGCACGCCGTGGGCGCGCAGGAAGGCCGGGCGCGGGTCGTCCGCGGTGGGCGCGTTCAGCACGAAGCCGTCGAGCAGGTCGCGCTCGAGCATCCGGGCATAGGGCGCGACCGGGTCGTCGCCCTGGTCGACCGCCAGCACGAGGTCGGTGTCGCGCGCCGCCAGCGCCGCGGTGAGCCCGGCCAGCACCTCGAAGAAGGTCTGGTCGGCGCTCATGTCGGCGCGCAGCTTGACGATCATGCCGACCACGCCCGAGCGGCCGGTGGCGAGGCGTTGGGCCGAGCGGTTGGGCCGGTAGCCGAGCCGTTCGGCCGCCTCGCGCACCCGGTCGCGGGTGCGGGCGCTGACCTCGGGAAAGCCGTTCAGCGCCCGGCTCACCGTCGCGGCCGAGAGACCGAGCTCGGCCCCGATATCCTTGAGCGTCGCCATTCGCGCGACCCCTCCCCGGCCGTTCAAAGCGCTTCAGATCACGACCCTACAGCGCCGGGGGCCGCCGTGGCAATCATCAATTCCGTATGGGCGTACACTGATTCAAAGCGTTTTGAACAATGATCGGGTTTTGCTATCGTGACGCGAATCGCCCGGCCCGGAGAGCCGGGCGGTAGCGTCATCTGGGAGGACGACATGACGACACTGACCCGCCGGCTCGGCACGCTGGCCCTGCTCACCCTGACCGCCGCGCCCGCCTACGCCTTCGAGGACGGCAAGCTGGTGATCTGGACCGGCGACAACCGCGCCCCCGACGCGCTGCGCGAGGTCGGCGCCAAGTTCGAGGAAGACTACGGCATCGCCGTCGAAGTCGCGGTGGTCGAGCCGCTGCCCGAGAAGTTCCAGCAGGCTGCGGCCACCGGCGACGGCCCCGACATCCTGATGCACGCGCATGACCGCCTCGGCGAATGGTCGACCGGCGGCATCATCGCCCCCGTCACCCCCGGCGCCGGCTGGACCGACGGCATCCTGCCCGCCGCGATGGACGCGGTGACCTTCGACGGCGCGACCTGGGGCTACCCGGTCGCGGTCGAGGCGGTGCACCTGATCTACAACAAGGAATTCGTCGACACGCCGCCGGCCGACTTCTCCGAGATCGCCGGCATGGAGCTGCCCGAGGGCGTGCAGCCGATCCTGTGGGACTACAACAACACCTACTTCACCTTCCCGCTGCTCGCGGCCAATGGCGGCTACGCCTTCCAGAAGGTCGACGGCTCCTATGACGGCGCCAACCCGGGCGTGAACACCGAAGGCGCGGTGAAGGGCGCCGAGGTGCTTGACGGGCTGATCGAGGACGGCGTGATGCCCGCGGGCGTCGATTACGGCGTGATGGAAGGCGCGATGAACAACGGCGAGGTCGCCATGGTCATCAACGGCCCCTGGGCCTGGGGCAACCTCGCGAGCTCGGGCATCGAGTTCGGCGTGGCGCCGCTGCCCAAGGTCGACGGCCAGACCACCCCGCCCTTCCTCGGCGTGCAGGCGCTGGCGCTGAACGCCGCCTCGCCCAACCTCGACCTCGCGCAGGAATTCGTCGAGAACTACCTGCTGACCGACGAGGGCCTCGCCACCTGGAACGCCAGCGGCGCGCTGGGCGCGCTCGCCGACGTCTCGGCCGCCGAGGCGCAGGACGACGAGAAGGTGAGCGCGATGCTCGAGGTGGCCGCCGACGGCGTGCCGATGCCCTCGAACCCCGAGATGGGCGCGTTCTGGGCCGCGATGCAGCCGGCGCTGACCAACATCACCAACGGCGCGCAGGAGCCGCAAGAGGCGCTCGACGACGCCGCCGCCCGGATCAAGGGCGAGTGAGGCATGAGCCGGGGCGGCCCGCCCGCCCCGGCACCGCCGCCGCCCGCGCGCGGGGGCCACGAACAACCAGGGGGGCACCGGGGGGACGATGACGGCTGCGACGGAATTCGGGGCGCCGCCCCGCGACGCGCGTGAGGGGCGACGCCCCTGGCTGCGCTGGACGCTGGTGGGGGCCGCCACGCTGGCGATGCTCTACGGCGCCTTCTTCCTCTACCAGATCACCCAGCCGCTGTTCGGCGCGATCCTCTTGGCGCTGGCCGCCGGCTTCGCCGTGGTGTTCGGCCCGGACCGCTTCTACGGCAGCCGCTTCATCTTTCCGGGCGTCGCGGCGGTGCTGATCTTCATCGCCTTCCCCGTGGCCTACACGATCTGGCTCGGCTTCACGAACTACTCCTCGTTCAACCTGCTCTCCTACGAGCGCACGATCGAGGTGCTGACCTCGCGCGGCACGGTGAACCCCGAGACCGAGCAACCCTTCGCGGTGGCGCGCGACGGCGACGGCTACCGGATCTGGCTGCCCGAGAGCGAGCTGCTGTCCGAGCCGGTGCTGCTCACCGCCGAGGAAGAGACGGTGACGCTCGCCCCCGGCGCGGCGCCGGCGGAGCTGCTGAGCCCGCGCGACGCGATCGCGCTGCGCACCGGGCTGCAGAGCCTGACGCTGACCACCCCCGAGGAGGTCGACCTGCGCAACGCAGGCCTTCGGACCTTCGCCAGCGTCACGCCCGACTACGTCCGCACCGGCGAGGACGAGCTGACCCGCGCCGCCGACGGGCAGGTGCTGACCGCCAACCACGAGACCGGCTTCTTCGAGACGCCCGAGGGCGAGCGCGTGCCGCCCGGCTGGCGCGTCGCGGTCGGCTTCGACAATTTCGAGCGCATCTTCGAATCCAAGGGCATCCGCGGGCCGATGGTGTCGATCTTCGCCTGGACCGTGGCCTTCGCCGGGCTGTCGGTGCTGGGCTGCTTCGCGCTCGGCCTGACGCTGGCGGTGATCCTCCAGTGGGAGCACCTGCGCTTCAAGACCGCCTACCGGATCCTCCTGATCCTGCCCTACGCGGTGCCGGCCTTCATCTCGATCCTCGTCTTCCGCGGCCTGTTCAACCAGAACTTCGGCGAAATCAATCTCATCCTCGAAGCCATTTTCGGCCTGCGCCCGGCCTGGTTCACCGACGGCTTCCTCGCGCGGGTGATGATCCTGATCGTCAACATCTGGCTGGGCTATCCCTACATGATGCTGCTGGCGATGGGCTTTCTGCAATCCGTGCCGCAGGACCACAAGAAGGCCGCCGCGCTGGAAGGCGCGTCGAGCCTGCGGGTGTTCTTCACCATCACCCTGCCGCAGATCATCCCGCCCTTCCTGCCGCTGCTGATCGCGGCCTTCGCCTTCAACTTCAACAACCTCGTGCTGATCCTGCTGCTCACGCGCGGCGGGCCCGATATCCCCGGCACGGTGATCCCGGCGGGCGAGACCGACATCCTCGCGAGCTTCACCTACCGCCTCGCCTTCCAGGACACCGGCCAGCAATTCGGCCTCGCGGGCGCGATCACGCTGCTGATCTTCCTCGTCGTGGCCGCCATCTCCTACGCCAACTACGTGGCCATGCGCCGCGCCGCATCGAAGAGGGCCGCGAAATGATCGTCGAACGCCCGCGCGACCTGCGCCTGAAGAAGATCGCCGCGCATGGCTTCATGCTCGTCTTCCTCGCGCTGATCCTGTTTCCGTTCTTCATGGTGGTCTCGATCAGCTTCCGGGAAGGCAATTTCGCCACCGGCGCGCTCTGGCCCGAGAACCCGACGCTGGAGCACTGGTACCTCGCCTTCGGCCTCGACTACACGCGCGAGGACGGCACGGTGGTCACCCCGCCCTACCCGGTGCTCTTGTGGATGTGGAACTCGGTCAAGATCGGGCTCATTGCCGCCTTCGGCGTGCTGGCGCTGGCCACGATCTCGGCCTACGCCTTCTCGCGCATCCGCATTCGCGGCAAGCAGGGGCTGCTGGATGGCCTGTTCCTGATCCAGATGTTTCCGACCACGCTGGCACTGGTGGCGATCTTCGCCATCTTCGACGCGCTGGGCGAGGTCAGCCCGATGCTCGGCATCAACAGCCACACCGCGCTGGTGCTGGTCTATCTGAGCCAGATCACGCTGCACATCTGGACCATCAAGGGCTATTTCGACTCGATCGACACCTCGCTCGACAAGGCGGCCGAGATCGACGGCGCGACGCCGTGGCAGACCTTCCGCCACGTGTTCCTGCCGCTCGCCGTGCCGATCATGTCGGTGGTCTTCGTGCTGGCCTTCATCTTCATCATCAACGACTACCCGATCGCGAGCGTGCTGATCCGGTCCGAGAACCAGATGACGCTGGCGGTGGGCTCCCGGCTCTACCTCAACGAGTTCAAGTATCTCTGGGGCGACTTCGCGGCGGCCGCGATCCTGTCGGGCCTGCCGATCACCGTCGTCTTCCTGATCGCCCAGCGCTACCTCGTCTCGGGGCTCTCTGAGGGCGCGGTGAAGGGCTGATCGGGCCGCACCGGGAACCGGTGAAGGGGGCCGCACGGGCCCCCTTTCTTTTGTCCATCGGGCGTCCTAGCGTCGCCCCATGGCACCGGCGCATTCCTCATACGACGTGGTGATCATCGGCGGCGCGATGATCGGCAGCGCCGTGGCGTGGTGGCTGGCGCGGGACCCGGCCTTCGACGGCCGCATCCTCGTGGTGGAGCGCGACCCGAGCTTCGAGTTCGCCTCCACCAGCCACAGCAATTCCTGCATCCGCATGCAGTTCGGCACGGAAGTGAACGTCGCGATCAGCCGCTTCGGGCTCGAGTTCATCCGCAACTTCCGCGGCTTCGCCGGCGAGGACGCGCCGGAGATCCATCTCGACGATTTCGGCTACCTCTACCTCGCCCGAGACGAGGCGGAGGCCGCGCGGCTGCGCACGGCGCAGGCGCTGCAGGCGCGGATGGGGGCCGGCACGCGGCTGCTCTCGCCCGGCCAGCTGCACGCGGCCTTTCCGTTCATGCGCTTCGACGACGTGATCCTCGGCAGCCACAACCCCGGCGAGGAAGGCTGCTTCGACGGCGGCACCATGTTCTCCGAGTTCCGCCGTCGCGCCCGGAAGATGGGCGTCGAGGAAGTGAAGGCCGAGGCGACCGGCTTCGAGACGGCGGGCGGGCGCATCACCCACGTGACGCTCTCGGACGGCAGCCGCATCGCCTGCGGGCAGGTGGTCAACGCCGCCGGGCCGCGCGCGAGCCGCGTGGCTGAGATGGCCGGCATCGCCATCCCGGTCGAGCCGCGCAAGCGCTACACCTTCATCTTCGAGGCCGAGGACAGGCTGCCGCGCAAGCTGCCGCTGACCGTCGACCCCTGCGGCATCCATTACCGCACCGACGGCGCGCTCTACATGGCGGGCTGCCCGCCCGTGACCGACGGCCCCTGCGACCCGGACGATTTCGAGATGGACCATGCCGTCTGGGAGGATCGCGTCTGGCCGGCGCTGGCCGAGCGCATCCCCGCCTTCGAGCGCATCCGGCTGCGCAACACTTGGGTCGGCCACTACGCCTACAACACGCTCGACCAGAACGCGCTTCTGGGCCTGCATCCGGACTGCGAGAACCTGCTTTTCGCCAACGGCTTTTCCGGCCACGGGCTGCAGCAGGCCCCGGCGGTCGGGCGCGGCATCGCCGAGCATGTCATCCACGGGGGCTGGAGAAGCCTCGACCTCTCGCCGCTCTCGGTCGCGCGCGTCGTCTCCGGCGTGCCGCTGACCGAGGCGGCGGTGATCTGACCAGACGACAGGAGCATCCATGAAGAAGATCGTCCTCACCGGCGCCTGCGGCGCGCTCGGCTCGCAGCTGCGCGAACCGCTCTCGAAGCTCGCGGACGAGCTGCTCTCGACCGACATCGCCGAGGCCCCGGCCGAGCTGCTGGAGAACGAGAGCTTCGTGCAGGCCGACCTCGCCGACCTCGCCGCGATCGAGGCGCTGATGCAGGGCGCCGAGATGGTCGTGCATTTCGGCGCCATCCCCGACGAGCGGTCCTTCGAGGAGCTGCTCGGCCCCAACTACATCGGCGCCTACACCGTCTGGGAGGCGGCGCATCGCGTCGGCGCCCGGCGCGTGGTCTACGCCTCCTCCGTGCACGCCGTGGGGCTGCAGGAGACGATGGCCGGCCACGACACCGACGTCGCGCACAGGCCCGACAGCTTCTACGGCCTGTCGAAATGCTTCGCCGAGGACATGGCCAAGATGTTCTGGGAGAAGCGCGGCCTCGAGGCGGTCTGCCTGCGCATCATGTCCTGCACGCCCGAGCCGGAAAACGCGCGCGCGCTGCACACCTGGCTGTCCCACGGCGACCTCGTGCGGCTGGTCGAGGCCTCCGTCACCACGCCGGTCACCGGCTGCACCGTGGTCTGGGGCGTCTCGGCCAACAGCCGCGCCTCGGTGTCGAACCACAAGGTCTCGTTTTTGGGCTACCACCCGCAGGACAACGCCGAGGACTGGGCCGACCGGCTGCTGCCCACGCCGAAGCGGCCCGACCCGTCGGACCGGGCGCAGCGCAGCCTCGGCGGCCCCTTCGCGGTGGTGCCGCTGGGCGAAAGCGGGGTCGCGGCGATCAAGCGGATGAGCGAAGGCGACTGACGCGCCCCCGTGCCCTCTGTGCCCGGCGGCGCGGCGGCCGCGCCGCCGGGCATGCGTATTTGAGGAGAAAAGTAGCGGTATCGCGCGCGGCCGGGCGTCAGCCCCGCGCCGCCGCCCGGATCGCGCCGATGTTCTCGCCATAGACCCCGGCCTGCTCGACCGAGCCGCCGCGGAACACCGCCGAACCCGCGACCAGCACGTCCGCCCCGGCCGCCACGACCTTGGGCGCGCTGGCGGCGTCGACGCCGCCATCGACCTGCAGATGCACCTCGCGATCGCCGATCATCTCGCGCAGCCGGGCGATCTTGGGCAGCGTCGCCTCGATGAACTTCTGCCCGCCGAAGCCGGGGTTCACCGTCATGGCGAGCACGAGATCGACATCGTCGAGCAGCGGCGCCACCGCCTCGGCCGGCGTGCCGGGGTTGAGCGCCACGCCCGCCTTCATGCCCGCCGCGCGGATCGCCTGCAGCGTGCGGTGGACATGCGGCCCGGCCTCGACATGCGCGGTCAGGATGTCGGCGCCGGCCTCGGCGAAGGCCTCGATGTAGGGATCGACCGGTGCGATCATCAGGTGCACGTCCATCACCGTCTTCACATGCGGCCGGATGGCCTTCACCAGCTGCGGGCCGAAGGTGATGTTGGGCACGAAATGCCCGTCCATCACGTCGACATGGATCCAGTCGGCCCCCTGCGCCTCGAGCGCCCGGCACTCGGCGCCGAAATTCGCGAAATCCGCGGACAGGATGGAGGGGGCGATCTTGGTCTGGCGGTCGAAGGTCATGGCGGCTTTCCCTGAAACACGTGCCCCTGCCCTAGCGCGAAACCCGGCCCGGGTCACGCCGCTTGCGCAAATGCCCCCTCGCGCCTGACGCGAAGCCTGATAACCTAGCGTCATGCAGAGCCCCGCCATCACCTTGCGACATGCCGAGATCCTCGCCCCGGGCGCGGTGGCGGCGCTGACCCGCGCCCAGCTCGGGCCGCAGCGGCCGGTGCCGCACGGCCATGACTTCCACGAACTGCTCTGGGTGCAGAACGGCCGGGTGCGCCACCACCTGCCCGAGGGCCGCGAGGATCTGGCCGAGGGCGACCTCGTCTTCGTCGCGCCCGGTCAGGTGCACGGGCTGCAGGGCCGGGGCGCGGACGCGCTGGTGGTCTCGGTCACGCTGCATCCGGACTTCGTCGCCGCCTTCGGGCAGCGCCACCCCGAGCTTGCGGGCCGCTACTTCTGGAGCGAGACCGGCCCGCTGCGCCTGTCGCGCGACAGCCGGCAGATGGCCGAGATCAACCGCGCGGCGCTCCGGCTCGAGCGCGGGCGGCGCGACGCGCTGGGGGCCGAGGCCTTTCTCGCGCCGCTGCTGTGCGGGCTCATGGAGGAGACGGTGACGCTGCCCGAGGGCGCGCCGGGATGGCTCGCGGCGGCCTGCGCCGGGGCGCGCGCGCCGGCGGTGTTCCGCGACGGCGCGGCGGGCTTCGCCCGGCTCGCCGGGCGGGCGCATCCGCATGTCAGCCGCACGATCCGCCGCTGGCTCGACATGTCGCCGTCGGACTGGGTGAACGCGCAGCGCATGGACTACGCCGCGCGCCGGCTGGTGAGCAGCGGCGACAGCCTCGCCGAGATCGCCGAGGAATGCGGCATTCCCAACCTGTCGCATTTCCACAAGCTGTTCCGCGCCGCCCATGGCGAGACGCCGCAGCGCTACCGCCGGGCGCGGCAGCGCGACGTGGTGCAGCCGGGCTAGCGCGCCTTCTTCTGTTCCGCCCGCGCCGCGCGCCGGCGCCGGATCGCGTCGCCCCAGATCGCAACCCGCCGGTCGCCGCGGTCGAGCCAGGGCGAGAGGTGGCGCGCGCTCCAGCGCCGCAGCCGCACGCCGACGCCCCAGACCACCGCGACGAGCAGCGTCAGCACCACGATGTTGAACCAAGGGATCAGCCGCACGTCGGGCCCCGCCACCGGCGTCACCGACAGCGCGTTGGGATAGATCGACAGGAACGGGATGCGCCAGCCGTAATGCCTGAGCGCCACCCATTGCGGGTCGGCGGCGGTCGAGACGAGGTTGCGCGCCTCGGCCTGCAGGTTGGCGCTGTCGAACTTGAAATAGGGCGGCCAGCCGCCGCCGGTGTCCTCGTTGCGGAACACCTTCACCCCGCCATCGGCCTGCACCGTGTCGATGAAGCGCACGTCGCGCTCGACCGGGCCGGTGGCGGCGTTGTTCTCCGACGAGGCCCAGAACACCGAGTTCGGGTCGATCCGCTCGAGCTTGATCTCGACGCCGGTGATGTAGACCACGTCGCGCTTGGGCAGGTTGTAGTGCAGAAGCGCCCCGACCAGCAGCAGCAGCGATCCCCAGAAGGCCCATTTCAACCAGCGCATTCCGCGTCCCTCCGCCAAGCCCGTCGTTGCGGTGATAGACCATCGGCCGGGGGCCGCCAACCGCTCACCACCGCGCGGTTTTCCAGCGCCCCGGCAGGCCGGCGACCGACAGCGCGAGGATCGGCCCCCAGATCAGCGCCGAGGCCAGCGCCAGCCGCAGGAGGTGCCAGACGAGCGCCGCCCAGCCGGCGCGGGCCAGCGCGTCGGGCGGCGCGCCCTCGATCCGGTAGAGCCCGAGAAACAGCGCCATCGACAGGAGGATCATGAGAAGGGCCGCGGTCAGGGCGAGCCAGACCAGCGGCCGGACCCCTTCGGGAAAGACCCGCGCCAGCAGCCGCGGCAGGATCCAGCCGGCGAGCCCGAGGGCCAGCGCCGGCAGGATCACCCCCGCGAGCATCGGCTCAGTAGCCGAAGCTCTCGACGTTCGAGGCCGCGCCGAACTGCGGCGGGCCGCTCTCGGCGGCGGCGGCGTAGATCTCCTCGGCCGGGACGCGGGTGGCGGGCTGCTCGTAGCCGCGATTGGCCACCGCCTCGCCCTCGATCGCGACCGAATCGGAATAGTCGCGGATCACCACCTTGGTGCCGAGCGGCACCTTGGGAAACAGGAAGATCACGTCGTGGTTGAACATGCGGATGCAGCCCGCCGAGCCGGAATTGCCGATCGAGGCGAGGTCGTTGGTGCCGTGGATCCGGTAATAGGTGTCGCGGCTGCCCTGGTAGAGATAGAGCGCCCGCGCGCCCAGCGGGTTGGCAAGGCCACCCGGCACGCCGCCCGCGAACTCGCCATAGACCTCCGGCTCGCGCCGCAGCATGTTCTGCGTCGGCGTCCAGCTCGGCCACTTCTCCTTGCGCTTGATCGTGGTGTCGTAGCTCATCGACAGGCCCTGCCGGCCGACGCCGACCGGAAAGCGCCACGCGCTGCCGTCATCCTGCACCCAGTAGAGCAGCTTGGCATGCAGGTCGGCCTCGATCGTGCCGGCGGACTCGTAGCCCGGATAGGGCACCAGCGCGCGGCGGTTCAGCCCCTGCAGGTATTTCGGCGGCACCGGCGGCAGCCGGTAGCCGGCATCCTCGATCAGCCCGTAGCCGTCGACGATCTGGCTGATCGGCACGCCGCCGATCTGTTGCTCGGGCGACAGGGTCGAGGTCGAGGCGGAGGACGGCACGCGCGCGGCGCAGGCGGACAGGGCGGTCATGGCCGCGGCCCCGGTCAGCAATCGGCGACGGGTCAGCGCGGTGGAGTGTGATTTCATCGGTCGGCAGCCTTTGACGCAAGGTTTCGCGGCAAGTTAGCATTCCGGCGATGCGGCGCAATCACCTGTGACCGACCCGCATCACCGGCGCGGCCGGCAGGTCACGCCGGGGCAGGATGCGGGGAACATGATGCGGGTTCAGATGCTTGGGCCAATCGCCGCCGGCGGTGCGCGCGAAAGGCAGTGGGCCGGCCGGCCTCACGTTGTCGCGAGAATGCGCTGATGCGGCCCGGACCCCGCAACCTGATCACCGACATCGCCGGGCTGCGCGTGGGCCAGGCCCATGACGTACGGCTGCGCTCGGGCGTCACCGTACTGACCGGCGACGCGCCCTTTTCCGCCGGCGTCTCGGTCATGGGCGGCGCGCCGGGCACGCGCGAGACCGAGCTTCTGGCCCCCGACCGGATCGCCGGCGGCGGGGTCGACGCGCTGGTGCTCTCGGGCGGCTCGGCCTTCGGGCTCGACGCGGCCTCGGGCGTCACGGCCGGGCTGCGCGCCATGGGGCGGGGCTTCGAGGCGGCCGGCCACCGCGTGCCGATCGTGCCCGCCGCGATCCTGTTCGACCTTGCCAATGGCGGCGACAAGGGCTGGGACGATAGCCCCTACCCCGCGCTCGGGCGCGCGGCGCTGGAGGCGGCGGGGGCGGAGTTCGCGCTGGGCAGCCACGGCGCCGGTTTCGGCGCGACCACGGCACGGCTCAGGGGCGGGGTCGGCTCGGCCTCGATGGTGCTGGAAAGCGGCCACGTGGTGGGCGCGCTGGTGGCGGTGAACGCGGTGGGCTGCGCCACGGCGGGCGGGGCGCAGTTCTGGGCCGCGCCATGGGAGATCGGGGCCGAGTTCGGCGGCCGCGGGCCGGTGGCCGAGGCCGGGCCGCCGTTCACCAAGCTCGACGCCGCGCCCGGCACCAACACCACCATCGCCATCGTCGCCACCGACGCGGCGCTCGACCGCGGCCAATGCCACCGCATGGCGGTGGCGGCGCAGGACGGCATGGCGCGGGCGCTGGTGCCGGCGCACACGCCGCTTGACGGCGACCTCGTCTTCTCGGCCGCGACCGGGGCGAAGCCGCTTGCCGACCCGCTGGGCGACGCGCTCGGGCTCGGCCATGCCGCGGCCTGTTGCCTCGCGCGCGCCATCGCCCGCGCGGTGTTCGAGGCCGCGCCGGGCGGGCCGCTGCCCTGCTGGCAGGACCGGTTCGGCTAGGCGCAAAACTCTTCCAAGAGTTTTGCAAATTCCTTCGAAGGAACTTGCGTCAGGCGAGAACCGCGCGGGTCAGCGGGCTCTCCGGCTCGGCCAGCGCTTCGATGACGTCGAAATGGTGCCGCCCCGGGTCCTCGACCATGTCGCAGCCCCGCGCCTCGGCCAGCCAGCGCGCCTGGTCGAGAAAGGCCGGGCGCTCGGCCGCGCCGACCCAGACCGTCATCGGCAGATCGACCTGCTCCTGCAGCACCGGGCTCTCCGCCTCGGCCTCCTCCCGGTCCAGCCGCAGATCGTCGTTCATTGAGGCGCCCATCAGCGGCCGCAGGTCCGACAGCGGCGAGATCGGCACGATCCGCGCCACCCGCTCGCGCCAGCCCGGCGCGCGGTCGGCGCAGGCCATGCGCGCCACCAGGTGCCCGCCGGCCGAATGACCCGTGAGCCGCAGCGGTCCCGCCACCCGCTCGGCCACAGCGCCGATCCCCGTCTCGATCTCGTCCGTCATCGCGGAGATCCGCGCCTCGGGCGCCAGCGTGTAGGAGGGCATCGCCACCGCCCAGCCACGGGCCAGCGCGCCGGCCGCGAGATGCGACCACGCGCTCTTGTCGAAGGCCTTCCAGAACCCGCCATGCACGAAGACCACCGCGCCCTTGGGCGCCCCCTCGGGCCGGAACAGGTCGAGCCGCTGCCGCGCGCCGGGCCCGTAGGCGATCTCCTCGGGCGGATGCGCGGCGCGGAAGGCGCTCGCGGCCGCCGCCCAGCGCGCCGGGTATTCCATGCCCCCCGGGATATGCGCGGCATTGGCATAGGCGTCGTCGATCTCGGCGCGGCTGGTCATTCTCTCTCCCTCCCTTTCCCCGGGGGCTGGACCTCCTTGCCTCGCAGGTGAAGGATGCGCCCGAAGTTCTGGAGGAGAAGTCATGCTCGACGACCGTACCGACATCAAGTCATTGCTCAAGCGTCCCGATCTCGTGCGCGAGCGCGCCTTTCTCGCCGGGGACTGGGTCGAGGCCGAAAGCGGCCGGGTCTTCGAGGTCACCAACCCGGCGCGCGGCGACGTGATCGCGCGGGTGGCGGACCTGTCGCGTGAGGAGGTCGCCCGCGCCATCGACGCGGCGCACAAGGCGCAGAAGCCCTGGGCCGCGAAGACCGGCAAGGAGCGCGCGCAGATCCTGCGCCGCTGGTTCGACCTGTTGATGGCGCATCAGGAGGATCTCGCCATCCTGATGACCGCCGAGCAGGGCAAACCGCTGACCGAGAGCCGCGGCGAGGTGGCCTATGGCGCGGCCTTCCTCGAATGGTTCGGCGAGGAGGCCAAGCGGGTCTATGGCGAGACCATCCCCGGCCACATGCCCGACAAGCGGATCACCGTGATCAAGCAGCCGATCGGCGTCGCCGCCGGCATCACGCCGTGGAACTTCCCCAACGCGATGATCACCCGCAAGGTGGCCCCGGCGCTGGCGGCGGGCTGTTCCTTCGTGATCCGGCCCGCGTCGCAGACGCCGCTCTCGGCGCTGGCCATGGCGGTGCTGGCCGAGGAGGCGGGCGTGCCCAAGGGGGTGTTCTCGGTCGTCACCTCGAGCGCGGCCTCGGAGATCGGCAAGGAGTTCTGCGAGAACCCGAAGGTGCGCAAGCTCACCTTCACCGGATCGACCGAGGTCGGGCGCATCCTGCTGCGGCAGGCCGCCGACCAGGTGATGAAATGCTCGATGGAGCTCGGCGGCAACGCGCCCTTCATCGTGTTCGACGACGCCGATCTCGACGCGGCGGTCGAGGGCGCGATCCAGTGCAAGTTCCGCAACAACGGCCAGACCTGCGTCTGCGCCAACCGCATCTACGTGCAGAAGGGTGTCTACGACGCCTTCGCCGCCAAGCTGAAGGCGGCGGTCGAGAAGCTGCGCGTGGGAGACGGGCTCGAGGAGGGCACCGATCTCGGCCCGCTGATCGAGGCTTCGGCGATCGACAAGGTGCGCGACCACCTCAAGGACGCGCTCGATCACGGCGCGACGCTGCTCACCGGCGGCGAGGCGCATGACCTCGGCGGCCAGTTCTTCCAGCCCACGGTCGTCACCGGCGCCACGCCCGGCATGAAGGTCGCTCAGGAGGAAACCTTCGGCCCCTTCGCGCCGCTCTTCGCCTTCGAGGACGAGGACGACGTGATCGAACTGGCCAACGACACGATCTTCGGCTTGGCGTCGTATTTCTACGCCCGCGACATGAGCCGCGTCACCAAGGTGGCCGAGGCGCTGGAATACGGCATCGTCGGCGTCAACACCGGGATCATCTCGACCGAGGTGGCGCCCTTCGGCGGCGTCAAGCAGTCGGGCCTCGGGCGCGAGGGCTCACGCCACGGCATCGAGGATTACCTGGAATTGAAATATATCTGTAGTTCCGTGTGAGGCAAAATTGCCCGTCAGGCCCGAAAATCCTGCATTTTTCCGGAAACAGAGCGTCCGGCTGCCGATTTGCGGATCAAATCCAAAAGGAATCGTGGCAGGATTGCGGCGACGCCGGGAGCAGCCCCGCGGCGTCAGGTAACGAGTGATCGAGGTCGCGTGGCGCGGAGGTCTCCTCGTGGGGCCTCCGCGTTTCTACACCGTTCGTTTTCGGGATTGTCGCGGTCTCAGGGCAAGTCTCGGGACAGGTTTCAGGGCAGTTCGGCGGCCGGGATGATCGGGAAGAACACCCCGCCCGAGCGCAGGCCGAACCAGTCGACGCCCTCATGCGGCGCGGTCTCGCCCAGATCCACCAGCCGGTAGAAGCTCTTGCGGTCGATCAGCGCCTCGAGCCTGGAGCGGATCTCGATATAGGGCGAGGGCTCGCCGCTTTCGGGGTCGCGCACCACCCGGATCGGGTGGTCGGGACCGGCCAGCGCCTTCTCGCCGAGATTGGTGGTGAAGCGCAGATCGTCGCCCTCGCGCTCCACGTCGACCGCCACGAAGGGCGCGTCCTCGACCGTGATGCCGACCTTCTCGACCGGCGTGACGAGGAAGAAATCGTCGCCCTCGCGCTTGAGGATGGTCGAGAACAGCCGGACCATGCGCTCGCGCCCGATCGGCGTGCCCTCGTAGAACCACGTGCCGTCGCGGGCGATCCGCATGTCGAGATCGCCGCAGAAGGGCGGGTTCCAAAGATGCACCGGCGCCGGGCCGCGCGCACCCGCCTGGCGGGCCGCCGATGCGAGGCTTTCCGCCGAAGGGGCCTTGTCCTCACCGCTCTTTGTGTTTGCCATCACTGCCTGCCACGGTATCTGCTGGGGCCTGCGATGCTAGACTAGAACGGGGAGGCTGTCATGCCAGAGCAGTTGAGCGACGCCGACCTGGTGGCCGGGATCGAGGCGCTGGGCGAACGCCTCGCCACAGCGCGGGCCAGCGTGGCGCGCCGCTTCATCGGCCAGGAACGTGTGGTCGACCTGACGCTCGCCGCGCTGCTCTGCGGCGGCCACGCGCTGCTGGTGGGCCTGCCCGGCCTCGGCAAGACCCGGCTCGTCGACGCGCTCTCGACCGTGATGGGGCTCAGCGAAAGCCGGATCCAGTTCACCCCCGACCTGATGCCCGCCGACATCCTCGGCTCCGAGGTGCTGGAGACCGCGGCCGACGGCAGCCGCTCCTTCCGCTTCATCGAGGGGCCGGTCTTCTGCCAGCTCCTGATGGCCGACGAGATCAACCGCGCCAGCCCGCGCACCCAGTCGGCGCTGTTGCAGGCGATGCAGGAGCGCGAGGTGACCATCGCCGGCGAGCACCGCCCGCTCGGGCCGCCCTTCCACGTTCTGGCCACGCAGAACCCGCTCGAGCAGGAGGGCACCTACCCGCTGCCCGAGGCGCAGCTCGACCGCTTCCTGTTCCAGATCGACGTGCCCTACCCCACCCGCGACACCGAGCGCGACATCCTGCTGGCCACCACCGGCCTCGAGGAGGCCGAGGCCGAGGCGGTGTTCACCGCCGAGGAGCTGCTCGAGGCGCAGCGCCTCTTGCGCCGGATGCCGGTGGGCGAGGCGGTGGTCGAGCTGATCCTCGACCTCGTGCGCGCCTGCCGCCCCGAGGAGCCCGAGGCCCTGCCAGAGGTGCGCCAGTCGGTGAGCTGGGGCCCCGGCCCCCGCGCCGCGCAGGCCCTGATGCTGGCGGTGCGCGCCGAGGCGCTGCTCGACGGGCGGCTCGCGCCGGGGCCGCAGGACGTGGCCCGCCTCGCCGCCCCGGTGCTGTCGCACCGCATGGCGCTGGGCTTCGCCGCCCGCGCCCGCGGCGAGAGCCTCGCCGCCCTGATCGACACCGTCGCGGCGCGGGTCACCCGCTCCGAGGCGGCGGCGTGAACCCGGAGGCGGCCCCGCATACCGGACCGGTCGGGCTGCGCGCCCGCGCCGAGGATCTCGCCGCGCCGCTGCCGCCGCTCCTGGCCGAGGCCGAGCATCTCGCCCAGACCGTGCTGATGGGCGAGCATGGCCGCCGCCGCGCCGGGTCGGGCAGCAATTTCTGGCAGTACCGCGCCGCCCAGCCGCACGACACCGCCCGCGCCATCGACTGGCGCCGCTCGGGTCGGGCGGATTCGGCCTTCGTGCAGGAGAAGGAATGGCAGATCGCCCAGAGCGTCGCGCTCTGGGTCGATGCCGGCGCCTCGATGGGCTTTTCCTCCTCGCGCAAGCTGCCGCCGAAATCCGACCGCGCCCGCACCCTCGCGCTGGCGCTCGCGGTGCTCCTGTCGCGCGGCGGCGAGCGGGTCGGCCTCGCCGACAGCCGGCTGCCGCCCCGGCGCGGGCGCGGGCAGCTTCTACGCATGGCCGACCTGTTGTCGGAAACCGCGCCGGACGACCACGCCGCCCCCGAGCCGCGCGGCCTTGCCCCGCGCTCGCGCGCGGTCTTCGTGTCGGACTTTCTCGGCCCGGTGGAGCCGGTCGAGGCGGTGCTGACCGCCGCCGCCGACCGCGGCGTGCGCGGCGCGCTCCTGCAGGTGCTCGACCCGGCGGAGGAGGCCTTCCCCTATGACGGGCGCACCATCTTCGAAAGCATGTCGGGCACCGTCCGCCACGAGACGCTGAAGGCCGGCGACCTGCGCGGCCGCTATCTTGAGCGCCTCGCCGAGCGGCGCGACCGGCTGGCCGAGCTGGCCCGGACCACCGGCTGGCAGTTCACCACCCACCACACCGGCGACAGCGCGGCCTCGGCGCTGCTGTGGCTCTACGGCGCGCTGGAGCGGCGCTGATGTGGAGCCTCGGCCCCGTGGGCTTCCTGTCGCCCTGGCTTCTGGCCGCGCTGGTGCTGCTGCCGGTGCTGTGGCTGATCCTGCGCGCCGTGCCGCCCGCCCCGATCCGCCGCCGCTTTCCCGGCGTGGCGCTGCTGCTGGGCCTGCGCGACGCGGAGACCCAGGCCGACCGCACGCCGTGGTGGCTGATGCTGCTGCGCATCCTCGCCGTCGCCGCCGCGATCGTCGGCTTCGCCGGGCCGGTGCTGAATCCGTCCGAGCGCGAACCGGGGACCGGGCCGCTTTTGGTCGTGGCCGACGGCACATGGGCCGATGCGCGCGACTGGCCCGCCCGGCGCGACCGGATCGAGGGGCTGCTGGCACAGGCCCGCCGCGACGGCCGCCCCGCCGCCGTCGCCGTGCTGACCGACCCGCCGCAGGAGACCGTCTTCATCGACGCCGAGGCCGCGATCTCCACCCTGCCGGCGCTGGAGCCGAAGCCGTGGCAACCCGACGCGGAGACGACCGCCGCATGGGCCGACACGCTGGAGGGCGGCTTCGACACGGTCTGGCTTTCCGACGGGCTCGACCGGTCCGGCCGCGCCGAGCTGCTGGAGGCGTTTCGCGACCATGGCCGCGTCCGGGTGATCCAGACCCCGCGCCGCATCTTCGCGCTGCGGCCGCCGCGGCTCGAGGACGGGGCCGTCATGCTCGAGGCGGTGCGCAGCCCGACCGGCGGCGCGGCCACGGCCCAGGTGGTGGCGCGCGGGCTCGACCCGGCGGGCGTCGAGCGTCGCCTCGCCGCGGCCACGCTCGACTACGCGCCGGGCGCTGCGGTGGCCGAGGTGGCGCTGAGCCTGCCGCCCGAGCTGCGCAACCGCGTCACCCGCTTCGAGATCGAGGGCCAGCGCTCGGCCGCCGCCGTGGCGCTGACCGACGACGCGCTGCGCCGGCGCGAGGTGGCGCTGGTCGAGAGCCGCGAGGCGCGCGAGACCGCCGAGCTGCTGTCGCCGCTGCACTACCTGCGCGAGGCGCTTGAGCCGCATGTCGAGCTGCTCTCGGGCGGTCTGCCCGAGCTGCTGCCCGCCGCGCCGGACGCGATCGCGCTGGCCGATGCCGGGCTGCTGCCGCCCGCCGAGGCCGAGGCGCTGGAGGAGTGGGTGCGCGGGGGCGGGCTGCTCCTGCGCTTCGCCGGGCCGCGGCTGGCCGGCTCCGAGGCCGGGCGGCAGGGCGACGAGCCCTTGATGCCGGTGCGGCTGCGCGCCGGCGGCCGCACCATCGGCGGCGCAATGAGCTGGGGCGAGCCCAAGACGCTCGCGCCCTTCGAGCCGGACTCGCCCTTCTTCGGGCTGGAGGTGCCGGGCGACGTCACCGTGCGCGCGCAGGTGATGGCCGAGCCCGGCCCCGAGCTGGCCGAGCGCGTCATCGCCCAGCTCACCGACGGCACGCCGCTGGTGACCCGCAAGCCGCTGGGCGAGGGTCAGGTCGTGCTGTTCCACGTCACCGCCAATGCCGAGTGGTCCTCTCTGCCGCTCTCGGGGCTGTTCGTCGGCATGCTGGAGCGGCTCGCCGTCTCGGCCCGCGCCGGGACCGATGTCGAGGCCGATCTCGAGGGCACGCTGTGGCAGCCGCGCGAGGTGATGGACGCCGAGGGGCGGCTCGAGGAGACCGACACCCGCGCCGCCGTGCCGGGCGAACGCATCATGGCGGGCGAGATCGGCCCCGACCTGCCGCCCGGCCTCTACCGCGGCGAGGAGCGCAGCCTCGCGCTCAACGTCACCCGCGCCGACACAGCCCTCGCCCCCGCGCGCTGGCCCGCCGGCGTGCCGGTCGAGGGGCTGGCCGTCGCGCGCGAGCTGCCGCTCAAGGGCTGGCTGCTGGCGCTGTCGCTGGGGCTTTTGCTGCTCGACGCGCTGGCCGCGCTCTGGCTCGCGGGCCGACTGAGGGGCGCGGCCGCGCTTCTGGCGCTCGGCCTTCTCGCCCTGCCCGCCCCCGAGGCGCTGGCGCAGGAGCGCGCGCCGCTCGGCCCGCAGGAGGAACGCTTCGCGCAGGCCGCCACCGGCTCGGTGGTGCTGGGCCATATCCTGTCGGGCGACGCGCGGGTCGACGAGACCGCCCGCGCCGGGCTCGAGGGGCTGGGGCGCACGCTCACCCAGCGCACCTCGGTCGAGCCCGCCGCACCGATGGCCGTCGACCCCGAGACCGACGAGCTGGCCTTCTTCCCGCTGCTCTACTGGCCGATCACCGCCGAGACGCCGATCCCCTCGGGCGCGGCCTATGACAAGCTCAACGCCTATCTGCGCGGCGGCGGCATGATCCTGTTCGACACCCGCGACGCCGGGATCGCGGGCTTCGGCGCCACCACGCCCGAGGGCCGCCGCCTGCAGGCCATCGCCCGGCCGCTCGACATCCCGCCGCTGATGCCGGCGCCCGAGGACCACGTGCTGACCCGCACCTTCTACCTGCTGCAGGAATTCCCCGGCCGGCATCGCGGCCGCGACGTCTGGGTCGAGGCCGCGCCGGACGAGGAGCCGGTGCCCGGCATGCCGTTCCGCAACCTCAACGACAACGTCACCCCGGTGGTGATCGGCGGCCATGACTGGGCGGCCGCCTGGGCGCTGGACGAGGCGGGCATGCCGCTCTACCCGGTCGGGCGCGGCATGGCCGGCGACCGGCAGCGCGAGATGGCCTTCCGCTTCGGGGTGAACCTCGTGATGCACGTGCTGACCGGCAACTACAAATCCGATCAGGTCCACGTCCCGGCCCTGCTGGAAAGGCTGGGCCAGTGACCGGCGTGATCCTCGACCCGCTGCTGCCCTGGCCGGCGCTCGCGGCGCTTGCCGCGCTGGCGCTGGCCTTCGTGGCGCTGGCGCTGTGGCGCGGCCTCGCTGGATGGTGGCTGCGCGGCCTCGCCGCGCTCGCCCTGCTCGCCGGGCTCGCCAACCCCTCGCTCCGGCAGGAGGAGCGCCAGCCGCTCTCCGACATCGTGATCGCCGTGGTCGACGAAAGCGCGAGCCAGGGCCTGTCGGACCGCACGGCCCAGACCGAGGCCGCGCTGGAGCGGCTGCGCGCGCAGGTCGCGGCGCGCGCGGCGACCGAGCTGCGGGTGATCCGCGTCGCCGATGCCGAGGAGAACGGCGGCACGCAGGCGATGACCGCGCTGTCGGAGGCGCTGGCCGAGGAGCCGCGCGGCCGCGTCGCCGGGGTGGTGCTGCTCACCGACGGGCGGGTGCACGACATGGCCCGCGCGCCCGAGCTGCCGGCGCCGATGCACGCGCTGGTCTCTGGCCGCGCGCAGGACTGGGACCGGCGGCTGGTGGTGCGCAACGCCCCGGCCTTCGCCATCCTCGGCGAGCCGGTGACGCTGACGCTGCGGATCGAGGATCAGGGCGCGGCACCCGCCACGTCGGCCACGGTGCCGCTCACCATCGCCATCGACGGCGGCGAGCCGATGCGCTTCGACGTGCCCCTTGGCCGCGACATCGAGCTGCCGGTCACCCTGCCGCATGGCGGCATGAACGTGCTGCAGTTCTCGACCCCCGAGGCCGAGGGCGAGCTGACCGCGCGCAACAACGACAGCGTGGTGCAGATCAACGGCGTGCGCGACCGGCTGCGGGTGCTGCTGGTCTCCGGCGAGCCCTATGCCGGCGAGCGGACCTGGCGCAACCTGCTGAAATCCGACAGCTCCGTGGACCTCGTGCACTTCACCATCCTGCGCCCGCCCGAGAAGCAGGACGGCGTGCCGGTCGAGGAGCTGTCGCTGATCGCCTTCCCGACGCGCGAGCTGTTCATCGAGAAGATCGATGAGTTCGACCTGATCGTCTTCGACCGCTACAGCCGGCGCGGCATCCTGCCCTCCGAGTATTTCCAGAACGTCGCCCGCTACGTCGAGACGGGGGGCGCGGTGCTGGTCACCGCCGGGCCGGAATATGCCGGGGCCGACAGCATCTACCGCAGCCCGCTGGGCTTCGTGCTGCCCGGCGCGCCCAGCGCCCGGGTGGTCGAGCAGCCCTTCCGCCCGGCGCTCACCGATCTGGGCGCGCGCCACCCCGTGACCTCGGGCCTCACCGAGCCGTGGCTCACCCCCGGCGGCGACCCTCTGGCCCCCGACTGGGGCCGCTGGTTCCGGCAGGTCGAGATCGACCCCGCCGCCGACGCCACCGTCGCCCTGACCGGTCCGGGCGAACGGCCGCTCCTCGTGCTCGACCGGGTGGGCGAGGGGCGCGTGGCGCTGCTGGCCTCCGACCAGGTCTGGCTCTGGGGCCGCGGCTATGACGGCGGCGGGCCGCAGCTCGACCTGCTGCGGCGGCTGGCGCACTGGATGATGAAGGAGCCCGAGCTCGAGGAAGAGGCGCTCTGGGCCGAGCCCTCGGGGCTGACCATGCGCATCGTGCGCCGGTCGCTGGCCGAGGAGATCGGCCCGGTCACGGTGACCGGCCCCGACGGCACCGAGACCGAGGTGCCGCTGGAGGAGGTCGAGCCGGGCCGGTTCGAGGCGCTGTGGCGCGCGCCGCAGATGGGGCTCTACCGGCTGGCCGAGGGCGATGAGAGCGCGGTGATCGCGCTCGGCCCCGCCGCGCCGCGCGAGTTCGAGGAGACGATAGCCACTCCGGAGGTCGTCGCCGGGGCGGTCGAGGCCACGCGCGGCGGCGCGCTGGCGATGGAGGACGGCGCGCCTGCCTTGCGCGAGGTGCGCCCCGGCCGCCCCGCCGCCGGGCGCGGCTGGATCGGCATCACCCCGCGCGGCGCCTATCGCAGCCTCGACCTCACCGTGACGCCGCTGGTCCCGGCCTGGGCGCTGCTGCTGCTGGCGGCGTCGCTGATCTTGGGCGCATGGCTGCGCGAGGCGCGGCGATAGGCGGGCGAACCGCCTCGCCCTTCGCCGCGGCGCGCCGGATGTCGGCTCCTCAACCCTCGCCCAGCAGCACCGCGCGCGGCACGCTGGCGAATTCGCGGCTCCACAGCAGGTAGATCACGGCGAGGCTCGCCAGTGCCAGCGCGCCCGCGCCCAGGAGCCAGGCCAGCGCGCCCAGCGCGAAATACATCGCCCTGAGCCCGCGATTGAAGTTCCACGCCGCGCGGATGTTCAGCTCGGCCGCCTGCATGGCCCGCGGCAGCGCGCGCGGGTCGGCCGGGTCGTTCGGCACCGCGGCCATCAGCACCGAGCAATAGCCGAAGATGCGCTGCGCCCAGACGAACTTCAGGAAGGCATGCGTCAGAAACAGCGCCACCGGCACCAGCTTGATCTGCCACAGCAACGCCGGGATCATGTCGCCGCCCAGGCCCTCCGCCACGCCCTGCAGCGGCTCGGTGTTGCCGATCAGCGCCAGCACGCCGCCCACCGCCAGAAGGCAGGTCGAGGCGAAGAAGGACGTGCCCTGCCGCAGGCTGGCCACGATCTGCGCGTCGAAGATCCGCGGATCGCGCTGCACGAACTCTCGCATCCATTCGCGCCGGTGCTCGGCCATCAGCACCGTCACCGAGGGTCGGCGCCCCGGATGCTCGATCCGCCAGCCGATCGCCCAGTAGCCCAGAACCAGCAGCGCCAGCGCCGCCGCGTCGAAGGGGGACAGCAATGTGAATTGGACGAAGGCTTCCATGCCCGGCACCCTAGCGGCGACCGGTCGCGCTTGCCACGGGGTGGCGTTGGTTATATTTCTTTACCAATCTTGCGCACCCCCTTGCCCGATAGGAGGCCGGACCATGCAGATGCCATCCCCCGACGCGCGCGTCATGGCGAAGAAGGCACAGGTCGTCGCGCGGCTGACCGCGGCGCTGGGCGAGAGGGGCGTGATCCACGACCCGGCCGAGACCCGCGCCTATGAATGCGACGCGCTCACCGCCTATCGCTGCCCGCCGCTCAGCGTGGTGCTGCCCGCGACCACCGAAGAAGTGTCGGCCGCGCTCAGGATCTGCCACGAGGAGAACGTGCCGGTGGTACCGCGCGGCTCGGGCACCTCGCTCGCTGGCGGCGCGCTGCCCACGGCCGACTCGGTGATCCTCGGCGTATCGCGGATGAACCGGGTGCTCGAGACCGACACCGCCGACCGGATCATTCGGGTGCAGACCGGGCGCACGAACCTTTCGGTCACCGGCGCGGTCGAGGAACTCGGCTTCTTCTACGCCCCCGACCCCTCCTCGCAGCTGGCCTGCGCCATCGCCGGCAACATCGCGATGAACTCGGGCGGGGCACATTGCCTGAAATACGGGGTGACCACCAACAACCTGCTCGGCGTGACGCTGGTGCAGATGGACGGCACCGTGGTCGAGCTGGGCGGCGCGCACATGGATGCGGGCGGGCTCGACCTGCTGGGCGTTGTCTGCGGCTCGGAAGGGCAGCTCGGCGTCGTGACCGAGGCGACGCTGCGCATCCTGCCCAAGCCCGAGGGCGCGCTACCGGTGATGCTGGGCTATGACAGCGCAGAGGCGGCGGGCGCCTGCGTCGCCGACATCATCAAGGCGGGCGTGCTGCCGGTGGCGATCGAGTACATGGACCGCCCCTGCATCCGCGCCTGCGAGGCCTTCGCCCATGCGGGCTACCCCGATTGCGAGGCGCTGCTGATCGTGGAGGTCGAGGGCTCGGCCGAGGAGATCGAGCACCAGCTCGCCACCATCCTCGAGATCGCCAAGTCGCATGATCCGGTCGAGATCCGCTCGGCGCAGGACGGCGACGAGGCGGCGCGGATCTGGCTGGGCCGGAAATCGGCCTTCGGCGCGATGGGGCAGATCAACGACTACATGTGTCTCGACGGCACGATCCCGGTCTCGGCCCTGCCCGAGGTGCTGCGGCGCATCGGCGAGCTCAGCGACGATTACGGCCTCGGCGTCGCCAACGTGTTCCATGCGGGCGACGGCAACATGCACCCGCTGATCCTGTTCGACGCCAACAAGGAGGGCGACCTCGAGAAATGCGAGGCGATGGGCGCCGACATCCTCAAGCTTTGCGTCGAGGTCGGCGGCTGCCTGACCGGCGAGCATGGCGTCGGCGTCGAGAAGCGCGACCTGATGAGCGTGCAGTTCGAGCCCGTCGACCTCGAGGCGCAGATGCGGGTGAAGGACGTGTTCGACCCGAAATGGCTTCTGAACCCAGCCAAGGTCTTCCCGCTCGCGGCCAGCGAAGGGCGCCGGGCGTGATCCGGCCCGGCTCCGAGGCCGAGTTGGCCGAGATCCTGCGCGACGCGTCCGCGCCCTTCGCGGTGCAGGGCGGCGGCACCCGTGGCCACCGGCCCGAGGGCGAGGTGCTGAGCACCTCGGCCCTCACCGGCATCGTGCTGCACGACCCCGCCGCGCTGACGCTGGTGGTGCGCGCGGGCACACCGGTCGAGGAAGTCGAGGAGACGCTGCGCGGCGCCAACCAGCGGCTCGCCTTCGAGCCGATGGACCATCGCGGCCTCCTGGGCAGTTCCGGCACGCCGACCATCGGCGGCGTGGTGGCGGCCAACGTGTCGGGGCCACGACGGGTGCAGGTAGGGGCCGCGCGCGACCACCTGCTCGGGTTGCGCTTCGTCGACGGCGCGGGGCATGTCGTCAAGAATGGCGGCCGGGTGATGAAGAACGTCACCGGCTACGACCTCGCCCGCCTCGTCGCCGGCAGCCGCGGCGCGCTGGGCGTGATTACCGAGGTGGCGCTGAAGGTGCTGCCCGGCACCGAGACGGCGGCGAGCCTCGTGGCGCGCGGCCTCGACGATGCGGCAGCGGTGCGCGCGATGTCGGCGGCGCTCGGCACGCCCTACGAGGTCACCGGCGCGGCGCATGCCCCGCAGGCCGAAGGCGGTTCGCGCACCGTGCTCAGGATCGAGGGCTTCGCGCCCTCCGTCGCCTACCGGACCAAGGCGCTGGCCGAGGCGCTGAAGCCGCATGGCGACTGGGCGATCGAGGACGACCGCGAGGCGGTGCGCGCCGAGTGGCGGGCGATCCGCGACGCAGCACCCTTCCACGGCACCGAGGGCGACGTCTGGCGCGTCTCGGTCCGGCCGAGCCAGGCCGCCGATCTCGTGGCCCGCGCCGGCGCCGAGCAGGCCTTCTACGACTGGGGCGGCGGCCTCGTCTGGCTGCGCTGCGCCGCCGGCACCGACCTGCGCGCGGCGCTCGGGCATTACGACGGCCACGCCACGCTGCTGCGCGCGACGCCCGACACCCATGCCCGCCTCGGCACGCTGCAGCCGCAGCCCCATGCCATCGCCGCGCTGACGCGGGGCCTGCGCGAACAGTTCGACCCGCGCGGCATCCTCGCCGCCTGACGGAGACCCCATGCAGACCAGTTTCACCCCAGAGCAGCTGCGCGACCCGAAGACCGCCGAGGCCAACTCGATCCTGCGCGCCTGCGTGCATTGCGGCTTCTGCACGGCGACCTGCCCGACCTACCAGGTGCTCGGCGACGAGCTCGATTCCCCTCGCGGCCGGATCTACCTGATCAAGGACATGCTCGAGAACGAGCGGGTGCCCGACGACAAGACCGTCATGCATCTCGACCGCTGCCTCGGCTGCCTCGCCTGCATGACCACCTGCCCCTCCGGCGTGCATTACGGCCACCTGATCGACCAGGCGCGCGGCTATATCGAGAAAAACTACGATCGCCCCGTGATGGACCGGCTACTGCGCTGGACGCTGGCGCGGATCCTGCCCTATCCGGGCCGCTTCCGGCTGGCGCTGCTGGCGGCGCGGTTCGCGAAACCCTTCAAGGGGCTGATGCCCGACCGCCGGCTGCGCGCCATGCTCGACATGGCGCCGCCCAAGCTGCCGCCGGTGTCGCGCAACGACGACCCGCAGGTCTTCCCGGCGGTCGGCGAGAGGCGGATGCGCGTCGGCCTGTCGATCGGCTGCGCCCAGCGCGCGCTGGACACCGAGATCAACGACGCCACGATCCGGCTGCTCACCCGGCTCGGCTGCGAGGTAGTGATCCCCGAAGGCGTCGGCTGCTGCGGCGCGCTGACCGAGCACATGGGCAAGCATGACGAGGCGCGCGGCACGGCGGCCAAGCTGATCCGCTCGATGGCCGGGATCGAGGGGCTCGACGCGGTGGTGATCAACACCTCCGGTTGCGGCACCACGATGAAGGATTACGGCCACATGTTCGCGGGCCACGAGCTGGAGGAAGAGGCCACCCGCATCGGCGGGCTGTGCCGCGACGTGAGCGAGATCGTCGCCAAGCTGGGCCTGCCCGAAGGCGCGCGGGCCGAGCCGCTGCGCGTGGCCTACCACGCCGCCTGTTCGCTGCAGCACGGGCAGAAGCTGAAGGCCGGGCCGAAGGAGCTTCTGAAGACCGCCGGCTTCGAGGTCTCCGAGCCCGCCGACAGCCATCTGTGCTGCGGCTCGGCCGGCACCTACAACCTGATGCAGCCCGAGATCTCGGCCGAGCTGCGGACCCGCAAGGTCGAGACGCTGGAGGTGCTGAAGCCGCAGGTGATCGCCGCCGGCAACATCGGCTGCATGATGCAGATCGCGCGCGGCACCGGCGTTCCTGTGCTGCACTCGGTGCAGCTGCTCGACTGGGCGACCGGCGGGCCACGGCCGGCCGGATTGTAGGCATCTTCCCGCCAATGGGGCTTTGCCGCGCGGCGCCGGGGCCCTAGTGTCGGGCCCGAAGGCCGCGCGCATGCCCCGCGCGCCGAAGCGGAGGAGGCGCATGCGCAAGGCGATCGGTGTGGCCCTGCTGGTGTTGGCGGCGCTGTCGCTGCCGGTGCGGGCCGACCGGCACCCGCTGCTGCCGATGGTCACCGGCGACGACGCCCGCGGCTGGGAGGCGGTGGGCCGGCTCGACATCGGCGGCCGCGGCTTCTGCACCGGCGCGCTGATCGCGCCCGACCTCGTGCTCACCGCCGCGCACTGCCTCTACGACCGCGACACCGGCGAGGAGGTCGATCCGGCCGAGATCGAGTTCAAGGCCGGGATGCGCGGCGGCCGGGCGCTGGCCTATCGCGCCGTGCGCCGGGCCGTGGCGCCCGAGGCCTACGCCTTCGTCGGCGGCGGCTCGGGCGCGGCCAGCCCCGACGACGTGGCGCTGCTGGAGCTGGCGCAGCCGATCCGCTCGGCCGGCATCCGCCCCTTCGAGACCGCGGCCGGCCCCAGCCCCGGCGCGCAGGTCGGCGTCGTCTCCTACGCGCATGACCGCGCCGAGGCCCCCTCCCTGCAGGAGACCTGCGACGTGATCGGCCAGGAGAACGGCCTTCTGGTGATGGGCTGCGACGTCGATTACGGCTCTTCGGGCTCGCCGGTCTTCAGCTTCGGCGAGGACGGGGTGCGGATCGTCTCGGTGATCTCGGCCAAGGCCGAGATGGATGGCGAGCCGGTGGCGATCGGCGTCGCGCTCGACCGCCCCCTGCCCGACCTGCGCGCTCGGATCGAGACGCCGGGCGGCGCCTTCGGCGGGCTTTCGACCGGTCAGGTCCGGGTCGTCGGCGCCGGCCAGAGAACCGATATCGGCGCCCGCTTCGTGCGACCCTGATCCCGGCCCCGGGCCCGGTTCCGAGACCGGCACAAGGCCCCGCCCGGTCGGGTCTTGAAACCCCGAATATCCCATCCCAAATCTCCAGCACGGAGCGCCGGTTACGGGCTCCGCCGACCAAGGCCTGTCCCTTCGGGGAAGGCACATGACGTTATCGCTTGAGACAGAGGATGACCAACATGCGTACGTTCGATCTTGCCCCGCTCTACCGTGCCACCGTGGGCTTCGACCAGGTCGCCGACCTGATGGACCGCGTGCTCGCCACGGAGACCGCGCAGAACAACTACCCGCCCTACAACATCGAGAAGACCGACGAGAGCGCCTGGCGCATCTCGATCGCCGTGGCCGGCTTCGGTGCCGACGATCTCGCCGTCGAGGTCCGCGAGAACGCGCTGCTCGTCACCGCCCGCAAGGCCGACGACGATGCCGGGAGCCGCACCTTCCTGCATCGCGGCATCGCGACGCGCGCTTTCGAGCGCCGCTTCCATCTGGCCGACCACGTCAAGGTGACGGGCGCCAGCCATCTCGACGGCATGCTGCACATCGACCTCGTGCGCGAAGTGCCCGAGGCGCTGAAGCCGCGCCAGATCGAGATCTCGCGCCAGAAGCCTCAGGACGCCAACCTGATCGAGGAGAAGTCGGTCAACTGAGGACACGGCCGGGCACTCCAGCCGGCCGTGCGGAACGCGGCCGGCCGGAAGAGGCGCCGGCCGGTCGGTTCCGCGAGGGGCGCGGGTCCGCAAGGGTCCGCGCCTTTTTGTTCAGTCCCAGGATTGCCGTGGCAGCCATCGGCCACACACTCGTCATGCGTGTGTGAAGGAGGCCCGAAATGCGCCATGCCATCATCTACGACTGCGAGTTCCTGACGGCCGAGGGCTCGCCCTCGCGCCACTGGAACGGCCCGCATGACCCGGACCCGGTGATTGCCCAGATCGGCGCGGTCCGGCTGGGGCTGGAGCGGGACTTCCCGCTCCTCGACAGGTTGCGCCTGCACGTCGTGCCGCGAGACCGCGCCGGCCATCGACAGCCGCTCGATCCGCTCTTCACCCGGCTCACCGGCATCACCGAGACGGTGATCGACGACGAAGGCCTGTCGCTGGCCGAGGCGCTTGCGCGGCTCGACGCCTTCTCCGAGGGCCTGCGACTCTGGAGCTGGGGCAAGGACGAGTTCAACATGGTGGCGATCAGCTGCTACGTCGAAGGCCTCGCCCCGCCGATCCCGGTTTCGCGCTTCGGCAACGCGGGCGACCTGCTGCTGAAGGCCGGGGTGCCGCTCGCCGAGCTGATGACGCTGCGCAGCAACATGATGGCGGCACATTTCGGCGTCGCGCCCCCGGGCCTGCGCGGCCATGACGGCCTCGACGACGCGCTCTCCGTCACTTACGCGCTGCAACACCTGCTGCGCGAAGGGCGGCTAGAAGCCGCAGCCTTCGACTGAGGTGCACGAAAAAGGCGGCCCGAAGGCCGCCTTTTCGATCTGATCCAGCCAAGATCAGAATTTCAGCGAATACTTGTCGCCCACGTCCGGTTTCTCTTCCGAGAGGTTGCCCTTGGCGGTCTCGTAGAGGAAGCGCGCGGCGGAGGTCGTGGAGGTCCAGACCTCGGCCGAGCGCAGCGTGAAGCACAGAAGCCGGATGTCGGGGTCGCGACGGCCGTCCTCGAACCAGCTCGCGGCGACCTTCGACCACAGCTCGTCGAGCTTCTGCTCGTCATGGCTCAGCGTCAGCGTGCCGTGGACATGGGTATAGATCCCGTGCTCGTCGCTCGTGACCGCGAAGAGCGCGTCCTGCGGGCCGGCTTCCGCGCGCTCGGCCAGTTCGGTGCCATCATGGCCGATGAACCACAGGCAGCCCTTCTCGGGGTCGGTGTAATGCGCCATGGGGACCAGCCGGTCGGTGCCCTGCAGGCCGACCATGCCGGCATGCAGACCGTCGATCCGCTTCCAGAACATCTCCACGCGCTTTTCCTGGCTGTGCTCGCTCATCCTTGCATCCTCGTGCTGGACGGGCGGCCACATCGCCGCCGCCCGCTTCGGCAAGGCAACGACGCGCGCCGGGCGCGGTTCCGTTCAGGCCGGGGCCGGAGCCGTGGGTCCGACCCAGCGCACCTTCGCGGCAGGACCCTTCGGGTCGCAGTCGTAAAGCGCGGGCCGGCTGCGCAGGTAGGCGCCCCACCCCGCCTCGCTGATCGCCGCGCCGGTCAGCCTGAACCGCTTGTGCATCTGCACCCCGAGCAGGGACAACGGCATGCCCTTGGCTGTCCCGCCCTCGGTGATCAGAAGCCGCAGCTTCGTGTCGAGCTGCGAGAGCGGCGGCGCCGCAGGGCTGGGTGCGGCGATCGGCCCCAGTAGCTCGAACCGGCTGCAGGCCCGGCGAAACCCCCGCGGCGTCTTCGCCTCGCCCAGCCCGATCACCCGGAACCCGGCCTCGCGCAGGTGATGCGCCAAGTGCAGGAAATCGCCGTCGGAGCTGGCCAGGACGAAGCTATCGGGCGGCACGCGGTGCGCGAGATCCATCGCGTCGATGCAGAGCCGCAGGTCGGCGGCGTTCTTGCCCACCCCGGCATGCACGACGACGTAGCCGCCGAGGCGTTCCCAGCCCTGGATCTTCTGCGCGTCGCCATAGACGCGGGCGATCCGCCGCTCGCCCTCCTGCGCAAGGGCCGCGTCGATGGCGGCGGCATGCGCAGCGGAGAGGTTGTCGCCGTCGATCAGCACGGCGATCGAGCGGCGGGGCGGAATCGGCTGATGGGTCATGCGCGTCTCTCGTCAGGGTACCGCAACCCTGACGAGAAATGAGGGGATACTATGGCAGTCCCCGGCCGGCGCGCGGGCTCAGTGCGCCTCGGCCCAGGTGCGGCCCTGCCCGCCCTCGGCCAGCAGGTGCACGTCGAGATGCACCGCCGGGCTGGCCGCGCCCTCCATCACCTCGCGCGCGACCGGGATCAGCTTGTCGGCCTCGGCCTCGTTCACCTCGAACAGAAGTTCGTCGTGCACCTGCAGCAGCATCCGCGCCGAGGGGACACTGGCGATGGCGTCGTCCATGCGGATCATCGCGCGGCGGATGATGTCGGCCGCGGTGCCCTGGATCGGCGCGTTGATCGCGGCGCGCTTGGCGAAGCCCGCGCCGGGGCCCTTGGCGTTGATCTCGGGCGTGTTGATGCGGCGGCCGAACAGGGTCTGCACGTAGCCGTTCGCCTTCGCGAAGGCGGTGGTCTCGTCCATGTAGGTGCGGATGCCGGGGAAACGCTCGAAATAACGGTCGATGAAGCCTTGCGCCTGGTCGCGCGGGATGCGCAGGTTGCGCGCCAGCCCGAAGCCGGAGATGCCGTAGATCACGCCGAAGTTGATAGCCTTGGCCTGCCGGCGGATCTCGGGCGTCATCTCGTCGAGCGGCACGTTGAACATCTCGGACGCGGTGGCGGCGTGGATGTCCTGCCCCTCGCGGAACGCCTGCTTCAGCGCCTCGATGTCGGCCATGTGGGCGAGAATGCGCAGCTCGATCTGGCTGTAGTCGAGCGACACGAGCACGCGCCCCTTCGGCGCGACGAAGGCCTCGCGGATGCGCCGGCCCTCCTCGGTGCGGATCGGGATGTTCTGCAGGTTCGGGTCGGTCGAGGCGAGGCGGCCAGTGTTGGCGCCGGCGATGGAGTACGAGGTGTGCACCCGCCCGGTCTCGGGGTGGATGTGCTCCTGCAGGCTGTCGGTGTAGGTCGATTTCAGCTTGGAGATCTGCCGCCAGTCCAGCACGAGGCGCGGCAGCTCGTGCTCGGTGGCGAGGTCCTCAAGGATGTCGGCGCCGGTGGCATAGGCGCCGGTCTTGCCCTTCTTGCCGCCCGGCAGGCCGAGATCGTCGAACAGGATCTCGCCCAGCTGCTTGGGCGATCCGACGTTGAACGGCCGCCCGGCCTTTTCGTGGATCTCCGCCTCCAGCCCCGCCATCTTCTGCGCGAAGGCGTTGGACATGCGGCTCAGCACCTCGCGATCGACCTCGACGCCCGAACGCTCCATCCGCGCCAGCACCGGCACCAGAGGGCGCTCCAGCGTCTCGTAGACGGTGGTGACGTGCGAGCGGTGCAGGTCGGGCCGGAAGCGCCGCCACAGCCGCAGCGTGATGTCGGCGTCCTCGGCGGCGTATTTCACCGCCTCGTCCACGCCGACCTTGTCGAAGGTCACGGCCGACTTGCCGGTGCCGATCACCTGCTTGATCGGGATCGGCGCGTGGCCGAGATAGCGCTCGCTGAGCGTGTCCATGCCGTGCCCGTGCAGACCCGCATGCATCGCGTAGCTTAGCAGCATCGTGTCGTCGAAGGGCGCGATGTCGATCCCGAGACCGGCGAGGATCTTCAGGTCGTATTTCATGTTCTGGCCGATCTTGAGGATCGAGGCATCCTCCAGCACCGGCTTCAGCATCTCCAGCGCCCGGTCCACCGGCATCTGCCCCTCGACCAGCGCGTCGGAGCCGAACAGCCCCTCCTCGCCCGAGCGGTGCGCAAGCGGGATGTAACAGGCGCGGCCCGGATCGAGCGCCAGCGAGATGCCCACGAGTTCGGCGCGCATCTCGTCGAGGCTGGTGGTCTCGGTGTCGATGGCGACGCGGCCCAGCTCGCGGATCGCGTCGATCCAGACCTGCAGCTCTTCGGCGGTCGAGACCTTCTCGTAGGCGGCGTGGTCGAAGGGCGCCTCGGGCTCGGGCTCCACGGCCTCCGCGGCGGGCACCTCGGGCACCACCGGCGCCTCGGCCCCGAGCTTCTCGGCCACGCGCTTGGTGATGGTGCGGAACTCCATCTCGGCGAGGAAGCCCAAGAGAGCCTCCGGGTCCGGCTCGCGGATCTCGAGGTCGTCGAGCGTGAAGTCGAGAGCCATGTCGCAGTCGAGCGCCACGAGACGCTTCGACAGGCGGATCTGCTCGGCATGCTCGATCAGGGTCTGGCGGCGCTTGGGCTGCTTGATCTCCTCGGCGCGCTCCAAGAGCGTCTCGAGGTCGCCGTACTCGTTGATCAGGAGCGCCGCGGTCTTGATGCCGATGCCGGGCGCGCCGGGCACGTTGTCGACCGAGTCGCCGGCCAGCGCCTGCACGTCGACCACGCGCTCGGGCGCGACGCCGAACTTCTCGAACACGCCGTCGCGGTCGATGCGGCGGTTCTTCATCGGGTCGAGCATCTCGACCCCGTCGCCCACCAGCTGCATCAGGTCCTTGTCCGACGAGATGATCGTCACCCGGCCGCCGGCGTCGCGCGCCTGGCACGACAGCGCCGCGATGATGTCGTCGGCCTCGAAGCCTTCCTTCTCCTTGCAGGCGATGTTGAAGGCCTCGGTGGCGCGGCGGGTCAGCGGGATCTGCGGGCGCAGATCCTCGGGCATCGCCTCGCGGTTGGCCTTGTACTGGTCGTAGAGATCGTTGCGGAAGGTGTGGCTGCCCTTGTCGAAGATCACCGCGACATGGGTGGCGGCGTCCGAGCCCGAGTTGTTCTCGATGTAGCGCTGCAGCATGTTGACGAAGCCCGACACCGCGCCCACGGGCAGGCCGTCGGACTTGCGGGTGAGCGGCGGCAGCGCGTGGTAGGCGCGGAAGATGAAGGCCGAGCCGTCGATCAGGTGCAGGTGGCAGCCCTTGCCGAATTGCGTCATGTCCGCGTCCCTTGCTGCGATGCCATGCGATCTCCCGCCCGAAGCCCTAACCGGTTTCGGGGCGAAACGCGCCTGTTGATTTGCGATGGGTGGAAAGGCCCCGCCTCAGCGGTTGGCCTCGTCCTCCTGCCCCGAGCGGTCCTGGCCGCGGGTGATCTCCACGAGCCCGTCCTTGCCTTCCTCGGCGAAGTCGCGATGCACGTAGCGCGCGTCGCAGTACTTGCACTCGACCCAGCCGGTGTCGTGCGGGATCATCATCCAGACCCGCGGATGGCCCAGCGCCGTCGTGCCGCCGTCGCAGGCGACCCGCCAGGTGTCGACGATCTTGGTCTCGGGCGCGGGAAGTGTCATGAGAGGCCTTGCCTTGCAAACGGGAGCGGCCGGGAATGGACCCGGCCTCGATCGGGCTACATTCTAACCGCCGCGCCCGCAGGGACAAGACGCGAAAGGACGCCCACATGCCGCAGACCGGAGCCGCCATCGAGATCGAGGGCCTGAAGAAGACCTACGCCCCGAGCGCCAAGTCGCCGGCCAAGGTGGCGCTGCAGGGCGTCGACCTGTCGATCCCGGCGGGCTCGATCTTCGGGCTTCTGGGCCCCAACGGCGCGGGCAAGTCGACCATGATCAACATCATGGCCGGTCTGGTGATGAAATCGGCCGGACGGGTCAGCATCTGGGGCTTCGATCAGGACGTGAACCCGCGCCAGTCGCGCGCAGCGATCGGCGTGATGCCGCAGGAGCTGGTGCTCGACCCGTTCTTCACGCCGCGCGGCGCGCTCGACGTGCAGGCCGGTCTCTGGGGCGTGCCGAAATCGCAGCGCCGCACCATGGAGCTTCTCGACATGGTCGGTCTCGCGGACAAGGCCGATGCCTATGCCCGCTCGCTCTCGGGCGGCATGCGGCGGCGGCTGCTGCTCGCGAAGGCGCTGGTGCACAGCCCTCGCGTGCTGGTGCTCGACGAGCCGACCGCAGGCGTCGACATCGAGCTCAGGAACATGCTGTGGCGCAACGTGCGCAAACTCAACGAGCAGGGCACGACGATCATCCTGACGACGCACTACCTCGAGGAGGCGCAGGAGATGTGCGACGAGATCGCGATCATCGACCAGGGCCAGGTGATCACCCGTGACACGACCCAGAACCTCGTCGGCCGAGTCAGCGGCAAGACGCTGGTGGTGACCCCGGACGGCCCCGCTGCGATTCCCGAGCTGCCCGAGGGCGTGACCTGCGCCGAGCGTCCCGGCGGCGCGCTGGCCTTCACCTATGACAGCTCGAAGATGGGCGCGGGCACCGTGCTCGACGCGATCCGCGCCGGCGGCATGCGGCTGTCGGACGTGAAGACCGAGGAGGCCGATCTCGAGGACGTGTTCCTGCAGCTCACCTCCAAGGCGCAGGCGGCGGGCTCCGCCGCCTGAGCGCGCCCGGCCCGCGGCCGGTCAGGCCGGAGCGAGCATCCGCCCCAGCGGCCGGCCGCCGAGGATGTGCATGTGGAAATGCGGCACCTCCTGCACGCCATGGCCGCGGGCGTTGGAGATGGTGCGGAAGCCCTCCTCCACGCCGATCGTCTCGCAGAGCTTCGCCACCGTGCGGTTGAAGTCGAGGATCTCGGCATCCGTGGCGTCGCGCGCGAAATGGTCCTGGCTGACATAGGCGCCCTTGGGGATCACCAGCACATGCACCGGCGCCTGCGGGCGGATGTCCTCGAAGGCGAGGGTATGCTCGGTCTCGAGCACGGTCTTGTTGGGGATCTCGCCGCGCAGGATCTTGGCGAAGATGTTCTCGGGGTCGTAGTCGAAGCGCACGCGCCACCTCCTTCAGTCGTCGAACAGGCCCGGCGGGTCGAGGATCGCCTCGGCCGCCGGCAGGGGCACGCCCAGCGCGCCCGTCACTGCCGCCAAGTTGTCGGCCCGCGCGGCGGTTTCGGCAAGCCGGTAATGCCGCGGCAGTCCGAGCCCGCGCAGCGCCGCGTCCTCGGCCGCCATGTCGCGCCGCATCGCGGCCAGCATCTCGGCCGCGACGCCGGGCGGGGTGGCCGGGCCCAGAAGGCCCAGACGCCGCGCATGGGCGGCAAGGCGCGCCTCGCCCATGCGGCCGTCGATCTCCAGAAGCCGCATCCCGCAATCGGCGCCCGCCAGGTCGCCCAGCACGTCGAGACGCTTGGGGTCGACGCAGACCGCCAGCCGCCGCGTGCCCAGCACCTCGAACAGCAGCCGCAGGAAGTTGCGCCGGTGCAGCTGCCGCTTGTCGAGGCTCGACTCGATCCCGCCGAGATCGGGCAGCGGGCAGGCCGCCTCGTCGAAGGCGTAGTCGATTACCGGCCAGTCGCAGTGCCGCTTGAGCCGCCCGGCCAGCCGCTTGCCGAGGTCGAACCGGCGGCAGGCGATCACCGTGAGCTCGCGCCCGGCGCCGATCTCGCCGCCCGCCTCCCAGGCCCGCGGCGCGTGGCGCTGCCCTACCCGGCCGCGCCGGGCAAGATAGGCCAGCTGTGCCCGCCCCTCCGTCCCGCGCGGGCCGCCCGGGCCGCCCGGCCCGCCCGCGCTCCAGATCCGGCCGAGATCGGCGCGCAGCCCCGCCGCGCCGGCGGCCGCCTTGCGCGCGAAGAACGCGTCCTGCCCCAGCAGGAAATCGCGCTGATCGTCATGGAAAACCGCCGGCAGGCCGTAATCGGAGAAGGCGTGGAAGGTCGGGCTGCGGTTCTCGATCTCTGCCGCCGGCACCAGCCGCCGCACCAGCGTCTGCACGAAGCTTTCGTCGGGGATCCAGCTGTGCCGGAACAGCCGGACCACGTCGGGCCGCCGGTCGGCGAAGTCGAGCACCGCCGCGAGCGTGGCGCGGCGCAGGCACCACCACTGCGCGCCGATCATCGGCCGGATGTCGGCCGGGATGGTGCGCGCGATCCCGAGCCGGCGCTGCGCGCCCAGAAGGGCGTAGAACAGCCGCTTGCGGCGGCGCTCGTTGACGAGGTGCCAGCGCGTCAGACGCTCTTCCCCCAGCCCGATCCGCACCCAGCCGCCGTCGCGCAGATCGGTGCTCTCGATCCGGTCGCGCGGCGCGGCGTCGAGCAGCGCGTGCACATCGCGCGCCGGGCGGACCGGCAGGCAGTCCCCCGACAGGGTGTAGAGATGCGTGGCGTCGGGAAAGCGCGCCAGCGCCAGCCGCGCCGCGCGCAGCGTCGCGGCGACGAGGCTCCATTCGCCCCAGCCGCAGCGCAGCCGGTCCGGCACCAGCGCCACGTCCGCGGCGCCACGGAACGCGTCCCGCAGCCGCGCCCATTCGGCGCGCGGGGCGCGCGCGTCGAGATGGATCGCCACCGCGTCGCCCGATGCGACGAGTGCGCGCGCCTGCGCGATCACCGGCGCGGCCTGCCCATGGCACAACAGGATGAAGGCGATGCGCGCCAAGCGGCCCTCCCCGGCCCGGTTCCGGCGCCACACCGCGCCGCCGCCCCTCTTGATAGCCCCCGCGGACGTTGATTACACCGCGCCGAGCGGTTTTCTTGGCAGCCGTGGCAGGGCGGCGGCAGGAGCGCGACACATGGGGTTTCCCGGCATCTGGATGACCGAGAGCGAGCGGCTGGTCTACCGCGTCGTGCCGAAATGCGCCTGCTCGACCATCGGCCAGATCCTCTACCACGCCGATCACGGCCGCTGGTTCGACGGCGACATCCACGACGCGCGCGAGGGCCTGCACAAATGGGGCCTCGATCACAGCCGCGCCCCGATCGAGGCGGCGGTGGCGGCCGGGCGCGGCCTTGCCTTCACCTGCGTGCGCAACCCCTATGACCGGATCCTGTCGGCCTTCTTCGACAAGATCTGCGGCATCCAGCGCAACGGCCGGCGCTACCGCGGCAACCTCGTGCCGAAGATCATGCGCGACTACGGCGTCGAGCCCGGCGATCCGGAGACCGGCTTCGATTTCGACCAGATCGCCAGCTTCCGCCGCTTCCTGCTCTTCGCGCGCGACACGATCCGCTTCCGCCAGCCGATGGAGCCCGACATCCACTGGTCGTCGATCTCGGGCCATGTCTCGACCTTCATCCGGGGCGGCGGCCGCTATGATCGCATCCTGCGCACCGAGGATCTCGCCACCGGGCTGCGCGGCGTGCTGCGCGACGCCGAGGTCGCCCACCCGGTCGACCCCGACGACATGCCGCGCTTCAACGAGAGCGCGGGCCACGGGCCCGAGCGCGCGCACCCGGTCGCGGCCTATTTCGACGACCTCGCGACCCATCTCGTGCACGAGATCTACGGCCGCGACTTCGCGCTGTTCGGCTACGGCCCGGACCCCGCCGACCGCGCGGCCAAGCGCGAGATCGACCTCGAGGCGGTGCATGTGGAGCTGGGCCGGTGAGCGCCCGGAACCCGCGCCGCAGCTTGCCGGTTGGCCCGGCATGAGCGACCCGCGTCACACCGACCTGCCCGAGCAGCTGCGCCGGACGCCCGAGCTGGGCTTCGGCCTCATCTTCCTGCTGGCGCTCGCGGGGCTTCTCTTCTTCCTACTCGCCGGCGAGGTGGTCGAGGGCGACACCAAGGCCTTCGACGAATGGCTGTTGCTGCTGCTGCGCAACCCGGCCGACCTGTCGGACCCGGTCGGGCCGCTCTGGTTCGAGGAGATCGCGCGCGACATGACCGCGCTGGGCGGGGTGTTCTGGCTGACGCTGCTGACGCTGTGGGTGGCGGGCTATCTCGCACTGTCGCGGCATTTCGGCACGATGTGGTTCATGCTGCTGGCGATCGGCGGCGGCACGCTGCTGTCGCGGGGGGCCAAGCTGTTCTTCGACCGGCCCCGCCCCGACCTCGTGCCGCATGAATCGATCGTCTACACGGCGAGCTTCCCCTCCGGCCACTCGATGCTATCGGCGGTGGTCTACTTCACGCTGGCGGTGATGCTGTCGCGGCTCGAGGCGCGGCGCCTGATGAAGATCTACATCCTGACCGCGGCGATCCTGCTCACGGGCGTGGTCGGCATGAGCCGGGTCTATCTCGGCGTGCACTGGCCGACCGACGTGCTGGCCGGCTGGAGCGCCGGCGCGGCCTGGGCCACCGCCTGCTTCCTCGTGGCGCGCTGGTTGCAGGGCCGCGGCCGGATCGAGCCGGGCGAGGAGGCGCGGGACTAGAGCAGCCCGGCTTCCGCGAAAAGCGCCCCGAGATCGGCCGCGGGTCGCGCCCCGAAATGCGAGATCACCTCGGCCGCGGCGACGCAGCCCATGCGGCCGGCGGTCTCGAGGTCGCGCCCGGTGACGAGACCGTAGAGGAAGCCCGCGGCGAAGAGGTCGCCCGCGCCGGTCGCGTCCACCGGCGTCACCTTGCGCACCGGCACCACCACCCGCTCCGTGCCGCGGATGAGCACCACGTCGGCGCCCGAACGGGTGCAGACCACCAGCCGGCCCTCTGACGCGGCGCGGGTCAGCGCCTGGTCGAGCCGGCACTGGTAGAGGCTTTCCCATTCGTGCTCGTTGCCGATCACGAAGTCGAGCTCGCGCACGAGGCGCTGGAAATCGGCGCGGTGCCGGTCGGCGCAGAACGGGTCCGACAGCGCGATCCCGGCCATGCCGCCGCCCCTCTGGGTCAGCTCGGCCGCGCGCTCGAAGGCCTGCTTGCCCTTGGGCTTGTCGTAGAGATAGCCCTCGAGGAACAGAAGCCCCGCCCCGCCGGCCACGGCATCGGGCACGTCGTCGGGGCCCAGCTCGGCCGAGATGCCGAGATAGGTGTTCATCGAGCGCTCGCCGTCGGGGCCGACGAAGATCATCGACCGCGAGGTCGGCAGCTCGCCCCCCGCGACCGGCGGGTTGACGAAGCGGGTGCCGCCCGCCTCGAGGCTCTCGGCGTAGAACCGGCCCAGCGCGTCGTCGCGCACCCGCCCGATGAAGGCGGTCTCGAGCCCGAGATTGCCCAGGCCCGCCAGGGTGTTCGCGACCGAACCGCCGGGCGCCTGCCGGCGCTCCTCCATCGCGGCGTAGAGCGTCTCGCCGCGCTCGCGCTCCACCAGCTGCATGATCCCCTTCTCGATCCCCATCAGGTCGAGAAAGCTGTCATCGGCCTCGCAGAACACGTCGACGATGGCGTTGCCGATGCCGAGGATGGTGGGCGTGCTCATGCGGTCTTCTCCTCGTAGAGGCACAGGTCGCGGATCTGGCAGGCCTGGCATTTCGGCTTGCGCGCCACGCAGATGTAGCGGCCGTGCAGGATCAGCCAGTGATGCGCGTGGCCCTGCCAGCGCGCCGGCACGTGGTCCTCGATGCCGCGCTCGACGGCATCCACGTCCTTGCCCGGCGCGATGCCGGTGCGGTTGCAGACCCGGAAGATATGCGTGTCGACCGCCTGCGCGGGGTGCTTCCACCACATGTTCAGCACGACGTTGGCGGTCTTGCGCCCGACGCCCGGGAGCGAGACGAGCGCGGCGCGCGACGAGGGCACCTCGCCGCCGAAACGCGCGACCAGGATCTCGCTCATGCGGATCACGTTTCGGGCCTTGTTGCGGTAGAGCCCGATCGTCTTGATGTGCTCGATCAGCCCCTCTTCGCCCAGGGCCAGCATCTTCTGCGGCGTGTCGGCGATCTCGAACAGCCGCTTGGTGGCCTTGTTCACCCCGGCATCGGTGGCCTGCGCCGAAAGCGCCACCGCCACCAAGAGCGTGTAGGCGTTGACGTGGTCGAGCTCGCCCTTCGGCTCGGGCTCGGTCGCGTGCAGGCGGGCGAAGATCTGGTCGATCTCGTGGTAGTCGAGCTGTCGGGTCATCCGGTCTCTATGCCCGGCCCGGCCCGGCCTCACAAGACCGGCGGCGCGCGGGCCCCGAGCGGTCGCCGTGAGTATTTGAAGAGTGAAGTGGGCGGCAGGCGCGTCATGGCTCACTTCACTCCACAAATACTCGGATCCCGCCGTGTCGGCCGGCGCACGGCCCGGGCGGGATGCGCAGCTTCCGGGTCGCGCCCGCGCGCGGCGCGCCGTAATCTCGGGGCATGGACCAGTCATCGGCATATCATTACGGGGTCATGCGCCGCGCCATCGCGGAGATCGACGCCGCGCCCGCGCCCCTCGCGCTCGAGGATCTCGCCGCGCGCATGGCGATGTCGCCCGCGCATTTCCAGCGCGTCTTCTCGGCCTGGGTCGGGGTCTCGCCCAAGCGCTACCAGCAATACCTGACGCTCGGCCACGCCAAGGCGCTTCTGCGCGAACGGCACACCACGCTCGACACCGCGCAGGCGGTGGGGCTGTCGGGCGGCGGGCGGCTGCACGACCTGTTTTTGCGCTGGGAGGCGATGAGCCCCGGCGATTACGGCGCGGGCGGCGCCGGGCTGACGATCCGGCACGGGACGTTCGACAGCCCCTTCGGCCCGGCGGTGGCGATGGGCACCGCGCGAGGGCTCTGCGGGCTGGGCTTCGCCGCCGAGACCGGGGTGGAGGCGACGCTCGACGACCTGCGCGCCCGCTGGCCCCGCGCCGATCATGTCGAGGACCCGGCCGCCATCGCGCCCTGGGTCGAGGCGGCCTTCTCGGGCCGGGGCGAGGCGCGGCTGCAGCTGATCGGCGCGCCCTTCGCGATCAAGGTCTGGCAGGCGCTGCTCGAGGTGCCCTCGGGCCACGTCACCACCTATTCCGACATCGCCGCCCGGATCGGCGCGCCGCGCGCGGTGCGCGCCGCCGCAAGCGCGGTCGGGCGCAACCCGGTGTCGTGGCTGATCCCCTGCCACCGGGCGCTGCGCAAGTCGGGCGAGCTGGGCGGCTATCACTGGGGGCTGCCGGTTAAGCGCGCGATGCTGGCCTTCGAGAGTGCCCGCGACGAGGAGCGCGCCGCGAGCTGAGGCGAAAATGCCACGCCGCGTTTGGTTCCCGCGCCTCGCGGAACTGCGATTTCAAGCGAGCGTTATTGCATAGCAGCCGCCCGCGGCGCCAATCACACCGGGACAGGCGCGGGCCCCGGCCCGCCCGACTCGACAGGAAATGGAAAGACCTATGCTCACCAAGCTTCCCCTCGCGCTCGTCACCGTGTCGGCCCTCGCCGTGGCCGCCTGCCAGCCGGTCACCCCGAACAACCCCGATCCGAACGCCAACACCCGCCAGGGCGCGCTGATCGGCGCCGGGCTCGGCGCCGCCGTCGGCGCGCTGACCGGCGATGACGGCGACGAGCGGCTGCGCCGCGCCGCCGCGGGCGCCGCGATCGGCGCGGGCGTGGGGGCCGGCACCGGCGCCCTGCTCGACCGCCAGGAAGCGGAGCTGCGCAACCAGCTCGGCGCCAATGTCGGCATCGTCAACACCGGCGAGCAGCTGGTCGTGACCATGCCGCAGGACATCCTCTTCGCGACCGACAGCGCCCAGCTGACCGGCGCGCTGCAGTCCGACCTGCGGACCGTGGCGGCCTCGATCAACAACTACCCGAACACCACCGTGAACGTGGTGGGCCACGCCGACAACACCGGCTCGGCCGCCTACAACCAGCAGCTCTCCGAGCGGCGCGCCCAGGCGGTGGCCTCGGTGCTGACCTCGGCCGGCGTCTCGCCCGCCCGCGTCCGCGCCATCGGCCGCGGCGAGGACCAGCCGATCGCCTCGAACCTCAACGCCGAGGGCCGCGCGCAGAACCGCCGGGTCGAGATTGTGATCACCCCGAACGCCTGATCCGCGCCATCGCGCGATGCGGGGCCGCCTCCTTGGGGAGGCGGCCCTTTTTTGTTGAGCCCGGCCGGGGGCGGTCATATCTATTGACCACTCCCGGAGATGCCAGATGCCGTTCCAGCCGATCCATCCCGAAAAGCTCTCGCAAGGCGTGGTGCGCCAGATCGAGGAGCTGGTGCTGCGCGGCATCCTGCGCCCCGGCGACCGGCTGCCGCCCGAGCGCGAACTGGCCGAGCGGCTGGGCGTGTCGCGCCCGAGCCTGCGCGAGGCGCTGGCCGAGCTGCAGACCCGCGGCCTGGTCGAGACCCGCGCCGGGGCCGGCGTCTTCGTCTCCGACGTGATCGGCTCGGCCTTCTCGCCCGCCCTCGTGCGGCTCTTCGCGAGCCACGACGAGGCCGTCTCGGACATGGTGGCGTTCCGGCGCGACATCGAGGGCCTCGCCGCCGAGCGCGCGGCGCGGCTGGGCTCGGAGAGCGACCTCGCGGTGATCGACGCGGTGTTCCGCAAGATGGAGGCGGCGCAGGCCAAGCCCGCCGGCGACGCCGAGGCCGAGGCGCGGCTCGACGCCGAGTTCCACCTCGCCATCGTCGAGGCCGGGCACAACGTCGTCATGCTGCACATGATGCGCTCGATCTACGACCTGCTGCGCGAGGGCGTGTTCTACAACCGGCAGGTCATGTTCCGCCAGCGCACCACCCGCGCCTCGCTGATCGAGCAGCACCGCGCGATCAACGACGCGCTGCAGGCGCGCGACGCCGAGGCCGCCCGCGCCGCGGTGGCCGCGCATCTCGACTACGTGCAGGCGGCGCTGTCCGACCAGCGCCAGGCCGACCGCAACGAGGAGATCGCCCGGCGCCGGCTCAGCCGCGAGACCGGCCGCTAGGACCCCGCCTCAGCCGCCGGCGGGGCGCCGCGCCTCTTCCACGATCTGCAGAAGCGCCGGCGAGATGTCGGTGTGGTGATGCACCATCCGCCACCCCTCGGCGCTGCGGTGGTAGATGTTGGTCACCCGGTGATCGACCCGCAGCTCGCGCCCGGCCATGGTCAGCCGCCCGCTTTCCGTGCCTGTCTCGTAGGCGAGATCGCCCTCGGTGCGGACCTCGCGGCCCAGCATCTCGATCCGGCCTTCCGAGCACATGCCGGCCACCGCGGCGAAGGAGCCCGCCACCGCGTCCCAGCCCTCTTCGCGCCCACCCACCGGGTGCAGCGCGGTGACGCCTGCGGTGTGCTCCCAGGCCTCGGACATGCTGTCGGCGCTGCCCTGCGCCATCCGGCTCAGCGCGGCGTAGAACCGCTCGGAGGCGGCCGTCACGTCATCAGTATCGGACATCGCTTACCCTCCCGATCCGATCGGCAGGTCGCGGGGGCAAGGGCGGCGCCCCGCCCCGCGGTCTGCGTTCCGGCCCGGCGTCCGGACCGGCTCGCCCTTGCGAGGCCTGAATCATAGCATGGCGGCGCGCCGGGCCCTATGCCGGAGCGCGCCCAAGGCCCGGGCTCAGGCGTCGAGCGCGCCGTCCCAGTCGTAGATCACGATCCCGCCCGTCTCGCGCCCGCCGGCATGGCGGTAGAGCGCGCGGGCGGCGTGGTTCTCCCCTTCCGTCGCGAGCCAGACGCCGCGGCAGCCCCGTGCCCGGGCCAGGTCGAGCATCCGGGCGACGAGCTGCGCACCGATGCCGCGCCGCCGCCGATGCTCGGCCACGCCCAGCTCGTTGACGAAGAAGATGGGTGGCTTGTCGGGATGCAGCAGCACCACGCCCGAGACCAGCCCCACGGGCCGCCCCGCCTCGAGCGCGAGGATCAGCTCATGCGCCGGATCGGAGACGAAGGCCGCGAGCTGGCCGGGATCGACCGGGTGGTCGAAGATGTCGGCCCGCGCGACGAGCGCGGCGTCGTCCGGGCCGATCCGGCGGTAGGTGATGGCGTCCCCCATGCCGCAGCATAGCGCGGCGGCACGAAAAAGGCCCGGGGCGTTTGCACGCGCCCCGGGCCTCCTGGTGTCGCTGCCGCGCCGCTCAGTGCAGCTTGGCGCTCACGGTCTCGATCGAGTCGTCGATCATCTTGTCGGCGCGCGGCTTGGTCATCTTCTCGATGATCACCTCGCGGGCCGCGGCCACGGCCACGGCGATCGCCTGGTCGCGGACTTCCTTGACGGCCTTGTCCTGAGCCGACTGGATCTGCTCCTCGGCGGCCGTCATGCGGCGCTGGATCGAGGCGGCGATGTCCTTCTTGGCCTGCTCGGCGCTGCGCTGCGCCTCGTCGCGGGCATTGGTGACGATGCGGTCGGCCTGCGCCTGCACGTCCTTCTGCTTGCGCTCGTAGGAGGCCAGCAGCGACTGCGCCTCCTCGCGAAGCCCGCGGGCCTCGTCGAGCTCGGCGCGGATGCCGTCGGCGCGCTTGTCGAGCATCTTGCCCACCTCGCGCGGCACGCGGAAGTAGAGCAGAACGCCGACGAAGAGCAGGAACGCCAGCAGCACGATGAAGTCGGTGTTGCGCAGCGAGAAGAACGGCCCCGAGGCGGCCATCGCCGGGGCGGCGGGCAGCACCAGGGCGGCGGCGGTCAGAAGACGGATCATGCGCGCTCTCCCAGCTTGGCGTCGACCGCGGAATCGACGGTCTTGGCGTCGGCCTCGGTGCCGAAGGCGGCGACGATCTCGCGCGCGACGTCGCGGGCGACCTCGCTCACGTTGCGGGCGGCGCCTTCGCGGATCTCGTCGATCGCCTTCTGGCTCTCGGCGGTCTTCTCCGCGATCTGCGCGTCGGCCTTCTCCATCTCGGCGTCGAGATCGGCCTGGATCTGCGCCTTGGTGTCGGCGACGATCTTGTTCGCTTCCGCGCGGGCGTCGGCGAGCGCCTTGTCGTAGGCGGCCTCGGCTTCGCGGGCGCGGTGCCGCAGCTCTTCGGCGGCGGCGATGTCATTGGTGATCGTGCCCGCGCGCTCGGCCAGCACCGCGCCGATGCGCGGCAGGGCGAAGCGGGACAGGACGAAATAGATCACGACCAGCGTGACCAGGAGCCAGAAGATCTGGTTGGGGAAGCTGGAGACGTCGAGCTGGGGCATGCCCGGCCCAGCGGCTCCGTGGTCCGCCAGTTCACCGGCGGCAATGGTTTCGGTCGCCACGGCGTCCTCCGTCGAGCCCTAAGGAAATGGCGGCGCGGGGATCCCGCGCCGCCGGTCAGGAGATCGAGGTCCGGATCAGACCGCGAACATCAGCAGCAGGGCGACCAGGAACGAGAAGATCCCGAGCGCTTCCGCGAAGGCCAGACCGATGAAGAGGGTGGCGGTCTGCGACGCGGCAGCCGACGGGTTGCGCAGCGCGCCGCCCAGGTAGTTCGCGGCGACCGAGCCGACACCGATGGCGGCAAGGCCCGAGCCGATTGCCGCGAGGCCGGCGCCGATGAACTGACCGAGTTGAGCGATATCGCCTTCCATGGGGGTATCTCCTGATTTGGAATTGCGTTGGGTGAAGGGTGAACCGACCTCGAAGGGCCGCGCCCCGGCGTCAGTGCGACGGGTGCAGCGCGTCCTTGAGGTAGATGCAGGTGAGGATGGTGAACACGTAGGCCTGGATGCCGGCGACCAGCACCTCGAGGCCGTAGATCGCGGTGATCGCCACGACCGAGAGCGGCGACAGCGCGGCGACGGCGGCGAAGCCCGCGAACACCTTGATCATCGCGTGGCCGGCGACGAGGTTGCCGGCAAGACGGATCGAGTGGCTGACGGGGCGCACGAAGTACGAGATCACCTCGATGATCGCGATGATCGGGCGCAGGAAAAGCGGCGCTTCCTTCATCCAGAACAGGCCGAGGAAGGCCATGCCGTTCTTGACGAAGCCGAGCACGGTGACGCCGATGAACACGCCCAACGCCAGCACGGCGGTGACCGCGATGTGCGAGGTCGGCGTGAAGGCCAGCGGCAGCAGGCCGAGATAGTTCGAGAACAGGATGAACAGGAACAGCGTCATGATCCAGGGGAAGTACTTCAGCCCTTCCTTGCCGGTGACGTCCTCGACCATCTTGTAGACGAAGCCGTAGACCAGCTCGGCGGCCGACTGGACGCGGCTCGGGATCACGGCGCGACCGCGGGTGCCGACCACCAGCAGCAGCACCACGCAGACGGCGGCGAGCGCCATCCAGAAGGTGGCGTTGGTGATGGTGTACCAGGAAACCGGGTCGCCGATCTCGCCGAACAGCGGCTTGATCTCGAACTGGTCGAAGGGGTGGAACTCGAGCCCGCCTTCGCCTTCGGCCGCAACCGTCTCTGTCGCCATCTCTCTCAGCCCTCGTCGTCGCCCGACGGCTCGTCGGGCTGTTTAACCTGCAGCTCCTTGGCCGTCTGCAGCATCGTCTTCACGCCCGCCGCCAGGCCCAGGAATATGAACGGGATCAGGAAGATCGGCATGGTCCCGAAGAGGGTGTCCAGGCCGTACCCGATCCCGAAGCCGATCGCGAGACCGGCCACAAGCTCGATCACCATCCGCCAGGCCACCTGCGCCTGGCTGTAATGGCTCTCCTGATGCGGGGCCTCCTCGGGCTTGCCCTTCAGCTTGGCGAGACGTTCGTCGAGCGCGCGCATCCGCGCCGCATGGTCGTCATCGTCATGGCTGTCGGACACGCGCGGCCGGCCCCTTCATCGGTCGGGAGGGTGCTATAGCGCGGGGGCGGATTGGTCAAGCGCGGGAAATTTCCCGCGCCACGCGGCCTTGCACGTTGTATTTGAACCGAAAATCGAGGGCGCCGGCCGGCGCGACCCCGATGATGCCGCGGCCACGGCGCCTGCGTCATATTCAACCGCGCGGTTGACGTTTCGCCCGGCGCGGGATCAGGTCGCGGCATGGCCGCCTCTCTCGATCTGGTGTTTTCCGCCCTCGCCGACCCGACCCGGCGCGCGATCCTCGCGCTGTTGCTGGAGGACGACATGGCGGTCACGGATGTCGCGGCGCCCTTCGCGATGTCGCTCGCGGCGATCTCCAAGCATCTCGCCGTGCTGGCGGAGGCGGGGCTGATCTCTCAGGAGAAGAGGGGGCGCGTGAAATGGTGCCAGCTCGAACCGGACGGCCTGCGCGAGGCCTCGGTCTGGATGCAGGGCTTCGGCCAGATGGACGGCATCGACCTCGACGCCTTCGAGCGCTTCCTGCAGGCGGAGCTGGACCAGCCCCCGGCCCCGCCCGACGAGGGGGCGGCGCCGGGGGGCTGACCTCAGATGATGCCGGCCAGCGACAGCACGGCCACGACGACGACCACGAGACCGATGATGTAGATGATGTTGCGCATGTCTGTCCCTCAGGAATGAAACTGCCAGCCCAACGCGGCGCTCACGAAAACGTTCCCCCCGTCAGCACCAGGTTTTTGCGCGCTCCTTCAGCACCTTGAGGAAGGCCTGCACCTTGGCCGTGCGGTGCAGGTCGACATGGGTGAGCACCCAGATCGGCACCTCCCATTCCGACAGCGGGCCGTGCACGATCTCGACGTCGTCGCGGGTCTGCGCCTCGTGCAGCGGCAGGAAGCCGAGCCCCGCCCCCATCAGCACCGCGTCGCGCTGGTTGCGCTCGCCATGGGCGCGGAAGGCGAGGGTCTCGACCGGCACCTGCTCGCGCAGCCACTTGTAGAAGGGCGCGCGGCTCTCGAGGTCGTCCGAGACGACGAAGATGTGCTCGCCGAAGCTGTCGATGCCGTCGGGCCGGCCGCGCCGCGCGATGTAGCTTCGCGCCGCGACCAGCGCGAATTGCAGCTGGCACAGCGGCTGTACCACGTTGTCGGGCTGGTCGGGCGCGCGGCCGGCGCGGATCGCGACATGCGCCTCGCCGTATTCCAGCCGGAACAGCCGCGTGCCGGTCAGGAGCCGCACCACCACCTCGGGGTGCTCGGCCTGGAAGTCGATCAGAAGCGGCGTCAGCAGGTCGGCCATGGTGTCGAGCGAGGTGACGGCGAGCTCGCCCTCGACCCCGTCGCCATGGCCCTTGAGCCGGCTGACCAGCTGCGCGAACTGGTCGTCGGTGGCCTGCGCCACCTGCAGGAGGTCGCGCCCGGCCTCGGTGGCGGTGTAGCCGCGCGGATGGCGCTGGAACAGCTTGACCCCGAGCCGCCCCTCCAGCGCGTCGACATGCCGGATCACCGTGGCGTGGTGCACACCGAGCACCTCGGCCGCGCCCGACACCGTACCCATGCGCGCGACATGATAGGCGGTGCGGATCTCGTCCCAATTGTCCATCGCGGCCCCCGTTGGCTCTTCACGTACCTTCTACGCCGCATCGCGGCGGGGACCAAGACCGGGCGGCCCGGCTCCCGCCCTCTTGAGCGCCGGGCCGCGGGGCCTTGACCCGGCGGCCCCGAGATCGTACTTGCGCCTGCAAACCCGGAAGCTTTGGCTTTCCGGTCCCCGGCCCGTTGCGGGGGATCGCCGTCCGTCAGCGCGTTGCGCCCACGGGCGCCATCCCGCATTGTGCCGGTCCAAGACGCAACGGTCGGAAAGGACCGCCATGTTCGAATCGCTCTCAGACCGCCTCTCCGGGGTCTTCGACAGGCTCACCAAGCAAGGCGCGCTCTCGGACGAGGACGTCAAGACGGCGCTGCGCGAGGTGCGCGTGGCGCTGCTCGAGGCCGACGTCTCGCTGCCCGTGGCGCGCGACTTCGTCGCCGCGGTGCAGGAGAAGGCGACCGGTCAGGCGGTGACGAAGTCGATCACCCCGGGCCAGCAGGTCGTGAAGATCGTGCATGACGAGCTGGTCGCGGTGCTGACCGGCGACAGCGACCCGGGCAAGCTCAAGATCGACAGCGCCCCCGCGCCGGTACTGATGGTCGGCCTGCAGGGCTCGGGCAAGACCACAACCACCGCCAAGCTCGCCAAGCGCCTCAAGGAGCGCGACGGCAAGCGCGTGCTGATGGCCTCGCTCGACGTCAACCGCCCCGCCGCGATGGAGCAGCTCGAGATCCTCGGCCGCCAGATCGGCGTCGACACACTGCCGATCGTCAAGGGCGAGGACCCCGTCGCCATCGCCAAGCGCGCCAAGACGCAGGCGTCGCTCGGCGGCTACGACGTCTACATGCTCGACACCGCCGGCCGGCTGCACATCGACCAGGAACTGATCGCCCAGGCCGCCGCCGTGCGCGACGCGGTCAACCCGCGCGAGACGCTCCTCGTGGTCGACGGCCTCACCGGCCAGGACGCGGTCAACGTCGCGACCGAGTTCGACGACAAGATCGGCGTCTCGGGCGTGGTGCTGACCCGGATGGACGGCGACGGCCGCGGCGGTGCCGCGCTGTCGATGCGCAAGGTCACCGGCAAGCCGATCCGCTTCGTCGGCCTCGGCGAGAAGATGGACGCGATCGAGACCTTCGAGGCCGAGCGCATCGCGGGCCGCATCCTCGGCATGGGCGACATCGTCGCCCTCGTCGAGAAGGCGCAGCAGACCATCGAGGCCGAGCAGGCCGAGAAGATGATGAAGCGGTTCCAGAAGGGCCGCTTCAACATGAACGACCTGAAGATGCAGCTCGAGCAGATGCTCAAGATGGGCGGCATGGAAAGCCTGATGGGCATGCTGCCCGGCATGGGCAAGATGGCCAAGCAGGCGGGCTCGGCGGGCTTCGACGACAAGATGCTGACGCGCCAGATCGCGCTGATCAACTCGATGACCAAGAAGGAGCGGGCCAACCCCGAGCTCCTGCAGGCCAGCCGCAAGAAGCGCATCGCCAAGGGCGCGGGCCTCGAGGTGTCGGAGCTGAACAAGCTTCTCAAGCAGCAGCGCCAGATGGCCGACGTGATGAAGAAGATGGGCAAGGGCGGCATGCTGAAACAGGCCATGAAGGGCATGTTCGGCAAGGGCGGCGGCATGCCCGACATGAACGACCCCGCGGCGATGGAGAAGGCCGCGAAGATGCTCGGCAAGCAGCTTCCCCCCGGCATGGGCAAGATGCCCGGCATGGGTGGCGGCGGCCTGCCCGGCAACCTCTCGGGCTTCGGGAAGAAGAAATGATCCCGACGCTCGCCACCCGGCGGCTGCACCTCGTGCCGCCCTCGCTCGCCCATCTGCCGGCGGAGCGCGAGTTCCTCGCCTCCGACCGCTCGGCCTTCGTCGGCGGGCCGGCGCCGCGCCACAAGGCGTGGCGCGTCTTCGCGCTGCATCTCGGGCACTGGCAGATCCTCGGCTACGGCATGTGGGCCGCGCTCGAGCGCGACAGCGGCGCGCCGGTGGGGCTGGTCGGCCTCTGGGGCCCCGAGCCCTGGCCGATGCCGGAGCTGGCCTATCACCTCTACGAGGGCGCCGAGGGCAAGGGCTACGCCACCGAGGCCGGCCGCGCCGTGCTCGACTTCGCGCGCGACCGGCTGGGGATGGCCGAACTGGCCTCGATGATCGACCCGAAGAACGCCGCGAGCCAGGCCGTGGCCCGCCGGCTCGGGGCCGAGAACACGCATCGCGAATTCCGCGCCGACCCCGACGGCCCCGCCGTCGAGATCTGGCGCCACGACCTGACGAAGGGAACGCGCGCATGAGCGACGCCAGCACCCGCGCCGCGCAGCTTCTCAAGGAGCACCGCGAGAGCATCGACCGGCTCGACGCGATCCTCGTCTACACGCTGGGCGAACGCTTCAAGCACACCCAGGCGGTGGGGCGGCTCAAGGCCGAGAACGACCTGCCTCCGGCCGACCCCGTGCGCGAGGAGGCGCAGATCGCCCGGCTCACCGAATTGGCGGAGGCGGCCGATCTCGACCCCGAATTCGCCAAGAAATTCCTGGCCTTCATCATCCAGGAAGTCATCAAGCACCACGAACGTCACCACGCGTAGGACGGGGCCCTCCCCCTCCTGCCACGCCATTCCAAAGGAGATTCCGAAATGGCCATGAAGATCCGGCTCGCCCGCGGCGGTTCCAAGAAGCGCCCGCACTACTCGATCGTCGCCGCCGATTCGCGCATGCCGCGCGACGGCCGCTTCCTCGAGAAGCTCGGCACCTACAACCCGCTGCTTCCCAAGGACAGCGAGGACCGCGTGAAGATGAACGTCGAGCGCGTCCAGGAGTGGATCGCCAAGGGCGCCCAGCCGACCGACCGCGTCTCGCGCATGCTCGAGGCCGCCGGCGTGATCGAGAAGAAGACCCGCTCCAACCCGAAGAAGGGCGAGCCGGGCAAGGCCGCCAAGGAGCGCGCCGAGAAGAAGGCCGCCCGCGAGGCCGCCCCGGCCGACGAGTCGGCCGAGTGAACCCCTCCGGCCCGGAGCGGCCCGGCGCCTTCGCGCCCGGCTTCCGGGCCGATCTCGCACGGCTGATGGACGAGCGGCGCGACGTGCGCCGCTTCCGCACCGACGCGGTGGACGAGGCAGCGCTGACGCGCTGCCTCGACGCGTTTCTGACCGCCCCTTCCGTGGGGCTGTCGGAGCCCTGGCGGGTGATCCGGGTGGAAAGCCCCGCCGCCCGCGCCGCGGCCCTCGCCAATTTCGAGGACGCCAACGCCGCCGCGCTCGCAGACCAGTCGGACGACCGCGCGGCGCTCTATGCCCGGCTCAAGCTCTCGGGGATGCGCGACGCGCCGGTACAGCTTGCCGTCTGGTGCGACGAGAGCACCGAGAAGGGCCACGGCCTCGGCGCCGCGACCATGCCCGAGATGCGCCGCTACTCCGTCGTCGCCGCCATCGTGCAGTTCTGGCTGACCGCGCGGGCCGAGGGGCTGGGCGCGGGCTGGGTGTCGATCCTCGACCCCGAGCGGCTGGCGCGCGATCTCGACGTGCCGGAGGGCTGGGCGCTGGTCGGCTATCTCTGCGTCGGCTGGCCCGAGCGGCTCGACCGCCGGCCCGAGCTGGAGATCGAGGGCTGGGAGAGCCGCCGCGGCCACCTGCCGGTCGAGACCCGCTAGCCCCTTGCCAAGCCCGCGCGCCCGGTGTTCCAAGACAGGCGCAAACGAGGAGGTCACGCCATGGGCGACAGCATCATCGTCGGACGTCTCGCCGGGGCCTTCGGGGTCCGCGGCGAAGTGCGGCTCAAGAGCTTCTGCGCCGAGCCGGAGGCGATCGCCGACTACGTGCCGCTGACCACCGCCGAGGGCCGCGAGTTCCGGCAGGTAGTGATCACCGGCCAGACCTCTGGCGCGCTGACCGCGCGGATCGACGGCATCACCTCCAAGGAGGAGGCCGACGCGCTGAAGAACACCGACCTGCTGGCGCCGCGCGACCGCCTGCCCGCCCTGCCCGACGACGAGTTCTACCACGCCGACCTGATCGGCCTGCCGGTCTTCGACACCGGCGGCGCGGCGCTGGGGCGGGTGAAGTCGGTGCTCAATCACGGCGCGGGGGACCTGCTGGAGGTGCTGCCGCCCCGCGCCTCGGCCACGGTGCTTCTGCCCTTCACCCGCGAGGCGGTGCCGACGGTCGACATCGCGGCCGGCCGCATCGTCGCCGACCCGCCCGAGGGGCTGTTCCCGGGCTGAGGCGCCACCGCGGCGGGAAAGCCACGCCCCCGGCACCGCCGCAGGCGGTGTCGGAACTGCCCTTTCGGCAAGGTGTTGGGTCGGCAAGAGGCCGGAGCGGTCCGGCCGCAACCGAAAGGCCCGACCCATGATCGAATGGATTCTCATCCTTCTCGCCATCGCCGCCGTTGCCGGTCTGCTCGGCATGAACCGGATCTCCGGCGCCGCGCTGACCGGGGCGAAATGGCTCGCCATCATCGCGCTGGTGCTGTTCCTGCTGGTGCTGTTCGGGGTGATCGCCATCGCGGCGTGACGCCGCGCGCCATGCGCCGATGCGGGCCGCCGGTTCTTCCCCGGCGGCCCGCTTTGCTTTAAGGCCCCTCGCCATGAGCGACACCCCTTCCCCGTCCCGCGCCGCCGGCCGCCTCAGCGCCCGCCCCTCGGCGCAGCCGCGCGAGTTGATGACCGACGCGCCCGACCTCGCCGGCGTCTGGACCGCGCAGGTCATCACCCTGTTCCCGCAGGCCTTCCCCGGCGTGCTGGGCGAAAGCCTGACCGGACGCGCGCTGAAGGACGGGCTGTGGCAGCTGCAGCCGATCGATCTGCGCCCTTATGGCGAGGGCCGGCACCGCAATGTCGACGACACGCCCGCGGGCGGCGGCGCCGGCATGGTGCTGCGCGCCGACATCGTCGGCCGCGCCATCGAGGACGCCAAGGCGCGTGCCAAGGGCGTGACGCCGGTGATCTACCTCTCGCCTCGCGGCCGCCGGCTCGACCAGCCGCTGGCGCGCGAGCTGGCGCAGGCCGACGGGGTGATCCTGCTCTGCGGCCGCTTCGAGGGCGTGGACGAGCGGGTGCTCGAGGAGCACGAGGTGCTCGAGGTCTCGCTGGGGGATTTCGTCCTGACCGGCGGCGAGATCGCCGCGCAGGCCTTGATCGACGCCACGGTGCGCCTTATACCGCGCGTGCTCGGGAATCAGGCTTCGACCGAGGAGGAGTCGTTCTCCGACGGTCTGCTCGAACACCCGCAGTACACCAAGCCCGCGGTCTGGAAGGGTCGCGCGATCCCCGAGGTTCTTCTCTCGGGTCATCACGCGAAGATCACCGGCTGGCGGCGGGAGATGGCCGAAAGGCTGACGAAGGAACGGCGACCTGATCTCTGGCGGGCGTATCGCGCAAGGCACGATGCGGACCCGGATGAAGACCGAGAGCTCTGAGGCGCAACCAAACTTCGCGGAACAACCGCGAGCAATCAAGGAGTGACAGGCATGGACCTGATCGCACAGCTCGAGGCGGAACAGATCGCCTCGCTGGGAAAGACCATTCCCGACTTCAAGGCCGGTGACACCGTGCGCGTCGGCTACAAGGTGACCGAGGGCACCCGCACCCGCGTGCAGATGTACGAAGGCGTCTGCATCAGCCGCAAGAACGGCCAGGGCATCGCCGGCTCGTTCACCGTGCGCAAGATCTCGTTCGGCGAGGGCGTCGAGCGCGTCTTCCCGCTGTATTCGACCAACATCGATTCGATCGAGGTGGTGCGTCGCGGCCGCGTCCGTCGCGCGAAGCTCTACTACCTGCGTTCGCGCCGCGGCAAGTCGGCCCGGATCGCCGAGGACAGCAACTACAAGCCCAAGGCCGACACGGCCGCGGCCAAGGCCTGAGGAGCGCCGACATGAAAGCGGACATCCATCCCGACTACCACTTCATCGACGTCAAGCTGACCGACGGCACCGTGGTCAAGATGAAGTCGACCTGGGGCAAGGAAGGCGAGCAGCTCTCGCTCGACATCGACCCCTCCGTGCACCCGGCCTGGACCGGCGGCTCGTCCCGCCTGATGGACACCGGCGGCCGCGTGTCGAAGTTCAAGAACAAGTACGCCGGCCTCGGCTTCTGAGCCAAGCGCCGCGCGACGACAGAAACGCCGCCCCTCGGGGCGGCGTTTTTCGTTCCGGGCCCTGCGACTCGCGGCGCCGGACCCGGACAGGCCCTGCCGCAATCGCGCGGTTTCGCCCCGATTTCGCCGCAATTGGCCCCGTGGCGTCAGGATGGCCCGCCCCCTGCCCCCCGGTTTTCGTGCACACCGTGCGACAATCCCGCGACACCGGAGAATTTGTCGTGACGTTGCCGACAGTCCGCACCTTTTTCTTCCCAGAGGCGTTTGTCGTCGGTACGAAGGATCAAATGTGTCATTTCGGAGGCTTTTTGATGCACGGGGCGGACAAGGCGGCTTTCGACAACTCGGCGCATCTCATCGACCACACCGAGATGATGCGGATCCTCGGGCGCATCCCGCCGGTGGAGACCGGCGCGGGGCGCCCCGAAAATGCCACATTCGGCCGCGGCGCCTACAGCCGCCACCAGAGCGCGCCGCGGGCGCGGGTGGTGCGCGACGCCGACGCGGTGGGCTTCGACTTCGCCGCGCGCCGGCCCAAGACGCAGCGTCGGGTCTGGGCGCTCATTCCCAACGCCACGCTGATCGGCGAGGCCGTGACCGAGGGGCGCGGCCCGGAGCTGGTGGCGCAGTGGGACGAGCTGACCCGCACCGCGCCCTGGTCGACGCTGGCCGCCGCCTACGGCGCGGCGCACGAGGCCCGGCCCGGCGGCGCGGTCGAGGCGCATCACCGCGCCAAGGCCGCGAGCGGCGGCTTCGACATCGTGCCGGCCGACCGCGCGATCGAGCTGCGCGACAAGCTGCTGGCCGCCTCGACCCCCGGCGGCTGCGTCGATTTCGACCTCTGAACCCGTCCCGACGCCGGACATGAAAACGCCGCCCCCGAGGGGGCGGCGTTTCGCGTTCTTCGCAGCTCAGGCGGCTCAGGCGGCCTTGCGCGGCGCGCGGCGGCGCCGGTTCGGGCGGCCGGGCTTCGCGGCGCCCTCGGGCTTGCCGCCGCCCCCGCCGCCGCCACGGCGGTTGCCGCCGCCGCGGCCCGGCTTCTTCTCGGGCGCGACCGGGTCCCAGCGGGAACCCGACGCGACCGGGATCGCCGCCTTCATCACCTTCTCGATGTCCTTCAGCTCGCCCATCTCGTCGGGCGCGCACAGCGCCACCGCCCGGCCGTCGGCCCCGGCCCGCGCGGTGCGGCCGATGCGGTGCACGTAGTTCTCGGGCACGTTCGGCAGCTCGTAGTTGTAGACGTGGCGCACGTCGGGGATGTCGAGGCCGCGCGCGGCCACGTCGGTCGCCACCAGCACCCGCACCTTGCCTTCGCGGAACTCGCGGATCGCCCGCTCGCGCTGGCCCTGGCTCTTGTTGCCGTGGATCGCGGCGGCGGCGAAGCCCTTGGCCTGCAGCTGGCGCGACAGCTTTTCCATGCCGTGCTTGGTGCGGCCGAAGACCAGCGCCAGCTCGTCGCGATGCGCGTCGAGAAGCTCGGTCAGAAGGTCGGACTTGGCGGCCTTGGCGACGAAGTGGATCGACTGGTCGATCTTGTCGGCAGCCTTGCCCGGCGGGTTGACCTGCACGCGCACGGCGTCGGTGAGGAAGGCCTTGGAGAGCTCCTCCATCTGCTTCGGCATGGTAGCCGAGAACAGCATGGTCTGCCGGTCCTTGGGCAGCAGCGGCGCGATCCGGCGCAGCGCGTGGATGAAGCCCAGATCGAGCATCTGGTCGGCCTCGTCGAGCACCAGGAACTCGGTCTTCGACAGGTCGATCGCGCGGCGGTCGAGCAGGTCGATCAGCCGGCCCGGCGTGGCGACGAGCAGCGAGCAGCCGTTCTCCATGCGCTTGATCTGGCCGTTGATCCCGGCGCCGCCCACGACCAGCACGGTCTTGAGGTGGCTGCCCTGGGTGTAGGCGGTGAGGTTGTCGGCGATCTGCTTGGCGAGCTCGCGCGTGGGCGCGAGCACCAGCGCGCGCGCCGCGCGCGGCCCGGGCTTGCCGCCCGACTTCAGCAGCCGGTCGATCATCGGCAGGCCGAAGGCGGCGGTCTTGCCGGTGCCGGTCTGCGCGAGACCCATCACGTCGCGGCCGTTCATGGCGTGCGGGATCGCCTGGGTCTGGATCGGGGTCGGGTCGGTGATGCCCTGCTCGGCGAGGGCGGAAACGAGACGGGGCGCGAGCCCCAGCATGTCGAAATCCATGTGCATCCTTGTAAGCGGCGCGCGTGATCGCGGGCCGCGGCATGGGGCGCCTCGCCCGCGACAGCGGGCGGACGGTCGGGTTGCGCCCTTGCGCTCACGCGGGGCCGAATGCCCACGCGCCGACAGGACGCGGCCCCTTGCGTGAAATGGGAACCTCGGGATCCGAAGCGGTGCGGACGCCGGCGCGGGAAGGCGGGGGCGGCGCGGCTGCTCACGCGGGCCATGCGCATCCGGATCTCAGCCGCAGATGGACCCGAAAGCCGCATCTGTCAATGGGCGCGGCCCCGCAACCCGCGCGGGACTTGCACGGGGCTGCGCCATACCCTACCCCGAAGGGCAAGGCGGGAGCGGCCCGAAGCGGCCGGAGGGACGGAACACGTGGCGCATATCATCGTGGTCGGCAACGAGAAGGGCGGTGCGGGCAAGTCCACCGTGGCGATGCACATCGCCACCGCGCTGGCCCGGATGGGCCACAAGATCGGCACGCTCGACCTCGACCTGCGGCAGAAATCGCTGGCGCGCTACATCGAGAACCGCCGCCGCTACTGCGAACGGGCCGAGCTGAGCCTGCCGATCCCCGACCATGTCGACCTGCCCGAGATCGACGCCAGCGCCCTCTCTCCGGGCGAAAACGCCTCCGACCACCGGCTGTCGATGGCGGTGGCGGGGCTCGAGCCCGATTGCGACTTCATCCTGATCGACTGCCCCGGCAACCACACGCGGCTGAGCCAGGTCGCGCATTCGCTGGCCGACACGCTGGTGACGCCGCTCAACGACAGCTTCGTCGATTTCGACCTGCTGGCGCGGATCGACAATGACGGCGAGACGATCCTCGGCCCCTCGGTCTATTCCGAGATGGTCTGGAGCGCGCGCCAGCTCAGGGCGCAGGCCGGGCTGCCGCCGATCGACTGGATCGTGCTGCGCAACCGGCTCGGGGCGCAGCAGATGGTCAACAAGGCCAAGATGGAAAGCGCGCTGGCGCGGCTCTCGGAGCGGATCGGCTTCCGGCCCGCGCCGGGCTTCAACGAGCGGGTGATCTTCCGGGAGCTGTTCCCGCGCGGTCTGACGCTTCTGGATCTGCGCGACGTCGGCGTCGACAAGCTCAACATCTCCAACCTCGCGGCGCGGCAGGAGCTGCGCGAGCTGGTGAAGGCGCTACAGCTGCCCGGCGTCGAGGTGGAGTTCTGAGCGTGGAGATCCGCGACGCCCGGCCCGGCGACGCCAAGGCGCTCTGCGCCGTGATCAACCCGCATATCGCGGCCGGCGGCAGCACCGCGCATCGCCGCCCCTTCGACGCGGCGTGGATGCTCGAACACTACGTCGCGCCGCCGCAGATCGTCTGCTGCACCGTCGCCGAGGAGGCGGGCCGCGTGCTCGGCTTCCAGAGCCTCGTTCTGGCCGACGACCCCGACGACCCGCTGCCCGAGGGCTGGGCGGTGATCGCGAGCTTCGTGGCCGAGGGCCAGGGCGGGCGCGGCATCGGCCGGGCGATGTTCGAACATACCGGCGCGGCGGCCCGTGCCGCCGGCGTCACGGCGATCGACGCGACGATCCGCGCCGACAACGCGGCCGGGCTGCGCTACTACGCGGGCCTCGGCTTCACGGATTGGGACCGGCTGGTCGGCGTGCCGCTGGGCGACGGCCGGCCGGTGGACCGCATCCGCAAGAAGTTCGTTTTCTGAGACCACGCCACCGGGACAGGAGGACCGCATGTCGAAGAGCGTCGCGCGCGTGGAACGCGCCGCAAGCGAGGCCGGGGTCGAGATCGAGATCCTGCGCATGCCCGTCTCGGCCCGCAGCGCCGCGCAGGCGGCCGAGGCCTGCGATTGCGACGTGGCGCAGATCGCCAAGTCGATGATCTTCGAAGGCGTGGAGAGCGGCGCGCTGAAGCTGATCCTCGTCAACGGCGCGCAGGACGTGCCGCTCGACCGGGCCCAGGCGCTGTTCGGCGAGGAACTGCGCCGGGCCGACGCCAAGCGCGTGCGCGCCGAGACCGGCTTCGCCATCGGCGGCGTCGCCCCGATCGGGCATCTGAACCCGGTCGAGACATGGATGGATGCGCGGCTTCTGAGCTTCGGCCATGTCTGGGCCGCGGCGGGCGCGCCCGAAACGGTGTTCCGCATCGCGCCCGACCTGCTGCGCGAGACGACCCGAGCGCGGCTCTTCGAGATCCCGGGCGTCGCCGCCACCGGCTGAGCGGCCACGGCAGCGCCCGAAACCCGCGCTCAGGCGCCGACGATCTTGCCGCCGTTCGGGTGCAGCGTCTGGCCGGTGAAGTAGTTGCCGTCCGACGAGGCGAGGAACAGGTAGGCCGTCGCCACCTCCCAGGGCTGGCCGGGGCGGCCCAGCGGCGTGTTCTCGCCGAAGCCCTCGACCATGTCGTCGGGCATCGAGCCGGGGATGAAGGGCGTCCAGATCGGGCCGGGCGCCACCGCGTTCACGCGGATGCCCTTCTCGGCCAGCGCGTTCGCCATGGAGCGCGACAGCGCCAGCGTCGCGCCGCGTGTGGTCGAGTAGGTCACGAGACCGGCATTGCCTTTGAAGGCGTTGACCGAGGTGGTGTAGACGATGGCGTCGCCTTCCTTGAGATGCGGCAGCGCGGCCTGCGTGACGAACATCGGGTGCATCACGTTGCTGTCGACGGTGCGGCGCAGCCGCTCTTCCGAGATGTCCTCTAGCCCGTCGTCGAGCCATTGCTGCGCGGCGTTGACGATCAGCACGTCGAGCTTGCCGAAGCGCTCGACCGTCTTCGCGACCGCGCTCTCGCAATGCGCCTTCTGGCCGAGATCGCCGCGGATCAGCAGCGCCTCGGAGCCCTCCTCCTCGACCAGGCGCTTGGTTTCCTCGGCGTCCTTGTCCTCCTCGAGATAAGCGATGGCCACCTTCGCGCCCTCGCGCGCGAAGAGCACCGAGACGGCGCGGCCGATGCCGCTGTCGCCGCCGGTAACCAGCGCCACCTTGTCCTTGAGCTTGCCGACGCCGGGAAAGCGCGGGCGGTAGTCGGGGGCGGGGTGCATCTCGTGCTCGTCGCCGGGCATGTGGTCCTGCGACTGGCCGGGCACGTGCTTGGGTTCGCTCATGGCGGGTCTCCGTCGATTGGGGGGTCGCCGGGCCAACAAGGCCCCCGGCGGGCTTGTTCCGGCGCGGTGGCGCACAAAGCGGGCCCATGCCCCGCGCCCTTGCGCCGCAGCCCGGCAGGGAACCGCCCCGCCCGGCCCCCGTTCTTCTGCGACGGCCCAAGCAGCAGGAGACACGCCATGGATACGAGCTACGACGCCATCGTCATCGGGGGCGGCTCGGCGGGCCTGTCCTTCGCGCGTCACGCCGCAGGTCTCGGCGCCAAGGTGGCGCTGATCGAGCGCGGCAAGCTCGGCGGCACCTGCGTGAACCGGGGCTGCGTGCCCAAGAAGATGCTCTGGACCGTGGCCGACGCGCTGTGGCGCGCGGGCGGGCTGACCCGCTCGGGCCTGCTCGGCCCGACCCCGCAGGTCGACATGGAGCGGCTCTGCGCCGCACGGGCCGACAAGCTGCAATCGATCCGCGACAGCTACCGCGGGAAGCTGTCGGAAGCCGGGGTCACCGTGATCGAGGACGAGGCCGCGATGAGCGCGCCGGGCGAGGTGACGGTGCAGGGCGAGAAGCTGCACGCCCCGCGCATCGTGCTCGCGACCGGCGGCCACCCGATCCGGCCGAAGATGGAGGGCGCGGAGCTGGCCGAGACCAGCGACGACGTGCTGGAGTGGACCGCGCTGCCGGGCTCGATGGTGGTGATCGGCGGCGGCTATATCGGCTGCGAGATGGCCGCGATCCACGCGGCCCTTGGCGCGCGGGTCACGCTGGTCACCGACACCGACCGGGTGCTGACGGAGTTCTCGGAGAATGCCGCGAAGGTCGGCCAGCGCAACATGCAGGCGCAGGGCATCCGCATCATCGCCGGCTGCGCGCCCGCCGCGCTGCGCGCGGTCGAGGACGGACTCGAACTGGCGCTCGACAGCGACACCACGATCCGCGCCGAGAAGGTGGTCGCCGCCACCGGCCGCGCGCCGAACCTGGGCGTGCTGGGCGCGCTGCAGGAGCGGGTGAAGCTTTCGGACAAGGGCGTGATCGAGATCGACGAGTGCTTCGAGACCTCCCTGCCCGGCCTGCACGCGGTGGGCGACTGCGCCGACCGGCTGCCGCTGACCCCGGTGGCCGTGGCCGATGGCGAGACGCTGGCACGCCAGCTCTTCGGCGAACATCGCGATCCGGTGGCACTGCGCGACGTGGCGACGACGGCCTTCGTGCTGCCGCCGGTGGGCGAAGTGGGCCAGCCCGCGCAGGGGACGATCTTCGAGGAGGAGGAGAGCACGCCGCTCGCCGCCGGGGTGCGCGCGGACGGGCCGCAGGACTACTGGGGCTTGGGCGGCAGCGAGGCGGCCGTCACCTCGGTCTCGCTGGTCGGCGAAGGCGCGCAGGAGGCGGTGGCCTGGGCCGGGCAGATGTTGCTGCACCGCCCCGACCGGGCAAGGATGCTGCGGGCGCTGGGCGTGCATCCGACGCTGTCGGAGGCGCCGATGGGCTAGGCCCGGACAGCGCCGGTCAGACAGGCAAGGGCCGCCCCGGCATCACCGAGGCGGCCCTTCATTCGTATTGAGGATAGCCGGTCAGTCCTCGTCGGAGGATGTCTTCGTCTCGGGCGAAGCCGCATCCTCGGTCGCCTCGGCGTCCTGCGCGGCGGCCTCGTCCTCATCCTCCTGATCGACGACCTCGGCATCGGGGTCGGGTACCCAGACCGCGACGCTCTGCCAGCCGATGCCGACCACGCCCTGCTCGGCCGTGTCGCAGGCGACGGGGTCGAGCGTGGTGTCGATGGCGCGGGTCCAGCCGCCCTTGGGCAGCTTGAACTCGCAATTGTCGCCGGCGTTCAGCACCACCAGCACCTCGCGCCCCTCGGAATGCGGCACGAGCCGCATGCCGAAGCAGTCGAGATCGGGGTTCTCCCAGTCCTCGGGGCGCATCGCCCGGCCTTCCGGGTGGCGCCAAGTGACGGTCGGGGCCTCGCCGCCCGGGGCGGCGTCGGGGGCCACGGCGAATTGCAGTCGCGCCAGCCCGCCCTGCGCCTTGCGGAAGGCCATCAGGTCGGCCACGGCGCGGGTGATCTCCTCGCGGCCGTTCTCCCAGTCGAGCCAGGTGATCTCGTTGTCCTGGCAGTAGGCGTTGTTGTTGCCGCCCTGGGTCTGGCCGAACTCGTCGCCCGCCAGCAGCATCGGCACGCCCTGGCTCATCAGGAGCGTGCCGAGCATCGCCTTGACGCGCCGCACCCGGCTCGCGGTGACGGTCTCGTCGTCGGTCGGCCCCTCGATGCCCATGTTGTCGGAGAGGTTGTTGGAATGGCCGTCCTTGTTGTCCTCGCCATTCGCCTCGTTGTGCTTGTCGTTGTAGGAGACCGTGTCCCACAGCGTGAAGCCGTCATGCGCGGAGAGGAAGTTGATCGAGGAGGTCGCCGGGCGGTGCGAGTGGTTGAACTGCACCGGCGAGCCGGTCAGCCGCTCGGCCATCTTCGGCGCGAGCCCCTTGTCGCGGCGCCAGAAGGCGCGGGTGTCGTCGCGCGCCTTGTCGTTCCATTCGCGAAACGGCCAGGGGAAGCCGCCGACCTGGTAGCCGCCATCGCCCACGTCCCAGGGCTCGGCGATCAGCTTGACGGTCGAGAGCACCGGGTCCTGCCGGATCGCGGCGAAGAACGAGCCCTCGCGCTCGAAGCCCATCGCCTCGCGGCCCAGCGTCGAGGCAAGGTCGAAGCGGAAGCCGTCGACATGCATCACTTGCACCCAGTAGCGCAGCGAGTCGAGCACCATGCGCAGCACCATCGGATGCTCGACGTTGAGCGTGTTGCCGGTGCCGGTGGTGTCGAAGCTGTGGCGGCGGTTCTCGGGCGAGAGCAGGTAGTAGGACGCGTTGTCGATGCCGCGGAAGGACAGCGTCGGGCCCATCTCGTTGCCCTCGCAGGTGTGGTTATAGACCACGTCGAGGATCACCTCGATGCCCGCCGCGTGCAGCTTCTTCACGGTCTGCTTCACCTCGCGGTAGAAGCCCGTCTTCAGATAGGGCTTGTGCGGCGCGAAGAAGGACAGCGTGTTGTAGCCCCAGTAGTTCGACAGCCCCTTGTCCTGCAGGTGGCCGTCATTGGCGAAGGCGTGCACCGGCAGAAGTTCGATCGCGCTGACGCCGATCCGGGTGAGGTGGTCGATGAAGGCGTCCGAGGCGAGGCCCGTGAAGGTGCCGCGATCCTCCTCGGGCACGCCCGGATGGCGCATGGTCGCGCCCTTGGCGTGGGCCTCGTAGATCAGCCCGTTCTGCCAGCGCCGGCGCAGCGCGGCGTCGGCCTCCCAGTCGAACTCGGTGTCGACGACGACGCCCTTGGGCATGAAGGGCGCGCTGTCGCGCGGGTCGGGGCCCTGCAGGTCGTCGCCGGGCTGGGTGTAGCCGAAGATCGCCGGGTCCCAGACGAGGTCGCCCTTCAGCTCGCGCGCGTAGGGGTCGAGCAGCAGCTTGTTGGGGTTGAAGCGGTGCCCCTCCTCGGGCGCCCAGGGCCCGTAGACCCGGTAGCCGTAGACCTGGCCGGGGCCGATGTCGGGCAGGTAGCCGTGCCAGATGCCCCCCTCCATCTGCGGCATGTCGAGGCAGGCGGTCTGCACCTTGCCCTCGTCGTCGAAGAGGCACAGCTGCACCGCCGTGGCGTTGTCGGACCACAGCGCGAAATTGGTGCCGTAGCCGTCATATTGCGCGCCGAGCGAATCCGAGCGCGAGGCGGCGAGGTCGAATGTGGGCAGGTCGGGGTTCACGTCCTTGGCCATCAAGTGATCTGACTCCTGATCCGCCGCGCGGGGAGGCTGCGGCGATGAACCGGCCCAAGGCCGGGATGCGATTGGCGGAGCCCGCGGGCACAGGCGACGAACGGCCTTCGGCCACGCGGGAAGGTCCCTGCGGCAACGCCGCAGGGCCGCGCTTGTTCCGCCCCCGCCTCGGGCGCCGCCTCAGGGCGCGGCGGGGATCCAGTCGATCCGCACCGGAGCTTCGGTGTCGCGCGCATCGATCGGCCAGACCGGCTCAGTCCCCGCCGGCGCGGCGACCGGGTCGCCGATGCGGTCGATGCGCAGCTCGACCCGCCCGCCCGGCCCCTCGCGGGTCAGCAGCAGATGGTCCGGCTCGGGCGCTTCGATCCGGCAACCGGCGGCGGTGAAGAACTCGGGCCGCGCCCGGCGCAGCGCCAGCGCGGCGCAGATCAGCCGCGACTTGCGCCCGGCGAAGCTGTCGAGAGCTGGGGCGGTATCCGGCGCATCGGCCCCGGCCGCGGCGGGCAGCGTCGCTGGGTCGACCGGCTCGGGGAAGCAGTCGCGCGCGCCCGCCATGGCGAGCCCGGCGATGGCGCGGAAATCGACCGCCATGCGGTTGTCCGGGTCGGTCAGCTGGAACGCCCCGATCTCGGTGCCCTGGTAGATGTCGGGCACCCCCGGCATGACCAGCTTGAGCGCGGTCTGCGCCAGCGACAGCGCCTCGCCGCGCGCCATGATCTGCGCCGCACCGGGCGGCAGTTCGCGCGACCAGGCCGCCGCGAGGGCCGAGGCGAAGCGCTGCGCGGCAGCCTCGGCCTCGGCGTCGGGATGGGTCCAGGTGGTGACCTCCTTGGCTTCGCGCATCGCCTTCTCGACGTGCCGGCCGAGCCGGTCGGCGATGTCCTCGCGCCCCGCCTCCCACATCGCCAGCAGGGTCTGCAGGATGTACCAGCGCAGGTTCGGGTCGATCTCGGTCGCGCCCTCCACCTCCTCGCTGTGCTCCCACAGCGCGAGGAAGGCCTCGGGCAGATGGCTGATCGCCACCAGCCGCATCCGGGCGTCCTCGGAGCGCTTGGTGTCGTGGGTGGAGGTCAGCGTCATCTCGCTGGGCGCGCGGCGCGACAGCCAGCCCGACAGCTCCTCGGGGGTGATCGAGGGCTCGTCGGGGTCGGCGCCGACCTCGTTGGCGGCGATGTAGCGGTTCCAGCGGAAGCCCGCGGTGTCCTCATGCGCCTTGGCCAAGAGCGCGCCCGTCACCTGCTGGAAGCGGCACTGGAAGGCGCGGGCCACCTCGTCCTGCGGGTCGGTGATGAAACCCGAGACCAGCCGGACGGTGGCGTCGGTGCGCAGCCCCTCCCCCGCCCTTTCGGTCACGGCGCGCATCAGCTCCAGCTCGTCGCCGGCCGGCGTCGTGCCGGGCGCGAAATAGGTGCGGTAGCGCGGGAAGGCCACGAGCAGCGCGATGATCGCCTCGCGCAGCGCCTCGTCGCCGGTCTCGATCGCGCCGTCGGGCCCGAGCGCCTCGCGCGCCATGGCGATGAGCTGGTGCAGCTCGGCGGCCAGCTCCAGCCGGATCACCTCGTGCTTGGCGGCCTCGAGCACGTCGTGGAACCGGCCCTCGCGCCCGGTCTCGCGCCGCCAGGTCTCGTCGAGCCGCGCCAGGCCCGAGGCGTCGGTCAGGATGCGCGAGATCGCGCGCGCCGCCTCGTAGCCGGTGGTGCCCTCGATCGGCCAGTCGGCGGGCACGGTCTCGTCGCCGGTCAGGATCTTCTCGATCCAGACCGGGGTGTCGCCGACCCGGTCGCGCAGCCGCCGCAGATAGGCCGCCGGGTCGGCCAGCCCGTCGATGTGGTCGAGCCGGATGGCCTGCACCAGCCCCTCGTCCAGAAGCTCGAACAGCAGCGCGTGCATGTCGTCGAACACCGTCTCGTCCTCGACCCGCATGCCGATCAGCCCGGTGACGTTGAAGAAGCGGCGATGGGTGACGCCGTCGCGCTCGTATTCCCAATGCGTCAGCCGCCAGTGCTGCGCGGCATGGGCCTCGCGGATCGCGTCCGGGTCGCGGCGCCCGTCCTCGGGCGGCAGCGTGCCGGCGGCCATCGGCACGGCGAAATGCTCGGTCGCGAATTCCGGGCCGGTCTCGCCCTCGCGCAGCGTGAAGGCGCCCTGCTCCAGCATCTCCTCGAAGGGCGCGCCGAGGAAGGGCAGCACCAGCCGCCCCTTGGCCCAGTCGATGTCGAAATGCCGGGCGTAGCGGCTGTCGGGCCCGTGGCGCAGGACGTCGCGCAGCCACGGATTCTCGAGACCGAAGGCGGTGTGGTTCGGCACGATGTCGAGCACGATGCCGAGGCCGGCCTGCCTCGCCGCGCGGGCCAGCGCCTCGAAGCCCTCGCGCCCGCCCAGCGCCGGGTCGATCTCGGTCGGGTCGGTGACGTCGTAGCCATGGGTCGAGCCGGTGGTCGCGGTGAAGACCGGCGAGAGGTAGAGATGGCTGACCCCGAGACCGGCGAGATAGGGCAGCAGCCGCCGCGCTGTGTCGAAGTTCACGCCTTCGCGCAGCTGCAGGCGGTAGGTGGCGCGGGGAAGCTCGGTGCTCATCAGTGGCGGCTCACGATCACGGCGAAGGCGAAGGGATCGGCGGCGGGATCGCCGATGGCGAAGTCGTGCGGCTCGGCCGTGGGCGGCGTGTCGGGCGGCGAGCCGAGATTGATTCGTGCCACGACGTGGCCGTCCCGGAAAGGCCAAAGCGCGGAGAGCGCGCGCGGGCCGGTGCGGGCGACCCGCGCATCCCCGGCGCGGCCCGACTTCATCAGCGGCACGATCTTTTCGGCCCTGAGCGTCAGCAGGTCGCGCGTCAGCCCGCGCCAATGCGCCATGTGGTCGGCCTCGCCCCGGAAGGGGTGCGAACGCTCGAAGGTCTCGCGCGCGTTGGGGTCGGGCACCTCGCCCGAGAAGCCCGCGAAATGCTCGAACTCCCTCTGCCGCCCCTCGCGGGTGAGCCGCGCCAGCTCGCCCTCGTGGTCGCAGAAGAACAGGAAGGGCGCGGTCTCGCCCGCCTCCTCTCCCATGAACAGCATTGGCACGAAGGGCGAGGTGAGCAGCATCGCATGCGCCACCTCGACGCCGCGCGGATCGGCCAGCGAGAGCAGCCGCTCGCCCACGGCGCGGTTGCCGACCTGGTCGTGGGTCTGGTTGGAGTTGACGAAGCCGGTCCAGGGCAGGTGCGCGGCCGGGCGGCCGCGGCGGGTCTCGCGGCCGGGGCGGGGCTGGCCCTCCTCGACATGGCCGCGGCCCAGCGCCAGCACCAGATCGCCGATCGGGTCATGCGCGAAGGGCTTGTAGTAGCCCTCGCTCTCGCCGGTCAGCGCGACGTGGACCGCGTGGTGGTAGTCGTCGTTCCAGCTCGCGGCGTAGAGCTTGGTATCGCGCAGCTCGGGCTCGTTGCGCTCGTCCTCGGTGACGAGGTGAACGGGGCGGTCGAGGCCCGCGTCGCGCACCCGCTCGCCCAGCTCGACCAGCACGTGGTGCGGGCTCGGGTCCTGGATCTGGTGCACCGCGTCGAGCCTCAGCCCGTCCAGCCGGTAGTCGCGCAGCCAGTAGAGCGCGTTCTCGACGAAGAACTCGCGCACCGCCGGCTTGGTGAAGTCGATGGCGGCGCCCCACGGCGTGTGGCGCGCCTCCTCGAAGAACTCGGGCGCGTAGGCGTGCAGATAGGCGCCGTCGGGGCCGAAATGGTTGTAGACCACGTCGAGCAGCACCATCAGCCCGGCCGACTGCGCCGCCTCGACCAGATCCTGCAACTCCTCGGGCGTGCCGTAGGCCGGGTGCGGCGCGTAGGGCAGAACGCCGTCATAGCCCCAGCCGCGATCGCCCTGCCACTGGCCCACCGGCATGATCTCGATCGCGGTGATGCCGAGATCGGCCAGCTCCTGCATCCGTTTCGCGGCGGCCGCGAAGGTGCCTTCCTCGGTGAAGGTGCCGACATGCACCTCGTAGATGACGGCCTCTTCCCAGGCGCGGCCGACCCATTTCGACGTCCACTCGCGCGCACCGGGATCGGCCAGGACCGAGGCGCCGTGCACGTCGCCCGCCTGCCGCCGCGCCGCCGGGTCGGGGCGCGCCTCGCCGTCGATGACGAACATGTACTCCGTGCCGGTCTCAGCCGCGGCCTCGACCTGCCAGAATCCGTCCTCGCCGCGGGTCATCGGCGTCTCGGCCCCGCCGAGCTGCAGCGCGACCTTGTCGGCCGAGGGCGCCCAGAGGCCGAAGCGCCAGCGCCCTTCCCCGATGCGCTGCGCGCCCCAGCGCGACTGCGTTTGTGCGTCCGCGCGCTTCGACGACCTGTCCTGGCTCATGATGATCCTCTTTGCCCCTGCAACGCGAACGGGCCAGCGCCCCGGGCGGTTCCGCCCGCGCTGCGACATGCCGTCAAGGAACATAGGCGGCGCAGCGTCCTTTCTCCTGCGACCGGCCGCGAGGCCACCACGCAACAGACAGGACATGACATGGATCTGGGCATCAAGGGCAAGCGCGCGCTGATCACCGGCGGCTCGGGCGGCATGGGCGTCGAGGTGGCGCGGCTGCTGATCGCGGAAGGGGCGCTGCCCTTCCTGAGCGACGTGAGCGAGGACGACCTGAAGGCCGCGGCCGAGAAGCTCGACGGCATCGACGGCCACATGGCGGCCGACCTGACCGACACCGGCGACATCGCCCGTCTCGCCGACACGCTGAAGCAGAAGGGCGGCTGCGACATCCTCGTGCACGCCGCCGGCGTCACCGGCGCCAAGGGCGACCCGCTGGAGATGACCGACGAGGACTGGAACGAGGCCTGGGAGATCGACTTCATGTCCGCCGTCCGGCTCAGCCGGGCGCTGGTGCCGCAGATGGTCGAGAAGGGCTGGGGCCGGGTGGTCTTCGTGACCTCGGAGAACGCGGTGCAGCCCTACCCGGACGAGGCGGTCTACAACGCCGCCAAGGCGGCGCTGCTGAACTTCACCAAATGCGTCTCGATGCCCTATTCGCAGAAGGGCGTGCTGTTCAACGCGGTCGCGCCCGCCTTCATCGAGACGCCGATGACCGACGGCATGATGGAGAAGCGCTCGGAGGAGCTGGGCGTCAGCAAGGAGGAGGCGATCGAGAGCTTCCTCAAGGAGGAGCGCCCCTTCCTCAAGCTCGGCCGCCGCGGCAAGGTCGAGGAGGTCGCGCCGGTGATCGCGCTGCTCTGCTCGGACCGGGCGAGCTTCACCGTGGGCTCGGCCTACCGGGTGGATGGCGGCGCGGTCGGGGCGATGAACCTCTGATCCCTGCCGGCCTGAACGAAACAGGGCCGCCCCCGGGCGGCCCTGCCTTCTTCGCGATCCGAAGCGATCAGTCCTCCATCGGGCCGCCGGCCTCCTTCCACTGGGGGACGCCGCCGATATTGGTCACGTTCTGGAATCCCATCTCCTTGAGCGTCTTGCCGGCCAGCGCCGCCTGCCCGCCCGCACCGCAGACGAGGTAGATCTCGGCATCCTTGGCGAGCCTCGGCTCGTGGAACTGGCTCTCGGGGTCGGCCATGAACTCGATGAAGCCGCGCGGCGCGCGCAGCGCCCCCGCGATCGTGCCGGTCTTGGCGATGGCGGCCGAGTCGCGCACGTCGACGAAGAGCGCGCCGCTGCCGTGCTTCTTGATCGCCTCCTCCGCGGGGATGCGCTCCACCTGCGCGTTGGCTTCCTCGAGGTAGTCCTTGGCGGTCTTCATGCTGTGCTCCCTGACCTGAAACGGGCGCGGCCCCGCTGGACCGCACCTCCATGATGGTAGACCTCGCGCGGCGTCCCGCAAGACGGCGGCCCCGGGTCGGCAAACCGCGCGAGAATCCCGTCGCCGCGGCCGGGCGAAGCGGCTATGGACGCGGGCATGACCCAGACCGATGACATGGAACTGTTCCTCGCCGCCCCGCCGGGGCTCGAGGAGGCGCTGCGCGCCGAGGCGCTCGAAAAGGGCTTCCGCGACCCCGCCGCCCTGCCCGGCGGCGTGACGATCCGCGGCGGCTGGCCCGAAGTCTGGCGCGCCAATCTCGAGCTGCGCGGCGCGGGCCGGGTGCTGGTGCGGATCGGGTCCTTCATGGCTTTCCACCTCGCCCAGCTCGACAAGCGGGCGCGCAAGTTCCCCTGGGGCGAGACGCTGCGCCGCGACGTACCGCTCAGGGTCGAGGTGACGACGAAACGCTCGAAGATCTACCATGCCGGGGCCGCGGCCCAGCGGATCGAGACGGCGCTGACCGAGGAATTCGGCGCCACGCTCTCGCCCGAGGCCGAGCTGGTGCTGAAGGTGCGGATCGAGGACAACGCGGTGACCCTCAGCCTCGACAGCTCGGGCGAGCCGCTGCACCGGCGCGGCCACAAGGAAGCCGTCGGCAAGGCGCCGATGCGCGAGACGCTGGCGGCGCTGTTCCTGCGGCAATGCGGCTACGCGGGCGACGAGCCGGTGCTCGACCCGATGTGCGGCTCTGGCACCTTCCTGCTCGAGGCGGCCGAGATCGCGGCGGGCCTGGCACCGGGACGCGGCCGGGACTTCGCCTTCGAGCGGCTGGCGAGCTTCGACGCCGCCGCCTGGGCCGCGATGCGCGACCGCCCCGCCGGGCCGCGCCCCGCGCTGCGCTTTTTCGGCTCGGACCGCGACGCCGGCGCGATCCGCGGGGCCGAGGCCAATGCCGAACGCGCCGGGGTGGCCGACCTCGTCACCTTCCGCCAGCACGCGATCAGCGATCTCGAGCGCCCCGAGGGCGCGCCGGGCCTCGTCATGGTCAACCCGCCCTACGGCGCGCGGATCGGCAACAAGAAGCTGCTCTACGGCCTTTACGGCGCGCTGGGCGAGGTGCTGAAGACGCGGTTCTCCGGCTGGCGGGTCGGGCTGGTGACCAGCGAGACGGGCCTTGCCCGCGCCACCGGCCTGCCCTTCGTGCCGGCCGCGGCGCCGGTGCCGCTGGGCGGGCTCAGGGTGCAGCTCCACCGCACCGATCCGCTGCCCTGACGGCGGCCCCGCGTGAACGCGGTCCGGTCGCCATGGCCGGGAGGCCGGCAGCGGGCCGGGGCCGGAAGGACGCGGAGAGCGTCGGTGCCGGGCCATGCGCCCAAGGACCGCCGGGCGATGTCAGCTGAGTTCGTCCAGCCCTTCATGGACCGCCTCGATGCGGGCCAGATGGGCGCGGCCCTTGGCGCCGGAGCGCTGGAACGCCTCGAAGGCGATCAGCCGCAGCACCGCCATGGAGCCGGCATAGCTGTCGAAGACATGCGGGTTCTCCACCGGGCAGCTTATGGTCCATTCGGCATAGGTCGGCAGGATCCGCACCGAGGGATCCGTGACCAGCAGGATCCGCACGCCGGCCTTCTGAAGCGCCTCGACATAGCTGCGCATGGGGCGCACGGTGCGCCGCATCGCCACCACCACGGCGAGGTCGTCCTTGCCGAGATCGGCGATCCGCTCGGCGATGCTCTCGCCCGGGGAGGACGGGATCAGGCTGGTGCCGCTGCGGAACTGGAACACCAGCCTGCGGGCGTAGCTGGCCAGGAAGTGGCTGTTGCGAAAGCCCATGAAGGCCACCTGCCGCGCCCCGAGCAGGGCCGAGACGATCTCCTGCACCCGGTCATGCGACAGATCGGCGAGCGCGCCGCGCAGGCAGGCGGCCTCGGCATCGGCGAAGCGGTTGATGACGCCGTTCTCCGCGGCATCCGCGGCGTGGCTTTCGGTGAAGAGCGGCGATCCGGTCTGGCGCGCCTCGCGGGCGGCGAGGCGCATCTCCTCGTAGCTTTCGAACCCCACCCGCTTGACGAAGCGGGTGATGGTCGAGTTCGAGACGCCGACGCGGGCGGCCAGCTCGCTGCCGGGATACATGCTGATGTCGCCCGGGGCGGCGAGAACGTGATCGGCGACCTCCTTCTCGCGGGAACTGAGCCCCTCATAGGCGAGGTGAATCGCCCCGACGATGTCGGTCGGCTTGCTGATCGTGGCGTTCATCCTACCCGCTATCCTCACCTATCGCACAACTTCTGGGCCTTCCCCTAGAAAACCTGCCCATCTTTTCAGGTCAATAGAAAAAACTTTCCAAAAGATTTGACAGACTGGAAAACTGGTTCCAGTCTGCCCTCACGTCACGTAGCGCTGGGCCGTCGCGTTGTCAGGAGGATGGGATGCCGAGAGTTGCCGAAGCCGCGAGGTCCGCGAGCCTCAAGCTCAACAAGGTCGTGGAGGTCACCTGCGTCGCCCTGCTGGTGCTGCTGGTCCTCGACGTCTGGCTCGGGGTGCTGGTGCGCTACGTCATCCCGCTGCCGCTGACCTTCACCGAGGAGCTGGCCCGCTACCTGATGATCTGGATGGCGCTGCTCGCGGTCTCCTCGGGCATCGCCTACCGCGAGCATATCGGGGTCGAGTTCCTGTTCGCCAAGTTCCCGGCCACGGGGCGGCGCTACCTCGCGGTCGGCTTCGACCTGATCGCCTTCGCCTTCTTCGCGCTGCTGTTCTGGTACGGGCTCGAATTCGTCGAGCGCGGCTTCAAGCGCCAGACCATGATCTTCGACATGCCCAAGGCCTACCCCTTCATGGGCGTGCCGCTGGCCGCGGCGCTGGCCTGCATCCAGCTGCTGCTCACCGCCATTCACGATTTCCATGCCAGCGAGGCCCCGGAACGCACCGGCGACGCGCTGGCCGGTATGAACTCGGACGCGCTCGCGCCGACGGAGAACTAAGACATGCTCGTACTCGGTAGCTTCTTCGGCCTTCTGGTCATCGGCCTGCCCGTGGGCTTCACCATCGGGGTGGCGGGGATGATCGGCATCTTCAGCATGGGCCCGAGATTCATGGCGATGGCGCCGGACCGCCTGTTCGCCGGGCTCGACCTCTTCCCCTTCCTCGCGATGCCCTTCTTCATCCTCGCCGGTGAGATCATGAACCGCTCGGGCATCACGCTGGGCCTCGTCCGGCTGGCCGACGCGCTGGTCGGCTGGATGCGCGGCGGCATGGCGCATTCCAACATGGTGGCCTCGGTGATGTTCGCCGGGATCACCGGCTCGGCCACCGCCGACGCTGCCGCCTTCGGCAACACGCTGGTGCCGGCGATGGAGAAGGCCGGCTACACCCGCCGCTTCGCCTGCGCCGTGACCGCGGCCGGCTCGATCATCGGCCCGACCATCCCGCCCTCGACCCTGGCGATCATCTACGGCTCCCTGATGGGGGTCTCGATCGCCGGGCTGTTCGCGGCGGGCATCCTGCCGGGCCTGCTGATCTGCGCGATCTGCATGCTGGTGATCGCCCTGCTCGGCAAGCGGCTCAACCTGCCCAAGGGCACGCAGAAGCCGAGCGTCCGCTCGGTCTGGGCGGCGCTCAAGGACGCCTGGCTCGCCGCCATCCTGCCGATCTTCATCCTCGGCTCGATCCTGGGCGGCATCGCCACCCCGACCGAGGCCGCCGCCATCGCCGTCTTCTACGCGCTGGTCGTCGGCGGCATCGTCTACCGCGCGCTGAGCTGGACCGACCTCTACGAGATCGCGGTGCGCACCACCCGCATCACCGGGGTGATCTTCCTGATCATCGCCTCGGCCACGATCCTCGGCTGGTGGATGGCCTTCAACCAGATCCCGCAGGCGATCGCCGAGGCCGTGCTCTCGGTCTCCGAAAACCCGACCGTGGTGATCTCGCTCATCCTCGGGCTGCTGCTGGTGATCGGGCTGTTCATGGACATCAACGCGACGCTGATCATCCTCGCCCCGGTGCTGGCGCCGCTGACGCTGCAGATCGGGATGGACCCGGTGCATGCCGGCATCATGATCATCCTCGCGCTCAACATCTCGCTGATGACGCCGCCGGTCGGCGCCTGCCTCTTCGTCCTCGCCTCGGTGACCAAGGAGAAGGTCGAGGCGATCACCACGGCGCTGTGGCCCTTCATTCTCGCCGAATTCGCGGTGCTGCTCGTCGTCGCCTACTGGGCCGACCTGACGCTGTTCATCCCGCGCCTGCTCGGCCTGTGAGCCCGTTTCGACCCCGACGACAACCAAACCAAGAAACCTGCCAACTGGGAGCCTGACCATGAAACTGAAGACCCTCGCCCTCGGCGCGATCCTTGCCGGCAGCGTCGCCCTGCCCGCCCTGGCACAGGACGTGACGATGCGGCTCGCCCACCTGAACCCCGAAGATCCGCTCAAGAGCCATTCCGGCGCCATGGCCTCGGTCTTCAAGTCGCTGGTCGAGACCGCCTCGAACGGCGAGATCGAGGTGCAGCTCTTCCCGAACGGCCAGCTCGGCAAGGACAACGAGGTGATCGACCAGGTCAGCGCCGGCATCGTCGAATCGACGATCTCCTCGGCCGGCGGCGTGGCGCAGCACTACCCGCTGGTCGGCGTGTTCGACATCCCCTTCGCCTTCCCCAACATCGGCGTCGCCAGCCGGGTGATCGACAAGGACAGCGCCTTCGGCCAGGAATTCGTCGCCGATCTCGAGGCCGAGACCGGTCTCAAGGTGCTGGGCCTGCTCGACTCGGGCGGCTTCTTCGCCTTCACCAACAGCGAGCGCCCGATCAAGACGGTCGAGGACATGGAGGGCCTGCGCATCCGCACGATGACGCTGCCCACCCACGAGGCGCTGGTGACCTCGCTCGGCGGCAAGCCGACCCCGCTGCCCTGGGCCGAGGTCTACACCGCGCTGCAGACCGGCGTGGCCGACGGCCAGATGAACCCGGTCCCGGTCATCGCCTTCGCCAAGTTCGACGAGGTCCAGACCTACCTGTCGCTGACCAACCACATCATCACCCCCTATGTCTGGGCGATGAACCAGGACTTCTACGACGGGCTGAGCGACGAGCACCGCGAGATCGTCGACTGGGCCTCAGAGGTCGCCACCGATGCCGGCCGCTCGATGTCGCGCATCATCGAGGCCTCCGACGAGGGCCTCGCCAAGCTCTCCGAGACCATGGAGGTCAACGTCGTGACCCCCGAGGAGCAGGCGAAGTTCGCCGCGGCCACCCAGCCCGCCGTGCGCGCCCTGATCGAGGAGAAGTACGGCGAGAAGGGCCTGCAGATGCTCGAATCGATCCAGAGCTCGGTCGAGGCCGCGAAGTTCTGACTAAGGTTCCGCCCGGACCCGGACGACGCCGTCCGGGTCCGGCCCACCCCCAAGACAACACCCGAAGGAGATCGACGTGCAGACTGCAAGTCGCGTGACACTGTCCTGTGATGGCGAGATCATCCGCAATCCGCTGGCCGACCCGCAGGCGGCCTATGGCGAGGCCCAGGAGGCGATCCTGAGCGATGCCGGCCTCGCGCAGGCCCGCGCGGCCATCACCGCCTGGCCGGGCTACGCGACGACCCCGCTGCACCGGCTCGAGGGGCTGGCCCGCGAGGCCGGCGTCGCCGCGCTGCACTACAAGGACGAGGGCCCGCGCTTCGGGCTGGGCAGCTTCAAGGCGCTCGGCGGCGCCTATGCCGTGGCGCAGCTGCTGCGCCGCGAGATCGCCGCGCGCCGGGGCGGCGAGATGCCGGCGATGGAGGAGATCCTGCGCGGCGACCACCGCGACGTGGTGCGCGAGATCACCGTCTGCTGCGCCACCGACGGCAATCACGGCCGCTCGGTCGCCTGGGGCGCGCAGACCTTCGGCTGCAACTGCGTGATCTTCATCCACGCCACCGTCAGCGAGGGCCGCAAGACCGCGATCGAGGCCTATGGCGCCGAGGTGCGCCGCACCACCGGCAACTACGACGACTCGGTCCGCGAGGCGCAGCACACCGCCGAGCGCGAGGGCTGGTTCGTGGTCTCCGACACCTCCTATCCCGGCTACACCGAGATCCCCAAGGACGTGATGCAGGGCTACGAGCTGATGGCGGCCGAGGCCGACGCGGCGCTGGCCGAACCGCCGACCCACATCCTGCTGCAGACCGGCGTCGGCGGAATGGCCGCCGCCGTGGCGGCCTATTTCAAGCGCCGCTACGGCGCGGCGCGGCCGAAGATCATCCTCGCCGACCCGGTTAACTCGGCCTGCTGGGCCGAGACGATCCGCGCCGGCGTGCCGACGGCGGTGCATGGCGATCTCGACACGCTGATGGCCGGCCTCGCCTGCGGCGAGATCTCGATCAACGCCTGGGAGGTGCTGCGCGAGAGCTGCGACGCCGTGGTGACGGTGTCGGACGCCGACGCGATCGCGCTGATGACGGCGCTGGCGGCGCCGACCTCTGGCGACACGCCGATCGTCGCGGGCGAGTCGGCGGTGGCCGGGCTGGCCGCGCTGTTCACGCTGATGCGCTCCGAGGAGGATCGCGCCGCGCTGGAGCTCGGGCCCGATGCGCGGGTGCTGGTCTTCGGCACTGAGGCCGACACCGACCCGGCGCTCTACCAGCAGCTCGTCGGCCGCAGCGCCGCGCAAGTCCTGCAGGTGACGTGATGGCCACCGGACCCTGCATCGACCTCGACCGCCTGATGGGCCGGCTGCGCGCCCTGGGCGACGTCGGCGCCCTGCCCGGCGGCGGCGTCAAGCGGCTCGCGCTGAGCGACGAGGACAAGGCCGGCCGGGATCTGGTCTGCGGCTGGATGCGCGCGCTCGGCCTCGAGATCACGACCGACTGCATCGGCAATGTCTGGGGCGTGCGGCGCGGCCGCGAGGACACCGCCCCCGTCGTGATCGGCTCGCATATCGACACCGTCGCCACGGGCGGGCTCTATGACGGCAATCTCGGCGTCCTGGCCGGGCTCGAGATCGTAGAGACCCTGAACGACGCCGGGATCGAGACGCGCCGCCCTGTCGCGGTCGGCTTCTTCACCAACGAGGAAGGCGCCCGCTTCGCGCCGGACATGATGGGCTCCGGCGTGGCCCAGGGCGCGCTCGACCTGGCGCAGACGCTCGCGACCGTGGGCATCGACGGGCAGCGCGTCGGCGACGAGCTGCGGCGCATCGGCTATGCCGGCGACGCGCCCCCCCTCGCCCTGAAGCCCGACAGCTTCCTCGAGCTGCATGTCGAACAGGGCCCCGTACTCGAGCGCGAGGGCATCGCCATCGGCGCGGTGACCGGCGTGCAGGGCATCTCCTGGACCGAGTTCACGGTGACGGGCGTCTCCAACCATGCCGGCACGACGCCGATGGCGATGCGCCACGATGCCGGCGTGGTCGCGGCCCGGATCGCGCTCGAGGCGCGCACGATCGCCGATGCGTTCGGCCCGCCCCAGGTGGCGACGGTGGGCTCGTTCCGGCTCGAGCCGGACCTGGTCAACGTCGTGCCCCAGAAGGCGGTGCTGACCGTCGATCTGCGCAACACCGACAACGTCCGGCTGATCGAGGCCGAGACGCGGCTGCGCAGCGCGGCGCGCAAGGCCGCGGCCGAGGAAGGCTGCACGGTCGAGCTTCGCAGCCTGGCCCGGTTCGACCCGGTCGAGTTCGACGAGGGGCTGGTGGCCGCGATCGAGACCGCCGCGGCGGAGCTGGGCCACGGCGTGCGGCGCATGCCCTCCGGGGCCGGGCACGACGCGCAGATGTTCGCCCCGAACTGCCCGACGGCGATGGTCTTCGTCCCCTCGAAGAACGGCCTCAGCCACAACATCAACGAGTACACGGCGCCCGAGGAGATCCGGGCCGGCGTCGACGTGCTGTTCCGCGTGGCCCTGGCCCGCGCCGGAGCGGACATCCTTGCGGAGCAGGACCAATGAACAGACAATATGTTGTAGCCGCCGCCCAGCTCGGCCCGATCGCCCGCGACGAGTCGCGCGCCTCGACCGTGGCGCGGATGGTCGCGCTGATGCGCAAGGCCAAAAGCCGCGGCGCCGAGGTCGTCGTCTTCCCCGAGCTGGCGCTGACCACCTTCTTCCCGCGCTGGTATCTCGAGGACGAGGCCGAGCTCGACCGCTTCTACGAGACCGCCATGCCGAGCGACGAGACGCGGCCGCTGTTCGACGCGGCGGTCGAGCTCGGCCTGGGCTTCTATCTCGGCTATGCCGAGCTGGTGCAGGAGAACGGCCGCAAGCGGCGGTTCAACACCTCGATCCTGGTGGACAGCAGCGGCGAGATCGTCGGCAAGTACCGCAAGATCCACCTGCCGGGCCATTTCGAGCACGAGCCGTGGCGGCCGTTCCAGCATCTCGAGAAGCGCTATTTCGAGCACGGCGATCTCGGCTTTCCGGTGCACGAGGCCTTCGGCGGCACGATGGGCATGTGCCTGTGCAACGACCGCCGCTGGCCGGAGACCTTCCGCGTGCTGGGCCTGCGCGGCGCCGAGATGGTCATGCTGGGCTACAACACGCCGCTGCACTACCCGCTCGCGCCCGAGCACGACCACCTGCAGAACTTCCACAATCACCTGTGCATGCAGGCCGGCGCCTATGCGAACGGCTGCTGGGTGGTGGCGGTGGCCAAGGCCGGGCACGAGGAGGGCTGCGACCTGATCGGCGGCACCTGCATCATCGCGCCCACCGGCGAGATCGTGGCCCAGACGCAGGGCTTCGGCGACGAGCTGGCGCTGGCGGAGGTGGATCTCGATCGCTGCAAGGAGATCCGCGAGAACATCTTCAACTTCGCGCTGCACCGCGAACCCGAGGACTACGCGCCGATCTGCGCGCCGAAGGCGCCGCAGGCGGCCCGCTCCCCCGAGATGTCCGACGCCTGAGGCGCGCCGACGCGCGCAGGACGACGGCGCGGGCCGCAGACCGGCCCGCGCCAGCCCCGTCAGTGATGCGGGTCGTAATAGGGCTTCTTCGGCTTCGGGTAGACCGGCAGATGCGGCAGCAGCACGTGCTCGGGCTGCTCGATCGCGAACATGAAGGCGCGCGCGATGTCCTCGGGGCGCAGCGCGTCGGGCTTTTCCTCGTCGAAGAACGGCGTGTCGGTCATGCCCGGATGCAGGCATGTGACCCGGCCGCCGGCATCGCCCAGCTCGGCGCCGAGATTGTCGGCATAGCCGCGGATGAACCACTTGGTGGCCGAGTAGACCGAGCCCCAGACGGTGCCCTGCGCGGCCAGCGAGCCGATCAGCACCATGTGCCCCTTCGACGCGCGCAGATGCGGCAGCGCGTATTTCGCGGTGTAGGTCACGGCGAGGCAGTTCACCTCGATCATCTCGCGGAAGCTCTCGACCGAGCCGGCCTCGGTGCCCCGCGCCGAGGCCCCGAGCCCGGCATTGGGCACCACCACGTCGAGCCGGCCGAAATGATCGACGGCGCGCGCAACCATGCGCTCCTGCGCCGCCGGGTCGGTGACGTCGGTGGGCAGCGCGATGGCGTTCTCGGCCCCGAACTCCTCGACCAGCGCGTCGAGCCTGTCGGCCGAACGGGCGGCGAGCGCCACCTTGTGGCCGGCGGCGACGGCGTGGCGGGCGCAGATCTCGCCGATGCCCGAAGAGGCGCCGGTGATCAGGATGACCTTGGACATGTCATCTCCTTCCTGTGTCGTGGAACGGCAAATGGCGCCGCCCTCTCGGGGCGGCGCCACGGGGCTCACTTGAGCAGCGCCAGCACCTTTTCGGCCGCGCCGTCCGAGGAGGCCGGGTTCTGGCCGGTCACGAGGCGGCCATCGGCGACCGAGTGCGGCTGCCAGTCCGCGACGCCCTCGAACGCGGCGCCCAGCTCGCGCAACGTCGTTTCCAGCAGGAACGGCATGGCGTCGGCGAGGCCCACCGCCCGCTCCTCGCTGTCGGTGAAGGCCGAGACCTTGCGGCCCTTGACGATCGGGTCGCCATTGGCGTCGACCGCCTTCCTGAACGCCGCGGGGCCGTGGCAGACCGAGGCGACGACCTTGCCCTGGTCCCAGGCCTTGCCGATCACCGCGGCCACGAGATCGCTCTCGGCCAGGTCGTACATCGCGCCGTGGCCGCCGGGGATGTAGAGCGCGTCGTACCCGGCGATGTCCTCGTCCTCGAGCCGGGCCGGGGCGGCCAGCAGCGCCGTCGCGGCGGCGTCGTCGCGGAAGCGGGCGACCGAGGTCGGGGCGTCTTCGCCGGTGGCGTCGGAGTTCGGGTCGATCGGCACCGCGCGGCCGCCGAGCGTGGCCAGCGTCACCTCGTGGCCGGCGTCGCGGAAGGCGTAGTAGGGCGTCGCCAGTTCCTCGTACCAGACGCCGGTGGGCTTGCCGGTCTCGCCGAGAACGTCGGAGGCGGTCGAAAGAATGAGAATGCGTGCCATGGGTCCTGTCTCCTTGTTGCTCCGTGGTGCGGCGCGCGGTCCCGTCACGGGCCGCGCCGCCCCTCGAGACCCCAGATAGGGCCGTGGCACGCCATCGAGAAATTGATGCAGGCAAGATCAGAAATCGATATTCCGGAGACATGACACCCGATCTCTCGCTTCTGCGCGTGTTCCATGCGGTCATGGAGGAGCGCAACGTCACCGCCGCCGCCGAGCGGCTCGGCCAGTCGCAGAGCACCGTCAGCGCGGCGCTGTCGCGGCTGCGCGAGGCGCTGGGCGACGAGCTGTTCCTGCGCGCCCGCTACGGGGTCGAGCCGACCGAGAGGGCGCTGGAGATCGCGCCCGACATCGCCGCCGGGCTGGAGCGGCTGGAGCAGGCCTTCCGCGCGGCCGAGCCCTTCGACCCCGCCCGCACCACCCGCCGCTTCCGGCTGCTGCTGGGACCCTATGTCGAGGTGGCGCTGCTGCCCGAGCTGGCCGCCGCCCTGGCCGAGCGGGCGCCGAGGGCGGCGCTGGAGATCGCGCCGCTGGGCCCCGACCTCGACTCGCGCAGCCTTGCCGGCCGGGCCTTCGACCTGGCGATCGGCCGCTTCCACAACCGGACGGACGACCTCGTGGTCTCGCAGCTCTTCGAGGACGGCTTCCGCTGCCTCGTCGCGCCGCAGGCGCTGCCGGAGGGCGCATCGCTCGACCGCGCGCTGTTCGAGCGGCTGCCGCATGTGGTGGTCGCGCCGCCCGGCAAGTGGCACTCCGGGCTGCACAAGCGGATGGAGGACACGGGGCTGCGCCGCAACACGGCGGTGGTGGTGTCGCATTTCCTGTCGGCGCCGCCGGCGGTGGCGCGGCTCGGCGGCATCGCCACGGTGCCCACGCGGGTCGCGGCGATGACGGCCGCACCCTTCGGGCTGCACGACCTGCCCGTGCCGGTCGAGCTCGGCACCTTTCCCAGCCAGGTCGCCTGGCACCCGCGCCTGCGCCGCGACGCGGGCCACCGGTGGCTGCGCGGGCTGATCGGCGAGATCGTGGCGGGCTTCACCTCAGGCGGCTGACAGGCCCGGCAGAACCGCCTCGGCCAGCTCCAGCACGGCCGCGACCCGCGCGATGTTGCGCGAGCCGGGACGGAAGGTGAGGTAGACCGGTGCCTCGGGCGAGGTCCAGCCGGGCAGGCAGCGCACCAGTTCGCCGCGTGCCAGCGGCTCGGCCAGCATGAAGGCGGGCAGGAAGCCGAAGCCCTGCCCGGCGCGGGCCAGCTCCAGCAGCACGCCGAAATTGCGCACCGCGATCGGGCCGGTGACGTCCACCGCGACCTTCTCGGGGCCTCTCTCGAAGCGCCATGTCGCGCCGGGCCGGTCGCCGCGGAAGGTGAGGCAGGGCCGCGTCGCGAGATCGGCGGGCCGCCGCAGCGGCGCGGCTTCGGCCAGCTCAGGCGCGGCGACGAGCCAGCGGCAGAACCCGCCCATCGGCTTGGCCACCAGCCGCTCGTCATGCACGCGGCCGACCCGGATCGCGAGATCGGTGCCGGGGTCCTGCATGTCCTCGAAGGCGTAATCCGCCCGCATCACGAGGCTCAGCTCCGGATGACGGCGGCGCAGCTCGGGAAAGAGGCGGGCCGCGACCAGCGCGCCGAATTCCGGCGTCGCGGCGATGGTGACCTGTCCGGTCACGCCGGCGCGCTCCTCCGCCACGATGTCGCCCAGCACGTCGATCTCGGCCAGGATCGAGCGGATGCGGTCGTCGAGCCGCCGCCCCACCGGCGTCAGCCGCACCGAGCGCGCGCCGCGCTCGAGCAGCCGCACGCCGAGATGATCCTCGAGCTGCGCCACGTGGCGGCTGACGCCGGACTTGGCGATACCGAGCTGCGCCGCGGCGGCGCTGATCCCGCCGAGCCGCGCCACGGTGCGGAAGCTGACCAGGGCCGGCAGGCCTATCGTTCTAATACCCAGAACCATGGGTTCCATCTTATCCGTCTGTTGCGAAGTGTGAAGCGTCCGTATCTCCGACCCGTCACCGCGCCGAAGGGCGCCAGAGCAGATCGGAGATCGACATGAACATCCTCATCACGGGCGCCGGCAGCGGCTTCGGCCAGCTCATCACCGCCGACCTCCTGAAGGCGGGCCACCGGGTCGCGGGCTCGATGCGCGACGTCTCGGGCCGCAACGCCGAGACCGCCGCGAAGCTGCGCGCGCTCGGCGCCGAGATCGTCGAGATCGACGTGACCAACGACGCCTCGGTCGAGGCGGGCGTGGCCGCGGCGCGCGCGCGGCTCGGCCGGATCGACGCGCTGGTCAACAATGCCGGCGTCGGCGCGCATGGGCTGCAGGAGAACTTCTCGGCCGACGATTTCCGCCGCCTGTTCGAGATCAACCTCTTCGGCGTGCAGCGGATGATCCGCGCCGTGCTGCCCGAGATGCGCGAGCGCGGCGAGGGGCTGATCCTCAACGTCTCGAGCCTTCTGGGCCGCGTCGCCCTGCCCTTCTACGGGCCCTACAACGCGACGAAATGGGCGCTCGAGGCGCTGTCGGAGAACTACCGCGCCGAGCTGTCGGCCTTCGGCGTCGAGCTGGCGCTGGTCGAGCCGGGCGGCTTTCCCACGGGCTTCATGGCCAACCTGATGCAGCCCGCCAGCCGCGACCGCGACGCGGGCTACGGCGAGATGGCCGGCGCGCCCGAGGCCTCGCTCGCGGGCTTCGAGGGCTTCCTTGCCCAGAACCCGCAGCAAAACCCGCAGCTCGTCTCGGATGCGGTGGTCGCGGTGATCGGTGCGGCCCATGGCACCCGCCCCTTCCGCACCGAGGTCGACCGCATCGGCATGGCCGAGCCGCTCAAGGCATATAACGACCATCTCGGACAAGTGACCGAAGGGATCTATGCCAGCCTCGGCATCGCCGGGATGCTGTCTTTGCCGGGCAAGGCCCCGGACGCGGCCTGAAGATCACCGACCGGCCGGACCGTCCGGCCGGTCCCCGGCCCACAAGGAGTGACGCCATGAAATACGCAGTTCTCGGCACCGGCATGGTCGGCCACACGCTCGCCACCCGCCTGCACGAGCTGGGCCACGAGGTCCGCATGGGCGCCCGCGTGGCGGCCAACGAAACGGCCGTGGCCTGGGCGGAGGCGCGCGGCGCGCGCGCCGGTCACGGCAGCTTCGCCGAAGCCGCCGCCTGGGCCGATCGGGTGATCGTCGCGGTGAACGGCGCGCAGATCGAGGCCTTCGCCGAGGCGCTCGGCAACGACGCCGCCGCCGGCAAGACGGTGATCGACGTGACCAACCCGCTCGATTTCTCGCAGGGCATGCCGCCGATCCTGGTGCCCGAGCTTTCGAACACCACCTCGGCCGGCGAGGCGCTGCAAGCGCGCCTGTCCGGCGCGCGCGTGGTCAAGACGCTGAACACCATGAACCACGAGGTGATGGTCGACCCGGCCCGGGTGCCGGGGCAGAGCGACGCCTTCCTCTGCGGCGATGACGAGGTCGCCAAGGCCGAGGTGCGCGAGTTTCTGGCCGAGCTCGGCTGGCCGGAGCCGATCGACATGGGCCCCCTCTCGGCCGCCCGCGGCCTCGAAGGGCTGATGCCTTTCTGGCTCAGGATGTGGGGCGTGGTGGGCAGTGCGGACTTCAACTACCGCATCGTGCGGAAGTGATCTGCCGGGTGCCAAGGTCGGGGTCGTTCGAGAGGTTTTCACGGAATCGGCGGCCCGCCGGGCTGCCTAAGCTGCAGGCAACCGCATCATCACGGTGCGAGGCGGCCCTCAAGGACACCAAAGAACCAAGATGCGAGGACCGGCAGCGGCCGGTCCTACGTCGTACCAGTGCTTTGAATCGGTCGTGCGGAGCGTTTCCGAAACGGCTTCGACCCTGTCCGGTTCCGCGCCGTACGGGTGGGTGTGCCTGCTTTGGGGGGGTGTTGGTTGCGGGAGCAGGATTTGAACCTGCGACCTTCAGGTTATGAGCCTGACGAGCTACCGGGCTGCTCCATCCCGCGCCATGTCGCGTGGCCTCTGGCCCCTGTGGGGGTTTTGGAGGGCCGCGCCTTGTCATCGTATCAGAGAGAAGGGGCGATGTTTCTTTCTAGGTCTGGCGGTGACTTACTCTCCCACGTCTTGAGACGCAGTACCATCAGCGCAACGGCGCTTAACGGCCGAGTTCGGAATGGGATCGGGTGTTTCGCTCGTGCTATGGCCACCAGACCGAGGAAGAAACATCTGTTCGGTGGCCG
>NZ_FNAT01000014.1 GCF_900102015.1 Limimaricola pyoseonensis | reverse complement strand
CGTCGAGATGTTCCGCAAGCTGCTCGACCGCGGCGAGGCGGGCGACAACATCGGCGCGCTGCTGCGCGGCGTCGACCGTGAGGGCGTCGAGCGCGGCCAGGTGCTGTGCAAGCCCGGCTCGGTCAAGCCGCACACCAAGTTCGAGGCCGAGGCCTACATCCTCACCAAGGAGGAGGGCGGCCGCCACACCCCGTTCTTCGCCAACTACCGGCCGCAGTTCTACTTCCGCACCACCGATGTCACCGGCACCGTCGTGCTGCCGGAAGGCACCGAGATGGTGATGCCGGGCGACAACCTGAAGTTCAACGTCGAGCTGATCGCCCCGATCGCCATGGAAGACGGCCTGCGCTTCGCCATCCGTGAAGGCGGCCGCACCGTCGGCGCCGGCGTCGTCGCCAAGATCATCGAGTAACGACGACCCCTTTCAGGTCGTCGCCGCGGGGCGGGTTCGCGCCCGCCCCGCACCACTTTTACGACGGGTCCGACGTGGGCCGGGCATGAGGCCCGGCCCACCTCTCGACCCGAACCCTTGAAGGGGAAAACCATGGCCGCCCAAAGCCAGAATATCCGCATCCGGCTCAAGGCTTTCGACTATCGCGTGCTGGACGCCAGCACCGCGGAGATCGTGAGCACCGCCAAGCGCACCGGCGCCTCGGTCCGCGGACCGATCCCGCTGCCGAACAAGATCGAGCGCTTCACGGTTCTGCGTGGTCCGCACATCGACAAGAAGTCGCGCGACCAGTTCGAGATCCGCACGCACAAGCGCCTGCTCGACATCGTCGACCCGACCCCGCAGACCGTGGACGCGCTGATGAAGCTCGACCTCGCTGCCGGCGTCGACGTCGAAATCAAGGTGTGAGGGAGGTGACTATGTTGCGTTCCGGAGTCATCGCCAAGAAGGTGGGCATGACCCGCCTGTTCCTCGAGGACGGCAAGCAGGTCCCGGTGACCGTGCTGCAACTCGACAACCTGCAGGTCGTGGCGCAGCGCACGGTCGAGCGTGACGGCTACACCGCCGTCCAGCTCGGCGCCGGCGCCGCCAAGGCCAAGCGCGTGAGCGCGCCGATGCGCGGCCATTTCGCCGCCGCCAAGGTCGAGCCCAAGCGCAAGGTCGCCGAGTTCCGCGTCGCCCCCGAGAACCTGATCGAGGTCGGCGAGGAGATCGTCGCCAACCACTACTTCGAAGGTCAGTTCGTCGACGTGTCGGGCACCTCGATCGGTAAGGGCTTCGCCGGTGCCATGAAGCGGCACAACTTCGGCGGCCTGCGCGCCTCGCACGGCGTGTCGATCAGCCACCGCTCGCACGGCTCGACCGGCCAGTGCCAGGACCCCGGCAAGGTGTTCAAGGGCAAGAAGATGGCCGGCCACATGGGCGCGGTCCGCGTCACCACGCAGAACCTGCAGGTGATCAAGACCGATCCCGAGCGCGGCCTGATCATGGTCAAGGGCGCCGTGCCCGGCAACAAGGGCGGCTGGGTCACGGTCAAGGACGCCGTGAAGAAGCCGCTGGCTGAGAACGTGGTCTTCCCGGCCGCGCTGCGCAGCCAGATGACGGCCGGCGAGGCCGCGGCGGAATCCGCTGAAGGAGGCGAGAACAATGAAGGCTGACGCGATCAAGCTGGACGGCGCCAGCGCCGGTTCGGTCGAGCTCGACGAGGCGATCTTCGGTCTCGAGCCGCGCGCCGACATCCTGCACCGCGTTGTGCGGTGGCAGCGGGCGCGTGCCCAGCAGGGCACGCATTCGACGCTCGGCCGCTCGGAGGTCAGCTACTCGACCAAGAAGATCTACCGCCAGAAGGGCACCGGTGGCGCGCGCCACGGTTCCAAGAAGGCGCCGATCTTCCGTCACGGTGGCGTCTACAAGGGCCCGACCCCGCGTAGCCACGAGCACGACCTGCCCAAGAAGTTCCGCAAGCTCGGCCTCAAGCACGCGCTGTCGGCCAAGCTGAAGGCGGGCGAGCTGGTCGTGATCGACACGGCCGAGTCCGAGGGCAAGACCTCGGCCCTGGCCAAGCAGGTCGCGAACCTGGGCTGGAAGCGGGCGCTCGTGATCGACGGCGCCGCGGTCAACGAGGGCTTCGCCCAGGCCGCGCGCAACATCGCCAACCTGGACGTGCTGCCCTCGATGGGCGCCAACGTCTACGACATCCTGCGCAGTGACACGCTGGTGCTCACGAAGGCGGGGGTCGAAGCTCTGGAGGCTCGCCTGAAATGAGCGCGAAACCCGAACATTACGACGTGATCCGCAAGCCGGTCATCACCGAGAAGGCGACCCTGGCCTCCGAGGCCAACGCGGTGGTCTTCGAGGTGTCGATCGACGCCGCCAAGCCGCAGATCAAGGAGGCCGTCGAGGCCCTCTTCAACGTCAAGGTCAAGTCGGTGAACACCGTCGTGACCAAGGGCAAGACCAAGCGGTTCCGCGGCAATCTCGGCACCCGCAAGGACGTCAAGAAGGCCTATGTGACCCTCGAAGAGGGCAACAGCATTGACGTCTCCACGGGTCTTTAATAGCAGGACCCATCGGCGCGGCCCCGGATTCGTCCGGGGCCGCTCCTTTTGACCGCAGGGGACCTTCGGGGCCCTTTTTCACCGGGGACCTTCGGGGCCCTTCAACGACCGGGCCCGATGGGCCCGCAAAGCAACGGAAGACACAAAGCATGGCACTCAAGTCGTACAAGCCGACGACGCCTGGCCAGCGCGGGCTGGTGCTGATCGACCGTTCGGAGCTTTGGAAAGGACGCCCCGTCAAGGCCCTCACCGAGGGTCTGACCAAGTCGGGCGGCCGGAACAACACCGGACGTATCACCGCACGCCGCCGTGGTGGCGGCGCCAAGCGCCTCTACCGGATCGTCGATTTCAAGCGCACCAAGCTGGACATGCCGGCTGTGATCGCGCGGATCGAATACGACCCGAACCGCACCGCCTTCATCGCCCTGATCCAGTACGAGGACGGCGAGCAGGCCTACATCCTGGCGCCGCAGCGCGTCTCGATCGGCGACAAGGTCGTGGCCGGCGCGAAGGTCGACATCAAGCCCGGCAACGCGATGCCCTTCTCGGGCATGCCGATCGGCACGATCGTGCACAACATCGAGATGAAGCCCGGCAAGGGCGGCCAGATCGCGCGCGCCGCGGGCACCTACGCCCAGTTCGTCGGCCGTGACGGCGGCTACGCCCAGATCCGTCTCTCCTCCGGCGAGCTGCGTCTCGTCCGCCAGGAGTGCATGGCGACGGTCGGCGCGGTCTCGAACGCCGACAACTCGAACCAGAACATCGGCAAGGCCGGTCGCACCCGCCACTTCGGCAAGCGTCCCGCCGTGCGCGGCGTCGCGATGAACCCGATCGACCACCCGCATGGCGGTGGTGAAGGTCGGACCTCGGGCGGCCGCCACCCCGTGACCCCCTGGGGCAAGCCGACCAAGGGTGCCCGCACCCGTGACAAGAACAAGGCGTCGTCGAAGCTCATCCTTCGCTCGCGCCACGCTCGCAAGAAAGGCCGTTAACACATGGCTCGTTCTGTTTGGAAAGGCCCTTTCGTCGACGCCTACGTGCTTAAGAAAGCCGAAGCGTCGCGCGAGTCCGGCCGCAACGAAGTGATCAAGATCTGGTCGCGCCGTTCGACGATCCTGCCCCAGTTCGTGGGCCTGACCTTCGGCGTGTACAACGGTCACAAGCACGTCCCCGTCAACGTCAGCGAAGACATGATCGGTCAGAAGTTCGGTGAATACGCGCCGACCCGGACCTATTACGGTCACGCCGCCGACAAGAAAGCGAAGCGGAAGTAAGCCATGAGCAAGGACAAAAATCCCCGCCGCGTCGCCGACAACGAGGCGATGGCGAAGACCCGGATGCTCCGCACCAGCCCGCAGAAGCTCAACCTCGTCGCGGCGATGATCCGCGGCAAGAAGGTGGAGAAGGCCCTTTCGGACCTGACCTTCTCGAAGAAGCGGATCGCCGGCGACGTCAAGAAGTGCCTGCAGTCCGCGATCGCGAACGCCGAGAACAACCACAATCTCGACGTCGACGAGCTGGTGGTCGCCGAGGCCTTCGTCGGCAAGAACCTGGTCATGAAGCGCGGCCGTCCGCGGGCCCGTGGCCGGTTCGGCAAGATCGTCAAGCCGTTCTCGGAACTCACCATCAAGGTCCGTCAGGTCGAGGAGCAAGCCTAATGGGTAACAAGGTCAACCCCGTCGGCATGCGGCTCCAGGTCAACCGGACCTGGGACAGCCGCTGGTACGCCGACACCAAGGACTACGGCGACCTCCTTCTTGAAGACATCGCGATCAAGAAGTTCATCAAGAAGGAAGCCAAGCAGGCCGGCGTCAGCCGCGTGATCATCGAGCGCCCGCACCGCAAGTGCCGGGTGACGATCCACGCCGCCCGTCCCGGTGTCATCATCGGCAAGAAGGGCGCGGACATCGAGGTGCTGCGCAACAAGCTGTCGAAGCTGACCTCCTCGGAGCTGCACCTCAACATCGTCGAGGTCCGCAAGCCCGAGCTCGACGCCGCGCTGGTCGGCGAGTCGATCGCCCAGCAGCTCGAGCGTCGCGTGTCGTTCCGCCGCGCCATGAAGCGTGCCGTGCAGAACGCGATGCGCATGGGTGCCTTGGGCATCCGCGTCAACGTCGCGGGCCGCCTCGGCGGTGCCGAGATCGCGCGCACCGAGTGGTACCGCGAGGGCCGCGTGCCGCTGCACACGCTGCGCGCCGACATCGACTATGCGCTCTCCGAAGCCGAGACCCCCTATGGCATCATCGGGATCAAGGTCTGGATCTTCAAAGGCGAGATCATGGAGCATGATCCGCAGGCGCGTGACCGCAAACAGGCCGAGCTGCAGGAGGGCCCCGTGCCCCGCGGCGCCGGCGGCCGCCGGTAAGGAGGGCGAGACATGCTTCAGCCGAAGCGCACAAAGTTCCGCAAGCAGCACAAGGGCCGGATCCACGGCGAAGCCAAGGGCGGCTTCAACCTCGATTTCGGCAGCTACGGCCTGAAGGCCCTGCAGCCGGAGCGGATCACCGCCCGCCAGATCGAAGCCGCGCGCCGCGCCCTGACCCGTCACATGAAGCGTCAGGGCCGGGTCTGGATCCGGATCTTCCCGGACACGCCGGTGACCTCCAAGCCCACCGAAGTCCGGATGGGTAAGGGCAAGGGCTCGGTCGACTTCTGGGCGGCCAAGGTCAAGCCGGGCCGGGTGATGTTCGAGATCGACGGCGTCAGCGAGCCGGTCGCGCGCGAAGCGCTGCGCCTGGCCGCGATGAAGCTGCCGATCAAGACCCGCACCGTGGTCCGCGAGGACTGGTAATCCGGTCCTGGGGCCGCCGGTCCCGACAGCCGAACAAGACCCCCGCCGGGCGACCGGCGGGGGTCGTTTCTTTGCCCCGGACCGCCACAGGGCGGCGGGCGGAGATTCCGTTTGCATCCCCGGGCCATGTCGTCTAGGGACAGCGCTCATTCACCTAGTCCACCGGAATCAGGGTGACCCTTTCTTACTGACGGGGGCCTTCCGGTGATGTCGAAAGGACAGCCACATGGCGCTTCATGCCAAGGAACTGCGCGACAAGACCGCGGACCAGCTCCGCGAGCAGCTCGCAGACCTGAAGAAAGAGGCCTTCAACCTGCGCTTCCAGCAGGCCACCGGCCAGCTCGAGAACACCGCACGCATGCGTCTCGTCCGTCGCGACGTCGCGCGCGTGAACACCATTCTGAACCAGAAGGCGGCCGAAGCCGCCGGCACGGAGGCCTGAGCCCATGCCCAAACGCATCCTGCAAGGCGTCGTGACCTCGAACCAGAACGCCCAGACCGTCACCGTGTCGGTCGAGCGGCGCTTCACCCATCCGGTTCTGAAGAAGACCGTCCGGAAGTCGAAGAAGTACCGGGCGCATGACGAAGCGAACACCTTCAACGTGGGCGACATCGTCCGCATCCAGGAGTGTGCGCCGAAGTCGAAGACCAAGCGCTGGGAAGTGATCGCCGAATAAGGCGGACGCCCCCTCAACGAAACCCTGGGGACAAGGCCCCAGAGCCCCCCAAAGGTCGGGAGTAACCCATGATCCAGATGCAGACCAATCTGGATGTCGCTGACAACTCCGGCGCACGCCGGGTGCAGTGCATCAAGGTCCTCGGCGGTTCGCACCGCCGTTACGCGTCCGTGGGCGACATCATCGTGGTGTCGGTCAAGGAAGCGATCCCGCGCGGCCGCGTGAAGAAGGGCGACGTCCGCAAGGCCGTCGTCGTGCGCACCGCCAAGGAGGTCCGTCGCGAAGACGGCACCTCGATCCGGTTCGACCGCAACGCGGCCGTGATCCTCAACAACAACAACGAGCCGGTCGGCACCCGTATCTTCGGGCCGGTGGTTCGTGAGCTGCGCGCGAAGAACTTCATGAAGATCATCTCGCTCGCGCCGGAGGTGCTGTAATGGCTGCCAAACTCCGCAAGGGCGACAAGGTCGTCGTGCTCGCCGGTAAGGACAAGGGCAAGCAGGGCGAGATCCAGTCGGTTGATCCCAAGGCCGGCAAGGCCGTGGTCGAGGGCGTGAACGTCGCCATCCGCCACGTCAAGCAGAGCCAGACCGAGCAGGGCGGCCGCCAGCCGAAGGCGATGCCGATCGACCTGTCGAACCTGGCCATCGTCGATGCCAACGGCAAGGCGACCCGCGTCGGCTTCCGCGAGGAAGACGGCAAGAAGGTCCGCTTCGCCAAGACCACCGGGGACGCGATCTGATGCTCGATACCGCCAACTACACCCCGCGTCTCAAGGCGAGCTTCGCCGACGAGATCAAGGCCAAGCTCCGCGAGGAGTTCGGCTACAAGAACGACATGCAGATCCCGCGCCTGGACAAGATCGTCCTGAACATCGGCGCCGGGGCCGAGGCCGTTCGCGATTCGAAGAAGGCCAAGTCCGCCCAGGACGACCTGACCGCGATCGCCGGCCAGCGCGCCGTCATCACCAAGGCCAAGAAGTCGATCGCCGGCTTCCGGGTCCGTGAAGACATGCCGCTGGGCGCCAAGGTCACGCTGCGTGGCGACCGGATGTACGAATTCCTCGATCGTCTGATCACCGTGGCCCTGCCGCGCGTCCGCGACTTCCGCGGCGTCTCCGGCAAGAGCTTCGACGGCCGTGGCAACTACGCCATGGGCCTGAAGGAACACATCGTGTTCCCGGAGATCAATTTCGACAAGATCGACGAGGCCTGGGGCCTGGACATCGTCATCTGCACCACCGCGAAGACCGACGCGGAAGCGAAGGCGCTGTTGAAGCATTTCAACATGCCGTTCAACAGCTGATCCGCGGGAGGAAAGAGAGATATGGCCAAGAAATCCATGATCGAACGCGAGAAGAAGCGCGAGCGTCTGGTGGCGAAATACGCCGCCAAGCGCGCCGAGCTGAAGGCCATCGCGAACGATAAAGACAAGCCCGTGGAAGAGCGCTTCAAGGCGAACCTGAAGCTTGCCGAACTGCCGCGCAACAGCTCGCCCACCCGTCTTCACAACCGCTGCCAGCTGACGGGGCGTCCGCACGCCTACTACCGCAAGCTGAAACTCAGCCGGATCATGCTGCGCGAGCTCGGCTCGAACGGGGAAATCCCCGGCATGGTCAAGTCGAGCTGGTAAGGAGGGTCCAGAGATGAACGATCCTATCGGTGATATGCTGACCCGCATCCGCAACGCGCAGATGCGTCACAAGTCCACCGTCCTCACGCCCGCCTCCAAGCTCCGCGCCTGGGTGCTCGACGTGCTGGCCGACGAGGGCTACATCCGCGGCTACGAGAAGGTGACCGGCAAGGACGGCCACCCGGCGATCGAGATCAGCCTGCGCTACTACGAGGGCACCCCGGTGATCCGCGAGCTGCAGCGCGTCTCCAAGCCCGGCCGCCGCGTCTACATGAGCGTCAAGGACCTGCCGTCCCCGCGCCAGGGCCTCGGCGTCTCCATCGTCTCCACCCCCAAGGGTGTGATGTCGGATGCCAACGCCCGTGCCGCCAATGTCGGCGGCGAAGTGCTCTGCACGGTATTCTAAGGAGGGCCCGGATAATGTCTCGTATCGGCAAACGCCCGGTCGCTCTGCCCAGCGGCGTGACCGCCAACGTCTCCGGCCAGACGGTCGAAGTGAAGGGCCCGAAAGGGTCGCGCAGCTTCACCGCGACCGACGACATCACGCTCGCGGTCGAGAACGACGCGGTGACCATCACTCCGCGCGGGCTGTCCAAGCGCGCGCGCCAGCAGTGGGGCATGACCCGCTCGATGGTGCAGAACCTCGTCACTGGCGTGTCCAACGGCTTCCGCAAGGAGCTCGAAATCCAGGGTGTGGGTTACCGCGCCCAGATGCAGGGCAACACGCTGAAGCTCTCGCTCGGCTACAGCCACGACGTGAACTTCGAGGTGCCGCAAGGCGTCACCGTGACCGCCCCCAAGCCCACCGAGGTGGTGATCGAGGGCATCGATCAGCAGCAGGTTGGTCAGGTTGCGGCGAACATTCGCGAGTGGCGTGCCCCCGAGCCCTACAAGGGCAAGGGCATCCGCTATAAGGGCGAGTTCATCTTCCGCAAGGAAGGCAAGAAGAAGTAAGGACGCGAACAATGGCAAACAGCAAACGGGAACTGTTCCTGAAGCGCCGTCAGCGCGTCCGGAGCAAGCTGCGCAAGGTGAACGCGGGCCGTCCCCGGCTCTCCGTGCACCGCAGCAACAAGAACATCAGCGTCCAGCTGATCGACGACGTCAACGGCGTCACCCTCGCCGCGGCCTCGACGCTCGAGAAGGATCTCGGCGTCCTCGGCCAGAACAACGTCGAGGCGGCCGCCAAGATCGGTGCGGCGATCGCCGAGCGCGCGAAGAAGGCCGGTATCACCGAAGCCTACTTCGACCGTGGCGGCTTCCTGTACCACGGCCGTGTCAAGGCGCTCGCGGATGCGGCGCGTGACGCCGGCCTGAAGATCTGAGGAGACGAGAGATGGCAGAACGTGACAACCGTCGCCGCGATCGCGACGAGAACCCGGAATTCGCCGATCGTCTCGTGGCGATCAACCGGGTGTCGAAGACCGTGAAGGGCGGCAAGCGCTTCGGTTTCGCGGCGCTCGTCGTCGTCGGCGACCAGAAGGGCCGCGTGGGCTTCGGCAAGGGCAAGGCCAAGGAGGTCCCCGAGGCCATCCGCAAGGCCACCGAGCAGGCGCGCCGGAACCTGATCCGGGTGCCGCTGCGCGAGGGCCGGACCCTGCATCACGACATCGAGGGCCGCCATGGTGCGGGCCGCGTCGTGCTGCGCACCGCCCCGGCGGGTACCGGCATCATTGCCGGTGGCCCGATGCGTGCGGTGTTCGAGATGCTCGGCCTGCACGACGTGGTCTCGAAGTCGCTCGGCTCGCAGAACCCGTACAACATGATCCGCGCCACGCTCGACGCGCTGAAGCAGGAGCAGTCGCCCCGCTCGGTCGCCCAGCGTCGCGGCAAGAAGGTCGCCGACATCCTGCGCAAGCCCGAAGAGGCTGCGCCGGAAGCGGCCGAAGCCTGAGGAGACCGGACATGGCAACCATCGTCGTCAAGCAGATCGGCTCGCCGATCCGCCGCCCGGCCGTCCAGCGGGCCACGCTGAAGGGTCTCGGGCTGAACAAGATGAACCGCACCCGCGAACTCGAGGACACCCCCTCGGTGCGCGGCATGGTCAACTCGATCCCGCACCTGGTGCAGATCATCGAGGAAAAGGCCTGAGCCACGGCTCAGCGCAGGGAAGGGGCGTCGCGGGCAACCGCGGCGCCCCTTTCGCTTGTGCTCCCGCGACTCGCGCGGCGCTGCTATGATGCGGGCCGGAGGCCGGCGCGACCCGCCCGGCCCCCGCCGCGCCGCCCGGCGCATGGGGCATGGCGGCCGCTAGGGGAGCGCTGCCATGATCGATTGGTATGTCGAAGGCGAGTCCTTCTCGAACTGCAACTGCGCCTATGGCTGTCCCTGCCAGTTCGAGGACCTGCCGACCCACGGCCATTGCCGGGGCTTCGAGGCGCTGCGGATCGACCGCGGCCATTTCGGCGACACGCGGCTCGACGGGCTGAAGGTGGCGCTGCTCTATGCCTGGCCCGGCCCGGTCTTCGAGGGCGGCGGCGAGCTGCAGGCGGTGATCGACGCCCGCGCCGAGCCCGACCAGCGCGCCGCGCTCGAGCAGGTGCTGCAGGGCGGCGAGACCGAGGAGGCCGCGACGCATTGGTGGGTGTACCGGACCATGTCCGACACGCTGCATCCGACGCTCTACCTCCCCATCGAGATCGATCTCGACATCGCCGCCCGCCGGGCGCATGTCACCATCCCCGGCGTGATCGACGGCACCGGCCGCCCGATCAAGCCGCCGCATTCCGACGGCGAGCACCGGGTGCGGATCCAGATCCCCGGCGGCATCGAGTTTGAGACCGCCGAGATCGGCAGCGCCAGCACGCGCAGCGGCCCCGACAGCGCCATCGCCCTCGATCTCTCCGACAGCTACGGCCAGTTCAACCAGCTGCGCCATTCCGGCCGCGGCGTCGTGCATGGCTGAGACCGCCCCGGACCCGGTCGCCGAGCTGCTGCGGCATGAACGCGCGCTTTGCCTCGCGCTTCTCGCCGCGCTGACCGGCCTTGCCTGGGCCTACACGCTGGCGGGGCCGGGCATGCCGGCGTCCGCGCCGGCCATGACGCCCGGCCTCGGCGACGGCATGGCGCGGATGACCATGGCAGGCCACGGCTGGAGCGCGGGGCACGCGGCCATGATGCTCGCCATGTGGTGGGTGATGATGGCGGCGATGATGCTGCCCTCGGCCGCGCCGGTGGTGCTGCTCGCCGCCGCGCTGAACCGGCGCGCGACGGGGGCCGCGCCCTTCGCCGGCGCCGCGGTCTTCGTGGCGGGCTACCTGCTGGCCTGGCTCGGCTTCAGCCTCGCGGCCACGGCGGCGCAATGGGGCCTTGCCGCAAGCGGTCTTCTGGGGCCCGGCATGGCGAGCGCCAGCACGGTTCTGACCGGCGCGATGCTGCTCGGGGCCGGCCTGTGGCAGTTCACCCCGGCCAAGCGGGCCTGCCTGCGCCATTGCCGGTCGCCGGTGGACTGGCTGCTGCGGCACAGGGCGCGCGGCGTCCGGGGCGCATTGCTGACCGGGCTCGGCCATGGCGGCTACTGCCTCGGCTGCTGCTGGGCGCTGATGGTGCTGCTGTTCGCGGGCGGGGTGATGAACCTGTGGTGGATCGCCGGCCTGGCGCTGGTGGTTCTGGCCGAGAAGCTGGCGCCGCGCGGGCCCGGTTTCGGCCGCTGGCTCGGGGCCGGGCTGGTCGCGGCGGGGCTGGCGGTGCTCCTGGCCGCGGCCCGGGGCTATTGAATCCTCGGCCCGGGGATCGTATACGCCGCCGGTGGCCCGAACGGGCCCGAATCCGTCACATGAAGCCGCGTTTGTCCCATCCGTCGCTGGGGGGCACATCCGGCACAAGGAGAAGCGACATGAAACTGCACGAACTGCGCGACAACGATGGCGCCGCCAAGAAAGCCAAGCGCGTCGGCCGCGGCCCGGGTTCCGGCCTCGGCAAGATGGGCGGCCGCGGCATCAAGGGTCAGAAATCCCGCTCGGGCGTGGCCATCAAGGGCTACGAGGGCGGCCAGATGCCGCTCTACCAGCGCCTGCCGAAGCGTGGCTTCAACGTCCCGAACCGCAAGCGCTATGCCATCGTCAACCTGGGCCTGATCCAGAAGTTCATCGACGCCGGCAAGATCGACGCCGCCCAGCAGATCACCGAGGACGCGCTCGTGGCCTCCGGCCTGGTGCGCCGCAAGCGCGACGGCATCCGCGTGCTGTCGAAGGGCGAGTTCAGCGCCAAGGCCGACATCGCCGTGACCGGCGCCTCGAAGGGCGCGGTCGAGGCCGTGGAGAAGGCCGGCGGCAAGCTGACCGTCACCGCGCCGGCGGCCGCTGCCGAATAATCGGTCGCCGGGGGCCTTGCGCTCCCGGCCTCCGTCACCGAATGTTCCCCGCGCCGCCGACCGGAAACCCCGGTCCGGCGGCGCTGACATGACAAGAGAGCCCCGATGGCATCAGCAGCAGAACAGATGGCGGCCAACATGAGCTGGGGGGCCTTCGGCAAGGCCACCGAGCTGCGGCAGCGCATCCTCTTCACGATCGGCCTCCTGATCGTCTACCGGCTCGGCACCTTCATCCCGGTTCCCGGGATCGACGGCGCCGCGCTGCGCGAGTTCATGGAAGGCGCGGCCGCAGGCATCGGCGGCATCCTGTCGATGTTCACCGGCGGCGCGCTCAGCCGGATGGGCATCTTCGCCCTCGGCATCATGCCCTACATCTCCGCCTCGATCATCGTGCAGCTGATGGCCTCGATGTACGAGCCGCTCAAGCAGCTGAAGAAGGAAGGCGAGCAGGGCCGCAAGAAGATCAACCAGTACACCCGCTACTTCACCGTGGTGCTGGCGACCTTCCAGGCCTACGGCCTCGCCGTGTCGCTGGAGGCGGGCGATCTCGTGACCGATCCGGGGCTGTTCTTCCGCGCCTCGACCATGATCACGCTGGTGGGCGGCACCATGTTCCTGATGTGGCTGGGCGAGCAGATCACCGCCCGCGGCATCGGCAACGGCATCTCGCTGATCATCTTCGTCGGCATCATCGCCGAGATTCCGGCCGCGCTGGCGCAGTTCCTGAGCCAGGGCCGTTCGGGCGCGATCTCGCCGGCGGTGATCCTGCTGGTGATCGCCATGGTGATCGGCGTGCTGACCTTCGTGGTGTTCATGGAGCGCAGCCTGCGCAAGATCCACATCCAGTACCCGCGCCGTCAGGTCGGCATGAAGGTCTATGACGGCGGCTCCTCGCACCTGCCGATCAAGGTGAACCCGGCGGGCGTGATCCCGGCGATCTTCGCCTCGGCGCTGCTCTTGCTGCCGACCACGCTCTCGACCTTCTCGGGCGGCTCGACCGGACCGGTGATGTCGACGATCCTGGCCTATTTCGGCCCCGGCCAGCCGCTCTACCTGATCTTCTTCGCCGGCATGATCATCTTCTTCACCTACTTCTACACCCGCGAAGTGGCGTTCAAGACCGATGACGTGGCCGACAACCTGAAGAACCAGAACGGCTTCGTGCCCGGCATCCGCCCCGGCAAGCGCACCTCCGAGTATCTGGAATACGTGCTCAACCGCATCCTGGTGCTCGGCTCGGCCTATCTGGCGCTGGTGGCGCTTCTGCCCGAGATCCTGCGCAGCCAGCTGGCGATCCCGTTCTATTTCGGCGGCACCTCGATCCTGATCATCGTGTCGGTCGGCATGGACACCATCCAGCAGGTGCAGAGCCATCTGCTCGCCCACCAGTACGAGGGGCTGATCGAGAAGTCGCAGCTGCGCGGCCGGCGCGGCGGCAAGGCAGGAAAGAACAAGGCGAGGGGGCCTGCGCGTCGATGACCAACATCATTCTTCTGGGACCGCCGGGCGCCGGCAAGGGCACGCAGGCCAAGCGGCTGGTCGAGGAGCGCGGCATGGTCCAGCTCTCCACCGGCGACATGCTGCGCGAGGCGCGCTCCTCGGGCACCGAGATGGGCCAGCGGGTCGCGGCGGTGATGGATCGCGGCGAGCTGGTCACCGACGAGATCGTCATCGGCCTGATCCGCGAGAAGCTGACCTCGGGCCAGGCCTCGGGCGGCTACATCTTCGACGGCTTCCCGCGCACGCTGGCGCAGGCCGACGCGCTGGCCGAGCTGCTCTCGGAGCTGGGCCAGAGCCTCGACCACGCGATCGAGATGCGGGTCGACGACGAGGTGCTGGTGGCGCGGATCACCGGCCGGGCGACCTGCGCCAGCTGCGGCGAGGTCTACCACGACACCACCCGGCCGATCCCGGCCGACGGCAAGTGCGGCACCTGCGGCAACACCGAGTTCACCCGCCGCGCCGACGACAACGAGGACGCGCTGCGCACGCGGCTTCTGGCCTATTACAAGCAGACCTCGCCGCTGATCGGCTACTACCACGCCAAGGGTGAGCTGCGCTCGGTCAACGGCCTCGCGCCGATCGAGGACGTGGCCGCGGAGCTGGCCGAGGTGCTGGGCCGCGAGACCGAGCGGGCCTGAGGCCCCGGGCGGCGGGGCGGGGGGCTTGACCCTTCGCCCGCCAGCCCATAGACAGCCCCATCCCGAACGGGAATCATTTCGCATCGGTGAACGGGTCGCCCCCGTGACCGACGCGAACCACCTTGACAGATGCGGCCCGGACCTTCCGGGCCTCAGTTGTGAAAAAAGGCTCCGGCATTACGGAGCCGCAACGAAAGGACGCTTAACGTGGCACGTATTGCCGGCGTGAACATCCCGACTGCGAAGCGGGTTCCGATCGCCCTGACCTACATCACCGGCATCGGTGACACCACCGCCCGCCAGATCTGCGAAGCCGTCGGCATCGACGTGACCCGCCGGGTCAACGATCTGTCCGACGCCGAAGTGCTGGCGATCCGCGAGCACATCGACGCCAACCTGACCGTCGAGGGCGACCTGCGCCGCGAGACCCAGATGAACATCAAGCGCCTGATGGATCTGGGCTGCTACCGTGGCCTGCGCCACCGCCGCAACCTGCCGGTCCGCGGCCAGCGCACCCACACCAACGCACGCACGCGCAAGGGCCCCGCGAAGGCCATTGCCGGCAAGAAGAAATAAGGAGGCGCTTCGATGGCACGTGATACCCGTCGCGGAGGCAAGAAGAAGGTCTCCAAGAACATCGCCGCCGGCGTGGCGCATGTGAACTCTTCGTTCAACAACACCAAGATCCTGATCTCGGACGTGCAGGGCAACGCGATCTCCTGGTCGTCGGCCGGCACGATGGGCTTCAAGGGCTCGCGCAAGTCGACTCCCTACGCCGCCCAGCTCGCCGCCGAGGATGCGGGCCGCAAGGCCCAGGAGCACGGTGTCAAGACCCTCGAGGTCGAGGTGCAGGGCCCCGGTTCGGGCCGCGAGAGCGCGCTGCGCGCCCTCGCCGCCGTCGGCTTCAACATCACCTCGATCCGCGACGTGACGCCGATCGCGCATAACGGCTGCCGCCCGCCGAAGCGCCGCCGCGTCTGATCCGTCAGAAGCTTGCCGGGGCTGCGCATTTGCGCGGCCCCGGTCCGTCATTTAGAAACCTCGGGCGTCCGGCTCTTCGGGACCATGGAGCACGGACAGGAATGGAGGGACGCATGATCCACAAGAATTGGGCCGAGCTGATCAAGCCGACGCAGCTCGACGTCCGGCCGGGCAACGATCCGGCACGTCAGGCCACCGTCGTGGCCGAGCCGCTTGAGCGGGGCTTCGGCCTGACCTTGGGCAACGCGCTGCGCCGGGTGCTGATGTCCTCGCTGCAGGGCGCCGCGATCACCTCCGTCCAGATCGACAACGTGCTGCACGAGTTCTCCTCGATCTCGGGCGTGCGCGAAGACGTCACCGATGTCGTGCTGAACCTCAAGGGCGTCGCCATCCGCATGGATGTCGAGGGCCCCAAGCGTCTCTCCGTCCAGGCCACCGGCCCCGGCGTGGTCACCGCCGGCGACATCTCCGAAAGCGCGGGCATCGAGATCCTCAACAAGGATCACGTGATCTGCCACCTCGACGACGGCGCGTCGCTCTACATGGAGCTGACCGTCAACACCGGCAAGGGCTACGTCGCGGCCGACCGCAACAAGCCCGAGGACGCGCCGATCGGCATGATCGCCATCGACGCGATCTACTCGCCGGTCAAGAAGGTCTCCTACGACGTGCAGCCGACCCGCGAGGGCCAGGTGCTCGACTATGACAAGCTGACCATGAAGGTCGAGACCGACGGCTCGATCACCCCCGAGGACGCGGTGGCCTACGCCGCCCGCATCCTGCAGGACCAGCTGTCGATCTTCGTCAACTTCGACGAGCCCGAGTCGGCCTCGGCCGGCGCGCTCGACGACGGTCTCGAGTTCAACCCGCTGCTGCTGAAGAAGGTCGACGAGCTCGAGCTTTCGGTGCGCTCGGCGAACTGCCTGAAGAACGACAACATCGTCTATATCGGCGACCTGATCCAGAAGACCGAAGCCGAGATGCTCCGCACCCCGAACTTCGGCCGCAAGTCGCTCAACGAGATCAAGGAAGTGCTCTCGGGCATGGGCCTGCATCTCGGCATGGACGTCGAGGACTGGCCGCCGGACAACATCGAAGAGCTGGCCAAGAAGTTCGAAGACCAGTTCTGAGATCCGCAGGGGAGGGGCGACCCTCCCCGCACCGGGCATCCCGCCCCAAGGAGAGCGGTCGACACGCATCGGCCGCCGGACAAAGCAAAACGCTGAAAGGAAGACCCAATGCGTCATGGAAGTGGCTACCGCCGCCTGAACCGCACCCACGAGCACCGCAAGGCGCTGTTCTCGAACCTCGCCGGCTCGCTGATCGAGCACGAGCAGATCAAGACCACGCTGCCCAAGGCCAAGGACCTGCGCCGCGTGATCGAGAAGCTCGTCACGCTCGGCAAGCGCGGTGACCTGCACGCCCGCCGCCAAGCCGCGGCGCAGCTCAAGCAGGACGCGCATGTCGCCAAGCTGTTCGAGGTGCTCGGGCCCCGCTACGCCGAGCGTCAGGGCGGCTATGTCCGCGTGCTGAAGGCCGGCTTCCGCTACGGCGACATGGCGCCGATGGCGATCATCGAATTCGTCGACCGCGACGTCGACGCCAAGGGCGCCGCCGACCGTGCCCGCCTCGAGGCCGAGGACGCCGCCGAGGAGTGATCGCCGCAAGGTGACGCGACGCCATGAACGCCCCGCCTCGACAGGCGGGGCGTTTTGCGTTTCGTTGCTGTGGCATCCTTACTGCAACCTCCCGGACTTCGCCATTTTTCGGCCATATTCGGATTGACCGAACACTCGGATAACTGTCTAAAAAGTCATGTCTCTTAGAGCTGGTATTGATCTTCAGACGCGAAAATTGGCGAGCCTAGCGCCGGGCGGCTTCTTCTTCGCCCTGCACATCCGCTTCGCCCTGCCGCTGCTGAGCTATCAGACCTACCCCGAGGGATGGACCGATAGATATACAGAGGAGGCCTACGCGCTCCGAGATCCGATCATCGCCTGGGGGTTCAGTACGACCGGATCGACGCGCTGGAGCGAGATTGAGATTCCCGACCCGTTCGACATTCTCGGACAGGCTCGCGAATTCGGCATGGTGTACGGTCTGGCCGTGTCCTGCGGCCCGATGAAATCGCGCACGATCGCTTCCGCGTCGCGGGAGGATCGCGAGTTCACGGATGACGAGATAGAGGCCTTCAAGAGCCTCATCAGCCATCTGCACGACATCACCGAGCCCCCGAAGTCACTGACGAACGCTCAAATCGAGGCTCTGAGGCTGATCGCCGAGGGGGACCGACACGCAGCTGCCGCCGCGAAGCTCCATATCTCGGAGAGCGCGCTGAAGGCCCGACTGGCCTCGGCGCGGACCACGCTGCTCGCCCGGACAACGGCCGAGGCGATCCAGCGGGCGCGCGACTACCGGCTGCTCTAGGTCTCTTCCCGCGGGCGGCTGACGGGTCCACCACTCACCCCGCCCGGAGAAGCGACCATGCACAGCACCACGTTGTCCTTCGCGAACATGCACAATCACGGCGAGCTTTTTGCGAACATCCTTCGCGCCCGCCGGGAATCCTTCATCCTCAAGAATCGCTGGGACCTGCCGGAGACCATGGGGATGGAGTACGACCAGTACGACACCCCGGTCTCGCGCTGGGTGGCCGTGCACAACGATGCCGGGCAGGTGCTGGCCGGCGTCCGGATGACGCCCACCACCGCCCGCTGCGGCATCTACAGCTACATGATCCGCGACGCGCAGCGCGGCCTGCTCGAGTCGATCCCGTCGGACCTGCTCTTCTCCGACGCGCCGGTGAAGGAAGGCACCTGGGAGGTGACGCGCGGCTTCGTCGCGCGCGACATCCCCGCCGCGGTGCGCCAGAAGGTGCGGATGCGGCTGGTGATGCAGATGCTGCGCACCTCGCGCGAGGAGGGCATTCGCCGGATGGTCGCGCTGCTGCCGTCGAACTGGAATCGCTGGGCCGGGCGCTGCCAGCTCGAGATGGACCCGGCCGGCCGCGTCATGAACATGGGCGGCATCGATTATCAGGCCGTGTGGATCGACTTCTCGACCCAGATGCACTAACGCCCGGCCGGCAAGGCCATGACACCGTTCTCTCTTTGCACTTATCCACAGTTGCACTAGATATGGTGTCATGGCCGATCTGTTCGACAACATCCCAGAGTCCGGCATAGAGCGCGCCGCGCCACGGGCCGCCGCGTCGGCCACGGCGCGGGAGAGCGTGCCGGACGGGGCGCCGCGGCCATTGGCCGACCGGCTGCGGCCCCGGACACTCGAGGAGGTGATCGGCCAGGGCCAGGTGCTCGGCCCGGAGGCGCCGCTGGGCGCGATGCTCGCCTCGGGAACGATGTCGTCGCTGGTGTTCTGGGGGCCACCCGGGGTCGGCAAGACCACCATCGCACGGCTGCTGGCCGACGCGACCGACCTGCATTTCGAACAGATCAGCGCGATCTTCACCGGCGTGGCCGACCTCAAGAAGGTGTTCGAGGCCGCCAAGCTGCGCCGCCGGCAGGGGCGGGGGACGCTGCTCTTCGTCGACGAGATCCACCGCTTCAACAAGGCGCAGCAGGACGGCTTCCTGCCGCACATGGAGGACGGCACGATCCTTCTGGTCGGCGCCACCACCGAGAACCCCTCGTTCGAGCTGAACGCCGCGCTGCTCAGCCGCGCGCAGGTGCTGGTGCTGACCCGGCTCGACCTCGCCGATCTCGAACGCCTCGCCCAGCGCGCCGAGAAGGAGCTGGGCCGGGCGCTGCCGCTCGACGGCATGGCGCGCGAGGCGCTGCTCGAGATGGCCGATGGCGACGGCCGGGCGCTTCTGAACCTGATCGAGCAGGTGGCGGCCTGGAAGACCGACGTGAAGATGGGCGTCGACGCGCTGACATCGCGGCTGACCAAGCGGGCGGCGAAATACGACAAGTCGGGCGACGAGCACTACAACCTCATCTCCGCGCTGCACAAGTCGGTTCGCGGCTCGGACCCCGACGCCGCGCTCTACTGGCTGGCGCGGATGCTGACGGGGGGCGAGGATCCGCGCTACCTCGCGCGGCGCATCACCCGCATGGCGGTCGAGGATATCGGCCTGGCCGACCCGCAGGCGCAGACCATCTGCCTGCACGCCTGGGAAACCTACGAGCGGCTGGGCAGCCCCGAGGGCGAGCTGGCGCTGGGGCAGGCGGTGACCTATCTCGCGCTCGCGCCGAAATCCAACGCCGGCTACGCGGCCTTCAAGGCGGCGATGGCCGAGGCGAAGAAGACCGGCTCGGAGCCGCCGCCCAAGCACATCCTCAACGCGCCGACGCGGCTGATGAAGGACCAGGGCTACGGCAAGGGCTACGCCTACGACCACAATGCCGAGGACGCCTTCTCGGGGCAGGACTACTTCCCCGAAGGTATGCGGCGCGGGGTCTATTACCTGCCCGTCGACCGCGGCCACGAGCGCGAGCTGAAGAAGCGGGTCGAGTTCTTCGCCGGCCTGCGCGAGAAGCGCAGGCGTGGCGAGGACGGCTGAGGCGGCGGTCTCAGTCGCGCGTGGAGGCCACGCGGCGGATGGGCGTGCTGCCCGGCGGCGCGGTGAAGCGGGCCTTGGCACCGTCGCGGTAGGCCGCGAAGGCCCGGCTGTCGAGAAAGCGCTGCTTGGCCGCGTCGTCCTCGAACTCGAACAGGCCGATGAAGCGGGCCGGGTCGTCGGTGGCGTAGCCGGTATAGCTGAAGCCCTCGGTCCCTTCCTCGCGCAGCCCCGCGACGAGGTCCCGCAGCGCGCGCTCCTGCGCGTCCGACTGGCCCTCCTTCAGGCTGTATTCGACGAGCAATCCCATGGCGTCTCCTTCTCGCTGCCGCCGGGCCGGAATCGGGTCGGCATCGTCATCCTATCACGGCGCAGGGGCGGCGGGACGCGGGCCGGGCCGGCGCGCCGCTTGACAAGCGGCGCAGGCCCAAAGAGACAGCGCGGATGATGACATCCCTCGCATTCGTGGCGCTCGGCGGGGCGGTGGGCGCGAGCCTGCGGTTCCTGGTCGGGCAGGCCCTCGCCTTTCCGCTGGGGACGCTCGCGGTCAACGTCGCGGGGTCGCTGGCGATCGGGGCGCTCTGGGTGGGGCTGTCGGGGCGGGGCGGTCTTCTGGCCCCGCTGCTGGTGACCGGGCTGCTGGGCGGCTTCACCACCTTTTCGGCCTTCTCGCTCGACACGCTGCGGCTGGTCGAGGCGGGCCGCGCCGGGGCGGCGCTGGCCTATGCGTCGGGGTCGGTCATACTTTCGCTCGGGGCCTGCGCCTCGGGTCTCTGGATCGCAAGGAGCCTCTCATGAGCGGCGTGCAGACCATCACCGTGGGCCCGGACGAGGGCGACCAGCGGCTCGACCGCTGGCTGAAGCGGCGCTTTCCGCATCTGGTGCAGACCCGGATCGAGAAGATGTGCCGCAAGGGCGAACTCAGGGTCGAGGGCGGGCGCGTCAAGCCCGCCACCCGGCTCGAGGTCGGCCAGAGCGTGCGCGTGCCGCCGATCCCCGAGCCGCACGAGGTCGAGAGCCGTCCGGTGGACCGCTTCACGGTCTCGAAGAAGGACGCCGAGATGATCCGCGGCTGCGTGATCTACCGCGACGACCACATCATCGCGATCAACAAGCCCGCCGGCCTGGCGACGCAGGGCGGCTCCGGCGTGGCCAAGCATGTCGACGGTCTCGCCGAGGCGCTGCGCGACGGCTTCGAGGACAAGCCGCGCCTCGTGCACCGGCTCGACCGCGACACCTCGGGCGTGCTGCTGCTGGCGCGCACCCGCACCGCCGCCAAGGGACTGGTCGAGAACCTCAAGCACCGCGAGACCCGCAAGATCTACTGGGCCGCCGTTGCCGGCGCGCCGCATCCCAAGGCCGGCACGATCAAGTACGGCCTCGTCAAGGCGCCGGGCCACGGCAAGGGCGGCGAGGGCGAGAAGATGCAGTGCGTCCACCCCGCCGAGGTGGCCGGCACCCCCGGCGCCAAGCGCGCCGTGACCGATTTCGCGACGCTGAGCGCGCTCGGCCAGCGGGTCTCGTGGATGGCGCTGGTGCCGGTCACCGGCCGCACGCACCAGCTGCGCGCCCACATGGCCGAGCTGGGCCACCCGATCATCGGCGACGGCAAGTATGGCGGCTCGGGGCAGGAGAACCTCGGCGACGGCTGGGGCGCGGGTCTGGGCGCCGAGATCGACCGCAAGCTGCACCTGCATGCCCGCTCGCTGAAGATCGAGCACCCGGTCACGAAGGCGGTGCTGCAGATCGTGGCGCCGCTGCCCGAGCACATGGAGCGGACCTGGGACTTCTTCGGCTGGGACACACGCGACGCGCCGATGGACCCGTTCGACCCGGACGAGTTCGACGCATGACCGAACTGCGGCTGGTGATCTTTGACGTCGACGGCACGCTGGTCGACAGCCAGCGCGACATCCTCTCGGCGATGGAAGCGGCCTTCGCGGCCGAGGGGCTGGCCGCGCCGGGGCGCGAGGAGGTGCTCTCGGGCGTCGGGCTGTCGCTGCCCGAGACCTTCGCCCGCCTCGCGCCCGACGCGGAGGAGGGGCGCCGCGCCCGGATGATCGCCGCCTATTGCGAGGCCTATGCCGGGCTGCGCGAGGCGCACGGGCCCGATTCGAGCCCGTTCTACCCCGGCGCGCGCCAGGCCCTCGACCGGCTGGCGGCCGAGCCCTGGACGCTGCTCGCCGTGGCCACCGGCAAGTCGCGGCGCGGGCTCGACCGGCTGATCGCGGCGCATCGGCTCGAGGGCGTCTTCGCCAGCCGCCAGACCGCGGACGACCACCCCTCGAAGCCGAACCCGGCGATGATCCGGGCCGCGCTGTCCGACACCGGCGTCGCGCCCACGCGCGCCGTGATGATCGGCGACACCGGCTTCGACATCGACATGGCGCGCGCCGCCGGCGTCGCCTCGATCGGCGTCGGCTGGGGCTACCAGCCCGCCGCGGGCCTGCGCGCCGACCGCATCATTCACGACTGGGCCGCCCTGCCGGGCGCGCTCGACCAGCTCATGGAGACGACGCGATGAGCGAATGGAAGGCCAAGCGCTTCTGGAAAACCGCCACCACCGCGCCGGTCGAGGGCGGCTGGCAGGTGCTGCTCGACGCCCGGCCCGTGCGCACCCCGGCCAAGGCGCTGCTGGTGCTGCCGACCGAGGCGCTGGCGCAGGCCGTGGCCGAGGAATGGGACCGGCAGGAGGAGCGGATCGATCCCGGCGCGATGCCGGTCACCCGCACCGCCAACTCGGCGATCGACAAGGTCGGCCCGCAGCGCGCCGCCGTGGCCGGGATGCTGGCCGCCTATGGCGGCTCCGACCTGCTGTGCTACCGCGCCGAGATGCCGGCCGAGCTGGCCGCCCGCCAGACCGCCGAGTGGGACCCGCTGCTCGACTGGGTGGCCGAGGCGCATGGCGCGCGGCTCAAGCTCGCGGCCGGCGTGATGCCGGTCGAGCAGGCGCAGGACGATCTCGCGCGGCTCTCCGCGCCGGTCGAGGCGCTCGACCCGTTCCGGCTGGCCGCGTTCCACGACCTCGTGGCGCTGTCGGGCTCTCTGGTGCTGGCGCTCGCCGTGGTCGAGGACCGGCTCGCGCCGGAGGAGGCCTGGCGGCTGTCGCGGCTCGACGAGGACTGGCAGATCGAGCAATGGGGCGAGGACGAGGAGGCGCAGGCCATGGCCGCGGTGAAGCGCGCGGCCTTCCTCGACGCGGCCCGCTTCTGGAACCTGCTCGCGGCCCGTTGACGCGGCGCCCCGCGCCGTTCCGCAGCGTTCCGCCCGGCGGCCCCGCCGGGCGCGACCCTTGACCTGACATGCAATTGTTGCCCAACTGTGCCCGTCGGGGCCGCAGCGGCCCCCGCATCTCTCTGCCGTCTCCGGACGGTCCATAAGAATGCGTTCGCGGGCAAAGCGGGCGTGGAACTCAGGAAGAGGTAAACATGAAGAAATCCGTACTCTTCGGCGCCCTGACCGTCACCGGTCTCGTCGCCGGAGCGGCGCAGGCCGCCACGCTCGACGAGGTCAAGGAGCGCGGCGAGCTGAACTGCGGCGTGGTCACGGGCCTCGCCGGCTTCGGCGCCCCCGACGCCAACGGCGTCTGGGAGGGCTTCGACGTCAGCGTCTGCCGCGCCGTGGCCGCCGCGGTGCTGGACGACCCGACCGCCGTGAACTTCGTGCCCACCACCGGCCAGACCCGCTTCACCGCGCTGGCCTCGGGCGAAATCGACATGCTGGCCCGCAACACCACCTGGACCTTCTCGCGCGACACCGACCTCAAGTTCGATTTCGTCGGCGTGAACTACTATGACGGCCAAGGCTTCATCGTCCCGACCGCGCTGGGCGTCTCCTCGGCCAAGGATCTGGACGGCGCCACCGTCTGCATCCAGACCGGCACCACCACCGAGCTCAACCTCGCGGACTTCTTCCGCAACAACAACATGAGCTACGAGCCGGTGCCGATCGAGACCAACGCCGAGGGCCAGCAGCAGTACCTCGCCGGTGCCTGCGACGCCTACACCACCGACGCCTCGGGCCTGGCCGCCACCCGCGCCACCTTCGAGAACCCGGCCGACCACGTGATCCTGCCGGAGATCATCTCCAAGGAGCCGCTCGGGCCGCTGGTGCGCCATGGCGACAACGAGTGGGCCGACATCGTCCGCTGGACGCTCAACGCGCTGATCGCTGCGGAAGAGTACGGCGTGACCTCGGCCAACGTGAACGAGCTGGCCGCCGCCCCGGGCTCCAACCCCGAGGTGAACCGCCTTCTCGGCACCGAGGGCGAGCTCGGCGCGATGATCGGCCTCGAGAGCGACTGGGCCAAGAAGGCCATCGCCGCCGGCGGCAACTACGGCGAGATCTTCGAGAAGAACATCGGCGAGAACACCCCGATCGGTCTGGCGCGCGGCCTGAACGCGCAGTGGACCAATGGTGGCCTGATCTACGCGCCGCCGTTCCGCTAACCTGACCGGGAGGGGCGGTGCGCCGCCCCTCCCCACCAACACCGAACACGGCGCGACACGCGCCGCCCCCATCGACGGGCGCAGCCGGAGCAACCGGCGCGACAACCGGGCGAGGGGACCAACGGGGACCATATCATGACGACGACCTCGGAACCTCCGAAGGCGGGGTTTCACCCTAGCCAGCTGATCTACGACACCCGCTACCGCTCCCTCACGATCCAGGTGATCGCCTTCATCGCGCTGATGCTGGGGTTGAGCTGGCTGGTGTCGAACACCGTCGCCAACCTGCAGGCTCTGGGCAAGGACTTCGACTTCGGGTTCCTCGGGCAGCGCGCGGGCTACGACATCAACCAGCGGCTGGTCGAATACGACAGCACCTCGAGCCATGCGCGCGCCGCGCTGGTCGGCATCCTCAACACCCTGCTCGTCGCCGTTCTGGGCTGCGCGCTGGCCACCGTGATCGGCGTGCTGGCGGGCGTGCTGCGGCTGTCGAAGAACTGGCTCATCGCCAAGCTGATGGCGGTCTATGTCGAGGGCTTCCGCAACATCCCGCTGCTGCTGTGGATCCTGCTGATCTTCGCGCTGATGACCGAGGCCACGCCGCAGCCGCGCGACTTCCGCGAGGGCGGCGACGCCGCGATGATCCTCGGCGACACGGTCGCCATCACCAATCGCGGCGTCTTCATCCCGGCGCCGTTCTGGGGCGCGGGCGCGGGCATCCTGCTCGCCGTGCTGCTGCTGTCGCTGGTCGCGATCTTCTTCTGGCGCCGCTACGCCCACAGGACGCAGGAACAGACCGGGCGCATCCTGCCGATCGGCTGGGGCACGCTGGGCCTGCTCCTGGTGCCGGTCACGGTCGCCTTCCTCGCGCTGTCGCTGACCTCGGGCCGCCAGGTCCAGCCGGTGCTCGCCACGGGCGCGAGCGAGGGCATGACGCTGGCCGATTACGCGGGCTCGCAGCAGGCGATCAACGCCTGCACCGTGCCCTTCTCGACCGAGTCGCTGAACCTGCGCCGGCTGATGCGGGCCAACGACCTGCGCTTCAACCTCGTCCCGGTCGCCGACGGCGCCGAGGCGATCGCCGCGGCCGAGGCCGGGCGCTGCAACATCCTGTCGCTGCCGGCCTCGACCATCGCGGCCAGCGTGCCGGCCGGCGCCGTGGCGCTGAGCGACACCATCACGCGCGGCAACCCTGTCGAGTTCGAGCGGCCGATCCTCGGCGGCTTCAACTTCGAGGGCGGGCTGCAGCTCAGGAACTCGCTGATCGCGCTGTGGCTGGCGCTGTCGCTCTACACCGGCGCCTTCATCGCCGAGAACGTGCGCGGCGGCATCCTGTCGGTGTCGAAGGGCCAGACCGAGGCGGCCTTCGCGCTGGGCATCAAGCCCTCGCGCACCATGCGCCTCGTGATCCTGCCGCAGGCGCTGCGGGTGATCATCCCGCCGATGATCTCGCAATATCTCAACCTCACCAAGAACTCGTCACTGGCGATCGCGGTGGGCTACATGGACGTGCGCTCGACCCTGGGCGGCATCACCATCAACCAGACCGGCAAGGAGCTGGAAGGGATGCTGCTGCTGGGGCTGTTCTACCTGGTGACCAGCCTCGTCATCTCGGGCGCGATGAACGTCTACAATTCCAGCGTCAAGCTGAAGGAGCGCTGAGATGTCGGACACGCATTCCCAGACCGTCTCCTATGTCCGCGAGACCATGCTGCCGCAGGCCGAGCCTCCGGTCAGCAATCGCGGCGCGATCCTGTGGCTGCGCGAGAACCTGTTCTCGGGCTGGTTCAACATCGTGCTGACGCTGGTCTCGCTCTACGTGATCTACTGGGCGCTGGCGCACACGCTGCCTTGGGTGGTGAGCGGCATCTGGAACGCCGGCTCGCTGAGCGAGTGCCGCGAGATCCGCGACGCCACGCTGGGCGAGGGCGCCTCCGCCGCCTGCTGGGCGGTGCTGGTGGACCGCTGGCAGCAGCTGATGTTCGGCTTCTACCCGTCCGAGCTCTACTGGCGGCCGGTGCTGGCGCTGGTCATCTTCCTCGCGGCGATCGCGCCGGTGCTGTTCGCGCAGGTGCCGCGCGGCGCGCTGTGGTTCACCGCCGTCTCGCCCTTCGTGATGTTCTGGCTGCTCTGGGGCGGCTCGGCCTGGTTCCCGGTCGCGGTGGCCCTCGGCTTCGTGCTGGGCTGGGCGGCGTGGCGGGCGCTGGCGCCGATGGCCGGCACGCTGGTGGCCGCCATCGTCTCGGCGGCGCTGCCGATCGTCTACTGGTTCTACACCGCCGGGCCGCTGGCGCGCGAGCTGGAGCAGGTCGTGGGGATCGGCATCGAATACGTGCCCTCGCAGGATTTCGGCGGCTTCATGCTGTCCTTCATCATCGGCATCGCGGCGATCATCCTGTCGCTGCCGCTGGGGATCCTGCTGGCGCTGGGCCGGCAGTCGGACCTGTTCATCATCAACAAGGTGTCGGTCGGCTTCATCGAGATCATCCGCGGCGTGCCGCTGATCGTCTGGCTGTTCACCGCCTCGCTCCTGCTGAACTACTTCCTGCCGCCGGGCACCAATTTCGACCTGATGCTGCGCGTGATCATCATGGTGACGCTGTTCGCGGCCGCCTACATCGCCGAGGTGGTGCGCGGCGGTCTCGCGGCGCTTCCCAAGGGCCAGTACGAGGGCGCCGACAGCCTCGGCCTGTCCTACTGGCAGTCGATGCGGCTGATCATCCTGCCGCAGGCGCTCAAGATCTCGATCCCGGGCATCGTCAACACCTTCATCGGCCTGTTCAAGGACACGACGCTGGTGGTGTTCATCGGTCTCTTCGACCCGATCGGCCTGTCGAACGCGATCCGCGCCACCACCGAGTGGAACGGCATCTACTGGGAGCTCTTCGTCTTCATCGGGCTCCTGTTCTTCATCTGCTGCTTCAGCATGTCCCGCTATTCGCTGTACCTGGAGAAGAAGCTCCAGCGCGGCCACAAGTAAGGAGGGCGCCATGACGGACCTCGCCACCAACCCCGCCGCCGCGCGCGAGATCGACCGCAGCCAGATGCAGGTCTCCGACGAGGTCGCGATCGAGATCTCGGGCATGAACAAGTGGTACGGCTCGTTCCACGTGCTGCGCGACATCGACCTCACCGTCTATCGCGGCGAGCGGATCGTGATCTGCGGGCCCTCGGGCTCGGGCAAGTCGACGCTGATCCGCTGCATCAACCGGCTCGAGGAGCACCAGGCCGGCCGGATCGTCGTCGACGGGACCGAGCTCAGCTCGGACCTGAAGAACATCGACAAGATCCGCTCGGAGGTCGGGATGTGCTTCCAGCACTTCAACCTCTTCCCGCACCTGACCATCCTCGAGAACTGCACGCTCGCGCCGATCTGGGTCCGCAAGACGCCCAAGCGCGAGGCCGAGGAGGTGGCGATGCACTTCCTCGAGAAGGTGAAGATCCCCGAGCAGGCGCACAAGTATCCGGGCCAGCTCTCGGGCGGCCAGCAGCAGCGCGTGGCGATCGCCCGGTCGCTGTGCATGAAGCCCAGGATCATGCTCTTCGACGAGCCGACCTCGGCGCTCGACCCGGAGATGATCAAGGAGGTGCTCGACACCATGATCGAGCTGGCCGAGGAGGGCATGACCATGCTCTGCGTGACCCACGAGATGGGCTTCGCGCGGCAGGTCGCCAACCGGGTCATCTTCATGGACCAGGGCCAGATCGTCGAGCAGAACGAGCCGGAGGAGTTCTTCAAGAACCCCAAGTCGGACCGCACCAAGCTGTTCCTGAGCCAGATCCTCGGGCACTGAGCCCGTGCGCTCGATCGGGATGCGGGGCAGGGGCCGGTCCGAAGGGACCGGCCCCTTTCTCATGGCGCGGACCATCATGCCCCGGCGGCCGCCGGCAGTCCGTGCTGTTCGCAACGGGGATCGAGTCGGGCCGCGAGGCGCGTCTTGTGGCGGGCTGGGCAGCACCCGGGCGAGGGTTGGAGAGAAAGACCGGTGGCGGCGCCCTAGAGGTCCTTGGGCACCGCGAAGGCCAGCACCCGGCCGCGCCCGGCGGCCATCGCCTCGTCGAACTCCAGCACGGTGATCGCGGCGGTGGGGTAGCGGCGGAACTTCGGATGCTCGGGCGCGGCCACGGCCATCTGCGCGGCCAGCGCGCCGATGCCGGGGTTGTGGGCGACGAGGGCCACGCTCTCGGCGCCGCTCTCGCGGGCGGCCTTGAGGAGCGTCGCGGGGGCGGCGGCGTACAGCTCGGCGCGGTGCTCGACCTGCGGCTGCTCCGCCCATTCGGGCAGCATCAGCGCCAGAGTCTCGCGGGTGCGCGTCGCGGTCGAGCACAGCACCAGCCCGGGCACCAGCCCCTGCGCCTGCAGCCAGGCGCCCATGCGCGGCGCGTCGTGGCGGCCGCGCTCGGCGAGGTGACGGTCGTGGTCGCGCGTGCCTTCGTCCCCCCAGTCCGACTTGGCGTGACGGATCAGGACGAGGCGGCGCATGTTCACGCCCCCCGCGGCTTCACCCGGCTCTCGGTCGAGCGGATGATCGAGCCCGCGCCATGCTCGGTGAAGAGCTCCAGGAGCGAGGCGTTGGGCAGGCGGCCGTCGAGGATCACCACCGCGCGCACGCCCTTCTCGAGCGCGGCGAGCGCGGTCTCGGTCTTGGGGATCATGCCGCCGGCGATGACGCCGTCCTCGGTCATCTGGCGGACCTGCTCGGGGGTGAGCTGGGTGACGACGTTGCCCGAGGCGTCCTTGACGCCGGCCACGTCGGTCAGCAGCAGCAGCCGGTCGGCCTCGAGCGCGCCGGCGATGGCGCCGGCGGCGGTGTCGCCGTTGACGTTGAAGGTTTCGTTCGGGTCCATGCCGGTGGCGACTGGCGCCACGACCGGGATGATCCCGGCGGCGAAGAGGTCGCGCAGCACCTGCACGTTCATCTCCACGGGGCGTCCGACGAAGCCCAGCTCCGGGTCGTCGGCCTCGGCCACCATCAGGTCGTCATCCTTGCCCGAGAGACCCACGGCGCGGCCGCCCTCGTCCATGATCGCCTGCACGATGCGTTTGTTGACGAGGCCGGTCAGCACCATCTCGACCACCTCGACCGTGGCCTTGTCGGTGACGCGCTTGCCGCGCACGAAGTCGGACTTGATGCCGAGCTTGCCGAGCATCTCGTTGATCATCGGCCCGCCGCCATGCACCACGACCGGGTTCACGCCGACCTGCCGCATCAGCACGATGTCGCGGGCGAACTCGGCCATCGCGTCGGCGTCGCCCATGGCGTTGCCGCCGAACTTCACCACCACGATCGCGCCCGAGTAGCGCTGCAGGTAGGGCAGGGCCTCTGAGAGCGTCTTGGCGGTGGCGATCCAGTCTCGGTCCATGTTCTGCGTCCTCATCAGAGGCCCCTGTCAGGTGGTTGTCAGCCCAGCCCCGCGATGATGGCACGGAGCGTCTCGATTCCCTCGCCCTTTTCCGAGCTGGTCAGCACCAGCTCCGGGAAGGCGGCGGGGTGCCGGGCAAGCGCGGCGCGGGTCAGGCCGAGGCTGTGCTCGAGGTCGCTCTTCCTCACCTTGTCGGTCTTGGTCATCACCACCTGGAACGGCACGGCGGCGCGGTCCAGCAGCGTCATGATCTCCTCGTCGACCTTCTTGGCGCCGTGGCGCGCATCGATCAGCACGAAGGCCCGGCGCAGGGTGGGGCGGCCCGAGAGATACTGCTTGAGCAGGCGCTGCCACTTCTCGACCACCGCGACCGGCGCGTTGGCATAGCCGTAGCCCGGCAGGTCGACGATGTAGTGGCTCTCGGCAGCGGTGAAGAAGTTGATCTCCTGCGTCCGGCCCGGCGTGTTCGAGGCCCGCGCCAGCGCCTTGCGGCCGGTGAGCGCGTTGATCAGCGTCGACTTGCCCACGTTCGAGCGGCCGGCGAAGCAGACCTCGGCGCGGTCGGCGGGCGGCAGGCCCGCCATGGCGACCACGCCCTTGAGGAACTCGACCTCGCCCGCGAACAGAAGCCGCCCCGCCTCGGCCTCTTCGGGCGCGGGCGGGGCGGCCTCGGGAAAGCTCATCTGCGGGCCGGTCACTTCTTGGGCTTCCGCGAGGTGTTGGCGGCCTTGGCCTCGGCGGGCTTGGGCTTGCGCTTGAAGCCGGACCGGATGTTGCCGAACACGTCGGGCTTAGCGCCGTGGCTGCGCATGATCGCGTATTGCTGCACGAAGGTGATCACGTTGTTGGTGATCCAGTAGAGCACCAGGCCGCTGGCGAAGTTGCCGAGCATGAACATGAACACCCAGGGCATCCAGGCGAAGACCATCTTCTGGGTCGGGTCGGTGGGGGCCGGGTTCAGCTTCTGCTGCAGCCACATCGAGATGCCGAGCAGGATCGGCAGCACGCCGAGCGAGATGATCGCCAAGAGGCTCGCCGGGTCGGGCGCGTTGAAGGGCAGCAGGCCGAACAGGTTCAGGATCGAGGACGGGTCGGGGGCCGACAGGTCGTTGATCCAGCCGAACCAGGGCGCGTGCCGCAGCTCGATGGTGACGAAGATCACCTTGTAGAGCGAGAAGAAGATCGGGATCTGAAGCAGGATCGGCAGGCAGCCCGAGGCCGGGTTCACCTTGTTGTCCTTGTAGAGCTTCATCATGCCCTTCTGCAGCTCCTGCCGGTCGTCGCCGGCGCGCTCCTTGAGGGCCTCCATCTCGGGCTGCAGCTCCTTCATCTTCGCCATCGAGACGTAGGAGCGGTAGGCCAGCGGGAAGACGATCGCCTTGAGGATCAGCGTCAGCGCCACGATCGCCCAGCCCATGTTGCCGATCAGCCCGTTGAGGAAGTGCAGCAGCATGAAGATCGGCTTGGTCAGGAAGAAGAACCAGCCCCAGTCGATCGAGTCGACGAAGCCGTCGATGCCCAGATCGTTCTGGTAGCCGCGGATCGCCTCCCATTCCTTGGCGCCGGCGAAGAGCCGGGTGGCCGAGGCGGCGGTGGCGCCGGGTGCGATCTCGACGGCCGGGGAGACGCTGTCGGTCTGGTAGATCTCCGAGCGGTCGGAATAGCGCACCACCGAGCGGAAGGGCGTGCCCGGCTCGGGGATCAGCGTGGTCATCCAGTACTTGTCGGTGAAGCCGGTCCAGCCGTCGGAGGCGACCTCGGCCACGTCGACCCGGCCGGCGCCGCGGGCGTCGGGCTCGAGATCGGGCATGTCGGAGTAGTCGATCTCCTCGAGCGTGCCGTCGGTCATCCGCACCACGCCCTCGTGCAGGATGAAGAAGCCCTGCGTGTCGGGCTCGCCATGGCGGGCGACGAAGCCGTAGGGGGCGAGGGTGACGCTGGCATCGGTGGTGTTCTCGACCGTCTGTTCGACGTCGAACATGAACTTCTCGTCGACCGAGACGGTGCGGCGGAAGATCAGGCCCTCGCCGTTGTCCCAGGCCAGGGTCACCGGGCTGTCGGGGGTCAGCGTCTCGCCGCTTTCCAGCGACCAGACGGTGTCGGGGCCGGGCAGCGGGCCCGCCTCGCCGCCGACCGGGGCCCAGCCCCACAGCGCGTAGTAGGGCGTGTCGGAGCCGACCGGCGAGAGCAGCCGCACCAGCGGGCTGTCGGGGTCGAGCGTCTCGCGGTAGCCGGCGAGCGAGAGGTCGTCGATCCGGCCGCCGCGCAGCGACAGCGAGCCGGTCAGGCTCGGGGTCTCGATCTCGACGCGCGGCGCCTCCTGCGCCACCGGGGCGGCCTGGCCGACCGCGCTGCCGGGCACGGCGTCGCCGGTGGTGCCGGGGCCGAGATCCTCGGTCGGTGCGGTCGAGACCTCGTCGATCTCGGGCGAGGGGGCCTGCTCCTCGGGCGGGAAGATCAGGAACCAGCCCATGATCACCACCAGGCTGAGCACCGTCGCAAGGATCAGGTTCTTGTTCTGATCGTCCATGAAAGCCGCCTCGGATCGCCGGAAAAAGGTCAGTGGCGGTTCAACCCTCCACGGCCCCGAAGGTCAAGCGGTTTCACGGTGCCGGCGCGCGGATGCGGGGCGTCCTTAGGCCCTTTTCGCCCTTGTTCGGAAGGCGCGGGGCGCGGAATCGGGCGCGTGGCGTCACAGCGCCTGTCGCGGCCGTATCGGGATCGGCGCCGTCGACTGGCGGGCGCGGATCCAGTCGGCCGTGTCCTGGCGCGGCATCGGCCGGGCGATGCCGAAGCCCTGCAGGTGGTCGCAGCCGAGCCGCGAGAGCATCTCGCGCTCGCCCTCGGTCTCGACCCCCTCGGCCAGCGTGGCGAGACCCAGCCGCTCGGCCATGGTCAGGATCGCCGAGACCATCTTCTGCTGCTCGGCATCGGCGTCGATCCGGGTGATGAAGGAGCGGTCGATCTTCAGCCGCTGGATCGAGAAGCGGCGGATCGAGGTGATGGCGGCGTGCCCGGTGCCGAAATCGTCGAGGTCGAGGCAGCAGCCCAGCCGCGCCAGCCCGGCGAGGTTGCGGATCACCATGTCGTCGGCGCGGTCGGCCACCACGGTCTCCAGCACCTCGACGGCGAGCCGGCCCGGCTCCAGCCCGAAGCGGTCGATCTCCCAGGCGATCCTCTCGACCAGCTGCGGGTCGGCCAGCTCGTGGCGGCTAAAGTTGACGCCGACCCGCGGCACCGCCAGCCCCGAGGCATCCCAAAGGCGCAGCGCGTTCAGGCCGTCCTGCACCATCAGCTCGCCCAGCCGGCCCATCAGCCCGGCCTGCTCGAGCGCCGGGATGAACTCGGCCGGCGGGATCAGCCCGCGCTCGGGGTGGTGCCAGCGCGCCAGCGCCTCGACGCCGGTGACCGCGCCGGTGCTGCCGGAGATCTGCGGCTGGAAATGGGCGGAGATCTCGCCGCGGTCGAGCGCGGCGGCGATCTCGTCGGCGAGGCTGTTGCGGGCGGTGATGCGGGCCTGCATCGACTCGGAGTAGCTGCGGATCGCGCCGGGGCCGGCGCGCTGCGCCTCGATCATCGCAAGCGTCGCCGCCTGCACCAGATCCTCGCCGCGCGGCGCCTCGAGCCGCGCCGCCAGCGCGAAGCCCACGGAGACAGAAGGATGCACCCGCAGACCGTCGAGCGCGATCGGCTCGGACAGGGCGCGCTGCAGGCGGCTGGCCATCTGGATCGCGGTCTCGAGGTCCAGCCGCCGCGCCGTCGACAGGCCGACGCCGAAGCAGCAGCCCTCGAGCCGGGCGGCGGTGTCGCGCTCGCGCAGGCAGTCGCGCAGCCGCTCGCCGGTGGCCTGCAGGATCTGCTCGACCGCCCGGTGGTCGTAACGCTCTTCGAGCAGCTTGAAGCCGTCGATCTCGATCACCATCGCGGCGGTGGTCCGCGGCCGGCCGGTGCCGCGCGCCAGCGCCGCGTCGAGCGCCGCGACCAGCGCCTGCCGGCCGCCCAGCCCGGTCAGCCGGTCGGTGTCGCGGCTGCGCTGCAGGATCGGCCGCTGCACCGCGGCCGCGATCGTGAAGGGCAGCGCCAGCGCGATGCACCAGGCGGCCCAGCCGCCACCCGCGACCAGCGCCATGATCAGCAGCAGCGGCACCATGGCCAGCGTCGCCGTTCGCCGCAGCCCCGCGACACCGCCCGCGAGGCGGCTGCCCAATTGAACCCGTCTCGGCATCGGCCCTCCATCCGATCAGCCGGGCGGCCCACGACCCGACTCGCCTGACAGGCTAGGAAGGCGGGCTTGGCAGGGTGTTAACGAAGCGGTCCGTCTTCGTTCGAATTGTCGGCACCGACGGCCCGCATCAGCGCGGTGAAATCGTTGAGCTTGGGGTCGAGCATGTGGCTGGGCCGGATGTTCGACAGCGCGGTGAACATCTTCTGCCGGCGGCCGGGGCTGTTCTTCTCCCACTGGTCGAGCAGCTGCTTGATCTGCTGGCGCTGCAGCCCGTCCTGGCTGCCGCAGAGGTCGCAGGGGATGATCGGGTAGTCCATCGCCGCGGCGAATCGGGCGCAGTCCTCCTCGGCGACATGCGCGAGCGGCCGGTAGAGGAAGAGGTCGCCCTCGTCGTTGACCAGCTTGGGCGGCATGGTCGCGATCTTGCCGCCGTGGAACAGGTTGAGGAAGAAGGTCTCGAGGATGTCGTCGCGGTGATGGCCGAGCACCACCGCCGAGCAGCCCTCCTCGCGGGCGATGCGGTAGAGGTTGGCGCGGCGCAGCCGCGAGCACAGCGCGCACATGGTCCGGCCCTGCGGCACCTTGTCCATGACGATGGAATAGGTGTCCTGGTACTCGATCCGGTGCGGCACGCCCATCTTCTGCAGGAACTCGGGCAGCACGGTCGCGGGGAAGTTCGGCTGGCCCTGGTCGAGGTTGCAGGCCAGGATCTCGACCGGCAGCAGGCCGCGCCATTGCAACTCGGTCAGCGCGGCCAGAAGCGTGTAGCTGTCCTTGCCGCCCGACAGGCAGACCAGCCAGCGCGCGCCGCGCTCGACCATGCCGTAGGTCTCGATCGCCTCGCGCGTGTCGCGGATGATCCGCTTGCGCAGCTTGCGGAACTCGGTGGTCTTGGGCGCGCCGTGGAACAGCGGGTGGATGTCGTCTTCGACGTCGTCGAGCATGACCGGGGCCTTTCGCGGGAACGGCGGGGCTATGCCACGAGACGGCGCGCAAGAAAAGTCACGGGAACGCGGGGGGACGGGGATCGTTGCCCCCGGGAAGGGCGGTCTCGGGCCGCCGACGATTCCCGCGAGGAGGCTTTCATGAAGACCCTGACGATCTGCGCGGCGCTGGCCGCGCTGCCCGGCGCCGCCCTGGCCCAGGAGGCCGTGACCGAGATGACCGGTATCGACGGCACCGCCATGGGCACGGTGGCCATGACCCAGACGCCGAACGGCGTGCTGCTGACGCTGGGCATCACCAACTTGCCCGAGGGCGGGCACAGCTTCCACATCCACGAGACCGGCGATTGCGGCGACGACTTCCAAGCTGCGGGCGGTCATTTCGACCCCGACGGCGCCGAGCACGGCTTCCAGAACGAGGCGGGGCCGCATGCCGGCGACATGCCCAACATCTACGCCGATGCCGAGATGGAGGTGAATGCCGACATGTTCACCGACCGGGTGTCGATGGCGCCCGACGCGCCGAACACGCTGTTCGACGAGGACGGCTCGGCGATCATCATCCACATGGAGCCCGACACCTACTACGCCGATGCCGAGGCGGGTGAGCGCATCGCCTGCGGCGTCATCGCGCTCGAGCAGTGATCAGTCGGGGACGTTGTCGATGCCGCTGCCGCCCCAGGGGTGGCAGCGCGCCAGCCGCCTGAGCGTCAGCCAGCCGCCGCGCCACGCGCCGTGCTTCTCCAGCGCCTCGAGCGCGTAGGCCGAGCAGCTGGGGTGGAAGCGGCAGCCATGGCCGACCAGCGGCGAGAAGGTGAGCCGGTAGGCCCGGACCGGCAGCGCGAAGAGACGCGCCAGCGGGGTCATTTCTGCGAATGGACGCGGCGCAGCGCCCAGTCGAGGTCGCGCAGCATCTGCTCGAACTCGCGCGCCGCCGTGGCCTCGGCGCGGCCGATCAGCACGTAGTCCCATCCGGGCCGCCCCTTGGCTGGCAGCACCTTGCGGGCGATCTCGCGCAGACGCCGCTTGGCGCGGTTGCGCGCCACGGCGTTGCCGACCTTCTTGGAGCAGGTGAAGCCCACGCGCACGACCTCATGGCCGTCCTCGCGCGGACGGGCCTGCAGGTGGAAGCCGGCCGTGCCCTGCCTGAGCGCGCGGGCGGCGCGCAGGAAATCGGGGCGCTTGCGCAGCTTCTCCATCGGCGCGCCGCTCTCGGACACGCCGAAAGACCCCGGCGCGGCGGCATCGCTGCCGGCCACGGGGGTCTGTTCCGATGCCTCTGGCAAGGGAATCAGGCGCTGAGCACCTTGCGGCCCTGCGCGCGGCGGGCGTTGATGATCTTCCGGCCGGCCTTGGTGGCCATGCGGGCGCGGAAGCCGTGACGCGACTTGCGGACACGGTTGGAGGGTTGGAACGTGCGTTTCATTGCGCTGTCTCCATGCCTGGGGGCCGCGCCGTCCGCCGTTCGCCGGATCAGGGGCCAGGGATCATTCGAAGCCCGTGCCATAAGGGGACGGGCGCGGGCTGTCAACGCGGCGTGGCGCGGATTCGCGCAAGGCGGCGCCATGTTACAGTCCTGAAGCTGGAATCAAGACCCCGCGAGGGGGGCTGTCCGCGCCGCACCCGGCACGGCATGTCTGTCGGGACATGCAATGCGGAGGCGGGAGATGAGCATCGAGATCGCGGACGAATCGGAGGAGGCGCGAAAGCCCGGCTGGGCGCGCTACCTGCCGATCCTGGTGATCGGCGCGGTGGCGCTGGTCGGGGCAGTCGTGCTGCGCGACGTGCTCAGCTTCGAGACCCTGCGCGACAACCGCGAGGCGCTGCTGGCCTGGCGCGACGCGAACTACGCCGCCGCGGTGGCCGGATTCGTGGCGGCCTACGTGGTCATCGTCGCCTTCTCGCTGCCCGGCGCGACGGTGGCGACGCTCACCGGCGGCTTTCTCTTCGGCACCTTTCCGGGCGTTGTGTTCAACGTCGCGGGGGCCGGGGTCGGCGCGGTGCTCATCTTCCTCGCCGCGCGCGCGGGGCTGGGCAACCGGCTGTCGCGCGGCATGGACACCTCCGAAGGGCGTCTGAAGAAGATCAAGGACGGCATCCACGAGAACCAGTGGTCGATGCTGTTCCTGCTGCGACTGCTGCCGGTGGTGCCGTTCTTCGTGGCCAACCTGCTGCCGGCGCTGGTCGGCGTGGGCCTCGTGCCCTTCGTCGTCACCACCTTCCTCGGCATCGCGCCGGGCGCGCTGGTCTTCACCTCGGTCGGCGCCGGTCTCGGCGCGGTCTTCGCCGCCGGCGAGACGCCCGATCTCGGCATCGTCTTCGAGCCGCATATCCTTCTGCCGCTGCTCGGCCTCGCCGCGCTGTCGGCGCTTCCCCTCGTCATCAAGGCCGTGAAGGGCCGCAAGGAGGCCCTGTGAGTCTGATCAAGTGTGACGTCTGCGTGATCGGCGCGGGCTCCGGCGGGCTGTCCGTGGCCGCTGGTGCTGCGCAAATGGGCGCGAAGGTGGTGCTGATCGAGAAGGGCGAGATGGGCGGCGACTGCCTCAACAGCGGCTGCGTTCCCTCCAAGGCGATGCTCGCCGCGGCCAAGCAGGCGCATGCGCTGACCAAGGGCGCCAAGCTCGGCATCGCCCCGGCCGAGCCCGAGATCGACTTCGCCGCGGTGAAGGACCATGTCGCGCGCACCATCGCCGCCATCGCGCCGGTCGATTCGCAGGAGCGCTACGAGGGCTTCGGCGTCACCGTGATCCGCGAGCATGCGCGCTTCACCTCGCCCGACGAGATGCAGGCCGGCGACACCACGATCCGGGCGCGGCGCTTCGTGCTGGCCACCGGCTCGCGGCCGCTGGTGCCGCCGATCGAGGGCATCGGCGAGGTGCCTTTCCTGACAAACGAGAGCATCTTCGATCTGCGCGAGAAGCCGCGCCACCTGCTGGTGGTCGGCGGCGGCCCGATCGGCATCGAGATGGCGCAGGCGCATCGGCGGCTGGGCTGCGAGGTCACGGTGATCGAGGGCGCGAAGGCGCTGGGCAAGGACGACCCGGAGCTGGCGGGCGAGCTGCTGTCGATGCTGCGCGACGAGGGCATCCGCATCGAGGAGGAGGCGCAGGTCACCTCCGTCTCGGGCGAGGCCGGTGCGATCACTGTCGAGACCTCCAAGGGCCGGTTCGAGGGCAGCCACCTGCTGCTCGCGGTCGGGCGCGAGGTGGTGACCGACGGACTCGGGCTCGACGTGGCTCACGTGAAACATGACGGGAAGGGCATCACCGTCGGCGACGACCTGCGCTCCGTGTCGAACCGCAAGGTCTACGCGGTGGGCGACGCCGCGGGCGGGCTGATGTTCACCCATGTGGCGGGCTACCATGCCGGGGTCATCATCCGCTCCATCCTGTTCGGCCTGCCGTCGAAGGCGAAGACCGCGCATCTGCCCTGGGCCACCTACACCGACCCCGGCCTCGCGCAGGTCGGCCTCACGGAGGCGCAGGCGCGCGAGGTGCATGGCGACGCGCTGAAGGTGATCCGCGCGGGCTTCGACGAGAACGACCGCGCCATCGCGGAGGGCCGCACCGAGGGGATGCTCAAGCTGATGGCGGTGAAGGGCCGGCCCGTCGGCGCGACGATTCTCGGGGCCGAGGCGGGCAACCTGATCGGCGTCTGGGCCATCGCCATCGCGTCTGGCACCAAGCTCTCCAAGATCGCCGGCGCGGTGCTGCCCTATCCGACGTTGGGTGAAATCAACAAAAGGGCCGCGGGCAACTATTTCAGCGCCAGCCTGTTTGATAACGAATGGGTGAAGAAAACCGTGCGGACGGTGCAGCGCTGGGTGCCCTGATCCGGCGCCGCGCGCGCGGCGAAGGGAACCTGATGCTGAACACGCTCTCCGGCCGATTCCTGATTCTCACCACGGTCTTCGTGATGCTGGCCGAGGTGCTGATCTTCGTGCCCTCGGTTGCGCGGTTCCGGCAGGACTATCTCGAGCTGCGGCTTGAGCGGGCGCAGATCGCCTCGCTCGCGCTTCTGGCCTCCGACAGCATCGATGCCGAGCTGGAGGCGGAGCTTCTCGACAATGCCGGCGTGTTCAACGTCGTGCTCAGGCGCGACGAGGTGCGCCAGCTCGCGCTCGCCTCGCCGATCCCGGCGCCGATCCACGCCACCCACGATCTGCGCGGCGTCTCGCCGCTGACGCTGATCCGCGACGCGATGGACGTGCTGTTCGACCCCGAAAACCGGATCATCCGGGTGATCGGCGACCCGGTGCAGCAGGGCGGGCTGCTGATCGAGGTGACGATGGAGCAGGGCGACCTGCGCGCCGAGATGCTCGATTACGGCCTGCGCATCCTGATCCTCTCGGCGGTGATCTCGGTGGTGACGGCGGCGCTTCTCTTCGCGGCGGTGCAGACCTTCCTCGTGCGGCCGATCAAGAGCGTGGTGGCGCAGATCCAGAGCTATGCCGACGCGCCCGAGGATGCGCGCCGGATCATCGCGCCGCGCGCGGGCCTGCGCGAGCTGCGCGAGGCCGAGACCGCGCTGCAGGCGATGGAAACCCAGCTCACCGGCGCGCTGCGGCAGAAGGACCGGCTGGCCCAGCTCGGCGGCGCGGTGGCCAAGGTCAGCCACGACCTGCGCAACATCCTGACCTCGGCCCAGCTCTTCGCCGACCGGCTGGAGAGCTCGGAGGATCCGCTGGTCAAGCGCATGGCGCCGAAGCTCGTGGGCTCGATCAGCCGGGCGGTGAACCTGTGCGAATCGACGCTGGCCTTCGGCCGCGCCGAGGAGCCGCCGCCGCGGCTGGCGCGGGTCGAGCTGTCGCAGCTGGTCTCCGACGTGGTCGATGCCGAGCGTCTGGCGACGGGGGCGGAGCAGGTGGAGTTCGTCGAGGAGGTGCCGGCCGGGCTGACGCTGCGCGCCGATTCCGAGCAGCTCTACCGCGTGCTGTCGAACCTCGTGCGCAACGCGCGACAGGCCATCGCCGCCACCGGCGGGGCGGGGCGGGTGACGCTTTCGGCGCGCGAGGAGGACGACGCCTGGTGGATCCACGTCGCCGATACCGGGCCGGGCCTGCCGCCCAAGGCGCGCGAGCACCTGTTCTCGGCCTTCCGCGGCAAGGTGGCCAAGGGCGGCACCGGGCTCGGCCTTGCAATCGCGGCCGAGCTGATCCGCGGCCATGGCGGCCGGCTGGAGCTGTGGCGCTCGGACGAGAGCGGCACCGAGTTCGCGATCTGCCTGCCGCGCAGCGCCCCCGGCGCGGCCGCGGCGGCCGCGCAGTGAGCCTGCCGCCACGGCAGGGCGGGTGCGGGGCGATTTTTCGGAAAAACCCGCTTTCGGCCCCTTGCGCCCGCCGATCCCGGGCGGTAGATGAGCCTCACTCTACAGCGGACTGGTAGCTCAGTTGGATAGAGTACTTGACTACGAATCAAGGGGTCGGGGGTTCGAATCCTCCCCAGTCCGCCACTTCCCTACCTGATCGACCGAACAGGCGCCCATTGGGCGCCTTTCGTCTGTCTGGGGCCCTTGTCCGGGCCCGGCCGAGACGGATTCGTCAGCGGATCAGGCCGGGGCCCATCAGCATCACCAGAAGCGGCAGCGGCGCGGTGGCCAGCGCCAGCGTCAGCAGGAGCGGCAGCGGCCGGAACAGGCGGCTTGCGCCGACCGCCATCAGGATGCCGCCGCCGCCGCCCAGGATGCTGTTGCCCGGCAGATTCAGCAGCGCGGCCAGCAGCAGGTAGCGCCGCCGCAGCACCCATTGGCCGAGCCAGCGCGGCGCCCGCGCCTCGAGCTGCGCCAGCCGGGCCTCGGGCGAGGAGACCGGCTCCAGCAGTTCGGCGAGGCGGTGCCAGCCGCGCGCCGCGAGCCAAGCGCAGACCGCGGGCGTCGAGAGCGCGCGCCCGGCGGCGTAGGCGAGCCCGAGGCCCAGCAGCGTCGCGCCCCAGACGAAGGGCGCCGCCGCCGCGCCATGCGCGACCAGCAGGGCCGCGCCGATCTCCGCGCCGGGCACGAAGGGCAGCGCCAGGAGCAGCGCGTAGAGCAGCAGCATCCCCGCCGTCGCGAAGCCGACCATGCCCGTCCGGCCCTGCGCGGCGAGGTCGAGCGACAGCGCCCGCAGCCACAGCGCCGCGGCGACGGCCGCGGCGACCAGCGCAATGACGAGGAATGTGCGCAGCAGCGCGCGGGGCGGTCTCGGGAGCATGGGGTGTTTCCGCGGCTTCGGCTGTCGCCTCCTATCGCGGCGCGGACGTGCTGGCCAGCGGCGCTCAGTCGGGCTGGACGACCTGCGTGCCCCAGTCGGCGCAGGCGCGGGCCAGCGCTTCGGGCAGGGGGCGGTCGGTGTAGAAGCGGTCGATCTCGCTGAGCGAGGCGATCCGGGCCGGCGCGCTGCGCTGGAACTTGGAATGGTCGGCGACCAGCGCGGTGCGGCGCGACTGCCGGATGATGCTCTGGCTCACCCCGACCTCCTGGATGTCGAAGTCGAGCAGGTCGCCCTCCTCGTCGAGCGCCGAGCAGCCGATCACCGCGAGGTCGAACTTGAACTGCCCGATCACCTGCGTGGTGAGCGAGCCGACCAGCCCGCCATCCGAGCGCCGGAGCGTGCCGCCGGTGACGATCACCTCGCAATCGGGGTTCTCGACCAGGATGTTCGCCACGTTCATGTTGTTGGTCACCACCATCAGCCCGCGATGGCGCAGCAGCGACCGGGCCACCGCCTCGGTCGAGGTGCCGATGTTGAGAAACACCGAGGCATTGTCGGGGATGTCGCGGGCGCAGGCCGCGGCGATCGCGGTCTTGGCGGGCAGGTTCAGGCCGCGGCGGTGCTCGTAGCCGATATTGGCGGTGCCCGAGGGGATCACCGCACCGCCATGCACCCGGTCGAGCCGGCCGGCCTCGGCCAGCTCTGTCAGGTCGCGGCGGATGGTCTGCAGCGTCACCCCGAAATGCTCGGCCAGCCCCTCGACCGTGACCTTGCCCTCGCGCCGGGCGATCTCGAGGATCTCGGGTTGTCGGAAGCTTTGCGACATCGGCTCTCCCCTGCTTGCGACCACTATGCGCGAATATGCGCGATTTGCAACGCGCCGCGCGCAAAACGAATGTCGCGATGGCGCGCCTTGCGCGATTTCCGGAATGAACCCCGCGATCCGGCGGCGGGGCGGGGTTCGAGCGCGTTCGAAGATGTTCGAAGCGAAAAGAATCGAAAATTCTGCTTGCGCGAATCCGGTCCCGGGTCCAAGGTTTGCCCAAGTCGGAAAGCCGGGTCGGAAAGCTGGAGGTCCAGGTGGCGGAAGCAGTGGCGGAAGCGCAGGCATCGGGGGCGGTGACCGATCTCTTCGTGATCGGCGGCGGCATCAATGGCTGCGGCATCGCCCGCGACGCCGCCGGGCGGGGCCTGTCGGTCACGCTGGCGGAGATGAACGATCTCGCGCAGGCGACCTCGTCCTCGTCGACCAAGCTGTTCCATGGCGGCCTGCGCTATCTCGAATATTTCGAGTTCCGGCTGGTGCGCGAGGCGCTGATCGAGCGCGAGACGCTGCTGCGCGCGATGCCGCACATCTCCTGGCCGATGCGCTTCGTGCTGCCCTACCATCATTCCATGCGCTTCGAGAGCGAGACGCCGACCTCGAAGCTTCTGAACACGGTGATGCCCTGGATGAAGGGCCGCCGCCCGGCCTGGCTGATCCGGCTCGGCCTCTTTATGTACGACCATCTCGGCGGCCGGAAGATCCTGCCCGGGACCCGCACGGTCGACCTCAAGCGCGACCCGGCCGGCGCGCCGCTCAAGCCGAAATTCGAGACCGCCTACGAGTATTCCGACTGCTGGGTCGAGGATTCGCGCCTCGTGGTGCTCAACGCCCGCGACGCCGAAGCGCGCGGCGCCACGATCCTGACCCGCACCAAGGTGCTGCGCGCCACCCGCACGGGCGACCTGTGGGAGATCGAGGTCGAGGACCGCGAGACCGGCGCGCGCCGCACCCACTGGGCGCGGATGCTGGTCAATGCTGGCGGTCCTTGGGTCGGCGACCTGCTCAAGGGCGCGATCGAGGTGCCGGCGCGCGAGGGCGTGCGCCTCGTGCGCGGCAGCCACATCGTCACCGAGCGGCTGTTCGACCACGACAAGTGCTACTTCTTCCAGGGCACCGACGGGCGGATCATCTTCGCGATCCCCTACGAGACCGATTTCACGCTGATCGGCACCACCGATGCCGACCACCCCGACCCGGCCACCCCGGCCGAATGCACGCCCGAGGAGCAGGAGTATCTCTGCCGCTTCGCGAGCGAATATTTCGAGAAGCCGGTGACCCGCGACGACATCGTCTGGACCTATTCCGGCGTGCGCCCGCTCTATGACGACGGGGCGAGTTCCGCCACGGCGGCGACGCGTGACTACACGCTCAAGGTCGACGCGACCGGCGGCGCGCCGGTGCTCAACGTGTTCGGCGGCAAGATCACCACCTATCGCCGCCTCGCCGAGAGCGCGCTGGAGAAGATCGTGCCGTTCTTCGAGACGCAGAAGGGCGCCTGGACCGCCGGCGTCGCGCTGCCGGGCGGCGATTTTCCCGTCGACGGCGTGCAGGCGCTGATCGAGCGGCTGGAGGCCGAGCACCCGTTCCTCGACCGGCGCTGGGCGCGGCGGCTGGTGCGGGCCTACGGCACCGAGGCGCGCGCGATCCTGGGCGACGCCAAGGAGGCCGCCGATCTCGGCCGCGATTTCGGCGCGACGCTGACCGAGGCCGAGGTCGCCTGGCTCAGGGAAAAGGAATACGCTCGGACCGCACAGGATGTGGTCTGGCGCAGATCGAAGCTTGGGCTGCGGCTGACGAGGGAGCAGGTCGCCGCGCTCGACGAATGGATGCAGGGAGAGAGGGCCGCGCGGCACGCCTGAGGAGGAGGCGCGCGGCACCGGGGAGGAGAAACATGACGCTGACGCTTGAGGGCGTGTCGAAGCGGGTGGAGGGGCAGACCCATATCCACCGCACCGACCTCACCTTGCAGAACGGCACGATGAACGTGCTGCTGGGCCCGACCCTGTCGGGCAAGACCACGCTGATGCGGCTGATGGCGGGGCTCGACCAGCCCTCGACCGGCCGCGTGCTGTGGAACGGCGAGGACGTGACCGGCGTGCGCGTGCAGGATCGCGGCGTCGCCATGGTCTACCAGCAGTTCATCAACTACCCGTCGATGACCGTCTACGACAACATCGCCTCGCCGATGCGGATCTCGGGACGGCCGCGCGAGGAGATCGACCGCGCGGTCCGCAAGGCGGCCGAGATGATGAAGCTTTCGCCGATGCTCGAGCGCAAGCCGCTCGAGCTGTCGGGCGGCCAGCAGCAGCGCTGCGCGCTGGCGCGGGCGCTGGTCAAGGATGCGGGCCTCGTGCTTCTGGACGAGCCGCTGGCCAATCTCGACTACAAGCTGCGCGAGGAGCTGCGCGCCGAGATCCCGAAGATCTTCGAGGAATCCGGCTCGATCTTCGTCTACGCCACCACCGAGCCCGAGGAGGCGCTGCTCTTGGGCGGCCATTGCGCCACGCTCTGGGAGGGCCGCGTCACCCAGTTCGGCCCGACGCCCGAGGTCTACCGCAAGCCCGTCGACGCCACCACGGCGCGGGTCTTCTCCGACCCGCCGATGAACTTCCTCGGCTTCGAGAAGCGCGGCGCGAGCCTGCGGCTCGACGGCGGCCGCGAGGTGCCCGCCTCGGGCGCGCTCGCCGGCCTGAGCGACGGCGCCTACAGCGCCGGCTTCCGGCCCAACCACGTGGAGCTGGAGCGCGGCGACCCCGAGGACATCCTGTTCGAGACCACGCTCGCGGTGACCGAGATCACCGGCTCGGAGACCTTCGTGCATCTCGACCATCACGGCGAGCGCTGGGTCGGCCTCGTGCACGGCGTGCGCGACCTGCGCCCCGGCCAGCCGCTCAAGGCCTATATCGACCCGGCGCATGTCTACGTCTTCTCGCGCGACGGCGACCTGGTCGCGCCCGCATCCTACGTGGAGGCCGCCTGACATGGCCAAGATCACGCTCGACAACCTCGCGCATTCCTACCTGGCGCAGCCCGCGAAGGACGACGACTGGGCGCTGAAGGAGCTCAACCACGACTGGGTCGACGGCGAGGCCTACGCGCTCCTGGGCGCCTCGGGCTGCGGCAAGTCCACGCTCCTGAACATCATCTCGGGGCTGTTGCGCCCCTCGCGCGGGCGCATCCTGTTCGACGGCCGCGACGTCACCGACGCGCCCACGGCCGAGCGCAACATCGCGCAGGTGTTCCAGTTCCCGGTGGTCTACGACACCATGACCGTGGGCGAGAACCTCGCCTTCCCGCTCAAGAACCGCGGCGCCGACCCGGCCTACATCTCCGAGCGGGTGAACGCGATCGCGGCGATGATCGGCATGGAGGACCAGCTCCGGCGCAAGGCGCGCGGGCTGACCGCCGACGCCAAGCAGAAGATCTCCTTGGGCCGCGGCATGGTGCGCGAGGACGTCAACGCGCTTTTGTTCGACGAGCCGCTCACCGTGATCGACCCGCACATGAAGTGGGAGCTCAGGACGCAGCTCAAGCAGCTGCACCACGATTTCGGCCACACCATGATCTACGTCACCCACGACCAGACCGAGGCGCTGACCTTCGCCGACAAGGTGGTGGTGATGCATGACGGCCGCGTGGTGCAGATCGGCACGCCGCAGGAGCTGTTCGAGCGGCCCGAGCACACCTTCGTCGGCTTCTTCATCGGCTCGCCCGGCATGAACCTGTTCGACGCCGAGATCTCGGGCGGCACGGCGCGGCTGAACGGCGCCGAGGTGGCGCTGGGCGCGAGCTACGCCCCGGTGGGCGGGCGGTCGCAGATCGGCGTGCGGCCCGAATTCGTGCGGCTCGAGGCGGGAGGCGAGGGCGTGCCGGCCCGCGTGCTGCGGGTCGAGGATGTCGGCCGCCACAAGATCGTCCGGCTCGATGTCGGCGGCACGGTGGCCAACGCCATTCTCGACGAGGGCCAGCCGGTGCCCGCCGGGGCCGACCGGCTGCGCTTCGAGCCGGAGGCGATCAACGTCTATTCCGACGACTGGCGCGTGGCGCCGGAGCGGGCGCAGGGGAGGGCCGCCTGATGAACAAGACCGTCAACCAGAAGGCCTGGTTCCTGGTGCTGCCGGTGCTGGTGCTGGTCGCCTTCTCGGCGGTGATCCCGCTGATGACCGTGGTGAACTACTCGGTGCAGGACACCTTCGGCAACAACGTCTTCTTCTGGGCCGGGCTCGACTGGTTCGAGCAGATGCTCGAGAGCGAGCGGATGTGGAACGCGCTGGGCCGGCAGCTGATCTTCTCGGGCATCATCCTCGCCATCGAGGTGCCGCTGGGCATCTTCGTGGCGCTGAACATGCCCAAGAAGGGGTTCTGGGCCTCGTTCTGCCTGGTTCTGATGTCGCTGCCGCTGCTGATCCCGTGGAACGTGGTCGGCACGATCTGGCAGATCTTCGGCCGGGTCGACATCGGGCTTCTGGGCTACACGCTCGACAAGCTCGGCATCTCCTACAACTACACGCAGGACTTCGTCGCCGCCTGGGCCACCGTCATCGTCATGGATGTCTGGCACTGGACCTCGCTGGTGGCGCTCCTGGCCTATGCCGGCCTGCAGTCGATCCCCGACGCCTATTACCAGGCGGCCAAGATCGACCAGGCCAGCCGCTGGTCGGTGTTCCGCTACATCGAGCTGCCGAAGATGGCGGGCGTGCTGATGATCGCGATCCTGCTGCGGTTCATGGACAGCTTCATGATCTACACCGAGCCCTTCGTCGTCACCGGCGGCGGTCCGGGCAACGCCACCACCTTCCTGTCGATCGACCTGGTGAAGATGGCGCTGGGGCAGTTCGACCTCGGCCCGGCGGCGGCCTTCTCGATCATGTACTTCCTGGTGATCCTGCTGATCTCCTGGGTGTTCTACACCGTGATGACCAATCTCGACAAAAGGGAGGGCCGGTGATGACCGACGCGACTTCCGCCCCCGGCGCCGCCTCGATCCCGGGCGACGTCTCGGCCGCCGAGCCGCGGGCCCGCACCCGCCGCCGGTTCCGGCCCAACGGCTCGGCCGTGGTGATGGCGCTCTATCTCATCTTCCTGATGCTGCCGATCTACTGGCTGCTGAACATGAGCCTGAAGACCAACACCGAGATCCTCGGGGCCTTCTCGCTCTGGCCGCAGAACCTGACGCTGGCCAATTACGCGAAGATCCTGACCGATCCCAGCTGGTACATGGGCTACGTCAACTCGCTGATCTACGTGGTGCTGAACACGGTGATCTCGGTGGCGGTGGCGCTGCCGGCGGCCTACGCCTTCTCGCGCTACTCGTTCCTGGGCGACAAGCACCTGTTCTTCTGGCTGCTGACCAACCGCATGGCGCCGCCCGCGGTCTTCGCGCTGCCCTTCTTCCAGCTTTATTCCTCGGTGGGCCTGTTCGACACCCATATCGCCGTGGCGCTGGCGCACTGCCTGTTCAACGTGCCGCTGGCGGTCTGGATCCTCGAGGGCTTCATGCGCGGCGTGCCGCGCGAGATCGACGAGACCGCCTATATCGACGGCTATTCCTTCCCGCGCTTCTTCGTGAAGATCTTCATGCCGCTGATCGCGAGCGGGATCGGCGTGGCCGCCTTCTTCTGCTTCATGTTCTCCTGGGTCGAGCTGCTGCTGTCGCGCACGCTCACCTCGGTGGACGCCAAGCCGATCGCCGCGACCATGACCCGCACGGTGAGCGCCTCGGGCCTCGACTGGGGCGTGCTGGCGGCGGCGGGCGTGCTGACCATCGTGCCGGGCGCGCTCGTGATCTGGTTTGTGCGCAACTACATCGCCAAGGGCTTCGCCCTGGGCCGCGTCTGAGAGGAGAGACGACATGGCATGGATGGCCTGGACGGTCCCGACCGCGATCTTCTTCGGCACGATCGCCGCGCTGCTGGTGATCTTCACCCTGCTCGCGGCGCGGTTCCCCGAGACCCCGCGCACCGGCGCGCTGGGCATCGAGACCACGCGCGGCGACCGGCTCTTCATCACGCTGCTGGGCTCGGCCTTCATCAACCTGGCCTGGCTCGGCCTGGTCGACGCCGCGCAGTACTGGGCGCTCGTCGTCTGTCTCGTCTTCGCCGCGGCGGTGTTTCGCTGGGTGTAACGGTATCGGCGCCGCCGGGGAGGGTGGCGCCGGGTATAAGAGGTTCGTTTCAGGGAGGAAACCAATGAACCCGATCTACAAGTCCACCACCGCGCTGGGCCTCGCGCTCGGCCTCTTCGCCGGCCCCGCCATGGCCGACATGGAGGCCGCGATCCAGTTCCTCGACGAGGAGATCGAGCGCTCCGCCCTCACGCGCGAGGAGCAGGAGGCCGAGATGCAGTGGTTCGTCGACGCCGCCCAGCCCTTCGCCGGGATGGACATCAACGTGGTGTCGGAGACCATCACCACGCATGAGTACGAGGCCAACGTGCTGGCCCCGGCCTTCTCCGCGATCACCGGCATCAACGTCACCCACGACCTGATCGGCGAGGGCGACGTGGTCGAGAAGCTGCAGACCCAGATGCAGTCGGGCGAGAACATCTACGACGCCTACATCAACGACAGCGACCTGATCGGCACGCATTGGCGCTACCAGCAGGCGCGCAACCTGTCCGACTGGATGGAGGGCGAGGGCGCCGACGTCACCAACCCCAACCTCAACCTCGACGACTTCATCGGGCTCGAGTTCACCACCGGCCCGGACGGCAAGCTCTACCAGCTGCCCGACCAGCAGTTCGCCAACCTCTACTGGTTCCGCCAGGACTGGTTCTCGGACGAGAAGAACATGGCGGATTTCGAGGCCGAGTACGGCTACCCGCTGGGCGTCCCGGTCAACTGGTCGGCCTATGAGGACATCGCCGCCTTCTTCACCGGCCGCGACATGAGCCACATGGGCGTCGAGGGCGAGGTCTTCGGCCACATGGATTACGGCAAGAAGGACCCCTCGCTCGGCTGGCGCTTCACCGACGCCTGGATGTCGATGGCCGGCATGGGCGACGTCGGCGAGCCGAACGGCATCCCGGTCGACGAATGGGGCATCCGCGTCAACGAGAACAGCCAGCCCGTCGGCTCCTGCGTCGATCGCGGCGGTGCGACGAACTCGCCGGCCGCCGTCTACGCGATCGAGAAATACACCGACTGGCTGCAGAACTACGCGCCGCCGGCCGCCGCGGGCATGACCTTCTCGGAGTCCGGCCCGATCCCGGCCCAGGGCCAGATCGCGCAGCAGATGTTCTGGTACACCGCCTTCACCGCCGACATGGTGAACGAGGGCGCGCGCGCCGTGCTGAACGAGGACGGCAGCCCGAAATGGCGCATGGCGCCCAGCCCGCACGGCGTCTACTGGGAAGAGGGCATGAAGGTCGGCTACCAGGACGCGGGTTCCTGGACGCTGATGGAATCCACCCCGGTGGACCGCGCCAAGGCGGCCTGGCTCTACGCCCAGTTCGTCACCTCGATGACCGTCGATGTCGAGAAGAGCCACGCCGGCCTGACCTTCATCCGCGAGTCGACCATCGACCACGAGAGCTTCACCGAGCGTGCGCCCTCGCTGGGTGGCCTGGTCGAGTTCTACCGCTCGCCGGCCCGCGTGCGCTGGTCGCCCACGGGCACCAACGTGCCGGACTACCCCAAGCTCGCGCAGCTCTGGTGGCAGAACATCGGTGACGCGTCCTCGGGCGCCAAGACCGCGCAGGAAGCCCTCGACAGCCTCTGCGAGCAGCAGGAGCAGGTGCTCGAGCGGCTCGAGCGCGCCGGCATCCAGGGCGATCTCGGCCCGGTCATGAACGAGGAGCAGGACCCGCAATACTGGCTCGACCAGCCGGGCGCGCCGAAGGCCAAGCTCGACAACGAGGACGAGGAGCCGCAGACCATCGCCTACGAGGAGCTGATCCAGTCCTGGCAGCAGTGATCCGCAGCACCTAGCGTCCGACCGGACCGAAGCATCGCCGCGGGCGGGATCCCCCGCCCGCGGCTTCAGACATCAAGAGGGACCGATGACCCACATCCTCGCCATCGACCAGGGCACCACGTCGAGCCGCGCCATTCTCTTCGACGGCGACATGAAGATCGTCGCGGTGGCGCAGGAGGAGTTTCCGCAGCACTACCCCGACAGCGGCTGGGTCGAGCACGACCCGGACGACCTGTGGGGCTGCACGCTGCGCGTCTGCCGCGAGGCGCTGGAGCGCGCGGGGCTCGCGGCGGCCGACATCGCCGGCATCGGCATCACCAACCAACGCGAGACCACGCTGGTCTGGGAGCGCGACACCGGCCGGCCGGTGCACAACGCCATCGTCTGGCAGGACCGGCGCACCGCCCAGTTCTGCCGCGACTGGCGCGAGCGCGGCGAGGAGGAGACCGTCACCGCCAAGACCGGCCTGATCATCGACCCCTATTTCTCCGGCACCAAGCTCAAGTGGATCCTCGACCATGTCGATGGCGCGCGCGACCGCGCCCGCCGGGGCGAGCTCATGTTCGGCACGGTCGACAGCTGGCTGATCTGGAACCTCACGGGCGGGCGGGCGCATGTCACCGACGCGACCAATGCCTGCCGCACCATGCTCTACGACATCCACAAGGGCTGCTGGAGCAGCACCATCTGCGGCATGCTCGACATCCCGATGGAGATGTTGCCCGAGGTGAAGGACTGCGCCGCCGCCTTCGGCACGGCCGCGGCCGAACATCTCGGGGCCGAGATCCCGATCCTCGGCGTCGCGGGCGACCAGCAGGCGGCGACGCTCGGCCAGGCCTGCTTCGCGCCCGGCATGCTGAAATCCACCTACGGCACCGGCTGCTTCGCGCTGCTGAACACCGGCGACACGCCGGTGCGCTCCGAGAACCGGCTGCTGACCACCGTCGCCTACCAGTTCGACGGCAAGCCGACCTACGCGCTCGAGGGCTCGATCTTCATCGCCGGCGCCGTGGTGCAGTGGCTGCGCGACGGGCTAGGGCTGATCTCCAAGGCCTCCGAGACACAGGCCATGGCCGAGGCCTCCGACGACACGCAGCGCGTGGTCATGGTGCCGGCCTTCACCGGGCTCGGCGCGCCCTACTGGAACGCCGAGTGCCGGGGCGCCGTCTTCGGCCTGACCCGCAACTCCGGCCCGAAGGAGTTCGCGCGCGCCGCGCTGGAGAGCGTCGGCTACCAGACCCGCGACCTGCTCGAGGCGATGCGCGCCGACTGGCGGGGCGAGGCCGAGCGCGCGACGCTGCGCGTCGACGGCGGCATGAGCGCCAGCGACTGGACCATGCAGTTCCTGGCCGACATCATCGGCGCGCCGGTCGACCGGCCCGAGATCACCGAGACCACCGCGCTGGGCGTGGCCTGGCTCGCCGGCCAGGAGGCCGGGCTCTACCCGGACATGGACGGCTTCGCGAAGGCCTGGAAGCTCGAGCGCAACTTCGCGCCGGCCATGGAGGAGAGCGCCCGCGAAGAGCGCTACGCCGCGTGGAAGCGCGCGGTGGCCGCGGCCCAGCAGGCATGACCGGCTTCGACTTCCTGACCGTCGGGCGCATCGCCTTCGGCCGCGGCCGCGCCGCCGAGGCCGCCGCGGCCGTTCGGGCGCATGGAGGTCGCGTCGTTCTGGTCCGCGGCGGCTCGGTCGCCTTCGCCGACCGGCTCGCCGAAGATCTGCGCGCGGGCGGCGCGGAGGTGGTCGAGATTCGGGCGAAGGGCGAGCCGACGCTGCCGCAGCTCGAAGCGGCCGTGGCGCAGGCCCGGGAGGCGGGGGCCGAGGTCGTCGTGGCCGTCGGCGGCGGCTCGGTCCTCGATCTCGGCAAGGCGGTGGCCGCTCTGGTCCCCGCCCCGCGCGGCGCGCTCGCCCATCTCGAGGTGGTGGGGGAGGGGCGCCCGCTCGAGGCGCCGCCCTTGCCCTTCATCGCCTTGCCCTCCACCGCCGGCACCGGGGCGGAGGTCACCAAGAACGCGGTGATCGCGCTGCCCGATCACGGCCGCAAGGTCAGCCTGCGCGACGACCGGATGCTGGCCGACCTCGCGATCGTCGACCCGGCTCTGACCGACGACGCGCCGCGCGCCGTCACTCTCGCCTCCGGCCTCGATGCCGTGACGCAGGTGATCGAGCCCTACCTGTCGCGCCGCGCCAACCCGCTCACCGACGCGATCTGCCGCGCCGCGATCCCGCGCGGGCTGCAGGCGCTGGCGCGGCTGATGCAGGGTGAGGATCCGGCCGCGCGCGGCGATCTGGCCTTCACCAGCCTCGCGGGCGGTCTGGCGCTGGCCAATGCCGGCCTCGGCGCGGTGCACGGCTTCGCGGGCGTGCTCGGCGGGCGCACCGGCGCGGCGCATGGCGCGCTTTGCGGCCGGCTTTTGCCGGAGGTGCTGCGCGCCAACCGCGCGGCGGCCGGGCGGGCAGGGGCCGACCTGTCGCGCTACGACGAGGTCGAGGGCTGGCTGCGCGCCGCGCTGGGCGGGGCGGGCGACGCGCCCGACCTGCTGGCCGCGCGGATCGACGGCTGGGGCCTGCCGCGGCTTGGCGCGATGGGCGTGACCGCCGACGCGATTCCCGAACTCGCCGCCGAGTCGCGGACCAGCTCCTCGATGAAGGGCAATCCGCACGATCTCGACGACGCCACGCTCTGCGCCATCCTCGAACGCAGCCTCTAGAGGGCGGGCGACGCGCGCCCGAACCCCCATCATGCAAGGCCGAAGCCGGGCTTGTCCCGGCTCGCGATCCGGGCAGATGAAGTTTTTTCGACGAACCGGCATTTTTGCTGTTGCGACTCGCAGCCCCCATCCCTAGATAGCCCCTCACCGGCGGCGCTGAGGTGCTGCTGGGCTTCGGAAGATGAGGCAGGGCGGGGCGCCGCGAGTTAGGGCGCCTGGTTTTGATGTTCTTCCGTTGGCTCTTTGACATCGCGAGTATCTGAAGAGATATGCGGGCGGTCACGGGTTCATTTCGATGGATCAACGTCTGTGTATCGCGTCTCTAGGCTTCGGCCGATGATGAGATGTCAGCTTCACCGTCTTGGACGGCTTTCGGTTCTCTTATGAGATCTGAAGCACAAGACGGATGACTGTCCCGGTCCTAGCCGGCCGGGACGATGTGCAGAGGTTCGA
>NZ_FNAT01000011.1 GCF_900102015.1 Limimaricola pyoseonensis | reverse complement strand
CGTTCGAACCTCTGCACATCGTCCCGGCCGGCTAGGACCGGGACAGTCATCCGTCTTGTGCTTCAGATCTCATAAGAGAACCGAAAGCCGTCCAAGACGGTGAAGCTGACATCTCATCATCGGCCGAAGCCTAGAGACGCGATACACAGACGTTGATCCATCGAAATGAACCCGTGACCGCCCGCATATCTCTTCAGATACTCGCGATGTCAAAGAGCCAACGGAAGAACATCAGAACCAGGCGCCCTAACTCGCGGCGCCCCGCCCTGCCTCATCTTCCGAAGCCCAGCAGCACCTCAGCGCCGCCGGTGAGGGGCCTTCTACGCAGTGCGGCGGGAGGGCGCAAGGGAAAAAATCGGGGGATGCCCGATTTTCTTCACCTGCCTTGGCGGAAAGCGAAAACGCCCCGGCGCGGGCTGCGTCCGGGGCGTTTCGCGAAGCGGCGATCAGGCCAGCTTGGGGTAAAGGAACACGGTCGTCTCGAGCGGCACCCTGTTGTAGAGGTCGATCATGTGGTCGTTGACCAGGCGGGCGCAGCCATTCGAGACGGCGGTGCCGATCGTCGTCGGCGCGTTGGTGCCGTGGATCCGCAGGAAGGTGTCGCGGGTCCCGTCGAAGAGGTAGAGCGCGCGGGCGCCCAGCGGGTTGTCGGGGCCGCCCGGCATGCCGTCCTCGTACTGCTTGTACTTCTCGGGCTCGCGCTCGATCATGTCGGGCGTCGGCGTCCAGCTCGGCCATTCCTTCTTGGCGCCGACCGTAAAGGTGCCCGCCTCATAGAGATCGTCGCGGCCGACGCCGACGCCGTAGCGCATCGCCTTGCCGCCCTCGAGCGTCCAGTAGAGCGCGAAGCGGTTCGGGTCGACATGCAGCTGGCCCGGCGGCATCGAGGCCGGCACGTTCACCAGCTGCGGGCGGAACCGCTCGGGCAGGCCGAAATTGTCGTCCGGCACGACCGGCACGTCCTCGGGATTGACGGTCGCGCCGTCGTCCTGCGCCCAGGCGCGGCCGCCCATGACGCCGAGCGCCGATACCGATGCGATGAAGTGTCGTCTGTCGATCATGTCTCTGCCTCCGTGGAAGAAATCGCCACGCGGCCCGTGGGTTCCACGGCTGCGACGGCTTTTCTCCGATGCTGTCGCGGCTGCCGCGGCAACCGCCTTCCCCGGCGAGATGGCACGGGGGGTGCGGCACCGCAACGCCGCCGCGATCACGCCCGCGTCATGCTCCTGAAGGGCAGCCGCAGCGCCATGTCGACGGCGATCGCCATCAGCGCCACCAGAAGCGCGCCCTGCAGCACGAAGGCGGTGTTGCCCGACTGCAGGCCTGCGACGATCACCTCGCCCAAGCCCACCGCGCCGACGGTGCTGCCGATCGTGGCGGTGCCGATGTTGATGATGGTGGAAAGCCTGAAGCCGGTCAGGATCACCGGCGCGGCGAGCGGCAGCTCGACCCGAGCCAGCACCGCGCCGGGCGGCATCCCCATGCCGCGCGCCGCCTCGCGGGTGGTGGCCGGCACGCCACGCAGACCGGCCACGGTGTTCTCGAACACCGGCAGGAGCCCGTAGGCGCAGAGCGCGATGAAGGTGGGCTCGAAGCCGAAGCCGACGATCGGCACGGCCACGGCGAGCACGGCGATCGGCGGGAAGGTCTGGCCGAGATTGGAGGCCATGCGCGCCAGCGTCATGAACTCGGCGCCGCGCGGCCGGGTGACGAGGATGCCGAGGCCGATGCCGACCACCGCAGCGACCGCCCCCGCCGCCGCGACCAGCACGACGTGCCAGCCGGCCAGCAGCCAGAGCGGCTGGCGGTCGTAGATGACGGTCTGGCCCGGTTCGGCGACGAGGCCGAGCGCCGGGGCGAAGAGGCCCGGCGCGCCGGCCAGCGCCGCGAAGAGCGCCAGCACGAGGCCCAGCGGCACGAGCCGTCCGGTCATGCGCCGCGCCCGCCCACGCGCCAGATGTCGGCGGCGCGGATCTCGCCGACGACGCGGTCATCGCCGTCGATCACCGGCAGGCTGTCGCCGCCCTGCCAGATCAGCCGCGAGGCGGCCTCGCGCAGCGTGTCGCCGGGCCCGACCCACTGGCCGACCGGCGCCGCGCCGGAGGCGGGATGCGCGTATTCGGAGACGCGGTGCAGCGACAGGATGCGCAGCGCCCGGTCGTCGAGCCCGACGAACTGCCGCACGAAGCCCTCGCGCGGGCCGCGCAGCAGGCGTTCGGGCGTGTCGACCTGCAGGATCTTGCCCTGGTCCATCACGGCGATGCGGTCGGCCAGGCGGAAGGCCTCGTCCATGTCGTGGGTGACGAGGATCACCGTGATGCCGCGCCGGCGCTGGATCTGGGCGAACTCCTCCTGCAGGCGGGCGCGGGTCACGGGGTCGAGCGCGCCGAAGGGCTCGTCCATCAGGAGCACCGCCGGTTCCGCCGCCATGGCGCGGGCGACGCCGATGCGCTGCTGCTGGCCGCCCGAGAGCGCGGCGGGGGGCTTGGGGCCGAACTCGTCTGGGTCGAGGCCGAACAGTTCCAGCAGCTCGCGCGTGCGCGCCTCGGTCCGGGCGCGGTCCCAGCCCAGCAGGCGCGGCACGGTGCCGATGTTCTGCGCCACGCTCCAATGCGGGAAGAGGCCGACGCCCTGGATCACGTAGCCGATGCCCTGGCGCAGCTTCTCGGGCGGGGTGGCGGCGGCGTCGAGGCCGTCGATCAGCACGCGGCCCCGGTCCGGCTCGATCAGCCGGTTGAGCATCCGAAGCGTCGTGGACTTGCCGCAGCCCGACGTGCCGACCAGCGCCAGCACCTCGCCCTCGGGCACGGTGAAGCTGAGGTCGTCGACGGCGGTGACGCCGTCGAAGCGCTTGGTCAGGTTCTCGACCTCGATCATCGCGGGCCTCCCCGGTTGAGACTGTCGATGGCGGCGTCGAACAGCACGGTGGCGGCGATCGCCATGGCGACGATCGGCAGGGTGCCCAAGAGCACGAGGTCCATCGCGGTCTGGCCCATGCCGCGGAACACCAGCGTGCCAAAGCCGCCGCCGCCGATCAGAGCGGCCACGGCGGCGAGGCCGATGTTCTGCACCACGACGATGCGGATGCCGGTGAGGATCACCGGCGCGGCGAGCGGCGCCTCGACCTGCCACAGCAGGCGGCGCCGGCCCATGCCCATGCCGCGCCCGGCCTCGCGCAGATGCGCGGGCACGGCGGCGAAGCCGGCCATGGTGTTGGCGACGATCGGCAAGAGCGAATAGAGCGTCAGCGCCACGATCGCCGGGGCGGCGCCGATCCCGGCGACGCCGAGGTCGCGCAGCCCCGGCCATGCGGCGGCGAGCGCGCCCAATGGCACCATCAGGAGGCCGAACATTGCTATGCTGGGCGTGGTCTGCAGCAGGTTCAGCACCGGCACCGCGACGGCGCGGGCGCGCGGCGAAGCGTGGCAGAGCCGGCCCAGCGGCAGGCCGATCAGCAGCGCCGGCACGAGGCTGCCCAGCACCAGCTTGAGATGGCCCGCGAAGGCGGCATCGAAGGCGTCGGCATTGGCGTCGTATTCCTGCAGGATCGACAGCCGGTCGAGCGCGCCCGAGCCCAGCGCCAGCGCCGCCGCGCCGAACACGCCCGCGAGCAGGCCGATCCGGACGAGCGGCGCCAGCGCGAGCCGCGCCGCCGCGTCGGCCGCGGCGAGCGCAAGGAAGGCCAGCGCCACCCAAAAGCCTCCGCCGAGCGAGACGCGGGCGAAATCCGGCGCCTCGGCCATCAGCGCGTTCGCCCCCTGCCCCGCCAGCGCCACCGTCAGCGCCGCGCCCGCCAGCGCCAGCGCCAGCCGCGCCGCCTGCGGCAGCGGCAGGAGCGTCAGCGCCGCGAGGCCGATCAGCGCCGCCCAGCCCAGCGGCTCGGCCCCCACGGTCCCGGGCCGCCACAGCAGGATGCCCTCGCCGCTGACGATGCGGTTGGGCCGGAAGCTCAGGAAGGGCAGCAGGCTGGCGCCCAGCGCCGCAGGCACGGCGAAGACGGCCGCCACGCGCCATGAGGGCGCGCGGCGGTCGCCGGCCGGGATCGCGATGCTCACCGGTGCGGCCGGCCGATCAGTCGATCAGCCCTTCGCTGGTCAGGTAGTCCTCGGCCACCGCCTGCGCGCTCTCGCCGCCGAGCTGGATCCGGGCGTTGAGCGATTGCAGCGTCTCGAGGTCGAGGCCGGCGAAGACCGGCGCCAGCAGCTCCTCGACCTGCGGGTTCTCCTCGAGCGCGGCGCGCCGGATGATCGGCGCGGGCTGGTAGACCGGCTGCACCGACTTGTCGTCCTCCATCACCTTCAGCCCGACCTCGGCGATGGCGCCGTCGGTGCCGTAGACCATGGCGGCGTTGGCGCCGTCGATCTGCTCGGCCGCGGCGCGGATGGTCGCCGCCGTGTCGCCGCCCGACAGGATCACCAGCTGGTCGTTCGACATCTCGAAGCCGTAGGCCGCCTGGAAGGCCGGCAGAGCCGCCTCGGAGTTCACGAACTCCGACGAGGCGGCGAGCGTCACCTGCCCGCCCTCGGACAGGAAGGTCCCGAGATCCGACATGGTGACGAGGCCGTTCTCGTCGGCCACCTCCTCGCGCAGGGCGATCGCCCAGGTGTTGTTCGCAGGCGCGGGCGAGAGCCAGACGATGTCGTTGGTCTCGGCGTCGAGCTTGGCGACCTGCTGGTAGCCGGCCTTGGCGTCGCGCCAGACCTCGCTGTCGGCCTGGTCGAAGAAGAAGGCGCCGTTGCCGGTGTATTCCGGGTAGATGTCGATCTCGCCCGAGGTGATCGCCTGGCGCACGATCGGCGTCGCGCCGAGCGAGATCCGGTCCTCGACCGCGATGCCGGCATCCTCGAGCACCAGCTTGATCATGTTGCCGAGCAGGTTGCCCTCGGTGTCGATCTTGGAGCCGACGACCAGGTCGGCCGAGGCCGCGGTGGCGGTCAGGGCGGTGGTGGCGGCGGCGAGAGCCAGCAGTCTGCGCATGGGTGGTCCTTCCCGGATGGCCGCCGCGGCGGCATGATCATTGCCGCCCGAGGGTAGAGGGCTGACCTCAGGCATCAAGCCTTTATCGCGCGACGTCGCGCGGCTTTTCACGCGAGGCTCACGAAACCGGGAACCGCAACGGGGTCAGGCGGTTGACCTGAGGGTATGACCGACAGGGGAATGACGCGCATGACCAGGCACGAGCCCGGCCGCCGGTGGCGGGACATGGAAAGCGGGCAGGTATTGCAGAACCTCGCAGCCGGCCGGATCTGCATCGAGGGCGTCGATCCGGAGATCGACGCCGGACGCTTCGCCGCCAAGGGCGTCGCCGGACGCCCCTTCACCGTCGAGGCCGACATCTTCGGCGAGGGACATGACAGCATCCGCGCCGCGCTGCTGTGGTGGCGGCAGGACAGCGACGAGGTGCACGAGGCGCCGATGGAGTTCCTCGTCAACGACCGCTGGCGCGGCAGCTTCACCCCGCCCGACAACGCCTATTACCACTACACGCTGATCGCCTGGCGCGACGACTTCCTCAGCTGGCGCAAGGACACCGTCAAGAAGATCGCCGCCGGCCTCGAGGTCGGCGTCGAGGCCGAGATCGGCCACCGGCTGGTCGCGGCCTCGCGCGATCACGCGCCCGAGGGCGAGGCGCGCGACGCGCTCGAGGCGGTGGTGCACGACACCAATCACGGCGAGACCGGCGAGCGGATCGACAAGCTGATGCGCGAGAGCACGCTGGCGCTGATGAAGCGCGCCGGCCGCCGGCTCAACCTCACCCGCCACGAGCGCGACCTGATGCTGTTCGCCGACCGCGAGGCCGCGGCCTTCTCGGCCTGGTACGAGATGTTCCCGCGCTCGGCCGCGAACGGCGAGCGGCACGGCACCTTCCGCGACGTGATCGACCGCCTGCCCTATGTGCAGGATCTCGGCTTCGACGTGCTCTACTTCACGCCGATCCACCCGATCGGGCGCACCAACCGCAAGGGCCGCAACAACTCGCTCACGCCCGAACCCGACAACGTGGGCTCGCCCTATGCCATCGGCTCCGCCGATGGCGGGCACACCGCGCTGCACCCCGAGCTGGGCAGCATCGAGGATTTCGACGCGCTGGTGGCGGCGGCGCGCGACCACGGGCTGGAGATCGCGCTCGACATCGCGCTCAACGCCTCGCCCGACCACCCCTGGATCAAGGAGCATCCCGAGTGGTTCGAGTGGCGGCCCGACGGCTCGATCGCCTATGCCGAGAACCCGCCCAAGAAGTACGAGGACATCGTCAACTTCCGCTACTACATGGAGGATGGCAGCCCCAACACCGCCTACTGGGAGGCGGTGCGCGACATGTTCCTCTACTGGGCCGATCACGGCGTGCTGTGCTTCCGGGTCGACAACCCGCACACCAAGCCCTTCCCGTTCTGGGAGTGGGTCATCGACGAGGTGCGCGCCCGCCATCCCGGCGCGGTCTTCCTGAGCGAGGCCTTCACCCGGCCCAAGATGATGAAGCGGCTCGCCAAGCTCGGCTACAACCAGTCCTACAGCTACTTCACCTGGCGCAACACCAAGGCCGAGCTGACCGAGTACCTGACCGAGCTGACGACCGAGGAATGCCGCCACTACATGCGGCCGAACTTCTTCGTCAACACGCCCGACATCAATCCCTACTTCCTGCAGACCTCGGGCCGCGCCGGCCACCGCATCCGGCTGGCGCTCGCCGCGACGCTGGCGGGCAATTACGGCGTCTACAACGGCTACGAGATCTGCGAGGCCGCGCCGGTGCCGGGCAAGGAGGAGTATCTCGACAGCGAGAAATACGAGCTGAAGGCCTGGGACTTCGACCGCGAGGGCCACATCAAGGACGACATCCGGATGTTGAACCGCGTCCGGCGCGAGCACGCGGCGATGCGCGACTTCACCAACCTGAAGTTCTTCGACGCCCATGACGACGCGGTGCTCTATTACGGCCGCTTCGACCCGGTCGCCGAGAGCTACCTGCTCTTCCACGTGCTGCTCGACCCGCATTCGGGCCGCGAATTCGGCTTCGACGTGCCCCTGTGGGAATTCGGCCTGCCCGACGAGGCCTCGGTCGAGGTGCAGGACGCGGTCCACGGCAACCACTTCACCTGGCACGGCAAGTCGCACCGACTGACGCTCGACCCCGAGAGCCGGCCCTACGCGATCTGGCGACTGATCCCGCCGGGAGGAGCAAGAGACTGATGGATGTGAAGACCGATACCGCAGACGCCGCCGCCGACCCGATCGATCGCAGCCAGCGCGACTGGTACAAGGACGCGGTCATCTACCAGCTGCACGTCAAGGCCTACCAGGACAGCAACGGCGACGGCATGGGCGACTTCGCCGGGCTGATGAGCCGGCTCGACCATGTGCAGGAGCTGGGCGCCACCGCCGTGTGGCTGCTGCCCTTCTACCCCTCGCCGCTGCGCGACGACGGCTACGACATCAAGGAATACACCGAGATCAACCCGCAATACGGCAACATGGACGAGTTCCGCGCCTTCGTGGACGAGGCGCATCGCCGTGGCCTGCGGGTGATCACCGAGCTGGTGATCAACCACACCTCCGACCAGCACGAATGGTTCCAGCGCGCGCGCCGTGCCCCCAAGGGCAGCCCCGAGCGCGACTTCTACGTCTGGTCGGATGACGACGAGAAATGGCCCGAGACGCGGATCATCTTCACCGACACCGAGCCGTCGAACTGGTCCTGGGATCCGGTGGCCGAGCAGTATTACTGGCACCGCTTCTTCTCGCACCAGCCGGACCTGAACTTCGACAACCCCGAGGTCCTCAAGGAGGTGCTCAGGGTCATGCATTTCTGGCTCGACATGGGGGTCGACGGGCTCAGGCTCGACGCGATCCCCTACCTGGTCGAGCGCGACGGCACCAACAACGAGAACCTGCCCGAGACGCATGACGTGCTGAAGGCGATCCGCGCCGATCTCGACGAGCACTACCCCGACCGGATGCTGCTGGCCGAGGCCAACCAGTGGCCCGAGGACACCCGCCCCTATTTCGGCGAGGGCGACGAGTGCCACATGGGCTTCCACTTCCCGCTGATGCCGCGGATGTACATGGCGGTGGCGCAGGAGGACCGGCATCCGATCACCGACATCATCCGCCAGACCCCGGACATCCCCGAGGACTGCCAGTGGGCGATCTTCCTGCGCAACCATGACGAGCTGACGCTTGAGATGGTGACCGACAAGGAGCGCGACTACCTCTGGGAGACCTACGCCGCCGACAAGCGGGCGCGCATCAATCTCGGCATCCGCCGCCGGCTCGCGCCGCTCATGCAGAACGACCGGCGCAAGATCGAGCTTCTGAACTCGCTGCTGCTGTCGATGCCCGGCACGCCGATCCTCTATTACGGCGACGAGATCGGCATGGGCGACAACATCTATCTCGGCGACCGCGACGGCGTGCGCACGCCGATGCAGTGGTCGCCGGACCGCAACGCGGGCTTCAGCCAGGCCGACCCGCAGCGGCTCTACCTGCCGACCATCCAAGACTCGATCTACGGCTTCCAGGCGCTCAACGTCGAGAGCCAGTCCAAGGACCCCTCCTCGCTTCTGAACTGGATGCGGCGGATGGTGCAGGTCCGCGCCAACCACTCGGTCTTCGGGCGCGGCGAGATGAAGCTGCTCTACCCCTCGAACCGCCGGGTGCTGGCCTATATCCGCGAGCTCGACGGCGAGGCGGTGCTCTGCGTCGCCAATCTCGGCCGCGCCGCGCAGGCGGTGGAGATCGACCTCTCGGCCTACCAGGGCCGCGTCCCGATCGAGCTGACCGGCCATTCGGCCTTCCCGCCGATCGGCGCCCTGCCCTATCTCGTGACGCTGCCGGGCTACGGCTTCTACTGGTTCGTTCTGGCCTCCGAGGACCAGGCCCCGTCCTGGCACACGCCGCCGCAGCAGATCCTGCCGGAATTCGTGACGCTGACCACCCGCGACGGCCGCGTCAGCTCGGCGATCTCGGGCCGCGACGGCCGGCTTCTGGGCACGGACGTGCTGCCGAAGTTCCTGCCGCTGCAGCGCTGGTTCGCCGCCAAGGACGAGCGCGTCGGCAAGGTGACGATCCAGCCGCTCTCCGAGATCGGCCACAACGGCGCGCTCGGCATGATCGACGTCGCCGTGGGCGACGAGACGCAGACCTACCTGCTGCCGCTCGCCGCGGTCTGGGGCGAGGACAGCGTCAGCTTCGGCTCCTCGACGCTGGGCTACACCATGGCCAAGCTGCGCAAGGGGCCGCGCGTCGGCGGGCTGATCGACGGCACCGTGGACGAGACGCTGATGGCCGAGCTTCTGGACGCGCTGCGCGCGGGCCACGAGGCCGACACGCCGCGCGGCCGGCTGGTCTTCGCGCCCTCGCCCAACCTCGCCGAGATCGAGGAGCCGGGCGAGCCGCGGCTGCTCAACGTCGAGCAGTCGAACGCCACCGTGGCCTTCTCGGACAAGGTGATCCTGAAGATCTACCGCCGCCTGCGCGCGGGCCTGCAGCCCGACATCGAGGTGACGCGTTTCCTCACCGACGTGGCGGGCTTCGACGGCACGCCGGCCTTTCTGGGCGAGATCGCGCTGCGCCCCGAGGATGGCGAGCCCACCGCGCTCGGCGTCGCCTTCGCCTATGTCGCCAACCAGGGCGACGCCTGGGGGGCGCTCACCAACGCGCTCGACCGGCACCTGCAGGAGACCGAGATCGGCGTCGAGGAGGGCAGCGCGCCGCATCTGACGGTGATGGACGTCGCCGGCACGCTCGGCACCCGCACCGCGCAGATGCACCGGGCGCTGGCGCATCCGACCGACGACCCGGCCTTCGCCTCCGAGCCGCTGGAGGGGGCCGACCTCGCCACGCTTTGCGACGAGGTGCGGGCCGAGACGGTGGCGATGCTTGACCGGCTGAAGGGCCTGCGCGACCTGCCCGAGCGCGCCGCCGAGCACGCGAGGCAGATCCTCGAGCGGCGCGACGCGCTGATCGCCCGGATCGACGCGGTGTCGCGCATGACGCCGTCGGGCCGGCGCACCCGCATCCATGGCGACTACCATCTGGGCCAGGTGCTGATGGCGCAGAACGACGTCATGATCATCGACTTCGAGGGCGAGCCGCGCCGCTCGCTCGAGGAGCGCCGCGCCAAGACCTCGGCGCTGCGCGACGTCGCCGGCATGCTGCGCTCGCTCGACTACGCGGCGCAGTCGGCGCTGCGCTGGGCCGAGGGCTCGGGCGTCGACCGCGACGAGGCCGAGGCCGTGCTCAAGGCCTGGCACGAGGGCGCGGTGCGCGACTTCATGAACGCCTATCACGAGACCATCGCCGGCAGCCCGGCCCACCCCTCGGACGAAAACTTCGCCCGCGCGCTTCTGGACCTCTTCCTGATCCAGAAAGCGGTCTATGAGGTGGGATACGAGCTGGCCAGCCGCCCGGCCTGGGTGGACATCCCGCTGAGCGGCCTGCTCGACCTGATCGACGGAGAGGACCCCCAATGACGACCCAGACGAGCGAGACCCTGCCCGCCACCGCCCCCGACGCCCAACGCGTCGAGGCCATCATCCGCGGCCGGACCGGTGATCCCTTCTCGGTGCTCGGGCCGCATCAACACGACGGCGGCGGCATGGGGCTCACCGTCTTCGCCCCCGACGCGGCCGAGGCGGCCGCCGTCTCGCCCGACGGCGCCGAGATCGCGAAGCTCGTCCGCATCAACCCCGAGGGCGTGTTCTACGCCGAGATGCCCGCGGGCTTCGAGCGTCACACCCCCTACAGGCTGCGGCTGAAGGCCGGCAGCCACGAATGGGAGCGCGAGGACACGTTCCGCTTCGGGCCGGTGCTGGGCGAGATGGACGAGTACCTGATCGCCGAGGGCCGGCACGAGGAGCTCTGGACCCGTCTCGGCGCGCATCCCGTCACCCATGAGGGCGTCGAGGGCGTGGCCTTCGCGGTCTGGGCGCCGAATGCCCGCCGGGTCAGCGTGGTCGGCCATTTCAACGCCTGGGACGGCCGCCGCCACCCGCTGCGCCGCCGGCTGGGCGCCGGGCTGTGGGAGATCTTCGTGCCCGGGCTGCATGCGGGTGACCTCTACAAGTTCGAGATCGTCGGCGCGCATGGCGACCTGCTGCCGCTCAAGGCCGACCCGCTGTCCTTTCGGCAGGAGCACCCGCCCTCCACCGGCTCGATCGTGCATGGCCTGCCGAAATACGACTGGAACGACGGCGAGTGGATGGAGAAGCGCGGCCAGGAGCCGCTGCACAACCAGCCGGTCTCGATCTACGAGGTGCATCTGGGCAGCTGGCGGCGCGGCGCCGAGGGCGAGATCCTCGACTACGACACTCTGGGCGGGCTGCTGGTCGACTACCTGACCGACATGGGCTTCACCCATGTCGAGTTCCTGCCGGTCTCCGAGCATCCCTTCACCGGCTCCTGGGGCTACCAGCCGATCGGGCTCTTCGCGCCGACCTCGCGCTACGGCACGCCCGAGGATTTCGCGGCGATGGTCGACCGGCTGCACCAGGCCGGTCTTGGCGTCATCGTCGACTGGGTGCCCGCGCATTTCCCGACCGACAGCCACGGCCTCGCCAATTTCGACGGCACCGCGCTCTACGAGCACGCCGACCCGCGGCAGGGCTTCCACCAGGACTGGAACACGCTGATCTACAATTTCGGCCGCACCGAGGTGGCGAACTTCCTGCGCGCCTCGGGCACCTTCTGGCTCGACACCTACCACATCGACGCGCTGCGCGTGGATGCGGTAGCCTCGATGCTCTATCTCGACTACTCGCGCAACGAGGGCGAGTGGATCCCGAACCAGTATGGCGGGCGCGAGAACCTCGACGCGATCGAGTTCCTGAAGGGCACCAACTACCAGGTCGAGCACCGCTCGCCCGGCGCCGCCACCATCGCCGAGGAAAGCACCGCCTTTCCCGGTGTCAGCCGCCCGATCAACGACGGCGGGCTCGGCTTCAACTTCAAGTGGAACATGGGCTGGATGCATGACAGCCTCAGCTACATCCAGCAGGACCCGATCCACCGGAAGTTCCATCACCACCAGATGACCTTCTCGATCCACTACGCGTGGTCCGAGAATTTCGTGCTGCCGATCAGCCATGACGAGGTGGTGCACGGCAAAGGGTCGCTGCTAAACAAGATGCCCGGCGACCGCTGGCAGAAATTCGCGAACCTGCGCGCCTATCTCGCCTTCATGTGGACCCATCCGGGCAAGAAGCTTCTCTTCATGGGCTGCGAGTTCGGACAGGAGCGCGAGTGGAACCACGACGTCTCGCTCGACTGGCACCTCCTGGAGGACGAGAAGCACGCCGGCGCGCAGAGCCTCGTGCGCGACCTCAACAAGCTCTACCGCGACGAGCCGGCGCTGCACCGGCTCGACTGCGATCCGGCGGGCTTCGAATGGGTCGATGGCGGCGACACCGAGCGTTCGATCTTCGCCTTCCTGCGCAAGGCCGAAAGCGGCACCCGCCCGGCGCTGGTGATCTCCAACATGACGCCGGTGGTGCGAGAGGACTACCGCGTCGGCGTGCCCGAGGGCGGCGACTGGAAAGAGGTGCTGAACTCGGATGCCGGGATCTACGGCGGCTCGGATGTCGGCAACGCCAACGTCCTCTCCGCCCGGCAGGAGGAAAGCCATGGCCGCAGCTTCTCGCTGTCGCTGACGCTGCCGCCGCTGGCGACCATCGTGCTGGTGCCGGAACGCTGACGCATCGGGGCCGGCGCCGCCGGCCCCTCACCCCCACGCCGACCGGAGGCTCGATGTCCGACCTCGCCGCGCTGAGCCGTCACCACGGCCTGACCACCGAATACGACGACCCCGCCGGCGGCACCCGCCCGGTGCCCGACGCGACGCTGCGGCTGATCCTCGAGAAGATCGGCGTCGACCCCGACGCCGCGCCCGGGGGCGAGGCCGCCGCGACCCGCATGGAGGTGCCCGACGGGGGCGTTTGCCACCTGCCCGGCTGGCTGGAGAACGCCCCCGCCTGGGGGCTGTTCTGCCAGCTCTACGAGCTGCGCTCGGCCCGCAACCACGGCATCGGCGATTTCGCCGACCTCGCGCAGATGGCGCGCATCGCCGGCCGCGCGGGCGCCGACTTTCTGGGCGTGAACCCGCTGCACGCGCTGTTCCTGGCCGATCCCGGCCTGCGCAGCCCCTTCTCGCCCTCCTCGCGCAGCTTCCTCAACCCGGTCTACATCGCGCTCGACCTGCTGCCCGGCCACGACCCCGCCGACATCGACGGCGCCGCGCTGCGCGCGGGCGATCTCGTCGATTACGACGCCGTGGTGCCCGCCAAGCTCGAGGCGCTGCGCGTGGCGCATCGCCGGCAGGCCTTCGACGGCGACGAGGCGGCCTTCGAAGCCTTCGTGGAGCGTGGCGGCGCGCCGCTGCGGCGGCACGCGCTGTTCGAGGCGCTGTCACTGGCCATGGCGGCCGAGGGGCACGGCGCCGGCTGGCGCGGCTGGCCCGAGGCGATGCGCGACGTCGAAAGCCCGGAGGTCGGTGCCTTCGCCGAGGATCATGCCGACGAAATCCGCTTTCACCTCTGGCTGCAATGGCGCGCCGCGACCCAACTCGACGCCGCGATGGCGGCGGCGCGCGAGGCGGGGATGCGGATCGGGCTCTATCTCGACCTCGCCGTAGGCGAGGCGCCGGACGGCTCGGCCAGCTGGGGCGGCGGCGAGGTGCAGATGACCGGCCTGTCGGTCGGCGCGCCGCCCGACGTCTTCGCGGCCGAGGGCCAGAATTGGGGCCTGTCGGCCTTCAACCCCGGCGCGCTGGCGACGCGCGACTTCGCGCCGTTCCGCGACATGATCGACGCCCAGCTCGCCCATGCCGGCGCGCTCCGGATCGATCACGCCATGGCGCTGTGGCAGCTCTTCCTGATCCCAGAGGGCGAGAGCGCGGCCGCCGGCGCGCATCTGCGCTACCCCTTCGCCGAGCTGCTGCGCGTGCTGGCCGCCGAGAGCCATGCCCGCGAGGCGGTGGTGATCGGCGAGGATCTGGGCTTCGTGCCGCCGGGCTTCCGCGAGGCGATGCGCGCGGCCAATATCCTGAGCTACTCGATCCTCTACTTCGAGAAGGACGGCGACCGTTTCCTGCCGCCGGACGCCTACCGCCGGCGGGCACTGGCCTGCCTGTCCACACACGACCTGCCGGTGCTGTCGCGCTGGTGGGCGGGCGAGGACATCGCGCTGCGGCGCGAGCTGGGGCTGGTCGGCCCCGAGGACAGCGCGGCCCATGCCAAGGGCCGGGCCCGCGAACGCCGCGCCCTGCTCGATGCGCTGCGCCGCGCCGGCGCGCTGCGCGGGCGGCTCCCGCGCGAGCGCGAGATGCCGCGCGAGGTGCTGGTCGCGGCCTACCGCTTCCTCGCCCGCACGCCCTGCCTGCTGGCCGGGGTGCGGCTGGCCGACCTCGTGGGCCCGGCCGCGCCGACCAACATGCCCGGCACGGTCGACAGCTATCCCAACTGGCAGCCGCGCGCGCCGCTCGACCTCGATGAGATCGCCGCACATCCGGACTTTCGCGCCGTCACCGCGACGATGCGGCGCGAACGTCCGCGCGGCTGAGCCAAGGCGGTCGGGCGCCGCTTCGAAGGGCTGGCCCGACCCCAAGACACGGCTTCGCGCGAAGCATTAGGTTAAACGCATAACTTACTGAATTGAAATATCAATACCCCGGAGAGGCACGGCCGCTCCGGGGCCCGCTTCAGCCCTGCGCTTCGAGCGACTGGCCGGCTTCGGTGGCCCGGTCTTCACCGCGGCCGGCGACGCGTTCGCGATGCACCACATAGGCGCCCGAGGCGAGGATGATCGCGGTGCCCGCGACCGTCACGAGGTCCGGCAGGTCGCCGAACACCACGAAGCCCAGCAGCGTCGCGCCGACGATCTCGAGATACTGGAACGGCGCCAGGAGCCCGGCCTCGCTGCGCCGGAACGCCTCGGCGATCAGCAGGAAGGTCGCGGCCGAGACCATCCCCGCCGCCGGGATCAACGCCCAGATCCAGCCCGCCGCCGCGAAGGCGCGGACATCGAGCAGGCCGGTCGCGGCCAGCGCGCCGACCAGGCCCGCCGCCAGCACCGCGCCGTAGATCGTCGCGCCGAGCTGGATCGTGAGCGCCGAGCGGGTCCTGGCGGCCGAGCGCATGATGATGACGTTGAGCGCGTAGCCCACCGCCGCGCCGAGCGGCAGCAGCGCCGCCGGAGTGAAGCCCGCGAAGCCCGGCCGGATCACCACCAGCGCGCCGATGAAGCCGACGCCGACGGCGGCGTAGCGGCGCGGGCCGATCCGCTCGCCCAGAAGCGGCCCGGCCAGCAGCACCAGCACCAGCGGCTCGACGAAGAAGATCGCGATCGCGGTGGCGATGGGCATGGTGGCGAAGGCACCGACGAGGCAGCCCAGCGACACCACCGAGCACAGCCCCGAGGCGGCCAGCACCGGCGAGAAGGCGCGCCCGCGCAGGCGGTGCCTCAAGAATGCCGCCAGCGCCAGCATCACCAGCATCTGCATCGCCAGCCGCCAGGCCACCACCTCGATCGCGGCGATCTCGCGGGTCAGCAGCTTGGACAGCGTGTCGCCCACAGGCAGGAGCGCCATGGCCAGCACCATCAGCGCGATGCCGGCGCCGGTCTCGCCCGTGGGGCCGTGGCGCGGCGGGGCCACCGGTCTTCTGGAACGCGGTCTGATCATGGCGGCACCTCCGCATAGGCGCGGAGACGGCGCTCCGCGACTGTCCGGGCGTCCAGGACGGATCGGGAAGACGGTCCACCCGGCCGGCGACGCCATCGCCGGGCCGGCCTGCGTGGGCCGTTCCCTACCGCTAGGGGCGCGTGCCGCCCGGGTCAACCCCCGGTGCCGGCAGCGCGCGCGGCGCGGGCCGCTCGGCGGCGCGGCGCGCGCGGGCGGCGGCCAGGGTCGCGGCCAGGTCGCGGTCGATCCGCTCCAGCACCTCGCGCGGCGAGCGGAACCAGTCGGTCGACCAGATCCGCAGGATGGTCCAGCCCAGCCCCTCGAGCACCTGCTGGCGCAGCCGGTCGCGGTCGCGCGCCGTGGCGGCCGAATGGTAGCGCGCGCCGTCGCATTCGACCCCCGCGAGATAGGCCCCGGCGCGGTCGGGGTCGACCACGGCGAGGTCGATCCGGAAGCCCGAGACGCCGACCTGCGTGCGCACCTCCCAGCCGAGGCTTTCGAGCGCGTCGGCCACGGCGGCCTCGAACGGGCTTTCGGCCGGGCCGAGGCTGCCCTTGTCGCGCGCCGGCAGCGCCGCGGCGCCGCGATCCGCGTAGTCGAGGAACGCCTTGAGGTCGGCCACGCCGCGCGCGCGGGTGCGGGCGATGTCGATGTCGGACGGGTCGAGCGAGGCGAAGACATGCATCTCGCGCCGCGCGCGGGTGATCGCGACGTTGAGCCGCCGCTCGCCGCCCTCGCCGTTCAGCGCGCCGAAGTTCATGCTGAGCCGCCCCTCCGCGTCGGGGCCGTAGGTGACGGAGAACAGGATCACGTCGCGCTCGTCGCCCTGGATGTTCTCGAGGTTCTTAACGATCACCGGCTCCTCGCGCGCCTCGTCGAAGGCCCATTCCAGCTCGGGCGCGTCGCGGCGCATGGCGTCGATCAGGTCGAGGATCAGCGCCTGCTGCTCGCCGTTGAAGGTGATGACGCCAAGGCTCGGGCGCGCGTCCTCAGGCAGGCCGGTCCACTCGGCCAGCCGCGCCCGCAGATGCGCGACCACGGCGCGCGCCTCGTCGGGGTTGGTGCGCGCGCGACCCCGGCCGTAGCGCCCCTCGACCCGGTGCAGCCGCAGCGCCTCGCCCCGCCCGCCGGGCGAGGGGAAGGTGACGAGGCCGCCATCGTAATACATGTGGTTCGAGAACGCGATCAGCGCCTCGTCGCGCGAGCGGTAGTGCCAGTCGAGCCGCCGCACCGGCAGCCCCGCCGCCACCGCCTCGTCGAGGATCGAGGGCAGGTCGCGCAGCGCGTCGGGGCTGTCGTCCTCCTCCTCGCCGGGCTCGGCGCGACCGAAGAAGTCGGTCGGCGGCAGCTGCTTGGGGTCGCCCACCACGATCGCCTGCCGGCCGCGCGCGATGGCGCCGATCGCGTCCCAGGTGGTGATCTGGCTCGCCTCGTCGAAGATCACCACGTCGAAGCCCGGATGGTCCGGCGGCAGGTACTGCGCGACCGAGAGCGGCGACATCAGCACGCAGGGCGCCAGCCGCGGCAGGGTGTCGGGGATCTGCGACAGCAGCTGCCGGATCGGCAGCGAGGGGCGGCGCAGCGAAAGCTGGTGGCGCAGCACGCCAAGCTCGGAGTCGCGCGGCGCCGCGTCGCGCGCGGGCAACTCGCCCGCGATCCGGCGCAGCACCTCGCCCGACGCCAGCGCCTGCGCGCGCGCGTCGAGATCGGCGAAGCGGGCGATCAGGTCCTCCTGCGCCCAATGCGCGAAGTCGCGCAGCACCGGGTCGGCATCCATGGCGCGCGGCAGCCACCAGGCGGCATAGGCGGCGGCGAAGGCGTCCTCGGCCGGCCGGTCGAGCCGCTCGGCTTCCAGCGCCTCGACCAGCGGCGCGAGGCCGACAGCGCGGGCCTGTGCGCGCGCGGCGTTCCAGCGGGTGCGGTCGGCGATGGCGGCGGGGCGGTCGCACAGGCCGCGCAGCGCCCGGGCCAGCGTCTCGGGCGCGGCGCGGGCCGGCAGCGCGCCGCCCGCGGCGGTGAAGGCGTCGCGGGCCGGCGCCAGCGCGGCCTCGGCCTGGGCCAGTCCGCGAAGGGCCTCCTGCCCGGCTGGAAGCACGCCGCGTTCGAGGCCGAGCCGGTCCAGCGCGGCTTCGAGCCCGGCGCGGCGCTCGAGGGCCGCGTCGAGAGCGGCGAGATCGGCCTCGCCCGGCAGCGCCGCGTCCGGAACCAGCGGGTTGGCGGCCAGACGTGCGCGCGCCGCGCGCAGCCGGCGCAGCGCGGCAAGATCGGTCTCGGGGTCGGCCTCGCCGGACGTGGCGTGGCGCTGCAGCCGCGCCCGGATCTTGCGGGCGGCCAGAACCGAGCCCGGCCAGAAGCTTTCCTGCGCCGCCTGCCAGCCCTGGTCGAGCGCATCGAGCGGGATCTCCTCGACCCGGTCGACCGGGTACTGTGCCGAAAGCCGGGCGCGGGCGCCGCGCATCAGGGCGGCGGCGGCCTCGAGATCGGCGCGCAGGTCGCGCAGCTCGGCCAGCGGCCGGTCGGGCAGCGGGTCGGGCGCGGCGGCAAGCGCCGCGAGATCGGCCAGCGCCTGCGGCTCCGTCCCCGGGCCCGCCCCCAGCGCCGCCCGCGCCGCCGACAGGGTGGCCGCCTGCGCCTCGAGCGCATCGGCCAGCGCCGCGGCGGCGTCGAGGAAACCCTCCTGCCAGGCGAAGGACCAGTCGCGCGCCGCGATGAGGGACGCGGCCGGCCCGCGCGGGGCGATCGCGTGCAGACGCCCCAGTTCGGCCGACAGGTCGCGCAGGCGCGCGTAGCTCTCAGTGTCATGCGCGTCGGGCCCCGCGAAGGACAGCCGCAGCCCCGGCGCGCCATCGGCGATCCGGCCGATGGCGTCGAACACCGAAAAGCCTTGCGCGCCGGGACGGTGCAGCGCCGCGGCATAGGCGTTGAGCGCGTCACGGCTTTCGGCCAGCGCTGCGTTGGTGCGGCCCCAGTCGCGGGCGCTGCCGGGCGCGGCCCTGTTCCAGGCGCGGCCGAGCTGAGCCAGCACCGCGCCACGCTCGGCCCGGCTGGAATGTAGCGCGAGGCAGGCCTCGGCCAGCCCGTGCGCGGCGAGGCGGCGGTGCACGACCTCGAGCGCCGCGGCCTTCTCGGCCACGAAAAGCACGGTCCGGCCCTGCGACAGGCACTGGGCGACGATGTTGGCGATGGTCTGGCTCTTGCCGGTGCCGGGCGGGCCGATCAGCACGAAGTCGCGCCCCTGCCCGGCCGCCGCCACGGCAGCGAGCTGGCTGCTGTCGGCGGGCAGCGGTGTGACCAGGTCGCCGGGCGCGAGCCGCGTGTCGAGGTCGCGCGGCGCCAGCGGCGGATCGCCCGCCTCGGCCTGCGCCGCACCGTCGAGCAGGCGGCCGACCAGCGGGCTCTCGCGCAGGCTTTCGCCGCGCGCGGCGAGGTCCTTCCACATCAGGAACTTGGCGAAGGAGAAGGTGGAGAGCGACAGGCTCTCGACCAGCTCGAAGCCAGGCCGCCCGCCCAGCGCGGCGCGGATCAGGTCGAAGACGCGCGGCAGGTCGATGCCGCTCTCGTCGCGCTGCAGCTCGCCCGAGAGGCCCGGCACGCGGATGCCGAAATCGCGCGACAGCAGCTCCAGAAGCGTCGCGTTCACCACCGGCCCGTCCTCGTGCTGCGCGAGGCGGAACTCCTCGCGCGCGGCGCGACGCTCGAGCCGCACCGGGATCAGCAGCACCGGCGCGAGATGCGTGCCGCTCTCGCCCTCGCGACGCCAGCGCAGGAGCCCGGCGGCGAGGAACAGCGTGTTCGCGCCGCCCTCCTGCAGGTCGGCGCGGGCGCGGCGCCAGAGCCGGACGAGGCGCGCGCGCATCTCCGTCTCGGCCAGCGGCACGGCGATCCGGCCGCGCGCCTGCGCGGCGCGGGCGGCATCGGGGGGCGTCTCCTCGGTGCCCAGCGCGACCGGCACGACGGTGCTGCCGGCCGCCAATCTGTCTTCGAGCCCGGCGATGTCGGGGCAGTCGAGCGGCAGCGCCGAGCGCCCCTCGCGGAAGTTCAGGAGCCGGTTGCGCAGCGACAGGTCCAGAAGCCGCCGCTGCCAGCGCTCCAGCCGCCCCTCGGGCGTGGCCGCGTCGGGCTCGGGGGCGACGATCGGCAGGTCGGCGGGGCCGGGCGGCTCTGGCAGCGGCGCGGGCGCGCCCGGGCTCGCCCCCTCGCCCTCGGCCGCCTCGCCCGCCAGCGGCGCGATCCCGGCGGCGCGGGCCTGAGCGACGTCGATGGCGGCGATGAAGTCGGGCTCGCGGTCCTCGTCGAGCAGCGCCCGGCCGGCGGCGCGCGCCTCGGCGAAGCCCGCGGCGGGCCGCCGGCCCAGCAGCGCCGGGTCGAGGGCCAGCACCTCGCGCGCCGCCACGGCGCGGCGCAGCGCGACGGCGTCGGTCTCGACCAGCGCGCCGCTGCCGGGCAACAGCCGCAGGCCGACCCATGGCCGGTCCTGCGCAACGAAGACCAGCGCGGGCAGCCCCGCCGCCTCGAAGGCGGCCGCCAGGAGCACCGAGAGGTCGAGCGCGGTCGCGGCCCCCGCCGCACGCAGCGCGGCGGGCGCCGGCAGGCGCTGCCCCTCGATCGCGAAGCGGGGGCTGAGCGGCGTGCAGGCCAGCCCCCAGCCGCCGGCCGCCGACCAGATCGCCGCGGCGGCCTCGAACGCGGCGGCGGGATCCCGCGGCGCGCCGCCGCCCAGCGCCGGGCCGCGCCCCGCCCCGGCCAGGAGGCGCGAGGCGGTTTCCAGCAGGTCGGCCACCGCGGGGTCGCCGGGCCGGGCGAAGGCGGGCAGGAGATGCGCCATCTCGCCCATGCCGCCCCAGTGATCGGGCGCGAGCAGCGTCATCACGTGAACGGCGCGGGCCACCACCCTGCCCTCCGCGACCAGCTCGGCCGAAAGCCGCACCGGCCCGGCCGCCTCGGGGTCGTGCAGAAGGCCGGGGTCGAGCGCGAGGCCGAGATCGGTGAGGCGCCGCGTCTCGCCCGGCTCCAGAGGACCGATCTCCCATTCGCGCGGGGCGATCACGGCCGGCTCGGCCGAGAGCCGCAGCCCGGCCGCCTCGATCGGCGCGGTGCCGGTGGCGGTCACGCCGAGCGCGCGCAGCAGCCGCACGCCCCCCTGCAACGAGGCCGCCCCGATCCGGCGGCTGGCGTCGATCTCGATCTCGGCCCGCGCGGCAAGCGCCGGGGCGGGGTGCGGGGGCGCGGGGTTCGTCATCCGTTCTTCTCCTGCTCGGCGCGACATGAATCGATTTGCCAAGCAGCGTCAACCGGCTCGCCGCCACGGCGCTCTGGACAAGCGCCGGGACGCTTGGTTTACCTTGCGCCCGGAACGGCCGCGGAGGGACGGCCGGTCAGACGACAACAGGGAGACACGCGTGGATCGTCGTTCATTCATCACCAAGGCCGGCCTCGGCGCGGGCGCCGCGGCGCTCGCCGCGCCGGCCGTCGCGCAGGGCAACATCACCTGGCGCATGGTCACCACCTGGCCCAAGAACTTCCCGGGCCTCGGCGTCGGCGCGCAGCGCCTCGCGGACCGCATCACCGCCGCTTCGGGCGGCCGGCTGACCATCCAGGTCTACTCGGCCGGCGAACTGGTGCCGCCGCTGCAGTCGCTCGACGCGGTGATCGACGGCACCGCCGAGATGTCGCACTCGGCCGCCTATTACTGGCAGAACAAGTCGGCGGCGCTGAACTTCTTCACCGGCGTGCCCTACGGCATGACCTCGGGCGAGCTCGCGGGCTGGATGCGCCACATGGGCGGCCAGGAGCTGTGGGACGAGGTCTACGACCAGTTCGGCGTCAAGGGCTTCCTGTCGGGCAACACCGGCACCCAGGCCGGCGGCTGGTTCCGCGAGGAGGTGACTGGCCTCGACAGCCTCAAGGGCCTGCGCTTCCGCACCCCGGGCCTCGGCGGCCGGGTCTGGGAAAAGCTCGGCGTCACCGCGACCAACATGGCGGCGGGCGAGATCTTCCAGGCGCTGCAGTCGGGCACGCTCGATGCGGCCGAGTTCGTCGGCCCCTACAACGACCTGGCTCTGGGCTTCCACCAGGTGGCCAAGAACTACTACTTCCCCTCCTTCGTGGAGCCGGGCCTCGCGACCGAGTTGGTGGTCGACAAGGCGAAGTACACCGAGCTGCCCGAGGACCTGCAGGCGATCATCCGTGACGTGTCGCAGGCCGAGTACGACATGGTCGCCTCGGACTTCGCCGCCAACGACCCGCGCGCGCTGCAGACGCTGGTGAACGAGCACGGCGTCAACGTGGCGCAGTTCCCCGAAGAGGTGCTCAAGGCCGCGGCCGACGCCTCGAAGGAGGTGCTGACCGAGCTGCGCGACGGCGGCGACGACCTGACCAAGCGCACCACCGAGAGCTTCATCGAGTCGCTCAAGCTGCTGCGCACCAAGGGCGAGACCGCGGATTCGAACTTCATCCGCGCGCGCCAGCAGTATTTCGACATGTGACCGGATGGCCCCCGGGGGCCGTCCTGCGCGAATGACAGCGCCCGCCGGGAAACCGGCGGGCGTTTTTTCGTGCCCCGCGCGGGCGCATGTCGCGCGGACAAGGAAGCGGACAAGGAAAAGGCCCCGCCGGTCGCCCGGCGGGGCCTCGTCGTCTCGGTCTCGCCAGGGCGCGCTCAGAGCACCGTCGGCAGCCAGGTCACGATCTCGGGGAACAGGAACAGCGTCGCGATGCCGATGATCTGCAGCACCACGAAGGGGATGATGCCGCGGTAGATCGCGGAGGTCGGAAGCTCGGCCGGCGCCACGCCCCGCAGGTAGAACAGCGCGAAGCCGAAGGGCGGCGTCAGGAACGAGGTCTGCAGGTTCATCCCCACCAGCACGCCGAGCCAGATCGGGTCGACGTCGAGCGCCAGGAGGATCGGCGCGGTGATCGGGATCACGATGAAGATGATCTCGAAGGTGTCGAGGATGAAGCCCAAGACGAACATGATCGCCATCACCACGATCACCGCCGCCACCGTGCCGCCCGGCAGGTTCGACAGGAACTCGTGCACGAGGTTGTCGCCGCCCATCAGGCGGAACACGATCGAGAAGACCGAGGCGCCGAACAGGATGATGAACACCATCGAGGTGATGGTGGCGGTGGCGACCACGGTCTCGTGCAAGATGCGCAGGCTGAGCCGCCAGCGCAGCGCGGCGAGCAGGATCGCGCCAACCGCGCCCACGGAGGCGGCCTCGGTCGGGGTGGCGACGCCGCCGAGGATCGAGCCCAGCACCGCGACGATCAGCAGCAGCGGCGGCAGGAGCGCCACCAGCACCTCCTTGAACAGTCCGCGCTTCTCGTCGGCCGGGACCGGCGTGGCGGGGCAGCTTTCGGGATCGGTGATCGCCTTGAAGATGATCCAGCCGGCATAGAGCAGCACCAGCACCACGCCCGGTAGCAGCGCGCCGGCGAAGAGGTCGCCGACCGAAACCGGCGTGGGCGCGAAGTTGCCCTTCTCCATCTGCACCTGGCTGTTGATGCCCGAGAGCATGTCGCCCATGAAGATCAGCACCGTCGAGGGCGGCACGATCTGGCCCAGCGTGCCCGAGGAGCAGATCACCCCGGTGGCGAGCTTGGGGTCGTAGCCCGCGCGCAGCATGGCCGGCAGCGAGATCAGGCCCATGGTGACGACGGTGGCGCCGACCACGCCGGTCGAGGCGGCGAGCATCGCGCCCACCAGCACCACCGACAGGCCGAGGCCGCCGCGCAGGTTGCCGAACAGCTTCGACATGGTCAGCAGCAGCTGCTCGGCGATGCGCGAACGCTCGAGCATCACCCCCATGAAGATGAACAGCGGCACCGCGACCAGCACCTCGCTCGACATGAAGCCGATATAGCGCGCCGGCAGGCTGGCGAAGTTCGACGGGTCGAACACGCCGAAGCTCCAGCCGACGAGGCCGAACATCAGCGACACGCCCGCCAGCGTGAAGGCGACGGGAAAGCCCAGCATCAGGAAACCGATGATGCCGAAGAACATGAGGCCCGACAGGACCTCTCCGAGAAGAGTGGGTTCCATGATTATTCAGCGGCCTCGGTCAGGTGGTCGGCGGCCGCGGTGTAGCGCAGCCTCGGTGGCAGCAGCGCCTCGCGCCCGGCGAGCACCAGGATCGAGCGGCCGATCAGCGCCAGACCCTGCAGCGCCACCAGACCGGCGAAGACGATGATGAAGCTCTTGAGGATGAACAGCCCCGGCATGCCGCCGATGTTGGCGGAGGCCTCGTAGTAGCCCCAGCTGCGCTGCACGAAGGGCAGCGCGTAGCTGAACACGATCCAGCAGAAGGGCAGCAGGAAGACCAGCGTGCCGACGAGATCGACCAGCGCCTTGCGGCGGATCGAGGCCGGGCGGTAAAAGATGTCGACCCGGACGTGGTCGTCGCGCAGGAGCGCGAAGCCGGCCACGGCGGTGAACATCGCCCCGTTCAGCCAGATATAGAGATCCTGCATCCAGATATAGCTGACCGCGAAGACGTAGCGTTGCACCACCACCGTGAAGCAGACCAGCACGATCCCCAGCGCCAGCCAGGAAAATACGTTGCCGACGACCCGGTTCAACGCCGATATCAGCCTGACGGCCCCGGCGACGAGTTCCATGTGTTTCCCCTCGTGTTCCCCAACGTGCCCGTGACGGGCGACGCATCCTTTCTTTTGGCGCGCCCACATCGCACGAAGCCGCTCGACCCGGCAACCGTTTCCGCAACCCTTGCGCAACCGACCCGGCGGAACGCCGCGGCACGATGCAGCGGCGGCATCGCAGTTGCAGCGCCGTTGACAGGGCGACGCGGCCGCGGATAGCGTTCACCGCAAGGTTGCCCGAAAGCAGGCGACCGCCACTGGGGAGGACCATCGTGACGGCAAGGACGCATCGTCCGGCCCTTGGGTCGGCGCGCCTATGAGCGTGGCACTGCAGGCCAAAGGCCTGACCAAGGAATTCAAGGGTTTCGTAGCGGTCAACAAGGTCGACCTGACGGTCGAGAAGGGCACGATCCACGCGCTGATCGGCCCCAACGGCGCCGGCAAGACGACCTGCTTCAACCTGCTGACCAAGTTCCTGCAGCCCACCGCCGGCTCGATCACCTATGACGGGCGCGACATCACCAAGATGCTGCCCGCCGACATCGCCCGGCTGGGCATGGTGCGCAGCTTCCAGATCTCGGCGGTGTTTCCCGATCTCAGCGTGCTGCAGAACGTGCGGGTGGCGCTGCAGCGCCGGCGCGGCGACAGCTTCGACTTCTGGCGCTCGGAGCGCGAGCTGTCGCGCTTCGACGACGAGGCGCAGGCGCATCTCGACGCGGTCGGCCTGTCGGAGTTCACCCATCACCGCGCCGCCGAGCTGTCTTACGGCCGCAAGCGCGCGCTCGAGATCGCCACGACGCTGGCGCTCGACCCCGAGATGCTGCTGCTGGACGAGCCGATGGCCGGGATGGGCCAGGAGGACGTCGCGCGCACCTCGCAGCTGATCCGCCGCATCGCCAAGAACCGCACCATCCTGATGGTCGAGCACAACCTGAAGGTCGTCGCGGATCTGTCGGACAAGATTACCGTTCTCGCGCGCGGCGAGATCCTCGCCGAGGGCGATTACGCCACCGTCTCGAAGTCGCCCGAGGTGGTCGACGCCTATATCGGAGCCGGCCATGACTGACGCCGCGACGCTGACCCGCGACACCGCCGCGACCGGCGCGCCGCTCCTCAAGGTCGAGGGGCTGCAGGGCTGGTACGGCGAAAGCCACGTGCTGCACGGCATCGACTTCGAGGTGCGCCAGGGCGAGGTGGTGACCCTTCTGGGCCGCAACGGCGCCGGCAAGACCTCGACGCTGAAGGCGATCATGGGGATCCTGAGCAAGCGCAGCGGCTCGGTGAACATGGGCGGCACCGAGACGATCGGGCTCGAGCCGCGCCACATCGCCCGGCTCGGCATCGCGCTCTGCCCCGAGGAGCGCGGCATCTTCGCCTCGCTCAATGTCGAGGAGAACCTGATGCTGCCGCCGAAGATCGCCGATGGCGGCCTGCCGGTCGAGCGGATCTACCAGCTGTTCCCGAACCTGCTGGAGCGCAAGCGCAGCCAGGGCACCAAGCTGTCGGGCGGCGAGCAGCAGATGCTGGCCATCGCCCGCATCCTGCGCACCGGCGCGAAGCTCCTGCTTCTCGACGAGCCGACCGAGGGCCTCGCCCCGGTGATCGTGCAGCAGATCGGCGCGACCATCCGCGAGCTGAAGAAGGAGGGCTTCACCATCGTGCTGGTCGAGCAGAACTTCCGCTTCGCGGCCTCGGTCGCCGACCGCCACTACGTCGTCGATCAGGGCCAGGTGGTGGACATGATCCCCAACGCCGATCTCGACGCCAACATCGACAAGCTGCACGCCTATCTCGGCGTCTGAGGCCGTTCTCGATTTCTAAGGTGCGCAAAAGCACCGCTTTCTGGGAGGAAACCATGAAGACATACGTACTGGGTGCGCTGACCGTCGCGTCCTTCGCCCTGCCCGCCGCGGCGCAGGACGCGATGGACGTCAAGCTCGGCGTGCTGAACGACCGCTCGGGCGTCTATGCCGACCTGTCGGGCGAAGGCTCGGTGGTCGCGGCGCGCATGGCGGTCGCCGATTTCGGCGCCGCCGACAAGGGGCTGAACGTCGAGGTGATCTCGGCCGACCACCAGAACAAGCCCGACGTCGCCTCCAACATCGCGCGCCAGTGGTACGACCAGGACGGCGTCGACGCGATCCTCGACGTGCCGACCTCCTCGGCCGCGCTCGCGGTGGCCGACATCACCGCGCAGGAGAACAAGATCCTGATCGACTCGGGCGCCGGTTCGACCCAGCTGACCGGCGAGCAGTGCCAGCCGACCACGATCCACTGGACCTACGACACCGCCGCGCTCGCCAAGGGCACCGGCGGCGCCGTGACCGAGGGCGGCGACGCCAAGTGGTTCTTCCTGACCGCCGACTACGCCTTCGGCCACTCGCTCGAGGAAGAGACCTCCAAGGTCGTGGCCGAGGCCGGCGGCGAGGTCGTGGGCACCGTGCGCCACCCCTTCCCCGCCACCGACTTCTCCTCCTTCCTGCTGCAGGCGCAGGGCTCGGGCGCCGACGTGATCGGCCTCGCCAACGCTGGCGGCGACACCGTCAACGCCATCAAGCAGGCCTCGGAGTTCGGCATCACGCAGGCCGGCCAGTCGCTGGCGGCGCTGCTGATGTTCATCACCGACGTGCACGCGCTGGGTGCCGAGACGGCGCAGGGCCTCGTGCTGACCGAGGCCTTCTACTGGGATCACGACGACGACACCCGCGCCTGGTCGGCCCGCTTCGAGGAGGAGTTCGGCTCCAAGCCCACCATGGTCCATGCCGGGGTCTACTCGGGCACCATGCACTACCTGCGCGCGGTCGAGGCCACCGGCTCGACCGAGGGCGACGTGGTGGCCGAATGGATGAAGGCCAACCCCTTCGACGATCCGCTCTTCGGCGAGGGCTACGTGCGCAAGGACGGCCGGGTGATCCACGACATGCATCTCTACGAGGTGAAGTCGCCCGACGAGTCGACCGGCGAGTGGGACCTCTACAACCTCGTGGCCACCATCCCCGGCGAGGAAGCCTTCCTGCCGATGGAAGGGTCGGGCTGCGCCTTCGCGAACGCGGGCTGACGCCCACGTATCGGGCGCGCCACGGCGCGCCCGGCATTCCCAGGGGGCGCGTCCGGCAGGGCGCGCCCCACCCCGCCCCGGCACGGGGCCACTAGCAAAACGGGACAGGCATGTTCGAACTCTTGGGCGTACCGCCGCAGGTTCTGATGGGGCAGCTCCTGCTCGGGCTGATCAACGGGTCGTTCTACGCGGTCCTGTCGCTCGGGCTGGCGGTGATCTTCGGCCTGCTCAACATCATCAATTTCAGCCACGGCGCGCAGTACATGCTCGGCGCCTTCGTGGCCTGGATGCTTCTGGAATACTTGGGCATCAGCTACTGGTGGGCGCTGCTGCTCGCGCCGGTGATCGTCGGCGCCACCGGCCTCGTGCTCGAGAAGCTGGCGCTGAGGCGCCTCTACCATCTCGACCACCTCTACGGCCTGCTGCTGACCTTCGGCGTGGCGCTGATCATCCAGGGGCTGTTTCGCAACTACTACGGCATCTCCGGCCTGCCCTACCAGATCCCCGACCAGCTCTCGGGCGGGCAGAACCTCGGCTTCATGTTCCTGCCCAACTACCGCGGCTGGGTCGTGGTGGCCTCGGTGGTGGTCTGCTTCGGCACCTGGTTCGTGATCGAGAAGACCAAGCTCGGCGCCTATCTGCGCGCCGCGACCGAGAACCCGACGCTGGTCGGCGCCTTCGGCATCAACGTGCCGCTGATGATCATGCTGACCTACGGCTTCGGCGTGGCGCTGGCGGGCTTCGCGGGCGTCCTCGCCGCCCCGATCTACTCGGTCAACCCGAACATGGGCGCGGACCTGATCATCGTCGTCTTCGCGGTCGTCGTGATCGGCGGCATGGGCTCGATCATGGGGGCGATCGTCACCGGCTTCGGCCTCGGCATCATCGAGGGCCTGACCAAGGTGTTCTACCCCGCGGGCTCCGCGGTGGTGATCTTCGTCATCATGGCCATCGTGCTGATGATCAAGCCCGAGGGCCTGTTCGGGAGGAACGCCTGATGTCCGCGACCGACACCCAACCCGCGCCCGAGCTGCACCGCCCCGCGACGCAGGGCATGCCGATGCTGCACAAGGCGATCTTCGCCGCGCTGCTGGTGGTGCTCGCCGTGCTGCCGATACTGGTCTACCCGGTCTTCGCGATGAAGGTGATGTGCTTCGCGCTCTTCGCGGCGGCCTTCAACCTGCTGCTGGGCTTCGGCGGCCTGCTTTCCTTCGGCCACGCCGCCTATTTCGGCGGCGCCTCCTACGTCGCGGCCCACGCCTCCAAGGTCTGGGGCTGGTCGCCCGAGCTGTCGATCCTCGTGGGCACGCTCGCCGCCGGCATTCTGGGCCTCGCGATCGGGGCGCTGGCGATCCGGCGGCAGGGCATCTACTTCGCCATGGTGACGCTGGCCTTCGCGCAGATGGTCTACTTCTTCGCGCTGCAGGCCGAGTTCACCGGCGGCGAGGACGGCATCCAGTCGGTGCCGCGCGGCTCGCTCTTCGGCCTGTTCCCGGTCGACGAGAACGAGGCGCTCTACTACCTCGTGCTGGCCATCACCTTCGGCGGCATCCTGCTGCTTTACCGCATCGTGCACTCGCCCTTCGGGCAGGTGCTGAAGGCGATCCGCGAGAACGAGCCGCGCGCCGTGTCGCTGGGCTACCGGGTCAACCGCTACAAGCTGACGGTCTTCGTGCTCTCGGCCACGCTGGCTGGCCTCGCCGGCGCGACCAAGAGCCAGGTGTTCCAGCTCGCCTCGCTGACCGACGTGCACTGGTCGATGTCGGGCGAGGTAGTGCTGATGACGCTGCTGGGCGGCGTCGGCACGGTGTTCGGTCCGCTTCTGGGCGCGACCATCGTGGTGACCATGCAGAACTACCTCGCCTCGATGGGCGCCTGGGTGACGGTGATCCAGGGCGTGATCTTCGTGCTCGGCGTGCTGCTGTTCCGCGAAGGCATCATCGGCGTGCTGTCGAAATGGCTGAAGCGGCCGCTCTGAGACGGCGTCAAAGAGAAAGAAAAAGGCCCGGGGTTCGTCCCCGGGCCTTTTTCGTTGCGGCGGCCGATGCCGTGCGCCGGCGTATTTGCGGAGAAAAGTAGACCTCAGCCGAAGCGGCGCCCGGCCTCCAGCGCCAGCCCGGTGCCGACCGAGCCCAGCATGTCGCCCGTGGCGATCCGTGCGCCCGGAAACCGCGCGGCCACGCGGGCGCGCAGCGCCGGGATGTGGCTCGAGCCGCCGGTCATGAACACCGTGCCGATCGCGCCGGCCTCGAGCCCGGCCTGCGCCAGCACCGAGGCCATGCTGTCCGAGATCCGGTCGAGCGGCGCCGCCACGGCCTCTTCGAAGGCCGCGCGCGCCACCACCGGGTTCGGGCCGCCGACCAGCGGTTTCAGCTCCAGTCGCGCCGCCTCTTCCGCGGTCAGCGCGATCTTCACCCCCTCCACCGCCATGGCGAGCGCGTGGCCGCGCCGGTCCTCGACCGCGCACAGCATCCGCTCGACCAGCTCGGGCCGGTCCGCCTCGCGGCGCAGCGCCTTGAGGTCCGAGAGCGCCTTGCCGGTGTAGAGCCGGTTGATCCGGTGCCACGTGGCGAGGTCGACATAGTAGTGCCGCGGCATCGCGCCCTTGCCGCCGCGGATCGGGCTGTCGAGGCCGAGATGCGGCATCGCCTGCGACAGGCTCAGCAGCCGGTCGAGATCGGTGCCGCCGACGCGGATGCCGTCATTGGCGAGGATGTCGGCCGCCCGGTCCGCCACTCGCGCCCGCTCGGGCGAGACGCGGACGATCGAGAAGTCCGACGTGCCGCCGCCGATGTCGACGATCAGCACCAGCTCTTCGGCCGCGATGCCGCTTTCGTAATGCAGCGCGGCGGCGATCGGCTCGTATTGGAAGGAGATGTCGCTGAAGCCGGCCGCGCGGGCGATCTCGGCCAGCACGTCCTCGGCGGCGCGGTCGCCCTCGGCGTCGCCGTCGACGAAATGGACCGGCCGGCCCAGCACTGCGCGCTCTACCCCCGGTGCCACGGCGTCGAGCCTGTCGCGCATGTGGCCGAAGAAGCGGCCGAGGATCTCGCGGAAGCTGACCGCGCGGCGGCCGATGGCGGTGCGCTCGTGGATCAGCGATGAGCCGAGCGTGCTCTTCAGCCCGCGCAGGAGCCGCCCGTCCTCGCCATCGGCATAGGCCGCGATGGCAGCGCGACCGAAGATCGGCTCGGGGTCGTCCACCTCCCAGAACACGGCGCTGGGCAGCGTCGCCTCGCCGCCCTCGAGCGCGATCAGCCGCCCGCCATCCGCATGGCCGAGGCCGAGCGTGGAGTTCGATGTGCCGAAATCGATGCCGCAGGCAGTGGGGGTCATGGCGCGCTCCCGAGGTTGGAGCGGCCCGGTCTACGCGCTGGCGCGCCCGTGCGAAAGCCCCTTCAGCCCGGCGCGCGGCGCAGCGGTGCGGGCGGCTTCGGGATCGCCACGTCGATCCCCGCCTCGCCCAGCATCCGATAGATCTCGGCAAAGCTCTCGTCGGCCAGCACGCTCTCGCCCTTGCGCTGGGTGAGGTAGGCGTCGGCCGGCTCGGCAAAGCGGATCGCGGCGTCGACCTGCGCGTCCGAGCCGGTCTTGTAGGCGCCGATGCGGATCAGCTCCTCCATGTCGGCATGCCGCGCGAGGCTGCGCCGCGCTGCCTGCAGCACCGCGTATTCGGCCGGGGAATGGCAGTCGGGCAGCATCCGCGAGATGCTCTTCTGCAGGTTCACCGCCGGAAAGCGGCCCTGCTCGGCAATGGCGCGGTCGAGCACCACGTGCCCGTCGAGCACGCCGCGCACCGCGTCGGCCACCGGCTCGTTCATGTCGTCGCCATCGACCAGAACCGTGTAGAGGCCGGTCACGTCGCCCTGCCCCTCGGCGCCAGGGCCGGAGCGTTCCAGAAGCTGCGGCAGCTCGGCGAAGACGGTGGGCGGGTAGCCCTTGGCGGTGGGCGGCTCGCCCGCGGCCAAGCCGATCTCGCGCTGCGCCATGGCGAAGCGGGTGACGCTGTCGACAAGCAGCAGCACCTGCAGCCCCTGGTCGCGGAAATGCTCGGCCACGGCGGTCGCGGTCCAGGCCGCCTGCCGGCGCATCAGCGGCGGCTCGTCGCCGGTCGAGACCACGAGGACCGAGCGCGCCATGCCCTCGGGGCCGAGATCCTCCTGGATGAAGTCCTGCACCTCGCGGCCGCGCTCGCCCACGAGGCCGACGACGATCACGTCGGCCTGCGCGCCGCGCGCCAGCATCGCCATCAGGGTCGACTTGCCGACGCCCGAGCCGGCGAAGACGCCCATGCGCTGGCCCCGGCAGAGCGGCACGAATACGTCGAGCGCCTTGATGCCGGTGTCCATGCGCGGGCCCACCCGGCGGCGCGCGAAGGCGGCGGGCGGCGCGCCCTTGACCGGGCGCGGCGCCTCGCCCTCCGACAAGGGCCCGCGCCCATCCAGCGGCTCGCCCAGCGCGTTGACCACCCGGCCGATCCAGTTGCCGTCCGGGCGCACCATGTCGCCGCGCGGGCTGTGCGCGACCGTGTCGCCGACCACCACGCCCTCCCAGCTGCCGAAGGGCAGAAGATGCGTGCCGCGCCCGTCGATGCCCACCACCTCGCCCAGCACCGGGCCGCGCGCGCCCATCACCGTGCAGCGTCCGCCGATTCCGACGGCGCGCTCCAGCCCCCGCACCGTGAGCGACAGCCCCAGCACGCCGGTCACCTCGCCGGTGATCGCGGCCTCGGGACTGGTGCGGATACGTGACGTCAGATCGGAGAATACGGTTTGCATGAATTCTATCCGGTAGTCGGACTGATTTATACATGCTATCCATGCTCGACGGAAAAGGAAACGCTTATGCTTGACGGGCTGTCCTTCTTCAAACTCGCATCGCAGCGGCTCAGCTGGCTCTCGGCCCGGCAGAAGGTGGTGTCGGAGAACATCGCCAATGCCGACACGCCCGCCTACAAGGCGCGCGACGTGACGCCGTTCGACGCCATGGTGAAAGGCACGCGCACCGGTCTCGCCACCACCGCCTCCGGCCATATCGGCGGCGGCGCGATGGGCGGCACGCTGTCGGTGCGGCCCGACGAGACCGGCTGGGAGACCAGCCTCGACGGCAACACCGTGGTGCTCGAACAGCAGACCGTGAAAGCCAGCGAGATCAGCGAGCAGTACAAGCTCGCCACCCAGCTCTACCGCAAGGGCCACGAGCTTCTGGCGCTCTCGGCCACCGGCCTGCGCTGACGGGGAAGGAACGCGACATGGATCCGTTGAAGTCGATCACCGCCATCGCCGCCTCAGGCATGCGCGCCCAGGGCGAGCGGCTGAAGGTCGTGGCCGAGAACGTGGCCAACGCCAACTCCACCGGCGACAGCCCCGGCGCCGACCCCTATCGCCGCAAGACCATCTCCTTCGCCGAGATGCTCGACCGCGAGAGCGGCAGCTCGATGGTCGAGGTCGACAGGATCGGCCGCGACAAGGCCGACTTCGCCCTGCTCTACGACCCGGCCCACCCGGCCGCCGACGCGCAGGGCATGGTCAAGATGCCCAACGTCAACCCGATCCTCGAGATGAGCAACATGCGCGAGGCCTCGCGCAGCTACGAGGCGAACCTGAACATGTACGAGGCCGGCCGCCGGATGCGCAGCCAGATCCTCGACCTGCTGCGCTGATTGTCTGAAGGGCCGCCCCGATGACCGAGTTCTCATCGATCCTCTCCACCTCCGGCGTCCGTGGCGCCTACCGCTCCTCGCAGGAGCTGAGCGTCGCGCCGAGCACGGCCGAACCCGAGGCCGCGAAGCCCAGCTTCGCCGAGATGCTGCGCGACAGCGCCGGCGGCACGGTCGACAAGATCCGCACCGCCGAAGGCGTGGCGCAGCAGGGTCTCGCTGGGCAGGTCGGCACCCAGCAGGTGGTCGAGGCGACGCTGGCGCTCGAGAGCACGGTCAAGGTGATGGTCTCGATGCGCGACAAGGTGGTCGAAGCCTACCAAGAAGTGCTGCGCATGCCGATCTGAGGACGGCCGGTCCGGGAGGGACGCACGCGTGACCGAGAGCGACACCTACGACATCCTGTCCGAGACGATCCTCGCGGTGCTGCTCGGCTCCGGGCCGATCCTCGCGCTGGCGCTCGGCGTGGGGCTCGCGATCGCCTTCTTCCAGGCGCTGACCCAGGTGCAGGAGATGACGCTGACCTTCGTGCCGAAGATCGTCGCGATCTTTCTCGGCCTGCTGGCCTCGACCCCGTTCATCTACGCCACGCTCACCCGCCTGTCGGACCGGGTCTTCGACCTGATCGCGAGCGGCGGAGCATGATCCGCCGCGCCCTCCTCGCGCTGGGGCTCGCCCTCGCCGCAGGTCCGGCCCCGGCCGACTGGAGCGGCTTCTACCGCCCCTCCGCCGCGGCCGCAGCCGTCGCGCGCGCCCCCGAGGCCGCCGGCCCGGTCGAGCGCGGCCTGTGCGTCAACGCCATCCTGCGCGCCCAACTCAGATACGACATCCCCGGCAACCTGCTGCTCGGCATCGGCATCCAGGAGGCCGGCGTCACCCGCGGCGGCCGGCTGACGATCTGGCCCTGGGCGGTCAACGCCGCCGGCGAGGGCCGGCTCTTCGACAGCCGTGCCGCCGCGCTCGACTGGATCGCCGCGCGCCGTGCCGCGGGCGTCTCGTCGATCGACGTGGGCTGCATGCAGATCAACATGCGCTGGCATCCCGACGCCTTCCGCGACACGGCGCAGGGCTTCGACCCGGCGGTCAACGTCGATTACGCGGCGCGCTTCCTGCGCGGGCTCTACGAGGAGCTGGGCGACTGGACCGCCGCGGCCGGCGCCTATCATTCGCGCACGCCCGAGGCGCAGCAGGTCTATCTGGCCTCGCTGCGTCGCAACGTGGCCGTCGCCAATGATCGGATCTCGAGCTTTCGCGACCTAGCCGCCGCGGCGCCGCGCCAGGCCATGCCCGCCGCGCCGGCCGTTCCGGCTCGGCGCGGCGGCTGGTCGCGCGGCGGCGGCGGCGACAGCTTCGGCCTTTACAGCGACGCGCCGATCCAGCCGGTCCTGCCGCGCTTTTCCGGGAGATCCTGAGCATGGCCGATCCGAACCCGACCGGCCCCGCGCAGTGGCTCACGGTCAGCCTCGCCAACCGCGACGTCGGCTTCGCGATCGGCGTGACGCTGGTGCTGGCGGTGCTGTTCGTGCCGTTGCCACCGATCCTGCTCGACCTCGGGCTCGCGATCTCTCTGGCGCTGTCGGCGCTGATCCTGATGGTCGCGCTTTGGATTCCGAAGCCTCTGGAGTTCAACAGCTTTCCGACGCTGCTTCTGGTCGTCACCATGCTGCGGCTGTCGCTCAACGTCGCCTCCACCCGGCTGATCCTGAGCGAGGGCCACACCGGCCCGGGCGCGGCCGGCGGGGTGATCGAGGGCTTCGCCCGCTTCATCGTCGGCGGCAACTTCGTGATCGGCATCGTGATCTTCGCGATCCTCGTGGTGATCAACTTCATCGTCATCACCAAGGGCTCGACCCGGATCGCGGAGGTTTCGGCCCGCTTTTCGCTCGACGCGATGCCGGGCAAGCAGATGGCGATCGACGCCGATCTCGGCGCCGGCCTGATCGACGAGGAGCAGGCCCGCGCCCGGCGCAAGGAGCTCGAGGACGAGAGCGGCTTCTTCGGGGCCATGGACGGTGCCTCGAAATTCGTGCGCGGCGACGCGGTGGCGGGGCTGATCATCACCGCGATCAACATCCTCGGCGGCATCCTGATCGGCGTGGTGCAGCACGGCCTGCCGGTCGGACAGGCGGCCAACGCCTACACCACCCTGACCATCGGCGACGGCCTCGTCAGCCAGATCCCGGCGCTGATCGTCTCGCTCGCCGCCGGCCTCATCGTCACCAAGGGCGGCACCGAGGGCGCGGCCAACGAGGCGGTGCTGAGCCAGCTCGGGAAGTTCCCGAAGGCGCTCTACATGGCCGGCGCGCTGCTCTTCGGCATCGGCCTGCTGCCGGGCTTTCCGCTGCCGGTCTTCGCGGTGCTGGCGCTGATGCTGGCCGGTCTCGGCCGGGTGATGCAGCGCGAGGCCGAGCGCACCGTCACCCGCGAGGCGCGGGAGGCCGCGGCCGCCCAGCGGGCCGAGGAGAGCAAGGGCGAAGAGGGCGACGACGTGCGCCAGACGCTGAAGCTCGACGACCTGCGGCTCGATCTCGGCGCCGGTCTGGTGCCGCTGATCAACCGCGCCGACGCCGCCCTGCCCGGCAAGATCAAGAGCCTGCGCCACCTCTTCGCGCGCGAATACGGCTTCGTTCTGCCCTCGGTGCGGATCAAGGACGACCCGCTGCTCGGGAGCGAGACCTATGCGGTGACCGTGCAGGGCGTCGAGGCCGCGCGCGGCGAGGTCCGCGCCACCGGCATGATGGTGATCAACCCCGCCGAGGCCGGGATCGACCTGCCCGGCCCGCGCGGCAAGGACCCGACCTTCGGGCTCGACGTGGTCTGGGTCGACGCCCAGAACGCCGACCGCGCCGAGGCGGCGGGCTGCACCGTGGTCGACCCCGAAAGCGTGATCACCACCCACCTGACCGAGGTGATCAAGCAGCACATGCCCGAGCTTCTGACCTATGGCGCGGTGCAGCAGCTGATCGAGGGGCTGCCGCGCGAGTACCAGAAGCTCGCCGGCGAGATCTCGGGCGCCTCGCCCGCGATCCTGCTGCAGCACGTGCTGCAGGCGCTGCTGACCGAGCGGATCTCGATCCGCAACCTGCCGCTGATTGTCGAGGCGGTGGCCGAGGCCAACCGCACCACCTCGAACGTCACCCTGATCACCGAACACGTGCGCCGCCGCCTGTCGAACCAGATCTGCCACGCGCTGACCGACGGCCAGGGCTTCATCCCGGTGATCACCATGTCGCCGGCTTGGGAGAGCGAGTTCAACGGCGCGGTGCGGATGAACGGCGAGGAGCGCAACTTCCTGATGTCGCCGCAACGGGTGCAGGAATTCGTGCTCGAGGCGCGCAAGGAGATCCAGAAGTTCGCGCAGCGCGACGAGTGGCCGGCGCTGATGGTCAGCCCCGAGGTGCGCGGCTTCGTGCGCTCGATGCTCGAGCGGGTCAGCCCGATGACGCAGATCATCTCGCACAACGAGGTGCACCGGAAGGCCTCTCTGCGCACCGTCGCGGTGATCGGCGGCTGATGGAGCTCGGCCCCTTCCTCGTCGCGCAGGCGGTGGCCGCGGGGCTGGTCTTCGCCCGGCTCGGCGCGGCGATGATGTTCCTGCCGGGCTTCGGCGACAACGCCATCCCGGCGCGGCACCGGCTGCTTCTGGCGCTGGCGCTGAGCGCGGCGCTGGCGCCGCTGGCGCCGGTGGCGGGGCTGGCCGAGGCCGCGCCGCCGCGGCTGGCGGCGGCCTTCGCGCTCGAGGTCACGGTCGGGATCTGGATCGGCACCACGGCGCGCATCCTGTTCAGCGCCCTGCAATATGCGGGCTACCAGGTCGGCATGGTGGCGGGGCTGTCGAACGCCTTCGCGCCCGGCACCGGCACCTTCGAAGGCTCGACCCTGATCGCGGGCGTGCTGCTGATGGCGGGCACCGCGCTCATCTTCGTCACCGACCTGCACCGGCTGATGATCGCGGCGCTGCTCGACAGCTACGAGATCTTCCCGCCCGGCCGGATCATCTGGGGCGATCTGGCCGCGCAGAGCGTGCGGGCGGTGGCGCAGAGCTTCTATCTCGGCGTCTCGCTCGCCGCGCCCTTCTACGTGCTGGCGCTGGTGCTCAATCTCGGCATGGGGCTGGCCAACCGGGCGATGCCCAGCCTGCCGGTGTTCTTCGTGGCGCAGCCGCTCCTGATCGCCGCCGGGCTGATCGGCCTCGCCGCCTCGGCCGGGGCGATGCTGACCGGCATGACCGACGCGCTGGCCGGCTGGCTGGCCGGGCTGCGGTTCTGAGAGGGGCGCGATGTCGGAAGAGGACAAGAGCAGCAAGACGGAGCAGCCCACCGAGGCCAAGCTCAGGAAGGCGCGGCAGAAGGGCGACGTCCCCTCCTCCAAGGAAACCGGCAACATGATGAGCGCCTTCGCGCTGCTCACCGTCACGCTGTTCGTTCTACCACCGCTGCTGCCGTCGCTCGCGGGCGAGCTGCGCGGCCTGCTCGGCGCGGCCGGGCAGATCGAGATCGGCAACGGCGCCTCGGGGTTGAACGACGTGAGCGCGGTCGCGCGGCGGCTGGCGCTGTCGGTGGCCGGGACGCTCGCGCCGGTGGTGCTGGTGATGGTGCTGGCGGCGGTGTTCGGGGTGCTGATCTCGGGGCCGGTGGTGGTGGCCGGCGAGCGGATCAAGCCCAAGCTCGAGAAGCTCTCGCCGCTCAAGGGGCTGAAGCGGCTGTTCTCGGCCGACGCGCTGGTCGAGTTCGCAAAGAACGTCGCCAAGGTCGCGGTGATCGCGCTGATCGCCGGCTTCGCGGTGCGCGAGGCGGTCACCGGGATCTGGCAGGCGCCGCTCTTCACGCCCGAGACGCTGCTGCCGCATGCCCGCAACGCGGTGGTCCGCATCCTGATCGGCACCGTCTCCTTCCTGGCGGTGGTGGCGCTGGTCGACGTGCTGTGGAAGCGCGCCGACTACACCCGCAAGCAGAAGATGAGCCTCAAGGAGGTGCGCGACGAGCACAAGGAGAGCGAGGGCGACCCGTTCATCAAGAGCAAGCGCCGCGAGATCGCGCGCCAGCGCGCCAAGCAGCGCATCGCCATCTCGGTCCCGACCGCGACCGTGGTGCTGACCAACCCGACCCACTACGCGGTGGCGCTGCGCTACACGCCGGGCGTCGACAGCGCGCCGGTCTGCGTCGCCAAGGGCGCCGACCTCGTCGCCGCGCAGATCCGCAAACTCGCCGCCGAGCACGAGGTGCCGATGGTCGAGAACCGGCCGCTGGCGCGCACGCTCTACGCCGCGGTCGAGGTCGACGAGGCGATCCCGGTCGAGCATTGGCAGGCGGTGGCCGAGATCATCGGTTGGGTGATGGATCTCAGGCGGCGCACCAAGCGCAAGCCCCCGGAGGGATCGCGGCTGCGGCCCGAGGAATGAGCATCGCCGCGTGACGCGGCCCGCTTGCGTTACCTGACGCGGATGCCGTCGAGCCGCTGGTCACCGGGCAGCTTGGCCCGCTCGAGGATGATCATCGAGATCGCCTGCGCGCGCACCACGTCCATCGCCGCCATCACCGGCGCGGCGTCGCGCTCGGGCATGGCGCCGAGGATCGTCACCGCCACGCCGATGTCGAGATCGTTCATGATGGTCGCGGCCTCGCGCGGCTTCATGTTGACGTAGAGCGCCACCAGCCGGTCGATGTCGGATTGGTTCGCCGCCTCGGCCTTCTCGAGCAGGGCCACCAGCTCGCCGCGCAGCTCCTCGAGCCGCGCGGTCTCGACCGCGAGCGTCTCGCGCGCGAGCTCGATCTCGGCCTCGCGCTGGGCCAGCGCGGCGCGCTGCTCCTCGAGCAGGTCGCGTTCGCGGGCGATGGCCGAGAGCACCTCTTCGGGCGCGGCGCAGGCCTGCGGGATCGCCGGTTGCGGCGCGGGCTGCGACACCGCGGCGGGCGCGGGCGCGCTCTCCTCGGCGCCGGCGGCGGCGTTGGCGGCCCCGACGAAGAAGTTCGACACCGCCGGCGCGGTGGGCACGGGCGCGGCGCCGTTCACCAGCAGGCTCGCCTTGGCGATGCCGGCCAGGGCCAGCGCGCCGATCATCAGCGGGACGGGGCGCGGAAATCTCATTCTTCGCGATCCTTCACACGGTCGAAGAAGCTCTGCACCAGGTCGGCCTTGCCGGTGACACGGGTCACACCGGCGGCCTGATTGCGGGCGCGGGCGGCGCGGGCGGCCTTCTCGGCGGTGCGGCCGGGCAGCGCCGGCGCCCGCGGCGCGCGGGGGGCCGGCGGCTCCTGCAGGTCGCGCGCCGCCTCGGACAGGCCGCGCACCGACTGCTCGGACTTGTCGACCGCGGCCGAGAACTCGCCGATCAGCGGCTGCAGATCGCGCAGATGCTGCATCAGCGTCCTGACCCGGCGGTCCACTACCCAGGCATAGGCCAGCACGCCCGCGAGCAGGACCAGGATCAGAGCGTCAATCAACAGGGCCATCCTCGTCGTCCCCCTGGCCGATTTCTTCGGTCACCCGCAGCGCCATCGCGCCGGTCTTGCGCCGGCCGATCGCGGCGCGGAACATCGCGTGGCCGCTGCACCGCACCTCCACCTCGTGGTCCATCCCGATGCCGAGGTCCAGCACCTGACCGCGCTGCCACTCCAGAACATCGCGAAGCTCCAGCTTCACCTCGTGCAGAACCGCCGTCAACCGGGCTTCCGAGCCGGTGATCGACCGGCTCAGCGCCGCGCGCCAGCCGCCGTCGCCGCCGGCGATCTCGCCGCCCGGGAAGCTCTGGACCAGAAGCGAACGGACCGTGTCGATCAGGCTGTCGGGGATCACCAGGGCGAGGTCGCCCTGCCGCTCCTCGACGGTGACGCGCAGCACCACCCGGATCGCGGCCGCGGCCGGCGGCGCGAGCATGGCGTTCTGCGGACTGGTCTCGAGGTGCTCGATCCGGCAGCTGATCTCGTCGACGGTCTCGAAGGCGTTCTCGAGATCGCGCAGCGCCACGCCGGCGACGCGCTCGGCGAAGCGCTTCTCGATCGCGGTGAAGCTGCGCGGCGTCCAGCTTTTGCTCGGCCCCGACCGGCCGCCGAGCATCAGCTCGAGCAGCGAGAACATCAGTTCGGGCGAGATCGTCAGGCCGAGCCGGCCGTCCCAGGGCTGGACCCGCACCACCGCCGTCAGCGCCGGCGCCGGCAGGGATTCGAGCGCCGGCCCGCAGGGCAGGTAGTCGAAGGAGCGGACCGTCACCTCGCAGGGGCTGCCGCAGAAGCTCTTGAAGGCGGCGCCGAGCCCGAGCGCGTAGCGCTCGACGATCGCCTCGAGCAGCGGCAGCCGCTCGTAGCTGAGCGAGGCCATCTCTATGATCTGCTCTTCGATGCTGCCCTGGGTGAGGCCGCCCTCGGGCAGGCGGAGCGTGCGTTGAATCATCGCCATGGCCCTATTGCACGATCATGTCGGAGACGAGGATCTCGCGCGGGGCGTCGCCGCCGCCCACCGCGCGGGCGCGGCGCAGCAGCTCGGACTTCACTCCGGCGAGGCCGGCCGAGCCCTGCAGGTCGCGCTCGTCGAGCTGGCGCAGGTAATCCTGGAAGCTGTCGCGCAGGTAGATGCGGCGCTGCTCCAGCAGATCCGCCCCCGGCAGCGCGGCGTCGTAGACCAGCGCGAGGTCCATCTTGAGGAACCGGCTGGTCTGGCGGCCCGCGGCGGTGGTCGCGGTGACGTTGACGATGATCTGCTCGAACGGCATCAGCATGTGCCCCGTCGCCGCGGCCTGCCCCTTGCCCTTGTCGCCCTTCTCGCCCTTGTCACTCGACGCGTAGGCAGCGGCGGCCTCCGGCGCGTCGGCTTTCTCGGCCTCGGCCGGTGCATCCCCGAGCCCGGCCATCTCGGCCAGGCGCGCCGGCCCGACCGCCGCGGCCAGCCCGCCGCCCAGGCACAGAATGGACACCAGGCCGAGCAGCAGGAATCGCAGCTTGCCCGGCTTGGCAGCCTCACCGGACTGCATCGCCTGCGCTGTTGCCGGCTTGGCCATCGGTCCCGCCCACGCTCTGTTAGACTTGCAAACAATATGTGGTCTTTTGGTCGAACAGGCAAGAACATTCACCCAACTATACTTGATGAGTGTGACCAAATAAGGATAGTTTGGGTAGAAAGACCCGTACCGGCGAGGCCTTTTCCGTGAAACCGATCCTGGACAATCTGCTGGCCCTGGGCCGGACAAAGCTCATCGCGCTCGGCGCCACCGGCCTCGGGCTGGTGCTGGCGCTCGTGATCGGGCTGAACCTCGCGCTCGCCCCGAGCTTCGCGCCGCTCTACACCGACCTGTCGCTCGGCGCGGCCGGCCGGGTGGTGAGCGCGCTGGAGCAGGACGGCTTCAAGGTGGAGCTGTCGGGCGGCGGCACCATCGTCTCGGTGCCGCAGCCCGACGTGGCGCGCGCGCGCATGGCGCTGGCCGAGCAGGGCCTGCCCGACGAGGGCACGGCCGGCTGGGAGATCTTCGACCAGTCCTCCGGGCTCGGCATGAACAGCTTCATGCAGCAGGTCAGCCGGCTGCGCGCGCTCGAGGGCGAGCTCGCGCGCTCGATCCAGACAATCGAGGGCGTCGACGCGGCGCGGGTGCACCTGGTGCTGCCCGAGCGCGAGGCCTTCTCGCGCACCCGGCCCGAGCCCTCGGCCTCGGTGATCGTGCGCGGCCGCGTGACCAGCCAGATCAGCCGCCGCCAGGGCCTCGCGATCCGGGCGCTGGTCGCCTCCGCCGTGCCGGAGCTGTCGCCCTCGCGCGTCACCGTGCTCTCGGCCAGCGGCGAGACAATTTTGTCGGAGGAGGTCGAGGGAGAGGCCGGCATCCAGGCCGCCGGCGCCACCATGGAAGAGCGGCTGCAACGCTCGATCACCGAGATGCTGACCGCCCGCGTCGGCGCCGGCAACGCCCGCGTGCAGGTCAATGTCGAGCTGTCGAACGCGCGCGAGGTGATCCGCCAGCAAAGCTTCGATCCGGCCCAGCAGGTGGTCCGCTCGACCGAGACCCGGCAGGAGGAAAGCCAGGACCGCGACGGCGGCGAGCCCGAGGTCGGGGTCGCCAACAACCTGCCGGCCGAGCTCGGCGGCGGCGTCGATGGCGGCGCCGGGTCGGCCTCGAACACCACCCGCAACGACGAGATCGTCAATTACGAGATCGGCTCGACCCAGTCCGAGACGGTGCGCGAGCCCGGCGCGGTGCAGCGGATCTCGGTCGCGGTGCTGGTCAACGGCATCTACAACGTCGCCTCGAACGGCGAGACCGCCTATCAGGAGCGCAGCCCCGAAGAGATCGAGCGCCTGACCCAGCTGGTGCGCTCGGCGATCGGCTTCGACGAGGCGCGCGGCGACCAGGTCTCCGTCGACAGCCTGCGCTTCATGGACTACTCGATGGATCTCGGCGCGCCGGTCGGGCTGTCGCTGGGCCAGACCATCGCCCAGAATTTCGGCGCCATCCTGCGCGGCAGCTTCGCGCTGGCGCTGGTGGCGGCGGTGCTGGCCTTCGGGCTGCGGCCGCTCCTGCGCCGCATGGTCCCCGAGCCGGGGCTGGCGCTGGCCGGCGCGGATGCAGGCTTCGGCGGTGGCGGCACCCCGGCGCTCGGGCAGGCCTTCGAGGGCGCGCGCCAGATGCTGCCGGGCGGCAGCCGCCAGCAGGCCGAGCCGGGCGCCCTGCCCGCCGCCGGGACCTCTGCCGCGGCCGTCGCCGGCGGCGCGGCCCCCGACGGCGCCGCCGCCCAGCTGCGCGCCATGCTGCCCGAGCAGCAGCTCGCCTCCTACGACCCCGACGAGATGGTCGCGCTGGCCTCGGTCGACGGCAAGGTCCGCCGCCAGCGGCTAGTCTCGGTCGGCGACCTCGTGGAAAGCGAGCCCGTGGCCGCGCTGAAGGTCGTGCAGGGCTGGCTGGCCGAGGAGGACCGCGCGTGAGCTTCATCTTCGACCGCGACTTCGACCGCGAGCTGGCCGAGGAACGCCGCGGCGGCCCGCAGGCCCCGGCCGCGCGCCACAGCGACGAGGATCTCGCCGCCGCGCTGGCCGAGGCGCGCGCCGCCGCGCGCGAGGAGGGCCGCGCGCAGGGCCGGGCCGAGGCGCTGGCCGAGGCCGAGGCCGCCGAGACACGGCGCCAGGGCGAGACGCTCGAGGCGCTGCGCGCCGAGCTGGAGGGTTTGGGCCGCAGCGAGGCCGCCCATCGCGCGGCGCTCGAGCGGCAGGTGCTGGCCTATGCCGCCGGCGTGGCGCAGCAGGTGCTGCCCGAGATACTCGCGCGCAAGGGGCAGGACCGGGCGCTGGCGCAGATCCGGCGCGGGCTGTCGCTGGGCCTGTCGAGCCCGCGCCTCGTGGTGACGCTGCCGGCCGAGGCGGCCGGGGCGCTCGGGCCCCGCGTGGCGCACGAGGCGGCCGCGCTCGGGCTGGGCGAGCGGGTCGAGCTGCGCCCCGACCCGGCCCTGCCGCACGGCGCGGCCCGTGTCGCCTGGGACGGCGGCCGGCTCGACTACAGCTTCGACCAGATCTGCCAGACCATCCTCGGCGCGCTCGAGACCGCCGCCGGGCCCGCAACCGACCAGCCGGAGGACCGGACGTGAGTGACACGAAACAGCAGGCGCCGCAGGCGGCGGGCGCCGAGTTCCCCGAGATCGAGGGCGACGGCGCGGCGGTGTTCGACGCCGCCCCGCAGGCCGAGGCGCCCAAGGGCGGGCGCAACATCGAGGCGATGCTGAATGTCGGCCTCGACGTGCAGATCGTGCTCGGCCACGCCAAGATGCCGATCGCGCAGCTGCTCAAGCTCGGCCGCGGCTCGGTGATCGAGCTCGACAAGCGAATCGGCGAGCCGGTGGACGTGATGATCAACGACCGCCTCGTGGCGCGCGGCGACCTCGTCAAGCTGGGCGAGAACCGGATCGGCGTGTCGCTGACCGACATCGTCAAGGACTACGTCTCCGAGGAATGACCCGTTGAGCCCGAGGCGCGCCCTCCCCGGCCGCGCGGCGTGGATCGCCGTGCTGGCGCTCGTGGCCCTCGCCGGCCCGGCCCTCGCGCAGGATGGCGCGGGGCTGCTCGACGCGTTGGGCGACGTGCTGTCCGACGCGCCCGACGGCTCGGACGAGCGGGCCTCGCTCTCGGGGCGGATCCTGCAGCTCGTGGCGCTGATGACGGTGCTGTCGATCGCGCCGGGCCTGCTGATCGTCATGACCTGCTTCACGCGCTTCGTGATCGTCTTCTCGATCCTGCGCTCGGCGCTGGGGCTCAACCAGACCCCGCCCAACATGGTACTGACCTCAATGGCGCTGTTCATGACCTTCTTCGTCATGCAGCCGGTCTTCGAGGATGCCTGGGAGGGCGGTCTGCAGCCGCTGCTCAACAACGCCATCACCGAGGAGCAGGCGCTGATGCGGGTGGGCGACCCGTTCAAGGCCTTCATGTTCGCCAACACGCGGCCGCGCGACATCGAGCTCTTCGCCGATCTCGCGGACCGCTCGGACGGCACGGCGGGCGAGCTGGTGCTGCCCGAGACGGCGGCCGAGGCGTCGTGGCGGACGCTGGTGCCGGCCTTCATGATCTCGGAGCTGCGCCGGGCCTTCTCGATCGGCTTCCTGATCTACCTGCCCTTCGTGGCGATCGACCTGATCGTCGCCTCGGTGCTGATGTCGGCGGGCATGATGATGCTGCCGCCGGTGCTGATCTCCCTGCCCTTCAAGGTGATCTTCTTCGTTCTGATCGACGGCTGGTACATGCTGGCCGGAAGCCTGATGGAAAGCTACATGCCGGTCGCCGGCGGATGAGGTGCGCATGACCACGGAACCCCAGGACCTGCCGATCGCCAACCCGATGGCCGCCACAGGGCCGGTGCGCCACGCCGCGACCCCGCCCACCCCGCCGCAGCGCCGGCTCAGGGGCGCGGAGAAGGCGGCGATCTTGTTCCTGTGCCTGGGCGAGGAGCGCGGCACCGAGCTGATGCGCAAGCTCTCGCCCGAGGACATCCAGAAGATCACCCGCGCCGTGGCGCGGCTGGGGCTGGTCAAGGCCGAGACGGTCGAGGCGGTGCTGGCCGAGTTCTCGGCCGAGGTCGACACCGGCGGCGGCGTGGTCGGCTCGATCGCCACCGCCGAGGCGATGCTGCGCGGCTTCCTGCCCGAGGATCAGGTCGAGGCGATCCTGAAGGACATCCGCGGCCCGCTGCGCGAGCGCGACCTGTGGACCAAGTTCTCGAACATGGGCGAGGTGGCGATCGCGGGCTACCTCAAGGGCGAGCACGAGCAGACCGCCGCGGCGATCCTGGGCAACGTCTCGCCCGACGTGGCGGCCAAGGTGCTGCCGCTTCTGGGCGAGGAGCGGATGCAGGAGGTGGTCGAACGGATGATCCGCATGGAGGCGGTGCCGCCGAAGATGATGCAGCAGATCGAGGAGACGCTGCAGAGCGACATGCTCTCGGCCGGGGCGCAGTCGGGCGAGGTCGAGATGGAGCAGCGCATGGCCGACCTGTTCAACAAGCTCGACCGAGACCTGTTCGAGACCCTGCAGGAGGCGCTCGAGACCCGCGTGCCAGGCGCGCTTGAGGGGATCAAGGCGAAGATGTTCACCTTCGACGACCTGATCCGGCTCGACGCGCAGAGCCTGGCGCGGGTGATGCGCGGGCTGCAGGGCAACACGCTGCCGCTGGCGCTCAGGGGGGCGAGCAAGGAGATGCGCGCGCATTTCCTCGACGCGCTGACGGCGCGGGCGCGCGACATGCTGCTCGACGAGATGAACACGATGGGCCCGGTGCGCGGCCGCGACGCCCGCGCCGCGCAGACCATGATCGTCGACTTCACGCGGCAGTTGGCCGAGGACGGCGCGATCGAGCTGCCGAGCGCCGGCGATGAGGAGGAGGACATCCTCGAATGAACCGCGGGGGGCCGGTGGCCTTGCCCCGGTCTCAGTAGCCCTTGCGGATCGAGGTGATCATGGTGATGTCGAGCGTCACGGGGGTGAACCGCCCCCCCGCCCCCGCCACGTTCATCAGCTGCAGTGCCAGGTTGGCGCTGGCATCGGCACCGGCCTTGACGTCGCTGATCGCCACGTAGCGGCGCTCGAGCCTTTCCAGCTCGGCCGGGTCCTTGAGCTTGGCGAGGTCGAATTTCGACTTGAACAGCTCGACCTGCTTGTCGACGTCGAGCCGCACCATCTCCTTGGGCAGGCCGAGCGCGGTGCGCATGAACTCGCCCATCTCGGCGTCCTTGAGCACGTCGAACCAGCTGCGGATGTCACCGGCCTTGCGGCGGAACTCAAGCACCGTGCCGACGGTCTCGTTCTGCTCGGCCTGGGCGCTCTCGAAGCGTTGGCCGACATAGCGCTCGACCATCTCGGTCCGCCAGCTCGCCTGCAGGGTCTTGGTGTTGAAGGTGCCGCCGCCGCCGAAGCCCATGTTGTCGTACAGCTCGCGGAAGCGGGAGTCGGTCAGCCGGTTCACCAGCGCCTTCGGGTCGGACTTGTCGCTCTCGAGAACCTTGCGGATCATCGCCTTTCCGAAGATCTGGTCCTCGAGGTCGAAGGCCTTCATGACGAAGACGTAGAGCTCCCGGTCCTCCATCAGCTGGTCGACCGTCGTGACGCTGCCGATCCGCTCCTCGAAGGCGGCGATGGCGCGCTGGTGTTCGGGCTGCTTGCGGATGAGCTCGAGCTGGCGGTCGCGCGTCGAGTCCGCCAGCTGCAGCCCCAACCGGGCGGTCATGCCCGAGATCGAGATCACCGCGCGGGCTCGGCGACGGGCCCGGCCGGCTCGGCGGAGCGGGCCAGGTGCTCGAACAGCTCGCTCTCATGCGCCATCACCGGGCGCAGTGCCCGCAGCGCCTTGTAGTAGTCGCCGGTGCTGACATGGTTCGCCGCCTCGAAGATGTGGCCGAGGCTGGGATGGCCGAAGGTGGTGGCGAGGTTGGCCATTTCCCTCTGGATGATCGGCACGAGATCGTCGCGCAGCTTGGCGTGGATCAGCGCGTTCTGGACGAGATAGTAGACCCGCGTGACCGGGGTCACGGGCGCGTCCTCGTCGAGAAGGTCATGGCCGCGCACCACGTCGGCGTGGCTCTCGATGGTCAGCACGTGGCGGCGCGAGGAGTTGCGCATCATGCAGCCGTTGACGACGATCCGCTCGTCGGGGCGCAGGGTGAGCTTGAGCGCCATGTCACGCCACCTCGGTGGTGGCCTGCCCCGCGAGGCCGGCGACGATGGAGCGGTTGATGTCGACCAGGGCGCGCACGCCGGGCTGGCCGCCCATCACGGCGCTGGTCTGGCGATCGACCCAGAGCGCCAGCGAGATCAGGCTCGCCTTCAGCTCGGCCGGCAGGCCGTTGCCCGGCTGCGACAGGTCGAACTTCAGCTCGTTCCAGAACTTCTGGTTGGTGGCGAGGTTGTCGCGCAGCCCGTCGGTCAGCAGCGTGCTGCGGTCGCGAAGGTTCTCGGCCCGGTCGAAGGCCTCGGCCCGCTCGGCCAGCTGGCCGGTGACGCGGCTCAGCACGCGACGTTCGATCTGACGGGGGCTTTCGCTTTCGCGGATGGTGGTCTTGTAGGCGGCGATGCTCATGCGTTCTGCTCTCGCTCAGGGCCCTGCACTTCTGGCGGGGCGCGGTGGGCGGCGGACACGCGGGCGGGATCGCGCGGACGCGTCGGCCGGTCGAAGATGTCTGCAGGATCGGGCTCGGCCCGGAGGTGCGACCCGCCCCGAAGGGCGGGCCGCGGGAGGTTTAGCGGAACAGGCTCAGGATGTTCTGCGGCGCCTGGTTGGCGATCGACAGCGACTGCGAGGCCAGCTGCTGCTGGACCTGCAGCGCCTGCAGGCGGGCCGCTTCCTCTTCCATGTTGGCGTCGACCATCGCGCCCACGCCGCTGTCGAGGTTGTCGGCCAGCTTGGTCAGGAACTCCTGCTGGGTCTCGATCGACTTCTCGGCCTGGCCGAGGGTGGTTGCGGCGCTGACGGCGTTGCTCTGCGCGGTATCGGCGCGGCTCAGAACCGCCGTCAGGTAGGCTTCACCGGTGGCGGAGCCGGCCTTGCCCGCGAAGCCGTCGGCGATCGCGCGGAACATCTCACGCTCGGCGTTGAGATCGACCGGAGCCACAGAGATCGTGGTGGTCGTCAGCGCACCGGCAGCGTCACGGCTCACGCCGCTGACGACGTTGCGGGAGGCCGCGGCACCGCTCGCGGTGGTTTCGCCGGTATAGGTGCCGTCCGCCGCGAACGAGCTGTCACCGGTCGCGGCACCGCCGAGGCCGTCGCCGCCCGACGCGTTGACCAGGTCGTCGCCGTTGAAGGTCGACTGCGAGATGATCGCGTCCATGTCGGCCACGAGACGCGTCAGGTCGGCCTCGATCTCGTCGAGACCACCCTTGTTCTCCTGGGCGAAGGCCACCTTGTTGCGGAATTCGGAGGCGAGCGAGGAGAACTGCTCGGCGCCGAGACGCGCGGTCGCGACCGAGTTCTTGGTCAGGGTCAGGCTCTCGTTGACCGACTTGGTCATCGAGCTGTCGCCCTTCATCGATTCGGAGATCGCGAAGTAGGCGGCGTTGTCCTTGCCCGAGGACACCTTGAGACCGGTCGAGATGCGGTCCTGGGTGTTGCTCAGGCCCTGGTTGATGTTCCGCAGGGTCGACAGGGCGGACATCGCGGAGTTGTTGGTGAGGATCGAAGACATGGTCATTCTCCAGTTTCTGACTGTTCGATCGTCTTTCTGACGATGTCGGCTCTTCCGCCGCGGTAGGTTTGTTAAAGTGTTGAATTGGGGCGCGTTTGTGGCACTACACCGATTTATCCATGGAGGCCGGAGATAACGTGGCGTCGCGGCCACGCTTGCCGTCGGAGCCATAGAGTCCGCCCAGCCCGTGGCGGTCGCGCAGGCGCTTCATGTCGCGCGCGACCTCGCCCGAAACCTGCGCCATCCGCTGCAGGAGCGCCATGTCGCGCGCCGCCAGCGCCGAGAGCCGGTCGAGCCGGTCGCGCAGCGCCTCGGCCTCATCATCTTCGGGGGCGAGCGCGGCCTCGATCTCGCCAGTGGCGGCCTCGATCGAATCGCTCAACGCCTGCTTGCGGACCATCGCCTCGGCGAGACCGTCGAATCGGCCCTGCCCGACTTCGGCGATCTCCTCCTCGAGCAGTTCGATCAGCGCGTCGATGTCGTCTTGGACGCTCATGCGCCGCCCTCCCCCTTGCCGTACTGGTCGATTGCCCGCTGGATGTTCTGCGCGATTCCGGTCGTGCCCTGCGCCGCCATCTCGTCGGCGAAGGCCCGGGCGAGAAAGCTGCGCCACTGCTCGGTGGCGTGGCCGCCGCCGATGCCGCCGAGATCAACGCTCTTGAGCATCTCGTCCACGGTCTGAGCGAGGAACATCGCCTCGAATTCGCGCGCCTTGTCGGAGACCGCCCCGGTCGACGTCGCCTCAAGGCGCGCGGCCGGCTGGCGCGGCGAAATGGCGGTAAGGGTCGGGTCCATCAGATGATCTCCAGATCGGCATGCAGCGCACCCGCGGCCTTGATCGCCTGCAGGATCGAGATGGTCTGGGTCGCGGTCACGCCGATCGCGTTCAGACCGTCGACCAGCCGCTGCAGGCTGACATCGCCCTCGAGGATCGAGAACTGCGCCTCCTGCTCCTCGACCGCCACCTCGGTCTGCGGCACCACCACGGTGTTGCCGATCGAGAAGGGCTCGGGCTGGGACACCTCGATCTCTTCCTTGACGATGACGGTCAGGCCGCCCTGGCTCACCGCCACCTCGGCGATGCGCACGTCGGCGCCGATCACGATGGTGCCCGAGCGCGCGTCGATCACCACCTTGGCGACCGAATCGGGCTGCACCGTCAGGCCCTCGATCTCGGCCAGCATGCCGGGGATGTCGGTCTTGGCGGCTGAGCGGACCTCGATCGTGCCGGAATCGAGCGTCTTGGCGATGCCGCCCATATGCGCGTTGATCGCCTGCTCGACCCGCTTGGCGGTGGTGAAGTCGGGCGTGCGCAAAGCGATGCGGATGCTGTTCATCTCGGCCAGGCGGAAGTCGATCTCGTTCTCGACCGTGGCGCCGTTCTCGATCCGGGCAACGGTGGGCACGCCCTCGACGATCGAGGCGTTGGCGCCCTGCGCCGCGAAGCCCGCCACCGCGATCGGCCCCTGGCTCACGGCGTAGACCTCGCCGTCGGCGCCGGTCAGCGGCGTGACGATCAGGGTGCCGCCGCGCAGGGACGAGGCGTCGCCGAGAGAGGAGACCACCACATCAATGGTCGAGCCGCGCCGCGCGAAGGGCGGCAGCATGGCGGTGACCATCACCGCGGCGGTGTTCTGGGTGCGCATCTGCTCGTCGGTCAGGTTGCCGACGCCCAGCCGCTCCAGCATCCCCTCGATCGAACGCTCGGTGAAGGGCGCGTTGCGCAGGCTGTCGCCGGTGCCGTTCAGACCGACCACGAGCCCGTAACCCACGAGCTGGTTCTCGCGCACGCCCTCGAAGCTGGCGATGTCCTTGATGCGCACGTCGGCCGCGGCGGGCGTCGGGCCAAGACCGCCCGGCCCCATGGCCAGAGCGATGGCCAGCGCCAGGGCCGGTATCCGCGCGCTCAGTCGTGCGATCATGCCAAGGGGGCTCCGAGCAGGTGATGCCATCATGGGCAGGCTAGCGCCGGGGCCGCCCCGGCATCAAGAACAGTTGCAAAGATTGGCATGAACAGGTGGCATTCATGCACCCTGTTCATGCCACTAGCGTCACCGCATGAAGTCGATGAAGCTCAGCTTCGACAGCCGCGCCGTGACGGCGTAGCTGGCCTCGAGCTGGGTCTGCAGCTGGGTCAGCCGGGTCGCCGCCTCGTAGGGGTCGGCGCCCTCCAGCTCGTTGACCTGCTGGCGGTAGAGGGTCAGCCGCGCGTCTTGCGCCTGCATCGTGCTTTCGAGATGGCGGCGCTGCGCGCCGATCCGGGTCTCGGCCGACAGAAGCCCGTCGCGCCCCCGCTCCATCGCCTCGACCGCCCGGTTCACCCAGACCTGCGCGGTCTCGTCGGAGAGGTCGCCGACATCGACCGCGGCCAGCATCGACAGGCCGCGCACGAGGTTCGCGAAGGCGGGGTCGTCGGCCTGGACGCCGTAGTCGAGGATCTCCTCCTCGTCGATCCGGGCCTGCAGGCCCTTGCCGTCCCCGTTGCGGGCCGCGCCGTTGTAGAAGGTCGCGGCATAGCTGTCGGGACCGGGGGCCGCGGCGTCGAACTTCGCAGCCAGATCGTCGGCCATGGTCGCGGCGGCGGCCGCGTTGCCGGGTCCGGCCCCGACGACCCCCGCCACGACGTCGCGCGGCGACAGGCCGGTGGCCGGGTTCTGCTCGTCGAAGGGCTGCAGGGCCCGCACGCCGTTCTCGACGCCGGCGAACAGCGAGACGCCCTCGTAGCTGCGGTTGACCTGGCCGGTGATCTGCGCCAGCGCGACCTCGGCCGCGGCCTGGAGCTGCGGCCCGGTCACCGTCTGCTCGCCGAGGTTGGGCGCCGCGAGGGTCAGCACGGTCTGCAGGCTCTCGCGCATGTCGTCGAGGCTCCGGCCGATCATCTCCAGCCGCCGGTCGAGCGTGGCGTTCGAGCTGGCGAAGCCCTCGAGCCGGCTCTGCCGCGCCCGGGTGATCATCGCGCCCTCGGCCCGGCTGCCGAGCGCGCGGTAGCGGTCGGACTTGACGCCGGTCGTGGCTTCCTGCCCGGCCTCCTGCAGCTGCCGGCTCAGATCGGCGACCTGGCGCCGGCCGTTCAGGTTCGACTGCATCGTCGACAGGGTCCGCAACATCGTGATCATGGCAATCCCTCCTTAACGGACCGCGTTCAGCAGCGTGTCGAGCATCTCGCCCAGCGTCTTCATCACCGTGGCGTTGGCGGCGTAGCTCTGCTCGATCAGCATCAGCTGCTGCAGCTCGTCGTCGACGTTCACGCCCTGCACCGACTGGCGCGAGCTCTGGATGGCGTCGCGGCCGGCGGCGAAGGCCTCCGCCCGCCCCAGCGCGTCGTTGCGCAGCTGCTGATGGGCGGAAACCACGCCGGCCGCGAAGTCGCCGATCGTGCGGCGGGTGCCAAGCCCGGCGGTCGCGTCGAACTCCTCCGTCTGGGTCAGCGCTGCGACGAAGCCCAGAAGCTGGGTGCCGTCAGAGGCCGGCCCCGGCCCGGCCGCGCCGATGCCGTCGCGGATCCGCCAGCTTTCGCCGCCCTCCGCGGTCACCACCTCGTTCACCGCGATCCGACCCGCGAGCCCGGTGACCTGCATGGCATTGAAGGCCGACCCGTCATCGGTGAAGAGCCCGGCCTGCCCCGCCACGCCCCTGACGGTCGCATCGGCCTGCTCGAAGCCCATCACGAGGCCGCGCGCGAGCTCGTCGAGCTGCAGCTCCATGCGCGGCAGGTCGCGGGCGAGAAACCCCAGCCGCCCGGCCAGCGCCCCCTCCTCGGAGCCGCGCGCCCCCTCGATGCCGGGGGTGATGTCGACGCCGTTGACGCTCAGCCGCGCCGCGGTGGCGTCGGTGTCGAACTCCAGCGAATAGAGGGTGTTGTCCTCGACCAGCGCCGCGCCGGCGGCGGTGTAGACCGAGATCCGGCCGGCGCCGTCATGCTGGACCCGGACGTCGATCAGCTCGGCCAGCCCGTCGAGGCTTTCCGACAGCTGGTCCTCGAACATCGCGCGGCGTTCGGTGCCGAACTGCTGCCCCTCGATCTGCTGGTTCAGCTCGACCACCTTGGCCAGCCGGGCGTTGATCTCGGCCACGTCCTCGACCACCGCCTGACGCAGCCCCTCCTCGCTGCGCTGGAGGGTGCTGCTGGCAGACCGCAGCGAGGCGGCGACGCCATCGGCGGCGCGCACCGCGGCCTCCTGCAGCGCCGGGTCCGAGGGCGTCGCCGCCAGCGTGTCGAGCGCGCTCTGGAACTGCGCGATCCGCCCCGGGATGCCGGTCTGCGAATCGATCTCGCCCAGCGTCGCGGCATAGACCTCGAGCGCCGAGGCGGTCGCGTGCTGCGTGGCGACGCGCGCCATCTCCTTGCGATGTGCCTGCTCGAGCGCGGCGTCGCTGGCGCGCTGGAAGCCGGTCATCGCGACGCCGCCGCCCGGAAGTTGGGTCAGCGGCGCGCTGCGCCGGGCATAGCCGGTGCGGTTGGCGTTGGCGATGTTGGTCGCGGCGATGTCGGCCCAGCCCTCGGCAGCGGCCAGGCCGCTCCGGGCGTTCAGGAAGGCGCCGGTAATGCTCATTGCGATTCTCCGGTGGGGTCGGGTTCGGGCGCCTTCTGCGGCCCGTCACCCCCGCGTTCAGCGCTTCAGTCGGGTGGTCTCGTCGAGCATCTCGTCGACGGTGGTCACGATCTTGGCGTTCGAGGAATAGGCGCGCTGGGTCTGGATCAGGTCGGTCAGCTCCTGCGCCACCTCGACGTTGGAGCTTTCGAGCGCCCCCGAGGTCAACGTGCCGGCCGAGCCTTCGCCCGCTTGGCTCAGGCGGAAGTTGCCCGAGGCGCGCGACACGAGGTAGGCGTTGCCGTCGGTCGCCAGAAGCCCGTCGGGGTTGGCCACCTCGGCCAGCGGGATGTTGTAGAGCGGCTTGCGCGAGCCGTTGTTGAACACGCCGTAGACATCGCCGCGCTCGTCGATCTCGGTGCGCACCAGCACGCCGCTCTCGGCGCCGTCGGCGGTGATCTTCAGCGGCGAGTAGTCGCCGGCGAACTGGGTCATGCCGCTGTGCTCGTCGGGCGCGCCGAGCGCCACGGTGACGGTCTGCGGCGCGTCGCCGCTCTCGATGGTCAGCGTCGCGGTGCCGGTGGCCGGGTCGAAGGTGAAGGCCGAGGGCGCCACGGCGGTCGAGTTGCCGTTCGAGTAGAGTTCGGGCGCCCCGGCCAGCGGGCCGCTGTTGTGGAACTTCACCCGCACGTCGCCGTATTGCGTGCCGTCCTCATGCGCGAAGGACAGGTCCCAGGTGCTTTCCTGGTCGGTCGGCTGCCAGGAGAACTGCAGTCGCTGCGCCTCGCCCAGCGGCGTGTAGAACTCCGCCGAGCTCAGGAACGGCTCGCCCGGATCGGCCTGGCCGGTCTGCTGCCCCGGCAGGTTGCCGGCGACGGTCATCGCGGCGGTGGGCGAGCCGGTCTGCGACAGGCTGCCGAGATTGACCGTGCGCATCCCCTCGAACTGGTTGCGGTCGATCACGCCGAGCGAGGCGGTCTGGTCGTAGGGAAAGCCCGCGAGGTAGTAGCCGGCGGCGTTGCGCAGGTTGCCGTTTTCGTCGGGCAGGAAGGAGCCCGCCCGGGTCAGCATGTAGTTCGCCTCGACCGGGTCGTTCGGCTGCTTGGTGACCACGAAGAAGCCGTTGCCGCCGATCGCGAGGTCGGTCGGCCGCTCGGTGGCGCGCAGCGCGCCCTCGAGGCTGACGTCCTGGCTTTGCATGGCGCGCACGCCCGCGGGCGCCGGTGCGGCGGCCGAGCTGAGCGTCGAGCTGGTCACCATCTGCACGAAGCTGCGCCGGTAGCCGTCGGTGTTGGCGTTGGCGATGTTCTCGGAGATCCGCCCCACGGCGGTGGCGTTGGCCCGCAGACCGCTCACACCGGTCTGCATCGCGTTGGAAATACTCATGTCACGCGTCCTTCTTGAACATCGCGGGCGTACGGGCCCGACGGCACTGTGGCGCCTTGGCGCCGGATCTTGGCGGCGGGCGGCATCAGCCGTCCCCCGCGACGAGTTCGAGCCGGCGCAAGGCGTCGGCGGCAGTCTGCACCCGGTCTTGGGCGGATTTTTGGCGCAGCGGCAGCGCAAGTGGCGGCGCCGGCGCGAGATGGCGGGCGACCTCGGCCCATTCGGGCCGGCCGACCAGCGCGGGCGCGTCGGCGAGCAGCGTCTCGACCAGCGCCGCGTCGCCGGCGCGATGCGCGGCGAGCAGCAGGTTGATCTCGTCGCCCGCCGGAACCTCGGCCCCCGGCCGCGCGCGCAGCGCCGCGTAGGCGTCGCGCGCCTCGGCCCATTCGCCGCGCGCGAAATGCGCACGGGCACGGATCAGCAGGTAGCCCTCGGAAGGCGCGCCCATGCGGGTGGCGATCACCGCGTCGCTTTCGCCCGTGGCGCTGTGCAGCCGCGCGCGCAACAGCGCGGCGCGGTCGGCCAGATCGGCGGTCAGCATCGGCTCGGCCTCGGCCAGCACCGCGGCGGCGCGGTCGGCCTGCCCGCCCTGCAGCAGCGCCTCGGTCTCGTCCAGCGCCAGCCGGGCGATGCGGCCGGGCGCGACCTCCGCGAGGTCGAGATCGCGCTGCACCGCGAGCTGATCGCGCAGCATGCGGTATTCGCGCGCCGCGGCATCGGTGGCGCCGACCTCGAGCAGCCGCGCGGCGAGCGCCTCGGTCGCCGGGGCGAAGCCGGGGCGGAACATGAACTCGGGGGCCAGCCGGCGATGCGCGGCGACGAAGCCCGCGATCGGCAGCTCGCCCGCGGCGCCGGCCTCGTAGAGCGCGGTGATCAGCAGGTCGGCCCGCGGGCCGGCGGCCTCGGCGGCCGTGCTGCCGGGGTGGCGGCGGATGATCTCGCCCAGCACCGAAAGCGCGGCCACACGGTCGCCCAGGTCCAGCTCGGCCTCGACCAGCCGCTCCAGCACCGCCAGCTCCAGCTCGTCGCCGCGCCATTGGCGGCGGGCATGCTCGAGCAGGCTGCGGGCGTCTTCGACCTGCAGCGCGCCGCTGTCGCGGCCCAGATCGATCAGCGCGATCCGGGCCCTCTGGGCCCAGGCATCCGCCCCTTCGGCCGACAGCGCGAAGCTGTCGAAGGCCAGCACGAGATCGCCATGCGCCGCGGCGGCGCGGCCCAGAAGGTAGCGGTAGGCGCTGCCGCCGCGCAGGCCGGCATGACGGTCGAAGCGTCGCGCCAACGCCTGCCCGGTCTCCCAGGCGCCGGCATCGATCGCGGTCTGCAGAAGCTCGGGCAGCAGCGCCTCGGCCACGGCCGGCGGCAGCGCGTCGAGCCGCATCTCGGCCAGCCCCAGATGCGGCGCGGCGGCGGCCGCGTCGCCCGAGCGGGCCCGGTCGAGCGCGAGGTGCAGCGGCCGGTCGGCCCAGCCGTCCTCGGCCTCGGCCTCGAGCAGCGCGCGCTCGGGCCGGTCCGCCGGCACCCTCTGCCCGTCGAGCGCCCAGGCCAGCAGCGCCAGCTTGTGCCGCGCGAGGCGCGGGGCCGGATCGAGCGTGTCATCGGGCCCGAGCCGATCGAGGAAGGAGCGCCCCTCGGGCAGCAGGCCATGCGACAGCGACAGGGCGGCGAGGTCGAGCAGCGGCCGCGCCGGCGAGGCGGACTCGGGCGCCTCGGCCAGAGCGGCGATCAGCGCCGCGCGACGCGTCACGTAATCCTCCGCCGCCGCGCCGCCAGCGCCCCCGGCCCCAAGGGCCAGCCCCAAACATATCGCTGCAAATCTTGGCAATTCCGCCACGTATCCATGAATTGACAAGGACTATCCTTGATCGAATCCGCAAATGACGCAACAACAGCGTTAGGCGCCGTCAAAAGACGTTGCGGCATAGTGGGAAACGGGAAACAGCCATGGACAACAGTACCTTTGTCTCCCTGTCGCTCGCCACGGCGATGCAGACCGCGCTCGACGTCTCGGCCAACAACATCGCCAACGCCAACACCGCCGGCTTCAAGAGCGAGAAGGTGGTGTTCGACAGCTACCTGCACCGCGAGGGCAGCCCGTCGGAACGGCGCGACACCGACTTCCTGATCGATCGCGGCTCGTTCCTCGACGAAAGCCAGGGCGCGCTGAGCCGCACCGGCAACCCGCTCGACCTGGCGCTGCAAGGCGACGGCTGGTTCGCCTACGAGACGCCCGAGGGCCGCACCGCCCTGGGCCGCGACGGCCGCTTCGCGATCGACCCCGAGGGCAATCTCGTGACGCTGAACGGCGCGCGGGTGCTCGACCCGGGCGGCGCGCCGATCGTGCTGCCGCCCGATCTGGGGGCCGGCGCGCTGACCGTGTCGCAGGACGGCACGATCTCCTCCGAGGCGAACGGCGTCATGGGGCGCGTGGGCCTCTTCGCGCCGGGCGACCTGCAATCCTACGAGCGGCTCGGCGCCGGCATGCTGGTGCCGCCCGAGGCCGCGCCGGGCGGGCTGCCGCCGGCGGCGCGCGAGACCCGGCTCGTGCAGGGCGCGATCGAAACCAGCAACGTCCAGCCGGTGGTCGAGATGACCCGGATGATGTCGATCCAGCAGGCCTACGACCGGGCGCTGAAGCTGATCGGCGAGGAGGACAACCTCAAGCGCGACATGCTGCGCCGCCTCGGCGGCCAGACCTGACGCCCCCACCCGTTTTCCACCAAGGAGCTTGCAGATGAAGGCCCTCGGAATTGCCGCCACCGGGATGCTCGCGCAGCAGACCAATGTCGACGTCATCTCGAACAACATCGCCAACGCCAACACCACCGGCTTCAAGGCCAGCCGCGCGGCGTTCCAGGACCTGATCTACGAGACCATGCAACGCGAGGGCGCGCTGACCTCCGAGGCCGGCACCGCCCGGCCCACCGGGGTCGATGTCGGCTTCGGCGTCGAGACCGCGGGCACGGTGCGGCTGAACACGCAAGGCGGGCTGCTGGCGACCGAGAACCAGCTCGACCTCGCGATCGACGGGCGCGGCTTCTTCACCGTCAACCTGCCCGATGGCGGCCAGGCCTTCACCCGCGACGGCGCCTTCCAGCTTTCGCCCGAGGGGCAGCTGGTGACGCTGCAGGGCTACGAGCTCGACCCGGGCATCGTGATCCCCGAGAACACCGTCGACGTCGACATCAGCGAGACCGGCGTCGTCATGGCCTATGTCGGGGTCGATCCGAACCCGGTCGAGCTGGGCCGGATCACCATGGCCACCTTCACCAACGAGGCCGGGATGAAGCAGCTGGGCAACAACCTGCTGCAGGCCACCACCGCCTCCGGCGAGGCGGTGCCCGCCAACCCCGGCGACGCCGGCGTCGGATTCCTGCGGCAGGGCTATCTCGAGAACTCCAACGTCAACATCATCCAGCAGATCACCGACCTGATCTCGGCGCAGCGGGCCTACGAGATGAACTCCAAGGCGCTCGAGACCGCCGACCAGATGATGACCGCCGCCAACCAGATCAAGTGATGCGCCGCCGCTTCGCCGCCCTCGCGCTCGCGCTCGCGCTCGGCGCGCTGTCCGGCCCGGCCGCAGCCGAAAGCCTCGCGGTGCTGGTCGAGGAGCGCGCGCGCGCCGAGCTCGGCCCGAAGCTGCCGCAGCGTGCCGAGTTCGAGATCGGCTTCGCCCGCGGCGGGCCCGACGAGGCCGAGCTGATCGCCGAGTTCTGGATCGACCCGGCCTCGGGCCGCTTCGTGGCCAACGCGGTCGATGCCGGCGGCGGCCTGCACCGGGTCAGCGGGCTGGCCGCCGTCACCGTGCCGCTGCCGGTGCCGCTGCGGCGGCTCATGCCGGGCGAGATCGTCGCCGCCGAGGACCTCGTCGAGCTGCGCCTGCCGCAGGCGCGGATCGGCGCCTACGCCGTGACAGAGCCCGAGAACATCGTCGGCATGCAGGTGCGCCGGATGCTGCCCGAGGGGCGGCCGGTGATGGTGCAGTCCGTCATGCAGCCGCTGGTCATCGACCGCGGCGACCAGGTGACGATCCGCTTCTCCGACGGCCCGCTGCGGCTGACCGCGCCGGGCCGGGCGCTGTCGGACGCGCATCGCGGCCAGGAGCTGCGCATCGTCAACACCGCCAGCAACACCACCCTCACCGGCATCGCCGCCGCCGAGGGCATCGTCGAGGTCATCCGTTGAACCATCTCCCCCTTCGCCCCGCCGTCCTGCTGCTCGCCGGCGCCGCCCTGCTTTCGGCCTGCGGCGTGCGCGACCGCTTCGACCGCGATCCGCAGACCACGCAGATCGCGGTGAACCCGGTCACCATCCCCGAGGCGGCCGCCGTCTCGGTGCCGATGCCGCCGCCGGCCCCGCCGCGCGTCTACCAGCGCGCCGAGGCCGCCTCGCTGTGGGAGCGCGGCGGCTCTGGCGGCTTCTTCGCCGACCAGCGCGCCAGCGAGGTGGGCGACATCCTGACCGTCGACATCCGCATCGACGACCGCGCCCAGCTCAGGAACGCCGGCCAGCGTTCGCGCGACGGCCAGTCGAGCATCGATTTCCCGGTGCTGTTCGGTTACGGCACCCAGATCGACCGGATCCTGCCCGGCGTCGGGCCCGAGGACCTGCCCTCGGGCGAGATCGTCGATATCGGCTCCTCGATCGACGTCTCGGGCTCGGGCACCATCACCCGCGGCGAGACGATCGAGCTGAAGGTCGCCGCCCTCGTGGTGCAGGAGCTGCCCAACGGCAACCTCGTGATCGCCGGGCGCCAGGAGGTGAAGGTGAACCAGGAGCTGCGCGAGCTGCGAGTGGCGGGCATCATCCGGCCCGAGGACATCCAGATGAACAACACCATTCCCTACGAGAAGATCGCCGAGGCGCGGATCACCTATGGCGGGCGCGGCCAGCTGTCGCGCACCCAGGAGCGCGGCTACGGCGAGGATGCGCTCGACATCATCTTGCCCTACTGACACGCAATTTGCGCCATGTTGGTCGGGCAGAAGGGACCGTGACGCACAGACAGCGACGGACCGATGAAGCCCAAACTGATCCTGATCGCCCTACCCGTGGTCTGCCTCGCGGCAGGCTACGGCGCGGGGCTCGTACTGTTTCCGGCGCCGCCCGCCAGCGCCGACGCGCCGACCGAGACCGCCGCGCCCGAGGTCGCGCCGCTGGCGGCCGAGGACCCGGTGGCGGCGGCCGAGGCGGCCTTCGCCGCGCAGGCCGGCACCGAGACGGCCGAGGCCGCAGCCGCGGCGCTGAAGGACAAGACCGAGCGGCTGGTCGAGCTGGGCCGGATGACCGTCCCGGTGGTGAAGCCGCGCAGCGTGACCTATGTCATCGCCGAGGTCGCGCTGGCGATGCACGACGCCGAGAGCGCCGCCCGGCACGCCGCGCCCGAGGCGCAGCTGCGGCTGCGCGACGCGCTGCTCGCCGCGCTGAACAAGGCGGCCGAGAAGCCGGTCATGGCCGGCGCCGCGATCGACACGGAGGCGCTGTCGGAGCTGCTCCTCGCCGACCTGCAGGCGCTGGGCCTGCCGGTCGAGGACGTGCTGTTCCCGAACTTCTTCAAGCAGGACGTGGCGCGCCGCGATCTGCCGCAGGCCGCGCCCGAGGCGGCCCCCGACTCGCAGGAAACGGCGCTGCTGTCGAACTGAGCCGGGCGCCCCGCCCCCTTTCGCTCCGTCGCTGCGGCCCGCCCGGGGCCGCCGCGACGGGGCGCGCCCGCGCGTCAGCGCAGCTCGAGGATGCTGCCCGCCGCGATCTCGTCCTGGTTCTCGAGCCGCAGCACCGGCGCGCCGTCGCGGAAGGCGATGCGCTCCACCGTGCTGGGCGCGTAGGTGGTGAAGAGCACCGCCTCCTCCTCGGCGTCGAGCGCCTCGATCTCCACCCGGAACCGGCCCGGCGGCACCGGCAGCCCCTCGCTGTCGAGACCGTCCCAGACCACGTCGTGGCGCTGGCCCGGGCCGGTCGGCAGGTCGTCGATCCGGCGCAGCAGCGTGCCGTCCGGGTCGCGGATCAGCGCCGCGGCCGAGCGCGCCTCGCCATTCAGCCGGTAGGCAAAGGCGGCCTCGCCATCCGCGAGCCTGATCTGGTCGGTCGGCGCGAGCACCTCGCGCCCGATCAGCGCGACATCGGCGCGCGCACTGCCGGCGGCGAGCTGCGCCTCGATCTTCTCGAGCGTCTCGTTGGTGGTGATCGACTGCTCGACCTGCGTCAGCTGCGCCAGCTGCGACACGAAGGTGGTCGAATCCATCGGCTCCAGCGGGTCCTGGTTCGAGACCTGCGCGATCAGCAGCTTGAGAAAGCTCTGGTAGTCGGCGCCGAGCTTGTCGCGGCTTTCGGCGGCGGCGCTCTTGCTGGCGGCGGCCGCGGCGCCGGAGGTCGGGGTCAGGCTGTCCATGGAATGCTCCGATCCGGTCAGGTGGTGATGTCGAGCCGGCCCGCGGCGACGGGGGCCTGCGGCTGCGTGGTCTGGTCTTCGGCCTCGGGCGCGGCCGTCCCCGGCGCGGAGCCGGAGGGCGCGCCCTCGCCCCGGGCCGGCTGCTCGCCGCCCCGGTCGAACTCCTCGAAGTCGAGCTGGCCGTCCTCGATCGCCGTGCCGCCATCGGAGAGCAGGCTCAGAAGGCCGTCGCGGTCGGCGCGCAGGGCCTGCAGCACCGGTGCCTGCTCGGCGCGGATCACGACCTTGAGCTGGCCGGCGTCGCGGACCAGCTCGATCTCCAGCTCGCCCAGGCCACGCGGGTTGAGCGAGATGCGCGTGCGCCCCTCGACCAGTGAAACGTCGCGGATCTGTCCGGTCAGGGCGCGCGAGAAGCCGTTGGCCGGCTGAGGCGGGCCGGCGGCAGCGGGCGCCGCGTTGGTCATGGCCGGTGCCGCGCGCTGAGGCGCGGCCTCGGCGGCCCGCTGCGGCAGCTGCGCCAGATCGCTACGCTCGCCACCGGGCTCGCCGGCGGGCTCGAGCCGGGCCAGCAGTTCCGAGAACCGCGTGGCCTGCGCCTTCGGCTCCGGGGTCGCGCCGCCGGGCTCGGCGAGTGCCGCCGCCTTGATCGCCTCACCGCGTTTGTCCGCCCCGGCCTCGGCCGCGTCGGCCTGCGGTGCGCCTGCCTCCGGCGACGCGGTCATCGGGGCGGCCATCGCACCGGGCATCCGCGCCGGCGCGGTTAGATCGCCGGACCCGGGGATGGCGGCATTGGCGCCGGCCTTCGGTGCCGTTGCCGCCGTCTGCCCCGTGGCTGCGCCGCCACGAGGAACGGCGAGCGCAGCAAATGCGCCGGTCTCGGTCGCCTTGGCCGACAGGCCGGTCGTCCGCGTCGGATCGCCGGGCAGCCCCACAGTGGCGCTGCCAGCAGCCGCTGCAGGGACGATGAGGGCCGGCGCGGCAGCCCCGGTTTGGTCGGGCGGCAGGGCGGCGGTGAAAGTTGCAGCCTCCGACAGCCGGGCACCGGCCTGCGGGCCCTGTGCCGTGCCATGTGGCGCGGCCGCGGCAAGACCGGCGCGCAGCGCCTTGATCCCCGCCACGATCTGGCCCTCGAGACGCGCGCCTGCCGCCGCCGCCGCTGACCCGGCCGCCGCGACCGCCTGCGCGATCCCGCCGCCGCCAAGGGCTTCGGCCCGCTCGACCAGGGCTTCGAGCCGGATCGCGGCGCCCTCGAGCACCGCCATGCGCTCCGCGCCCTCGGCCGTGTCGAGCGCGGCAGCCGTCGCTTCCACCAGCCTGTCCAGATCGGCCGAAATCTCGCCGATCCCGTCGGCCTGCCCCGTCGCGGCCGTGTCATCCGGCTGTGCGCTCGCCGCCGGGCGGGCGGCGGCCAGCATCCGCGCGAAGCCCGTCCTCTCCCCCGCCTCTCCCGCCATCCCGGCCGCGCCGGCGGCGCGGCTGGCGGACGGGGTCGAGAGGGCAGTGAGGATCTGCATGGGGCGGTCTCAGCCCTCGCGGGCGGGCGCGCCGGCCATCCAGCCGAGCCGGACCGAAACCCGCGCCTCGAGCTCGCGCAGCCAGGCGGCATGATCGCGGCGGGCGCCCTCGAGCCGGACCAGCGCCGGGTCGGCCAGCGCCGGATCGGGCGCGGTGAAGCTGCCATCGAGATCGGCGAGATAGGCCCGCAACTGCGGGCTGCACAGGCCGCGCGGACCGCTGAGCAGCCGGTTCGCGGCCGAGCCGGGCACGGCGGGGCCGATCCAGTAGCTCGCCAGCACCGCGCCGAGGCCGGCGCGGAACGGCGCGGCGACGAGGCCGAGCGCCGCCATGGCCGGCTCCTGCGCCAGCGCGTCGTAGGACAGGGCCAGCAGGTAGAGCGCGTCGGTCTCGCGGTCGATCGGGAACAGCCCCTGCCCGGCCGTGCCGATCAGCGCCTCCGCGACCATCCGGCCGAGCATTTCCGAGCGCGCGGCATCGCCCGCCGTATCGCGCAGCGCGCGCGCCTCGGCGATGGCGACCAGCGCCCCGAAAGGCGTGGCGAGCGCCAGCTCTTCCTCGATCACGTCGCCGAGGCTGAGCGCCGGCATCAGCTCGGTCCGCTCCGGCATGGCGCGGGCATAGCCCGGACCCGACCGCACGAGGTCGACGCGCCGCATCGGCAGCAGCGCGTCGAGAAGACGGGCGAACCGCAGCTGCGGCGCGCTCGCCTGCGGGCGTGCCAAATCGCCCCGCCAGATGGCTTTCAGTAGTTCACTGCTCTGCATCTATCCGCCCTGTATTGTCGGGTCTGGTTGTCTGCAGCCCTTCCCGACTCTCCGGTCGGCCGGGGCAACTCGTTATCTGCCGCCGGGCCCATGCCTGTTTGGGTTTAATCCGGCGACATGTCGGGGATGAGCGCGAAATGAGGCCGAAATGGGGCAGCTTGGTCCCGATTGCCTCAATGCCGCCACGACGTGGCGGAACTGCACCGCCGGCCGATCGGGGCGGCCCGGCCGCTCAGGGCCGGGCCGGCTCGGTCATCGAGGGCTCGGGATACTGCAGCAGAACGCCGATGCGGCGGTTCTGCGGCGCCTCGGGCCGGTCGGGATAGAGCGGCACCGTGTCGGCCAGGCCCGAGACCCGCGCCATGCGGTCGGGCGAGATCCCGGCCGCGACCAATGCCCTGCGGGTGGCGTTGGCGCGGTCGCTCGACAACTCCCAGTTGCCGTAGCCGTCCTGCCGTGCGAATCGCAGCGAATCGGTGTGCCCGGAGATCGCGAGATCCTGCGGCATCTCGCGCAGCGCCTCGCCGACGATCTCGATCAGCGCCTGGGTATGCGGCACGATCCGGGCCGAGCCGGTGTCGAACATCGGCCGCTCCTCCTCGTCGAGGATCTGCATCAGCAGCCCCTCGGCGGTGCGGTCGAAACGCAGGTTGTCGCTGATGCCGGCGAGCTCGGGCGTGGCAGCGATCTTGGCCTCGATCTCGGCCTCGATGCGGTCGAGATCGGCGTCGCGCTCGACCCGGCGGGCCTGCAGTTCGGCGGCGGCCTGCGCCATGCGCTCGGCCTCGATCTGCTCGGGGCTCGGCGGCGCGTCCTCGGCGGGCAGGTATTCCACCACCACCTCGGGCGGCTGGTCGCGCATCCGGCTGTCGAAGGCGGCGAGCGGGTCGGCGGCGCCGAAATCGGGCATGTCGGGCTGCGGCGGCAGCCCCTCCGAGGCGGACATCTGCCCGTCCAGCTCGACCAGCTGGCCCTGCAGCATCCCTTGGCTGCCCCCGCCCTGCAGGGGCGACAGGCTGGGGGTGAAGTACTCGGCCAGCCCCTCGAGCTTTTCCTCGTCGGTGGCGGCGATGATCCACAGAAGCAGGAAGAACGCCATCATCGCGGTCATGAAGTCGGCATAGGCCACCTTCCAGCCGCCGCCGTGATGATCGTCATGGTGGTCGTCGTCGTGCTTCTTGATGATGATCGTCTGACCGCCAGCCATGCCTGCCTATCCCAGCCTCGTGCGGGCCGGGTTCGCGCCCGGCCTTGCGTCATTGCCAAAACGGCCGCGCCGGGCGCGGCCCGCCCCGATCAGGAGACGCGCTCGCCCTTGCCGGGCACGCCGCCGCCGGTCCGGGCGTATTTGCCGAAGCCGACCTCCTTGGCGTAGCTCGCCTTGCGGCGCGAATAGCTCGGCGCGACCAGCGGCATGTCCTCGGGCAGGCCGAAGGCGGTGCGGTACTCGGCCTCGGTCAGGCCGTGCTCGGCGCCCAGGTGCCGCTTGAGCATCTTGAAGCCCTTGCCGCAGCACAGGCAGTACACCTTTTCCTCGGTGACCGCCTTGTCGAGCGGCAGCGCCGGCGTCAGCCCGCCCGGGGCGGGCGCAGTGGCGGCCGGCGTCGCGGCGGGTTGGGTTTCGGTCTCCACCTCGAGGCCCAGCTCCCGGCTGAGCTTGGCGACCAGCGCGACGATGTCGTCGGAATCGACGTCGGGGCGGGCGGCATAGGAGGCGACGATGGTACTGAGAAGGTCGGTTTTCGAATTCGATTTGGTCATGTTCTGCCCTCTGGTGCGGGGACCTCATGCGCAACCGGGGGCAGATCTGGCCCCGGGCGGCACGGCGTCGAATTCTTCGACGGGCTACGACTTATCCTTGCACGTAGCCGGGGAATTCTCAACTAGTCTTTCCCAATCATGGATAAATTTGGGCACGTTTTCGCGCATAATTGGGCGCGGCCATCGGATATTCCGGCGGAAGCCCCCATTTGCGGCGATATTCCTCGGGCGTCAGGTTCAGCCGCTCGCGCAGGTGGCGGCGCAGCAGCACCAGCTTCCGGCCGGTCTCGAGGCAGATGATGTAGTCGGGCGTCACGCTGGTCTCGACCGGCACCGCCGGCCGCGGCCGCAGCCCCCGGCCGGAACCGTCGCCGGCACCTGTGCCACTCATGGACGCGCCTCCGCCGCGCCGGCGGCCAGCGCCGCCAGCCCCTGCTGCGGCGGGGCGGCGGTGACGGCGTGCTCCTCGGGCGTGGCGAAGGGGTTCCAGGCGGCGGCGAGTGAGCCGCTGACCAGCACCACGCCAACCGCGATCAGCGCCGCGCGCATCGCCCGACCGGGCGCCCAGCCCTCGGCCACCTCGACCATCGGCGCCTCGTCCGGCTCGGCCGCCTCGGGCGGCACGGGGCCGAGCGGCCGCACGAAGACCGCGCGCGGCGTGACCGTGATCTGGGCGGCATGCGCCTCGTGGCGGAACATCTCCGCCAGCGCCTCGGGGAACCGGTCCTGCGGGATGTCGATCTGCAGCGACCGCCCCGGCCGCCAATGCTCCAGCGTCTCGCGCGGCAGCGCGAAGCGGCCGAGATCCTCGCTCAGCCCGACCTGATCGACCGTCACCGGCTTATCGGCACCGGGTGCGCCGGGCGCGATCTCGACCCGGACCCGGCCACCCTGCCCGTGGATGCGCCCCTCGACGATCCGGCCGTCGCGCCGCTCCGGGTCGCTGGCCGGGGCGTAGCCCTCGGGAAACTGGCGCGGCTCGGCCGGCAGGCTGCGGCGGCTGCCGGGGCGTTCGGCGACGCGCGGCAGCGCCGCGGCCTCGGCCTCGTCGGAGGCGCGGCGCAGCGCCCGCTTGCCGACCACCAGCTCGGGGTCGAGCCCCTCCTCGCGGGCGAAGCGGTAGTTGATCGCGTAGTCCTGCGCGCTTTCGCCCAGCCCCTCGGTCGCGGCGGCGAGCGCCAGGAGCTGCTGTTCCTGCGAGAAACGGGTGCGGCGCGTGGCATAGCCCTCGACCTCAGGCACGACCGCGAGCTCGTCTGGCGCGAGACCGAGCCCGAGGCGCAGCGTCTCGAGCACGCGCGCGGATTCCTCGCCGTGATGCACGATCAGGTCGCAGCGCCCGGTCTCGTCGAGACAGACCAGAAGCTGCATGCCCTCGGGCCAGTCGCGCATCACGCCGCGCAGACTGTCTTCTTCGAGAAAGTAGGCGAGGGTCTCGACGCTGCTCATTTCATACACCGATCGTGCAATCTTGGGAACTATCCTTGTTTATGCTTGAAACGGTGTCAATTATCCTTATCCCAATTTCCCCATAGCGCATGGCGATCGTGTCGTGCGAGCCAAAGCGGTGGAGTGGGCGATGACACTGATCATTGGTCTTCTGATGGTGTTCGGTCTGGTGTTCGGCGGCTTCATGCTATCGGGCGGCAACATGGACATCGTGATGCACGCCCTGCCCTTCGAGGGGATGATGATCGGCGGTGCCTCGCTCGGCGCCTTCGTGATCGCCAACTCGATGACGGTGGTGAAGCAGTCCGGCGCCGGTGTCCTGAAGGTGATGAAGGGCCCGAAATGGAAGAGCCAGCACTATGAGGCGCTGCTCAACCTGATGTACGAGCTGACCCGGCTCTACAAGATGAAGGGCATCCTCGCGCTCGACGAGCACATCGAGAAGCCCGCCGAAAGCTCGATCTTCCAGCGCTACCCCGAGATCCTGAAGGACCACTTCGCCACCGAGCTGATCACCGACAGCTTCCGCATGCTGGCGATGCAGTTCGACGATCACCACCAGACCGAGGAGGTGATCAACCGCAAGATCAAGAAGCACCACAAGGAGTCGCTGGGCGCGGTGGGCGCGATCCAGGCCATGGCCGACGGCCTGCCGGCGATCGGCATCGTCGCGGCCGTTCTGGGCGTGATCAAGACCATGTCCTCGATCGACCAACCGCCGGCGGTGCTGGGCAAGATGATCGGCGGCGCGCTGGTCGGCACCTTCCTCGGCGTGTTCCTCGCCTATTGCATGGTCGCCCCGGTCTCGGGCCGGCTGAAGCAGATCGAGGAGGAGGACGGCGCCTTCTACGCGATCATCCGCGACATCTTCGTCGCCATGGTGGCCAACCACCCGCCGAACATCTGCGTCGAGATCGGCCGCGGCAACATCCCGACCAACAAGCAGCCCGACTTCTACAAGGTCGAGGCCGCACAGAAGGAGCTGCCCGCGGCATGAGGCGCGCGCTGATCGTCCTGCTGGCGCTCTGGCCCGGCCTGACCCTGGCCGCCGGCGAGGCGCCGGAGAAGGACAAGGGCAAGGCCGACAAGGGCGACAAGGCCGAGGCGGAGGCCGAGATCGACCCGCTCGCCCCCTACCCCGTGCTGCCGCCCCCCGCGATGCACGGCTTTCCACCCGAGATCCTCGAACGGGTACGTGCCGCGCTGGTCGCGATCGAGGGCAAGGATGGCTGACCGCCGGGTCCGGGCGCTGGCGCTTCTGGAGCGGCTCGGCCGGCTCGAGGTCGAGGCGCGCGTGACCGAGCTGCAGAGCCTGCACGCCCGCATGGACGAGCTGCAGGCGAAAAGCCGCGAGACCGGCGCGGCGCTCGAGCGCGACGGCCATATCGTCTCGATCGAATCCGCGCCCTATGTCGGGGACTACATCCGCAGCGCCCGGGCCGAGATCGGCCGGCTCGACCAGGCCCGCGCCGCGCTGGAGCCGGAGGCCCGCGCGCTCGAGGACGAGATGCGCGACCGCTTCCGCGAGATGAAGACCCACGCCAAGCTGGCCCAGCGCCTGGAGGCGCGCCACGCCGAGGCGCGCGCCGCGCAGGAGGCCGCGCAGGCCGAGGAAAGCGCGCTGCAGCGCTGGATGCGGCTTCGCGACGCGGCGCAGGGAGGCTGTTGAGCCTCGCGCGCGGGGTCACTATATCGCGGGCTTCACGAAGGTTTCACCGCCGCCACGGAGCCCCGCCATGCCGCGCACGCCCTACTACCTGATCGACAAGCAGGCGCTCCTGCCCAACCTCGAGAAGATCGCCCGGCTGCGCGAGCTTTCGGGCGCCAAGTCGCTTCTGGCGCTGAAATGCTTCGCCTCGTGGTCGGTGTTCGACCTGATGAGCCAGTACATGGACGGCACGACCTCGTCCTCGCCCTTCGAAGTCAAGCTCGGCCACAGCCGCTTTCCGGGCGAGACCCACGCCTATTCGGTGGCCTGGGACGAGGCGGACATGGCGGAGGTGCTCGCCAACTCCGACAAGATCATCTTCAACACGATCGGCCAGCTCGAGCGGTTCGGAGAGGCGGCGAAGGACCATGTCCGCGGCCTGCGCGTGAACCCCGGCATCAGCTCCTCGAGCTTCGACATCGCCGACCCGGCCCGCCCCTTCTCGCGGCTGGGCGAGCACGACCCCGAGGCCATCGCCCGCGTCACCGACCGGGTCTCGGGCTTCATGTTCCACAACAACTGCGAGAACGCGGATTTCGACCGCTTCGACGCGATGCTCGGCCATATCGAGGACCGCTTCGGCCACCTGATCAAGCGCATGGAATGGATCAGCCTCGGCGGCGGCATCCACTTCACCGGCGAGGGCTACCCGCTTGAGAAGCTGGCCGAGCGGCTCAAGCGCTTTGCCGACGACTACGGCGTGCAGGTCTATCTCGAGCCCGGCGAGGCGGCGATCACCAACTCCACCACGCTGGAGCTGACGGTGCTCGACACGCTCGACAACGGCAAGAACCTCGCCATCGTCGACAGCTCGATCGAGGCGCACATGCTCGACCTGCTGATCTACCGCGAGAGCGCCAAGGTGCACCCCGACACCGGCGATCACGAGTGGATGGTCTGCGGCAACTCCTGCCTCGCGGGCGACATCTTCGGCGAGTTCCGGTTTGAGGCGCCGCTGAAGCCCGGCGACCGCGTCTCGATCCGCGACGCCGCGGGTTACACGATGGTCAAGAAGAACTGGTTCAACGGCGTGCGCATGCCCGCCATCGCGGTGCGCGAGCTCGACGGCACGGTCAACACCGTGCGCGAGTTCGGCTATGGTGACTTCGAAGCCGCCCTGTCCTGAGGTGCGGCGCAACACGAAAGGAGGCTCGAGGGTCTTGAAGAAGAACGTCCTCATCATCGGCGCCGGTGGCGTCGCCCAGGTCGTGGCGCACAAATGCGCCCAGAACGCCGACCTGCTCGGAGACATCCACATCGCCTCGCGCACGAAGGCGAAATGCGAGGCGATCCTCGCCAGCGTCCGTGAAAAGGGGGCCCACAAGACCGACGGCGCCCTCGAAGCCCACGCGGTGGACGCGACCGACAGCGCGGCCGTGGCCGCGCTGATCGACAAGACCGGCGCGCAGATCGTCATCAACGTCGCCTCGGCCTTCGTGAACATGCACGTGCTCGAAGCCTGCATCGAGACCGGCGTCGCCTATATCGACACCGCGATCCATGAAGAGCCCGACAAGATCTGCGAAACCCCGCCCTGGTACGGCAACTACGAGTGGAAGCGGAAGGAACGCTGCGCCGAAAAGGGCGTGACCGCGATCCTCGGCGCCGGCTTCGACCCGGGCGTGGTCAACGCCTATGCCCGCCTCGCCATCGACGAGTACATGGACGAGGTGAAGTCGATCGACATCGTCGACATCAACGCCGGCTCCCACGGCAAGTACTTCGCCACGAACTTCGACCCGGAGATCAACTTCCGCGAGTTCACCGGTACGGTCTATGCCTGGCAGAACGGCGAATGGACCTCGAACGAGATGTTCGAGGTGGGCCGCGACTGGGACCTGCCCGTCGTCGGCACCCAGCGCGCCTACATGTCGGGCCATGACGAGGTGCATTCGCTCGCGACCAACTACCCCCATGCCGACGTGCGCTTCTGGATGGGCTTCGGCGAGCACTACATCAACGTCTTCACCGTGCTGAAGAACATCGGCCTGCTGTCCGAGCAGCCGGTCAAGCTGGCCGAGGGGCAGGAAGTCGTGCCGCTCAAGGTGGTGAAGGCCTGCCTGCCCGACCCGTCGAGCCTCGCGCCGGAATACACCGGCAAGACCTGCATCGGCGACCTGGTGAAGGGGACCAAGGGCGGCGAAGAGGTCGAGGTGCTGGTCTACAACGTGGCCGACCACAAGGAAGCTTACGAGGAAGTGGGCAGCCAGGGCATCTCCTACACCGCCGGCGTGCCGCCGGTGGCCGCGGCGATGCTGATCGCCACCGGCGAGTGGGACGCGCGCGAGATGCGCAACGTCGAGGAAATGGACCCCAAGCCCTTCCTCAAGGTGCTGAGCGAGATCGGCCTCGGCACCTGGGTCCGCAAGGACGGCGTCGAAGAGCGCCTCTACTGACCGGGCCTGGGCGGCCTAGCGCCGCCCGCCCGCCAGCTGCGCCGCCTCCGGCAGGCGGCGCAGCACAAGCATGGCCCCCGCGCCGATCACCGGCCCCGGCACCAGCACGAGGAAGGCCCAGCGCCAGCCGCCCATCGCCTCCGCCACCAGCGGCATGATCTGGATCGCCACCACGGTGAGCGCGAAGCCGATGCCGAGCTGCAGCGTGACCGAGGTCCCCACCAGCTGCGGCTTCGCAAGCTCGGTCACGGCGGCCGAGAACTGCGCGCTGTCGGCGACCACGGTGATGCCCCAGACCAGCGCCACCAGCGCCAGAAGCCAGCCCGGCCCGTCGTAGGCGAAGCCGATCAAGAGCGCCGAGGCGCCCGACAGCGCCATCATCCACGCGGTGGTCGCGCAGCGCCCGATCCGGTCCGACAGCGCCCCCGCCAGCACGCAACCCACCGCACCCGAGGCCACCACGAGAAAGGTGAGCATCGAGGCCGAACCCGTTGGAAACGGGATGATTTCCGCCTCCGCCGCCGTGGCGAAGGCAAGGAACCATGCCCACATGGCGTAAAGCTCCCACATGTGGCCGAAATAGCCGAGATTGGCGAGCATCACGCCCCGGTCGCGCAGCACGGCGAGGCTCTGGCGCGGGTCGAAGGTGGCGCGTCCGAAGCCGTGCGGGCCCTCCGAGAGGCCCAGCCCGAACAGCGCCGCCGCGAGGCCCGTGGCCGCCGTCGTGCCGATCACGACGGCGCGCCAGTCGAGCCCCTCGGTCAGCGCGCGCAGCAGGTGCGGCACCGATGAGCCGAGCGTCAGCGCCCCGATCAGGAAGCCGAGTGCCAGCCCGCGCCCGCGCGTGAACCACGTCGCCATCAGCTTGATCGCGGGCGGGTAGACGCCTGCCAGCGCCGCGCCGGTCACGGCGCGCGCCGCGATCGCCGCGCCCGCCCCCGGCTCCATGAGCAGCACCGCGTTGGCCAGCGCCGCGACGACGGCCGAGACCGCCATCAGCCGCGGCAGCGCCACGATGTCGGGCAGGTTGACGAGGCTCGCCGCCACGGCGCCCGCCACGAAGCCGAGCTGCACCGCGTTGGTGAGCCACGCCTGCGCGCCGGGGCCGAGGCCCCACTCGTGCACGAGGTCCGGCAGGATCGCCGTGGCCGAGAACCAGCTGGTCATCGCGCAGACCACGCCCGCGCAGATCAGCGCCAGCGCGCGCCAGCGCCCGGCCGCGACCGCGGCGGTCATGGGCGGGGCCCCGGCAACATGTTGCCTTGCAGGAGGAAACCGGAATGGCGGAACGAAAATGGAGGCTTCGTTCCGTGGCCTGTGTCGCGATCCGTCATGCACCTCTCCTGCTGCGCCGCGACCCTCGCGCGGCGCGCGGCCCGTGTCGAGAGGTCGCTGGACCCGGCGCGGGGGCTTTGGCATTCGGCTGGCAGACCCGACCCGGAAAGGAGGCCGCCATGGCCAAGATGATCCATTCGATGATCCGCGTGCGCGACGAGGCCCGCTCGCTGGAATTCTACGACAAGGCCTTCGGGCTGAAGGTCGCCCAGAAGCTCGACTTCGACGACTTCGCGCTGATCTACCTCTCGAACGCCGAGTCGAGCTTCGAGCTGGAGCTGACCGTCAACAAGGGCGAGCCGAAGGATTACGACCTCGGCGACGGCTACGGCCATCTCGCCGTCTCGGTCGAGGAGGCCGAGCTGGAGCCGCTGCACCACAAGCTGGCCGAGCTGGGCCACCAGCCGCGCAGCATCGTCGAGTTCCAGCCCGGCGGCGAGGTGATCGCCAAGTTCTTCTTCGTGGCCGACCCCGACGGCTACCAGATCGAGGTTCTGGCCCGCACCGGCCGCTTCGCCGACCTCTGAGCCATCGAGGGCAGCCCGCGGGCTGCCTTCGCGTCAGCACCTCTAGACGACCGGTCTAGTCGGCCCCATCTGGCGGCCATGAGCGAGACGCGAGACCATATCATCGCCACCGGCCGCCGCCTCGCGGCCCGGCGCGGCTACACCGCCGTCGGGCTGTCGGAGCTGCTGGCCGAGGCCGGCGTGCCGAAGGGCAGCTTCTACCACTACTTCAAGTCGAAGGAGGCCTTCGGCTGCGCGCTGGTCGAGGGTTTCGTCGAGGGCTACGGCACCGACCTCGCGCAGACGCTCGACGCGCCCGGCCGGCCAGCGCGCGACCGGCTGATGGCTTATTTCGCCCGCTGGCGTGCCAACCAGACCGGTGACGCGCCCGAGGCGCGCTGCCTCGTGGTCAAGCTCTCGGCCGAGATCGCGGACCTGTCGCCGGGCATGCGCGACATCCTCGACCGCGGCGTGGCGCGCATCACCGCCCGCCTCGCGAAGGCGGTGCGCGACGGCGCAGAGGACGGCTCGCTGCCGCGCCATGCCGAGCCCGAACGGATCGCCGAGACGCTCTACCAGATCTGGCTCGGCGCCAGCCTGATGGCCGCTCTTTCGGACGACGCCGCCCCGTTTGCCAGCGCCGAGGCCAGCACGGCCCGGCTGCTCGATCACCAATAACCAAGGAGACCTCAGATGCCGCAGAGCAACGAAACCAACCGCCGCTGGGTTCTGGCCGAACGCCCCAAGGGCGAGCCGAACGACGACACGCTGCGGCTCGAGACCGTGGACGTGCCCGAGCCCAAGGACGGCGAGGTCCTGCTGCGGACCGAGTTCCTCTCGCTCGACCCCTACATGCGCGGCCGGATGAGCGACGCGCCCTCCTACGCCGCGCCGGTCGAGATCGACCAGGTGATGGTCGGCGGCACCGTGGCCCGCGTCGCGGCCTCGAAGAACGACAACTTCGCCGAGGGCGACCGCGTCGTCAGCTTCTCCGGCTGGCAGGACTACGCCGTCTCCGACGGCACCGGTCTGATCAAGCTCGACCCGAACATGCCCAACCCCTCCTGGGCGCTCGGCGTGCTCGGCATGCCCGGCTTCACCGCCTGGGCCGGCCTCACGCAGATCGGCCAGCCGAAGGAAGGCGAGACGCTGGTGGTCGCGGGCGCGACCGGCCCGGTGGGCGCGACCGTCGGCCAGATCGGCAAGATCCTCGGTCTGCGCGTGGTCGGCGTCGCCGGCGGCCCCGAGAAATGCGCCCATGCGGTCGAGACGCTCGGCTTCGACGCCTGCGTCGACTACAAGGCCGCGAGCTTCGCCGATGATCTCAAGCGCGAGACGCCGGACGGCATCGACATCTATTTCGAGAATGTCGGCGGCAAGGTGCTCGACGCGGTGGTCGAACAGCTCAACACCAATGCCCGCGTGCCGGTCTGCGGCCTGATCTCGCAGTACAACGCCACCTCGCTGCCCGAGGGGCCGGACCGGATGAACTGGCTGATGGGGCTGATCCTGCGCAAGCGCATCACCATGCGCGGCTTCATCATCTTCGACGATTTCGGCCATCTCTACCAGGATTTCGCCAAGGAGGTCGGCCCCTGGGTCCAGCAGGGCCGGATCAAGTACCGCGAGGAGATGATCGACGGTCTGGAACAGGCGCCCGAGGCCTTCGTTGGCCTGCTGCGCGGCGAGGCCTTCGGCAAGCGGGTGATCCGCGTCGCCTGATCGGGCATCCGCACCACCACGGAAAGGAACGACCATGTCCAAGATCCTGATGATCCTGACCTCGCATGACCGGCTCGGCGACACCGGCGAGAAGACCGGTTTCTGGCTCGAGGAGTTCGCGGCCCCCTACTACGTCTTCAAGGACGCGGGCGCCGAGATCACGCTGGCCTCGCCGCAGGGCGGCCAGCCACCGCTCGACCCCAAGAGCGACGCCGAGGACGCGCAGACCGAGGCCACCCGTCGCTTCAAGGACGACAAGGACGCGCAGGAGCAGCTCGCCTCGACCCACCGGCTCGACGAGATCTACCCGTCGCAATACGACGCGGTGTTCTACCCCGGCGGCCACGGCCCGATGTGGGACCTCGCCGAGAACGCCGACAGCCGCCGCATCATCGAGGCGTTCTCGCAGTCCGACCGCCCGGTGGGCGCGGTCTGCCACGCGCCGGCCGTGTTCCGCCACACCCAGACCGAGGCGGGCGAGCCGCTGGTCAAGGGTCGCCGCGTGACCGGCTTCACCAATGGCGAGGAAGAGGGCGTGGGCCTCACCGACGTGGTGCCCTTCCTGCTCGAGGACATGCTGAAGGAGAAGGGCGCGGACTACCAGAAGGGCGACGACTGGGGCGCCTTCGTGGTGACCGACGGCAAGCTCGTCACCGGCCAGAACCCGGCCTCGTCCGAAGGTGCGGCCGAAAAGCTCCTTGAGCTGCTGAAGGGCTGAAGCCCTGTCCGATCGGGACAACGAGGCCCGTCCGCGCCCTGCGCGGGCGGGCCTTTCTCATCAGGGCTCCTACCAGCGGTCGTGCACATGCGGACGGATGCGGGCGTCGTAGATCTCTCGCACCCCGTCCATCAGCTCCTGCGGGATCACCGGCAGCCCGCTGGCCGCCGCGTTGGAGTTGGCCTGGTCGCGGTTCTTCGCGCCCGGGATCACCACCGTCACCGCCTCTTCCATCAGGATCCACCTGAGCGCCACCTGCGCCATGTTCGATTCCGCCGGCAGCAGGTCGCGGATCGCCGCGACGGCGTCGAGCGCGACGTCGTAGGGCACCCCGGCGAAGGTCTCGCCCTTGTCGAAGGCCGCGCCCTCGCGGTTGAACCGGCGATGGTCGTCCTCGGCGAAGCGCGTGTCGGGACCCATCTTGCCGGTCAACAGGCCGGAGGCCAGCGGCACTCGCACGATCACCGCCTTGTCGCGCCTTTTCGCCTCGGGCAGGAACAGCTCGGCCGGGCGCTGGCGGAACATGTTGTAGATGATCTGCACCGACTCCACGCGCGGATACTCGATCGCCTTCAGCCCCTCCTCCACCTTCTCGACCGAGACGCCGTAGCCACGGATCTTGCCGCGCGCGGCGAGGTCGTCGAGCGCGCCGAACACCTCGGGGCGGTAGTAGATCTCGGTCGGCGGGCAGTGCAGCTGCACGAGGTCGAGCCGATCGGTGCCGAGGTTCTTGAGGCTGCGGTCGACGAAGCCCTCCATCGCCTCGGGCGTGTAGCCGTCGGCCACGTGCGGATCGAGCCTGCGGCCGAGCTTGGTGGCCACGAAGGGCCGCTCGCCGCCGCGCTCGCGCAGCACCTCGCCGATGATCCGCTCGGACCGGCCGTCGCCATAGACATCCGCCGTGTCGATGAAGGTGACGCCCGCATCGAGCGCGGCGTTCAGCGCCGCCTTGGCATCGGCCTCGCTCACCTCACCCCAGGTTCCGCCGATCGCCCAGGCGCCGAACCCGATCTCGCTGACCTTGCGGCCGGTCCGGCCGAAACTGCGGCTCGCCATGCTCATTGCCGTCTCTCCTTCTGGCATGCGCCCCGCCACGGGGCCTTGCCGCAGAGCTAGACCGCCGCGCCCCGCGGTCCAAAGCCCGGCGGCATGATCGGGGGCTTCCACGAGGGCGGCGGCTGCCCTAGATGGGGGCAACCCGCAAGGAGACCCCCATGCCGACGACACGCATTTGCGCCCTCGTTCTTGCCGCGCTCGCGGCCCCCGCCGCCGCGCAGGACGCGCCGACGCTGTATTTCTCCGCGATCCCCGACAATGACGAGACCAAGCTCGAGGCCCGCTTCGGCAAGGTGGCCGACTATCTCGAAGAGGCGCTCGACGTGCCGGTCGAATACGTCCCGGTGAAGGACTACGCGGCTTCCGTCACCGCCTTTCGCAACGACCAGATCCAGCTCGCATGGTTCGGCGGTCTCTCGGGCGTGCAGGCCCGTCTCGCGGTGCCCGGCAGCCGGGCCATCGCGCAGGGCATGGAGGACGAGACCTTCGTCACCTATTTCATCGCCAATGCCGAGACCGGCCTCGCCGAGCCCGAGGACGGCAGCTTTCCCGAGGGCCTCGAAGGCCGCAGCTTCACCTTCGGTTCGCAAAGCTCGACCTCGGGTCGCCTGATGCCGGAATACCACCTGCGCCGCATCACCGGCGAGGCGCCGCGCGACCTCTTCTCCGAGGTCGGCTTCTCGGGCGATCACGGCCAGACGCTGCGGCTGGTGGCCTCGGGCGCCTACGATCTCGGCGCGCTGAACTACACGGTCTACGACGAGGCCGTGGCCGACGGCACGCCCGAGGCGGAGGCCACCGACATCATCTGGCGCACCCCGCCCTATCCCGACTACAACTGGACCATCCGCGGCGACGTGGACGATCGCTGGGGCGAAGGCTTCGCCGAGCGCGTGCAGCAGGCGCTGATCGCGCTCGACGACCCCGAGATCCTCGACAGCTTTCCGCGTTCCGGCTTCATCGCGGCGGACAACGACCTCTACATGCCGATCGAGGACACCGCGCGCGAGCTCGATCTGATCGACTGATGCAACCACGGCCGCTGGCCCGCTTCGAGGGCGAGACCCTGTCATGGGACGGGGCGCCCGTCCTGCACGACGTCACCCTCTCGCTCTGCGAGGGCGAGCGGCTGGTCCTGCTCGGGCACAGCGGATCGGGCAAGAGCACGTTGCTGAACGCGATCCGCCTGAAGCTCGAGGCCGCCCGCCCCGCGCCGCGCATCGCGCTGGTGCCGCAGGATCCGGGCCTCGTGCCGCAGCTCTCGGTGTTCCACAACGTCTGGATGGGCGGTCTCGACGACCGCTCGGCCGCCTACGGTCTGCTGACCCTGCTGCGCCCGCCGGCGCGCGAACGCGCCCGCCTCGCGCCGGTGATCGAGCGCGTGGGGCTTTCGGGGTTCGAACGGCGGCGCGTCGCCTCGCTCTCGGGCGGGCAGAAGCAGCGCACCGCTCTGGCCCGCGCGCTGATGCGCGGCGGCGCAGCCCTGATCGCCGACGAGCCGGTCTCGGCGGTCGATCCGCGCCAGTCCGGCGACCTGCTGGCCGCGCTCTCCGACCGCTTCCCGACCATGGCACTGGCGCTGCACGACCCGGAGCGCGCGCGGGCGCTGGCCACCCGCATCGTCGGGCTGAAGGCGGGGCGCATCGTGTTCGACCGGCCCGCCGCCGAGCTGTCGCTGCCCACCCTGCACGCGCTCTACGGGCACTGAGGTGGCGCGCGCGGCCCCCGCCCCGCCGCGCCGCCTGCGCGCCGGCCGCGTGCTCGCCGGCTTCGGCCTGCTGACGCTCGCGGCGCTCTTTTTCGCCGATCTCGACCTGTCGCGCCCCGACCCGTGGATGACGCTGCAGCGGATCGGCGCGGGGCTGTTGTCGCCCGACCTCTCCGACCCCGGCGGCCTCGCCTATGCGGCTGCCTTGACCGTGGCCTTCGCGGTCTGCGGCGTCTTCGCCGGCGCGGCGGCGGGTTTCCTTCTCAGCTTCGGCTACGGGCTGCGGCCGGTGCGGGCCTTCTGCATCCTGATCCGCTCGGTGCACGAGCTGTTCTGGGCGCTCCTGCTGCTCGGCCTCACCGGGCTCGGGCCGCTGACCGGCGTGCTTGCCATCGCCCTGCCCTATACCGGCATCTTCGCCAAGGTCTTCGCCGAATACCTGACCGAGGCCGACCCCGCCGCCGCCCGCGCCCTGCCCGCCGGCACGCCGCGCCTGTCGCGGCTGCTCTGGGCCCGACTGCCGCAGGCGCTGCCGGAACTCGGCGCCTACACGCTCTACCGGCTGGAATGCGGGCTGCGCTCCTCGGCGGTTCTGGGCTTCGTCGGGCTGCCGACGCTGGGCTACCTGCTCGAGACCGATTTCCGGCAGGCGCAATACGGCGCGGCCGCGAGTGCGCTCGGAGTCTACCTGCTGCTGATCCTGCCGATCCGGCACTGGATGCGCCTCAAGCTCGCGCCGCTCTGGCTCGCCGCCTCCGCCTGGCTGCTGGCGCGCCATCCCAGCCCGCCGATGGGCGACGGCGCGCTGATGCGGTTCCTGTCGGACCTCACCCCCGCGCCGCTGCGCCACGGCGACTGGGCCTCGGCGCAGGGCTGGAGCGACCTCTGGCCCTGGCTCGACAAGGTGCTGATCGAGCAGGCCCTGCCCGGCCTCGTCGCCACGCTGGTCCTGTCGCAGGTCGCACTCGCCCTCGCCGCCCTCGTCGCCGCCACCGGCTTTCCGCTGATCGTGCGCCGCGTCACCGGGCGCCTAGGCGCGCTGCTGGGCCACCTCGCTCTGGTGCTGGCGCGCTCGATCCCGGACTACATGCTGGCCTTCCTGATCCTGCAAATCACCGGCCCCTCCATGCTGCCCGCGATCCTCGCGCTCGGCCTGCACAACGGCGCGATCATCGCCCACCTGCTCGGCCGGCAGGGCGAGGCGCTGGTGCCGCGCCTGCGCCCGGACGCGCCGCGTGGGCTAAGGCTCGCGGCGTGGGAGCTGCTGCCACGGCTGTCGGGCAACTTCTTCGCGCTCTGCCTCTATCGCTGGGAGATCATCGTCCGCGACAGCGCCATACTCGGCCTCTTGGGCATCGCCACGCTCGGCTTCTACGTCGACGCCGCGGTGCAGGAATTGCGCATCGACCGGGCGCTGCTCCTGCTGCTGGTCTCGGCGCTGCTGACGCTCGGCATCGACGCGCTGTCGGGCTGGATCAGGGCACGGATGCGGCTCTCGGCGCCGGGCATGCGGCGGGCCGAGCCGGAGGCGGCGGAGGCCGCCTGACGCGCCCGGTCCCGGCCGCGCTTCTTGCGTATTTCCAAAGAAAAGTAGGCCCGGCACGAGAAAGGCCCGGCGCGGGGGCATCCCGCGCCGGGCCTCGGCTCGTCCGCGCGGCGCGCGGCTCAGAGCTTCTCGGTGAGCTCGGGCAGCGCGGTGAAGAGGTCGGCGACGAGGCCGTAATCGGCGACCTGGAAGATCGGCGCCTCCTCGTCCTTGTTGATCGCCACGATCACCTTCGAGTCCTTCATCCCCGCGAGGTGCTGGATCGCGCCGGAGATGCCCACCGCCACGTAGAGCGACGGCGCCACCACCTTGCCGGTCTGCCCGACCTGCCAGTCGTTCGGCGCGAAGCCCGAATCGACCGCGGCGCGGGTGGCACCGACCGCCGCGCCGAGCTTGTCGGCCAGCTTCTCGATCAGCGCGAAGTTCTCCTCGGAGCCGACGCCGCGGCCGCCCGAGACGACGATGCCGGCCGAGGTGAGCTCGGGGCGGTCGCTCTCGGCGAGCTTGTCCTCGACCCAGCTCGACAGGCCCGGATCGGCCGCCGCGGCGACGTCCTCGACCGAGGCGCTGCCGCCGTCGCCCGCGGGCTCGAAGCCGGTGGTGCGGATGGTGATGACCTTCACCGCGTCGCGCGAGCGCACGGTCTGGATCGCGTTGCCGGCATAGACCGGGCGGTCGAACGACCCGTCCTCGTGCACCGCCAGCACGTCGGGCACGATCATCACGTCCAAGAGCGCCGCGACGCGCGGCATGACGTTCTTGGCGTCGGTGGTCGCGGGCGCCGCGATCACCTCGAAGCCCTCGGCCATCTGCGCCACCAGCGCCGCGACCGGCTCGGCTAGGCGGTGGCTGTAGAGCGCGTCCTCGGCGCAAAGGACCTTCGAGACACCCTCGAGCGTGGCGGCGGCCTCGGCCGCGCCCTTGGCCTTGGCGCCGACGCAGAGCAGCGTCACCTCGCCGAGCTGCCTTGCGGCGCTGAGCGCGCGCGCGGTGGCGTCGCGGTTCAGCTCGCCATCGGTGACCTCGGCCAGAAGCAGGACAGCAGCCATCACACCACCCCCAGATCTTTGAGTTTCTCGACCAG
>NZ_FNAT01000012.1 GCF_900102015.1 Limimaricola pyoseonensis | reverse complement strand
GAGGAGGTCGAGGCCATCATCAGATGCGCGCAAGGCGTGGCGCGCAACGCCTCGATCAGGCGGAAGCTGCCGATCAGGTTGGCCTCGACATAGCTTTCGGGCGCGTCGATCGAATGCCGGACCCCGGCCTGCGCGGCGAGGTGCACGACGATCTCGGGCCGGGTCTCGGCCACCAGCCGGTCGAGAAGCCCCGCCTCCTCGATCCGCCCCTCGACGGCGGTGAAGCCGGGGTTCTCGGCCAGCGCCGCGTGGCGCGCCCGCTTCAGCGCCACCTCGTAGTAGTCGGTCATCGCGTCGAGACCGGTCACCTGCCAGCCCTCGGCCAGCAGCCGCCGGGCGAGGTGGTAGCCGATGAAGCCGGCCGAGCCGGTGATGAGCGCGCGCCGGGGAGAAGAGAGTGTCATGCAAATCGCTCCGTAATTTCGAAGCGCAACTAGCCTTGTTTGCAGAGGACCCGCAACGCGCAGGGTGATCTTGCAAAAAACAATAATCTAAGTATGCGAGAAAGTCCTATTGCCTCCAGGCAGACCGTGATGCTTGCCGCCAAGGTAATCCGGTAACAGAAGAGACCAAACGGTACCCTTCGCTGGGTCGCATTCGTTTGGGCCACGGTCGAAGGGTTCCGAACCGCAAATCATCCCTATCCAAATCCTGCCTAACCCAATAAGTGGTCGATCTGCGCTGCGCAGGTCGCAAGCGCATTCAATTTAGGCGTATTTCGGAAAAGGACCCCAGCATGCAATCGAGGATCACAGTCGCGGGGCTGGGCTATGTCGGCCTGTCGAACGCAGCACTGCTGGCGCGCCATCACAAGGTGACAGCGGTCGACATCTCGTCGTGGCGTGTCGACATGGTCAACCGTCGCGAGGCACCGATCGTCGACGCCGAACTGACACGCTGCTTTGCCGAGGACGTGCTGAACCTCGAGGCCACCACCGATGCCCGCGCCGCCTATGCCCGGGCCGACTGGGTGATCGTTGCCACCCCCACCAATTACGACCCCGAGACCAACGCCTTCGACACCTCGTCGGTCGAGACGGTGATCGCCGATGTCCTCGCGGCGTCGGAGCGTGCGGTGGTGGTGATCAAGTCGACGGTGCCGGTCGGCTTCGTGCAGGAGATGCGGGCCCGTTTCGGCACCGACCGGATCCTGTTCTCGCCGGAGTTCCTGCGCGAGGGAAAGGCGCTCTACGACAACCTGCACCCGTCTCGCATCGTCGTAGGCGAACGCTCCGAGCGGGCGCGCGCCTTCGCAGATCTGCTGGCGGGCGCGGCGCTGGACAGCGACGTACCGGTGCTGCTCACCGACCCCAACGAGGCCGAGGCGATCAAGCTCTTCGCCAACACCTATCTCGCGATGCGGGTGGCCTATTTCAACGAGCTCGACAGCTACGCGATGAGCCATGGCATGGACACGCGCCAGATCATCGACGGCGTCAGCCATGACCCGCGGATCGGCGGGCATTACAACAACCCCTCCTTCGGCTATGGCGGCTACTGCCTGCCCAAGGACACCAAGCAGCTCCTGGCCAATTACAGCGAGGTGCCGCAGAACATGATCCGCGCCATCGTCGAGGCCAACTCCACCCGCAAGGACTTCCTCGCCGATCAGATCATCGCGCGGGCCCCAAAGCGGGTCGGCGTCTACCGGCTGGTGATGAAGACCGGCTCCGACAATTTCCGCGACAGCTCGATCCAGGGGATCATGAAGCGGGTGAAGGCCAAGGGCATTCCGGTCACGCTCTACGAGCCCGAGCTTGCGGCCGACAGCTTCTTCAACTCGCCGGTCGAGCGCGACCTCGGCGCCTTCAAGCAGGATTGCGACCTGATCATAGCCAACCGCCGCGCCACCGAGCTCGAGGACGTGGCCGATAAGGTCTTCACCCGCGACCTGTTCGGGAACGACTGACGACCGAAGCAAGAGGCGCGCGACCGGACGCAAGGATTTCAGGCCGGCGCGCGCTGCCGATGCTCGGTGCGGTCAGATGAGCGGGTCGCCGAAGCCGTGCAAGCATCATGGCCTTTTGGAGCCGCAGGCGAAGGCCGGGCTAGCCCGGCGTCGCCTGCACGAAGCGCAGCTCGCCCGGCGCGATCAGCGCGGCGGTGAGCCGGCCGCTGGCATAGGCGCCGGTGTCGGTCGCGATGCGGCCGGCATGGGAGAAGGGCTGATCGAAGATGGTGTGGCCATGCGCGATCCAGAGCCCGTCGCCGCGCGGCTGGCTCTCGAACAGCGGATGGCCCCAGAGCAGCGTGCGCTCCGATTGCAGCTGGATCGGCTGCTCGGGGTCGGCGGCGGCGTGGACCACCGCGACGTTGCCGCTGCGCCATTGCAGCGGCAGCCGCGCGAGCCAGTCCCGCCCCTCGGCGCCGAGCGCTTGGGCGAAGGCGTCGCGCGCCGCCGTCATCCGCTCGGGGCCCTCGCCCGACAGGCCGACGCCGAAGCTCGCCAGCGTCTGCAGCCCGCCATTGCGCAGCCAGCGGGCGCCGCTCTTCTCCGGGTTCTCGAGAAAGTCGAGGCACATCGCCTCGTGGTTGCCCTTGAGGCAGACCAGGTCGGGCCGGTCGCGCAGCCGCTCGATCACCGCCCGGCTCTGCTCGCCGCGGTCGATGTAGTCGCCGACCAGCACCACCTGGTGCCCGGGCGCCTCGGCGGCGAGCCGGTCCAGGAGCCGGCCGAGCAGGTCGTCGCGGCCATGCACGTCGCCGATCACGGCGATCGGCGCCTCGGGCGCGAGCGGCGCGTCGAAGGCGGGGGCGGGCGTGCGGGCCTTGCGGCCGCGCAGGGAGGAGAGAAAACGAAACATGGCCGGGACCATAGCCCCGGCCATGCCGATTTGACCAGATCTCCGGCTGGCTCAGGCGCCGCGGCGTCCGACCACCGTGCGCAGCGTCTGCCAGGTCAGCCACAGGTCGAAGCGCATCGAGGCGCGGCGGATGTAGAGCAGGTCGGCCGCCACCTTGCGGCGCAGCCCCTCGAGCCCGTCGACATAGCCGACCTCGGTCTGGGCGAAGCCGCTGATCCCGGGCAGCACGTCGTGGCGGCGGCGATAGCCGCGGACGCTGCCGACATAGACGATGGCGTGATCGTAGAAATCCGGGCGCGGGCCGATCAGGCTCATCTGCCCGGCGAACACGTTGAGGATCTGCGGCAGCTCGTCGACCCGCGACTTGCGCAGGATCCGCCCCAGCCGGGTGATGCGGTTGGTCTCGAGCGCGTCGAAGGGGCCGCGGTCGATCTCGGCGGCCTTGGTCATCGAGCGGAACTTGAAGGCCTGGAACGGCTCGCAGCCATAGCCCATCCGGGTCTGCACGTAGAACAGCGGCCCGCGGTTGAAGAAGGGGTTGAGGATTAGCAGCAGCAGCGCCGCCACGAGCAGCACCGGCAGCAGCAGCAGGCAGACCGCGACGTCGAACAGCCGCTTGCCCGGGCGCCCATGGGTCTGGAATAGGGCCGGCTTCTTGGGGTCACGGCTGTCCGCCGTCAGATAGTCAGAGGAAACCGCGGTTTCGGTCATAGGCAAACACATCCCTGCGCCGGGACACCTCTCCCGCCGCTCTTCCTTGGCCCCTGCGTCAGCGCACCGCGCGAGCGAGGGGGGTTTTCGTCAGGGTTGTGCTAGCACAGGCAAGAAATCCTTTGCTAGGGGGGCAGGAGTTCTTCGAGAAACTTATTGAGAAGTGCCCAACTCTTTCGCTCCAAACGGCGTCAGAAATACTCAGAACATGACTAAAGAATCTATATATTACAACAACTTCAGGCCCTTGGGTCCACTCAATGTTTCAAACTGCGAGCGCCAATCTGGACCTGTAGCGAGCCAGCGAACGACAACTGATACCTAATAAAACGCTATAGAATCCAAAACAAGCATCTCATGTGACCATATTGACACATAAATCAATCACGAGTTGATCGGGCGGCTCGAAATACCTAGAAATGAGAGGCTACCGGTGAACTCGAAGTAGATATCACCAAAAAAAGCATACTCGCACTCAAGAGAAAAATAAACTAGTACACGCTAGGGAAACCAAGACAGAAATCTCATATTGGAAGCGGCGAAGCAAATTACCTAAAAAGTATATTTGAAACAACGGCGACAACCACAAGGATTCGACATACTAGAAAAGGACACCTCAGGAAAGGGATTCCCATCTTATACTAGAGCAGGAGAACCGCTTTATCGGCTTAGCAGGAACTCCAACTGCGATGCAATTTTTCGGGATATTCCGAGTCACCACACTATTCGCGCCAATAATGCAGTTGTCACCAATACTCACACCGGGCAAAATAGCCACGCCCTCTCCAATCCAAACATTATTCCCAATATAGACAGGGTCAGCCGAGATCGCTCTCTTCGCGACAGGGACAGTAAACTCAGGCTCGCTTGGAAAACTGCCGTGATTGTGATCAGAGATGAAAACTCGGCTTGCAATCAGGGTATCGTCGCCAATCGAAACGTGAACAGCACAAGCGATATGAACACTGTCATTTATCTGAACATTTCTTCCGATGCACAACGCAGCTCCTGAAATGCGAGGGCCGACGTAGTCGATCCTACAGAATGGCCCGGAAACGAAGCCACGGCCAAATTTAATATTACGCCGCCCTTTTATGAAAAGAGGAAACCTAACTATGCGCGCTCCAGGGAAAAGTATCTTTGTGATCACCCAGCAGATAGACAGCCAAAGAAGGGAAAACGGTCCGTAACCTCTAATCATAGCAACCCCCAAAGACAGCAGAGTAAAAGTTCGTCCGGATTTCCAACACTTTGGGCTCTAGGTAGCGGCTGGCGGTACATATACTATGTTCTGAAAGTGCACGGTAAACACCAATATCGCTTAACGCCTCAACCTTTCTTGCTAGCGCATCATTGCGACCAAGAGAAATGATAAATCTTGAATCAATCAGCTCCCTTGCAGACGGGTGATCATTTCCGATACAGGGCAAGCCGACAGACATTGCCTCAATCGTTGCCCGAGGCAAACCTTCGGCGCGAGAAGCCTGGACATACAAATCGAGCTCTCCCAATCTCTCGAGAACGACCTCTTTCCTCAGCATCCCATGGAAGAAAATTTTACTTTTAAGATTGTTCGGCACAGAATCTACAATATTCTGGTCTAGGACTTCTCCGAAGAAGTGTAGCTCGAAATCGCGATCAATAAATTTTGCTGCCTCAACAAGAAGATCACTACCCTTCTTGAGCGAGACCGCGCCAACACTGCCGATTTTTATCGGGCCTGGGGTGGGATTTCGAACAGAGCCGACACTCTGAACATCAACATTACTCGCAGTTGCGGAGATTGGAGGGTAAGAGTCACGAGTAAGGTATGAGGCTACATTGATAACACCTCTACTGCTTCTAAAAAATCGATCTTGAAAAGCGACTATAAGCCAAGTGACGAGCAACCCAAACCTCTTCGCGCGAAATAAATTGCTATCATTAACGTGCTCCAATACATAGAAACGCGGGCGCAGAAATAATAGAATAAAAAATCCGATGACAGTCGGAAAATTTATAACGAAGCACTCATCCCTCAGTTTCGCTCTATTCTTCCAAAGAGACCAAAGCACTAACGGGTAACTACACTGGGAGTACGCAGACTTTCGGACAAAGCCATCTCTACCTGCAGTGTAGCTATCTTCCTGACCAACTGGGCGTATCCGACTGACTAGAGCCACTTCAGCTGTGTAGCGACGGAATCTGTCAAAATATGTCTCAGGCAAACCCACGGACCATTGCAGCTTTCCTTCACGTTCACCAATGGGATAATCGTGAACATAGTAAATAGTATTCAAGGCATGCTCCGAAATCAGAGTTTGCGGGTGACGATGCGAAACGCCATAGCAACAACCACATAAAATGGGAAGAGCAGGATACTTGAAACTCCAAAACGACGCACCTCTGAAAGCCCGCGCCTCCTCAGACAGTACATAATTATTGGCCCATCGGCAAAGATACGCTCGTATTTCTTTAGGTTAGGGATACTACTGAGAAAGCTACGATGGTCAGCTATTACCTGCTCAATAGACCTGCTTCTACTTAGGCTATTGGACTGAATTCGGCGAATGACTCCCGCCCCATTCTCAATATCAATCTTACACCACAGCAGCATATCTAGTAAAAGTTTATGATCTTCCCGTGTCGTAAGTGCCTCGTTAAACCCGCCGACTCGATCAAATGTACGTCGATCAAAAATCATAGTAGGCGTGTTCATATTTAGGATCTGCGCCAAAACTAGAAAGCGAATAGATGCCGGTCCAAAATTGGAGAATGCGCCCTTACAGAAAATGTCCGAGAAGTCAAAACGTTCATTGATGTTTGCTATGGAGCTTAACGATATAAATGAATCATTCTCACCCACCTTCTCTTTGAGCTTTTCGATCCTGAAGTCGATAAACCCTGGGAGAAATAAATCGTCAGCATCGAGCAATGCAACAACGGGACAACTTGTAAGCTCCACACCTGTATTTCGCGCCGACGACGCACCACGATTTTCTGTGTGTATCACTTTTAATCTGGTGTCAAAAGGTAACCCCTCGAGTACTTCGGCTGTTCTGTCAGTAGAGCCATCGTTGACGCAAATAACTTCCTGAACACATTCGTTCTGCATCGCGGAATGAACTGCGTGCTGCACCACATCGGCGCAGTTGAAGCAGGGAATTACCACACTAACCTTCATGTTTCTTTTCCCTTAGAAGTATCGACACGAAAAGGATGAATGGGAACATAATAAGGTACCGTGAGGCCGTTTCGGGGAAGACTTGGGGTAGAGTGAAAACCAAGAATGAGAAATGAAGCGAAATAAAAAGATACAACTTATTGAGACGGAAGCAGGCATAAAGGCTATAGGCCTGAAAAACCACGTTGTGCACCGTTATAATAACAAGCACTGGGCTAGTCTTCTCACTGAAAAACGCTGGAAGGAAGCTAAAAAAGTGATTAGCCAATATATACACTGACTGCCAAGGACTGCCCTCCTGAACTTTTAGAAGCGTCAATTCTCCTGAAAACCTCTGTCTCTCAAAGGTTTCAACCAGATCTATATAGAAGTAGTCCGACAGGTAGACCACAACCAAAATAGAAACTGCGAAAAGGCCCAGGCCATAAATCGCTGTAAATCCGCGCTTCGGCCAGCTAGCGGCCAAAACAGGAGCCATCAAGACGATGACTACAATTAGCGGCATGCGAAGGAAAAGTAGAAATGCTCCAAGGAGCGCGGGAAGTATCGTTCTACCCCTCGAGATACTTAGAGTTGCAAATAGCAAGATAAGAACAATGAGAGAGTCTTTTAAATAGCTAGAAGTATGGTACCAAAAATATGGAGTAGCCACTACGACGGTGAACAAAGACTGAAGAAGTGAATAGTTCCTATAGTTATAAAGCTCCCTCCAGATGCTCCGAATTGTCCAACCTGCTAGGGCCGCTACTGCGACAAGAAGAAAAAACCGCGACGGAACGGCGTTCATTACAAGCTGTATTAGATAAATTCCGGCCCCAAACTCAATATCAGCAGGCAGAAGGTAGAGCTTCTCATCCGTAGTGAGTCCACCCGTGCTCTTAGAGACGGTATAGATTGCCGCCAGAGCCAGCGACATTATGAAGGTCGTTACTGCGTAGAATGAGCGCTTCCTTACGCGAAGCATTAGATAACATTTCGCAGGAATGACTTCGATTGTTCGATTAAGCCCGATATCCGGTTACCCGCACTATCATAATCAATGCTCGTGTGAATGAGGCGCGTTACCTCAGCTGAAGAGTAGTCTGAGATCAGACGATCACGAAGACCACATTTCTCAAGAAATGAATCGAAACGGTCAGCTCCCCGCGTCCTATTTTTTAGGACTATGAAGTTCTTCTTGAAAATGAAGGCGAAAATCATGCCGTGAAAAGAGTCGGTCACGACAAAGCTTGCGCGCCGAAACTCTGACAGCCAGTCAACTGGAGAAACCTTTCTGCCCTCTGAGTTTACCGCCCCAGTTGGGGTTCCCCGAAGTGTCTCGCTAATCGAGTTTTCAAATTTCTCGCTGAACTTTTTTTCAATTCGGCTCGCGAGCACTTCGTTGTCTAGCACATACTTGAGGATTCTAGGCTGCACCGCTTCGCACGAGTTATCGCTGGCCAAAAGGGCTTCGTACTTCGACGCTCCCAATAGAAGCGTGGGATCTACCACATGGTGTGCCTGAATATCGAACACCTGCTTCGAGAGCGATACACCTTGCGACTCCCTTACCGAAATTTGCTCCAAATTCTTTACAGACTTCACTATTTTCGGATCGGAGAACAATTTATGATGATAGTGATGTCCGAACGACGCAGCATATGTTGATATTTTGACGCCATCGTCCAGTTTCATGTCTCCGAAGTAGACCCTGGCATTATGAGCGTAGTCTGGTCGCCAAACTTGGTCGCTGCCAATAATAACATGTGTATATCTCTGCGATATTACTTTCTCCAGTTTCCGCTTGGTATAAATTGGCCCAGTCAGATTGACGTACTGATCTATAAAATTCTGATTTTCCTTGAACGACTCTGCCACACCTCGAGTCCCAACGCGCCTCGTACGTGCAAGCAATGCTATGCCGATAGCGGCCTGCTTAAATCTTCGATACTGCTTGCTATGCTTCCAGCTTCTGTAGTTAATTACTTCCGCAGGAACGCCCTGTAGCTCAATATACGATTGTAAAGCATAAGCCTGAAGAATGCCGCCGGTATTCTTCTCCAGCGGCAATGTGAGAATTCCGATCCTCTTGCTCGTATTCATTTTCATTTGCGTTCGTCTTTCACCTTGAGCCTTGACTATCTCTAAATCCCCTCAGATCCTTGGGTAGGTCATTCAGGGCCGGTTGAGATTGATCGGTTTGGGTTCTAGTTTCCAAGAACGATCCACTCGTGGATCGTATTAGCTGCATTTATGCTGACGCTGTCGTGATTACACAGAATGTGCTGCTAGTACTAGGATTCACACCCTCAGTCTGAAACCTTCAAGAATAAAGGCACCGCGGCATACTTCTGAAGGGCGTGATTGTTAAATGCCATTGCTGGTAGTTCCCACCAGTCTACGCATGGAAGTTGCGCCGATGGCTGCTCATTTTCGCCTGTCCCTGCACAGCAGTAATGGCACCATGGAGGGCGAATGATATTAGCTACTGCTGCCTTTCAACCAATTAGCTCCGTGGCCTTTTGGCATCAGAGCTTGCTTCGCTCAAGCCCAGAAAACTTAGACCTAAGGGTGGCCGCTTGGGAGCACAGCTACGAATAGCTATGATCTATTCCCACGTTCCAACGTATCTTAGTATCAGAACGGGCTCACTGCGGAGACTAGATGGAAGATACTAAATTGGACTGGCGAGGAGAAAATGATTCAGCCGCATCGGAACCTCACTGAGGCGAACTGGACTTTCTGCTCTCCTATGAAGCTTTCTCTGCGCCAAGCATCTTCCTGCGAGTAACGATGCTGACGAACACTCCGAATGTAAGCATTACATACACGCTAGCGACACTATGAATGCCGAAGAAGTAGGCGCCAATAAATAGCGATAATATTGAGAAGGAGCTGGAAATGACCAGGTAGAGCTTCCTTTTTTCAACAATGTAGGGAACTCCAAGTATCGAGTTAACCCAGAACGCAAATCCGAACACCATCGAGGCAGTGAAATCTCCAACATCTACACTTGCTGGCCCGCTTGAAAAAGTCACTGTTAGGTAGGCTATTTGGAATACTGCTGCAAGCAATACGGCGGCAAAGACTGCACGGGTTGAAACAGTTGGTCGAAGAGCCTGCTTCGCGAGAAAGCCTCGCCGAAATCGTTCGTACTGGGGGGCGAGAAATGCTCTCATTGCAAATGTCCCTCTGCTGTATACTGCGTACACGGCCAGAAACTCGGGGCTCGAGAATGCATAAAGAACATAGCGATCACCCATGAACGACAGATTGAGAGTAAGCGAGTTTAGAACCATTTTCCATGTTCCTCGCACATCACCCTTTAGCTCCGTCCAGCTTGCCGTCAAATTCAGAACAGTGTTGGATGCCTCGCGTACTCTGATAGCGTAAAAGAGTCCTGTTACGACAACTCCAGCTGCGATAATTGCCTGCTCGACCTGGCTTCCAATTAGAGATAGCAGGCCAGCGATTAATGCAATCGGAACCACTCCATCTGCCAGTTGGTAGCGGTTGATGTGCCCTTGCGCGAAGAGATCTGCCTTGATGTACTCGACACTATGTTTAGCGGCGACCAGCCACAAAATGGCTGAGATGAAAAGAGATGAACCGACTATTGAGGTGATTACAGCGCCAAGCACTATCAATATGTTAGCGAGAAAATAGCCGCGAAAAACCCTCTCTCCGCGAGTTGTTCGCCAATTGACCCGGTCGCTTGAAAGCAAGATAAATACTAACTGAGATGTAACAAGTATTATTTCAAAAATCGCTACGCTCTCAAGACTATACGCCTTGAAAATGACTGGTACTGCCGCGACTCCAGCCGCTCTCGGCAGAACACTAGAGAGAGTATCGCGCACAGTTCTCAGATCTTTCTAGAGGAAGCGGTACTGATGGTATCGTCGACTTCACCTATCGCAATCATCATTACGACTGAGGAGTTCTTTGGTACGACGCCTAGGGATTTCAGTTTTTGATCGTTCCTAGGTGTTGCTGACCAGTTCAACGGACAACTCCCAACCCCAAGGAACGCTAGGTAGTTTATTAAATTCATGCAGTACATGCCGCCGTCAATGTACCCTTGGTATCGTTCATACGGCGATGTTAGGTACCGCAAGCGTGCATACACGACTAGCACTTGCTTTATCTCAGAACGAAAAGAGTCGTTCCCATTCTGCAGCTCCAGGGCTTTGGACATTTCATCGCCTGTTAGAACTGATGTTCCTATGTACTGCCTGTTGCATACACTTGGAGTGCCTCGTGCTGCGGCAAGTGCCCGCTCAATATTTTGCAGGCTCGTTTCTCGATCGAACTGCCTTACCGACCGTCTTTTCTCGATGATTTTATCGAATGACGCCCCCATCAGGTCTTTTGGTCTATAAGGTAGGTTGGCGTGGTATGAGTCTTGACTTTCGGCCAGGGCAAGTTCTGCACAATCGTCCGGAATTTCGTTTTTGACCCTGTAGGCCGACATAACGCTACCTAGGTAACGCTCTATTCCGTTACTCAGCTGCCCATTATGTTTGGCCAGTTTTATATTTCCATCAAGTCTCCGGAGGACCGCCCATCCGTAATTTGATCTCGGATTACGTAGAGTGAAGCCCTTTTCGATGCGGTGGATGTCTTGCAGCAGCCAACTTTCGGTCGCTTCCTTATCCACTCGCTTGAGGCCACCGTAACCTTTCAAGAAAACTCGAAAGTCGTACACGAAGCAACCGATCAGAAGGCTCGCCTGCCTCATCTTCTTTATTAGCTTGAGCAACGGAACTTTCCTATTTTCTATACCGACTAATATTGACCAGCTGGCTTGGATAGTACTCTTTCGGGTAGGGATCTACCGTAGCCCTCCCCTGAAGATTTTCTATTGGGTCGGGCAGGTCATTCCATTTTGCTATGCTGACTTCGCTCCACTCTTCCCTTCTATTCTGGAGAGGGAGCAATCTAGCTATGCTTATCATAACGCGTGCATTACCATCTTCTCTTCTGCACGATGACTTTTTGTATGTCCTTGGCATTACCTTCGGAACTATCGAAGCAGTGAAACAGCGACTCTCGCAATATTTCTTTCATGTGCCAGAATCGCTATGCTTGCAAATTTTTCGTTCGTTGTTGATATTAGCGATGCGGGCCAGAGTAACCGCATTGCGTTGAGATCTTTGGCGATCAATAAACCACCCCCACTTCATAAAATACTTACATGCTGATTCAATATGGAACTTAAGAAGTTTCGGATTTATATATGATCCCTTTGCATAGCTGTGTATTGCCGTGACTGAAGGCACGTATAGGGTCTTTGAGAAATCTCCAATGCGTCGGACCAAATCTACGTCTTCCATATACATAAAGTAGCGCTCATCAAAACCGCCAATTCGGCGCAAGGCTTCAGTACGCACAAGGATGAAGCAGCCTGAGAGCGATGGGATCTCTGCCTCCTGCCCGTCAGGCAGGTCATGCAGCTCATACCGACTGTTTAGTTTCTTTTTCATCCAGGAGCTTGGCAGAAACCGACGGAAAATTAGATCCATCGGTGTTGGTAGTAGTTTAGTAAGACGTTGTAAGCTACCGTCAGGGTAGGAGATGCGCGGCATCACTACTCCGACCTCTGGATTACGGCTTAAAGCTGCCTCGAGTTCTGGAACAACATTTCGCTCAAAGTAAATGTCGGGATTCACAATCAAATGAGCAAAGGAGCTTGGAGGGATTTGCGAGATTGCTTTGTTATGCGCCCTTCCAAATCCGAGATTCTCTCCGTTATAGATATAATGTACGCGCGGATCGTCGAACAGTGCGTTTTCGAGAGGATTGCTAGAGTTATCCACAACCCAGATCTCTCCCGTCGGGACTGAGGATAGGAATGAATTTATTGCCCTTCCGTATTCTTCTGGATCATTGTGATATAGCACAAGTGAAGCAGTTATCATTTTTCCGTTTCTCGATTCATTATTGCAAGCCCCCCCGATAAACACGCCTATTTATCTGGATAATTTTTGGTCAAATGCGGCTGGGACGTGTGCTTCTATGCTTCGCTATTTAAATGACCCCTTAATCCGGCCTGCGCGCTTGGCAATTATTGAAGTAAGTCTGTGCCCAACATCCTGCGTGGCTACAAGAAAAAATATTGGGTATTCTATTTACTTCATCACAGGTCGCATAGAACGTTACGTACTTTTATTTTCGCTTCGGCTTGGCTGACTTCGATCTTTGTATTTTTTGCTTTCCCGCCTGAGTTCATGAGCCTTGAATCAGCGTATTTGCGGATTCGCCAGTACATTTTCCATCCTGTTCGGTTCTGATCACGGATGTTCGGTACTCTCGACGTCTTTGCACTACCCCAAGTAAAATCGCGTCGCTCCAGCCGCCCCATTTGGATTGCACTCTTGCCCTCCAGCTTTGTCGCCGATTATCTTCGACATCCCGGCAAAAATGACTCCGTTATCCATATCATCGTTGTCGGTTCTGATGGTCGCTCGCTGCGCTATCGTTTCCTTGTGGTCGGTGAGGTCATGTAGCTTGGCGTCTAGTTGTTACCTGAGATGTTCACTTTTCTCAGGGACCGTCGGGTCAATTAGCTTCTGCCTCTGTGGCTCGTGTCCTATCCGGTCTAGAAACTTTGCTCTTTGCGAGGTAGCGAGTTGCCATGGCTTAGCTTATCGTCCTGAACATTTTTTAAGCGGTAGGTCGAGGCCCATTCTCTCGTTGAGTTCGGGATACGGACTGCAGCGAGCACCGCCCCTGCGTCTCGAAGTCCACGCGACAAGGCGTAAGTGAAGCCTCACCGCCGCATTTCATCGCCTCGATTGTGGATTTAAGGAGCCTGGGTTTAGATATCGGTACATCGCCGCGATCTTTCTGTGTTCTTGTCGAAGCCGACCACATTCTGACTTAGTATGAAATTTTAGACCCGGACATAAGGCATACATTCTCGTCCCCAGGCTTCAGCGGGTTTCATGATCTTTCTTTTAGCTCGATGATCACGCCTTCCATTGCGGCACCAGCGAAGCACGCAAATCAGTCGCATGCGATACCTTTGGCGTTGACGAAAAATACACGATAGCGCTACTTACCTTTATTTGCTCGCGTCCATCCTCTTTATCTCGCGCTGAAGCGCCTCTATCTCCGACTGCAGCGCCTCATGCTCGGCCAGCTTGCGCTGCAAGAAGCCCGAGGTAAGTCGCGCCTTCTCTTCGATTCCACCGGGTGTAAGTAGGTAGGCGTAACGCAATTTGTTACGTGACACTCGGAAGTTACGAGCCTTGATCTGGCCTTTTTCGATCAGAGCTCGCAGCACGTAGTTCACCCGCCCGAGACTGAGTCCAAGCTCCGCCGCGATCTGGCGTTGTGACAAGGAGGGGTTTTCTTCCAGAAGTCGCAACAACCGGAAACGCAGATCGTCGGAGATCACAGAGCCTCCATAGCTGCCGCACCGAGGCTCGCCTCTGAGCTCGGATTTGGACCAGATAATCGAATGCCAGCGTTCACGCGTGAACGCCTATCAACCCCCGCGTGGTAGGGCAATCAGAGATTAGCGGATCTTCCGCGAATGGTGGCGCCCCCTTGAAGCGGCACTGCTCCGATGCAGAATTGGTGTTGTGCGACAGCGGCCGCAGCGCAGAGAATCGCCTTTCTATCAACCCAGAGCAATACGTGACACGTGTACATTGCCTGCGCGAAACCGCCGCACGGGATGGCAGCAATCCTTGTGACGGGAGGAACTTTAGCTACAAGGGGGCCGAAGTGCCGCAGGCTGGCGTCTCCGGACCCGCAAAGTTTGGCGTGGCACTGCAAACGACAAGACGACAGGCGGCTCCGGGCAGTCGAAAGGCGGACAATGGCAGGACAGGCACTACAGCGCGGCAAACCGCGGTTAGCATCGGTGAACTCTGCACAGGTGCAGACCAAGCCGGAAACTGAGGACGAGATCGATCTGGTTGCTCTTCTGCGCACGCTGTGGCGCGGTAAGTGGTTGATTATGCTTTGCGCGGTCGCCGCAATGACTGCGGGCGTCTACTATGCCACCCAAGTGGCAGTTCCTAAATATTCGGCAAGCACCTCGGTGGCGCTACAGGTTCAGGCCCCTCAGATGGTCGACTTGGATAGTGTCATGTCGGGGGTCTCGACCGACGACGCCAGCATGAACACCGAGGTCGAGGTGATCCGCTCGCGTGGGTTGCTCGAAAAACTAGTGGCCGAGCTCGATCTGCTGCAGGACCCTGAGTTCAATATCGAGCTGCGGCCGGATGACGGGCTCTCGCTTGGTTCGCTTCTCGCGCCGGTTCTGGGCCGGGAAGAGACTGTCCTGCCCGCCGCCGAAACCCAGAAAGCCGCTCTCATCGACACGGTCGACCGCCTGCGTGAAACGCTGGGCGCGTCGGTGCAGCGCGACACCTTCATCCTCAACATCAGTGCCACGACCGAAGATCCGCGCAAGTCGGCGCGCGTCGCGAACACGCTGGCCGAGCTCTACATCGAGGACCAGATCGCGGTGAAGTTCGAGGGCACAGAGAACGCCGTCACCTGGCTGTCCGAGCGGGTCACCGCGCTTGAGGAGGAGCTGCGCCAGAAGGAGGACCAGATCGCCCGGCTGCGCTCGGAATCCGAGCTGGTCAGCCCGGAAGCGCTGGAAGGCCTCAACCGGCAGGCCAAGGATGTGCGCGACCGGCTCTCGGAGCTCGAGGACCAGGCCGCGCGCGACGTCGCGCGGCTGCAGGAACTGCGCGCGGCCTTCGAGGCGAGCGATTTCGGCACTCTCGGCCGTCTCGCCAATGACGGCACGCTGCGCCAGCTGGTGACGCGCCTCGAGGATGGCGAGAGCGGCGCCGGCGAGCTGGTCGAGCGCCGCGCCGAGACCGTCATCGCCCGGGCCGAGTCCGACCTGGAGCGCACGCGGTCGCAGGTGACGGCGCTCGAGACGTCGCTGGGCCGGCTGCAGTCGCAGATCGAGGCGCAGGGCGAGGAGCTGGCCCAGCTGCAACAACTCGAGCGCGAGGCGCAGGCGACGCAGACGCTCTACGAGACGTTCCTGGCCCGTCTGAAGGAAACCACCGTGCAACGCGGAATGCATCAGGCTGATGCGCGCGTGCTGTCGATAGCGACGCCGGGCGAGAAGGTGGAGCCGCGCACCGCCCGGATCGGGGCGCTCGCGCTGGTCCTCGGCCTGATGGCGGGCGCCGGCATCGTGCTTCTGCGCGAAGCGACGCATTCGGGCTTCCGCACCTCCGAGGATCTCGAGGGCCAAACCGGCGAGACCGTGCTCGGCCAGATCCCGAAGATGCCGATCCGCAAGCGCGGCCAGCTGATCCCCTATCTCAACGACAAGCCGACCTCGGCCGCAGCCGAGGCGATCCGCAACCTGCGCACCTCGGTTCTGCTGTCGAAGATCGACGCGGCGCCGCAGGTGATCCTGTCGACCTCCTCGGTGCCGGGCGAGGGCAAGACCACCACCGCGATCTCGCTGGCGCACAACCTCGCCGGGCTCGGCAAGTCGGTGCTGCTGATCGAGGGCGACATCCGCCGCCGGACGCTGAACGAGTATTTCGAGAAGGGCGCCAAGGCGGGGCTGCTGTCGGTGCTCACCGACAAGGTGGCGATCGAGGAGGCGGTGATCCGGCAGGAGAACTACCCCGTCGACGTGCTGATGGGCGAAAAGTCCACCGTCAACGCCGCCGACCTGTTCTCGTCGGAGGCCTTCAAGACCTTCGTGGAGCGGATGCGGACGCGCTACGACTACATCGTGATCGACACGCCGCCGGTGCTGGTGGTGCCCGACACCCGGATCATCGCCGCGCTGGCCGACGCGATCATCTACACCGTGCGCTGGGATCACACGCCGCGGGCGCAGGTGAGCGAGGGCCTCAAGCAGTTCCGCACCGTCGGCGCCGAGGTCACCGGCCTGGCGCTGTCGCAGATCGATCCCAAGGGCATGAAGCGCTACGGCTATGGCGGCCGTCACGGCGCCTATGCCAGCTACGGGCAGGGCTACTACGACGCCTGACCGGACCGGTCGACCTCCTCCGCGCCGGCGGCGATGCCGCTCCGGCGCGGAGGATCATCTCCTGAAGAGATTGCAGCGGCGCCCGGGCGCCATTCCGCCATCCGGAGCGCGAGCCCGCTTGGGTTGCCGCCCGTTCTCGGATAGGCCGCCGGCAGACGCCCCACAGCCGACGCGGACCCCCCTCACGTGGACAGACACTGGTACATCGCCCAGCTCAAGCCCAACGGCCTGCGGCTGGCCCGGCAGAATCTCGGGCGGCAGGGCTTCGACGTCTTCTGCCCGCTACAGGAGCTGACCCGGACGCTGCGCAACAAGCCGCAGCGCGTCCAGACGCCGCTCTTTCCCGGCTACTTCTTCGTCTCCCTGGCCCGCGGCGACTGGCGGGCGGTGAACAACACCCGCGGCGTCAGCCGGCTGGTGGCGCTCGACGAGGCCGGGCCGCGGCCGGTGCCCGGGGCGCTGATCGAAGCGCTGCGCGACAGGTGCGACGAGGAGGGGGTGATCCGCCCGGCCGCGGCCCCCGAGGCCTTCGAGATCGGCGAGAGGGTCGAGGTGACCCACGGCCCGCTGGCAGGCTTCGTCAGCCGGGTCGAGGCGCTGGCGCCCGAGCAGCGCATCTGGGTGCTGCTCGAGCTCATGGGCCGGGAAACACGGGTGATGCTTAGGCCCGAGGATCTCAGGCGCGCCGGCTGAGGGCCGGGCGCCCGCGCGCCGGGGGCCCGGCCCTCAGTTCGAGACGCCGGCGGCGGCGGTGTTGATCAGCGTCGGCAGCGCCTGCTGCAGCGCGCGGTTCCACTTGGTGATCGGCTGCGCCTCGACGAAGACCACGTCATTGGGCCGCATCTCGAAGCGGGTCGCCAGCGTCAGCGCCGCGGCGTTGCCGGCGTCGAGATGCCAGGCGGTGACCGCCTCGCCTTCGCCCGCGCCGCGCAGCACGTAGATCTCGGTCGGGTCGCCCGTCGCCGCCGAGATCCCGCCATTGGTGTAGATCACGTCGGCGAGCGAGGCCTGCCGGCCATAGGGCAGCGGGAAACGGCTCTGCTGGCTCACCTCGCCGGCGAGGTAGACATGGTCGCGCCCCTCGGCATCGAGATCGCTGCGCGCCTCGAAATTCGCCCGCTGCTCGGCCAGCGCGGCGCGGCGCAGCTCGATCTCTGCGGTCAGTTCGTTCAGCGCCTGCAGCCGCGAGGAGCTGCGCAGCTGCGTCACCTCGAGCTGCTGCTCGTAGAACTGCAGCGCCCGGTCGAGGTCGTAATTGGTGTCGACATAGATCGAGTCGCCCGCCCGCAGCGGCACGTTCTGCAGCTCGGGCCGGGCGAAGAAGGTCTCGACCGGGATCTGGTAGAGCGTGCCGTCGCGGTAGAGCCGGATCGAGGCGTAGTCCTGGTCGCGCAGCGTGATGCCGCCGGCGGCGGTCAGCGCCTCGCCCAGCTCCAGCCGGTTGAGCGTGACCGGCACCAGCCGCGCCTGCGCCACCGCGCCGCCGACCGCGACGCGCTTGGAGTTGAACTCGGCAACCTCGAGGCTGAAGGCCGGGTCGATCCCCTGCCGCACCAGCGCGTCGAACACCGCCGCCTCCGCCTCCTCGAGCGTCATCCCGGCGATCGAGATCTCGCCGATGTCGGGGATGGCGATCGCGCCGTCGTCGCGCACGGTGTAGCCCTGCCGCTGGTTCTGCGCGGCCAAGAGCCCCGAGAGCTGCTCGACCGTCGAGGCGGTGCTCTTGTAGGCCAGGAGCACCACGTCGCCGATGCCGATCTCGTAGGGCTGCGCCTCGAAGGCCGGCGGCACCCGCAGCTCGAGCGGCTGCGGGCTGAGCTCGGGCAGCGTCGGTGCGCTCGGCAGCGCGCCCAGACCCCGCAGGCCGCCGCCGCCAGCGGCCTGGTAGAACACCGCCGGCAGGCTGCGTGGCGTGTAGGGCGCGGCGTTGGCGGCCTTGAGGTTCTGCGCGGTAAGCGGCACCACCTGCACCTCGGCGCCGGCGGCCTGCTGCTTCACGGTCTGCGTGTTGTAGGTGACGCCGCAGCCGCCGAGGGTGAGCGCCGAGCCCAGCATCAGCGCCGCGAAGATCTTCCGGGTGGTCATGGCTCGTCGTCCCTCGTTCCCCTGGCCGCTCCGTGGCGGCCCGTGCTGCGGCCCTGTTTTTCCCGGGGGGACTCGATCCCGAGCCGCCGCGTCCGGGTCCGGTCTTGCCGGCCGCTTCGATAGATGTTCCCGACCAGCAGATCGCCGGGTTGGCCACATTCGTCAACACGAGTGACCGCATCGGGCCACGCGACGGCCATGATCGGCCCACCGGGCATGGCAACAATGTCGCACCGCAACCCAAGGAGGATCGCGCGGGCCGCCCGAGGGAGGATCAGAAGTCGATCTGCACCGAGAGGTCGAAATCCTCGTCCTCGAAGAAATCGACCGAGGATTGCGTCACCTCGTAGCCCGCCGAGACCGCGAGGCGGGCCCCGAGCGGCCGGCTCAGCGCGACGCGCCAGGTCTCGTCGGTGCGCGGCGTGCCGAAGAACAGGCCGCCCTCGCTTTGCCGCCAGCCGAGCCGGAACCGGGTCGGCCGCGACGCCACCAGCGCCGTCAGCTCGGCCGAAAGCGCGGTGGTGACGACATGCTGCCCCGGCACCGCCTCGCCCCGGCGCAGATCGAAGGCGGTCGCCACGCCCGCGGGCCAGGCCGAGACCAGCCCGGCGGACCAGGCGGCCTGGTCGTAGGGGCCGTCATCGGCGTCGAACCGGGTCGTCCCGATCCCCAGCCGCGCCTCGTGCAGCGACGGGCCCAGCCCGAACAGGCGGAACCAGTCGGCATCGGCGAAGACCGCCTCGCTCTCGCCGAGGTCGAACCGCTCGATCGAGGCGCCGCCGCAGCCGCGCAGGTGGTTGGCGAAGTCGACCCGGCGCGTCAGGCAGGCGCGGCCGCCCGTGCCGGCCTTGGTCAGGCCCGTTCCCGGCGCGACGCCGCCCCACAGGTCGAGATCCGTCACGAGCGCGCTCCGGCCGCCAAGCGCCACCCGCGTGGCCGAGCGCGCGCCCGCCCCCAGCAGCAGCCCGGCCTGCGCCACCTGCGCCTCGTCGACCACGAATTCGAGGCCGAACAGCGTGAAGCTGTCATTGCGCAGCCCGCCGTTGAGGTTGTCGTCGTAGCGCAGGATCGGGTCGATATCGACGCTCTGGCGCACCACCGTGCCGAAGCCCGCCTCGTGCCCCATCCCCGCGGCGATGCCCCGGGCCAGCCTGCGGGCGGCGGGCGGCTGGCCGGGGCGGGTCAGCCCGAACAGCGCCAGCCGCTCCGAGCCGCTCAGCCGCACGCCCTGGAAGGTGAGCGGCCGCTCCGCCGCGGCGGGCTGCACCGCGACCCCGCCGAAAAGCGCAACCGCGGCGAGTGCCGCGCGGCCCAGCCGCCGCCACGCCCCGGCCCTCCCCGGGGCCTTCTTCCGGCCGGCGCTCCGCCTCGACTGCATGGCCCGCTCCCTGTCCTGACACCGCCCTGCATATCGCGCGAAGCCCAGCCGTCCAATCCGCTGTGGTTGTGCCGCGCCGGCATCTGCTCAATCCGCCGCCCGTGCCGCGCCGGGGCCGGCGGTTTTCCGCCCCCCGGGGCCCGGGGGCGGAGACGGCCACCAAATTTCCACAAACTCCTGCTAGCACGCCCCGATCCTCAACCATGGGACGAGACCGACATGCGCCATCTCACCTTGCTCGCCCTGCCGGCCCTGCAGCTTCTCACGGCCTGCGGCGGCGGTGCGGATGCCTATCTTCCCGACGGCACGCCGGTCGATTTCGGCCCCTGGGACCCCGACCCGATCCCGCAGCTGCGCGAGACCCCGGACGGGCCGATGGGCTATGGCGACTTCGCCCTCGTGCTGAACGAGGTCCGCACCGACAACGGCACCCGCACGCTCGAGGAGAACGCCAAGCTCAACCGCGCCTCGCGCGACTACGCCGACCTGATCGGCCAGAGCGGCCCGCTCAGCCACACCGGCCCCGACGGCTCCACCCCCGGCGACCGGGCGCGGGAGGCCGGCTACGACTACAGCTTCATCGCCGAGAACCTCGCCCGCGGCTACCCGTCCGACGAAAGCGTGGTCGACGCCTGGATGAACTCGGACGGCCACCGCGAGAACATGCTCGACGAGCGGGCCGAGGATTTCGGCCTCGGCCGGGTCGGCGCCAACTGGGTGCTGATGGTCGGCGCCGAGAAATAACCCGCGCCGGGGGGCGTCAGGAGGCGGCCCCCGCCGCGGCGCGCGCGGGCGCGCCGTCCAGCACCTCGCCCCACCACGCCGCCATGAGCCGGGCGACGTCCGGGCTGTTGTGCCGCCGGACCAGCAGCTCGGGGTCGGACAGGCCGGGCCGGCGCCAGAACCCGTGGCCGGGCCGCTCCAGCCGCACATCCCCGGCCAGCAGCGCCGCTTCCGTCTCGCGCTCGATCAGCCGCGGGATCTCGGCCCCGAGCCCGCCAAGCCCGCCGCGCCCCAGCGCCCCGGCATCGGCCCAGAGGCTCCACTCGTAATCCGGCAGGTACAGGTGCGGCATGATCTTCGGCTTGCGCCGCGCCCCCGGCCGGCCGGCCTCGGCCGCGTCGAAGGGGATGACGGTCCAGCCCTCGGGCACCCCCGCCTCGCTCCCGGCGAAGACGTAGAGGTCGAAATCCTCGAGCCCCTCGGGCAGCCGCGGCAGCGCCGCGCCGGGATGGTCGAGCGCGGTGCACAGCGCGTAGGGCTTGCGGAACGCCTTGCGCCAGCGGCGGTAATGGCGCGCATCATCCCCCATGTAGGAGGCCAGCTCCGCGCCGTCCGGGTCCGGGATGTAGTCGGGCTCGTGGCGCCCGTGCCCCGAGGCCAACCCCGGCCGGCCGAAGCCGCCCTTCAGACCGGCATGCAGGCGCGGATGCTCGCCCACCAGGATCTTGCGCCCCTCGAAGCTCTGCCACCAGTGCCGGTCGACGAGGCCCTTCTCGCGGATCTCGGCCCGGCCGGTGCGGCAGACCGCGGCGAGATGCGCCGAGGCGTGGCCCATCCGGAACCCGGTCTGCGCGAAGGCGGTGTGGGCGGGCGGAAAGCCCTCCTTCCAGGCCGAGCCGCGCAGGTGGTGGTAGCGGATCCGGTTCAGCCCCGCCATGTCGTGATCGTCGAGATAGGGCAGCAGGAACGCGGCGTAGCGCGGCGAATACCAGTCGTCGTCCTCCATGATGAGGACACGCTCGGCCGAGATGTGCTCCAGCCCCGCCAGGATGTTGTGGCTCAGCGTATGCGGCGCATCGTCCGGCCGCGCCTCGCGCCGCACATAGGTCACCCAGCCCGGCAGCCGCATCTGCTCGGTGAGCGGCAGGACCCCGTCGTCGACGACGATCCATTCGCGCGGCCGGACCGTCTGGGCCAGCACCATGTCGATGCAGCGGTTGAAGGCCACGGGCCGGTCGCCGGTGGGCGTCAGAACGGCGTAATCGCCTTGCACAGGGCCTGAATCCACGGTGGCGGCCCGCCGGCGCTCGACCCGCAGCGCGGCCCTGCGGTTGCCGATGTCGCGCAGGGTCTCCCGCATCGGCCGGTAATCGCGCGGGGCCTCCTCCGGCAGCCCGGAGACCAGCGTCACCCCGGCTTCGGCATCGACGCTTGAGGCCAGCGCCACCTGCCCCCCGAGCGCGCAGGGCAGCAGCCCGAAGAACCGCTCGACCGCATGCGCGAGCTGCCCGTCGCGCCGGACCTCCTCGACGGTGAAGTCGGTGCCGCGCAGCACCTCCATCAGCCGCGCGACCAGCGGCGCCGAGATCCAGAACACCGTGCCCGCGAAGAAGCCCCAGTCATCCGCGGCCGGATCGGCCCGCAGCCCCGCCGCGCGGGCCAGCGCCTCGAGCCGCGGCGCGTTCTCCATCAGGGAAGCCGCGCCGCACAGATACAGCTCCCGCGCGCCGCCGATCATCGGCCCGGGCGTGTCGCGAAACAGCCTCTCGTACTGCGCCACCCGTTCGGGCGAGCCCGCGACCCCGTCGAACAGCGCCGCGCGCCACAGCTCGGGCAGCTTGTCGCCGCCCTTGGTGTGCAGCTTGCAGAAGAAGGCGTAGGAGCCGATGTCGATCCGCTCCATCGCCTGGACGAAGGCGCCGACATCCTGCCCGGCATTCTCGACCGCGATCGGGACAGCGCGCGGAAAGGCCGCGCGGATCTCGGCCTCGGAATGGCGGGGCGAGTTCTTCGGGTAGGTGACGTAGAGATCGACACCGTCGGGGAAGACGGCGAGCCGGCGCTTCAGCTCGTCGAGAAGATCGAGGTGATAGGCGTGCAGGATGATCGCGTAATCCGCGCCCGACGAGGCATGGCGCAGCGGCACCTCGCGCCCCTCGGCCCGCCCGAACCGCTCGTAATGCACGAGCGGGTTCATCCCGGCGCGGGCGACGTCGGGATGGGCCGAGAGGTAGCCCCTGGCGTTGAATCCCGGCCCCGGATCGTGGCCCGCCGCCGCGCCGTGCAGCAGGTAATGCAGCGCCGGGTCGAGGCCGGAGGCGGCGGCCTCGGGGCAGCGGCCGAGATACCAGAGGGCGTCGAAATGCGCACTGCGCCGGATCGCCTCGGCCTCCGCCCGGCGCACACGCCCGGCGCGATATCGCTGCAACAACCGCATCCGACAGCCATAGTGCCGCACCGGTGGAATGACCAGTTCCGCCGCCCGCCTCGCTGCGCTTGATCCCGCTTTGCGTGTATGACACTTCCCCATGGGGGCCCGTCGTCCCGCCTTATCCGTGGGAGAGCACATGGCCGCGACATCGCCCCGGATTTCCAGCGGTCCCCACGCGGCGAGGCGCCCGTGACGCCGCAGCCGCCCTTCGACCGACCCGTCCGCCTGCTGACGCATGGCGCCGAGGACACCACCCAAGGCGGCCCGAGCGTGCGGGTGCCGCGCACCGCGCAGGCGCTGCGCGACGCAGGTGTCGCGGCCACGGCCGCGCATCTCACGCCCGACCAGCCGATCGCGCGGATCCCCGAGGACGTCGTGCATCTCTTCAACGTCTGGCCGCCCGAGAACGCGCTGCGCATGCTGCGCCGGCTGCGGCGGGCGGGCAAACGGATCGTGTTCTCGCCGATCTATCTCGACTTCTCCGAGATGCCGCTCTGGGCCGACGCCCCCGACCCCGCCGCGCGGGGCGCGATGCGGCGCTATTTGCAGGGCCGGGGCCGGCTGCACGAGATCACGCCCGGCTACCACGCCATGCTGCGCGAGATGATCGCGCTCGCCGATCACGTGGTGTTCCTGAGCGCGCGCGAGCGCGCAGGCCTCGAGGAGATCGGCGCCCGCGTGCCCGACGCGCGCGCAAGCCTGCTGCGCAACCCGGTCGACGCGGCGCTCTGGCAGGGCGGCGAGCCGGAGCTGTTCCGCGCGACATGGCTGCAGGACCGTCCCGGCCCGCGCGACTACGTGCTCTGCATCGCCCGGATCGAGGAGCGCAAGAACCAGCTGCGGCTGGCGCGCGCGATGCGCGACCTGCCGGCCCGGCTGGTGCTGATGGGCCATGCCGGCAGCTCCGCCTATGCCGCGCAGCTCCGGGCCGAGGGCGGCCCCGACCTCGTCATGACCGGCCGGGTGCCGCATGGCGGCGAGATGATGCGCTCGGCGCTTGCCGGCGCGCGGGCCTTCGCGCTGCCGAGCTGGGCCGAGGGCGCCTCGCTCGCCGCGCTCGAGGCGGCGGCGGCGGGCACCGACCTCGTGCTGTCGGACCGCTCTTCCGAGCGCGAGTATTTCGGCGATCTCGCGCGCTACTGCGACCCCGGCGACGAGGGCAGCATCCGCGCCGCGCTGGCCGAGACGCTGGCCGCCGACGCCTCGCGCGGCCCGGAGCTGGCGCGGATGGTCGCGCGCGAACACGGCTGGGCCGCCCATGCCGAGGCGACCGCGCGCGCCTACGCCACCGCCGCCGCCGCGGACCCGCTTCCGGCCCCATGCCAGCCCACCCCCCGCGCGGCGCCGAAGCTCGTGCTCGACGTCACCGGCCTCGACCGGGCCGGGCCGGAGAGCCCGCAGCCCGCGCTCGTCGCGGCCTTCCTGCGCAGCCCCGAACCGCCGCGCCTGGTCGCCTGGCATCCCGCCCATCGCCGCTTCGCCGAGATGCCGGCCGCCTTCGCCAGCCCCGCCCAGGCCGCGCGCCACCTCGCGCAGGCCGGGCGCGACGGTGCGCCGGAGCCGGCCCGGCTCGACCCCGACGAGACGCTGCTCGTCACCGGCGAGGCCTGGCAGGAGAGCGACGCCTATCTGCGCGATCTCGAGGATCTGAAAACCCGCTCGGGCGCCGGCCTCGCCGCCGTCGTGCCCGACCTCGCCGCCCATGCGCGGCCCGCGCTCTTCCCCGCCGAGCACGCCGCCGCCCTCCGGCCGCGTGCCCACCGGCTCTTCGCCTGCCTCGACCACCTCGCGGTGCTGTCGCCGCATTGCGCCCGCGACGCCGCGCTGGTCGAGGCCGACCGCGCCGGCGCGCCGCTCGACGTCACCGTGCTGAGCGGGATGGCAGAGCGCGAAACCGAGCCCGCCCCGCCCCGGCCCGCCGCCCCCGCTTCCGCCATCGCCGAACGCCTCGCCAAGCGGCGCTTCGTGCTGGTCGACGGGCCGGTCGCGGCGCGGCGCAACCTGCACCTGCTGCAGCGCGTCTGGTCGCGCTTCGCCAACGAGGACCGGCACCCCGACCTGCATCTCGTGCTGCCGGGCCGGCTGTCCGACCCCGACCTGGCCCGGCAGATCGCCGGCGACCCGCGCCTCGCCGGGCGCGTCCACCTGCTGGACGGCACCACCCCCGCCGATCGCGACTGGCTCTATGAAAACTGCCTGTTCAGCCTCTGCCCCGCGCTCGACGAGGGCTGGGACTGGCCCGTGACCGAGAGCCTGCGCCGCGGCACGCCGCATCTGGCCAGCGACATCCCCGCCTTCCGCGACGGCGCGGCGGCTGCCGAGGAGCGGCTCGACCCCGACGACATCCCCGGCTGGGCCGAGCGGATCTCGCAGCTGGCCGAGCGCGCCGCGCGGCCCGGCGACCTGCGCGAGGGTCTGCGCCCCGGCCAGAGGCGGGACTGGGACGGCCACGCCCGGACCCTTTGCGACGTGCTCGCCGCCCCCCGCCCGATCGCGACCCACCGCCCGCTCGCCCCCGGCCTCACGGCCGCCGCCGGCCCCGCCGCGCCGCCGCTGCGGCTCGGCTTCAAATCCGGCTGGCACCCCGCCTCGGGCGAGATGCGCTGGATGGCGGCCCCGCAAGCCGGCCTGCGGATCGGCACGGCGCCCGCAGAAGGCGCGGCCCGCCTGCTGCTTCTGAAGCTCGCGCCGCCGCCCTGGCTCGACCGGCGGCAGCGCCTGCGCCTGCGTCTCGGCGACACCGTGCTGCACGACGCCCCGGCCGGGCCCGAGGACTTCCCGCGCGAGCTGCTGCTTGGCGTGCCCGAAGCCGGGCCGGACGGCGCACTGGACCTTGCCCTCGACTTCCCCGTGGCCCCCGCCCCTGCATCCGGGACCCCGGAAGCCGCCACGCCGCCCGGCGTGCTCGGCCTCGCGCTGGTCTCGGCCACCCTGCTCGACCCGGACATCTCCAACCCGCTGTCGCATCTCGACCAACCGGGGCTCTGGAGCGAGGGCGCGCAGGGCCTAGAGATCGACTTCGCGATCGAGAGCCACCGCGCCGCCATCGCCGCCGGCCTCGCCCATGCGGCCCCCTGGGGCGTCGGCACGACGCGCGACCGCGTCGCGCTGCGCCTGCCGCTGCTGCCGGGCTGCCCCGCCGGGCGGCTCGAGATCGGGCTGCGCCCCGTCGCCACCGCCGAACGGCCGAGCGGCGCGGTGATCCGCTGGAACGGCCGGCACCTGGCCGAACAGGCCTGGAGCGACGACCAGCCCCGCCGGCTGGTGCTGCCGCTCGGCGAGGCCGACCTCGCCGGCCTCGCCCCCGCCGTGCTGGAGATCGCGCTCACATCGCTGATGACCCCGGCCGATCTGGGCCTGGGCGCCTGCGACACCCTCGCCGGCCTCGCCCTGACCGACATCGCCTTCATCCCCGGCGACGCAGACGGCAAGCAGGAGCCCGCAGCATGAGAAACGCCGCGCGCGGCCTGTTCGACGCCCCCCTGCCGCGCCCCGAGCCGGCACCCGGCCTGCGGCTCGGCCGCGGCTGGCATGCCGGGCCCGAGCCGATCTGGTCGCGCCACCCGCAGGCGCTGCTCGAGGTCGAGGCCGCCCGCTGGCCCGAGCCGGTGTCTCTGCCGGTGCGGCTGTCGGTCTTCGGCGCCACGCCGGACCGGCCGCGCCAGTTGCGCGTCACGAGCCCCGGCCACCCCGACATCGCCGTCGCGGTCACGAGCGAGGCGCCGCTCTCGCTGCCGCTGCGGACCCCCCGCCATGCCGAAGGCGCGGCCTTCAGCGCCATCCGCTTCGCGCTCGACGCCATCGACAGCCCGCTTCGGCGCGGCCACTCGCCCGACGAGCGCCTGCTCGGCCTGCGGCTGCTGGCGCTGGCGCCCGGCCGGCCGGCCCTCTCCCTCCCGCTCGACCTGGCCGCCGAAGCGGCGGGGGCGGAGATCCTGCAGGACGGCTGGGCGCCGCCCGACGCCGAGGGCGGGGCCTGGTCGATCGGCGACCGCGCCCGGCTGCGCCTGCCCGGCCATCTCTGCAATGAGGCGCGGTTGCTGCTCGAGGGCCGGGCGCTGCCCCGCCCCGAGGGCCACCCGCCCCTGCGGGTCGAGATCCACTGCGACGGCCGGCGCCTGCTCGCCCCCACCGCCCTGCCCGGGCCGGAGGTCCGGCTCGAGATCGCGCTGCCCCCCGCCGCCCCTTTCCGCGACCGGGAGCTGGTTTTCGGCTTCCACGATGCCGCTTCGCCACAGGCGCTGGGGATGAGCGAAGATCCGCGCCCGCTCGGCCTGCAGCTCTGGCGCATCTCCAACCCCTCCATATCCCAAGCGAAATCCCCGCCCGCCGCGCCAAGTGCCGCGCCGGGGCCGCAGGGACGCGGATTCGCCGCGATCACAAGCGCGTTGCGTTCGCTCACCCCCCCGAATAGGTAATCCCGCAAGGGAAACGAGGGGCTTCACGTCACATGAAAACCGCATTCATCACCGGCATCACGGGCCAGGACGGCGCCTACCTGGCCAAGCTGCTGCTCGAGAAGGGCTACGAGGTGCATGGCGGCGTGCGGCGGATCTCGCACCCCGAGACCACCCGGCTCGACATCCTCGGCATCACCGGCAAGGTGCATCTGCACGAGTTCGACCTCTCCGAGCAGAACAACATCTTCCGCGTGATCCGCGACGTCGCGATGGACGAGTTCTACAACCTCGCGGCCCAGAGCTTCGTCGGCACCTCGTGGGACCTGCCGATCTACACCGCCGATGTCGACGGCATGGGCGTGATCCGGGTCCTCGACACGCTGCGCACGCTGCGCCCGGACTGCCGCTTCTACCAGGCCTCGACCTCCGAGATGTTCGGCCTCGTGCAGGAGGTGCCGCAGCGCGAGACCACCCCGCTCTACCCGCGCTCGCCCTATGGCGTGGCCAAGGTCTACGGCCACTACATCACCATGAACTACCGCGAGAGCTTCGGGATGCACGCCTCCTCGGGCATCCTGTTCAACCATGAGAGCCCGCTGCGCGGCAAGGAATTCGTCACCCGCAAGATCACGCTGGGCCTGGCGCGCCTCGCGCATGGCGGCACCGACGCGATCCAGCTCGGCAACATGGACGCGCAGCGCGACTGGGGCTTCGCCGGCGACTATGTCGAGGGCATGTGGCGGATGCTGCAGCAGGACGAGGCCGACGACTACGTGCTGGCCACCGGCGTCACCACCACGATCCGCGACTTCGTCAGCCACGCCGCGGGCGTGCTGGGCATGGAGCTGGTCTGGGAGGGCGAGGGCGTCAACGAGACCGCGACCGACCACAAGACCGGCAAGCGGATCGTCGAGATCAACGAGAAGTTCTTCCGCCCCGCCGAGGTCGACCTGCTGATCGGCGACGCCAGCAAGGCGCGCGAGACGCTGGGCTGGGCGCCCAAGGTCGACATCCGGCAGCTGGCCGAGATGATGGCCCGCTCCGACTACGACGCGCTCTCCTGACGGGGCCGGTCCGCATGAGCCCCGCCGGCATCCCGCTGACCAGAAAACTGCGCTCGGCCGCCCGCCGCGCGATCAAGGGCCCGCTCGACCTCAACGGCCACCAGTATCGCGGCGCGTTCCGCGGCAACGTGGACGGGCTGTCGGACGAGGGCGTGATCCGCGGCTGGGTCATCCACCGCGAGAGCAAGAAGGGCCGGGTGCCGGTCGCCATCTATGCCGGTGACACGCTGCTCGATGCCGGCGTCGCCGACGCGATCCGCGAGGACGTGCGCGCCGCCACCGGCGGCGACGCGGCCTGCGGCTTCCAGTTCGGCCTGACCGACGCGCTCTACCAGAAGATCGCCGCCGCCGGCGGCAAGGTCAGCGTCCGCACCGAAGGGGCCGGCGCGGTCGAGCTGGGCAAGATCGAGCTGACCCCCGACGCCAGCAATCCCGGCCTCGGCGCCGACCTCGTCACCCGCTGCCGCTTCGCGCTCAGGACCGAGCTGGCGGCGCTGCTCGAGCTCGCGCAGGAGACGCCCGCCGCCGCCGAGCCGCTGCCGCCGGTCGCGCAGCCGGCGCTGTCGCGCCACGCCACCATGTTCACCAAGGCGCGGCTGATCCCCGACATCCCCGAAAGCGGCCAGCCCGCCTATCTCGACTACGTGCGCTACCGCTACCGGATGGACGAGCATTACGCGGTGGAGAAGGGCCTCGAGAACGGCGACCGCTTCCTCTACTGGTACCTCACCGCCTATCGCGGCCAGGAAAAGCGCCGCACCCCGCTCTCGGCCGAGCAGATCGACTACCTGAACGCGCCGCTGGTCATGGGCGGGCAGAACCACGCGCTCAGCCGCGTCATCTGGTGGCGCCTCTCGGCCCGGCCCGACCTGATGGGCAAGCTCAACCTCAACGACCGCAACGCCTTTCTCGACGTGCTGTTCTGGTGGGCGCATCAGGACGTCATGCATCTCAACCTCGAGGACTGCCTGGTGCCCGACCGCTACGCCGACGCGCTGCGCGGCGTGCACCCCTCGCGGCGGCTCGACGCCTTCCCGCTGAGCTACTTCACCGAGCGCTACTTCCTCGACAGCCCGAAGCTGCAATTCCTCGATCCCGGCTCGGCCGAGGGCCGCAAGACCCTGATGCTGAGCCTGATGCTGCACGCGGCCAAGCGCCCCGACCTGCTGCGCTACGTGCCGCGCGGGCAGATGAGCGCGCTTCTCGCCCCCAACCCGGAAAACCCCGGCGGCGGCTCGGATTTCGAGGCCTTCGTCAACGGGCTCCTGCAGGCCGGCGCCGAGGCCGAGGCGCGCGAAGCCGATGAGGATGACGGGGCCGAGCCGGCAACGCCCGCGACGCTGGCCCTGCCGCGCGAGCGCTACGCCGCGATGCTGCGCCGCAAATTCTTCGACCTCGACAGCTATTCCTTCCTGACCCGCGACCCGGCGGGCCACCGCTACGAGGCCGCCGCCCTGCCCGTCCCCGATCCGGGGCGCGAGGAGGTCGACGTGCAGCTGATCGGGCCGCTGGCCAAGGCCTCCGGCCTCGGGCAGGCGACCCGGCTCTCGGCCGCGATCCTGCGCGAAACCGAGCTGAGCGTGCGCGGCGTCGATTTCGACCTCGACAACCCCGCGCCCGAGGGCTTCAGCTCCGAGACGCTGATCGAGGATTACGGCCCGGCCAAGATCAACCTGATCCACCTCAACGCGGAATCCACGCCGCTGGCCTATGCCTACCAGCCCGACGTGTTCTCGGGCGCCTACAACATCGGCTACTTCTTCTGGGAACTCGACAAGCCCGCCTATTGCCACTACCTCGGCATGGAGCTTCTCGACGAGATCTGGGTCTCGACCGAGTACGGCGTCGAGATGTACAAGCCCGACGCCAAGGGCAAGCCGGTGGTCAATGTCGGCATGTGCTACGAGGAGCATCCCGACATCACCCGCGAGGCGGCGCGCGCCTTCGTCAACCGCCGCTTCCGCTTCGACGAGAGCCACTATGTCTGCCTCGTCGCCTTCGACAGCTTCTCCTTCGTGCAGCGCAAGAACCCGGTCTCGGTGCTCAAGGCCTTCCAGAAGGCCTTCGAGGGCGTGCCCGAGGCGCGGCTGGTGGTGAAGACCCAGAACCGCGACAGCGTGTTCGACCCGGTGCAGGTCAACCTGTGGGACCGCGTCGACGCGATCATCGCCGGCGACCCGCGCATCGTGATCATGAACGAGACGCTGAGCTACCGCGACCTGCTGCAGCTCAAGGCCGGCTCGGACTGCTACATCTCGCTGCACAAGTCCGAGGGCTGGGGCTTCGGCATGATCGAGGCGATGGCGCTGAAGGTGCCGGTGATCTGCACCGCCTATTCCGGCAACATGGATTTCTGCTCGGAGGAGACCGCCTGGCTGGTCGATTACGAGGAGAGCGAGCTGCGCCCGGGCGACTACATCTTCGTGCGCCCCGGCTCGGTCTGGGCCGAGCCCTCGGTCGAGGACGCGGCGCGCCAGATGCGCGCAGCCTTCGACGACCCGCAGGCGCGCGCGGCCAAGGCCGAGGCGGCCTATGGCTACATCCGCAAGAACTTCTCGGCCCCGGCGATCGCCGGGCGCTATGGCGGCCGGCTGCGCGAGATCCTTGCGGATCTGGCAAGAGAGAGCTGACATGGCGAGTTCCACCGACACCGCGACCCCCGAACAGATCGAGCTGCTCTACAGGGCCCTCCTGGGGCGGCGGCCCGATCCGGTCGCGCTGCAGACCCAGGCGAACATGGGCGTCGAGCAGGTCCTGCGCATCATCCTCGGCTCGAAGGAATACCAGCGGCGCCACGGCCAGCCGGCCCGCGACGCCGGCGCCGCGATGGGCCCCGCCGAGGCCGAGCGCGTGGTCTACCTGCACATCCCCAAATGCGGCGGCACGACCCTGCACGCGCTGCTGAGCGCCTGGTACGGGGCGGGGGTCGTCCACCCGGAGCGGTTCAACGGCCTGCACAACCTCTCGGCCGCCTCGATGACCCGCTACAAGGTGTTCTCGGGCCATTACGACTACTATTCCACCTGCCTCATCCCGGGGCGGCGGCGGATGATCTCCTTCCTGCGCGACCCGCGCGAGCGGCTGATCTCGCTCTACCACTTCCACCGCGCCCATCGGCCCGAATTCGTCCGCAAGAACAATCTCGGGCTGGCCCGCTGGGCGGTCGAGCTCGACATCGACGCCTATTTCGCCCACCCCGATGTGCGCGCCCATGCCGGGGTCGACAACTCGATCGCGCGGCATTTCTCGGACGTGCCGCAGGTGCCGCATGCCTGGCAGGGCGGGTCGGATGCCCGCCGCCCCGGCATCGTGGAGATGCGCGACCAGGCCCTGCGCAACCTCGAGAAGTTCGACTTCATCGGCTTCATGGACGATTACGACGCCTCGGTGGCGCGGCTGGCGCGGGTGCTGGGCCAGCCGCCGGTCGACCGGATCGAGCGCAAGCAGACCCTCGAGGGCCTGATGCAGAACGATCCCGGCATGCGCCGGATCGAGAAGCAGGTGCCCTCCGAGGACACGCTGGCACGAATGGAGGAGCTCGTCGTGCACGACCGCACGGTCTTCGAGGCCGCGCGGGCCCGCTTCGCGCCCGCCCCGGCCCTTCAAGACCCTGTCTCGTAAGCCGCGGGGGGACCGCCATCCATTCTTCTCACGACATCCGCGAGCCCCTCTCCGGATCCGTTGAAAAGGAACTCACTGCATGATCACCCCCGTCCTGCTCTGCGGCGGCTCCGGCACCCGCCTGTGGCCGCTCTCGCGCAAGAGCTACCCCAAGCAGTTCGCCGAGATCCTCGGCGAGGACAGCCTGTTCCAGGCCTCGGCGCGGCGCTTCACCGGCGCGGGCTTCGCCGATCCGCTGGTGATCACCGGCGACGCCTTCCGCTTCATCGTCAGCGAGCAACTCGACGACGTGGGCGTGACGCCCTCGGGCATCCTGATCGAGCCCGAGGGCCGCAACACCGCGCCCGCGGCGATCGCCGCGGCGCTCTGCGCGGCGCGGCGCGACCCCGAGGCGCTGATCCTGCTGGTGCCGTCGGACCACGCCGTGGCCGACCCGGACGCCTTCCGCGCCGCGGTGCAGGCCGGCGCGGTCGCCGCGCGCGAGGGGCGGATCGTCACCTTCGGCATCGCGCCCTCGCGGCCCGAGACCGGCTATGGCTGGCTCGAGGCGGGCGCGCTCACCCATGAGGGCGTGCACGAGCTCACCCGCTTCATCGAGAAGCCCGACGCCGCCCGCGCGGCCGAGCTGTTCGCCGACGCGCGCAACCTGTGGAACGCCGGCGTGTTCCTCGCCTCGGCCGAGACCCTGATCGCCGCCTTCCGCGAACACGCGCCCGAGGTGTTCCAGACCGTCTCGGCCGCGCTCGAGGCCGGGCGCGAGGATCTGAACTTCACCCGCATCGACCCCGATCTCTGGGCCCGCGTGCCCGAGGACTCGATCGACTACGCGGTGATGGAAAAGGCCAGCAACGTCAGCGTGGTGCGCTTCGACGACCACTGGTCCGACCTCGGCAGCTGGGAGTCGGTCTGGCAGGAATCGCCGCGCGACGCCGCCGGCAACGCCATCTCCGAGCACGCCACCGCCTTCGACTGCGAGAACTCGCTCCTGCGCTCCGAGGCCGGCGAGGTCGAGCTGGTGGGCATCGGGTTGAAGAACGTCGTCGCCGTGGCGATGCGCGACGCGGTGATGGTCGCCGACATGTCGGAGAGCCAGAACGTCAAGGCGGCGGTGCAGGCGCTCAAGGCGCGCGGCGCCAAGCAGGCGACGCAGCTGCCGGTCGACCACCGCCCCTGGGGCTGGTTCGAGACGCTGGTGCTCGCGGACCGCTTCCAGGTCAAGCGCATCCACGTCCACCCGGGCGCGGCGCTGAGCCTGCAAAGCCACGTGCACCGCTCCGAGCACTGGATCGTGGTGCAGGGCACGGCACGGGTCACGATCGACGACGAGGTGAAGCTCGTGACCGAGAACGAGTCCGTCTACATCCCGCTCGGCGCCGTGCACCGCATGGAGAACCCCGGCAAGGTGCCGATGGTGCTGATCGAGGTGCAGACCGGCTCCTATCTCGGCGAGGACGACATCATCCGCTACGAGGACGTCTACGCCCGCAGCTGAGCCGAAATGGCGAATGACGCGGCCCCCGACCGGGGGCCGCCGCCGATCCTCATTTGGCCCGCGCCTCAGGCGATCTCGATCGCCTGGGCCTCCAACGACGCGAGCATCGTGTCGCGCAGCCGGATCGTCACCCCCTCCGCCTCGTAGAGCAGGTCGTCGCCCGCCTGCCGGAAGGCGGCGCGGGCAGCCTCGGCCGAGGCATGGCCGAAGCCCTCGAGCCGGATCGTGTCCCAGGCCTCGAAGTCGAGCACCTCGTTCACGCCGGCCTGCCCGGCCGTGAAGGCGAAGACATCCGCGCCCGCGCCGCCGGCCAGCCGGTTGTCGCCCGCCCCGCCCGCCAGCCAGTCGTCATCGCCGCCCGCGCGCATGTAGTCCTTCAGCGCCTCGGCGGTGGAGAGGACATGTTCGCGCGAATGGGCGAAGCCGTTCAGCAGCTCGGCCCGGCTGGCGCCGGCCTCGAGCCGCTCGATCCAGTTCGCCCGGCCCTGGGCGTCGGCCTCGCGGCCCAGAACGTTGCGGTAGAGCAGGTCGACGAAGCCGCCATTGTCGGGCGCGCCGAAGCGGGCGGAGAACTCGGCGCTGTTCGTGAAGCCCGCCGCCGCCGCCTCGCGCGACAGGCCGTCGGCCAGCCGCGCCGACCAGTTGCGCAGGCCCGCCATGTCGGGCTCGCGGTCGAGCGCGGCGCCGTAGAGCCGGTAGACGTCGTCGGTCCAGCCGGCCTCGGAATGGCGCGCGGCAAAGCTCTCGGCCGCGGCGGCGGTCCGGTTCTGGTGCTCGGCGCTCTCGGAAAAGCCCAGAACGACCTCGGACCGGCTCGCCCCCGCCTCCAGCCGGCCGACCCAGTTGGCCTTGCCGCCGGCATCCGAGGCGCGGTCCAGCACGTTGTTGTAGAGCATCTCGACGAAGGCGCCGTTCGACAGCGCGCCGTAGGTGGCGCGGAACTCGGCCGAGCCGGTGAAGCCCTGCACCACGCTAGGCAGCGTCGCCTCGCCCTCGAAGAGCTTGCCGGCCCAGCCGCGCATCCCGCCCGCATCCGGGTCGCGGTCGAGCGTGGCGCGGTAGAGCCGGAACACCTTCGCGGCGAGGTCGGAGGCGAGGTCGGGCGAGAAGCCGTCGCCGATCAGCAGGTCGTCGCCATTGCCGGCCAGCAGCCGGTCGGCGCCGCCGCGGCCGATCAGCACCTGGTCCACGCCGTCGCTGCCCTCCAGCAGGTCGGCGCCGGCGGTGCCGACGAGCCGCGTCACCACCACGCCGGCATCGGCGGCGAAGCCGTCGAGCTTGCGGTTCTCGGCCCCCATCGCGACCTCGTAGCGCGCCGTGCCGCCGAGCCCGCCGCCCGAGAAGCTGACCGTCCACTGCCCTTCCGGCAGCACCATCTGGTAGCCGCCCGACTCCCAGCTGGTGGTGCTGAAGCGGCCGCCCGCGCCGGTGGCGGTGATCGTGACGCCGCCCAGCCCCTCGCCGCGGTCGTAATGGCCGTCGCCATCGGCGTCGCGGATCACCACGCCCAGAAGCTGCGCCTCGGCGTCGCGCCGGTCGCCGAAGTTCTGGGTCACCACCCAGGGCCCGACGGCCTTGCCCTTCGGCGCCTCCAGCGCCGCGACCCCCAGCTCCGAGACCCTCGCGTCGAGGATGTTGACCCGGTGCCCGGCCGGGTCCTGCATGCCGTCGCCGCGGGTCTTCCAGTCCAAGCGGCGGCTGCCGCCGTCGTAATCCTCGGCGTCGAAGCCCCAGTCGATCACGAAGCCCGCATGGCCGTGCAGCGGCGACTGGGTGTAGGAATAGACGTTCTCGCTGATCCGGCTCCAGTCGTCGTAGCCCGCCGCCTCGACCCGGCCGCGCAGCGCCGGCTCGAGCGGGTTGCCATTGTCGTCATGGACCCGGTGCGACTGCGTGTCGTGCTCGATCAAAAGCCGCGTATGCGCCTCCGCGGCGGTGGCGAGGGCGCCGTTCCAGGCCAGCGGCGCCACCGCGTCGTAGCCCGACATGGCGCGCGTGAAGGCCTCGAGATCGGTGCCGAAGAAGCGCACCGCATCCTTCATCCCGTCATCGCCGGGCACGGCGGCGCGCAGCCACGCGGCCATGCCCTCCGGGTCGATCCGGCTGCGGTTGACGAGGTCGAGCATCTCGAGCTCGAAGGCACTGGGCCCGGGGGGAATACTGGACATAACTGCTCTCTGCTCGGCCCGTGGACGGGCTCTGGTGTGGCGTCGGCGGCTTCCGGCACGGCGCTAGAGCAGGATCATGTCATCCGTGAGGCCGGCGAGCCCCGGCAGGATCACCCGCACCCCCTGATCCTCGAAGACCAGGTCCCCGTCCCGCAGGAAGGTCCGCGCGCGGACCTGCCTGGGCCCAACATAACCGAAGCCTTCGAAGCTGAAACTGTCCCAGGGCTCGGGGTCGGCAACTTCATGCCGACCCGCGTCATCGTGATGGAACAAAAACACGTCGGCGCCGATCCCGCCCATCAGCAGGTTGTCGCCGCCGCCGCCGTCGAGCCGGTCGTCCGGCCCCTCCCCGCGCATCCACGCCTCGAGACGCGGCGCGCTGTCGCGGATGAACTCCGGGCTCTGCGAGAAGCCCAGCACCACCGTCTCGCGGCTCCAGCCGCCGGCCAGCCGCGCGGTCCAGGCCGCGTAGCCCGCCGCGTCGGGCGCGCGGCCCAGCACGTTCTCGTAGAGCAGCGCCACGAAGTCGCCGTCCGAGACCGCGCCGTAGACCTGCCGGAACTCGCGGCTCTGGGTGAAGCCGCGCACCACCGGCTCCAGCTCGGGGCTCTGCGCCAGCCGCCCGGTCCAGCCCAGCATCCCGCCCGGGTCGGGCAGCCGCCCCAGCGTCGAGAGGTAGAGCCGGAACACCTCGTCGCTCATCTGCGCCTGCAGCCCCGCGCGCGAGAAGACCAGCGCCCCGGCTTCGCTGCGCGCGATCATCTCGGCGCTTTCGGAAAAGCCGATCAGCACCTGCTCGCGGCTGCGCGCGCCGCTGTCGATCTGCCCGGTCCAGTTGGCGAAGCCGCCCGGGTCGGGCGCGCGGCCCAGCACGTTGGCGTAAAGCAGCGTGACGTAGTCCCCGCTGTCGGTCGCGCCGTAGCGCTGCGCGAACTCGCGCGAGCGGGTGAAGCCCGCCGCGATGTCCAAAAGCCCGCGCTCGCCGTCGAGCAGCCGCCCGCTCCAGGCCATCAGCCCCCGCAGGTCCGGCGCGCGGTCGAGCGCCGCCTGGTAGAGCCGGAACACCCGCCCCGAGGCCGCGTCGAAGGCCGGGTCCATGGCCTCGCCCAGAAGCAGGTCGTCGCCGCCCCGCCCGTCGAGGTAATCCGGCCCCGCCCCCCCCTCGCGCCGCAGCCCGGTCTCCGGCAGCGGCGCCAGCTCGAGATGCCACAGGTCGAACAGATCCGCCGCCCCGAGATCGCCCGCCCCGAAGCCGCGCCCGTCCGAGGTCGCGACCCGCAGCACCTCGTCCCCGAAGCGGATCTCGGCGCCGTCGGGCCGGCGGGTGATGTCGAGCGCCTCGACCGTATAGAGACGCCCCCAGCCCGACAGGTCGATCCGGTCGGTGCCGATCTCGAAATCGGCGATGCGGTCGGCCTCGCCATCGGCCAGCAGCACGAAGACATCCGCCCCCGCCCCGCCCGACAGCACGTCCTGCCCCGGCCCATCGACCAGCACGTCGGCGCCGCCGCCGCCCGAGAGCACGTCGTCGCCCGCGCCGCCATGGAACTGGTCGCGCCCTACCCCGCCGCTGACCCGGTCGTCGCCCGGCCCCAGCGCCAGCGTCCGGCCGATCGGCCCGAGATCGACCCTGAGCCGGGTCAGCCCCGTGCCCGCCTGCGTCGCCGCCTCCCCGGCGACGAAGACATCGATCCCCGCGCCGCCCGCCCCCAGCGCCAGCGCCGCCGGGTCGCCCAGATGCATCCGCGTGTCGTCGGCGAGGGTGTCGAGATGCAGCAGCCGCCCGCCCGGCAGCAGCGTCATCAGGCTGACGCCGTCGTCGCGCCCGCCGGCCACGACGTAGCCCTGCCCCCCGATCGCGATCGCCTCGAGCACCGAGATCCCGGCAAAGCGCGTCGCCCGGTCGTCGCCGACATGGTCGGTGATCCGCAGCGCGCCGCCCGCGTCGCGCGCCAGCACCGCGAGCGAGGAGCTGCCCGGCGCGGCGGCCAGCAGGTACTCGGTCCCCGCCACGCGCAGCGTCTCGAGATCGGCGGGGCGGTTGAGATAGAGCCCGTCGCGCGCATCGAGCCTGCGCGCCGCGCCGAACAGGCCGCCGGGCGAGATCGGCACCTCGGCCAGCCCGCCCGCGCCCGGCAGGCTCGCCACCACGCGCAGGCCGCCGGCCCCCGAATGCAGCGCGAGGTCGAGCACCGTGTCGGGGCTCGCCGGCAGCAGCACCTGCGAGACCGGCTCGAGCCGGTCGCCCACGCGCCGCCAGGCCGTGAGCCCCGGCACCTGCCGGGACGCGGTCACGTAGAGGTCGCCCGTCACCGCCAGCGCGGTGATCGCCTGCGCGCCGCCCTCGTCGAGCCGCAGCCCGCCCCGGCCCGACAGCGCGTCGCCGCGCGGCCGGAAGAACTCCAGGTCCGCGCCGAGCCGCCCCGGCGCCAAGAGCGCCGGCGCACCGCCGAGATCCACCTCCAGAAGCCGCCGCGGCGCCGCGAGCCCCTCCGAGGCCGCGCCACCCGCCACCGCCAGAAGCCGCAGATCGCCGTCGCGCAGCGACACCCCGCCCGGCGCCACGGCGTAGAGCCGCCCCTCGCCCGCGCGCCAGAGCAGGTCCGACAGCCCGGCCATCTGCCCGACCGGCCCGTCGGCGCGCGACAGCACGAACGCGATCTCCGGCACGGTCCCTCCGCCCCTCCCTGCTTGCGCCCGCCGCCCGCCGGCCGGACCCTGAGGTTGAGCCTGCAAAGGTAAAACTTAACGAAAGGTTGCAAGACCCGGCCCCGGCATCTCCGGGACCGCGCGACCGGTTTGCGCTCGCCGCCGTTTCGCGGGAACAGTGTCCGCAGCCTCAGCCTCGAAGATCGGCCCCTCGTGACCGTCACAGACCCCACCGCGCCGCGGATCACCATCCTTCTCGCCAGCTACAACGGCGCGCGCCACCTGCCCGAGCAGCTCGATTCCTACCTCGCCCAGAGCCACGCCGCCTGGGATTTGTGGGTGAGCGATGACGGCTCGACCGACGCGACGCGCGAGATCGTCGCCCGCTTTGCCAAGGCGCAATCCGGCCGGCACGCGGTGCGTCTGGTCGAAGGCCCGCGCCGCGGCCCGGCGGCGAACTTCCTGTCGCTGCTCGCGCACCCCGAGCTGCCCGAGGGCCCCGTCGCGCTGTCGGACCAAGACGATGTCTGGCGGCCCGAGAAGCTCGCCCGCGCACTGACGGGCCTCGCGCGCGGCGGGCCGGTCACGCTCTACGGCGCGCAGAGCGTCTACACCGACGAGGATCTGCGCCCGATCGGCCGCACCCGGCCGCCGCGCCATGCGCCCAGCTTCGCCAACGCGCTGGCGCAGAACGTGGTGAGCGGCCACAGCAGCGTGCTCAGCCCCGGCGCGGTCGACCTGGTGCGCCGCTCCGGCGTGACGGCGGGCCCCGAGCATCACGACTGGTGGCTCTACCTGCTGGTCGCCGGCGCCGGCGGCGCGGTGGTGGTCGACCCCGAGGAGGTCGCGCTCTACCGCCAGCACGGCGCCAACCAGATGGGCGCGCATCGCGGGCTGCGCGCCTCGTGGGCGCGGGCGCGGCTGGTGATGCGGCGCGACTTCTCGGACTGGGTCGAGGCCAATCTCGACGCGCTGGCGCGGACCGAGCCGCTGCTGACCGAGGAGAACCGCGCCATCCTCGCCCGTGTCAGGGCCGCGCGGCGGCGGCGCGGCCCGCTGCGGGCGCTGGCGCTGGCGCGGGCCGGCGTGCACCGGCAGAGCCGGCTGACCAGCGCCTGCCTCTACCTCGCCGCCGGGCTCGGCCGGTTCTGAGATGTTTCGCAGCGAAACGGGTCAGGCGCCGCGCTTCATGTTGTGCTCGTGGCGCTTGATGCCTTCGCCGACATCCTCGAAATAGAGCAGCTTGCCGTTCTCCAGCACCGCCGCCGCGTCGCACAGCTCGCGGATCTGGCCCATCGAATGCGACACCACCACCGCGCCCGCGGTCTGCATCCGCTGCTTGAACAGCCGGTCGCTGCGCGCCTTGAAGGCCTGGTCGCCCACGGCGGTGATCTCGTCGACCAGATAGGTGTCGAAGGCCACGCCCATCGACACGCCGAAGGCCAGACGCGAGCGCATCCCCGAGGAATAGGTCTTGAGCGGCAGGTTGAAATGCACGCCCAGCTCGGCGAACTCGCGCACGAAGGCGATCAGCTCGTCGGTGTCGACGCCGTAGATCCGGCCGATGAAGCGGCAGTTCTGCGCGCCCGACAGCTCGGGGTGGAACGAGCCCGCGAAGCCCACCGGCCAGGAGATCGTCCCGGTCGAGACGATCCGCCCCGAGGTCGGCTGCGTGGTGCCGGCGATCATCTTCAGCAGGGTCGACTTGCCGGCGCCGTTGCGGCCCAAGAGCGCCACCGCACGCCCCGTCGGGAAGGTGACGTTGATGTCCTCGGCCACCACCTTGCGCTTGCCCTCGAGAGAGAAGGTCTTGGACAGGTGCTCGAAGCGGATCATGGCGCTCAGCGGCGGTCCTTGACCGAGTAGATCACCAGCACCGCCACCGACCAGACGAGGAACAGAAACAGCGAGATCAGCGCCAGCAGGGTGAAGCGGCGCGGATACTCGGCGGTCTCGGCTTGGGTCGGCTCCATGTAGGCGGCGAGGTAGCGGGTCTTGCGCCGCGCCTCGGCGCGGGCGGTGTCGTAGGCGGCGCGGGCCGAGACATAGGCCTGCTCGGCGAATTCGCGGTCGACCACCAGCCGCTCGTACTCGCCGACGATGTCGGCGAAGATCGTGCCCTCGCGCTCGTTGCCCTCGAAGCCGAGCTTGCGCCGCTCGGCCGCGATCCGCTCCTCGATCACCGCCAGCCTGCGCCGCGCCTGCTCGAGCCGCGGGTCGCTTTCCTGCACGGTGTCGCGCAGAAGGTCGATCTCGATCAGCGTCTCGGCCTGCTGCGCCTCGAGCGTGCTGAGCACGCCGCTCTGGCTCTTGAGATCGATCTCCGGGTCGACGATCTGGTTCTGGTTGCGAAACAGCGTCAGCGCCTCTCGGGCCTCGCGCACCTGCTCGACGCTCTCGTCCAGCTCCTCGCGGGCGTAGCGGATCGCGTCCTCGCGGGCGATGTCGCTGAGCTGGTTGATCATCTCCGCGCTCTCGTCGAACAGGGTCTGCGCGACCAGCGTGGCATCTTGGGCCGTGAAGGCGCGCACCTCGACCTCGATCAGCCCGGTGCTCGAGCTGTAGGAGATGCGCACCATGTCCTTCCAGTAGGCCAGCAGCTTCTCGATCGAGGCGTCGGGCTCGATGGTGAAGACAGGGTCGTAATCGGGCTTCGACCAGATCGCGTGTAGGTCGATCTGCGCGTCGATGTCGGCCACCAGCCGCTGGCTCTGGATGTATTCGTAGAGAATGTCGGTGTCGGTCGAGCTCGAGCCCGACAGGCTCGTCAGCCCGCCCAGAAGCTCGGCCGCCGGGCTCGATTCCTCGCGCCGCACCGAGAAGCCGGTGCGCGAGGCGAACTGGTCGGCGGCGACGGTCCACAGATAGGTGCCGACCCCGGCCGAGGGCAGCGCCACGCAGGCGAGGAAACTCAGCCCCACCAGCACGTGCCGCCAGCGCCGGAAGGCGGGGCGGACCGGCTTTCTCAGCCGCTCGTTCGCGCCCCCCGGCTTGGCGGCGGGCGGCTGGCCCGGTGTTTGGCCCGGAGCCTGCCCCGGGGGCTTCGGCGCCGGCTGGCCCGGCTTGGCGGCGGGGCCGGGATTGGGATTGGGGGTTTCCGCCGGTGCGGGGCGGCTGGGCTGCGGCTGCGCCGTCATCGCGGTCTGCTCCTGTCCCTGCGGCGGCTGCGGCCGCTCGGACACGGCCGCCAGCTTCGGCGCGGATGCCGGCGTCTGCCCGGTTGTCTGGCCGGCTGCCTGGCCTGTTGCCTGGCCGGTCGTCGGCCCGGCGGTCTGCGCCCCCGGAGCCTGCTCCTGCGGCGTCTGTTTCGCTGCGTCGCTCACCGCGGCCTCCGGGGTGTTTGTGGCCTTCGGGCGATGCTAATACAAGCCGAAGTCCCTGACCACCAGTGCATGGAGCCCGGCCCGGACATGTCCTCCCTGCCCCTCGCCCGGCCGCGCATGCCGCGGCGGCGCTTCGCCTCGATGCGCGCGATCATGGCGCTGATCCTGCGCGAGATGTCGACCCGCTACGGCCGCTCGCCCGGCGGCTATCTCTGGGCGGTGCTGGAGCCGGTCGCGGGCATCGCGCTGCTGACGCTGGTCTTCGCCGCGGCCTTCCGCTCGCCGCCGCTCGGCACCAACTTCGCGGTGTTCTACGCCACCGGCATGGTGCCTTTCCTGATCTTCACCGGCGTGCAGGGCACGGTGGCGGGCGCGCTGAACTACTCGCGCCAGCTCCTGGCCTACCCGACCGTCACCTATCTCGACGCGCTGCTGGCACGTTTCGCACTGAACTTCATGACCCAGTTGATGGTGGCCTACATCGTGCTGGGCGGCTGCATCCTGATCTTCGACACGCGGCTGACGCTGAACCTGCCGGTCATCATCGAGGCCTTCGCGCTGACCGGGCTGCTCAGCCTCGGGATCGGCACGCTGAACTGCTACCTGTTCAGCCGCTCCAACATCTTCCAGCAGGTCTGGTCGATCCTGATGCGGCCGGCCTTCATCGTCTCGGGCGTGTTCTTCCTGTTCGAAGCCATCCCCGAGCCCTACAGCGACTATCTCTGGTTCAACCCGCTGATCCACGTGCTGGGCCTGATGCGGCGCGGCTTCTACAGCACCTACGACGCCACCTATGTCTCGGTGACCTTCGTGGTGGGCGTGTCGCTGACCTGCCTGGCGCTGGGTCTGCTGCTGCTGTGGCGCTTCCACGCCGAGCTTCTGGACCGCTGAGCCGTTTCAGGACCGGATTTTCAATCCGGCCAGAAACCGAGACCGCCATCCCGGCGCGGGCCCAACGACAGGGCGGGGAACCGATGCCAAAAGCTTGATGTCGCGGTCGACGAAATCCTCGACCCGCCGCCGGGCGGTATCGGTCTCGAACATGTCGAGCAGTTTCGGCCATCGCATTTGGTTCTCGGGCAGTGCCCCTGCGTTGCTCCGTCTGCCAACTACCTTCACGGGCAGCCCGAGGCGCCGCATGTCGGCCTCGAGCGCGGCGAGGCCATCGATCCAATAGATACCATCGAGCCCGTCCAGCCCGGCGCGGGCCCGCCGCACCACCTCTTCCGGCGAAAGGCCGGACAGCGTGCCACGGCCCCGCATGCGGCGGCTGGCGAAGTAGGAGCAGTAGAAGTTGTCGTAATGGTCCCTGACAAAATTCTGCCAGCCCGCATCGCCGCCGAAGAAATAGTCGTCGGTCGACCAATCCTTGGCGCGCAGGCGATCGGCCGGGGTCCCGGGGGCGGCCCGCTCGGCCTCGCGACGAAGAAAGAAGTAGAACGAGGCGATCCGTTCACGCGGATCGCGCAGCACCGTGAAGACGAAGCGATCCTGAGGCAGCGTCTCGAGATCGGTCCAGTCGATATGCCCCGAATGCAGCCGATAGCCCGGCGGCAGCTGGCTTTCCCTTCCGGCCTGCGTGTGGGTGCGGATGGGCGAGACCTTGTCGCGCCCGACCGCCGCGGCGAGCTGGTGATGGATGGTCTGCCCGGCGGTCTTGGGAACATGGAGGAAGACGACGACGGTCACGGCAGCTCCTTGGTGAGATCGATCACGTCCGGCTTGTAGGCCTGCGCCTCATCGAGCTCGGCAATGCCCGTAAGAAACGCGACCGGGTCCGAGATCGACAGATGGGTCAGCTGCCAAGGCGCATAGCGCCACCAACGGCTGTTGATCATCTCGGGGATCAGCTTCTCCGGCAGGCGGCGTTTCTTGATAACCGCGGGATTGCCAGCGACGACGGAGTAGGCGGGAACGGGCTTGGTTACCACCGAGTGCGCGGCCACGACCACGCCGTTGCCGATCGTCAGGCCGGCCTTGATATAGGCGCCGTGCCCGATCCAGACATCGTTGCCGATCCTGGTGATCTGCGCCCGGGTCGGCGGCTCGGAATGCTCGAATCCGTAGGTTTCGTACTCCTCCGCGCCGGCAAACTCCCGTCCCACATCGAACAGCTTGCCATGCGCGTAGAAGGCGGGACTGGTCGAGATCAGGTGCATCGCGTGGTCCTGCCGGCCGATCTGCACGTTCTCCCCGAACGAGCAGTAGCGTCCGATCCGCGCGGCGAAACAGTACCCCGACACCTGGTAGGAGAAGGCGCCGAGATGCAGGGAATGCTCGTACTGCGTCCGCTTCAGCCCGGCCGGGGCCTCGATCCGGCTGTGGACCGGCAGCGAGACCCGCGCCCGCCAGCCGCCCCGATGCGCGACGTCTATCCCGCGTTCGCGCAGTTTCCTGATGGAGAATTTCTCGTTCTTCAACTTGCGACCCGCCTGCCCCGCGCGGCGATGTCCCTTGCCAGCCTGCCAAGATCCTTAGACATCTCCCCAGGTCGGGGCAAAGGCAGCACCCCGCCCGGCGCACCCTGCGCCACGGCGCGGGCGACCGCCTCGCCCTGCGCGCCGAGGTCGAACGCGTAGACCGGCAGGCCGGTGGCCAACGTTTCATGGGTGGTGAAGGAGAAGGTCTCGGGCCAGACCGAGGGGATCAGCCAGCACTCGATGCCGTAGCGCGCCACGAGGCCGGGCAGGTCGCGCAGCTCGTAGCTGCCATGCACCCGCGAGGGCCGGGTGAGCGGGTAGGCCGGGTCCATCTGGCCGATCACCACGATGCGGCCGGTTTCGCTGCGAGACATCTGCCGCGACAGGTCGCGCAGCACCGCCGCCCCTTTATGGTAGCCGATATTGCCGAGCACGCCGATCACCGGGCCGTTCTCGCCGCCGCCCGGCGCGATGCGCGGCGGCAGGACGTGGGTGTCGTGCGGCACCACGGCGATGCGATCCGCCGCCTCGGGGTAGGCCGCGGCGACGATGTCGCGGCCGGAGCCCGCGAAGGTCACGACACGCTCGGCGGCGGCAATGAGCGCGCCCCAGCGGGCCTGCCACTCGGCCAAGGGCAGCACCACGCCGCCCGGCCGCTCGTAGCGATGCGCCTTGTCCTCGGCCAGCGGGCCGTCGCCGCGCGGCACGCCGTGGTAATGCCCGTCACCGCCGAGCAGCGTGTAGGAGGGGCTGACCGGGAAGAAGTCGTGCATCATCAGCTCGACCGGCTGCGGCCCGCCCGGCAGGGCCGCCTCGCCGCGGCCCGAGATCCGCAGCAGCAGATCGGGCAGGGCGGCGGCGTCGCGCGCGCCGACGCCGCAGGAATAGACCACCCGGCGGCGCGGCAGCAGGCCGAGCAGGTCGGCGAGCAGGCCCTCGTCGGCAGTGCGGCCGCGGGTGATGCCCTGCGGCGCGTGCAGTTCCAGCGCGAAACGGCGCGGCAGACCGACGCGCAGCACCACGGCCGAACGGCCCGATTTCGTCTCTGCCGCGATGCGCCGCTGCAGGTCGTGCTCGGCGCCGCCGCCCATCGCGTGGGCGAGGTAGACCGGCACCGGTGCCTCCTGCGCCAGCCCGGCCCAGGCGAGGCCGGTGGCGAGGCGCGCGGTGGTCAGCGGGTCTTCGCGGATATACTCCTGCACCGCCGCGCCGTAGCCGGGATGGCGGCGGGCCAGTTCCTGCAGGTTGCGCTCGATCAGCTTCAGCTTCTCGGCCGAGCCGAAGGACTGGCCGCCGCGATGCTCGACGAAGAGGTTGGGGGCCGCGACATGGCGGCCGCCAAGCGCGACGGCCTTCTGGCACCAGTCGTTCTCCTCGGCATAGCCGCGGCCGAAGACAGGGTCGAAACCGGGGAGTTTCGCAACGAAGCGCGGCGCCATCGCCATGCAGAAGCCGACCCCGGTCGGGCCTTCGGCGTTGAGCGCGTCGGCGTCGAGACGGGCGATCGCGGCGTCGAGCCGGTCGGCGAGGCCGGGGGCCAGGTCGTGGCGCCGGCAGATGGCGGGGGCGGTGAAGATCTCGGCGTCGTTCGACATCGGCGTGACCGAGGCGACGCCGTCGTCGTCGAGCGGCGCGAGCAGGCGCGACAGCCAGTTCGACGGCACCAGCGCGTCGGTGTTGAGCAGCACCACCGGGTCGTCGGGCCAGCGCCGCGCGAGCTCGAAGCCGCGGTTGACCGAACCGATGAAGCCGAGATTGCTCTCGTTCTCGATCAGCGTCACCCGCTCGGCGCGGGCGGGGTCAGCGCACCAGCGGCGCAGCAGCGGCCGGATCTCGGGATCGGGCGAGGCGTCCTCGATCAGCACCAGCCGCCAGTCGAGATCGGTGTGACGCTCGACCCGGTCGAGCGCCTCCATCAGCAGCTCGCGGGCGTTGTAGACCGGCATGACCAGCGTCGCGGCGCGGTGGCGCGGCGCCGGGCGGGGGCCGTCGGAGAAAAGCCGCGCCGCCATCTCGGCGCCATCGGGGCGCGGCACGATGTTGAGCCGCTCCTTGACCGTCTCGCGGGCGGTGAGGTCGCCATGCCGCTTCCAGGCCCAGATCGCCGGGGCGAGGCTGACGAGCACCAGCGCGAAACCGGGCCAGAGCCGGTGCCGGGCCCAGAAACGTACCATAGGGCCAAAAGCAGGCAAGGCGATCTCGAAGCGCTCGGTCCCGCGCTCGACCACCAGCGCGGGCGTGCCCGGCACGAAAGGGATGTCGATGCTGAAGCCGCGCTCGGCGCTGCCGGGGCGGGGCAGTTCCGGCGCGGTCCAGGCGGTGGCGTGGCCGAGGCTCAGCCCGATGCGCGAGGCCTCGGCCCAGCCCTCGACATGCAGCCGGTTGCGCCGGACCTCGATGCGGGTGATCTCGCCCAGCCGGGCGCCCTGCGCCTCGAGCGCGCGGCTGGGGCGGCGCAACACCGCCGTCTCGTCGGCATAGCGCTCGAAGATCCTGTAGAAGCGAAGAAGAAGCACCGCGTATTCCCTGTCCCGACCCCGGATCCGCTTAGGTGGCGCGAGCCGCGGACGCAAGCGTGGCCCCCGCCGATGTTTCGCTGCGAAACAACCGCGCCGGCGGCATCGTGCCGGTCGCGGCGCTGGCCCGGGTGCCGATCCGTGCGGATGGAAATGTTTCGCTGCGAAACAGTGACGCCGGCGGCATCAGGCCGAACGGAGTTCCGTCCGGGGTTTCGATCGCCGCGTCGATCCCTCGGGGCGAAAATGTTTCGCTGCGAAACACCGGGCGGACCGGGCGGATTGTTTCGCAGCGAAACATCAGGCCGTCCCCGACCGGCGCGCGGCGAGCCAGTCACGCAGATCGGCCTCGAGCTCGGGCGTCAGCGCCTCGCCCTCGAGGCTGAGCCGGCCCGGCCGGTCGCGGTAGAGCCGCAGGCCGGACCAGTCGCCCAGCACCTCGCGGGCGGGCTCGGACCTCGGCTCGCGCGCCGCCGCCGCCTCGGCGGCCAGCGCCGACAGGATGGCGCGGCGCTCGGCCTCGGCATCCTCCGGCGGGCGGGCGGCGAGCCGGCCCGACAGCCGCTTGGCGAAGGCGGGGCGCTCGCGCAGCGCCTGCGACAGCTCCAGCCCGACCCGCTCGCTCATCGCGGTGGGAAAGCGCAGCACGTCGTCGAGCGCCTGCACCAGCGGCACGAAGGAGCCGATCTTCGAGCGGCGCGCGCGGGGGGCCGAGGCGAAGAGCGCCGAGAGCGCGGCGCGGGTGTCGTCGAAGACGCCGGCCTCGGTGGCACGGACGACGATGCGGGCGCGCTCGTAATGGCTGAGATTGGAGCGGATCTCGTTTTCCTCGACCATCGCCACATAGGCGTCGGGCGTCTCCTCGGGCTGGCGCAGCAGTGCCTGCACCGTGGCGAAGCGCTCCTCGCCGGTCTCGGCGTGCAGGTCCGCCAGCGCCCGGCAGCGGCGCCAGCCCGAGATCAGCCCGTAATCGCCGCCCGGCAGCTCGACCACCTCGATCGGGGTCTGCTGGCCGCGCCGGCGCAGGCTCTCGCGCAGCGCCTCGGCCTCCTCGGGGTCCTGGCCCATGCGGTCGCGCTCGATGTGGTCGAGCCGGATCTTCTCGAGCGGCAGCGCGATCACCAGCTTGCCCTCGCGCCGCGCCTCGACCCAGTGGCGCGACAGCTCGTCGAGCGCCGCCTCGCGCGCCGTGTCGGCGGCGATGTCGGCGATCGGGGCGGCGCGGCCGCGCGGCACCAGGCCGACCGGCGCGTCGAGGAACATGCCCTTGGTCTCGGGCGCGGCTGCGGCGCCGAAGCTTTCGGGGGCGGCCGGGGTCAGACGCTTGCGCTTGGCCATGAGCTTCTCCTCGGGGTGATGGGGGGCCGATCAGACCCGGATCGGGTCAATATCGGGCGAACCGGGCGCGCGCAGCCGTTTCGCTGCGAAACATTTCGCGCAACGCTTCACTGTGCCGCGCTCGACTGCGCCTCGATCTCCTCGCGCCGCCAGATGCCGACCAGCAGCTTCTTCAGCGCGGCATAGGTCTCGTCGAAGGTCTCGCGGCCGCGGGCGTAGGTCTCGCGGTTGAAGTCGCGATAATCGGCCTCGTAGATGCCCTGCACCTGCTCGCCGGCCTGGCCGATCAGCGCGGTGAAGTCCTGCCGGTGCGGGCTCATGGTGCGGCCGAGATAGGCCTGCATCAAGGCGGCCAGCTCGCCCTGCTGGCTGGCGTCGTAGCGGGTGACGAGCGCGCGCACCGCGTCCCACTGGAACGCCGTCTCGGGCCGCCCCAGCGCGCGGGCGGCGAGGTTCTCGCCCTCCTCGATCGAGGCGAAGGTGGTGTGCAGCATGTCGAAGAAGCGGCCCGTGGAGTCGAACTCGAGGAACGAGGCCCCGAGCGGGACAAGCAGGATGTCGGCGGCGGCGAGGCCGTTGATCGTGAGGTAGCCGAGCGCGGGGGGCGTGTCGATGAAGACGAGGTCGTACTGGTCGAGCAGACCGTCCTCCTCGAGCGTGTCGGTCAGCGCGTCCCAGAGCTTCCAGCCGCGCCCGGACATGCGCCAGACCGGCACCTGGAACTCGGCCCAGTAGAGGTTCAGCTGCGCGCCGATCAGGTCGATGTTGGGCCAGTGCGTCTTCTGCACCAGATCGCCCGCCTTCAGCTTCAGCGCCTCGGCCAGCGTGTCGTCGAGCGGCTGCGGCGCCTCGCCGCGATCGACCCGGCGCTGGTTCTCGGCGCGCAGATGCGCGGCGTAGTGGCGGGCGAGCAGCGGGTAGACGGTCTGCCATTCGTCGGCGACGCGGCCGCCGAAGATCGAGGTCATCGAGCCCTGGCTGTCGAGGTCGAGCACCAGCACCTTGTAGCCGTCGAGCGCGGCCGACATCGCCAGATGCGCCGCGGTCGAGGTCTTGCCGACACCGCCCTTGAAGTTGGCGACCGCGACCATCTTCGCGGGCAGCCCCTCGGGGCGGTAGGGGAGGTAGGGCTTGGCCTTGGAGCCCTCGGCGCCGAAATGCGCGCGCAGCCGCAGCACCTCGTCGAGGCTGAACCACTTGGCGCCGCCCTCGGTCTCGGAGCGGCCCTGCGGCAGATCGGGGTTGGCGCGCAGCACGCGGCGGAAATGCGCGGGCGCGACCGGGATCAGGTAGCGGGTGATCTCCCAGGTCGAGAAGGGGCGCAGCTGGCGGCTGCCGTTCTCCTCGAGCCCGCGCGAGGCGAGGTCGGCGCGGCCGGCGGCGCAGGCTTGCGCGATCGATGCGAAACCCGCAGTGTCCGTGGGCGCGCCCAGCTCGGCCGCCGCCGCGTCCGGATCGATGCGGAAATAGGGCGGCAAAGGTTCGCGACGCATCTCATCCCCCGAATGTACTGCTTTTCCCGATCCATACCCGAAAACACGGCACATGGAAGGGAAGAGTGGAGATTCGCGGATTTTCTCAGCAAACGGGCGCCCCGCGTGGCCGGTTTGCGCCACTTATCCACAGGCAGAACCGATCCCGGCCCTTGTTAAATATTGTTAGATATATGTTACGCCTTCCCGCCCGTCGCCCAAGCCGTTGATCCGGCACGAGGAAACAGGGCTTTTTCGGGGGTGGGTGTCACTGAAACCACGTTGAAGTGAATCTGGAACCACGAATGGGCGTCACTGAAACCACGTTGCGAAACCACGCCATGCTGGACGCGGGCTGTGGACAAACCTAGGGTGGCGTCACCGAAACCCCGTTGCCAATAAGCGGGGACGGTGAGGCGACCGGACCGGCAAGGCCCGGCAGAGCGGATGGTGACGATGAGCGACGAGGGCCCCGGGGCGCGGAAGGCGGCGGTGTGAGCACGGCCGAGTTCTTCCTGTGCGACATCTTCGAGCCGAGCCTCAAGGATGACCTCGCCTCGATGGAACACCCGATGTTCTCGCTCTCGACCCGGCCCGACCGGGCGATCCGGCGCTACGAGCACAACGGCTCGGAGATCACCGTCACGCCCTCGGTCAAGGGCCGGGCGACGATCCACGACAAGGACATCCTGATCTACTGCATCAGCCAGCTGGTGGCGGCGGTGAACGCGGGCCGCGAGGTCTGCCGCACGCTCAGGCTGCGGGCGCACGACCTGCTGGTGGCCACTCGGCGCGACACCAGCGGCGACGGCTATGCCCGGCTGCGCGAGGCGTTCGAGCGGCTGGCGGGCACGCGGATCACCACCAACATCGTCTCTGGCGATTACGAGACCACCTCCGGCTTCGGGCTGATCGAGAGCTGGGAGATCGTGCGCCGCTCGCGCGGGGGGCGGATGGTCTCGGTCAGCGTGACGCTGTCGGAATGGCTCTACCGGGCGGTGCTGGCGCGCTCGGTGCTGACGCTGAGCCCGGCCTATTTCGACCTCAGGAAGCCGCTGGAGCGGCGGGTCTACGAGCTGGCGCGCAAGCATTGCGGCAGCCAGCGCGACTGGCGGGTGAGCGTGGCGATGCTGCACCAGAAGGCGGGCTCGGACGCCCCGGTGCGGGTGTTCCGCGCCGCGATCCGCAAGATGATCGCGGCCGACGGCCTGCCGGACTACGTGCTCTCGGAGGAGCCCGACGACGTGATCCGGATTGGCCGGCGGCGCATCCTCGACCCCGGCCCCTCGCCGCTGCCGCCCGAGGCGCTGGAGCGGGCGCGCGAGATCGCGCCGGGTCACGACATCTACGCGCTCGAGGCGGAATGGCTGGGCTGGTGGGTCAGCAGCGGCAGGCCGCGGCTGACGGCGCCGGAGCGGGCCTTCCGGGTCTGGCTCGAGGGGCGGGTGGCGAAGTGAGCCCGGCGGGGCCGGGCGAGGGCAGGACCGCGATCGTCGTGCTCGGCCCGCACCGGTCCGGCACCTCGCTGCTGGCGGGGATCCTCGCGAAGCTGGGCTGCGACCTGCCGCGCACGCTGATGCCCGACACGCAGGCCAACCCGAAGGGGTATTTCGAATCCACCCATGTGATGCGGCTGAACGACCGCATCCTGGCGTCGCTCGGCACCGACTGGCGCGGGCTCGAGGCGATCGACCGGCGCGCTCTCGACCGGCTCGCGCGCTCGGAGTTCGCGCGGCTCGCCGCCGAGACCCTCGGGCAGGAGTTCGCAGGCGCCGCGCGCCCCGTCCTCAAGGATCCGCGGATCTGCCTGCTCACGCGCTTCTGGGCCGGGGCGCTCGGGGCGGCGGGGTACCCGGTGGCCTATGTGCACACCTGCCGCGACCCGCTCGAGGTGGCGCAGTCGCTGCTGGGGCGCGACGGCATCCCGCTCGAGGCGGGGCTGCGGATCTGGATGCGCCACGTGCTGGAGGCGGAGGCCGCGACGCGCGGGAGCCCGCGCGCCTTCACGAGCTACGAGGGGCTGATGCGCGACTGGCGCGGGCAGGTGGCGCATCTGCGGGACGGGCTGGGCCTGCCGATGCTGCGGCCGGACGCGCAGGCCGAGGCCGGGATCGACGCCTTCGTCTCGGGCGGGCTGCACCGCCACCGCTCGGGCCTGCGGGAGATGCTGCGCTCGGACGCGCTGCCGGGCCATGTGATCGACACCTGCTGGATCCTCGAGCGGTTCCGGCAGGGGGAATTCGCGGCGGCGGACCTGGCGCGGCTCGACGACATGCGCGCCGCGCTCGACGCGGAGGGGCCGGGCCCGGCCTGACCACTCATCCTGACTGCCCGGTTCAGGAGAGGCAGTTCAGGCGGGGCGCGGCTCCACCGGGAAGGCCTTGCGGCCTTCCTTGCGGCCGTGGCGGCGGTAATGCAGCAGCGCGTTCTGCCCGGCCTTTCGGACGCCGGGATAGGCGTCGTAGTAGCGCCGCGTGTCGAAGCCCGGGCCGGGATGGCGGCCCTCGCGCGCGCCGTGGCGCAGGTAGTGGCGCGCCGGATCGACCTTCTGCGCCGCGACGTCGGGGTAGCGGCGGCGGTACCAGTCGGCGTCGAATTCGGGCGCGGCGCGCAGCATCGCGATCTGCAGATGCTCCTTCAGCCGTGCCTTCAACTGGCGGGGCAGGGCGCGGATGTCGGCCCGGCGGGCGGGTTGCTCGGCTTGGGCGGCGCGGCGCTCCTCGGCCTCGTGGCGGTGCAGCCATTCGCGCTTGAGCGCCTGTCGCAGCCAGCGGATCTCGGCCGCCGCGTCCTCGGCCCGGCGCTCGGCGATCTCGGCCGTGCGCTCGGCCCGCGCGAGGCGGGGGTGCCAGCGGGACTGCCGGTCGAGAAGGTCGTCGAGCGCGGGGCCTAGCAGGCGGGCGGCGGCGTCGAGATCGGCGCCGATCCGGTCGAACTCGGGCGCCAGCGCGGCGGGCTCGGCCCCGGCGGCGAGGGCCTGCATCGCCTCGAGCGTCTCGCGCACGAGGTCGGGGACGCGGGGCGAGGCGATCAGCGCGGCCTCGGTCGCGGGGGCTGCGCGTCCGCGGCCCGCGAGGAAGGCGTCGATCTCCGGACCTTCGGCGCGGTGGGCGGGGAGCCAGCCGGGGGCGAGGGCGGCCTCGATCGCCGCGGCGGTGCCGGCCCAGTCGTCCAGAACGTCGGCTTCGAGCACCACGTGGCGCGGCAGGTCGCGGCTGTGCCGTTCGGCGTCGATCAGGCGCGCGGCCCAGACGACGAGGCCGGTGGCCTCGGGCAGGCCGGTGGCGGCGCGGATATCGGCGGCGGTGGTGAGCGGGTCGGGCACGACGAGGACGAGGCCGAGCCCGATGTCGCGGCCCTGCGCCATGGCCTGCCAGCGGGGCAGCAGGCGGCAAAGCCGGGCGTCGCCCAGCACCGCGGCGTCGAGGTCGTCATAGGCGGCCAGCAGCGTTTCGTGCAGCGTGTCGTCGAAGCCCGCGGCGCGCGCGGTCGCGTCCGCCGGGGCGGGCTTCGGGTCGTGCGGCGCGCAGCCCGTCTCGGCCAGCATCGCCTCGTGCAGCGCCGCGAGAGCCTCGTGGTCCTGCGCGCGCGGGGCCGCGGCGCCGCGGCGTTCGAGCAGCCCGGCGCAGGTGGCGACGGCGTGGGCGTCGGGGCCGGTCACCAGCGTCAGCCGGCCGCCCTCGTGCCGGGGCGGCTTGGGCGGGACGGTCTCTGGCAGGGCAGGGGTCATGGCGGGCTCCTCGCGGGTCCGGGCGGCCGGGGTCGATGAGGGGGAGTGCGGCAGCCGCCGCAGGGCATGGGCGAAGGTGCGGTCCTGCATCAGCCGGCCAGAGGCCAGCCCGGCGCGGACCTGCCGGCGGTCGGGCAGCGCCTCGCGGAAGGCGGGCCAGATCGAGCCCGACTCCTCGGCCATCTGCAGCCAGCGGCGGTATTTCCACGACACCTTCGGGTCGGGCACGCGGCGCATCGCGCCGCCGATCCGGTGCACCGAGGCCGCGAACTCGGCGCGCGAACGGACCGGGAAATGCAGGATCTCGATAGGCGCGTCGGCGCGGCCGGGGGCCTCGCCCTCGTAGTCGGCCTTGTGCGCGCCGCGCGCGACCGCGCGCAGGTTGCGGGTGGGCAGCAGCAGCTTCGGCGGCACGGCGTGCTCGAAATAGGGCGCGTCGAGCCGCAGGTCGCGCAGCCCGGAAAGCGTGTCGGCGGGCCGGGGCAGCGGCGGCGGCGCGACGGGGCGCAGGGTCAGCGTCTCGGACCAGTGTCTTGCGCCATGCCCCCCGAGCGCGTCGCGCGGGGCGATCATGTTGCGGCGCTGGCAGACCAGCATCCGCGCGGGCTCGGACGGGTCGGGCAGGGCGTCGTGCAGGTCGCCCGAGGGCGAGCGCCAGAACTCGTCGGCGTCGTTGCAGAAGACCCAGTCGGCGCCCATCTCGTCGCGCGCCATCAGCGCCATGCGGGTCTGCCAGGCGTCCTGCAGGTAGTCCGTCGAGGGCTCGTCGAGCAGGGTCAGAACGCCCTCGCGCGCGAAGCGCGCCAGCGCCTCGCGCGTGCCGTCGGTCGAGCCGTTGTCGGTGGCGATGACGTGGTCGACGCCCTGCGACAGGTGCCACGCGACGTTGTCGGCGACGATGTCGGCCTCGTCGCGCACCAGAAGCGTCATGATCAGCCGGGGCCGCGTCACGCCGCCGCCTTCTCGAGCACGTAGAGCTGGCGGCCGCCATCGCTCAGCGAGGTGACGATGATGCGCCCGCCGTCCGGCGACGGCACGGGGTGCAGGTCGCAGCGGAACGCGCCCTTGGGCGGCGCGTGGCCGCCGAAGCGGGCGAGACGGGTGGTGTCGCCGCTCTTCTGGTCGAGCAGGATCACGTCGATCTCCTCGGCATAGGGCGTGTCGTAGACAGCGAGATGCGGCGCGTCGGGGATATGACGGATATGGACGTTGCCGGTGATGAGGTCCGGGAAGGGCTCTTCGCGGTCCTCGGCCTCGGGCACGGCGTCGCGCATTGTCACGAAGGCGTTTTCGGCCTGGTGCCAGAAATAGAGCCGCTCGGCGTCGTGCCACATCACGTGGCTGGTGCCGCGCGCCACCAGCGCGAGGTCTTCGCCGTCGAGCCCGCAGGTCAGGCTCACCCCCTGCAGGCCGGTCCAGCCGCCTTCGAAGCCCGCGCCGCGCCAGCGCAGCTTGACGGTGAAGCGCCGCCCGTCGGGCGAGACCTTGGCGTGGTTGAACCAGTAGGCGTGCCGGCCGGCGCGATGCGCCGCGCGCTCGGGCTCGGGCAGCCGCTCGGCCAGGAATTCCGCGGCGCGCGCCAGCGACAGCACCAGCCGGGGCGGCGCGCCGCCCTCGGCGAGATCCATGTACCAGACCCCGTCATCGGCGCAGGCGTTGCTGCCGATCTTCGCGCCGCGCCCGCCGGTGTAGCCGTAGCCGGGCCGGGCATGGTCGAGCCGCGCCATGTTGAGCGACAGCGCGCCCGTCCCCGAGGGGGTGAGCGCGTAGACCGGCCGGGGCAGGGTGCGGGTGGTGCCGGTCCCGGTGTCGTGCAGCCGCGCGACGAAGGCGTCGCCTTCGGGCGCCGGCGTGGCGCCGTCGCGCTGGCGGTCGTTCCAGACGAGGTGGCGGTCATCGGGCAGCCACTGCGCCATCGGCCCCTGCTGCCAGCTCCAGGCGCGGCTGGTGCCGATCGGCGCGAAGCCGCCGCGCTCGACGTCGACGAGGCCGATCTCGACCGGGTCGTCGGGCGTCATCCAGCGCCCCTCGAACCCCATGCGGTGGGCCGCGACGCGGCGCGCGTCGCGGGTCAGGACGGGGATGTCGTAGTAGCTGTGGGCGTGGAAGCGGCCGGCGCCGCTGCCGAAGGTGAGCTGCCGCACCCGCCAGCCTTGGGCCGTGTGCGCGGCAAGGCTCCCGCGCGCGGCGCGCAGCCGGCCGGCGCGCGCGCGGGCGGGGCGCAGGGTCTCGCCGAGCCGGGCGAGCTCGTCGATGCGGGGGCGCCAGTCCTGCGCGGCGTCCCGCTCGGGCGCGGGGGCGATGGCGTCGAGCGGCAGGCGGCCGTCGCCGCGTGCGAGCCCCTCGATGATCCGGCCGCCATAGAGCGAGCCCGCCGGGCTCGCCCCCGGCGCGGCGCGGCGCGCCTCGAGCCGTGCCTTCAGCCCGGCGGTCCACTTGAAGTGATGCACCCGGAACGGCAGCGAGGCGCGCCAGCCGGGCGACTTGATCCGCGGGAAGCGCATCAGCGGCAGGCCGTAGAGACCGGTTTCCGGCGGCGCGCCCTCGGCCGCGTGCCCGCCGAGCGAGGGCAGGATGTCGGCGCGGTGCAGCATCAGCTTGACGGTGCCGGTGGCGTCGTCGACGCCCGGGCGCTTGCCGATCGAGAGCCCGGCCTCCACGGCGCGCGGGAACTGCTCCTGCAGGGGGGTGTCGGGCGCGACGGCCCGCAGCGTGCCGTCCCCGGCCACGCGGTCGACGAACGGGCCCTGCACGTGGCGCGCGCCTCTCTCGGTGCAGAGCGCGATCACCTCCGCCAGCGGCGCGGGGTAGTCGTGGAACTCGTCTGCGTCGGCGTTGACGATCCAGTCCTGCGGCCCGGCGACCAGCCGTTGCAGCGCCCGCCGGCGCCGCCACATCTCGCCGCTGGTATAGGGGCCGATCCAGAGCTCGGGCGCGGCGCAGCCGGCCGCGGCGAGGGTCGCGCGGGCGCGGGCGAGGTTCGGGCTGCCCGCGATTTCGGCGTTGAGGATGACATGGACCCGCGCGGCGGGGATGCCGAGCTTTGCGTAGTGGTCGAGCCAGTGCCGCAGCAGCGGCAGGTCGCCGTCGCAGGGGCCGTCGACGCCGATGCAGGAGAGGAGCAGCGGCGCCGGGTCGGGCGCGCTCTCGGCCGGGGCGGCCTCCGCCGGCGCGGTCTTCTCGCGGAAGTCCCGCATGGTGTCGCGCCAGCCGGCCGTGTCGGGGGCCTTGGCCCCGCGCAGCACGACCTTGTCGAGCGGCATCCGGCCATGCTCGGTCAGGTAGGCCTGGACCTTTTCGCCGTTCTCGGCCTCGGCCGGGCTCGAGCCCGGTGTCTCGACCCGCCGCGCGACGGTGGGCAGCCGGCTGGCGGTCCACTTGAAATGCAGGCTCTGGAACGGGAAGGCGAAGCGGAAGGCCGGGTCGGCGAGCCGCGGCAGCGTGTGCAGCGGCCGGCCGAGCAGGAAGCGCGGGCCGTCGCTTTCGGCCTGGCGCGAATTGGCGGTGAGGCCCTCGGGGTTGTGGCCGCCGCGGCGCGGCAGCACCTCGGCGCGGTGCAGCATCAGCTTGGTCGTGCCAGAGATGCCGTAATGCTTGCCGGCCCGGAAGACGTGGAAGGAGGCCTCGCCCGAGACCGGGAACTGCTCGGCCAGCGCGGGCTCGGGCGCGACGGCGGCGAGCGCGCCCTCCGGGGCGAAGCGGTCGATCTGCACGCCCTGCACGCAGTTGGCGCCGACCTTGTCGCAATGCGCGATCACCTCGGCCAGCGGCGCCGGGAAGAGGTAGTGCTCGTCGATGTCGGAATTGACGATCCAGTCGCCCGGCGCGGCGACGGCGCGCTGCAGGCGGCGCCGCTCCTCCCACATCGCGTCGCTGGTATAGGTGTCGATCCAGCGCGCGGGCTCCGCGGCGCCGAACTCCGCGAGGATCCGCTCGGCCTCGGCCAGCCGCGGCGACTGCGCCGTCTCGGCATGCAGCGAGAAATGCATGGCTTCGGGGGCGATGCCGATCTCCGCGTAGTGGCGCAGGAAATGCGGCAGCATCTCGAGGTCGAGCTCGACGCCGAGGCAGGAGACGAGCCGGACCGTCGCGGGCGGGCCGATGGCGGCGTACGGCATGTCAGGCCCCGCGGTCATGGCCGAAGCCCGCGGCGACGCCGGCGGATGCGCGCTGGAATGACAAGGCGGGCCATGGACATCCTTCGGTGGTGGCGGCGCGGGGATCGCACCCCAATGGATGTCATGCCCGGGGATGGGATTGAAGGCGGAAACGGGCGGGGTGGCGGGGCCGGCGCGGCGGGCGCCGGTCCGCGCCGCGAGATCCCCCGGCGGTTGCCGAGGGCTGTGGCCCATTCCCTTTCCGCCTGCTATCGCTGCACCGGATCGAACATGGAGGGACGGATGGAGATCGCCGAAACCGGCTTGCCGGGCGTCGTGCTGCTGACACCGCGCCGCTTCGGCGACGCGCGCGGGTTCTTCTCGGAAAGCTGGAGCCAGCGGCGCATGGCCGAGGCCGGCATGGCGCTGGACTTCGTGCAGGACAACCATTCGCTCTCGGCCCAGACCGGCACGCTGCGCGGCCTGCATTTCCAGAGCCCGCCGCATGCGCAGGCCAAGCTGGTGCGCTGCGGGCGCGGGCGGCTCTACGACGTGGCGGTCGACATCCGGCGCGGCTCGCCCAGCTTCGGCCGTTGGGTCGGGGTGGAGTTGAGCTTCGAGAACGGCCACCAGCTGCTGGTGCCCGAGGGCTTCGCGCATGGCTTCGTCACGCTCGAGCCCGACACCGAGATCGTCTACAAATGCTCGGACTACTACGCGCCCGACTGCGATGCGGGGATCGCCTGGGACGACCCGGATCTCGGCATCGACTGGCCGCTGTCCGGCGCGCCGGTGCTGTCGGACAAGGACGCCGCCGCGCCGCGTCTGTCGCAGATCGACAGCCCCTTTGCCTATGAGGGGCCGCTGCCCTGGGAGGACCGGGCATGAAGCTTCTCGTCACCGGCGGTGCCGGGTTCATCGGCTCGGCCGTGGTGCGGCTCGCCGTGTCGCGCGGGCACGCGGTCGTCAATCTCGACGCGCTGACCTACGCCGCCTGCCTCGACAACGTGGCGCCGGTGGCGGACAGCCCGCTCTACGCTTTTGAGCAGGCCGATATCCGCGACCGCGCCGCGCTCGACCGGATCTTCGCCGCGCACCGGCCCGACGCGGTGCTGCACCTCGCGGCCGAGAGCCATGTCGACCGCTCGATCGACGGGCCGGGCGCCTTCGTCGAGACCAACGTGAACGGCACCTACCACCTGCTCGAGGCGGCGCGGGCCTGGTGGGAAACCCAAGGCCGGCCCGAGGCTTTCCGCTTCCACCACGTCTCGACCGACGAGGTGTTCGGCTCGCTGCCGGCCGACCCGGAGGTCAAGTTCACCGAGGAGACGCCCTACGACCCGCGCTCGCCCTACTCGGCCTCGAAGGCGGCCTCGGACCACCTGGTGCGGGCCTGGCACGAGACCTACGGGCTGCCCGTCCTGCTCACCAACTGCTCGAACAATTACGGGCCGTATCACTTCCCCGAGAAGCTGATCCCGGTGGTGATCCTGAACGCGCTCGCCGGGAAGGAACTCCCGATCTACGGCGAGGGCCAGAACATCCGCGACTGGCTCTATGTCGAGGATCACGCCGACGCGCTGCTGACCGTTCTGGAGAAGGGCCGCGTCGGGCGCAGTTACAACATCGGTGGCGAGAACGAGCGGACCAATCTCGATCTGGTGCGCACGCTCTGCGGCATCCTCGACGAGCTGCGCCCGAAGCAGAGCGGCGCCTATGCCGACCAGATCGCCTTCGTCGCCGACCGGCCCGGCCATGACGCGCGCTACGCGATCGACCCCGCGCGCATCCGCGCCGAGCTGGGCTGGCGGCCCTCGGTGACGGTCGAGCAGGGGCTGCGCCGCACGGTCGAGTGGTACCTCGCCAACGAGGACTGGTGGCGGCCGCTGCAGGCGCGCGAGGGCGTGGGTCAGAGACTGGGGACCGGGCAGAAGGCGGTGGCGCGATGAGGGTGCTGGTCTTCGGCCGCTCGGGGCAGGTGGCGACGGAGCTTGCCCGGCTCGACGGGCAGGGCCACGAGATCCGCTGCATGGGCCGCGAGAGCGCCGACCTGTCGGACCCCGAGGGCGCGGCCAAGATCCTCGCGCGCGAGGCCGCGACCGGCTGGCCGCATGCGGTGATCAACGCCGCCGCCTGGACCGCGGTGGACGCGGCCGAAACCGAGGAGGCGGCGGCGCACCGGCTCAACGCCGAAGCCCCCGCCGCGCTGGCGCGGGCGGCGGCGGAGGCCGGTCTGCCCTTCGTCCACATCTCGACCGACTACGTCTTCGACGGCGCGGGCGAGGCGCCCTTCGCCCCCGATGCGCCCACGGCGCCGCTCGGCGCCTATGGGCGGACCAAGCTCGCGGGCGAGGAGGGGGTGGCGCGGGCCGGCAACCCCGCCGGCTGGGCGGTGCTGCGCACCTCGTGGGTGTTCTCGGCGCATGGCGCGAACTTCGTGAAGACCATGCTGCGGCTCGGCGCCGAGCGCGACGCGCTCAACGTCGTCGCCGACCAGGTCGGCGGCCCGACCCCGGCGGACGCGATCGCGCAAGCCTGCGTGACCATCGCCGAGGCGCTCGCCGCCGACCCGGCGAAGAGCGGCGTCTACCATTTCTCCGGCGCGCCGGACACGAGCTGGGCCGGCTTCGCGCGCGAAATCATGCCCCGGGGCGGCCGCGACTGCGCGATCGAAGACATTCCCAGCAGCGCCTACCCGACGCCGGCGCCGCGCCCGCGCAATTCGCGGCTCGACTGCCGCGCCACCGAGGCCGCCTTCGGCATCGCCCGGCCCGACTGGCGGGCCGGCCTCGACCGCATCCTCACCGAACTGGACCGTACGACATGACCGCAGGCCGCAAGGGCATCATCCTCGCCGGGGGCTCCGGCACCCGGCTCTACCCGATCACCATGGGCGTCTCGAAGCAGCTGCTGCCGGTCTACGACAAGCCGATGATCTACTACCCGCTCTCGGCGCTGATGCTGGCCGGCATCCGCGAGATCGCGGTGATCACCACGCCCGAGGACCAGGACCAGTTCCGCCGCCTCATGGGCGACGGCAGCCAGTGGGGCATCTCGCTCACCTATATCGAGCAGCCGAGCCCGGACGGCCTCGCGCAGGCCTACATCCTGGCCGAGGACTTCCTCGCAGGCAGCCCCTCGGCGATGGTGCTGGGCGACAACATCTTCTTCGGCCACGGGTTGCCCGAGATGCTGGCGGCGGCCGATGCGCGGACCGAGGGCGGCACGGTCTTCGGCTACCACGTCGCCGACCCCGAGCGGTACGGCGTGGTCGATTTCGACGCCGAGGGCCGGGCGAAGGCGATCATCGAGAAGCCCGAGGTCCCGCCGTCGAACTACGCCGTGACCGGCCTCTACTTCCTCGACGCCTCCGCCCCCGAGCGCGCCCGCGCGGTGAAGCCTTCGGCACGCGGCGAGCTGGAGATCACCACGCTGCTCGAGAGCTATCTCGACCAGGGCCTGCTCAGGGTCGAGACCATGGGCCGCGGCTACGCCTGGCTCGACACTGGCACGCATGGCTCGCTTCTGGATGCCGGCAACTTCGTGCGCACGCTCGAGAAGCGGCAGGGTCTGCAGACCGGCAGCCCGGACGAGATCGCCTACAGCTTGGGCTGGATCGACCGCGAGAGCCTGATGGCGCGGGCGGAGGTGTTCGGGAAGAACGGCTACGGGGCGTATCTGAGGGGGCTTTGAGCGGGGAGCGGGTCGTTTCGGCCCACCGCCGGTCTTCGGATGCGGTCAGGTGTGCCGTGATAGGTCGAAGCGGACCCGCCAGATGACCTCGACGATATGCTCGACTGACGACGAAAACGGCTCCTTCGGGGGCCGTTTTTTTTTGGCTCGTGAGCCCACGTTTTCAACTCTCGTGTGAAGCCGACTTACGAAGGTTTCAACGTGCGTGTGACGTTGTTTCACACGGGAGTTGAGGCCGTTCGCGGTACGAAATGGAGTCACACGCATGTTGAAAACTCCAACGCAGGTTGAAACTTCACATGCAATGTGACGGATCGTGGTGAAAAACGGCTCGCTGCACACCGAACGGCGCTGCCGGTCGAGTGGCCCCGGATTCAGTGGATCAGGAAGAAATCCCAATACTTACCGGGGCTTACGCCCTCGCTGATCGGGTGATTGAGTGAAATCGCCTATTGTCTAGCCGTCTGGGAGGATGCTCGTGTAGTTTAGTCATTGAACTACCTTATCATCTTTTTCCTCAAGTCCTCCATCGGTTAGTTCACTAGATCACTAGATCAGCAGCCATTTTCTCTTTTATGGTCAATGCTTTATCTGAGCGAGTGAGTGAATTTAGGCCACTAGATCACACTAGATCAGCCGCTTTTCACATCCCACTGGAATAGGCCCTGTCAGGCACGCCAGATCGACCCCGGCGAGGACCGCCCGGATACCCTCTCGATCCCGGCCCCGTTCCGCGCGGGGGTGGCGCATATAGGTCAACAATTATGACAGGTTTGGGAGGAAAGGTCAGCACTCGTGACCTGATACCCGGACAAGATTCCTAGCAGACTGAGGCATTTGCCCTAGTCTCACGGTCTAACCTATGGACTTTGCTAGGAATCGTGGAGATTCGCGCTCCGCGCCCCCCGCGGCTGTCCGATTTCCCGGGGAAGGACCCGCAGCGGATGTGATCACAAGCGATGTGATCACGAATAACCAGGCGGCCGCGCCGCTCACATTTCCGTTGATCCGGCCGCCCGTCGCCCGTTCAACCCGGGTGACAGGTCCCCCGAGCTGCCGCCCGCCCGCCAAACCCATTCAGGCCTCCGGCGACCCCGACCAGCGGTCGGCCCGGGCCAGCGCCCTGTCGAGATCGGCGAAGCTCCGCTCCAGTTCCGCCGCATACCCATCCGACTCCGCCCGCCGCATCCGCGCGAAAGCGTCCTGTCCCGGCCGGGCGGCCAGCCGCGCGCCGATGCCCGGCACGGCCCAGATCCGGGCGCTGCGGCGGTGGGTGATCTCGCGCAGCAGGCCCTCGGCCTCCAGCGTCTCGATCAGGTTCAGCGCGCCGCGCCGCGACACGCCGATCGCCTCGGCCAGAAGCCCCGAGCTCAGCACCGGGCTGCGGGCGAAGGCGCGCAGGGCGTCGGCCATCCGCGTGCTGCGCCGCCGCGTCCCGGCCAGCGCCAGCCCGCGCCGCAGCCAGTCGCGCGACAGCGCGATGCGCCCGGTCTCGGCCTCGAGCACGCCGTTCAGCCCCTCGGCCAGGGCGGTAAGGCCCGCGGCGCCGCCCGGCGACCAGGGGCGAAAGCGGCGGTGGCTCAGCGCCAGCGCCGGCGGGCAGATCCAGCCGGCGTCGACGCGGCCCGAGAGGCCGCGCAGCGGGTCGGCCCCGGGGGCCGGACCGCCGGGGGTGCCGCGCAGACGGCCTTCGACCGCCATGAACAGCAGCCGCTCGACCGCGGGGCTCGCGCGGCGGGTCAGCCGGCCATAGCCCGCCGCCACCCTCGCCGCGCCCAGGATCGGCATGTCGCCGGGGCGCAGGCCCTCGAAGAGGGCGGCGAGCGCGGCGTCGTCCGGGCGCTCGGCCTCCGGGTCCGGGGCCGAGCCGGCGAGCCGCTCGAAGCGGCGCAGCACCGCCACCGGCTCGGCCAGCGGGTCGCCCGGCGCCTTCAGCGCCCGCATCAGGCCGAGCGCCAGCTCCGCGCCGCCGGGCTCGGGCGCCTGCCCGCCATTCGACGCGACGCGCGGCAGCAGATGCGCCTCAGAGACCCGGACGCCCTCGAGCCCGGCGCTGGCCACCGCCTCCGACAGCGCCAGCTCGGCGCGCCAGAGCTGGCCCAGCTCCGGCTCGGCCCGCGCCGTGGCCTCGAGCCGGGCGGCGAGCACCTCGGCGCGCAGCAGCATCTGGGCGGTGGTGCGGGACGGATCGGGGGCATGAGGCATGACATGCGGCCTACACGGTTTTGCAGGGGGATGCAGCGCCGAGGTGAAGCGAACGTGGTTTCGCTTCATCCAGCCCGATCTTTCGCCGCCCGGTCAGAACCGGCAGGCCGCGCCGCCATGATCGTCCAGACCTCTCCGCCCCGCACCGGTGGCCGCGGGCCCGCGCTCATCACCCCCGCGCCCTTGCCGGCAAGGCGATGCCCGCCCGGTGGCGGCACGGCGCAGGGCGTCTCCATGCGATTGCCGGCGTTTGCAAACGGTCGTATCCTCGCGTCTGACTGTATTGGACACCACCCATGCGCCTGATCGGCTATGCCCGCGTCTCGACCGAGAGCCAGGACACCGCCGCGCAGCGCCGCGCGCTCGAGGCCGCCGGCTGCGCCGAGATCCACGAGGAGTTCGCCTCGGGCGCCCGGCGCGCCCGGCCGGTGCTGGCGCGGCTCGTGGCCGGCATCCGCCCCGGCGACGTGCTGGTCACGGTGCGGATCGACCGGCTGGCGCGCTCGCTGTCGCATCTTCTGGAGGTGATCGAGACGCTCGAGGCGAGGGACGCGCATTTCCGCTCGCTCGGCGACCCGATCGACACCACCTCGCCGCAGGGCAAGTTCACGCTGCAGATCCTCGGCGCCACGGCGGAGTTCGAGCGCGCGCTGATCCGCGAGCGGACGCTGGCGGGGCTCGCCTCGGCGCGCAGGGAGGGCCGCGTCGGCGGCAATCCGGGCCTGCGCGCCCGCGATCCGGCGGCCATCGCCAAGGTCAGCCGCGCGCGCGACCGCGGCTATTTCGACAAGCTCAACGACGAGGCGCGGCACTGGCTGCCCGCGGTGCGGCAGTTCCGGCCGCGCCTGCCCTGGGAGGACGTGGTGCGGATCGTCAACAGCCGGCACCCCGAGGCGGCGCCCTGGACCGTCGAGCGGCTGCGCCGCGCCAGCGCGCGCTTCGTGAAGGACGGGCTGCTGGAGGCTTCGGCGCTCGACCGCGCGCCGCGGGCGCCGCGCGACGACCGGCTCCTGGCGATCGTCGCCGGCATCAGGCGCGCGGCGCCCGACATGTCCCTGAGGGAGATCGCGGCGCGGCTCGAGGCGATGCGCGAGCCGACGCCGAGGGGGCGTTCGAAATGGGCGATCTCGTCGGTCGCACACCTGCTGGAGCGGGCGCGGCAGGCGGGGTTACTGGAGTAACCTGATGCCTACTATTTGCAGACCTCAGACGCGGTAGTGGTCGCGATACCACGCCACGAAATTCGCCACGCCCTCGGCCAGCGGCGTCTTCGGCAGCTTGCCGATCAGCGCCTCCTGCAGGCGCGTGTCGGCCCATGTCGCGGGCACGTCGCCGGGCTGGATCTCCATCAGGTTGCGGATCGCGGCACGCCCCGTGGCCGCCTCGATCGCCGCGACGAAATCGCCCAGCACCTGCGGCGCGCCATGGCCGATGTTGACCACCCGCCACGGCGCGACCGGCGACAGGCTGTCGCCGGCGATCGCCGGGCCGCGCGCACCGGGGCCCTCGGGCGGGCGGCCCGAGAGCCTGAGCAACCCCTCGACGAGATCCTCGACATAGGTGAAATCGCGCCGCATCCGGCCATGGTTGTAGAGATCGATCGGCTCGCCCGCGAGGATCGCGCGGGTGAACTTGAACAGCGCCATGTCCGGCCGCCCCCACGGCCCGTAGACCGTGAAGAAGCGGAACATGGTGGTCGGGATGCCGTAGAGATGGGCGTAGCTGTGCGCCATCGCCTCACCCGCCTTCTTGGTCGCGGCGTAGAACGAGACGGGCCAGTTCGCGGCCATGTCCTCGCGGTAGGGCATCTCGGTCTCGGCGCCGTAGGCCGAGGAGGTCGAGGCCATCATCAGATGCGCGCAAGGCGTGGCGCGCAACGCCTCGATCAGGCGGAAGCTGCCGAT
>NZ_FNAT01000017.1 GCF_900102015.1 Limimaricola pyoseonensis | reverse complement strand
CGTCGAGATGTTCCGCAAGCTGCTCGACCGCGGCGAGGCGGGCGACAACATCGGCGCGCTGCTGCGCGGCGTCGACCGTGAGGGCGTCGAGCGCGGCCAGGTGCTGTGCAAGCCCGGCTCGGTCAAGCCGCACACCAAGTTCGAGGCCGAGGCCTACATCCTCACCAAGGAGGAGGGCGGCCGCCACACCCCGTTCTTCGCCAACTACCGGCCGCAGTTCTACTTCCGCACCACCGACGTCACCGGCACCGTCGTGCTGCCGGAAGGCACCGAGATGGTGATGCCGGGCGACAACCTGAAGTTCAACGTCGAGCTGATCGCCCCGATCGCCATGGAAGACGGCCTGCGCTTCGCCATCCGTGAAGGCGGCCGCACCGTCGGTGCCGGCGTCGTCGCCAAGATCATCGAGTGATCGCGCGGCGGGCGGCCCTCGCGCCGCCCGATCGCAGCAACGGCAAGGGCCGCCCCTCGGGGCGGCCCTTCGCGTTTGCGGGCAGGGCTCCGGCGGATCAGGGGCCGGGCGGCAGGCCCAGCATGGCGTCGGCCTCCGCGGTGGCGGCGTCGAGCCCGGCCTGGAGCGAGGCGCGCGCCGCCTCGCGCGCCTGCGTGTCGAGCCGGCGCGGCACCGTGCCTTCCCAGCGCCGGAACACCACCGCGCCGCGCCCTCCCGGCCGCGGCAGCAGCAGCCGGTCCCAGCTTTTCGCGCGGGCCTGCCGCTCGACCGAGTAGGCGTAGAAGAACACCGGCCGGCCGATGCTGCGCGCCCAGTCGATCGGCGGGTCGTTGACCCGGCCGGCGGGCCCGAGCGGGCCGTCGGCGGTGATGCCGATGCTGGCCCCGGCGCGCAGCCGATCCATCACCAGCCGCGACATGGCGAGGTTCGACAGCCGCGGCGACATCGCCACCGGGGTGAGACCCGAGCGGCGATGCGTGTCGCCGGCGATTCGGGCGATCGGCGAGGTGTCGTGCAGCGAGGACAGGTCGGCGGTGTCGCGCGGCCAGTGGAACGGCCCGAGCATCAGGCGCGAATGGCGCAGGATCAGCAGCACCGGCCCCTCGGCCAGCGCGGCGCGCAGATCCGCGTCGCCGCGCCGCTCCCAGCGCGTGCGGCGCTGGCAATGGCCGAGATAGCCATGCGCCAGACCGCCCATCGTGCCGATCAGCGCCGGGCTGCGCGCCAGTCTCTTGCGAAGCGACATGCGACCTCCCTCGTCTTCGGGGGCGCATGTTGCGCGCGCCCGCCGCGAGGGCAAGGGCGCTCGGGGTGCGAATCCGCGCGACGGGGCCTTGATCCCGGCGGCGAACGGGGCTAGTCGGAGGGCGGCCTAGGGGTATAGCTCAGTTGGTAGAGCATCGGTCTCCAAAACCGAGGGTCGCGGGTTCGAGTCCTGCTGCCCCTGCCAGGCCGCCCGCGCGACCATCGCTTGCGGTCCGCGTCGCCGCGGTTTATGACCCGCATCGATCCCCCGAAAGGTGAAGACGATGGCCAGAACCAACCCGCTCCAGTTCGCGCAGCAGACCCGCGCCGAGATCTCGAAGGTGGTCTGGCCCACGCGCCGCGAGGTGGTGCTGACCACGGTGATGGTCTTCCTGCTGGCCGCGGTCGCGGCGCTGTTCTTCAGCCTCGTGGATCTGGGCATCCGCTCGGGCCTGCAGGCGGTGCTGGAGTCGCTGGGCGGCTGAGCCGCGCGGCCCTCCGGGGCTTGATCTGCGCCGCGCCGGGATGTATCGACCGGCGCACCGAGGCACGGCGCGCATGTTGCGCGCCGATTTGCTGTTTGGGCGGCCCCGCACGGGCCGGTGAATTGAAACGAAGGTCCGGCCCAGCGCCGGTCGCGACGGAAGGTGTCGGGCAACATGGCGAAACGCTGGTATTCGGTCTCCGTGCTCTCGAACTTCGAAAAGAAGATCGCCGAGCAGATCAGGGCCAAGGTCGCCGAGCAGGGGCTCGAGGACGTGATCGACGAGGTGCTGGTCCCCACCGAGGAGGTGATCGAGATCCGGCGCGGCAAGAAGGTCTCGACCGAGCGCCGCTTCATGCCCGGCTACGTGCTGGTGCACATGGAGATGTCCGACAAGGGCTATCACCTCGTGACCTCGATCAACCGCGTCACCGGCTTCCTCGGCCCGCAGGGCCGGCCGATGCCGATGCGCGACGCCGAGGTGAACCAGATCCTCAACCGCGTGCAGGAAGGCGAGGAGAGCCCGCGCACCCTGATCCGCTTCGAGGTCGGCGAGAAGGTCAAGGTCAAGGACGGCCCGTTCGAGGATTTCGACGGCCTGGTCGAAGAGGTCGACGAGGAGAACCAGCGCCTGAAGGTGACGGTCTCGATCTTCGGCCGCGCGACGCCGGTCGAACTCGAGTTCACCCAGGTCGCCAAGCAGCAGGGCTGACCGGATGGGCGGGCCGGCCGGGGGCGATGCGTCGCCCGCCGTCCCGCCGCCCGCCGTCGCGTACGCCTGGCCGCGCATCCTGCTGATCGCGCCCAATGCCGGCAGCCGCATGGGCGGCGAGGCGCTCAAAGCGCTGCAGTATTTCCGCTGGCTGCTCGAGGCCGGGGCCGATGCCCGGCTGATCACCCACGCCCGCAACCGCGACGAACTCGCGGCGCTGTTTCCGCCGGAGCGGCTCTCCTTTGTGGAGGACGGGCCGCTGCAGCGACTGGCCTGGCAGAGTCGGCTCGGCCGGCCGCTGGTCACGCCGCTGTTTCACCGCGCCGCGGCGCGGCTGGCGCGGCGCCACGATCCCGCCCGTACCGTCCTGCACTACATCTGCCCGATCTCGCCGGTCGCGCCGCGGCTGGCGCCGCGCGGCTACCACGTGGTGATCGGCCCCCTGTCGGGCAACATCCACTATCCGCCGGCGCTGGCGCGCCGGACCCCGGCGGGCCGCAGGCTCGGCGCCTGGCTGCACGCCCCGGCGCAGCGCGGTCTGGGGCTGGTCTTTCGCGACCGCGCCCGGGCCGAGCGGCTGCTGGTGTCGGGCGGCGCGCGCACGCGCCGGTCGCTGCTTCTGGCCGGGGCGCCGCGCGCGCGCATGGCCGAGGTGCTCGATGCCGGCGTGGCGCCGGCGCTTTTGCGCCGGGCGCGGCCCGCGCACACGCCGCCGCGCTTCGCCTGCATCGGCCGGATGGTCGACGACAAGGGCTTCGACCTCGCGCTGCGGGGGTTGGCGCAGTGCGATGCGGAGGTCGAGCTGGTGCTGCATGGCGACGGGCCGAGCCGCCCGGCGCTCGAGGCGACGGCCGCGCGGCTGGGGCTCGGGGCGCGGGTGCGATTCGCCGGCTGGCTCGATCACGCGCGGCTGGCCGCGGCGCTGGACGACTGCCGCGGGCTGGTGATGCCGAGCCTCGCCGAGGCCAACGGAATCGTGATGCAGGAGGCGATGGCGCTGGCGGTGCCGGTGGTGGCGCTGGACTGGGGCGGCCCGGCCGAGCTGGGCCGCTCGGGCGGCGCGCTCCTGGTGCCGGTCGCGGCCGAGGCCGAGCTGGTGGCCGGGCTGGCCGGGGCGATGCAGGCGCTGGCGCGCGCGCCCGAACGGGCGGCGCGGCTGGGGCAGGAGGGGCGGGACGTGGCGCGGGCGCGCTTCGACTGGGACCGCGTCGCCGCCTCCTGGGCCGGGCATTACCCGCGCCGCCCGGCCGGGCCGAAGCGGCCGGGCGGGGCAGGGCGCGGCCGGGCTTGACGCGCCGGCCATCGGGGTCTATGCGCTGCATCTCCAATTGCGCCGGCCCCCGGGCCGGTCTTTTGGTGGCGGCCGGGTCGCAGTCGATTCGCCGCATGTGGGAGGCAGACGGGGCGCGCCCCGCGAGCCGCACCACCCAACCGAGAGCCGCCGGGCGCGCCCGGAAGGCTGTTGCGAGAAGGAGAGGCCCGATGGCCAAGAAAGTGATGGGGCAGCTGAAGCTCCAGGTGAAGGCCGGCGAAGCGAACCCGTCGCCGCCGGTCGGTCCGGCGCTGGGTCAGCGCGGCATCAACATCATGGAGTTCTGCAAGGCCTTCAACGCGAAGACCGCGGACATGGAAAAGGGTGCGCCCTGCCCGACCGTGATCACCTACTACCAGGACAAGTCCTTCACGATGGAGATCAAGTCGCCGCCGGCGTCGTTCTTCCTCAAGAAGGCCGCCGGCCTGAAGCCCGTGGGCAAGCGCAACCGTGCCAAGGGCGCGACGCTGCCCGGCAAGGAGACCGCCGGCACCGTGACGCTGGCGCAGGTGCGCGAGATCGCCGAGGCGAAGATGAAGGACCTGAACGCGACCTCCGTCGAGGGCGCGATGCAGACCGTGCTCGGCTCCGCGAAGTCGATGGGCATCGAGGTGAAAGGCTAAGTCATGGCGAAAATCGGTAAACGCACCCGCGCCGCCCGCGAGGCCTTCGCCGGCAAGGAGAACGTCGCGCTCTCCGAGGCCATTGAGCTGATCAAGGGCAACGCCTCCGCGAAGTTCGACGAGACCGTCGAGATCGCGATGAACCTGGGCGTCGACCCGCGCCACGCCGACCAGATGGTCCGCGGCTCGGTCACCCTGCCCAACGGCACCGGCAAGACCATCCGCGTCGCCGTCTTCGCCCGTGGCGACAAGGCCGAGCAGGCCAAGGCCGCCGGGGCCGACATCGTCGGCGCCGAGGACCTGATGGAGACCATCCAGTCCGGCAAGATCGAGTTCGAGCGCTGCATCGCCACGCCCGACATGATGCCGATCGTCGGCCGCCTGGGTAAGATCCTCGGCCCGCGCAACCTGATGCCGAACCCGAAGATCGGCACCGTCACCATGGACGTCGCCGAGGCCGTCAAGGCCGCCAAGGGCGGCCAGGTGCAGTTCCGCGTCGAGAAGGCCGGCGTGATCCATGCCGGCATCGGCAAGGCCTCCTTCGAAGCCGGCAAGCTCGAAGAGAACATCCGCGCCTTCGTCGACGCGGTGAACAAGGCCAAGCCCGCGGGCGCCAAGGGCACCTACCTCAAGAAGGTGGCGCTCAGCTCGACCATGGGCCCCGGCGTCAGCGTCGACCTGGCCTCGGCCACCGGCGCGGCCTGATAGAGATTTCCCCCGGTCCTCGGGCCGGGGTGAATGGCGGGGCGGCATGCCGCCCCGTCCTGTCCGAGACGGAGGGCAGGGGGAAACCCCGCTAAGTCCTTCCTGAGATGGGAAACGAGACCAAGGCATTCCGTTCGGAAGCGATGCTTCCCTTCGGGCGATCACGGCCTCGGGACCCTGACCGGACCCGAACGGCCCCCGGACCATCAGGGGGTCAACATGAGCCGGGGGGAAACCCCCAAACTTGGAGTAAACCGTGGATAGAGCCCAGAAAGAGAAAGTGGTCGAGGAACTCGGCCAGATCTTCGAAAGCTCTGGCGTCGTGGTGGTTGCCCACTACGAGGGTCTGACGGTTGCCGAAATGCAGGACCTGCGCGCGCGTATGCGCGAAGCGGGCGGGTCCGTGCGCGTTGCCAAGAACAGGCTCGCCAAGATCGCCCTTGAGGGGAAGCCTTGCGCCAGCATCGCCGACTACCTCACGGGCATGACCGTGCTCTCCTACTCCGAAGACCCCGTGGCAGCCGCCAAGGTGGTCGATGCGTTCGCCAAGACCAACGACAAGCTCAAGGTCCTCGGCGGCGCGATGGGAGACTCGGCCCTGGATCCGGCCGGTGTGAAGGCCGTGGCCCAGATGCCGTCGCGCGAGGAGCTCATCGCTTCCATCGTCGGCTGCATCGGTGCCCCGGCATCCAACATCGCCGGCGCCATTGGCGCGCCCGCCAGCAACATCGCGTCCATTCTCTCGACCATCGAAGAGAAGGCCGCGTAAGGCATCCCGTCTCCTCGGGGGCTTGATCGCCCCCGCGTTGGAACACACTTGAACTGAACGGAAAGCAAAATGGCTGATCTGAAAAAACTCGCCGAAGAGATCGTTGGTCTGACCCTTCTCGAGGCCCAGGAACTGAAAACCATCCTCAAGGACGAGTACGGCATCGAGCCCGCCGCCGGCGGCGCCGTGATGATGGCGGGCCCGGCCGGCGACGCCGGCGCGGCCGAAGAGGAAAAGACCGAGTTCGACGTCGTCCTGAAGGACGCCGGCGCTCAGAAGATCAACGTGATCAAAGAAGTCCGCGGCATCACCGGCCTCGGCCTGAAGGAAGCCAAGGAGCTCGTCGAGTCCGGCGGCAAGGTCAAGGAAGCCGCTCCGAAGGCGGAAGCCGAAGAGATCAAGGCGAAGCTGGAAGCGGCTGGCGCCAAGGTCGAGCTGGCCTAATCTCGGCGGGCGCGCGCCGCGCGCCACGCCTTGCGACATTGGCTGGATCCGCGGTATCGCGGGTCCAGCCGAACCCGTCTTGGAAGGGGGCTTTCGCGCAAAGCCCCCTCCCCGGGCAGGTTCGCCGGTCGGGAGGTCTCCGGTGGGACGGAGATCGCGAATGGACCGGACCTCCCCCTCTCGCTTGGGTGACGCGGCCTTCCCCGCAGGCCGCGCCGATCCGCAGAGACCTGAAAGGTGACGACTCCCATGGCTCAGTCCTTCCTCGGCCAGAAGCGTTTGCGCAAATATTACGGCAAGATCCGCGAAGTGCTGGAGATGCCGAACCTCATCGAGGTGCAGAAATCCTCCTACGACCTGTTCCTGAAATCGGGTGACCAGCCCGAGCCGACCGACGGCGAAGGGATCAAGGGCGTGTTCCAGTCGGTCTTCCCGATCAAGGACTTCAACGAGACCGCGACGCTCGAATTCGTCCGCTACGAGCTCGAGAAGCCGAAATACGACGTCGAGGAGTGCCAGGCCCGCGACATGACCTACAGCGCGCCCCTGAAGGTGACGCTGCGGCTGATCGTGTTCGATGTCGACGAGGACACCGGCGCCAAGTCGGTGAAGGACATCAAGGAGCAGGACGTCTTCATGGGCGACATGCCCCTGATGACCCCGAACGGCACCTTCATCGTCAACGGGACCGAGCGGGTGATCGTGTCCCAGATGCACCGCTCGCCGGGCGTGTTCTTCGACCACGACAAGGGCAAGACCCATTCCTCGGGCAAGCTGCTCTTCGCCTGCCGGATCATTCCCTATCGCGGCTCCTGGCTCGACTTCGAGTTCGACGCCAAGGACCTCGTCTTCGCGCGCATCGACCGCCGCCGCAAGCTGCCGGTCACGACGCTGCTCTACGCGCTGGGTCTCGACCAGGAAGGCATCATGGATGCCTATTACGACACGGTCGACTACAGCTTCGACAAGAAGGCCCGCAGCTGGGTCACCAAGTTCTTCCCCGAGCGGGTGCGCGGCACGCGTCCCGCCCATGACCTCGTGGACGCCGCCACCGGCGAGGTGATCGCCAAGGCCGGCGACAAGGTCACGCCGCGCGCCGTCAAGAAGCTGATCGACGAGGGCCGGGTGCAGAACCTGCTGGTGCCCTTCGACACCATCGTCGGCAAGTTCGTCGCGCGCGACATCATCGACGAGGAGACCGGCGCGATCTTCGTGGAGGCCGGCGACGAGCTGACGCTCGAGACCGACCGCGACGGCGAGATCACCGGCGGCACCCTCAAGGAGCTGATGGACGCGGGCATCACCGAGATCCCGGTGCTCGACATCGACAACATCAATGTCGGCCCCTACATCCGCAACACCATGGCCGCCGACAACAAGGCCTGGAACCGCGAATCGGCGCTGATGGAGATCTACAAGGTCATGCGCCCGGGCGAGCCGCCGACCGTGGACGCGGCCTCGGCGCTGTTCGACACGCTGTTCTTCGACGCCGAGCGCTACGACCTGTCGGCCGTGGGCCGGGTGAAGATGAACATGCGCCTCGCGCTTGAGGCCGAGGACAGCCAGCGCACGCTGCGCAAGGAAGACATCGTCGCCTGCATCAAGGCGCTGGTCGAGCTGCGCGACGGCAAGGGCGAGATCGACGACATCGACCATCTCGGCAACCGCCGGGTGCGCTCGGTCGGCGAGCTGATGGAGAACCAGTACCGCGTCGGTCTGCTGCGCATGGAGCGCGCGATCAAGGAGCGCATGTCGAGCGTCGAGATCGACACCGTCATGCCGCAGGACCTGATCAACGCCAAGCCCGCCGCCGCCGCGGTGCGCGAGTTCTTCGGCTCCTCGCAGCTGTCGCAGTTCATGGACCAGACCAACCCGCTGTCGGAAGTGACGCACAAGCGCCGTCTTTCGGCGCTCGGGCCGGGCGGTCTGACCCGCGAGCGCGCCGGCTTCGAGGTGCGCGACGTGCACCCGACCCATTACGGCCGGATGTGCCCGATCGAGACGCCGGAAGGCCCGAACATCGGCCTGATCAACTCGCTCGCCACCTTCGCGCGGGTGAACAAGTACGGCTTCATCGAGACCCCCTACCGCAAGGTGGTGGAGGGGCAGGTGACCGACGAGGTGCACTACCTCTCGGCCACCGAGGAGATGCGCCACACCGTCGCGCAGGCCAACGCCTCGCTCGACGAGAACGGCAAGTTCACCAACGAGCTGGTCAACACCCGCCAGTCGGGTGACTACATGCTCGCGCCCTCCGAGAGCGTCGACCTGATCGACGTCTCGCCGAAGCAGCTGGTGTCGGTTGCCGCCTCGCTGATCCCGTTCCTCGAGAACGACGACGCGAACCGCGCGCTGATGGGCTCGAACATGCAGCGTCAGGCCGTGCCGCTCCTGCAGGCCGAGGCGCCGCTCGTGGGCACCGGCATCGAGGAAGTGGTGGCCCGCGACTCCGGCGCCGCGATCATGGCGCGCCGCGGCGGCATCATCGACCAGGTGGACGCCACCCGGATCGTGATCCGCGCCACCGAGGATCTCGAGCTCGGCGATGCCGGGGTCGACATCTACCGGATGCGCAAGTTCCAGCGTTCGAACCAGAACACCTGCATCAACCAGCGCCCGCTGGTGAAGGTGGGTGACCGCGTCCAGAAGGACGAGGTGATCGCCGACGGTCCCTCGACCGACATGGGCGAGCTGGCACTCGGCAAGAACGTGGTCGTCGCGTTCATGCCGTGGAACGGCTACAACTACGAGGACTCGATCCTGATCTCCGAGCGCATCGTGCGCGACGACGTCTTCACCTCGATCCACATCGAGGAGTTCGAGGTCGCGGCCCGCGACACCAAGCTCGGGCCGGAGGAGATCACCCGCGACATCCCGAACGTCGGCGAGGAAGCGCTGCGCAACCTCGACGAGGCGGGCATCGTCTACATCGGCGCCGAAGTGGGGCCGGGCGACATCCTCGTGGGCAAGATCACCCCGAAGGGCGAAAGCCCGATGACGCCGGAAGAGAAGCTCCTGCGGGCGATCTTCGGCGAGAAGGCGTCCGACGTGCGCGACACCTCGCTGCGGCTGCCGCCGGGCGATTTCGGCACCATCGTCGAGGTCCGGGTGTTCAACCGCCACGGCGTCGACAAGGACGAGCGCGCGCTGCAGATCGAGCGCGAGGAAGTCGACCGTCTGGCGCGCGACCGCGACGACGAGCTGGCGATCCTCGACCGCAACATCTACGCCCGTCTCAAGGACCTGATCCTCGGCAAGACCGCGGTTAAGGGCCCGCGCGGCGTCAAGGCCGGCGCGACCATCGACGAGGAGCTGCTGGGCACGCTGTCGCGCGGCCAGTGGTGGCAGCTCGCCCTCGAGGACGAGGACGACGCCAAGATCGTCGAGGCGCTGAACGAGCAGTACGAGATCCAGAAGCGCACGCTCGACGCGCGGTTCGAGGACAAGGTCGAGAAGGTGCGTCGCGGCGACGACCTGCCGCCGGGCGTGATGAAGATGGTCAAGGTCTTCGTCGCGGTGAAGCGCAAGCTGCAGCCGGGCGACAAGATGGCCGGCCGTCACGGCAACAAGGGCGTCATCTCCCGCGTCGTGCCGATGGAGGACATGCCGTTCCTCGCCGACGGCACGCCGGTCGACTTCTGCCTCAACCCGCTGGGCGTGCCGTCGCGCATGAACGTGGGTCAGATCCTCGAGACCCACATGGGCTGGGCCGCGCGCGGCCTCGGCATCCAGGTCGACGAGGCGCTGCAGGAGTATCGCCGCTCGGGTGATCTCACCCCGGTGCGCGAGGCGCTGCGCATCGCCTATGGCGAGGATGTCTACGAAGAGGGCATCAAGGGCATGGACGAGGCGCGGGTGGCCGAGATCGCCGAGAACGTGCAGCGCGGCGTTCCGATCGCCACGCCGGTCTTCGACGGCGCCAAGGAGCCGGACGTCAACGACGCGCTCAAGCGCGCGGGCTTCGACGAATCCGGCCAGTCCGAGCTGTTCGACGGCCGCACCGGCGAGAAGTTCTCGCGCAACGTGACCGTGGGCGTGAAGTACCTGCTCAAGCTGCACCACCTGGTGGACGACAAGATCCACGCGCGTTCGACCGGGCCGTACAGCCTCGTGACCCAGCAGCCGCTGGGCGGCAAGGCGCAGTTCGGCGGCCAGCGCTTCGGCGAGATGGAGGTCTGGGCGCTCGAGGCGTACGGCGCCGCCTACACGCTGCAGGAGATGCTGACCGTGAAGTCGGACGACGTGGCCGGCCGCACCAAGGTCTACGAGAGCATCGTCAAGGGCGAGGACAACTTCGAGGCCGGCGTGCCGGAATCGTTCAACGTTCTCGTGAAGGAAGTCCGGGGCCTCGGCCTCAACATGGAACTCCTGGACGCGGAGGACGAGTAACGGCGTCTTTTCCCGCCCCGGGTCACCGGGGCGGGGCGCCGTCGCCCTCTGCCTAGATTCAAGGATTTGAAATGAACCAGGAACTCACGAACAACCCGTTCAATCCGCTGACCCCGGCCAAGACCTTCGACGAGATCAAGGTGAGCCTCGCCTCGCCGGAGCGGATCCTCAGCTGGTCCTTCGGCGAGATCAAGAAGCCCGAGACCATCAACTACCGGACCTTCAAGCCCGAGCGCGACGGCCTGTTCTGCGCCCGGATCTTCGGCCCGATCAAGGACTACGAGTGCCTGTGCGGTAAGTACAAGCGCATGAAGTACCGCGGCGTGGTCTGCGAGAAGTGCGGCGTCGAGGTGACGCTGCAGAAGGTGCGCCGTGAGCGCATGGGCCACATCGAGCTGGCCGCGCCGGTCGCGCATATCTGGTTCCTGAAGTCGCTCCCCTCCCGGATCGGCCTCATGCTGGACATGACGCTGCGTGACCTCGAGCGCATCCTCTACTTCGAGAACTACGTCGTCATCGAGCCCGGCCTGACCGATCTGGCCTACGGCCAGCTGATGACCGAGGAGCAGTATCTCGACGCGCAGGACCAGTACGGCGCCGACGCGTTCTCGGCCAATATCGGTGCCGAGGCGATCCGCGAGATGCTGGCCCAGATCGACCTCGAGGGCGAGGCCGAGCAGCTGCGCGCCGACCTCAAGGAGGCGACCGGCGAGCTGAAGCCCAAGAAGATCATCAAGCGACTGAAGATCGTCGAGAGCTTCATCGAGAGCGGCAACCGTCCCGAGTGGATGGTGATGACCGTGATCCCGGTGATCCCGCCCGAGCTGCGCCCGCTGGTGCCGCTCGATGGCGGCCGCTTCGCGACCTCGGACCTGAACGACCTCTACCGCCGGGTCATCAACCGCAACAACCGCCTCAAGCGGCTGATCGAACTGCGCGCGCCCGACATCATCGTGCGCAACGAGAAGCGGATGCTGCAGGAGTCGGTCGACGCGCTGTTCGACAACGGCCGCCGCGGCCGCGTCATCACCGGCGCCAACAAGCGCCCGCTGAAGTCGCTGTCGGACATGCTCAAGGGCAAGCAGGGCCGGTTCCGCCAGAACCTGCTCGGCAAGCGCGTGGACTTCTCGGGCCGTTCGGTCATCGTGACCGGCCCCGAGCTCAAGCTGCACCAATGCGGCCTGCCCAAGAAGATGGCGCTCGAGCTGTTCAAGCCCTTCATCTACTCGCGGCTCGAGGCCAAGGGCCTGTCGAGCACCGTGAAGCAGGCGAAGAAGCTGGTCGAGAAGGAGCGTCCCGAGGTCTGGGACATCCTCGACGAGGTGATCCGCGAGCACCCGGTGATGCTGAACCGCGCGCCGACGCTGCACCGTCTCGGCATCCAGGCCTTCGAGCCGATCCTGATCGAAGGCAAGGCGATCCAGCTGCACCCGCTGGTCTGCTCGGCCTTCAACGCCGACTTCGACGGCGACCAGATGGCCGTGCACGTGCCGCTCTCGCTGGAAGCCCAGCTGGAAGCGCGCGTCCTGATGATGTCCACGAACAACGTGCTGTCGCCCGCCAACGGCGCGCCGATCATCGTGCCGTCGCAGGACATGGTTCTGGGCCTCTACTACACCACCATCATGCGTGAAGGCATGAAGGGCGAGGGCATGTCCTTCGGCTCGATCGAGGAGGTGGAGCACGCCCTGACCGCTGGCGAGGTGCACCCGCACGCCCGCATCACCGCGCGGATCAAGCAGATCGACGACGAGGGCAACGAGGTCTTCAAGCGCTACGAGACCACGCCGGGCCGGCTGCGTCTGGGCGCGCTTCTGCCGCTCAACGCCAAGGCGCCGTTCGAGCTGCTGAACCGGCTGCTGCGCAAGAAGGAAGTCCAGCAGGTGATCGACACCGTCTACCGCTACTGCGGTCAGAAGGAGTCGGTGATCTTCTGCGACCAGATCATGTCCGCGGGCTTCAAGGAGGCCTTCCGCGCCGGCATTTCGTTCGGCAAGGACGACATGGTCATTCCCGAGGCCAAGTGGACGCTGGTCGACGAGACCCGCGAACAGGTCAAGGACTTCGAGCAGCAGTACATGGACGGCCTGATCACCCAGGGCGAGAAGTACAACAAGGTCGTGGACGCCTGGTCGAAGTGCAACGACAAGGTCACCGAGGCGATGATGCAGACCATCTCCGCCAACAAGCGGGACGAGGCCGGCGCCGAAATGGAGCCGAACTCGGTCTACATGATGGCCCACTCGGGCGCCCGGGGCTCGGTCACCCAGATGAAGCAGCTGGGCGGCATGCGCGGCCTGATGGCCAAGCCGTCGGGCGAGATCATCGAGACGCCGATCATCTCGAACTTCAAGGAAGGCCTGACCGTGCTCGAGTACTTCAACTCGACCCACGGCGCGCGGAAGGGTCTGTCGGACACCGCTCTGAAGACCGCGAACTCGGGCTACCTGACCCGTCGTCTCGTCGACGTGGCGCAGGACTGCATCATCCGCGAGCATGACTGCGGCACCGACCGGGCGATCACCGCGGAAGCGGCGGTCAATGACGGCGAGGTGGTCGCGCCGCTCTCCGAGCGCGTGCTGGGCCGGGTCTCGGCCGACGACGTGTTCAAGCCCGGCACCGAGGAGCTGCTGCTCAAGGCGGGCGAGCTGATCGACGAGCGCAAGGCCGACATGCTCGAGGGTTCGGGTCTGCAGAAGATGCGCATCCGCAGCCCGCTGACCTGCGAGTCCGACGACGGCGTCTGCGCCATGTGCTACGGGCGCGACCTCGCCCGCGGCACGATGGTGAACCAGGGCGAGGCCGTGGGCATCATCGCGGCGCAATCGATCGGCGAGCCGGGCACCCAGCTGACGATGCGGACCTTCCACATCGGCGGCGTCGCGCAGGGTGGCCAGCAGTCGTTCCTCGAGGCCAGCCAGTCGGGCAAGATCGAGTTCCGCAACGCCAACCTCCTCGAGAACGCGGCGGGCGAGCAGATCGTGATGGGCCGCAACATGGTGCTCGCCATCGTCGGCGAGGACGGCGAGGAGCGGGCCAGCCACAAGATCGGCTACGGCACCAAGGTCTTCCACAAGGAGGGCCAGGAGGTCGCGCGCGGCGAGAAGCTGTTCGAGTGGGACCCCTACACCCTGCCGATCATCGCCGAGAAGGCCGGTAAGGTGCGCTTCGTCGATCTCGTCAACGGCATCGCCGTGCGCGAGGAGACCGACGACGCCACCGGCATGACCCAGCGGATCGTCGCGGACTGGCGTTCGGTGCCCAAGGGCAACGAGCTCAAGCCCGAGATCCTGATCGCCGGCGAGGATGGCGAACCGGTCCGCAACGACGCGGGCAACCCGGTGACCTACCCGATGTCGGTGGACGCGATCCTCTCGGTCGAGGACGGCCAGACCGTCCAGGCCGGCGACGTGGTGGCGCGGATCCCGCGCGAGGGCGCCAAGACCAAGGACATCACCGGCGGTCTGCCGCGGGTGGCGGAACTGTTCGAGGCCCGTCGTCCCAAGGATCACGCGATCATCGCCGAGATCGACGGCTATGTGCGCTTCGGCAAGGACTACAAGAACAAGCGCCGCATCGCGATCGAGCCGGCCGACGACAGCCTCGACAAGGTCGAGTACATGGTGCCCAAGGGCAAGCACATCCCGGTGCAGGAAGGCGACTTCGTGCAGAAGGGTGACTACATCATGGACGGCAACCCGGCGCCGCACGACATCCTCGCCATCATGGGCGTGGAGGCGCTGGCCGAGTACATGATCGCCGAGGTGCAGGACGTCTATCGACTGCAGGGCGTGAAGATCAACGACAAGCACATCGAGGTGATCGTTCGCCAGATGCTGCAGAAGATCGAGATCATGGACTCGGGCGAGACGACGCTGCTCAAGGGCGAGCATGTCGACAAGGCGGAGTTCGACGAGGCCAACCAGAAGGCGCTCAACAAGGGCGTCCGTCCGGCGCAGGGCAGCCCCGTGCTGCTCGGCATCACCAAGGCGTCGCTGCAGACCCGCAGCTTCATCTCGGCGGCCTCGTTCCAGGAGACCACCCGCGTGCTCACCGAGGCTTCGGTCCAGGGCAAGCGCGACAAGCTGGTGGGCCTCAAGGAGAACGTCATCGTCGGCCGCCTGATCCCGGCCGGCACCGGTGGCGCGACCACCCGCGTGCGCAAGATCGCGCATGACCGCGACCACGCCGTGGTCGAGCAGAAGCGCGAGGCGGCCGAGCAGGCCGCGGCCCTGGCCGCGCCCTCCGAGGCGCCGGTCCAGGACGCGGAGTTCGACACCGTGACCGAGCGCCACGAGGACAGCCGCGACTGATCCCTGTCGCCGCGAAACGACATGAGGGGCCCCCGGGAAACCGGGGGCCCTTTCTCGTTGCGCCGGGTGTGGCGCGCTCCACGTGAAACGTCAGATGGCGGCGCGCATCATCGCCTCGCGCCAGCGCGGATCGCCCTTTGGCGCGCGCCCCTGCAGGCGGCAGATGCGGGCGACGCGGTCGGCGCAGCACAGGTGATGGTGCCGGGCAACGCCGGGCAGGGCCATCGCCTCGGCGTGCAGCCGGTCGAAGGGGGCCGCGAAGGCCAGCGCCGAGAGGTCGCGCTGCACGTTGCGGTTGAAGCGCTCGAAGAAGTCGTCGGTGTAGCGGTCGCGGAAGGCGGTGGCCGAGGGCGTGCCGCGCTTCAGCTCGAACTCTTCGCGCGAGCGCAGCGCGTAGTGGTTCATCTGCGCGCCGCCATGGGCGATCGCCTCCGGCGCGGTGTGGCGCACGGCCACCCGGCCCGCGCCCTCGGCCGCGAGCGGCCGGCCCTCGCTGTCGACGAAGCGCGGTGTCCCCCGGCCCTCGAAGGCCCAGGGCATGTGATCGCCCCAGCGCTCGAAGCGGTGCGGGTCGCGCACCAGAGTCTTGAGCCAGATGTTGGGCGGCCGGCGCGCCGGGCCGCAGCGGGTGAAGCGGCGATGCGTGAGGCCCGGGGCGTAGTGCGCCTCGCCGCCGGTGCCGAAGCAGCGCCAATGCAGCGCGATGCCGTCATGGCCGCGGCCGACCGCGTCGAGATAGGCGTCGATGCCGCCGCCGCCCCGATGCGGCACGAGGAACTCGTCGGCGTCGCAGATCAGCAGCCAGCCGGCCCGGCGCGTCGCCGCGTGGCGCCGCGCCTGCGCATGCGCCGCCTGCTTGGGCGGCACGCCGTCGGGCGGGTCGTGCGCGAACCATTCGAGCCAGCCGGCCCGCGCGAAGGCCGCAAGCAGCGCCTCTGAGCGGTCGGTGCAGTCGTTGACGGCGACGAGGATCTCGCAGCCCAGCATCCGGTACCACGTCACCCATTCGACCAGATGGGCGCCTTCGTCGCGCATGGCGGAGAACACGAGGACGGGATCGGTGGGGGCGGCCATGGCCGGATCATGCACGGATCGGCGCCATGGTCCATCACGGGTGGGGGCACGGGTGGGGGAGGGCCCGCACGCGCTGTGCGCCGGGCCCTCCCGCCAAGGATCAGGCGGCCTGCTCGGCCTCGGCGGCGCGCGCCAGGATCCGGATGCGGCTGTCGAGCTCGCCGCGGTCCACGTAGCAGCCATGCAGGTGGCGGAACCCGGTCGAGGGGTCGAAGGCGGTGCGCCCGTGCAGCACCCGGCGGTTGTCGAACACCACCATCTCGCCGGCCTTGAGCTTCAGCGTCACCGCATAGGCCGGGTCGCGCGTCATCTGCATGAAGCGGCGATAGGCGGCGTAGTAGTCCGGCATCAGCTCGGGCGCGATGTCGAGGATGTCGGCGAGATGCGCGTTGAAGCAGATCTCGCTGACCGCGCCGTTCGGGGCGAGGGTGATCACCGTCTTGCGGGCGCGGATGTCGGTCTCCGCGTCATGGAAGCGGAACGGCACCGTGACGGTCGAGAGCAGCTCGAAAGCGGCCGGGTCCTCGCGCGCGAGGTCGCGCGCCACCGCCAGCCCGTCGCAGAACACCGAGCCGCCGCCGGTCGCCTCGTTGGCGAGGCAGTGCAGGAACTGCCAGCCCGGCGGCAGCTCCTGATTGGTCAGGTCGGTGTGCAGCGGCAGCGCGTCGGCGGTGTAGGCGAGGTTGTTCGGGTTCGGCTTCGAGACGACCTCGAAGGTGCGGCCGAAATTGGTCTCGCGCAGAAAGCCGATGCGCCGGGCGACCGCCATGCCGGCCTCGGTGCTGTCGTCGAGCCCCTCGACGATCGACAGGCCGAAGCGCTTGGAGGCGTGCAGCCAGCCGGCCAGCGCCGCGTCGTCGTTCAGCACCTCGCCGGCCGTGGCGCGCGGCACGCCGGCGGCGCCGAGATCGGCGCGCCAGGCCTCGGGCGCGATCTCGGCCGGGTCGTGGCGGGCCGTGCCGGGCCGGTGGGCCATGAGCCAGTCGAGCGCGAAGCGGCTCGGCGTGTCGCTGCCCGGCCAGTCGAGCAGCAGCGCGCCCGATTCGACCCGCGCCGCCTCGGGGGCAAGGTCGAGATCGACCGAAGTCAGGTCGAACACCCGCTCGCCGGTCTGGGGGTGGAAGCCGGCCGGGTCGGTGTCGCGCAGCCACAGATAGGGGAAGTGGTCGCTGCGGCCGTCGCTCCAGTCGAGCCGCAGTTGCCGCGCCTCGAGGCGCGGGGTTGCCGTGAGAGTCATGAAGGTCTCCGTCGAATCGAATGTCAGGTCAGGCGGATGCGGGGCGGCCCCGGCGGCGGCCACCAGCAATGGGCCTTGGCATGCGGATGGCCCGGGCATCTGCCGATCACGACGCACATGGAAAGGCCGCGGCTCCTGTCGATCGAAAACCGCGCATGGCCTAGCATTTCCCGCGCCCCGCGTCATCCCGTTGCGGCGCCGGGCCCCCGCCGAGCCCCCGGGGCGGGGGAGGGGGGGGGGCGGCAGTTGACACGCTCCGCGACTCCCCATATACGGCCGTCACTTGGGCAGGGGGCAGTCCGCTTTCCGCCCTGATATCAGAGCTGAAGTGGTCATGATCCGGGACATAGCGCCCCGATCCTCTGGAGACCCACCGCATCGTGTCCGGGAAAGGGGCGCGTTCGCGGATTTTTTGCGCTTCGTGGACGCATGAAGCCGCGAGGAACCGAAATCGGCGGGCCCCTGGTCCGCGACACATGTGCAGGAAACGGGGAAAGACGCCCAATGCCAACGATCCAGCAGCTGATCCGCAAGCCGCGGCAGCCCAAAGTCACCAAGTCCAAGTCGCAGCACCTCGAGTCCTGCCCGCAGAAGCGGGGCGTGTGCACCCGCGTCTACACCACCACGCCGAAGAAGCCGAACTCGGCCATGCGGAAGGTCGCCAAGGTGCGCCTGACCAATGGCTACGAGGTCATCAGCTACATCCCCGGTGAGAGCCACAACCTGCAGGAGCACTCGGTGGTCCTGATCCGTGGCGGCCGGGTGAAAGACCTTCCGGGCGTGCGCTACCACATCCTCCGCGGCGTGCTCGACACCCAAGGGGTCAAGAACCGCAAGCAGCGCCGCTCGAAGTACGGCGCCAAGCGTCCGAAGTAAGGAGAGAGAGCGCCATGTCGCGTCGCCACGCCGCCGAGAAACGTGAGATCCTGCCCGACGCCAAGTTCGGCGACCGGGTTGTCACGAAATTCATGAACAACCTGATGATCGACGGCAAGAAGTCCGTTGCCGAGAAGATCGTCTACAACGCGTTCGATCGCGTCGAGACCCGCCTCAAGAAGGAGCCCGTCGAGGTGTTCCACGAGGCGCTCGACAACATCAAGCCGTCGGTCGAGGTCCGCTCGCGCCGTGTCGGCGGCGCGACCTACCAGGTCCCCGTCGAGGTCCGCCCCGAGCGCCGCGAGGCGCTGGCGATCCGCTGGCTGATCGACGCCAGCGCCAAGCGCAACGAGAACACCATGGAAGAGCGCCTGGCCGGCGAGCTGCTCGACGCAGTCAACGGCCGCGGTTCCGCGGTGAAGAAGCGCGAAGACACCCACAAGATGGCCGACGCCAACAAGGCGTTCAGCCACTACCGCTGGTAAGCGGGAAGGAGCCCCATCATGGCACGCGACTATCCTCTGCAGCGCTACCGCAACTTCGGCATCATGGCCCACATCGATGCCGGCAAGACCACCACGACAGAGCGGATCCTGTTCTACACCGGCAAGTCCCACAAGATCGGCGAAGTCCATGACGGCGCCGCCACCATGGACTGGATGGAGCAGGAGCAGGAGCGCGGGATCACCATCACCTCCGCCGCCACGACCACGTTCTGGCAGCGGCAGGAAGACCCGACGCTCGAGGGCACTTCGGACACGAAGTACCGCTTCAACATCATCGACACCCCCGGCCACGTCGACTTCACCATCGAGGTCGAGCGTTCGCTCGCGGTGCTCGACGGCGCGATCTGCCTGCTGGACGCCAACGCCGGCGTCGAGCCGCAGACCGAGACCGTCTGGCGCCAGGCCGACCGCTACAAGGTCCCGCGCATCGTCTTCGTCAACAAGATGGACAAGATCGGCGCCGACTTCTTCAACTGCGTGAAGATGATCAAGGACCGCACCGGTGCCACCCCCGTGCCGATTTCGCTGCCGATCGGCGCCGAGGACAAGCTCGAGGGCATCGTCGACCTGATCAAGATGGAAGAGTGGGTCTGGAAGGGTGAAGACCTGGGCGCCTCCTGGGTGCGCCAGCCTATCCGTGACGACCTGCAGGACGTCGCTGCCGAGTGGCGCTCGACCCTGATCGAGAACGCCGTCGAGCAGGACGACGACGCGATGGAAGCCTATCTCGAGGGCAACGAGCCCGACGAGCCGAAGCTGCGCGAGCTGATCCGCAAGGGTACGCTGTCGCTGTCCTTCGTGCCGGTCGCGGCCGGTTCGGCCTTCAAGAACAAGGGCGTCCAGCCGCTCCTGAACGCGGTCATCGACTTCCTGCCCTCGCCGCTCGACGTGCCGCCCTACATGGGCTTCGCGCCGGACGACGAGACCGAGACCCGCAACATCGAGCGTCGCCCCGGCGACGAGGAGCCCTTCGCCGGCCTCGCGTTCAAGATCATGAACGACCCCTTCGTCGGCTCGCTCACCTTCACCCGCATCTACTCGGGCCTGCTCGAGAAGGGCGGTTCGGTGATGAACTCGACCAAGGGCAAGCGCGAGCGCATCGGCCGGATGATGATGATGCATTCGAACTCCCGCGAGGAGATCGAATGGGCGGGTTCGGGCGACATCATCGCGCTGGCCGGTCTCAAGGAGACCACCACCGGTGACACGCTGTGCGACCCGAACAAGCAGGTCGTGCTCGAGACCATGACCTTCCCCGATCCGGTCATCGAGATCGCGGTCGAGCCGAAGACCAAGGCCGACCAGGAGAAGATGTCCGCCGGTCTCCAGCGCCTCGCCGCCGAGGACCCGTCCTTCCGCGTCGAGACCGACCTCGAGTCGGGCCAGACCATCATGAAGGGCATGGGCGAACTCCACCTCGACATCCTGGTCGACCGCCTCAAGCGGGAGTTCAAGGTCGAGGCGAACATCGGCGCGCCGCAGGTGGCCTACCGCGAGACCATCGGTCACCCGGTGGAGCACACCTACACCCACAAGAAGCAGTCGGGTGGTTCGGGCCAGTTCGCGGAAGTGAAGCTCAACATCATGCCGACCGAGGCGGGCGAGGGCTACTCGTTCGAATCGAAGATCGTCGGTGGCGCGGTGCCGAAGGAATACATCCCCGGCGTCGAGAAGGGCATCAAGTCGGTGATGGACTCCGGTCCGCTGGCGGGCTTCCCGGTGATCGACTTCAAGGTCGAGCTGCTGGACGGCAAGTTCCACGACGTCGACTCCTCGGTCCTGGCCTTCGAGATCGCCTCGCGGATGTGCATGCGCGAAGGTCTGCGCAAGGCCGGCGCCAAGCTGCTCGAGCCGATGATGAAGGTCGAGGTGCTCACGCCTGAGGAGTACACCGGCTCGATCATCGGCGACCTGACCTCGCGTCGGGGCCAGGTGCAGGGGCAGGACACGCGTGGCAATGCCATCGTGATCAACGCCTTCGTGCCGCTCGCCAACATGTTCGGCTACATCAACACGCTGCGGTCGATGTCGTCCGGCCGGGCCCAGTTCACGATGATCTTCGATCATTACGAGCCGGTGCCGCAGAACATCTCGGACGAGATCCAGAAGAAGTACGCCTGATGAACGCGGCGCGCGGGCAACCGCGCGCCTCAACCCCCTGAGGGCCGCGCGCCTTGCCGCCGGCCGATCAAGACAAGAGGTAAGACCATGGCGAAGGCCAAGTTTGAGCGCACGAAACCGCATGTGAACATCGGCACCGTCGGTCACGTCGACCACGGCAAGACCACGCTGACCGCGGCGATCACCAAGTACTTCGGTGACTT
>NZ_FNAT01000018.1 GCF_900102015.1 Limimaricola pyoseonensis | reverse complement strand
CGAAGCCCCGCAACCGCGTCCTCATAGCGACGCACAAAATCCGCTGAGCCATACTCCGACCCGAGTTCAGCAGAGAAGCCCTTGCGGCGAAAGCGCCAGCGTCGTTTTCCATGCCGGTCAAAATACGACGATACCCCTGGAAATTCCCTCCTCACCCGCCTGTTCATGCGGCACCGAGCGTGTTGTCCCACTCATTTTCGACGAGAGATGAATCTTCGCCGCTAAGGAAAATGCGAAGACCGCCCCCTGTCAGAATCTCGAACCGGGAAACGGAATATCCAGCTGTTCTGGCAGCTTTCAGTGCCCTTGTGATCTCAGATTGCGATACTTTCGCCTGCGGATTTGCCATTCATACCCCCCTCGCGAGGCAGGGCTCCACGGCTCAGCCTATCACTAAACCGCACGCATCAATGACGTGCGATGATATGCATAAGCGCGCCGGAGCACTGATTCAAATTCGGTTATTCAACCGGAGAAGTCATAGTGACTTCGTCAAGAGCGAGGGCTCCGTGCGTGCCTACCATAAATATATAATAGCTTACCTCTGTCAACCTAATTACGAAGTTTTTCTCCAGTCACAGGAAGTCGCGGTATCTATTGGCCGAATTTCGTGATGACGAAGCAGAAAAAGTTTGGGCAAATATCAATAAGCCTCAGGAAAAAGACAAAATCGCAGCAACGAAAGGGCGAACATCGCGCAGCAGCGACTTGTTGGCACATAGCATTCGGGATCGGCGAGCCGTAGGGTATGAAGCAGGCTGAACATCGCCATGCTACGCCCCAGATGGTGAGGAACCGCGCTGACGCCTGGAAGGCAGAGTAATGCGAAAGATCCGTCTCAAGGCCAGCAAGAGCACAGCTGAAGCGAGATGGCATTCGTCGAAATGTGCCCGCCTGCGAACGTGAAGACGTCGCTCAGTAGCTGTTGGGCTGCGAGACATATGCTTGCCATCGAATACTTAATGTCTGGGTAGAACAGGGACGGCGATACGTGCCCTTAGCTACCGAAGGCCAGGCTGATCTTCGGTCATTGAAGTCACGGGCTTAGTCGGGCTATGTCCTTAGGTAAAAATTTCTCGTTCGCAGGCAGTGGCAAATGCCGAAGCCTCGAACGGTGCTGACGACAGATCGGTAGGTGACAGGTGGCGCAAGGCGTGACGACGGCAGGCACACAAGTGACAGCGCTTGCTCAACGCATCGAAGAAGAGATGCGCAATCAGACATTGTTCAATGGCTACATCGACAAGCTGCAATACCTCATCTCGAACCGTGAAGACTCCGAGCTGAAAGGCCTTCGAGAAAAACTTGAGGCCGTGGGGAGGTCGAGCGAATGGTCGAGTGCAGAGCGTGATCTGCTCGCATTCGAGCAGATGCTTGAGAAATACACTCACTATCAATCTGCACAAATCCTATTCGCAAGATTTCTGCTTCGCATCATGAAAGTCTTCGAGAACAAGATAATGCCAGCGGATTACTCTCTCTCAAGGCGGAGAGTTGACGAAATAATCGAAAAAGAGATAATTGAACCTACCTTGTTCGATATTGATAGCATTGGTGGAAAGGCAGACCTTTTCATGGATGAGGGCGATATCTACGGAATGATAAACTGGCTCGCAGAGCGGTGCCATATTAGGTGGCAGTCATGCTGAATATCTCATACTCGGCAGCTTATGATCCTTATCACACTGCGTTCCGATTTCTGATGCTGCTGCGCGCAAGTTCAGAAGGGCCCAAACCTTATGATTGGCTCAGGATATCAGACTTCTACCTATGCTTTCCAAAGAGGCTATCGGATTTCTCCGCCCCAAGAAAGGTCACGGGGTTGCAGGGACGAATTAGAAGGTTAGTAAAGTCTTTGCCAGACGTCCATTACGCTTCGTTGCCAGAGTCCAGGGATCTGTTCGAGCGAATGAAGGTCATTCAAGACACAGCACTGAGCGCACTCAGCAAGAAAAACTTAGTCAGCTACGATATGTCAGGGGGTCAAAGAATGGTGCGGCTCGGCATCGAAGAGATACCTGAACCACTTTTGAGTGCAGTAAACGGGGCAATCACCAAGAACCAGGCCCTCTTGGAGATATTAGCTCAAGATTTCGTTCAGATTGAAACGCTGGGGATCGGTGGTCTGAAAGATCGTTCCGACCTGGAGGAGTATCAATATGACACCGTTTAACCCCAGGCTCATCGTGCGCAGGCTGAAGATTATGAAGTCAGGCCAGGCTGTTTTTGATGAATATTTTCATTCTGGCCTGAACATCATTAGAGGTGAAAACAGCTCAGGGAAGTCTACCATCATGGACTTCCTGTATTACTCTCTTGGCGGAGATGTGGAGAAGGGGCATTGGCGAGAAGCCGCCGCAAATTGCGATTCGGTAATTGCTGAGATTTCCGTAAACGGCCGGTTGGTAACCCTTATGAGGGAGATCGAGGAAACACCTTTCCAGCCGATGCGTGTCTTCTATGGAACTATTGATGAAGCAGACGCCGCTCCTCTTGGTGCATGGGAAACATACCCCTTCAAGAGGGGAAAGAAGGAAAGTTTCTCGCAGGTTTTGTTTAGGTTCCTTGGCTTGCCTGAGATTGAATACGGCGAGGAGAGCGCAAGGCTCACCATGAACCAAGTCCTGAGACTCCTCTATGCAGACCAGATGAGTTCTGTCGAGAGAATTTTCCGGCCGGTATCGTTTGACCTCGCCATTACACGACAAGCTGTCGGCGATCTACTTTGTGGGGGATACAGCGATACCTACTATAAATCCCTATTGCGCAGGCGTTCTGTAATAGCGTCACTTCAAGACGTTCGATCGAGCATCCAGTTTCTGATAAAGAGCCACAAACGTGATGGTCGCCCAATAACAAAAGAATGGATCGGTGAAGAAGGTGCTCGCATCGAAAAAGAGATATCCGATGTAAACTCGAAGATTGAGAGCATCGAGAAGGAAATTTTCGATACCGAGTTCACCGATCGCCTCAGCCTAAATGACCAAAAGTCCGCATACAGTAGAGTTGTGGAGCTACAGAAAAAGATTGGCTCGGTTGAGGAGAAGATTACGCGCCTGAATCTTCAGATCGCTGACACTGATAGTTATATTGTTTCGATCGAGCACAAGCTTGAGCAGCTCGACCAAGCGAATACCGTAGTCGAGTCTATGGGTGGTCTCGCTTTCGAATTCTGCCCATCCTGTTTTGCGCCTGTCGAAGATCATTCGGTCGACGGCGGATGCAATCTTTGCAAGTCGACTCACTCGTCAGAGGAAACAAAAAGACGAGTTCTGAAACTTGTTAACGAATATTCCCGGCAGCGCAAGCGAGCCCAGAGTGTCCAAGAAGATCGCCGAGCTGAACTTCGTGCCAATAAAGCGACGATTGAGGAGCTAAAGTCTCTTTGGAAAAACGCGGGTTCACAGTATGAAATTTCTCTTAGAACGCCAACGAGTGAGATGCGTAGTCGCCTCCGGGAACTGAATAGGCAGGCTGGCTACCTATACCGAGAGCAGGAAGAGCTCGCGTTCTTTGGATCGGTGGTCGAGGAACTAAATTCGCTGTCGAAGCAACGCGAGGACTTCGAGACCGAGCTTGCTGTGCTCGATGATGTGATTGAAGGAGAAAAGATTAAGCAGACCCGCAGACTGAGAGAAGCGCGTATCGGGATTGAGGCAATGGTGCTTGATTTTCTTCACCGGGATCTTTCTCGACAGATCACCTTTGAGCTGGCTGAGCACGTATCATTCGAGTTTGACGCTGATCGACTTTCCGTCAACGGAGAATCGTTCTTTTCGGCAAGCTCCATGGTTTATCTGCGGAATAGCTTCTTTGCGTCGTTCCTGTTTGCAGCAGCGAACGATCCCGATTTTCTGCACCCCCGATTCTTAATTATGGATACTGTCGAGGATAAGGGTATGGAGCCTGAGCGAAGCATGAACTTTCAGAGACTCCTCCGCGATAAATCCGCAAATGCTGTTTCAAGCCATCAGATTATCATCGCCACGTCAATGATTGCTCCAGAATTGGACAACCCTGACTATACGGTTGGTAAGTTCTATACGCATGAGCGCAAGACATTGGCGCTCCAGAAATGAGGAACCCGAAGATTCATGAGCGGAGTCCTGATGGTTTTTGGAGTGCCGCTGTGAATTGGGAGGTGCTCGGCGCGGTTGGTCGGTCGCGCCTCGCGGCAATCTCAATTCTTATGCCATTTATCGGTTACGCTATTCTTTACAACGACCAGGTAATGAAATTTCTTGAGAGTGTCGGCTTGCACTCTTTTCCTGCCCCCACTCGGGACATGATCTCTGCGCCGGACGATCGGTCTTGGGGCAAGTGGCTTGAAGGAGTTCTGGATCTAAGCGTCATCGCCCGGCTTAACTTTCTTTACGTAGGTTCATTCTTGCTGGGGCTGGGGACCATTGTATTCAAGATCATTGCCCCCAGCACCATCCAGCAGCACAGCTCCATCGAGGCATTTTTTAACAGCGAGCTTGAGCGTGCATCCGCGAGAAGGCTCCGGACAATGGTCCGGACAATTCGACACCGACGCCCTCAGGTTGCTGCCAATCTCATAAATGCGGCGCCGTGGCTGGATAGGGAGAAGAGAACACTCAAGATCGCGTATGCGGAAATGCGGGAGCAAGGCGACAGTCAAATTCAAGCCGATGTCTTGAGTAGTTTTTACAATGTTGAAAGCCGTTACTACCGTCGCGCGGGCGCGTTCTCAGTTGCGGCTATCTATGTTTCGGCCTTTTCTCTCATCTCCATTCCTGGACTGTGTTTTACCCTTCAGGTTCTGCTTTCGATGCTTCCGTAGCGATCGGCATTGTTGCAGAATTTAGGCTTGAGGCGCAGGTGCCCCTTTCCCCATTGAGGTTATGCCACGCGAGCGATCTCGGCGGTGCCGAGGGCTGAGAAGCGGTTCATGAGGGCGGTGCGGATGTGGACCTCGTCGGTCTGGCGGTCGGGGTCTCTTGCAGCGATGCGCTCCCCGAACGCCTTCAGGCATCGCATCTTGGCTTCGACACGGCTGCGGAGGTGGTAGCCTGTCCACCGCTTCCAAATGTCTCGACCAAAATGCCGTGTCGCCCTTAGGATGTCGTTGCGGGCCACGGCTACCGGGCCGTCCTCTTTCCAAGGTCGTCTATTCTTGCGGATCGGGATGATCGCCGTGGCTTGGCGTTCGATGATCGCGGTATGGCAACAACGCGTGTCATAGGCGCCGTCGGCGGTCACGGTGTCGATCGGCTCGTCGTCGGGGATCTGCTCGAGCAGGTCCGGCAGGACCGGGCTGTCGCCGTCGCGGCTGGGAGTGAACTCGACGGCGCGAATGCCAGACGTGGCCATGTCCATCGCCAAGTGGACCTTCCGCCATTGGCGACGGCCCTGCGTCCCATGCTTGCGGGCCTGCCACTCGCCGTCGCCGAGGAACTTGATCCCGGTGCTGTCCACCAGCAGGTTCAGCAGGCCATTGGCCCGCCGATACGGGATGTCGACGGCCAAGCTCTTCTGCCTTCGGCACAGCGTCGAGCAGTCCGGAACCGGCCAGTCCAGCCCTGCCATCCGCAGCAAGCTGGCCACCATCCCAGCCGTCTGTCTCAGCGGTAACTTGAAAAGGACCTTGATCGACAAGCAAAACTGAATGGCACCCTCGGAGAACACCGGGGGACGCCCCGGCCGCCCCTCATGCGGTGCGAGCCACATCATCTCCCGGTCCAGCCAGATCAGCAGAGAGCCGCGCTTCCGAAGCGCGGCATTGTAGGCGGACCAGTTCGTCGTGCGGTAGCGGGCAGGCGGAGGCTTCGTCATGCCACCCATCTAAGCAGCTGCTTCGTGGTGTGAACCGTAAGGTCGGGAGTTCTGCAACAACGCCGTAGCGATCCATCCAAGCATTTCTTCGGAATCTGATTTTTTCCTCTGTGTGAGAAACACGTGATGGGCTTGATACTTTTTGTATACTGCCTTGAGCAGTTCAGTCGACAAAGGCAATGATGCGCGTTCCGGGCGACAATAACTGGTAAGTCTCCATTCATGAGCGGACGATTTTTTCCGTGCGCCATCGGTTCATTCTCGACCCAGAAGCACTGTTAGCGTGCTCGGCTTTTTTCCGCGAATGCCTGTTGTGCGGTTCGTCTTCTGGGCTGATAGATGTTTGTCTATAGTGATCGAACTGAGAATGTTCGCCATCATAAGTTATTAAATTTGCAAGAGAGTTGCAGTCCTGGCGGATTTGTAACCATAAAAAACTGTCTATCTATTTCATGCGTATAGGCAATAAAACGACGAACCTTGGGGTTAGGTTCGCCAATATTTGTTCAAGGTATGTTCGGAGCGCCCGGTCACAACCAGAGTGGCGAGGAGGCGGTGTGGAGCTTTCCTTTCTTGGTTTTGTGCTGCCGTCACATTGAGGCAGCCCACATCCAAGGAAAGGGTGCCAGCTCTCGGGAAGGAAAAAGTGTGAGAACACTTCAGTCGAATTTTCCGCTTGTCCGGTCTTCCCAGCTTGACGCGCACCTATCGCGCGAGGTCACCAAGGAGCCAACCAGTGCCCACCAAAAAATCGTCGGAATTTCGACTTCAGGCCACCGCTATCCTTGCGATCCGTCACGGCCGTGAATTGGCGGATGGATTGTCAACGATGCGCGATGTTCCGATTGGCGATCTGTCATTGTCTGCGCTGACGGGGCTGCTCAGGCGGCTCGCTGATGGCGAGGTAACCGACGGACGGGATCTTATCACCCTCGAAGTATTGCAGCGCGGCCTTTTGGAGCGAACAGCCAGCGGGGTGCTTGGCACGAAAGTCGAGCCCAGCATCATCGGCCACGACGAAGACGGTGAGATGTGGGGGTATGTCGAAGTATACGTTTATACTGAACGCGGAAAGCAGGCAAAACGAGTATTGGAGGCGTTGGAGAATTTCTTGGCTGTCCGTCAACGGCTTCTCGATCAAGCTGCCGCAGCCAAGCTGATCACGCGCCTCGTGCGCTAATCTTCGCTCGAGCGGTGTCTCCTTGTGGAGACATCGCTCGATAGCTTGTCTGAGTTCAAAGGTTGGGCCGTGCTGTGTTCATTCAGATAGTTCGTATTGTGCGTCCCTTGCCTATATAGCTGCTATCGCAGCCTCGTGATCGCACCGCTGGCCAACGTGGGCCGGCTCACGTCCTGAGTATAGCGCATCACCTCTGCAAGGGTGCGGTGGCCGGTGACGGCCATGATTTCGTGCGGTGGCGCCCCGGCCTCTGCCAGGCGTCTGGCGATCGCGCGCCGTAGACCGTGCGAAGTGCATTTAGGCAGACCCGCTTCGTCGCACCATTTCCGCATCTTGTTGCCCAGACCGTTTGGAGACCGACTTTTTCCGCCTGCGGTTTCCAGGAAGGTGAAGGCCTGATCGGGGCAAGCGTCGATAACCGCTTGGAGTTCAGGATGGATGGGTATGTCGATCAGAACGCCCCCGCTGTCTTCCGTCTTCAGCCGCCGATAGCGCA
>NZ_FNAT01000016.1 GCF_900102015.1 Limimaricola pyoseonensis | reverse complement strand
AAATCTCGATGGCCGCGAGGCCGCCCCCGGGCGGTCGGCCACCGAACAGATGTTTCTTCCTCGGTCTGGTGGCCATAGCACGAGCGAAACACCCGATCCCATTCCGAACTCGGCCGTTAAGCGCCGTTGCGCTGATGGTACTGCGTCTCAAGACGTGGGAGAGTAAGTCACCGCCAGACCTAGAAAGAAACATCGCCCCTTCTCTCTGATACGATGACAAGGCGCGGCCCTCCAAAACCCCCACAGGGGCCAGAGGCCACGCGACATGGCGCGGGATGGAGCAGCCCGGTAGCTCGTCAGGCTCATAACCTGAAGGTCGCAGGTTCAAATCCTGCTCCCGCAACCAACGATACTTGCAAACCCGCCATGGCCGCCGCCACGGCGGGTTTTGCATTTGTGCCCAACGACATCGACAGGATCCCGGCCAAATCGCCGGTGAGGTCGATCGCGTAGCCCTCCGCGCCCGGCGTCAGCACCAGGCTATCGATCAACCCGCGCAGGATCTCCGTTGCTTCGGCGCGGCTGTCATCGGCATTGAGCGCATCGAGCAGCGTTGCCACCTTTTCGCGGTAGAGCTTCGCCATGTCCGGATGCAGGGCGAGTTGAGCCGGCGGCGCGGCCTCCAGCTTCCGCTCTAGTTCGACCTGCCGGGCTTCCAGCTGCTGCATCCGCTCGCGCACGCTGGCCGCCGGCACGCCGTCGAGCAGCGCCTGCACCAGCCGCTCGAGGTCGCGCTTTACCTTTGCCAGTTCCGCTTCGGTCGTGGCCTTCGAGCCGCTTTGCGCCGCGCGCAGCCGGTTGGTCTCGGCCACGAACTCCTCGCAGAACACCGCGAAGAGCTCCGGGTCCATCAGCCGGGTCGACAGCACCGTGCAGACCCGGTCTTCGACCTCGCGCCGCGCAATGGTCTTGCGATTGCCGCAGATCCCCTTGTTGCGCGCGCCCGAGCAGCCGAGATGCGTGGCCGAGATCATCGACATGCCGCCGCCACAAGCCCCGCAGCGCATCATCCCCGACAGCAGGTAGCGGGCGCGTCGCTTCGAGGTCAGCGCCTGACCCCGATTGCCGCGCTCGGGCAGTTCCAATTTTCCCTGCCTCGCCTTCACCCTGTCCCACAGCTCCTGCGGGACGATCCGCAGCTCCGGGACTTCGGTGACGACCCAGGCGCTCTCCGGATTGAGCCGCGACACCCGCCGCCCGGTCTCCGGGTCCTTCACGTAACGCAGCCGGTTCCAGACCAGACGGCCAATATAGAGTTCGTTGTTCAGGATGCCGGTGCCGCGCGCCCGGTTGCCATGGATCGTCGAGGCGCTCCAGCCCTCGCTGCGCGGGCCCCGCAGCCCTTCCGCATTCAGTGCATGCGCGATCGACCGCGGAGACGCCCCGCCGGCATAGTCGCGAAAGATGCGCGCGACGATCCGGGCCTCGGTGGGCTCGACAGCCCGCTCGCCGGTGACCGGCAGCCCTTCGGGGCCAAGATCCCTCATGACTCTGTACCCGAAGCTGTTGCCGCCGCCGGAGCGCCCGGCTTCGACGCGGCCGCGTAGCCCGCGCCGCGTCTTGTCGGCGAGGTCCTTGAGGTAGAGCGCGCCCATCGTGCCCTTAAGGCCGATGTGCCGTTCGCTGATCTCGCCCTCGGCCAGGGTGACGATCCGAAGGCCCGCAAAGCTCAGGCGCTTGTAAATACCGGCAATATCTTCCTGATCGCGCGACAGCCGGTCGAGGGACTCGCAGAGTACGATGTCGAAGCGGATGTCGCGGGCATCTTGCAGCAGGGCCTGAACCCCGGGGCGGATCAGGCTGGCCCCCGAGACCGATCGGTCCGAATAGACGTCGATGATCTCCCAACCCTCGCGCGCCGCCCGCTCGCGGCAAAGCCGCAGCTGGTCCTCGATCGAGGCATCGCGCTGGTTGTCCGAGGAATAGCGCGCATAGAGCGCGACGCGGTGGCCGGTGGTCATGCGGAGCGTCCTCCCTCTCTTTTGCCTGCTTGGTCGGCCAGCCGGATCTCGCTGAAAAACGCTGAAACCTTGCGGCTGGCCTCGCGCTGCCGGGCGCGGATGTAGTGGGCTTCGGTGGTCTCGGGCAGGCGGTGACCGAGCAACGGGCGGGCATGCAGCGCATCCTCGGCCGAGCTCTCGGCCAGCGTGGTCGCGGCGATTCTGCGAAAGCTGTGCGGATTGATCGCGATGCCGAGGAGTCGCTGCGTCTCACGCATGATCGCCTGATAGATGGTGTTCGGTGCCAGCGGCTTGCCATGCGCGCCCGACCACAAGGCGGCCGGATCGCAGGGTGCGGGCAAGGCGGGCCGCACGTGATCGAGGTAGTGCTCGAGACAGAGGCGCAGCCGCTCAGGCAAGACCAGTCGTATTGGCTGCCCGGTCTTCGTCTCAGCGCCCGGGATCTCGAGACGCCAGTCTGTCCCTGTCCGCAGCACGTGCTTCCACATCTGCAGCGCCGTGAAGTTGCGTAGCCGGATCGGCCACACGGTGAGCAGGCCGATCATGAACACGTTGCGATAGCGCAGTGCCTGTTCGGGCGAGGGGCAGGTATTGTCTAGCGACGGCTGCAGCTCATCGAGCACGCGCTGCAGGATCTCCCCGGCCGGCAGGATCCGCGCTCCGGACGCGGCGCTTTGCGGCGCCCAGCTGTCGAGCCGGTTGGTCAGATCCTTGAGCCAGCGCCAGTCCCGATCGGGCGCCATCCGCTGCACCACGCATTTCAGCCCGATGAGCGAGCTCGCGATGGTGCGCGGCGCCAACCGTGCCACCAGGTGGCGGCCGTAGGCCGCAACGCGCTCCTCGGTCAGCCGGTCGGCGGGGTGCAGGGCGGGATCGAGTTGGCCGGTCTCGTTCAGCCAGGTCAGCCAGCGTCCGTAGTGCGCCGCATTCGATTTGCGCGTGGCCGAGGCCCAGTGGCAGGCGGGACCGCGATCGTCGAACAGATCACCCTCGATAAAGAGCGCGGCCCAAGCCTGTCGGTCGATCTCGGGCCAGTCGCTCTGGGCCAGATGTTTGCGCGGGGCGGCCATCTCAGCGCTTCAGTCGCGGATCGCGGCGGGTCTCATCCAGCAGCCGGTTCAGACAGCGGCTTGCGGCGGGGCCTTCGGTGCCGAGATAGCTCTGGTAAGTCGTATTGAACGAGCGGTGTCCCAGATGCCGGCTGACGTCGGCGAGCAGGTCGGGCCGCCGTTCGGCGACGATCTTGGCGATCACGTGCCGGTAGAGGTGCGGGTTGATCTCGATGCCGGCGTGCTTGAGCAGCGGCCGGCTGACCGCGTCGCGCATGGCGTGGTAGCCCCGCGGTCCGCCCCGCTCCCCGGGAAACAAGTAGGGCCCGTCGGAGCCTGGCAGGAGAGAGCGATGCTCTCGAACGAAGAGGTCTAGCAGGGTGATGACTTCGGAGGGCAGCTCGATCTCGAGCGCCGCATGCGTCTTCATCTCGCCCCCGGAGAGCCGGACCAGCAGGCGGTCGCCGGATCGCACCAGATTGGTGTCGAGGCGCAGGCTGCGCAGGTTCTTCACCCGCAGCCCCGTGTGCAGCGCGACCGCGATGGCGAGGGCCCGTTCGACGCCCTTGGCGCGGCGGATCGGGCTCCCGGTCTTCAGGGCACGCCTGAGCTCCTCGTCCGGGAATCCCAGCAGGCGCTGCACCAAGTCCGGATCATAGAACTGCTTCAGGCGCTCGAAGTTGCGCGCGCCCATCTTGCGTCCGGACCTGGGCGCCAGCCGACCGATGATCGCATCCAACTCGGCGAGGTGTGCCTCGTCGAGGTCAAGCAAATTGCGGGCCATGCTGCGCAACTGGACCGCCATCTTGTGCACGGTTTCAGGCGCGCAGTTCCGGTCGACCGTCGAGGCGAACCGGCGCAGGCCGTTCTTGAAGTTCTGTGGTGCCACCAGGACGTCGAGGCCGGTCACCTGCTCGACGTCGAGATGCCCGTCACGGACCAGCGCCGAAGCCACCTTGCGGATCGTGAAGATGTAGCTCTGCACCGTCGATGGCCGCATCGCGCGGACCGGGGTCTTCGGATCGAACGGATCAGAGGTCTGCATGCGACTGGCCCAGAGGTCGATCTCCCGGCCGAGACTTTCCGGGAACTCGTCGAGCGGCAGCATGAAGGTCTCGGGTTTGGTTGGTGAGGACAGGCGGATGTCCGGCCAGCCCTCGACCTCGCGCTGGCAGCGGTTCCAGAACGCAATGGTCTGCTTCAGGATCAGCTGCGGCTTCTTGATGGTACTCTCCTGCTCGAGATGCGTTCGCAGCCTGCCAAGCGTGTCGACCGAGACGCATTCCGGCTGAATGCCGCACTGCGTGCAGTAGCGCGCGAGCCGGTTCAGGCCCCAGCGATACTGCCGCCATGGCACGGTCTCGAGCAGGGCAGTCCATTCGGCAGCGATCGGGGGCCTCGGATCGCGCGGCCGGGCGGCCGCCTGCGCCTCGTCGCGGGCGCGGCCGACGAGGGAGCGGACATTGGCCAACCGCTTCGGGCTGACCCCGAGCCTCGGTGCGCTGAGGCCCGCGAAGAGCTCGCGCAGATCGCGCGGTCGGGCCGTAATACCGGTCAGATCGAGGCCGGCCGTTTCGGAGAGAAAGCGGAAGGCCGACAGGGCATCGCGGCGCCGCGTAGAGACCGGCTGGCGCTCCACCCAGAGGCGGACGTCGTCGAGCGTCTCGCAGGGCAGGGCGGCCGGCACTTGGGCGTCCCGAGCGAGCAGGTCGGAGATGAGATCCTTCATGGTCGGGAAGCTCCGTTGTGATCAGGTCCGGTCATGGGACGTCGGGGGGTATCAGCCGATGCGATTCGGGACATCATAGCGCATTCTTCCCCGCTCGATCCGAGGGGTATGTTGTCCCGTGCTCTAGGAAAGATAAGCCAGATCAGGTGTTTGAAAGTCATGGCAGGTCACTGGCTGCGCCGCGCCGCGATGTAGCGCTGCAGGTCGGCCGGAAGCACATGCACCCGCCGGCCGTCGCGGATCACCGGCAGCTCGCCGGCGGCAATCCGGCGCTGCAGCGTCTTCGGCGAGAGCCGCAGTATCCCGCACACCTCAGCCAGGGAGAGCAGCGCTTGCAGCGCTCCAACATCAGTCTGTTTCCGCATCTTGATCCTCAATCGCTTCTGAGCCGGCAAAGGCCTCTTGGGCCGACAGGCGGGCCAAAAGCCTGACCAGCTGCCGCAGGTGCTCCGAGCCGTCCACCGCAGCGGAGGTCTGTCTCGAAGATTGCCGCTTGGATCGGGAGTGTTGTGCCATTGGCCTGAACCGCGCTCCGTATCGGGGCCGGCGGAGTGCTCGGCCTTCGGAGGTCAGGAGTGGCAGGGGCAAGTCAGGGGATCAGGAGTACATGATTACGAAAGCGGTTGCGTTTCATACTACTTGTGCACCTTCCGGGAGATCTCACATGCACTCCACTGCGTAGGATCTGCAGGTCGTAGCCAGATTAACCTTGAGAATGAGCGCGCTTATACCGCTTCCAGCGCTGCGCTATTGCCGCTTCCGGACAGTGCTGCGCCAGGAGACCTGTCGGCCTCAGAACCTCCACCGCCAGCCTTACGAAACGGCTGGTCTCAGAGGACGGCGCCTCGAGTTGATGGGCTGTGCTGCCGGTGTGGCGGGCATAGATCTCGGCCAGATCGTCCAGAAACATGTCCAGCAGATGGTCCTGGCGAGGCCCGCGTCGACGCGGATGCCGGGCAAGAACTTCGAGGTGGGCGATGCCGTCCCGAACCATGTCTCGGCTGAATATACTCAGATCGTTCCATTTCAGACCGCACAGGTCGACCGGCACACCCTTTGCCCGAAGGTTTCGAGCCGCCCATCTCTGACGCATCAATGCGTTCAGGCGCGTTCGGAGCAGGGGCGTGCTCGACAGTGCGGCCAGCGGATCGTCAGATATTTGAGCCCTCTGGAGCAGTGTTGCTTCGACGGTCGGATCGAGATCCTCGTCTGCAGCGAACGCCCACACGAACGCTATCTCACCATCTGTAGGGCCGAAGACCGCCTCCAACAGCTGACCTATCTCATCTGCGGCGACGTCCGGTTGAGCGAAGCGAAAGCGCACATGGACCTGTTCGAGCGCGAGCGTATTCATCGCAGTTGTCTCCTATTGGGGCTATGTTGCGCAAAATGGGTGATGGCCGACGTGCCCCTTTCCCCAGAAGGACTTATCCTACGGCCTCTGTCACAGGTATGCCGAGCGCGGTGAAGCCGTTGAGCACGGCGATGCAGATCTGGATCTCGGCGACCTGACGGTCGAAGTCCCGCGCCATGAGGCTTTGGCCCAGTAGCTTCACACAGTGCATCTTCGTCTCGACGCGGCTTCGGCGGTGATACCCACTCCAATGGCGTTATAGGGACCGGCCGAGGTATTTAGACGCCCTGAGCGTTTCGTTGCGCGCGAGCGCACCGGCAGTGCGAGGCTTCCAAGGCTTCGCGTTCTTGCGAGTCGGGATGACCGCATGCGCGCCACGGTCTGCAACTGCGTCATGGCACTTGCGCGTATCGTAGGCACCGTCTGCCGTTACCGAGCCGATGTCTTGGCTGCCGGGGATCTGGTTCAGCAGTTCTGGAAGCATGGGGGCATCGCCGACATGGCTCCCCGTGATCTCGACTGCCCGGACCTCCAGTGTTTCCTCGTCGATCCCGAGGAGGATCTTGCGCCACAGGCGCCGCTTTGTGCCGCCGTGTTTGCGCGCGTGCCATTCGCCTTCCCCCTCTGCCTTGATCCCGGTGCTGTCGATCAGCAAGTGCAGCGGACCCAGTGAACCGCGATAGGCGATGTCTACAGCCAGCGCCTTCTGGCGTCGGCATAGGGTGCTGAAGTCTGGCACTGACCAGTACAGGCCGATCAACTGCAAGAGACTTTCGACAAAGCCCGTCGTCTGGCGGAGCGCCATTCCGAACAGCACTTTCATCGTCAGGCAGGCTTGAATGGCGGCATCACTCCAGCTTTGCTGGCGCCCCTCCTTACGCTCGGGGGCGGCGTCCAGACCATGTCGGGATCGAACCAGATCGTCAGGGAGCCACGCTTCTTCAGCGCCGCATTATAATCAGCCCAGTTCCTAGTCTTGTAGCTCGCGGCTTGGGTCTGCTGCTCATGCGCGCCCGCTATCATGCTGCTTCCGAAAGATGAATCCCGTCAGTCTGCTTGCGCAACAGAGCCTTTTGCGGGTGTTGGCGCTACGAGGTGAGGGCGACGGGATCGACCGAAACAAGCGCGCCCTTTCCTTGGACGACCTGGCCGGCGAGCCGGCAAGCGCGCATAATGGTTTCCCGCAAGGGCAGGGTGCCATCCAAACCGTCAAGGATTGCCGCGTTGAAACTGTCGCCTGCCGCGGTGGTATCGACCACATGCGTCAGTGGCGGCACGGCGATGGTCCCGCTTTCGCTGCCCCGGTGGTAATGTACCGGCTCGCTCCCGTTTTTCACGATCACGGTCCCGACACCCGCAGCACGGTATCGCTCTATAGTCGCGTCGGGATCCAAGTCGCTGAACCAACGCGCCTCGTCTTCGAAAGACGGCAGGGCGATGTCGCTCACCCTGGCGCCTTCCATGATGGCATCGGTCATCTCGTCCATCTCGGACCACAGGCGCGGGCGCAGGTTTGGGTCGAAGGCGACACACTTGCCGGCGGCACGCGCCCTACGCAGTGCTTCCAGCAGGGTCTGGCGCGCAGCGGGCGAGAGGATGGCCAGAGTGATCCCTGAAAAGTAGACGAGGTCGGCGGCGTCCATCGCCCGCACTAACGCCTCCGGGTCGTCGGCCAGATGTCGAGCGGCGGATTGGCCCCGCCAGTAGGAGAAACTGCGCTCTCCCCGATCGAGGGAGATGAGATAGAGCCCCACCGTCCGGTCTGGCAGGGCGTAAACGTGGCTGTCGTCGATGCCCGCTTCCCCAAATGCGGCGCGCATCTGGCTCGAAAGCGTGTCGGTTCCGACGGCGGTGCAATAGGACACGGTCGCATCGGGTCGCAGGCGGGCCAAATACCAGGCGGTGTTGAACGTATCTCCGGCGAACCCGAGGCGATATTCACCCGGGATTTCGGTCGGAGCCAGTTCGGCCATGCATTCGCCAATCGAAAGAATGCGTGAGCCCGGTTCGGAACGGGTGGTGGTCATCGTCATCAATCCTCGTGGTGGAATCGGAGGGGTCCGGGCCTCCAGTTTTCCTTGGCGTCATGCCCGCGATCTGCACCACTCATACAGTGCGTCAGGTGTCTTCTCCTCGTTGGACAGGCCGTCGGTTTCGCGGATCCTACGGAAGCCGTTCCTTTCGTAGAACCGGATGGCCGCGGTGTTCTGTTGGAACACCCACAATTGGAGACGATCGTGCCGGTCCTTAGCTTCGCCCAGAAGGATTGTGCCCAGCCCTCGGCCAACATGAGACGGCGACAGGTAGAGATGCTCCACCCAATCGGCCTTGAAGGCGATGAAGCCGACGATTTGCGTTCCGATTTGCGCAACGCGGACCTCACAGGCCGGCAAGACCCTTTGGCGATAGAAAATGCGGTCCTGCTCGGGCGTGTGGAGGTCCGAGAGGAAAGGCAGAAAATGCCTCCGCGACGCCCGCGCGATATCCGCGGCGGCATCGATGTCGGCGGTTGTCGCATCGCGGATCGAAACCCTATCGAGACCCATGTTCGATTCCTTTCGCCGGGACAGCTCCGTTCGTCTGCATCACTCGCACCCGTCAATCCGATCATCGGACGGTGGTCGAGGTCGGGCGGAACCCTCATGACTTCACGGCCCGACACTGAGGTCGAAATGCCGGGCGATTGCGACAGCATTGTCGGCAGGGGACGTGTCTTCGGTCGAGAGGTGCAGGCACGCGTCACGCGGCAGGGCGGCGAATGCGTTACGCTCGAGATGAGCGGCGAGGGCCTCGGCGGAGGAGATCTTTCCTCTCCGTCTGCGATCTTCCTCCTGGACCCGCTCGAGCAGGGTTGCCTTCGAACAGGACAAGTAGACAAGCGCCATGTGTCCGCCGTTCGCGACCACCGCACGCTCATAATCCTTGTACAGCGGGAGGTCGACGGGGTGACTGTAGGCAGCCGTCATGATCAAAGCGTCCATTTTCGTCGCCACGGCAGCCTGCAACGCCACGAGCCGCACATGATGCACGAGGTCCCAAAATTCCGGTGATGAGGTCCCGAAGACAGCCCGGGCGAGGTCGATCGCCAAGTGGTTGTCGATAGCCCTCACGCCCGTGAGTTCGGAGAGCGACTGCGCGACGGTGCTTTTTCCGGTTGCCGGCGCGCCGTGAAGTAGAATCAGTTTCATGGCGGCTCTTTCCGGGGCGTCGGACTCAGTAGTTCCACAGCGTGCCGTCCTCCAGTCTGACGACCGGGTGGCTTCCCGGCGTGTAGTCGTAGCGCGCAGCCTCACGCTCGACGAAGTCCACGCCAAGGCCCGGCGCGTCGCTCACATGCATCATCCCACTCGCTAGACGGTGTTCCGAGGGAAACAGAGCGTCGCATTGGGGCGTGCCGAGCACGAGGTATTCTTGAATGCCGAAGTTCGGCGCCCAGGCATTCAGGTGCGCCTGCGCCGCCATGCTGATCGGCGAGTGGCTTGGCGCGCCGTGAAATCCGGTGCGCACATGGTGCAGCGCGGCCAGGTCGACGATGCGCCGGGCATGAGTGATGCCGCCGGCATAGGTCACGGCGACGCGGATGAAGTCGATCAACTCGTTCTCGATCAGCTTGTTGCACTCCCAGATCGAGTTGAACACTTCACCGATGGCGATGGGCGTGGTGGAATGCTGGCGAATGAGACGCAGTGCTTCCTGATCTTCGGCCGGGGTCGGATCCTCGAGCCAGTAGAGGCCAACCGGCTCGACGGCCTTGGCGAATTCCGCCGCCTCGCGGGGCAGCAGCCTGTGATGTACGTCGTGCAGGATGTGCAGGTCGGGGCCGAAGTGGTCGCGGATCTCCATCAGCGCGCCCGGCATGTAGCGCATGTAGCGCCCGGTATCCCAAGTCTCGATCTTGGGCCGGATACCGGCGTAGTCGGTGATGTAGTTCTTGCCCTCGCCCTCGCCCTTGCGCTCGGGCACCGCGTAGCTGGCCGACGGCATGCCAGGGATCCCGCACTGCACCCGCACAGCCTTGTAGCCCTGCGCCACATAGTGGGCGATCGAGTCCATCAGGTCCGCCAGATCCGATCCGGTGGCGTGGGCATAGACCATCGCACCTTCGCGGCTCTTGCCGCCTAGAAGCTGGTAGACCGGTAGCCCGGCCAGCTTGCCCTTGATGTCCCAAAGCGCCATGTCGACGGCCCCGAACGCGGCCATCGCGACGGGGCCGCGTCGGAAGTAGGCGCCGCGATAGAGGAACTGCCAGATATCCTCGCTGTTGCGCGGGTCCATGCCGATCAGGTTCGGGATGATGTAGTCACGCAGGTAGGCGGCGGGCAGCGTCTCGCGGTTGTTCAGCGTGGCGTCGCCCAGCCCGTAGACGCCCTGGTCGGTCAGGATCTTGAGCGTGACGTAGTTCTTGCCGGGTCCGCCGACGAACACCTTGGCGCCGGTGATCTTCACGGTCTTTTCTCCCGGCGTTCATTCGATCCGTCCAACTCCGTCCAGCTGCAGTTCCGCCGAACCAAGTCGATGATCTGCTGGTACTGGCTGCCTTCATGGAAGGTTGGATAGGCCTCAACCGCCTCGCCGCGGATATCGCGCAGAAACTCCCTCACCAAATAATGCCAGCACTGCTCGGTCTCGCCTGCGACGGCCGGCATTTCCTCGGCGATATCCTGCGGCAACGGATGTTCCCGCCAGGCCCCGTCCCACAAGTAAAGCGGCCCGCTGCCGTAGTGGCCCTTGAGGTAGATCGCGCCCGATGTGCCATAGAAGACGATGTGGTCGTCGTGGAACCGGGGTATCAGGGCGCCATGCCGGAACAGAGCCGAGACGGGCTGGTCCCCAAATGGGCTCTGGAACTGCGCGAGCACCGTATAGGACCATTCGACGTTGCTCTCGCCCCATTCCAACGCGGGGTCGCCCAGATCCTTGGGGATGAAGTCGCGCCGTTTGGTGAAATCATGCACGCCCTCGACGATGGGCGCACGACCGAGATCATCGCGCACCTCTCCAGCGACCCGGAGGATGCGATCGCCGATCACGGATGACACGATGGACAGCGTGTGCGTGAAGTTGTTGTTGAGCCGTCCGCCGCCCTGTTCCGCCCGGTGCGACCAGCCGAAGGGGATGCCGCGCTCAAGATTGAAATGCGAGATGCACTCCACTTCGGTCGGCGCACCGATGGCGCCCTGAGCGACCAGCCGCCGGGCATGCAGGACCGAAGGGGTATAGCGGAAGCTGGCGGCATAGGCGGTCTTGACGCCTTTCGCCTGAGCGATGTCGCGTAGGGCGACCGCCGTTTCGCCGCTTTCGGTCATCGGCTTGTCGACGAAGACGTGGCAACCGGCTTCGATGGCCTGTCGGACGGGGTCATTGTGCGCGCCGCCCGGCGTCGCGATCGACACGATGTCCGGGCGACAGACCTTGAGCGCCTGCTGCCAATCGGTCCCGGAATAAGCGATGCCCTTCTTCGCAGCCACGTCGCGGACAACTCCGGGCGTGCGCCCGACCATGCCCACCACCTCGGCCCCAGCAGCGCGGAACGCGTCGGCGTGGCCCTGGCCGGCGAAGCCGGTTCCGGCAATGAGGACTTTCAACATGTGGGTCTCCTGTTAGGGCATGGGGCCCGGCGATAGCGAGGGACGGGGATGCGGCTGGCGGAGGCTCAGCTGAAGAGCACGCCGCCGTTGATGTCGACATTGGCCCCGGTGATGAAGGCCGAGTCGTCGCTGGCCAGGAAAAGCACGAGGTTCGCAATATCCTCGGGCAGGCCCTGACGTCTTGCCGGGGCCGCAGCCTCGAAGCCGCGGCGCGCGGCATCTGCGGTGTGGAGGTTGTGGAAATCGGTGTCGATCATTCCCGGGCAGAGCGCGTTGACGCGGATCGCGGGGCCCAATTCCTTGGCAAGGCCACGCGTCATTGTCATTACCGCCCCCTTCGACGTGGCATAGGCCACGGCGCCCGGACCGCCGCCATCGCGACCGGCCTGGCTGGCAATGTTGACAATCGAGCCGCGCGTCATGTGCGCCAGGCATGCCTTGATCATCAGGAAGGTGCTGGTGAGGTTGAGGTCCATGACCGCCCTCCAGTGCTCGACCGGCATCTCGGCGATGGTCTTACGCGCGATCAAGCCGCCCGCGTTGTTCACCAGCACGTCGACGTCCCCGAAGACCTCGGCCGTGTGCCCAAACAACGTCTCGACATCTTCGGGTTTGTTGAGGTCGCCCTGCACGGCGATGGCCTTGCCGCCCTGGGCCTCGATCTCGGCGATAGTGGCCTCGGCTCCGGCGCTGGAAGCAAAGTAGTTGATCGCCACATTGGCGCCCTCTGCGGCGAGTTTCACTGCGCACGCACGCCCGATGTCTCGCCCCCCGCCGGTGACAATCGCGGTCTTGCCCTTGAGTTTCATTTCTTCGGCCTTTTCTGATTGGGTATGGGAAACGGGCGGACGGTCGGTCAGGCTTCGCGCTCGAGCGTGAGGAAGTAGTCGAAGATCTCTGGCACGTTTCCGTCGCCCAGACCTGCATCCACTGCAGCTTGCAGATTGTGCGAGGTGCCCTCGGCAATCTCGGCCCTCGTGCCGAGGTCCTCGGCCATCTTCAGAAAATAGCCGAGATCCTTGTTGGCGTTGCTGATCGAGAATCCGAGGTCGCTCACTCCATCCACGGCATAGTTCTTGCAGAACCCCATGAAGGGTGAATTCGACGGGCCGGTGGACATGATGTCGAAGAGCTGGCGGCGGTCGACACCGGCGCGATCGGCCACGGCGAAGGCCTGGCTCATGGCGCAGACGGTGGTCATGCCCATGAAGTTGTTGATCAGCTTGGTCACGTGGCCGGCTCCGAGCGCGCCGAGGTAGAAGACGTTCTCGCCCTGCTGCTCGAGCACCGGCTTGACCTTGTCGAAGGTCTCGCGGTCGCCGGCGGCCATGATGTTGAGCAGACCATCCTTGGCATGGGCCGGTGTGCGTCCCAACGGTGCGTCGATCATGCCCGCACCCTTGGCGGCCAAGTCGGCGCCGATCCGACGGGTCGAGGCCGGGATCGAGGTGCCGAAGTCGATCAGTACCGCGCCCGGTTTGATCCCTGCCAGAATGCCGTTGTCGCCGTAGACCACCTTCTCGACGACCTCGGAGGTGGTGAGACACAGCATTACGATGTCGCTCGCTTCGGCCAGCTCCATTGGCGTTGTTGCCTCGCGCGCGTTGCCCCGGCCGAGAACAGTGCGGACGGCCTCCTTGTCGAGGTCCATCACGACAAGGTCGAACCCCTTCTTCTGAAGGTTCTCCACCATGTTGCCGCCCATGAGGCCGAGGCCGATGAAGCCAATGACGGGTCTGGTCATTTCCATTGCTCCTTAATTTCGTTCGTGGGGTTCGTGGGGTTCGTGGGGTTCGTGGGGTTCGTGGGGTTCGTGGGGTTCGTGGGGTTCGTGGGGTTCGTGGGGTTCAAAGAAAGTCCTCACGGTGGGGCGTGAAGAGATCCAGGAGGGTGCCGGCCTCCAAGCAGGTCGCCCCGTGCACGATGTCCGGCTGCTTGTAGAGCGAGTCTCCGGGGCCGACTTCGTAGGTCCTCTCACCCACGGTGAATTCGAACCGGCCCGAGATGACGTAGGTGATCTGCTCGTGCGGATGGTGGTGCAGTGGTGCCGTGGTGCCCGTCTCGAAGTGCACCTCGACACACATCAGATTGTCGTTGAAGGCCGCCACCTTCCTGGTCAGCCCGCCGCCGGCGTCAAACGAGGCGTTTTCGCCTGCGGGGAAGTAATTCTTTACGGTCATGCGTCTGGCTCCGGTCTGCGCGTTGCTTTGGAATTGCGGCGACTGGGTCATGTCTTGGCCAGCTTCTTCATCACCACTCGGAACGTGTTCTCGTCCGGGTCGGTGAAGTAGAGGTCGGCGTCGTAGCCCTGGTCGTCGAGGAAGTGGAAAATCCGCGTCGGCTCGGCCAGCCGGTAGGGGACCAGCAGCGTGGCGATGCGGTGCCGCGTGGCTGCGGGGTAGTGCGCGTGCAGGCAGGTCGAGACCGGAAGACCTTCGTATTCCGCAGGGTCCACGTCCAGAAAACCGGTCTCCTGTGTGATCTCGGGATTGCCTGCCTCGGACCAGACGACCTGCCCGTAAAAACCCGCCCGTTCGCCTGAGTTGCGGAACGAGGTCTTGCCCAGGTCGTAGGGCTGGTTGGCATGCAGAAGCCAGTCGATCGTCACCGGGCTTTCGGCATCGACACTATCGACGATCACGAAGTAACTGTTGCGGACGAAATAGATCTCGCGCTCGACCAGCGTCACCTCGGGCGAGAGGCTCTGGTAGGCCGCGGTCGCGTCGCCCTTGATGTAAAAGTGGTCGTCGCGCTCTTCGGCGGCGAGAATTCGGCCCGTCGCGGCCATCGCCTTGGCCTTGTCCTTGTCGGCGTACTGGCCCTTGCCGTTGATGAGGATCGCGTTTTTCGACCGGGTCTGGCGCCGCCAGAGCCGGTGCATGGTCGAGTTGAAGGCAACGTAGTGCCCAGACTGGATCGCGAGGTCCTCGCCGTAGGCGGCAAGGCAGAAAGCGTTCTGGTCGCCATGACTGTGGCTGATCGACCCGAAGCGAGAGGATTTGAAGACGAACTGGACGTGCTTATCGGGGTTGGCCATTTCGTGCTGAATGCCGACCCATCCGATGCCTCTGAAGTGGCGCATGCCCGAAGGTGGGTCCGAGGCCTCGACCAGCGGGAAATCGGTCAGGTAGGTCAGCTCGTCAAAATTGGTGTCCCACCAGCCCCAGTTGTAGAATGCGCCTTCCGTGCCCGGATTCAGGCGCATCAGCTCCTCGTGGTACCACTGGAACGCGCCGTTGCCGGTGATGCCCGCATACTGGCGCAAATTGATGCCGGTCTTGATGCATGGCAGATCGCCCTGCGTGCTGTCGTCGCCAAAGGTGGCGCGGCGGGTATTTGGAGCCTTGCAGAAAAGCGGGAAGTCGCCGGTATTGCGGAAGAAGGGCCGCTTGTACAGGTCGATGCCGGTGTAGGATCTCAGCCGGTTCGCTGCCTCGATCAGATAGGCCATGCCCATCATCCAGTAATTGGTGCCCTCGGCCCAGCCGCCATCGCTGTCGCCCCAGGGCGAATAGACCGTGGCCAAGAACTCGATGCAGTAGTTCAGCCAGTCGCGGGCCTCGTCACCCTCGTCCTCGCCGAGCAGCGCGATGCAGGCCGGGATCAAGGTCAGAGAGACCGATCGCACCGCGTGGCTGTCATAGGGAAAGAGGTGGATCTTGGCGTTGAGGATCGCGTGTTCCGCGATGTCGCGGGTGCGCGCGAGGAGGGCATCGCGCACCCGCTCACGCTCGTCCTCGTCCAACTGGTCGTGAAGCCAGTCGTAACCCCAGGCGAGCGCATTCGTAACCCGGTAGGCCCATTCGTCTGTATAGGCGCGCGAGGTGACGCCCATCGGGTCCCAGCTGGCCGCCTCCAGCAGCCACGCCTTGGCCCGGTCCAGCATCGCCTTGTCCTGCGTGACCTGACCGCCGATGGCGAGGTGCCGGATGGCATACATGAGCTCTTGGAGGTCGATGTAGGTCTGCCGCCAGACCGGCGCGGTGCGCTGGTGACCCGGGTAGCCGGTAGGCTCTTTCATGACCTCGCGGTCCATCCAGGGCAGAACGGATTTCTCGTAGAAGGTGGACCATGTACAATGGCTCTGGTCGGCCCTCACCGCGTCTCTGAATTCCGCCAGCCGGGTCTGCGTCAGCCAAAGCCGCGGATGGCTGGGGGAGGACTCCCTGAACCGCGCCGCGCGAGAGGGCAGGGGCGAGTGCGGTAGTTCTTCGGTGATCGTGAAGCTGCGAGTGCTGCTCCAGCTCGACGCGGGTTTCCCGGCCGCGTCGCAGACCGCGTAAGTCCAGTGATACGTTCCGGGCGCCAGCGCCGTGTCCGGAGTGAAGAAGTTGAAGGGGATGTTGGCAAAGACCTGCGTGTCCTTGGCCTTGAACTCGGGGTCGGACGAGATCCGCAGTACGTATTCGGCCTCATCCTCGATCACCGGAAGCCATGTGAACCGCGGCGGGTTCTCAACCGTCTCGCTGTCAGCGTCGGGCGAATACTGAATTGTCAGTCGTCCGGTCTTGGGTTCGTCGAGCTTGGGAAGAACAGCGGCGCCGCGCATCGGTCAGATCTTTCACTTGGGTAAGGGGGGAAGGTGCGGCCGAAACCCGGCCGCACACATGCTGTAATGAAAGGGGCGGACTCAGTTCGCGTACTGGCGCTGGTAGGCCGAGTTCATGACCTCGAGGACGTCCTCGTAGCCCATCTTGTTGAGCGCTGACATGTAGTCGTCCCAGTCTTCCTTGACGTCGCCGGTGCCAAGGATCCACGCCTGCTGACGCTCCAACATGTAGGTCTGGATCGACGGGTAGTACTTGTCGAAAACCGCCTGCTCCTCCTCGTCGAAGGCCACGCCCAGGAACTGTTCGACCAGAAGGTCCTCGGAGTCGTAGAGTTCGATGCCCTCACGCGCGGCATCACGGGTCCACTGCCACTCGTAGCGGTAGTCCTGCGGGTAACCGCGATAGACCTGCGCCCCCTCGAGATACATCTGGCTGTTGACCGGCTCGCCCGACTCCAGCACCTCCGTCTTGTAGACCGGCTCGCCGTCGACCAGATCCCAGGTCTTGCCCTCGACGCCGAAGTTGGCCAGCAGCGCACCCTCTTCCGAGAACCAGAAGTCGAAGTACTTGATGGTCTCAACCGGATGCTCGTTGGTATAGCTGATCGCCCAGCCATCGGGCTTCATCGGGATGCGGCGATTTTCTTCGATCCGCTGACCGCTGACCGATTTCGGCGGCAGGAAAGGCACGAAGTTGAAGCCGTCGATCTTGTCGGCCAGTGCCACGTTGTAGCCCGAGGTTGAGGCAAACCAGTCGTGCGTCATGCCGCCCAGATCCTCGCCCAGCAGGTAGTCGCGAGCCGAAGAGCCGCGGGTGAAGACCTCCGCGTCGATCAGTCCCTCTTCGTACCACTGCGCGATGTTGGCCAGTCCGTCACGATAGGCTTCCTGTGCGTAGGGGTGCACGACCTCGCCATCCTTGAGATAGAACTGGTGGTAGACATCCGCCCCGGTCGAGCGCGCGTCCCACAGGTTCAGCAGCCGCAGGACTTCTTCCCAGTCGCGGACGAAAAAGGGGATCTCGTCCTTCTGGCCATTTCCGTTCGGATCCTGGTCGCGGAAGGCCACAAGCACGTCGTAGAGTTCGTCGACGTTTTCGGGACGCTCCAGACCCAGTTTGTCCAGCCAGTCCTGACGGACATACCAGGCGCGGGCATATTTGCCGTCGGGCAGGTAGGGGATGTAATAGACATTGCCGTCATAGGCAGAGATTGCGTCCCAGATTTCCGGGTGCTCGTCGAACCACGCCTTGATGTTCGGCGCGTGCTCGTCGACGAGGTCGTTCAGTGGAACGAAAGCACCTTGGGGGCCGTATTCGTTCACCGGCTGACGGATGTTTGCGCCGCCGACGATGTCGGGCAGGTTGCCGGCCGCAAGAAGCAGGTTCATCGCCTCGCTCTGCTCGGTCGTGTTGCGGCCCGAGGTCTGGTCGACAAGGTGAATGTTGGTCTTTTCCCGCGCCACTTCCTCAACCGGGTAGATCTTGGAGGTGTCGCCGCCGGGGCCATAGCCCTGTGCCCGCGCCCAATGCATGTGGATGCTCAGTTCCAGCGGCTCGTCGACGATCGGCAGTTCGATGCCCTGTGCGAAGACCGGGGTCGTCAGTGCCGTGGTTCCGAGGATTGCAGCAGCTGCCAATTTCGAGGTTCGCATGGATTCCTCCCTTTTGCGAATTGACTGAACTTGCAGTTGATCGGTTGGTACAGCGCTGCTCATTCCTTCACTCCACCCAGCAGGATGCCCTTGCTGAAGTACTTCTGGAGGAAGGGGTAGATGAGCAGGATCGGGATGATCGAGCAGACGATGATCGCAGCGGTCACGGTCTCGACCGAGTAAGCCGCGGTCAGGAGGGTCGTGGCAAATTCCTCGTCGTCGGAAAGCTCCACGATGACCTTGCGCAGGTAAACCTGCAGTGGGATCTTCTCTTCATCCTGCAAGAGCACCATGGCCCAGAAGAAGCCATTCCAGCGCGACACGATGCAGAACAGGGCAACCGTGGCAATCGCAGGCTTCGAGAGGGGCACGTAGACCTTCCACAGCACCTGGAACTCGTTGGCGCCATCCATCCGGGCCGCCTCTTCGAAACTTTTCGGGATGCCCTCGAAGAAGTTGCGCAGCAGGATGATGTTGAAGCCGTTGACCGCGAAGCCGATGATGATGCCGAAGTAGCTGTCCAGCAGGCCGAGGTCGCGCATGTTCAGAAAGAACGGTATCAAGCCGGCGTTGAACCACATGGTGAAGGCGACCACGAGGTTCCAGAACCGCCGCCCGTAGAGCTGGGGCTTCGACAGGGCGTAGGCGCCGGGGATGATGAACGCGAGGCTCATCAGGGTGCCGCCGATCGTGTAGATGAAGGTGTTCTTGTACGACGACCAGAACAGCGGCTCGCTCAGCACCTGCTTGTAGGCCTCAAGCGTGAACCCGACGGGTGTCAGGATCACATTGCCGGAGCGCGCTTCGAAGCCGGTGCTCATCGACAGCGATGCGATGTAGATGAACGGGTACAGCGTCGAGAGGGTGAACAGCCCGATCAGGACCATATTCAGGATGACGAAGAGCTTGTCGCCGCGTGAATAGAGATTCATGTTGGTCATGTCCCAGCCCTCTCCTTACCAGAGCGACGTGCGCGAGTAGCGCTTTGAGATCGCGTTCGCCGTCATCACCAGAACGAAGGCCACCACCGCGTTGAACAGGCCTGCGGCCGCGGCGAGGTCGTACTGGCCGCCCTGGATGCCCTGGCGATAGATGAAGGTGTTGACGACGTCGGCGGTCTCGTAGGTGGCCGGCTGATAGAGCAGGATGATCATCTCGAAGGAGACCTCCAGCATGTTGCCGATCCGGATAATGAGCATGATGATGATGGTCGGAAGGATCGAAGGAAGCGTGATCTTCCACATCATTTGCCAGCGGCTGGCGCCGTCGACGACTGCGGATTCGTAGAGCGTCGGAGAGATACCCGCGATGGCCGCGAGATAGACGATCGACTGGAAACCCGCCTCTTGCCAGATGCCGGTACCGACAAAGATCGGTCGGAACCATTCCGGCTTGGTCAGAAAGTAGATGGGCTCTATCCCGAGCCACCCGAGCATGGTGTTCACGATCCCCGCCGAAGGGCTGAAGGCCGTGATGACGATGCCCGCGATGATCACCGACGAGACGAAGTGCGGCAGGTAGACGATGGTCTGCGCCGTCTTCTTGAAAGTCTGCTTGAGGATCTCATTGAACATCAGGGCCAAAAGGATCGGCATGGGAAAGCCGAAGATCAGGCCGTAGAAGCTGATGACGATCGTGTTCTTGAGCGCGCGGAGGAACTGGTCGTTGCCGAACAGCGTCTGGAAATGTTCGAAGCCGATCCAGGGACTTCCCTCGACTCCGCGGAAGACCGAGTAATCCTTGAACGCGATCTGCAGTCCGTACATCGGCTTGTAGAGGAAGATGGCGAGCCACAGGATCGTCGGGATCAGCATGACGTAGAGCTGCCATTCCCGCTTCAGATGGTCGCCGACCCGCTCGATGCGGCTGGGTCGGCGGCGGCGCTGGGCTTCTGTGGCGTCGAAGATCAGCTCTTCGGTCGACGGGCCGGCGGCCCCAGTGAAGTTGGGGTCGCTGGTCATTGCTCAAGCACCTGTCCGGGCAGCGCATTACCGGTTCTTGCGTCGAAAACCTTCACGAGATGAGGTTCGATGGTGAAACCTTTGATGCCGTCGAGGATATTCATCTGGCCGACGGTATTGGTGCGGATGACAAAGGGATCGCCTTGCAGGCTGGCATGGATCAGCGCCTCGGATCCCAGCGTCTCCACCAGATCCACATCGAGATTGATCAGGTTCGGATCGCTCTGGTTCGAGACCGAGACGAACTCGGGCCGGATGCCGAGGATGACTTCTTGCCCCACCGCGTTGGTCAGCGCTGGGATATGCTGAAGCTGAACGCGCTGGCCGTCGAACTCGGCGACAGGGCCTTGGTCGCCCGCAACGACTATGGCCTTGACCATGTTCATCGGTGGAGAACCGAGGAAGCCTGCCACGAACGTGTTGGCCGGGTTCAGAAACAACTCCATCGGGGAGCCGATCTGCTCGATCCGTCCGTCATGCATGACGACGATCCGGTCAGCCAGCGTCATCGCCTCGACCTGGTCATGGGTCACATAGATCGAGGTCGCGCCCAGCCGCTTGTGCAGGCGCTTGATCTCGGCGCGCATCTGGGTGCGCAGCTTGGCGTCAAGGTTCGAGAGCGGTTCGTCGAAAAGGAACACCTTGGGGCGGCGGACGATTGCGCGACCCATGGCGACCCGCTGACGCTGACCGCCGGACAAGTCTGCGGGGCGGCGTTCAAGGTACGGCGTCAGGCCGAGAATGCCGCCGACCTCTTCCACGGACGAGGCGATCTTTTCTTTGCTTTCCTTTCGGATGCGCAGGCCGAAAGCGATGTTGTCGGCCACGTTCAGGTGCGGATAGAGCGCGTAGTTCTGGAACACCATCGCCACGTCTCGATCCTTGGGCGCGACGCGGTTTACGAGCCGCCCGTCGATCGTGAGGTCGCCGTCTGAAATCTCTTCGAGGCCGGCGATCATGCGCAAAGTCGTCGATTTGCCGCAGCCCGAAGGGCCCACCAGTACGACGAACTCCTTTTCCCGCACTTCCAGGTCGATCCCGTGGACCACCTGCAACGCACCGTATGCTTTCACGATTCCATTGAGATGTACGCCAGCCATGGCTCCTCCCCCTGATGCGCCGCGTGCCGCCGGCGTTGTTTCCCCAACGGCCGATTCGACCGCTCCCAGAACTGGTATACTAGTAATTTGTCTGGAATACTAGTCTGCAGTATGGTAGAAGGAGTCGAGCCGGCTTAGACCGCTGAATAGACGCGCAAATTAGGATTGCAGGACGAAGGCTGAGATCGGTGAATGTCCTGTTGTCCGTCAGCCGCCTCAAGATCGCGCGGTGCACGACCCACACGGAGACATTTTTGGAGCGGGTCGGATCGTGGGTTGAAAGGCGGATCGGATAACGAGGCCGAGGACAAAGACGCAGTGCGTCCACGATCCGCTTGCGACGCGGATGTTTGGCACTGCGCCTTGGCCCTAGCCCCGGCGACACGACAAGATGGAGAAGACGCGATGGATCAAGCAACGCAACTAGGTGAACGCCGGACCACTGTGGACGACATTTTCGACTTTCTGCACGAGGAAATCCTGAGCTTGCGGCTGCGGCCAGGCGACAAGATCTCTGAGGCCGACATCGCGGCCCGTTTTGGTGTCTCTAGGCAGCCGGTCCGCGATGCGTTCAGCCGGCTCGCAAACCTGGACCTGCTTCTGATCCGGCCCCAGCGCGCGACCGAGGTGAAGCGTTTCTCGATGAAGGAGATCGTCAAGTCGCGTTTCGTTCGCGCGGCGGTCGAAAGAGAGGTATTGCGCCTCGCTGCCATCAGCTGCGACGCCGCCGGTGCGGTGAAATTGGACGAGGCCCTCGCGAAGCAGGATCGGGCGACTGTCGAGAAGGATGTCGAGGGCTTCGGCGCTCTCGACTACGCGTTCCACAAAACCCTATGTGAGATCGCCGGTATCGACTTCGCTTTCGACATCATCATGGCGGAAAAGGCCAAGGTTGACCGCCTCTGCATGCTGGGCCTCTCTAAGGAGGACCGCATGCCCGAACTGGTGGCCGACCATCGCGCGATCGCCGAGGCCGTGAAGGCGCATGACGCCGGCCGAGCCATCGAGGTCGGCATGCTGCATCTCTCCCGGCTCGACAAGACGATCGAGAGCATTTCGAAGAACAGCTCCCACTACTTCGAACCCTCGGCAGCCTGACGTCCCGACTGCCTGATCCGGCCTTTTTCACGCTCGACGCGGATGCGCTTTCGGCAACCGCCCGGTCGCCCACCGCCCCCGCGCACCTGAAAGCATCGTCCCGATGTCCGTGACACCCATCCCGAACCAAGGCGCTCGCGCTTCCGGCCCGACCTGGCGAAGCGTACTCGCTTTCGCGTGGCCGATGACGCTGAAGGCGATCATCCTGCATGGAACTGTCGTGATCGACGCCTACCTCGTCTCCGCCCTGGGGGAGGCGGCGCTTGCCGCGATGGGGCTCGCAGCAGCCATCGCAGGGTTCGTCCTTGGCGCGATCCTGGCCTTTGCCAACGCGATGCAGATCCGCGCTGCTCAAGCGTTTGGCAGCGGCGACCCCGTTTTCGTGAAATCGGCGCTGGCCTCCGGCCTGACCGTCAGCCTCGTGATCGGGCTTCTGGGGTTGGGGATCATTCTTGTATTCGGCGAGGCGCTGATCGGGTCCATGTCGCCTTCGGATGAGGTCGGCCGCCTCGCCCGGGACTACCTTGCCGTTTTTTCGCTGGTGATACTTGGAGAGGCGATCGGGCAATGCCTGTCGAGCCACTTCAACGGTTGCGGGCGCACGACGCTGCCGCTCTACAGCTTCTGCCTGTCACTGCCGGTCAACGTCATCGCAAGCATCGTTCTTATTCATGGCCACCTCGGCTTTCCGGCCTTTGGCGTCGCCGGGGCGGCGATGGGGAGCGCTCTGGCTGTCGCGGTACAGGTCGGCTTTCTTGGATGGCGTCTGCTACGGCTTGATTCCGATCTTTTCCGAGTTCCGGGCTGGCGGCAGGACGCATTCCCCGCCACCTTGCTGCGCCATCTTGTCTTTTCGTTGCCCATCGCGGCCACGTTCATCAGTGCGACCTTCGCGACGCACGTCTGTACGCTGATCTACGCTCGACTGGAGCTCAATGAATTCGCCGCGATGACGCTGATCGCCCCGTGGATCATGGTGGCCGGCACGATTGGCATGCAGTGGGCGCAGGCAACCGGCATCATCGTCGCGCAGCTTCTGGGGCAGGGGCAGACCGAGGCCACGCTCGACCGCTTTCTATCCAGCGCGTGGCGTGGAGCGTTCTGGGCCGCCGGAGCAGTGGCGTTGATCTATGCCGGCGTCTGCCTGTCGGCACGGTTTCTCTATGCTGATCTCAGCCAGGAGACTCGCTTGTTCCTGCTGAGCTTCCTGCCTGTCCTGCTCCTACTTCCCTTTCCGAAAGGGTCGAATGCGATCTGTGGCAATACCCTGCGGGCCAGCGGCGATACGATCTACGTGATGCACATCTTCGTCTGGGCGCAGTGGCTGTTCCGTGTCCCGGCCACGGCGCTCGCAGTGCTCTGGCTCGATCTTTCGGTATTCTGGGTCCTGTCGCTTCTGCTCTGGGAGGAATTTCTCAAGTTCCCAGCCTTCCATCGCAGGCTCCTGCGCGGGGAGTGGAAGAGGGCTGTCTTCGACCAGAACTAAGGTCTGAGAAGCCGATTGCGAGATCGCAAAGCTCATGACTTTTACCTTAATCTGCCTGCTCTGCTGGGTCCTGACCCGGCAAACTGGTCCAAGCTAGATGCGATTTTTTCGGGCACACTTCCGACGGGGGAGGAGTGCCCAGATGCCTAGGAAGCGATTTTCAAATGAACAGATTACCTTCGCGTTGAGACAGGCGGCGGCTGTAACAAAGGTGGGGGAGATCTGCATTAGGACGGCTCGTGAGAAAGCTAATCACACGACGACGTGGATTTGTGTATGTGCCTCACTAAATCCTGCTCCGGCAACCACCGTAATCTGACAGAGATCCAGAAAAGCCTCCCTCGGGAGGTTTTCTGCGTTTCAGGGCCACAGGGCAGGGCGCTCGGACCAGCTCGCCTCGATGCGCTGTTCCGCTGTTCCCTACTGAGGGCCGCAAACGGCCCAAAGCCGCCGTTCCTCGCGCAACAGGAACGCCCGCTTCGATGGCACAGCTCAGATCTGATTTCTGGTGGCTTCGAAATCGGCCTTCAGGGGTGCGGTGTCGTAGATGATGGTCATCCGGGTGAAGCGCTGCCGGTCCTCGGCCAGATCGAAGACATCGACGCATTCGAACTCCACGACCTTGCCGCTGGCCAAGGTCCGGACGTAGTGGAAGTGCAGCGCGACGGACTGGCGTTCGGCCGAGCTGTCGAAGACGTTGAGGAGCGTCGTCTTTGACCGCGTCGTGTCCGCGAAGAGCTCGGCATAGAAGTCGTGCGCGGGCCGGACACCGTAGAGCGGCGAGACGATCTCGGCGTCGGGGGTGAACAGGGCGCGGACGCCCACCAGATCGCTCGTGTTCAGGGCGTCGAGGTAGCGGCGGCAGAGGTCTTCGGGGGTCATTGGGGTCTTCCTTTGGGGGCCAAACCCGGACGCCTCTGAATCGAAAGAGCCGCCCGAGGGGCGGCATCTCTGATCGTCACGCATCATCGAGCCGCCGTCAGGGACGGCGGTAATAGCTCGAAGTCTGATGGCAACGGAACATGGGGCCTCGGTATTGGTCCTATCGGCGCCTGTCAAAAATATCTGTAGACGGTTTCTCCGCGGGGGAAGCCTCTGGTCGCGAAACCTGATGCAGCGAGTGGAGCGGCGGCGATCCTGTCGTTCGCGATGCGCAGCTCGAGGTGCCAATGGGTCGATCGCTGCTGCGACCAGAGCAAGGGACGAAAAGAATGAGCGCCAAATCCAGTAGTTCTGCATCAGCACGACACAGGCGCCGGCATCTCTGACGATGCCCTCATTTGCTGACCGGCAGAGCCTCTAAGCATCCTGCTTTCGCAAGCTCATCCCGAGCCTCTTGGCGCATTCTACCGCGGCGTCGCGATGCAGCGCCCAAGCCTGTGTCAGGCCCTCCATGATCACCAGAAGCTCGGTCTCGCGCCCGGCGAGGCCGGTGGCGTCGGCGGCGCGGCGCGCCACCTCGGCGTTGTGCCGCGACAGCACCCCGCGCAGCCGTTCGTTGCCGGGCTCAGCCGCAACGGCGCCGTGGAACAGGCAGCCATGCGAGGTCTCGGTCGCCATCCATGTCCCGACCCGGTCGAGCAGCGCGTCGAGTGCGGCTTCCGGTGCATCCGGCAGCTCATCGAAGAGGTGGGAGAGGTAGCGCCCATGGCGATGCTCCAGCGCCGCCAGCACCATGTCCGCGCGGGACGGAGCGTATTTGTAGAGCGTGCGCAGGCTGACGCCCGCGGCGTCGCGCAGATCTTCGACGCTGGGTTCGGCGAAGCCGTGGGTGGCGAAGGCCCGCTCCAGCCCGGCGGCGATCTTGTGCATCGTATCGGTCATGCTTGACGGTGTAGAGTGATCCCTCTACCTGAGCAAGTAGAGCAATCATTCTACAGAGCGGAGCGATCCCATGACCCTCCCCGACACGATGAAGGCGATGGTGCTGACCGGCCATGGCGGCCTCGACAGGTTGGAATGGCGCGAGGATGTGCCTGTGCCGCGTGCGCAGCCTGGCGAGGTGCTGATCCGCGTCGGAGCCTCGGCGGTGAACAACACTGACGTGAACACTCGCACCGGCTGGTATTCCAAGGCGGTGCGCGGCGATACGAACTCCGCGGCGGCCACCGGCTATGACGGCGCCTCGGATGCCGACGGCGCTTGGTCCGGCGCGCTGAGCTTCCCCCGCATCCAAGGCGCCGATTGCTGTGGCGAGATCGTCGCGGTCGGGCCGGGGGTGGACGAGGGTCGCATCGGCGAGCGGGTGCTGGTGCGGCCGATGTTCCGGCCGGCAGGCGGAGACGAGCATGCGCTGGTCACCTTCGGCTCGGAGCGTGACGGCGGCTTCGCCGAATTCACGACGGTCGGTGCCGAGAATGCGGTGCGGGTCGACAGCCCGCTCTCGGATGTCGAACTGGCCTCCTTCCCCTGCGCCTTCTCGACAGCCGAGGGGATGATCCAGCGCGCCCGCCTCGGCGCCGAGCGAGTGCTGATCACCGGCGCCTCGGGCGGGGTCGGCTCGGCAGCGGTGCAGCTGGCCAAACGGCGAGGCGCGCATGTGACGGCGGTGACCAGCCCGGCCAAGGCCGACGACCTCAGGGCGCTCGGGGCCGATGCCAGCCTCGGCCGCGACGACGCGCTGCCGGAGGCCGCCTTCGACGTCGTGCTCGACCTCGTCGGCGGCCCGCGCTGGCCCGCGCTGCTCGAGGCGCTGGCGGTGCGCGGCCGCTACGTGACCTCGGGCGCCATTGCCGGACCGATCGTCGAGCTGGACCTGCGCACGCTCTACCTCAAGGACCTGACGCTGATCGGCAGCACCCGGCAGGACCCGGGCGTCTTCACCGATCTGGTGGGCTATATCGAGCGGGGCGAGATCCGACCCGTCCTTGCGGAGACCTACAAGCTGCGCGACTTGCGCGCAGCGCAGGAGGCATTTCTCGAGAAGTCTCACATGGGCAAGATCGGGATTGCCATCGCGGGCTGACGTCTTTTCGCAAAGCAATCTCCGCACGGCCGGGCGACGTCAGACCATGACGCCGCCCTGCCTCATGGCATCAATCACGAGCGCCGTTAGTCCTCCGATCTGTAATGAACCAGGAACATGTCAACGCAGTCGGCGATGACGGCATCCGGGTCGACCTCGGCCTTCGCCCCCATCAGGAACTGCGGCCAGACCAGGAAGTGCTTCACCATCGACAGCAGCTGGCCTGCGGCGAAGCCGGGCTCGGCCTCGCGCAGGGCGCCTGCCTGCATCGCCTCACCGATGAGCCCCGAGATTGGGCCGTCCTGCATCGCTGCCTTGGCAAAAAAGGCCTGCGCCAGCTCCTGATCGCGCAAGAGCTCCGACATGACCAACCGGTTCAGGCCCATGTATTGCTCGCCGGTCAGATGGCCGACGTAGTTCCGCACCGCCGCGATCAGCTGCTCGCGTAGCGGCAGGTCGGACCGGAAGTGCAGCTTCGGCATGGCCGCGATCTCATCGAGCAGGATGTCGGTGATCGCGGCGAAGAGCAGCTCCTTACTCTCGAAATGCTTGTAGAGCGTGCGCTTCGACACCTCGGCCAGTTCCGCGATCCGGTTCACGCGCGCGGCCGGGAAGCCCTGCTCGCGGAACTCCTGGATCGCCGCTTCCAGAATATCTTTTCGTTTCTTTTCGGTCAGTTTCATCGCTCCTGCCTCTCCCGTCGCGAAAGATGTAAACATCAGGGTTTACACTTACGCCTTGCGCTTCTATGTAAACACCACGGTTTACAAACACAAGCGCCGACGGCGCCCCGATCACTGGAGAAGACCATGGCTGACCTTACTTTCGGACCGAGGGGCTGGACGCCCGAGCGCCTCGGCAACCTCGCCGGCAAAACCTATGTCATCACCGGCGCCAACGCCGGCGCGGGCTTCCAGGCGGCGCGCATCCTCTTGGGCAAGGGCGCGGAGGTGGTGATGCTGAACCGCAGTGCCGAGAAATCCGCCGCCGCCGTGAAGGAACTGAAACAGGAGTTCGGCGCTGCCGCGCCCGTGCGCTTCATCCGCATGGACCTCGCGGAGCAGGCATCCGTCCGCATGGCCGCCGAGGAGGTGCTGAAGACTACCCCGCGCATCGATGCGCTGATCTGCAACGCCGCAATCGCCCAGGTGCCGACCCGCAAGCTGACCCCCAACGGCTTCGAGAGCCAGCTCGGCACCAACCATTACGGCCATTTCACCCTGTGCGGGATGCTGTTCGACCGCATCGAGGAAGCGCAGGGCCGGATCGTCGTCGTCGCCAGCCTCGGCTACAACATGGGGCTGAAGACGATCCGCTTCGACGACATGAACTGGGACGAGGGCTACGGCGCGAACACCGCATATTCGCAGAGCAAGCTGGCGCAGATGATGTTCGCCTATGAGCTTCAGGACCAGGTGAAGGCGGCCGGCCGCAACGTCGAGGTCTATGTCTGCCACCCCGGCTCGTCCGCGACTTCGCTGATCTCGACCAGCGGCAGCCGGACGATGCGCTTCGTCTGGTGGCTGATGACCAAGACGCCGATGGTCCAGACCGCCGAGCAGGGCGCCTATCCGGAGGTCATGTGCGCCACCGAAGAGGCACTGACCGAGCAGCGCGCGCTCTACGGTCCTACCGGGGCCAGGGAGTTCGTCGGCCCGGTCGGCCGCGGCACGCTGAACGCCCACGCTCACGACAAGCCGGTCATGGTCAGGCTGTGGGAGCGGTCCGAGAAGGACACCGGGTTCAGCTGGGGCCTATAAGGGCCTCTCAATCCCGCCGAGACTTATGAGGCCGGGCCTGGGCCGATGCCCCCCCGTGCCCGCCTCTTCGATCCCTGACACTGCATCTGGCGAGGGCCGAGAACATGGACATCGTGAAAACGGCAACCGTTTGGATGAGAGCCGAAATGCTCTCCGCCGCTTTCTTCATCCTTTTTGGCCTGTCCTTTCTCCTGGCGAGCCTGGGGTTCTGGCAACTGGGTAGGACCGACATGGCGAGGGCCTATGTCGTCCCCATGCTGGTGGCAGGCACGCTGATCCTCATCATCGGGGTTGGCCTGTTCGTCCCCAGCCAAGCCCGGTTGACGAGCTTCCCAGCGGCCTACGCCATCGATTCTGCCGGCTTCATCGCAGAGGAGATCGCGCGCGCCGATAAAGTCCTGAACGAATACCGGATCGTGGTGTTCAGGGTCATCCCGCTGATTATCGCCGCCTGCGCGCTGGCGATCCTCTACTTCGAGACGCCCCTTTGGCGGGCAAGCCTGATCACGACCATCGGCATGATGGCGGTCATTCTTGTGATCGATACCAACGCCAGCGCGCGGCTGGCAAGCTATAGAGAGCAACTCGTGCTGGCCGGGAAATCCTTTCCGCCACCGATGTGAAGCGGATGTTCGTTGCAAATGCAGCGAATGGCTGCTTCCCGCCCAGAGTGGCCGGGTCAGCTCGCGGTCCATAGCATTCAATTCGAAGCTCCGGGCGGATTGCCTGAACATGCATTGGTACCTGTTCAGCAACTTCCGACATGACCCCCTTTCAATGTGGATTGTTGCAAACCCACCTTGGCACACCGATGCCGTCGGGGGGGGGGGCGCCCACATCATCAACGCTTGTCCCGAGGGTGCTGATGGGGAACATGCCCCGCGCGATTGGGCATTTGAGATAGTAGTGCGACCTGTTCTAAGCCTCTGCCTGCAATAATCGTTGGCATCCTGCTCCCGCAACCAACAAACGCGTACCGACACCAGAACCGTCGTGTCCCGTAAGGGCGCGGCGGTTTTGCGTTGCGGATCCCTCTGAGACGAAGGCCAGGACCGTGGCCAAGGCACCGACCAAGGTCACGCTGCAGGGACCGCGGCCCGTCTCGGGCGGACCGACCTTGATCCGATCGATCAGGCCGCTGACCTGAGACCCGTCTTTCTTCCGGTTTGACGGAGAATCCGTGGGTGATTTCTGAGGCTATGCGGCCTGCTGTTCC
>NZ_FNAT01000020.1:2500-3501 GCF_900102015.1 Limimaricola pyoseonensis | reverse complement strand
CATCCGAAGCTTCGGCTCATGGCTTGAGCCCCGTTACATCTTCGCCGCAGGACAACTTGATTAGACCAGTGAGCTGTTACGCTATCTTTAAAGGATGGCTGCTTCTAAGCCAACCTCCTGGTTGTTTTGGTCGTCCCACCTGCTTTCCCACTTAGCCATGAATTGGGGGCCTTAGCTGTCGGTCAGGGTTGTTTCCCTCTCCACGACGGACGTTAGCACCCGCCGTGTGTCTGCCATTCAGTACTCCCGGGTATTCGGAGTTTGGTTAGGATCAGTAAGCCTGTGGGGCCCCATTACCCATCCAGTGCTCTACCCCCCGGGGTATTCGAATGACGCTCTACCTAAATAGATTTCGCAGAGAACCAGCTATCTCCGAGTTTGATTGGCCTTTCACCCCTAGGCACAACTCATCCCGACCTTTTTCAACAGGTGTGGGTTCGGACCTCCAGTGCGTGTTACCGCACCTTCATCCTGGTCATGCCTAGATCACTCGGTTTCGGGTCTGATCCCACGAACTCGACGCCCTATTCAGACTCGCTTTCGCTGCGCCTACACCTACCGGCTTAAGCTTGCTCGTGAGACCAAGTCGATGACCCATTATACAAAAGGTACGCCGTCACCGCGCAAGGCGGCTCCGACTGATTGTAGGCGTCCGGTTTCAGGTACTGTTTCACTCCCCTCGTCGGGGTGCTTTTCACCTTTCCCTCACGGTACTGGTTCGCTATCGGTCAGCAAGGAGTACTTAGCCTTCGAGGGTGGTCCCCCGATCTTCAGACAGGATTACACGTGTCCCGCCCTACTTGATACGTCCCATCGCGCTTCTCATACGGGGCTGTCACCCGCTCTGGCCATGCTTTCCAACATGTTCTGATCACGCTCAAGGCTCGGCTGGTCCGCGTTCGCTCGCCACTACTAGCGGAGTCTCTGTTGATGTCCTTTCCTCCGGGTACTTAGATGTTTCAGTTCCCCGGGTTTGCTCTTTGAAACCTATGTGTTCAGTC